>CAWARV010000004.1:0-88686 GCA_963784625.1 uncultured Actinomycetota bacterium
CCCGCCGACTCGCTGTTCCACCGATCTCCACGGCAGTGGGAGGTGCGCATGAGGCCCGTGAAGCCCGAGCGTTCGCAGCGGCACGTCGCGCAGGCCGCGTCGGAGCGCCAGCGCGTTCCGCATCCGTCCCCGCGCTCGGCGACGACCGGCGTGTCGTCGATGCTGGAGCTGCAGCGCACGGTCGGCAACCAGGCGGTCATCCAGCTCCTGGGCAGACCGCCGCACCCATCGGTCCAGACGTCGGCGCTCAACTCGCCGGCCGAACGCGACGCGGCCCACTTCGCGGAGACTCGTAGGCGACCCTCGTCGACCAGACGCGCGGCCGAGGAAGCCCGGACGGCGGTGGACGGCAGCTCGGGCGCGCCCCTGGACCCGTCGCTCAGGTTCGGCTTCGAACGACAGCTGGGGGCCGACCTGTCGCGGGTGCGGATCCACGACGACCCGGCGGCACGCCGGTTCATGGCGCGCGCCGGTGCCCAGGCGGCGACCCTCGGCTCGCGCATCTACTTCAGTGAGGGCCGCTGGGCCCCTGGCAGCGAGGGCGGCCGACGACTCCTCGCGCACGAGCTGGTCCACACGCTGCAGGACGACCAGGGAACGCTGCACCGCACCCCGGATTCGGAGGCGCGACTGCGGGTGATCGAGCAGCAGCTGCCCAGCATGGTCATCACCGACGAGCACCGGGCCGCGCTCGAACGCGAGCGCGCCGAGCTGTTGCGTCGAGGCAACTCGACGGCTGCCGCCACGCCGCTCGCTGCGACGGCGGGGTCGGCCTGGTCGTCGGCATCCGCGCTGCCGCAACCGCTCGACACGGTCTCGATGGGTGTAGCTGAGTTCGAGGCCCTCACCGGCATGTCGGCCGCCCTGCTGGCGGAGGCCCCGGCGCACCTGGTCGGCACGGACGGCGGTCTCCCCCCGGCATGGCCGGGTGGTGCGGCCGCCAGCGTCGGAGAATCGGCGCTCTTCATGCCGCAGCCCAGCTGGTACTACCGGGTGCTGCAGCCGCACGACCCGGCGGCCGCCCAGATCCTGCAGGGCGCCTCACTTCTGCCGCGGGCGCCCGACCTCGGGTTCACCTTCCAGCCGGAGCTCGACCCGGCGGAGATGACGTTTCGGCACATGCGGCCGGGCGGCAACGTCCCACGGCTCGGGACCGACCGGATCTCCACAGCGGCGGACCTGGAGGCGTTCCGCACCATCCTGCGCGAGCGGGGAACCGGCGAGCTCGTGCGGGTTGACGTCGAGGCCGCCCGCCGGCTGGGGGCACAATTCTTGGGGTCCGGCGACATCATGGCGCACCTCGACGAGATCGGTGCCCAGATCACGCGGGAGCTCGAGGCCGCCCGGCTCGCGAACCGCGGCGTCAACGCGATCCGCCGGCTCGAGGGGCGGATGCGTGCGCTGGAAGCGGCGCGCTCGTACGCCCGGACCTTCGCCGAGGGTCACGGCGTGGGTTCGATCCCTGGCCGGGCGGTGACGCGGGTCCCGGGCAGGACCCTCAGCGGCGCCGTCGCCGGCGAGGCGGCACTGACCACCGGGATGCGCGCGTTCCGCTTCGGAGGTCGCGTGCTCATCGTCGTGGGGGTGGGCATGTCCGTCGAGCGGGTCCGCTCCGCACCACCCGGACAGGGGCTGCGGGTCGCGACGCAGGAGGCCGGCGGCTGGGCCTTCTCCATTCCCGCGGCCGCGCTCGGCGCCAAGGCCGGGGCTGCGGCGGGAGCCGCGTTTGGGATCGAGAGTGGGCCGGGAGCGGTCGTCACCGCGGCGCTCGGCGCGATGATCGGCGGGGCGATCGGCTTCTTCGGCGGGCAGGAGGCGGCCGACGCGATCTACGACGCGGCCGAGACGACGTCGAGACCTGTCATCGAGAAGGCAACGAGCTGGGGCGGTACATGGAGCGCAACATTTACCAGCTCTACGGCGTTCCCTGGCGATGACTGGCCCGAGCCCGTCGTTGGAGTCCGTCTGGAGGCAGGCGGCGCTGGCCACCCTGCAGGGCGGCCGCCGCGTCGATCCGCCGACGGAGTCGTTGCTACGATCGACCGAGCCCGACGCGGCGTGGGCCGGTATCGCCGGCTGGCCGCTGACTGCGCTCGACGACCGCATCAGCCGGCTGTTCGACTGCCACCACCTGGCCATCGCGCTCGGCGACGTCACATGGCTCCGCCGCCTGCACGAGGCATGGTCCGTCGCACCGCGCGACATCGACCAGCTGCGAGTGCTGCGGGCGACCGGCGAGATCGGGCTCGGCCTCGGCGCCGACGGTGATCGGCCCCACGGCTGGAGCGCGGAGGAGATCTACGACCTGGTGGCCGAGGGCTTCCTGCTGCCGCAGGCGCTGTCCGAGCGCGCCTGGATGGCGCTCGCGCGCGGTGACCTCGACGAGGCGCGGACGGCAGTCCAGGACGCCATCCGCGCCCGCGCCCGGGACCGCCGACCCGACGCCGGCGCCCCCGGCATGGTGCTGGACGTGGAGCTGCGCGCGCTCCGGTCCCTGTCACGGCAGCCGGCGGGATGAGGACGGTCGGGTCCATGTTCCCTGAGTGATCACTGCGGGGTCCGCCCGGAAGGATCGCGATGGCAAGAAGGTGATCGAACTGAACGCGCTGTGGGTGTGTCATTCCACCGCCTAGGTACTCACTCTTCGGTCGTAAGGCTCCGCGTGCTAAGGGGTCAGCGCCGGGTCAAGATCGGCGTATCGGTCGAACCAGGGCTGCGCCTGTTCCAGTTGGGCGGCGAGCCGCAGCAGGAGGCCGTCCGAGGCGAGGGGGCCGACCAACTGCACGCCCAAGGGCAGACCGGTGGCGGTCCAGTGCAGGGGCACGGAGATGGCAGGGCGGCCGGTGAGGTTGGCCAGCTGGGTGTAGGGCACCCAGCCCAGGTTCTCGGTGACGAGCTGGTCCAGGATGCCAGTCGCGTTGAGGATCTTGCCGGCGTGCACTTTGGCGATGATCCGCGAGGCCCGCTGCAGCAGCGGTGGGGTGTCGACAGAGCCCACCTCAAGCGGCGGCTTGGCCAACGTCGGGGTGAGCAGCAGGTCGTAGCGCTGATGGAAATCGTCGAGCGCACGGATGTGCCGGTTGACGTTCTCCAGGGCGGCGAACAGAGCTCCGACGCCGGCGGCCCGACCGATCTCGGCTGCCGCGAGCGAGTCGGCAGCGAACGCGCTGTCGGGCGAGCCGAGTCGGTGCTTGATCAGGCTGATCTGACCGTGGGCTGGCAACCAGATGAAGCGCCCAGGTTCTCGGCCGTTCCTACACGGGGTGCGGCTCTCGGTTGAGAGCAGCGTAGTGGGCTTGCTCGTACTCGACGGGTGGGACGTTTCCCAGGGTCGAGTGGAGCCTGCGGTTGTTGTACCAATCGACCCAGCCGGCTGTGGCGTACTCGACGTCGGCGATGGTCTTGTAGGGGCCGTCGTGGAAGACCGTGGTGCGGATGCACTCGGCCTTGTAGAGGCCGTTGATGGACTCCATCAGCGCGTTATCGTAGGCGTCACCGACTGTCCCGATCGAGGGCCGGATCTCCTCGAGCGCGAGGTGCTCGGTGAAGCGCAAAGACGTGTATTGAGATCCCGCGTCCGCGTGGCAGATCAGCTCGCCGGCGATGATCGGCTGACCCTCCCGGTCGCGTTGCCAAAGCGCCATCCGTAGCGGGATCATCACCAGGTCGGTCTGCTTGTTCGTCGCGGCGTGCCAGGCCACGATCCGTTGGGCGTAGACATCGACGATGAACGCGACGTAGGTGAACCCGGCCCACGTCCTGACATAGGTGAAGTCGGTGACCCAGGTGCGGTTGGGCGCGGCGGCGCTGAAGTCGCGGTCGAGCAGGTCCCCGGCCCGGGTGCCGTCCTTGGCCGGGATCGTGGTCCGGACACCCTTGTCACGCCTGACGCCCGAGAGCCCCAGGGTCCGCATCGCGCGGTCCACGGCACCCGCAGATGCCTCGGGGATGGCGGTGCGACGCAGGTAGGCGGTCATCTTCCGGCGCCCGTAGAGACCCAGAGGGCTGAGCCTGCGCACGAGGACGCCGTCGGCGCCGACCTTGGTTGTCCAAGCGATGTCGCGCACAGCGTCGACGACGTGGCAATCGGACACGGTCCTGGCCGCGACTACTCGCCCGGCTCGTTTCCAGCTGCGGTAGGTCCGCGCGGCGATCTGGCAGCCCAGCTCGCGCAGGACCCGACAGATCGACTCGACCGCGTGGCCCTGGCTCTCATGGTGTCGATGAACTCATGATCAGCGGTTGCGGGGGTCGAGTTCCCCGACGAAGAAAGTTGTTGCCCCGCGGAGAATCTCGACGTCCTCGCGCAGCCGACGGTTCTCGGCCTTGAGTGCCTTGATCTCAGCCAGCTCCTCGGTCGTGGCGCCCTGGCGCTGACCGCCGTCGACCTGGGACTGGATCACCCATCGGCGCACGGACTCCTTGCCGACACCCAGCTGCTGGGCCACGACCGCCGCAGCGGCTGTGAGCGAGGAGTACTCGCCCTGGTGGTCATTGACCAGCCGCACGGCTCTGGCCTTCAACTCTTCATCGATCTTCTTCGGCATGGTGCTCATCCTCCTGGACTCAAACAGGAGCGGCATCAAACCTGGGGCGCTTCAGAAACCCTGGGAGTGGTGGGGTTTGAGGTCCGGCGTGGTGACGTGAAGTGGGCGGCCATCGGCGGGATCTTCGGTGTGAAACAACCAAGTCACGCACTGAAGGAGACCCACCGATGGCCTTGTCCCAGTCTGCCCTGTCCGAGCTGCTCGAGGCGTTCCGTACCGGCGATGGCGTCGACATGATCCGCGAGTCGGTCCGCACCGTGCTCCAGGAGCTCGTCGAGTTCGAAGCCGCAGGGGCGATCGGCGCGGACCGGTATGAGCGCACCGAGGACCGTCTCACCGAACGCAACGGCACCCGCCCCAAGCTGCTGGCGACCAAAGCCGGCGACGTCGAAGTCCGGATCCCCAAGCTCCGCAAGGGCTCCTTCTCCCGTCCATCCTCAAGCCGCGCCGCCGCATCGACCAGGCCCTCTACGCGGTCGTGATGGAGGCCTACGTCCACGGCATCTCCCCCGCAGCGTCGATGACGTCGTCGTCGCGCTCGGCGCCGACTCGGGGATCTCCAAGTCCGAGGTCTCCCGGATCTGCGAGCAGCTCGACGAGTCCGTCGGCGCGTTCCGCACCCGGGGGTTGGACCACACCGACTTCCCCTACGTCTACCTCGACGCGACCTACCTGCATGTGCGCAACAAGTTCCTCGACAGCACCAGTTGAGGTCGGTCGCGCTGCCTGCCGACGACAGTGCCGTCGCCGTAGACGGATCCTCCGGAAGATCGCTTGGTGACGCGACTCGGCCCGGGGCTGGTGGCGCAACCGGTATCTCGGGCAGGTGCGCACACCGTGGCGGGCGCAGGGCTGGGACGATGATGCGGTGGAAAAGCTGATTTCGCTGTTGGGTCACCGTGTTCGCCTCGTCGACCTGACACACCGTCTCGGACCGTCGCCAAGCGAGCCGGTACCCCCGGTGCTGCAGGCTCAGACGCACGAGGACGGCGCCGAGCTGTGGGAGGGCATGTTCGGCATCCCGCGTGGGGCGCTGCCAGTTGGACGGGGTTTCGCGGGTGAGGTTCTGCATCGGCTGTCCACTCACGCGGGTACCCACGTGGACGCGCCGTGGCACTACGCGCCGACAGCAGGCGGTGCGCCCGCCGCCACCATCGACCAGGTGCCGCTTTCGTGGTGCGTCGGGGAGCTGGTGGTGGTGGACGTTTCGGATCTGCCCACTGGGCACCTGATCGGCCGAGAGGAAGTCGTCGAGCGCCTTGCCGGCATCGCACCTGATCTGCAGGCGGGCGCTGTGGTGGCGTTCTACACCGCCGCGGAGCGGTTGTGGGGTGATGAGAGCTTTTGGGAGACCGGGTGCGGTCTGGGACGTGAAGCGGTGCTGGCCCTACTCGAGCGTGGCGTGCGGACCATCGGTACCGACGCCTGGAGCTTGGACCGGCCATATCCGCTGATCGGCGCGGAGTGGCAGCAGCGGCGCGATCCGGCGGCGCTGTGGCCCGCGCACTTCGCCGGCATCGAGCAGCCTTATCTGCAGATCGAGAAGCTGGCCAACCTCACGGCGGTGCCGGCAACCGGGGCCACCATCCTCGCGTTCCCGATCAAGGTTGAGGGCGGTAGCGGCGCGTGGACACGAGCCGTAGCTCTAGTCGCAGAGCCAGGCGAGCGCTGAACCATCACGGGAGCCGCTATGCGGTTCCGCACTGTGCCCGGGTTGTCTTCGGAGCAGACTCGGTTGGTACGTCGGGGACGATCCAGCACTGGGACCGTCGACGGATCTCCTGAGCCGCGGCCCCGCCTGCCCGGCCGGGCAGATTCGTAGGCGGCGTCGGCGCTGCTCGCGCCGTCAGCCAGCTGCCGGACGGCCTCGCAGCCGACCGCCACCGTCTGCTGCTACAGCGTCCCGAAAGCGAACCTCGTGCGGCCCAAACACCATGCGACCGCGGGCCAGTACCGTGAGGGGTTCCTCCCGTGGGGACCCAGCACACCTAGACGCGGCTAAGATAGCGTTTCGACGTGACGTTGAACCATGTGAGACGCGGAAGCGGCAGCCCGTTGTTGCTCGTGCACGGTCTGGGCGCAGGGTGGCGATCTTGGGCCCCGATCATGGAGCAACTGGCGCAGCACCGCGAGGTGATCGCTGTCGACCTACCGGGCTTCGGCGAAACGCCTCCTCTGACCGGCGAGGTCTCGATCGCCACCCTGACCGACTCCGTCGCGGAGTTCATCCGCGAACAGGGCCTGGAGGGGGTCTCCACCGTCGGCCAGTCGATGGGCGGCCGCATGGTGCTCGAGCTCGCGCGGCGGGGAGTCGGCGGCGACACCGTGGCCTTGGACCCGGGCGGTTTCTGGAGTGACCGTGAGCGCTTCATCTTCGGCGCCACGCTGCGGCCCTCGATCGCTCTGGTCTGTGCGCTGCGCGGCATGTTGCCCTCACTACTCGGCAGTCCCGCCGGCAGGACCATGCTGCTGGCGCAACTGTCGGCGCGGCCCTGGGCGCTCTCGAGCGAGACCGTCCTTCCGGACGTGCGCGGCTTGGCGGACGCTCCGTCGACCGGCGCTGCCTTGAACGCCCTAATCAAGGGGCCCAAGCAGAAGGGCGCCGCGGCTGGCACCGTGCCCGGCCGGGTGACGATCGGTTGGGGGCGCCGTGACTGGGTGACCCTACCGCGACAGGCCGCACGTGCCACGGAGCTGTTCCCCGATGCGGTGCTGCACTGGTTCGAGAGGTGCGGTCACTTTCCACAATGGGATGCACCGCAAGAGGCGACCAGATTGATCCTCGACAACACCCGGTGAGGTCCGGCGCCTGTCCGGCTGACGACGGCACTTGCCGCCGCTGCCCGCGATCGCGACCTGGATCGAGAAGACCTACCACCGACGCCGTCGTCAAACAGCCCTCGGCCGATTGACCCTCGTCGAGTACGAGACCATCATGACCACACCTGCCACTCAGGCAGCCTGACCCAACCTGTCACCCGATCGTGCAGCAGTCCCGACCTCCGCCGACCTTCGCTGACCTTCGGGGCAAACGTTTGCGAACACTGCGCGGACAATAACCGTACAGAGCACCTCATGGAGGCACTATGGCGTGTATCAAGACCCGGGCCACCGACGCCGGCGACACCCGGTTCGTCGCCTGAGTCACAGATCTTGGTGATGGCACACGAACAGTGCGATGGGCGTGATCCTCATCCGCGACGGCTTCCCCCGCTCGCGATGTGCTCAGCAACCCTCCAGGCATTGTGGCGACCTGCCAACGGCCCACCTCGGAGGCCGGGTCTACATCGTGACCGCGAGGCTGCGGAAGTTGCTGGAGTCAGCGTGAAGGGGACCGTCCGGCGTCGAGAGAATGGCGACTACGAATACCGGTTCGACGCCGGCTTCGATCCTCTCACCGGAAGGCGCCTACGCCCGGGCCGATCTGGGTTCAAGACCGTGCGCGAGGCACAGGCGGCGCTGCGCCTGGCCATCATCAACTACGAGAAGGGACGGACGGTCCGCGCCTCGAGGCGAACGGTCGGGCAGTTCCTCGAGGAGTGGCACACCGCTATGAAGGTCAGCGTGCGACCGACCACCTGGGTCAACTATCGCAACTACATGCGGCTCTACGTCATCCCCCACATTGGCGAGACCACGTTGCAGGACCTCACCCCGGTGCGACTGAACCTGCTCTACGGCCACCTCCTCGAGCACGGGAGGCGACGGCGCGAGGGTGGCCTGGCTCCCAAGACCATCGTGAACATCCACCGGATGCTGCACCGGGCACTCCGCGACGCCGTCCGCTGGGACATGACGCCCCGCAACGCCGCCGACGACGCGCAGCCGCCCCGGCTTGGACGGCCGACGCGGGACGTCTGGGAGCCGGACGAGATGCGCCAGTTTCTCGACCACGTCCAGAGCGACCGGTTCTTCGCGCTGTGGATGCTGGCGGCCACAACCGGCATGCGGCGCGGCGAGCTCGCCGGGCTGCTCAGCACCGACGTCGACTTCAAGCACGCACGGGTCACCCCCAGTGCGCCGCGGGTCTCGGTCGACGGCCAGGTCCGAGAGTCCGACACGAAGACCGAGGCCGGCCACCGCGTGATGGCGCTCGACCCGCGGACCCTCGAGGCGCTGCGCAGCTATGTCGAGATGTGGCGAGAGGAACGGCGGCTGCTGGGGCAGCCCAGCCGTCTGCTGTTCGTGTGGCCGGACGGCACTCCCCTGCACCCGGACACGCTGACCTCGCTGTTCCACAAGCACGTGACCGCGGCCGGGCTGCCGAGGATTCGGCTCCACGACGTCCGGCACTCGTACGCCACCGCCGCTCTCAGGTCCGGGATCTCGCCCAAGATCATCAGCGAGCGGCTTTGGGCACGCGAACGTGGCTTTCACCATGCAGACCTACATGCACGTCATCCCGGGCATGGACCAGGAGGCAGCCGACGAGGTGGTCACCCTGATCCTCGGCCCCGAGGCCGTCGACGGGAGCGGCACAACCATGGTTGAAGATCCAAGGGACGCAGATCTGGACGCACAGGGGGATGAGCCACCCTGAAAAAAGCAGCTGACCTGGGACAAAGTCCCAGGTCAGCGGTGGTAGCGGGGGCAGGATTTGAACCTGCGACCTCTGGGTTATGAGCCCAGCGAGCTACCGAACTGCTCCACCCCGCGTCGGTGAGCCCAACCTTACGGGACGACCACCGAGGACTCCAAATCGCCCACGGTGGCCGTCCCGACCGGTCAGCCTGCCGGTGAGGGCGAGGCGGACGGCGCCTTGGAGGGCGAGGGCGACGGTGCGGCAGCCGCAGCCTTGTCCGCGGCGGTGATCGCCTGCTGCACCAGCGCCCGGGCCTCCCCCTGCGCCTTGGCGTAGCCCTGCAGGTCACCGGCGGTCAGCGCCTTCTGGGCAGCGGCGAACTTCGTCTCCGCCTGCTGCAGCAGCGAGCGCACGTTGCCCGGGATCGGCGTACCGCTGTCGCTGGAGCCACCCGAGCCCCCGGAGCCGGAGCCGCCTGCGGAGCCGGAGCCACCAGAGCCGCTGGTCCCCAGCACGTCGTTCAGCGCGTCGTTCAGCGTCGACCCGACCCCGACCGCGTCACCGAACGAGGCGAGCACGAACCGCAGCTGCGGGTAGGTGCCCTGGCCGGCGTTGCGCTGGGTGTACAGCGGCTGGACGTAGAGCAGCCCGTCGCCGACCGGCAGCGTCAGCAGGTTGCCGTAGATCACCTTCGCGTTGGACCGGGTGAACGGCAGCACCTGCTGCTGGATCGCCTGGTCGCTGCCGAAGGAGTTCGCGATCTGCGAGGGTCCGGGCACCTGGGTGTTGCTGGGCAGGCGCAGGATCCGGATCGTCCCGTAGTCCTCACGGGCCGCGTCGGAGTCGACCGAGATGAACGAGGCGAGGTTCTGACGCTTCTGCGGCACGAAGACGCTGGTCAGCGAGAACACCGGGTCCTTGCCCCCCGACGGGGTGCGCACGGACAGCCGGTACGGCGGCTGCTTGTTGGCCTTGTTCTCGGGGTCCTCGGGCACCTTCCACTGGTCGTCGCCGGCGTAGAACGTCTTCGCGTCGGTCACGTGGTAGGCCGCGAGCATGTTGCGCTGCACCTTGAACAGGTCCTCGGGGTAGCGCATGTGCTGGAGCAGCTCCGGCGGGATGTCGGACTTCGGCTTCACCGCACCGGGGAAGGCCCCCTCCCACGCCTTGAGGATCGGGTCCTGCTTCTGGCCGGGGGCGTTCCACTCGTACAGGTCGACGGCGCCGGAGTAGGCGTCCACGACCGCCTTCACCGAGTTGCGCATGTAGTTGATCTCGTCGGTGGGCAGCGTCGCGTACGTCGTGTTCGGGCTCAGCGCGTCCGAGGTCATCGAGCGCAGCGAGTCCTTCTCGCTGTTCGGGTACATGTCGCTGGTCGTGTAGCCGTCGACGATCCACTTCACCCGGCCGTCCACGATGGCCGGGTAGGAGTCGCCGTCCATGGTCAGCCACGGCGCGACCTTCTGCACCCGCTCGCGCGGCGTCCGGTCGTAGAGGATCTTGGAGTTCTTGTTCACCAGGCTGGACAGCACGATGTTCGGCTCGCTGAACTTCACCGCGTAGAGCAGCTTGTTGAACAGCCCACCGACCTTGACGCCGGCCGGGCCGTCGTAGGAGTTGTTGCGGGCGCCGGTGCCGCCGCCGCTCCCCTCGGGCAGGTCGAACTCGACGTCCTTGCCGTCCGGGGCCTTGCCGACGATCGAGTAGTCCGGGCTCTTCTCGCCGAAGTAGATCCGGGCCTGGTACCCGTCGGGGGACATCTGGCTCAGCGCCCCGACCGGGGGCAGGTCCTTTTCCGCCCACACCGGCTTGCCGTCGCTGTTGGTGACCGGCTTGTCCGCGCGGTCGCTCTGGTTCCCGTAGGCCGCGATCACGCCGAAGCCGTGGGTGTAGACGGTGTGCTCGTTGGCCCAGTTGCGCTGGCTGTCGGGCAGACCGGCCTGGTCCAGCTCGCGGACGGCGAGCACCACGTCGCGGGGCTTGCCGTCAATCGTGTAGCGGTCCACGTCGAGCACCTGCGGCACGCTGTAGAAACCACGCACCTGCTGCAGCTGCTCGAACGCGTCGGAGACCAGCGAGGGGTCGAGCAGCCGGACGCCGGGGATCGAGCTGGCGTCCTCGGCGAGCCGGGACCGGCTCAGCGTCAGCTTCGAGTCGTAGGGCGTGACCTCGGTGTTCGCGATGCCGTAGGCCAGTCGGGTCGCCTTGATGTTGTTCGCCAGGTACGGCGCCTCCTTGTCCGGCTCGGAGGGCTTGACCTGGAACTGCTGCACGATGCCGGGCCAGATCGCACCGAGCAGGATCGAGGACAGCACCAGCAGGGCCAGGCCGACCGTGGGCAGCATCCAGGTGCGCCGGAGCACGTTCGCGAAGAACAGCACCGCGCAGATGATCGCGATGAAGGTGAGGATCGTCTTGGACGGCAGCACCGCCTGCTGGTCGGTGAAGGTGACCCCGGTGAACAGGCCGCCGCTGTCGCTGGTCAGGTTGTAGCGGTCCAGCCAGAAGTCGACGGCCTTGAAGAGCACGAAGAAGCCGGCCAGCACCGAGATCTGCGCCTGCGCGGCCCCGGAGAGCCGGTCCTGCTTGGCCTGCAGCCGGATCCCGCCGAACAGGTAGTGCACGACCGCGGCGGCGATCACGCTGAGGACGGCCAGCGCCATCCCGAAGTTGACCAGGTAGTGGAACCACGGCAGGTCGAAGACGTAGAAGCCGACGTCCTTCTTGAAGGTCGCGTCGGTGGTGCCGAAGGGCTGC
This sequence comes from uncultured Actinomycetota bacterium, assembly GCA_963784625.1. Lineage (GTDB taxonomy): Bacteria > Actinomycetota > Actinomycetes > Propionibacteriales > Nocardioidaceae > Nocardioides_B. Next base: position 11,827 of record CAWARV010000004.1, read on the forward strand.
CGGTTGCGCCAGAGCAGGAACTCGCGCCACTGACCGGCGCCGGACCCGCCCGCGAAGAGGGCCAGCACCACGGCCAGGCCGAGGACCAGCCAGCGCCGCAGCGGGTCGACCACCTCGCGGTAGCGGTCCAGGTTGACCTGCTCGGCCGAGGCCGGCCGGAACAGCGGCCGGAAGCGGTAGGCGAGCACCACGTTGGCGGCGACCACCGCCGCCATCACCGCGCCGAACACCACGAAGAGCAGCACCTTGGTGCCGATCACCTTGGTGAAGACGCTCGAGTAGTCGAGGCTCTTGAACCACAGTCGGTCGGTCCAGACCCCGGTGAAGACCGAGATCAGGAAGAAGGCCACGACCAGGACCACGATGGTGCCCACCAGCGCGCGGGACCGCGGCTGCGGCCCGGGCGGTGGCACCCGCTCGGTCTGCTCGGGATTGTCGTCGTCGAAGATTCCGCTCACAGTTCTCTAACCGGTCCTGTCGGTGCTTCGTCGGTGGTCAAGGTCTCAGCTGTCCAGGGTGCCGCGCAGCAGCTCAAGCAGCGCCGGCACCAGGTCGGGCGCCTCCACGACCGAGAGTGGGTCGTCGTGCTCGCGCATCCGCAGCGCACAGTACGTCGACCCGGTGCGGGTCGCCGCCGCGACGATGCGGACCTCCTGACGGTCGGGGTGCTCGGCGGCGTACCGCTGCGCGGCCTCGGGCTCGGTGGGCATCTGCGCGTCCGCCGAGGGCGGCAGCACCAGGCGCTCGACCACGGCCGCGCAGCCGAACACCTCGTCCGGCCACATGATCTGCGCCAGCACCCCCTCCAGCGGGGTGTCGGCGGGGACCTCGTCCTGCTCGACCGGGGTCAGCGACCCGGCCGCGGCGCCCGCGTCGAGCCCCATCGCCGCGGCCAGCGCGGGCTCGCGCGCGAGCAGGTCGCTGGTCACCGCCAGGGCGTAGAGCCGGGCCGGCTGGTCCCACCCGGCCTCGGCCGCGTGCTCCTCGATCTCGCGCACGGCCTGCCGCAGGACCGGGTCCGCCGCGGGTGCGGGCGGGGCCTCGTCGCCGTCGGTGACGCGGGTGTCGGGGCGGGCGGCTGGGCTGTCGCTCATGAGCACCTCGGCAGGTCGGCGTTCTTGTCCTGGGCGTACGCACGCAAGGACTGCACGGCGGAGTGCAGCGTCGGGGCCTTCACGAGCTTGATCTGGTCCTGGTTCACATCGGCTTTCTCGGCGGAGGAGCAGTTGGCCGGGGGCACCAGGAAGATCTTGGCGCCGGTCTGGGCGGCCGCCACGATCTTCTGCTCGATGCCTCCAATGGGTCCAACGTGTCCTTGCTCGTCGATGGTTCCCGTGCCCGCGATGTCCGCGCCGCCGGTCAGGGCGCCCGGCGTGAGCCGGTCGTAGACGCCGAGGCTGAAGATCAGCCCGGCGCTGGGGCCCCCGATGTCCTCTCCCAGACGCACCGAGACGGTGAAGGGGAAGTCGTAGCCGGTGCCGATCTGCACGCCCACGATCGCCTTCTCGGGGTCGTCTGGCGATGCCTTCGGGGTCAGCCGGACGGTCTTCGTGGTGCCGTCGCGGCGGACCACGAAGGTCGTTGCCTTCCCGACTCCGGCGTCCTGGACGGCCCGGGTCACCTGCTGCACGGTGTCCACGCGGCGGCCGTCGATGCTCTGGACCAGGTCCCGGGTCTCCAGCTTCCCGTCGGCCGGCGACCCCTTGGTGACCGCCAGCACCTCGATCCGCAGCGGCAGCTTGAAGCCGAGCTCGGTCAGCGCCGCGGCGACCGCGGTGTCCTGGGAGCTGACCATCTCCACGCTGCTCTGCTGCTGCACGTCGTCGACGGACTGGTTCGGCGGGTAGATCACGTCCCGCGGGTAGACGGCCCGCTTCGGGTCAGCCCATGCCTTCATGGTCTCGATCAGCCCGACCCGGGTCGTCGGGTTGGTCACCGACACGGTGGTCAGGCGCAGCTCGCCGGAGGTCGGGTAGGTCTTGGCGCCGCGGACCTCGATGATCGGCGTCCTCTTGTCCATGGCCAGCACGTCGACGGTCGGACCGGGGCTCATCGTCACGTAGGGCACGGGCAGGAAGGCCGCCACGGCAAGCAGCACCAGCAGCAGGCTGAAGACCATGGCGCTGGCCAGGGTGCGGCGACTCATGCCCTACTTTCTCATCTGGTCACAAGGCGGCGGAGCGGCGGGTGGTCTCCCCGCCGGTGCCGCCGACGCCGCGTCGCGACGGCCGGACGGCGATCCCGGTGCTCCGGTCCCGGGCCACCGGGGGCCGGGCCAGGCCGGCGCCGGGATGGTCCCTCTCGATCGCCCGGGCGAACCGCTCGTAGGCGGCCTCGGAGCGGTCGGTCTCCTCGCGCTGGGGTCGACCCGCCCAGCCGGCCCAGGCCATCATCACCACCAGCACCACGCCCGTAGGCGCCAACCACACCAGGATCTCCACCCGCCCAGGGTAGGGAGCCGGGCCGCCACGCGCGGCCCGCCACGCCCGGGCGAGGGGCGTGGGCTCAGGGCGTGCCGACCCACTCCTCGCCGCCGTCGCTGAACAGCTGGTGCTTCCAGATCGGCACGGTGGCCTTCAGGTCGTCGATCAGGGCACGGGAGGCCTCGAACGCCTCACCGCGGTGCACCGCCGCGGTGGCAACCACGACCGCGGCGTCCCCGATGCCGAGACGGCCGACCCGGTGGACCGCGGCGACCCCGAGCACGTCGTACCGCTCGGCGACCGAGGCGGCCACGTCCCGCAGCCGGTCCAGCGCGGTCGGGTGTGCGGAGTACTCCAGGCCCGTCACGCCTCGCTCGTGGTCGTGGTCTCGGACGGTCCCGACGAACACGTCGATGCCACCGACCGCCCGGTCCTCCAGCGCCGCCAGCACCTCCGCGACGTCCAGGGGCTCCTCGCGCAGGTCGACGAGGCGTACGGCGGACACGGTGGTGGTCACACGCGGAGCCTAGTGGAGTGTGCGGGGCCGGTTGCCGGAGCGAGTAGTTTGGAGCCATGACGAACGACCCCGGCGAACGGCCCGACGGCGACGAGAACCCCTTCAAGGGCACGCCGTTCGAGCAGATCTTCAACGCCTTCGGTGGAGCCGGAGGTGGCCTTCCCGGGGGATTCGGCGCGACCCCGGGCGGCGGCATGCCCGACTTCTCCGCATTGATGAGCCAGATGCAGGCGATGATGGCGCCCCACGAGGGATCGGTGAACTGGTCCCTCGCCAAGGACATCGCCCGTCGCACCGTGGCGCAGGAGCCGGACCCCACCCCCACCGAGCGGCAGCGCAGTGAGGTCGCGGACGCGCTGCGGCTGGCCGACCACTGGCTGGACTCCGCCACCGAGCTGCCCTCCGGGGTGCGCACAGCCGCGGTGTGGAGCCGCGCCGAGTGGGTCGAGGAGACCATCGGGGTCTGGCAGCGTCTCGTGGAGCCGGTCGCCGAGCACGTCGTCTCCGCGATGGGGGCTGCGCTCCCGACCGAGGCGCAGGCGATGGCGGGTCCGCTGATGGGGCTGCTCGGCCAGGCCGGCGGCGCCATGTTCGGCAGCCAGGTCGGCCAGGCCCTGGGCGGTCTCGCCGGCGAGGTGCTCAGCGCCTCCGACATCGGTCTGCCGTTAGGCCCCGACGGCACCGCCGCGCTGGTCACCACCAACGTCTCGGCGTTCGCCGAGGGGCTCGACGTCTCCGCCGAGGACGTCCTGCTGTACCTCGCGCTGCGCGAGGCGGCCCACCAGCGGCTGTTCGCGCACGTGCCCTGGCTGCGGGCACACCTGCTCGCCGCGGTCGAGGACTACGGCCGGGGCACCACCATCGACACCTCGAAGATCGAGTCCTCGATGCGCGACATCGACCCGACCAACCCGGCCTCGATCCAGGAGGCCCTGGAGGGCGGGCTGTTCGAGCCGGAGAAGACCCCCGCGCAGCGGGCCGCGCTGACCCGGCTGGAGACCGCCCTCGCCCTCGTCGAGGGCTGGGTCGACGAGGTCGTCGGGCAGGCCACCGAGACCCGGATGCCGGAGGCGTCGAAGATGCAGGAGGCGGTGCGCCGTCGGCGCGCGGCCGGCGGCCCGGCCGAGTCCGCGTTCGCCGCGCTGGTCGGTCTCGAGCTGCGTCCGCGCCGGCTCCGGGACGCGTCGGCGCTGTGGGGCTCGCTGCGCTCCCGTCAGGGCGCCGAGGCCCGGGACGCGGTGTGGTCGCACCCGGACCTGCTGCCGACCTCGGCCGACCTCGACGACCCGCTCGGCTTCCGCGAGGGGACCGTGCCGGTCTCGGAGAGCCTCAGCGACGAGGAGTTCGACGCCGCGCTCGCCGACCTGCTCGACAGCGACCCGGGCAGCGACCCCGGCTCCGACGGCCCGGACGGCCCGACCGCCGGGTGAGCGCGCTGCGCGACGACGCGCTCGCGACGCTGCGCTCCTGGCGGCCCCCCGGGGATGCCCAGGCGCGGCTGCGCGAGCGGTACGTCGACCACCTGGAGGCACGCCACGACGGGACGGACCGGTCCTGCTCCCCCGCCCACCTCACGGCCGGTGCGCTGGTGCTCTCCTCCGACCGCGCCCAGGTGCTGCTGACCCTGCACGCCAAGGCCGGCCGGTGGTTCCACCTCGGCGGGCACTGCGAGCCCGGTGACCGCACCCTCGCCGGTGCGGCGCTCCGCGAGGGCCGGGAGGAGTCGGGCATCGAGGACCTGCGCCTGGACCCGGAGCCGCTGCACCTCGACGCCCACGAGGTGGCCTTCTGTGGCGGGCACGAGCGGGTCGGCCACCTCGACGTGCGGTTCCTGGCCGTCGCGCCGCCGGGCGCCGTCCCCGCGGTGAGCGAGGAGTCGATCGACGTGCGCTGGTGGCCGGTGCACGCGCTGCCCACCGACGACCCGGACATGGTGGTGATGGTCGAGCTGGCGCTCGCCCGGGCGGCCGGTCAGCGGTCGTCGGCAGCCATCTGAGCGGCGCCCTCCGCGGAGCAGTCCGGCGGGTCCGCCTCGATGCCGAGGTGCTGGGCGGCGGCGACCCCCTCCAGGAACCCCTTGGCGCGCTCGGCCCGCGGGTAGCGGTCCACCCAGGACCAGAACGCCGGCGTGTGACCGGTCTCCATCAGGTGCGACAGCTCGTGGACGAGCACGTAGTCGATCACCCACGGCGGCATCCCCTGCAGCCGGGTGGAGAGCCGGATCGAGCGGTCGCTGGGGGTGCAGCTCCCCCACCGGCTGTTCTGGTTGTCGACCCAGCGCACGGTCAGCGGGACCGCGGCCCCGTCGAGGTAGCGCTCACTGAGGCCGGAGGCGCGACGGGCCAGGGCCGCGTCGCTGGGACGCCGACGCCGCTCGGAGCGCTCCAGCCGGGCCAGCATGGTGGCCACCCACTCCTGCTCCTCCTGGCGCGTGAAGCGCGCCGGGACGAGCACGACCACCTTGTCCTCGTCGCGGTAGGCCGCCACGGTGCGCCGGCGCTTGCGCGAGCGGCGCACCTCGACGACGGGGGCGCCGTCGGAGTGCGGGTGCGGGAGGGCCATGTGACGCAGGTTACCGGGTCGCCCAGGCCAGCAGCCGCTCCGCGGGCCAGCTGTTGACGATCCTCTCCACGGGCACCCCGAGCTGCTCGGCGCGTTCGGCCCCGTAGCCGAGGAAGTCCAGCTGCCCCGGCGCGTGCGCGTCGCTGTCGATCGAGAACACGCAGCCGGCGGCCAGGGCCAGCTCGACCAGGTCGTCCGGCGGGTCCCGCCGCTCCGGCCGTGAGTTGATCTCCACGGCCACGTCGTGCTCGGCACAGGCCGCGAACACCGCCTCGGCGTCGAAGTCGCTCTGCGCCCGGGTGCCCCGGCCGCCCTGCACCAGACGCCCGGTGCAGTGCCCCAGCACGTTGGTCCGCGGGTTCGCGACGGCGGCGACCATCCGGCGGGTCATCGCGGCGCGGTCCATCTTCAGCTTGGAGTGCACCGAGGCGACCACCAGGTCCAGGCGGCCGAGCATCTCCTCGGTCTGGTCCAGGCTGCCGTCGTCGAGGATGTCCACCTCGATGCCGCGCAGCAGCCGGAAGCCGTCGCCGAGCTGCGCGTCCAGCGCCGCGACCACCTCGAGCTGCTCGGCGAGCCGGGTCGCCGAGAGCCCGTTCGCCACGGTCAGCCGCGGCGAGTGGTCGGTGAGCACCAGGTACTCGTGTCCCAGCTCGACCGCGGTGACCGCCATCTCCTCGATCGGCGACCCGCCGTCGGACCAGTCCGAGTGCGCGTGCAGGTCCCCGCGGAGCGCGGCCCGTTGCTCGGCGCCGCCGGCCGCCAGCGGGCCGGCGGTCGCCTCCAGCTCGGTGAGGTACGCCGGCACCTCGCCGGCCACGCAGGAGGTGACCACGGCGGCGGTCTTGGCGCCGATGCCCGGCAGGTCGCGCAGCGTGCCGGCCCGCACCCGCTCGCCGATCTCGCCGGCCTCCAGCCGGAGCAGGGTGCCAACCGCCCCCCGGTAGGCCTTGACCCGGTAGCTGTCCGCCTGGCGCCGTTCGAGCAGGAACGCGATCCGGCGCAGCGCGGCCACCGGGTCGAGACCCCCGTGGTCAGGCTTCTCGGTCGGCTGTCTGCTCATCGGCCCTCCCTCGATCCGCACCCTGTCGTCCACAGTCTGCCGTCCACAGGCTGTGCACGGTCGTCGCCCCCGGTCAGACGGGCGGCCGACCGCCGTCCCGGGCGTGTCCCCCACAGCCTCGTCCACCGCGACACGCCGCAGCGTCCACATCCGTCCCGGCAGGGTCCACACCCCGTCCACAGACTTATCCACAGGGGTGGAGAACGTGTCGTTGACCACGGCCCGCCCCGCGCCTAGGTTGGGACGGACCAGGCCCCCGGGGCCGGTCGGGGGGCGTCCGCAAGGGGAAGGTGGATGCCGTCCCGGCCGGACCGGGGGCCTCTCTCCTGTCCCGGGTCAGCGGTTGGAGAAGACCGGCGCGCGTCGCTCCCGCGCGGCCCGGATGCCCTCCTGCAGGTCGGCGGTCGCCAGCGTCACCGGCTGTGCGAGCGCCTCCCACTGCAGCGCGGCCTCGAAGTCCGCGTGCCCGCCGTCGCGCAGCGCCACCGTGGTCAGCCGGCTCGCGATCGGGGCGGTGGCGGCGATCGCGGACGCCGTCTCCAGCACCCGGTCCAGGAAGCCCTCGGCCGGGAGCACGCCGGAGACCAGGCCGAGACGCAGGGCCTCCTCGTCGGCGACGGTCCGGCCGGTAAGCAGCAGGTCGCGGGCGTGCGTGTGCCCGACGACGTTCGGCAGCAGGTACGTCGCGGCCATCCCGGCGTGCATGCCCAGCTTGACGAACGGCACCCCGAGCCGGGCGCCCGCCGCGGCGTACCGCAGGTCGCAGGCCAGCGCCAGGCACAGGCCGGCGCCGATCGCGGGGCCGTTGAGGGCGGCGATGGTGGGCACCTCCAGCCGGCGGACGGAGAGCCAGGCCCGGTAGAAGGCGACCATCCGGGTCCGCAGCCGATCGACGGTGGCCTCCGGCTCGCTGGCGATCCACCCGGTGTCGCCACCGGAGCAGAACGCGGAGCCCGCCCCGGTGACCACCACCGCGCGCACGTCCGGGTCGCCGGCCAGGTCGTCGACCGCCGCGACCCAGGAGGCGGTCATCGGCTCCGACATCGCGTTGCGCTGGTCGGGGTTGTCGAGCGTGAGCACGACCACACCGTCGGCACGGCGGTCGACGCGCAGCTGGGGCCGGTCGGCGAGGTCGTCCATGCGCGGCAGGCTACCCAGCCGAGGCCGACGCCAACCGGGACCGGAACACTGGTGCGACAACGGTGCAGAACCCTCGAATCGGTCATAACACCCCGACGCTGAGCGTGCCGAGGGCTCGTCCCCGCCTGCGCCTGCGCGCAACCGCCTCCGCGCTGCCGTAGTGTGCGGTGCGGCCGCACGCGAGCGGCCCCGGCGGGATCTCGTCCCGAGCTCCCCGCCGACGACCAGTTCGACAACAGCAAGGAGGCCGTCATGGCGGAGACCTGGAGCGGCGAGTTCTACTGCGTGAAGTGCAAGGAGAAGCGGCAGGCGGACGGCGAGGTGAAGGTGAACGACAAGGGCACCCGCATGGCCAAGGCCGTGTGCCCGGTCTGTGGCACCAACCTGAACCGCATCCTCGGCAAGGCCTGAGCACCGGCACTCGCCCAGCATCGACGCGGGACCCCTCCTCGGAGGGGTCCCGCGTCCTGCTGTCCCGGCTCCGTCCCGAGGCTGTGGACGACCGGTCGCGGCCGGTGCGCGACTGCGGCACCCTGGTCCGGTGCCTCCCCTCCACCAGGTCCCAGCGGCCGGGCAGCCCCCCGGGCAGCCCCCCGGGTACCGCCCGGTGCTGCGGCCGGGCACGCACGTGCTGCGGCGCGGCCGTGCCGAGCTCCAGGTGGGCCTCGCCCCTCGCACCGCGCTGGTGCTGCCCGACTCTCCCGCGGTCCGGGACAGCCTGCGCTGGCTGGCCGCCCCGGCCCGGCAGGAGCCGCCCGCCGACCCCGCGACGGTCGAGCTGCTGGACCGCCATGACCAGCTGGTCGACGCTCGGACGCTCCTGCCCCTGCTCGGCGGGACCGGGCTCACCCCACGGACCGTCGCAGCGCTCGCCCGGACCACCGGCCGCCGGTTGCGGCTCGTGCACCGGGCCCGGACCGGGGCGCGCACCCGGACCTGCACGTTCGGCGGGCCCGCCGGAGAGGCGCTGCGGGCGCCGTTCCTGGCACTGACCCGCAGCGCCGGTCTCCGGGAGGGCGCCGAGCGGCGGACCGAGCCGCCGGACTGCGGACTGCTGCTCGGCGTCGGCGAGCCCGACCGGGAGCGGGTGGACGCGTGGACCCGCGCGGGCACGCCGTACCTGGTGGTCCGGCTGACCGAGGGGCGGGCCGTGGTCGGCCCCTTCGTGGTGCCCGGCGAGACCGCCTGCCTGCGCTGCCTCGACGCGCACTGCACGGACCTCGACCCGGCCTGGCCGCTGCTGGTGCGCCAGTACGCCGGCGCCTCGGCCCGCGACCGCGCCGACGGGGCCCCGGAGCCGGTCGACCCGCTGCTCGCGGCGCTGGCGCTCGCCTGGGCCGCCCAGGACCTGGCCTGCTTCGTGGACGGCGGGCGCCCCTCGACCTGGTCGGCGACCGTGACGCTGCATCCGCGGCTCTCCCACCTGGAGTCGCGCGACTGGCTGCGCCATCCCGGCTGCGCGTGCAGCTGGGAGTGAGCCGGACTCCCGCCACGGATCCGCGGCCGCGTCCCGGCGCCCGCCCAGGGTGCGTCCTACACAATGGGGCCCATGACGCTTCCTCGTGACCGCGCGCCCCACCGGGCCTGGTGCCCGGCATGAGCGAGCTCCCGCGCAGGGCCGTCGCCCGCACGGCCCGGCTGGCGGCACTCCCGCTCGGCTTCGCCGGCCGGCGGGCCGTCGGGGTCGGCCGGCGGATCGGCGGCGCCCCCGCCGACGCGGTCCTCTCCGACGTCCAGCAGCGGACCGCCGAGCAGCTGTTCCGCACCCTCGGGGACCTCAAGGGCGGCGCGATGAAGATGGGGCAGGCGCTGTCCATCCTCGAGTCCGCGCTCCCCGAGGAGCTGGCCGCGCCGTACCGGGCGCAGCTCACGCGGCTGCAGGACTCCGCACCGCCGATGTCGGCCACCACGGTGCACAACGTGCTCGCCAACGAGCTCGGCACCCGCTGGCGGCAGAAGCTCGTCGAGTTCGACGACAACCCCGCCGCCGCCGCCTCGATCGGCCAGGTGCACCGCGGCCGATGGAGCGACGGCCGGGAGGTCGCGGTCAAGGTGCAGTACCCGGGCGCCGGCGACGCGCTGCTCGGCGACCTGCGGCAGATCAGTCGGCTCGCGCGCACCTTCGGCAGCCTGATCCCGGGCATCGACGTGAAGCCGCTGATCGAGGAGATGCGGGACCGGGTCACGGAGGAGCTCGACTACCGGCTGGAGGCCGAGGCCCAGCACGGGTTCGCCGAGGCGTTCCGCGGCGATCCCGACTTCACCGTGCCGGACGTGGTCGCGCACTCGGACAAGGTGCTGGTCACTGAATGGCTCGACAGCGACGCGTCGCTGGCGCGACTGATCGCCGAGGGCACCCAGGAGGAGCGCGACCACTACGGGACCCTCTACGTCCGTTTCCTGTTCGAGGGCCCGATGCGCGCCGGGATGCTGCACGCGGACCCGCACCCGGGCAACTTCCGGATCCTGCCCTCCCCGGACGGATCGCTGGGCGGCATCGGCATCGTCGACTACGGCGCGGTGGCCCGGCTGCCCGAGAAGAGCCTGCCGCGCACCATCGGCTCGCTGCTCAGGATCGCGACCTACGACGACTACCAGGACGTCGTGGCGGGGCTCCGCGAGGAGGGCTTCATCAAGCCCTCGGTCAGCGTCGGCGCCGACGAGCTGCGCGACTACCTCGGACCGTTCGTCGAGCCGGCGGCCACCGAGACGTTCGCGTTCTCCCGGGCCTGGATGCGCGAGCAGTTCCAGCGGGTCGGCGACCCCCGGGCGCCGGGTGCCGCCCTCGCGCTGCGACTCAACCTTCCGCCGTCGTACCTGCTGATCCACCGGGTCTGGGTGGGCAGCATCGGGGTGCTCTGCCAGCTCGAGGCCGAGGTGCCGTTCCGGGCGATGCTCGAGGACGCCCTGCCCGGCTTCAGCGAGGGCTGAGCCGGGTCACCACCACTCGCTGTCGAGCTTGCCCTCGATGGCGCGCAGGTTCTCGCGCGAGCAACGGTCGCAGAACACCCGGGTGCGACCGTTCTCCACCCCGGTGGTCCAGGTCAGCGGCAGCTCCGAGGCTCCCCCGGCCCTCCCGGCTCCGCCGCCCGGGTCCTCGTCCGCTCCCGGCGGGCGCTCCCCGCAGAAGGCACACGTGGGCGGGCTGCTCGCGCTCATGGCTCCCAATGTACGACGCGCTGGTCCGCCGGGACCGGCCCCGGCAGCGGGCGGCTGCCGGGGCCGGTCGTGCCCGCGCCCGGGTCACAGGGAGCGGGCGAGGGCGAGGCGCGCCTGCAGGGCGGCCCGCTCGGCCCGGCGGGACAGCCGTCGGGCCAGCGCCAGCCGGTGGCCCCGCTCCCGGGCGTGCGCCTCTCCCAGGCGCGCGGACATCTGTGCGCGCGCCAGGTCTTCGTTCATCAAGCTCATCGTCGTGCTCCTCTTCCTGAGCGTGGTGGTGGTGCGGCTGAGGTCCTTCGTCGCGCCGGCCGCCCCGGCATCGATGCGGGCGCCGGTCACAGCGAGCGCGCCAGCACGAGTCGGGCCTGGAGGGCGGCACGCTCGGCCCGGCGGGAGGTCCGCCGGACCAGCGCGAGGTGGCGGCCGCGACGCAGCTGCTCAGCCTCGTCCAGGCGGGACCGGAACGTGGTCCGGACGAGCTCTTCCTGGGGGTACATCTGGTTCCTTCCGGGTCATGGTCGGCAGGGCCGCCGACCGTGGCTGGTGCGGGGTGGTGCGGTGCGGCGCGGGCCGGATCGGGCGGTGGCCCTCGGCGGCTAGGCGGCCACCTCGGACTTGCGTGGGCGGCCGCGGGGACGCTTGCGGGGGATCACCACTCCTTGCTGGAACAGCTCACCTCCCCAGACACCCCAGGGCTCCCGCCGCTCGAGCGCGCCGGCCAGACACTCGGTCCGGACCGGGCACTGCAGGCACAGCTGCTTGGCCACCTCGAGGTCCTGCGGGGTCTCCGCGAAGAACAGCTCGGGTCCCTCGCTGCGGCACGGCAGCCGGTCGGCCTGCCCGGCGACCGGGTCGGCGTCGAGGACGCTGGTGCTCATCTCTTCTCACCTCCTCGTGAGGGTGTCGGTGTCCGGTGCCCGCCTGGTGGGCGGTGTGCCGGAGCGGTCTGGCTGGTCGAGCCGGCCGGTCGGGCCGGCGGTGCCGGAGAAACACGAAGGCCGCGGATCCCGGGTGTCGGGTTCCGCGGCCTGGAGGCTGCCGATCTTGATCAGGTCTGATCTAGGTCGGCGGACTCCAGGCAGGGATACCCGGGGTGGCGCCCGCGTCAACGGTGCCGTCGGCGAAGACGGAGCCCTCTCCACGCTGGTCGCAGGGCACATCGAGGACCCACGTGTCCGGCGAGGACACGGCGGTGACCACGAGGGCGCGCAGGGACGGCACGTGGACGCGCGCGGAGACGGGCATGCCGTAGTCGGCGTGCTCGTTGTCGATGATGATGGTGCTCACTGCGATCACCTCCTGGTCTTCCTCGGGCGCCGGCGTCGTCAGGGCCGTGGTGCGCTGTGCTGGTGGGTCACAGGAAAGTTACGCCTCCCACCCGGTAAGCGGCAATCGGTTTTCTGGGTATGTCTGAAAAAATCTTGGCGAAGAACCGGCTCAGACCCCGCCGGACGGGGGCGGAACCTCGCCCGCGACCAGGGCGAGCACCTCGTCGCCGTACTTGGTGAGCTTGGAGTGGCCGATCCCGTTGATCCGCAGCAAGGCGGTCGGGTCGGCCGGCCGGACCTCCGCGATGGCCTGCAGGGTCAGGTCGGTGAACACCACGTAGGCCGGCACCCGCTCCTGGCCGGCGCGCTCCACCCGCCACTCGCGCAACCTCTCGAACAGCTCCTCGTCGTACGAGGCCGGGCAGTCCGAGCACCGGCCGACCTTGCGCTCGGCGGTCGACCCGAGTGGGCGTCCGCACTCCCGGCAGTGCGCCACACCCTTGGGCTTGCGGCTGCTGCCCGGTCCACGCTCGGCGGCGGTCCGGTCGGAGGCGCTCTGCGGGCGCAGCCCGGTCAGGAACCGGGACGGCTTGCGCGAGGACCGCGCCCCCGGCGTCCTGGCCAGCGACCAGGAGACGGTGAGTCGCTGCCGGGCCCGGGTCATGCCGACGTAGAGCAGCCGCCGCTCCTCCTCCACGGCGGCGGGACCGTCGGCGTAGATGATGGGCATCGTGCCCTCCTGGGCGCCGGTCACGAACACCACGTCCCACTCCAGCCCCTTGGCCGAGTGCAGGCTGGCCAGAGTGACCCCCTCCGCGACCGGCGCGTGCTGCTCGGCGGCGCGGCGGTCGAGCTCCGCGACGAAGCCGGCGAGGGTGGCCTCCGGGTCCGCGGCCAGGAGCTCCTCGGCCTGGGTGACGATCGCCTGCAGCGACTCCCAGCGGTCACGCGCGTTGCCGCGCCCGGTGGGCGCCTCGGTCTTCCAGCCCATGCCGGCCAGCACGGCGCGGGTCTCGACGACCGGGTCGGCGCGGTCGTCGTCGCCGGCCGCGGCGCCCCCGCGCGCGTTGCCGCGCAGCAGGGTGACCGCCTGCTTGACCTCGGCCCGCTCGAAGAACCGGGCGGCGCCCCGCACCACGTAGGGCACCCCGCGGGCCGCCAGCGCCTCCTCGAAGGCCTCGGACTGCGCGTTGATCCGGAACAGGATCGCCAGCTCGCGCGCCGGAGTGCCCGCCTCGACCAGCGCGAGCGCGTCCGCGGCCACCTGCTCGGCCTCGGCGACCTCGTCGGAGTGCTCGACGAAGCTCACCTCGGGGCCGGCGGGCTGCTGGGAGCGCAGCTCGACGCCCTTGCTGGCGGTGCCGGCGAGCAGCCGGTTCGCCGCCGCGACCACCTGCGGCGTGGACCGGTAGTTGCGGACCAGCTCCACCGAGGTGGTCCGGGCGTGGTTGCGGGGGAAGTCCAGCAGGTAGGAGGCGTTGGCGCCGGCGAAGGAGTAGATGGTCTGGGCCGGGTCGCCGACCACGCAGAGGTCCTCGCGTCCGCCCACCCACAGGTCGAGCAGCGCGGCCTGCAGCGGGCTGACGTCCTGGAACTCGTCGACGACGAACCACCGGTACTGGCGCCGGACCTGTGCCGCGACCCGCTCGTCCTCGGCGAGCAGGGCGGCTGCGCACAGCAGCACGTCCTCCATGTCCATCCGGCCCTGGCTGCGCTTGACGTCCTCGTAGGTGGCGAACACCCGGGCCACCGTGGCCGCGTCCTGGCCGGTGACCGACCGACCGCGGGCGGTCGCGACCCGGGCGTAGTCGTCGGGCCGGACGTTGCTCACCTTGGCCCACTCGACCTCGCTAGCGAGGTCCCGCAACGTCGACTGGTCGGTGCCGACCCGGTTGCGGCGCGCCGCGTTGCCCATCAGACCGAGCTTGGAGTCGAGCAGGGTGGGCAGGTCGCCGCCGTACACCTTGGGCCAGAAGAACCGGGCCTGCCGCAGGGCGGCGGAGTGGAACGTCCGGGCCTGCACGGCACCGGCGCCGAGGGCGCGCAGCCGGGTGCGCATCTCACCGGCGGCACGCGTCGTGAAGGTCACCGCGAGCACCTCGCTCGGGTTGTACACCCCGGACGCGACACCGTAGGCGATCCGGTGCGTGATCGCCCGGGTCTTGCCGGTGCCGGCCCCCGCGAGCACCCGCACCGGTCCCTGCAGGGCCACCGCCACCGCCCGCTGCTCGGGGTCCAGGCCCTCCAGCAGCTGGTCGGCGCCGACGGTTGCGGACGGGTGCATCTGGGAACATTCTCCTCGGATCGGATGTTGGACCGGACGACAGCGCAGGGACCGGTCGCCGCACCGGTTCGCTGCGCTCAGCCTAGACGCGAGGAAGGACAGTCATGACTGCCCCTGTTGAGGATCCCCCCCGCACCGCCGCCGTGACCATGTACTCCACCCAGTGGTGCGGGTACTGCCACCGGCTGCGCAGCCAGCTCGACCGCGAGGGCATCGCCTACGACGTGGTGGACATCGAGCGGGTGCCCGACGCCGCCTTCATCGTCGAGCAGGCCAACCGGGGCAACCAGACCGTGCCGACGCTGATCTACGCCGACGGGTCCTCGCAGACCAACCCCTCGGTCAAGGACGTCAAGGCCAAGCTCGCCAGCCTGAGCTGACCGCGGCGGCCGCCCGGCTCCGGGTGGGTCCCGGGGGATCTCACCAGGAGCCGGGCAGCGGGCCGCCGTACCAGGCCTCCACCAGGGACCGGCTGATCGAGATGCCGCCGGGCAGCACCAGCGTGCCCGCCTCGGCCTCCGCACGCATCTGCTCCCGGGTGAACCAGCGGGCGTCCTCGATCTCGTCCTGGTCGACCCGGATCTCGGTGGTGGTCGCTCGTGCGAAGAAGCCGACCATCAGGCTCTGCGGGAACGGCCACGGCTGGTTGCCGAAGTAGGTCACCTCACCGACCTGCACGCCCACCTCCTCCGCGACCTCCCGGACCACCGCCTCCTCCAGGCTCTCCCCGGGGTCGACGAAGCCGGCCAGCGTCGAGAACCGCCCCGGTGGCCACGCCGGCTGCCGGCCGAGCAGCGCCCGGTCGCCGCTCTCGTCGGTCACCATCATGATCACCGCCGGGTCGCTGCGGGGGAACTGCTGACGCTCGCACTGCCCGCAGACCAGCAGGTGGCCGGCGGCGCCGGGGTGCAGCCCTCCGCCGCAGCGCGGGCAGAACCGGTGCGAGGCGTGCCACTCGGCGAGGGCGACCGCGTGCACCATCAGGCCGGCGTCCGGCTCGGTCAGGGACTGCACGACGTCCCGCAGCGTCGACCAGCGTCCCGCGTCGCCCGCCTCCGGCACCACCAGGGCGAAGTAGGCGACGTCGTCGGTGACCCCCAGGAAGATCCGCAGGCCCGCCACCGGCAGGTCCCCGGCGGAGTGCCAGCGGACCGCGGTCCCGTCGTCGGTGACGGGGAACGCGGTCACGACGACCGGGACGACCCGGGTGCTGGGCGCGGGCCAGGTGGCCGCGAGCCAGGCCTCGTCGACCCGTCGCTCCCCTACCCGCTCGTGGCTGCGGACGGACAGGGCGATGTCGGTGGATCCCGGGGCGGGGAACGGCGGTGCGGTCACGACGAAGACCCTACGACCCGGCCCCGTACGACGGATCGCGCGGACCGTCCGGGTGGCTGGCGTGCGAGTCATGAGCACCCACATCGGCCCGAAGTGGCCTTCCCCGACCCCAGCGACGCCGCGCACCCGGTCGGCGTCGGCCACGACCGCGCTGGCAGAGGGAGGCGACGGCCGTCGGCGGACCGGTGCCGGGCGGTCTAGGAGCCGTCCCGCAGCAGTGCCTCCAGGTCGGCGCGCGACCCCAGCCGGGTCGGCTCGACCGTCTCGCCGGTGCGGACGTAGTAGAACGCGGCCCGGACCCGCTCGACGGGGACACCGGCCAGCTCGGCCCAGGCGACCCGGTAGACCGCCAGCTGGAGCGGGTCGGCGGTCTGCTCCCGGCTGGTCTTCCAGTCCACGACCAGGAAGCCGTCCGGCTGGGTCGGGTCGGCCGCGGGCTCGGCGTACACCGCGTCGATCCGTCCCCGGATCACCTGGCCGGCCAGCACCAGCGCGAAGGGCGGCTCGACGGCGACGGGCGTGCGCTCGGCGAAGTCCCCCTTCTCGAAGAGCCCGATCAGCTCGCGGAGGTCGTCGTCGTCGTCGATCTCCGCGTCCCCGCGGCCCGGCAGCTCGTCGGGGTCCATCAGCTCCTGCTGCCCGAACCGGGCCTCCACCCAGGCATGGAAGCGGGTGCCGAAACGCGCCGAGGGCGACGGCTGCCGGGGCATCGGCCGGGCCAGGTCGGCCGCCAACCGGTCGGGGTCGTCGCGCAGCCGGGCCAGCGCCGTGGCGGACAGGCTCGAGGGCAGCGGCACGGTGAGCTCGTCGGCGCGGTCGAGCCGGGCCTCCACGAGCAGCCGCTCCAGCTCCTCGTCCCACTCGTTGACCTGGGCGGCCTCCACCATGTCGAGCGCCTCGTCGGCGTGCCGGGGGTCCTCGCCTGCGTCCTGCCGGGCCAGCTCGGCGCGCACCAGCTCGGCGGCCCGCAGCCGGCGCTCCACCTCGCCGGCGTGCGCCTCCATCGGCCAGGGTCGCCCGGTGGGCAGCGCCGCGAGCGGGTTCGGGGTCTTCGGCGGCTTGTCGCGCCACAGCTCCGGCTCGAGGCCCCAGCCGGCCAGCGACTCCCGCAGCGCCTGCTGATACGGCGAGGGGCCGAGCGGCGTCGTGCGTGACGGGCTCCAGCAGTACGACGACACGACCAGCTGGTGCCGCGCCCGGGTGAGGGCCACGTAGCCCAGCCGCAGCTCCTCGGTGCGCTCGTGCGCCTTGGTGTCCTCGACCAGCCGGGTGAGGTCGGCCGCGGACCACCCCCCCAGGGTGGGCAGGTCCGCGGCGTCCCCGCGCAGCGGTGCGGGCAGCACCCCGGGGCCGGCGGTCCACTTGGTGCGGCTGGTGGTGGTGGGGAACTTGCCCTCCGCGACCCCGACCAGGAACACCGCGTCCCACTCCAGGCCCTTGGACCGGTGCACGGTGAGCAGCTTGACCGAGTCCGCCTCGGTGGGGGTTGCGGCGTCGAGCCCGGAGCCGTACTCGTCCTCGGCCTGCAGGTAGGCCAGCAGCGCCGGCAGGGTCACCGCGCCGTCGACGGCCTGGAACTCCGCGACCGCCTTGACGAACAGGTCCAGGTTGTCGCGCCGGGCCTGCGCGGCCGGACTGACCGAGGAGGCCAGCTCGACGTCGATGCCGGTGGTGTCGACGATCCGGCGGACCAGGTCGAGCAGCGGCTCGCCGGCGTGGCCGCGCAGGTAGCGCAGCTCCCCGGCCAGCAGGGCGAACCGCTCTCGGGCCTGCTCGGCGTACGGCGCGGTCCCCGGGTCCTCCAGCGCGTCGCTCAGCGAGACCACCTCGGTGGGGTCGGCACCGGCCACCGCGGCCTCCAGCTCCTCGGACAGGCCGCGCAGCCGGTCCCGCTCCCGGGGCTCGCTGACCCGGCTCAGCTCCCGGGCCCGGCGGCCCAGCAGGGCGAGGTCGCGGGCACCGATGGCCCAGCGCGGACCGGTGAGCAGGGTGAGCAGCTCGGCGTTGGCGGTGAGGTCGTGCAGCAGGGTGAGGGTGGCCACCACCTCGGCGACCTCCGGCAGCCGCAGCAGGCCCTGCAGCCCGACGATCTCCACCGGGATCCCGGCCCGGCTCAGCGCGTCGAACACGTCGGCCGCGTGGGCGTTGTCGCGGGTGAGCACCCCGATCTCCCGCCAGGACGGGCTGGTCATCGCCCGGTGCGCGCCCGTGACCTGGGCGGGCAGCCAGGCCAGCTCCTCGCCGTACGTCTCGTGCACGGCGACCCGGACGGTGCCGGGCTCGGCATCCGGCTTGGGCTCCAGCTCGCGCACCGAGGCGAGCTGCGCGTAGAGCGGCGCCGCCAGGTGGTTGGCCGCCTCCAGGATCCGGGCGTCGGAGCGCCGGTTCACGCTCAGCGGGTAGGTGGCCACCTCGACGGAGCCGTCCGCGGTGGGGAAGTCCCTGCCGAAGCCCACGATGTTCGACACCGACGCGCCCCGCCAGCCGTAGATCGCCTGGTTCGGGTCCCCGACGGCGCTGACCGCGTGCCCGCGGCCGACGGCCGGGTCGGGCCCGCTGAACAGCCGGCTGAGCATCAGCGCCTGCGCCACCGAGGTGTCCTGGTACTCGTCGAGGAGCACCACCGCGAACTTGTCGCGCTCGAGCGCGCCGACCTCCGGCTGGGCGTCGGCCAGCCGCGCGCCGAGCTCGATCTGGTCGGAGAAGTCCATCAGCCCGAGCTCGCGCTTGAGCGCCCGGTAGGACTCCACGAGGTCGAGCAGCTCCTCGCGCCGCCCGAGCGTGTTCAGCACCTTGGCGACCGCGTCCCTCTTGGTCTTGCCGGTCTCCGCTGCCAGGGCCTTCTCGACCGCCGGCCGGTGCCGTGCGTGGAAGGTCCGGACGTCGGCGGGCGCCCGGAGGTGCTCGCTCATCGCACCGTCGAGGGCGAGCAGGCCGTCGATGACGGTCTTCGGGTGGTCGCTGAGCAGCTCGACCCGGCCCCGGTGCCGTCCGACCACCCGGGCCGCCAGCTGGTAGCGCGACGCGTCCGCGATCACCCGGGTGTCCGGCTCGTGGCCGATCCGCAGCCCGTGCTCGGTGAGCAGACCGGCGGCGTAGGCGTTGTAGGTCGCCACCGTCGGCTCCTGCGGCTCCTCCGGCTCGCCGTCCAAGGGTGCACGCGGGTCGGGCGCGGGCCGGCGGCCGGCACCGGGCAGGATGCCCGCGGCCCGTAGCGACTCCCGGATCCGGGTGGCGAGCTCGTGGGTGGCCTTGGTGGTGAAGGTCAGCCCCAGCACCTGGTGCGGCGCCACCCGTCCGGTCGCGACCAGCCACACCACCCGGGCCGCCATCACCGTGGTCTTGCCGGACCCGGCACCGGCGATCACGACCTGGGGGGCCAGCGGCGCGGTGACCGCGGCGAACTGCTGCGCGCTGAGCGGGTACGGCGCTCCCATCAGGGCGCGCAGCGCCTCCGGCGTCTCGATCCTCACGACAGCACCGTCCCTGCGGCCTTGGTCGGGCAGACGGCGTGGAACCCGCAGTGGTCGCAGTGCTTGCCCGGCGTGGCCTCGAACGCCTCACTGCGGACCACCTCGGCGGCCCGGACCAGCTGCACCTCGATCGGCAGCCGGCCGTCGGCGTCCGGTTGCTGCGGCTCCTGGCGCTGGGTCTTGACCCCGGAGGTCAGGGCCTTGCGCAGCTGCACCAGCTCGGCGCCGCCCGGGACGGCGGGTGCCCCGGTCAGGTCGGCGACCAGCTCGTCGACGGCCCCGTGCCGGACCGCGTGCTGGTAGAGGCCGAGCTGCGGGTTCGCCGGCAGGTCCCGGTCGGTCGGCGGGTACTTGGAGGTCTTCAGGTCGATCACCCAGACCCGGCCCTGCTCGTCGAGCTCGAGCCGGTCGGCGTAGCCGTTGAGCCGGACCCGCTGGCCGTCGGGCAGCGTCACCTCGGCGCGGAGGTGCTCCTCGGTGGCCACGACGGTGCGCGCGCCCGGGGCGGTGTGCCAGTCCAGGAACCGGCCCAGCGCCAGCTCCACCTCCTGACGCTCCCGCGAGCGCGACCACGGGGTGCGGAAGGCGAGCCGCCCCCACACCGCGTCGACGTGGCCCATCAGCTCCGCGAGCGCGTCCGCGCGGGACCCCTCACCGCGGGCCAGCTCGCCCTTGGCGATCCGGTCGGCCAGCGTGTGCACCACCAGACCGAAGCCCTGGGACTGGCTGGACGGCGTCTCGCCGCCCGCCTTCCGCTCCAGGAACCACTTCGCCGGGCAGGTCAGGATCGCCTCCAGCGAGCTCGCCGACAGCGTGACCGGCTGGTCGGGGCTCTCCAGCGGCGTGCCGCACACGCTGCGGGCCCGGGTCCCCCACCACTGGCCGGGGTCCGCGGCGGGCACCAGCGGGTGGCGGCGATGGGACGTGCGGGCGAGCAGAGCCAGCCTCGCGGCCGCGGCCTGACGTAGCGCCGGCGTCGTGTCCGGCTCCGACAGCGTGCGGCGCAGGTCGGCGACCAGGCCGGTCAGGGACAGCGGGCGCGGCGGGCGGCCCTGGAGGTGGCGGTGCCGCACGTAGCCCGCGGCGCCGTCGTCCCGGGCCGCCGCGGTGAGCTCGTCGACGAACCGCGAGGGCTGCTCGCCGTCGTCCTCGGGCGAGGCGACGGCGGTGACCAGCAGCCGCTCCCGGGCGCGGGTGCAGGCGACGTAGAACAGGCGACGCTCCTCGGCCAGCAGGGACTGCACGGTCAGCGGCGGCAGCAGCCCGTCCGCGCCGATCCGGTCGGCGTGCAGCAGCGTGGACCGGCGGCGCAGGTCCGGCCAGCCCTCGTCCTGGACGTGGGCGACGACCACCAGACGCCACTCGAGCCCCTTGGCACGGTGCGCGGTCAGCAGGCGCACGGCGTCCCCGCGGACGCCCTGCTCCGCGAGGGTGTCACCGGGGATCTGCTGGGCCCGCAGCGAGGCCAGGAAGTTGACCACGCTGGTGTGGCCGCGCTGCTCCTCGGCGCGAGCGGCGACCTCGAAGAGCGCGCAGATCGCGTCCAGGTCGCGGTGCGCGAGCCGGGCGGCCTGGCCACCGAGGTCGACCCCACGGCGCAGCCGGCGAGGCCAGTCGGTGCCCGACCACAGCAGCCAGAGCACCTCCTCCGCCGTCCCGCCGTCGTCGAGCAGCGCCCGGCCCCGGGCCAGCAGCCGGCCGAGCGCGAGCGCCTTGACCGCACCGCGGTCCCGCAGCCCGTCGAGCATCGCCGGGTCGAGCAGCGCGTCCCGGAGCAGCTGCGGGGAGGACCGCGGGCCGCGTCCGGCGGCCGGCGAGCCCGGGGAGTCCGGCGACGTCGCGGGCACCGGGTCGGCCACCCGCCGCTCCCGGGCGCGCAGCGACCGGGCGAGGGCCCGCACCTCGGTCGCGTCCAGGCCTCCCACCGGGGAGCCGAGCAGCGACTCGGCGCGGTCCGGCCCGACATGGTCCTGCGCGTCCGGGTCGTCCACCGCGAGGTCGACCACCGCCCGCAGCGCGTCGAGCAGCGGCAGCACGGCCGGCTCCTGCACCAGCGGGGTGTCGTCGCTGGCCACCTCGACCGGCACCCCGGCGGCGCCCAGGGACCGGCGCAGCCGCGGGATCGTGCTGCGTCCGGACCGGACCAGCACCGCCATCTGCGACCAGGGCACCCCGTCCTCGAGGTGCGCGCGCCGCAGCAGGTCGGCCACGTGCTCGGTCTCGGCCCGGTCGGTGTCGAAGGTGAGCACCTCCGCCCGGCCGGCGCCGTGCTCGCCCGCGAGCGCCTGCGGGTGCCGGAAGGCGGCGAACGTCGCGCGCGTCGATCGACCCCGTGGTGGCAAGGCCGGAGACGACGGCGCGGGAGAGCCGCAGCAGCCGCGGCCCGAAGCGCCGGGTGACCCGCAGTGCCACCGTGCGCGCCGGGCTGCCGTCGGGCTGCGGGAAGGCCCGCGGGAAGTCCAGGATGCCGCGCACCTCGGCGCCGCGGAACGCGTAGATCGACTGGTCCGGGTCGCCCACGACCGTGAGGTCCCGACCGTCCCCGGCCAGCGCGTGCAGCAGCCGCACCTGGCTCGGGTCGGTGTCCTGGTACTCGTCGACGAACACGTGCGCGAACCGGGCGCGCAGGTCGGCGCGGACGGCCGGCTGCTCGGCGAGCAGCACCGCGCGGTGGATCAGCTCGGGGTAGTCGATCACGCTCTGGTCGTCGAGGATCACCTGGTACTGCTGCATGAACGTCGCCGCCGCGGCCAGCTCCGCGACGCCCGCCTCCTCGCCGAGCTGCTTGAGGTCGACCGGGTCCAGCCCCTTCTCCCGGGCCCGCGACAGCACCGCCTGCACCTCGCGGGCGAAGCCCCGGGTGCCGACCGCCTGGTCGAGCGCGGCCGGCCACAGCGCGGTCCCCCGGTTGCCCTCCAGCAGCTCGGCCAGGATGACGTCCTGCTCCGGAGCGGACAGCAGGCGCAGCGGCGCGGCGTACAGGTCGGCGGCGGAGTAGCGGCGGACCAGGCCGTAGGCGAAGGAGTGGAACGTCGAGCTCAGCGTCGTCGCCATCGTCCGGCCGAGCCGGGCGGTCACCCGGTCCCGCAGCTGCTCGGCGGCCTTGCGGCTGAAGGTCAGCGCCAGCACCGACTCGGGGGCCGATCCGCGCGTCTCGACCCGGTCGACGATCGCCTCGACCAGGGTCGTGGTCTTGCCGGTGCCGGGGCCGGCCAGCACCAGCAGCGGCCCGCCCGGGTGGTCCACCACCGACTGCTGGAACTCGTCGAGCGTGGGGGGTGCCACCGGCGCGGACCGTGCGGTGGAGAGCCGGTACGTCGTCACGGGACCATCAGACCATCGGGCGCCGACAACGCGGTCAACGACGCCAGGGCGCCGGCCGGCCGTGCAGCCACCACTCCAGCCGACGGGTCAGCTGCGGCAGCACCAGGTAGGTCATCACCGGGGTCATCAGGACGGTGCTGAGCAGCACCCGCGGCACCAGCACCAGGCCCGGCGTGACCGCGCTCAGCAGCGCCGTCATTCCCAGGCTGAGCGGGAAGAACGCGGTCCAGATCATCACCGCCTGCTTCCAGCGCGGCGGGGCGGCCGCCGCCGGGGCCGAGGTCCTCCGCGGCGTACTCCTGCGGCGGGTCGAACCAGCCCTCGATGCCGGTGCGCCGCTCGCGACGGGACTCCCCCACCAGGCCCTGCGCCGAGGCCAGCCACCAGGCCCGCTGCGAGGACGCCTCCCACCCGGCCAGCGAGGTGTCGCTGTCGAAGCGGTAGAGCATGTGCCACTCGTCGGAGCCGGTGCCGGGACGCACCCAGCCGGTGCCGAGGAACCCCGGGAACCGCTCCGCCAGCGAGGACCCGGACCGCACCCAGGCGATCATCTCCTCCACGTGCTCAGCCTCGACGTGCCGGGTGATGGAGACGGTGACGGGGAGGTCGTCGTCGGTCGGGCCGGTCGACGGGGACGGCTGCGGGGACGCGGGCATCGGTCCAGGGTAGGGAGCCGGGGCCGGCACTCGCCGGGCGCCTCAGGACGATGTGGGCCACCACGCGCCGCGCACCATGTCCACCCGGCGGCCGGAGGGCCGCAGCGGGGTGCCCTCGTCGCGGTAGTGGGCCTGCGCCTCGTCGTCGTGGCTGGGCGGCAGCGACCCGTCGGCTCGGACCACCCGCCACCAGGGCACCGCGGCGCCGTGCAGGGACAGCACCCGGGCCACGCTGCGCGGCCCGCGGCTGCCGAGCGCGTCCGCGATCGCGCCGTACGTCGTCACCCGGCCCGCCGGCACCGCCTCGACCACGACCAGCACCGCCTCCACGAAGTCCTCCGGGTCCATGGCGACAAACCTAGGCGGCAACGCCGCACGTCCGGTCGCGGGTCGCCGCAGGACCCGCCACCCCCGGGTTGGCAGGTCCTGCGGCCAGACATCCCAGCAACGATCCACCCGGGCCGAGGTCACGCCCGGCGCGCGAGAAGCCGTCGGCCCGACAGGGACACGCCCCCGGCTCCGAGAGCCGGGGGCGTGTCCGCCGTACGAGGTTCGCGCCCGGGCTCGCACACCCGGGGTGGGCAGCCGGTCAGTAGGACGGCTGCGAGGGGTCGATCTGGGTGACCCAGGCGACCACCCCGCCGCCGACGTGCACGGCGTCCTCGTAGCCGGCGCCCTGGGCGACGGCCAGCGCCTCGGCCGAGCGCACGCCCGACTTGCAGTGCAGCACCAGCTGCTTGTTCCCCTCGGTGAGCTCGGACAGCTGCGCGAAGGCGTTGCCGTTGAGAAAGTCGCCCTTGGGGATCAGCACCGAGCCCGGGATCCGGTTGATCTCGAACTCGTTCTGCTCACGCACGTCGACGAGCACGAAGTCCCGCTCGCCGTTGTCGCGCTCCTTGAGCATGTGCTCGAGCTGGGTGACCGAGATCGTCGAGCCGGCGGCGGCGTCGGCGGCCTCGTCGGAGATCGCGCCACAGAAGGCGTCGTAGTCGATGAGCTCGGTCACCGTGGGGTTCTCCCCGCACAGGGCGCAGTTCGGGTCCTTGCGCACCTTGAGCTTGCGGTACTCCATCTCGAGGGCGTCGTAGATCATCAGCCGGCCCACCAGCGGGTCACCGATGCCGGTCAGGAGCTTGATGGCCTCGTTGACCTGGATCGAGCCGATCGACGCGCACAGGACACCGAGCACGCCGCCCTCGGCGCAGGAGGGCACCATCCCCGGCGGCGGCGGCTCCGGGTAGAGGCACCGGTAGCACGGCGCGTCGCTCTGCCCGTCCGGCCCCTCCAGCGTCGGCCAGAACACCGAGGCCTGCCCGTCGAAGCGGTAGATCGAGCCCCAGACGTAGGGCTTGTTCAGGAAGTACGCCGCGTCGTTGACCATGTAGCGGGTGGCGAAGTTGTCGGTGCCGTCGACGATGAGGTCGTAGTCCGCGAAGATCCGCAGCACGTTGTCGTTGTCGAGGCGCTCGTCGTGCACGACGACGTTCACGAGCGGGTTCGTCTCGGCGATGGACTCCTGCGCGGAGACCGCCTTGGACTTCCCGATGTCGCTCTGGCCGTGGATGATCTGGCGCTGCAGGTTGGACTCGTCGACCTCGTCGAACTCGGCGATGCCGAGCGTCCCGACGCCGGCCGCGGCCAGGTAGAGCAGGGCGGGGCTGCCGAGGCCGCCGGCACCGATGACCAGCACCTTGGCGTTCTTCAGGCGCTTCTGCCCTGTCATGCCCACGTCGGGGATGATCAGGTGCCGGCTGTAGCGGCGTACCTCGTCGATCGTGAGCTCGTCAGCGGGCTCGACCAGTGCTGGCAATGACACGGACACTCCTAGACTTGTCGCGGGGCGGCGTACGACAGGCAGAACACCCTCGCCTCCTGCGATGTTCCCCCACCCCGGCTCCGCAATCGCGGCCGTCCCGTCATGTGGAACCCGCCCGACTCCCGGGGGCCGGTCATTACCGCAGAGTAGGCTGCGCCCGTGACGACCACCCACGAGCAGAAGCCCCGGGGCGGGCGGCTGCCGCGCAGCGCACGGCGTGCCCAGCTGCTGGAGTCAGCCCTCCAGGTCTTCGTCGCGCAGGGCTACCACGCCGCCGCGATGGACGACATAGCCGAGCGTGCGGGAGTCTCCAAGCCGGTGCTCTACCAGCACTTCCCCGGGAAGCTCGAGCTGTACCTCGCGCTGCTCGACCAGTCCTGCGACACGATCATCGAGGCCTGCAAGGACGCGCTGGCCTCCACCGACGACAACAAGCTGCGGGTCACCGCCACCATGCACGTTTTCTACGACTACGTGAGCAGTGCCCAGGGCGCCTTCCGGCTGGTCTTCGAGTCCGATCTCACCAACGAGCCGCAGGTGCGCGAGCGGGTGGACCGGGTCACCCGGGACTGCGCCGAGGCGATCGCCGAGGTGATCCACGAGGACACCGGGCTGCCCGACGAGCAGTCCCGCCTGCTGGCCGTCTCGCTGGTCGGCATGGCCCAGGTCAGCGCCCGGTTCTGGCTGGACACCGCCGGTGAGATCTCTCAGGGCGACGCGGCTACGCTCGTCTCGGGTCTCGCCTGGCGTGGCATCCGCGGCTACCCCCGCAACGACGACCAGGTCTGAGCCCGGCCCAGCGTCGTCCAGCAGCACCCGAACGCAACAACAACAGGAGGTCCTCCGGTGGAGGTCAAGATCGGCGTCCAGAACGCCAACCGCGAGCTGATCGTCGAGTCCGGCGAGTCGGCCGACGACGTCGAGAAGGCGGTATCGACGGCGCTCTCCGCCGCGGACGGCGTGCTCGTGCTGCACGACGCCAAGGGCCGCCGGGTGATCGTGCCGGTCGCCAAGCTCGCCTACGTCGAGATCGGCCACAGCAGCAGCGGCACGGTCGGCTTCCGCTCCTAGCCCGTCCGCCGGCGGCACCGCGGGCACCTCCGGGTCCCCGGTGCCCCCGCGGGCCCGGTCCCGCGACCTTGGCTAGGGAGCCAGGCCGAGCGCGTTCATCCGCGCCGAGTGGTTCTCGGTCAGCCGGGTGAAGAGCCTCCCGATCGCCACGAGGTCCAGCGCGGGGCGGTCCACCCCGCCGGACAGCAGCGCGGACAGCGCGTCGCGCTCGGCGGCCACTCGTTGCGCCTGGGACAGCGCCTCGCCCATCAGCCGGCGACCCCACAGCGCGAGCCGCCCCCCGAGCCGGGGGTCCGCGGCGATCGCGGCGCGGACCCGGTCCACCACGAACGCCGACTGGCCGGCGTCGGACAGGCTCTCCAGGATGATCGCGCGGGTGTCCGCGTCGAGGAACGCCGCGATCTCGCGGTAGAAGTCCGCGGCCAGCCCGTCGCCGACGTACGCCTTGATCAGCCCCTCGAACCAGTCCGCCGGCAGGGTACGGCGGTGGAAGTCCTCGAAGGGGACCGCGAAGGCCGACATCGCCTCGAACGGGTCGGCGCCGATCTCGCCGAGCCGGGCGCGCAGACCGTCGAAGTGCGCGAACTCGGTGCTCGCCATCCGGGCCAGCGCGACCTTGTCCTGCAGCGTCGGCGCCATCTTGGCGTCCTCACTGAGCCGCTCGAACGCGGACATCTCCCCGTAGGCGATGGCCCCCAGCAGGTCGACGACCGCAGCCAGGTAGGTCGGGTCGGAGAAGGCCAGCGGCAGCTCGGGCGACCAGCGGGCCGACCCGGGTGCGGGCACGTCCACCGGACCGGTCGACCCACCGGTCGACGGGGGTGTCTCGGCCGGCGATTCAGTCATGTGGTCAGCCTAGCGATAGACTCGCGGCGTACCGCCGACGAGAGCACGACACGTGACGCCTCTGGCAGCACCTGCAGAGGTCGTGGAGTGGGAGCCTCGCCGCGGTTCTAGATGCTTTCACATCCTCACAGAGAACAGGCGAGATCCTGACCACTTTCAGAGAGCTCGGGGTGCTACCCGAGATTGCCGACGCCCTCGAGCGGGTCGGCATCACGACCCCCTTCCCGATCCAGGAGATGACCCTCTCGGTGGCCCTGATGGGCACCGACCTGATCGGTCAGGCCCGCACCGGCACCGGCAAGACGCTGGCCTTCGGGATCCCCGTGCTGCAGCGCACGGTGGCGCCGCACGACCCCGACCACGCCGACCTCGCCGCACCGGACAAGCCGCAGGCGCTGATCGTGGCGCCCACGCGCGAGCTCGCGCTCCAGGTCTCCAACGACATGTCCGTGGCCAGCCAGGACCGGGGCACCCGGGTGCTGACCGTGTACGGCGGCGTGGGCTACGACCACCAGCTCGACACCCTCAAGAGCGGCGTCGACGTCGTCGTGGGCACGCCCGGCCGGCTGATCGACCTGATGAACCGCCGCGCGCTCGACCTCTCGCACATCAAGGTGCTGGTCCTCGACGAGGCCGACGAGATGCTCGACCTGGGCTTCCTCCCCGACGTCGAGCGGCTGATCGCCCGGACGCCGGAGACCCGGCAGACGATGCTGTTCTCGGCGACCATGCCGGGCGCGATCGTCTCGCTGGCCCGCACCCACATGCGGCACCCGATGAACATCCGGGCCGAGTCCGGGGACGCGCAGCAGACGGTCCCGGCGACCGCCCAGTTCATCTACCAGGTGCACGACCTGGACAAGCCCGAGCTGGTCTCGCGCATCCTGCAGGCGGAGAACTCCGGCTTGACCATCGTGTTCACCCGGACGAAGCGGGCCGCCCAGCGGCTCGCGGAGGACCTCGAGGACCGCGGCTTCGACGCCAGCCCCCTGCACGGAGACATGCAGCAGGTGGCCCGCGAGAAGGCGCTCGCCCGCTTCCGCGAGGGCAAGCTGCGGGTCCTGGTCGCCACCGACGTCGCCGCGCGGGGCATCGACGTGGCCGACGTCACCCACGTCATCAACTACAGCTGCCCGGAGGACGAGAAGACCTACGTGCACCGGATCGGCCGGACCGGCCGCGCCGGCGCCACCGGGGTGGCGGTGACCTTCGTCGACTGGGCCGACGTGACCCGGTGGAAGGTCATCAACAAGATGCTCGACCTGCCGTTCGACGAGGTGGCCGAGACCTACTCCACCTCCGAGCACTTCTTCCACGACATGGGCATCGCGCCGGGCACCAAGGGCCGCCTCAAGCCGGAGAAGCCGGCCGAGCCGCGTGCGGACCGTGGCACCGGCCGCTCCTCCGGCGGCCGCTCCGGTGGCCCCGCCGCCGACCGGGGGCCCCGCGAGGACCGGCCGCGTCGCAACCGCAGCCGGAGCCGGACTCGCAACGGCGAGCCCGTCGTCGAGGGGGCGGACAGCGCGACCGCCACCGCGACCGCCACCGCGCCCGCCGGCGACACCGCGGGCTCCGGCTCGCCGCAGGAGGACGCCGGCACCGCCACCGGGTCCCGCAACCGCAGCCGGCGCCGTCGTCGCAGCGGCAGCGAGCCCGCCGCGACCTCCAGCGACTGAGCCGGGCTGCTCGGGCGGACCTGGCCCGCGGCTGTTTACCAGGTGATGTCGCTTAACTGGCACTGACCATGGTGAATTCACCATGGTCAGTGCCAGTTTTCCTGCATCACCTGGTAAACCGCCGTCCCCGACCCGTCAGGCCACGACGACGACCTTGGTCCCCACCGGCGCGAACGCCCACAGCGCCTGGGCGTCCGGGCGCCACTGCCGGACGCAGCCGTGCGACTGGGGCATGCCCAGGTCGTCGCGGGTCTGCACGAGGCGTCCGTCCTGGACCGGGATGTCGTGGAAGCCGATCGCGGCGTGCTGCCCGCGGGTGAAGCGGACCATGTACCGCATGGTGCCCGAGTCGTCGACTCCGACCGCGTGCAGCGAGCGGGAGTACACCGCGTAGCTGCCGGGCCGCAGGTTGTCGGTGACGCTGCCGGAGACCAGGTAGGTGCGTTGCACGACGTCCGCGCCGGCCTGCGCGTCGACCAGCCACACCCGCTGGTCGGACATGTCGAAGACCACGCGGTGACCGCTGCCGCTGCCCGACGGGACGGCAGGGGCGGGCGCCTGGTCGCCGGTGCGCGCGCCGGCCGGCTTGCGGACCGCGGTCGCCGGCGACGGTGGCGAGGGGCTGACGCCGGCGGGTCCCGGAGCGGGCGTCGACCCGGGGACCGTGTCGGCCGTCAGCACGGCGGCGGCTCCGATCCGGTCCGGCGAGGGGCCGGGCCGGTCGACGCCCGGCAGCACCCCGGAGCCGCCGAGGACCGCGACCAGCGTGACCGCGACCGCTCCCCCGAACGCGCCCAGCCGACCGTAGCGCGGCCGGAGGGTCCCGGCCCGCCTGCTGTCGCCTGCCGCGCCCGGACCCGTCATACCGGTCACCCTAGAGGCGTCAGCGACGACGCCGGGTGAGGCTGGCCGCGACCTCCCGATACGCGTCGGCGCCCTTGTGGCCACTCGTCGTGGACAGGATCGACCGGCCCGCGGCAGGCGCCTCGGCGAAGCGGATCGACTTGGGGATCGGCGGCTCGATGACATCGAGCTGGTAGGTCTCGGAGATGTTGTCGAGCACCGCCCGGGCGTGGTTGGTCCGACCGTCGTACAGGGTGGGCAGCACGCCCCACACCTCGAGCTTGCGGTTGGTGAAGCGGCGCACGTCGTGCACGGTGTCGAGCAGCTGTCCGACCCCCCGGTGCGAGAGCGTCTCGCACTGGAGCGGGATCAGCACGCCCCGGGCCGCGGTCAGCGCCGCCACGGTGAGCACGCCCAGCGACGGCGGACAGTCCAGCAGCACCCAGTCGTACTCGAGGTCCTCCAGGGCCAGCTTCACGACGTGCTCGCGCCCGGTGCGGGTGAGCAGGTCGGACTCGGCGCGGGCCAGCTCGATGGTCGCCGGCAGCAGGTCGACGCCGTCCTCGGTCGAGATGATCACCTCGCGGGCCGCGAGACCCTTGGTCAGCACGTGGTGCACCGACAGGTCGAGGTCCTCGGGGTCGATCCCGAGCGAGAAGGTCAGGCAGGCCTGGGGGTCGAGGTCGACGAGGAGGACGCGGTGGCCGAGCTCGGCGAGGGCCGCACCCAGCGAGGCCACGGTCGTCGTCTTGGCCACGCCGCCCTTCTGGTTGGCGACCGCGAGGATCTGGGGCTTCGATGCGGGCACCGGACCATCATGCCGCAGGAGACGCGCGGTCTCGACCTCCCCCGCGGCGAGAGGCAGCATGTCGTCGGTCACCGCAGCCGGCGGTCGGGGATGCTGGGTCCCATGTCCCCCTCGTCCGCGGCGCCCAGCCCCCGCTCGACCGTCGTGATCACCGGCGCCACCGCCGGGATCGGCCTCGCCTTCGCCCGCCGGCTCGCCGCCGCGGGACACGACCTGGTCCTGGTGGCCCGCACCCGGGAGCGCCTCGAGGCGCTCGCCGCCGACCTCGGGACCCGGTACGGCGTCCAGGTCGAGGTGATCGTGGCCGACCTCGGAGACCGCGACCAGCTCGCGCACGTCGAGGCACGCGTCGCCGACCCGGACCGGCCGGTCGGCCTCCTGGTCAACAACGCCGGCTTCGGCCTCAAGCGCCCCTTCCTCGACAACGGCATCGACCAGGAGGTCCACCTGCTCGACGTGCTGGTGACCGCGGTGCTGCGGCTGACGCACGCCGCGCTGGGGCCGATGGTCGCGCGCGGCCACGGGGCGATCATCAACGTCTCCAGCGTGGCCGGCTACCTCCCCCGCGGCACCTACAGCGCGGCGAAGGCCTATGTCACGTCCCTCAGCGAGTGGGCGGACCTGACCTACCGGCCGCAGGGCGTGCGGGTGATGGCGCTGCTCCCGGGCTTCACCCGCACCGAGTTCCACGAGCGGATGCGGGTGCGCACCGACGCGACGCCGCGCTGGCTCTGGCTGGAGGTGGACCGGGTGGTCGCGGACGCTCTGCGAGACCTGGACCGGGGCCGGAGCATCTCGATCCCGAGCCGGCGGTACCAGGCCCTCGCCGCCCTCGCTCGGCACACCCCCAGCGGGCTGCAGGCACGGTTCCAGGGCCTCGGGCGCTAGTCCCGCGCAGAGGTCTCAGCCATTCGGAGTCACCGCGTCCCAGGGCGCGTGCGCGGGCTGCGACCGGCCCTCGGGGCACACGGCCCGGAAGTCGCACCACCCGCACTGCTGGCCGACCCGGGGCGGGAAGGCCTCGTCGGTCTGCTCGGCGCCCAGCCCCGCCCGGTGCCGGTCGTCGAGGTCACGCAGCTGCG
Organism: uncultured Actinomycetota bacterium; assembly: GCA_963784625.1. Classification (GTDB taxonomy): domain Bacteria; phylum Actinomycetota; class Actinomycetes; order Propionibacteriales; family Nocardioidaceae; genus Nocardioides_B. The sequence goes on from CAWARV010000004.1 coordinate 43,173, forward strand.
CGGCGAGGTCGTCGGCCTGTCCCAGCGCTGCCTCGATCGACGCCTCGGTGTGGTCCCAGGCGAGCACCTCCCCGGTGGGCACGTGGTGCAGCTCGACGCGCCGGCACTCGCGTCGCAGCGTGCGGGCCGCCGCCGCGGCGTACACCGCGAGGGCCAGCGATCCCCCGGCGTGCTCCACCGTGAGCCGGGACCGCCCGGTCTTGTAGTCGACCACCACCAGTCCCAGGCCCGGTCGGTCGTCGAGCCGGTCCAGCCGGCCCCACAGGGAGGCGCGGCGGGTGCGGATCGTGACCGTGCGCTCCACGGCCACGGGCTCGACGTCCGGGTCGATCCCGGCGAGATAGCGCTCCACCTCGGCGCGGGTCCGCTCGCGTACCTCGGCCCGTTGCGCACGGTCCCGGAAGCCGTCCCCCAGCCAGCCCTGGACCAGCAGCGTCCCGCCCGCCTCCGGCGTGCGTCGCGCACGCGGCAGCCCCCACCAGCGAGCGAGGGCGGCGTGCACGGACGCGCCGACCGCGTAGTGCGCCCACGGCGGCCCGCGACGCGGGGTCGGCCGGTCCAGGTAGGCCAGCCGGTAGCGGCGCGGGCAGTCCAGGAAGGTGGTCAGCCGGGAGGGAGCAGCCGCGTAGAGCCGCTCAGGCATGCCCTCCAGGACCGGCTGGCTCACCGGCGTCTCACGCTCGCAGCAGGTCCGGTGTCGAGCGTCCCGACGAGGCCGCGGACGCGGCGGCGAGGTCCAGCAGCCGGTCGAGCTGGTCGGGAGCGGTGGTGTTGCAGCCGAGGTCGTGGCCGACCTTGCCGAGCCCGTGGTGGTCGCTGGACCCGGTGACGACCAGGTCGAGCCGCTGGGCCAGCGAGCGCAGCGACGCCCGGGTGGCCGGGGCGTGGTCCTCGTGGTCGACCTCGAGGCCGACCAGTCCCACGTCGCGCAGTCGCCGCAGCCCCTGCTCGTCGAGCGCGGTGTGGTCGTGACGGGAGGCCCACGGGTGGGCCAGCACCGCGACCCCACCGGCGTCCGACACGATGCCGATCATCGTCTCGAGGTCGGCGGCGTAGCGGTGCACGTAGCCCGGGCCCTGGGGGCCGAGGAACCGCTCGAAGGCCTCGTTGCGGTCCGCGACCACACCCAGCGCGACCAGCGCGTCCGCCACGTGCGGGCGACCCATCGCCGCGGTCTCGCCCGCGACGGCGCGGACGTCGCTGACGTCGACGTCCACACCGACACTCCGCAGCCGCTCCAGGGTCGCCGGCAGCCGGGCGTTGCGGCCGTCCAGGATCCGCTGCAGCTCCTCGTCGAGCGGCGGGTACGTCGGGTCCGGCAGGTAGGCCAGCAGGTGCACGCCGTACCCCAGGAACGTGCAGGACACCTCGATGCCGCGCACCAGGGTCACGCCGAGGTCTGCCGCGACCGCGGTGGCCTCGGGCCAGCCCTCGGTGGTGTCGTGGTCGGTCAGCCCGAGCACGTCGATCCCCTCGGCGTGCGCGCGGCGGACCAGGTCGCCCGGCGACTCGGTGCCGTCCGAGCGGTCCGAGTGGGTGTGGAGGTCGATGCGCACTCCGAGAGCCTAGTGCGCGGCACCCACCCGCCCGTGCCCGCCGCCTCACCAGGCGGGCGGGCCGCCTCCGAACGGCAGGTCCACCAGCTCCGGCCCCAGGTCGGCGATGTCGACCAGCGACCACTCGCCGCGCAGCAGCAGCGCCGCGGCTGCCGGCCGGAACACCAGCCACAGCCAGCGCCCCTGCGCCTCCCCGGCGAACACCGAGCGGTCGAAGTCGACGTCGGCGTCGCTGGTGAGCACCGACCACAGCGCGATGGGGTGGCCGTCGACGCGGACCTTCGCGAGCGCCTGGCCCTCGCCGATCTCCGCGCCCGGGTCCGTGTGTGCCAGACCGGCGCACCGGGCCCCGAGGCCCACTCCCGGCTCCTCGGTCACCACGGTGAGCTCCACGACCCCGTCCGGGTCGCTGGGACCCGCGGAGGTGAGGAAGCTCGCCCGTGCGTCCCGGCCCGGGGCCGCGACGCAGCCGAAGTCGGTGACCGCCCACCCCGCGCCCAGCGGCCACGGGGCAAAGGTCGGCATCGAGCCGGTCCGGGCGACCTGGTCGACGAAGTGCTCGTAGTCGGCCGTCCGGGGCCTCCACAGCGGGGTGATGGCACCGTGGTCGACGCATCGCCAGACGCCGTCGCGCTCCGTCACCGGGGCCGCGCAGCGGGGGCATCCGACAGCCAGGGTCATGGCCTAACCGTCGTGGGCGGCACGCGGTGCGTCAAGACGTCTAGGCTGCGCGGCATGGCGGAGCAGGTCGACTGCGTGGGCGGCATCGTGGTCCTGGACCGTCCGGACGGTCCGCGGCTGCTGCTGGTCCGGCGCGGTCAGGAGCCGGCCAAGGGCACCTGGTCGGTGCCCGGCGGCCGGGTCGAGGCCGGCGAGTCCGACGAGGTGGCCACCGCCCGCGAGGTCCTCGAGGAGACCGGGCTCCGGGTGCAGGTGGGCCGGCTGGTCGGCACCGTGCAGCGGGCCGCACCGTCCGGCGGCGTGTACGTCATCCGCGACCGGCTGTGCCGGCTCGCGCCGGACCAGGACGCCGACGACATCCGTGCGGGTGACGACGCCGACGACGCGGCCTGGTTCACCCACGACCAGGTGCGCGCGCTCGACTGCGCCCCCGGGCTGGTGGACGCCCTCACCAGCTGGGGCGTGCTCAGCGCGCCGAGCACAGCCGGCTGACGCAGGGGGTTTGGGTTCACTGGCTCTCCCACGGCGCAACGAAGGTCAGGGGAGCCGCTCCGGTCAGGAGTTCCAGCGCAGCACGACCGGGAAGTCCCGCTCGAACCCGAGCGTGCTGACCGTCGCGGTGTCCAGCTTGAAGAACCGGCCGTCAGCGACGGGCTGCTGGATCCAGCGGGCCGCGAGAGCGCGCAGGGAGTGCCCGTGCCCGAAGACCAGGACCCGACCACCCGCGTCGCGAGCCCGCGCCAGCACCCGGTCCAGCCGGGCCGTCACCTGGTCGGCGGTCTCCCCGCCGGGAGTCGGGTGCGTCCACACGGTCCAGCCGGGGACGGTCTCCCGGATCGTGGCGGTGGTGACGCCCTCGTAGTCGCCGTAGTCCCACTCCGCCAGGTCCTCGTCCAGCTCGACGTCGCCGAACCCGGCCAGCTCGGCGGTACGACGGGCCCGCAGCCGGGGGCTGGACAGCACCAGGTCGAACGACGAGCCGGCGAGCCGCTCGCGGAGCGTCCGGGCCACGTCGACCCCCGGCTCGGTCAGGTCGAGGTCGGTCACCGAGGTGTGCCGGCCGTCCCGGCTCCACTCGGTCTCACCGTGCCGGACCAGCCACAGCTCGGTGTCGGGGGTCTCCTCGGACATCTATCTCACTCCCTGCATCAGCGCCCGGATCGGCTTGACGAACGCCAGCAGCACGGCACCCACGGCGACCGCGGCCAGCCCGAGGGTCAGGAAGTAGGGCACCTCGCTCTCCGGGTCGTAGTAGCCGCTGAGCAGACCGGACAGGGCGGTGCCCAGCGCGATCGAGAGGAAGAACAGCGCCACCATCTGGGTGCGGAACCTGGCCGGCGCGAGCTTGGTCGACAGGGACAGCCCGACCGGCGAGAGCAGCAGCTCGGAGATGGTGAAGAACAGCAGCACCCCGACCAGCCCGAGCAGCGGTGCGCTGTTCGCGCCGCCGCCGGCCATCGGGATGAACAGCAGGAAGGACACGCCGATGCTCAGCGTCCCGAGCGCGAACTTCACCGGGCTGGAGGGCTGCCGCTCCCCCAGCCGGGTCCACATCGCCGCGAACGCACCGGCCAGCACGATGATGAACACCGGGTTGATCGACTGCACCCACGGGACCGGCATCTCCCAGCCGAACAGGTCGCGGTCCAGCCGCTGGTCGGAGTAGATCGTCACCACGGTGAACTGCTGCTGGTAGAGCGACCAGAACACCGCGCTCGCCACGAACATCGGGATGAACGCGTAGACCCGCTGGCGCTCCACGCCGGTGATCGGCACGGCTGGAGAGGATCACCGCGAAGTACGCGACCGCGGCCAGGCCGCTGGTCCACGCGACGATCGGCGGCCAGCCGGCCGACCGTGATCACGCCGGCGACGGACAGCACCGCGACCACGACCACGACCGTCACCGCCCCGGCGGCGTAGCGCAGCGCCTCGCCGCTGCCCAGCGGGCTCGGCACCTCGTTGGTCTCGGCCGGCAGCGCCGAGCGTCCGCGGGCGTACTGCGCGAGCCCGAAGGCCATCCCGACCGCGGCCAGCCCGAAGCCGAAGTGGAAGCCCCACTCCTTCTGCAGCAGACCGGTCAGCAGCGGTCCCACCAGGGCGCCGAGGTTGATGCCCATGTAGAAGATCGAGAAGCCCGCGTCCCGGCGCTCGTCGTGCTCGTCGTACAGGGAGCCGACCAGCGAGGTGGCGTTCGCCTTGACCCCACCGCTGCCGAGCGCGATCAGGACCAGGCCGAGCCCCACCCCGGCCAGGCCGGGGACCAGGGACAGCGCGACGTGTCCGGCCATCACCACGACCGCGGCGTAGAACAGCGTCCGCTCCGCGCCCAGCACCCGGTCGGCGAGCCAGGCGCCGAGGATGGTCGAGAGGTAGACCGCGCCGCCGTAGGCGCCGACGATGCCCGGCGGCGACCCCACGGTCGACGCCCAGCCCGCCCCGGGCGGTCTCGTAGTACAGGTAGATCAGCAGGATCCCCTGCATGCCGTAGAAGCTGAAGCGCTCCCACAGCTCCACGCCGAACAGGTTCGCGAGGACCCGCGGCTGGCCGAAGAAGGACCGCTGGTCCGAGGCTCGGGTCGAGGCGTTGGCGGTGCTCACCGGCTCGACCCTGCCACCGCGCCCGCGACTCGATCAAGTCCGGCCCGGCCGCCGGTCAGCTCCGGGGCCCGGGCCGGGCTCGACGAGGTCGGGCCGGCCGGGCTGCTCTCCGCCCCGGGCGTCGAGGTACGACTGCTTGGGCACCATCACCTTGCGCCGGAAGACACACACCAGGGTGCCGTCCTGGTTGCAGCCCTTGGTCTCGACGTACACCACGCCGCGGTCGTCCTTGGACGTCGACTCCCACTTGTCCAGCACCTCGGTCTGGCCGTACAGGGTGTCCCCGTGGAAGGTCGGCGCGACGTGCCGCAGCGACTCGACCTCCAGGTTGGCGATCGCCTTGCCGGAGACGTCCGCCACGCTCATGCCGAGCAGCAGCGAGTAGACGTAGTTGCCGACCACCACGTTCCTGCCGAACTGGGTGCTGTCGCCCGCGTAGTGCGCGTCCAGGTGCAGCGGGTGGTGGTTCATCGTCAGCAGGCAGAACAGGTGGTCGTCGTACTCGGTGACCGTCTTGCCCGGCCAGTGCTTGTACGTCGCGCCGACCTCGAACTCCTCGTAGGTGCGACCGAACCTCACGACCCGCCGCCACCGGCCTTGCGACGGTGCATCTTCGGCCCACCGGCTGCCACCTCGGAGCCGTGCGCCTTCTCCTTGGCGCCGGCCGGCTTCGCGACCCCTCGGTCGTTGCCCTTCTTGCGGTCCAGGGCCTCCCTCATCTTGGCCTTCAGGTCCTCGTTGCCGGTGCTCTCGTCGTGGGCGGCCATCGGTTCCTCCAGTGCGCGGGTGCGTCAGGGTGACGGCACCACCTTGTCACGGCCGGGGCAGCGGGTCGACGCGTTTGCAGCCGGTGGGTCGATATACGCTCGAAGACGGCTCGTCCCCCGTAGCCGCACAGGAGGTGGCGTGACCCACAGGATCGACGTCAGCACCGCGGGCCTGCTGGTGCCCTCGACGTGGTCCGGCGCGGTCGACGTCCTGCTGGACGGTCAGCGCGTGTGGTCGTTCAACCCCCGGCGCGACGGCTCGCCCGCGGCCGAGCAGGCCGTGCAGGTGTCCTGGCCGCGCGCCCTGGCCCAGCACCTGGCGGGGGTCGCCGACGTCGAGCTCGTGGACCACGTCGAGCGGGACGTGCTGCACAGCCAGACCGTGCACTTCGGCTCCGGCCGGCAGCGGGTCAGCGTCGTTGACGACGAGGGCCACCCGCTGGCCGTCGACAAGGGCGGCCGTCTGCAGCGGGACTTCAGCCACACCCAGGACTCCGCCCGCGAGCAGATCATGGACGCGCTGGAGAAGGTGCTGCACGACCTGACCGTGGAGTGCGGGCTGGACGCGTACCTGATGTACGGCTGCCTGCTCGGCGCGGTGCGCGACGGCCACATGATCGGTCACGACTCCGACGCCGACGTCGCCTACCTCAGCAGGCACCAGCACCCCTTCGACGTGATCCGCGAGTGCGTCGCCGCCACCCGCGCGATGCGCAGGCTGGGCTGGCGCGTGGTGCGGATGTCCGGCGCGAACTTCAAGGTGTGGGTGCCGCTGCCGGACGGACGCCGCTGCGGCATCGACGTCTTCGGCTCGTTCCACATCGGCGAGCGCTTCTTCGTCACCGGCTCCCTGACCGGCACCCTGGACCGGTCCGCGCTGCTGCCGTTCGGCACGGTCACCCTGGAGGGCCGCGAGATCGTCGCCCCGGCCCGGCCCGAGGACGTGCTCGCCTTCACCTACGGCCCCGACTGGCGGGTCCCCGACCCGGCCTTCCACTTCGACCACGACCCGGTCGACGTCCGCCGGATGGACGCGTGGTTCCGCGCGCCCCGGCGCCGGCTGCGCTACTGGGGGGACTTCTACAAGAGCCCGGACGCCGCCCGGGTGCCCACCGAGCCCTCCCTCTTCGCCGGCTGGGTCCAGCAGCGGCTCGAGCAGCGGGGCGGGCAGCCGGCCGAGACCGCCACGCAGTGCTCGACGTGGGCGCGGGCACCGGACGGGACTCGGCCTACTTCGCCGAGCGCGGGCCACCAGGTGACCGCGATGGACTTCACGTCCCTGGGGATGCGGCAGATCCGCCCGCTGCTGCGCCGGCGCGGCCTGGACGTCGCCACGAGGTCGTTCAACCTCGAGGACCTGCGCTCGGTGCTGCTCACCGGCGCCGGGCTGGCGCACCAGCCGGGCACCCGGGAGATCTACGCCCGCGGGCTGCTGGACACGCTGGGCGACAGCGGCCGGGACAACCTGTGGCGGTTCGCCTCGATGGTGCAGCGCCGCGGCGGCGAGACGTTCCTGGAGTTCCGCACCCCGCAGTCGCGCGGCGAGCCGAAGTTCTTCGGCGCGCACCAGCGCACCTATCTCCGGCCTGCACGAGGTCGAGCGCGAGATCGAGTCGTACGGCGGACACGTCGTGCACCGGGAGACCGGCCGCGACCTCGCCCCGCTGGGCACGGAGAACCCGCAGATCTGTCGGCTCGTCGTGAGGTGGAGACCATGAACAACAAGGTGCTGAGCAGGCTGCGACGCGGCCTGCGGGGCGAGCCCGCCCGGCGGACGCACGGGCATGCCCGCGGTGCTGGCGCGGGTCGCCGCCCTGGAGGCAGCCGTGGAGGAGAACCGCCGGCTCAACCAGCGGCTCGCCGACGTGGTGGACGTGGTCACCGAGGTGCTCGTCCCCGCGGCGGACCGCGACGACGAGCGGCTCCGCACGGCGCTGGCGGGGCTGGACAAGACCCTCGACCGGCCCTGACCGGGTGACGGCTCAGCGCAGCCGGTAGTCCTCCAGCACCCGGCGCCCGATGATCATCCGCTGGATGTCGGCCGTGCCCTCCCCGATCAGCAGCATCGGCGCCTCCCGGTAGAGCCGCTCGATCTCGTACTCCTTGGAGAAGCCGTAGCCGCCGTGGATCCGGAAGGAGTCCTCGACGACCTGCGAGCAGTACTCGCTGGCGAGGTACTTCGCCATCCCCGCCTCGAGGTCGTTGCGCTCCCCCGCGTCCTTCTTGCGAGCGGCCCGCACCATCATCTGGTGGGCGGCCTCGACCTTGGTGGCCATCTCGGCCAGCCGGAACAGCACCGCCTGGTGCTCGGCGATCTTCTTGCCGAAGGTCTCCCGCTGCTGGGCGTAGGCGACCCCGAGCTCGAAGGCCCGGTGGGCGACGCCGCAGCCGCGCGCGGCGACGTTGACCCGGCCGACCTCGACCCCGTCCATCATCTGGTAGAAGCCGCGCCCGGGCTCGCCGCCGAGCACCTGGTCGGCGCCGATCTCGAAGCCGTCCAGGACCAGCTCGGTGGTGTCGACGCCCTTGTAGCCCATCTTCTCGATCTTGCCCGGGACGGTCAGACCCGGCAGCACCTCGCCGAAGCCGGCCGGCTTCTCGACGAGGAACGTGGTCATGTTCTTGTAGACCGAGCCGGCGCCGAGCTCGGTCTTGACCAGCAGCGCCACCAGCGTCGAGGAGCCGCCGTTGGTCAGCCACATCTTCTGGCCGTTGATGGTGTAGGTCTTCTCGTCCTCGGACAGCACCGCCTTGGTGCGGATCGCCGAGACGTCGGAGCCGCAGCCGGGCTCGGACATCGAGAAGGCGCCGCGCACCTCACCGGTGGCCATCCGCGGCAGGTAGTGCTGCTTCTGCTCCTCGGTGCCGTGCTGCATCAGCATGTAGGCCACGATGAAGTGCGTGTTGACGATCCCGGACACGCTCATCCAGCCGCGGGCGATCTCCTCCACGACGAGCGAGTAGGTGAGCAGGGACTCCCCGAGCCCGCCGTACTCCTCGGGGATGGTCAGCCCGAACAGGCCGAGCTCCTTCATCCCCTCGACGATGTCGGTGGGGTACTCGTCGCGGTGCTCCAGCTCGGTGGCGACGGGCAGGATCTTCTCGTCCACGAACGTGCGGACGGTCTTGAGGATCTCGACCTGGATGTCGGTGAGGTCCTCGGTCTCGCAGAGGCGGCCCATGCGCGGTGTCCTTCCGGTGGGAGTCCCGGTCATTGTCACCCCGGCGCGCGTGCGGCGACTATGAGCCACCTCACTGCGTGAGGTTTCCGCCACGACGACGGGTCAGCGGCCCCGCGTCCGGCCGGCGACCGCTCGCCTGGCCCGGGACAGCGCCCGGCGGACCAGGGGGGTGCGCTCCGGTGCGGAGGCCGGCCGATCGGCGTCGTGGACCTGCCGGGTCAGCCGCCGTACGTCGCCCATCATCGTCGGCGATCACCGCGGTCGCCGCGGCGGTCAGCTCGGCTTCGGTGACGTCGTCGGGGTGCCGGCGCGGCGGCACGTCGACCGGCGGCCAGAGGTCCGCGACGTCCCCGACCACGTCGTACCCGGCGGCGGCGACCTGCTCGGCGATCCGGGTGCCGCGCTCGCACAGCACGGCGACCCGCTCCGGCGACGGCCAGAACCGCTCCCCGCCACGCGGCACGAGCTTGCCCTGGGCGAGGTAGCCGCGGATCCAGGTGCCGCGGTCCAGCGGGGAGGTGAAGCCCTGGAGGTCGGCGTTGACCCGGCGCAGCAGCTCGACCTCCACGACCCCGAGCGACTCGTTGTGCGCGCTGCCGGCGGCCGGGCAGCGGGACGGGTCCACTCCCAGCAGTCCCGCGAAGCGCAGCCACAGCGTCTCCCGCGGCTCTCCGGGCTTCGGCAGCGTCAGCACGTGCACCCGCTCACGCGGGGCCGCCGCGCTCCAGCGGGACAGCACGTCGGCGAGGTCCAGGGTCCCCCAGTCCCACTCGTCGTGCGGGCTGGTCTCCTCGCGCACCGGGTAGTCGTCGATCGCCACCGTCGAGCCGTTCTTCACGAACTCCTGCCAGCGGGCGGTGACCAGCGACAGCGTCTCCCGTGCGGTGACCACCACGTGCACCTCGGCCCCCGCCAGGACCGCCCCGGCCAGAGCCGCCTGGGCGGCGCTGGCGCCGGCGAAGAACTCGTGGCTGACCACCGCGGTGCCCGGCCAGTCGTTGATCTCCGCCACCAGCCGGTCCCAGGCGTCGAGGGCGCGCGGGCCCCCGCCGGTCGAGGTGCGGGTCCTCGGTGACCACGCCGCTGGCCCACAGGTGCTGGCGCGCCGACGCGCCGGGCAGCAGCACCCCCTGCCGCATCAGCTCCTCGCGGTTGTCCCACATCAGGGTCTGGAGGTAGGTCGTGCCGGTCTTGGGCAGGCCGACGTGGAAGAAGACCGTGTGTGCCACGTCAGCGACTCACAGGCCCTGCGCGTACTTCTCGAGCGCCGCGGAGATCCGCTGCTCGTCGCGCTGGGCGACCGGCAGCAGCAGCTCCTCCACGACGTCGGTCAGCTCGGCCAGCCGCAGGTTGAGCTGCCGACACTCCTGCACCTCGTCCTCGAGGACGGCGACCCGCGCCGCCAGGGCCTCCACCGTGTCGGTCCGCAGCCCTGCGCGGAACCGTGCCGAGGGTGCGTGCCGCCTGCTTGCCCCTGATCCGCATCCGGGACCTCACCGTTGCCATTCGACCACCAACCGTCCGATCCGGTGCCCCGCCGTCGCTCCGGGGCTGCTGTCACGTATGTGCCTGCGGGCCACGATCCTCGCGCCCCTGGCCTCCAGCTCGTCGACCACCCGCCCGATCGGCAGCGCGTGCAGGTGCTCGTCGCGCGCGAACGGGTCGTCCGACCCCGCGGCCGGCCAGCACCTCCAGGTAGAGCCGTGCCGCCGCCGCGCAGCATCATCTCGCACGCCCGCCACAGGTGGCCGCGTCCGACCCGGTCGGTGGCGTCGGCGACGTGCCGGGCGGTGACCACGGTGCGGCCGGGCAGCCGCGCGATGCCGGGCGCTCTCGGCGAGCACCGAGCGGAGCTCGCAGAGGTTCAGCGTGCCGGAACTCGAGGTCGACCTCCTCGTCGGCGGCGAGTCCGGCGACCGCCTCGCTGCCGCGCAGCGCGTAGTCGAGCCCGACCACCGAGGCACCCTGGCGGGCGAACCACAGGTCGTCGACCCCGCGACCGCAGCCGATGTCGACGACCCGGGCCGGCACCCCGCGCTCCTGCGCAGCGCACCCAGGACGCGAAGGCGGACGGCTCGATGGGCGGCGGCGTGGTCGGGCAGCCGCGAGTAGGTGCGGTCCCAGCTCTCCCGCTTCACGCGGGTGCCGCGGAACCAGCCGTTGAGCCGGCGGTGCGTCGAGACCGGCGTCTCGAACTTGTACGCCGGGTCGGGCACCCGCCAGCTCGGGCCGTAGGTCGCGGTGAGGAACTCGTCGGTGTTCGCCGGGGCCGGCAGCTGCGCGGCCCTCGAGCGTGGTGGTGCCGAGCGGGAAGATCCACTCCCGGCGGAACGGCGTGCGGATCTCCCCCATCAGGTGCAGGTGGCCGTCGGCGAGGAAGCCGCCGAACACGTCGAGGCCGCGGACCGACCCGTCGGCCTCGAGCACGTCGACCTTGAAGGCGGCGCCGCTGTAGCGGGTGATCTGGTAGCCCATGTCGCGCCAGCGCCCGCTGCAGCCGGAACGACTCGCGGACCACGTCGACCGGGTGGGTGTGCTCGCTGACGTAGCCCAGGTCGGCGTCGCTGTCGTGCCCGATCAGCCTGCCGCCGCGCACCGCGCCGAGCAGCGTGCCGTAGGCGGGGAACGCCTCGATGCCGGCCTTGCCGCAGCGCGGCCAGCACCTCCTCGATCGAGTCCAGCAGCGGCGCGACGTGCTCGGCGCTGCGGGTGTCGAAGGTCTGCGCGAGCCGCAGGGACTTGTCGATGCCCAGGGGCAGCCCGCGGTCGTTGACCACCGCGATCCGCCCGGACCCGTCGCCGAGACGGACCTCCTCGTCGAAGGCGACCGCGCCGGACGACGTGCTCGACCAGCTGCAGCCGGGTGCGTGCCGTCCAGGAACCTGCGCAGCGCGGACGGCCAGCCGCACGGCGTACGTGCTGCCCGAGCCGGCTGCCGTCGCGGTGCAGCCAGAAGGACCAGATCCGCCGACCGTCGAAGAGCACGTCGAGGACGACCTCGTCGGCGCTGCGCGCGGTGATGCCCTCGTCGTCGACGCGCACACCGGACACGCTGGTGGGGGGGTCGTCGGGGGTCAGCACGTGAGGATCGTACGGGAGGCTCAGGCCTCCGGCGGCGACCAGACGTCGCCGCGCTGGAGACCGGCGGCGCGGCCCTTGCCCGAGATCACCAGCGCCATCTTGCGCGAGGCCTCGTCGATCATCTCGTCGCCGAGCATGACCGCGCCCGTGGCGCCGCCCTGCTCGGAGGTGTAGTAGCTCGTAGGCGTCGAGGATGTTCTCGGCGTGGTCGTAGTCCTCCTGGAGCGGGGAGAAGACCTCGTTGGCGGCCTCGATCTGGGCCGGGTGCAGGGTCCACTTGCCGTCGAAGCCCAGCGCGGCGGAGCGGCCGGCCACCCGGCGGAAGCCGTCGAGGTCCTTGATCTGCAGGTACGGCCCGTCGATCACCTGCTTGTCGTGCGCGCGGGCGGCCATCAGCAGCCGCATCAGGATGTAGTGGTAGGCGTCGCCCACGTCGTACCCGGGCGGCTGCTCCCCGACCACCAGCGACTTCATGTTGATCGAGGCCATGAAGTCGGCCGGGCCGAAGATGATCGTCTCCACGCGCGGCGACGCGGTCGCGATCGCGTCGACGTTGATCAGGCCGAGGGCGTTCTCGATCTGCGCCTCGATGCCGATCCGGCCGACCTCGTAGCCCATCGTGGTCTCGATCTGGGTGAGCAGCACGTCGAGCGCGATCACCTGGTCGGCGGTCTGCACCTTCGGCAGCATGATGCAGTCGAGGTTCGCGCCGGCGCCCTCGACGACCTCGATCACGTCCTTGTAGGTCCACTGGGTCGTCCAGTCGTTGACCCGGACGGTGCGCACCCTTGTCGCCCCAGTCGCCGGTGTTGAGCACCTCGACGATGTTCTTGCGGGCGTCGGCCTTGGCGAGCGGCGCGACCGAGTCCTCGAGGTCGAGGAACACCTGGTCGGACGTCGAGCCCCTGCGCCTTCTCGAGGAAGCGCGGGTTGGAGCCGGGGACGGCGTGGCAGGAGCGGCGGGCGCGCAGCGCGCGGGTGCTCGGTGCGGGCATGGGACACCTCGTCTGGAGGCGGGTCACCGTCCTGCGGGAGCGTAGCGCCGTCGCCGGCGACCGTCGGGACCCGGCCGTCGCCGTGGACGTCTCAGTCGACGGCGGCGCCTGCCGCGACGCCGCGGCGCCCGGTTGCTGACGATCACCAGCGCCATCCCGGCCAGGATCACCAGCCAGCCCGACCAGCGCGGCCAGCGGCGGCACCTGGCCGAGGAGCAGCCGCGGCGAGCAGCGCGGCGCCCGGCACCTCCAGCAGCAGCGCCAGCGAGACCAGCATCGGCGAGGTGGTGGCCAGCAGGTGGTTGAACACCGAGTGCCCCATCAGCTGCGCGGTCGCGGTGACCAGCAGCAGCAGGCCCCACTGCGCCGGCGGGGTAGCCGCCCAGCGCCTGCCCGGCCACCACGCAGGCCACCAGCAGCACGGCGGCGCAGGTGCCGTAGCAGACGAAGGTGTACGTCGTGGTCGTGACGTCTGCCGGGCGCGCGAGCCGATCACCATGTACGCCGCGGCCGCCACCCCGCCGACCAGGGCGAGCAGGTCGCCGACCAGCGCCCGGGTCGACAGCGTGAGGTCCACCCCGGAGACCACCAGCACCCCGGCGAACGCCAGCGCCAGCCCGGCCAGCACGCCGGTGCCGAACCGCTCGCCGCGGGTCAGCTGCCAGGCCACCACCCAGGCGATCTGCAGGCAGACGATCGCGGTCGCCGAGGCGACCGAGGTCAGCGTCAGCGAGGTCACCCAGGTGCCGAAGTGCACGGCGAGCATCAGCCCGGAGAGCAGCCACCAGCCGCAGCGGCCGGCCCGCGCAGGCTGCCGAGCTCGTCGCGCCGGCGCGCCGCCCCCGGGGCGAGGGCCGACCGTCGCGAGCCCGTTGCGCCAGAACGCGATCGCCAGCGGCGGGACCACCATCGCGGCCATCAGCGGACCGGACAGCGAGACCGCCAGCGACCCCGACGGCCATCAGCAGCAGGGTGCGCACCGCGTCATTGTGGTCCTCGCCGCCGGGGCGCCGGTGTGGCAGGCTCGGCCCGTGCCGCCCACCGATCCGAGCGCCGACCTGCCCGTCGGTGCGCACGCGCTCGTCGCCGAGCTCGGCCAGGAAGACCGGCGTGTGCTGGGTGCGGTACGCCGGCCAGGTCGCACCCGGTGTGGCACGTGTGGTCCGACGACGCGCTGTGCGTGGTCTCCGGGGGCGACCGAGCAGCCGTTCCCGGACGTCGCCGACGCGGACCCGGTCGAGGTGGTGATGCGCAGCAAGGACAACGGCGGTCGCTGCTCACCTGGACCGGCCGCGCCACGTCGTACGGCCAGGGGACGAGGCGTGGGAGGCCACGGTCGCCGCCCTGGTCGCGGGCCGGCTGAACCTGCCCGACCTGGGCGCTGCGGCCGGCCGGTGGGCCGCCAGCAGCACGGTGCGCCGGATCACCCCGCTCGGCTGAGCGGTGCGGCCGACCGGGTCAGGACGGCGGGACGACGATCCGGCCGGCGGCGACCGGCTGCACCTGACCGGCGACGTGACAGCGGGTGGCGACGCCGCCCGCGGCGTCGACCCGGCCCGCGAGCGCGGACGGGCGGCCCATCTCCAGGCCCTGCGCGATGTCGTAGCGGCCACCCTCGGGCAGCAGCCCGGACGCGACCAGCGCCATGCCGAGCCCGGCGGCCGCGGAGCCCGGTGGCCGGGTCCTCGGGGACCCCGACGCCCGGCACGAAGACCCGGGCGTGCACGGCGAGGCGGGGCGCGGACCCCGTCACGGCGTACACGTTGACCCCGTCCAGCAGGTCCTCGACCGGTGCCGCCGCCACGATCCGGTCGACCATCGCCCCGAGCGGCCGGCGGCGGGGACGGCCCGCACCACCGCCTCCTCGGTGACCGGGACGTGCACGAAGGTCAGGCCGCAGCCGGCCACCCACACCTCGCCGGCGAGGTCGGACAGGGACAGCCCGACCAGGCGCAGCAGGTCGCGGACCAGGCCCTGGTCGAGCGGTCCGGCGAGGTCGCGCGGGGCGGCGGAGAGCTCGACGCGCGTCGCCGTCGAACCGCACCCCGACCGGTCCGGCGGCGCAGTGCTGGACGCACTCGTCGGCGGTGAGCAGGCCGCGGGAGCGCAGCACCCAGGCGGTGCCGAGCGTCGGGTGCCCGGCGAACGGGATCTCCTGCTCGGGGGTGAAGATCCGGGTGGCGTACTCCCGGCCGTCGGTCACCGCGGAGGCCGGGAACGTGGTCTCGGAGAAGCCGAACTCGTGCGGCGACCGCCTGGCACTGCCTGGTCGAGAGCTCCTCCGCCCCGTGGACCACCGCGAGCTGGTTGCCGGCGAACGGGCGGTCGGTGAACACGTCGACGATGTCGTAGTCCAGTCGCATGGCGGGCCATCCTTCCAGCGGCTAACCTGTTGGCTCGTGAGCACCTCCCCGTCCCGCGTCTTCGCCGCCCGCCTGTCCGGGCTGCCGGTGTTCGACCCCGCGGGCGACCAGGTCGGCAAGATCCGCGACCTCGTCGTGGTGCTCCGTCCCGGGGGGCTGCAGCCGCGGGTGCTCGGCCTGGTGGTGGAGGTGTTCGGCCGGCGGTCGATCTTCGTGCCGATGACCCGGGTGACCCACGTCGACAGCGGCCAGGTGATCACCACCGGCGTGGTCAACATGCGCCGCTTCGAGCAGCGCCCCACCGAGACGCTGGTGTTCGGCCAGATGCTCGACCGGCAGGTGACGATCCGCGAGACCGGCGTCGACGGCGCCGTGTACGACGTCGCGATGGAGCTGGCCCGCACCCGCGACTGGCTGATCAGCAGGGTCGCGCTGCAGGAGGGCTCCAAGCGCTTCGGCCGCAAGGGCCAGACCCACGTCGTGGACTGGCGCGACATCGACGGGTTCGCCGCCGCCGAGGAGGGCCAGGGCGCCACCCACCTGCTCGCCGCGCTGGAGGAGATGCGCCCCGCCGACCTGGCCAACGTCATCCACGACCTGCCCGCCAAGCGCCGCGCCGAGATCGCCGCGGCGCTCGACGACGAGCGGCTGGCCGACGTCCTCGAGGAGCTGCCCGAGGAGGACCAGGTCGAGATCCTCGGCCACCTCGACAGCGAGCGCGCCGCCGACGTGCTCGAGGAGATGTCGCCCGACGACGCCGCCGACCTGATCGCCGAGCTGCCGCCGGAGACCGCCGAGCCGCTGCTGCAGCTGATGGAGCCCGAGGAGGCCGAGGACGTCCGGCGGCTGATGTCCTACGAGGAGCACACCGCCGGCGGCATGATGACCACCGAGCCGGTGATCCTGTCCCCCGACGCGACCGTCGCCGACGCCCTCGCCCACGTGCGGCACGCCGAGCTCAGCCCGTCGCTGGCCGCGCTGGTCTACGTCGTCCGGCCGCCGCTGGAGCCGCCCACCGGCCGGCTGCTCGGGGTCGCGCACATCCAGCGGCTGCTCCGCGAGCCGCCCTCGACGATGGTCGGGCACGTCCTGGACACCGACATCGAGCCGCTGCGGCCGACCTCGAGCCTCGAGGACTGCGCCCGGCACCTGGCCACCTACAACCTCGTGGCCGCGCCGGTCGTCGACGAGGACGGCCGGCTGGTCGGCGCGGTGACCGTCGACGACCTGCTCGACCACCTGCTGCCCGAGAACTGGCGCGACACCCCGAGCCGGGCCAGCGCCCCGGTCCGGATCGGCGGGGCGAGGGGAGGGCCCGCCCGTGGATAGGCGAGACCGGCGCGACCAGCCCGGCGGCCGCCGGCAGCCGCCGGCACCGCGTCGCGACCCCCGGGCCCGGCTCGACGTCCCCAACGACACGCGCCGGCAGATCGTCCGCCGCCCCCAGGTCGACTCCGACACCTTCGGCCGGTTCGCGGAGACCTTCGCGCGCTTCATGGGCACCGCCCGGTTCCTGCTCTACATGACGCTGTTCGTGATCGTCTGGCTGCTGTTGAACTGGCTGGCCCCCGGCCCGACCCGGTTCGACGACTACCCGTTCATCTTCCTGACCCTGATGCTCAGCCTGCAGGCGTCGTACGCCGCTCCGCTGATCCTGCTGGCCCAGAACCGCCAGGAGGACCGCGACCGGGTGATCGGCGAGCAGGACCGGCAGGCGAACACCCGCGCGCACGCCGACATGGAGTTCCTGGCCCGCGAGATGGCCTCGATCCGGATGGCCCTGGGCGAGGTCGCCACCCGCGACTACGTCCGCTCCGAGCTGCGCTCGCTGGTCCAGGAGCTCGAGGAGCAGCGCCGCGACGAGGACGAGGCCGACGACCGCGACGCGTGAGGTGGCCGACGCCCGGAACCGCACCGGGTACGTGCCGGGTGTGGGCCGGGGCACGTACGCTGGCAGCCATGACCTCCCCCGATCTCGAGCAGATCCACGCTGCGCTCGCGACCGTCAACGACCCCGAGATCCGTCGACCGATCACCGACCTCGGCATGGTCGAGTCCGTCGACGTCGACGCCGACGGGCGCGGTCGCGGTCACGGTGCTGCTGACCGTCTCCGGCTGCCCGCTGAAGGACACCATCACCCGGACGTGACCGCCGCGGTCGAGCCGGGTCGCCGGGGTCACCGGGGTCGACCTCGACCCTCGGCGTGATGAGCGCCGACCAGCGCTCCGGACTCCAGGAGAAGCTGCGCGGCGGCCAGGCCCAGAAGGAGATCCCCTTCGCGCGGCCCGGCTCGCTGACCAAGGTCTACGCGATCGCCTCCGGCAAGGGCGGCGTCGGCAAGTCCTCGGTCACCGTCAACCTGGCCGCGGCGATGGCCCGGCAGGGCATGAAGGTCGGCATCCTCGACGCCGACATCTACGGCCACTCCGTGCCGGCGATGCTCGGCGTCGGCGACGTCCGGCCGACCCAGGTCGAGGACATGATCATGCCGGTCCCGGCGCTGAAGTCCTCCGGGGAGATCTCCGTGATCAGCATCGGGATGCTCAAGCCCCGCCGGGACCAGGTGGTGGCCTGGCGCGGCCCGATGCTGGACCGGGCCCTGGTGCAGATGCTCAGCGACGTGTTCTGGGGCGACCTCGACGCGCTGTTCCTGGACCTGCCGCCCGGCACCGGGGACATCGCCATCTCGCTGGGCCAGCACCTGCCCAACGCCGAGGTGGTCGTGGTGACCACCCCGCAGGAGGCGGCCGCGGAGGTCGCCGAGCGGGCCGGCACGATGGCGTCGATGATGCACCAGCGGGTGGTCGGGGTGGTGGAGAACATGTCCTTCCTGCCCTGCCCGCACTGCGGCCCCGAGCATCGCCTCGAGGTCTTCGGGGCCGGCGGCGGCAGCCGGGTCGCGGCCACCCTGTCGGGGCGCTTCGGCTACGACGTCCCGCTGCTCGGCGAGGTCCCCCTCGACCTGACCCTGCGCGAGGGCGGGGACAGCGGCGTGCCGATCGTGGACAGCCACCCGGACTCCCCGGCCGCGACCGCGCTGCGGACCGTGGCCACCACCCTGTCCGGGCGTGGCCGCGGTCTCGCGGGCCTGCAGCTGGGGCTGTCACCGGCCGGCAGGTCCTAGCCCGTGTTCGGCATCGGTCTCCCGGAGCTGATGGTGATCATCGTGGTCGCCGTCGTCGTGTTCGGCCCCGACCGGCTGCCGGACTTCGCCCGCCAGGCGGGCCGTTTCGTTCGCCAGGTGCGCAGCTTCACGCAGTCAGCGCGCGACGACCTGCGCTCCGAGCTCGGCCCCGAGTTCGCGGACTTCGAGCTCACCGACCTGGACCCGCGCCGCGCAGTCCGCAAGTACATCCAGGACGCCTGGGAGGAGTCGGAGGACGACACCACCCCGCAGCGCCCGGGTGACCGGCCCCTGACGGCCGGCGAGCTGCCGCCGTACGACAGCGACGCGACCTGACCCTGGTGCGTCCGCCGCACAGGACCGGGACCGGGGTGGGGGTCAGCCGACCTTGGAGTCCAGCCGGACCCGCAGGTCCCGCTGCTTCCCGCCGCGGGTGACCGACAGGTCGACGGTCTCCCCCGGCTGGTGGCTGCGGATCGCCACGATCAGGCCGATGCCGTCGCTGACCGGCTTGCCGTCCACGCTGGTCACCACATCCCCCCTGCGCAGGCCGCCTGCGGCCGCGGGCGTCCCGGCGGGCACCTCGACCACCTCCGCGCCGGCGGTCCGGCGGTGGGTGTCCACGTTGGCCCCGATCACCGGGTAGCGGGCCTTCCCGGTGGCCAGGATCTGCGCGGCGGTGATCCGGACCTGCTCCATGGGGATCGCGAAGCCGACGCCGATGTTGCCGGACTCGCCCCCGAGCGAGCCGCCGGTGGTCGCGATGGCGGAGTTCACGCCGACCACCTGTCCGCGCAGGTTGACCAGCGGCCCGCCGGAGTTGCCGGGGTTGATCGCCGCGTCGGTCTGCAGGGCGTTGATGTAGGAGGACTGGCTGCTGTCCCCGGTGGTGACCGGCCGGTCGGTGGCGCTGACGATGCCGGAGGTGACGGTGCTGCTCAGCCCCAGCGGCGAGCCGATCGCGACCACCGTGTCGCCGACCCGCAGCTGGCGGGAGGAGCCGATCGCGGCCGGCTTCAGGCCCGCGCCCTTCCGGACCTCGAGCACGGCGATGTCGTAGACCGGGCTGCGCCCCACGATGGTGGCGGCGTACCGGTGACCCGCCCGGTCGACCACCTTGAGCTGGCCGCTGCCGGTGGCGTCGGCGACCACGTGGTTGTTGGTGATCACGTGGACCTGGTCGTCGAGCACGAACCCGGACCCGGTGGCCCCGCCCTGGGTGCCGCCGTCGGCGCCGCCCCTGGCCTGGACCTGGACGGTGCTGGGCAGCAGCCGTGCCGCCACCGCCGCGATGCTGCCGTTGTCGGCGCGCAGCGGGGCTGGGGCCGCCCGGTCGGCGCTCAGCAGCGGGACGACCGCGCCACCGGACATCGACGAGGAGACCGCGACACCGCCCAGGACGCCGCCGAGCGCGCCCACGACCAGCGCGAGGACCGTCATCACCGGCCAGGCCCACCCCGGGAACCGGGAGGCCGGCGGCACGGCGGCCGGCTGCGGGTAGCCGTAGGGAGCCGGGTGGGGGGCGGCCTGGACCGGCGGGTAGGGACCCGCCCACGGGACGCCGGGCGGCTGCACGTCCACGGCGGGCGGCCCGGCCGCCACCGTGGGCTCCGGGTCCCCCTCGGCCGCGTGCTCCTGCTCGGGCGCCGTCGGGTGGTCGGGGTGCTGGTCGTCGGGCTCGCTCACCGCACCATTCTCACCTACGCACCAACCCGCCGGGACGGAACCACGGCGCGCTCAGGGGCGGTCGTCGACGGCGACCCCGCGGGCCACGCCGTCGCTGCCGGTTCCGAGCACGTAGCCGGGCAGCCGGCCGTGCACGGCAGCGGCGGGGCCGACCGTCGCGTGCACCGGGAACGGGGTGGAGGTCGCGACCCGGCCGATCTGCGCGGTCGGCGCACCGCCGCCTCCGCCGAGACCGGGCGGCGTACCGCCCAGCGCGGTCAGGCCCAGCACCGCAGCCGAGACCGAGCCCACGCCGACGAGCGCGATCCCGGCCCGCCGGCGGCTCCGGCCCGCCTGCTCGGCCTCGCGGGCCTCCGCCCAGGCGACCGCGGCCGGGTCGAGGTCGAGCAGCGATCCCAGCAGCCGCGCCGACGGGCCGCCGTCCCGTGGCTCCTCGGCCACCTGGGCGAGGCGTCGCTTGACGACGCCCTCCCGCTCGACGAGACCCCGGCACGGGGCGCAGGTCGAGACGTGCTGCCAGGCCCGCTCGGCGGTCGCCTCGTCGAGCTGTCCGTCGACGAGCGCGCTCACCAACGAGCCGAGATGTCCGCCGAACAGGGTCATCGGCACCAGCCGCGCACGCCGAACCGGCCGCCGCATCGCGGGCATCAGGTGACCAGCGGGGTGAGCCGCCGGCGCCGGGGCTCGGCGGGGCCGGAGTGCCGGGAGCGTCCCTGCGCGGGCGCCCGGTGCGCGAGCGCCTTGCGCAGCATGGTGCGACCCCGGTGGATGCGGGAGCGGACGGTGCCCAGCTTGAGGCCGAGGACGTCGGCGATCTCCTCGTAGCTGAGCCCCTCGATGTCGCACAGCACCACGGCCGCGCGGAAGTCGGGAGGCAGCGCAGCGAGGGCGGACTCGACCTCCTCGTCGAAGAGTCCGTCCATCACCTGGGTGTCCGGGGCCAGCGTGCGGCTGGGGATCCGGGTCTCGGCGTCCTCGGACAGGGCGTCGAACCGGATCTTCGCCTTGCGCCGGGCCTGGTCGAGGAACAGGTTGGTGGTGATCCGGTGCAGCCAGCCCTCGAACGTGCCCGGGGTGTACGACGCCAGCGACCGGAACACCCGGACGAAGACCTCCTGGGTGAGGTCCTCCGCGTCGTGGGGGTTGCCGGTGAGCCGGTAGGAGAGCCGGTAGACGCGCGCGGAGTGGGCGGCGACGATCTCGTCCCAGGACGGGGGCACCCAGCCCTCGCCGACTCCGGGAACGTCCGCGCTGGTCCGACTCGGCTGACTCAGGGGGGTCGGCGTGCTCATCGGCTGCTCCTCGGCGGTCCTGCGACGCAGGGTGCTCTCGGTTGGTTCGAGTGCTGGCGACCAGCCTAGAAGCCGCTCCTGAGAGCGACCTGAGGGTCGGCTGTCCGTGGTCGACGGCGGGGCGGACGGCGCCGGACGTGGGTCCCTGGCACCGCCGTGACGACGGTAGAGTCCGCCCAGAGATCTCATCGCACCGGCACCCACCACCGGTACCACCCCCCAGGAGGGCACCATCGTCACCGGACTGAAGCCGGCCAGCTGGACCTACGCCGAGGAGTACGCCGGCGAGGACGAGGTCCTGAGCGCGGCCCGGGCCCGCGCCGCCGAGGTCGGGGTGTCCCCGATCGGCATGGGCGGCGGCGCCGTCCTGCGCTTCCTCACCTCGGTCACCGACGCCCGCGCGGTCGTCGAGATCGGCACCGGCACCGGCGTGTCGGGGCTGTGGATGCTGCGGGGGATGCGTCCCGACGGCGTCCTCACCACGGTCGACACCGAGGCCGAGCACCAGCGGCTCGCCAAGCGCGCCTTCTCTGAGGCCGGCATCCCGACGCAGCGGGTCCGGCTGATCCCGGGCCGGGCGCTCGAGGTCCTTCCCCGGCTCACCGACGGCCACTACGACCTGGTCTTCGTCGACGCGGACAAGACCGAGTACGCCGCCTACCTCACCGAGGCGCTGCGGCTTCTCAAGCCCGGCGGGCTGGTCGCCTTCGACAACGCGCTGTGGCACGACCGGGTCGCCGACCCGGCGCAGCGCGACGCGGAGACGGTGTCGATCCGGGACCTCGGCGTCGCGGTGCGCGAGCACGAGATGCTGCTGCCGGTGCTGCTGCCGGTCGGCGACGGCCTGCTGGTGGCCCGGAAGATCTGGTCCCCGCAGGCCTGACCCCTCCCCCTTCCGCCGAGGCGTCTGCTTCTGCGTCCCCATTTCCCGCCGAGGCGTCCCGTCCTGCGCAGGAGCAGACGCCTCGCCGGGGTGGGGGGCGCAGAAGCAGACGCCTCAGCGGGTGGGGACCCAGAACCGGAGCTTGGCCCCCCGGACGTCCTCGAGGACGCCGCCGTTGGCCTCGATCACCCGGCGGGAGCCGACGTTGTCCAGGTCGCAGGTGACCAGGGCCGACTCGATGCCGTGCTCGGCGGCCACCTCGCGCATCAGGGCGAGCGCGGCGGTGGCCACCCCGCGTCGCCGGGCCGAGGGGCGCACGGCGTACCCGATGTGCCCGCCGACCTCCAGCAGCCAGGGCGTGAGCTCGTGCCGCAGCGAGATCCGGCCGAGGACGACCTCCGCCCCGCGCCGGTCGAGGTCGACCATCCACAGGTAGGTCCCGGTCACCCAGCCGTCCGGCCGGGGGGTGCCGGGGTCCGCGAGGTCGCGGGTGTAGCGGCAGAACTCCTCGAACACCGCCGGGTCGCGCAGCCGGGTGCGCGTGAAGTCGGCGCCGGGGAACCCGGGTCCGGGCGGCACGACCAGGTCGAAGTAGTGCGCGTTGCCCTCGCGGGCGAGCTCGTCGAGCGCCTCGAGGTAGGAGACCCGGAGCCGCGGGTCGGGAGCCAGCAGCCGCAGCGTCATCGTCGCGGCCTAGCCGACAACGCCGGCCAGGGGCTCGCGCTGCTCCAGCCAGTGCAGCAGCGCACGGGCCCCGAAGCCGGTGGCGCCCTTGGTGTACTCGAACTCGTCGTCGGGCGAGTCGCCGACCGAGGCGATGTCGAGGTGCGCCCACGGCAGCCCGCCGGTGAAGTGCTGCAGGAACAGCGCCGCCGTGATCGCGCCCGGGGCGCCGCCCGCGTTGTCCGCGTCGGCCACCTTGGAGGAGATCCGGTCCTCGTAGTCGGCCACCAGCGGCATCCGCCACATCGGCTCGCCCGCGGCGAGCGAGGCGGCGCGTACGGCGTCCGCCAGCGCGTCGTTGTTGGCGA
Organism: uncultured Actinomycetota bacterium; assembly: GCA_963784625.1. GTDB lineage: Bacteria > Actinomycetota > Actinomycetes > Propionibacteriales > Nocardioidaceae > Nocardioides_B. Next base: position 66,416 of record CAWARV010000004.1, read on the forward strand.
AGTAGCCGCCGGTCCGCTGGCCGAGCGCGATCTTCATCGCGCCGGTGAGGGTGGCCACGTCGACCAGGACGTCGGGCGCGAGCTCGGCCACCGCGTAGGCCATCGCGTCGGCCAGCACCAGCCGACCCTCGGCGTCGGTGTTGGTCACCTCGGTGGTCCGGCCGCCGTAGTGCCGCAGCACGTCACCCGGGCGGGTCGACCGCCCGCCCACGGCGTTCTCCGCGCAGGCCAGCAGGCCGGTGACGCGCACCGGGCAGTCCAGGTCCGCGAGCGCTCCCATCACCGCCAGCACGACGCCGGCCCCGGTCATGTCGCGCTTCATCGTCATCATGTTGTCGCGCGGCTTGATCGAGAGCCCGCCGGTGTCGAAGGTGATGCCCTTGCCGACCAGCACCACGTGCGGCGCCTTGCGGGCACGGGAGCGCGGCACGTAGCCGAGCTGCACCAGCCGGGGAGGGTTCACCGATGCCTGCCCGACCCCGACGATGCCGCCGAAGCCCTCGGCAGCCAGCTGCACCTCGTCCCGGACCTGGATGCGGAGCCCGGCGCGCTCGGCCACCTCAGCCGCCTGCTCGGCCAGCCAGACCGGGTTCTTCACGTTCGAGGGCACCAGCGCCAGGGTGCGGGCCTGCCATCCGGCGCCGGCCACGGCCAGGGCCCGGGAGAGCACCTTCTGGCGGCCTGCGGGATCGGCGGTGGCTGCCAGCACCACGCGGGCCACCGGCTGCGCGAGCGGCCCGGTCGAGCGCCAGTGGAACTCGAAGGAGCCGAGCACCAGGCCCTCCACCAGCGCCCGCAGCCCGGCGTCGTCGCCGACGGAGGCCAGGGAGGTCGCCAGGGAGAGCCGTCCCCGGGTCCGCCGCGCCAGCAGGGCACCGGCGCGCCGCAGGTCGTCGGCGCTGCCGGAGCCGACCCCGACGAGCAGCACGAGCTGCAGGTCGGCGTTGCTGAGCGCCGAGGTGTCCAGGACGACCCGCTGGGCGACCTCGCCGACGGCCCCGGTCACCGAGGCGGACTCGAGGAGTCCGAACAGGTCCTCGCCGAGCTCGTCGGCGAGCTCGGCGGCCCCCGGCCCCAGCACCGGGCCGTCGGGGTCAGCGAGCACCGGGACGGCGACCACGTCCGCGCCCAGCACGGCGGACGGCGCGACGTCGGTGAGCGCGATCTCAGGCGGTGTCACCTGGGTGGGCAGCCGCACGGGCGCTCCTTCGAGGGTGGTCGGGCGCGGTACGACGGGAACCCTACCTCCGCGGTCGACATGAGAGGACCCCGACCGCTCGGGAGCGGACGGGGTCCTGGACCGGCGGTGCCGGGCGGTGTCGGGGCAGCCGGCGAGGGGCTCGACAGAGGTGGTGGCCGGTCAGCCGACGACCTTGTGCAGCGCCGCACCGAGAGCACCGGCCTCCTCGGCGTTGAGCTCGACCACCAAGCGGCCACCCCCCTCGAGGGGCACCCGCATCACGATGCCGCGCCCCTCCTTCGTGACCTCGAGCGGGCCGTCGCCCGTCCGCGGCTTCATCGCCGCCATGCGCACACCTCTTCCTGTCTCTGTGCGCCCTCGATGTCGCGGCGCGATGGAGTTGCCCAACCATTATTCCCTATCTCGTGGCCGGTCGACGCTGAACCCCGCGGCACCGGTGGGGCAGACTCCTCCTGTGCATGCCCGGTCCGCGCTCTTCGACCTCTACGGCGACCACCTGCGCAGCCGTGGCGACCATGCGACGGTCGCAGCCCTGGTGCGGCTGCTGGCCTCGCTCGACATCGCCGCGCCGGCGGTGCGCACCGCGATCTCGCGGATGGTCCGGCAGGGCTGGCTGCTGCCGGAGCGGCTGCCGGCGGGCCGCGGCTACGCCCTCACCGAGCGGGCCCGGCACCGCCTCGACGACGCGGCCGCGCGGATCTACCGGACCCGCCGCTCCTCGTGGGAGGGCAGCTGGGACCTGATCGTCCTGGACCCGGTCGGCCACCGCTCCGCGCGGGAGCGGATCCGCACCGGGTTGTCCTTCCTGGGCTACGCGCCGCTCTCGGACAGCACCTGGATCAGTCCCGTCGCGTCGCCGGAGGTGGGCACGCTGCTCGCCGCCGAGGAGACCGGCTGCGAGCGGCTGCGGGCTCTGGACGACCACCCGGTCGAGCGGGCCGGCCGCGCCTGGGACCTGCAGACCCTCGCCGCCGAGTACGTCGCCTGGCGCGACTTCGCGCAGCGGCTGCTGGCGGACCCCGACTCCGCGATCGCCGCGATCGCCGGGGCGGGCGAGGACGAGCGCGCCTTCGCCGTACGCTCGGTGCTGGTCCACGAGTGGCGCAAGTTCCTGTTCACCGACCCGGGACTGCCCGCCGACCTGCTGCCGCGCGACTGGGTAGGGCACGAGGCGGCCCGGTTCTTCGCCCAGGAGGTCGGCCGGCTGATGCCCGCGGCCTCGCGCTTCGTCGACAGCTGCCTCACCGACCCCGACCGGACTGGAGCCCGCACGTGACCGAGAACAGCACCGCCCAGCCCGTCCTGTACGCCGTGGACGGCGGCGTCGCGACCATCACGCTGAACCGCCCGGACGCGCTGAACAGCCTCGACGTGGCCACCAAGGTCGCGCTGCGGGACGCCGTCACCGAGGCGGCCGCCGACGACGCGGTGCGCTGCGTGGTGCTCACCGGCAGCGGTCGCGCGTTCTGTGTGGGGCAGGACCTCAAGGAGCACGTCGCGATCCTGCGGGAGGCCACCTCCGACGAGCTCTTCAACACCGTCGAGGACCACTACAACCCGATCGTCTCGGCGCTGGCGGGCATGTCCAAGCCGGTGGTGGCTGCCGTGAACGGTGTCGCCGCGGGCGCCGGCGCCAGCCTCGCGTTCGCCTGCGACCTGCGGGTGCTCGCGGACGGCGCCGGGTTCAACCTCGCCTTCAGCGGGATCGCGCTGTCCTGCGACACGGGCTCGTCGTGGACGCTGCCGCGGCTGGTCGGCCAGGCCAAGGCGCTGGAGCTGCTGTACTTCCCGCGCACCATCCCCGCGGACGAGGCGCTCGGCCTCGGGCTGGCCACCCGGGTGGTCGCCGCGGACCGGCTGGCCGACGCGGTGGCGGAGCTGGCCGGCACGCTGGCCGCGGGACCGACCGTCGCGTACGGCGCTATCCGCCGCTCGGTGCAGCACAGCGCCGGGCACGACCTGGCGGCCTCGCTGGCGTTCGAGGCGGAGATGATGACGCTGACCGGGGGGACCGCCGACCACCGCAACGCCGTCGACGCCTTCGTCGCCAAGCAGAAGCCGGTCTTCGAGGGTCGCTAGCCGGCCGGGCGGGATCGGCCGCGCAGGTCGCGCTCGACCCGGTCGCGCATGGTGCGCAGGCCGCGGTCGATCAGCCGCTCCACCACCGGTCGCACCAGGCGCCAGCCCAGGGCGCCCAGGGGGCCGAACGGCAGCACCACCATCTCGGCCCACACGAACCGGCTGTCGTGCTCGCCGCGCGCGAGCACCACGAACTCGCCCTCGCCCCTGACGACCGCGCCCAGGTGCAGCACCTCGCAGCGCCCGCCGCCGTCCTCGGTGCGCTCCCACCCGGTGATCGTCATCGGGTCCCAGAAGCCGACCGCGACCCGATCCCGCTCCAGCGCCCGGAAGCGGCCGCCGAGCCCGGCCGCGTGCGTCGAGATTCTCGACGCGGGTCTGCGGGATCCACTCGCCCTGCCGCGGCCAGTCGGTGACGTAGTCCCAGACCACGCCCGCCGGGGCGGCGACGTCGACCTCGCGCTGCAGTCGGATGCGCATCTCAGCCGTCCTCGTCCTGTCGTGGTGGCGCGGAGGGCCCGGGGTCGTCGGTGCGGCCTCGGGCACCGCGGCTCCAGCTCGGCGGCGAGCCGGTCCAGCAGCGCGTCGACCTCGGACATCCGGTAGCCGCGGAACGCGGTGCTGAACCGCACCTGGCGCAGGTCCTGCGGGCTCAGCGGCCGGTCGGCGGGGACCCGGGCGTCGGGGCGGTCGTCGTAGGTCTCGGCCATCGAGCCGCCCCGGCCCGGCGGCGACCACGGCGACGCCGCCCATCACGGCGACGACGAGCACGGCGAAGAACCAGGTCATGGGTCGATCGTACGGAGCCGGGCCATCAGTCCGGCTGCTCGGTGTCGCCCGGCGACTCGCCGCCGCCGGGGGCCGTGCTGCGCCGGCCCGCCGGGCGTCGACCATCACCGCGACCGCCTCGTCGACGTCGTCGGTGACCTGGAGCAGGCTCCAGGTCGGCTGGGCCGACCTTGCCGTCGGCGAGCACGGTGTCGCGGATCCAGTCGACCAGGCCGGACCAGTACGCGCGTGCCGACCAGCACGATCGGGAACGAGGTGACCTTCTGGGTCTGCACCAGGGTGAGCGCCTCGAACAGCTCGTCGAAGGTGCCGAAGCCGCCGGGCAGCACGACGAACCCCTGGGCGTACTTCACGAACATCGTCTTGCGGGCGAAGAAGTAGCGGAAGTTCAGCCCCCGGTCGACGTACTCGTTGAGGCCGGCCTCGAAGGGCAGCTCGATGCCGAGGCCCGACCGAGATGCCGCCGGCCTCGCAGGCGCCCTTGTTCGCCGCCTCCATGACCCCCGGGCCGCCGCCGGTGATGACCGCGAAGCCCTCCGCGGCGAGCCGGCGCGCCGATCTTCTCCGCCATCGGCGTACGACGGGTCCGTCGGCGACGGTGCGCGCGGAGCCGAACACCGAGATCGCCGGACCGAGCTCGGCGAGCGCGCCGAAGCCCTCGACGAACTCGCTCTGGATGCGCAGCACCCGCCACGGGTCGGTGTGCAGCCAGTCGCTGGCGTCGCGGGAGTCGAGCAGCCGCTGGTCGGTGGTGCTGTGGTCGACCTGGCCGCGGCGCATCACGGTGCGGCCGCGGAACTTCTCCGGGATCGGCTCACCGGCCGGGTCCGACGGCTCGGACCGCTCGCTCACGCCTGCTCCCCCAGCCAGTCCCGGAGCTGGCGCTCCACGACCCGGATCTGCTCCATCGGGACGAACTCGTCCTGCCGGTGGGCCAGGTGCGGGTCGCCGGGCCCGAAGTTGACGGCCGGGACGCCCAGCCCGCTGAACCGCGCCACGTCGGTCCACCCGAACTTGGGGTTGGCGCGGCCACCGACCGCCTCCACGAACGCGGCGGCGGCCGGGACCGAGAGACCGGGCAGGGCAGCGGGTGCGGCGTCGCTGAGCTCGACCTCGAACCCGTCGAACACGCTCGCGAACGTGGGCGACGGCCTCCTCGAGGGTCCGGTCGGGGGCGAAGCGGTAGTTCACCGAGACGGTGCAGACGTCGGGCAGCACGTTGCCCGCGACGCCGCCGGAGACGTGGACCGCGTTCAGTCCCTCGCGGTACTCCAGGCCGTCGATGACGGGCCGGCGGGGCTCGTAGGCGTTCAGCCGGGCCAGCACCTCCGCGGCGCCGTGGATGGCGTTCACCCCGGTCCACGACCGTGCGGAGTGGGCCCGCTCGCCGCGCGTGGTCACGTCCACCCGCAGGGTGCCCTGGCAGCCGGCCTCCACCACCCCGTCCGAGGGCTCCATCAGGATCGCGAAGTCGGCGTGGAGCAGGTCGGGGTGGCTCCGGGAGAGCAGGTGCAGGCCGTTGCGCTCGGCCTCGACCTCCTCGCACTCGTAGAACAGGAAGGTCAGGTCACGGTTGGTGACCGGCATCGTCGCGGCGATCCGGAGCGCGACGGCGACCCCGCCCTTCATGTCGCAGCTGCCCAGCCCGTGCAGCCGGGTCTCGTCGCGTCGCGCGGGCAGGTTGTCGTTGAGCGGCACGGTGTCCAGGTGGCCGGCGATGACCACCCGCTCCTCGCGCCCCTGGTGCGTGCGCGCCACCACGGTGTGCCCGAACCGCTGCACGTCGAGGTGGTCCAGGTCACGCAGCGCCGCCTCGACGGCGTCGGCGATCGCTGCCTCGTCGCCGCTGACCGACTCGATGTTGACCAGGTCCTCGGTCAGCTCGACGGCGTCCCGGGACAGGTCGAGGGTGCGTTGGGGTGCCATGCGCCCATCCAACCAGCCGTCCCCACCCGCACGAGCCGTGCCGGGCCGCTCACCCCGGCTTCGGTAGCGTGGTCGCCGTGACCTCCGCTGCGACCGAGACCCCTGACCAGACCTCGACCAGACCCCGTCCACCGCCTGGGGCTACGGGCTGGCGACGTACGCCGGCGCCGAGGGCGAGGGCGGGCTGCTCGACACCTGGTACCCCTCCCCGCGTCTCGGCGCCCCCGAGGAGGACCTGGAGGCGCCCACGGACCTCACCCGTCTGGAGGGCGTGGACGAGGTGCGCGACGTGCGCCGGCTGGTGGTGCGCACCGTGGTGGAGGACCTGCAGGCGCCGCCGGCGGACGCCCCGGACGCCTGGCTGCGGCTGCACCTGCTCAGCCACCGCCTGGTCGCGCCGCACACGGTCAACCTGGAGGGCGTGTTCCGGCTGCTCGCGAACGTGGTGTGGACCGATGCCGGGCCGTGCGCCGTGGAGGGCTTCGAGACCACCCGGCTGCGGCTGACCGAGGCTCGTGGCCGGGTCACCGTGCTCGGGGTCGACAAGTTCCCGCGGATGACCGACTACGTGCTGCCCACCGGGGTGCGGATCGCGGACGCCGACCGCGTGCGGCTCGGCGCGCACCTGGCCGCCGGCACGACCGTGATGCACGAGGGCTTCGTCAACTACAACGCGGGCACGCTCGGCGCCTCGATGGTCGAGGGCCGGATCAGTGCCGGGGTCGTGGTCGGCGACGGGTCCGACGTCGGCGGCGGCGCCTCCATCATGGGCACCCTCTCCGGCGGCGGCACCGCGGTCATCTCGGTGGGTCGACGCTGCCTGATCGGCGCCAACGCCGGGATCGGCATCTCGCTGGGCGACGACTGCGTGGTCGAGGCCGGCTGCTACGTCACCGCGGGCACCAAGGTCACCGTGCTCGGCGACGGGGAGCCTGTCGTGCGCAAGGCCTCGGACCTGTCCGGGGCGAGCAACGTGCTGTTCCGTCGCAACTCCACGACCGGTGTCGTCGAGGCGGTGCCATGGGGCGGTGCCGGCATCGCGTTGAACGCCGACCTGCATGCCAACTGAGCGAGGGTCGGGCCCGGGCCGGTGGGCTGCTGCTCGTCCTGGTGGTGTGCGCCGCCCTGGTCGGCGGCGGGTTCCTGCTGGTCCAGCACGGCGTCGGCCCGCTGCCGGGGCCGGAGGGCTGCCAGGCGCGGGTCGGCGGGGTGCAGGTCGACCTGAGCACCGAGCAGGCCCAGAACGCAGCGACGATCACCGCGGTCGCCGTACGGCGCGGTCTGCCGGCCCGGGCCGCCTCGATCGCGCTGGCCACGGCGTTCCAGGAGAGCAAGCTGCGCAACCTCGACCACGGCGACCGGGACTCGCTGGGACTGTTCCAGCAGCGGCCCTCCCAGGGCTGGGGCACCGCCAAGCAGATCCAGGACCCGGTGTACGCGGCCAACAAGTTCTTCGACGCGCTGCAGCGGATCGACGGCTACCAGGAGATGCGCATCACCGAGGCCGCGCAGGAGGTCCAGCGGTCCGGCTTCCCCGAGGCCTACCAGGACCACGCCGCGGACGGGCGCGCGCTCGCCTCGGCGCTGACCGGGTACAGCCCCGGCGGGTTCACCTGCGTGGTGCGCCCGGACACCGGCCTCTCCGCCCAGCCGGCCGGACCCGGCGGCCTGACGCCGCGGGCCACCCGGGTCCTGCAGTCGCTGCGCGGCGCGTTCGGCGACCTGTCCGTGGGTGGGTTCGCGGCCGGCGGCGTCTCCACCGGGCACATGAGCGGGTCCGCACACTACAGCGGTCGCGCGGTGGACGTGTTCGTGCGGCCGGTGAGCCCAGCGAACAAGCGGGCCGGGTGGGCGATCGCGTCGTACCTGGTGGCGAACGCCGGTCGGCTGCAGGTGGACCACGTGATCTTCGACAAGCGGATCTGGTCCGCGGCGCGCTCCGCCCAGGGGTGGCGCAGCTACCGGCCCCCGAGCCGGGCCGGCGACCGGAAGGTGCTGGAGCACCGCGACCACGTGCACGTGGACGTGCTCCCCGGCGCGTGAGCGACATCGTCCGCATTGTGACTGAACGGACGAGGCTCCCACCCCGTTCGGGTCGCGGCTTCCGCACACCAGGCCGATGCGGGCGGGTGGCCGGCACGGAGATGATGGAGGCCGAGCCGGCAGCAACGGGGTGGCCCGGCCCACACGGATTGGACAGACCATGTACGGCGACTCTGTGCTCTACACCATCGGGACCGCGCTCGGCCGGGCCAAGGAGAACGACGTGCCGGTCGCGCTGCTCGTCGAGGGCCAGTGGCTCACCGGCCGGGTGGCCGCGGTGGACGGGCACGGGGTCGTGCTGACCTCCGACCAGTCCGAGAGCTCGGTGGTCCGGGTCGACAGCGTCTCGGCCGTGCGGATGTTCGCACCCTTGCCCTCCTCCGCGCCCACACCGCACCGCGTGCCGGTGCCGGTGCCCGCGGCGTCGTCGTACGCCACCAGCGCCTGAGCGAGCCCGGTCGCGCTCAGCCGCCGAGGCGCCCTACGGCGGCCTCGACGCGCTCGTCGGTGGCCGTGAACGCCACCCGTACGTGCCGGGCTCCGGCCGCGCCGTAGAACTCTCCCGGCGCGACCAGGATGCCCTGGTCCGCGAGCCGTCCGACGGTGTCCCAGCAGGGCTCGTCGCGGGTCAGCCCACAGGTACAGCGACGCCTCCGAGTGGTCCACCCGGAAGCCGGCACCCTCGAAGGCCGCCCGCAGCAGCGGCGCCGGCGCCGCGCGTAGCGGGCGTGCTGCTCGCGCACGTGCCCGTCGTCGTCGAGCGCCACCCGCATCGCCTGCTGCTGCGGCGCGGGCATCTGCAGCCCGAGGTTCTTGCGGACCGCGAGCAGCTCGGCGACCACCTGCGGGTCCCCCGCCACGAACGCACAGCGGTAGCCGGCGAGGTTGGAGCGCTTGGACAGCGAGTGCACCGCGAGGACCCCGGTGTGGTCACTGCCGCACACGTCCGGATGCAGCACCGAGACCGGCTCACTCCCGGTCGCGGTCTCCCAGGCGAACTCGAGGTAGCACTCGTCGGAGACCAGCAGCGTGCCCCGTTCCCGGCACCAGTCGACGACCTTGCGCAGGTGCTCGGCCGGCAGCACCCGGCCGGTCGGGTTGGACGGCGAGTTCACCCACACCACCGAGACCCGCTCCGGACCCACGGAGGTCAGCGCGTCGGTGGCGACGACGCGGGCACCCGCGAGCACGGCGCCCACCTCGTAGGTGGGGTAGGCCAGCTCGGGCTGCACCACCACGTCGCCGGCGCCGAGGCCAAGGTGGGTGGGCAAGGAGGCGATCAGCTCCTTGGAGCCGATCACCGGCAGCACCGCGTCGACGCCGACCCCGGTGACCCCGAAGCGGCGGGACAGCCAGTCGACGCACGCCTGCCGGGTGTCGGCCCGGCCGATCGTCAGCGGGTACCCGGGCGCGTCCGCCGCGGCGGCCAGCGCCTGCTGCACGACCTCCGGAGTCGAGTCGACCGGCGTGCCGATGGACAGGTCCACGATCCCCCCGGCGTGCGCGCGGGCCCGCTCGGCGTAGCGGGTGAGGCGGTCCCACGGGAAGTCCGGCAGGGCCGCGGAAACCGAACGCGCCGACCACCTCGGGGAGGCGGCCGGCGCGTCGACGCTGGAGTGGGTCATTCCTGGTTCTGCGGGAAGGGCAGGTCCGCGACCAGCGGGTGGTCCTTGTCGATCACACCCATCTTCGCCGCGCCCCCGGGCGAGCCCAGGTCGTTGAAGAAGTCCACGTTGGCGTTGTAGTAGTCCTTCCACTGCTCCGGCGTGTCGTCCTCGTAGAAGATCGCCTCGACCGGGCACACCGGCTCGCATGCACCGCAGTCGACGCACTCGTCGGGATGGATGTAGAGCATCCGCTTGCCCTCGTAGATGCAGTCGACGGGGCACTCGTCGACGCAGGCCCGGTCCTTCAGGTCGACGCAGGGCTGCGCGATGACGTAGGTCACCTTGGTCCTCCCGTTGATGCTGGTCTGTGGTGGCTGGTATCTGCCAGTCACAGCCTAGTATCTCGTCTTGACCGCATGAGGACGAGCCCCGTCCGCCAGCCGAAAGTATCCGCCCATGTCGCTGCCGTCCGGCCCCGCGTCCGTCCCCGTCCCCGAACCGCGAGACCCCGGCCGGGTCTCGGGACTGGGACCGCACTGCGTCGGCCAGCGGGTGGTGGTGCGCCGGGTGCTGCGCGGCCGGACCGGCCCCTCCGGCGGCCCGGCGATGACCGACCTGCTCGGGGTGATGGAGTCCTGGACGTCGGCCACGACGGTGGTGCGCGCCGAGGACGGCACGACCACCGAGGTCGCGCTGGCCGACATCGTCTCCGGGAAGCCGGTCCCGCCTCGGCCCTCGCCGCGGATGCGGGTCTCCCCCGAGCAGGCCTGCCGGCTGGCGAACGCGTCCTGGCCCGCGGTGCACACCGAGGCGGTCGGCGACTGGCTGCTCCGGGCCTCCGACGGGTTCAGCGCCCGCGCCAACTCGGTGATGGCGGTCGGCGACCCGGGTGTGCCCTTCGCGCAGGCCGTGGACCGGGCCACCGCCTTCTACGCGAGCCACCGCCTCCCGGCCTGGGCGCAGGTCGTCGTCGGATCCGGCACCGGGGACCGCTTCGCGGCCGCCGGCTGGGTGACCGCGCGTCCCGGCGAGGCCGACTCGCGCTTCCAGCTGGCCCCGGTCGCGCAGGCCGCCCGGGCCGTCCGGCGGGTGCTGCCCACCGAGCACCCGCCGGTCACGGTGGACGCGACGGCCACCGAGACCTGGCTCAGCCACGACACCCGCGCCCGGGCCGACCTCGCGCCTGCCCGGGCGGTCCTGGAGGGACCGGACCAGGTCGGCTTCGTGTGCGTGGGCTCGCCGCTGCTGGCGCGTGGCCGGGTGGCCTGCGAGGGCGACTGGGCCGGCATCACCGACGTGTGGGTCTCCCCCGAGCACCGCCGGCAGGGTCTCGGGCTGCTGGTCATGGACGCGCTCCTCGCGTGGGCCGCCGAGCGCGGCGCCCGCACGGCGTACCTCCAGGTCCGCGGGGACAACCCGGCCGGACTGGGGCTGTACGCCGGCCTGGGGTTCGTCACGCACCACACCTACCGCTACCTGGCGGCCCCGGCCGGCGTCTGACCCGCGAGCTGTGGACGGTGACCGACCCGAGCAGCGGGTGCATCGAGCAGGCGGCGCGGCTGCCCGAGGGTGGACCGGTCACCGGCTGGGCCGCCCTGCGGCTGGCCGGGGCGGGCTCTTCGACGGCCTGGAGCGGGACGGTCGGACCCCGCCACCGGTACCCCTCGCGGTCGGGCAGCACGCCAGGATCCGCGCGGACGCCGCCGCGACGGTCTCCCGCGAACCGCTCCGCGCGGAGGAGGTGGTGGTCCGGCACGGCGTGCCGCGCACCCGGGTGCACCGGGCCCTGTTCGACGAGATGCGCGGTGCCGGGAACTGGCGCGAGGCGGTCGTGGCGATGGACATGGCCGCGGCTGCCGACCTGGTGTCGGTCCGGCGGATGCACGACGTCGCCGACCAGTGCTCCGGTTGGCGCCGCTCGCGGTGGGTGCGCAGCGCGCTCGCACAGGCCAGCGGGATGAGCCGCTCACCGAACGAGACCCGGATGCGTCTGGTGTGGACGCTCGACGCCGGACTCCCCGTCCCGCCGGTCAACCAGGAGGTGTTCACCCGCGGCGGTCGGCTGGTCGGCGTCGAGGACCTGCTGGACCCGGTCGCGGGGGCGGTCGGCGAGTACGGGTTCCGGCGGTCGGCACCCGCGCCCGGGCGCGCTTTCTGGCCCTGCTCGCCGAGACGGGCCACGACGGCTGAGCGCGCAGTGACACGTTCCCGGCCCCGAGCCAGCGCGCCGACCCCCGGAACGTGCCACCCGGACCCGGACCCGGACCGGGACCCGGACCCGGACCCGGACAGGATCAGGAGCAGCGCACGGTGTCCGAGGGCGCATAGCTGGTGTGCATCCGCTCGCGGTGGTCCAGGACGTCCGTGCCGTGCCGGTAGAACAGCCGGTCCACGTCCACGTCGAAGCCCGCCGCCCCCCGGTGCGGGACGCAGCCGGCGCCGCTGAGCCGCCGGGTGCCCGGCGGGGTGGTGGCGTAGCGCGCCGAGGTGGTCGTCCGGATGTCCCAGTACTTCGTGGAGTACATCGTCACCCGCATGACGCCCGGGCGCGACGGGGTCGCGCGGGTGACCGAGGCCTCGACCAGCACGCCGTACGGCGTGTCGTTGCGGAAGCGCAGGTCGACCTCGGGCCACACCACGGTCGCCTCCCGGCCCACCGGGTAGCGGTCGATGTAGAACGAGTGCGCCTGGTGCTGTACGTCGGTGAGGCCGGCGAAGAACGCGGCGTTGAAGGTCGTGGTGGCCACCTGGCTGACGCCACCGCCGAAGTCCCGGGTGAACACGCCGTCGGCGATGATGTACCCCCGGGTGAAGCCGTTCTCCGCGGTCCGCTCCCCCACGGTCCGGTTGAGGCTGAACGTCTCGCCGGGCCTCAGCACGGTGCCGTCGATGAGGTCCGCCGCGCGGCCGAGGTTGGTGTTGCGGTAGGCCGCGTAGGGGAACCGGGTGGTGAACCCGGACACCCGCTCGGTGATGCCGAGCCGGCGGATCTCGGCCGTGCCGACGCGGGGCTTCGCGGGCACGCTGCGCACGGACAGCGTCCGAGCCGCTCCGGAGGCGCCGAGCACCTGGAGGAACCCGTCGGCGACCTCCTGCGGGTCGACGCTGACCCCGTCGCGGGCGGGCACCACCCGCGGCCGGCCGCCGACCACCTCGATCCGAGCGTCCCGTGGGGCATCGGTGATCCGCTGCAGCTGTGGCCGTAGCGCCGCCATCAGCGCGTCCCGGTCGAGCCGGGGCCGCAGCCGGCCGTCCTCGGGCGTCATCGACAGCGCCGCGGCGAAGTCCTCGGGCTGCAGCTGCACGCCCTCGCCGTCCAGGCGCACGACGACCGGTGCCGACAGCGCCGGGTTGGCGAACTCGTCCATCGCCCGGCTCACCGCCTCCTTGTCCACCCGCGGCGCGTCCACCCGCACCGGCAGCGGCACCGGCGCCGCCACCGTGTCCCGGCCGGCGGCCCGAAGGAAGGCGTCCCGGACCGCCGTCGCGGCCGCGTCGCGATCGATGACCAGCCCCAGGCGCGGGTAGCGCGCCCGGCCCCCCTGGGCCCCGAAGGTGACCGCACCCTCGGTCGCCGGGGTGTCGGCGACGGCGGCGAAGGACGCCACGGCCCGGTCCAGGGCGGCACCGTCCACGGTGACCACCGGCGGCAGGTCCGGATGGTCGACGAACCAGCCCCACAGCGTCGAGGGTGCCCAGCCGGTCCCGGCCCGGGCTTGGTCGACCGTGGCCGCCACGTCCACCCGCAGCCCGGCGACCGCGGGCAGGATGGCGGTCTGCTCGCCGTCCGCGGTCACGGTCACCGGCGTCGCCACCCGGTCGCGCAACCGCTCGGCGACCACCCGCTGGGCCGCCACCGGGCGCAGGCCGCCGACCTCCACGCCGGCGACCCGGGTGCCGTCGCCGATCCGTCCCGAGGTCCAGGAGGCGGCGGCCGCGTAGGCGCCGCCGAACACGACCACCAGGGCGGCCAGCAGCGACCAGACCACCCGGTGGTCCCGGGTGCGACAGGGGTCCGCGCTCACCCTGGAACTCTAGGCGTCCGACCGCCTGCCGCCGGCCAGCGAAACGACCCCGACGACGACCAGGACGAACCCGGTCGCCAGCACGGCGTACCCGGCCGGGTCGCCGGCGAGCACGTAGTCACCCTCCGGCCGCCCGGCGACCACGACGCCCAGCAGGGCCAGCCAGCCCACGACGTACGACGCGGCCGTCCTGGGCCACCGGGTGCGCCGCAGCCGCCAGGGCAGCGCGAGACTGGTCAGCACGGCGAGCAGGGCTCCGGCCGGGAAGACCGAGCGGTGCACGGCGACCGCGGCCAGGCACACCACCGTCCCGAGCAGCAGGCTCCCGAGGTGTCGCAGCCACACCACCCCGGGCTCAGTCGAGGCCGGCGAACAGGTCCGTCTCGAGACCGTCCTCGTTGGTCGGGCCCAGGACCCCCTTGGCCAGCCGGTAGTACTCGGTGCTCCAGATCTGGTGGCCGAGGTTGTTCGAGAGCGCGAAGAACGACCCGTCCACCGAGATCTGGGTGGCGTGCGCCCGCATCGCGCGGATCTTCGCCTCCGCGAAGTCGTCGGCCTCGACGACCGTGGACAGCAGCTCGTCGGGGACCATGAACGGCGGCAACTCGCCCTCGGGGTCCATGCCCTCGAAGGTGGTGGTGTCGCCCTGCGCCCGCAGCGCGCGCAGGCCCTCGCGCATCCGGTTCAGCGACAGCGCACCCCAGTAGACCTTCGCGATGTCCCAGGCCGGGCCGGCCTCCGGACGGTACGACGCGACGGCGGCCAGGGCGGTGGCGTAGGTGGCGACCCGGTGCGCCTGGATGTGGTCGGGATGCCCGTAGTTGCCGAACTGGTCGTAGGTGACCAGGACCTGCGGTCGCACCTCGCGGATGACGTCCACGAGCAGGTCGGCGGCCTCCAGCAGGTCGGCCCGCCAGAAGGTGTCGGCCCGGGTCTCCGAGCGGGGGGCCGCGTGGCCCTGCGCGTCCCACACCATCCCGGAGTCCCGGTAGCGTCCGGCCCCGCCCAGGAACCGGTGGTCGGTGACCCCGAGCTCCCGCATCGCGTTCGCCAGCTCGGTGATCCGGTGCTCGCCCAGCCGGTCCTCCCGGTCGGCGACGACGTGGGCGAGCTCGGGGACGAGCACCTCGCCCTCCTCGCCCAGGGTGCAGGTGACCAGGGTGACCTGGGTGCCCCGGGCGGCGTAGCCGGCCATCGTGGCGCCCTGGCTGAGGGTCTCGTCGTCGGGGTGCGCGTGCACGAGCAGCATCCTCTGGTCCATGCTCCCCATGCTAGAGGCCTCCGAAGTGCCCCTTGATCCGGCGCGGGCCGGGTGGCAGGTCCAACGGCGCCGGCGAGGGGGCCGGCCCGCCGGCGGGCTCGTCGTCCACCCAGCCGTCGTACGCCTCGAGCAGCAGGTCGACCATGAAGCCGGGGGCGTCGGTGACCACCAGCCAGGGCTGGTCCTCGTCGTCGTCCTCGCCGGCGAAGCGCTCCCGGCGGACCTCTGCGTCGAACCCGCTGACCCGCAGCCGGTCCGCCACCGCCCGCGCGTCCACAGCCTCCCAGAACAGCACCCGCAGGCTCACCGCTGCTCCCTCGCGATCGCGGGGGCCCGCTCCCGGAAGGCCGCCAGCGCGCGCTCGGTGCGCTCGGGCTCGCCGACCAGGGTCAGGGAACGCATCTGCTCGTCCCCGGCGGCGACGGCGGCGCGGATCCCGTCGACTGCCAGCTGCACACGCTGCGGGACCGCAGCCAGCAGCTCGCGGCCACTCAGGCCGCCGTACGCCGCGGCGACCAGCTCGAGCCGCCGGGCGGCGTCGGCGGCGGGCAGCGGACGGAACAGCGGCACCCCGCTCCAGGCCAGGTGCGCCAGCTCGTGCAGCGGCGTGGAGGGGCCGGCCAGGTCCCAGTCGAAGACCCCGCTGAGCCGGTCCCCGTCGAAGCACAGGTTGTACGGCGCCAGGTCGTTGTGCCCGAGCACCGTGGGCGCGGTGATGTCGAGGAAGCGCTGGTAGCCGTCGCCGCGGAGGTCCGCGGTGGTCTCGTGCAGCCGGCGGGCCCACCGCGCGACCTCGGCGAGCTGCCGGTCGGTGAGCCGGGCGGTGTCCACATCGACCACGGTCCCGGGCAGGTAGTCGAGCACCTCGCGGCCCCGGGTGTCGACCCCGTGCACGCCGGGGACGGCGGGGAGTCCACGGGCGCGCAGGTGCGCCAGCAGCCGGTGCACCGCGGGCGTCCAGGGCCCCGTCGCGCGGCGCACCGTTCCGCCGACCCGGACCGCGCCTCCGACGTTCCCGCCCTCGAGGCGCTCGCCGTCGAGCAGCAGCTCGCGGAGCTCCGCGAGGAAGGGCAGGTCCGGACCCAGCCAGGAGACCTCGGTCAGCTCCTCGGGTCCCAGCCAGCGCGCCGCGTCGTGCTCGTGCGGCACCGGCTCGCCCTCGACGAGCTCGGCCAGCAGCACGCGCAGCGAGCAGTGCTCCCGAACCGGCTGCTCCCCCGCGAGCCGGCCGGTGACCCGGATCCCGCAGCCGAGCTCCTCCCTGACCTCCCGGACGACCGCGTCCGCGGGGTCCTCCCCCGGCTCGACCTTCCCGCCGGGGAACTCCCACCGCCCGGCCGCGTGCAGCGGGCCGGTGCGCCGGGTGGCCAGCACCCGTCCGTGCGACACGAGCGCTGCGCCGACGACGAGGACCGGTGACGTGGACACGCTGCGCATGATGCCAGGCGGCCGGACGGGCATGATGCGGGGCCACGTGGTCACACTGGGGGGATGCAGCCATCCGTGCCGACGCCGCCCGGGGTGCACCTGCTCCGCGGCCGGGATCGGGACGCCGAGGTGGAGGCACTGGTCGCGCGGCTGGGTGGTCGGGTCGGTCTGGCGGCGGTGCTGGACGACCTGGACCGCACCGCGCACGCGACCCGGGTGCCGGCGCCGGCCGCCACCTGGGGCTTCCGCTGGGACCGCGAGGACGTCGGGTCCCGGCGCTGGTGGCCGCAGGGCATCACCACCGCCGGCGCCGGGACCGGGATCGACCCCGGGCGCGCCGTCCTGGTCACGAGCGCTTACTCCCACCGGGTGGACGGGACCGCGATGGGCACCCGGCTCTCCTTCGTCGACCTCACCGACCCCACCCGGGTGCGCTACCGGCACGTGCTGCTGGTCGAGCCGTTCCTGCGACGCGACGGCGAGGTCGACCTGCGCCCGGTGCGGCTGCACGCTGGCGGCCTGGCCTGGCACGGGCGGCACGTGCACGTGGCGGGCACGGCTCGCGGCCTGAGCTGCTTCGACCTGGGCGACCTGCTCCGGGTGCCCACCGGGGACCCGCAGCGGCTGGGGGTGCGGCACCGCCCGCCGTCGACCGTCGACGCCTTCGGGTTCCGCTACGTCCTGCCGCTGCGGTCCAGCTACGACGCAGGCACCAGTGCCGGGACGGCCGGCATGCGCTACTCGTTCGTCTCGCTGGACGCCAGCACCGAGCCGCCGGGGCTGGTCGCCGGGGAGTACGGCCGCGGCGACATGAGCACCCGGCTGCTGCGCTTCGACCTGGACCCGGCGACGTCGCGGCTGCGGGCGGACGCCGACGGGCGCGTCCGGCCGCAGCTGCTCGCGGACGGCGGCGTGCCCGGGATGCAGGGCGCGGTGTGCGTGGACGGCACCTGGTACGTCACCACCAGCCGCGGGCGCTACCGGCTCGGCAGCCTCTGGACCGGGCGGCCCGGCGAGCTGCGGGAGCATCCCCGGCAGCTGCCCGTGGGTCCGGAGGACCTCGCCTACGGGCCGCAGCATGACCAGCTCTGGTCACTGAGCGAGTACCCGGGCGCACGGTACGTCTTCGCGATGCCCCGGTCCCGTTTCCACTGACCTGGTCACTGCCGTGTGACCACCGCCACGCGCGGGTAGGGGAGGATGGACGGGAAGAGCACGACCACGCATCATCGACCTGCCCTCCGGAGGCGCTCGTGACCAACCTCGCCCACCAGCTGACCCGCACCGCCGAGCAGCACGGCGACCGGCCTGCCGTCCGGCTGGACGACATGGTCCTCACGTACGACGGGCTGCTGGACGGCGCCCGTAGGGTGTCCGCGCTCCTCCGCGCCCAGGGTGTCGGGCCGGGTGACCGGGTGGGCCTGGTGCTGCCGAACGTGCCACCGTTCCCGGTGCTCTTCTACGGCGCCCTCGCCGTCGGTGCGGTCGTGGTCCCGATGAACCCGCTCCTCAAGGCCCGCGAGGTGCAGTACTACCTCGAGGACTCCGGCGCCTCGGTAGTGTTCGCCTGGCACGCGATGGCCGGGGAGGCGTCCCGGGCCGCCGAGACCGTGGGCATCGACTGCGTCTCGGTCGACCCCGCCGACTTCCACGACCTGCTCGCCGCGCACGAGCCCGACTCGACGGTCGCGGAGCGCGACGACGAGGACACCGTCGTGCTGCTGTACACCTCCGGCACCACCGGGCACCCCAAGGGCGCGGAGCTCACGCACGCGAACATGGCCAGCAACGCGAAGGTCAGCAGCGAGACCCTGGTCGAGCTCACACCCGACGACGTGGTGATGGGCTGCCTGCCGCTGTTCCACTGCTTCGGCCTCACCTGCGGCCTGAACGCCGCAGTGGTCGCCGGCGCGTGCCTCACGCTGATCCCCCGCTTCGACGCCACCAAGGCGCTCGAGGTGATCGGTCGCGACCGGGTGACCGTCTTCGAGGGCGTCCCCACCATGTACGCCGGCATGCTGCACGTCGAGGACCGGTCGTCGTACGACGTGACCAGCCTGCGCACCTGCATCTCCGGCGGCTCGGCGATGCCGGTGGAGGTGATGCGGAAGTTCGAGGAGGCGTTCGGCTGCATGGTGCTGGAGGGCTACGGGCTGTCGGAGACGTCCCCGGTCGCCTCGTTCAACCACCCGGACCGCGAGCGCAAGCCCGGCTCCATCGGGATCCCGGTCCGGGGCGTCGAGATGAAGCTGGTCGACGACGACGGTCACGACGTCGCCGCGGGAGAGGTCGGTGAGATCGCGATCCGCGGGGAGAACGTGATGAAGGGCTACTGGGGCCGCCCCGAGGCGACCTCCGAGGCGATCTCGGACGGCTGGTTCCGCAGCGGCGACATGGCCAAGCAGGACGAGGACGGCTACTACTTCATCGTGGACCGCAAGAAGGACCTCATCATCCGCGGCGGCTACAACGTCTACCCGCGGGAGGTCGAGGAGGCCCTCTACGAGCACCCGGACGTCGCCGAGGTGGCCGTGGTGGGGGTCCCGCACGAGGACCTCGGCGAGGAGGTCGGTGCAGCGGTGGCCCTCAAGTCCGGCGCCTCAGTCAGCGAGGACGACCTGCGCGCCTTCGCCAAGGAGCGGCTCGCCGCCTACAAGTACCCCCGGCACCTCTGGCTCGTCGCCGAGCTGCCCAAGGGCCCGACCGGCAAGATCCTCCGGCGCGAGGTCAGCGCTCCGGAGGGCTCGTGAGCACCGACACCACGACCGGGCCCGTCGCCGGACCCGATGAGGGACCCGATGAGGGACCCGACGTTGGCGCCGACACCGGGACCCCGCTGGACCTGCTGCTCGCCGACGCCGCCCAGCACCCGGTCCGGCGGTTCCTGCCGGGGATGTCCGGGATCCGCTTCGGCGCAGGGCTCGCCCGGCACCCCGCACGGGTCGCCGGCCGCACCCGGGACCTGGTCGCCGAGCTGGCCAGGATCGGGGTGGGCCGCTCCGAGCTGGCCGCCGGCGACGCGGACCGCCGCTTCCGCGACGAGGCCTGGACGAAGAACCCGATGCTGCACCGCACACTGCAGAGCTACCTCGCGCTCGGCGGCGCGGCCCGCGGCCTGGTCCAGGACGCCGAGCTGGACTGGGGCGACGACCAGCGGATGGCCTTCATCATCGACAACCTGGTCGACGCCTCCGCGCCCAGCAACAACCCGTTCCTCAACCCCAAGGTGCTCAAGCGGGTGGTCGACACCGGCGGCGGCAACCTGGTGGCGGGCGGCCGCCGCTTCGTCCGCGACTTCGCCACGCCGCCCCGGGTGCCGTCGATGGTCGAGCCGGACGCCTTCGAGGTGGGCACGGACCTCGCGGTCACCCCCGGGGCGGTGGTCCTGCGCACCGACATGTTCGAGCTGATCCAGTACACCCCGCAGACCCCCCGGGTCCGCACGCTGCCGCTGCTGATCGTGCCGCCGACGATCAACAAGTACTACGTGATCGACCTCGCCGAGCAGCGCAGCCTGGTCGAGCACCTGGTCGCGAACGGCCAGCAGGTCTACTGCATCTCCTGGCGCAACCCCGACGCCCGGCACGCCGAGTGGGGTCTGGACACCTACGGGCGGGCGGTGCTGGAGGCGATGGACGCCACCCAGCGGATCGCCCGCACCGACCAGGTCTCGCTGCTCGGGATCTGCTCGGGCGGCATGCTTGCCACGATGGTGCTGGCACACCTGGCCGACGTCGGCACCCTCGACCGGGTGGCGGCGTTCAGCCTCGCGGTGACGGTGCTCGACCAGGAGCAGGCCGGGCTGCCGAGCGCGCTGCTGTCCCGCAAGGCGGCCGCCGCAGCCGTGAAGGCGTCCCAGGAGCGCGGCTACCTCGACGGCCGCAGCCTCGCCGAGGTGTTCGCGTGGCTGCGTCCGAACGACCTGATCTGGAACTACTGGGTCAACAACTACCTGCTGGGCCACGCCCCCAAGGCCTTCGACATCCTGTACTGGAACGCCGACCCGGTCCGGATGACGGCCGCCATGCACCGGGACTTCATCGAGCTGGCGGTCACCAACGGCCTCACCCGCCCCGGGGAGGCGAGCCTGCTCGGCAGCAGCCTCGACCTCGGCAAGGTGGACACCGACGCGTACGTCGTGGCCGGGATCGCCGACCACCTCTGCACCTGGGAGGCCTGCTACCGCACCACCCAGCTGCTCGGAGGCACCACGAAGTTCGTGCTGTCCACCAGCGGGCACATCGCCTCGATGGTCAACCCGCCGGGCAACCCGAAGGCGAGCTTCCAGACCGCGACCGACAACCCGCCGACCGCTGCGGAGTGGCTCTCGGGGGCCACCAAGATCAGGGGCACCTGGTGGGACGACTACGTCGGCTGGCTCGCTGACCGCAGCGGTCCCGAGCGCAACAAGCCGCGCCGGCTCGGGTCCGCGGCACACCCTCCGGTCTGCGAGGCACCGGGCACCTATGTCCTCGACCGTTAGCCGTGACCGGCTCCGCACCCTCGCGGTGCGGGGCGTCCAGGTCCGGGTCTCCGTGCGGCCCGGACGCGGGCGGTTCGCCGACGAGCCGCCGCTGCTGCTGTGCAACGGCATCGGCGCCAGCCTGGAGGCGCTGCAGCCGCTGGTCGACGCGCTGCACCCCGAGCGAGGCGTGATCCGCTTCGACGTACCGGGGGTGGGCGGGTCGCCGGTGCCGCCGTTCCCCTACTCGCTGGCGGCCCTCGCGTCCTGGGTGACCGCGCTGCTGGCCCGGCTGGGACACCGCGAGTTCGACGTGCTGGGACTCTCCTGGGGCGGCGGTCTCGCCCAGCAGCTGGCGGTGCAGTGCCCCCGGCGGGTGCGGCGGGTGGTGCTCGCCGCCACCGGCACCGGGTCCCTGATGGTCCCGGCCCATCCGGCCGTCCTGGGCCGGATGCTCACCCCCAGGCGGCACCGGGACCCCGCGTACGCGCGACGCATCGCCGGGCAGATCTACGGCGGCAGCCTGCGCACCGACCCCGACCGCGCCGCCGGCCTGCTGCACGCCACCACCCGGTCGGGGCCGCGGCGCGGCTACTACTACCAGCTGGCCGCCTGCACCGGCTGGTCGAGCCTGCCGTTCCTGCCGCTGCTCCGCCAGCCGACCCTGGTGCTCGGCGGCGACGACGACCCGATCATCCCGCTCGTCAACGCCCGCGTGCTCGCCCGCCTGATCCCCCGCGCCGAGCTGCACGTCTACCGCGGCGGCCACCTGGGCATCCTCACCGAGAGCGACGAGCTCGCGGCGGTGATCGAGCGCTTCCTCAGCGAGACCCGTTCCGACCATCCCCGACCCCAGGGAGCCGACGCATGAGCGACGACCTGCCCCTCGCCGACACCGCCGACTCGGACTTCCTCGGGTTCGAGCTGCTGCTCGACGACCAGGACCGCAAGCTGCTGGACCGGACCCGCAGGTTCATGCTCACCGAGGTCGAGCCGGTGATCAACGACTACTGGACGCGCGCCGAGTTCCCGCACGAGCTGCTGCCCGGGCTGGCGGCGCTGGGCATCGCCGGCCTCCAGTATGACGGGCCGGGCTGCCCCGGCCGCAGCAGCCTGCTGGACGGGATGACCGCCATGGAGACGGCCCGGGTGGATGCCTCCATGCAGACCTTCATGGGGGTGCACGGCGGGTTGGCGATGGGGTCGGTCCAGCTGTGCGGGTCCGAGGAGCAGCAGGAGCGCTGGCTGCCGGCGATGGCGCGGATGGAGCTGATCGGCGCCTTCGGCCTCACCGAGCCCGACCAGGGGTCCGGGATCGCGGGCGGACTGGCCACCACCGCGCGCCGCGACGGCGACGCCTGGGTGCTGGACGGTGAGAAGAAGTGGATCGGCAACGCCTCGTTCGCCGACCTGGTGGTGATCTGGGCCCGCGATGTCGAGGACGGCGAGG
>CAWARV010000005.1:0-1660000 GCA_963784625.1 uncultured Actinomycetota bacterium
GATCAAGCACCGACTCGGCTCGCCCGACAGCGCATTCGCTGCCGACTCGCTCGCGGCGGCCGAGATCGGTCAGGCCGCCGGCGTCTGGACTCTGTTCGCCGCCCTGGAGAACGTCGACCGGCACATCCATGCGCTCGACGATTTCCATCAGCGCTACGACCTGCTGCTCACCCCGACGTTGGCCAAGCCGCCGCTTGAGGTCGGCTCTCTCGACACCCCACCGCTGCTGCAGCGGGCCTCGCGGATCATCGCCAAAGTGCACGCCGGCAAGATCCTCAACGCGACTGGCATCCTGGACCAGCTCGTCACCGAGAACCTGGGCTGGGTGCCCTACACCCAGCTGGCCAACCTCACCAGCCACCCTGCCGTCTCCGTGCCCCTGCACTGGACCGCCACCGGTCTGCCCTTGGGCGTGCAGTTGGTCGGCCCCCTGGCCTCGGACAGCCTCCTGCTGCGGCTCGCCGCCCAACTGGAACAGGCGCAGCCCTGGTTCCACCGATACGCCGATCTTGACCCGGCGCTGACCCTTTAGCACGCGGAGCCTTACGACCGAAGAGTGAGTACCTAGGCGGTGGAATGACACACCCACAGCGCGTTCAGTTCGATCGCCGTGCCAGATCGCGATCCTTCCGGGCGGACCCCGCAGTGATCACTCAGGGAACATGGACCCGACCGTCCTCATCCCGCCGGCTGCCGTGACAGGGACCGGAGCACACGCAGCTCCACGTCCAGCACCATGCCGGGGGCGCCGGCGTCGGGTCGGCGGTCCCGGGCGCGGGCGCGGATGGCGTCCTGGACTGCCGTCCGCGCCTCGTCGAGGTCACCGCGCGCGAGCGCCATAGAGGCGCGCTCGGACAGCGCCTGCGGCAGCAGGAAGCCCTCGGCCACCAGGTCGTAGATCTCCTCCGCGCTCCAGCCGTGGGGCCGATCACCGTCGGCGCCGAGGCCGAGCCCGATCTCGCCGGTCGCCCGCAGCACTCGCAGCTGGTCGATGTCGCGCGGTGCGACGGACCATGCCTCGTGCAGGCGGCGGAGCCATGTGACGTCGCCAAGCACGATGGCCAGGTGGTGGCAGTCGACAGCCGGCTGATGCGGTCGTCGAGCCAGTCAGCGGCCAGCCCGCGATACCGGCCAGGCCGCGTCGGGCTCGGTCGATCGTAGCAACGACTCCGTCGGCGGATCGACGCGGCGGCCGCCCTGCAGGGTGGCCAGCGCCGCCTGCCTCCAGACGGACTCCAACGACGGGCTCGGGCCAGTCATGGCCAGGGAACGCCGTAGAGCTGGTAAATGTTGCGCTCCATGTACCGCCCCAGCTCGTTCGCCTTCTCGATGACAGGTCTCGACGTCGTCTCGGCCGCGTCGTAGATCGCGTCGGCCGCCTCCGCCCGCCGAAGAAGCCGATCGCCCCGCCGATCATCGCGCCGAGCGCCGCGGTGACGACCGCTCCCGGCCCACTTCGATCCCAAACGCGGCTCCCGCCGCAGCCCCGGCCTTGGCGCCGAGCGCGGCCGCGGGAATGGAGAAGGCCCAGCCGCCGGCCTCCTGCGTCGCGACCCGCAGCCCCTGTCCGGGTGGTGCGGAGCGGACCCGCTCGACGGACATGCCCACCCCCACGACGATGAGCACGCGACCTCCGAAGCGGAACGCGCGCATCCCGGTGGTCAGTGCCGCCTCGCCGGCGACGGCGCCGCTGAGGGTCCTGCCCGGGACCCGCGTCACCGCCCGGCCAGGGATCGAACCCACGCCGTGACCCTCGGCGAAGGTCCGGGCGTACGAGCGCGCCGCTTCCAGCGCACGCATCCGCCCCTCGAGCCGGCGGATCGCGTTGACGCCGCGGTTCGCGAGCCGGGCGGCCTCGAGCTCCCGCGTGATCTGGGCACCGATCTCGTCGAGGTGCGCCATGATGTCGCCGGACCCCAAGAATTGTGCCCCCAGCCGGCGGGCGGCCTCGACGTCAACCCGCACGAGCTCGCCGGTTCCCCGCTCGCGCAGGATGGTGCGGAACGCCTCCAGGTCCGCCGCTGTGGAGATCCGGTCGGTCCCGAGCCGTGGGACGTTGCCGCCCGGCCGCATGTGCCGAAACGTCATCTCCGCCGGGTTCAGCTCCGGCTGGAAGGTGAACCCGAGGTCGGGCGCCCGCGGCAGAAGTGAGGCGCCCTGCAGGATCTGGGCGGCCGCCGGGTCGTGCGGCTGCAGCACCCGGTAGTACCAGCTGGGCTGCGGCATGAAGAGCGCCGATTCTCCGACGCTGGCGGCCGCACCACCCGGCCATGCCGGGGGAGACCGCCGTCCGTGCCGACCAGGTGCGCCGGGGCCTCCGCCAGCAGGGCGGCCGACATGCCGGTGAGGGCCTCGAACTCAGCTACACCCATCGAGACCGTGTCGAGCGGTTGCGGCAGCGCGGATGCCGACGACCAGGCCGACCCCGCCGTCGCAGCGAGCGGCGTGGCGGCAGCCGTCTGGTTGCCTCGACGCAACAGCTCGGCGCGCTCGCGTTCGAGCGCGGCCCGGTGCTCGTCGGTGATGACCATGCTGGGCAGCTGCTGCTCGATCACCCGCAGTCGCGCCTCCGAATCCGGGGTGCGGTGCAGCGTTCCCTGGTCGTCCTGCAGCGTGTGGACCAGCTCGTGCGCGAGGAGTCGTCGGCCGCCCTCGCTGCCAGGGGCCCAGCGGCCCTCACTGAAGTAGATGCGCGAGCCGAGGGTCGCCGCCTGGGCACCGGCGCGCGCCATGAACCGGTGTGCCGCCGGGTCGTCGTGGATCCGCACCCGCGACAGGTCGGCCCCCAGCTGTCGTTCGAAGCCGAACCTGAGCGACGGGTCCAGGGGCGCGCCCGAGCTGCCGTCCACCGCCGTCCGGGCTTCCTCGGCCGCGCGTCTGGTCGACGAGGGTCGCCTACGAGTCTCCGCGAAGTGGGCCGCGTCGCGTTCGGCCGGCGAGTTGAGCGCCGACGTCTGGACCGATGGGTGCGGCGGTCTGCCCAGGAGCTGGATGACCGCCTGGTTGCCGACCGTGCGCTGCAGCTCCAGCATCGACGACACGCCGGTCGTCGCCGAGCGCGGGGACGGATGCGGAACGCGCTGGCGCTCCGACGCGGCCTGCGCGACGTGCCGCTGCGAACGCTCGGGCTTCACGGGCCTCATGCGCACCTCCCACTGCCGTGGAGATCGGTGGAACAGCGAGTCGGCGGGACACGCGCAACCGATTCTCCCACCCCAGGGTCGGCAAGTTAAGAGAGTGATCCGCCGGTACCTTCAGGCGACCCTCGCAGTGGACGGCTCCCGGTCGACGCAGCCGCCCCCGCTGAAGTGCCTTGCAGCGCACGCCGCGAGCCGGCTGGCCCAGCCGCTCGTGGCATTCGGACGGGTCGCCAATCACCTGCTCGAGATCAGGGCCACCGCTGGCGGCGGCGGCACCGGGCGGTGACGGGGCTCTGCCTGCAGCGGGCGCCGCCTGCTGCTTCGCAGAGTAGGCCGCCAGCGCCATGGAGGACGTCTCGTCCTTCTCGCCTTGCGCGGTCGCCGGATCCGGTCTGTGCTCGGTATTCGTCCACCGCGGCCCCCGGGGGTGCTGAGTGCCTCGGCTCGCCCGGTGCCCCGGGCGCGCGAGCCGCTCCCTGGAGTCATCTTGTATCGAGGCGAAGGGCGGCCGGAATGGCGCACATCGCCGCGGCACTCGCCCTTGGGGTCGGCGCGACCTCGACCATACAGAGCGGGCCGATCACCCCATCGGGTCACGAAACGAACGACCGTCGACGAGGTTGCCCTACGGTTCTGTTAGTGAGAGCCTCCCGGCGCGGACGTTGCGCGCACGCACGAGGACGACGAGACTTGCCTGGATGGAGATTCAGGGGATCTTCGACCTGGCCCAAGTTGAGGACTTGTTGCCCGAACCGCGCAGGACACTGCACCGGCGCGGGGTGGCGGTGCTCGAGCAGTATGAACGAGACGCCGCGCCCTTCGTCTTGTTGCTCAGGACCTACGAGGTGGCGCAGTTATTCGGTGACGGCACGGGTCGGCTGTTCGGGAACATTGCGTTCGAGGCCTTCGAATCCGCAGGCGTCGGAGTCCTTGACGTGCAGCTCCACGATCATCCTCATAGTCCTCTGCTGTACGCCTCGCAGGGGTCCATGGACTCCACTGTCCAGTGGCCCTCGCTGCTTCTCGATGTGGACCAGTGGGAGCAAGCAGTGAGTCAGATCATCGTCCGCGCTGACCTCATCGTGGTTCTCGCGCCTGTCATCACCCCTGGCCTCGCGTTGGAGCTTGGGGCACTGGTCCGGCTGGGCCGCGCCGACCGAACTGTCGTCCTTGTCAGCGGTGAGGATTTCGGTGGGCCGGAGGATCGCTCAGTGGCGATACTGAAGGGCGAGGAGATTCCGGATACCAGCGAGACGATTTTCGACCCCGTCCTCCTGATGTTTCCACGCGTCCTCTGGGTGGGTGACCTGGATCAAGAGACACCTTTGAGCGCCTTCGTCTTTCGCGACCTGGTGGACCGGATCATCGCGATTGTTCAGCTTCCCGACAACGAGCGCCACGCAGCGTCCCTAGACCGTCACGCGTTGGCGTGCATCGATCCGACACCGATGCTCCGCGAGTACGAGAGTCTCGCGTTCCACCATCGGGCACGGAATCGCAGCGACGTGGCGGCTCTGTACTACGGGATCGCGGCGCGGCTATCCCTCAACGTGCCTGACGTCGCGCGGGCGGTCGACCTCATCTTGGCTCACGCCGACCTGCTGGCCATGTTCGGCAAGCCAGACATCGCGTTTGACTCGCTGACCGAAATCTATGTCCTCTTTGAAGAGCGGGTGCGCTCCCCATGGCATGACGACCCAGAACTCGTTTGCCTACACGCCACACTCGTCGCAGAACGAGCGCGCATGCTCACCCATGCCGGCAACCTAGCCCAAGCGGAGCGCCTCATCGACCACGAACTGTTGCTGCGCGGTTCGCCATATAACGGTCGTGCCCTTTCGAGGCTGATGACCATGCGCGCATGGAACCTTCGCGCGGGGAGCGACCCCGACGCCGTTATGGCCGCAGGCAGCGAGGCCTTCCAGTTGGGGAAGGCGGCAGGTGCCGAGAGCGAGATGATCCGGGCTCTCACTGTCCTGGGGGCTACGTTGCACGACCTTGGGGACCTCGTGCAGGCAGAGAGCCTTCTCGTGCACGCGAGCGAATTCGCTCCACAGAACCGAGACCACCAGGACCGCTGGCGGCTCCTCCATCGGCTGGGTGAGGTTCTGCAGGCGCAGAATCGCAGCCGGGACGCAATCATCGTCTTCCGGCAAGCCATCTCGGCTGCGGAGAGCGGAGGCTACGGCTGGTGCGCGGACATGACCCGGGATCGACTCTCGACACTCGACTAAGCCCGGATCCACGGTCCGCGGCCGCGATGTCGTGCTGATTGGTGTGGTCGGGGTAGGTGTCGGTGTTGCTTGGGCGGGCAGGCCGGTCCTGCCGATCTGCCGGCTTCTCCGAAGGTCCTGGTGGTCGAGATAGGGGCTCGCGCTCAGCAGCGCAATGGGGTTTGACCCTGGCGAGGGCCTGCTCGATGGGCGCTGCCCAGGGCCAGGCGGCGGGTAGTCGTAGATGTCGGTGTCGTCCGCTGGTGGCCAGGCGTCCGGGGACGGTGAAGGCCCGGCGTTGACGGCGCTCGCCGGAATTCCCCAGTGATGCTCATCGTAATTCCCCACCCGCGGGCGTGGTCACTGTAGCGGTCGGCGGGTGCCGGTGGCTGCTTGTCGGAGGGTGTCTGCGCGGGCGTGGTGGTCGCGGAGTCTGTAGGACTCGCCGTCGAGGTTGAGCACGACCGAGCGGTGGAGGAGTCGGTCGAGCATGGCGGCGATGGTGGTGTCGCCGAGGACTTCACCCCATGAGGCGACGCCTCGGTTGGTGGTGAGCACGATGCTGGTCTTGAGATAGCGCTGGGAGACGACCTGGAACCGCGGGGCGGCCTCGCCGGGAAGCGGTAAGT
Organism: uncultured Actinomycetota bacterium; assembly: GCA_963784625.1. Taxonomy (GTDB): domain Bacteria; phylum Actinomycetota; class Actinomycetes; order Propionibacteriales; family Nocardioidaceae; genus Nocardioides_B. The sequence continues at coordinate 5,983 of CAWARV010000005.1, forward strand.
AGCCAAGCTCGTCAATGACGAGGAGCGTGGGTCCGGCGGAGAACCGCATGGTGGTGGCCCATCTGCCTTCGGTCGCGGCGCGGTGGCAGCGGGCGGCGAGGTCGGCGGCGGTGGTGAAGTAGGTGCGGTAGCCGGCCTTGGCTGCGGCGCGTCCCAATCCGACGGCGAGATGGGTCTTCCCGACGCCTGGGGGCCCGATGAGCAGGCCGTTGGTGGCGGTCTCGAGGTAGCGGCAGGTCGCGAGCTCGTTGATGAGCTTGGGGTCGATGCCGGGGGCGGCGTCGAAGTCGAAATCCGCCAAGGTGGCTGGTGTCGGCAACGAGGCGAACCGCAGCCGCCCGGCCAGCTTGCGGGCCTTGGTGGCCTCGACCTCACGGCCCAGCAGGTGCTCCAAGGTGGCGGTCATCGACCAGCCCTGAGCCTCTGCTTCGGCGAGCACCGAGGGGAGGTGCTCGGCGGCTGCGGTGAGCTTTAGGGTGGCGAGGTGGCCGCGGAGCCGCTGGTAGACGCTCGCCTGCGTGGCCGTCGTCGGGGCGGTCATCGGGGTGGGGGTGGTGGTCATGGCAGCGTGTTCCTTCCTTCGGCTGCTTGGGCGTACTCGGTCAGGTCGACCACGACTTCGGGGTCGGCGGCTCGGTGTCGGGCTCGCAGGACCTCGGCCGCGGCGAGGGCCTCGGTGCCGGGTGGGATGCGTTCCTTGCTGCGGTGCGGGGTCCGGGTGTCGTGGCCGGCCAGCACGAGCCGCTCCAGAGCGACGACGTGGCCGTGGTCGCGGACCATCACTCCGGCGCTGTCGGGCTCGGCCTGGTGGCGGGCGATGACGATGCCGCTGGCGGTGGCGATCTCCACGACGCCGGACCCGAGCCGTTGCGACACGTTCACCTGGGCGCGGGCGAGCTCGGGTGGGACGGAGTAGAAGTTGCCGCGCCAGGCGACCAGCGCCTGGGCACAGACCACCCGCTGCTCGGTGATCGTGGCTGGGAACGGCGTCGTCGGGACCGGGGCGAGCGGCTCGGCCTTGGCCACGGTCGCGACCGATGCCTTCCCACCTGCGCCCTTGACCGGACGCAGCCGGGTGTCGCCGCGGAGCTCGGCGAACCTGTCGAACACCGCCTGGGCCTGCTCGATGGTGGCGTCGTCGGGCAGGGTCCGCCAGCAACGTTGCGCCGCGGTGTGGTTGGCCTTCTCCACCACCCCCTTGCGGTCCCGCGGCGAGGCGGGCAGATCTTCACCGAGACGCCGTAGTGCTTGGCCACCGCCGCGAACGACGCGGTGACCTTCCCCGAGGCGGGGTGGCAGACCGTGGCCATCCGGTCGAATCGCCAGGCCTCGGTAAGCCCGCCGAGCTTGCGGGCAACCGTGTCGAGGCCCGCGATCAGCTGGGCCTGGTCCTCACTCGGCGCCAGCACCGCCCGCCACTTGCTGGAGTGCGCCAGGGACCCGACCAGCAGGTGCGCGGTCGACCCCCACCCCCAATGCTCGGGTGGGTCGGGCAGCTCGAGCCAGTCCCACTGGGTCTCCTCACCCGGCGGGTGCTCGATCACCGCCGAGGCGCGGCCCTTCGTGCCGGCGCAGGGCTCGCAGTGCGGCCGCAGCTCCCGGTCGCGGATCTGCCGGGTGAAGGTCTGGTAGGACCGGTCGTAACCGAGCTCGACGACCTCGTCGAACAACGTCACCGCCCACAGGTGCGGGTCCTCCGTCAACCGCGCTCGGACGTAGTCGACGTACGACTCGAACGGGTCCGGCCCGGCCGGTTTTCGCTCCCCAGCGACGCGCTCGTCGGCCAGGTAGGCGCGGATGGTCTTGCGGTCACGACCCAGGTGCTTGGCGATCGCGCTGATCGTCCATCCCTGCCGTCGTAGTGCGTGCGCGTCGATGTCCGTGTCAGCATCAGCAGCAAAGGCTCCTTCGAGTAGTGGCTGGTGGTCAGAGACCGCCACTGTCGAAGGGGCCCGCCTGCATTCGGCGGTGCCACACGGGTGGGGAATTTCAGTGAGCAGAACTGGGGAGATTCAGATGAGCGCCGTCACCCACGCCGATCCGCTGCGCCAGCGCTGCTGCCGGCAGCAGCCCCGCGTTTGGCACCAGATTCGTCTCGGTGAAACTCACCGACACTCGACCCAAGTCCGAAGGTCGCGCCTTGGCACACCTGCAACAGCCGGGTCTTTTGGACGTCGTCGGGTGCGCTGGCTTCACGGGACGCTGGCATCGGGGTGTTCCGTCGCGAACTGTTGCGCAGCGCGGTTGTCCGGAACCCGCCCTCCCCGCCCGAGCTCGCATCGACGGTGCTGGAGCAGACCACGCTGAACGCGGGAGGGAAAGCCTTTTCGCTGGGATCTACGCTCCCTCGACGCTGGACTCGTTCCTGGGGAGTTCAGCTGGGCACATCCGCCAGCTCGACGCGGTTGCCTCAAGGTTCCTCCGCACCTTGACCAAGGTGACCAGCATGTTCTTCATCGCTGCGACGCCTCACCGGGGCGGTTCAGCAAGTGGGTATGCGTTGGGCGACGTCGACGACAGTGGTCGCAGGTCCATGGCTACGCCAAGCAGGGCGCCGGCCTCTGCTACGACCAGGTCGAGGCCTGAACGCGCTGCCGGGCACCCTCACCGGCGATCATCAGGACGGGCCGACGGTCGAGACGTCCTTGATCGTCGGACCGGAGTCGGCGTCGTCGGCCACGTGAATGTGACAGGCACCCCGCTGGCACGAGGAGATGACGCGGTCCAGCTCTTGACGTGTCTCGTCAAGCTGGGTCAGCCTCTCCTGGATCCGGTCGCGCACCCGCTCGAGCCGCCACCGCTGCGTGGAGCAGTCACCGCCGGCGACGAACCCGCCGAGGGCGGCGGCGATCTCCGCCAGCGTCATCCCGAGGTCGCGCAGGTTCCGCGTCAGCACGATCCGGTCGACCGCCGAGTGCGCGTACAGCCGATACCCCGAGGCCGTGCGTGCCGGGGTGAGAAGGATTCCCCGACGCTCGTAGAGACGGACCGTGTCGACGCTTACCCCCGCCCGGTCGGCCACCTGGCCGATCTTCAGCCGCGAATCTCTCGTGGACGCTGACTCTTGACTCTGGACCATGGTCCAGAGTTTACGGTGTCGGGACACCCACCGCCACGCACATCAGGAGGTTCCCGATGTCACTCCTACAGCCCCTCGTCTGCGATCTGCGGGGGGCGCCGGACACGCCCGAGCAACGCCTCTCCGCCTATCGCCGAGTCTTCGCCGCGCTGGTCGGTCGCGAGGACCGCCCGGGCGGGTTCCGGTTTGTGTTCGCAGCAGACACCGCCGACCTGGCGCTGCTCAGCGAGCTCGTCAAGTTGGAAGGCGCCTGCTGCCCCTTCCTCCTGATCACGCTGCGCACCGTCGGTTGCCACGTCCAGTGGGACTGCCACGTCGAGACGGCTGAAGCCGTCCCGTTCATGGAGGCCCTGCGCGACCTGCCGGACGCCCTGAGCGTCCCACCCCACCTCCCCACCGTCACGACGAGAAAGCAGGAGAACCGATGACCCGCAATTGCACCCCCGACAGGACCCATCCCCCCACGCGTCGGTGGGTCGGGCTCCTGGTCCTGGCCACCGCCGTGGCCGGGCTGATGAGCCCGGCTCCCGCCGGTGCCGCACCGGCAGCCGCAGGCTCGCCCCCACTGCCGGCCACGGTCCCCTCACCACTGATCTCCCACCGGCTCGTCGCGGTCACCAGCACCAGCCGCCTCGCAGTGCGAGCGCCCGACTTCGATGCCAGCGCGTGGCGAGACGTCGGCCATGCCTACGGTGTCACCGGCGTGGCCCATCTCGGAGGTCTCCTCTGGGCGACCACGTCCGACAACCGGCTCTGGTTCAGGATGCCGAACAACAGCGACACGGTGTGGCAACCGGTCGGGATCACCGACCGGCCCGTCACCGCCCTCGCAGCCGACACCACCAACCTGTTCGCGTTGACCGATCAAGGCAGCATCCAGATGCTCAATCCGCTGAGCAGCCAGAAGGCGTGGATCGACCTCGGTCCCGGACCGGGCGAGACCGTCACGGCCATGACCGTCCTCAACGGGACCATCTGGGCGACCACCACCACCGACAGACTGTGGAGACGCCCCGCCGGGACCAGCACCTGGATCGCCACCGGTCACGCCAACAACGTCACGGCACTGGCGACGATCGACGGGCGCCTGTGGGCGACGACCTCCGACGACAACCTCTGGGTGCGCTCACCCTCCACGAACAACGTCAGCTGGGCCCTCCTGGGCCGCACCGACCAGCTCCACGTCACCGAGATGACGGCGGTTCCGTGACAAGGGTCCCTCACGAAGAGCCCCAACCAAGGAGCGCTTCTGGCAGTGCGTGGGGCCTGGTCAAGCGACCAGGCCCCACCGGCACTCCGGGGCGTGCCGCGCCCCCACGCCGTACTCACACGCCACGGGACGGAACGCCAGCGCGCGTCGGGTCGCGGCTACACCCAGCGATTTCGAAGAACTGGCTCCATACAAGCAGGTGGCTGACTCGGCCCAACGTTTCGACCAGCTTCTCCATCCGACGTGTGGAGACCCCGAGCAGGTAGCAGGTCGCGACCACCGTGGTCAGTGCCCGCTCGGCTCGCCGCCGGCGCTGCAGCAGCCAGTCGAGGAAGTAGGAGCCCTCGCGCAGCTTGGGGATCGCGACCTCCATGGTGCCGATGCGGGTGTCGAAGTCGCGGGTCCGGTAGCCGTTGCGGGAGTTGGTCCGCTCCGGCGACCGCTCGCCGTAACCGGCGCCGCAGATCGCGTCGGCCTGGGCCGACATCAGAGCCTGCACGAACGTGGACAGCATTGATCGGAGCAGGTCGGGCTCGGCGCGCTGCAGGTGCTCGGCCATGAACGCGGGCAGGTCGATAGAGTTGGGGTCGACGGTCATCGTGGTGACTCCTCCAGTCGTGCTTTCGCAGGTCTTCTGAAGGATCACGCGGTGGCCGTCCTGGTGTCAGAACGCCACGCTCACAGCGGGCCCGTCGTACACCACGTCCCTGGACTCACCTTTGGGCGGGAACATGCCGACAACTCTGGCTCAAGTTCGCGGCAACCGCCGTCGGTCCGTACGCGGGCGGCGAGACGGTACCGCTGTTCAGATGGAAATAGCGTCACCTCGTCGCAGCCATGCCAGTCCTGTTGACCGAGGACACCCGCAGTCCGCTCTCGCCGAGGTGGCGGATGTAGAGCTCGAGGTGCGCACGCTGGATGCCCAGCAGAGGATCCAGGCGTTGGTCTCGCACCAGGTGAACCAGTGGCGCAGCTGATAGGCATACGGGGCGTGGGTGTGCCCGGTGTAGCGGGCCAGGCAGGACAACCGCGGTGAGCTGCGCCGGTGTCATCGCGTCGGGCTGAAACGGCAGAAGGATCGGATTGGACATGCTGGTCATTGCTGGCCTCCGGCGGCCTGGCGAACACACCCCGGTCGCGGGCCGCCGCCCACGGCGAGGCCACCTGCAAACGACGGTAGCCCCGATGCGGGCGATGGACTCGCGTCGAAAAGGACGCACCCCGGAGCGGGCGCAACCGTCTTTGAGGGCCATGCCGAGCCGGGCCGCAAGACCGCTCTTCGCGGCGGGTCTCGACTCAAGACGCCGTGCTCTTAGCCAGAGGTAGAGCATGGCGGTATGGAGGTCCTCGGAAGCCGAATCCTGCTGCGTCCCATCGACCTCGGCCGGAGTCACCGGTTCTACCGTGACACGTTGGGCTTGGCGGTCTACCGGGAGTTCGGCGGTGAAGACGTACCCGGCCTCGTGTTCTTCCTAGGCAACGGTCTGCTCGAGGTCAGCGGTCAGGCGACGGGCCCACCCGGAGATGCCGTCGGGCTGTGGATCCAAGTCCGGGACGTTGGGGCCGAGCACCGGCGCCTGGTGAAGGCGGGCGTGATGGTCCTGAGGGAGCCGCAACGCGAGGTGTGGGGCCTGGAGGAGATGTGGATCGCAGACCCGGACGGAGTGCGCATCGTCCTTGTCGAGATCCCGGAGAACCATCCACTCCGCCGAGACGGACGCCACCTCGCCGCTGGCGACGCATGAGTCGACTCATCGGCGCTCTCCACGCGTCGGGAAAGGCGTCCTTCTGGCGGTGGAAGGGGGCATCTCCGGACCGGCGCGGAGGATTCGCATGACATGCACGCGCGGACGCGAGTGGGGTCGGGGTGGATTCGCGGGTCGTGGACCCGCTTCGGGAAGCGGACGAGGCCTGCTTGGGACTGTCTGGGGTGGTTCTGACCCGGCCGTCACCTCGGGACGTCGCGGAACCACGCCGCTCGGTCGAGGGGGTTGGGTCCGTGCCGGCGCCGTCGCGGCGGCCGGCCGCGTACGGGGGCGTGGTGGTCCAGCGAAGTCACCAGCACGCCCTCGCCGCCGGTGAGGTCGGGCAGCCTCGATGCGACGTCGGGTACAACCTCCGAGGGCAGGTGCCCGACCAGGCTCGTGTGGCCACCGTCGGTTGACGTCTCCAGCAGGGCGGCCCCGAGCCGGCCCAGCAGCGCGGCGACCACCGAGTAGGCAGGCGCGGGCAGGTCGAGCTCGAACTGGTCGACTGGGCGGCACACGCGCGTGCTCGCCTCGTGGAGCGCCGCCGCAAGCACCACCGGCGCGAGGTGGCGGAAGTCGGCAGCGACCGTCGACATCGACTTGTCGAACTTCTGGTGGGGCCGACTCTGCCGCGGGTAGTAGGCCGAGGCCGTCATCGTGACCACGCAGTCGGTGACCTCCCAACCGTGCGGCCCCTGCTGCAACCCAGCGCGCACGCCCTCCTCGGTCGCCGCGACGAACGCCGGCGGCAGGTTGCCGCGTTCGACGCCGGGGGAGAACGCCACGCCGTGCCCCACTGGCGCCGCCTCGACCCGCAGCCCGAGCCCGGCGAGGTAGGGGTTGCCACAGGTTCCGATGCGGTCTGCCGACTCGCCGACCCCGACCACCCGCTCAAGGCACACCGTTGAGGTTTCGAGGAAACGCACGGCGACGCCGTAGCGCTCCTCGAGCAGGGCGGCAAGCACCTCCTTCTGCACCTCGCCGTGAAGGCTTACGGCCGCCTCACCGTCCACCTCGTCGAGCCGCAGGTCGATGAGTGGGTCCTCGTCGGCGAGCTCTGCCAGGCCCGCGAAGAGCGCCGTGCGACGGGTCGGGTCGACTGGCTCGACGAGGGCCTGCAGCGAAGCCGGGGTGAACCGGTGCACACGGCGCAACGGCGGCGAGCCGACGAGGTCGCCAATCCGGGGGGACGGGCCCCGGACTATCGCGATCTGACCCGCGCTTGCGACGCCTGGGCGCAGACCCACCGGTGTCAACACCGCCACCTCGGTCACCCGGGCCGGCTCTGCGGCTCCGAAGGCCAACCGGTCGCGGATTCGCATCTCTCCCGACCACACCCGCACCCACGCCCGACGTCCGCGCTCGTCGCGGTCGACAGCGAAGACCGTGGCGGCTCGCTCGCCTGATGGCGGCGAGGGCCGTGGGACCAGCGTGACCAGGGCGTCGGAGAGCAGCGGGAGTCCGGCGCCGGTGATAGCCGAGCCGCACAGCGCCGGGGTGAGCGCTCCGGTCCGCAGCCCGCGGCGCAGGGCCGTGCGGGCCACGGGGACGCTGACCGGACGGCCCGAGGCCCAGTCGTCAAGCACCCGATCGTCGCATTCGGCGAGCGCCGTCACCACGTCGTCATGCGTCAGCGGTACGGCGGTCACTCGGGCGTCCCGAGTGCCGGTGCCGTGCGCCCGTGCCAGTTGAGCGACTGACGGCGTGAGACGGCGACGCACCTGGTCGAGGACGCCCTCCACGTCGGCGCCGGAGCGGTCAACCTTGTTCACGAACAGGATGGTGGGCACGCCGATCCGTTGGAGCGCCCGCCAGATCACCACCGACTGCGGTTGGACGCCCTCCACCGAGGACAGCACGAGGACGGCCGCGTCGAGGACGACGAGCGAGCGCTCGACCTCGGCGACGAAGTCGGGGTGGCCGGGGGTGTCGAGGAGGTTGACAACCACGTCGTCGAGAGCGAACGACGTCACCGCGGCCCTGATGGTGATGCCGCGACGACGTTCGAGGTCGAGCGAGTCGGCGCGGGTCGTCCCGGCGTCGACGCTGCCGGGCGCCTCGATGGCGCCTGCCTCGAACAGCAGACGCTCGGTCAGGCTGGTCTTGCCGGCGTCAACATGGGCGACGATGCCGAGGTTGAGGGTGGACGGGGTCGAGGTCACGAGGCAGCTCCACGGCTGGACGGAAAGAGGTCCGGGGCGTGGTGGCTGCTCGCATGTCTGCTCCTGAGTTGTGGCCGCTCGGTCGGACGCCGATGACCGAGTTGGAACGTAGGCACGACCTTCGCACGACAACCCGGTGCCGCGCACCCGCTTTCCGTTGCAGCGCCCCGTGCCGCGGCGTCGGCCGCTCGTGAGGCGACTGGGGGCGCGTCGAATCGCGGCGACGGCGTTCGCCGCTCAGGCCCTGGTCGACACCCTCCACCACCGTCTTGACGAGCGCCCGCCAGAACGTGCCCTCATCGCGCGACTCCACCGCTCGAGGGAAGACATCCCCAGCGTCGGAGTGGTCATCGACGCCACCGTCCACTCCCCGCGACCTGTCTGGGTCCGCGATCATGGGTCGTGGCCAAGTCGTACCGTGCCGTGCTCAGGGATCAACCGATGCTGTTGCCGGCCGACATGCGCGAGTGACCCCCGTCGGATCACCTGGTGTGGTTCGTCCTGGAGAACGTCGACGCGCTCGGCACCACGGGGTTGGAGGCGACGCGGCGACCGGGGGGTGCGGTCATCGCGGCAGATCGAGCGCATGTGCCTGACCGACGTTGCTTTCCGGGTGCTGTGCGCCCAGGACGGCCCGGACCATGCCACGATCGCCCGGTTCCGCGCCGAGGCAGCCGAGACTTTCACCGGCTTGTTCTCGTAGGTGTTGATGATCGCGGCTCGGGCCGGGCTGGGAAGGTTCGGCACCGTCGCGATCGACGGCACGAAGATCCGGGTCAACGCCTCGATCGACGTCAACCGTGGCCGGGAATGGTTCGACCAGCACGTCGCGGGCATCGTCGCTGACGCGGACCGGGCAGACCACGTCGAAGATGCCGCGGCCCTGGAGCGTCGACAGGATGGCCGGCCGGACCGTGTCCCGTCTGACTCGAGTGACCGCACCCGCCGGCGGGAACGGATCCGGCAAGCAGCCGAGGAGCTCACCGCTCAGTATCAGCGGCGGACTCAAGCAGAAATGGAGCGCGAGGCGACTGCATTGGAGCGTCGGCGCCGCTCAGAGGACGGACAGCCGGTCGTGGGTCGCATCCCCGAGGGACCACACCGATTTTGCTGAGGCTACGGCGCACCTGGCCCGGGAGATCGCCATCCACCAAGCCAAGCTGGACCGATACGCATCCCTGGTCGCGGCGGGCAAAAAGCCCAGGGCCGACCGCCGGTACCCATGGATGACAGCAGCAGGATCGTGCGGGCTCGGCAGGTGAGCTGACGTGACCAGGGAGACGTGGGACGGCTACGTGGAGTGGTTCCCGGTGAAGGCGACCGAGACGCCGAGCCCGATCATCGAGACACCGCCGACCGTCCCGAGCAGCCTGCCGCGTCGCGGGGAGCGGCTGAGCCAAGTGCGGAGGCGGGCGGCGAGCAGAGCCCACACGGTGTCGGACGCGAGGGCGATCGACACGAGGATGACGCCGAGTAGAAACACCTGCAGCCCGAACTGTCCCGCGCCCCGGTCAACGAACTGGGGCAGTACAGCGGCGACGAGAATGAACGACTTCGGGTTCGAGACACCCACGACGAACCCCTGGCGCAGAGACTGGCTCCAGGAGATCGTTGTTGGCTCGGGTCCCTGCGAGTCGGCGCCGAAGTCGTGCCGGTGACGGATGGCCTGGATGCCGAGGTACACCAGGTACCCGGCGCCCAGGGCCTTGATGACCCAGAACAGCATCTCGGATCGGGCAACCAGGGCTCCCAGGCCGACGGCGACCAGGACGACGAGCAACAGCAGACCGACGGCGTTGCCGACGACGCTCGCCATAGCCGTCCGACGGCCGTGCGCCAGTGCCCGGCTGATGGCGAACACGACACTGGGCCCGGGAATGGCGATGATGATCGCGGCAACAGCCGCGAAGGCCAATGTCTGTTGCAGGCTGAGCATGGGGTCAATGTACGACAGCGGGGTGCCGCTAGGTGCGTGAGAACGTGACGCGGCTGCGCGTTCCATTCCGCGCAGCCTCTGCCGCACCACCATCGGTCAGCGGAACTGTCGGGCGCCATGGACACGGGCGGCATGATGGGCAGGTGGTACACGTGACTCGCTTGGTGACTTACGTCGAGGTCGATGACCCTGTCGCTAACCCTCAGCAGCTGTCGGTATCGGCGCGCCACGAGGCCGTCGTCATGGACGGCGGCCGGGTGCTGCTCCTGGCTGACCGGGGTTAGAGTGCCTCGGGCCTGCCCAACATCTGGGCGGTGACCTCGGCGAAGAGATCGCGGACACGGCCCGCATGGTCGTCGGCCCGGACAAGCCGTTCGATGGGCACTCGCGGAAGGACATGGAGGCACACCACTGGGCGTCCCTTGCTGCGGTCCTCCGGCGCCACGGCTTTGAGGCGGACGCCCTGGAGTTGGGACGGCTACCGTACGACGTCGTGCTCGGCGAGCATTTACTCGCGCACATCGGCCATTAGCCGGGCGACGGCGTCCAGTCCTGACGCTGCTGCGCGGGCATGCATGCGTTGTCGCACGCGGTTCGCCATGCGGGGCGGGGCATCCCCGTGTCCGACACCCTCGCGGGACACCGGCGCGTTGACGCAGGGCAGGTCCGAGGCGCTGGCCCTGGCACGTCGGGCCGTCACCCCACCACGCAGAACTCGTTGCCCCCGGGGTCAGCCATGCCCAAGCCGTCCGCGCAGCCAGCGTCGACGCGAGTAGCCCCGAGTGCCAACAGGCGCTCGACTTCGCCGTCGATGGTTGATGGGGCGGAGGGCGTGAGGTCGAGATGGAGCCGATTCCTGCCGAGCTTGGGCGCTACCGGCTCGCCACCCCAGGTGAGCTTGGGGCCTCCGGCGGGTGCCTGGACCGCGGTCTCACCGTCCTGGTCCCAGACGAGATTCCAGGCCAGCGCATCGCGCCAGAAGTAGCCGACCTCGGCGAGACCGTCACCGGCCAACGAGCTGAAGAACGGGCAGCCAGCCAGGAAGCCACCTCCAGGCTCAAGGATGCACAGCTCGTTACCGTCGGGATCGGCGAGGACGACATGTTCAGCGTCCGGTCCCTGGCCCACATCCAAGTGCCGTGCCCCCAGCTCAAGGGCTCGGTGGACCGCGGACGCCTGCTCGTGGGTGGAGGTCGGTTTCAGGTCGGGGTGCATCTGGTTGGGCCCCTTCTTCTCACCGGCTCCGGCGACGAATCGCAGACTGAACCCCACCTCAGTCATCGCCGACAGTGACGGTGCGCCCCGGTCAATCGTGACGTTCTGGCCGAGCACACCGCCCCAGAACTCGGCGAGACGCTCCGGGCCGGGCGAGCTGAAGGTCAGGGCAATCAACTCACACACCATGATCGCCATTCTCCGGCGCGCTCGTGTCGCGTCAAACGAATTCCGCTGGGCAGCCGAGCACTCCGCCCCTCACATTCGGGGCCACGGCCGCAACTGACGGCCGCCTGGAACTGGATGTCGCACCGGTCACCCTTTGCGTGCGGATAGGCACGCGGGTTCTGTGGACCGTGTCTTGCCCGCGGAGCGCTTGGCACGCGGCTGCCGTAGACCGCCACGACTCCGACAGCGCTTGCCTGAACGCAGCGCTTCCGGTCGGTGGGGTCGCCTCGTGCCAGTCGGAGGCTTGGGGCCGACGGGGCCTGTTGGATCATGCCTCTCGAGGCCTCGATCAGGCCTCTTGTGCACCATCCGACTCGGACGTCGGCGCGCCGTCTGGCCAGGCGGCGATGCACACCTTGTTGGCCGAGCGATCCGCGAGGATCCACGCGCCTGGCGCCTCAGAGTCGTCCACGATTCGCCCGCCCGCGGAGACGGCCGCCTGGACCCGTGCTTCGGCATGGTCCTGCGCCACCGACACGTCGACGTGCATCGCGTGGCGCAGGGACTTGCCCGGATCGAGATCCTGCATCCAGACGGTCGAGCCTTGACCGAGCGGATCGATGCAGTTGTCCTCGTGCAGGGGCGCGTACCCGAGCACGGCACGCCAGAAGCCCAGGTCGATCGCGTCGGGCAGGGCGGCCACCGCTAGCTGGACCTCCTGTAGGGCAGACCGGTCCGCCTTGGCGCCGTGCGCGCGAGCAAGGGCCGAGATGGCCCGAGCCGCATCGATGTGCCGGGCGTCCGTGCCCCACTCCTCGCGGGTCAGCTTCACGGCGAGAAGGTCAGCTGAGACGGTGAGCATCGCGAGACGCTCGAGGCCCGGCACCTCCGCCACCGCGGCCGCCAGCCTCGCCGCCTCCAGCAGAGACGCGACTCGAAACACCGCCGTCGGCCCTCCGTGAAGAACCACCCAGTCGTCGATGTCATCGGCGGCAAACGAACTCACGCCATCCCGGCTCGCTCATGCTGCGACCATAGGGCCCCTTTCGGACGATCTCCTTCCGGGCAATGGTCGGGCCCCGGCCGGGGCACCACCGGACGCCGCGGGCGATGCCCCGCAACGGGATGGGTCAGCGGGACGGCAGCACGCAGAACTCGTTGCCGGACGGGTCCGCGAAGTGCCGCCATGGCAGGTCGCCCCAGTCGTAGTGGAGTTCGCGACCGCCGCGTGCGCCGATCTCGCGGACCACCGCGTCGGCGTTGTCACCCGGCTCGAGCCGGAGGTCCAGATGCATCCGGTTCTTGCCCGGCCCCTTGGGCGCCACCTCGGGACATAGCTCAAGTAGAGGGCCGCGGTGCGACGGGTGCCGGAGGGCGAGCAGCCCGCCCCCATCGACCGGCACCCAGCCGGTGAGCCACATCCAAAAGGCCCGGTCGCGATCGGGCTCGGCCACGTCGAGGGGCAGTGCCGCAACGGGACCGACGTCCCTGTACGCCGTCCGGTCCTCCATCACGCAGAACGGGTTGCCCTCGGGGTCGGCGAGCACCACCCACGGCACCTCACGCTGGCCGATGTCAGCGAGACTGGCGCCCAGAGCGAGCAGACGCTCGACCACCGCCTGCTGCTCCTCGGCACCCCGGAGGTCGAGGTGGAGTCTCTGTGGCTCGACGGGTGACTCCGGCACCCGCTGGAAGCACAGGTCGATCACCGGGCCGTCCGGCACCGTCATCCGAGTCTCGAACCCCTCGGGTTGGTCGGTGAGCGTCTCGGTGCCGAGCGCGGTCTCCCAGAACCGGCCGAGTGTCTGTGGGTCGGTCGCGTCGACGACGACGTTCTCCAGGTACACGATCTCAGCGTAGGCGGCGGGAGACATCCGGGCGCCTTCGGCGTCCGAGGAGAACCACCTCCGGCACACACAGCCACGTGACGATCAAGCACGGGACGATCGAGTGGTCTGGTCCTGCACGTGGGTCGGCTCCAGCAGGTCCGCTCATACTTGCTGGTCCCGTCGTCCGCCGGCCGTTGGACTCGCGTCATATTGCCGCCTTCGCCTGTCACGCACAGGGCCGCGCACTGATGCTCGGACGTGTCGGTCTGGCGTCACCGGGGGCCACACGAAGTGCCTCTGCGTGGCCCCCTCCTGCAACGGTGCAGCTCGGCGGGGCATTCTTCAGCCGCGGTGGACCCGCGGCCCGAGGACCAGATCGTCTTGCACCGTGCCCTTGCTGGACACGTCGTCGGCGTACAACCAGCGGTCCGTCAAGACGCCGCCGCCGCCGCCGACGCGCACCCACCTCGGGTTCGACAGGCACGCGCGGGGGATGCTGAAGCGCACCCGGTCGCGGTGGTAGTCGACTCGGGTGTGCAGCCCTCGACACCGCGAGATGCTGTCGTCGCGCTCGAACAGCCTTTGACCCTGCGATTGGTTCCTGCTGACGACCAGGCTGACATTCGAGCGATGGCCGGTATCGGTGCGAAGCGTCACGATGTGCACCACCTGCCTCTTCTTGCTGGTGACCGGGGCAAGGGTAGCGTAGCGCAGCGTCACCCGGACCCTTGCGTGACCGTACGTCGTACGCATCGAGATCACGTCTCCCGACCGGCGCTGGTGGACGACGTGGCCGGCTGTGGAGGGTCCGTCGGCGGCGAGTCGTACGACGTCATGACGGGCGTCGTGGGTGGTACGGGTCTCGGCCATGGCTGGGCCGGTGCCGATCGCCGCGCTGACGGTGACGGCAGCCGCGGCAGTTGCGGCGATAGAGGCGGTGCGTCGAACACTCATGGTGGTGGTTCCCTCTCCTGGACCCGATGTTCGGGCGTTGTGGCAACCTTGGACCGGACGACGAACGGCGATAAGCGTCACGGCACTCAACCGAGGCTGAGTCCGGGTACTCAGGCGACCCTCGCAAACCGAAGGCGAACAGCACGACAACGGGACCGAAGTTCGTGCCGGACCCCGTTCCGTTTCAGCCGCGGTTCGTGCGGATCGGAGGGTGACCAACTCGCCGCGTGTCGGTCGAGCCAGCGCCCTGATGCGATCGCGGCGCGCGCCGCGGCGGGCGGGCGGCAGCTCCTGCTCGCCGACGAGCCCGGCGTAGGCAAGACGATCGCCGCGGTCCTCGGGCGACGGCGGTGGGCGACCTCCGCGATGCGCGACGGGTGCTCGTCGTGGCCGACCGACCCGCCGCGATCACGATCGGCCACTGGTGCCGCACCATCACGGCGCTGGGCGACGGGGGTCTGGAGTGGGTCGTGATCACCTGGGACCGGCTGGAGAAGGTCAAGGACCACACGTGGGATGTGATCATCGCCGACGAGGCCCACGCGCTGCGACGTACGACGACGAAGCGATGGAAGCTTTGGGCGCGGATCTCGGGTCACGGGCGGCCGCACGACAAGGCGCCGTTCGTCATCGCGACGACCGCGACGCCCGGACACACGCCGCTCGAACTGCCATACCTCGCTCCGGCCTATGCGCAGGTGCTCGGCGAGCCGATGCAGGAGTGGACCTCGGCAACGCAGCCAGGGGCCGCGTTCGCCACCGCGCTCGAGCGCCACGGCGTGGGGGTGGAGCAGGGGCGCTACGGCGCGACGTGGACCCCCGATCCGGCGCGGCGCGCCGCGGACCTCAAGCGGGTGCGCGGCTGGCTCGACGAGGAGCGGCCCCCGGCAATGCTGCACCGCGCCGCGCCGTGGGGGCCGGTGCCGATCTCCGGCATGCCGGTGGCGCTCACGCCGGTTGAGCGGACTGCGTACGAGGCCGAGTGGGGGGAGTTCTGTCGTGAGATGGACATCGCCCGACGCGGCCGCAATGTCGCGAAGGGCCGTGCCGCGCTGCTGCGCTTGCGGCAGAAGGCCGGCTTGATCCGCGTCGACTCGACGGTCGCCTGGATCGTCCAGCAGGTCGAGGCGGAACGACAGGTGGCGTGCTCGGTCGAGTTCGTCGCGACCGCCGCCGACCCGATCGCCGATCGGCTGCGTGACTCCGGCATCGAAGTGGCCACCATCTACGGGCGCGGCCGGTTCGACCCCGAGGCCGAGCGGCTCCGGTTCCAGACCGGGCAGGCGAAGGTCTGCGTGTTCACCGCGGTCGCCTCGATCAGCCTGCACGCCGGCGAGACCCTCGCCGACGGCCGCCGGGCCAGCACCGAGCCGCGGGTCGGCGTCTTCCACCAGGCCCGCTTCTCGGGCATCGCCGGACGGCAGGTGACCGGCCGCACCCATCGCGACCACCAGGTCTCGCCGTGGCACATCGCGTACGCCGAGGGCACGGTCGAGGAGCAGGTCGGCAAGGTGATGGTGGAGCGGATCGCCGCAGCCTCCGACGCGGTGGGAAGCAATACCACCGGTCTCACCGAGCTCGCCCAGCTCCTCGGGGCCGACTGGCTGCCGTCCACGACCCTAACTGAGGACGGCACCCTGACCGGGGCTCGGCTCAAGTAAGGGACCCGATCGGCGTCGAGCCACGGAGCACCACGCAGCGGATCGCGCTTCACTCCGCCGACAACGCCTGGCCAGGCATCGTCTCAGCTCTCGCCTCCCAGCCGACGATTCACACCGGCGAGCCGCGACTAGGGTCGATCACATGCACGAAAACAAGCGATTCGACGAAGAGGCCGTGACGTGGGACGACGACCCCGGCCACGAGGCACGTCAGGTGGCGGTGGCCCGGGCCATCACTGAGACTGTGAACCTCGGGCCGCGGATGAACGCTGTCGACATCGGCGGCGGCACTGGTCGGCTGAGTATCCTGCTTGCTGACCGAGTCGGCTCCGTCGTAGTGACCGACCCGTCCGCCGGAATGGTGCAGGTCGCACGGGAGCGGATCGAGGCGGCAGGGCTCAGTGACCGGCTGCGCGCCGTCCAGGCAGACCTCACGACAGATCGGCTCGATGGGGCCTACCACGTGGTGTGGAGTTCCATGGCGTTGCACCACGTACAGGACCTGAATGGGCTGCTGCGGTCGGTGGCGGGGCTCCTGGTCGAGGGTGGCCGACTGGCCATCGCGGACCTTGACGAAGACCCCGACGGGGCCTTCCACGCCGAAAAGGTCGACTTCGACGGACATCACGGATTCGACAGGGAACGCCTTGCCGAGCAGTTGGCCCGTGTCGGCTTCGCCGACGTCCGCTTTGTCGACGCCACGACCATCCTCAAGGGTGACCGCGAGTTCGGTGTGTTTCTATGCACGGCGACCAAGGGCGCCTGAGCTCAGCGCAGTTCACGGAGCTGGACTCGACGGCGGTCCATGCGTCCGGCCGCCCTCGTCCCGAGCCCCAGCGCAGGCGCGCTGCGTGCGCACCGTGAGGTGCCCCATTCCGCCGTGAGCCGGCCTACAGAGGGAAGGGATGCACCTTGATCAGTACCGCATCGTCACCGACCACGTCGCAGGCTTCGATCGTTTCCGATCCGACACCGTTGACCCCTCCGGGGAGATCGTTGAACTCGTGCTCACGCTCGCCGCGCACGAGTGACCCCTTCTGTACCGGCCCCGCCCGACGGGTTTTCGGAACCCGGAACGCGATGGGCACGCGGAGCGAGCTGAACCCTCTTCGAGGACCGTCCTGCGGAGCGGGCTGCGCTCGTAGGCTGTGCTGGTGCCAGAGACCGTCGCCTGTCGTCCCGTTGATCCGAAGTCCGACGCGGTCGCCGAGCTGCGAGCCTGTTCGAGCTGCACCGGATCCGCTACGGCCAGTCGCCGGCTCCGCCGCGACGCGGGCGTGGGTCAGCGAGATGGCCAGATCCGGCGAGCTCGAGTTCTACGGCGCCTACCGCGGTCCGCGGATGGTCGGATTCGCAGCCATTCACCAGGTCCCGGCATCTCTTGGGCTGGATCGGTTCTGGCAGCTACGCGACCTGTTCGCCGACCCCGCGGTGCGCTGCGGCTGTCTCCGCAAACCGAACCGGACATTGCCGCGGCACTCGCGCTGTACCGCGGGTGTGGTTTCTCCCTGCACGCCGACCTCGCGACGCTGAGCCGCAACATCGCCAGAAAGCGATCGGTTTCTGGAACGTCGGATCCTCCCACTCTGCACGTCGATGTGGCAGGTTTCGACCTGCGTCACACCGCCGCCAGCCGGACGCACTGATCTGTCGATGAGCGGTCGGCCCCGTCCATGAAACCAGCCTCCGGCAGGAGGAAGCCGGTCCGATGGACGATCAAGAACAGCCCGGGCTCAACGAGGAGTCCCGCGCCGACGGGACTGAGACCGGGGCGACAATGCACGGATGGACATCCGACAGGTCGTCATCACCCGCACAGGCGCCCCGGAACGGCTGAGGCTTCAGACGTCTCGGCTGGACCCACCCGCCCCTGGTGAGGCGCAGGTCGAGGTGGTCGCCGCCGGGATCAGCTTCGCCGACATCCTCGCCCGTCAGGGCCTCTACCCCGACGCGCCGCCGCTGCCGCTGGTGGTCGGCTACGAGGTCTCGGGCACGGTGCGTGCCGTGGGAACGGGGGTCGAGGAGTCACTGGTCGGGCAGGACGTCCTCGCGCTGACCCGTTTCGGCGGCTACAGCAGCGCGCTGAACGTCCCGGCGGCCCAGGTCTTCGCCAAGCCGGGGGTGCTGAGCCACGCGGAGGCGGCGTCGATCCCGGTCGCCTACCTCACTGCTTGGCAGCTCCTCGTGGTACAGGGCGGCCTACGCGAGGGCGACACCGTGCTCATCCAGAACGCTGGGTCCGGGGTCGGCCTCGCTGCTCTCGACATCGCCCGCCACGTGGGGGCGCGCACGATCGGCACGGCCAGCGCGGGCAAGCACGACTTCCTCACGGCTCGGGGCCTGGGCCACGCCGTCGACTACCGCACCGGTGACTGGACCCGCGAGGTCCGCGCCCTCACCGACGACCGGGGCGTAGAGCTGGTGATCGACCCGCTCGGCGGAGAGAGCTTCCGCCGGTCCCGCAGCGTGCTGCGCCCCACCGGCCGGCTCGGGATGTACGGCGTCTCCGCCGCCTCCAGCAACCAGAGCCTGCGCGGCAGGATGCAGCTGGCCAGGACCGCGGCGCTGATGCCACTGTTCCACCCGGTGTCGCTCATGAACGCCAACCAGGGCGCCTTCGGGGTCAACCTCGGGCACATGTGGGACGAGGGCGACAGGCTGCGCCGCTGGATGGGGCAGGTGCTCGAGGGCGTCGGGTCCGGCTGGGTGCGTCCGCACGTCGACTCGTCGTACCCCCTGGCCGACGCGGGCCGGGCCCACGAGCACATCGAGGCTCGCCGCAGCACCGGCAAAGTCGTGCTGGAGCCCTGAGGCGCCGTCGCGCTGATGCTCGTCTCGCTGGTGCTCTCTGTGCAACGGCGACGGGAAGTCTGGACGCCCACATCGGTGCTTTGCCGGATTCCACAGCCTGGGCGCGCATGGAGTGCCAACGGTCAACCGAGGCGGCCCGGCAGGCATTTGGTTCCCGAAGGATCTGTAGCGCACTCGCCCGGACATGCCGTGACTGCGCGTTCGCGCCGATGTGCGGACGCGTGACAAGGATGCAGATTCCACGCGGCCCATGAGGGCTCGTCGATAACGGAACAGTGCCGAACGCCCTGGCGGTCACCGCGTGGGGGCCTGGGGCATTCGGACTCCGAACCACTGTTCCGCGCCGAACTCGACGAACCGTTCCCTCTCCACGAAGCCCAGGCGCGCTGCCAGACGCATGGAGCCGTCATTGGCCGATTGCGTGCAGAGCACAACGGGCTCCTCAGGCAAGGCACCCTCGACCCACTGGAGGACTGCGGCGACGGCCTCAGTGGCGTAGCCTCTTCCCCAGTAAGCGGGTGAAAATGTGTAGCTGACTTCGACCTCGTTGCCTGATGCTCGAACGTGACCAGGGCGGTCGGGGTCGCGGCGGTCGAGTGTCACGATGCCGATGAATCCGCCGCCCGCTTCTACAGCGAACACCCCTGAATGGTTCCCCGGGACTTCCGGAAGGGCGCGCTCGACGTCCTCATGTGCGTGTGGTCCGCCGAGGTAGCGCCGGACCACATCGGAGCAGAGCAACTCGATGTAGCCATCCCGATCCCGTGCTTCCGTGCGGCGTAGGAGCAGCCGTTTGGTGTCGATGCGATCGGGGGGCCACCGCACGTCTTCGAGGTCAGCCATGTGCCGGATGCTACGACCCGGCGGCATTTTCCCGGCACCCCGGCATCATCCTGACTTGCCGCAATCCGTGCGGGTAGGTCTGGTTGCATTGCTTCGCATTAGCCTGAGTTCGTGGCCAGCAAGTCAGAGCGTCGGCAGGCACGCGAGGATGTGGCGAGCTATAAGGAGGCGCAGCTCGTTGAGCTCGTCACGCACGTCGCTGAAGCAACCGACCGCTACCGCGACGGCGAGATGGACGCGTTCGCCATCGACCAAGTGTTGTTCCAGTACTCCCGTGCTGCCAAGGAACTCTGGAAGTTCTGCAACCTGGGTGACGTCGAGTCCACTGCACGCCAGACACGCGACGGACCCACCATCGACTGGTGGAAACGCGGGGCGCCGAGGCCCCGGTAGGCATGCTGGCTCAGGACAACCGGCGGCCGCCACCTATGTCGTAGGTGCGTCTTACCCTGCCGCGTGCGGATACGGTCGAGCAGTACAGGGACATGGCTACTGCGCGGTGGCTGCTCCAGGTGCCGAATCCCCCATGGTGCCCGAGGCGATCGCCGTTTGGTTGATGCCACGGAAGAGCAGGTAGGCGATCATCCAGAGCTCGCCGATTGTTGCGGGAACGACTAGGACTCCGGCGATGGCATCGAGGTCGGGGGCAAGATAGGTAGCGAACGCGCTGCCCAGATACCCGGCGCCCCCGACGAAGAGAGTCCATCCCAAGGTGCGGGGCATGGCCTTGGCCCGCAGGACGCAGGCGCCCATCGGGATGAGCCACAGTCCAAAGAAGAGCGCACCGACGCCCCACAGGTTTTCGCTCACGAGGTATGCCAGTTGCACGTTGGCTGCTGCGTCCTCGAGCGGCTTGGCGGCGATCTGGGCGGCAGTAGCCAGAAATGCTGCGCTGCCGAGGATCGCACCGGCATTGACCATTCCGAACGCGGCGAGGGCGCCGGCCGCGAAGGCGTCGACCGAGCGGAACAACCGGTAGAACCACAAGGCCGTCAGGGCTTGGGCAACCACGATGCCCATCTCGACAACGACACCGACGCGGGCCAGTCCTTGGTTGTCGACCAAGTTGTTCAGCGTCGCGGTCGGATCACCGGGTGCGTAAAGCTGCTGGCGGATGAGTACGAAGCCGAGGATTCCGGTGACGAAGAACGCGAGGTACAGGGCGCCCGTGGTCCGGGCAGTCCGGTGGATCGACTGCCCGGACCCGGTGTCTCCGGAGGTGCGAGCCTGGCTGGTCGGTTGGCCGGTGCTGCTGCCGACGGCGAGGGACATGGGCGATTCTCCTTGCAGGTGGTCTTGCGTTGTAGGGTCCGGGCCTCGATACCCGGTTGTTCCACGCTCGCGGAGGGCCGGCCCGGGGCATCGGCGTCGAGGACGGACCCGCCTCGGCCGTTGGCAGGGGCGGGATCTCGTTCTCTCGGTCGGTCCCCGACGCCCTCGGTGATCCCTAGTCTGGGTGTGTGATCACGAACGCCCTGCGCTCGCTGCGGGCCGAGCCCCGCGCAGCGGACACGCTCGAACGGGTGTGGCGCGACCGGGTGCTGATCGGCCTGGCGATGGTGACGGCGCTGCTCGAGGGAGCATTCCGAGAGGACGTCACCTGACCGCCGGGCGTGGCGGTCGGGCTTGCGCCGGTGCTGCTGTGGCGACGTACCCACCCGTTAGCCTGCGTCGTGGTGGGCTTCGCCCGCGGCACCTGGCGTGACGCCCCTTCGGGGAGTGGCCCCGCGAGGCCGCGGACCTGATGACGTGAGCGGCTACCTGCGTCACATCGCCGCCTGCGGACGCGTTTGGGGAGGTCCCGACCTGTGAGGGCGCTCCCGCCGGACTCGGCGGGGAGTTCGCCGCCTCCGGCCTTCCTGCCGGCGGAGCTGGCCAGCCTCTACTCCCGGACCCGGTCGGTGTCGTAGGCCCACATGGCGATCTCGACCCTGTTGCGGGCGCCGATCTTGGTCAGCAGGCTCGCGACGTGGGTCTTGGCGGTCGTCAAGCCGATGAAGAGCTCGGCGGCGATCTCGGCGTTCGTGCGGCCACGGGCGACCAGCGTCAGCACCTCCTCCTCGCGGTCGGTGAGCGGCTCGATCGGTTGGGTGCGTCGTGACGACGGTGCCCGGGCGGCGAGGGTGGCCAGCAGCCGCCGGGTGATGTTCGGCGCGATCAGGGCATCGCCGACGGCGGCGGCGTGGACGGCCTGGACGAGCAGGTCCGGCCCGGCGTCCTTGAGCAGAAACCCGCGGGCGCCGGCCCGGAGCGCGCCGTGGACGTACTCGTCGAGGTCGAAGGTCGTGATCACCACCACCGCGATCGGGTCCGGGACGCCCCGCCCGGCGAGGCGCTCGGTCACCTCGATGCCGTCCAGCCCGGGCATCCGGATGTCGACCAGGCACACGTCGGGGCGGAGCCGACGCGCCAGGTCGACCGCGGCGTGGCCGTCGGCGGCTTGGCCGACGACCTCGAGGTCGGGCTGCGCGTCCAGGATCATGGACAGGCCGGTGCGCACCAGGTCCTGGTCGTCGGCCACCAGCACGCGCACCGTCATCGGGGTACCTTCGTCGGCAGCTCGGCGTCGACGGTCCATCCGCCCTCGGGCGCCGGCCCGGCACGCAGCGTGCCGCCGAGCAGCTGCACGCGCTCGGTCATCCCCAGCAGCCCGAAGCCGTGGGTCACTGGCCGTGCCTGGTCGATCTGTCCGTCGTCGGTGACGCGTAGCCGCAGCCTTCCTCCACCCTCGACGACCCTGATCTCCACCCGCGAGGCGTTGCGGGCGTGTCGCAGGGCGTTGGTCAGCGCCTCTTGCCCAAGCCGGTAGACCGCCGCGTCGACCTGGTGCGGAAGTTCGACCAGGTCAGCTGGCAGCTCCACGTCGACGACCGGGACCGGGTCGCGGCGGGCCAGGGACACCAGGTCGGCGACGCCGGGCTGGGGAGCGTACTCCGCCGGCGCTGCGTCGCGCAGCACCCGGACCATCGCCCGCATCTCCGCCAGCGTCCGCGACGCCTCCCCCTCGATGACCGACAGCGCCTCGAGCGCCGCCTCGGGTCGCTGCCCGGCCATCGCCCGGCCCGCCTGCGCCTGCACCGCGATCGCTGAGACGTGGTGGGCGACCATGTCGTGCAGCTCGCGGGCGAGGCCGACCCGCTCCTGGCTGCGGATCTGGTCGAGCGCCCGGCGCCAGCTCTCGGCGCGGTAGCGGAACGCCGCTCCGCCCGCCGCAGCCGCCGCCAGGATGGCGAACCCGCCGATGGCCTCGGACGGTGCCGTGTGGGGGGTCGACCGTGCCGACGACCGCAGCGACCAGCACCACCGTCAGCCCGATCACGATCTCGGGCCCGGAGCCCCAGCGGACCAACGCGTAGACGAACACCAGGATGTAGACCATCGTGTTCAGGCCCACGTTCGCGACCCCACTCATCAGGCTCGCCAGTCCCAGCACCATCGCGGTGCCGAAGGCGATCACGACGCAGGCCAACGGGTGGGTACGCCGCCACAACAGCACCGGGGCGAGCCCGACCGCCACGATCGTCACGGACGGCCGCCAGGCGACGTCGTCCCGGAGAACGCCTTCGAGGAGCGCCGTCAGCATCAACACGCCGACCAGCACCCAGTCGCGCGGAACCCGTTCGGGAGCGTCCGGGACGCGGGGCTCGGCCCACAGTGTGCGCAGGGCAGTGGTGATCACGCAGCCAGCCTAGGGACCTCCGAGCCGTCGGGGACCGGCCGAAAGCACGAGACCCCGGTCCTCCCGACGGCCGAGGCGGGTCCGGCCTCGACGCCGATGTGCGCACGCCGCGACGCGGCGAGGGTTGTCACATGATCACTGTTGAGTCACTGACCCGGAGGTACGCGGGCTTCACCGCCGTCGACAACGTCTCCTTCACCGCCCTGCCCGGTCGCGTGACCGGATTTCTCGGCCCGAACGGCGCCGGCAAGTCCACCACGATGCGCGTGATGGTCGGCCTGACCGTCCCGACGTCCGGCTCCGCGACCATCAACGGAGAACGGTTCGCCGACCTCCCCAACCCCGGCCTCGAGGTGGGCGTCCTCCTGGACGCCTCCGCCCAGCACGCCGGTCGCACCGGACGCGAGATCCTCACGGTCGCCGCCGACACCATGGGTCTGCCCCGCCGCCGCGTCGACGAGATGCTCGAGCTCGTCAGCCTGACACCAGCGGAGGCCAAGCGCCGCGTGCGCAACTACTCCCTCGGCATGCGTCAGCGACTGGGCATCGGCACCGCGCTGCTCGGGGACCCCCGGGTGCTGATCCTCGACGAACCGGCCAACGGCCTCGACCCGGCCGGGATCCGGTGGATGCGCGGCCTGCTGACGGGCTTCGCCAGCCAGGGCGGCACCGTACTGTTGTCCTCGCACCTGCTGCACGAGATCGAGGTCATCGCCGACGACTTGGTCGTGATCGGGAACGGCAAGATCGTCGCGTCCGGCAGCAAGGAAGAGCTGCTGGCCGAAGCGGGGACGCTCGTCCGGTCGACGTCACCGCGCGACCTCGCACACGCCCTCGAGCAGGCCGGGATCCCCAGCACGCTCGCCGGCGACGGCTCGGTCCGCACGGATGCCGACCCCGCTCGGGTCGGGGCCGTGGCCCTGACAGCGGGCATCGCCCTCACCGAGCTCCGGTCCGCCGAGGGCGCCGGGCTCGAAGACATGTTCCTGTCGCTCACTGCCGACACCCAACGCGAAGGAGTTGCGGCATGACCGCCACGATCATCTCTCCCGACACCATCGAGGCCGCGCAGGCCCGACGGATCGTCCGTCCCATCCCGACCACCCGGCTCGTCAAGATCGAGCTCCGCAAGATGTTCAACACTCGCTCGGGCTTCTGGATGCTCGTCAGCATCGGTGTCCTGTCGGTCATCGCGACCGGGGCGGTCCTCATCTTCGCTCCCGACAGCGCCGTCACCTACGAGAACATCGCCAAGGCGATCGGCTTCCCGATGTCGGTGATCCTGCCGATGATCGCGATCCTGGCCGTCACCAGTGAGTGGAGCCAGCGCAGCGGGCTCACCACGTTCACACTCGTGCCGAGCCGCGGACGCGTCATCGGAGCCAAGGCCTTCGCGACCTTCGTGGTCGGGGTCGTCTCGATGGCCGTCGCGTTCGCCGTCGGTGCCGTCGGCAACCTGCTCGGCCCCACGATCATGGGTCTCGACACGGTCTGGGACGTCTCCCTGCCAGCCGCAGCGCAGATCCTCCTGGGAAACCTGGTCGGCATGGCCATCGGCTTCACCCTCGGGGTCGTACTGCGCAACTCCGCGGCAGCGATCGTCGGCTACTTCGTGGTCTCGTTCGTGCTGCCCGGCATCCTCGCCCTGCTCGCGTTGGTGCGGGAATGGTTCCTGGACCTGCAGCCGTGGATCGACTGGAACTACACGCAGGTGGAACTCTTCGACGGCGCCACGAACACCGGTAAGGAGTGGGCGATGCTTGGCTCGAGCACGATGATCTGGATCGTCATTCCCCTCGTCGTCGGGCTGCTGTTCCTACGCCGCTCCGAGGTCAAATAGTCACACAGACCGGCGGCGGTATCCGGAACTCATCTGTGCGTTCGGAACCGCCGTCTGGGCACCGCCCGCTCTTCGAACAGCCGGACGAATTACCGGACTACCTCACCGTAGTGGTCGTGCCTCGGCCTCGGCTGGGCGATGGCCGCCCAGCGTGACGCCGACGGGTTCTTCACTACTCCGACCGAGCAGCTCACCACCGAGAGGTGCGCTCTCCAGCGGGGTCGTGAACCTCGGCGAGGCCGGCCCCGACGACTGGTGGGCCGACCGTGACCTCGCCACCGGGCGGCTGAGCGCCCGGTCCGCGGACGCATCGGCCTTCATCGGGATCGCACCGAGCGCCGATGTCGCGGGCTACCTGGGCAGCGCGTCGTACGACGAGATCAGCGACCTGCGCACCGACCCGTTCGACTACTTGCTGACCCCGCGTGGCACCGGCGGTGACCTGCGCGCGGCTCCCACGAGCCAGGGGTTCTGGACCGCGCACAGCAGCGGCTCCGGCACCCAGACATTGACCTGGAACCTCGAGCCCGGCACGTACACCGCCGCGGGCATGAACGTCGACGGCTCCCCGGTGGTCGCGGTCGACCTGTCCGCGGGCGGACGCCTCGGCTGGCTCACACCTCTGGCATGGAGCCTCGGCCTGCTGGGCGGCGCCCTGATCCTCGGCGGCGCACTGCTCGTCGTGTACGGCGCCCTGCCGCCGGGACCGCGGGTCCCCCGCCAGGCCGCGCCCGGTCAGCCTCCGGAACCGTGCGGCCCGACACCCCGGTGACCCTGGTCGGCGCGAAGGACCCGCAGCTGAACCGTGGGCTCTGGCTGGTCACGTGGTTCCTGGCGATCCCGCACTTCGTCGTGCTCGCGCTGCTGTGGCTGGTCTTCGTGGCGCTCACCGTGGTGGCGTTCTTCGCGATCCTGGTCACCGGTCGCTACCCGCGTGGCCTCTTCGACCTCAACGCCGGCATCCTGCGGTGGACCTGGTGGGTGCAGTTCTACGCGACGGCAGCGATCGGCACCGACCGCTACCCGCCCTTCACCCCCGACCACACCGACTACCCGGCCGACCTCGACATCGCCTACCCCGAGCGGCTCTCGCGCGCGCTGGTGCCGGTCACGTCGTGGCTGCTGCGCTGCCGCACCTGAGCGTCCTCGGCGTGCTTGCGGGCACGCGGCAGCTCGGTGACGCGGACGGCTTCCAGGTCGCCGTCGGCGGCCTGATCGGCGCGCTGACGTTGGCTGCCGGACTGCTGCTGCTGTTCACCGGCCGCTACCCGGCGCCGTTGTTCGTCCTGCTGGTCGGCCTGGACCGGTGGCTCTACCGGGTGACCGCGTACGTCGCCCTGATGACCGACACCTACCCGCCGTTCCGGCTGGACCACGGCCCGGCGGAACCCGGTGGCGACGCGCCCACGCCGAGCACCCCCGACGCGCCGGCCACGACCGGTCTCGGCTGGCCGGCCCAGGAGCGTCGCTCTGACCGTGAGGTGGAGGTGTGACGATGCCTGTCGTCTCCGTGCTCCACGCGCGCGCCCGGCCGAGCGGTGCCGACACGACGGAGTCGTCGCCCCGTGAGTGGCGCCCGCGAGATCCTCGCTGCGGCCCGGCTTGCTGGGGTAGTCGTCCATCCCGGCCTAGAAGCAGCGTTCGCGATCCTCCGCGAAGGCCTTGGTGGTGAGGGTGATGATCACCGGCTGCCCGACCGCGCCTTGGGCCACACATCTTCTTCGACGATCAACTGGCGCACCTCAACCGGCAGCTGGTCGGGTGCCGAGCGTCCACATCCCGTTCGGCATCCGCAACGTCGTGGGGTGACTGCGCGAAACTGCCCGGTCTTGATCCAAGAGGGCCGTCGCCGGGACAACGCGTGATCGCGACATCGCGACATCGCGACTTTCCGCCGCCTGTCGGCGTACCCGACCCACCGGCGCATGCCGCCGAGTGACGCGCATACACGACAGCCATGACCGGATTCCGCCACAGCAGTGCGTCAGCTGCCGCCTTCCTGCGCACGTGGGGCACTTGTTCGCTGACGAGCTAGGGGACGATCCGATGCACGGTGACCAGAGGCCTATCGATTGCTAGGTTCGCCACGTGAGTGCCATGGAGGAGCGTCTCGAAGCAACGGCTCTTGCCGAGGGCTTCTCGGGCGTCATACGGATCGACCGGCATGGCAAGACCGAAGTCGCCAGGGCCTACGGTTACGCCGATCGCGCCTACGGGCTGGCCAACACCGTCAGCACGCAGTTCGGGACTGCCAGCGCCACAAAGGGTTTCACGGCGTTGACCGTGATGGCGCTGGTCGAGCAGGGGCGTTTGCACCTGTCGACCACCGCGCGGTCGCTGCTCGGTAACGACCTACCCGAACTCGCCGACGACGTCACTGTCGAGCACCTTCTCGCGCACCGTTCCGGCATCGGCGACTACCTCGAGGAGGACGAATCCGAGGACCTCACCCAGTACGTCCTCACGGTCCCGGTGCACCAGCTCGACACCCCAGAGAACTACCTCACTGTCCTGGACCATCACCCGGCGGCCTTCCCGGCGAACGAAGGCTTCGCCTACAACAACGCCGGCTACGTCATCCTCGCCCTGCTCGTCGAACGCGCGTGCGGCGCCGAGTACCACGAGCTGGTGCGCCAATGCGTCCTCGTGCCCGCCGACATGACCGACACCGCGTTCCTGCGCTCCGACGGGCTTCCCGCACGAGCCGCCCGTGGGTACCTGACTCGCGACGGGCTCCGGACCAATGTGCTGCATCTACCGGTGGTCGGAGTGGGCGACGGCGGCGCATACTCTACCGCCGCCGACCTCCACCTCTTCTGGGAAGCGCTGCACAGCGGGCGGATCGTCCGCCCGGACACGGTGGCCCAGATGCTGACCCCACGCAGTGACTGGCCCGAGGAGTGCCGTCGCTACGGGTTGGGATTCCACCTGCATGCAACCGGCAGCGCGGCGTGGCTTGAGGGATACGACGCCGGGGTGTCATTCACCAGCCTCCACGACCCCAGCCAGGAACTCACCTACACAGTGATCTCCAACTGGACCGATGGCGCCTGGCCCATCATCGCGCTGCTGAACGACCAAATGGGCCTCTAAAGAACGCTGCGTCACACCACCGCGTACCGTCTCGGGCTTCCGAGGTGGGTGTCGGCAGAGGCCCTCCTCAAAGAGCCGACACGGTCACCTCGAGAGGTTCCGGGTGCGCCTGGTGCTTGAGATACAGGTCTCCGTCGCCCAGGTCTGAGCCACCGACTTGTCGACGAACCGGTCACTGGTCAGCACACCGAGGACCTGAGCGCGTTCGTCGGTGGCGAGCGCGTTCGGTGGCGTCGGTCGGAGCGCCGGCTATCGGGCCGACTTCGGCGCCTTGGCACGGTAGTGGCTGCCGCGCGGGCGTCCCAAGCAGCTCGCAAGCCAGGGCGACGTTGGTGTGTGACGCGCCCGTTGACCAGCGGGTTGAGCGCCGCGGCGACCGCCTCGGCGGGCTCCGCGCTCTCGGAGAGCGTCTCCAAGAGCGGGTGTGCTTTCCCACCAGATCCGACGCCGCGCGGGTCCTGGTCAGTGTCGCCTCGGCCTTCTCCGCCCGGGCCCGCAGCCGCTCGATCTCGCGGTCTCGTCGGTCCTTCGTGGCTGGGGCCAGTCCAGTCCGGAGCTAGCGCCGGACTCGGCGGCGTTGCGCCACTCCGGGGAGTGGATGGACGGAGTCCGGGATGCAGGTCCCGGCTGGTGCGCCGAGGGTCCGGTGACCGCTCTGGCGCATCGCGACTCGGTCAGCTTCGTGTCGCAAGGCCGGCGACCTGAGCTCCTGTGGGGACGACGGTGACCTGAATCCCTTGGCGATGAGCCAGATCGGCAGGACAGCGAACTCGAACAGGAAACCCGGCACTAGCAGGACCATTCCGGGCGCGGCGTTCATGTCGAGAACGCCGAGCAGGTCGAGGGGCACCCCGAGCGAGAGCAAGAGGTAGCCCGCGAAGCCGAGCACCGCGGTCGGCCGAGGGACCCGCTTGGAAACGAACAGCAGGTAGCTCAGGACCAGGCCGCCGATCCCGGTGGGAGGTATACCCAGAGCAGGTAGTCGGGCACTACCTCCATCTGTGCCAGCAGATAGATGCCGCACCCAGTCGAGACGGCGAACTCGACGACTCTGAGCACCGGGTAGGAGAAGGCAAGCCGGTGGTTCACCGACTTCAAGGCCTGGTAGATCAGGAGGCCGATGCCCACGCTGACCGAGATCTTCCTTCTCGACATGACTCTCCTTGGGTTGGGCATGGGTCTGTCCGACGAACGGTGTAAGTGGCGGCTTCATTACAGGTTCTCCGCAGCCGGCATCCGGTCGGCGAAGGTGACGGCGAAGGCGTTCGGGGCCGGCTTGCACCGGGTCACCCATCGTGCCTGTCCGGTGCCGTTGGGGTCCAGCGACCTGGTGACCAGGTAGAGCGTCTTCAGCGCTGCCTGCTCGGTCGGGAAGTGGCCCTTGGCGGTGACCGCTCGTCGGTAGCGGGCGTTCAAGGACTCGATCGCGTTCGTCGAGCAGAGAACCTTGCGGATCTCGACGTCGTAGTCCAGGAACGGTGTGAACAGCTCCTACGAGGACCGCCACAGCTTCGAGATGGCCGGCTAGGGCTTGCCCCACTTCTCCCCGAGCGCATCCAGTGCTGCAGCCGCCGCTGAAGCGTTCGGAGCGGTGTGTAGATCGGCTTGAGGTCGGCCGCGAGCTCGGGCCAGCACCTTTTCGAGGCGTAGCGAAAGCTGCCGCGGATCAGGTGGATGATGCAGGTCTGCACCACCGCCTGCGGCCAGACCGCGTTCACCGAGTCCGGTAGCCCCTTGAGGCCCGGCGCAGACGACGAAGAACACATCGGACACGCCGCGGTTCCTCAGGTCGGTGAGCACGCCCATCCAGAACTTCGCCGACTCGCCACACCCGTGGCCGGCCCACAGACCGAGCACGTCTCGGTGACCTTGGAGGTCGACGCCGATGGCGGCGTAGAAGGGGTTGGTTGCCGACCTGCCCGTCGCGGACCTTGACGTAGATCGCGTCGATGAACACCGCCGCACACACGCCCAGGAGGGGTCGTGAGGTCCAGGCCCGCATGTCCTCGACTACCCGGTCGGTGATCCGCGAGACGGTGTCCTTGCTGACCGACTGGACACCGAAGCGCCGTAGACCTCTGCGGAGTGCGCCGAGATCTCCCCGGAGGTCAGCCCCTTGGAATACAACGAGATCACCACCGCGCCGAGGTCGGAGAGGCGACGCTGTCGCTTCTTGACCACCTGCGGGGCGAATGTGCCGTCCCGATCCCGAGGAACGTCGATCTGCACCTCACCGGCCGCCTCGGTCACGATCGTCTTCGACCGTTTCCCGTTGCGTGAGTTCTCCCGGTTGCGGCCCTCGACGGCGTGCTCGTCATAGCCCAGGTGCTCGCTCATCTCCTCATCCACAGCGGTCTCGACAACCGTCTTGGTCAATGCCTTGAGCAGCCCGTCCGGGCCGGTCAACGCCACCCCACGGTCACAAGCGGCCTTGACCAGCTCGCGGGCAGCGGTCAGCTCCTCAGCCGACGGCGGCCCCGGCTCCTGCGATGGATCCTCAGGTGATGGCGGTGGGCTCACACCCACCAGTGTCTCGGTCATCAGCGACCCTTCCCAGCCGAGCCACAGCCCGGCGCGTTGGGCCACTTGCACCGTTCCCCGGACAGTCCCCCTAGCCGGCGCGGGGCGCCCAGACCCGGCGGTGCGGTCCCAAGCAAGGACAACGAGCCGTCCTGCCTGGGACCGTCACGTCCGGTGCTTCGTCTGAGCGGCCCGGACTTAGTCCACTTGCAGCCACATCCCGAGAAAGGTCTTTCCGTTGCACCAGTACGGCTCAGTCCCGTAGGAGCCGAACTCAAAGTTCTGACGCAGCCGCAGCTGGTGATAGGCGTTGAGCGTCAGCGTCCGGTTGATCGGGTACGTGAGCATCCGGGAGCCGGTGGCGTAGTAGGTCGCACCGGTCCGGTAGGTGTAGCTGCTACCGCCGGTCTCGATGTAACCGCCCGCGAGCGTGACTCCACGGTTGTTGTACATCCGGAACGAGACCGAGTAGAGGTTGACCGAGGTCCTGGAGACCTGGCGCACGTTCCAGATGGGCTGCAGTGACAGGTGGGTCAGGCTACTGCACTCGGAGCCCGCGTCTGTCTTGGCGTCGTACGTCGCCATGGGGCCAGTGACCGCCAGGATCGACGTGCTCGAGCGCGGGGACACGTGGGTCACTGTGGTGATGGGGCTGGCGTTCACGACTGCCAGGGAACTCAAGGTGGCCGCCAGGGCCACCAGCATTACCAACAGGGCTTTCTTCATCGTCTCGTCCTCCTGAGTCCGTGTGGGACTCGGAGCCTCGACCAACCGCGCTGAGCGCGACAACCGGCCTGGCGCGTTTCCGCCAACTTGGAACGCACGCCTGGCGTCACACGGCCAAGTCGGGATCTGCGTCCCAACCCTCGCCTGTCACCCGCGCGACGAGGTCCGCACGGCAGGTGGCGCCCAAGTATGTCGCCAGGTGCGCCATAGCGCGTTCGACCGTCCGCGGCGAAATCCCGAGCTTGTGACCGATCGCGACGTCGGTCATCCCGAGGCAGAGGTAGCGCGCCACGAGGACCTCCCGCTCCGCGACGGGCGGGTCCTCACCGGCCCCGATCGCAGGGACCGAGGCCGCGTCGATCGCGTCTCGCAGGGCGAAGGCACTGGCAAGGACCTCCCCGTGCGTCGCCATCAGGATCGTGTTCGCGCCAGACATGGCGGGCGGACCCGCGAACAGAGCGACACAATCGTCCACGACGAGCAGGGGCCCCGGCACCGGCCCTACGCGCACGTACGGGTATAGCGAGGTGAGCAACGGATGCTCGTCCAGCGCGACACGGCTCACCACGAAGCACATCTCGATGCCGCGGGCTCGGGATCGTTCGTCCAGGTCCCAGGACACTGCTCGCGAGTTGAACCTGGGCCGTCGTTGCGCGTTCCAGAACGACCTCCTCGTTCGGGCCTCCAGCTTTCGGAAACCAGCGCCGATCGTGCTCGGCCCAGCCGCGAACACCCGGACGCCCGGGGGAGGTTCGTCGCCGTGAGATAGAGCGGCCACGGTCTGCGCCAACCGGTCGTGAGCCGCGTAGACGCCCTTCTCAACCGCCGACATGGCCCACAGCAGATCCAGTTCACGCATGACGTCCATGATGTGTGACGCGGCGGGGGACGACCAGAGGCAGTTGGTGATGGACTTGAGTCCCGGACACCGCGCGACCTACCTCGTTCGGTCAGGAAACGGGCGCCAGCCTTCATAGCCGCCGCGGGGCGCAGCGGCAGCCCGATCGCAGTTTTCGACCTCGGAGGTCGGGTCTGCTGCATGATTGGGTGACACCCTTGGGTGGCCGCGACGGTACGCGAGTGGACCTCGCCAATGGTTCGGCGCTCAGCCAGGGTCCGCATGCCGTGAGCATGTTGGCGAGCGATTCTTACCCCTGACTTTCCAAGCGTGAAGCTGCATGCTCCCCATGTTGCGGGCGAGTGTCGTTCCGGAGGGACGGCCTGGGACGGGGGTCAGGGGAGGGCGCCGCCGTCCAGAGACGTGCGGCGTCACGACCTGACTTCGATGAGAGTCATATGCGGTGATAGTACACATTTGGGCGGTGAGTGGTTGAGGGGATTCGTGGCCCTGAGGGGCTGACCGTCGGCTTTGGCAGTGCGGGGAACCGCGGAACGGGATCTAGGTGATTGCCTCGCGGTGCACCCAGTCGACGAGCTCGTCGGAGGCGAGAGTCCGCACGCGGGTTGCGTACCGGGCCAGGTCGGCGTTGTCGAGGAGGTCGCGCCACTGTCCACTTGTGCCGCGGCTGAAGAATGCGGCGGGGTCGATCCACAGTCGACCACCGCCGGGGACGGTCGTGTCGGCCCTGCTGCGCATCGAGTCGAATGTCGCCGCTTGGACCAGGCGCGGCCATCGGTGCTCGTTGACATGGATGCCGAAGCGGGCGGCCAGCTGCCGCATCTGGCCCTGCAGGTCGTCCTTCAGGTCGTCGTAGTGCAGGTGGACGACGTCGAGCTCGTCGGCGGCGTCGCGGAACGTCTGTAGGTGCTCGACGGTTCGCCGCAGCGAGGACCCGATCTGCGTCGACGGCGTGTCGTCGTCGACCCATTGCCAGAAGCGGTTCCGCTCGCCGTCGGGCCGAGGCGGCTGTCGTCGCAACGGTCCAAGCTCGACTCCGTCGATCGCGGCCGCCCGCTCGCGGGCTTTGAGGAGCGCGCCGATGTCCATGTTGTCGATGTGGTGGTCGATCGACAACGCGACGTCGCGGGGGTCACGCCCGACGCAGATGTAGGTGACGGTCGGATCGTTGGGTATCCCGTCGAGCGGCGTGTGGGTCTTGATGAGCCGGCGGTGCGACTGGGCTTGCAGGTCCGCGAACACCTCCGTGCGGGCCCGGGTCACCATGTCGATCCACGGCGAAAGCGTGTCTAATGGGGGCGTAAGCTCGGGTTCCTGCAGGATGAGCAGCGCGCAGATCATCTGCGTCCATGTCGTCCCGCACTTCGGTGGCGCAGCGATGATGATGTCGCCGGGGCGAAGTTCGAAGCCGTCCCAGCGGTTGCTGTCGTAGACGGTCCCCTCGTAGCGGCGCACGGCCGCCATCCTCGCAGCGGCTCCGATCCGGTGAAACCCCGAAGCTCCACCGTGCACGACACCCCCGCCGAGGGTCGCCCGGTCGTGACCAGCCGCTCCACACCAATCCTCACGGGGACTGCACTACGCAGCAGCCGTGGCCGACCGATGAAGCCTCTCAATGACCACTTGCGGCGGCGTGACGCGGACGCTCCACGCCGCGGATCGCGGGCCGATGCGGACGTTTCCGGTGCCCCGGGTTGCGCCCCGCCTTCACGCTTTCGGGGCTCGTCGGACGGGCGCGGGCCTCCATAGCCCCGCGGGTGATCACCCCGAGGGGTGGCCATGCACAGACCAACCGCGAGCGGACCAAGGCTCCCGAGGTTGCACTCAAGGGCGGTGGACCCAGCCACTCTCGGAGCGGGGTGCCGCCCTTGAAGGCGCGACCACGATGGCGGCTGCAACGTCGGGTGAGGCCCGGGCAAGGCGAACGGCGAGACAGGTCAATGCCCATGCCGGCGAGACCCAGACCGAGGATCAGGACGACTCCGCACCGTACTCGTCGAGAGCTGCACCAACAGCGCGGTGATCACGGCGGTCGCTCCGGTGGCGGTGACGAACGTGGTCAGCGGCCGGGCTTCGGCGAAGCGGTCGGCCACGCGAGCGCCGATGATCGCGCCGACGCCTGAGACCACGAACACCAGCGCCGCGCCGGTAGGGAGGCAGGCACGCTCGTCACCCGCGGATGCCGCCATCGCCCCAACCATCACGCCTGGGAGCTGCTAGGGCAGGTCTGGGAACGATACCGTGGTCGGGACCCGGACGCCGGGATGCGCTTCGCGCCCACGGCCGGGCGAAGGACGAGTACGTCATGAGGTGAACCAGCGCGACAGCGTGTGCCTCGTGCAGTGCGGGAGCGAGGTCCTCGTCGGTGGTGATCGGCGTGCTGTCCAAGCCTGGCACTACGGATGCGAGGCTCCGGTTGCGCAACACGCGCCGCAGGTCTCGTTGAACGTTCGGGCACGGCGGCCCGCGCGATTGCCGTGTGCTCGGCACGGCAATAGCGTGACGAGATGACGACGACGAGCTCGACCGGGGATGGGTCCCTGCTCGTGCCTTACCGGGGCGGCTCCACGGTCGCGGCATCGCTGCGCACGCGCTTCTGGTGGTCAGGTGGGCCCACGCTCGACCAGGGTCAGTCGAGTGCGGTCGTCGGCGTCGTCTGGACCCATTGGCTGGCGGCCCGTCAGGTGCCGCCGGGGGCGGGGGAGTACGACCTGGACTTCGCCCAGGACCTGTTTCACGCGACGCAGCGCGAGGCCGGGATGCCCGAGGACGATCAGTCCGGCGCGCCGTTGCGCGACAGTGTCAAGGTGATGTTCGCCCGCGGGCTCATCACGGCCTGTGCGGACTGCCGGTCGATAGACGACGTAACGAACGCGCTCCTCCAGGACGGGCCCGTGATCGCCGGGATCTCATGGCGCTCGGCGATGTTCGAGCCCGACCGAACCTTCGGGCCGCCGATCTGCCGCGTCGACACCGAGTCACCGGTCGCAGGTGGGCACGCTGTGCTCCTCGACGGCATCGACCTGGATCTCAAGCTCGGCGACGACACCGGGTTCGTCCGCCTAAAGAACTCCTGGGGGTTGGCTTGGGGAGACAACGGGTCGTGCCTGATGAGCGTCTCCGACATCGGAAAGCTGCTTGACGCCGGCGGCCAGTTCCTCCTGCCTACGCCGGCGGACGGTCCGGCCGACCCACCCGTCGACCCCGACGGCGTGCTCCTCCGCACGCGGGACGGCACTCCAGTCCCCGAACCGGAGAAGCCGGTGCCGCCGTCCGGCGCCAAGCCGAGACCGAAGCCGAAGCCGAAGCCGAAGCCGAAGGATCCCGCACCTACTCGGCGAACCACGCCGAGATGGAAGGCGACAGATCCGCGCCCCCGGGAGGGGCTTCCGGCGGACGACGCGGACGACCCGACCGCGGAGCAGACACCCGACCGGAACGTCGCCTACGAGCAGCAGCCGATCGGGAGCGACAGGTACACGATCTCCGACCGCATCGGGTACGCGTCGTACGCAGACGCCATCGCCCGCGGCATCCAACACCCGGACACCCGTCCGCCGCTGTCGATCGGCATCAAGGCGCCGTGGGGTGCCGGGAAGACCTCCCTGATGCGGATGGTGCGGCACCGCCTTGAGTGGCCGGAAGACTGGGAGGGCAAAGCTGCCGACGCCGAGCCGACGATGATCAGACTGTCCGGCCCGACCAAGCCCGTGACGTACTGGTCGCTGCTGCGCAAGGCATCGGGTAAGCCTGGGAAAGCGGTCAAGGACCCACCCGGTCGGTCGGCCGTGGCGGACGCTATCGGATCGCAGGCCGAGGTGCAGATGAGCGACGACTGGCGACCGACGGTTTGGTTCAACCCGTGGATGTACCAGACCGGAGAGCAGGTCTGGGCGGGGTTCGCCCAGGAGATCATCCGCCAGGTTACGAAGCGGCTCGACCCGCGTGATCGGGAGCGCTTCTGGCTGAGTCTGAACCTGAGTCGCGTCGACGACCAGGCCGTCCGGCGGAAGGTGTACTCGGTCATCGTCGATCGGCTGGCGCCCTGGCTGCTGGGCGCCGTGCTTCTGGTGGTGATGGGCGTCGTTGCGTACGTCGCCGGCCTGACCACCTGGGCCGCCGGCCTCGTCACGCTGGCAGGCCCCGCTTTGGCCGGGTGGAACTTCGTCCGCACGCTGTCGACGAGGGTCGGCGGGCCACTCCGAGGCATGGTCGAGCCCGTCGGTGCCACCAGCACCATGGCCAAGGAGGGCTGGCACGGCACCTTCGACGAGCTGGCGCCCGACCCGGCGTACGCATCTCGCGTCGGGTCGTTCCCTGTGACTCGCAAGGACATCCAGGACGTCATCGACCTCGTGGCGACGGACGAGCGACCGCTGGTGATCTTCATCGACGACCTCGATCGCTGCCAGCCCGGCACGGTCCTGCAGGTGCTCGAGGCAGTCAACCTCTTCCTCGCCAACCAGATCGACCACGCGATCTTCGTCATCGCCATCGAGCCGGACATGGTGGCCGCCCACATAGAGGTGAGCTACGGCGCCCTGGTCGCGAACCTCGACTCGCTGTCCGGGTCGAGACGGGAGGGAGACACGCTCGGGTGGAACTTCCTCGAGAAGTTCATTCAGCTGCCCCTCAGCCTCCCACCGCTCGAACCTACGAAAACCCAGGGGTTGGTGCGCACCCTGTTCGGACCGACCGCCCCGCCACCACCTCCACCGGCGGCGCGGTCAACCGGCACCGAGTACGACGCCGCGTTCCGCGCGGCGAAGCAGATCTACGCGTCCCAGCAGTCGCTCGAGGGCAGCGCCCGCATCGCGTCGGCCGTGGCCAGCGACAGCGCGTCCGGGCAGGCCGCCACAGCCGCCACTGTAGAGAAGCTCTCCGACGACAGCCCCGACATGCGCAAGGTGATCGCGTACGGCACCGCGCACCTGCGCGGCAACCCGCGCGAGGTCACGAGGTACGTCAACGTATTCCGGTTCCTCGTGATGATCGCCGGCGCGCGCCATCTGCAGGCGAGCAACGAGCTCGCCGTGCTTGCGAAGATCGCGGTCCTGTCGACTCGCTGGCCGTCCCTGCACTCGTACCTGATGCGGCCGGTGAAGATCGGTGAGAAGCAAACGGTGTTCGACCTACTGGAGGCGCCAGACCCGGGAACAGCCAAAACCGAGGCCGGGCGCGCCAGCGCCGAGCTACGTCGTCTGACCGCAGACCTGCAGGAGTGCGGCTTCAGCGAGCGGATCGTCAACCGCTTGCTAGACGAGGATCTCCGCCGGTTCATGCGCACCGAGCCACGGGTCGGCGGCATCGCCGCCGAGTGGTTGTGACGCCGTGCCCAAGCCCGACGGCCGACGCTCCGGGGCTTTGTTCACCGACGGGAGCCTACGATCGCGCTACGGGCCGCCTTTTCACAGGAAAGGAGCCAGATCCTGGGGTCCGGCTCGCAGCGACACGACACACCTCCCTCGACGCGGGTCTCAAGCCACCTGCGATGGGCACACGACGCCGTGAACCTCCCCGGCCAGTAAGAGACCTTCTAGTTTGAGACTCCAGCGGTTGCTGGGGTCTGGTGGTGAACGTAGTGAGCCTGCTCTGCTTCCACGGGTGTGAGGTCGTCGCAGTGCTTCAAGGTTCGGCGGCTGTTGAACCAGTTGACCCATTCCGCGGTGGCGATCTCGAGATCATCGAGGCCCTTCCAGGGGCGCCTCGCCAGACCTTCCGAGCCCCGTAGACGCCGTAGTTCTTGGTGTAGGTCTGGGCAACCTGGGGCTTCGTGGCGGTGTCCCTGACCTCGTGGGCGGTCGGCGGGCGCTGGCGGTGCTTGTAGTAGGTCGACGGGGCGATCGGGGGCGCCGAGCTCGGTGAGCTGGGCACAGATCGACTCGCCACCCATCGCAGACCGTCCGTGTCTCGGTTGCCTGCGACCGAGTCGATGAACTGCACGATCAACGTTGTGGCAGGTCGAGCTCGGCCGCTAGAAAAAGCCGAAGCACACTCCGCAAGATCGCGTTGACCCGCTTGAGCTCGGCGGTCTCTCGCCTGAGCCGCTTCAGCTCCGCGGACTCATCACTGGTCGTCGCCTGCCGCCTCCCCGCGTCGATCTCGGCCTGGGTTGGGGTCGGACCCTTCAGGTCCGCGGTCTTGGCTGATGCCATGCGGCCCTTCTCCCGACGATTCCCGCGCGCCGGCGGCGTTAGTCGATGATGACCGAGCCGATCCGCTGGATCTGTCCCGGTGTCGGGCCAAGCGTTATGCGCAAGCTGTTGAACGGGTGCTGTCCGTTGTCGGCCGAGTTGAAGTCGAGGTCCACGAAGTTCGGTTGCTGGTTGCAGCCGGTGTTGTCCTCATAGCACTGGTTGAAGCCGACGTCGCGGATCAGGAACCACTTGTTGCCAGAGCCGTTCCACGTCGCTCCGCCACCACCCTTGAACTCCTCGGCGTAGAACGCGGCGAACCGGTTGACGGTCTGCAGGTTGGCTCCCCAGATGATGCGCGTCTGGCCGGGGTCGACGCCCCACCACCCCTGTTTCCTGAACCGCGAGCCGCAGGCTCCGTCGCCGTAAACGAGACATACCCAGATCGTGCTGTGGTACTGGTTCTGGAACTCGAGCCCCATGGTGAGTCCTGTCTGAGCAAGGTCGGAGCCGGTCGATCAGGGGATCAGGGGGTGGCGTCGGCCGCGGTCCCGGAAGGCACGCCCTCTGGCACCGGGTGCTCGGTGCGCGGGGTTCTCGTCTCGTCCTCGGCGTGGGCAGCAGCGTCGGCTCGCAATGCACCGGCCTGCTCGGCGGAGGGGTCGTCCGGCGGGTCGCCGTCAGCGGGGTGGGGTCCAGGTATGGCCATCGTCGCGTCCGTTCAACTCGAAGACCGATGCGGACTCCTCGATCGTCGCACTCATCGCCGCGTTCGGGAAGGTGCCGGCCGTCGGGGAGGATTCACACGCGGAACCGGATGGCCTGGCTCTTCGGATGGGCGACGTCGAAGGTGAGCCCCGCCAAGTGTCCAGCCCGTCGAAGCGTCCGACGTGCTGTCCCACCGCGTTGTTCGGCCATACAACCCTGAACGTGATCTCGTCACCCAAGCCTCAATGAGACCGCCCTCCAGCGCCGGGCCGCGCCGGATGATCTTGGCGGCGCCGACGAAGTCTCCGTCGGTCGGGTTCTGGCTCGCGTCGCGTGCCCGACCGATCGACATCCAAAGACGAAGGACTCGTTGCCCTGCTCGAGGTCCCACTCACCATCGATGAACTGCGCCCTCGTCCCCTCCGGTTCGAAGCGTCGTGTCC
Source organism: uncultured Actinomycetota bacterium (assembly GCA_963784625.1). Classification (GTDB taxonomy): domain Bacteria; phylum Actinomycetota; class Actinomycetes; order Propionibacteriales; family Nocardioidaceae; genus Nocardioides_B. The sequence goes on from CAWARV010000005.1 coordinate 45,601, forward strand.
GGATCGACTCGGCAGACGCGATCTCGGGAACGACGCGGACGGCGAGGTGGACGACTAGCTGGTGCGTACACAGCCCGAGGCGAGGCGGGGCCAGGCGAGGCGATCCGGGACTACCTCACGGTCCACGCAGCCGAGCCCGAGAGCGACGGGCCGCCGTCGGCCCTCGGCCTCGCCGCGCAGGATGGACGTGATTGCGCCATTCTTGCTGGAGTTGCGCACGAGCGCCCTGCACCAAACCGTCAACGGATTTCAAGTCTGACGCAAGGCTAGAATGCAAGAGTCCCAACTCCACGTACGCGCGCGCCACCGCCTGCCAAGCTTCATCGTCGAGCAGTCTGGCCATCAGGGGACGGTAGTCGGGCCACGCCGAGATGGCCGGTAGGTCTGTCATTGAGGCCTGGGCGCTGTCCTGGTTGGTCAGTGATGCGAGAAAGACGTGCTGCTCGCTCAACTCGGCGCTCAACAGTCGTGAGGCCGCTCTAAGCTGGGCACGGTCGGACCGTCGCTGCTGAAAGCTTTGAACAGCCCCCGTCAGAAGGCCGCCGATGACGACGCCAATGAGGCTGAAGATCGCGTTGGTCACGTCAGTCAGAGTAGGCGGAGATCAGGAGACGGGTTTGACGCACATGTGCAGCCTGCTGAACCGAGCACCAGGAGCGTGACCGCGAAACCGGGGCGCAGTCAGGTCACCGGCGGGCGATGAGCTTCGTTGATGCCGCGTCCTTTGGGCCGGTTTGACGCGGCTCCGCGAGCGACGCGATGTCCAGTGACTCAGTCGCCGTGGAGAGGTGCGACCCGGCCCACGTGCCGAACGTCGTACGGCGCCTCGCGCCCGCGCTGACACCGTCATCGCCGAAATCCTCTGTCACCGAGAGCGGATCGGCATCCGGGAACGCTCGATGCGCCGCGTGGCTGGTACGTCATCGGTTGAGGTTCGGCTTGCGGGACGGGTCGCGCCTCCGACGTCGAGCCAGTGGCAAGTGGGTCGCATGCTGGGCCGCGCAACCCAGAAGGACCCAAGCTGGTGGACGTCTCTCAACAGACTTGTGGCGGGAGCCGGGGCGCGGTCAGATCAGGTGCGGAAGGCGGAGCCGGCCTGATCCAGGCCCGCCTCCGTGGCTGCCACCGCCCCCTGCCGGACTGCTCGGACCAATTCGGCGTGGTCGGCTTCAGTCTGATCGGCGTAGGCCCGGGCAAATTGGGCAAAGGCCCGATCCAGTTTGTCGGAACGGCCGGCGTAGCCCGCGATCATGGAAGCGCCGCTGGTGCGGGCGTGCCCCTTCGCCAGCAGGTGGCCGACGATGCCGGCATAGTCGGCCAGCGCCGCAGGATCGATGGCGTCGAGCGGGATGGTGCCTTTCATGTTCCGGAACTGCCGCACGTAAAACTGTCGCTGATCATCGGTGGTCCACCCCAGGAGTGGATCGCTCACAGTCTGCAATGCCTGCTGATACTCCACGACCCGCTGGCCTTGGTGAGCGTGCCAGGCCGACTCGCCGTGCACGTGACTGGCCAGCACTGATCGGCGCGCCTGTTTCAACTGGAGGAACAACACGTCGTCCGGGCTACTGCCCTCGAGCAGCGCCACGTAGGCACGCAAGCCGACGCTGCCGACGCCAACAACCTTGTGGGCTATGTCGACCAGGGTGTAACCGCCCATTACCCGGCGCCAGTGCGGCGCGAGGGTGCCCAGATACTCGTCGAGCGCTACCGCGATCTGCTCGTTGTCCTGCTCGGAGGCGTGGGTGATCAAGGGCGGCTCGTCCACGATGTGCCGTCGGCCTTCGTGCTCGCGAGTGAATCGTGGCACCGCGCGGTCACTGGTGCGGTTTCGGGCCCGCTTGGCCGACCGCGCGATCTCTGCCCGAAGCGACTTCTCGGTGGCGGTCTCGTGCAGACGCTTCACGTCCAGACGGTTGAACGAACGCATGAGTAGTGGCTGTTCGGCCAAGAAGTTCACCTCGGTGCGGTAGGCGGACACGCACGACATGACCGCATCCGCGCACTGCTCCTCGCTGCACGAGTTCTCCCGCCCGGCGACCCAGATGCTGGTGACGAGCCGCCGCAGATCCCACTCCCAACCACCGGGATGGGCCTCGTCGAAGTCATTGAGGTCCAGCACGAGTTCGCCCTCGGGCGAGGCGTAGAAACCGAAGTTTCCGAGGTGCGCGTCGCCGCAGATCACCGGCGTGATGCCGGTGGCGGGCAACCCGGCCACGTCTTCGGCCATCACGATGGCGGTGCCGCGCAGGAAGCCGTACGGCGAGTTGACCATGCGGCTGACCCGGATCGGGATCAGGTCCTCCAGTCGGCCGCGGTGTGATTCTCGGATCAGCTGGACCGGGTTCCGTCGGCCGACTGGTGCCTCCCAACGCCCCAGCGTCTTGCGGGGCACCTGCTGACGCAACGCCTTGCCGATGGCGAAGCGTTCCCGCCGCGACGTCGGTTGCTTCCGCAGCGAGCCGAACGCCTCGCTATCGGTGAAGGCCAGCACGGTGTGCGGTCGAGGACCGGTCGTCACGTCCATCAACCTCCAGTACCGGACGCATCCCGTTCTACCATGGCCACCCTGTCGACCGGCTCACGAACATCGTCAACGAGTCCGCGCCGAACTGTCCGAGCCATGTGTCAGCCGGAGCGATGCCCGCGATCGGTGATGCCACGGCAGAGGCGGCGCCGCCGCCGACCTGCTCGCCGTGGACAACCCAGCCTGGTCGTCCAGGCGCGGGACGACGCTTCCTCCCTAGGTGGGGGAGGTGCGTGCTTGCGAGGTCTGTTCGTCTGGCGCCGGGTCCGCGGGCTTGCCGAGGTCACGGATCAGGTAGACCCAGGGGAAGGCGCGGCACCCCACCTGCCAGCCGTCCTGCTCGAAGCGGCGCACCGGCCCGGTCCAACGGACCCGTCGGTGCTCCCACTGGGTCGGCGTCCGGACCATCTTGTGGCGGAGCATGCCCGCCTCGACGGTGTGCCACCCCAGGCGACCGGCGAGCTCCAACTCGCGTAGCTCGTTGAATGCAGTGACCGGGCCCAGCCAGCGGTACTCCGGAGTGTCCTCCGGTGCGGCCTGGGACCCGAAGCGTTGCTGGACGCCCTGACGGCTCAACCCCAGCTCGGAGCCGATGGTGGCCCAGCTGCGACCGCTACCGCGGGCGGCCCTGACGGCTTGCTGGAGCAGCCCACGGGCGACCGACTCGGCCGCCGCGGCCCGGCGCACGATAGCGAGGTGGTCGTCAGGGTCCGAAGGATCCAGCGTCCCGGGCTCCTCGGGGCCGAGGATCGCCCAGCCGATGGCCTGCTCGAGGGTGGCGTGGCGCCCGGTCGGTTGCGTCCACGCGCCAGGTGTGCCGGGTCCGGTGGCCATGTCAGCGGGTCTCGTCATTGCGTCCGTCCCGGCTGGGCAGCCAATGCCCCCGTTGCGCAGGTCATCCTCGTCCTTGGAGGAGAACCACCGGCCGGCGCCGACAAGGTAGGCACCGAGGACCATCAGGGCGATGGTCGCCCCCAGGAACAGACCCCGGAAGAAGCCGCCGTCGAAGGCATCGCTCAGGGCGTAGCAAGCCAACCCGACAGGATGGCTGGGATGCCGGTCACCACCTGGGCACGGCCCGTCGTTCGCATTCGCCAAGCCGTCGTGGGTGTCGTTGACCTCATGGTGTCAACGATGAGTTGACGTCCTCGCCCTGTCAACCAAATGTTGACGCGCGTTACACCAAGGAGGGTCCCGCGTCGCAGGAGGACCGGCCGGACGGCCAAACCACCGGTTGTGTCGGTGTTCCGCATCGTCAACCCCAGCGACGAACACCCTGGTCGGGGGAGCGTCTGGTTCGGACGTATGGCTGGCATCCCAGTAGCCCCGTCCGGTGACCCCGGGACAGGGGCGCCAAGCGGGAACGGGGTCTTGGCCGGCTCAGCTGGTAGCCCTATCTGGAAGCAGAGGGCTACTCGGTAGTCGTGTTGACGACGCTGCGGCGAGCGGGGGAGGAGTACTGGGATCGCCGCCCCCGAGATGGCGCCAATCCCTTGCGCGAGGTAGACAGTGGTGCACGTAGCGCACCGAGGGCCTGCGTGGCGCCGAACTCCAGATGCCCGGCAGTTGCGCGGCCCCGGCATTCAGATTGCGCGCCGCATCGGCAACTCGGCGAGGCTTGTCCGATGCTGACCCGAGGTCACGGGACGATGACGAGCAGGGCGAGGCCCACCCCTAGTGCGCTCGTTGCGGTAGCGGCGATCCACACCTTGACGATGCCCATGAAGGGGTCCGTGCTGCTCTCGCCGCGCTTGCTTAGCTGCAAGCGAAGCATACTGGCCTGCGTGGCCGAGATTAAGACCGAACTGACCAGTAAGGCGAAGAGTACAACCGAGACAGCTGTGAAATAGCGACCCACGGGATGCGGTGCGAGCGCAATCGAGAAAAGCGAAGCCATGATGCCTGAAGGGGCTGTAACGGCGAGGTTGCGATCTGAGCGGGTCTGAAAGTCAGCATCCATCTCGATGTTTCGTTGGCCGGTCCAACGAGGGTTGGTGGTGTCAACCAGCCAGTGTCGCCAACTGCTGCGCCACGTCTCTGGCACTTTCAACTCGGGCGGCTGCTCCAGATCGGCGAAGTTGTCCGGAACCAAGCGGGCGGCGAAATATGCAACTACAAACACTGGAATCCCGGCGGCCAACACAGCGTTCAGTTCAGAGATCTGTGCATTTGAGACGATCATTCTTTCCCCTGTAACAAGTCTGATTGAGCCTGGGTTGAAGCGATTCGCGACCATCTGGGCCACTGATCTTGGCTAGGGCAAATACCAGCCCGGCCCGGATAGCGATCAGCGTCTCGGGTGCAGCGACCCGGCGAACGGCGCGAGCGCCGATGTGAGTTGCTGCTCCTCTCCCGTGGGGCCCGCGGATTTCTCAGACATCAGCCGACAGTTGCGTGCCCGAACTCCCTGCGATTGGGATGGCTGAGTCCGGATCAACGTTGCCGAACAGGAGCGGCACGTTCAATAGTTCCGATGGGTCAACTCATTGAACCGCCCCGGCGAGTCCGGAGGCTTTCTAGTTCAAGACCCCGACCGGGTATCGGGGTCTGGCGGTGAGCGTAGTGAGCCTGCTCTGCCTCGACCTGGGTGAGGTCGTCGCAGTACTCGAAGGGCCGGCGGCGGTTGAACCAGTCGACCCATTCCGCGGTAGCGATCTCGAGATCGTCGAGGCCCTTCCACGGCCGCCTGGGCTTGATCAGCTCGGTCTTGTAGAGCCCGATCACCGACTCCGCGAGCGCGTTGTCATACGAGGGTCCGATGGCCCCGGTCGAGGGCTTGATGCCCGCGGTCGCGAGGTGCTCGGAGTGGGTCACCGACAGGTACTGGCCCCGTGGTCGTGGTGGGCGATCACGTCAGTCAGGTCCCGGCCTTCACGGCCGCGGGTCCAGATGGCCTGCTCGACCGCGTCGACGACCACGTCCCATTAGGTGAAGTCGGCGACCCACAGCCGGTCTGGTGCCAGCGGCGAGGAGTCTCGGTCCACCAGATCGGTCGGCTTCGGCTGTCGGGGTCGCTGATCGTGGTGCGCTTGACCGTGCCTCGGACGGCTCCGCGTAGGCCGAGATCGCCCATCAATCGCTCCACCGTGCACCGCGCGATCGGCGGCGCACCTGCAGCCCACTGGCGGTTCAGCGTCAGTCAGACCTTCCGTGCACCGTAGACGCCGTAGTTCTCCGCGAAGGCAGCGGTGACCTTCAGCTTCAACTCCGCGTCCGGGACCTCGTGAGCGGTCGGCGGGCGGTTGCGGTGCTCGTAGTAGGTCGACGGGGCGCCCAGCTCGGCGAGCTGGGCGCAGATCTGCTCGCCGCCCCATCGCAGGGCACCCTCGAGCCGGTGGCCCTGGTGCTGGTCGATGAAGTTCACGATCACGGCTGCGGCCGGTCGAGCTCGGCCGCGAGAGAGTCGATGCTGCCTTGAGGATCGCGTTGGCACGCTTCAGCTCGGCGTTCTCCCGCCTCAGCCGCCTCAACTCAACCGACTCCTCGGTTGTGACGCCGGGCCTGGCGTCAGCATCGACCTCGGCTCGCCGCACCACTTGCGCACCGTCTCCGGGGTCCCGACCCCCTACAGCTCGGCGACCTTGGCCAGCGCCGCCCACTCCGACTCATGATCGGATCGCATCTCACTAACCATCCGGTCCGCGCGCTCCGGCAACTCCGGCGGGTACCTCCTCGTCGTGTTCCCTGGAATGACCCCATCCTCCGCAAGGACTGGAGTCTCCGGACTCGCCGGGGCGGTTCAGATGGGGGATAGGCCATCGGTGGTGGCTCCTGCAATGGCGAATACTTGGCGGTACACACCGAGAGTCACCCGATGGCCCTTCATGCTCGGAGCCGCTCCGCCTCCGGAACATCCCCCGACACCTCGCCCGGGTAGCAGATGTCATAGACCCCGTCACCGGGCCGCGAAATGCCCCTCGGTGCGGGTCTCGACCCGCACGTGAGACCGCGACACCTTGAACGGGCCCTTCGTGGACTCTCCGTTCATGGAGATGACGAGGCCGGTGTCAACACTGACAATGGCTGAACATGTCCGTCGGTCGGCCGTCAGCAACTCCACCCGCCGAACCCGATCACCGGTCATCGCGGCGGTCGCTGCCAGATCGGCGTCGGTGGTCTCGTCCTCATGCCCCGCCCCACCCGGCACAGTCGAGGACGCCACCCGACCTCCGAACCAACCCTGCAACGCCTCGACCCCGACCATGGCTTGCACTTCGGCGGCTGTATCGACCGGCAGCAGCACCCCGCCGTCACCGTCAGGCACATGTGAGACCACCTGTGTTCCGCCCGCACCTTCGGGGTCGGGAAACGCGGATAACGTCTCGGTCTCCAACCACACCAGCCGCCCCGCCAGGTCCCGCACCGCCACGTCGTCCCCGGACACGAAGAGCCGCAACGTGCGCGGCGCGAACCGCACCGCACCCGAGGACGCCACCTCGGCGATCACCACCTGATCGGCTGGAACGGCACCATCCCATCCCCCCGACACCGCCCACGACCCGCCCGATCCAGCAGCCGCGTCGACGCCCCGGTCACCATCGGCCGACCCCATCGACCACGACCCCTCACTCACCGACTCAGAACCCCACACACAAATGCACGCCCTTCGTGTACCCGTACCGTCGCACCGGCGCCGACACCGGCCACGCCGTCCCACGCCCTGACGTTCGGAACGTGCCCTCACGCAAACCCTTACACGTTGCCGACCATCCCGCATAGGCATGCTCGGCGGCCGTCTCTTTCGAACAATGCCACGTGGTCCGGTTGTAGAAGTGTCCGTAGTAGTCCAACTCCTGCAACTTCACGCACACCTGCTGCACTCCGAACGCACCCACACAGTCCTGCGTCGCGTGAAACCCCACCGCCGCCGGTTGCGACAGCGAGTGCGGTCGTGCCGTATGCCCATGACACCCCCACGCCGCCGCTGCACGCCCAGCCGTCGTGCTCTCCGACCCCGACGACCCAGTCGACCAGTCCGGATGCGGCTTCGCCCACGCCACCCCCGAGGACCCGCCTGTCAACAGGACCGCCCCCAGAACTGCCACCACGACCAGCCGCCACGGCGCCCTCCACGAACGCACCATCATCGAGACCCCCGTCCCTCTGTGCCTGCCCGGAACCTTCCGGACACCCCCGGCGCGCCAGTGCTCACACAACGAGGACCACGACGCTAAGCCCTTCCCTTTACTTCAGACAAGACCCATCGAACCCCCCGGGGCTCGCCCCGAGGCCGAGGACCTCACGTCCGCCGTCGGTGGTGAGCGGGTCGCGGCAACCAGGCGATCGAGACGACCTGGGAGGCGGCGTGGACGTGGGTCCCGTTCAGGTAGACGTAAGGGAACTCGGCGCAGATCCGAGAGATCCCTCATCTACTGACACGGCCAGCATCGTCTCTCATCTCCCACTTGCACGTATTCTCGAATCTGAACCACATGACCACCTGGGGGGCTCATCTGGGCAAAATGCAGAATGCAGCCCGACGGTCCCCCCGGACCGCCGCCCTCGCGGACAGGATTCGCTCGAGGTCGAGGGAGGCGGCTGCGATCATGGCGGCGTGCGCGTCGTCGTCGTGGGGGCCGGCATCAGTGGACTGTGCTGTGCCCGCCTCCTCGTCCACGGCGGCTATGAGGTGACCGTGGTCAGTGCCGACCGGCTGCAGCGGACCACCTCGTACCTGGCCGCCGCTGTGTGGTTCCCGACGGCGGTTGGCCCACCGGAGGCCGTCGCCCGCTGGGGCGCCGCCACGTACGACGTGCTGGCTGCCGAGGCCGCCGCCGGTGTACCGGGGGTGGTGATGCGTGAGTCACTTGTGCTGTCTCGCTCCGAGGAGTACGGGCAGCCACCGCTGCCGGCCTGGGCGGACGCGGTCGGCGACGTGCGTCCGGCTCGCCGCGACGAGCTGCCGCGGGGCTATCGGTACGGCCTGCGGTTCGTCGTTCCCCTGGTGGAGATGCCGCTCTACCTGCCCTACCTCCACCAGTCCGTGCTGTCAGCGGGAGTGCGCCACATCGTCCGGCAGCTGGACGCCCTCGACGAGGTGCTTGATCTGGAGCCAGATGTCGTCGTGAACGCCTCCGGCATGGCGGCCGGCGTCCTGGTCGGCGACGAGACCGTGTTCCCGGTACGGGGGCAGATCGTCCGGGTGACGAATCCGGGACTACGGCTGTCGATCCGCGACGAGGAGCACCCCGGTGGGCGGGCCTATGTCCACCCTCGGTCGGAGGACTGCATCCTGGGTGGCACCCTCGACGTCGGCAGCTGGGACACCGAACCCGATCCCGTGCAGACCGCCGGGATCCTCGACCGCTGTACCGACATCGCGCCGCAGCTGTCGCGGTCGCGTGTCCTCCAGACCGTCGTCGGGCTGCGTCCGGGACGCCCCGAGGTGCGCGTCGAGCTCGACCACGACCTGATGCCGGTTCCAGTCATCCACAACTACGGCCACGGCGGCGCCGGCATCACCATCGGCTGGGGATGCGCACAAGACGTCACTGCACTCGCGAGGCAACTGAAGGCCACGCCCTGATTCGGCGGGCCTGCGAAAGAAGGAACCGCGAAACGTGCGGCCGTTGCGCGTGGCCGCTTCGCGGCTAAGACACTGGCCGCCTTCGCGGTGGTACGACGCGTGCCTCGACGACCTGCGTCCGAGAAGGTCGGCCGGAAGACTGAGAATGCTTCGCATAGGTGCAGTCCACTTCCGACGGCTTCACGAGTGCGGGGTGGTCTGGGATGATCGTGCCGTGGGAGCGATCCTCCGGACCATCGTCCGGCGACTGGGGGCCTCGGCCAGCGCGGAGCAGACGAGCGTGCTTCTGGCCGAATATGGGGCCTTACGCACAGAGCTCGAGCGACGCGCGAGCATCCAGTGGAACGTGGTCGCGCTTCAAGTGAGTTCTGCGGGCGTCGTCGCCAGCCTTGCCATTTCGAAGACTTCCTACAATGCCTTGCTCCTAATCCTGCCACTCTCTTCGTACGTGTTCGGGAGTCGTTACATCCTGCACGACTTTCACATGAAGCTCATCAACCGGTACGTACAAGAGTCACTATCAAGCCGTCTCGGCGGGAACCTGCAATGGCAGGCTTGGAAAGCGAAGCAGGCGACGATCGCGAGGCGTGCACCCCTAGCGGTCAAATGGAATGTCTTCCAACCCACACGCCTCTCGTTCGAAGGCGTTGCATTCCTAGCCCTGTTCGCCGCCCTGCTGGCTGGCATAGTTGCGTGGACGGACACGAGGCCCGCTTGGTACGACCTGTTCGGGCTCGGGTTCTTGTGGTCGCTGGGTGTCGTAGCGCTCGGCGCTCTGCACGTTTCGTTTCGACGCGCGTCCTGACCCAGTAGCCATTGCGTGTTGGCTGCGCTGAGTCATTCGACGTTGCTGGTACGCACGTGGTCGCGGGAGTCACACCTTGCGCGGGGAGTCCCTCCCACCCGGGCATCAGATCGTGCGTAGGCACGAGCTGAGGCGACTCTCAGAGCGCCCGCGTCCGTGGTTCGCCTACACGTCGCAGGCAGTCTGAGCGGACGGAGGCATGAAGCTTGCTGCTGCCACTCGTACGTCGATCGCCGACGAGCGCACCCGGCATGGACCCGGATGGGCCGACTCCCCACGGCGAGTGCAGCCGCGTGACGGCGGAGAGCTCGGCTCGGCACCTTGCGCGTTCAGGGCGGAAGACACGCATGGCCCACGCGTCAGCAGGGTTGACTTGCGCGTCGGCCCAGGTGACGCGAAGGGCTCCTCACCCGATGGGTGGATGCGGGGAGCCGGCAATGCATGCGAGGGGAAGAATGGCGTTTGCCACGGCACCCAGCGAGGTACGACGTCAACGGCACCGGTCTGCGGGACCGGCAGCCCCGTCCACATGTTGGCGCTGGCTGCGCCGCCCCCCGAGAGAGCCATGCGGCCCCGGCGAAATGTCCTGGCGGGACGGGCCAGCGGTCCGCCATGCTGGATCGGTGCGGTGACACGGGAGGTGGCGCCATGGCTCGAACGACGACCTGGTCGCAGCAGTCGTCGCCGCGACCCGCGATCCGCTCGTCGTGGGGCTACCGACCACCGGTCGGAGTGGAGCCGCAGCACGGAGGCCCGTCCGGGAACGGACCGCTCGACCTGCAGCGAACGGCCGGCAACGCCGCGGTGGCCCGGCTCCTCGGCCGCGAGACAGACCCGACGGCGGAGGAATGCGGTGAGCTGCTGGACCCGGGCACCCGGGCGTTCATGGAGGTCCGGTTCGGAGCCGACCTGAGTGCGGTGCGAGTGCACGCCGACCCCGACGCGGCCGAGGCCACCCGACGCGACGGGGCCAGTGCAGTCACCCTGGGACGGCACGTGTTCCTCGGGGCTGGAGCGCCGGCGCTGGGCAGTGATGCCGGGCGTCGGCTGCTCGCGCACGAGCTCGCGCACGTGGTGCAGCAGCGCCCTGGAGGCGGCGGCTCCGGCCACGCAGCCGGGCACGCCGAGCGAGAGGCAGACGCCGCTGCGGCGGCGGTCACCGCCGGGAAGGCGTTCCCTGTGCTCGCCCGGACCGGCCTGACGCTCGCACGACAGGCAAACGTCGGTCCGCCGCCCGTCTCGCCGCTCACCCTCCCCGCCGAGGGTGTCGACATGCCGTGGGTAGGGAAAGGAGCGGCGAACTCCAGCGAGCTGGGCTACCTGCGGGACCCGGCGTACTTCTGGAGCCGTTTCGAGGCGGCCCACGGCAACCAGCTGAGCCCCGCGAACCGCAGCCTCATCGCCGGCGGGCGCGCTCCGGTGGTGGATCCGACGTGGGTGCAGCACCACCCACAGCACGCGGCCTACCTCGGTGACGCGCTCGAGCACCATCACGTCGGGCAGGGCTCCCGGGCGGTGCCGATCCCCGAGAAGCTGCACGACGCGTACACCGTGTTCCATCCCCAACGCCGTGTCGTAGGCACACCCGCCAAGGGCACGAAGCCGCTTCCCGCCGCAGCCGACCCGCCAGGACACCCAGGCAGAGATCAACCGCCACGTCCAGCAAGGCCGGATCCGCGGTCCAGGCATCTCCCCCGAGACGCCGCCCCAAGCGCCGTCGGTCCCGGTCTCATCCGAAGTGGCCGCCCTACCCACAGCCAAGCCATCTGCCCCCGCCCCAACCGTGGCCCCGAAGCCGCCGGTGGCCGCCGCCGCGCCGGCCGTGCCAGCCGCTCCGGCCGCTCCGGTCGGCGAGGTCATCCCGGTCCCTGGTGGGCTCGTCGAGCCGCCCACAACCGCGCCGGTCACACCGACCACGGGCGTGCCGCCCGCGCCCCGGATGGGTGGCACGTCTCCGCTCCGCGCCGGCCTCAAGGCTGGAGCCAAGCAGGCGGGAGTGATGCTGCTGTTCATGGCCTTGCAGTACTACGTCCACAAGCAGCAGGAGGAAGAGCTCGAGGCCAACATCGTCCGGGCCAAGAAGAGCTTCCACGGTTCCGCCGTACGGCACCAGCAGGAGCATCCGGGGCATCCGGTGTACCTGACGGTCACGGTGCGTGCCGAGGACTACTCGCGCTACTTCCCGTTCGTCGGCTGGACGCCCGAGGCTCCCACGCTCGGGATCTGGCGCGTCGAGATGACCGAGACGCTGGTCCCGGAGCCCGTGGTGAAGGTCGACGACCACTCGCTCGACATCCTCCGCCCCGGGAAGACGACCTACATCACCTACAGCGAGCCGCTGCTCCCGTGACCTGACTCCGTCCGTCGTCCGCGGCGTCGCGCGGGCTTCGTAACGGCGTCGGGACGACCGGCACGTCGTGTGCGGACCTCTGGCGCGAGCTGACGGTGACGGAGCATCCTGGAGAGGCGTCACCCGAGTGATGGAGGCGCGGAGCCCGGCGTTGCATGAGAGGGGGGAGGAATGGCCGAGAGAGCCGAGGTGTCCGACCACAGCCGCCCACGGGCCGCCGTGGCGCGCTCGACCAGCGAGGTCCGTCGCGTTCACGAGTCCGGGTCTGCCGCACCCGCGACGGGAGAACTGCGGGGAGCGGCCGGCTGGGCGGTGCCTCTCCAGAGTCAGGTCGGCAACCGGGCGGTCGTGCGCCTGCTGGCGGGCGAGAGTGAACCGCGGCCGCGGTCCGCCGTACCGGCGTCGGTGGACCGGGTGGTGCGTACCCCCGGACAGCCGCTGCCGGCCTCCCTCCGGGCATCGATGGAGGAAGCGTTCGCACCGCATCTCGAGGAGATCACGCCGGCATCCGCCCCGGACGCGGCACGAGCGGCAATCAGCTCGCCGGAAGAGCCCGCGGAGCGCCAGGCCGACTCCGTTGCGCGCCGCGTCGTCGCCGGCTCTGCGTACCGTGGATCGGCGGAAGCGACCGGATCGGCACGACCGGACTTATCGAGCGTGCGGCTGCACACCGGGCCTCAGGCCACCTTGGCCGCCAGAGCAGTGTCAGCGTCGGCGTTCACCGCCGGCACTCACGTCACGCTGGCAAGGCCACTCGACGGACACTCGAGCCGCGAGCGTGGGCTGATCGCCCACGAGCTGACCCACGTGCTGCAGCAGCGGCGCTCCGGTGGCCCCCTCCGCGTGATGCGTACTCCCGATGACGACGAGCCGGAGGTGGACGAACCGTCCCCGCGTGAGAGAGCCAAGGCACGGGACCAGCAGCGACAGCGGGATCGCAGACGTGCGGGGAAGGACGACGCCCAGCTCAGCGCCGCCGAGGCCGAGAAGGAGCTGCGGGCGCTCGATCGCAGCTACCGGGAGCCTGGCGCCACCTCGCGTTCGCTCAAGCGCAAGGAAGCGGACCTGCGCCGGTACGACGAGCTGCTCGAGAGGAGCACGGCGCAGCACCCTCGAGAAGAGCAAGCGCAAGGGCGCCTTCGACGAGCTTCAACGCACGCCGAGCAAGACGTCGGGCGATCCGCAGACCAAGCACGTGGCCGGCGGACCTCAGCTGCCCGACCAGGAGCTGCGTCCGGGCCGGGACTCGTATGCGCAGCCCGACTACTCGATCGCCCGGCGGACCAGGGACGGACGGATCGAGGTGGTGCATGTCAACCTCAAGTCGGACAGGATCGACACCCAGTCGTCGCCAGGGCCACGGCGACCGCCAGGGCCTACCTCGATCAGGCGATCCGCAACAGCAGGCACCTGGCGAACGGCGACAGCATCATCATCAGCTTCGCGCGTACCCCGGACGCGCAGGTGCAGGAGGCTCTGAAGGGCGACGTTGTTCGCCGCCGGCACGCCGATCAGCGAGATCCGGTTCGGCTCCACGACGCACCGACTGGCCGACTACAAGCCGCCGCCACCCGCGAAGCCGACACCGAGGAAGAGCGTCGAGGTCACGCCGGAGAAGCTCCCCGCAAAGACTGTCCCCACGGAGGGGACGACCGCAAAGTCGACGACCCCGGAGAAGACGACCCCGGTGAAGACGAAGGCGACCTCCGCGAAGTCGACGTCCGCAAGGTCAACGTCCGCGAAGTCGACGTCCGCGAAGTCGACGTCCGCGAAGTCGACGACCCCGCGCGCCGACGTGGACCCTCCTGCGCCCAGGGGAGGCAAGGGCGGGCTCGCGACCGGGACCGCCTTGGTCAAGACGACTGCCGAGGGTGCGACTGGCGCGATGATGAGCAAGGCCCTCTCCGAGCTCAACCAGCTCGCGGCGCAGAACCCCGGCGACAAGGACCTCGGCGAAGCCGTGAAGGCGCTGAACGACACGCTGGATGCGAAGAGCTTCGTCGAGAACCCCACGGGGTTCCTCGCGGCGAAGGGCAAGGACGCGATCATCCAGGGCGTCTTCAACCACTTCGCCGAGTCGCTGGACGCCACGCGCCGATCGTTCGTAGGCAGGTTCCCCGACGTGGCGACGCTCCACCAGGACCCGGTTCACAACGGCGTCAGCCTGGAGGAGTACCGGCAGACCTACCGCAAGACGCTCGAGGCGCTTCGCATCCCGGCGGCCCGCCATGCGATCTTCTACGCCGCAGTGCTCGTCGGGCTGCCCGAGGACGCTCCGCCCGAAGAGGTGGAGCGCAGGATCGCGCTGGCCAACCGCGAGCTGGCGAAGCTCCCCGGTACGGCGTCGTACGTCGCGAGGTTCCACGAAGCGCAGGACCGCTATACGTTCGCCCTGGCCGCGGCGACCAATGACCTGAACCTCAGGGGGGACGCCTTGGCAGCACTGCCCGAGGGGCTCGCCGAGGACCTGCGCCGCCGAGCCGATGCCCTCCACCAGATCGGTTCCATCCTGGATCACCTGCAGCAGGACCTGTGGAACTCCCGTTTCGTCGTGTGGGCGCCGATCCTCGCGGCGCAGCAGGATCTCGAGTCACTCGCCAAGGGGTTCACCGGGCTCGGTTCGAGCATGAGCGGTCTCGCCGACGTGGTCAGTGGTCGTCAGGGTGAGTACAGCCGCGAGCTCGACCGACTGGCCGACGAGGCCCGCAGGGTGGCAGCGCAGTCGACGCGCGCCTTCACGTTGCCTGCCCGGGACGCGGCGAAGCAGTGACGCGTTCCCCCGTGTCGAGGCAGGCGGGGTGAGCCTCACCCGCCGTCAGGCTGCCTCGCCAGCACGAGCAGCCCGTTGGCCGGGATCGTCAGCCCCACCGAGGCCGGCAGTCCGTGCATCGGCTCGGGCACCGCGGTGACGCGGCCGCCGTTGCCCCTGGCAGCCGGGTTGGGGTAGCGGTCGTACACGTCGCTGTTCAGCACCTCGAACCAGTCTCCCGGTAGCGGCATCCCGAGACGGTAGCCACCGTGCTCGAAGCTCGACTCCGACAGGCTCGCGACCACCACGACGTCCTGCCCCACGCCCGGGACCCAGCGGTGGAACGCGACCACCCGGCTCGCGTCGTCCACGAGGTAGACGTGCACCGGATCGGATCGTAGCGCAGGCCGGCTGCGCCGGAGCCTGATCAGGTCACGGGTGAACAGTCGATGGTCCCGCATCGACGGGTCCTCGGCGGTCAGGCCGTCCCACCAGATCGCGCGGTCGCCACGGTGCGGGTTGTCGGACCACAGCTTGTCCTCGAGGAACTCCTGCCCCATGAACAGCATCGGCGTTCCGGGCGCGGTCAGTAGCAGCCCGGTCGCGACGCGGGACCGGCTGCGGGCGTACCAGGAACGCGGGTCGCCGCTGTCGGCCAGCCGCGCGACGCGTGGCTGCGGTGATCGCCGTCGGCGTCGAGGACCAGGTCGTGGTTCTCCAGGCAGTTGTAGGCCTGCCAGGCCCACGGCACGTTCCAGGGCTTCTCCAGTCCGGTCCGGATCGCCGTCCAGGGTGAGCGGGGCGTCGGCGCCATGCGTCGCCTGCGCGAGCACGCCGCGCACGGCGTCCCGCAGTCCGTCGGCGTACCCGAGGTCGAAGCCCATGCCCGCCGGAGCGGCGCCTGCACGGCCAGCCAGCGGTGCTGACCCCAGTACTCGGCGATGAGCGCGGCCTCGGCACCGCGGCCTGCAGCGCGGCGGTCAGCTCCTGGCAGAACGCCCCAGCCGCCCGTTGCGCGTCGATCACCGACACCTCGTCGAAGCGCAGCCCGTCGGCGTGGTAGTCCTCGAGGAACATCAGCGCGTTGTCGATCAGGAACTGCGAACCCCTGCCCGGTCGAAGGCGAAGACCCGCCCGCCCGCCTAGCCTGCCGCCGAGAAGTAGAGCGTTGTTGCCCGGTCCCCGGTCGGCCGGGAGGTCGAAGTAGTCGATGCTCTCCGGGTCGAGGCCCCCGCCCGCGTGGTTGTAGACCACGTCGAAGATCACCGCGATGCCGTAGACGTGGCACACGTCGACGAACGCCTTGAGCTGGTTGACCTGCCCGGTCAGCTGCTCGTCGGCTGAGCGGGTCCGTGCCGCGGGCGGCGAGCAGCTCGTTCACCCGCGTCCACGTACGGCGCCAGGCGATCGGCGTCGACGCAGTAGTCCATCTCCGGGGAGAACAGGTCGGTGCCGTTGTAGCCGAGGCTCCACTCCCCGCGGAACTCCGCGAACGGCAGCGGTTGGATCGCTGTCACCCCGAGGTCCGCGAGATACTCCACCCGGTCCAACGCGTCCAGGAAAGTCGCGGACGACTCGTTCCCTCCGCTGCTCGGGGTGAAGACGCCGACGTGGAACTGGTAGACCACCAGGTCCTCGAACCGGGGCGGGCGGAAGCCAGCATCGTGCCAGGGGTAGCTGTCATCGGCGGGGACGACGCAGTCCTGGTGCGAGAAGTCGTGCACCTCGAGCTCGCGCGCCCACGGGTCCCTCTTGAGCCCTGAGCCGCCCGGTCCCGTGACGAAGAACCGGTACAGCGTCCGGGCGGTCACGTCGGCGACGAAGCCGGTCCACTCTCCGTCACCCCGGTGCTCGAGCTCGTCCTGCGGGCGTGGGTGATAGTCGTCCACGCCGCCGAGCACGACGTAGACGTGCTCGGCCCCGGGTGCCCAGACGCGGAACGTCGCGCCGCCGGGCACCAGTCGGGCACCCATCGGGGTCGCATCGTCGACATGCTGCTGGGACAGGGCCATGGCAGTCCCCTCCGCTTGTTTCGAGAACGCTGGCGTTGTGTACATGCCACAGCGTGCTCATGGAAATCTCTCCCGGGAACAGCGCGATACCCGTCGTCGAGTCTTCTCGAGGCGACGCGCCTAGGCAAACATTATGCGCGTGCTCACTCCCTGGAGGGGTACGGGGAAATGCAGACTCATCGCCGCACGCGGACGATTCCTGCACAGCAGGGCGTAAATCCCCGCGCGTTCGGCACGACGGTGCGGCAGCCGTCGCATATCGGCGAGCGCAAAGCGCCGAAGTCCGTCTTACAGCGCTAATCCCCCTGTATCTTGAAATGCTGAACGATCGGTCAGGGACCCCGAGAAAACCGCATTGACGCACCGGAGTGCTGTCAATACGCTCGCACCCATAGCGAGATTCTCCGCCGGGAGCGGCTCGCTCGGTGCAGGGGGTGGCCGTGTCAGGGACGCTCGGGGGAGCGCTCGATCTGGAGCCACCGCACGCTGCGTGGGGTGCCGACCCGACCTCCCCCCTGGCCGCGTTCGAGCGGTTGGACGCCATCCTCAGGCAGGCGTGCGCTGCCGCAGAGCTGGCCTTCGGAGAGGACGCCGCGAAGGATGCGTTCCGCGGCCTCTACGTGACCGCTCAGCAGGCGGCATCGGGGCTCGAGCAAGCAGCCGGCACACCGTTGCTCGACTCCGCCCTGCGGGCGCCCGGCACGCACGACGCTCCCGTGCGTGGCTGGAAGAGCCTGCTGCATCCTGCGTCGCCATGGTCCTGGCTGCGCGACACCTACGCGCTCTCCGAGCCCGAGCTCGACGCGGTCCTCGTCGCCCTGGCGCCCGAGGTCGACGTCCGCTACGAGCGCCTTTACGGCTACCTTCACGACGACGTCACGCGTCGTCGTCCCACCGTGGACCTGGTGCTGAACCTGGTCAGTGGCACAGCTGCCGAGAAGCTGCACGCCCGGCGAATCTTCGACGCCGGGGCGCCGCTGGTCGAGGGACGTGTCCTGCGGCTCGTGTCGGAGCAGCAGACCTCAGGTCTGCTGAGCCAGGTGGTCAACGTGGACCCACAGATCGTCGACGTGTTGTGCGGGCAACAGGGCTTCGACGCCAGGCTGACCGGCTGGTGCCACCTCAGCTCGCCCGAGCAGGTCGCGGTGCTGCCGCTGCCGGACGAGCAATGGGAGCGGCTGTGCACCGCGCTCCTCGAAGGGCGCGGGCAGCAGGGGCTGGTGATCAACCTGCACGGTTCACCGGGCTCGGGCAGACGGCGCACCGCTGAGGCGCTGGCAGCCGAGGCCGGCGTCCCGCTTCTGCGGGTCGACCTCCGCCGGATCGGAGAGTCGGGTCTGACGCCCGCCGACGCCCTGGCCGTGGCGTTGCGCGAGGCACTGCTGCACCGAGCCGTCTGCCTGGCCGAGGGCCTCGCCGACGTTCCCGAGGATGACAGCGCGAGACAGCGGAGGGTGCTGGAGGAGGCGCTCGACCGGCACCGGGGGGTGGTCCTGCTCTCGGCCGAGCGTTCGTGGGTGCCATCTGCGTCCGGGACCGTGCCCGTCGTCAACGTTCCGCTGCTCACACCCGGGTTCGACATGCGCAGAGCTCTGTGGGAGCACGAGTGGACCGCCCGAGGCGGGCGCCTGTCGGCCGCCGAACTGGACGCACTCGCCGGGCGGTTCAGGCTCGGCCCCGGTCAGATCGCCGGCGCTGCCGCTGCCGCGGCGTTCCGCGCCGTGGTGCAGGGGGATCGAGATCCGCCGGCGGCACCCGCGCTGTTCGAGGCCGCGCGCGACCAGACCGCACATCGCCTCGGTGCTCTGGCGCGGCGGGTTCCCCTGCTGCGGAGATGGGACGAGCTCGTGTTGCCCGAGGACTCGCTCGCCCAGCTGCGGGAGATCTGCGAGCGCGTCACCCACGCCCGCACGGTGTGGGAGCTGTGGGGCTTCGACCGGACCGTCGGCGGCGCACAGGGCGTCTCAGCGCTGTTCACCGGCCCGCCGGGAACGGGCAAGACGATGGCCGCGCAGGTAATCGCCTCCGAGCTGGCGATCGACCTGTTCGCGATCGACCTCTCCACGATGGTGAGCAAGTACATCGGAGAGACCGAGAAGAACCTGGAGACGGTGTTCACCGCCGCGGCGGCCAGCAACGCCGTGCTCTTCTTCGACGAGGCCGACGCGTTGTTCGGCAGGCGGACCGAGGTGCAGGACGCGCACGACAGGTACGCCAACATCGAGACGTCGTACCTGCTTCAGCGCATGGAGACGTACGACGGGATCGCGATCCTGGCCAGCAACCTGCGGGAGAACCTCGACGACGCCTTCACCCGGCGCCTGCAGTTCATCGTGGACTTCCCGTTCCCGGACGCGACGCACCGACGACGCCTGTGGGAGCTCAACCTGCCGGCTCGCGCACCGGTCGACCCGGCCCTGGACACCACGGCGCTCGCCGAGGACTACCCGCTCACCGGCGCCGGCATCCGCAACGTCGTCGTGCACGCCGCCTTCCTCGCCGCTGAGGCCGGCTCCTCACTCGGCGTGGACGAGGTACGACGTGCCCTGGCCCGGGAGTACCACAAGATGGGCCAGGTGCCGCGCCAGGCGGGCACGCCGGCCGCGAGCGGGGGTTGACGGTGTTCGCCGACCTCGACGCAACCCTGAAGGGACTGCTGGGAGACCCGGCCGCCCCGGCGGACCTGCGGGCTGCCGACGTCGCGTTCGACACCCCCGACAGGGCCTACAAGCCGGCCCAGGCCACGATCAACCTCTTCCTGCACGACCTCGCGGAGAACCGTGCGCTTCGCGATCCCGGGGAGCTGCTGAGCCGCGTCGGCGACCAGTACACCGGTGCACCTCCGGTGCTGCGCGTCGACTGCACCTACCTCGTCACGGCCTGGTCACCCCAGGC
This sequence comes from uncultured Actinomycetota bacterium, assembly GCA_963784625.1. Lineage (GTDB taxonomy): Bacteria > Actinomycetota > Actinomycetes > Propionibacteriales > Nocardioidaceae > Nocardioides_B. The sequence goes on from CAWARV010000005.1 coordinate 65,465, forward strand.
AGCCGCACTCAAGGTCGCCCAGGAACACCATCTGCTGGCGCTCGCTCTCACCTGGCTGGCCCGCTTCCCGGTGATCGGCGAGGACCGGCTGAGGGGTGCGCTGGCCACGCCCCCTCAGCCGTACCCGGTGAGCACGATGGTGGCGCAGACCCGCGAGGGCCAGAGCATGGGTGAGTTCTGGAGCGCCCTCGGCACCGTGCCGCGCCCCGGGTTCTCCCTGACGGTCACCGTCACGCTTCAGCCGTCCGACACGGAGGCGACCTACCCCGCCACCAAGCGCATCGAGCTGGAGTGGACCTCGCTCACCCATCCGGCCCTCAGCGGCCACGTCCTCGACCACAGTCTCGCACCCGTGGCCACTGCCACGGTCGTGGAGGTGGCGAGCGGCACCCAGGCGGCCACGGACCAGCACGGAGGCTTCGCGCTGGCCGGGCTCGACTTCGGTGACCACACGTTGCGGGTCAAGGTCCCCGGACGCGCCGACGTGGACCGGGACGTCCGCTACGCCCTCGAGAGCCAGATCCACACCCTGATACTGCCGAGCCCGTGACCTACGAACCGCAGGAGGAGAGATGGTCGACTACCAGTCGAAAGCGCCCGGTGTCTATTTCGAGGACATCTCGCCCGCGGGACCGATCGTCGGTGCCGGCACCAGTGTCGTGGCCCTCGTCGGACAGGTCTCGGCGGTGGCCGACGCCGACGTGGGCAAGCCGTTCTCGGTGACGAACTGGACGCAGTACGCCAAGGCGTTCGGCGACTACAAGAAGAGCCTGAGCTTCCCCTACGCCGTCCGCGGCTTCTTCGAGAACGGCGGGACTCAGGCCTACGTGGTGCCCCTCAAGGCGGCCGTGGACCAGGCCGGGGTGACGGCGGCGCTGGGTGAGCTCTCCCGGCTCCCCGACGTCAGCCTGGTGTGCGTCCCGGGGATCGAGGACCCGGCCCTCCAGCAGCTCGTCATCAACCACTGCGAGGACATGGGTGACCGGTTCGCGGTCCTGGACGGCACCGCCGAGCTCTCCCTGCAACCCGATGCGAAGCTCGACAAGCAACGGAAGGGTCTCGACTCGGCGCTCGGCTTCGGCGGCCTCTACTGGCCCTGGATCACCGTCCTCGACCCGCTGTCGAACACCGGTGGGCTGATCGACGTGCCGCCGTCCGGACACGTCGCCGGGGTGATGGCTCGCAGCGACAACACCGTCGGGGTGCACAAGGCACCGGCGAACGAGCCGGTCAAGGGCGCGGTGGACGTGTCGTACCTCCTCAACGACGCCGAGCAGGGCTCGCTCAACACGCGCAACATCAACGCGCATCCGGGTCTTTCCCGGACGTGCCGCCCCTGGTGTGGGGGGCCCGCACGCTGACCACGGACAGCAACTGGCGGTACGTCAACGTCCGCCGCCTGGTGTCCTACATCGAGGACTCGCTGTTGCAGAGTCTGCGCTGGGCGGTCTTCGAGCCGAACAACATGGCGTTGTGGAAGGCGCTCGATCGCTCGATCACCGAGTTCCTCACCCGGGTCTGGCAGGCCGGCGCTCTCTTCGGCGCCACCGCCGAGCAGGCGTTCTACGTCAAGATCGACGAGGAGCTCAACCCGCCTGCGGTCCGCGACCTCGGCGAGGTCATCGTCGAAATCGGGCTAGCGCCCACCCGTCCCGCGGAGTTCGTCGTCCTGCAGCTCGGCCTGTGGGACGGCGGCGCCCGCCTCAGCGAAGCGTAGGGAGCCTCAGCGATGGCACAACACCGGAGAGCGGATCGACCCGTTCCGCAACTTCAACTTCCTGGTGGAGATCGACGGGATCGCGCAGGCGAGCTTCACCGAGTGCACCGGTCTCGGCTCGACCACCGAGGTGATCGAGATGCGCGAGGGCGGCGACAACGCGCGGGTGCGCAAGCTGCCCGGCAAGACCAGCTTCACCGACATCTCACTGAAGTGGGGGCTGACGTCGTCGACCCTGCTGTGGGACTGGCGGCAGATCGTCGTCGACGGGCAGCCGCCCTTCCGGCGCAACGGCTCCATCGTGGTCTTCGACCTCGCCAACGCTACCGAGGTGACCCGGTGGAACTTCGTCCGCGCCTGGCCGACGAAGTGGGAGGGGCCGGCGTTGAACGCGAAGGGCAACGACATCGCGATCGACACGCTGGTCCTCGCCCACGAGGGTCTGACCAGAGCATGAGCACGACGGCGTTCGTCACCGAGGTCGAGTTCGAGCTGCCCGAAGGGGTACGTCGACCCGGACGGCAACCTGCACCGCAACGGCGTGATGCGCCTGGCCACCGCCGCCGACGAGATCTACCCCTTGAAGGACCCCCGGGTGCAGAGCTGGCCGGCGTACCTCATCGTCATCCTGCTCTCCCGGGTGGTGCTCCGGCTCGGCGGCGTCTCGGACATCAACCCCGGGGTGATCGAACGGCTGTTCTCGGAGGACCTGGCGCACCTCCAGGACCTCTACAACCGCGTCAACGGCCTGTCGCCACGAACCGTCGTGGTCGAGTGCCCGCACTGCGGCCGGTCGCACGAGGCGGAGGTGCCGCTGCTGGGGGGGTGACGGGCTACCCCCTGGACCGGGTCCACCAGGAGGCAGCCTTCCTCGGCCGACACGTGCACTGGACCCTGGCGGAGGTGCTCGACCTCGACCACGCCGAGCGACGGCGATGGGTCGACGAGGTGACCACCCAGCTGGAGCAGGAGAGGTGGAACGACCGATGACCTGGAGGAGGTGCGATCGTGCCTGACGACGAGGCAGCTGAGCCGCTCGGACGGCGCCTCGACCTGGTCGCGCGCTCGATCGCGGCCCGGCTTCGGCAGACCTATCCCTGGGTCGGTCTGCTGGTGCCGGTCCTGGACCGGATGACCGCGCTGGACCAGCAACACCAGAGCCGGTTCGACCGCCACGAGACGGAGGACCGGCCGCTGCAGGTGCGGGCACGGCGAGGACCGGCGGCAGAGGGACCTGCCGACCACTCGGCGGTCGCCTCGCCGAAGCGAGGGCGGCCGTTGCCCGCGGACGTGCGGGCTCCGCTGCGGGACCTCACCGGAGACGGTGTCGACCGGCTCCGGGTGCACGACGACTCCGAGGCCGAGGCCATCGCCAGGGCACACGGCTCGGACGCAGTGACGGTCGGTGTCGACGTGTTCTTCCGCGGCGGCAGGTACCAGCCGGACGAGCGGCGCGGCCGCGCCCTGATCGCGCACGAGGCGACGCACGTGGCTGCGGCCAGGGGAAGCACGGAGAGCACCGGCTCGCACGACAACGCCGACCGGCTCGTGCACGAGGAGAGCCACGCCCGCCTGGTCGAGCGGGCGGCGCTCGGTGCGGTCGGAGACACCGGCGGCGTCAACGGCCAGCGCTCGCTTCCGCACTCGCACTCGCCCACCCTCGAACCCGGCGGCCCCGTCCTGACGGCGCCGCCGTGGCGCGGACCCGGCCCCGGTGCGACCGTGGTGACCCCCGCCGGTGACGGACCGACGCGTCCGGGTGCTGCCGCGCGATCGACCGCACCGATGAGCGGACTGGAGAGCGCGGCGAGTCCGGCGACCGCGGTCCCCGCCGCCCGTCGCGCCGACGCCGACCGGCCACTTCCGGCACCGCCGGCCGGGGTCGACGTCGCCGCGCTGCGCGAGGCCGTCGTGAGCGACGTGATGCGTCGGCTGCGCGTCGAGTCCGAGCGAGGAGGCTGACGTGGCGACCTTGGGAGGCCCCCGTCCCCAGCGGGTCGGCCCGGCCAGCGGCGAGCTGGCCAAGGCGGTGCTGGTGGACACCAGCACCGGTACCAGCCACACCGTGATGTACAACCCGGAGGAGCTCAAGCTCGAGCAGGGCAACGCGTTCGCCGAGGTGGGCATACCCGGACTGAACGCCTCCCCGATCCAGTACATCCGCGGCAAGAACCGGGTGCTGACGATGGAGCTGGTCTTCGACAGCTACGAGTACGGCGAAGACGTGCGGACACACACCGCCCCGATCGTCGCGCTGCTCGACCAGGACCCCCGGCGGCACGCACCGCCGGTCCTGCTGTTCTCGCTGGGTCGGCTGCAGCTGCAGTGCGTGCTCGTCGACGCCGGCCAGCGGTTCACCATGTTCCTGCGGGACGGCACCCCGGTGCGATGCACGATGTCGGTCCGGCTGCAGGAGTACGTCGAGGTCGAGACGGAGATCCGGCAGGGGCTCTTCTTCGGCTCACCGACGGCGTCCGCAGCGTTCAACGCGCTCACCGGAGCCGCGTCGACGGTGCCGGTCGCGTCGGCCACCGTGCACGTCGTCGTACAAGGGGACCGGCTCAGCGACCTCGCGGCGACGTACCTCGGAGATCCGGGGAAGTGGCGGCTGATCGCCGACGCCAACGGGCTCCCGGACCCGCTGAGGCTCGTCCCGGGCTCCTCGCTCGTGATCCCCACGGCCAGCGCCGCGACGGGAGGCACGAGACGATGACGCTCACCACGTTCGCGCCCCGTTTCGAGGTGCGGATCTCCGGGCTCACGCTGGCCGCCGACCTCGCCGAGGACGTTCTCAGCCTCAGCGTCGAGACGGACCTGGACCTGGCCGGCTCGTTCACGCTGGTGCTGCGCAACCCCGACAACGCGTTGCTCGACTCGGCCCTGCTCGACACTCGGCAAGACGGTGGAGATCCATCTCGGGTACGGCGACGCGACCTGGAGCCGGCGTTCCTGGGGGAGATCGCCGCGATCGAGCCGAGCTTCCCCAGCCGACGGCGCTAGCACGATCACGGTGTCGGGGTACGACAAGTCCTACCGGATGCGGCACAACCAGCCCGAGCCGACCGAGTACAACTACATGAACGCCAGCATCATCGCCGCCGAGCTCGCCGGTCTCAACGGACTCGTCCCGGTAGTGGACCCGGTCCCCAGCCTCCCGGAGAAGGTGCTGCAGACCGACTGCGACATGACCTTCCTCAAGTCGCTCGCAGAGCCGTACTTCTTCGACGTCTACGTGGAGTGGGACCGACTGCACTTCCAGCTTCCCCGGCCCCAGTTCGCTGCCCACGTGCTGGAGTGGGGGCGCAACCTGTCCAGCTTCAACCCGCGGATCTCCTCGGCCGCGAGCGCAGGTCTCCAGGTCATCCGCGGCTACAACCAGGAGCTCGCCCAGAGCATCTACGCCGAGGCAGCTGGCCTTCGACGTCGACGCTCGACGGACCTCGTCGAGCGCCTGGGCAGCGCGGCACTGGAGATGCTCGGGTCGCTGGTCCGCAAGGGCATCCACCGGCAACCAGTCGACAGCCAGCTGGACGCCGCGGAGCTGGCCAAGTCGCTGCTCTCCCACCTGCTCGAGGGGATGTACGAGGGAACCGGCACGTGCATCGGCATCCCGGACCTCGCGGCCGGCAGGTACGTCGAGATTCGGGGAGTGGGCCGGCGGTTCGGCGGCACCTACCGGGCACGGAAGGTCACCCATCGACTGGACGCCAGCGGCTTCATGACGACGTTCTCGATCTCCCAGCGCGGGAACACCAGCCTGCTGGGCCTGCTGCGCAAGCACGTCGTCGATGCACCCTCGCCGCACCAGCCGCAGCCGTTCTACGGCGTGGTGGTCGGCACCGTGCAGGACAACAACGAGACCCTCGCGGTTCCTCCGACCACTCCGCTCGGACGCGTCAAGGTCGCCTTCCCGGGGCTCTCGGAGTCGTTCACCAGCGGGTGGGCGCCCTGCGCCCGGCCGATGGCGGGCTCCGACAGCGGCTTCTACGCGTTGCCGGAGGTCGGCGACCAGGTGCTGGTCGCGTTCGAGCACGGGGACCTGGGCAGACCCTACGTGCTCGGTGCGCTCTGGGCGGTCGGCTCGGAGCCGCCGGAGACCAACGCCGACGGCCTGAACAACAGGCGCGTCATCCAGAGCCGGGCCGGGCACACGATCACCTTCGACGACACCTCGCCGGCCGGAAAGCTCGTGATCGCGGACCAGGCGGGCAGCTCGATCACCCTCGACTCCTCCGACGGCTCGATCTCCATCGAGGCCAAGCAGGACCTGACGATCTCGGCCGCGGGTGACCTGACCCTCCGGGCCGCGGAAGGCCAGACCACCATCGCGATGACCGCCGACGCAGTCGACATCAGCTGAGACCACAAGGAGAACCCATGTCCCGCTTCGCGAGTCGGCACAGGGCAACGGCATGACCGACGACCAGTTCCTCGGCCGCGGCCTCACGGTGCCGCTGCAGCTCGGCAACGCCGGTCTCGCCGAGTCCGCGGGCGTCGCCAAGGTCGAGGAGTCGATCCGCGTCATCCTCGGCACCCAGTACGGCGAACGGGTGATGCGCCCGCGCTTCGGCTGCAACCTCGCCAGTCTCGTCTTCGCCCCGACACCGCGAGCACGGCCAGCCTCGCCCGCTACTACGTGACCGAGGGCCTCGGCACGCTGGGAGCCGCGCATCGAGGTGATCGACGTCGTGGTGACCAGCGACAACCGGCGGGCGCGCTGCTGATCGACATCACCTACCGGCTGCGCGCGACCCAGGACGTGCACAACCTCGTCTACCCGTTCTACCTGGAGCGCATGCCATGACCTACACGTCCGAGCGCGGCCGCATCGACCCACCGCAACCTCGACGACCGCACCTGGCAGGACCTCGTCGACGAGATGCGTGCGCTGATCCCGAAGTACGCCCCCCAGTGGACCGACCACAACCCAGCGACCTCGGGATCACGCTGATCGAGCTGTTCGCCTGGCTCGGCGAGAGCGTCATCTACCGGCTCAACCAGACGCCGGAGAAGAACTACCTGGCGTTCCTGAATCTGCTCGGCATCACGCGCGCGCCGGCGACGCCCGCGCGCACGTACCTGACGTTCACCTCGAAGGCCGGCCCGGTCACGGTGCCCGCCGGAACACAGGCCCAGACCCCGGCAGCGGCCGGCGAGTCGGTGGTCGTCTTCGAGACCGACGAGGACCTGGCGGTCGTCCCGACCGAGCTCAAGGCGTGCCTGATGGTAGGTCCTTACGCCGCCGGTGCGACCTCCGGCACCTACCGCAACGTGACTGCCGCGCTGGTCGGGCCGCCGACGAGCCGCTCCACGCTCACCCTGGCTCCCGGCCAGTCGACGCTGCTCTGCCTCGGTCTGAACAAGCCGGTGACCGACGAGCTCGACCTGGGCGTGCTGCTCTCGAGCCCGCTGCTCCCGGCCAGCGGTGCCACGGTGAGCTGGACCTACTCGAAGGACGAGGTGGAACCACTCGGCTGGCCCGACGTGCCGGGTGTACGGGACACCACGGCGACGCTGACCCGGGACGGGCGGATCCGGCTCAGCCCGCCGGCCGCCGACTGGAAGGCGCAGACCGCGAGCGCACCGCCCGCACCGCCGACCCACGCATGGGCCTCGGTCACCGCCGAGCAGGGCACCGAGCCGGTCACGGACCCGCTGTTCTGGGTCGGCGCTGAAGCCTGACCAACCCGCAGCACCGCCGCCGCTTGTCCGTCGGCTTCGACCGGCTGGTGTTCAACGCGGTGCCGGCGCGCACGCGCTCTGACCATCCGCGCGCCCGAGATCCTCGGTCAGAGCACCGGGGGGCCGTTCCAGGTCTTCCGCGCTCGCACACCGGCCGCTGTTCCGGCGGCGCCGGTGTGGAGGCGCCGTACGACCACCTGACCGTGCAGGTCGGCACGGGCACTCCGCCGACGTGGGAGACGTGGCGGCTCGTCGACGACCTGCCGGCCGGCGGGGACCACAGTCTACCGGCTCGAACCCGGTCGCCGGCGAGATCAGGTTCGGCAACTTCGACAGCAGACGCCCGAGGGCCACGGCCAGGTCCCGCCGGCCGGGCAGCCAGGTCCGCGCGCTGACGTACCGGTACGTCGCCGCCGGGGCGGCCGGCAACGTGGCACCGCTGCGGGTCACCAGCCTCGGGCACCACGCCCCGCGGCGCGCTGCCGGCCGGCATCAGCCGCTCGTCGACGAACCTCGGACCGGGCCTGCGACGGCGTCGACGAGGAGCCGGTCGAGGAGACACTGCGCCGCGCGCCGGGGGAGCTCAAGGTGCGCGACCGGGCGGTCACCGTCGACGACTACGAGTTCCTGGCCGACCAGATCAGCTTCGTCAAGACCGGCCGCGTGCCTCACGTCGCGGCGTGCACGACGCCGACGGTCCGGACACCGCCACGCCGGTGTGGAAGAAGGGCGACCCCTGGACGTTCGCCGGCATCTGCCGGGCGCCCGGGCACGGTGAACGCTGATCATCGTGCCGGACCAGCGGCTCGTCCGTCGCCCGGCCGGAGCCGACGCAGGAGCAGATCACCTGGTCACCGACCTACTTCGACGCGCGGCGCGACCTCACCGCGCACCTCAAGGTGGGCGGTCCGCGCTACCTGCCGGTCATCCGTGAACGTGGACATCAGCGTCTGGCAGAAGGCCCTCGACGCCGGCGTCGACGTCGCAGACACGAAGGCAACCGACATCTGGACGGCGATCAAGGCGTTCCTGCATCCCACCCGCGGCGGGCCGGACGGTCGCGGCTGGCAGGTGGGGCAGCCGGTGCTCGGCTCCGACCTGTCTTCGCGGCGATCACGCCGTCGGAGGACATCGGCTACGTCTCCAGCCTGTCGTTGAAGGCCGGAGATCCCGGCGTACCACTTCCCGCCCCTCAACCCGGCTGGCACGACCGCGAACTGGAACGAGAACGTCGAGCGGCCCTTCGGGCTTCGGCCTACGGCGCGCTTCGGTGCGTACGGCGGACTACGAGCTGGTGTGCGCCGGCCGACGACACGTGCACACGCGTCAACGACCCCGACGGCCAAGTGAGGGAGACGGCGTGACCGGGCACAGCAGCTATCTCGACCACCTGCCGCCCGTGCTCTGGCGGGACCGGGCGAGCAGTCGCCCGGTGCCGCTCGGCGCCGTGCTGCGGATGTTCGAGAAGCTGCTCACCGGCATCGACGACGAGGTCGACCCTCGACCACGACGGCCACGAGCACCCTGCGCTGGGCGACGCAGGTCGCCGCGCTGCCCGAGCTGTTCGACCCGTGGGCCACGCCGACGGCCCCCGACCGCGAGTTCCTGCGGCTGGCTGGCGTCCTGGGTGGCGCTGGAGTTCCCGACGCTGCGAGGACACGCCGCTGTGGGACGAGTACCAGCAGCGCAACGCGACCGCCGAGATCGCCGCGGTCTACCGTCAGCGCGGGCTCAAGGTGGGTCTGGACCGCTTCCTCGACCTCTACGCCGCAGGCAGCCTGCGGCCCCGGGTCGTCCGTGGACGACGGGGCGCCGGCTGCTGACGGTGACCCCCGAGGGGCCGGCACAGGCGACGGTCTGCGGCCTGGTCACCCAGGGTCCGGTGCTGAGCTGGAACCGGACCGTGCTGGCCGAGGGGCTGATCCGGCCGCAGTGCGTTGCGGTCGGGCCCGACGGCAGCGTGTTCGCCGGGGACGCTCCGCTTCAGGGGATCCCGCTGCCGCTCCGGAGCCGGGTATGGCGGTTCACTCCGACGGGCGAGTACCGCACGGCCACCGCCAGCCCCGAAGCACCCGCCGTGGGCCTGATCTTCACCGAGCCACGGCGGTATCCCCTGGCTCCCGCGTCGCTGAACCCGGTCGAGATCAGGGCGATCGCGGTCGCCGGTTCACAGTCGGGGCGGCCCGAGACGGTCTACGTCCTCGAGCCCTCCGGTCGGGTCACCGCAGTGGCGGCGCCGTTCGAACGCACCGGCACCGCACCTGTCGCGCCGGCCACCCTGCTCGGCAGCGTCGCCTCCTCAGGCGTTCCGCTGGTGCCGGTCGCGATGGCCGTCGATCCGGGGTCGGGCAACCTGCTGGTGCTCGACAAGGGCAGCGGGTCGGGGACACCCAACCCGCCGAAGATCCTGACCGTGACCGTGGCTCCGTTCGGCGTGACGCGGACGCCGCTGACGACGGTGGTCGAGCCGATGGCCTTGATGGTCGACGCCGACGGCACGCTGCTGGTCGGCGACGGCGGCGAGCAGGAGCCCACCGACCCGGCACAGCTGCCGGGCAACGTCGTACGCGTCGACCGAAGCACGACCCCGTGGACGGAGACCCGGCTGCTGCCCGACGACAACCCGCTGCGCGCACCGGCGGGCATCGCCCGCACGGACGACGGCGGCGTCTACGTCCTGGACGCCGGGCTGAAGCCGTTCGCCCGGCCATCCACCGACCCGTTCATCCGGGCCGCGGCGGAGCCGGCGAGCATCCACCGCCTCCAGCAGGACGGCGCGCCGGCGCGACTCGTCCGGGTCACGCCACCGGGCTCGTTCGTCTACCCGGTGGGCATGGCCTCCACCGGCTCCCGGCTGGTGGTGTGCGACCGCGGTGAGACCGACCCTCAGAACCCGTCGTGGGCGCGCCTGAAGCCGTTCGAGTTCGACGTGGTCATCCACTGGCCGGAGCCCCAGCTGCCCGTGGACCCGGGCACCCGGCGCCGGCTGCTGGGCCGGGTCGTCAGCGACCTGCGGGCGGTGGTCGACGAGCAGAAGCCCGCGCACGCAGTGTGGAACCTGGTCACCCGCTACTGACAGCGCCGACGACTGCCGACAGCCCCTCGGCGGACAACAGAGAAGGAGCCCTGATGGAGATCGTGCGAACGGAGTTCCGCAACGTCGACGGGTCGGTGCGCGGCGGCTTCACCGGGCACGGCGAGAGCCTGAACGACGTCGAGAACTTCCAGATGCCGATGGACCGCGCACGAGGGCGGGGCGGGAGCTCGTGGGGCGTCGTCGAAGGGATGGAGGTCAGCGTCGGCATCGGTGAGCCCGGCGTCACCGTGTCACCGGGCTCGGCGCTGGACTCCGACGGCAACCTCGTGGTGCTGGCCGTCCAGGGCTCCGCGGTCGTCGACCCCACCGTCGACCCGACCAACGATGACAACATCCCGACGGTGGTGGTGGGCGACGACGGGGTGACCGTGCCGTCGACGACCGTCACCGGGGAGTGCGTGGTGGTCGTCACCTGGCGCGAGGTCGCCGGAGACGCCAACGCGTTCGTGCGAAGGCACGCGCCGTGGCTGCGGGTCCTGGCGGCGGCCGACGTCTCCGAGGGCGAGCAGGTGCCGCTCGGCACGGTGACCGTGGACGACGCCGGCAACGTCCTCGGACTGACGCCCGGCACGCGACGACAGGTGGGGGTCACCGCCGGTCGCCTGGAGCTGCGGTCGTCGCGTCAGACGTCCGCGAACGGTGCGCTGCGGCAGGAGCAGATCGCCGCGTTGACAGCCCTCGGGGACGGCCTGGAGCTCTCCGTCCTCTCTGCGTCCGGCGAGCGGCAGGCGCTGCACGTGGACCGGAGGACGGCTGAGGTCACGGTCCCCACCAGCCTGCGGATCGCCGACGCGGCCGGCAGCGCAGGGGGTTTCACGATGCGGTCCGGGACTGACGGCGCCTGGCGACTCGCTGACGCGACCGCGGGCGAGGACCGGCTGGTCGTCGACGGGCCGGGCCGCCTCGGCATCGGACTTGCTCCCGGTGCCTCAGCGCAACGGTTGCTGCACGTCGAGGGAAGCGAGATCCACGCGGGCGGGTCGAGCGGTGGCCTGTCGTTCGGCGACCGCAGCGCCACCGGCTTCGTGGACGCGCCGACAGCCGGTGAGCGCTGGTCGTGGTACGCCGACCGCGGGCAGGCGCGGCTCTGGTCGGGCGCGGACAAGCTGTGGGTGGACAAGGACAGCAACGTCGGGATCGGCACGCCGGCCGGCGCGCCGATCAAGCGCACGGTCTACGTCTCCGGCTCCGGCTCGGGTGTGCACATCGAAGGAAGCGGCGCCGGCTTCTCGTTCGCGGACCGGTTGCGCCCCCTCGGCTACGTGGACAATCCCGGGGCCGGGGAGCGCTGGGTGTGGTACGCCTCCGGGGGCGTGGCCCGACTCTGGTCGGGCATCGACCAGCTGACGGTGGGGGCACCGGACGACGGCGGAGGTCTCGACGTGCCCCGTCGGATGCGGGTGCGGCAGGGCGGCTCCAGCTCGGCAGGTATGTGGCTGTTCCAGACCGGCCCCCAGGCGGACCGCGCGTTCGTCGGGATGGCCGACGACACCCACGTCGGCTTCTGGGGCTCGGGCTTCGGGTGGGGCACCTGGATGGACACGAACACCGGCTTCGTGAGCTTCCGCAACGACCTCGGGCTGGCGGACGGGCCGATCGGGCTGCGCCTGTGGGGGTCGGAGATCGCCGATCGCGGTGGTGGCACGCTGACGATCCGCAGCGGTGGCGGCGTGGTCGCCTTCGACGGTACCGTCTTCTTCAGAGACGTCGTGGTCCGCGGGCGCCTGGTCAAGCCCGGTGGGCTGTTCGTGATCGACCATCCCCTCGACCCGCTCGGGTCGACTCTCGAGCACTCCTTCGTCGAGTCGCCGGAGCGGCTCAACGTGTACGCGGGCACGGTGGTCACCGACTCTGCCGGCGAGGCCACGATCGAGCTTCCGTCGTACTTCGAGGCGCTCAACCGCGACCCCCGCGTCCAGCTCACGCCGATCGGCTCGCTCGCCCGCGTCGCGGCCCGCTTGCCCATCAAGGACAACGGGGTCGAGATCGTCAGCGACGAGCCGGGGCTGGAGGTGGCTTGGCAAGTGACCGGCGTACGACAGGACGCCTGGGCCGAGCGCAACCCTGTCGTCGTGGAGCGACCCAAGCCCGAGGCCGAGCGAGGAACCTACCTGCACCCCGAGGTGCACGGACAACCATGACGCCTCCGGACGCGCGGTCGACCCGTCGCCCCGAGGCAGCCGAGAAGGGAACACGACCATGACCGAAGACCAGCTGAAGAGCCGGCTCGAGGTGCTGCAGCAGGAGTTCTCGATGGGTGAGCAGCGACTGCGCGAGCTCACCCAGGAGGAGGGGCGGCTGCGCGAGATGCTGCTCCGCATCAGTGGCGCCATCCAGGTGCTCCAGGAGCTGACCGAAGAGGCCGGCGCCGCCGGGTCCAACGCCGCCACGACGCAGCGCAGTGACGGCTCGACCCCGCTCAGCGTGCCCTGACTCGGAGCACCTGCTAACGCACACGGTAGAGAGGGGACGACGATGGCGATGCGCACGGAGTACCGCAACCTGTCCAACGCAACGGTTCGCGGCGGATCGACGGGGCACGGGGAGAGCCTCACTGACATGGAGAGCTTCCTGATGCCGATGGAGCGGGCCCGGACCAAGGCCTCGTTCAGCGCGGGGGTGCTGGAGGGACTGGTCCTGTCCGCCGCGACGGGTGACGACAGCATCTCGCTGTCCCTGGGAACGGCCCTGGACAGCGTGGGCAACCTGGTGGTGCTGGCCGACTCGGGGTTCGCGATCGTGGACCAGACGGTTGACCCCAATGACGTGGAGAACGTGCCGTGGGTGACGGTCGGACCGACCGGTGTGACGGTCTCCCCGGCGGGGCTGAGCGGCGACCAGGTCGTCGTTGTGACCTGGCGCGAGATCGCCGGGACACCTGGTGACTTCGTGCGCTTGCACGCGCCGTGGGTGCAGCTCCTACCTGCGGCGGGCTACACGGGCACGCCGCGCCAGGTCGTCGTGGGCACCGTGTCGCTGGACGCCGCTGGTCTGGTGACCGGGCTGAGCGTCGGTCTGCGCCGGCAGGCGGGCATCTCTGGTGGCCGGCTGCAGCTCCCGGTGCCGCATCCGAGCGTGGTGGGCGTCGGCCAGGAGGTGGCCGGAGAGATCGCGGGCCGTCCGGAGGGGGGCTTGGACCTGAACGTGCTGGGGCCCGGTGGGGCGCGCACCGCGCTGACGGTGGACTCGACGGGCAGCATCGGTGTCGGGGTCACGGGCCAACCGGCTCGCACCCTCCAGGTGGAGGGGACCGAGATCCACAGTGGCGGCGCCGGCGCTGGTCTGTCGTTCGCCGACCGCGGCGTCGGAAGCTTCGTGGAGTTCCCCGCCGCCGGTGAGCGATGGACGTGGTACGCCGCGGGCGGCACCGCCCGGCTGTGGTCCGGAGCCGACGTGATGACGGTCGACCGCACCCGCGGACTCGACGTGAGCCCGGCGCTCCGCCTCGGTGGCAAGCTCGCCATCAGCGGGCCGGACACCTGGCTGCGACTCAACCAGGACCAGGCCTTCTCCGCAGGTGTGCACACCCCCGGGCATCTCACGGCGAACAGCCTCAACATCGGCGGCTACCAGGGTTGGGAGGCCTCTCGGCCCGGAAGCGCCCTCCTGGCCGGGCAGGTGATCGCGGCCGGCGGCGCGGCGCTGAGCGGTGTCACTGCTGGGACGTCGGGCAAGGTGGCGTACCCGTTCGCCTACGAGACGGTCGGCGTGACCGAGTCGGTGTTCAACCTGCGTCTCCAGTCACCGAACTGGGTCGTCGTGCACGCCCAGGGCGACGTCCGGCTCAACGTCAACAGCGCGGGCATCGAGGTGAAGGGGGACGTCGCAGTGAACGGCCGAAGCGCGCTCCGCGGCAACGACCCCTGGTTGCGGCTCAACCAGGACTCGGGGTTCCCGGCCGGCGTGCACACGCCAGGTTGCTTCGCTCCGGGCAGCCTCAACGTGGGCGGGGCGAACGGGTGGGGCAACCCGGGCGGAGCCAACGCGTGGATCGCAGGCGACCTGAGGACCTACGGCTTCTCCATGCTCTCGTGGCCCGACGGCTGGGGACGGCCCTCCTGGTCGGGAGGCGGCATCGGCACGTGGGACGTCTTCGCGCGCGGCGCGATCTATGTCGGGCAGGACCCGAACAACTCCAAGTGCCAGTTCTACAGCGACGGCACGAAGCGGTTCGTGATCGACCACCCTCTCGACCCCGAGAACCAGCGACTCGCGCACGCCTGCATCGAGGGCCCGGAGGCGGCGGTCTACTACCGCGGCACCGGACAGCTCGAGGGCGGCCGGGCGGAGGTCCTGCTGCCGGACTACTTCGAAGGCCTCGCCCGGGCCGAGGGGCGCACCGTGATGCTGACGCCGATCTGTGACAAGGACGGGCCTCTGGGGATGCTCGCCGCGACCACGGTCGTCGACGGCCGCTTCACGGTGCGCGGTGACCCTGCGTGCGGCGACCAGCGGTTCTGCTGGGAGGTCAAGGCCGTGCGCTCCGACGTGGAGCCGCTGCCGGTGGTCACGGACAAGGTCCGCTCGCACGGCGCCGACCCGGCCCTGGTGCCGTGAGCACGAAGGCCGCGGTCACCGGTGACGTCACCGCGACTCCCAGCTCGGTCCTCTCGCCGAAGGCCGCAGGAGGTTCCGGCACCTGGACGGCCGGGACGGTCAGCTACAGCTCGTACGCCAGGCTCAAGGCGCCGGCCGTCGTGATCTGGAAGGCGGAGTGCACGTTCTCCTTCTCGGGTGCGACCTCCGGCGGGAGTGCGGTGACGGACTCGGAGACCGTGACGCTGACCGCCGGCTCGACTGTGCTCCAGCACGGGGCGAACGGGGTGCTGCTCGACGGGGACCAGACACAAGGGCCGCTGGGGAACAGCCTTTCCGTGGACGCGACAGGGATCGTCGCGACGTGAGTCGAGCACCCGCGCCGTCTCGGCCCATGATGCGAGCTCAGAGGTCCTTGCGGAAGTGAACGTCGGCCTGCCCTCGGATCGGGACGCCGTCCCAGCGGAAGATCTCCTGGTAGCCCTGTTTCTCGTAGAAGCCAGGCGCTTGGAACGTGAAGGACGTGACAAAGACACGTCGGGCGCCTCGCGCTGCGGCCCTGCCCTCGAACTCCGCCAGCAGCTGCGAGCCGAGGCCGCTTGCTCGTTGGTCGGTGCGGACCCAAGTCATGCCGATGCCGGCTGCTTCTTGCCAGGTCCAGCCGCTGACGCCGCCCAGCAGCTCGCCGTCTGCATCGTTGCAGCGCACTGTCAGCTCGACGGCTCCGGGCCCGGGGATCGCGGCAGTGTTGACGATGTCGAGCTCGGCGGACAATCGCTGGTCGAGAGCTTCGTCGGCGGATCCGACCGTGATGCGGGAGGACATGGCGTCGATCCTCACACGGGGAGAGCCGGGAGGTCTCATCCGTGGCGTCGTCGCCGCTCATCGACCGGCGGGGTGGCTCAGGCCGGTCCGGTAGGCATAGGTGACGAGCTGGGCTCGGTCACGGACGCCGGTCTTGGCGAAGATGTGATTGACGTGCGTCTTCACGGTGGCCTCGGAGACGAACAGTGCGGCGGCGACTTCAGCGTTCGTCTGGCCGGCTGCGATGTGTCGAACGACGTCCACCTCGCGTCGCGTGAGCGCGTTCGGCGCGCCGGAGGCTCCTGCCACGTCGGGGATCAGGTCCGTGGGTGCGGAGGCTGATGGGGCAGGAACGCCGAACGGGGTGCCCGACTTCAGAGCGTCGAGGAGCCGTCGCTGCACGTCGGCGTCGAGGTGGGCCTGTCCGCGGGCGGCGGAGCGGATGGCGGTCTCGATCTCGGCCGCGCCGGCGTCCTTGGTGAGGTAGCCGCGGGCCCCGGCCTGGAGGGCGGAGAACACCCTCTGGTCGTCGGTGTAGGTGGTGAGTACGACGACCGGCAGGTGCGGATGGGTCTGCCCGAGACGTCGGGTGGTCTTCACGCCGTCGAGGCGTGGCATGTTCAGGTCCATCAGGACGACGTCAGGGTCAGTCGTGGCGACGAGGGTCAGTGCCTCCTCGCCGTCGGTGGCGGCGCCGACGACCTCGAGTCCGTCGATGAGGCCGAGCAGCATCATCAGGCCTTCGCGGACGACTCGTTGGTCGTCGACGACAAGGACGCGGATGACGTCGACGGCGTTCGCGTGGGGGTCCGCGGCGGGGATGGGGTCGCCAACGGGGTGAACGGTGTGATCGCCGAGTTCGGGTCCCGGCGGGGCCGGGTCGGGGGTGTTGGTCATCGGGGTCCTTCGGGCCTGCGCTCGGCGGTCAGGGGGAGCGTGAGACGAACTGTGAAGCCGGCCTGGGTCGGTGCGGCGTCGAGGGTGCCGTCGGCGAGCTCGGCGCGCTCGCGCAGCCCGGTGAGCCCGTAGCCGCCGGAGGGCAGGTCCGTGGTTGTCGCGTTCGAGGTCCCGGTGCTGTCGCGGCGACGGTCGGTGATGGTCAGCACGACCCGGTCGTCCTCCCACACCAGTGCCACGTCGGCCGATGCGCCGCGGCCGGCGTACTTCGCGGTGTTCGTGAGCGCCTCCTGAGCGGTGCGGTACAGGCAGAGCCCGGCGTCGGCCGGTACGGGCTGCGGTTCTCCGGTGACGGTGAGGGTGGCGCGGATGCCGTGCGCAGCTTGGGCTTCCTCGACGAGCTGGGGGATCAGCTCGGGGCCGGGCAGGGTGTCGCCGCGCAGGGCGCCGATCGCGCGTCGGGTGTCGGCCAAGCCGCTCTTCGCGAGCCGGTGGGCCCGCTCGATCTCGGTGATGACGCGGGCATCCGCGTTGCTGCGTTCGGCGAGCATCCTGGTCGCCTCCAGCGACATCATCTGCCCCGACAGTGAGTGCGCCAAGATGTCGTGGATCTCGCGGGCCAGACGGGTTCGTTCGGCAAGCGCGGCCGACGTCGCCAGAGCAGCGCGGGACTCCTCGAGCTCGGCGAGCAGCCACCGCGAGCGGCCGTCGGCCTCACGCGCGCTACGGGTGGCCGCGGCGACGACGAACACGAACGCCAGTCCCAGGTCGCTGGTCGTCAACGAGGTCGCGACATGGGTCGAGGTGAGGACGATGCCGGCGTCTACGAGCGCGACCACGACGGCGCCGAGCAGGGCCGCCGTCCGGGTCGAGAACCGGAGGCCGAGGCCCGCGATCGCGAAGTAGCTGAGGACGAACCCGGGAGCGTCCGCCGCGAGCGCGTTCAGCGCGGCGCCGCTGCCTCCGACACCGACCAGCAGCACCGCCTCAGCGGTCCGGGAGGCGGGGGTGGCGAGCAGCTCCACCAGCCACGCCACCAGGCCGACCAGGAGAACGAGCGTGGTCGGGGACCACCAGGCGTCGAGCTGCGGGATCATCCCGGCCGTCACCATGGCGGCCGCGACCAACCCGGCCAGGACGACCCGGCGCCGCCATCCGGGGTCGACTGCTTCGAAGGCCAGACCGCCAGCCGGGTTTCCCGCTGGGTGTGCTGAGGGGGTGTCGGGACCACGGCCCGCTCGCCGTGGGTTTGTCGACAACGCGCCCTGACGCGAGTGCACGGACGTCATAGGGTTCACCCTAGGGGCGCTGGCCGACGCCGTGGGCCGGGAGCCTGGTCAGTCGACGCGACGCGACAACGGTGGTCCCGCGAGTCCCGGGTGACCATGACCAGACCCGTAGAACCCGGGTCAACAGATAGCACGGCTCACTCCGAGGTCGGCTCAGATCCCGGGTCGGACTGCGAGGGTCAGCCCGGTCAGGACGACGGTCACCATCAGCGCCCGCACCATCCCGGCGACCAGCGCGGCGCGGCCGGTCCGCGGCTGGAGCCCGGGAGACCTCACGCCGCCACGACCTGGGCGCTGAAGCGGGCCGAGCGGGCCGCGAACGTGGTGACGAGGACGCGGGTGAGCACCATCGCGAGCGCCATGAGGACGAACGCACTGGTCCAGGCATCCGCGCCGGTGATCTGGTGCGTCCTCGAGAACTCGCCGATGCCGCGGGCGAACCAGTGCTCGGCTCCGTAGGCGAAGCCGACCCGGCCACCGATGACGGCCACCCACAGAGCGGCGTACGCGACCCCGGCATGGGTGACGAGGTCGTCCGTGAGGGTGCGACGGACCCGGACCAGGAGGCCGGCGACGACTCCGAGGGCGGCGCCGGCTCCAAGTCCGACGGCTTCGAGCCGCATGTCGCTGCCGAGCGTCGGCAGGTCCCGCAGGAGGAACCAGCCGGCCACACCCACGAGTGCCACCGGCAGAAGCAGGCGGGCCGTGGTCAGACGGCGGGTGCCGAGATTGCTGGACAGGATGTACACGAGTAGCCCCGCATTCAGGGCGTACTGAGCGGCCGACATGGAAACCGTCCCTTCTCTGCGACGACCCCTGACGGGCCGTTCCTGGACCGGAACCCTAGGAACGCGCCGCCTCGCCTGGCGTCGGCGCACGGGTTGAGAAGCCGATCTCCACCCACGGGTGGAGGACCGGGCTCCCGCCCCCTGCGAACTCCACCCTCGTGCCGACGCGCGCCGACTCGTCGACGGTCAGGGTTGGTGCCACAGCACACACGAACCCAGCGTTGCGACAGGAGCTCGACATGAACGAGGTCATCACCGCCATCGGCGCCGCCCTCACGACGACCGAAACCGTGGTCCGCGCCGTCCAGGCCGACCAGTGGCACCGGCCCACCCCCTGCGAGGCCTGGGACCTGCATCAGGTCACCAACCACCTCGTCGGTGGCATCCGCATCTTCACCGGCGAGCTCAACGGCGTCACCGGGCACGCAGAGCACGACTCCGACTGGCTCGGCGCGGACCCCGCCGCCGCCTATGCGCGCGCGGCAGCCGCCGATCGATCTGCGTGGGCACGACCCGACGCGTTGGAGGGAACCATCACCATCGGACTGGGCACCCTGCCCGCCCCGCTAGCCGCGGTCATCCACCTCACCGAGGTCCTTGTGCACGGAGTGGACATCGCCCTTTCCATCGACCGCGTGGACCTGGTCGACCAGGTCCAGTGTGCGGCCCTGCGCACGGCGATGGAGCAGATGGGTGGTGTGGACGCCTACAGGCTTCCCGGCGTCTTCGGTCCGGAGGTGCGCACCGCGGCCCAGGAGCTCCCACACGCTCGCTTGCTCGCCTACCTCGGCAGGGTCCTGCCCACCTACGAACCCGCCGCGGCTGTGGCGGGCGCTGAGGGGACGCCGGGCTGCGGCCGGATACCGCGGAAGAGGAGATACCCGATCATCCAGAACTCACCGATCGTTGCGGGAAAGGCGAGTCCGTCGACCACGAGGCTGGGCGGGCTGACGAAGCCGTACTCGACGACGCTGCTGAGCAGATAGCCGACGCCGCCGACGACCAGTATCCAGCCGAGAGCTGCGGGGAAGCGTGCCGTGGTGATCGCGGCCCACCCCATCGGGATGAGCCACAGGCCGAAGAACAACGCACCGACACCCCAGGCGTTACTGCTGAGCTGGTACAGCACACCGACAGTCGCCGTCGCGTCGCCGGCGACTGCAAGCGAGGCATCTTGGGCGACGGTGACGGCCGTGGCCAGGAACACGGCGCTGGCCATGATCGCCACCGCGTTGACCAGCCCGAACGCCGCGACCGAGACCCCGGCGATGTTCCGGACATCACGGAACAGCTTGTAGAACCAGATCGCCGCCAGCGCCTGGGTGACGACGATGGCCATCTCCAGCATGACGCCCAGATGAGCCAGGGCCTCCTGGCCCTGCAGGTTCGCCAACGTGGCTGCGGGGTCGCCCTCGACGTAGATGGCGGGGCGCACCAGCAGGAAGCCGAGTGTCCCGGTGACGGCCAGGCCCAAGTACCAGGCGCCGGCGGTCCGAGCGGTGGTCGTCTGTTCGGTCATCACCACTTCCTTCCGACGGGGACGGCGCTCCTTTTCCATGCCCGCCAAGGTATCGCGGGCGCCGGATGCGCGTCAGTGGCCATTGGTCCCTTCTACTGCGTGAGTACGCCGAGACCAGAGGCGCACGTGTCGACCGCGGTGTGGACCATGGCCCAGGTGTCGGGCTGGCCTCTAGGGTGCGGCCATGACGATGCAGCGCTCCACCTTCCCTTCACCGGTCGACGGCCTCGAGCTGGCCACCTACGCGTGGGACGTGCCCGACCCGCGCGGGGTGGTGCAGGTCGCCCACGGCCTCGCCGAGCACTCCGCCCGCTACGACCGGTTCGCGGCTGCCCTCAACAACGCCGGCTACAGCGTCCGCGCCGCAGACCACCGCGGGCACGGTGCCTCGATCGTGGGGACGCCCGGCGACTTCGGTGACGCCGGGTTCGCGGCCTTGATCGCCGACGTGGCGGCGTACGGCGCGAGCCTGCGCGAAGACGTGCCGCTGTTCCTCTTCGCACACTCGATGGGCTCGTTTGCCGCCCAGTCGGTGATCCTTACTCACTCCGACCAGTACGCAGGGGTGGTGCTCTCCGGCAGCACGGCCCTCGACGTGCTGGCAGCCGGGATGACGGACGCCGACGAGCCCACGGGGCTCGAGGCCTTCAATGTGGGCTTCGAGCCCCGCACCGGCTATGAGTGGCTCTCGCGCGACGAGGCCGAGGTCGACCGCTACGTCGCCGACCCGTTGTGCGGCTTCGACCTTCCGGACGAGACGGTGCCGGCGCTCTTCGGTGCCGCCGGGACGCTGGCGGACGGCGGCGTGCTCGCCGGGATCCGGCCGGATCTGCCGCTGCTGGTCGTCTCCGGCTCCGACGACCCGCTCGCCGGTGACGGCCACCTCGTGCAGGTGCTGGGGCAGCGCTACCGGGACGCCGGGCTGGTCGACGTGACCGTGAAGCTGTACGACGGCGCCCGCCACGAGATCCTCAACGAGATCAACCGCGACGAGGTGACCGCCGACGTCGTGGGCTGGCTGGACGCCCACCTGTGACCCGGTCGAAAGCGACGCGGTCGTCGGCGTCCGACCGCGAGAAGCGCGGTCAGCCTCCTCCTCGACTGGGCCGTCGATGTCAGACTACGACGGATGATCGGCCGTTCTGACCGTTCGTCACGTCGAGAAGGGGAGGACGCATGCCCATCATTGATCGGCTCGACCCGGAGCTCGCCGAGGTCGTCCGGCAGATCCCGGTGTTGGACCTCAACGACATTCCGGCCGCACGGGAGGCGTTGGCGGAGCTATACGCGCAGATCAACGTGGCAGGACCGAACCCATCGGTGTCGACGGCGGACCACATGGCTGCCGGTGCGCCCGGCCAGCCGGACGTGATGGTCCGAGTGTTCCGGCCGAGGGACGCCGAGCACGTGTTGCCGTGCCTGTACTGGATCCAGGGCGGCGGGTACGTCCTCACGGCACCGGACATGGATGACCAGTTCTGTGCCGACATGGCCGAGCGGCACCGGTGTGCAGTGGTATCGGTGGACTGGCGACGCGCCCCGGAGGCGCCGTTCCCGGCTCCTGCCGAGGACTGCTACGCCGGCCTGGCCTGGACCATCCGCAATGCCTCCGACCTGCGCATCGATCCCGCCCGGGTGGTTGTGGGCGGGCACAGTTCGGGCGGCGGGTCGGCCGCTGGTCTCGCCCTGCTCGTGCGTGACCGCGCCGAGCTCGCAATCGCCCACCAGCTGCTGATCTACCCGATGCTCGACGACACGAACTCCACCCCGGCCAGTCATACGGTCACCGACCCGCAGGTGTGGAACCGGACGAGCAACGAGATCGCCTGGCGCAGCTACCTCGGGGAGACCTACGGCACCAATGCCGTGTCCCCGTATGCGGCTCCGACCCGGATGAAGGACCTGTCCGGGCTGGCACCGGCCACCGTCCTGACGGGTGAGCTCGACCTCTTCGTCGACGAGGACGTCCTGTACGCGCTTCGCTTGATGCAGGCCGGGGTGGCTACCGAGCTGCACGTCTACCGCGCAGCGCATCACGGCTTCGACCGCATGGTGCCCACCGCCGCAGTGTCACAACGGTTCGCTGCGGACCGTGACGCCGCGCTGCGGCATGCCTTCTCGGGGAGCGCGGCCCCCCTGCCGGTGTCGTAGCAGGCGCGTCGGCACCCGCCGCTGCAACGCGTCCAGCGCCACAGGTCCCGCGCGTGCACGGGGTGCGGGTGAGGGTCACGTCGATCGGCACCGCCGTCGGTCAGCTGCCGCCGGCCGGCAGCGCCTCGAGCATGATGTCGGGGTTGTCGCGTGCGGTGACCATGGCGCGCCACGTGTCGACGAACAGCGCCAGCCGCGTGCCGTCACTGCGCTCGAGGACCTCGATGCCCCGCATCCCGGCGAGCGCGGTGGCGCCGGTGGCGTCGGTCAGCCGCGCGACCTGGTAGGCGAGCGGTGCGAACCGGATCGGGGCGTTGAACTCGTTGGTCATCCGGTCCTCGACCACCTCGAACTGCATCGGACCGACGGCCGCCAGGACGGGATTCTGGTCGCCGCGCAGGTCGGACCGCAGCACCTGCACCACGCCCTCCTGGTCGAGCTGCTCGATGCCCCGGCGGAACTGCTTGTAGCGGCCGATGTCGCCGGCGCTGGCGGTGACGAAGTGCTCGGGGGCGAAGCTGGGCACGGGCGGGTACCGGATGGGGTCGCCGACGTACACGGTGTCCCCGACCCGGAGGGCCTGCGCGTTGACGAAGCCGATGATGTCGCCCGGCTCGGCGCGCTCGACCGCTGTCGTCTCCCGGCCGAAGACCGACTGGGCGAACTTCGTCGCGAACGGTCGCCCGGTGGTCGCATGCGTGACGACCATGCCGCGCTCGAACGTCCCGGAGACAACCCGGGCGTAGGCCAGCCGATCCCGGTGGGCGTTGTTCATCCCCGACTGCACTTTGAAGACGAACGCGCTGAAGTCGTCGCTGACCTGGCGGACCGCCCCGTCCACCCCCGATGTCGCACCGGGGTCCGGGGCCAGGTCGAGCAGCAGGTCCAGCAGCGGCGCGACGCCGAAGTTCTGGAGAGCGGACGCGAACATGACGGGCGTGGTCTCCCCGGCCAGGAAGCGCTTCTGGTCGTGGTCGGCCTCGTCGAGGGTGAGCAGCTCGTGCTCCTCGACCGCCTCCGCCCACAGGTGCGCGTCGTCCTCCTCGACCAGGTCGGGGGACAAGCGCTGCTCGGGGGCCCTGGTGGCCCCCCCGGCGGTGCGGGTGTACTTCACGAACTCGCCCGTCCGGCGGTCCAGGACGCCACGGAAGTCGCCGGCCTCACCGACCGGCCACATGATCGGGGTCGGACGGAGCTTGATCCTCTCCTGGATGAGGTCCATCAGCTCAAGAGCCGACAGCCCGGGACGGTCCCACTTGTTGATGACCGTGATCACCGGGATGCCGCGCAGCGCGCAGACCTTGAAGAGCTTGAGGGTCTGCGGCTCGAGGCCCTTGCCGGCGTCGACCAGCATCACCGCGGAGTCGACTGCCGACAGCACGCGGTAGGTGTCCTCGGAGAAGTCGCTGTGGCCCGGGGTGTCGACCAGGTTGACCACGTGGTCGCGGTAGACAAACTGCAACGCGGCGGAGGTGATCGAGATGCCGCGCGCCTTCTCCATCGTCATCCAGTCGGACACCGTAGAGCGCCGGTCGCCCTTGCCGTGGACAGCTCCCGCCTCGGTGATCACCCGCGCGTGCAGGGCGAGCGCCTCGGTCAGAGTGGACTTGCCCGCGTCGGGGTGGCTGATGACGGCGAAGGTGCGGCGGGGTCGGGTGTCGGGCACTGCGCGAATCTACCGGTCCGGCTGCGGTACCGCCTCTTCGACGACTCGGACGCCCGGCCGGCCGGTGCCGGGACGTCGGCGCCGGGCGGTGACCAGCCACGTCCGCCCGTGGTCGGCCGCGACCTCTCACGACGGCGTGGAGCGGCTGTCCGCCTCGGAGAGATCGACGGCTCGGTTCACCCAGACGTCCGTGACCTGCATGCCGACCCGCTCGTAGAGGCTCAGCGCACCCGTGCGCGAGTCGGTCGAGAGGGTCGAGCGGGTGGCGCCGTGCTCCCGACCGCGGGCGAAGGCGTCGACGAGCAGCGCCTGGGCGAGACCCCGACGACGCTGGTCGCGGCGCACCGCGAGCCGGTCGATGAAGGTCTCGGTGGCCGGGTCGCCGTACCCGACGAGCAGCGCGGACGCGACGACCTGTCCCGCCATGTCGGCGACCACCCGGAGGTTCCACGGCTCGAAGCCCGGCCGGTCGACGCTCATGGCCACGAAGTCGTCGTACGGCTCGCGCTCGCGGACCGACCACTCCAGGAACGCGTCCTCCAGGAGGTCGTGCACCGCGGGGTACTCCTCGGCTCGGGCCTCGCGGACCGTGTAGCCGTCGGGGAGCGCCCGGGGCTGGATCTCGTGGCCCTCGGGCAGGGCCAGGCCCCAGCTGGTCCACCGCACCCGGTAGCCGAGCCTCTCCAGGAGCCGGTCGCCGGGGGAGCCTTCGGGCACCGGAGTGCCGAGGACCGTCGAGCCTCGGCGGCGGGCACAGTCCCGCATCCAACCGGCGATCGCCGTCCCGAGCCCACGGCGGCGGTACGACGGGAGCACCGCCGCGTGGCCCCGGTCGGGACCGGTGATCTCGCCGTACCCCACCAGGCCGGCGCCGTCGAAGACCCCGATCGTCTGCGAGCCCACGTCGAAGCTCGGCCGCTGCCAGGCGGCCACGATGTCGGCGGCCTCGATCTCGACCCTGCCGAGGTCCTGCTGCTCCTGGAGGGCGGCCACCTCGAAGACCGTGCGGGCGTCGTCCAGGACCAGGGCACGTGCGGTCAGACCGGCGGGGAGGGACAGGCTGCTCACGAGAGGCATTCAACCGCCGACCAGCCCGTGACGCACGCCGAAAGGGCAGCGGTCCAGCCGTCGGCCGCGTGAGTGCGCGATCGGAGTGCCGGCACGTGCGCCGGAGGTCACGCCATCGCGGGACCTTCGCCCCGTGCCGTGGGCCCGGCCGCACGGAAGGCTGGACCACGCCGACCGGGGAGCGTCTCGCCCTGCGGGTCGGCAACGAGGCAGTCAGGAGACCCGCATGAAGATCCAGGTCAACACGGACAAGAACATCGAAGGCGGTGCAGACCTTGCCGAGCGGACGGAAGCCGACGTGGCGAGTGCCTTGGCCCGGTTCGAGCAGAGGCTGACACGGATCGAGGTGCATCTCCGCAACGAGAGCGCCGGACGGACGACCGGGGAGGACGTCCGCTGCCTGATCGAGGCTCGCCCGGCGGGTCGGGACCCTGTCGCCGTCACCCACCACGCCACGACCGTTCCCGAGGCTCTGCGCGGCGCCACCGACAAGCTGGAGGCGCTCCTGTCCGGCACGTTCGGTCAAGAGGAGGACCAGAACCTGCGTGCGACGATCCGCGGCCGCTAGGCCGGGCGGCACCCGCCCTGCTCCGCCCGTGCGTCGAGGACGGGCGCAGCCCAGGATCGCCCTCCCCGACCAGAGGCGACGTCGACTCGGAACGAGCCGGCGGAACGGGCCGGCGGTCAGGCTCCGCTGAGCGAGATCAGCGGCGTAGCCGCAACCCTGTGGTTCGGTCTCCTGCTAGAGCCGGCGCCACACGTTCTCGACCGCACTCGGGCCGGGCGACCACGCGGAGATCCACGGACCGGTGCCCTCGGACTGGTCGATGACGCCCGCCTCGAGCCAGGTGTAGCGGTCTGCGAGCACTGCGGCGGCAATGTCCTTGTCGGTGTCGTCGCTGTTGCTCCAGAGCCGGTCGAAGAGCTCCTTGACCCGCAGCCGGGACTGCTCGCAGAACGCGTCGGCGAGCTCGTAGGCGGCGTGGCCCTGCGCGGGGTCGTCTGCTCGGATCATCTCGGCGCGGGTGCAGGAGGCCGCCATCGCGAACAGCTCGGCGCCGATGTCCACGATGCGGCCCAGGAAGCTCTGGTGGTACTCCATTCTCGCCTGCCACCGCGACATGCCGTAGAACGTCTGCCGGGCCAGCTTGCGCGAGGAGCGCTCGACGAACCGCAGGTGGCCGGACAGCGGACCGAACTCCGCGTATGACGTGGGCACGGTGCCCGGGCCGGCGACGAGCCTGGGGAACCACCTGGCGTAGAAGCCGCTCGCCCCGACTGCCGCCTTGGCCTTCGCCTTGAGGTCGGCATCCAGGCTGGCCAGGTCGCCGGCCGCGGCGAGATGGGCGTCAACCGCCTCGCGGGCGATGAGTAGGTGCATGATCTCGGTGGAGCCCTCGAAGATCCGGTTGATCCGCAGGTCACGGACCAGCTGCTCGGCGGGCACTGCACGCTCACCGCGGGCGGCCTTGGAGTCGGCGGTCTCGTAGCCGCGGCCGCCCAGGATCTGCACCAGCTCGTCGATGGTCCGGCAGGCCATCTCGCTGGCCCACAGCTTGGCGAGGGCGGCTTCGATCCTGATGTCCTTGCCGCCCGCGTCGGCGAGCTGCGCGGACAGCTCGCCCACCGACTCGAGGGCGAAGGTTGTGGCGGCGATGAAGGAGATCTTCTCCGCGACAGCGCCGTGCTCACCGACAGGCTTGCCCCACTGGACTCGTTCGCGCGACCACTCCCGCGCGATCTTCAGCGACCACTTGCCTGCCCCGGTGCACAGTGCGGGGATCGACAGCCGACCGGTGTTGAGGGTGCTGAGGGCGATCTTGAGACCTTCGCCCTCGCGACCCAAGCGGTTCTCGGCAGGCACGCGGACGTCATGGAACCGTGTGACGCCGTTCTCGATGCCCCGCAGCCCCATGAAGGAGTTGCGGTTCTCGACGGTGATGCCGGGGGAGTCCACCTCGACGACGAAGGCGCTGATGCCACCCTTGCCGCCCTGGTGTCCTGGGACATAGGCCATCGCGACCACGAGCTCGGCAATGACGCCGTTGGTCGTCCACAGCTTGACGCCGTTGAGCAGGTAGGAGCCGTCAGGCTGGATCGCCGCAGTCGTCGCCAGCCGCGCCGGGTCGGAGCCGACGTCGGGCTCGGTAAGCAGGAACGCAGTGACCGCGCCCGCCGCGCACCGCGGCAGCAGGCGCTGCTTCTGCTCCGGGGTGCCGAAGCTCTTGACCGGCTCGGGCACGCCGATCGACTGGTGAGCCGAGAGCAGCGCACCCAGCGAGGGGTGGATCGAGCCGACCAGCTGGAGGGCGCGTCCGTAGTAGGTCATGGTGAGGCCCAGGCCGCCGTACTCGACCGGGATCTTCATGCCGAAGGCCCCGACGTCGGCGAGTGCCCGGACGTCCTCGTCTCGGACCACCGCGTCCCGATCGATGGCCCGGCCGTCGATGGACTCGCAGACCGTCCGTAGCCGGCTGAGGAACGCCTCGCCGCGCTTCACAGAGTCTGCCTCGGGCCGGGGGTGCGGGTGGATCAGGTCGAGGTCGAAGCGACCGAGGTAGAGCTCCTTGGCGAAGCTGGGCCGGTCCCAGGTCGTCTGGCGGGCGGCCTCGGCGACCTCCCGCGCCTGCTGCTCCGTGACGTCGCCGCGCGGCTGATCTGGCCGGGCCGGGATGGTGGGCTGAGTGTCTGTGCTCACGACAGGAACCTCCGCTGGAGTGCCTTGTTACCTACCAGTAGTACCCGCTGGTAGCCATCATGGGAAGGGGCTCAGGGGAGTCGGGCACCCGCAACGCGAATGATCGCCGTCCGCGGACCCGCCGGTGCCGACCGTTCTCACCTCCGCGTCGGACAGGTATCGCGAGGTCATCACGACGCGTTGCCGAAGGCGCTCGTCGTGTCGTTTGCCGACATGCGAGCGCTGATGCTGTCTCTACCCTCGGGAGGGAGTGCAGACACGTGGGGCGTCGTCGCCGCGACCGTTGCAGGCTTGCTGACGCTCATCGTGCTCCGCAGACTTATCGGGCAGGTCGCGGAGACCTACTCCGTTGCGCAGACGCTGTCGATCCAGAACTCCTGACCGCCGACGCGCAGGGTCGTTATCGCCCCGGTGATGATGACCGTGCCGAGGGTTCCGCCCGCTCCTGGTGTGGTCGACACCGAGACGGTGGCACCGCCCAGGGACGTGGGCGCCGCGGGAAGGTCCCCGGCGAACACCGGGCTGCCGTTGACGGAGAGGTTCTCGGAGCCGCCCCGGTCGAGGTAGTCGAACCGCACCATCGACGGCACGAAACCCAGGCCGGCGAAGTCGAACTCCAGGTTGATGTTGTTCGTCCGCATGTTCTGGCCGGTGCCGAACGGCGCCGTGTCGACCGTTGCGACGTTGAAGGTGCCGCCACCGCCGATGAACAGGAAGTCCCACACCGACACGGCGATGCCGTTGCTGGTGAAGACCACGTCGCCACTGCTGTTGCCCGCGGGAGTGCCGAACTCGGTGCCGACCGTCAGCGGCGTCTCGAAGTCGACACAGATCTTGCGCCTTCCCGTCTTGCGGAGGCGGGCTGGCACCCGTTCGGTGTGCAGCGTCTGCACCTGTCCGTCTGCGGGGGCGGCCGAGTACATCGCGACCACATCGAGCTCGGTCTCGCTCTCGATGACCACGAAGCCCTTCAGGAAGTCCGCCTTCTGCCGCGCCAGCTTGAGGATGTCCGGGCCGTCGATCTCGAGTGCCTCGTCCGGGCCGAGGCTGACGTCGCGGAACGGCGAGACCGGTCCCGGCTTGAGCCCTGGCAGCGCGACCGCCACCTTCACGCGGAAGCGGACGTCGCGATAGAGCGGGTTGTGCACGTTAATCGCGGTGAAGTAGAGCCCTGGCGCCACGATCCTGCCGCCCGACTTCCCGACCACGAACTTCGCTGCGTACTGCGCGATGGACCGCTCGGCGAACTGTGAGCGGTAGTGGACCTGCACGCGGTCGGCCGACAGCGCGACGGGATACAGGGCCACCTCGTCGATCAGCCCGTGGAACGGGCGGTCCCGCTGGGTCTGGTTGCCGATCCCGACGCCGCTCTCGACCTGGTTCTCCGGCGTCGGCGGCTTCGGGGAGATGCTCCCGGGTGCGCGCGACTGGCTGTCGAGGACGCCGTTGAGATACAGGCAGATGACGTTGCCGTCGTACGTCGCCACCGCGTGGGTCTCGACGCCCTGCGCGACGAGGCCGACGCTGTCGACGGCGACGCTGGTTGTGGCGGAGCTGGTGCGCAGCTCGACCCGCAGGTGACCGTCGGGCAGGACCCCGAACCCGTACTGCGCCAGCTCGGCGTAGCTCGACTTCTCCAGGACGCGCTGGTACAGGTCGTTGGGACCGTCCCAGCGGATCTTCGCCTCCATCGTGATGTGCGGCGGGTTCAACGAGTTGCTGTTCAAGACGATGATGCGTCCGGACCGCCCGTCGAACAGCGCCGCGGTGTCGCCGCCGTGGAAGCCGGGCAGCCCGAAGGTCACGCCGCCGCTGACGCTCCCGCTGTTCCCGTTGCCCGAGCCGTCGGCGGTGACCACGCTTGAGGCGGCCTCACCCAGGCGCCAGTGGCCGATCGGCCCGTCCGCCAGGACCTCCGCTGCAAACTCGCTGCTGGCCATGATCGTTCCCCGTCCCGTCCCGTCCCGTCCGCGCTTTAAACGTTGCTCCGGGTCGGGTTGTTTGTCGATCAGCCGGAGGTCGCGTAGGCGAGCGGGCTAGTCCGCACTCAGCTCGAACCGCGGGGGACACCTGAACGTGCCCCAGTGACACCACGCCGGTTGCGAGGGTGTCCCGTCCCGGATGCGTGGGCCGTTCGCCCCTGTCGCCGGGCAGTCGGGCCTACGACGCTGATGCCATGACGGTGGGACAGCGCGTGGCTCTGGGGGTGCGGTTGCTCGTGATCTTCGTCGTGGGCTGGGTCGGCTTGATGGTCACGGTGCTCGCTCGGGATGGCAGGGAGCTCGCAGCCGGCCTGTCCATCGTCACAGCGGTCGCGCTGTTGGTCTTCGCGACGTTCACCGCGTCCCGGCGGTCCCATCCGCGGGGCCAGATGTTCGCCGCCGCTGTCGCACTGGTCCTCGCCGGCGTGTTCGCGGGACTCGTCTTCGCTAGCCTCGAACCGAGCTTCCTGGCCGACGTGCTCGCCGCCGGGCTGGTGCCCGTCGTGTCCGGTGTGCTCATCGCCGTCTCGGCTGTGCTCGAGCCACAGACCCGACCCCGGGCGAGTCGGGTGTCCTAGCGGTCGCCCCGGCTGCACCTGTCCCTGCTCGAGTCGTCGGTCGCAGCCCGTCCCAAACCTGCCTCGCGTGCCAGCATCGCGGCCTGGGTCCGATCGGTGACGTGCAGCTTGATGAGGATGTTCGAGACGTGGTTGCTGATCGTCTTCGGCGTCACCTCGAGTCGGCGGGCGATGACGACGGTCGGCGTCGCCGCGGCCAGCAGGTCGAGGACCTCGAGCTCTCGGGCCGTGAGGTCCGGGAAGGCGACGGGGGTGGGCTCGGCCGGGGGAGAGGTCAGCTGGTGCAGCACCCGTACGGCGATGCCGGGCCCGAAGATCGCCTCGCCGGCCGCGGTGGCCCGGACCGCTCGAGCGATGTCCTCCTGTTCGGCGCCCTTGAGCAGGTAGCCGTGGGCGCCGGCCCGCATAGCGGCGAAGAGAGAGTCGTCGTCGCCGTACATCGTGAGCACGCAGACGCGCACCGACGGCGCGACCCTGGCAAGCTCGTGGATAGCCGTGAAGCCGTCCGTGCCGGGCATGTGCAAGTCCATCAGCGCGACGTCCGGCCGGTGCAGCACCGCTTCGCGCACGGCCTCCCGACCTTCGCTGGCGACGGCGACGACCTCGAACCCGTCGAGGGAGGACAGGAGGCCGACCAGGCCGGACCGGACGACCGGATGGTCATCGGCGACGAGCACCCGGATCACGCCAGCGCCGTCGGGAGACATACCCGCACCTCCCCTCCACGCGGGCCGGGGCCCACCTCGCAGCTGCCGCCCAGCTGGGCGACCCGCTCGCGCATCCCGGCGATCCCGACGCCGGGACGCCAGTCGGTCGTGGGGCCGCCGTCGTCCAGCACCTCACAGTGCAGCCCGGCCTCGTCAGCGGCGAGGCGGATCGCCACCGTCGTGGCACGTGAGTGCCGGACGACGTTGGTGAGTGCCTCGGTGGCGATCCGGTAGGCGGCCTGCTCGACGGCTGGAGGTAGCGGCGGCAGCAGGCTCGCCTCCACCTCGGTGCGCAGAGCGGTGCCGTCGGAGCGCCGGGTGACCTGGTCCGCGCGGAGGCGCAGCGCCTCCACGAGGCCGAGCGCGTCGAGGGCGGGTGAGCCCAGGTTGTCGACGATCCGGCGCACCTCACGGATCGCGGACCTGGTGTCCGACCTCACCGCGGAAAGCCGTTGTTGGAGCGCGGCGTCCGGGGCGCCGCCGGCGAGGTTGGCGGCGGTGTCGGCCGACAGCGCGACTCCGGTCAGCAGCGGTCCGAGCCCGTCGTGCAGCTCGCGCCGGAGCCGACGGCGCTCCTCCTCGCGGGCGACCACGATCCGCTCACGGGACAGCTGCAGCTGCTCGAGCAGGGTCGTGGCGTGCACCGCCGTGGACAGCGGCCCGGAGAGCAGGAAGAGGACGCGCTCGTCGGCGGAGTCGAGCCGGGTCTCACCCCTGCGCAGTCCGACGACCAGGGTGCCTTCCTCGAGGGGGTAGTCGGCTGGTGCCCCGACGAGCGTGCCGGCGGTCGCGAGAGGCTCACCGTCCACGACCACGCCCACGTAGGGCAGGCGCAGCGCCGTCCTGATCTCGTCCAGTGTCTCGGGCAGGCCGGCGCCGAGCGAGCGACCGACGCGGGAGGCGACCACCAGGAGGTTGCCCCGATCGCCGTAGAGCAGGTGGTCGACTGCGGTCTGGAGGCGCGCGCGCAGCGGCAGCGCGAGAAGAGCTGCCAGCAGGGCGGACGCGACGCCGGAGAGCATGACCACCAGGCCGGTGTACGCCGCGAGGACCAGTCCGGAGAGCAACGCGTAGGTGAGCCCACGGGCCACGACCAGCCGGATGTCGAGCAGCTGGTGGCGCAACACCCCAGCGGCGACGGCTGCGGGCAGCAGCGGGATCGTGAACAGCACCGCCAAGGGCGTGCCCGCGACCAGCGCCCAGGGGACCACCGCCACGACGATCACCGAGGCCGCGGCAACCAGCCACAGCAGCTGTCGACGTACGACCTCGTTGCCGTATCGATACCGGACAGCCAGATACGCCACGCCGATCACCACCGACAGCGCCCACCGGACCTCACTGACCGTCCACAGCCAGGACAGCGAGTCGTACGTGCCCTGGCCGAGCGTCAGGTACGCCGGCGGCAGACCGGTCAGGTGCTCCGGGGCGAGTCCGACCTCGAGAACGAAGAGGGGTGCGGTGACCGCGACGGCGATGGCTACCGGCCGCCAGCGGTGCGACGCGAGACGGCCGTCGGGCAGCAACAGCAGGGAGATCGGGATCATGACGATGTTGACCGGCCACGCCCACGAGAACACGGTCATGTCGACCCGGACGACCCACGCGGCGGCTCCGCGGTCGTCCAGCAGCTGGGCCAGCGGGGCGGCCAGTGCCGACGTCGCCTGAGCGGTGCCGCCGCCGGCGTACATCCACCCGAGCGCCGAGGACGGCCGATGCCACGCGATCAGCGCGCCACACAGACCGAAGCCGACGCCGATGAGGATGTTGCTCACGACGAACGACTCGAGCGCTTCGGTGAAGGTCCATCCGAGTGCCCACGCGCAGGCGACGGCGCCGATCGCGGCGAGCACCGCTGCGAGGCCGAGCCCACCGGCGAGAACCCTGCGGCGCATGGGACCCCCTTCGCTCTCGGCTGAAGATACCGCCGTCCACCGCCGAGCCACCCGGGAGATCTTCCCGACCGACCGGGACATCTCCTCGACCCGTCGGGAGCCCTGCCCTGCTCCTCGGGCCGCGGCCTGTCGGACGGTGGCAGGACACAGCCACCACGCGAAGGGATGCGCAGTATGACGAACACCTCTGGCCCCACCAGGCAGCCGCCGCGCCGACTGACCGGACTGCGCGCTGGCGTCGCCGCTCTTTCCCCGGTGGCAGTCGTGCCTGCCGGCTCGGGTCGCAGCGTGGCGGTGGCGTGATGACCGCGACACCCGTGCTGTCTCGCGCCCGCTCGGTCCCCGTGGCCGCGTGGGGTGTGGCCCTGTTGCTGCCCGTCGGGCCGGCGGCGATCGCCGTACTCAGGCTCATCCTCCCGTACTACACCGCAAGCGACTCCTCCGGCATGGTCGCCGCCGTCGACGCGGACCCGGCGCGGCAGGGCGCTGTGCTCTGGCTCGCGTACGTCGGGATCCTCACTCTCGTGCCCGGGCTCGTCGCCGCTGCGCAGGTCTGCCGGGACGCGGCCCCGCGACTGACGACGTGGGCGCTGGGGCTCGCCGTGCCCGGCTACCTGTCGCTGGGCATGTTCGTGGGCGCGGACCACCTGCTGTGGGGCGCGTCGCACGCCGGTGTGTCGACGGCCGATGCGGTCGCCGTGGTCGACGCGGGTCACCCGTCGATCGAGGTCGCGATCGGCGTCTTCGTCCTGGGACACGTGATCGGCACTGTGCTGCTCGGGCTGGCGATGCTGCGCTCCGGCCGGGTCCCGGCGTGGGCGGGGTGGGCGATCGCGGTGTCCCAGCCCCTGCACTTCGTCGCCACCGTGGTCCTCGGCAGCCCGCAGGTGGACTTCGTCGCCTGGAGCATGACCGCCGTGGGGATGGCCGTCGTCGCTCGCGAGCTGTTGAGGGACCGGTGACGTCCGTATCCGGAGAGCCGCCCCCGGGGGCTACTGCTTGCCGTTCCCGCCGAGGTCGACGCAGATCTCGCCGGTGACCGTCTCGGTGAAGCTGCCCGCGGGGTCGAGCAGGTTCTGCACGCCCGCGAAGGTGAGCGTGCCGGTGGCACCGTCGAGCCTGCCGGTCGCCCCACTCACGTCTCCCGATGCCCCGAACGCGCCGGATCCCAGGTCCAGCGCGCCGGTGAGGTCGACGGTGAGCGTGGCCCGGTTCGTGGTGAACGTGATGTGGCCGGCGAACGCGATCCCGGTCGACGTCGGGCCGGTGACCTGGAACGCGGCCTCGGTCGTGCCCTGCAAGAGGCCTCCGCCACGGATCTGAGCGACGGTCCGGATCAGGCCCTGGGGGTCACCGGCCTGCGGGGGAGCCCCCTGGCCGGCTCCCGTCGCGTTGACCGGTGACACGACACCCCGGCGTTGGCCGGTCCGGCGTGGAAGAGCACCATCAAGGGGAGCAGCAGGACCAGAACAGCAGCTCGTCGCATCAGAGAACTCCCTCCTCGGCGCTGCCGAGGCTATGACCGCCACCCCCTTCATCGAACCTAGCGAGGTGGCAGGGGGTGTCAACGGGCGAGACCGAGAGACCGTCGCTGCTAGCCCGTGCACCCGGCGCGCACCATGCTCCTGCGCCAAACGCGTGGTCCGCACTGCGTGGCCGCACGCTCTCGGAGGCAGGCCCTCGGGATCGTGTACGCCATGCTCCGCGACGACCCCGGAGCGGGAGAGTGTGGTCGCCCGCCGCGTTGCGTGTCAATCCACACATCCGAGCGGGGACGTGAACCTCCGTCCTGGCCGGAGGGGCGATCCATGTTCGCTCTGCCGGGCGGCTCGTGCGTGTCGCCGGCCGTGACCGGGTACCGATGCCACATGAGCGCTCTCGATTCCGCGTCCCACGCCGCCTCGTCCGCCGGTGGGCAGATACTGCGCGCCGCAACCAGGGTGATCGCTGCCCGGCCAGCTGCGAAGCCCCTGCACCCGCGGGGCTCTGTCGTGCAGGGCAGGCTGCGCCGGTTCGGCGACGAGAGCAGGACGGGTGCCGGGTGGCTGGACCAAGCAGGTGAGGACCGGGTGCTGGTGCGGTCCTCGCGCGCCGTCGGGCTGCCGGCTCCGGTCCCGGACATCTTCGGCCTCGCCGTCCGGGTGCCGACCGAGCCCGGCAGTCACGGCGATCTGTTGTTCGCCTCGACGGGGCTCGGACGGTTCACCCGCTTCACGCTGACCTGCGCGCGGTCGCCGTACCGTCGACCGATGACCACCCTGCTGCCCTACCGGACCCCGGCCGGTGCGGTCCATCTGTCCGCCGTCTTCCACGACGAGGTCAGCGTCGAGCTCGCATGGGCCGTCCGCTCAGGCGCGTGGCATCCGTTCGCCGAGCTGTCACTCCACAGGGAGCCGGTCGACGTGGCGGATGTGCCCGTGTCGTTCGATCCGGTCAGAAACGTACTGCCCGGCCTGGAGACCTATGACTGGGTGCGGCGGCTTCGAGAGCCCGCCTACGCTGCCGCCCGGCAATCCCGTCGGTCGTGAGCTCAGCTCAGGCGGCCCGCACCAGCTCGAGGTTCTGGCGCACGTCAGGGTCGTCCGAGAGCTCCAGCGACTGCTCGAGGCAAGCCACGCTCCGCGCCACCTCTCCCAGCTCGAAGAGCACCGAGCCGAGGTTCGCCCAGGCCGGGGCCAGGGCCGGGTCGGCCCCGGTCGCGGCCTCGAACGACCGCCGCGCCTGCGGGAGGCGTCCGCTCTCGTAGTGCACCAGTCCCTCGAGCGTCAGCAGATGCGGCTGCTGCGAGTCGAGCCTCAGGCCGTCCCGGACGTCGCGCTCGACCCCCTCGAGGTCGCCCTTGTCGAGCAGTAGCGAGGCCCTGTTCAGGTAGGCGTCGACGAAACCCGGGTCCAGGTCGAGCACCCTGCTGAAGTCGGCCAGCGCGCCGTCGTCGTCCCCGGTACGCATCCGCAGCTCTCCACGGTTGTAGATCGGCTCGGGATACGGCGGCCCGACGCGGATCGCCTCCGTGTAGTCGGCGACCGCCTCGTCGAGTCGGCCCAGCCGCTCGTAGAGTCCGGCCCGTTCGAACCAGTAGTCAGGGTGGTGGGGGTCCTCGGCGAGCACGCCGGTGTACTCCTGCACAGCCCTCTCGACCTGCCCGGTGCGCACCATCAGCTGCGCGTGGTTGTAGCGCAGCACGGAGCGGTGCAGCTGGTAGCGGCCCTGCTCGACCTCGTGGTCCAAGCGGTCGATGCCGGTCTCGACGAGACCGACCGCCTCGTCGACGTTGCCCAGGTGCATCTCGACCAGGGCGAGCCCGTTCTCGTTGAAGGTGCGGTTGTACGCCCGGCGTTGCTCGTCGGAGCTCAACCCCGCCAGCGCGACCGCGGTGTTGACCAGCCCCTTGGCCCGTCGCAGGTCGCGCCGCGCCTCGTCGTAGTAGCGGGCGTAGACCATCGCTCGTCCGTAGGCCGACTGCATGTGGACGCTCGGCAGGGTGGAGCCTGCGCACGCGTCGTCGAAGAGCTCCATCGCCTCGTCGGGCATCCCCATCGCCTGGTAGGCGATCGTCATCTTCACCGTCGCCAGCCAGCAGGTCTCGGTGTCGACCTCCCAGGGGGACAGGGTCCTGACGCGCTGTCCGAGCTCGACGACCTGGTCGTAGAGACCGGCCATCAGCGCCTCGACCATCGCTCGCGACAGCGTCTGTGCGGCAAGAGCACGGTCGGACCCGTGCTCTCGCTGGAAGGGGATCGCTCCGCGGGACAGCGACGGCTCGCCCAGCGCCTGGAGGCGGTCGGCTTCCTCATCGTGCAGCCGGGCACGAGTCTCGGCCGGGAGCGCCTCGTAGGCGGCCACCAGCGACGGGTCGCGCGACAGGCAGAGCCCGCGGACGTAGGCATCGGCTGCCCGTTCGTGCTCGAGGGGCGGTGCCTCGACGAGTGGCGCGGTCCCCGTACGCCGTACGGCGTGCAGCCCGAGTGCGGTGGCCAGCGGGTCGGCCGACGGGGTCACCGCCGGTCGCGACGACGATGCGGAGAGACCCGGGCTCGGCACGGCGCAGCAGACCGGCCAGCCAGGTGCTGTCGGTGGCGTCGAGGTGGTCCGCCTCGGTGACGAGGAGCGTCTGGCCGGGGCCTCGCTGCCGGGCGACCTCCAGGGTGAGGTCGGTGAGGCCGTTGCCGATCCACGCCATCCTGTTGTGCGGGTAGTAGCGAGTCCTGGTCGCGGGGTCGGCCTCGGAGGTCAACGTCGTGCGCCGGTTCTCGACGCGGCCCACGAGCTCGGGTGCTGCCGTGAGCACCTCGATGTCATAGCACTGCACGAGCGTGGGATCGGTCCTGAGGAGCCCGGGCACGACGCGGCGCATCAGCGCCCCGGCGGCGGTGTAGGCACCTCGGCGGCGCCGGTGGCCCTCCAGGACACCGAGGGTCGGCAGGGGGGAGCCCGCCGACCACGAGCGCAGAGCGTCGTCGCCGTCGAGCCACAGGTGGGTGGTGGTCACGGGGTCCTCACAGGGTTGGGTCGGATGGGACGGTGTCGCGCGGCCCGATCGCGCAGCCAGATCAGGCCGGCGACGGCTGGTTGGGAGGTGGTGAGCAGTAGGAGCGCCAGGGAGTCCCAGAACAGCGGCGAGGTGAGGTGCGGGTCCACCAGCTGGCCGGCCGCGGTAGTCACGAACCGCCACGAGATGGGCAGCAGCACGATGAGGAGCAGGACGGTGGCGAGGCCGTAGCCCAGGACGTGGACGGGGGTGTACCAGCGAGCCGCTCGGACGTCGCGCGGGTGCCAGCGTGCCGGGTCGTGGATCCGGTCCTCTCGGCGGAGCAGCCGCCACCACACGGTTCGCGATGATCTGGTTCGACGTGGTGTGCAGGTCGATGGTGCCGGTGAGTGTGCAGATCAGGTAGTAGACATCGGTGCGCAGGAACAACAGGAACTCCAGCGCGAAGCGGATCAGGGTTGAGAACGCCAGTGCGAGGCACACCCCCGCGACCGGTCCGGATCCGCCGGAGAGCGCGGCGAGCACGGTCAGCAGGCAGACGAGCAGAAGGTCGGCGAGCATCCCCGCGAGCATCGGAAGGTACCGCTGCCGCCGGGGTACGGCGACCAGCCCATCCATCACCGTCTCGAAGACCACGAAGTACATCCGTTGGCCGACCCTGATCCGGGCGGGAACCCCCACGCGTCGCGCCGCGAGCAGGTGAAACAGCTCGTGGACAAGGATCAACGGGATCTGGCCGAAGGCGACGGTCAGCTCGATCAGGAGCAGGTAGTCGGAGAAGAACACGTGGTCGGTGCGCGGCAGCAGGGCGTTGTCGCGAGCCACGACCAGCACCGCCACCACGACGAGCGCCGCCGCCCCCACCGCGCTGACCGGTGAGAAGAGCAGCCTCCCGAGTCGTTGACCGCGCAGGCCCTCGGCGGGCCGCGCGGCGTGCCCGTCGGCGACGAACCCGAGCTCGGCCACAGTGGCCAGGAAGTCGTCCACGTCCACCGGTTCGCCGTAGTGCTCGGCGTACCACTCGGCGGCCTCCTGCGGTGAGACCTGCGAGAGCAGCTGGAGCAGGGCTGCCCCGTCGGGTGGGAGGACGGCGTACGAGTCGGTCTCGCGACATCCGACGACGACACCGTCTCCTTCGGGAAGGTAGGTCAGCGGGCGCAGGCGCACGGTGCGCGTCGGGTCGGTACCGGTGGACATAGGTCTTCCTCGTGAGGAGTGGCAGGACGGGGAGCCCGCACGGCGAGCCGTCGCGGGCTCCCCGTCCGGGACTGTCAGAGGCAGCAGCAGTTGCCGTAGCAGTAGTTGCTGCACCGGGCGGTCAGTCGGACGGATCCGGGCTTCCGCACGACGATCTTCTTCAGGGCCGGAGCCTTGGTCGTCTGCTTGTTCATCTCGTTCACCCCCTCGTCTCAGGTCGGTCTCACGGTGTCGGTCTGCTGGCGAGGAGGGCGCCGAGAGGGCGGTGATACATCGCGTATCAGGTCCGGCCCGCGAACCTCTCTGTCCTTGTGAGACCGACGACCGAGTCCATCGACGCAGGCAGTGTCATGACCCGTCGTGCGGGCCGCCGCGCCGATGCCGTCGCCGCGTGCGTCGACCGGCTCGTCCGCCCCGTGTCCGTGGTGAGCGCGCGGCACGGGACGGCGGTGCACGGGATGACTGTCGACTCCCTGAGCGTCGTCTGCTCGGCGCCGGCCCGGCTGGTGCTCGGCGTCCGGCTCACGTCACTGTGGTGGCAGATCGCCTCGGCGGCGGGCGGCTTCGCGGTCTCCGTGCTCTCCGCGGAGCAGGAGGACCTCGCGCGGTGGTTCGCCAGCCGCCGTCGGGGCGCGGGCGCCGCGCAGTTCGACGCCGTCGGCTGGTGGGCGAGCGACTACACGCGGGCGCCGTTGCTGCACGGGGCCGCGACCTGGTACGAGTGTGCCGTCGAGACGGCCACCCCGGCGGGGGAGCAGGTGATCGTGACCGGCCTGGTGGTGGGTGAGCCGGGGGTCGACGGCTCCCGCGAGGTACTGCTGCGTGCCGATCGCGCCTACCGCAGCCTGCTCTGACCGGATGACGCTCGGCGGGCACTGAAGGCCGTCAGGGTGAGCGCGTCACCCACGTCGCGGTCTGGCAGCACGAGCCCCGCCGGCGCTACGAGTGACGCGTTCGGGGCCGTGCGCAAGTCATGCAGCGATTTCTCCCGCTGCCGAACGCGGTACGCCGACCGCGATCACTTGCCGTCGCGGGTGGGGTCGTTGGAGTACGGGTTGTCGAACCAGGCCGTGCAGGTCCAGGCGCCGCCGTTGTCGACTCTGACGCAGACTCGGGCGCGGTAGAGGTCGTCCCACGAGGCGTTCGGCAACCTGTAGGTGGAGGTGGCGATCTTGATGGCGGTCCCACAGCCGTTGTCAACGGTCCCTCGGCCGTAGTTGAAGAGGTCGGTGGTCTTGTCGGGCGCCCAGACGTGGTCGGCGTAGTACTGGATCTTGGAGGACACGGAATGCCCATCTCCCGGGCAGATGTCCTTCAAGTAGTAGCTCCAGCCGAAGGCATTCCAGTCCTTGAAGACCATCGAGCCGAAGATGCGAGCGGCGCCGTCGTTTCCGGCGGGATTGTCATAGGTGTCGAACGAGTAGCTCTTGTCCGCGAACGCGGACGGGGACGTGAGCATGAGGATGGCGGCAACCGCCGCCAGGAGACTGACAAGTCGAACCTTCACTGGAACATCCCCCAAGTATGCGACGCGGCAATTCGCGCAAACGTAGGGCTTTGTCCGCGCGGCGCACAATGAGCCGTTCGTGTCATTGCGCCGACCGCAGCACCGCACTGAGGGTCGCTTCGACGGAGGGGGCGGGCTGGGTCTCCCTCAGCCGTCCTCGGCGTCCGTGCGAGCCCGTGTCGCCCGGGCGGCGTTCTGTCGCCTCGTCTGCCAGGCCTTCTTCGCGGCACGGCTGCGCCGACGGTGCAGCCGCTCGGCCTCGAGACGCGCCCGCTCGTGGGCCCGCTGCTGTCGTCGTACCGCGTTGTCGGCCTTGCGCTGCTCGGCGGCGAGCACGGCAGCGGAGCGGACCGGCCACACGTACGGCAGGTCGTCGGGGACCTCCGGGAACAGCGGCCGGTAGTGCTCGCGATCCTTCTGCACGAGCGCCGACTGGTGGCTTCGGTGCACCGCCTCATCGCCGAGCCAGGGCGGCACCGCACCCGCGGCGGCGAGCTCGGACTGCGTGCGTACGACGTCGACGCCGGCCGCGCGCAGGTCCGTGGCGATGGTGAGGGCGCACGTGTCGCCGA
Organism: uncultured Actinomycetota bacterium; assembly: GCA_963784625.1. GTDB lineage: Bacteria > Actinomycetota > Actinomycetes > Propionibacteriales > Nocardioidaceae > Nocardioides_B. The sequence continues at coordinate 106,304 of CAWARV010000005.1, forward strand.
AGCCGAGCTCGGTCCAGATCTCGCAGCACGTGAAGCCGTAGCGGCCGAGCGCCTCCTCGAACCCTTTCCACATGAGGACCGCCGGGTGGTTCGACCACCCGTAGCCGGGCCTGGTCAGCGCCCGTACCACCTGGATGGTCTCCACGCGCTGCTTGCCGAGACGCTTGGGGTCCAGCGTGCGCGCCGAGCGCTCGAAGTCGGGGTAGGGGAGGAACGTCTGCACCGTCCCAGTCTGCCGGGTGTCGCCGGCCCACCCGGTGCGAGGTCGGGTCCGCCGGGTCCGGTCAGGCGCGGTCGAGGGTCCAGTCGACGACGATCCACCAGGCGAGCGCCGGGCTCCGGGCGACCGTCAGCCCGGACGACAGCTCGACGAACGCCGCGTCGGGTCGTGACCGGAGCCCGTGGACCCTCGCGGTCGCCGAGCCAGGGTGCAGGTCCGGGTGCGTGCTGGCGGCGACGAGACCCTCGGGGGAGCGCAGGCCGGCCCCACGAGACGACCGCGGACCACGACCGGGCCGGTGGCGGTGACCATCCAGGTGTCGGTGCCTCCGCCGTCGAAGTGAGGCGGCGCGAGATGGGAGGCCAGGTCCCGCGCGGACTCGCTGAACCACACCGCCGACGGTAGTCGTAGAACCAGGCCGCCTGCGGGTCCAGCTGGGGCGCGAGCCCGGTCGGACCATCCGGCCCGTTGACCCACCACTGCATCCACAGCTCGCTGTCGGCCAGGGCGTGCGGAGCGGCCGCCACGCCGGCACCGGTGATCAGGTGCTCGTTCTCCGCCAGCAGGCGGGTGAGGGGGCGTCCAACGACGACAGGGAGGCGCCGCGCTCGGCACGAGGGTCGCCCGAGGAGGAGACGACGTCCTCCGCGACGGCGAAGGTGATCTCCGCCAGGTCGAGGGCCCGAGCGCTCAGCCGGCTGCTGACCGAGGTCAGCACGTCGCCGGAGGGCCTTCCCGCGTCCGCCTCGGCGACGGCGAAATGCAGCTCGTGGGCGAGGATGCTGAGCCGCTCGGAGGCTTTCGCCAGCCGGGCGGAGGTGCGGCGTCCAGCCCCCGAACACGTACGCGCTGCCGATCACCATCGACTTCATCCTGGTCGCGCTGGTCACCTGGTTCGCCTTCGAGAGCCGCAGGTCCCAGGGACCGCCGATGGGTGACGTCATCGCTGCGCGCGAGGCCGCCATCCACGCCGCCGAGGTAGCCGTCGGCGAGCAGTCATGACCGGCGCCGTCACGGCCTCGGCCCCCGCACAGCCGCAGGGGAGAGCGAGCCGCTTCACCGACCGCGTCGCCCTGGTGTCGGGCGGGGCCAGTGGTGCCGGAGCCGCAGCGGTCCGGCTGCCGGCGGCGGAGGGCGCCCGGGTCATCGTCGTCGACCGGCAGCAGGAGCTGGGCCGCGAGGTCGTGTCCGAGGTGAACGGGGGCGGCGGCGAGACCCACTTCGTGCAGGCCGACGTCAGCCGTCCCGAGCAGGTCCACGACGCCGTCACCGAGGGCCGCGAGGCGCTGGGCACCCCGACCCTGCCGTTCAACCAGGGCCGGCACGATCGTCGTCAAGCGGTTCCTGGAGACCACGCAGGCCGAGGTCCTGTACGACGTCACCAAGGGTGCCGTCCACCAGTTCGCCCGGGCCATCGGCGTCGAGTTCCGCGATCGTGGGATCAGGTGCAACGCCGTCTGTCCCGGCTTCATCCGGACTCCCCACGGGCAGCGGGAGATCGAGCTGCTCACCGCACACCGCGTCGACGTCTCCGAGGAGGCCATCGCTGCCTAGCAGGGCCGCATGTGCGAGCCGGAGGAGGTGGCCCGGGCGGCCCCCTTCCTCCTCAGCGACGACGCGTCGTTCGTCAACGGGGCACAGCTGTTCGTCGACAACGGGTTCACCGCCGTCTGAGATCGGTCCCCTGGTGGTCCGGCATCTGCGCAGGGTCTACCACCGGCCCCCAGATCCGCAGGGCGAGGAAGGCCAGGCAGGCGGTGAGCACCAAGGTGACCACGAGGCCGAGGGTCACCGAGCCGGCGAGGGCCACCATCACGTAGCCCAACGTCGAGGCGAAGGCCGCGGTGACCATGTAGGGCAGCTGCGTGGTGACGTGGGTGATCACGTTGCACCCGGCTCCGGTGGCGCTGAGGATCGTGGTGTCGGAGATCGGCGAGGCGTGGTCGCCGGAGACGGCCCCGGCGAGCACCGCGCCCAGGGTGGGCAGCAGCAGCTCGGGGGAGTCCAGGGAGTTGATGATGCCGCCGGCCAGCGGGATCAGCAGGCCGAAGGAGCCCCAGGACGTGCCGGTCGCGAAGGCCATGGCCGCGGCGAGCAGGAACACGATCGGGATCAGCCAGGACGGGGAGATCGAGGAGCCCTCGATCAGGCCGGCGAGGTAGTCCCCGGTGCCGAGCGCACCGATCAGGGCCCCGAGCATCCAGGCGAGGATCAGGATGCTGACCGCGGGCGTCATCGACTTCCCACCCTCGAGCCAACCCCGGCCGAAGGTGCTTCTGCTGAACTTCGGGTTCTCGGCGGTGTCGCGCACGTAGTAGTACAGCGCCGCGACCAGGCCGAGCAGGCCGCCGACGATCAGCGCGAACGTGACGTCGGTGGCGGCGAGGATGTCGACCATCGACCACGAGCCGGCGGCCCGCTGGCCGGTCCACGCGATGCCGCCGAGCACGCCCACCACCAGCAGCGCGAACGGCACGATGAGGGCGAGCTTGGCGCCCGGCCGGTGCACCGGGAGATCCTCGGCGAGCTGGCCGGGGATCTCCTGGCTGTCGTCGAAGAGCTCGCCCTCGAGGATCGCACGCCGTTCCTCGCGGCGCATCGGTCCGAGGTCCAGCTGCATCGTGGCCACCAGGGCGACGAGCAGCAGCGCCGCGAAGGCGTAGTAGTTCGCCCCGGCGGCCTGCAGGAACGCGCCGATGTCGCTCGTCTCCAGGGAGGAGGCCGCGACCTCGGTCCCGATCAGGCCGAGGATGAACGCCCCCCAGCTCGAGAACGGCGCCAGCACCGCCACCGGGGCCGAGGTGGAGTCCACCAGGTAGGCCAGCTTGGCCCGTGACACCCGGTGGCTGTCGGTCACCGGGCGGCTGACCTGGCCGACGGCCAGGGCGTTGAAGTAGTCGTCGACGAAGATGACCACACCCAGCCCCGCCGGGAGCATCGTCGCACCGCGGCGGGTCTTGATCCTCTGCCGGGCCCAGTCGGCGAAGGCGCGGGTGCCGCCCGACATCATGATGAAGGCCGTGATCACGCCGAGCATGAGCGTGAAGATCAGGATGTAGACCTTCGTCGTGTTCAGCGCCCCGTCGGCCCAGAAGATCTCACCGAAGGCCACGAGGACCAGCTTGAGCGTGCCCCAGGGCGAGAAGCCCTCGATCAGCAGCGCCGCGGTGACGACTCCCAGGCCGAGGCTGAGCAGCACCTTGCGGGTGGCCACCACCAGGCCGATCGCGAGCAGGGGTGGCAGCAGGGTCAGGATCGGATAGCTGTCGACCATGCGAGCTCCTCCGGGCAGGTGACCTCGACGCTAGACCCGAAGCCCGGTCCCGCACCACCCGCGCTGCGGCGCCGGACCTGGTGATCCTGCCGGAAACTTGACCACTCTCTTTGCCTACGGTCCGGTATGGGTGAGCGGGCAGCGGGCACAGATCCCACATGCTCTCGCTCGCCCTAGGGATCCTCATCAGCACCGGCACCGTCACCACGCTCGCCTGGGACTGGTGGCGCAACCCGAACCTGTGAGCGGTCGGGCGCGCCAACCGCTCTCACCGCGAGGCGCTCTCAGGTCGTGGGTCCTGGCACGACCGCCGTCGCCGTGATCTCCACCAGCTGGCCCGGGTAGCCCAGGGCGGCCACGCCGAGCAGCGTGGACGAGGGCGGACCGCTGCACAGCTCCGAGGCCCGGACGACCTCCCACACCTCGGCGAGGACCGACGGCTCGGAGCTGGCGACGTACACGGTCGTCGCCAGCACGTGCTCGAACCCGCTGCCGACGGCGCCCAGCTGCGTGCTGAGGTTGGTGAGCACCTGCTCGGCCTGCGCGACCGGGTCCCCGTCGCCGACCAGCCGGCCGTCGGCGCCGAGGGGGACGGCCCCTGCGAGGAACGCGAGGCTGGTGCCGGTCTCGACCACCGAGGCGTGGGAGTAGGCCGGCGGCGGGAACAGGTCGGTGGCGGTGACGCGGCGGATCATGGCGGCTCCTGGGACCTGGCAGGTGGACGGCATCTTGATCATCGCGCGCCGCCGCCACCCGCGCACCTGCCTCCCCGCAGCCGGTGCGCTCGCTGCCGGGTGCGACGATGCGCGCACCGTTGCGATGCGCCAGTGCCGCCGACCGAGAGCTGTGGTGTTCCCCATGACCCCTACTGAGCGGATGCTCGACGTGCCGGGCGGCCGCGTCTGGTGTGGAACCTACGGCGGTGGGCCGGCCGTGCCGCTGGTGGTGCTGCACGGGGGGCCGGGCATGCCCAGCCACTACCTGGAGACGCTGACCGCACTCGCCGACGAGCGGCCGGTGATCCTGTTCGACCAGCTCGGGTGCGGTCGCTCCGACCGGCCCGCGGACCCGTCGCTGTGGACGGTGGAGCGGGCCGTCGCGGAGGTGGAGGCAGTACGACGCGGGCTCGGCGTGGACCGGATGCACGTGCTCGGCCACTCCTGGGGCGGCTTCCTCGCCCTCGCCCACGCCGCCGCGCACCCCGGGCCGGTCGCCTCGCTGGTCCTGTCGAGTCCGCTGGTCTCGGTGGCCGGCTGGACCCAGGATGCCGCCGCTCTCGTCTCCCGACTGCCCGTCGAGGTGCAGCGCACGATCGCCGAGCACGAGCGCCGGCAGGCGTTCCACACCCCGGCGTACGTCGAGGCGACCGAGGAGTTCAACAGGCGGTTCCTGTGCACGCTCGACCCGTGGCCGGCGGCGCTCCGACGGGCCTTCGAGGAGATGGGGGAGGCGCCGTACCTGGAGATGTGGGGTCCGAGCGAGTTCACCCAGACCGGGAACCTCGCCGGGGCCGACCTCACTCCCGTCCTCCCGGGGCTGCGGGTGCCGTCGCTGTGGGTCGCCGGTGACCAGGACGAGGTCTCGCCGGCCCGGTTGGCGGACTTCGCCGAGCAGGCGTCCGGCCGGGCCGAGGTGGTCGAGGGCGGCAGCCACTGCCTGCACCTGGAGCAGCCGGAGCGGTACCTGGCCCTGGTGCGCGGCTTCCTGGAGTCCGTGGGACGGTGACCGGTGCCCGGTGCCCGCTGCTAGCGGTGCTGCACCCAGAGGTTCTCCTCGCGGTAGACCGCCGTGTCCTGGTCGCGGTCCACGTGGAGCAGGTTGAGCGCAGGGCGCAGGATCCTGGCGCCCATCCGCTGGTGGGTCCTGATCCACGGGTCGATCGACAGGCCGTCCTCGCGCGACCAGGCGGCGTACTCCAGCATCGGCACCTGGGGATATCGCTGCTTCCAGGTCGGGCGGATCGGGGCGACCACGTGGGAGATGCCCGCCCGTCCGGCGCGGTCGGTGAGGGCGGCGAGCACCTCCGCGGCCAGGCCCTGCCGGTCATGGTCCGGGTGAACGGCGGCGGCCATGAAGCACAGCGTGTTCGGGGTCCGTCCCGCTTCGCGATCCTCGACCGCGCTGACGAGCGCGGCGTCGTACCCCTCGGGCAGCGCCTCGGGGGTCCCGTCCCAGGCGATCAGGACCCCCCACCCGCCAGCCGCGACCCGGCTGTCCGCCAGCAGCAGGACGTCGTACTCCGAGAAGTACTCGTGGACCCGGCCCAGGTACTGGGGAGGTGTCGGGTCGTTGAAGATGAACTCGGGCCAGCGTTGGCGGAAGGCCGCGGCCGCCTCCTCCTCGAGGTCGGGCCGGTCGGAGGCGGTGACGACCTCGAGTGCCATGACCGGAGCCTGGCCCATCAGCGGCGCCGCCTCAAGCGGATTCGTGGGCTCCCCCCGGATGAGCCGCCGTGCCCATACGAGGCTCAGGTGGGGCTCGGGCGCTGGCCGTAGGCCACCAGGGCGACGTGCAGCGCGGCCAGGGTGTGGCCGTCGTCCAGGTCGGCGTCGAGGAGTCGCTCGATGACCTGCAGGCGCTGGTAGAACACCGAACGCGAGAGGTGGCTCGCGGCCGCGGCGCGCTTGCGGTTGGTCGGGTGCTGCACGCACGCGCGGACCACGGCGACCAGGTCGGTGCCGTGCTCGGCGTCGTGCTCGAGCAGCGGGCCCAGCACCCGCTCGACGAACGACTGCACGGCCGGGTCGTGGCGCTTCTGGTGGAGCAGCAGGTCCAGCGCTCCGGTGCGGGAACGGTAGACCACCGTCCGCTCCGGTGGCCTCGACGGCGTCGACTGCAGCAGCGAGATGGCCTCCTCCGCCGAGTGCGGCAGGTCTCTGAATGAGGGCACCACCGCCCCGACGGCCACCACCGACGACGGCGTCGGCTGCCCGGTGGTCCGGTCCTCCAGCAGAGCCAGGAGGGCGTCGTCCAGGTCGGCGCGGTCCCGCCGGAACGACAGCAGGAACAGCGCCGTCGTCTGCGGATCGTCGGCCCACGGGCTGCACAGCACGTCCACGTCCAGCCCCGCCGCGCGCGCCCGGACCTGCTGCAGGTGCGCGAGCACCGCCCCGTGACGGGTGCGGCGGGCCACGGCGACCAGGTCGCGGTCGACCACCCGCAGCCCTGCCGCCTCGAAGGTGGTCTGCAGGTCGGAGAGGGAGACGTAGGACTCCGAGAGCAGGCTGTCCAGCAGATGGTGCTGGCCCAGGCTCGCCCACTCGTCGGCGCCGCCCCCGGACAGCCGTCCCAGGGAGAGGGCCAGGGCGGCGCTCTCGAGCACCACCTCGGCGGTCTCGGGGAGGTCGAAGCACTCCAGTGCGACCAGCGTGCCCCAGCGGCGGCCCTGCGCCTCCACCGGGGTGCGCAGCCACCCGGCCTCAGCCCACCAGGCCGTCCGCTCGTACGGCGCCGGGCGGGCCACGTCCTGCTGCGTGGCGCGTCGCGACTCGGTCGCCCAGCCGGCCAGCAGGGTGGCCGGCTCACGCCCGAGCGAGCTCCAGGCGACCGCGCGGTGGTTGAGGTCCTCCAGCACCACCGGGCGGCCGAGCATCCGGGCCGCCTGGTCCAGCAGGAAGCTCGCGGTGCAGCCGCGCCGGTTCAGCTCGGCGAACACGCCGTGCACCCGGTCCCGCTCCCGCAGCGCGCCGGTCTGGGTGTCGATGATCCGGGAGTGCACGGCCTCGGTGATCGCGACGAACCGCACCTCCCGGCGCAGCACCACCAGCGGCAGCCCGGACCCCTCGCACGCGGCGACCAGGTCGAGCGGCGGCTCGTCGTACCGGCTGCCGAGCTCGAGCACGAGCCCCGCCACGTCCGCGGCCGCGAGGTCCTGCACATAGGCACGCAGCGCCGCCGGCTCCGCGGGCCAGCCGACGCCGGTGGCCAGCAGCAGCTCGCCCCCGAGCAGCAGCCGTCGGCCACCGGAGGGCGGGGCGACGTGCACCCAGCGCACGGGACGGTCGAGGGCGTGCCCGGCCGCGGCGACCAGCGGGTCCCCGGTCGCGACCGGAGCGAGCGCGAGCACCTCCGCGATCGTGGGCAGCACCGCACCTCCCTGCCGGGTCCGGACACTGTGTCCGGGCACCGCCGCAATTGTCGACCATCTGCCTTGCATGGACCGTGGCGGGCCGGTCCGTGCCGTGTGAGACTCCACCTCGACCGGCCCGGCCACCCGGGACACTCTGCCCGACACCGCCGTCCTAGGAGGAACATGTCGCTGCGCATCGCCGGGCTGCAGACCGCCGGCACCCTCAGGGACGTCGAGGCCAACCTTCGCGAGCTCACCAGCGCTGCCGAGGAGGCTGCGCGCCACGGCGCGGAGCTGCTCATCACCCCGGAGATGTTCGTCACCGGCTACGCCGTCGGTGACGGCCTGCCCGAGCTCGCGGCGACCGACTTCCTGGGGCCGGTCCAGGCGCTCGCTGCCCGGCTGGGGATCGCGATCCTGCTCGGCGGGCCGGAGCGCACCGACGGCGGCGTCCACAACGCGGCGTACTTCGTCGACGAGCTCGGCAAGGTCCGCAGCTGTCACCGGAAGTCGCACCTGTTCGGCGACCTGGACCGGCGCCAGTTCATCGCGGGCGACCGGCTCTTCGGACTGGTGGAGTTCCGAGGGGTGCGGATCGCGACGATGATCTGCTACGACGTCGAGTTCCCCGAGACCGTGAGGGCGGCGGCGCTCGCCGGGGCGCACCTCGTCGCGGTGCCCACCGCTCAGATGGAGCCCTTCACCTTCGTGGCCGAGCAGGTCGTGCGGACCAGGGCGTGGGAGAACCAGGTGTACGTCGCCTACGTCAACCACGACGGTGCCGAGGAGCAGCTCGCCTACGTCGGGCGCAGCAGCATCGTCGCCCCCGACGCCACCGTTCTGGACTCGGTCGAGCACGGCACCCGGATCATCTACGCCACCGTCGACCCGGATGTGGTCGACGGGCAGCAGCAGACCAACCCCTACCTGGCGGACCGCCGGGGGGCGCTCTACCTCAGCCTGACCGACGAGCAAGGACGACCATGACGCACCCGCCCGCAGCACCGACGGCCACCCCGGACGCGGACGGGCGGCTGACCGGCCGTCTCGGTACCGGCGGCGTGGTCTTCATGGTGATCGCCGCCGCAGCCCCGCTCACCGTCATCGCAGGCAACATCCCCCTCAGCGTGGGCCTGGGCAACGGCGCCGGCGCGCCCGTCGGCTTCGTCATCGCCGCCACGGTGCTGCTGCTGTTCGCGATCGGCTTCGTGAACATGACGCCGTACGTCCGTGAGGCCGGCGCCTTCTTCTCCTACGTCACCGAGGGGCTCGGCAAGCGGCTCGGGATGGGGATCGCGGTCGTGGCGCTGATCGCCTACACAGCGATCCAGCTCGGCGTCTACGGCTTCATGGGCTGGGCGGTCGACGACACCGTGACGGCGTACGGCGGCCCGCAGATCCCCTGGCCGGTCTACGCGCTGCTCACCATCGGCATCGTGGCCGTCCTCGGCTACCGCCACATCGAGCTCAGCGCGAAGGTGCTCGGGGTCGCGCTCGTCCTGGAGGTGGGGGTCGTCGTCGTTCTCGACCTGGTGATCTTCGCGCGCGGCGGGGCCGCCGGCATCAACGTGGAGTCCTTCACGCCGTCCACGATCATGTCGGGGTCGCTCGGCGTGCCGGTGCTGTTCGCGCTGACCGGCTTCATCGGCTTCGAGGCCACCGCGGTCTTCCGCGACGAGGCGCGCGACCCCGAGCGGACGATCCCGCGAGCGACATACCTCGCCGTGCTGATCATCGGCGGCTTCTACGCCCTGTCCTGCTGGGCGCTGGTGCTGGCCTCGGGCACCGACAACGTGGTCGCCGTCGCCGACGCTACCCTCGCCGGCGACGGGAACATGCTGCTCGACACGACGCAGGAGTACCTCGGTGCCCTCGGCCGTGACCTGGTCAACGTGCTGCTGATCTCCAGCCTGTTCGCGTGCGTGCTGTCGTTCCACAACGTGATCGCCCGCTACCAGTACGTCCTGGCGCGCAAGGGCCTGCTGCCCGCACCGCTCGGCCGCGTGCACGGCCGGCACCACTCCCCGGCTGTCTCCTCGGGGGTGCAGACCGGCACCGCCCTGATCCTGCTGGCGGCGTTCGCGCTGCTCGGGCTCGACCCGCTGGTCGGTGTCTTCGGGTCGATGGCCGGCGTCGCCACCGTCGGGATGGTGATCCTGATGCTCACCACCTCCGTCGCGGTGATCGCGTTCTTCTCCCGCAACCGCGAGCTCACCCGCGGTCGGGCGTGGCAGACCCGGGTCGCTCCGGTGCTGGCGTGCGCCGGCCTGCTGGTCAGCCTCTGGCTGGTGCTCAGCAACTTCACCCTGGTCACCGGGGGCAGCGCGACGGTGAGCACCGTGCTCGCGCTGGTCCCGGTGGTGGGCCTGCTGGTCGGCGTGACGCGTGGCCAGGCCGTCCGTGGCTCCGCCGGTGACGACCGGAGGGTGCCCGAGCAGGTCGGCTGACCGCCCCAGTCACGGAGGACCCGGATCGCTAGCAGTCGGCTCGATCGCCCGGTGACGGCCTACTCCCGGGCAGACGTCGCGCCGCGCCCTCCGCGCAGGGACCGGGAACCGATGGACATGTCGGACGACTCACGGACGATCAGCTGCGGAGCGAGCCGTGTCTCCACGTGCTCGGCTCGTGAGCCGGTCTGCTCCTGGCCGAGCCGACCCAGCAGCAGACCAGCTGCCGCTGCGCCCATCTCCGTGAGCGGACTGCGCACCGACGTCAGCGGTGTGGGCAGGTCGGCTGCGATGTTGATGTCGTTGAACCCGACGACCGCCACGTCCCGTCCCACCTCGATGCCGAGGTCCCGCAGGGCTCCCATGGCACCGATCGCCGTCATGTCGTTCACGGCGAAGATGGCGGTGGGTCGAGGGGACCGGGCCATCAGTCGCGTCGCCACGACGTGTCCGGAGCGCGGGTCGAACCCGGAGTGGACGATCCGCTCGGTAGGCACGTCGATCCCGCGGTCCCGCAGAGCATCCAGGCATCCCTGGGTCCGGTCGATCCCGGTAGAGGCGTAGGGCTGGCCGGCGATGACGGCGATGTCTCGGTGGCCCAGGTCGGCCAGATGGTTGCCGACGAGGCGGCCACCGGCAGTGTCATCGCAGGTGACCGAGTCGTAGGGACGGTGCCGGCGACTGACCAGGACGAAGGGCACCCGGCGCTGGGCCAGCTCGTCGAGGTAGGGCTCATCGACCTGGGCGTCGCCGAAGATCAGACCGTCGACCCCACGTTGCAGCAGCCGCTCCGATCGGAGCCGACGCTCACGTGGGTCGTCCATCGAGTTCGCGACCACCGTCTGGTAGTCCGCAGCGGAGGCGCGCTGGTCGATCCCCTCGTAGATGGTGCTCAGCACCACGTCGGTCAGGTGGGGGACCAGGACTCCCAGCATGCGAGTGCGGTGGGAGCGCAGGCTCGCCGCGGACAGGTTCGGGACGTACTCCAGCCGCGTGGCCACGGCGAGCACGCGCCTGGCCGTTGCGGAGTCCGGGTTGCCTCCGCTGCGAGCGCTCGAGAGCACGCGCGAGGCCGTGGACAGGCTCACGCCCGCCTCGCGCGCGATGTCCTTGAGTCTGACTGGCATGGGCCTTTCTACCTTCCCAGGCTCGACGGACGGACCGGACGCTGAAATCTTCCAGCAGTCTATTGACCTGACGGAAACGTTTCCATACATTCGGGGAAACGATTTCTCAGTGAGGAGAACGGCATGGCCGAGAACGCTCAGGCTTCCGAGCTGGTCCGCGTCGCATGCGTTCAGATGGAGCCGCACGTCGGCGAGAACGACGCGAACCTCGAGCGCTCCCTGCAGCTGTGCGACGCGGCGGTGCGGGGTGGGGCGCAGCTCCTCGTGCTGCCCGAGCTGTGCAACTCGGGCTACGTGTTCGAGACGCGGAGCGAGGCGCGGGCCGCGGCCGAGGAGGTGCCGTCCGGACCGGCATCGTCCGCGTGGATCGAGCTCTGCCGCGAGCGCGGGGTCTACCTGGTGGCGGGGATCTGTGAGCAAGCCGGCGACCAGCTGTTCAACTCCAGCATCGTGATCGGTCCCGAGGGCTATCTCGGCACCTTCCGCAAGGTGCACCTGTGGAACCGCGAGAACCTGTTCTTCGAGCCCGGCGACCTGGGCTTCCCGGTCTTCCACACGCCGATCGGGCGCATCGCGACCTTCATCTGCTACGACGGCTGGTTCCCCGAGGCCTACCGGGCCTGTGCCCTGCAGGGCGCCGACATCATCTGCATCCCGACCAACTGGGTCCCGATCCCGGGACAGGCCGAGGGGTCGCCGGCGATGGCAACCGTGCTGGCTCAGGCCAACGCGCACAGCAACTCCGTCTACATAGCCGCGGCGGACCGGGTGGGGACGGAGCGTGACCAGCCGTTCAACGGCCAGAGCGTCATCGTCAGCTACACGGGATGGCCACTGGCGGGCCCCGCGTCGCCCGACACCGAGGAGATCCTCTACGCGGACCTCGATCTGGGGATGGCCAGGACCGCCCGCAACTGGAACGACTTCAACCAGCCCTTGCGGGACCGCCGGCCCGAGACGTACGGCGCCCTGACAGCCGGGAACTGACCGGCTCCACCGCGCGGTGGACTCCTGGGCGCCAGGCCCAGGCCCACGCGCTCTGCTCGCACATCGCTCACCGACCACGGATCCACCCACCTTCGCTCGTCTAGGAGTCAGCGCGTGACCACACCACACATCGGGTTCGACCGCCGTTCCCTGCTCAAGGCAAGCCTGCTCGGTGCCGGGGCGCTCGCCGCCCCCTCGCTGCTGTCCGCGTGCGCGCCCAAGTCGTCCGGGGGGAGCGGCGGCAAGGGCGGTGACGGGCCCATCCGAGTCGGAGTCATCTCTCCCCTGAGCGGCGCGTGGACGGTCTACGGCAAGGCGCACTCGGCCGGCTTCCAGCTCGCGGTCGACGAGATCAACGCGGGAGGGGGAACCCTCGGCCGCAAGTGGGAGCTGGTGATCGCGGACTCCAAGACCGAGCCCCAGGTGGTGACCGAGCAGGCCAACCGGCTGGTCCGCGAGGAGAAGGTGGACTTCCTGGCGGGCACGTTCAGCAGCGCCGAGCGCAACGCCGCCGCCCCCGTGGCGACCCAGGCGGACAAGCTGCTGCTCTACCCGACGTTCTACGAGGGGCAGAGCCAGAAGTTCTTCCCGGGGGTGTGCAACCCCAACGTGTTCATGTTCGGCCCCGAGCCGTCCGAGCAGGTGTGGCCGCACCTGGACTACATCGTCAAGAAGCACGGCGGGAAGTTCTTCATGGTCGGCTCGGACTACGTGTGGCCGCGGGAGACGAACCGTCTCACCAAGCAGAAGCTGCAGGAGGTCGGCGGGTCCACGGTGGGAGAGGTGTACATCCCGTTCAACACCCCCCAGTACGGGTCGGTCCTCGGCCAGATCCGCCGCTCCGGTGCCGACGTCATCTTCCTGACCCTGACCGGCTCGGACACCGTCAACTTCCGGCGTCAGCTGGCCGCGGCGGGGATGAAGAAGGACCTCGTGGTCTGGACCGTCGACGACGAGGAAGCGGCCACGTCAGGCATCGGACCCGACGCGACCGAGGGCGACTACGTCAGCTTCGACTACTTCTGGTCCATCAAGACCCCGAACAACGAAGCCTTTCGCCAGAAGGTGACCAAGCAGTACCCGAAGGTCATCATGAACACGGTGGGTGTCGCGATGTACAACGCGGCTCACATGACCGCCAAGGCGATCGAGAAGGCCGGTGAGGTCAGCACCGACGGCATTCGTTCGGGGCTCGAAGGCATGACCTTCGACGGCGCGCCCCAGGGATCGTTGACGATGCGGGCGGAGGACCACCAGGCCGTGCTGCCGTCGTACCTCGTGCAGGCGCAGCCGAACTGGACCAGCCCCGACAACATGTTCAAGGTCGTCCACCAGGTCGACTCCGTGCAGCCGCAGGCCGCACAGTGCGACAACCTGCCGCTGTCGAAGGCGTAGACGCGGTGGCCGGTCTCGTGTCCCTGCTCATCGACATCGTCTCCTCGACCCTGGTCCTTGCCCTGGTCTCCCTGGGACTCGGTGTGGTCTTCGGGCTGGTCCGCGTCATCAACATGGGCCACGGTGCCATGCTGGCGCTCGGCGCCTACCTCACCTGGGCCCTCGCGGGAGCGGGAGTCCCGTTCGCTCTCTCGGTGCTGGTGGCCACTGCTGGTGTCGCTGTCGTGGGGCTCGTCTTCGAGGTCCTCATCATCCGGCACTTCTATGAGCAGCCGTTCGAGACGCTGCTCATCAGTTGGGGGTTCTACCTGGTCGTCACCGAGCTGATCAAGATCGTCTGGGGCTCCACGTTGAAGAACATCCGCAACCCGATTCCCGGCACCTTCTCCATCGGACAGGTCGGGATCGGGCGGTACGAGGCAGTGGTCTGCCTCGTGACCATCCTGCTGCTCGCCACCATGGGGCTCGTGCTCTACCGAACCAGTGTCGGGGTCCGCGTGCGAGCCATGATCCAGAACCGGGAGATGGCCCTCATGCTCGGAGTGAACGCCCCGCGCATGTATCGAGGAGTCTTCGTCGTGGGCGCTGGGATGGCCGGACTCGCCGGTGGATTGATCGCGCCGATGTTCAGCATCGAGCCGGACATGGGAACGCTGTGGCTGGTGCGCGCGTTCTTCGTCGTCACGGTCGGCGGTCTGGGCGCCATCGTAGGCGGCACGCTTGTGGGGTCGGCTCTGATCGGTGGCGCCACGTCGGTCTTCGCTCTGTTCGCGCAGCAGGTCTTCGCGCAGACGGTCGTGTTCGCGCTCGCCGTGATCGCGCTGCGCTTCCGGCCCGTCGGAATCCTGGGGCGACGATGAGCAACCAGACGACGGAGACAGCAGCAACCGGCCACGCGGCGCCCGAGCGGGTGAAGAGGCGACAGTGGGTCCGGCGCTGGGCCGGACCCGAGAACGTGGTCGCCGTCCTGGTCTTCGTGGGCCTCTTCTACGTGCCCTACCTCGTGGCCGGCTACCCGGTGTTCATCCTCCCGCAGTACATGCTCTTCGGCGTGCTTGCCCTGACGCTGTGCCTGCTGTGGGGGTTCGGCGGCATGGTCAGCTTCGGGCAGGGAGCGTTCTTCGCAGTCGGTGCCTATGCGTTCGGCATCATGCTCAAGCATGTGAGTGGGCCGTCCGGGCCTTGGCTCGGCCTCCTGGTCGGCGTCGTCCTGGGCGCGGTCATCGCCGGGGGAGTCGGGTACTTCCTCTTCAGCGCCAACGTGCGTGACTCGTACTTCGTGCTCGTGACGCTCGCGATCTCCACGATCGTCTACGTCGTCGCCAACTCGCAGTCCGGCTTGACCGGCGGCTTCAACGGCTTGTACGTCGAGCGCGCGAGCTTCTCGGTCGCCGGACTACACATCTCCGTCAAGGGCGACCTCGCGATGTACTACGTCGCCTTCGCGCTGACGCTCCTGGCTTACCTCGGCTTCCGGTTCCTCCAGTGGTCGCCGTTCGGGCAGGTCCTCGTCAGCATCCGCGAGAACGAGGACCGGACCCGGGCACTCGGCTACAACACCGCTCTGTACAAGACCGTCGCCTTCGCGATCTCCGGTGCGGTGGCGGCCCTCGCCGGCGGCTTCTACGCGACTGACACCGGCTTCGTCTCACCCAGTCTGGGAGGTGTTCTGTTCTCGACGAGCGTCGTGGTCTGGGTGGCGGTGGGGGGACGCGGCTACTTCATCGGTGCCCTGATCGGTGCCATCGGCATCTCCATCCTGAGCAACGCCCTCAACTCCCTCATCCCGGAGTACTGGCAGCTGATCCTCGGTGTGCTGTTCGTGCTCGTCATCGTGTTCTTCCGGCGCGGACTGGTCGGCTCGCTGCTGCGGATTCCCTCATACCTGCAAGGACGTCGCGATGAACCAGCTGCTTGAGGTGAGAGGCATCTCCAAGACCTTCGGGGGTGTCCGCGCGAACCACGACGTCTCTCTCAGTCTGGACGAGTCCACGGTCCGGTGCGTGGTCGGGCCGAACGGGGCCGGCAAGTCCACGTTCCTCAGCATGCTGTCGGGGCACACGCGCCCCGACACCGGATCGATCACCTTCCGCGGCAGGGATGTGACCGGTTGGCCGGTGCACCGGGTGGCGAAGCTCGGCATCGTCCGGAAGTTCCAGCGACCGTCGTTCTACCCGGATCTCACGGTGGCGGAGAACCTCACCATCCCTGTGCTGGCGACCCGCGTCCGCCGCCGCAGGGTCGCCCACGTCGTGGCGGAGGTCGCAGACCAGGTCAGCCTGACTGACGCGCTCGGCGTGCGAGCGGCCCACCTGCCGCACGGGCGGACGCAGTGGCTGGAGATCGGGATGCTGGTGGCACGGAAGGCGACGGTGATGCTTCTGGACGAGCCGACGGCCGGGATGAGTCCCGAGGAGACGACCCGGACCTCCGAGCTCATCGCCCGTCTCGTGGCGGAGAACGGCGTCTCAAGCATCGTCATCGAGCACGACATGGCCTTCGTCCGCTCTCTGAACTCGGACGTCACGGTCCTTCATCTGGGCGAGGTGATCGCCGAGGGGCCGATGGTGGAGGTGGAGCGGGATGAGCAAGTCCGTGCGGTCTACCTGGGTGAGGATCTCGACTGATGCTGACGGTCAACGAAGTCGTCGCAGGCTATGGCCGAGGGGTGGTGCTCCACGACCTGTCCCTGTCCGTCCAGGAGGGTGAGGTGCTCGGCGTCCTCGGTCGCAACGGCATGGGTAAGAGCACGCTCATCCGCGTCCTTGCAGGCCTGCTCAAGATCAGGTCCGGACAACTGCGGGTGGGAGAAGTCGACCTGACCCGGGCGCCAGCACACGTGCGCACGCGACACGGGATCGCTGTGGTGCCCCAGGGTCGGGGTGTCTTCGCAGACCTCACCGTGAGTGAGAACCTCACGCTCGGGCGGTTGGCCGCGGGGGGTCGGGTGCGGGACGGGCGGCTGCGAGAGGTCCTCGACTACTTTCCCCGTCTGGCCGAGAGGCCCAAGCAGCGGGCGGGCACCATGAGCGGTGGTGAGCAGCAGATGCTCGCCATCGCCCGAGCGATGATGGCGGAACCCCGGATCCTGCTCCTCGACGAGCCCTCTGACGGCATCATGCCGATGCTCGTCCAGCAGATCGCCGACAACATCAAGCACATCAACCTCAACGAAGGCCTGACGACCGTGGTGGTCGAGCAGAACGTCCCGATGGTGGCCCGGATGTCGACCCGATGTCTCATTCTCGAGGGCGGTCGGATCGTCGCGAACGGCTCCATCGAGGCGCTGATGGCCGCCGGGGAAGTCGAGCAGCACCTTGGAGTCTGAGGGAGTCCTCGGTGCCGCCGGGAGTGCTCGCGTCGCTGTCGTCGCGACCGGCGGCACCATCGCGTCGGTGCACGCTGACGACAGCGAGGGCGTCACCGCCGTTCTTCCGCTTGAGGAGCTGCTGCGCACCGCGGGCGTGGACGCCTCCGACCAGGTCGGGGCCGTCGTCGACATCGCCCGGCTCAACAGCTGGAACGTCGACCCGGGCCTCATGTGGGAGACCGCGGTCACCGTCGAGCGGCTGGTCGCACGAGACGATGTCGCGGGAGTCGTCGTCACCCACGGAACGGACACGCTCGAGGAGACTGCCTTCCTCGTCGACATCCTGGTGGACACGGACAAGCCGGTCGTGTTCACGGCCGCTCTGAGGGCTGCCGACGCGGTGTCGCCTGACGGACCCAACAACCTGTGGTCGGCGGTGCGAGCAGCCGCCAGCCCGGCGCTGCGCGGGTTCGGCACCCTGGTGTGCCTCGAGGGTCGCCTGCAGGCGGCTCGGTGGGCGCGAAAGTGGCACACGCACAGCACCGCCGCCTTCTCCGCCGGAGGCACCTCACTCGCTACCGTCGACCCCGACGGCACCGTGCGCCGCATGTACGGAGTCCTGTCCCGGTGGACGGTCCCTGGCGGAGGCGTCGGCGAGCAGCCCCGACCCGACGACGTCCCCGTCCTGCAGGCATACACGGGGATGTCCGTACGGGCAGCACAGGGCCTGATCGATGCGACGTCACCCCGCGGACTCGTGATCGATGGCTTCGGTCTGGGGCACGTGCCCGCGTCACTGCGCGTGGTGATCACCGATCTGGTTGCCGCCGACGTCGTGGTGGTCGTCTCGACTCGGGTCCCCGCTGGTGGCACGTGGGCTGTCTACGGCGGCCCTGGGGGTGGCACCGACCTCATGGATTTGGGTGTGGTGGGCGCGGGCCTGCTCAGCGCGGGCAAGGCGAGGTTGCTGCTGCTGGCCTGCCTCGCGAACCATGACCAGACAACGGCACGAGAGCTGTTCCAGGACGCAGTGGCGATCCTGGGCCGTGGTGAGGAAGGATGCCCCCGATGACAACGAGCCCGGACCTGGAGCTGGCACGGCAACTCATCCGGCTGCCGAGCACTCCCGAGAGCGGTGGCCAGCCACGGGTCGCGGAGCTGCTCGCTGACCGGCTGGACAGCGCCGGCTTCACCGTCGAGCTGGACGCCTACGACGACGGGCACGTCAACGTGGTGGCACGCTGGGGGGACCCCGGGCGTTCCGCGCTCTGTCTGTCCGGTCACCTCGACACGGTCACGGTCGTGGAGGACGAGTGGACGACAGATCCGCACGCGGCCGAGATCGTGGGCGCACGCCTGTACGGCCGCGGTGCCGTGGACATGAAGACCGGCGTGGCCGCCATGGTCCGGGCCGCCGAGGAGTACGTCGCCTCGCCACCGCCGGGCGCCTTGCCCCTCGCCCTGGTGCTGACTGCCCAGGAGGAGGTCGGCAGCCTGGGCGCGTCGGCTCTGAGTCGGGACGGGGCCCTGTTGCCGGACAGCCGCTTCCTCCTGATCGCGGAGCCGACGTCGAACCAGCCGGTGCTCGGCCATCGGGGTGCGCTGTGGCTGGACGTCGTGGCCCACGGGCGCTCGTGTCACGGGTCGACTCCCCAGCTCGGTGAGAACGCCATCGAGAAGCTCTTCGATGCGTTGGCCCGGGTGCGGGCGTGGACCGAGGAGACCGCGGCCACCCACGAGGTCCTCGGCCGGCGCACCCTCAACATCGGCAAGGTCCGTGGCGGGTCACTGCGCAACATCGTGCCCGACTTGGCCGCCGCCGAGCTGGACTTCCGCACCCCGCTGGAGGAAGACGCCCGCCGGCTCCCGGACGAGCTCGGCGCCTTGCTCGACGACCTGGCGACGGTCCGGCCCGTGCTCAGCCTGCCGCCGGTCTACACATCCCCGGACGACGCATGGGTGAGGCTCGTCCGGGAGGTCGCCGGACGTCACGTCGACCTGTCGGACGGCCCGCCGGTGGCGCGGTTCTTCACCGACGCCAGCATTCTGACCGAGGCGCTCGGTGACGTGCCCACCGTGATCTGCGGACCCGGGTCCCCGGACCAGGCCCACGTGGTGGATGAGTGGTGTGAGATCGGCCAGGTCGGCACGGCGACCGCCATCTATGCGGACCTGCTCCGGTCAGCCTCGGCGGCGGCTACGCGGTGAGCTCGTGGCGATGCCCGCAGGGGACAGCAGCCCCGAGGGGGGTCACGGCAGAGGACGGTCGCTGACCGTGGCGTCGCTGTCGGACCTCACCGGTGCGGCGGCCATCCGGGCCGTGGCGGATCGTGACGTGAGAGTCACCGACGTGTCAGAGGCGTGTCTGCAGCGGATCGCGGCGCGCGAGCCGGTCGTGAAAGCCTTCGCCCACCATTATCCCGAGCTGGTGAGGCGGCGGGCCGAGGAGCTGGACCAGGCTGGCGCGCGACCGCCGCTCCGGGGTCTGACGGTGGCCGTCAAGGACCTCATCGACACCGCCGACTATCCCACCGAGCTCGGTTCCCCCATCTATGCCGGGCGACGGCCCGAGCGGGATGCGACGGTGGCGCGTCGCTTGATCGACGCCGGCGCCCTGGTCATGGGCAAGACCGTGACCACCGAGTTCGCCTTGTTCGAGCCGGGTCCCACCACCAACCCCCGGGACGTGACCCGTACCCCGGGGGGGTCCTCGAGTGGCTCCGCGGCGGCCACGGCCGACGGCATGGTCGCGGTGGCGCTCGGGACGCAGACCGCCGGCTCGGTGACCCGCCCGGCGGCCTTCTGCGGAGTCGTCGGCTTCAAACCGTCGTTCGGCGCCATCGACCGCGCGGGCCTCAAGGTGATGAGTCCTTCGCTGGACACACTCGGCATGTTCGCGCGGACGGTCAGGGACGTCGAGCTGGTCTTCGGGACCGTGCGGGCGAGCGAGCCCGACCGGGCCCGGGGGTCGAGGCGTGGCGGACCGCCGCGCCTCGGGTTCGTTCGCACCGCCCAGTGGGAGCTGGCTGACGTGGAGACGAGGCGCGAGCTGGAGGCACTCGCCGACAGGCTTGCCGCCACCGGCTTCGACGTCGTCGAGACGCCGCTCCCCGCGTCGTTCTCCGATCTGGTGCCTGCGCAGGTGGCCATCATGGAGAAGGAGGTGGCAGCCACGTTGGACGGCGAGCTGGTCAAGCACGCAGACCGTCTGAGCGACTCGACCAGGGACCTCGTGCGGCGTGGCGCCTCCCTGCCGGCAGAGGCCTACGTACGCGCTCAGACACTAGCCGGTGCGAGCCGAGCCCTGCTCCCGGACGTGTTCGGCGACCTGGACGGGTTCCTGACACCGGCCGTGCCCGGTGAGGCCCCGCCTGGCCTGGCGTACACCGGTGACCCGGTCTTCTGTCGGTCATGGACCCTGCTGCGCACGCCGACGGTCAGCCTGCCGCTCTTGGCCGGACCCAGCGGACTCCCGGTCGGGGTGCAGCTGGTGGGCCGCCCCGGCGGAGACGACGCCCTGCTCGAGCTGGCCTCCGCGGTGATGCGCGAGCGCTGAGCGGGTGGTGGTCCGGTCACGGCCGTGCGGGCCATTGCCTGCCCCCGGCCGGAGCGCGACAATCCTGAGATGGACGGGGACACGGTCCCGACATTCTGTCCGCTGTGCGTGTCGCGCTGCGGAGCTCGCGCCACGGTGACGGACGGGACCTTCGTGGCGTTGCACCCCGACCCGTCCCACCCCACCGGACAGGCCGTCTGCGTGAAGGGCAAGGCCGCCCCGCAGATCGTCTACGACTCCTCTCGTATCCTGCACCCGCTGAGGCGCACCAACCCCAAGGACTCCGCGGACCCGGGATGGGAGCGGATCACCTGGGACGAGGCGCTGGACACGGTGGCCGACCGGCTCCTCGCGGTCGCCGCCGCCGACGGGCCTGGAGCGGTCGCGTTCGGCTCGAGCTCGCCGTCGACCTCCGCGATCAGCGACTCCGTGGACTGGATCCAGCGGCTGGTCCGGGCCTTCGGCAGCCCGAACTACCTGGCCTACATGGAGCTGTGCGGCTGGGGCCGGTACCTCGCACCGCTCTACACGTTCGGCGCGTCCGTGCCCGGCGTCTACCTGCCGGATCTCGAGAACGCCGGCTGCATCCTCTTCTGGGGCTACAACCCCTCCGTCGCCCGTCTCGCGCACGCCACGAGCGCCACCGCCGCGGTCGCACGCGGCGCGAAGCTGGTCGTCGTCGACCCACGCAAGGCCGGGCTCGCTGCCAAGGCCGACCACTGGCTGCGGGTGCGGCCCGGCACGGACGCGGCGCTCGCGCTCTCCCTGACGCACGTGATGATCGAGAACGGCTGGTACGACGCCGACTTCGTGCGCGACTGGACCAACGCGGCCGACGAGATCGAGGGCCGCAGCGTCTGGGAGCTGCTCTCGGCGCGATGTGCCTCGTTGCGCCCGGAGGTGGCCGCGGAGATCACGGGGGTGCCGGCGACGCAGATCGTCGCCGCGGCACGGACGCTCTGGGAGGCCCGCCCGGTCGCCTTCTACGCCTGGAGCGGGCTGGAGCAGCACAGCGGCACCACCCAGACCATCCGCGCGATCAACGTCCTCTACGCCCTCACCGGCAGCCTCGACGTTCCCGGCGGCAACGTGCTGTTCGAGGCGGTGCCGTCCAACCCGGTCGCCGGGGCGGAGCTGCTGTCCGCACGGCGCCCGCCGCCCGCGATCGGCGTGGAGCAGCGGCCCCTGGGACCTGCCCGGTTCGGGTTCGTCACGGGCGAGGACTTCTACACGGCGGCCCTCGACCGGCGGGTCACGGCGCTGGTCGGCTTCGGCGGCAACCCGGTGATGGCCAACGGGGACAGTGCCCGCGGTCGCGACGCGCTGCGCAGCCTCGACTTCTTCGTGCAGGCCGACCTGTTCTCCAGCCCCACGGTCGAGCTCGCCGACATCGTGCTGCCGGTGACGACGCCGTTCGAGTCCGAGGCGCTCAAGATCGGCTTCGAGTACAGCCAGGAGGCACAGTCGCTGGTGCAGCTGCGGCAGCCGCTCGTGCCGCCGCGCGGCGAGGCCCGCTCGGACCTGCAGATCGTCTTCGACCTCGCGACCCGGCTGGGTCTGGGCGCGGACTTCTGGGACGGCGACATCGAGGCGGCGCTCCGTCACCAGCTGGCCCCGAGCGGGATCACCCTGGAGGAGCTGCGAGAGCACCCTGAGGGGGTGCGGGTGCCGCTGACCACGCGCTACCGCAAGTACGCCGAGACCGGCTTCGCCACGCCGTCCCGCAAGGTGGAGCTGTACTCGGCCACGCTGGCCGCGCACGGCTACCCGCCGCTGCCCACCTTCGAGGAGCCGTCGACCAGCCCGCGCTCCCGTCCGGACCTCACTGATCGGTACCCGCTGGTGCTCAGCTGCGCGAAGTCACTGTTCTTCTGCGAGACGCAGCACCGGCAGGTGGCGGCGCTGCGCAAGAGCGCGAAGGACCCGCAGCTGGAGATCCACCCGGCCGCGGCCGCGGCACGTGGGATCGCGGCGGGGGACTGGGTCTCGCTGAGCACCCCGTCCGGCAGCGTGCGGGCGCGGGCCCGGCTCAACGCCAGCCTCGACCCGAGAGTCGTGTTCGGCCAGCACGGCTGGTGGGCGGCCTGCGAGGAGCTGGGTCTGCCGGGCTACCCGCCGTTCGGGCCGGGCAGCGCCAACCTGAACCTGGTGCTGCGCCAGACACCGAGCGACCCGGTCAGCGGCAGCTCGCCGCTGCGGGCCTCGGTCTGCGAGGTCGCCCTGCTCGACTGACCCGAGCAGGTCGGCTGACCTGTGCGGCGCTGCCGGGGGCGGGTCGTGGCCCGACCTCCCGGTGGAGAAGTCACAGGGGGACCACAGCGACCCGACATGACCATCCCAGCGTGGTCGCCGACTCTTCTGCTGTGGGGCGTCCGTCCCGCACCTACCCGACCCAGGAGAAGCACATGACGTTCCCCCGCACGATGGGCAAGACCCGGACTCTGCTCGCCGCGAGCGCGCTGCTGCTCGCCGGCCTCGGAGGCGGAGCCGCCTTCGCAGTCACGGGCGGTGCCGACGCCGCGACCGGGTCGTCGAGCGCGCCGACGACCGGCGCGGGCGGCCGGGCGGAGGAGACCCCGCTCGCCGGCGCCACCGCGGCGAAGGTGAAGGCCGCGGCGCTGGCGAAGTACCCGGGTGCGACCGTGGAGCGCGTCGAGACCGACTCCGACGGTGTCTACGAGGCGCACGTGACCACCAAGGCCGGTGAGCACGTGATCGTCCAGGTCGACAGGGCCTTCGCGGTCACCGGCACCGAGACCCGAGGCGGCCACGACGGGCGGGGCGGCCCCGGAGGGCACGGCGGCCGCGGCGGACCGGACGAGACCGCCTTGACCGGCACCACCGCGGCGAAGGTCGAGGCCGCGGCCCTGGCGAAGTACCCGGGTGCGACCGTGGAGCGCGTCGAGACCGACTCCGACGGTGTCTACGAGGCGCACGTGACCACCAAGGCCGGTGAGCACGTGATCGTCCAGGTCGACAAGGCCTTCGCCGTCACCGGCACCGAGACCCGAGGCGGCCACGACGGGCCCGGCGGCCCCAGGCGGCACGGCGTCCCCGATGGATCCTCGCGGGTGGGCTGACGCTGCGGCTAGAGGTGCGCGCCCTCGGGCGGCTGGACGCCGGACAGCTCCGCGAGCCGGATCAGGCAGTGCTGGCGCAGCGGCTCGGGGAAGCCCGCCGCCAGGCGGTAGAACACCAGCCGGCCGGCCTTGCGCCGGTCGACGAGACCGGCCGTCCTGAGCATCCGCAGGCCGTACCCGACCGCGTCCTGCGAGATGCCCAGCGCCAGCGCCAGGTCCCCGACGCAGAGCTCCTCCGCGGCGTCGAGCGCGAACAGCAGCCGCAGCCGGGTGGGATCGACCACCAGCGTGAGCACGCTGGTGACCCGTTCGACGTCCGACCGAGCCGGAAGCCGGTCCCGGGCGCGGGTGACCGCACCGGGGTCGACGGGGTGGGGGTGATCGGTCATGATCGTCCTTCAGCAACGTCCGCATGACGGCACGGTTGTCGGGTACGAGGCGCGGGCGCCGTACGGTGCCCGAGCCGACGTGCCCAGCGAGGGAGGCCTCATGCCGACAGCACTGCTGCTGCTTCTCGCCGGGTCCCTCGCGGCCGTGTGGTGCCTGCGTCTCGTGGCCCGCTGGACAGCCGTGTCGGCGAAGCCGTTCACCGTCGAGCCGTGGCTGTCGGGGCAGGCGCCCAACGAGCACGCGCTGTCGCGCTACCACGCTCGCTGGTACACCGCCAGCGTCGTGTTCCTCGCCTTCGACGTCGAGATGCTGTTCATGTACCCGTGGGCGGTCGTCGTGCGCCGTCTCGGCCCGGGGGCCGTGGTCGAGATGTTCGGCTTCCTGCTGGTGCTGCTGCTGGCCGTCGCATGGGCACGCCGGGAGGGGGCGTTCCGGTGGGCCTGACGGAGATGCTCGCCGGAGCGGCGTGCTCCCGGGCCCACGTCCTCGTCGCGGAGGCCCCCGGCGCGTTCCGGGAGCGGGTCGCCCTGCAGCGGGCTCTCGACCGGGCGGGGTGGGTGATCGCGGAGTCGGTGGCGGACGCGGACGTCCTCGCCGTCGTCGGCGACCCGGGGGAGGCCCTCGCCGACGTGGTCGAGCACGCCTGGGCGCAGATGTCGGAGCCGCGGGCCCGCCTCCAGGTGCGCGAGGATGCCGCGGTGGACGTGCTCCTCCACGGCGTCCGCGACGAGCTGCGCGCCAAAGGCCGGCGCCACGTCGAGCCGCCGCTCCGGCGGGGCTTCACCCCGGCAGCCGACCGCGCGGCCGGCGACGACTCCGCGATGAGTCCGGACGGGATCCCCCTGGCGGAGGGCGCCGAGGACCGCGACGGACTGGAGATGGACGAGCTGCACGTGCCCCTGGGGCCGGTGCTCGCGCACTGGCCCGCCGGCGTCGTCCTGCGCGTCACCCTGCACGGTGACGTCGTGGTCGACGCCGAGGCCGAGCAGCTGGACGGGCCGGGAGCCGCCACGGTCGCCGACGACGCGGCCACACGCGCCGCACGCCTGCTCGACGCGGCGGCCTCGGTGCTGACGCTCGCAGGCCTGCCCGCGGACTCCGCGCGCGCCCGCCGACTGCGGGACCGGTGCCTGGACGGCGGGCCGGTCGACGGCCGCGAGGTGGCCGGGCTCGGCGCCCGGGTCGGTCGCCGCCGGTCCCTGCGGTGGCTGCTGACCGGGCTCGTCCACCGCGGTCGGCACGGCGGCGAGGAGTCGCTGCACGACCGGCTCACGGGCCTGTTCGAGCGGGCCCGCGTGGAGCTCGCCGGGGAGGTCCCACGTCGGACGGCGCCGGGGCTGCCGGCGCTGCCGGGCCTGGTCCGTGGCCAGGAGCTGGCGGCGGTCCGGCTGTGGCTCGCGGCGACGATGCCGGACCTGACCGGGCACGAGACGGGGGAGAGCGTGCGTGGCTGACTCCCTGTCCCTTGTCTACGCGGCCCCGGTCGTGGCCGGCCTGGCCGCGGCCTCGCTGGCTATGGCCGGCGTCTCCTCCGCTCTCGAGGCTCGGGACCACGGGCGCACGACCCGGTCGGGCCTGACGGTCCCGGTCCGGGAGACCGCGCGGCTGCTGCGCCAGCGGCCGCGCCGCACGGTGTCCGCGGACCGGCTGCTGTGGCGGTCCGCCTCGTCCGCGGTCGTCCCTCTGGCGGTCCTGATCGTCGCGTTCGTGCCGCTGGGCGCCCATGCCCTGGTGGACCACCCCCTGGGGCTGGTCTGGGTCAATGCCCTCGACGTGGTGGCGTGGGCGGTGATGTGGTTGCTCGGCTGGGGAGCGAACTCCATCTCGGGTCTGGTCGGCGGCTACCGGTTCCTGGCCCTCGCCCTTGGCTATGAGCTCCCGCTGATGTTCGCGCTCACCGCCCCGGCGATTGCGGCGGGGAGCCTGGACCTGGCGGCGATCTCGGCAGCCCAGGACGGGGTGTGGTTCGTGGTGTGGGCGCCGGTGGCGTTCGCGGCGTACTGCTGGGGGGTGTTGGGCTTCTCGGTCCGGCCGCCGATGGACCCCGGCGCCGGCATTGACGTCAACGGGGGGATCCTCGCCGAGCTGGCCGGGGTGGACAGGCTGCTGGTGCTCGCGGGCCGCTACGCGTTGTTGGTCGCGGGCTCGGCGGTGGCGGTGCCGCTGTTCCTGGGCGGTGGGGACGGCCCGTTGCTCCCCGGGTGGGTGTGGGTGCTGGTCAAGACCCTCGTCCTGAGTGTGCTGCTGGTGCTCGTCGGGCGCTGGCTGCCGACTCTGCGGCCCGACAAGCTCCTCGAGCTCGGCTGGGTGGTGGTGCTGCCGCTCGTGGTCGCCCAGGACCTGGTGGTGTCGATCATCGCCGTCGCGACCCACTGACCCGTGCCCACCC
Source organism: uncultured Actinomycetota bacterium (assembly GCA_963784625.1). GTDB lineage: Bacteria > Actinomycetota > Actinomycetes > Propionibacteriales > Nocardioidaceae > Nocardioides_B. The sequence goes on from CAWARV010000005.1 coordinate 132,548, forward strand.
GAGAGGAGATCCGATGACCGTCCCACTGACCGACATCGCGTTCTGGTTGTGTGCCGTGGTGTCTGTGGTGGCGGGGGCACTGGTGTTCTACGTGGACTCGATGGCCCGGGCGACGTACGCGTTGGCGGTCTCCTTCGTTGCCGTCGGGGTGGCCCTGCTGCTCCTGGGCCAGGCGTACATGGGGGTGATCGTGATCTTGATGATGGTGATGGAGATGGCCGTGATGGCGGTCTACATGGTGATGTTCATGGGGATGAACCCCGCGTTGATGCCGATGAGCATGGTCCACTCGCACCGCTCCTCGATCGCGGCCGGAGTCGGCACGTTCCTGCTGCTGGGTGCCGGTGCGGTGCTCGTGCCGTGGCCGGCCCGGCGGGGCGCACCAGCCGGTGACGTCACGTCGGCACTGGGGGAGGCGATCATGGACTCGCACATGCTGGTGATGATCGCGATGGGCCCGGTCATGGTCGCCACGATCGTCGTGGGCGTGGTGCTGTCGTCGCACCGCACCCGTTACGACCGGCTGGGCGACGACCTCGACCGCCGACCGGCCGACGAGCCGCAGCCGGGGGGTGTGGGCCGATGACGTTGGAGACCGTGCTGCTCGTGGCCTCGGCGCTGGTCGCGGTGGGGGTCTACGGCGCCCTCTCGCAGCAGGTGGTCGTGATGGTGATGATGGGCTTGGAGCTGATGATCAACGGTGTCATCCTGGCCGCCGGTGGGCTGTGGTGGTTCCTGGCCCCCGACCCGTCCGGGCAGGTGCTGCTGCTGGTGGTGATCGCGGCGATGACGGTGGAGATGGCGGCCGGGTTCGCGGTCGCCACGCTGCTGCACCGCCGGGCCGGTCACGACATGACCGACATGGCCGCGGAGCTGCACGGCTGATGCTCGACCTCATCCTCGTGGCGCTCGTCGTGGTGCCGGCCGTCGTCGGCGCGCTGCTCCTGCTGGCCGGGACGCCGGCCGACCGGTACGCGGCTCCGGTCGGCATCGGGACGGCCGCGCTGCTGGCGGTCGCGTCGTTCCCGGTCTCCTTCCCCGCGACCCGCGACCTACGGTGGCCACGCCGTTCATGGCAGGCGCGGAGCTGGGTCTGGGCGTGGACGGCCTGGCTGCGCTGGTGTTGCCGACGGTCGCGGTGGTGTCGGCGCTGGTGCTGCTGGCCGCGACCGGCACCCCCGCGCTGCGCACGGCCCGGTTCTACGGGCTGATGCTTCTCTTCGTGGCCGCCGCCCTGATGACGGTGCTGGCCACCACCCTGCCCACGCTGTTGATGTCGTGGGAGGTGATGGGAGCGACGTCGTTCGCTCTCATCGGGTACCACTGGCGCGACCAGGATGCGGTCAGCTCGGGCACGACGGCGTTCCTGACCACCCGGGCGGCTGACCTCGGTCTCTACGTCGCGGCGGGTGCCGCGGTGGCCGGGGGAGCAGGGCTGGGGCTCGCTGCCCTTCCGAGCGCCTCCGGCGGCTGGCGCGACGTCATCGCGGCCGGGCTGGTCGTGGCCGGGCTGGGGAAGGCGGCACAGCTGCCGTTCTCGTTCTGGCTCTCGCGCGCCATGCTCGGCCCCAGCCCCGTCAGCGCGCTGCTGCACTCAGCCGCGATGGTCGCGATGGGCGGCTACCTGCTGCTGCGGGTGGCCCCCACTCTGGCAGCGACCGGCTGGGCCGACGACGCCGCGGCGTGGGCGGGGGCTGCGACCGCGGTGCTGCTCGGGCTGGTGGCGCTCGCCCAGCGGGATCTCAAGCAGCTCCTCGCCGCGTCCACGGCGGCCCAGCTCGGCTTCGTCGTGCTGGCCGCGGGCGTGGGCGCGACCGCAGGCGGCGCCACCCACCTGGTCGCGCACGCGGCGGTCAAGGCCGGGCTGTTCCTGGCCGCCGGGATCTGGCTGGAGGCGCTCGGCACCAAACGGCTCGCCTCCCTCACCGGGGCAGCCAGGCTCTGGCCGGTGGTGGGCGCGTGCGCCGCGGCGGCCCTGCTCTCCCTCGCCGGGCTGCCCCCGCTGGCGCTCTGGGCGACCAAGGACACCGTGCTCGCCGCAGCGGCCGAGCAGTCACCCGCGCTGTACCTCACCGGGCTGCTGGCCGCGGGGCTGTCGGCCGCCTACGCCACCAAGGCCCTGGTCGTGCTGACCCGCCGTCTCCCCGACGACGCGGAGTCGCGGTGGGACGACGAACGTGAGGGCAACCGAGAGGCGCCGACGACCGCGTGGCTCCCCCTCCTCCCGCTGGCGGCAGGAGCCCTCGTCCTGGGCGTGCTCGCGCTCCCACCGCTGTTCGCACGGGTCCAGGACCTCGTGGGCGGAGCCCCCTCAGAGTCCAGCCTTCTGGGGCTGGTGACGTCCGCGCTGCTCGCCGTCGCGGTCGTCGTCGCGACGGTGGCGGTGATGCGGGGCGTTTACAGCCTACGGTTCGTCTGGCCTCGGGTGCTCACGAACTGGCTGTTCCTCGAACAGATCGCGCACCGTGTCGTGGTCCGGCCGGTGGAGGTGCTCGCGCATCGTCTGGCCCATCTCGACGACGCCGTGCTGGACCGTGGCGTGGCGGCGACCGCAGGCGGCACGGTGCGGCTGGCCTCAGCCGCAGCGCGCGTCGACGGCCGTGTCATCGACGGCGCCGTGGCGGCGATCGTCTCCGGCGTACGACGCCTGGGCGCCCTGGCTCGCAGACCGCAGACCGGGCAGCTGCACCAGTACTACCTCCAAGCGCTGGCCGTGCTGGCCCTCGTCCTCCTCGTCCTCGTCCTCGTGAGGTGAACGTGCTCTCCGTCCTGGTCTTCCTCCCACTCGCCGCCGCTGCCGTGCTGCTGATCCCTCGAATCGGCGCCCGTGTTGCACGGGGCGTGTTCGTCGTCATCACCGCAGCAGAGCTGGCGCTCGCCTGCTTGGTGTGGGCGAGGTACGAGACGCCTGCGGCGGGGGCGTTGGCGGCCGAGGAGCAGGCCCGGTGGATCCCGGGGGTGGGGTCGAGCTACCACGTCGGCGTCGATGGCCTGTCCCTGCCGCTGGTGGTGATGACCACGCTGGTGTTCCTGTCCTGCGCGGTCTTCGCGCTCCGCGAGCGGCGACGGCCCCGGTTGCAGGCCGCGCTGTTCCTGTTTCTCGAGGCGGTGTGCCTGGGCCTGTTCGTCTCCGCGGACCTGATCGTCTTCTTCGTCTTCTTCGACCTCTCGATCGTGGGCATGTACTTCTCGATCAGCGGCTGGGGCCACGGGAACGCCTCCCGGTCCGCACTGAAGTTCTTCCTCTACACCTTCCTCGGCTCACTGGCCCTGCTGCTGGGCTTCATTGGCCTCTACGTCGCCTCCGACCCGCACACCTTCGACATGGTCGAGCTCACCGCCCACCCGCCCCTCCAGGGGCACGGTGTCGCGGGCGGACTGGTCCTCGCCGCAGTGCTGCTCGGTCTCGCGGTGAAGACGCCGACGTTCCCCTTTCACACCTGGCTCCCGCCCGCGCACAGCGATGCCCCGGCCATCGGCTCCGCGGTCCTGGCGGGTGTGCTGCTGAAGATGGGCACCTACGGGTTCGTCCGGATCGCGATGCCGATGCTGCCGGATGCCTGGCGCGCCTGGGCCTGGGTCGTGATCGCGGTCGGGATCGTCTCGGTGCTCTGGGGAGCGCTGGTCGCCTTCGCCCAGACCGACCTGAAACGCATGATCGCCTACACCTCGGTCAACCACATGGGCTACGTCGTGGTCGCCGTCGGGGCCGCCGGGGTCCTGGCCGACGGAACGGACGAGGCGCGCCGGGTCGCGGTGACCGGAGCGGTCACCCAGATGGTCAGTCACGGGCTGCTCACCGCGGCGCTGTTCCTGCTGGCCGGCAGCATGTTCGAACGGACCGAGACCTATGACCTGGACGGCTACGGGGGCCTGGCCGGCACCGCCCCGCGCTACGCCGCGCTCTTCACCGTGGCCGCGTTCGGGTCGCTGGGCCTGCCCGGGCTGTCCGGCTTCATCGCGGAGCTCCAGATCTTCGCCGGCAGCATCGCCACCGTGCCCGTCACCGCGGTGGCCGTGCTCGGCATCCTCATCACTGCAGCCCTGTTCCTGCGGGCCCTGCAGCGCGTCTTCACCGGCCCCACCGCCGGCCTGTCGGTGGGGTTCACCGACCTCACCTCGCGGGAGTGGCTGCCCGTCGCGCTGCTCCTGGCCACGTCGGTGTTCATCGGGGTGCTGCCGCGGGCCCTGTTGGATGTCATCGAGCCCGGTGCCGCCGTCCTCGCAGACCTCGTGGGCCGGTGAGGCGGCGCGATGCGTGCTGACCTCATGGCTCTCCTACCCGAGGCTCTCTTGTTCCTGGGCGGGATGGCCACGCTCATCGGCGGGTCGTTCACCCCGCGGACCCGGCAGTGGCGGATGGGCCTCGTGGCGGCTGCCGCCACCGTGGCCAGCCTCGTCGCGGCCCTGGTGGGATGGAGCGCCGAGGCCCGCAGCGTCTTCTCCGGCACGTTCGTCGTGGACGCCTCGACCGGCGCCGCCCGGGTGACGGTGACCGTGTCGCTGCTGCTGGTCCTGCTCGTCGCGGCGGGGGAGGTGCGCCACCACCCGCGGGAGAGCGAGACCTACAGCCTGCTGCTGTTCGGCGGCGCCGGCGTCCTGCTCCTCGCCGGCTGCACCGACCTGGCGCTGCTGGTCGTGGCGTTCCTGCTCTCGAGCATCCCGCTCTACGGTCTCGTCGGCATCGTCGCGCGGCCGCACTCGGCGGAGGCGGCGCTGAAGACCTACCTTTTCGGCGCTCTGTTCGGCATCCTGCTGATGCTCGGTGCGGCCCTGCTCTACGCCCTCGCCGGTGACGCCGGGTACGCGCGGCTCGGGGCCGGGCTCGGCGGCGCCCCCGCGGCGGCCGTCGCGGCCGGTGGGATGCTGGTCCTGTCGGGGCTGATGTTCAAGGCCGGCGGCGTCCCGGCGCACTTCTGGGTGCCGGACGCCACCCAGGGGGCCTCGGTGACGGCAGCGGCCTTCCTCACCACGGTGCCCAAGATCGGCGCGCTCGTCGCGGTGGTCCGCCTCCTCGACGTGCTGCCCGGAGAGGTGCGCTGGGCCACGGTGCTGGGAGTGCTCGCGGTGGGCAGCATGAGCATCGGCAACCTCGCGGCGCTGGCCCAGGACGACGTACGCCGGCTCCTCGGCTGGTCGACGGTCAGCCAGGTCGGCTACCTCCTCGCCGCCGCGGCGGTGGTCGTCCTCAGCGACCTCGGGCGGCCGGCTCTGCTGTTCTTCCTGGCCGGCTACGCGCTGACGAACCTCGCGGCCTTCGCGGTCGTCGCCGCGGAGCCACAGCGACGGACGCTCGACCAGTGGGCGGGCCTGGCCGCCGCTCGGCCCGGCCTCACGGCGGCGCTCGTGGTGGCGCTGCTCGGGCTGGTCGGCACGCCGCCGACCGCGGTGTTCATCGGCAAGCTGACCACCATGGGAGCGACCTGGGAGGCCGGGCTCGCCTGGCTGGCGGTGGCGGTGGCCGTCAACACGGTGCTCAGCCTCGCCTACTACCTGCGCTGGGTCCGGGCGGCCCTGCGGCGTGCAGCTCCCGGCGAGGAGGGGGCGGCGGTCGGCACCGGGCGCGGCCCTCTCGTGGCCGCCGGCCTGGCGGCGACCGCCACCGTCGTGATGGGGGTGGCCGCCGGGCCGCTGTGGCTGGTGCTCGGCTGAGGCGGCTACTCCTTGGAGAGCTCGTGGAGGAACGCCTTGCCGCGCTCGCTGCTGGGCTGCTCGAGGACCTCTGCGGGGGTGCCCTCCTCCGCGATGCCGCCGTCGGCGAGCAGGACGACGCGGTCGGCCGCGCGCCGGGCGAAGCGCATCTCGTGCGTGACCACGATCATCGTCATGCCGCCCTCGGCGAGGTCCTTCATCACGTCCAGGACCTCGCCGACCAGCTCGGGATCCAGCGCCGAGGTGGGCTCGTCGAAGAGCATCAGCGTCGGGTCCATCGCCAGCGCACGGGCGATCGCGACTCGCTGCTGCTGGCCGCCGGAGAGCATGTCGGGATAGGCGCCGGCCTTGTCGGCCAGGCCCACCCGCTCGAGCAGCTCGCGCGCCCGGTCGTCGGCCTCGCCGCGGCTGCGGCCGAGGACCTCGCGCTGGGCCATCGCGATGTTGCTGCGCACCGTCAGGTGCGGGAAGAGGTTGAACTGCTGGAAGACCATCCCGATGTGGGAGCGGATGCGGTTCAACGACTTCTGGTCGTAGCGCAGCTGCTCGCCGCCCACCTCGATGGTGCCGCTGCTGACCTGCTCGAGGCCGTTGACGCAGCGCAGCAGGGTGCTCTTGCCGGCCCCTGACGGCCCGATCAGCACGACCACCTCACCGCGGGCCACGTCGAGGTCGATGCCGTCGAGGACCGTGGTGCTGCCGAACTTCTTGGTGATGTCGCGCATGGCGACCAGCGGGCCGTCGGTCGTCGTGGTGCTGGTGTCCTGGGGCGTCGTACTCATGCGGTGGCCGGCCTCCTGTGCGCGCTGAGACGGTGCTCGAGACGGTTGACCACGAGCGTCAGCACCAGGACGATCACGAGGTAGTAGATCGCCACGATGATGTAGGAGGTGAGCTCCTGGTACGTCGAGGCCGCCATGTTGCGCGAGGTCTGGAACAGCTCGGTCATGCCGATGAAGGAGACGAGCGAGGAGTCCTTCACCGCGATGATGTACTGGTTGCCCAGCACCGGCAGCGTGGTCCGCAGGGCCAGCGGCGCCTGCACCCGCTTGAGGGTCTTGACCTTCGACAGGCCCAGGGACCGGGACGCCTCGGTGAGCCCCTTGGGCACGGACTGGAAGCCGGAGCGGATGATCTCGGCGATGTAGGCCGAGTTGTGGAAGGCCAGCGCCAGTGCTCCCGCCCAGAAGGCGGGGAGGACCAGGAACGCGGTCAGACCGAAGTAGATGACGAAGATCTGGGTGATCAGCGGGGTCCCGCGCACCACCCCGATGTAGGCGGTCGCGAGCCACCGCAGCGGCCGAAGGGGGCTCATCGCCATCGCGGCGATCAGCCCCCCGAAGACCATCGCGAGCAGGAGCGCTGCCGCGGTCAGCCGCAGCGTGACCCAGCTGGCCTTGAGGAAGAGCGGCGCGTACTCGACGAAGAGGTCGTAGAAGTTGCCCACCGGGTCAGCTGCCCGAGATGTCCTGGCCGAAGTACTTCTGGCTGATCTCGGCGTAGGTGCCGTTCTGCTTGATCTCGGCCAGGGCCTTGTTGAGCTGAGCGGTGAGCTTGTCGTTGCCCTTCTTCACCGCGAACGCGGGGGACTCCTGGTAGAGCGGATCCCCGCACTGCTTGAGGTCCAGGCCCGCCTCGTTGATCTGGTACAGCCCGACGAGACGGTCCGTGACGGCCGCGTCAAGACGGCCGGTGCTCACGTCCTTGAGGGCGGTGACGTCGGAGCCGAAGGTCCGCACCTGCCCGACCCAGGGCTTGTCCTTGAGGTAGTCGTTGTACGTCGTCCCGGCCGCGACCCCGATGGTGGGCTTGTCGAGCTTGGTCACGTCGGTGCAGCTGCTGTCCTTGGCCACGAACGCGGTGGCGCCCGAGCTGTAGTAGCCGTCGCTGAAGTCGACCTGCTTCTTGCGGTCTGCGGTCGGTGTCATCGACGCGATCAGCACGTCGTACCGGTTGGACTTCAGGCCGCCGATGAGGGTGTCGAACGCACCGGTCTTGGTGTCGAGCTTGAGACCCATCTGCTTGGCGACGGCCCTGGAGATGTCGTAGTCGAAGCCGGTCAGGTTGTTGCCGTCGCGATAGCTGAACGGCTGGAACTCGCCGCTCATCGCGACCACCATCTGGTCCTTGCTGAGCAGCTCGGCGCCGCCGGGGCCTTCGGCCTTCCCGCTGCCGCAGCCGGCGAGCGCGGTGACCGTGGCGAGGGCGGCGGTGATGACGGCCGCCGACCTCAGTCTGTTCCGGAACGTGGGGTGCACGGGACTCCTCATGGTCGACGGAGTCCCGGCCGTGTCGCCCCGGGACTCCAGACGTGACGTCGTCACCCGTTTCGTCGTACCCGGCTGCGACATGCGTGGGCCAGTCAACCTACGGAAATCGGCGCGGAGCCGCAAACGGGCGTCGGCCCCGGTGTCGTTTGACGACTTCTCGACCGGGACGTGCGTGCCCGCCTCGCGGAGCAGCTGCGTCAGATGAACAGGAGCTGGGCGCCCTCGGTCTTCTCGATGAACTCGGCGGCGCTGATGATCGCCTCGACCTCGTCGTAGAGGTCTTCCTTGACGAGGTGGTTCATGTCCGCGGACATCCGGCACGCCCACAGATGACCGCCCGAGTCGACGATCTGCTGGAGGAACTCCGGAACCTCGGGCACACCGACCTCGGCCACCAGCTTCTTCAGGTGGGAGGTCGACATGGCAGTCATCCCCGGCAGTCCGCCCAGACCCTGGGGCAGGTGCGTCGCGGTGTTGCCGAGGGGCGTGAACTTGAGATGGTGCATGGTCTGCTTGTTGATCATGTCGAAACCCCAGAACGTGAAGAACAGGTGGGTCTCGACGCCCTCGCTGAGGGCTGCGTTGGCGAGGACGAGGGCCGGGTAGGCCATGTCCAGGTTGCCCTTGGAGCAGATGATCGCGAGCCTGCGGTCGGTGGTGTCGTCCCCGAACGAGGGCACGAGCGGCTGGGTCTCGGTGGTGGTCATCCTCAGGTCTCCGGTCGGTCTCAGACGCAGCCGTGGGGCTTGGGAAGGCCGGCAATGTAGGCCAGCTTCTTGCCCGGCTTCTTCGGGAACAGCGAGAACAGCTGCTTGGTAGGGACCCCGCCGACGACCGCCACGCGGCGCAGGGTCGGGGTCTCGCCGTGCTCGGGGTAGTCGGCCCGCAGGAAGCGGATGGCCTTCCAGTGATCGTCAGTCAGGTCGATCCCGATCTGTACCGCCAGCGTCTTCGCCAACGGCTCGCTCCACTCGTCGTACTCGGTCATGAAGCCTTCCTCGTCGACGTGGATCTCGTGTCCGTCGATGGTCGTCGTGGGCATGCGTCAGCTCTCCTGGTTGATGTTGTTGGTCGCGGTGACCTTGCCGGCCATGGACATGGCAGTGGGGAGTGGAAGTGGTCGCCCCTTCAGCAGCAGGTTCCAGTAGACCCAGCGGAAGGCGAGCTTCCCGAGGTGGTTCGTCCTGGTCTCCTTGAGCAGGGCGAGCGGGCCGACGTGCGGCAGCGGGTACTTGCCCGGCAGCGGCTGGGTGTCGTAGTTGAAGTCGATCAGGAGGCCCTTGCGGTCACCTGACTCGACGAAGCAGTTGGCGTGTCCGTCGAAGGTCCCGGTCATCGCCCGGCCGGCGACGTGCTCGACGAAGTTGTCGACGAAGACCTCGACCGCGAAGTGCGCGACCGAACCGGCCTTGGAGGTGGGGATGTCGTTGGCGTCGCCGACCGCGAAGACGTTGTCGTACCTGCGTGAGAGCAGCGTGTGCTTGTCGACGGGCACGTAGTTGAGCTCGTCCCCGAGTCCGACCTGGAGACGAACTCCGCGCCCATGTTGAGCGGGACGGTGACCAGGAGGTCGAAGGGGACCTCCCGCTCGTCGTAGGACACCAGTGCCTTGCGGTCCGGGTCGATCCGTTCCACGAGGAAGTCGGACTGGACAGCGATCTTGCGCTCGTCGAGCATCGAGCCGAGGTGCGCGGACGCGACCGGCTGGGTGAACGCGCCCGGGAGGGGGGTCACGTAGGTGAGCTCGACGCGGTCTCGGATCCTCTGCTCCCGCAGCCAGGACTCGGCGAGAAACGTGAACTCGAGCGGAGCCACCGGGCACTTGATGGGCATCTCTGTGACGTGGACCACCAGACGGCCGTGCTCGAACTCCTCGAGCGCCCTCCGTAGGGCGACGGCGCCGTCGAGGGTGTAGAAGTCGAAGATGCTCCTGCGCCACTCGTCCCCCAACATGCCGGGCGTCTGGTCCGGCCGGGTCTGGGTGCCGGACGCGATGACGAGGTAGTCGTAGCCGAGCGTCCGGCCGCTCGCGAGGGTCACGGTGCTCGCCTCGGCGTCGACTCGGTCGACGTCGCCGATCACGAAGTCGACGCCGTCGGGGAGAAAGCTGCGCCGCGGACGGGTGAGCTGGTCGGGGCGGTAGCCACCGAACGGCAGGAAGAGGTAGCCGGGTTGGTAATGGTGCGCGTCGTCCCGGTCGACGATGGTGATCTCCCACTCGTCCGGACGCAGCCGGTGCCTCAGCTTGTTGGCGATCATGGTGCCTGCGGTTCCCGCGCCGAGAACCAGTAGACGTCTCACTCGTGCTCCTTCGTAGACGGGCTCACCTGACGATAGGAACGCGAGATCCCTCCGAGGAGTGTCGAAGGTCCCCATGGCGGCGGGGCGATCGTCACTGCGGCTGAGGCTCGGGTGTCCTCCGTCCGAGGCTGGCGATCGCGCTGAGGATCAGCAGCGACCCGAGCAGACCCGCGAGGGTGAGCCGCTCGTGCAGAAGCAAGACCGCGATCAGGACCGCGGTGAGGGGCTCGAGGAGGGTGGCCACGACCGCGGCTCCGCTGGGTGTGCTGCGCAGCCCGGTGAACAGCAGTGCGTAGGCCGCGGCCATCGTGACGACGCCGAGGTAGACGATCAGCAGCCACGAGCCGGTGTCGGTGGTCGTCATCGTCTCGCTGCGCACGAGGGCCAGGGCCAGACCGCCGGGCACGAGGACGGCGGCGGTCACGGACATGGTCGCGGTGGTGACGGTCAGCGTGTCGAGCCGGTGCGACAGCGGGCCGGCGATGTCGGCGGACAGGGCGTAGGCGGCCCCGGAGCCGAGGGCGGCGACGATGCCGAGGGCGGGGTCCGGCGCGTGGGCTCCGGCCCCGCCTGCGAGGCAGACGAGCAGCAGCCCGACGACCGCGACCGTCACGGTGAGCGTGCGACCCGCCGAGGGCAGCCGGCGGTGCTGGACGCTGCCGACGGCGAGCAGCAGCACCGGGGCGAAGCCGAGGGTGACCACGGTGGCCACGCTCACCCCGGTGGCGAGGACGGCGATGAAGAAGAGCAGCTGGAAGGCGGCGGTCAGCACGCCCACGGCGGTGACCCGGCGCCACTGGTGGCGTGCCAGCGACCAGGAGGTGGCCAACCGGCCGGTGACGAGGGAGAGGACCAGCAGCACCGAGACGGCGACGATCGCGCGGTAGGCGCCGATCGTCAGCGGGGACAGCCCCGATCCCTCGTGGACCAGCTGCACGGCCGTCCCGATGGTGCCCCAGATCACGCCGGCCAGCGACACCAGGCCGAGGCCGCGCCACATCTGTGCGGCGGGCGGAGCGGCGCGGGTCGTGGAGGTCACGGTGACCAGTATCGGACCGGCCCCCGCTGCTGCCGACCGGCCCGGTGACGGCGCTCTGACCATGGGACAACTTCTGCGCGAACCCTTGTCGCGGGGCTCCGCATCGCGATACCTTCCGCCAAATGGCTATTTGGCCGGGGAATTAGGCCAATAAAGGAACGGAGTCGGCGTGCACCTCGATGACGCGGTGACGCAGCACGCCGAGCGGGCGTTCGAGTTCCTGGAGCGCCTGGTCGCCGCGCCCAGCACGGTGGGCGCCGAGACCGGGACGGCCGAGGTGCTGGCCGCCGAGCTGTCCGGCCTCGGGTTCGAGGTGCAGCGGCTGCCGATCCGCCCCGGCATCGCCGACGACCCGGTGGCGGGCGTGCCCTGGGGCAGCTACGAGGGCCGGTACGACGTCCTGGGTCGCCGGACCGGCACCGGCCGCTCGCTGCTGCTGAACGGCCACATGGACGTGGTGCCGGCGGACGACACGACGGTGTGGACGCACCCGCCCTTCGAGCCGCGGCGCCGCGGGGGCTGGCTGTACGGGCGCGGTGCCGGCGACATGAAGTGCGGCTTCGCGATGGGCACCCTGGCGATCCGGGCGCTCGACGCCGTCACGCCCGGCGGGTTCCGCCCCAACCTGAGCCTCCTGGGCGTGATCGAGGAGGAGTGCACCGGCAACGGCACCCTCTCGGCCGTGCGCGACGGCGTGCTGGCCGACGCCGTCGTGCTGCTCGAGCCGACTGACCTCGAGATCCTGCTGGGCGGCGTGGGCGTGCTGTGGATGGACGTCGAGGTGCGCGGACGCGCGTCGCACGCGGAGAGCGCGGACCGGTCGGTCAACCCGGTGGACTCGCTGCTGTGGCTGCTGCCCGCCCTGCGGGGACTGGAGGCGGAGCTGAACGGCTCACACCGCGATCCCGAGGTGGCGCATCTCGAGCAGCCCTACAACATCAGCGTCGGCGTGGTGGAGTCAGGTGACTGGCCCTCCAGCGTCGCCTCGCGGCTGCGCGCACGGGTCCGCGTCGGGTTCCCGCGCACCTGGACGGTCGAGCGGGCCGAGGCCCGCTTCCGGGAGGTCGTGCTCGAGGCCAGCCGGCAGGACCCGCGGCTGGCCGAGCACCCGCCGCGCATGACATCGACGGGCTTCCGGGCGGCCGGTTACCACCTGCCCGAGGACGCGCCGCTCGCGCGCGCCCTCGCGGACGCCCACCTGGACGCGCACGGCCACCGCCCCGGCAGCTACGTGGTCGGCAGTACGACGGACGCGCGCTTCTACCTCAACGAGGCCGCGGTCCCAGCGCTCTGCTACGGACCGGTGGCGCGCGACCTCCACGGCGTCGACGAGAGCGTCGAGCTGGACAGCATCGTCCGCGGAGCCAGGACCCTGGCCCGTTTCCTCCAGGAGTGGTGTCGTTGACCGCGGGCGGGGAGCCGGCCGGGATGGACGGGATCCGGCTGCCGAACGGGCCGCTGGAGCCGGTCCTCGGACCGGTGCGGCTGCGCAGCGCCTCCGAGACCATCGCCGACCGCCTCGTCACCGCCATCGCGCTCGGGCTCTACGTGCCCGGGCAGCGGCTGCCGACCGAGCGCGAGCTGGCCGCGATGCTCCAGGTCAGCCGGGCGACGGTCCACGACGCGCTGCAGCAGGTCGCCGGGTCGGGGCATGTCGAGATCCGCCGCGGTCGCAGCGGGGGTGCCTACGTGACCTCCGGCTGGGCGCCCGGATCGGCCCAGGTCGTGGAGCGCACGCTGGCCGCGTCCTGGCAGCAGCTGGAGGCGCTGTTCGACTTCCGGCAGTTCATCGAGCCGGTCATCGCAGGGGCGGCGGCCGAGCGACGTACCGACGACGATCTGCGCGCGATCGGGACGGCGCTGACCGCCTACCGGCACGCCGGCGCCGACCGTGAGGCCTCCCGCACCGCCGACCAGCGGCTCCATCTCGCCATCGCGCAGGCGACCCACAACCCCTACCTGGTGAGCGTCAGCGCACAGGTGCGGGACCAGATCAGCCTCGGGTTCGACGCCGAGCCCTACACGCCGGCCGTCCGGCACCGCGCCCTGGAGCAGCACGCCGCACTGGTCGAGGCCGTCACCGGCGGCCAGGCCGCGTCCGCAGCGGCGTCCGCCCGGGAGCACTTCGCCCTCACCGAGACCGCGATCCGCCATCTGCTGCTGCGCGCCCAGCGCGCCGGCGCCGTCGCGGAGCCGGACGACGACGCGACCCGGGGCGGTGCCCGGTGAGCCCCCGGCTGCGGATGGTGCTCCGGCGGCTGCTGCTCACCGTCCCGGTGCTCCTGGTGATGAGCCTGTTCGTCTTCTTGATGATCCACCTCGTCCCGGGCGACCCGGTCCGCACCATGCTGGGGTTCCGTGCCACCCCGGACAACGTGCGCCAGATCTCCGGCGAGCTCGGGCTGGACAGGCCGCTCCTCCAGCAGTACCTCGACTTCCTGGGCGGACTGCTGCGCGGTGACTTCGGTGAGGACTACATCAGCCACGTCCCGGTGTCGACCCTGCTGGCACAGCGGCTGCCTGTGACCATCGAGCTCACCGTGGTCGCGATGGTGCTCGCCACCGCGGTCGGGGTGCCGCTCGGGGTGCTGGCCGCCACCCGGTCCGGGGTCCTGCGCAAGCTCACCGAGGGGTTCGTCGTCGCGGGCATCAGCATCCCGGACTTCTGGCTCGGCATCATGCTCGTGCTGCTGTTCAGCGGCACGCTGGCGGTGCTGCCGCCGTCCGGCTACGTCCCCCTCCTCGAGGACCCCGTCCAGAACGTCCGCTTCATGGTGTTGCCGGTGCTCACCCTCGCGGCGGGGGAGACGGCCTACATCCTGCGCACCACCCGCGCGGCGATGGAGGACACCCTCACCTCGCCGTTCGTGCTCTTCCTGCGGGCCAAGGGCATCTCGCAGCGGTCGCTGGTGTTCCGGCACGCCCTGCGCAACGCGGCGGTGCCGATCGTGACCGTGGTGGGCATCCAGTTCGGCGTGCTGCTCGGCGGTGCGGTCATCGTGGAGACGCTGTTCGCGCTGCCGGGGGTGGGCCGGCTGGTGGTCACCTCGATCAACCAGCGCAACTACCTGGTCGTCCAGGCCGGTGTGCTGGTGATCGCCACGCTCTTCATCCTGGTCAACCTGCTGACCGACCTGCTGCTGGGCCTGATCGACCCGCGCATCGCCGAGGAGGGTCAGTGATGAGCGAGCCGACCCCCGCCGACCTGGCGATGCCGTCATCGCCGTCCGAGCCCACGACGACCGGACGGCGGCGACGCCGGGAGCGCCTGGACCGACGCGCCAGGGTCGGCGGAGGCATCCTGTTGGTCCTCCTCGTGGTCGCCGTCCTGGCGCCGTGGCTGGCCCCGCACAACCCCGAGAGCATCGACGCCCGCCAGCTGCTCGGCGCCCCGTCGCCGACCCACCCGTTCGGGTCGGACGGTCTGGGGCGGGACGTGCTCAGCCGGGTGATGTTCGCGCTGCGGGTCTCGCTGGGGATCGCGGTCGGCTCGGTGGTGGTGGCGCTCGTCGCCGGATCCGTGGTCGGTCTGGTCGCCGGCTACTTCGGCGGATGGGTGGAGAGCGTGCTGATGAGGCCGGTGGACATGCTGCTGGCCTTCCCCGCGCTGCTGCTGGCCATCTCGCTCATCGCCATCGTCGGGCCGGGCAGCCTCGTCGCCCTCGTCGCCATCTCGGTGATCTACTTCCCGATCATCGCCCGGGTGGTGCGCGGGTCGGTGCTGGTGGTGTCCCGCCAGCCGTACGTCGAGGGGTCCCGGGTGCGCGGGGCGTCGCACCCGGCGGTCCTGCTGCGCCACGTGCTGCCCAACTCGCTGGGACCGGCTCTCGTCCAGGCCAGTGTGCTGATGGGCTTCGCGCTGCAGCTCGAGGCGGCCCTGTCCTTCCTCGGTCTCGGTGCCCAGCCGCCGACCCCGTCGCTGGGCCTGATGCTGTCCGACGGGCGTGACCTGCTCACCCAGGCGCCGTGGGTCGAGGTCTTCCCCGGCCTCACCATCGCGGTGACCGTGCTGGCCTTCAATCTGCTCGGTGACGGACTGCGTCACCGGCTCGACCCCGGCGGCCACCGATGAGCGCCGACGCCCCGGTCCTCAGCGTCCGCGACCTGTCGGTGCGCTACGGCTCCGGCGGCGCGGAGGTGTCCGCGGTGAGCGACGTCTCCCTGGAGGTCCGGCGAGGCGAGATCCTGGGCCTGGTGGGGGAGTCCGGGTGTGGCAAGACCACCTTGTCCCTGGCGCTGATGGGGCTGCTGCCCCCCACCACCACGGTGGGCGGCTCCGTCCGTCTCGAGGGCGAGGAGCTGACCGGGCTGAGCGAGGGGCGGCGTCGCCGGATCCGGGGGGACCGGATGGCGATGATCTTCCAGGACCCGCTGACCTCGCTCGACCCGACGCACTCCATCGGATCCCAGGTCGCCGAGGCCATCACGGCGCACCGGTCCGTGTCTCGCCGGGAGGCGAAGGCCAAGGCGGTCCGGCTGCTGAGCGACGTCGGCATCCCCGACGCGGAGAGCCGGTACGGCGAACCGCCGCACCGCTTCTCGGGCGGCATGCGCCAGCGCGTGGTCATCGCCGCCGCGCTGGCCAACGAGCCTGCGCTGCTGCTCGCCGACGAGCCGACCACCGCCCTGGACGTCACCATCCAGGCGCAGATCCTGACTCTGCTGCGCCGGCTGCGGGACGAGCACGGCACGACGATCGTGCTGATCACCCACGACCTGGGGGTGGTCGCGCAGCTCTGCGACCGCGTCGGGGTGATGTACGCCGGCCAGCTCGTGGAGACCGCACCGGTGGAGGAGCTGTTCGCGCGGCCCCGCCACCCCTACACCCGGGCCCTGCTCGCGGCGCTCCCCACCAGCGGCCAGCCCCGCGGCTCGCTGCGGGTCATCGAGGGACAGGTGCCCGACCTCTCCGACCCGCCGCCCGGATGCCGCTTCCTCAGCCGCTGCGCCGAACGTCTGCCGGAGTGCGTCGAGCTGCCCCTGCTGGCGCCGGCCGCCGGGGACCGCGAGATCGCCTGCTGGACCGCCCCGGAGACCAGGGAGGCCGCGTCGTGAGCGGCGACTCGCTCCTGGAGGTCCGTGGCCTGGTCAAGACCTTCCCCGCCGGCGGGCTGCCGTGGCGACGCCGGGTGGTGCAGGCCGTCTCCGGTGTCGACCTCGACGTGCGACCGGGCGAGATCCTGTCCGTGGTGGGGGAGTCGGGGTCCGGGAAGAGCACGCTGGCCCGCTGCATCGTCGGGCTCACCGAGCCCACTGCCGGCGTGGTCCGCTTCGCCGGCACGGACACCGCCTCCCTGTCCCGGCGGGAGAGGGACGGCTTCCGCCGCCGGGTGCAGCCGGTCTTCCAGGACCCCTTCAGCTCGCTGGACCCGCGCTGGACCGTGGAACGCTGCGTCCGGGAGGCACTCGACGCCCACCGGATCGGCACCGCGGGCGATCGGCGGACCCGGGTCCGGGAGCTGCTCGACCAGGTCGGGCTCTCCGAGCGGCTGGCCGAGCGGCTCCCGGCCGAGCTGTCCGGCGGGCAGCGGCAGCGGGTCGGCATCGCCGCGGCACTGGCGCTGGAACCCGACCTGCTGGTCGCCGACGAGCCGGTGTCGGCACTGGACGTCTCGGTGCAGGCCCAGATCCTCAACCTGCTCGCCGGTCTCCAGCGTGACCTCGGGCTGTCGATCCTGTTCGTGGCGCACGACCTGTCGGTGGTGGAGCACATCAGCCACCGGATCGCGGTCATGTACCTCGGCCGCATCGTCGAGGTCGGCGAGACCAGGGACGTGTTCGGCGACCCGCGACACCCCTACACCCGGGCGCTCGTGCAGGCCATCCCACACCCGGACCCCGCGCGCCGCCTCGAGCACTCCCCGCTCGCCGGTGAGATCCCGAGCCCGCTCTCGCCGCCCCCCGGCTGCCACTTCCACCCGCGGTGCCCGGTCGGCGTCCCGGCCTGCCGGACGGTCGAGCCCGCGCTGCTCGAGCTCACGCCCGGTCGTCGTACGGCGTGCCACGTGGCGGCTGCCGCGGCCGGCCTCTCCCGGTCCGACACCCACCCGCCCCAGCCGTCCAGCCCGTCCAAACCGCTCAGCCGACCCTAGGAGGCCACGTGCCCATCGCCACCGTCAACGACATCGACATCAACTACCGGCTCGAGGGTGAGGGCCCCGAGACGATCGTGCTCGTCAACGGGCTCGCCGACGACCTCGAGACGTGGGCCTACCAGGTCGACGACCTGCTCGCGGCCGGCTACCGGGTGCTCCGCTTCGACAACCGCGGCATCGGCGCCACGGCGGCGCCCGCGGGCGCCTATACCAGCCGGCTGCTCGCCGAGGACACCAAGGCGCTCGTCGACGAGCCTGGGCATCCGCGACTTCCACCTGATGGGCGTGTCGATGGGCGGGATGATCGTCCAGGAGTACGCGCTGGCCTACCCCGACGACCTGCGCTCGCTCACGCTGGCCTGCACGTACGCCGCGCCCGGCCCCTTCTGCCTGCGGCTGTTCGACCTGTGGGCCGACCTCGCGCCCGAGCACGGCGTGCCGTTCGTCATGCGCGACGTCACCCTGTGGGCGTTCACGGTGCCCTTCTTCGAGGAGCGCGAGGACGAGCTCCTGGAGACCGAGAAGGAGCTGGCGGCCATGCCGCAGACCGTCGAGGCCTACCTGTCCCAGCTCAACGTCATCCAGGCGCACGACACCACCGACCGGCTGGACCGGATCAGCACCCCCACGCTGGTGCTGGCCGGCGAGGAGGACATCCTCATCCCGGTCCGGCTCTCCCGACGCCTGCACGAGGGCATCGCGGGTTCCCAGTGGCGCACCACCCCCGGAGGCCACGCCTGCCTGTGGGAGAGCCCCCACCCCTTCAACGAAGCCTTCCTCGCCTTCCTCGGCGAGCACTCCCGCTGACCCGACCCGAAAGGCGCGCACCATGACCGCACCTCAGAGCGACCCGTTCCAGCAGCTCGCGACCGCCCGGATGTCCCGGCGGATCCTGCTCCGTCGCGCGGGCATCGGGGCCTTCGCGCTCACCGGCGGCAGCGCTCTGCTGGCCGCGTGCTCGAGCGGGACCACCAGCGAGCCCACCAGCTCGTCGGCGTCGACCGCCGTCCCGAAGCCGGGCGGCACGCTGCACGCCGCCCTCACCGGCGAGCCGGACACGCTCGACCCGGCCACGTCCACGATCTACACCGGGGCGCAGGTCTACGACAACATCTTCTCCAAGCTCGTGGACATCGCGCCCGACGGCACGTTCGTGGGCGTGCTCGCCACCAAGTGGCGCCAGAAGGGGGACCGGACCTGGGTCTTCGACCTCGTCGACAACGCGACCTTCCACAACGGGGAGAAGTTCACCGCCCGGGACGTCAAGTACACCTTCGAGCGGATCCTGGACCCGAAGGTGGCCAGCAGCTACGCGCCGCTCTACGACACCATCGACCGGGTCGAGGTGGCGGGGGACCAGCAGGTCGTCGTCCACCTGAAGGCGCCGTTCGGGCCGTTCCTGTCCAATCTCGCCAACAACGGCGAGATCGTGAACCAGAAGGCGATCGAGGCCAAGGACCCGGCCCGCAACCCGGTGGGCACCGGCCCGTTCCAGTTCGTCGAGTGGACGCAGGGCGACCACCTGACCCTGAAGCGGTTCGACGGCTACTTCCAGGACGGCCTGCCCTACCTCGACGGCATCGAGTTCCGCTTCCTGCCGGTCGATCAGAGCCGCATCGACTCCCTCGACTCCGACCAGCTCGACTGGGTGGACGCGGTCCCGCTGCAGCAGCTCAACGCGCTGGCCGCCAACCCGGCGTACACCTACGTCACGTCCAAGACCGCCGGCATCCCCGACTTCCTCTCCATGAACACCGCCAAGGCACCCTTCGACAAGGTCGAGGTCCGCCAGGCAGTGGCCTGGGCCCTGGACCGCGCGGTGATCCGGGACGTGGCGTACTTCGGGTCGGGCGAGACGGGTCTGGAGGAGGTGGCCAGCGGCTCACCCTGGTACACCGGAGACGACGTCTACGCCTCCGGGCCGGACGTCGCCAAGGCGAAGGCGCTGCTGGCCGGCGCCGGGTACGCCGACGGGCTGACCATCGAGTACCTCGGGCTGCCGCAGTACCCGGAGCTGCTGAAGACCGGGCAGGTCGTGCGCGACCAGCTCAAGCAGATCGGCATCACCATGAACATCAAGCAGGTCGACGTCTCGGTGTGGTTCGACAAGTTCTCCTCCGGTGACTACCAGATCACCTCGGCGTACCAGGAGCGCACGATCGACCCGGACAACTTCTACTCGCTGGTGGTGCGGTCGGGAGGAGCCGTCAACACCTCGAAGTACGCCAACAAGGAGGTCGACGCGCTCATCGACAAGGCCCGCACCGAGACCGACATGCCCAAGCGGAAGGCGCTGTACGCGCAGATCCGCAAGATCGTCCAGGACGAGGCGCCGCTCGTCTTCGTGCACTACGAGACCCTGCACTACCTGATGAACAAGAACGTGGCGGGGTCGACCATCAACCCCACGCTGGAGACCAACCTGGGCCAGGTCGGCTTCACCGGCGCCACGGGCTGACCGAGGGGCGGTGGCCGAGCGCCTGGGAGGCCCGGCCACCGCCCCCGGCCGGTCCGGGTCCGGGCGTGCGCGTCAGGGGAGGCGGGAGAGCAGGGCCTCGGCCAGCTGCAGCCCGGACAGGTAGGCGCCCTCGACCTTGGACTGCGGCCCCCAGCCGTCGCCGCACACGCCGAGCAGCTGCTCGGTGAGCAGGAACGGCTCGTCGCGCCTGCCGGTCGGCTTGGCCAGGGACCAGCGGTGCACGAAGGTGGACGTGGGCTCGGGCAGGTCGAGCAGCCGTCGCAGGGCCTCCGCCATCATCGGACCGGCCGCGTCGGGGTCGTCGAGGTGGGCGGCCGCGAGCGCCGGCGTGGAGTGGGCCACCAGCACGGGGGCGTCGTCACCTCGGCGACGGCCGTCGTCGGCGACCCAGGACACGTGGTCGTCGCCGTTGACGAAGGCGCCGTCGAGGTCCCAGCCGCGCTCGGCCCAGCGGGCGACCAGGGCGAGGTTGGGGGCCGACTCGCGGGTCAACGCGCCCGCCACGTCGGCGAGGCCCGGGCCGAGCAGCCGGGCCGCCTGCGCGTCGGGCATCGCCAGCACCACGGCGCGCGTCTCCCGGCCGTCGAGACGCAGCAGGTCGTCGCCGAGGTCGACCCCGTCGACGTTCTCCTGCCGCACGTCCAGGCCCGCGGCCAGGTCCTCCACGAGCGAGCGCATCCCGCCCGGGGTGCCCCACCGCGTCGGCCCGCTCTTGGACGAGCGGTCCTCGCCCGGCTCGAGCACCGCGAAGGTGTCGGTCCACTCGTGCGCCAGCCCGCTCCGGTGCCAGGCCTCGACCACCTGCCGGAAGCGGTCGTCGCTGACCGTGAAGTACGACGCGCCGGTGTCGACCGGCCGGCCGTCGAGCATCCGGCTGGCCATCCGGCCGCCGAGCCGACGGCCGCGGTCGACCAGCGTCACGGCGACGCCCGCGTCGGCCAGCCGTCGCGCGCACGTCACTCCGGAGATCCCGCCACCGACCACCACGACCGTGTCCATGACCCCAGGGTGCCCGACGCGCCCAGACGGGACACCGTCCGGGCGGCACTCAGCGCCCGCGGGCCTCGTGCAGCATCATCGCGAACAGGTCTCTCGTCGAGGTGCCGGCGGACGCCGCCATGACGGCGACCACGCTCTTCTGGGCGAAGGAGCAGCAGGGACCGGCCTCCCACACGCGTCCGGTGACGGGGTCCGCGAGGTATCGTCGGCAGCAGTCGGCGGTCAGGACCGGTGGGCCACCACCGCGAGGGCCTGCCGGGCGATCTCCCACTCCTCGTTCGTGGGCACCACCAGCACGGCTACCTCGCCGCCCTCCGCCGAGACCACCGCGGGGGCGTCGACGCGGCGCTCGTTGCGTCCGGCGTCCAGCGTGATGCCCAGGCGCTCGAGTCCGGACAGCGCCGCGCCGCGCAGGGTCGGGCTGTGCGTGCCGACCCCGCCGGTGAACACGATGCCGTGCACCGTGCCGAGGACGGCGTAGTAGGCGCCGACGTACTTGCGGATCCGGTAGGCGTAGACCTCGAAGGCGAGGGCGGCGGCGGCGTCCCCGGCCTCGCGGCGGGCCGTCACCTCCCGGAAGTCGTTGTGGCCGGCCAGCCCCTTCAGCCCGGACTCCCGGTTGAGGGCGTCGTCGACCTCCTCGAGCGACCAGCCGAGCTGGCGGTGCAGGTGTGCGTGCAGGGCCGGGTCGACGTCCCCCGACCGGGTTCCCATCACCAGGCCCTCCAGCGGGGTCAGCCCCATCGAGGTGTCGACCGAGCGGCCGCCGAGGACGGCGGTCGCCGACGCGCCGTTGCCTAGATGCAGCACGACGAGGTTCGTGTCCTCCGGGGGCCGTCCCAGCAGCCGGGCGGCCACCCGAGAGACGAAGGCGTGGGAGGTGCCGTGGAAGCCGTAGCGTCGGATCTGGTGCTGCTCGCGCCAGGCCCGCGGGACGGCGTAGGTGTAGGCGTGCTCCGGCATCGTCTGGTGGAAGGCGGTGTCGAACACCGCCACCTGGGGGACGCCGGGGAACAGCAGCCGGGCCACTCGCAGGCCCTCGAGGTTGGCCGGGTTGTGCAGCGGCGCGAGCGGCACCAGGTCGCCGACCGCCGCGACGACGGCGTCGTCGACCAGGACCGGCCGGGAGAACAACGGGCCGCCGTGCACGACCCGGTGGCCGACCGCCGCCAGGCCGTGCCGGTCCAGGGCGGGGCCGTGCCGGTCGAAGGCGTCCAGCGCCGCCGTCAGGGCGTCCTCGAAGGTCGCGAACGCGCGCTCGGTCCGGTGCTCGCCCCGCGCGGTCTCGTGGGTCAGGCTGCCCTGCTCCTCGCCGATCCGCTCCACGATCCCGGTGGCGTCGGCGGCCCCGGTCTCCGCGTCGACCAGGCTGTACTTCAGGGAGGACGAGCCGGCGTTGACCACCAGGACGAGGGACCCGCTCATGCCTGGGCCTGGGCCTGGATCGCCGTGATCGCGACGGTGTTGATGATGTCGCGCACGGTGGCGCCCCGGGAGAGGTCGTTCACCGGCTTGCGCAGCCCCTGCAGAACCGGCCCGACGGCGAGCGCACCGGCCGAGCGCTGAACCGCCTTGTAGGTGTTGTTGCCGGTGTTCAGGTCGGGGAACACGAACACCGTCGCCCGCCCCGCGACCTGCGAGTCCGGGAGCTTGGTGCGGGCCACCGCGACGTCGATCGCCGCGTCGTACTGGATGGGGCCCTCGACCAGCAGGTCGGGTGCACGCTCGCGGATCCTGGCGGTCGCGTCGGTCACCTTCTCCACGTCGGTGCCCGACCCGGAGGTGCCGGTGGAGTAGGACAGCATCGCCACCCGCGGCTCCACACCGAACGCGGCCGCCGTGCCGGCCGACGCGACCGCGATGTCCGCCAGCTGCTCCGCGGTCGGGTCAGGGTTGACCGCGCAGTCGCCGTAGACGAGGACCTGGTTGCGCAGGCACATGAAGAACACCGACGACACCACCGAGACGTCGGGGCTGGTGCGGATGACCTCCAGCGCCGGGCGGATGGTCTGCGCGGTGGTGTGGGCGGCTCCGGAGACCATCCCGTCCGCGAGCCCGAGGGCCACCATCATCGTCCCGAAGTACGAGACGTCGACGACCACGTCGCGTGCGGCCTCCAGGTCGACGCCCCGGTGCCGCCGCAGCAGGTGGTACTCCTCGGCGAACCGCTCCCGCAGCGTCGGGTCGAGCGGGCTGAGCAGCCGCGCCCCGGAGACGTCGACGCCCAGGGAGGCCGCCTTGGCCTGGATCAGGATCGGGTCCCCGAGCAGGGTCAGCTCGGCGACGTTGCGACGGAGCAGCGTGTCCGCCGCGCGCAGCACCCGGTCCTCCTCCCCCTCGGGGAGCACGATGTGCCGCCGGTCGGCGATGGCGGCGTCGAGGAGCTGGTGCTCGAACATCAGCGGGGTGACCGCGTTCGTCCGAGCGACCTCGAGCCGGTCCAGGAGCGCGTCCCCGTCGACGGACTCCTCGAAGAGCGCCAGCGCCGTCGCGATCTTGCGCGGCGAGTCCTTGTCCAGCCGCCCTCGCCGTCGGGTCAGCAGCGTCGAGGTGTCGTGCGTGTCCCGCCCAGTGGCGATGATCGGCATCGTGGCACCCAGCCCGTCGAGCAGGGTGCGCACCTGGGGTGGCAGCTCCAGCCCGCCGGTGAGGACCAGGCCCGACATCGTCGGGTAGTTGACCGACTGCTGTGCGGTCAGCACACCCAGGACGATCTCGGGGCGGTCGCCGGGCGTGACCACCAGGGCGCCCTCGAAGAGCCGGTCGAGCACGTTCGGCAGCGTCATCGCGGCCACCACCAGGCCCGGCACCTCGCGGGCGAGCAGCGCGCGGTCGCCTCCGACGAGCTCGCCGCCGCAGGCCGCCATCAGGTCGGCGGCGGACGGCGCGCTGAGCAACGGCCGCTCCGCCAGGACGAACACCGGGACGTCGTCGCGGGCCAGGGCCTGGCGGTACGCCTCCGGGGACGCCGCGTCGACGCGGTTGGCGATGACCGCGAACAGGGTGCCGTGCTGGGCGACGAGCTCGGCCTCCGCGAGGGCCACGGTGGTGCGCACCTGGACGGCGTCCCGCTCGAACCCCGAGACCACGAGGAGGACCGGGGAGCCGAGGTTGGCGGCGACGCGAGCGTTGAACGCGAACTCGGCCGGGGCGCCGACGTCGGTGTAGTCGGTCCCGACCACCACCATGGCGTCACACCGCTCGGCGATCCGGTGGTAGCGCTCGACGATCAGGTCCATCGCCGCGCCGGCGTCCGCGTGCACCAGGTCGTAGGTGACGCCAGCGCACTCGTCGTACGACAGCTGGACGGCGTCGTGGGCCACCAGCAGGTCCAGCACGTAGTCGCGGGCCGCGGCGCCGGAGGCCTCCCGCCGGACCACGGGGCGGAACACGCCGACCCGCTCGACGCGTCGGGAGAGCTGCTCCAGCACGCCCAGGGCCACAGCGGACTTGCCGGTGAACCCCTCGACGCCGGCGACGTACACGCTGCGGGCCATACCGCGACCCTACCGAGGCCGGGTCAGGCCTGGTCGGCGTCGGCGCCCCCCGCCGGGGAGCCGGTGAGGCGGTCGGTCGGCGCAGCCGGGCGCTGCCGGGGGATCGCGGACTCGTCTGCGGCCACGAAGGTCACCGGCGTCCGCAGCCGGACCACCAGGGCGAGGTCCATCGTGCGTTCGCGCTCGAGCAGCGGCAGCCCCTCGAGGCTGAGGCGCAGCTCCACCCGGCAGGTCCCGCCGCGCAGGGCCACGAGCTGCCCCGCTCGCATGACGGCGGCCACGCCCAGGACGTCGAGAGCGACGGCGAGCTCGAGCTCGAACGAGTTGACCTTGAGACCGTCGACGAGGAGGTCGATGCTCGGCCGGTAGGCCGACGTGACGCGGTGGGACGCCAGAGCGACCACCTCCTCGCTGCCCGGCGCCAGCAGTGTCCGTCGCGCGGCGGCCCGCAGGACCGAGTAGCGCAACCAGCCCGCCACCAGGGCGTCACCGATGTCGATCTCCAGGAGGTCCGCGGTCACCCTGCCGATCTCGCCGTCCACCGCCTCGCGGCCCGAGCGCGTGAGGTGCCGGAGTCCGCGGTGTGCGGTGGCGGCGACGTCGTGCTCGGCGAGCTGCTGCGCCAGCGCCTCGGCGGCGTCACCGGGCGTCCTGCCGAACAGCAGGGAGCGGACCGTCGTCGGGCCGGGATCCGTGGTCATCGTGGGACCTCCTCGAAGGTGTGGGTGCCGCTGTCCGGGTGAGGCTCGATGCGCACGACCACGTCACGCTCCTGCTGCTGGTCGTCGCGACGGGTCGCCCTGGGACCGCGCCGTGAGCTACCGCCGGTGCGGACGCGGACGTGCTCGTCCACCCAGGACCTGGACCGGCGGTTCCGGACCACCTGCGAGGTGGCTGCAGCCCCGCCGAGCAGGACCAGGGCGCCGACCGACAGGGTGGCGACGAGGGGCCATCCGGAGCCCGAGGTGGGCACGACCGGGGTGAGCGCGGTCTCGAGGGAGACGGAGACCGCCGTTCCCGCAGGCACCAGCACTCCTGCCTCGGGCTCCTGCTCCAGCACCCGGCGGTCGGCCACCGGCGCGGGGCTGCCCAGCCGCAGGCCGAGCGCGGCGAGAGCGCGGCGCGCCTGGTCGGCGGTGCCGCCGACCAGATCCGGGACGCGGACAAGGGCGGGAGGTTTTACGCCGGCCTCGACACTCAGCGCGACCGCGGTCCGGCGGGGCACCAGCTCGCCGGGCGGCGGGCGCTGGCCGCGCACGACGTCGCCCTGGCCGGACACCGTGCCGAGGGTCAGCCCCCGGGCATCCAGCACAGCCGGCGCGTCCGCGAGGTCCGTGCCGATCAGGTCGGGCACCGTGACGAGCGGCTGGACGACGGGGCCGAGCGTGACGTCGACGGCGGATCCTCGCTGCGCGCGGGTGAACGCGGTCGGACTCTGCCTGGTGACCACCTCTCCCGAGGCCGAGGCACTTCCCAGCACCAGGCCCGCCTCCTCGAGCCGGCGGGTCGCCTGCGGGACCTCGAGCCCGACGATGCCGGGCACGACCACCGTGACCACGACGGCGGTGCCCAGGTCGAGGTCGACCGCTGTTCCGGTCTCGACGCTCGAGCCGGCCACCGGGGACTGCGTCTCCACCAGGTCGCCGCTGCCGGTGACCTCGCCGGTCTCCAGGTCCGCACGGGCGATCCTGGCCTCCGCCGCAGCAAGGGAGATCCCCACCAGGTCGGGGACCGGCACCGGGGGCGTGGTCGGCGGCACGACCTTGAAGGGTGCCGACACCGACATCGCAGGGTCGCCGTCGCAGACCACCGACACCGAGTGTTCCGCGATGGACGCGCCCTCAGGCACCACGAACGTCACCGAGGCGCGCCCGTTGCTGACCTTCGCGGCCGCGCCGAGCACGTCGTCGGTGTCCCAGGTGAACGTGACCGTGCCGGGGCCGGGGCCGGCGACGGCACCGGGCACGGCGCGGGGAGCGAGGCAGCGGTCGAGCTCGGCAGCCGTCGCGGTGACCGAGTCGCCGGGCGCCGCGGACGGCGGGTCGAGGGTCAGCCGGAGCGGGCCGACGACCGCCGAGGCCGGTCCTGCGAGGAACAGCACCGACAGCAGCACGGCGGCGGTGACCGCCGCAACCGAGCTCGCCCCTCCGACCGGCCGTCGGCTGCTGCGTCGCCAAGGGTGCATGTCACCGCCGCCGGGACTGCCGCCAGCCTCAGCGGCTCCCACTGGATTCGCCGGCCGACACCTGCGAGCTGGCCGGCTGACCACAAAGGTGTCTTTACCATTAGACAACGCCCGTACCTGTCCGCACCATCACCTAGGTGGGTCATCTCGATCGCGCGGCCGCCGCCTCAGACCGCGAAGTCGACCCCCTGGGCGAGAGGCAGCTCGCCGGAGTAGTTGACGGTGTTGGTGGCCCGGCGCATGTAGCTGCGCCAGGCGTCCGACCCCGACTCGCGACCGCCCCCGGTCTCCTTCTCCCCGCCGAAGGCGCCGCCGATCTCCGCGCCCGAGGTGCCGATGTTCACGTTGACGATCCCGCAGTCGGAGCCCTCGGCGGACAGGAACCGCTCGGCCTCGGCCTGGTCGTTGGTGAAGATGCTGGAGGACAGGCCCTGGGGGACGCCGTTGTTCATGGCGATCGCGTCCGCCAGGTCGTCGTACGGCATCACGTAGAGGATCGGCGCAAAGGTCTCCTGCCGGACGACGTCGGTCTGGGTGCCGAGCCGGACCAGCGCAGGCTCGGCGTAGTAGGCCAACGGCGCCTGGTCCTCGAGACGGCGCCCGCCGCCGACGAGCACCGTGCCGCCCTGATGGGTGGCCGCGGTGAGCGCGTCCTGCATCGTCTTCCAGGCAGCGTCGTGGATCAGGGGTCCTACCAGGGTCCCGGCCTCGAGCGGGTTGCCGATGGGCAGTCGCGCGTAGGCGGCGCCGACCCGGTCGACCAGCTCGTCGACGACGCTGGTGTGGGCGATCACCCGCCGCATCGTGGTGCAGCGCTGGCCGGCAGTGCCGGCCGCGGAGAAGACGATGCCGCGGGTGGTGAGGTCGAGGTCGGCCGAGGGGGCCACGACGGCGGCGTTGTTGCCGCCGAGCTCGAGCAGCGACCGGCCGAACCGGTCCGCGACCCGCGGGCCGACCGCGCGTCCCATCCGCGTCGAGCCGGTGGCGCTGAGCAGCGCCACGCCAGGGTGGTCGACCAGGGCCTGCCCGACGTCGGCGCCGCCCACGACCACCTGGCTGAGGTGCCGGGGCGCCTCCTGCTCCCGGATCGCCCGGTCCAGCAGCGCGGCGCTGGCGGCCGCGGTCAGCGGTGCGGCCTCCGAGGGCTTCCAGATCACCGGGTCGCCGCAGACCAGGGCGATCGCGGTGTTCCACGACCACACCGCCGCAGGGAAGTTGAAGGCGCTGATGACGCCGACCACCCCGAGCGGGTGCCAGGTCTCCATCAGTCGGTGGCCGGGGCGCTCGGAGGTCATGGTCCGGCCGTAGAGCTGACGCGAGAGGCCGACCGCGAAGTCACAGATGTCGATCATCTCCTGCACCTCCCCGAGGGCCTCGGAGGTGATCTTGCCGACCTCCAGGGTGATCAGGGTCGCCAGGTCGCGCTTGTGCTCGGTCAGCAGCTCGCCGAGCCGCTTGACCAGGGCACCCCGGACGGGCGCCGGGACGGTCCGCCACTGCAGGAAGGAGTCGTGGGCACGGTCCACTGCCGCACCGACCGACCGGGCGTCCGCCCAGGCCACCGAGTGCAGGGGCTCGCCGTTCACCGGCGAGGTGGTGGTGGTGCCGCCGGTGAGAAGCTGCGGGTCGACCCCGCACCGTTGCGCGGTGGTGCGGGCCAGGTCCTGCAGGGCGCCGCGGTCCGGGACCGTGTGCTGGGTCGATGCCATGATGCTCTCCTCGGGGACGTTCGGGGGAAGGGTGCGGGGTCGTGCGGTCAAACGACGTTCAGCTCCGGCCGGGTCCCGGAGCCGGTGAACCGACCGGCGTGCAGTCCGCTGACGTCGACGACCGGCCGCTCGCCGAGGTAGAGGTCGCGCAGGACCTCCCCGACAGCCGGTCCCATCAGGAACCCGTGCCCCGAGAACCCGGTCGCGTAGAGGAACCGGTCGACCTCGTCGGCCTCGCCGATCAGGGCGTTGTGGTCGGGGGTCATCTCGTACAGCCCTGCCCATCCGCCGGCGACCCCGACCTCGACCAGGGACGGTGTACGGCGGCGCATCGCCTCGCCCAGACCGCTCAGCCAATCCTCGGAGCGGGTCAGCTTGAACCCGGGGGTCTCGTCCGGGTCGGACATCCCGATGAGCAGGCCCTGCCCCTCGCCGTGGAAGTAGTAGCTGCTGCCGAAGTCGATCGTGAACGGGGTCCGCGGGTCGAGCCCCCGCACCGGCTCGGTGACCAGGATCTGCCGCCGCAGCGGGGTCACCGGCAGGTCGACCCCCACCCAGGCAGCCACCCCCCGCGACCACGGGCCGGCCGCGCAGACGACGGTGTCGGTCTCGATCCGGCCACCCTCGGTCTGCACGGCGAGGATCCCGCCGTCGGCGGTCTCGACACCGGTCACGGCGCAGTGGCTGACCAGACGGGCACCGAGTCGGCGAGCGGCCCTCGCGTAGCCGAGCACCACGGACTCGGGGGTGCAGTGCCCGTCGGTGGGGGAGTAGGCCGCGGCCAGCAGCCCGTCGGTCTCGACCAGCGGCGACAGCCGCTTCGCCTCAGCCACGGAGAGCATCCGGCTGGGGACGCCGAGCTCGTTCTGCAGCGTGACGCTGCGCTCGAAGGCGGCCACGTCCTCGGCCGCGTCCAGCAGGAACAGGTAGCCCACCTGGTGCAGGTCGATCTCCTGGTCGAACCGGTCGCGGAAGGTCTCGAAGGCACGGAGGCTGCGCAGGCCCAGCTCGATGTTGGTGCGGTCCGAGAACTGGGCCCGCACGCCCCCGGCCGCCCTGCAGGTGGAGCCCGAACCGAAGGCGTCGCGGTCGACGAGCACCACGTCGGGCACGCCGGCTGCAGCCAGGTGGTACGCCGTGCTGACCCCGACCACGCCGCCGCCGACGACCACCACGGACGCCCGCGCAGGGACGTCGCGGTCGGGTCGGGTCATGGGCTGCCTCGCTCACCGGGCTCGGGGTCGTCGACGTGTCGCGGTCCCATCCTGGCGGCAGAGCCGTCCCCGCACCAGTCGCCGACGGTGGACGCCGACGGGGGGCCGGGGAGATGCTGTGCCGCGTGTCCTCCCAGAACGACGTCCTCGTCCTGTCGGCCGCCGACGTCGCGAGCCTGCTCGACGTCGACCTCGCGATCGCGTCGCAGCAGCGGGCCTTCGAGGCGCTGGGGCGCGGGGAGGCCGCGCTCCCACCGCGGCTGCTGATCGACGGCGCGGAGGACTCGGTCTCCTTCTGCTACGCGGCGCGGCTCGGGCCGGCGGAGGGCGCGGTGTGCAAGTTCGGCAGCGTGAACCCGGCGAACTCCCGGCAGGGTCTGCCGACGGTCTCCGCGCTGGTCGCCGTGCTCGACGGCGCGGACGGTCGTCCCGTCGCGATCATGGACGGCACGTCGGTGACCACGCTCCGCACGTCGGCGGCGAGCGCGGTCGCGGTCCGGGCTCTGGCCACCGCCGGATCGGACAGTCTCACGGTCCTCGGCTCGGGGGTCCAGGCGGCAGCCCACGTCCGCGCGATCGCACGGGTGCTCCGGCTCCGGCGGGTGCACGTCTGGAGCGTGCACCGGTCGCACGCCCAGACGCTCGCGGACGACCTGGACCTCGGTCCGGACACCGAGGTGGTCGTGGCCTCGTCGGGGGAGGAGGCGGTCCGCGCGGGCGACGTGGTGGTCGCGTGCACGACCAGCGTCGTGCCGGTGCTGGAGACGGCGTGGCTCCGCCCCGGCGCGACCGTGGTCAGCATCGGGTCCTTCGCCGCGGACCGGTGCGAGGTTCCGCAGGACCTCCTGACGACGGCGTCCGTCGTCGTCGTGGACGACGTCGAGACCGCGCTCGAGCACGCCGGGCCGGTCGTCTCCGCGGTCGCCGCCGGGGTGGTCACCGCGGACCGGCTGGTCCCGCTCGGAGCGGTGGTCATCGGAGCGAGACCGGGTCGGACCGCACCCTCGGACATCGTCTACTTCAACAGCGTCGGCATCGGGGTCCAGGATGCCGCGGCAGCGCTCGCCGTGCTCGACGCGGCGCGGGCCGGCAGGCGCGGCCAGACGGTCACCCTGTGAACCGGCCGTGCAGGCGGGGGTCCGGCCCGTGGGGAGAACCGCGATGACCGAGCCGCTCGACGAGCTGTTCACGCGCGCGGTGACCGGGATGGCTCATCCGGAGGGCCAGGCCGAGCCCACGGAGGTCGGGCCGGCCCCGCAGCAGTGCCTCGAGCTCTTCGACGCCCAGCTCGGGAGCCGGCACCTCGACCTGGCCGCGCGCCGACTGGGCCGCGAGGGCCGGGGCTTCTACTCGATCGGGTCATCCGGGCACGAGGGCAACGCCGCTGTCGCGGCGGCGCTCCGGCCCACCGACCCCGCCCTGCTGCACTACCGGTCGGGCGCGTTCTTCCTGGAGCGGGCCCGCCAGTGGGGTTCGGACTCCGTCCTGCGCGACGTGCTGCTGGGCGTGGTGGCGGCTGCCGCCGACCCGATCTCGGGCGGCCGGCACAAGGTCTTCGGCAGCACGAAGCTCGCCGTCCTCCCGCAGACGTCGACGATCGCCTCCCACCTGCCGCGCGCGCTCGGCGTCGCCTTCGCGACCCACCGGGCACCGAGGCTGCGCGTCCCCGGGGCCTGGCCGAGCGACGCCGTCACCGTGTGCAGCTTCGGGGACGCCTCCGCGAACCACTCGACGGCCACCGGGGCGGTGAACGCCGCGGTGCACGCGGCGCATCAGGGCATCCCCGTGCCGCTGCTGCTCGTCTGCGAGGACAACGGGATCGGCATCAGCGTCCGGACCCCCCAGGACTGGGTCCGGCTGGCCTACGGCGCCCGGCCCGGGCTCGGGTACGCCGAGGCGGACGGCTGCGACCTGGCCGACACCCTCGCCGTCGCGACGCAGGCGGTGGACTGGGTGCGCAGGCACAGGCGTCCGCTGTTCCTGCGGCTGCGCACCGTCCGGCTGATGGGGCACGCGGGGTCGGACGTCGAGTCGGCGTACCGCAGCCAGGCCGAGATCCTCGCCGACCAGCAGCGGGACCCGCTGGTCGCCACGGCCCGGCTGCTGGTCGCGAACGGGACCTGCAGCGCGGCGGAGGTGCTCGGGCTGTACGAGGCCAAGCGGCGCACGGTGGCCGCGCTCGCGGACGAGGTGGCCGGGCTCGCGCGCCTCGGGAGCCGGTCGCGGGTGGTGGCGCCGCTGGCCGCGCCCGAGCCGGACGCGGTGGCGGTGGTGGCGGCCGGTGCGGCGAGCCCCTCGCGTCGCGACGAGGTCTTCGACGGGGACCTCCCCGAGCACGAGGGCGCCCTGACCCTGGCCCAGTCGGTCAACCGGACGCTGGCCGACGTGCTGGCCCGGCATCCGGAGGCGCTGGTGTTCGGTGAGGACGTCGCGACGAAGGGCGGTGTGTACGGCGTGACGCGCGGGCTCTCGCGGAGGCTGGGCCGCGCACGGGTCTTCGACACGCTGCTCGACGAGCAGTCCGTCCTGGGGCTGGCCCTCGGCGCCGGGGTCAGCGGGCTGCTGCCGATCCCGGAGATCCAGTACCTGGCCTACCTGCACAACGCCGAGGACCAGCTGCGCGGCGAGGCGGCGAGCCTGCGGTTCTTCTCCGACGGGCAGCTGGTCAACCCGATGGTCGTCCGGGTCGCCGGCTACGGCTACCAGCGCGGCTTCGGCGGACACTTCCACAACGACAACGCGCTCGGCGTGCTGCGAGACGTCCCCGGGCTCGTGATCGCCTCGCCGTCGCGCCCCGAGGACGCAGCCGCGATGCTGCGCAGCTGCGTCGCGGCGGCGAAGGTGAACGGCACCGTGTCGGTGTTCCTGGAGCCGATCGCGCTCTACCACACGCGCGACCTGCACGAGCCGGACGACGGGCTGTGGCTCTCGCCGTACGCCGCGCCCACGGACTGGGCGGTCCAGCACGTCCCGCTCGGCCGGGCCCGCCTGCACGGCGACGGCGGCGACCTGACCATCGTCACCTTCGGCAACGGGGTGCCCATGAGCCTGCGCGTGGCCCGGCGGCTGGCCGCTCAGGGCGTGCAGGCGCGGGTGCTGGACCTGCGCTGGGTCGCGCCGCTGCCGGTCGCGGACCTCCTCCGCGAGGCCGTGGCCACCGGTCGGGTGCTGGTGGTCGACGAGACCCGACGCTCCGGCGGGGTGTCGGAGGGGGTGGTGACCGCGTTGGTGGACGCGCAGTTCCAGGGCCGCGTCGCCCGGGTGACCAGCGCGGACAGCTACATCCCGCTGGGCGACGCGGCCCGGCACGTGCTGCTCTCCGAGCCGGAGATCGAGGCCGCCGCGCTGGCGCTCCTCAGTCGACCGGCGTAGCCAGCAGCTCCTGGACAGCGGCGTCGATGAAGTCGATGTCAGCCGGGTTGGCCCCACCACCGGCGAAGTGACCCCAGACGCCGGGGATCTCACGCAGCTCCGCGTCGGCGATGTGCTGCACGGCCCAGGCCTCGTCCTCCGGCGGGAAGTAGAGGTCCTTGTGTCCGGGCATCACCAGACCCTTGGCCCGGATGGACTGCAGCGCCTTCACCGTGTCGCCGTCCATGCCCGGGGTCAGCCCGACGTCCGCGTTCTGCCAGGTCCACAGCATGGTGAGCAGGTTGTTCGCGTCGCGACCGTCGAGGAAGAAGCCCTCCCAGAAGCCGACCAGGAAGTCCTCGAGCGAGGCGTAGCCCATCTGGCGCCACAGCTCGTCCCAGTAGAACGCCTGGGAGAAGCCCCAGCCGGCGTACACCCGGGACGCCGCTCGCAGGCCGAGTTGCGGCTGCTCGGAGTACCAGCCGTTCTGCCACGCCACGTCGGTGGTGAGCGCCGCCTTGACGCCCTCGAGGAACACCTTGTTGTGGTCGCTGGTCCGCGACGAGCCGCAGAACGGCAGCATCCGCTTGACCATCTCGGGATGGCTGACCGCCCACTGGTAGGTCTGCCCCGCCCCCATGGACCAGCCCACCACCAGCTCGAGCCGCTCGATGCCGAGGTGCTCGGTGACCAGCCGGTGCTGGCAGGAGACGTTGTCGTACATGGTCACCTGCGGGAACCGCGCCTGGTTCGCCGGCGCGGGCGTGTTGCTGGGGGAGGAGGACAGCCCGTTGCCGAGCATGTTCGGGACGATGATGAAGTACTTCTCCGGGTCGAGACCGCGTCCGGGACCGATCAGCCATTCGTTCTCCCAGTGCCGCCCGGAGTACCAGGTCGGGTAGACCACGGCGTTCGACCGGTCGGCGTTCAGGGTGCCGTAGGTCTGGTAGGCCAGCCTCGCGTCCCGCAGCGTCTGGCCGGACTGGAGGACGACATCGCCCAGGTCGTACACGTGGTACGGGGCCTCCGGGCCCCGGGGGTCGGCTCCGGTGGTGCGCGCACTCTCAGACACGGGCGGGTCTCCTTGGGGCGGGGTGGGGCGGTCGGGTGAGCAGGATCACAGTCCCATGGTCTCGAGCATGCCGGGCCACCGGTCGCGCCACGGGGCGGCCGTCTCGAACGCGGCCGAGGCCTGCAGGACCCGGGCGTCGTCGAGGTGCCGTCCGATGACCTGCAGGCCGACCGGGAGGCCCTCGACGGTCCAGCCCGCCGGCACCGTGGCCGCGGGCTGGCCGGTGAGGTTGAGCGGGTAGGTGAAGTGCAGCCACTCGGTGTCCGCGACTGACCGGGCGTCGATCTCCGTGGGGCCCTGGATGCCGACCTCGAACGCAGGTACGGCGAGCGTCGGCGTCAGCAGCAGGTCGTAGTCCTGCATGAAGCGGGCCATCGTGTTGTTGACGTGCTTGCGGACCATCAGCGCGTCGGTGAAGTCCTCCGCCGTCCACTCCCGGCGCAGGAAGCCGACCAGGTGCGGGCTCATCCGCTCCTCGCCGAGCTCGTCGAGCAGCCGGCGCATGCCCCGCAGGTCCGTCTCGTTGGCGACCGTCGCCCAGAACGCCTCGAACGGGTTGTCCCATCCGGGGTCGGCGACCTCCACCGTGCAGCCGAGGTCCCGCTCGAACACGCGCACCGCCCCGGCGACGATCTCGCGCACCTGCGGGTCGACGGCGGCGTAGCCCCAGTCCGCGCTGAAGGCGACCCGGCAGCCCCGGATCCCGCCGTCCGCGACCGTGGTCCAGTCGAAGTCGGCGGTGGGCAGCGTGAAGCGGTCGCGCTGGTCGGGGCCGGCGATCACCGAGAGCATCAGTGCGGCGTCGGCCACGGTGCGGCTCATCGGTCCGATGTGCTCGAGGGACTCCCAGCTCGAGACGCCGGGGTAGCGCTCGTCCTTGGTGTGCGGGTACAGCGGCACGCGGCCCATCGAGGCCTTCATGCCGAACAGGCCGCAGAGGCTGCTGGGGATCCGCACCGAGCCGCCGCCGTCGCTGCCGATCGCGAACGGTCCCATCCCGCTCGCGACCGCGGCGCCCGAGCCCGCGCTCGACCCGCCCGACGTCAGGTCGGTGTTCCACGGGTTGCGGGTGGTGGGGAAGACCGGGTTGTGCCCGACCCCGCTGTAGCCGAACTCGGGGACGTTCGTCTTCCCGATGACGATCGCGTCCGCCGCCTTCAGCCGCTCGACCACGATGTCGTCTTCGTCGGGCACGAAGTCCGCGTACGCGTGCGACCCGGAGACCGTCCTCACGCCCCGGGTGGCGACCAGGTCCTTGATGCCGACCGGCACGCCTGCCAGGGGGCCGACGTCCGCACCGCTCGCGAGCCGGTCCGCGAGCCTGCGGGCCTCGGCGCGGGCCGCGTCCGGGGTCGGCGTGCAGAACGCGTGCAGCTCGGGCTCCAGGCGCTCCATCCGGGCCAGGACGGCGTCGACGACCTCGACGGGGGACAGGCGCCGGTCCCGGACCAGCCGGGCGAGCGCGACCGCGTCCATCCGGCAGATCTCGTTGTCGGAGGCGGGGGTGTCAGGCATCTGCTCCGTCCTTCCGGTCGCGGCACGCCCGAGCCGTGCCGGGCGCCGAGGGCACGCCCTCAGTTACTCCCATTCGGAAGCAACTGCCGCTGAACGTAGAGCGCCGCCGCCAGCCCGTCAAGAGATCCGGAGGAGTTGGCCGGCCAGGCCGGGCGGGCCGTGCCGGTGCCGGTGCCGGGGACCAGCCGAGCCAGGTCGGACTCGAGGGGCGTCAGCAGCCGCGCCGCCTCGAGCGCGGTCGCGCGACCCCGCTCCGTGGTCTTGAGGACCACCCGGCGGCGGTCGGCGCGGTCGACCACGCGGTGCAGCGCGCCCTCGGAGACCAGGTGGTCGACGATGCGGGTCGCGGTCGAGGACGGCACGCCGAGCTCGCTGGCCAGGCTGCTCATGGTCACCCCGGCTCGCCGGTCCACGAGCTCCAGGACCCGCCAGCGGTCGACGGTGAGCGAGCAATCGGCGAGCAGCTCCGCGGCCCGGGCCGCATAGCCGGCGGCGACGCTGAGCAGCGAGGCGAGCAGGGACGGCGACGCTGCGGTATCGTCCTGCGTCATCGTCCGTCGCCTTCCGCCCTCAGGTTTGATCGGGACAAGCATGTCAGACCGGAACACGACGGGGCGACCCGATCCGCAGGTGCGGCGGGTCGCGGTCATCGTGCCCCGGCAGGGGCCGGCCGGCCTGTTCGGACCATCCTGCGAGGCCGCCGCACGGCTCGCCGCCGCCGAGGTGAACGCCGACCAGGGGCTGGTCGGCAGCGAGCTGGAGCTGGTGCTGATCGACGGCGGCGGTCCACCGCCGACCGTGGTCGCCGCCCTGCGCGCCGCGATCGGCGACGGCGTGGACGCCGTCACCGGCTGGCACATCTCCTCGGTCCGGCGGGCAGTCGTGCGGGAGCTGGCCGGCCGGATCCCCTACGTCTACCCCGCGCTCTACGAGGGGGGTGAGCACAGCGACGGCGTGTTCTGCACCGGCGAGGTGCCGCTCGCGCAGGTCCGTCCGGCGATGAGCTGGCTGCGCGACGAGCTCGGGATCCGACGCTGGTTCGTGGCCGGCAACGACTACCTCTGGCCCCGGCGTACGGCGGCCGCCGCGGTGCGCTTCGCCCACGAGGACGGGTTGGTGGTCGACGGCAGCGGCTTCGTGGGGCTGCCCGCGACGCCGGCGCAGATGGACCGGCTGCTCGACGCGGTGGTGCGCTCCCGCTGCCAGGGGGTGCTGATGCTCTTCCCGGGCCAGGACGGGGTGGCCTTCAACCGCGGGTTCGTGGAGCGCGAGCTGGACCGGGTGGCCGTCCGGTTCAGCCCGCTCATGGAGGAGAACATGCTGATGGCCTCGGGGCCCGAGGCCACCCGGGGCCTGTTCGCAGCGGCAGGCTACTTCCGATCGCTGGTCTCGGCGAGCGCCCTGGAGTTCCAGGGTCGCTACGCGGGCGCGTACGGCCCGGACGCGCCCGCGCTGAACACCGTCGCCGAGTCCACCTACGCCGCGGTGCACGTGGTGGCGTCCCTGGCCCGCCAGGCCGGCGGCTTCGGTGTCGACCGCTTCTCGGCGCTGCTCGAGGACGCCGTGCTCGAGGTACCCCGGGGGCAGCTGGTCTTCTCGGGACGCAACGCGGCCCAGGCCGTCTACCTGGCGCAGGCCAAGGGCTGCGACTTCGACATCGTCACCCGGTTGTGAGAACCGGGGCGCCGCGGCGGCCGACCCTTGACGGTCGTGGCCCGCGGGTCCTAGATTCGCCAGGATCCTTCCAGATGGGAATATTTCGGCCCGCAGCCGCCGGCTCCGCCCGACCGCCGCGATCCGGAAGCGTGCCCATCCGTCCCTCGCCCCCCGGCGACCAGCAGATGGAGAGTTCCGTGCCCGAGGTCATCTTCGAGATCAACCGTGACATGAACGTGTCGATGCGACACCAGACGGTGCCTGGGCACAACCGCTGGCATCCGGACATCCCGGCCGCCACCACGGTCGCGCCAGGCGGCTCGTACCGCATCGAGTGCAAGGACTGGACCGACAACCAGGTCAGGAACGACGACAGCTCCGACGACATCCGCGACATGGACATCGACCCCTGTCACATGCTCAGCGGGCCCTTCGCCATCGAGGGGGCCGAGCCCGGTGACCTGCTGGTCGTCGACATCCTCAACCTGGGTCCGTTCCAGGAGCAGCCCTGGGGCTACACCGGCATCTTCGCCAAGGAGAACGGCGGCGGCTTCCTCACCGACTACTCGCCGCAGGCGTCGAAGGCGATCTGGGACCTCGACGGCGTGTGGACCACCTCGCGCCACGTCCCCGGCGTCCGGTTCATCGGCAACTCGCACCCGGGACTGTTCGGGTGCGCTCCCTCCCACGACCTGCTGCAGGAGTGGAACCGGCGCGAGCAGGCGCTGATCGACCTCAACCCCGACCGGGTCACCGGCGACGTGCCCGCGCACGACGGCCGGGTCCCCGGGACCCCGCAGGTGCCGGCCCTGGCGCTGCCGCCGCTGGCCAGCGGCGCCCTCCTGGGCACCCTGAGCGGCGCCGAGCACGACCGGGTCGCCGCCGAGGCCTGCCGCACCATCCCGCCGCGTGAGCACGGCGGCAACGTCGACATCAAGGACCTCGGCGTCGGCAGCCGGGTCTACATGCCGGTCTTCGTCCCCGGCGGCCTGTTCTCCGTGGGCGACCTGCACTTCGCCCAGGGCGACGGCGAGATCACCTTCTGCGGTGCCATCGAGATGCCGGGCTTCATCGACCTGCACTTCGACCTGATCAAGGGCGGCATGGACCGCTACAAGACGAACATGCCCTTCTTCAAGCCCGGCCGGGTCGGCCCGAACTACTCGGAGTTCATCACCTTCGAGGGAATCAGCGTCGAGGACGGCCGCAACTACTACCTGAACGCCACGGTGGCCTACCGGCAGGCGTGCCTGAACGCGATCAACTACCTGATGCCCGCGATGGACTGGACCTTCGAGCAGGCCTACCTGTTCCTCGGCGCCGCACCCATCGAGGGACGCATCGGCGGGCTGGTGGACATCCCGAACGCGGCGGCGTCGGTGAGCATCCCGCTGTCCATCTTCGACCGCAACATCCTGCCCGAGGGGTGACGCGGGCGCGGACCACAGCCGTCCGCGCTCCGTCCCGGGCCCGACCGAGAGGAGACCCCGTGCCCGTCTACGAGTTCAGCTGCGACACCTGTGGCGGCTTCGACCAGCGCCGGTCCTGGGAGCAGGCCGGTGACCCGCTGGCCTGTCCCAGCTGTGCGAGGACCGCGAAGCGGGTCTACACCGCCCCCGGCACCCGCTCGACCTCCGGCGTGCTCGCGGCCGCCTCGGCGGCGGACCGGTCGCGTGTGGACCGGGCCCGCACCGGGGAGCCGAGGCGCAGCGGGTCCCCGGCCGGCGGTCGCGTCCCGCCGCGCGCGCCGCACGTGCACTGACCCCGTCGCCCGCGCCGTTCACCCCACGGCGCGGGCGACGGGGCACCTCACGGCGAGGGGCGGCGGGCGGCGCGACCGCGGTGCCAGTAGCCGGCCAGGGCCAGGGCGGCGACCGCGACCGCCGCGAGAGCCGCCGCGAAGCTGCGCGCGTAGCCGCTCGTCCCGTCGTACAGGGCCGCGCCGAGGGCAGGCCCCAGCAGCCCGGCCACTCCCCAGGACGAGAAGACCCGGCCGTAGGCGGTGGCGAAGCGGCCCTCGGCGGCGACCTCGCGGGTGGCCATCGGCAGCAGCGCCGACACCAGGCCGTACTGGCCGCCCAGGAGACCGAGACCGGCGAGCAGGCCGACGGGTCCCGGCAGCCACGTCAGCGTCGTCAGGGCCAGTGCCACGACGCCGAGCGTCGTCACCAGGGTCGCGCCCAGCCCGATCGCGTGCACGAGGGCCGCAGCGAGCAGCCGGCCGGTCACGTTGGCG
Organism: uncultured Actinomycetota bacterium; assembly: GCA_963784625.1. Taxonomy (GTDB): domain Bacteria; phylum Actinomycetota; class Actinomycetes; order Propionibacteriales; family Nocardioidaceae; genus Nocardioides_B. The sequence continues at coordinate 171,818 of CAWARV010000005.1, forward strand.
ACCGCCATCGCAGCGACGGCGACCCCGGCGTGCTGCGCGGACAGGCCGCCCTGGATGGCGATGTCTCCCGCGTAGGCGAAGCCAAGCAGCCCGGGGACGAACGCGCCGAGCGAGAACAGCCACAGCGTCGCCATCCCCGCAGCGTCGCCCACCGGCCCCCCGGACCGTCTCCGGGACCGGTCACCGGCGCTCTGTCCGGCCGGCCCACCGGCCGGCCCCTCGGCCGGGACCGAACGAGCGGCGCCCCCGTCCCGGGCCGCGGGTCCGGGCAGGCCCCGGCTGGCCAGCGTCATCACGCCCGCGACCACGACGGCGGCCACGCCGAGCGCGGCCCCCGGCCCCCAGCGGTCCGCGGCGAGAGCACCCAGTGGGGCGGCGGCCACCGGACCTGCCGCGTAGGCGGCCACCACGACGCCGACCGCCCACATCCGGTGCGGGCCCTCGTGAGTGCTCGCCCAGGAGACGGTGGACAGGTACGCAAGGCCGCTGCCCAGGCCGAAGAGCACCCCGATCCCCAGGTGCAGGAGCAGCAGGTTCCCGGCCAGCGCCCCGACGCCCAGCCCGGTGCCGGAGACGAGCCCAGCCAGCAGGGTCACCCGGCGGGGACCGTGCCGGTCGACCATGCCGCCACCGAGCAGCGCGGCGCCTGCGAAGGCCACCAGCGCCACCGAGAAGACGGACCCCAGGTCGACGGTGGGGCGGCCCTGCTCCGCGCCCAGCGAGGGCAGCAGCGCGCTCCAGGCGAACAGCGTGCCGGCGGCGGCGTTCGCCGCCGCGGCCGACAGCAGCGTCCGGCGACCTCCCCAGGTCCCCGTGGACGTGCGTGCGCGGCCGTCGCGGGTGCCGGCACGTCCCCTCATCAGCGTCTACCGGACCCGCCGCGGATGCGCCGCCTCGGTCTGCACACGTCTCCCTCGGTCACTCCCGGCGTACCGGCGTCCGGCTCCCGAACAGGATGCCCGTGACCGCGCCGGGCGTCCATGCCCCAGGGCGACCGGAGTGCCGGTCAGCAGACCCCGGCGTGCGACGTGGGCCCTCGCTCGGGGTCGAGCCAGTGGCGCTACCTCGTCATCGCGGCCCCGTAGATGTCCTGGTCCAGGCCTCCGGCGCTGGGACAGCTGTCCGCCCCGTAGCTCCCGTCCGGGTTGGCGGGCCGGCACTGCAGCACGTCGAAGTCCTCACCCCCCGCGTAGCGCGGGTCGTCACCCGTGGCCACCTGGCGCGTGTCGGTCCAGGTCCCGTAGGCGAAGCTCCCCACACTCGACACATAGTTGTAGTCGCCGTGGAACGGCACGCGACGGTCGCCGAACATCTCGTAGTTCGGCATCTGCGACTGGGACGAGAGCCGCCTGACGGTCCAGCTCGACCCGCCGTCGACCGACGACGCGCCGTAGGTGTCGAGACCGAGGCTGGCCCGGTGGAAGCCTCGCGCATCCGTCGCCGAGGCGTTGCCGGGGGGATTCTGCACCGAGTAGCCGGTGTCGTTTCGGCTGTCGTGCCAGATCGCGAACAGGTAGCCCCCGTCGGCGTTGATGTCCGGGAACAACTGGTGACCGCGAGGCGTCGGCGCGAGCGGGCGCGGCGTGGACCAGCCTGATGAGGATCCGGCCTTCTTGGTCAGGTAGATCGCGCCCTGGCCGACCATCAGCGTCCCGTCCGCGCGCACCGGGGCGGCGTTGTAGGTCGACGTGGACGGCACCTCCGTGGCGGGAACCGTCGCGTCGTAGGCCATGTAGACGGTGTTCGTCGGGTCCACCGGGTCCGCGGTGATCCGGGGCTGGCTGTCGTGCCGGAAGAACGTGAACCCGCTTCGGCAGGCGAACGGGCCGGAACCACAGTCGCGGGAGTCGCCGGCGGCGGTGGGCTCGGCGTCCGACTCCGGACCGTCTGCGTGCTCGAACGCGTCTTCGTGAGCCGTGGCCGCTGCGGCGGGGCTACCCGCCGTGTCCGCTGCGTCGAAGCCGTCGAAGAGGGCGGCGACTGCCGGCTTGGTGAAGCTGCTGCCGCCGTCGGTCGAGCGGGCGTACAGCATCGCGGGTCGGCCGTTGGCGCGACCGCCGACACTGCCTCGCCACGCGACGTACACCGTGCCGTCCCGCGTGACGGCGATGTCGGCGAACTGGTTGTCCAGGGATCCCTCGGACAGCTTCGTCGGGTGACCGAACGTGGCCCCGTGGTCCGTCGAGCGCGCGAAGACGATCGCGTTGTTTCCGTTGCCCTGGAACACGCTCCACGCGACGTACACGTTCCCGGCGTGAGGGCTGCCGAGCCCACGGTCCACCTCGATCGCGGTCTTGTCGTTGAACTTGCCCTGCGGGGCGGGGGTGCCGGCGCCGACGATGACGGTGCGCAGGTACCGGGTGGCGTGCTGGTCGTAGGTGGCGACCCAGACGCTGCCGTTCTGCGGGGCCACGCGGTTGAAGGCGTTCCCCATGAAGAACAATCGGCCGCCACGGTCCCATGCCTGCACCGGGTCCCCGGCGTTCACGATTCCCTTCTGATGGAGCGGGCTGGCGACGCCCTCCGGGGAGTCGTCGGTCGGATACCCGGGCAGGAGCGAACCGGTCCAGCTCGTGCCCCCGTCGTCGGACCGGTAGAAGCCGGTCCAGGTGCCGCCGGCAGTCGGGACGGTGCAGTAGTCGTTGGATCCGGACGTGATCACCGTCGCCCTGGTCGGGTCGACCGCGGAGGTGGGCTCGTTCTGCTGGCGACGGTTCGTCCCGCAGTCCCGGATCGCGTCCCCGGGCGAGGGCGCCCGTCCGTTGGCTTTGACGTAGGGCGTGTCCACGCTCACCGGCACGTCGTTGCCTGAAGCGGCACCGGCGCCGGAGGCGCTCACCAGGGGCAGAGCGAGGACCGCTGTTGTGACGATGGTGACGCCGAGCCGGTTCCGGCCCTGTCGTGACGCGCTCAGGAGCTTCATGTGCATGCTTCTCCCCGTAGACGGCGGCTGTCGAGGCCGGCGGCGGAGGCGCCGTCCCAGGGCTGCCACCAGCGTGCAGGTGTCCGTCCTCGGCTCGACCTGTGGAGGCTACAACCGGTACACCGAGACCCGGGGGTATCAAATGTGCGACGAGCCGACTCTCTCGGTCAGGAACGGGAGCAGCGCCGCGGTGAGCTCCTCGGGCACCTCCTCCTGGGGACAGTGGCCGCAGGGGAGTGCGGTGCCGGACACGTCCGTCGCCTTCTCCCGCCAGGTCTGGAGAACGTCGTACGTCGCGCCGACGGTGCCGAGCGCACCCCAGAGCGCGAGCAGGGGGACCGCGACGCGCGCCGAGGCGTCCGCCGCGTCGTGCTCGAGGTCGATGCCGGCTGCGGCCCGGTAGTCCTCGCAGTTCGCGTGCCGGGTGCGGGGGTCGCGCCAGCAGCGGCGGTACTCCGCCAGCACCTCCGGCGCCACGCCTGCGACCTTCATCTGCGCTGCGAGCATGGTGTCGAGGAAGAAGTCCGGGTCGCTGTCGAGCAGTCGCTCCGGCAACGGGTGGTCCTGGATCAGGAAGAACCACCAGAAGTAGCTGCGAGCGAACGCCGCGTCCGCGCGGGCGTACATGGTCGCCGTCGGCGCGATGTCGAGCACCGCGAGGCGCTCCACCGCGTCCGGGTGGTCCAGCGCCATCCGGTGCCCGACCCGGCCGCCCCGGTCGTGCCCCACCACCGCGAACCGGTCGTGCCCGAGGACGCGCATCAGCGCCACCTGGTCCGCGGCCATCGCCCGCTTCGAGTAGCGGACGTGGTCCGGGTCCGTGCCGGGGCGGTCCGCGCCCGGCTTGTCGCTGTCACCGTAGCCGCGCAGGTCGGGGGCGACCACGGTGAAGTGCTGCGCGAGCGCCGGCGCCACCCGGTGCCAGGTCAGATGGGTCTGCGGGAACCCGTGCAGCAGCAGCAGCGGCAGGCCCTGCCCACCGACCGCGACCCGGAGCCGGACGTCGTCCGGCCCGGCCACGACGTCGTCCCGGCTGAAGCCCGGCAGCAGACCCGTCATTCCCCAGTCCTCATCCTTCATCCCCTATCCCTCAGGCCTCCACGGTGCCCTGGTGGAAGCGCTGCTGCCAGCCCCTGACCGTGCGCACCCACCAGGAGCTGCGCAGCGTCGACCCGCTGTCGCAGACCGCCCGCCAGACCAGCAGGACCGCGTCGTCGGCGACCCGGGCGACGCTCACCACCTCCATCCGGACCGGTGCGATCGGGCCGATCACGTCCAGCAGCTCGGCGCGACCCCAGAGCCTGCCGGACCGGCCGATCTCGGCCCAGTCCGGGTGCAGCAGCGCCGCGACCGAAGCCCGGTCGCCGCGCACCTCGTCGGTGAGCAGCGAGCGCTCCAGGGTCACCACCTGCTCCTCGTCGGAGGGCTCGGGTGTGAGGCCGGCGAACAGGTCCGGCTCGTCGACGACCTGGCCGGGCCGGGCGTCGGGGTGCGCGACCGCGGCACCGGCGAACCCGGGACCGGGAGCCGGGGGGCGGCCGTCGCGCCACGAGAGGGCCGCGGCGTTGGCCAGCCGGTCGGCGGCCTCGTTGAGCTCGTGACCGGCGTGCCCCTTCACCCACTCGAACCGCACCGCCCGCCCGGTCATCGCCTCGTCGAGCGCCTTCATGATCTCCACGTTGAGGACCGGCTTGCCGTCGCCCTTCTTCCAGCCGCGACGCTTCCATCCCGCCATCCACTTGGTGATCGAGTTGATCACGTAGGTGCTGTCGCAGTACACGAGCAGGTCCTCGGACAGGTGCGCGGTCTGCTGGAGCAGGTCCAGGACGGCGGTCAGCTCGCCCATGTTGTTGGTGCCGTGGTCCCAGCCGCCGGCGGCCCAGCAGTCGTCGTCGACGTACCACGCCCAGCCGGCGGGACCAGGGTTGCCGAGCGCTGAGCCGTCTGCGGCCGCGATGATCGTCACCCGGGGAATCCTGCCATCACTAGTATCTCCCGCAGGGCTCGCGACTCTCCTATGGTGACAAGGATCAGTGGATCCGCCGCTGAGGAGGGGACGATGACCTCGATGAACACATCAACCACCAGCTGCTTCTACGTGCCGCCGTACGTGCAGAGCTCGCTGGCAGACAACGCGGACGGCGCCGCGGGAGACCAGTTCCAGATCGACCTGTCCGACGCCGCGCGCCAGCGACGGGGCTCCGCGATCGAGCGCGCGGCGGCCGAGGAGGGGCCCGGCCTGGCGCCCGCGCCGAGCGGCACCAGTCGGCGCGAGGTCTACGACAGCGCCACCACCACGAACCAGCGGGTCACCCTGGTCAGGTTCGAGGGGTCGCCGGAGACCAAGGACGTCGAGGTGATGAACGCCTACGACAACGCGGGGGTCGTGCGCGCCTACTTCAAGCAGGAGCTCAACCGGAACTCGATCGACAACCGGGGACTCGACCTGGTGCTGAACGTGCACTACGGCGTGAAGTTCAACAACGCCTTCTGGGACGGCGACGAGATGACCTTCGGGGACGGGGACGGCGTGATCTTCTCCGGCTTCGCGCGGTCGCTCGACGTGGTCGCGCACGAGCTGGCGCACGGCGTCACCCAGTTCACCTCCGGGCTGATCTACCAGAACGAGTCCGGGGCTCTCAACGAGCACTTCAGCGACGTGTTCGGCACCGCGATCACCCAGTGGTCGAACGGCGAGGGGCCCGCGGACGCCGACTGGCTGATCGGGGACGAGATCATGGGACCGGACCTGTACGGCGAGGCGCTGCGGTCGATGCGGCACCCGGGGACGGCCTACGACAACCCGATCCTGGGCAAGGACCCGCAGCCGGCCCACTACAAGGACCGTTACACCGGGACGGGGGACAACGGCGGCGTCCACATCAACTCCGGTATCCCGAACCGGGCGTTCTACCTGACCGCGACCGGTCTCGGGGACACGCTGGTCGCCGCACGGATCTGGTACCACGCCCTGCACTTCCTCAAGCCGAAGGCGACGTTCGCCCAGGCCGCGGTGCAGGTGGCCGAGTCCGCGCGGATCCTGGTGAAGGCCGGAGTGGTCCACAAGGGCGCGACCCAGATCGTGCGCGGAGCCTGGCGGGCCGTCGGCGTCGGCTGACCTCCCGCCAGGGACCGCATCGAGAAGGGACGCCCACACGTGCTTTGCGAGTACGACGTCGAGGGTGGCTACACCAACCAGATGAGCCACGTGGCCGTGCACGAGGACGGCACCGTCGACCTGGTGCGTGGGGGAGCCCGCTCCCGCACGCACTGGGACGACGAGGAGGTCCGGGCGCTGGCAGCCGACCTGGAGGCATCGGGACTGTTCGGCGAGGACCACGACTTCCCCGGTCCGCGAGGGGCCGCCGACCTCCGACGCCACCAGATCCGGTACGCCGGGGCCTGTGTCGTCGCCTACGACACGGCGGTGCCGCCGCAGCTGGCGTCCGTGTTGACTCGTCTCGAGCAGGCGCTGCTCTCGACCTGAGCCGGCGGCTGCCGGCCCGCCGTACGCTGTCGTCCGTGGACACCTCCGACGACGCGGGTCCGGACGCGACGGCGGTCGAGCGCCTGGTCACGGCGGCGCGCGTCGGCATGCAGCGCGTGCGGCCCGGTGACCTCGCCGCGGAGGTGGAGGCGGGGGCGCTGGTGGTCGACACCCGCCCGCTGGAGCAGCGCCGCCGGGACGGGGAGCTGCCGGGAGCGGTGGTGGTGGACCGCAACGTGCTGGAGTGGCGGCTGGACCCGACCTGCCCGCACCGGCTCGCGGAGGCCGGCGACCCGACCCGCCGGGTCATCGTCGTGTGCAACGAGGGGTTCAGCTCCAGCCTGGCCGCGGCGTCGCTGCGACAGCTGGGCCTGTCGCGCGCCACCGACCTGGTCGACGGGTTCCAGGGCTGGGTCCGCGCGGCCCGTCCCTGACCAGGGCCGGCCACCGTCGGCTGGGGCGCGCACACGCCGGGCGGGACTAGCCCCAACTGGCTATGGGCCCGGCCCCCCGACCGGAGGAACGTGGATCAGGGCCTGAGCGACGCCGCCGACCCGGATCACCCTCGTGAGGAGGACAGCATGGAGACACCGGACCAGGAGCTCAGCTGCACGATCAGGACCCTGCCGGACGACCGGCTCGCCGAGGCCGCCGCGCACGCGGTCCGGGTCAACCCCGTCAACGCGCCCATGCGGGCACCGGGCGGCCAGGGGCTGATGGGCGCGCTCGAGCCGCAGCACATCGCGCTGCTCACCAGCAAGTACTGGGGGCCCCAGCCGCGCCAGCTCTCGGTCAGCTTCACCGAGGACCGGGACCAGGACCTGCGGGCGCGGATCCTGGGGCACATGAACGTCTGGGCGGAGGTCGGCGGCATCTCGTTCGTCGAGACCGACGCCGGCGGCGACGTGCGCATCTCCCTCTCGCCGGGGGGCTACTGGTCCTACCTGGGCACGGACATCCACCTGATCCCGCAGGACCAGCAGACGATGAACCTCGAGGGCTTCAGCATGGACACGCCCGAGTCGGAGTACCACCGCGTCGTGCGGCACGAGACCGGCCACACGCTGGGCTTCCCGCACGAGCACATGCGCCGCGAGCTGGTAGCGCGGATCGACCCGCAGAAGGCGTACGCGTACTTCCTGGCCACGCAGGGCTGGAACCGGCAGGAGGTCGACCAGCAGGTGCTCACCCCACTCGACGACGCCTCCATCTACGCGACGCCGCCGGACCAGGACTCGATCATGTGCTACCAGCTGCCGGGCTCGATCACCGTCGACGGGCAGCCGATCCGTGGCGGCACCGACGTCAACGTGACGGACCTGGCGTTCGCGGCACTGATCTACCCGCGCACCGTCGGGGTGCCACCCGCGCAGCGCACGCCTCCCCAGGAGGCGGCGGCCGCCCCGACCCAGGCCGTGAGGTAGCCGGTGCCGGGTGCGTCCGGGGCGCAGGCGCCCTAGGTGGGCCGGCTCGTCGACCTGGACCCGTCGCGCCCGGAGGGTCTTCCGCAGGTCCTGCACGTCCGGGTGGGGGACCTGCTCCGGGTGCACGCCTCCGGCGGCACGGTCACCGACGGTGCGGAGGTGGTGCGGCTGCTGGGCTCCTTCACCTCCGCGGTGCTCACCACCCTGGGCACCGTGCTGGCCCCCGAGGGCGCTCCCAACGTGGTCGTGCTCCTGGTGACCGGGCCGGGCCGCGCGCACCTCGACCTGGTGACCGGGGACCCGTGGCGCCCACCCGCCCCGGCGCGCTCGGAGCTCGTGCTGGACGCCACCTGACGAGGATGCGGCGGCGCACGCCGGCACGCGGTACGATGGCGGTGCACCCGACCCACAGCGATGCCATTCGTCCTTGGTGACGACGTCAGCGTGGTGGTCGGTGCGGCGGCCGCCCTCGGGGGGCCGTAGGTGCCACGGTGCGGGCGGATCGTCCGGTCCTCCGCGGGGTCTCTCGTAGACCCGCGGGCACCACTCGCTGACGGGGCGGTCATCCACGGCTCGCTTCGCAGGGCGTTCATCTCCGCGGCTGCGGGGACCGCGCACCGGTGCTCCGCCGCCGGGTCGTGCGGCACGCGTGGCCGAGCACTCCAGAGGAGGAGTCTGTGGCTCGACGAGGCCAGCGCCAGTCAGGCGCTCGCCGGACCGCCCCGCGCAACCAGCGCCAGGTCCGCAACCACGACAACGACGGCATCATCCCGGTGCTGGCCCGTGCGGTCCGGGAGGTCGAGGGCGCCGTCCAGCGAGGACCGGTGGCCGGCTCGGTGCGCACGAAGTTCCAGGTCGTGGCCCTGCTGGTGCGCGAGGAGCGAGCCCGGATCAAGGCCGACGAGGCCGCCGGTGAGGCCCGCCGGGCCGAGCAGCTCAAACGGCTGGACGGGGTCGCCACGATCCTCGCGAAGACGGCCACCCGGGACACCTCGCTGCTGGTGCTGCTCGCGGAGGACGCGGTCCTCTCCGACGCCGCCACGCTGCTCAAGCGCCGGATGCTGGAGGAGGCCGGCCTCGACGTGCCCCCGGAGGAGCCGGCGGCCGCGCGGCCCGCGCCGACCGCGGCGACCCAGCGCCAGGTGGTCCCGCAGTCGGTCGTCTCCCGGCAGCTCGCCAATCCCTTCCTGGCCCCCGACTTCAGTGCGGCCCAGCAGAGCAAGGCCAGCCCGCGCCGACTCGCCGGGTGGGAGCTGCTCGGTCCGCTGTTCAACTCCTTCGAGTACGTCGGCAGCGGCTCCTCGGCCTGCATGGCGCTGCCGGACCCGAGCGCCGGGCGGGCCCGCAACGGACTGGAGCTGATGCCGCACCAGGCGCAGCTCGTGGCCGCCGCGGGGGACGGGCACCGGACCTTCCTGCTGGCCGACGAGCCGGGCCTCGGGAAGACCGCGCAGGCGCTGCTGGCCGCCGAGGCGGCCAACGCCTACCCGCTGCTGGTGGTCGTCCCGAACGTCGTCAAGACCAACTGGGCGCGCGAGGCGGAGCTCTGGACGCCGCGGCACCCGGCCACCGTGATCCACGGCAACGGCGACAGCATCGACGGCTTCGCCGACATCGTGGTGGTGAACTACGAGGTCCTGGACCGGCACGTCGGCTGGCTGGGCGACCTCGGCTTCCGCGGCATGGTCGTCGACGAGGCGCACTTCATCAAGAACCGGTCGTCCCAGCGCTCGCAGCACGTGCTGCAGCTCTCCGAGAGCATCCGGGCGCGGGTCAGCCGGCCGCTGCTGATGGCTCTCACCGGCACGCCGCTGATCAACGACATCGAGGACTTCCGGAGCATCTGGCAGTTCCTCGGCTGGATCGACGACAAGATGCCGCTCGCCCGGTTGATGGAGTCCCTGGAGGAGACCGGGCTGACGCCCACCGACCCGGGGTTCTACCGTGCCGCCCGCAGCTGCGTGGTCGACATGGGCATCGTGCGCCGTCGCAAGGTCGACGTGGCCGCCGACATCCCGGCGCGCCGGATCGCCGACCTGCCGGTGGAGCTCGACGACGCGGTGGGCCGGTCCATCCGGGAGGCCGAGCGCGAGCTCGCCCGCCGCATGGTCGCCCGGTACGAGGGTGCGCTCGAGCGACGCCGTTCCGGGGTCGTCGTCGAGGGCATCGACCACGAGCTGGTGCGCCGGGTCGCCACCTGGGAGCGCGAGGACTCCTCCACGACCAGCACGGACGAGAACGTCTTCACCATGGTGCGGCGGATCGGCCAGGCGAAGGCGGGCCTGGCCGCCGACTACGCCGCCCAGCTGGCCCGCAGCGTCGGCAAGGTCGTCTTCTTCGCCAAGCACGTCGACGTGATGGACGCGGCCGAGGAGACGTTCGCGAAGCGGGGCATCCGGTACTCCTCGATCCGGGGGGACCAGACCCGCACTGCCCGGCAGCGCAACATCGACGCGTTCGTGAACGACCCGGACGTGGCGATAGCGGTCTGCTCCCTCACCGCGGCCGGAGTCGGCCTGAACCTGCAGGTCGCCTCCAACGTCGTGCTGGCGGAGCTGTCCTGGACCGACGCCGAGCAGACCCAGGCCATCGACCGGGTGCACCGCATCGGCCAGTCCGACCCGGTCACCGCGTGGCGCATCATCGCCGCGCAGACCATCGACACCAGGATCGCGGAGCTGATCGACAGCAAGGCCGGGCTCGCGGCCCGGGCGCTCGACGGCTCGGACGAAGAGGTCTCCTCCTCCGCCGACGTCCAGCTCGAGGCGCTGGTGGCTCTGCTGACCGACGCGCTGGCCGCCTCACCGAGCCACGCCACCACCTGAGCCGGACCGGGCGACGATGACCCGCGCGTACGGACCCGGGCGGTGGCCGTACGCCGACCGGCTCGACCCCCGCACGCCGGTGGTCGTGGGGGTGGGCCAGTCCTCGGAGCGGCTCGGCGAGCCCGGCTACCGGGCCGGGTCACCGGCGCAGCTGGGCGCGGAGGCCGCCCGGAGGGCGCTGGAGGACTCCGGTGCCGACCCGGTCGCCCTGGCGGCGGCGATCGACACCGTCGCCGGCGTGCGACAGCTCGAGCTCTCGCTTCCCGGCACGTGGTCGCCGCTGGGCCGGTCCGACAACTTCCCACGCTCGGTCGCCCGTCGCGTCGGCGCCGCCCCCACCCGCGCGATCCTCGAGGTGGCAGGTGGACAGAGCCCGCAGCACCTGGTCACCGAGATGGCCCGGACGATCGCGGGCGGCGGCAGCGAGGTCGCGCTGGTCGTCGGCGGCGAGGCGATCTCCACCGCCCTGGCACTCGCCGGGGCGCAGGATCCGCCGGACTGGACCGAGCACCCCGGCGGCAGCCTCGAGGACCGCGGTCCCGGCCTGCACGAACTGGTCCCGGCCGGCTTCGCCGCGGCCGGGCCCGCCGACGTACCAGGCATGTACGCGCTCTTCGAGAACGCCCGCCGCGCCCGCCTCGGGCTGAGCCGGGCGGAGTACGCCACCGCCATGGGCAGGCTGTTCGCCCCCTTCACGACGGTGGCCGCCGGCAACCCGCACGCCGCGGCTCCCGTCGAGCGCAGCGCGCACGAGCTGGTGACGCCCAGCGACCGCAACCGGCCCGTCGCGGACCCCTACGTCCGCTTCCTCGTGGCCCGGGACAAGGTCAACCAGGGCGCCGCGGCGCTGCTGGTCTCCGTCGCCGCGGCCCGCCGGCTCGGGGTGCCCGAGGACCGCTGGGTCTTCCAGCACGGGCACGCGGACCTGCGTGAGCGGGAGCTGATGGATCGCGCGGACCTCGGTCGGAGCCCGGCCGCCGTCCTGGCGGTCCGGCACGCCCTCGACGTGGCCGGACGCCACCTGGGGGCGATGCGCACCCTCGACCTCTACAGCTGCTTCCCGGTGGCGGTGCTGAACCTCTGCGACGCCTTCGAGCTGCACGCCGACGACCCGCGCGGGCTCACCCTCACCGGTGGCCTGCCGTTCTTCGGCGGGGCGGGCAACGACTACTCGATGCACGCCATCGCCGAGACCGTGCAGCGGGCGCGGTCGACGCCCGGGTCGCACGGCCTGGTGGGCGCGAACGGCGGCCTCCTCAGCAAGTACTCGGTGGGGGTCTACTCCACGCAGCCCACGCCGTGGACGGAGGACGAGAGCGGCCGGGTGCAGGCGGAGATCGACGGGTGGCCGGCTGTTGCGACGGCGGAGCGGGCGGACGGGTGGGCCACCGTCGAGACCTGGACCGTGCAGCACGACCGGGACGGCGGCCGGACCGGGATCGTCGTCGGCCGCCTCGAGTCCAACGGCCGTCGCTTCGTGGCCCGGACCGTCGAGGGCGACGAGGAGATGCTGGCGCTGCTGGCCGGCGAGCAGCCGGTCGGACGGCGGGTCCGGGTCCGGTGTCTCGGGGCCGGCAACCTGGTGACCGCGACCGGGGAGCGGATCCGCTAGCGTCGGGAGGGGGCCACCCGAACGAGGAGACGCGACCATGAGCTGGACCGCATCCGACATCCCCGGCCTGCACGGCAGGGTCGCGGTGGTCACCGGCGCCAACGGGGGTCTCGGGCTCGAGACCGCTCGCGAGCTGGCCAGAGCGGGCGCCGAGGTGGTGATGGCTGCGCGCAACGCCGAGAAGGCCGCCGCGGCCGAGGCCGACGTGCGCGCCACGGTGCCCGACGCGGCCGTCCGGGTCGCCGCCCTCGACCTGGCCTCACTAGCCTCCGTGCGGGGCTTCGCCGAGGCGTTCCTGGCGGGCACCGAGCGGCTCGACCTGCTGGTCAACAACGCCGGGGTGATGGCGGTGCCCGAGCAGCGGACCGAGGACGGCTTCGAGATGCAGCTGGGGGTCAACCACCTCGGGCACTTCGCCCTCACCGCCATGCTGCTGCCGGCGCTCCTGCGCGCGGACGCCGCCCGGGTCGTGAACGTCACCAGCACCGCGCGGCACGCAGGGCGCCCCGTGGACCGCGACGACCCGCACCTGCGGGGAAAGTACGGCGCCTGGTCGGCGTACGGCCAGTCCAAGCTCGCGAACCTGCACTTCACCCTGGGCCTGCAGCAGCAGTGCGCGGCCGCCGGGGTGCGGGCGAGCTCGCTGGTGGCGCACCCGGGGCTGTCCGACACCAACCTGCAGGCGGTCACCGTCCAGGAGTCCGGCGGGGCCCCGGTGGCCAAGTTCTTCCACCTGCTGGCCGCACGCACCGGGATGTCGGCCGCGTCGGGAGCCCTCCCGCAGCTCCGTGCCGCCACGGACCCGGCGGCCCGCGGGGGGCAGCTCTACGCGCCACGGTTCGGGAACTTCGGTCCTCCGGTACGCCGTCCCCTGGTCGGTCGCTCACGCAACCAGCGCTCGATCGACACGCTCTGGGAGGTCTCCGAGCGAGAGACCGGGATCGTCCTGGACGTCGGCGCGGTCTGGGCGAGGCTCGACCCCACCGCTTGACACGTCCCCGATCGGGCACAGGGAGCCGTCGGACCAGAGCCCACCGGGAAGGTGACCGAGCATGTCGACCACGAGTAGCGAGCACACCACCAGCCGCGAGCAACGCTGGATCGGGACCGCGCTGCGGGACTTTCCGTGGGCGCACCTAGCCCTCGGCCTGGTCGGCAACACGCTGTTCTTCGCCGGCAGCGTGATGTTCTTCTGGGAGACCACCAAGACGCTGGGCATCTGGCTGTTCGTCATCGGCAGCCTGGGGATGCTCCTCGGGTCGGTGGGGGAGGTCCTGGTCCGGATCGAGCGGCGCCGCCGGGGCGACGACTGAGCCCTGGCCGGGGCCGCGTCGGCCCGGACGGACGGCGTCAGGCAGGCTGGGCCCCTCCCACCCCGGGTGGCACGAGTAGCGGAGACGGAGCCAGGCATGCCCACGCAACGCGAGGTCGCGCGTGCGGTCACCCGCGCGGAGGCGGGCCGGTCGATCGACGCCCGCGAGGCCGAGGCGCTGCTCGCGGCGCGAGGGGAGGGCCTCGCACGGCTGATGGTGGTGGCCCGCCGGGTGCGGGACGCGGGCCTGGCGGCAGTCGGCCGCGACGGCGTCGTCACGTACTCGCGCAAGGTGTTCGTGCCGCTGACCCGGTTGTGCCGGGACCGCTGCCACTACTGCACGTTCGTGACCGTGCCTGGCCGGGTGGAGTCGCCGTTCCTCAGCCCGGACGAGGTGCTGGCGATCGCCCGCGAGGGCGCGGCGGCGGGCTGCAAGGAGGCCCTGTTCACCCTCGGGGACCGCCCGGAGGACCGGTGGCCCGAGGCGAGGGCGTGGTTGGAGGAGGCCGGGTACGACTCCACGCTGGAGTACGTCCGGGCGATGGCGGTGCGGGTGCTGGAGGAGACCGGACTGCTTCCGCACCTCAACCCGGGCGTGATGAGCTGGTCCGAGATGTCGCGGCTCAAGCCGGTCGCCCCCTCGATGGGGATGATGCTGGAGACCACCTCACGGCGGCTGTTCGAGCTGAAGGGGCAGCCGCATCACGGCAGCCCCGACAAGGACCCCGAGGTGCGGCTGCGGGTGCTGGAGGACGCCGGGCGGCTCAACGTGCCGTTCACCACCGGGTTGCTGGTCGGCATCGGCGAGGACCTCGCCGAGCGCGCCGACTCCATCCTGCAGCTGCGCCGGATCGCCCGTGCCTACGGCGGGATCCAGGAGGTGATCGTCCAGAGCTTCCGCGCCAAGCCGGACACCGCCATGCGGCACGTCGAGGACGTCGGGCTCGAGGAGTACCTCGCCGCGGTGGCCACCACCCGGGTCCTGATGGGGCCGGCGATGCGGGTCCAGGCCCCGCCGAACCTGGTGGACCTCGAGGAGTGCCGGGCCCTGCTCGACGCCGGCGTCGACGACTTCGGGGGGATCAGCCCGGTGACGCCGGACCACGTCAACCCGGAACGACCGTGGCCGCAGGTCGACCAGCTCACAGCGCTGTGCGTGGACGCCGGGTTCGCGCTCCGGGAGCGGCTGACCGCCCACCCGCCGTACCTCGACGTCCCCTGGCTGGACCCGCGCCTGCAGGGGCACGTCGACGCCCTGCGCGGCCCGGACGGTCTGGCCGATCAGTCCGCGCGCGCGGTCGGACGACCCTGGCAGGAGCCGGACGGCGGCTGGCAGGACTCCGGTCGCACCGACCTGCACGCCTCCATCGACACCACCGGGCGCACCCGGGACCGACGCGGCGACTTCGAGGACGTGTACGGCGACTGGTCCGTCCTGCGCGAGGCGGTGCAGGCGGGACCGGCCCCGCAGCGGCTGCACGCGGACGTGTCCGCGGCGCTGGCGGCCGCCGAGCGGGACCCGTCCGGCCTCTCGCACGCGCACGCGCTGGCGCTGATGACCGCGGCCGAGGGGCCGGAGCTGGAGGTGGTGTGCGCGCTGGCCGACGACCTGCGGCGGGACGCCGTGGGTGACGAGGTCACCTACGTCGTGAACCGGAACATCAACTTCACCAACATCTGCTACACCGGGTGCCGGTTCTGCGCCTTCGCCCAGCGCAAGACCGACGCCGACGCCTACACGCTGTCCCTGCACGAGATCGCCGCTCGCGCGGTGGCCGCCGTCGCGGCCGGGGCGACGGAGGTCTGCATGCAAGGCGGCATCGACCCCGAGCTGCCGGGGACGGCGTACTTCGACCTCGCCCGCGCCGTCAAGCAGGCCGCTCCGACCTTGCACCTGCATGCGTTCAGCCCGATGGAGGTGATGAACGGGGTGGCGCGCACCGGCCTGTCGGTGCGCGACTTCCTGGTCGCCGCCCATGAGGCCGGCGTGGACTCGCTGCCGGGCACGGCCGCCGAGATCCTCGACGACGACGTCCGCTGGATCCTGACCAAGGGCAAGCTGCCCACCAGCCGCTGGGTGGAGGTCGTCACGACCGCGCACCAGGTGGGGCTGCCGACCACCAGCACGATGATGTACGGGCACGTGGACCATCCCGGTCACTGGGTGACCCACCTGCGCACGCTCGCCGACATCCAGCGCGACACCGGCGGCTTCACCGAGTTCGTGCCGCTGCCGTTCGTGCACCAGTCCAGCCCGATCTACCTGGCCGGCGTCGCCCGCCCCGGGCCGACCGTCCGCGACAACCGGGCCGTGCACGCGGTGGCCCGGATCATGCTGCACGGGCTGGTGCGCAACATCCAGTGCTCGTGGGTCAAGCTCGGGCCGGAGACCTGCACCCAGGTGCTCCGCGGCGGTGTGAACGACCTCGGGGGCACCCTGATGGAGGAGACGATCAGCCGGATGGCCGGGTCGACGAACGGCTCCCGCAAGGAGGTCGCCGAGCTCGAGGCGATGGCGGCCCTGGCCGGTCGACCGGCGCGGCAGCGGTCGACGACCTACGGCCCCGTCCCGGTGTGAGGGCTGAGCCCGGAAGCGGGTTCGCGCAGGGGACCGGTGCAGGGGGCCGGTGCAGCCGCCGACGACGGTCACTACCGTGAGCGGGACACCGACCACCAGGCGCGACGCGCGCCGGTCGACCGAAGGAGCACCGCCGATGACCGAGCGCCCCACCGCCGGACCGTCCGGGACCGCCGAGGACCACCCGCTCGCGGGGCTGACCGTCGCGGTCCTGGGGGGGACCGGTCCGCAGGGCCGGGGCCTGGCCCGACGATTCGCAGCAGCGGGTCTCACGGTGGTGGTGGGCAGCCGTAGCGCGGACCGCGCCGGGACGGTGGCGGCCGAGCTGGCGGGAACCGCCGGCACCGCGTCCGGCACCCTGTCCGGCGCGGACAACGCCGCGGCCGCCGCCGCCGGTGACGTCGTGGTCGTCGCGGTCCCCTGGGACGGCCACCGCGAGCTGCTCGCGGAGCTCGCGCCGGTGCTGGCCGGCAAGATCGTGGTCGACTGCGTGAACCCGCTCGGCTTCGACCGCAAGGGCGCCTTCGCCCTCGCCGTCGAGGAGGGGTCCGCCGCCCAGCAGGCGGCGGCCCTGCTGCCCGGGAGCACGGTGGTGGCGGCGTTCCACCACGTCAGCGCCGTCCTGCTGGAGGACCCCGAGGTGACCTCGGTGGGCACCGACGTCCTGGTGCTCGGAGAGGAGCGGGCGGCCACCGACCTCGTCCAGGCCCTCGCCGAGACGATCCCCGGCGTCCGAGGGGTGTACGGCGGCAGGCTGCGCAACGCCCACCAGGTGGAGGCGCTGACGGCGAACCTGATCAGCATCAACCGTCGCTACCAGGCGCACGCCGGCGTCCGGGTGAGCGACGTCTGACCTGCGGCCCGCCGTCCGCGGGTCCCGCCGCCCAGGGAGCGGCTAGCCTCGGTCGAGGCGCGCCTTCGCTGCCGCCCCGACTGTCTGAGCGAGAGGCCCACCCGTGGACACCAGCCGGACCGACGACTGGTTCGTGCGCCGGAGCCACCACTGGCGGGACTGGACGCTCGAGGAGCTGCTCGCGGCCAAGGCCCGCTCCGGTCACCGGGTCAGCCTGGTGGTGCCGGCCCGCAACGAGGCCGCGACCGTCGGAGCCGTCGTCGGCAAGGTCCGGCAGACCCTGATGGACACCACCGCGCTGCTCGACGAGGTCGTCGTCGTGGACTCCGACTCCACCGACGAGACCTACGCGGTCGCCGAGGACGCAGGGGCGGTGGTGCACCGGGCCGCCGAGATCCGCTCCGACCTGGGGACCGCGCCGGGCAAGGGCGAGGCGATGTGGAAGTCGCTGTTCGTGACCACCGGAGACGTGCTGGTCTTCATGGATGCGGACCTGCTGGACTGGGACACGCACTTCGTGCCGGGGCTGCTCGGCCCGCTGCTCACCGACCCGGGCGTGTCGCTGGTCAAGGGCTTCTACGAGCGCCCGCTGCTGGGGGCGGACCGCGCGGCGGACACGGACGCCTTCGAGGGCGGCCGGGTCACCGAGCTGGTGGCGCGGCCGTTGATCGCATTGCTCTTCCCCGAGCTCGCCGGTCTGGTGCAGCCGCTCGCCGGCGAGTGGGCGGTGCGGCGCCGGCACTTCGCCAGCCTGCACGTCCCGACGGGCTACGCGGTGGAGCTGGCCGCGCTGGTCGACACCGCCGTTGCCCTCGGCGCGGACGCCATCGCGCAGGTGGACCTCGGCCGGCGCGCCCATCGACACCAGGCGTTGCGGGACCTGGGCGCGATGGCCACCCAGATCCTGGCCGCGGCCGAGCGGCGCAGCCACGGCGGCCGCCCGGTGACCGGGGCGCCGACGGGCCCGGTCCCGCTGCGCCAGTACCACCACGAGGCGGGTCGCGTCGCGCCGGTGACCCGCGACGTCCCCGTCGCCGAGCGGCCTCCAGCCGCCTCGTACATCGAAGGAGGAGCATGACCCTCGCGCTCGGACGGCACCAGTTCCCCGACGACGCCACGCTGATGATGGCGATCGTCAACCGCACCCCCGACTCGTTCTACGACCGCGGGGCCACCTGGGCCGAGGACCAGGCCTTCGCCCGCGTCGCCGAGGTCGTGGACGAGGGGGCCGAGATCGTCGACATCGGGGGGATCAAGGCCGCGCCGGGCGTCGAGATCGACGTCACCGAGGAGCGGCGGCGGGTGGTCGGCTTCGTGGCCCGGGTGCGGTCCGCCTACCCCGACCTGGTGATCAGCGTGGACACCTGGCGCAGCGAGGTGGGCCGGGCCGTCTGCGCCGAGGGCGCCGACGTGCTCAACGACGCGTGGGGTGGCGCGGACCCGACCCTGGTCGACGTCGCCGCCGAGTTCGGAGCCGGCCTGATCTGCACGCACACGGGGGGCGTGACCCCCCGGACCCGGCCCTTCCGGATCGAGTACGCCGACGTGGTCGCCTCGGCGATCGCCGACACGACGGCCTACGCCGAGCGCGCCGTCGCCGCGGGGGTCGACCCGCGCGGGGTGGTCATCGACCCGGCTCATGACTTCGGCAAGAACACCTTCCACTCCCTCGAGCTGACCCGGCGCCTGGGCGAGATGACCGCAACCGGCTGGCCGGTGCTGGTCTCCCTGTCCAACAAGGACTTCGTGGGCGAGACGCTCGACCTGCCCGTCGGACAGCGGCTGACGGGGACGCTGGCCGCGACGGCGGTGTGCGCACTCGCGGGCGCGAGGATCTTTCGGGTGCACGAGGTCCTCGAGACCAGACAGGTGGTGGACATGGTGTCCTCGATCGCGGGACGACGCCCGCCCCGGCGCGCCATCCGGGGGCTGGCATGAGCCGCGACGTGGTGGTGGTGCCGCCCACGCCGGCGCTGCTGCCGGCGTACGCCGGGACCGACGACCCGGTCGCCGAGCTCCGGTCGGCCTGCCGGGCGGCCACGGCCTGGCTCGTCGACCGGCACCCGGAGCGGGTCAGGGTGGTGACCGTCGGCGCCCGGGACGACAACCGCGGCCGCGGGGTCTCGGAGCCCGCCGGGTCGAGGGTGGCGGCACACCTGCTGGCCGAGGCCGGCTTCACGGGCAACGTCGAGGTGTCGGTGGTCCCCGGCGACGACGTGCCGGCGGACGTGGACGGCCTGCTGGTGCTGGCGAACGGGTCGGCCACGCGCAGCGAGAAGGCACCCGGGCACCTCGACCAGCGCTCGTTCGGCTTCGACGAGGCCATCGAGACGGCGTTGCGCACCGGCGACGGGGGCGCGCTGCGGCGACTGGACCGGGACCTCGGCGCCGAGCTGTGGGCGCACGACGTCCCGGCCTGGCAGGCGCTCGGCGACCTGGCCGAGGGCGAGGTGTCCGCGAGGCTCACCTACGCTGACGACCCCTACGGAGTGCGGTACTGGGTGGTGAGGTGGACGTGCGGGTCCTGATCGACGAGCTGACCGGCGCGCCGCTCGACGGCGAGGTCGACGACCAGCGGCTGCGGCGGCTCTACGCGCCCCCGAGCCTGCCGTGGCTGCGCGTGAACATGGTGTCCAGCCTGGACGGCTCCGCGACCGGCGGCAGCGGCAAGAGCGGGGACATCAACAACCCGGGCGACAAGCGGGTCTTCGACACGTTGCGCGCCCAGGCCGACGCCATCGTCGTCGGGGCGGGCACCGCGCGCAGCGAGGGCTACGGCCCGGCCGACGTGCCGATCGTCCTGGTCAGCCGCCGGGGCCAGGTGCCCGAGGGGCTGCGCGACGCCCCCGAGGGACGGGTGCTGCTGGTCACCCGTGGCCAGGCGGAGGAGCTGTCCGCCAGCCGACAGGCGCTCGGCGGTGCCCAGGTGATCGTGGCGGGTGACGACGAGGTGGACCTCGCCGCGATGCGCCAGGAGCTGCTCGCCCGCGGCTTCCGGAGCCTGCTGGGGGAGGGTGGTCCGAGCCTGCTGGCCGACCTGCTGGCGGCCGGAGTGGTCGACGAGATGTGCGTCTCCGTGGTGCCGCGGCTGCTCGCCGGCGACCACCCACGGATCGCCGTGGGGCAGGACGCCGACGTGGCGCTGGAGCTCGGCGTGCTGGTCGAGCAGAGTGGGACGCTGATGGGTCGCTGGCTCACCGTCCGCTGAGCCCGCCACCCCGGGGACGGCCGCGTCAGCGGGTCACCCCCGCACAGCCGCCGAGGGCGGTCTGCGAGGCTAGGGAGATGAGTGAGACACAGAGCCTGAGCCACCAGGAGTCGGTCGTCGTCGCGGCGTCGGCCGACGAGCTCTACGACCTGGTCGTCGACGTCGGGAGGACCGGCGAGTGGAGCCCCGTGTGCACCGGCTGCTGGTGGGACGAGCCCGCCGAGGCCGGCCGGGTCGGCGCCTGGTTCACCGGCCGCAACGAGCAGCCGGACCGCACCTGGGAGACCCGGTCCCAGGTCGTGGTCGCCGACCGCGGGCGGGAGTTCGCCTTCGTCGTCGGTGGGTCGTTCGTGCGCTGGGGCTACACCTTCGCCCCCGACCAGGCCGGCACCCGGCTCACCGAGACGTGGGAGTTCCTGCCGGCGGGCATCGAGATGTTCCAGGCCAAGTACGGCGACCGCGCCCCGGCCGAGATCGCCGAGCGGACCGAGGCGGCGCTCGCGGGGATCCCGCGCACCCTCGCCCGGCTGAAGTCGATCGCCGAGTCCTGATGCCCTCGCTGCTCCTCTCCGAGCGGGACCTGGCGTTCCTGCTGCACGAGTGGCTCGACGTCGAGTCGCTGACGTCCCGTGGGCGGTTCTCCTCGCACAGCCGCGAGACCTTCGACGCGGCGCTCGGGCTCTCGCAGACCTTGGCCGAGCAGCGGTTCGCGCCGCACTACGCCGCGAGCGACCGCAGCGAGCCTGCCTTCGACGGGGAGCGGGTCACGATGATCCCCGAGGTGGGCGAGGCGCTCGCCGACTTCGCCGGGTCCGGGCTGCTGGCCGGGGCGATGGACGAGAGCCTGGGTGGCATCGCGCTCCCGCACGTCGTGCACAGCGCCTGCTTCGCGTGGTTCCAGGCCGCGAACATCGCCACCGCGGCGTACCCCATGCTGACCATGGCGAACGCGAACCTGCTGGTGGCCCACGGCTCCTCCGGGCAGGTCGAGCGCTACGTTCGGCCGATGCTCGAGGGTCGCTTCTTCGGCACCATGTGCCTCTCCGAGCCGCAGGCCGGCTCCTCGCTTGCGGACGTGACCACCCGCGCGGTCCGCTCGGAGGGCGGCGGCTACCGGCTGTACGGCAGCAAGATGTGGATCTCCGGCGGGGAGCACGAGCTGAGCGAGAACATCGTGCACCTGGTGCTGGCACGCGTGGAGGGGGCGGGGCCCGGGGTCAAGGGGCTGTCGCTGTTCGTGGTGCCCAAGCACCTGGTCGCCGACGACGGGTCGCTCGCCGAGCGCAACGACGTCTCGCTGGCCGGGCTGAACCACAAGATGGGCTACCGGGGCACCACCAACGCCGTGCTCGGCTTCGGGGAGGGTCGGCACACGCCCGGTGGCCTCCCCGGAGCGGTCGGGTCGCTAGTCGGCGAAGAGGGCCAGGGACTGGCCTACATGTTCCACATGATGAACGAGGCGCGGATCGGGGTCGGGGCCGGTGCGGTGGCGCTCGGCTACCGGGGCTACCTGCACGCGCTCGCCTACGCGCGCTCGCGCATCCAGGGACGTCCGCCCGGAGCGAAGGATCCCGCCGCGGCACCCGTGCCGATCGTGCAGCACGCCGACGTACGGCGGATGCTGCTGGCCTCCAAGAGCTACGTCGAGGGCGGCCTGGCGCTGGTGCTGTACGCGGCGCGGCTCTTCGACGAGCAGCAGACCGCCGGGACCGAGCAGGCTCGGACCGAGGCGGCTCTGCTGCTCGACGTGCTGACCCCGGTCGTGAAGAGCTGGCCGTCGCAATGGTGCCTGGCCGCCAACGACCTCGCGATCCAGGTGCACGGCGGCTACGGCTATACCCGCGACTACCCGGTCGAGCAGCTCTACCGCGACAACCGGCTCAACGCGATCCACGAGGGCACCCACGGCATCCAGGCCCAGGACCTGCTCGGCCGCAAGGTGGTGATGAGCGGCGGAGCCGGGCTGGCGGCCCTGGATGCTGCGATCCGGGACACCGTGGCCCGGGCGGCCGGCCGGCACGAGGAACTGGCGGCCCGGCTCGACGCCGCCCGGGCCCGGCTGGTCGGCAGCACGCACACCGTGTGGTCGTCGGGCGACCCCGCCCGGGCCCTGGCCAACGCCACCACCTACCTGGAGGCGGCCGGGCACGTGGTGGTCGCCTGGATGTGGCTGGAGCAGCTCCTCGCCGTGGGGGCCGGGACCGGAGACTTCTACGACGGCAAGCGTGCCGCCGCCCGCTACTTCCTGACCCACGAGCTGCCGCGTACCGTCGCGATGTTCGACCTGCTGGACAGCGGCGACACGCTGCTGCTCGATGTCGAGGAGAGCTGGCTCTAGCCGCCCGGGCTAGCCGTGCTCACCGAGCCGGGACAGGTAGCGGAGCGCGCGGATCCCGGGCAGGAAGAAGTACGCGCCGCCCCGCACGGTCACGAACGCTGGGACGTCGCCGACGCGGCGGCGCAGCGGTGTCGCCTGGACGGTGAAGTGGGTGCCCTGCGCCTGGTGGCCGCTGAGCAGCGGGTCGGCGTCGTCGTACAGTCCCGCGAAGTGCGGGTTCAGAGCCCAGGTGTGGGTGACGAACTCGAACTGCCGAGCGATGTCGGCGCAGACGGCCAGGAAGTGCAGCCCGCGTACGTCGTCGGAGCCCGGCCCGGCCCGCAGGGCGGTCTCGAGGTCCACCGGGGGGCCGTAGGGACGTCCGCGCCGCAGCAGCCGGTGTCGACGGTTGACGGCGAGGGACGCCGGCGTCCCGGGACGAGGCGGCAGCGAGTCGCGGGGGTTGGTGCGCCGTACGTGCGCGCCGATCGGACAGTGCAGCCCGGCCCGGTCGTCGGCGTCGTACCCGAAGTCGTTGTCCTCCGCCAGCTCCGGCCGGTCCCGGTCCGGGGTCCTGGTCAACGGCGCGCCGCTGGGCCACCGGCCGACCATCCGCGCGGCGAGCGCGGTGCGGGCCTCGGGGTCGCTGCTGCCGTCCGGGTGCCGGGTCGCCTGGTCCAGGAACCCCCAGAAGCCGCCCACGTCCTGGCTCAGCGAGCGCGCCACCAGGTAGCTGCCGTTGCGGCCGAGGTCCTTGCGGGGGGAGCCGGCCACGTCGGCACCGAGCACGTCCCCGGGATCGTCGGCGGGGTCGACCAGCGGGGTGCGCGGCAGCTCGTCGTGCTCGTTGCGGTAGCCGAGCAGGAACTCCCCTGGGCGGACGGTGTGCATCGCGGCGCCGCCGCGCTGTCCGGCGATCACCGGCTGCGACAGCCCGTCCCGGAACCCGAAGTGCTCGTCCCGGCCCAGGTCGTGCGTGGACAGGGTGCGCAGCACCTGCAGGCCGTGCTCCTCGGCCCGCCGCCGGTGCTCCTCCAGGCGCCGCTCCAGCGTCTCCTCGTCGAGGGTGAACACGAGCAGCATGAGGTCGACCGGTGGTCCCTGCGGGGCGCCCCACGCCCAGTGCTGGGGCGCGGCGGCGCCCAGGTCACCCAGCAGCCGGCTGCGGTGCGGGCTGGTCATGCCCTCCAGGAACTCCAGCGAGAACCCGGAGAGCGTCGCGTCCGGGAGCCCCAGCCGGGAGAGCCCGGACGCGGTGACGGCGACGTTGACCGCGTCGCCGCCGGGTCGGCCGGGCCCGGTGCTCACCTCGGGCAGCAGGTCCGCGAGCCAGCGGCGCGCGGCCGCAGGGGCACTGACGCCGAGCAGGACGTACGCCGCGGCCCGCAGCCGGCCGTACCCCTGCAGCACCAGGGCCTGTACGTCGGCTCCGTCGACCGGCTCCGCCCGGCGGGAGGTCACAGGATCCGCAGCCACGCCGCCACCTCCTGACCGCCGAGGTCGCCGACGAGGCCTGCACGGAACCGGGAGTTCTGGTCGATGGTGACCGCGGCCAGGTCGGGGTACGCCGAGTACCAGACCGGGGTGGGCACCTGGTGGCCGCGGATGAAGGCCTTGAACCCGCCCTCGCTGTGCGCCCCGCCGCGGACCAGCCAGCGGGTCCGCGGATAGCCCTCCTCGGTTCCGAAGACGGTGTTCAGCACCCATGCGACCTGGTCGACGAAGTCGTTGTTGTAGCTCTCGAGGCTGCCGTCGTAGTAGCTCGTGAAGAGCATCGCGTGCTCGGGGCCGAAGCGCATGAACCGGGCGAAGTGCACGGTGGTCAGCCCCGAGAGGCTGCCCCGGGTGAAGACATGACGGGAGGTGTAGTTGGCGACCAGCAGGGACATCGCCGAGGAGAGCCGCCAGAAGCGTCCCGGCTTCACCGGCGCGATGCTGGTGAAGGCGTTCTGCACGCCGTAGTCCTCCAGGTCGCCGAGCGCCCTCATGCGTCGCTGGTCGAGCGGCATCGTGGGCGCGGGGTCGAGGATCTCGTGCCTGCGCAGCGCCAGCAGCCACAGCAGCAGCGCCGGGACCAGGACCGGCGCCACCACCAGCAGCAGCACCGGCACGGCGATCTTGTGCAGGCCCTCCCGGATCCGGAAGAGCCGGTCGGGACGCGCGGCGGGATGCAGCGCCCAGCGCAGGGACGGTTCGGAGGCGACGTACCCGCGAAGGGAGGCGCGGACCCGCTCGGGGGACTGCCCGGCGAGGTCGTCGGCGTTGCGGTCCACCCACTCCTCCACCGCCTCGCGCAGCCGGGCCTCGTCGCGGATCGTCGCCAGCGTGCGACCCACCGCGTGCACGTAGAACACCTCGGACGTGCGCAGCCGGGCCCGCAGGTAGGTCAGTCGCCTCCTCGGGGTGGGCGCGGACGGGTAGCCGACACAGTGGCCGAACAGCTCGTCCAGCCCGGCTCCGGAGAGCTGCGACCAGCTCCCGCAGACGCCGGCGTGCCGGTGAGTCGCAGTCGAGCGTCAGCACCAGGCTGGCCGAGTCGGGGACGCCGGGGCCGGCTTCGTCCAGGACGACCAGCCGTGCGAAGTGCGTCTCCGGCAACGCGGCGAACGGGACCAGCGGCCGGCGGCTGCCGTCGCGGCCCATGCCGTCGACCACGGCGTGCAGGTCCGCCAGCCGCTCGGAGCGGACGGTCGCACAGATCGTCAGTGCTACCTGGTGCGGCATGGGCGACCGTTCCTCTCCCGCTAGACGGGGTTCGTGATCCCGCCCAGCTGCTGGACGAGCTGGAACCGGTCGAACGCCACCCGGACCTCGACGATCCTGCCGTTGACGATGTGGAAGATGTCGATGCCGGGCACCGAGACGTGTCGCTCGCTGATCTCCAGGCCCAGGAACCTGGCCCGGTGCGTCCCGGTCCAGGTGAACCGGATGGCGACCCGCTCGTCCTCCCCGAAGAAGTCGTGCAGGGTGAAGTGCACGTCCGGGAACGCGTGGAAGAACACCGAGAAGAAGCGCTTGACCTCCTCGCGGCCCTCGGCGAGCCCGTCCGGCACGATGGCGGGATCGTGGAAGGCGATCGACTCGCTGAACAGGTGGTCGACGAACCCGACGTCCTGCTTGTTGGTGAGCTCGTCGAAGTAGCTCATCGCGATCGCCTTGGTGTCACTCGACATGACCGCTCCGGTGGCTGCCGGCCTCTGCCACGAGGTCCCGGAAGAAGTCGTTGAGGAGCCGGTCCGTCGGGTCGAACTTCTGCCGGTGCAGGTCGAACTGGGCGATCCGGTCGCCGAAGGCGCGGTCGACCTGGGCGCGGGTGAGCAGGTTGGTCTGGTTGAACAGCGGCACGCCGCCGAGCTCGCTGCAGAGGTCGTTGTACGCCCGCAGGAACGGCTCCCAGCCGGCGGTGCCGGTGGACACCGGGTCGAAGGTGATCACGGTCCCGTCGTAGCTGTAGGAGAACAGCGAGCTGCGGTCCTCCAGGATCCGGTAGCCGACGCTGAGCAGGTTGATCCGGTAGCCGGTGCGCTCGTAGTACTCCCGGGAGAACTCGAAGTAGCGCCGGAGGCACTCCAGGTAGCGGTCCTCGGGGAACGCCCAGATGCTGAAGGTGTAGCGCGAGTTGTCGGAGACCACGGGGTAGCGGATCTGCTGCGCCTGCGGCAGCGTCGACCGGCCCCGGACGACGTACAGCAGTGCCAGCACGATCAGCCGGTTGTAGAGGTCGATCAGCGCGGACCGCACCGCTCGCCAGGGCACGAGCCGGGTGACCCAGTGCGCGTAGAGCGGGGCCATGTGGCTCCACACGTAGTTGCGCAGCCGCCACTGCCAGTCGGTCAGGTCGTCGGGGGAGTCGAGGCCGTGGTAGCGGCGGAACTCGATGGTGATGCTGTCCTGGAAGGGGTTGATGTAGAGCATCAGCGAGTCGCCCCGCTCGCGCAGCTCGGGGAGCCTGCGCGCGAACTGCTCGAGGGTGAAGGTCTCGTGGTGCACCTGCATGGCCGCCAGCGGCCGCACCCGGAAGGTCGCCTCGTAGACGACCCCGAACAGGCCGTAGCTCGACCGGGCGACCTGGAGCAGCTCGGGGTCCTCCTCGGTGACCTCCAGCAGGTCGCCGTTCGGCAGCACCATCTTCAGTCCCACGGCGTACGACGCGATCTGGCCGAACTCGCCGGCCATGGAGGCGTCCTTGGTGCCCCCGGTGGCTGCGCTGCCGATGGTCAGGTTCCCCAGCTCCACGTTGACGAAGAACTGCAGCCGGTGCCGCCGGAGCTCCTGGTTGACGTCGATGTAGAGGGCGCCGGCCTGGACGGTGACGGTGTCGTCGCGGATCTCGACGATCCGGTCCATGCCCCGCATCACGATCAGGGTGCCCTCGTCGGCGACGCCGCAGGCGGTGGTCGAGTGGTTCGAGCCGACCGCGCGTACGGGGCTCGGGTAGCGCTCGTGGTCGGTGAGGATATCCACGATCTCGTCGACCGTGGAGACCTCGGCCACCACGCGGGGCGATGAGGTGATGCTGCCGAACCAGTTGTGCACGGTCGCTTGTCTCATGGCGTCGTCCTTCGTCCTCTCAGGTTTCATCGTCTCGACCGCTGCCGGAGGACCGCTTCCTCCGGCACGACGGACGAGCGCAGCACCGGCTGCATCAGCTCCGGCAGCACGGTGGTGATCCGGGCGACCACCCGCTGCACGACCGGCGCGACCAGCAGCTCCGCGCGGTCCTCGCGGATGGCGCGCACGCACGCGGCGGCCACGGCCTCCGGGGAGACCTCGGGGTGTCGGGCCCGCAGGCCGGTGTCGGCCCACATGCCCGCACCCGAGACGAACGTGGGACTGACCAGCGAGACGCCGACCCCGGTGCCGCGCAGCTCCTCGCGCAGGGCGTGGCCGAACCCTCGCAGGGCGAACTTGCTGGCGTTGTAGACCGAGGATCTCGGGGTGCTGGCCAGCCCGGCCAGGGACCCGATGATGACCACGTGCCCGGCGCCGCTCTCGACCATCGCCGGCAGTAGCAGCCGGGTGAGCACGAGCGTGCCCCGGACGTTGAGGTCGACCGCCCGGGCGATGTCCTCGATCCCCAGCCCCAGCAGGTCACCGTTCGCGGGCAGGCCGGCGTTGGCCACCAGCACCTGCGGGTCACCCGCGCCCGCGGCGAGCCGCTCGGCGTCCTCGCAGGACGACAGGTCCGCGGGAAGGACCCTCGCCGCTCCCAGCTCCTCGGCCAGCTCCGCCAGCACCGCGGTCCGGCGCGCGCTGAGCACCAGCCGCATGCCCTCCGCGTGGAGCCGGCGCGCGATCGCGGTGCCGAGCCCTCCCGACGCGCCGGTGACCAGGGCACTGTGTCCCCCGAGCTCGGGCAGGGGAGCGGTGCTGCGGCGGAGCAGGCGGCCGCGGAGGGCCATCGTCAGGCTCCCCGCCCCGGCGGGTCCCGGGGGACCGTCGCCGCCGGGTCCGGAACGGCGGCCTCCCGGGCGAGCAGGGCCAGCACCGTGTTGACCGCCGAGATGGCCACCGTGAGACGACCGGCCCTCGCCGGCAGGTCACCCCGGATCGCGCCGACCGCGGCGCAGACGGTGTCGGACGCGTGGATGAGCACGGCCTCGCTGCGCGCCCGGCGCTGCGCCTCGCCGCGAAGCAGCAGCAGGTCGGCGCCGAGGACCACCGTGCGGATGCCGAACATCCGGAAGGCGTAGTAGGGCGCGGTGTCGTGGGGGTTCGCACTCGTGCGGCGGACGAGCAGGCCCGGCACGAGCAGCCCGAGCGCCCCGTTGACCAGTCGGATGACCGCGAGCGTACGAGCAGCCCTGCTGCCTACCTCGGCGCTGACCACCATCGGATCTCCCCTCCGAGCCCGGCGCTCTCACCCTAGGTTCGTGTCGGTTGCTGTGCCATGGACCACTCGTGCCATCTGTCGTCAGGGACGTTCGGGATCAGGGCCCGCCGTGCGCCGCCAGGCGGCGAACGCGTTCGGCACGTCCTGGACCGCCGGGAGGAGGCCCGGCAGGTGCCGCAGCAGCACCGTCTTCATCGAGCTCGCGGTCAGCCAGTCCATGCCCGGCTGGGTGTACACGTCCGCGGTGAAGTGGTCGGTGAAGAACCGGTCGCTGTTGAGCCGACGCGAGGCCATCAGCACGAAGATGCGGAAGGCCGTGTCGCTGAAGACGAAGCCCCGCGGCCGGGTCTCGGCGTACATCCCGACCAGCAGGTCGACCTTCTCGATGTCACCCTCGTAGAGGTCGCGGATCTCGCCCGCCCACTCCGGTCTGTCGGCGAGCTCCTCGAACGTCGCGACGGGCTCGAGGTGCAGCAGCCGACGGAACTCGTTGTAGCGCGGGACACCCAGCTCCCGGGACCTCAGGATGTCGGTGGCCGCGAGGTCCTGGAGCTTTCCGTCGGGACGTTCGAACTCCTGCATGAAGCGGGGGTAGTTGTGCAGGCTCACCAGGCCCGGAGGCTGGGTCCCGAAGGAGTAGAAGAGGTCGAGCAGCGGGACCTCGCCCAGCACCGAGAGGGCTGCGGGACCGGTCGAGCTCCCGGAACGTGCAGTCCCGCACGGTCGTGTCGTCCGCAGCCCGGCGCAGGCTCCAGTCGTCGCGCAGCAGCGGATGCATCCGGTACACGGCCACGAAGTCCTCGGTCAGTGAGAACGGGACGCCGTAGTGGTCCGCGTGCGTGCCGGGGATGCCGCTGAGCACCTCGCTGGGGCTGAGCCGGCCCAGCAGCCGGTGCAGCCGCTCGCCCGCGATCCCGTACCAGTTGGCGCGCAGGCCGATCACCGTCACCGGATGGCTGATCACCGCCGGGGTCCACTCGACGGTGTGGATCTTCGCGAGGAGCGCCGAGTTCACCAGGCGCGCCCGCTGGAAGAGCTCCTCGTCACCCCAGGTGGGGTACGCCGCTTTCAGGTGGTCACAGATCGCGTTGTGCTCGCGGCTGAACAAGGTGATGAGCATCGCCATCCCGGCCCAGAACCCAGGCACTCTCGAGGGGTCCTGGTCCGGCTCGGTCGGCCACGGGAGAGAGCCGTCGTCGTTGACGCGCAGCCTGCCGTCGACGTGGCTGCGCCGGGCGTCGGCTGCCTCCCCGCTGTCGCCGTAGACCTGCGACCCGTCCCACCAGTGGGTGAGCACGTTGACCCGGGTCTGCGGGGCGGTGGACCCCGGCGGGCGCGTCGGGTCGTCCATCGTGCGGGGGATGGTCATCGGCCGCTGCGGCCACGGGTCGTCGTCGACCAGGTCGATGGTCCACGGGTCCTCCTTCGGGCTCTTCCCGTGGCTGAACCAGTCGTGGATCATGAACTGCAGCCAGGCCGCCGCCAGCGAGTTGGCGCCGACGGCGGCGTCGAGCTCGTGCCGGGTCATCAGGCGCCGGCTGACCTCCCGCGGACTGGGACTGCCCAGGACCACGTCGGGACCAGACGCCGGGATGCGGTCCAGGGGGATGTTGCGCCCGAACCGGGTGCCGGCCATTCCCATCGTCGGGGACGACAGGTCGTTCCAGCTGCCGTCCGGCCGTCGCTGCGTGCGCTGGGCGGCGTCGGCCGGCGGGACAGCCGGCGGGTCGACGGCCGGCAGGGTGTCGGTGTCGACGAGGTTGTCCTGGCGCAGCTTGGTGCGGATCCCGATCAGGACCGCGAGTGCCAGCGGGACGGGGAGCCGGTCCCAGCCCTTGCGGTGGTCCAGCTGCTCGGAGACGGCGGTCAGCACGCGCCACAGCGGGCCCTGCCGGTAGGAGTTGCTCGCCATGCCGTCCCCCCCGGATCGATGCCTCCACAAAGGTGCCTTTACCGTCCTTCGATACTCGTTCTTCGCGTACACACAGGGCAATAGCCCGAACTGGTCACTTGACGGCGTCACCGCTGGGCGGAGTCGTCCGAGGTCCCGGACGGCTCGCGCAGGGCGACCACCGCCCGGCGGAGCCGGCTCCGCCGCCGTCGTGGCGCCGGTGTGGTCACCGGAACGGCGATGGTGGTCTCACCCCGGCCCGGGGTCGTGGTGCGTAGCGGTCGCGGGCTGGTGCTGGACTTGCCCGGGGCCGACTGCAGGAGGCTGCGGGCACGCTTGTCGATGAGCCCGATCAGGAGCTGCTGGGCGACCCCGAAGGCGAAGGCGTACGCAAGGATCTGCTGCTGCGAGTCGAGGTCGGAGAAGCCGGGGATGAAGTCCCCGCGGATGACGAGGAGGCCGCCGATCGCGCTCAGGGCGCCCAGCGGGATCTTCAGCAGGGCCAGTGCCTGGGGCACGTCGTAGGCCAGGGAGGTGCCGTGCATGTTGCGGATCGACACGATCGTGGACAGGAGCCCCCCGAGCACGCCCAGCAGCGCGATCGCCAGGATGTCATGGCCGGTGGGCGTCTGGCCTCCCGACGGGCAGACCGGCTGCTTCCCGCCCGGGGTGAAGCAGAACGGCACGTCGGCGGGGTTGGTCGCCACGAAGCTGATGAAGATGACGAGCAGGACGATGAGCGTCAGCGCACTGCCCACCACCGCGTTGCGGAAGCTCCGCAGCCGTGAGTACTCGGAGTCGGCGGCGTTGAAGCCCACCTCGATCGCCTTGCGCAGCTTGGTCCGTCGGCGCGGGTCGCGCGGGGTGTCCTCGAGCAGCTCCAGCGCCGCGATCCGCCGTGGGTCGTCCCGCTCGAGTCCCGACTCCACGCGGGCCACCGCTTCCGGGATCTCTGCCTCGACGTCGTCGGTGTCGTAGAGCCCGGCCATCAGGCACTCAGCGGCGTGCAGGTTCTGGTAGGCCGCCTCGACCAGCGTGCCCCGCCACCAGTTGCTCACCCGTCCGGGCAGCGGGTCTCGTCGCAGCGCGGCGTTGCGGGATGCCTCCAGCAGCTCGCGAGCCCCCTTCTCCAGTGCGGCCTCGGCGCCCGACGTCTCGGTGCGCGCGGCGACCAGCGCGTTCAACCGCGCCTGCAACATGTCGGCGCTGACCTTGACGTCCTGGGCCCAGATGCGCTTGTTCCGCGCCGGTCCCGTGCTCGGCTGCTCAGCCATGCGACCTCCGCTCTTCGAGAGGATCCAAGCCCGCTTGGAGATTCACGCGGGTATGTCGATAGTGCTCTCGTCGTACGACGCTGTCCACGACGCCTCGCACGGGCCGCCGGCGGTCGCGCGTCGCAGGCCGGCACCGGCGTCTAGTCACAACGCGCTATTCAGGACGGCGCGCGCTCCGCCTAGCCTGGCTAGGGACTCGTGGTCCGACCGACGGGGGATGCCCATGTCGTACGAGCCTTCCAGCAGAGCGGTGTCGCCGCTGATCGGTGACCTTGCGCTTCCCCCCGGGCTGAGCGAGGACTCGCCGCTGCTGGTCGAGCGGGTCCCGGCGCTGGTGGAGCTCAACGTGCTCTACCCCGGCGGCCTCTCCGCCGTCGCCACCGCGTTCCTGGAGGGGCTGTGGGAGCACGACTACGAGCAGTGGGCGGGCGAGAAGCGGCCGGTCGGTGACAGCGGTCCGACCGTCACCGAGCCGCGGGTGCCAGCGGGCCTGCGTCGCGTGACGCCCAAGCTGTACCAGTGCGTGCTCACCCGTGTGCAGCTGCACGCCCTGGTCGAGCGGGACCGGAGCCAGGCCGCGGCGCAGGGACACCCTCCGCTCGTGTTCAAGGTGTGGCCCGACTACGAGCTGTTGCCACAGATCGACAGGTCCGCACCCACGGTGAAGGCGGACGCCGCCTGGCGCTCGTACAACGCCCGCGGGCGGGGCATCGTGTGGGCCGTCCTGGACTCCGGCATCCAGGCCGGGCATGCGCACTTCTCCCACCTCGAGATCGGCCGGGAGAACCAGGGAGCCGGCCCGGACGCGCTGTCGTCGAGCCGCACCGCGGGCCTGCATCGCGACTTCCGCGCACTGGTGCAGCTGAAGGGCGTCGACGACGTCGGCGAGCCCGCGCCGCTGGTCGACGAGCAGGGGCACGGCACGCACGTCGCCGGGATCATCTCGGGCTGCACGCCCGAGGGGACGGAGCCGGTCGTCGCCGCCTCCGGCGAACCGCCGGCCGGCGGCGGGTACGTGCCGCGCGCCCGCGTCGCCCGGCTGTCCGGGATGGCACCGGACTGCGAGCTGGTCAGCCTGAAGGTGCTGAGGCAGAACGCGCAGGGGGACTACGTCACGGCCTCGTCGGCCCTGATCGCCGCTCTGGACTACATCCGCAGCGAGGTGAACGTCGACCGCTCCGTCCTGCGCATCCACGGGGTGAACATCAGTCTCGGCTGCGCCTGGGACCCGACCCACTACGCGGCCGGGCGTTCGCCGCTGTCCCAGGCGGTCGACCAGCTGGTGGACACCGGGGTGCTGGTGGTGGTGTCCGCGGGCAACTCCGGCGCGGGCTACGACCGGGACCCCGCCAACGCGCTGGCCGCGCTCGGGTCGATCACCGAGCCCGCGCACGCCCAGAACTGCATCGCGGTGGGGTCGACCCACCGGGAGGCCCCGCACGCGTTCGGCGTCACGTGGACCTCGAGCAAGGGGCCGACCCTCGACGGCCGGATGAAGCCGGACGTCGTGGCCCCGGGGGAGTGGATCACGTCGGCGGCCGCGGGCAGCGTCCGGGCGCGGGCCGGGCTCCCTCCGGCGCCGTCCGACGGTCACGAGGTCGGCTACGCCGAGCTGTCGGGCACCTCGATGGCAGCACCGCACGTGTCCGGGGTGCTGGCGGCCTTCCTGTCGTCCCGGCCCGAGTTCATCGGTCGACCGCGCGAGGTGAAGGACCTGCTGGTGGGCTGTGCGACGGACCTGGGACGCGAGCGGTACGCGCAGGGCGCGGGGCTGGTCGACCTGATGCGGATGCTCGCGAACGTGTAGGTGCCGAAGACGCCGAGGAGAGGAACCCCGATGGAGCAGCTCGCAGGGCGGCCCTACTGGACGCTGGACTTCACCGCTGACGCCGTGCTGAGGAGCCCGGACCAGCAGGCCTTCCTCGACGAGGTGGCGGCCTCCGGGGTGCGGGAGCTGTTCGTGCTCAGCCACGGTTGGAACACCGGCGAGGCCGACGCCGAGGACCTGTACCAGAGCCTCGGGTCCCTGGTCTCACAGGCGCTGCCCGCGGCGAGCGGTCTGGGCAGCGTGGGCTTCGTCGGCGTGCACTGGCCGGCGCTGTGGTTCCCCGACCGGCCGGCGTCCGGCGCCGACCTGGCCGGCGGGGGCGACGCGCAGAGCTCGGCACCGCCCGCCGCCGCTGCGGTGTCCGCGGACCAGCAGCTCACCGGGACACAGCTCGCGCAGACCCTGCGGGACTCCTTCGACGACGAGGCGCGCACGGCCGTCGACCGGCTGGGGCAGCTCATCGACGAGGGCGCGGCCGCGGCCGCGGGTGGACAGGAGCCCGAGGAGCGACAGCAGGCCCGGCTCGCGGAGTTCCACGACCTGTTGCAGCGGCTGCTCCCCGAGCCGACCGCCGTGACCGACGAGGACCGCGGCGAGCTGGCCCTGCTCGCCAGCGACGACCCGGCCCGGGACTACGCCTTCATCGCCGGCCGCTTCGGTGGCCCGGCGTCCGGCGGCTCGGCCCAGGGGCTCCAGGACA
Source organism: uncultured Actinomycetota bacterium (assembly GCA_963784625.1). GTDB lineage: Bacteria > Actinomycetota > Actinomycetes > Propionibacteriales > Nocardioidaceae > Nocardioides_B. The sequence goes on from CAWARV010000005.1 coordinate 205,883, forward strand.
CCTTCCGGAACGTGTGGCGGGGCGCCAAGGACGTGCTCCGCGTTGCGTCGTACTACCTGATGAAGGCACGGGCCGGGAAGGTCGGCAAGGACGGGCTCGGGCCGCTGCTCAGCGCACTGCACGACCGGTCGCCGCAGATCCGCGTGCACCTGGTCGGGCACAGCTTCGGAGGCCGGCTGGTGGCGTTCACGCTGTCCGGCATCCCGTCGGCGGCGTCCAGCCCGGTGGCGTCGCTGGTGCTCGTCCAGGCCGCGTTCTCCCACTACGCGTTCTCCGTCGCGAAGGACAACCCCTTCGGGGCCGTCGGTGCTCTGCGTGACGTCGCCGACCGGGTGCACGGCCCGCTGGTGGCCACGCACAGCACTCACGACTTCGCAGTGGGCCGGTGGTACCCGCTCGCCTCCGCCCTCGCGCGTCAGGACAACCAGGACCGGCCGGACGTCAGCCGCTGGGGCGGGCTCGGCGCGGACGGCTTCCAGGCGGTCGACCCGCTGGAGACCTGCGACCTGCTCGCCCACGGTGCGGACTACGCCTTCGTCCCGGGACACTTCTACGGCGTCGACGGCACCGCGGTGATCAACAATTGGCGGCAGGACGCGTTCGCCGGAGCGCACTCCGACATCCGCAGGCCCGAGGTCGCCTGGCTGCTGGTCGCGGCCGCCGCGTCGGCCTGAGGACCTCGCCGGGTCAGCGCACCGGCGGTGGCGGCCCCAGCACCTCGATGTCGAAGTCCGCGCACACCCGGGCGACGTGCGCGGGGTCGATCTCCTCGGGCTCGGGAAGCACCGGGCTCGGCGCCGGCCGGCCGAGCGTGGCGACGAAGCGCTCGAACTGCGCGGGCGTGGTCATCTGCAGGACCCGGGCGGTGTCGGAGAGGATCTGGAACTGGTGAGGGATCCCGCGCGGCAGCCACGCGAGCGCGCCCTCGTGGTGGACGGCCTCCACGCCCGCACAGGAGAACCACACCTCGCCCTCGACGACGTAGAAGAGCTCGTCCTCCCTGTCGTGGCGGTGCAGCGGTGGTCCGAAGTTCTTCGGTCCGACGAACTCCATCACCGAGAGCACTCCGTTGGACATCTGTCCGGTCACCTTGGCCGTGAACAGGTTGTCCAGGAAGTGGTAGTGGTCGCCCTCGTCACGGGCCAGGAGGGTGGGTGTCTGAAGGGTCATACCACGGCAAACTACGGAACCGACCACAGCCCGGCCATCCCCCGTTCGGGGGGTCTGGGCCCGAGCAGGGTCCCGCGTCGCAGCGCGTGGCAGCATGACCGGGTGACGACATCGCGGCCGGTCGAGATCCGGCGCAGGCTCCTGGTGCCGTACGCCGTGACCTGGCTGGTCTTCGCGGCCGGGTTCGTCCTGGTGTACTACGTGACCGTCCGCACCGTTCCCGGTCGCTCGGTCAGCGACGTCTCCCTGCGGGGGGCGCTGCTGACCGACACCTGGCTCGGTCGCGTGCTCGACCCGGTCCTCAACATCGTGTCCGCGGCCTCGCTGCTGGGTGCGGCCACGATGATCGCCGTCATCGCCCTGGTCCGGCTGCTGCGCCTCCCGGGCCTGGCCGCGGTCGCCGTGCTGCTCGGGGCGAACGGCTCGGCCGCGCTGCTGAAGAGGGTCGTGCTGACCCGGCCGGACGTCGGACTCGACGAGATCGCCCCGGCGACGCTCAACAGCCTGCCCAGCGGGCACACCACGGCCGCGTTCTCCGCCGTGGTCGCGCTGCTGTTCGTGCTGCCGCGCCGGTGGCGCTCGGTGACGGCCTCGGCGGGCGGCGGCTTCGCGGTGCTGGCCGCCCTCGCCACGATGTCCGCCGGGTGGCACCGGGCGGGCGACTCGATGGCGGCTTTCCTCCTGGTGGGACTGTGGGCGAGCGCCGCCGCGGCCGTCGTCGCTCTGCTCGACCCCGCGTCCGGGGGTCGGCGATCCGCGGAGGGGCGGGACGGACGCGGTCCCCGGGCGGCGCGGTGGCTGGCGGTCCTCGCCGCAGGGTTGCTGGGCCTGGGTGCGGTCACGGTGTTCGTGCTGGCGTCCCTCGCCCCGTTGCGGGAGAGCGTGCTGGGACCCCCGGTGGCGTTCCTGTCCGGCGCCCTGCTCATCGGTGGCACCGCCGTAGTGGTTCTGCTGGGGGTGCAGCGGCTCCTCGACCGGACCTTCGCGCGTCCGGCGCCGGACGACGTGTGAGCGGTCGACCGGGTCGTCAGAGAATGGCTCATCCGGGCTCTGGCGCTGCGGGGGGCGGTGCTGAACGATCGGGCCGGGGGGTCTGAGGGGGAGCGGCCACGGCGAGGAAGAGAGGAGCCCGACCGATGCCCGCTGCCTCCCGCCGTGCGGCCCGCAGACGTCCCCTCCGGCGGCGCCACCGGTACGCCCTCGTGCTGGCGCCGGTCGGGGCAGTGCTCGTCGTGCTCCTCGTCGGCGGCTATCTGCTGCACTGGCAGTGGACGGGCTACCTGACCTCGGACCCGGACGAGCCGCAGGTGCCGCGCCCACTGTGGGAGTGGCTCACCCTCGCTCTGCAACCGCTGGCGTTGGCGTTCGTGCCGCTGCTGCTGGGCCGGCGGGGGCGGGGCTACCGGGGCTGGCGGATCGCCGGCGCCGCGGCGGTCGTGGTACTGCTCGTCCTGGTGGTCGGCGGCTACCGGCTCGGCTGGTCGTGGACCGGCTTCGAGGGCAACACCCTCTGGGACTGGCTGGGGCTGTTCCTGATGCCCTTCCTGCTGCCCCTGGTCCTGGTCCTGATGGCGTCGAGCGAGGCGCCGGCCACGCGGGCCCGGCCGGTCCCGGAGGAGCCGCCGGCGGTCCCGGCCCGGCCTCGCGGGCGTCCGTCTCGGGTGCCGCCCTGGGGGTACGCCGCGGGCGGCCTGGCCGCGGGGGTGGCGCTGACCGCGGCCGTCGGTCTCGTCCTGCCGGACCGCGGCTCGCCGGGGGCGGCGGGGTCGGGCTCGCGCGAGGTCGCCGTCCCGACGCTGGTCACCCGGGCCGTCACCGTCGACAGCAGGTCGGCGACCTGGACGGACACCCGGGTGCGGGTCCGCAAGGGCGAGCGCGTCGAGGTGGCCGCCGTCGGCATGGTGCTGCCCGGACCCAGCGACAGGTACCACTGGGTCGGCCCGGACGGGCAGGTGGCGCCGGACGGGAAGCCGCAGACGATCCCAGGACAGCAGAGCATCATGGACGGCTGGCCGCACGAGGAGCTGATCGGCACCGTCGCCGCACCGGGGCGGGTGCTGAGCAAGCCAAGGCCCGCCCCCGGCCCCGTCGAGAAGGTGGGTGAGCACCGCGTGCTCACGGCGACCCGCGACGGGGACCTGTTCCTCCGGATGAACGACGCGAAGGTCCGCGACAACCGCGGCTGGTTCGGCGCGACGATCAGGGTTCTGAGCGGGTGACCCCTCCGGCCAGGTCCGCGAGGTAGGCGTCGACCTCCTCCCGCTCCCGGCGGCGGTGCCGCAACCGGATGCACGCCTGCTGCGCGTTGGCACGGGCGAGGTCCTGGCTCAGCACCCGCCGCACGAGTCGCCGTACCGGCCGGAGCGGGGGAGGCAGAGCGTTCTCGTGCGGGTCCATGCGGCTCCCTCGCGGCGACGGAGGACGTGGTGGGGCGGACGCCTCGATGCTCGACCCGACCTGCTGAACTCGCGCTGAACCGGGCCCGGACTCGCAGGGCCGGGAGTCGCAGGGCCGGGAGTCGCAGGGCCGGGAGTCGCAGGGCCGGGAGTCGCAGGGCCGGGAGTCGCAGGGCCGGGTGACCTTCGCCCCTGGCCCGGCCCCGGCCGCCGGGATGTGCTGGACGGGTGAGCGGACCGGACGACCCCCCGACCGGCAACCGGTCCGGCGGGTCGAAGCAGCGGGACACGCCCTTCGGTGCCGGCCTCCCCCTGGGGCGGTGGGCCGGGGTGCCGGTGCGTGCCCACTGGTCGGTGGCGGCAGCCTTCCTGCTCTTCGCCGGCCTGCTCGCGACCAGCTACCTGCCCGTGGCCCGGCCCGGACATGCGCCCGCGCTGTACTGGGTCACCGGGGCGGTCACCGCGCTGGTCTTCCTCACCACGCTGCTGGTCCACGAGCTCGCGCACGCGGTCACGGCTCGCCACTTCCGGATGCCGGTCAAGAGCATCACGTTGTGGATGCTCGGGGGTCTCACCGAGCTGGGAGGGGAGCCGCCGACCCCGCGCGCGGACGCGCTCGTCGCGGCGTCCGGGCCGCTGGCCAGCCTCGCTCTCGGAGGGGGTTTCGCCGTCGCCGCGCTGCTCGTCGGAGGCCCCGGCCTGGTGGCGACCTCCCTGGCCTGGCTGGCCGTGGTCAGCGTGCTGCTCGGGGTGTTCAACCTGCTCCCCGGCGCGCCCCTGGACGGTGGCCGGCTGGTGCGCGCGCTGCTGTGGTGGCGCTCCGGCGACCGCGCCATGGCGGCGGAGCGGGCGGCGAGGTCCGGGAGGGTGGTCGGTATCGTCCTGGTCGGCCTCGGACTCCTCGAGGTCCTGCTGGGCTACCTGACCGGTGCCTGGCTGGCGCTGGTGGGCTGGTTCATCATGAGTGGCGCCGCCAGCGAGCGGTACGCCGTCCGCGGCGAGCGTCTGCACGGGCTGCTGGTCCGGGACGTGATGACCGCTACCCCGGTCGTAGCCCCGGACTGGCGCACCGTGGAGGAGTTCCTGACCTCCCTCGACCCCCGGCAGGCGACCCAGCCGGTCTTCCCGCTCGTCGACATCGAGGGTCGGCTGAGTGGGACTCTGAGCCTGTCGGCGCTGGAGCGCGTCCCGGTCTCGCGGCGGGCCGAGAGCCGGCTCCGCGACGTCGCGAGGAGTCGGCCCGCGCTTCTGGAGACCTCACCGGAGACGGACCTGGCCGGCCTGTGGCTCTCGATCCACCTGCGCGGCGGCACGGCGGTGGTGGTCGAGGGCGGCCGTCCGGTCGGCGTCGTCACCGAGGCGGAGCTGGCCCGCGCCGCCCGCTTCGTCGACCTGGGCGGGACCGGCCGCTGACGACCTCGTGCCGCGGACGGCGCTCCGGCGGCGATGACCCGGCGTCCGTCGGCGAGACGACCCCCAGGGCCCGGGGGGGAGGGTGCCCTGGGGGTCTGCAGCTGCACACATCAGCTCACCGCTGAGCAGGGGGCGACGAGGGACATGCGCAGAAGCCGGGGTCCAGGGCCGTGAGTCGCTCTCCGGCAAGCCTGACACGGCAACCGTCGCACGTCGACAGGGGGAAACCGGCCCTCGCGACACATCCCTCTCCAACGGGACAGCGAGTTTGCGCGGCGGGGTCCGAGAGGCCACGCGAGGGAACCCCGCTGCGGGCTGGTTGCTGGCAGGATGTCGGGGTGCACCACCCACCCCCCCCGCGACACCCGGACGAGCGGCTGCTCGCGGCGCTTCCCGCCGCGACCCTGCTCACGGACCGGGAGGGCCTCCTGTCGACGGCGAACCACGCCGCGCGGGAGGTCTTCGGGGACCGGGCCGACACCGACCACGAGCCGCGTCCGTGGGTCGAGCTGTTCCCCGCCGCCGAGCGGGGAGCGGCGGATGAGGTGCTGCGCAAGGTGCTGCAGGGTGCGCGGTGGGCGGGTGAGCTGCCGGTCCTCACCCGCGACGGGCCCGCCCGCGTGATGCACCTGCACGTCGCGCCGCTGGTCTCCGGGGAGCGAGTGACCGGAGTCCTGCTCGTCGCGGAGGAGGTCAGCGGTCCTCGTGGTCGCAGCCAGCGACTGGCGGAGCGGCTCACCCACCTGGCGAGGGTGACCGCGGAGCTGCTGCTCGCGACCGATGTGGAGGGGGTCAGCGACATCGTCACCGGGCACATGGCCGACGTCGCCGGCGCCACGGTCTCGTCACTGTCCCTGCTGGCGGAGCCGGACCGGCTGCGGATGGTGCGGATCCGCGGTGGTCGCGAGGGCGCGGCCTCGAGGTGGCAGACCTACCGGCTGGTCGGCACCCCGGCCGGCGACTCGATCCTGAGCCGGCGCCCGCTCCTCCTCAGTGGCGCCGCGGAGATCCACAGCCACTATCCCGGGCTCGAGAAGGCAGCGGAGGGCGAACGCTCGCTGCTGTGCCTTCCGCTGATCGCGGGCGAGGCGGCCGTCGGGGTGGTGACGCTGTCGTTCCCCGGCCGGCGGCAGTTCGACGCGACGGAGATGGAGTTCTTCGGAGTGGTCGCGGACACCTGCGCCCAGGCCGTCGACCGGGTGCAGGCGATGGCCGAGGCCGCCGACCAGGCCGCCAAGCTCCAGTTCCTCGCCGATGCCACGGAGGAGCTGGCCAGCAGCCTCGACTACGAGCAGACGCTGCGGCGGGTCGCGGAGCTGGCGGTCCCCGGGTTCGCCGACTGGTGCGCGATCATGCTGGCGTCGGACGGTCGGCTCCGCACGCTCGCGGTCGCCCATGTGGACGCGGAGAAGCTCGCCCTGGCGCAGCGCCTCCAGGAGCGCTACCCGCCCGACCCCGACTCGGCGCGCGGCTCCTACCAGGTGCTGCGGAGCGGGCAGAGCGAGCTGATCCCGGAGATCGCCGACGAGATGCTGGCGGCGGCCGCCGTCGACGACGAGCACCTGGCGATGTTGCGGGCGCTGAACTTCCGCAGCGCCATCTCCGTGCCGCTCAAGACCCGGGACGAGGTTCTGGGCGTGGTCACCTGGGTCGCGGGCGAGGAGGGACGTCGGTTCGGACCGGCCGACCTGACCTTCGGCGAGGATCTTGCCCGCCGTGCAGCGGTGGCCATCGACAACGCCCGGCTGCACTCCGAGCTGCGCGATATGGCCCGTCGGCTGCAGCGCGCCGTCCTGCCGAACGCGCTGCCTCGGATCGAGGGCTGGGCGATGGCGGCGCACTACTCGCCCGCCGGGCACCTGGACGCGGGGGGCGACTTCTACGACGTGATCGACCTGGGGCAGGGCCGGACCGCGGTGTTCATCGGGGACGTGATGGGCCGGGGTGTGCACGCCGCCGCGGCGATGGCGCAGATGCGCTCGGCGGTGCGCACCCTGGTGGCCGTCGACCCGGACCCGGCAGCCGTCCTCACCCGGCTGGACAAGGTCTTCCGGCAGTACGACATCGACCAGCTCGTGACGATGCTCTACGCGGTGCTCGAGCCAGAGCACGACCGGATCCTGATCGCCAACGCCGGTCACCTACCACCGGTCGTCCTCCGCGCCGACGGCCGGATCGAGCCGGCGCCGGTCCCCGACGAGCTCATCCTGGGCGGCGGCGGCTGCGACCGCTCGGCGAAGACGGTCGCCTTCGGCCCGGGGGACAGCCTCCTGCTGTTCACCGACGGGCTGGTCGAGCGACGCGGCGAGGACCTCCAGCTCGGTCAGGACCGGGTGGTCGCAGCCGCCCGGCTGCTGCGCCCCGACGCGCTCGACGCGTCGCTGACCGAGCTCGTCGCGCATGTGAGCGACCCGGACCGCGACGACGACGTGGCCGCGCTGGTCCTGCACCGGCGTGGCTGATCCGGGCCGGGGCCCGGGACGCCCGCAGAGTTGCGACGTCCGGGTCCCACCGGGGTTATCCTGCCGAGGTGGAGGGACGTGCGCACGACGGGGGACGGCTGCGTGGGCTCGCGGGGGCCCTGGGGCAGGCGCTGGGCCGCGACGACATCGCGCGCTGCGCGCTGCGTGCCGCCCTGGCCCTGCCGGGAGCGGTGCGGGCGGGCATCGGGCTGAACCGCACCGGCGGACGGCAGCTGCAGTTCACCTCCTCCGAGCAGCCGCTGGTCGGCGGCCGGTTGTCGTGGTGCCTGATCGACGCCTACGACGAGGTCCCGCTGAACCGGGCAGTTCGCACCGGGGAGGACGTCTTCATCCTCACCCCGGAGGAGATGGATGCGGGCTACCCCACCATTGCGGCGCGCCAGCGGCAGCTCGGCACCGGCAGCATGGCGGCGCTGGCGCTGGCCACCCACGACCACGTCTTCGGGGGGCTGATGGTCGCCTTCGAGGACGCTCGGGAGTTCGACCGGGACGTTCGCGACCTGTTCGCGGCCCTCGCCGCCCAGGTCGCCCAGGCGCTGCGTCGCGAGCGGCTGTACGAGTCGTCCTTGGGCAGTCCCGAGCAGCTGCAGCGCAGCCTGATGATGCCCTCACTGCCGGACCTGCGCGGGCTGCGCGCGAGCGCCTACTACCAGCCCGGCGGCGTGAACGCCGACGTCGGCGGCGACTGGTACGACGCCTTCGCCCTGAGGGACGGCACGGCCGCGGTGGTGGTGGGCGACGTGATGGGCAAGGGGGTCCCGGCGGCCATGCTGATGAGCCAGGTCCGCATCGCGGTACGCGCGTACGCGGGGCTGGACCCCGCGCCCTCCGCGGTGCTGGCCCGCCTTGACGACTACGTGTCCCAGCTCGAGGTCTCCGACCAGTTCGTGACGCTGGCCTACGGGCTGGTCGCGCCCGACCGGTCCCGGGTGTCCTTCGGGCTGGCCGGCCATCCGGCGCCGCTGCTGGTCCGCCCCACCGGCGTGCCCCACCCGGTCGAGGTGGAGCCCGGGCCGGCCCTGGGCCTCGGGGTGGGGCCGTGGCCGGAGGTGACGCTCGGTCTCAGCCCGGGCGAGACGGTCCTGCTCTACAGCAACGGGCTGGTCGAACGGCGCAGCAGCGACCTGGACGCCGGGATCCGCGAGCTGGTCGACAGCCTGGCCTCCCTTCCCGCGCGGCGCCGCAAGCCGAAGCAGCTGTGCGCGCAGGCGCGGCGCCTGGTCTCGGACGGAGAGGGGGACGATGACGTGACCCTGCTCGCGGTCGGGGTGCCGGCCGCGGGAGCGGCACGGGCGGCGTCGACGCTGCTGCCGCAGGACACCTCGGCCCCGTCACTGGCCCGAAGGTTCCTGCGCGACACCCTCCGGGACTGGTCGGTCGTCGACGACACGGTCGACACCGCGCAGCTGTGCGTCTCGGAGCTGGTCACCAACGCGGTGATCCACGCGGGGACGTCCTCGGAGATCACCGCCGAGCTCGACGACCACGTCCTGGTCGTGGAGGTGCGCGACGGCGGTGCCGAGGGGACTCTGGACCTCAGCGTCGACCCGGACATCGCGGCCAGCACCATCTCGGGGCGTGGTCTGGCCCTCGTCGACGCGCTGACGAGCTCGTGGGAGGTCGAGCAGACGCAGGACGGCACCATCGCCTGGTTCGAGCTCGAGACGGAGCCGGCACGCGGCGGCAGCCCGGCGACCTGCGAGGGCCGCTGAGGGACAGCCAGGGACGGCGGACGCCGGCTCAGCGGCGTCCCGACCGGAGCAGCCGGAGGACCTCGGGAGCGGACGGGCGCTGCCAGCGACCGCGCAGCTGCTCGCCGGGCTGCTGGGCCTCGAGCACGTTCCCGGGGGTGGCGGCGACGCGGCGCGACGACATCGCCAGCGCCCGCATCATCGGCTCCACCAGCACGTCGTAGACGCCGGGGAACAGGCGGAAGCCGAGCACCATGAGCGGGTTGGCGAAGCCGGCGGACACCTCGCGTCGCGGATGGTCCAGGGCGTGCGCCACCCGCTCCGCGACCCGCTGCGGCGAGTACACCGGCGGCGGAGGGCGGCCCTCCCAGCCCGCATAGTTGCCCGCCTGGGTGTAGATCGGGGTGTCGACACCGCCAGGGGACACCAGGGTCACCGAGACGCCGGGGGTGTGGCGCGCCTCGACCTGGAGGGCGCGCACCAGGCCGTGCACGGCCCACTTGCTGGTCTGGTAGTTGCTCATGTAGGCGGTCGCGATCTTCCCGATCACCGACCCGATGACCACCAGGGTGCCGGACTGCTGGGCGGTGAACACGCGCAGGGCGGCCCGGGCCACGTTCGCCGTGCCCACGACGTTGGTGCGCAGCACCTGCTCGAAGACCTCCTGCGGGACGTCCTCGAACCGCCCGTAGGCGAGGACCCCGGAGGCGTGCACCACCGCGTCCACCCGGCCGAAGCGCGCCACGGCCCGGCGGAACAGCTCCTCGACCTGGTCCGCGTCGCCGACGTCGGCGGGGACCACGGTGACCGCGTCCGCCCCACCGGAGGAGGGCTGTCCGGCGCAGGCGTCGGACGCGCGCTGCAGCGCCTCGGCCCCGCGGGCGGTGAGCACCAGGTTGGCGCCCTGCCCCGCCAGCAGCAGGGCGGTGGCCAGACCGATGCCGCTGGAGGCGCCGGTGACGACCACCACCTGCCCGTCGCGGCGCTGTCCCCGGGCATCGGTCACGGCGTCAGCACGACCTTGACGCAGCCGTCGGACTTCTTCTGGAACATCTCGTAGGCCTCGGGCGCCTTGTCCAGCGGCAGCACGTGAGTGGCCAGGTCCTCGGTGCCCAGGGGGTCCGCGTCGTCGCAGACGAGAGGCAGCAGGTCGTCGATCCAGCGCTTCACGTGGCACTGGCCCATCCGCAGGGTCAGGCCGCGGTCGAACATCTCCATCATCGGCATCGGGTCCAGCTCCCCGCCGTAGACGCCGCTGATCGACACCGTGCCGCCGCGCCGGGTGGCCTTGATCGCCGTGTGCAGGGCATCGAGCCGGTCGATGGCCATCTTGTCCACCATCGGGCGGGCCAGGGCGTCCGGCAGCAGGCCGACCGCGGCGTGCGCGAGCTTGCCGGCGGGGGAGCCGTGCGCCTCCATGCCCACCGCCTCGAGGACCCCGTCGGCTCCCCGGCCGTCCGTGAGGTCGATGATCGTCCCCGCGACGTCGTCGGTCATCCGGGCGTCGATCGTCTCGGCGCCGTACGACGCGGCCAGCGCCAGCCGCTCGGGGACCACGTCGACGCCGATGACCCGCTCGGCGCCGAGGTGCCGGGCGATGCGGACGGCGAGCTGGCCCACGGGGCCGAGCCCCACCACAGCCAGGGTGCCGCCCCGGGGCAGGTCGGCGAACTGCACGCCCTGCCAGGCGGTCGGCAGGATGTCGGAGAGGTAGAGGAACCGGTGGTCCGAGGGCCCCTCGGGCACCTTCACCGGGCCGAACTGGGCCTGCGGCACCCGCAGGTACTCAGCCTGGCCGCCGGGCACCGAGCCATACAGCGAGGTGTAGCCGAACAGCGAGGCGCCCTTGCCGGTCGCGGTGTTCTGCGTGGTCTCGCACTGCGCGAAGAGACCGCGCGAGCACATCCAGCAGTGGCCGCAGGAGATGTTGAACGGGATCACCACCCGGTCGCCCGGACGGATGTGGGTGACCTCGGCCCCGACCTCCTCGACGACGCCCATCGGCTCGTGCCCGAGCACGTCGCCCGGACGCAGGTACGGCCCGAGCACCTCGTAGAGGTGCAGGTCCGAGCCGCACAGCCCGGTCGAGGTCACCCGCACCACCGCGTCGGTGGGCTCCTCGATCCTCGGGTCGGGCACGTCCTCGACCCGGACGTCCCGCTTGCCGTGCCAGGTCAGTGCGCGCATGTCTCGCCCTCGTCTCCACGTAGGTGTCCGGAGACGGCGCCGTACCCGGTTCTCGCGCGGCTAACCGGAGGGACGGTCGGTGGACCACGCGGGGACGGGCCGAGCGGTCACGGGAGCTCCTGGTCGCTGCGCGTCCGGCCGGCGAGGAAGCCGGTGACCGCGGAGGTGGCGCACCGGAAACGGCCGACCTCCTCGCCTCCGTCGCAGGTCATCAGGGCGAGCACGCTGGATGCGGAGTCGGCGAGGACGACCTGCCAGAGCGCGCCCGAGTCCTGCCACCGGCGCAGGACCGGGACCGGGTCGGGCTCCCACCGGACGGAGCCGGGGTCCCCCTGCCTCACGGTCGCTAGAGCTGGATGCCGCGGGTCAGCGCACCGTCGACGACCAGGTTGGTGCCGCTCACCCGGCTCGCCAGCGGGCTGGCCAGGAACACCACCGGGGCCGCGACCTCCTCGGGGGTGCCCATCTGCCCGGTCGGGTTCAGGCTGATCGCGCTCTGGAACAGCGCCGGGTCGCCGGTCTCGATGCTCGACCAGACCCCGCCCTCGAAGTAGACGTTGCCCGGCGAGACGGTGTTCGCCCGGATCCCCTTGTCCGCCAGCTGCAGCGCCAGACCGTGCACGTAGCCGATGATCGCGGTCTTGGCGGTGCCGTAGGGGCCGGCGGCGAAGTCCGACTCGCGTCCGGACACGCTGGAGACCGCGATGATCGACGCGGCGTCGCTGCGCTCGAGGTGCGGCAGGGACGAGCGGACCAGCCGCACGGTGTGCATCACATCGACGTTCAGGCTGGCCGCCCAGCTCTCCTCGGTGTCCGGGATCGCCAGGGCGCTCACGTTGGCGACGACCACGTCGAGACCGCCCAGCGCCTCGGCGGAGCGCTCCACCCAGGCCGCGAGCGCGTCGGCATCGGCCACGTCCACCGCCGAGCCCGTCACCTGCCCGCGCGCGCCCAGCGCCTCCTCGGTCCGGGAGACCTCCTCGGCGTTGCGGGCGCAGAACCCGACCGACGCGCCCTCGTCGAGGAAGGCCGCGACGATGGCCCGGCCGATGCCGCGCGAGCCGCCGGTGACCAGGACACGGGTGCCACTGAGCTGAAGGTCCATCGGGGAAGCCTTTCGTGGAGGGTGGGGGATCGGTACGGCGGTGCAGCGACGGGTCAGACGGAGCCGAGGGCGCGGGCCCGGGCGCGGAGGTCGGCGTGGATGCCGCCGAAGGCCTCGGCCGGCAGCAGCAGGTCCTTGGCCGCCTTGACGACCATGCTGTAGTTGGCGTCCACCACGTTGGCGACCGGCGCCTGCGCGATCTGGGAGCAGAGCTGGTAGGCGTCCATCACGTGCAGGCCCTGGAGGTCGGCGACCCAGTGCACCAGCTCGGCGTTCCCGATGCGCCAGGAGTCCTCCAACGGCCGGCTCGAGCCCACCGTCATCCAGTGCGTGTCGTCCTCGATCCGTGGCCAGCCCGGGGCTCCGCCCTTGATCAGCTCGACGATGACCGTGCTCGTCATCGCCCCCTCGACGGCGGTGCCGCACGCCTCGCCCTCCCCCTGGCGGTAGTGCCCGTCGCCGAGCGAGAACAGCGCGCCCTCGACGTTGACGCCCAGGTACACCGTGGAGCCGGCCCGCATCTGCGGGGTGTCCATGTTGCCACCGAAGCGGTCCGGCACCAGCGACGAGCGCACCTCGCCGCCGGCCGGGGCCACCCCGACGGTGCCGAGCATCGGCTCGACAGGCAGCTCGATGCGGTGCTCGCTGTGCCGCGCCTGGAACGCGACCGTGTTGCGGTCCCGGTCGAGCTCGTAGATCCAGGTGGTGTCCGGCAGCGGGTCCTGCAGGGTGACCACGCGGTCCGTGCCGGTCATGCCGCCGAAGAACGGGATGGCCGCGGACGCGCCCCAGTCGCGGGCCGGCTCGAGCGCGACCAGGTGCAGCACCAGGGTGTCCCCGGGCTCGGCGCCCTCGACGTAGAACGGCCCGGTCTGCGGGTTGACGAACCGCAGGTCCACCTTGGCGCTCGACAGGTCGTCCACCGAGCGCAGGACGCCACCGAACGCGTCGTCGGACCACAGCCGCAGCAGGGAGCCGGGCCGGATCCGCATCACCGGGGCGACACCCCCGAAGGTGTACGCGTACTGGTCACGGGTGGGCGTGTACTCGATGACGTCCATGCCGGGAAACTACCGCAACAGGCGGTCTAGCCTGCACGCAGGCGCACGTGCTCGCGGGAGAGCTCGTCGACCCGGGTCACGCCGAGGAGCGCGAGGGTGCCGGCGAGCTCTCGCAGCAGGATGTCGGCGGCCCGCTGCACGCCGCGCTCGCCACCGGCCATCAGCCCGTAGAGGTAGGCCCGTCCGACCAGCGTCGCCCGCGCCCCCGACGCCACCGCCGCGGCCACGTCGCCTCCGGACATGATCCCGCCGTCGACGTACACCTCGGCGCGGTCCCCGACGGCGTCGACCACCCGGGGCAGCACCTCCAGCGGGGTCGGCGCCCGGTCGAGCTGCCGACCGCCGTGGTTGGACACCACGACCGCGTCCGCGCCGACCTCGACGACCTCGGCCGCGTCGGCGGCGGTGGTGATCCCCTTGACCACGAGCGGGCCGTCCCAGATCTCCCGCAGCCAGGCGACGTCGGCGACGGTCGCCGCCGGGTCGAACATCCGCGCCACCAGGTCGGCGACGGTGCCCTCGGAGCGGGTCAAGGACGCGAACTCCAGGGGCTCGGTGGTGAGCAGGTCGAACCACCAGGACGGGTGCAGGGCCCCCTCGGCGACGGTGCGCAGGGACAGCGACGGCGGGATGGTCAGCCCGTTGCGGACGTCACGCAGCCGCGGTCCAGGGACCGGGGTGTCGACGGTGAGCACCAGCGCCTCGTAGCCCGCGTCCCGGGCCCGGTCCACGAAGTCGCGGCTCGCGGCCCGGTCTCGCCACAGGTAGAGCTGGAACCAGCGCCGCGCGTCCGGCGCGGCTGAGGCGACTCCCTCGATCGACGTGGTGCCCATCGTGGAGAGCGCGTACGGCAGGCCGGCGCGGGCCGCCACCCGGGCGACGGCCGGCTCGCCCTCGGTGTGCATCATCCGGGTGAACCCGGTGGGCGCGAACACCAGCGGGGCCGCGGCCGCCCGGCCCAGGATCGTGGTGGCGGTGTCCACCGTGGAGACGTCCCGCAGCACCCGGGGCAGGAACTCGACCCGGTCGTAGGCGTCGCGCGACCGCAGCAGGCTCTGCTCGGTCCCGGCGGCGCCGTCGGTGTAGTCGAAGACCGCCCGCGGGGCCCGCCGCCTGGCCAGCAGCCGCAGGTCCGGGATGGACGCGGCTCCGGCCAGGCGGCGGTCGACCGGGTTCAGCCGGGCCTGTCGCGGCCGCAGCAACGGCTGCAGCTCGGACCAGCGCGGTCGGCGTCGGGGTGTCATGCACGTGTTCTACACGAGACCCGGGAACGCTCAGCGTCCCCCCACCGCGACCGCGTGCCTCAGGTCGTGCACGGCGGCGTCGCGCGAGCCCAGGGGCGCGAGCTCGAAGCTCCTCTCGATGGTGGCCAGGATCGAGGTGGTGTCGTAGACGGTGTGGTCGACGCCGGAGCGCCGCAGCGACGTGGACAGCACCAGGGCGGGGATCCGGGTGCCCGGGCCCCAGGCGTCGTGCTCGCCGACCGTCGGGGACCCGGCGCCGGGCGGAGGCACGTGGTCCCACTGCCCACCGAACTCGTCGTAGGTCACCACGACCAGGGTGTCGTCGGCCTGCGGGCTGTCGGCGACCTGCTGGAGCAGGTCCACCAGGTGGTCGCTGCCGTCGGGCTCGCTGGCGTACCCCGGGTGCTCGTTCTCCGCTCCGTACGGCTTCACGAAGCTCACCTGCGGCAGGGTCCCGTCCGCGAGCGCGTCCTCGAAGTCGGTCTCGTCCTGGAGGTGGGCGCGACCGGGCTTGCCCGGTGCGTAGTCGGCGAAGTAGTTGAACGGCTGGTGGTGGTACTGGAACAGCGGGCCGGGGTGTCCCGAGACCGCGTCGTCCCAGCCGCCGGAGTACCAGCTCCAGGAGACGCCGCGGGCGCTCAGCCGGTCGCCGATGGTGGGGAACTCCGCATCGTCGATGAGGGGGATCTTCGCGGCGGAGGTGCTGGCGCTGGCCGGTGGGCTGGAGGGCTGGACGGTGTTGACCGCGAAGTCGCCACAGGCCCGCGCCAGGTCGTCGCTCGTCGGGTCGTCGCAGGCCCGGGTGAGCTGGCCGTCGACGACGTCCGAGCGGGTCGGGGTGTACAGCGGGTAGCTGGTCGGCATCCCGGCGGCGTCGAGGACGGAGTTCTTCGCACCGAGCGCGCCACCACTGGTGTCCAGCGGGGCCCGGGCCGCGATCAGGAACTGGTGGTTGAGGAACGACCCGCCGAAGGCGGCCTGGAAGAAGCGGTCAGCGACCACGTAGTGCGGAGCACCCGGGGAGTGCAGGTAGCGCCAGATCGGCAGTCGCCTGGTGTCGTAGACGCCCATGGTCAGGCCGGCCGCGTCCGAACCGGTCTGGTACCGGTCCTGCCGCCCGCCGTCGAGCTGGTACTGCTCCTGGTAGAAGCGGTGGACCAGGTCGCGGGTGCATCCGCCGGGCAGTGCTCCCGGTGAGTCCTTGCGCACCCCGGTCGGCGCGGAGACGCCGGGGGCGGGACACGTGCGGTCCTCCGGCCGGAGGTAGCGGTCGACGAGGAAGGGCCGGTTGCGGAAGTGGCTGTCCGCGATGCCGTGGGCGCTGTCCTGGCACCTCGAGGTCAGCGGCGAGGGAGCGGTCAGGTTGACGTCGTTCTGAAGCAGGCACGTGTACCTGGAGCCGTCCTGCGCGACCTGCCGGGTGCGCGCCGCGGGGGCGTTCCTGATCCCGTCGACCCGCTCGCCGTGCACGCGCCCCCACCGGCCGTACACGTTGTCGAAGGAGTGGTTCTCCTCGTAGATGACCACCAGGTGCCGGTAGCCACCCGGGAGCGTGCGCGCCCGCGGCGGGTGCTGGTGGGTCTGGGGATGCGCCGGTGCCCGATGCGCGGGGTGCGGGGTGCGGGACTGTCCCGTGGCGACGCCCGGGACGCCGAGACCCGCCACCAGGACCCCTGCTGCCGCTCCGACGAGGACGACCAGTCTGCTGTTCGCGCGCATAGCGGATCCTTCCGAGAGTGCCTCCCCCGATCGAGCCTCTCCGAGCATCGCACGCGGGGCGACTCCGGTGAAGTCCCTCGCCAGCTCCCAGCCGATCGCCTGCACCGCGCCGATGTCGGTCATGCCGGGGTTCGAGCGACTGTCGAGCGCCGGCGCAGCACGACCACGGCGACGGCAGCGAGCGCCGAGCCGCCTGCCGCGACCGGCCACAGCGTCGGCGGGCCGTGCGGAGCCGCCGGCCGGGCGTGGACGAAGGCGTCGTCACCCCGGGTGAGGTGTCCGTCCACGGAGACCGCCGTCCGGGATGGCCGGACGACCGAACTGCAGCTGGACCTGACGAGGCGGGCGCGTCACCACCGAGTCGACGGCGGGAGCGGCCCGCTGGAGCCCGGTATGAGCGGTGGCCACCGGCACCGGGGAGGTGACGACGACGAGCACCGCGAGCGCGCCGAGGGAAGCTACGGCGCCTCGCGGACCACCACGGCGTACGAGCCAACGCCGAGCAGCCGCGCCGCGGCGACCTCCGGGAGTCGCGCGCCCTTGGCCAGCAGCAGGGTGGTGAGCGCACCGGTCTCCGGGTCGAAGTCGATGTCGTCGACCTTGCCGAGCTCGTCGCCGCCGTCGGTGAGGACCCGCTTGCCCAGCAGCTCGCGGTCCTTGTGCGCCAGCGTCTGGACCTCGTCCCCGCCGTCGCCGATGGCGGTGTCGTCGGCGACGGTGACCGCGTCGCTGCCGAAGGCGGACAGGTCGCTCCAGCGGAGGAAGTCACCGGTCTCGGCCTTCTTCACGCGGACGGCGAGCACGGAGCGGGTCGCGGGGTCGACGACGAACCCGCTCACCTTCCCGAGCGTGGTCGCGGTGCTGGAGCCGACCACCTTGTGGCCCTTGGCCTTGGAGAACAGCATCAGGCATCCCTTCCCAGCTGTGCGCGGAACGCCTCGACCGCGGCGCCGAACCCGGCCAGGTCCCGGCCGACGAACTCCTTGGCGCTGGCCGGCACCATCAGGTGCTCGCCGGAGGCGGAGATGGTGTCGGGCAGCGGGATCAGCACCAGCTCGCCGCTGGTGCCGAGCACGTCGGAGGCCTCGATCTCGTAGCCGACCACGTCGCACTGCCCGGACCCGTCGAGGTCGACCGAGACGATCACGTCTCGCACCGTGCCGAGGTCGACCCCGGCGTCGGAGAGCACCTGGGACCCCAGCACGTTGCCTGCGGGGCCACGCGCCTCGCCGGTGCTCGCGAGGACCTCGCCGGTGGGTGCCAGCGCGTCCTCGTCCCGGATCATCACCGCGTCGGCGCCGAGCGCGGCGACCCTGCCCCACGACAGCGACTGCTTCAGAGGACCGGAGAAGAGTCCGCGGCCGGCCAGCGTGAAGGCGTGCACGGAGCCGCCGTCGGCGGCGTACACGACGTCCTTGACCTGTGCGACGTCCTCACCGGCAAGGGTGACCACGGGTCGCTTGGTGATCTCGGAGGTGCGCATCAGCCTCATGACCGGTCACCGCCCGAGCGGCCGTTGCCCTCGGGGTCGATGATGACTCCTCCGCGGCGTCGTCGTGCCTGGATCGCGAGTGTCGCCACCAGCAGCAGCGCGATCACCACGACGACCACGATCAGCCATCCCCACCACTGCATGACCCAACCTCCATCGGCTCAACCGGACAGTCGACGGCAGCCGTGACCTCGACGCGGACCAACCTACCCGAGCGCCCCGAGGTGCAGGCCCGGCGCGCGCAAGCCCGGCGGGCTCAGTCCGCCCGCCGTCTGCCGACCCAGGCGGGGGACGTCCACGCCGGACCCGGGCCCGGGCCGCCCCGGGCCTGACCCGGCTGCCGAGGGGAGGGGTCAGCAGGTCCCCGAGAGGTCCGGGCACGACTCTGGCAGGCCCGCGCACCGGCAGCGGTGGCGGCGGGCATCCGCCACCGCCCTCCAGCCTGGACCAGTACGGCCGACCCGGTCGATCGCTTGGCTGTGAACGTGTGACGTGTAACACTCGTATCGGGTGATTTACCATGTCCGGCTCTGACGACCTCACGCTCGTGATCGATGCGACGCTTACCTCGCTCGAGGGCAGGTGCGACCGGCTGCGCTCCGGCAGCCCCCCCGACGCTCATGCGCACACCGACGCGCTGGTCGCGGCTGCGGCGCGGCACCTGGCGGCGACGCACGCCGTGCTGGTGCCGCTCGCGGCTGAACAGCTCGGCGACGAGGACGGGCTCGTCGAGGACTACCGTGAGACGGCGCGCCGCCTGGAGCGGGGCCTGGTCCGCCTGAAGGGACGGGCCTACGGCGAGTCCCACAGTGCCCACGAGAGCTGGCCCGAGGTGTGCACCGACGTGCGTGACCGGCTCGAGCAGCACGACGCGGCCGAGCGCCGGCTCGCGGACCGGCTGGCCGCTGAGGTCCCGACGGAGCGGCTCACGGAGATGGCCGAGCAGCTCTTCCGCGCCGAGGTGAAGGCCCCGACCCGCCCGCACCCGTACCTGCCGCACACGGGACGCCCCGGTGGCGCCGCCCGACGCGCCGCAGCCGTCGTCGACCGGTTCTGGGACACCGCCCAGGGTCGGGTGGTGCCGCCGGTCATCGCGCCGCGCAAGCACCTGCACGACAGCCTGCTCGCGCAGTACCTGTGCGCCGACCCGCACTTCGACGGCACCGCCAGCATGATCGCGCACCCGCGGCAGCCGGGTGCCGACGCCGCGGCGCCCGCGGTGGACTGACCGGCCGGCGAGGGCACCCGGCCGGGCCCGCTCACCACCGACCGGCGACCGGCCACCAGCGGTGGAAGTGGTGCACCGGGCCGTGTCCGGTCCCGACGTCGAGCTCGTCCGCGGCCCGCAGCGCACCGGTCAGGTAGTCCTTGGCACGGCCGGCGGCGCTCTCCCAGTCCGGTGCACCGGGTCGCAGCGCCGCGACGGCCGCGGAGAGCGTGCAGCCGGTGCCGTGCGTGTTGCGGGTGCCGACCCGCGGCGCCGTCAGGCGGGTCTCGCGACCGTCGACCAGGAGCAGGTCCGGGCTGTCGCCGCCGCCGAGGTGCCCGCCCTTCAGCAGCACCCCGGCGCACAGCCCGGCCAGGGCGCCGAGCTGGTCGCGCATCGTCGCCTCGTCCCGGGCCTCGGTGACCCCGAGCAGGTCGGCGGCCTCGGGCAGGTTGGGGGTGACCAGGTCGCACAGCGGCAGCAGCTCCTCGCGGAGGGCCGTGACCGCCTCGGTGGCCAGCAGCCGGTCGCCGCTCTTGGCCACCATCACGGGATCGAGCACGACGTGGGGGAGCGGGTGCTCGCGCAGCACGTCGGCGACCGCGCGGGCCACCTCCGCCGTGCCGAGCATGCCGATCTTGACCGCGTCCACGCGGACGTCGGACAGCAGGCTGGTCAGCTGCCGGCGGACGACGGACCCGGGCATCTGCTCGACGTGGTCGACGCCCCGGGTGCTCTGCGCGACCACTGCGGTGACCACTGCCGTCCCGAAGACGCCGAGCGCCGAGAAGGTCTTCAGGTCGGCGCTGATCCCGGCGCCTCCGCTGGGGTCGGTGCCGGCGATGGTGAGCACGTTGGCGATCATCCGCCGGCTCCCCGCAGGGCCGAGGAGGCGGTCTGCGGGTCCTCGGCCGCGCACACCGACGAGACCACCGCCACCCCGCGGACCCCCGTACGGCGGACCTCGGCGACGTTGTCCGCCCCGATGCCGCCGATCGCGACGCAGGGCAGCTCTCCGGCGACGCCCACCAGCCGCGCGGCACCGTCCAGCCCGAGGGGGGCGGCCGCCTCGGGCTTGGTGGCGGTGGCGAACACCGGACCGACCCCGAGGTAGTCGACGCAGGCAGGCGGCAGCCGCAGTGCCTCCTGGACCTGGTCGACCGTGGACACAGACAGCCCGACGACCGCGTCGCGGCCGAGCAGCCGACGCGCGTCGGTGGGGTGCAGGTCGGACTGCCCGACGTGCACGCCGTGCGCGCGTGCGGCGAGCGCCACGTCGGCCCGGTCGTTGACCAGGACGCGGACCCCGCTGTCGGCGACGACCTCCAGCACCGTGCGGGTGAGGTGGACCAGCTCGCGCGCGGTGGCACCCGCGTCCCGGACCTGGACGACGCCGACGCCCCCTTGCACGGCCAGGCGCACCGTGTCCGCGACGCCGCGCGCCCCGCACAGGGCGGTGTCGGTGACCAGGTAGGTGTGCAGCTCCACGTCCCTACCGTGCCTCGGTGCGGCGGACGAGCGTGTCCGCGTCCAGGTCGGCCAGCCGGTCGAGGAGGTGCAGGGCGAACGACCCCGGCCCCGCGCTCGTCTCGGCGGCCACCTCCGCGGCCACGGTGAGCACCACGGTGGCGGCGACCGCGGCCAGAAGCGCGGACTCCTCGACGGCCAGACAGGCCGACACCAGTGCTCCGAGGGCGCAGCCGACGCCGGTCACGCGGGTCATCAGCGGATGTCCGGTGTGCACCTCGACGACCGCGGACCCGTCGGTGACGTAGTCCACCTCACCGCTGACCGCGACCACGCCTCCGGTGCGCAGCGCCAGGTCGCGTGCGTTCCCGAGGGCGGCGGACGAGGAGACGGTGCTGTCCACGCCCCGTCCGGCGCCCGCGGCGCCCGCGAGGCTCAGCACCTCCGAGGAGTTGCCGCGCACCACCGCGGGCCGGTGGTCCAGCAGCTCGGCGGCCAGCTCGGTCCTGAACGTCATCGCGCCGACCGCCACCGGGTCGAGCACCCAGCGCTTGGCCGCCCGGTCCGCTGCCGCCGCTGCGCTGCGCATCGCCCGCGCACGCTCGCCCGACAGCGTGCCGAGGTTCACCAGCAGCCCGTCGGCGATGCCGGCGAACTCCGCCGACTCCCGGTCGTTCTCGACCATGGCGGGAGAGGCGCCGACGGCGAGCAGCACGTTCGCGGTGAAGTTCGTGACCACCACGTTGGTCATGCAGTGCACCAGAGGTGCCCGCTCGCGCACCGCGTCGAGCACCCGGGCCACCTCGCGCGGGTCGACGCGGCTCACAGTGGCCACCGCTCGCCGCGGTGCGCCGCGTCCCAGAACATCCACTCGTAGCGCGCGCTCGTGGCGGCCGCCCGGCCGGCCCGCTCGCGCTCCTCCGCGCCGAGCCCCCTGCCGACCCGGTCGGTGAGAGCCAGCACCTCCGTCACCACCATGGCGAACTCCTCTCCGGCGTACATGTCGATCCAGCGCTGGTAGCGGTGGCGAACCGAGCCGCCGGACGCCAGGTGGGCGCCGACCCGGGCGTAGATCCAGTAGCAGGGCAGCACGGCCGCCACGCCCTCGGCGTACGAGCCTCCCTGCGCCAGCGCCAGGAGATGACTCGTGTAGGCGTAGGTGGTCGGGGACGGCTCGGGGAGCGTGGCGGCGTCCAGGCCGGTCTCGTCGAGCAGCTGCGCGTGCAGCGCGAGCTCGACGTCCGCAGTGGCGGCGGCGTGCCGCGCGAGGATCGTCGTGTCGCCCCACGACTGCGCGCGGCCGCCGACCAGAGCGAGCGCACGGGCGTAGGCCCCCAGGTAGTGCGCGTCCTGCACCAGGTAGCCGTCGAAGGTCGCGTCGGGCAGGGTGCCGTCGGCCAGCTGGACCAGGAAGGGGTGCTCCAGCACCGCGTCGTACGAAGGGCGCATCAGCTCCCACAGGTCGGCGGACCAGGTCATGGCCGCCTCCCGAGCAGCCGGCCGGCGCCGTGCACGAGTCCGGTGCCGCCGGCGGCGGCCAGGGCGGAGAGCAGCGAGGCGCTCATCCACGGGCTCGGGGTCAGACCGAGGGCACCGGCGACGCCGTGCCAGATCGACGCCCAGGCGGCGACCTGTCCGGGGTTCAGGAGCTGGTAGGTCACGAAGCCGAGCAGCCACGGCAGCAGCATCAGCGGACGCGACCGCGCCGAGGGGGACAGGTCCCAGTGGCGTGGGCCGTCGAAGAGGAACCAGTCGACGACCAGCACCGCGAACATCGGCACGAACACCGAGCCGATCAGCGACAGGAAGCTGGCGTAGTCGCCGATCCGCAGCAGCAGGGCGAGACCGGTGGTGAGCACCCCTACGCCGACGGCGACGACCCGCCGGTCCCAGCCGGGGCGCAGGTTCTGGGTCGAGACGGTGGTCGAGTAGACGTTGGCGAACGACTGGTCGAGCTCGCGCACGGTGAGCACCAGGAACGCGACGACCCCCAGCGGCACCGCCAGGAACACCGCGAACACGTCGCCGGTGGCGACACCGACACCCGTGACCGCGACCACGGCCAGCAGCCCGAGCGCGTAGCAAGCCACCTGGGTGGTGGCGTACCCCACGAGAGCCCCGGCGGCGGCAGCCCTCGGGGTGCGGGAGTGCCGGGCGTAGTCGGCGGCCATCGGCACCCAGGAGACCGCGACCGCCAGTGCGGCGTCGACGGCCAGGCTGAACCCCGACCAGCCGCCCCGCGACGGTCCCTGCGCGGCCGGGCCGGAGAGCTGGAGGAACAGGTAGCCGAGCGCGACCAGCACCGCGACGCTCACGTAGCGGCGCAGCACCCGCACCGACCCGAGCGGCCGAGTGGCCAGCACGGTGGTCAGAGCACCGCAGGCCAGCACCCACACGGGACGGGGCACCCCGGGCAGCACCCGGGCCAGCGCCGTGGCGATGGTGACCAGCTCGAAGGTCCCCCAGCCCACCATCTGCACCACGTTCAGCACGGTCGGCACCGCGGACACGCGCGCGCCGAGCAACCCGCGCAGCAGCACCATGGCTGGTGCGCCCGTCCTCGCCCCGACCAGCGCGGCCAGGGCGATCGCCACCGAGCCGAGGACGGTGCCCACGACGGTGGCGAGCAGCGCCGCCGGCAGCGTCAGCGGCAGCGTTCCGGGGCCCAGCGGCTGCAGCACGACGACGGCCCCGGTGAAGCCGAGCAGGCTCACCCCGAGGTTGCCCCAGAGCCCCAGCTGGTCGAGCAGCCCCAGCGTGCGCGGGGCCGGCTCGAGCAGCGTGCGCGGCGCCTCGGCGGCCGTCCTCGCCGAGGACTGGACGGGTCGTACGACGGACATCGGCCCACTTCCTACGCCGGCATTATCCGGCTCAGGTTCGAGCGGTCGGTGACCTGCAGTCACCCTCTCAGCCCGATCCCGTCGAGCTCCCGCGTATTGGCGGGGTCACTATAGCCACGCACGACGGCCGTCCGTCAAGGCATCCGTCGGAGATGGGACTCACACGGCTGGGGGGTCGTGTGGCCTTGTCCAGCCGTCGAGCGGTGTGAGGATGGAGGCGTGCTTCCGGTCAGGAGTCCTCAGTGCCCGTCGGTGTGATCACGACGCTTCTCGCGTCGGGCGAGGCACCTCCGGGCCTGCTCCCCGCGCGCGAGCAGATGGCGCTCTCGCTCGGCTGGCACATCGTGCTGGCCTGCTTCGGTGTGGCGTTCCCGACCATGATCTACGTGCTGCACCGGCGGGGCGTCGTACGCGGCGACGCTGTGGCCCTCGGGCTCGCGCAGCGCTGGGCGAAGGTGTCTGCCGTCCTCTTCGCGATCGGCGCCGTCAGCGGCACCGTGCTCAGCTTCGAGATGGGGCTGTTGTGGCCCGGGCTGATGGGGCGTTTCGGTGACGTGCTGGGGCTGCCCTTCGCGTTCGAGGGACTCTCGTTCTTCGTCGAGGCGATCTTCCTCGGGATCTACCTCTACGGCTGGGGCAGGATGCCTCCCCGGCGTCACCTCGCGATGCTCGTCCCGATGGCCGCTGCGGGGGTGGTCGGCACCTTCTGCGTGGTGTCCGTCAACGCGTGGATGAACAACCCCACCGGGTTCCGCATCGTCGACGGCCGAGTCACCGACGTGAACCCGTGGCGGGCGATGTTCAACGACGGCGTGTGGCTGCAGTTCGCGCACATGTGGGTGGGCGCCTTCATGCTGGTGGGCTTCGTCGTCTCCGGCGTCTACGCGGCCGGGATGCTGAGGGGCCGCCGCGACGCACACCACCGCCTCGGCTTCACGGTGCCGTTCGTGTTCGCGACCGTCGCGGCGCTCGCCCAGCCGTTCATCGGGCACGTCCTCGGCCTGCGGGTGGCGGAGACGCAGCCCTCCAAGCTCGCCGCGTTCGAGCTGGCCACCACGACCGAGCAGCCAGCGCCGCTGCACCTCGGTGGACTGCTCGTCGACGGGCACGTCCGCTGGGCACTGACCATTCCCAAGGTCGGGTCGCTGATCGCGCGCAACTCCTTCGACAAGCCCGTGCCGGGGCTCGACACGGTGCCGGTCGCGGACCGCCCACCGGTGAACATCACCCACGTCGCATTCCAGTCCATGATCGGGATCGGCACCCTGCTGGCCCTGGCAGTCGTGGTGTTCTGGCTGGCGCGCTGGCGCGGCCGGGACCTGCGAGAGAGCACCTGGTTCCTACGCTTCGCTGTGATCGCCGGACCGCTTGCGGTCCTCGCTCTGGAGGCCGGGTGGGTCGCGACGGAGGTGGGCAGGCAACCCTGGACGGTCTGGCAGGTGCTCCGCACCAACGACGCGGCGAGCACCAGCACCGGGCTGTGGTGGAGCTACGCCGGAGCCTTCGTCGTCTACGTCGGCATGACGGTCGGCGCGTATGTCGTGCTCCGCTCGATGGCTAGACGCTGGCGCGCTGGGGAGACCGACCTGCCCAGCCCCTACGGGCCTACCCAGCCGTCGTTCGACCAGCCCGCCACCACCGGTCCCGGGACCCGGACGTGACCCTCGCGGGCGCGGTGGCGGCGGCGATGTTCGTCGGCGTCCTCGCGTACTCGCTGCTCGGCGGCGCGGACTTCGGTTCGGGGTTCTACGACCTGACCGCGGGCGGCCCCCGTCGCGGGGCCGCTCTGCGGACCCTGGTCGACCACAGCATCGGCCCGGTGTGGGAGGCCAACCATGTCTGGCTCATCTACATCCTGGTGATCTGGTGGACCGGCTTCCCGACCGCCTTCGCGGCTGCCATGACGACGCTGTTCGTGCCGATGATGCTGGCCCTCCTGGGGATCGTGCTGCGCGGTGCCAGCTTCGCGTTCCGCAAGTACGCCGCGACGCTCGCCCAGGCACGGTTGTTCGGCGCGATCTTCGCCGGATCCTCCCTGATCACCCCGTTCTTCCTCGGGACCGTCGCCGGGGCCATCGCGTCCGGCCGGGTGCCGGCCGCCGGCAACGGAGAGCTGTTCGGCTCGTGGCTGCACGCGACGTCCCTGTTCGGCGGCCTGGTGGCCGTCGGCACCTGCTCCTTCCTGGCGGGGACCTTCCTCACCGCCGACGCGCACCGGTCCGGCGACCGGGAGCTGACCGAGCAGTTGCGGCTGCGGACCCTGGCGGTCGGTGTCGCGACCGGCGTCGTGGTCTTCGCCGCCTTGGTGCCGATCCGCCACGATGCCCGCACCCTCAGTGACGGGCTCCTCGGCCGTGCGGCCCCCCTGATCGTGCTGTCGGCGGTCGCCGGGGTGCTCACGCTGGTGCTGCTGGCCCGGCGACGGTTCTCGGCAGCGCGGGTCGGCGCGGTCACCGCGGTCGCCGCCGTGGTCCTGGGCTGGGGAGTGGGTCAGTACCCGTGGATGCTCGTCGACCAGACCACCATCGAAGCCGCCGCGGGCGCACCGGCGACCTTGGTCGGGCTGCTGGTGGTGGTGGGGTTGGCCGCGGTGGTGGTGCTGCCCCCGTTGGGCTACCTGTTCTGGCTGACGCAGTCCGAGCAGTGGTCGGGGGGCGAGGCGCATGCCGGGCACGGCGACCCCCCGGGCACGGCGGGCGATAGCCTTCCCTCGTCGCCATGAGCCCGTTGAGTTCGTCGCGCCGCCCCGCGAGGGCAGTCCCGCACCCGAACCGAGGAGCAGCCACGATGACAAGACGCCTGCGAACCAGCTCCGCCGTGGCTCTGTCGCTGGGCGTCCTGCTGCTGTCCGGCTGCGGAGCCGCCGACACCGCCGCGGACCCGGCCGCCAGTGCGGCGCCGGGCTCACCGTCGAGCGCGGCGCCCAGCGAGACTGCCCCCGGCGAGACAGCCCCGGGCGAGACCGTCACGAGCAAGGCTGCTCCGAGCGCGACGCCCGCCCCTGCGGGACGCACCGTCGCGGTGACCATCAAGGGTGACCAGGTGACCCCCAACGGCGAGCGGGTCAAGGCCTCCGTCGGAGAGCAGGTCACGTTCGAGGTGACCAGCGACCGGGCCGGCGAGCTGCACGTGCACGCGTCGCCCGAGCAGGAGCTCGCCTACGACAAGGGCTCGACCACGTTGGGCGTCACCGTCGACAGACCGGGCATCGTGGACGTCGAGGACCACGTCGCGGACGTGGTCGTGGTCCAGCTCGAGGTGTCCTGAGGCGGACCGGAGGAACCCGATGACGATGAGCATGCTGCCGCCCCTGGACTGGGGCGCGTTCCTGACCCGCTGGGAGCTGCGCCCGGTGTGGGACGTGCTGATCCCGCTGGCGCTGGGAGGGTACGTCGTCGGGCTGCGCCGAGCACGCCGTGCCGGGGGTCGTGCCGTGCACCCCGTCCGGGTGGCGGCGTTCGTGGGCGGTCTGGTCCTGCTGGCCTGGAGCCTGAGCTCGGCGTTGGAGACGTACGCGCCGACGCTGTTCTGGGTGCACATGGTCCAGCACCTGTTGCTGATCATGGTGGTGCCCGCGCTGCTGGTGCTGGGACATCCGCTGACCGTGCTGGTCGAAGCCACCTCGGCGACGTCCCGCGGACGGGTCCGGGCCGCGTTGGTCTCCTGGCCCGTCGCGCTGGTCACCCACCCCCTGATCGGGCTGGCGTACTACTCGACCGTGATCGTGGCCACCCACCTGACGCCGTTCATGGACCAGATGATGTCGCGGCCCTGGCTCGGGTCCGCCGAGCAGGCGCTGTACGTGTCCTCGGGGTACCTGCTGCTGCTGCCCCTGCTCGGCAACGAGCCGATCCGGTGGAGCCCGCCGCAGCTGTCCCGGATCGCGCTGTTCCTGGTCGCGATGACCCCGGACACGGTGGTCGGCATCGTGCTGATGCAGACCGACCGGAACCTCTTCCCGACGATGCTGGGGGACCGTCCCTCCTGGGCGCCCAGCGCCGTGCACGACATCAACATCGGTGGCGCGCTGATGTGGGTCGGAGGCGACGGGCTGATGATGTGCTTCGCCGTCGGCGTGGTCGTCGCGATCATCGCCCGCCCGGGGCGGGGCGACCTGATCGGGTCGTGGCTGGAGGGGGTGCGTCGGGAGACCATCAGCGGCGACGCCGGCGACGGCGACGCCGCGGGCGACCCCCCGCGGGGTCGGGACGAGGACGTCGACGACAGCGACGCCGCGCTCGCGGCGTATAACCGGATGCTCGGTCGGCTCAACGACCATCGCGACTGACTGAGCCCCGGACGGGACCAGCAGGACGGCGGCGGAGGGGAGTCCCTCCGCCGCCGACTGCGTCGGTGCCGTCGTCCGGCGCGGGCCGGTCGACCGGGGTCAGGGCAGCGCCACGACCGGGAGCTGCAGGCTGCCGCCGACGACGTGGTTCATCGTGGTGGAGCCGGTGCGCGGCTTGCTCGCGGCCCTCGGCGCGTTCCGGAAGTGCACCGTCGCCACGACCTCGTTGTGCTGCGGCGCCGCGGCGAGCTCCTTGAGCACCTGCGGGAACACCTTCGACGTGGGTGCCTGGGTGGCGTCGGAGAACGCGTCCTGCCCCTCGGCGAAGAAGCCATCGGAGCCCTGCGACCCCTCGTTGCCACCTGTCACGTCGAGGATGCCGACCCGCTTGGCAGCGTGGGTGGGCACGTAGACCCGCACGTTGAGGGTGCGCGGGGCCCCCTCGCGCGAGGTGAGGAAGACCTTGAGCTTGGCGACCTTGCCCGCGCGCAGCGGGGAGGGCTGGTTCTTCTGGAGCGGGATCCACCGGCCGAACATCCGCGCCTGGACCTTCTGGACCACGTAGGTCTGGTAGCCCTGGTAGAGGTGCGACTCCGAGGTCACCGACGTGATCTTGACGACCTCACCGGGGTTCTCCTGGATCGTGTAGAGGTCCTCGGCGAGCGTGAAGGCGGAGGCGGCGGAGATGTCGTACGGGTCGGCGTACAGGTCCTTGCGGGTGAAGCTGAACGGTGCGCCGCTCTTGCGGGTGCCCTTGATCGTCCAGGTGGCCCACGCGGTGCCCTTGCCGACTCGGTCGATCACCTTGTCCTGCGAGGCCGCCAGGTTGACGAAGCCGAGGTCGGGCACGAAGTCCGGGACGGTCAGGTGCGAGGTGGCGGTGAACGACGAGCCGCCCGCGGTGGACAGCGCGCTGAACCTGGCAGCGGGGGGCAGCGCGCCCTTGACCGCGTGCAGCCCGGCCAGCCGGTCGCCGTCGACGGTGCCGACCGGAGCCCCGAAGTTGCCGGACTTGAAGCCGCCGAGGGTCTGGTCGTCCTGGATGTGCGTGGCGCTGGCGCCGTGCAGGCTCAGCGTGGAGGGACCCGATTGGAGCATGGAGTGCCCGAACGCGAGGATCTCGTCGCCGCAGACGGCGGTCGCGGTGCCGAGGCCGCCGGCGCTGACGGTGCCGTAGGACAGCGAGGCCCCCAGGTTGCCGCCGGCGACGATGTCGATCGGCTTGGCGGAGGTCGGGCGTGCCGGCGGCCGCGGTGAGCTGGGAGCGTCCGAAGTGCAGCACCGGCGCCATCTGCGCGAGCCGGTCGGCGCCGACGCCGGACACGGTGAACGGGATCCGCAGCCGGCTCAGGCCCTGCTCCGCCTGGGCGGACGTGGCCGCACCGGAGCGGACCACCTTCGCGCGCAGCGACTGCGGCAGCTTCACCTTCGACCGCAGGGCCGGCGCCGCCTGCGGCGCGCTGTGCAGGAGCTTGTACATGCCGGCGGCCGGGGTGACCCCGGCGATCGTCGAGGGCCCGAGGCTGAGGCCGTAGGAGATCGCCCCGATGAGCTCGCCGTTCGCGGCGTACACCGGGGAGCCGGACATCCCGGCCCAGATGCCGACCTTGTCCATGTCGATGCCCGGCACGCTGACGTCGACCAGGATCATGTCGAGACCGGGTCCGATGCCGTTCTCGAGGACACCGACCACCTTGCCCCCGAAGCCCTGGGGGTGGTTCCCTGTGTGACGGTCAGGCCGGTGACGGGAGCTCCGGGCACCAGGTCGGCGACCGGGTACGGCGCGGGGCAGGCGTTGCTCGGGGCGGACTGCGCCGGAGCGGCGGTGCCCAGCCCGGCGGTGGCCACGAGGGCCGAGGTGACGGCGGCGACGGCGGCGGCGCGCGCCGGGCCCGAGAACTTCAAGCGTGATCTCACGGTTACTCCCTTGTCTGCGTGGTTCCCCTGTGGTCCACGCAACTCAAGATCCTCACCTACGCCCCCCTGATACACCGCGATAACACCAAAGTTTGCCGATTGCCTGTCGTGGCGCTTCCGTGCGACGTCCTAGAGCGAGTCCAGCCGGTCGAAGAAGCTCAGGTACGCGTCGTACGCGACGGCGTCGTCGTCCACCCGGAGCATCGTCTCCTCGTTGCGGAAGGACTGGTCGGCCCAGTTGTCCGAGCCCGTCCAGATGCTTGCGTGCGGGCCGGTGGAGTCCTGCCAGTCGGCCAGCATCAGCTTGGTGTGGATCCGGGTGCCGCCGGGGTAGACGCCACGGTGCACCGGGATGCCGGCGGCCCGCAGGGTGTCCTTGATGCTGCTGCCGACCGACTCGCCGGCCACCACGTAGACCTGGGCGCCGGCCCGCTTCTTGGCGGCGAGCGCACGCGCGATCCAGCGACCGCGGTCGTCCCACCAGGAGAACTGGGCGACCCGGATCACGGTGCTGCTGGCCGAGGGCAGGGCGTTGATGCGCGCCACCACCGGGTCGGTGGCCTCGGTGGTGCCGGGCCTGGGGAAGAAGTAGGCGCTGCCCCGGTCGAAGTCCTGCACCACGAACGGGTCCGCGACCGGCTGGTCGAGCTTCTGCACCGCGAACATCCGGTCGTAGAGGTCGTACACGTCCTCGCGGCCGGTGTAGGTGTAGTTGTCGGAGTACTGCACCCCCGTGCCGTAGCCGGTCAGGTTGGTGGACCCGACCATCACCACGTAGGGCGTCTGGCCGACCTGGGAGAACGTCCAGGCCTTCTCGTGTGTCACGCCGCCCTTGCCGCGGGCGGAGCCCCGCGTGAGCACGAAGAACGAGCGGCTGCTCGGGTCGCTGCCGAGCACCGGCACCAGCCGCGCGGCCGGACCCCACTGCGCGGAATGCCCGTTCATCACCACCTGGACGTCGACGCCGCGCCGGTAGGCCGCGAGCAGCGCGTCGGAGACCCGCATCATCGAGAAGGAGTAGCCCACGATCCGGATGGTCGCGCCGCGGGGGGTGTGCGCGATGTTCTCGACCAGCCGGTCCAGGATGCGGTTGCGCGCCGCGGTCGGGTCGCCGAACTCGGCCCCGGCCACCGGCACGAAGGTGTCGCTGGTCGGGATGTCCGCTGGGGGCGGCGGCGCGGGCGCGGGTGCCGCCGGGGGTGACGGGACGGAGGTGGGTGCCGGCTTCGGCGTGGGCTTCGGCGCGGGGGTCGGCTTCGGCGCCGGGGTCGGGCTCGGGGTCGGCACTGGAGCCGGTGTCGGGGTCGGTGTCGGGGTCGGTGTCGGGGTCGGGGTCGGGGTGGCCGGCAGGCGCTCGAGCGAGCCGAGCCGTCCCAGGTTGGCCGCGGCCCACAGCGTCAGCGCCCGGGCGCCGGAGGTGGAGTGGTTGTACGGCGCGCCGAGGCTGGCGACCGCGATGCGGTGGCCCCGGACGGGGGTGCTCACGACCAGGGTGTTCAGCGCGGGCGTGGTGTAGCCGCTCTTGCCCTGGGCTCCGGGGAACTTGTTCACGTAGTCGGTACGGCGACTCACCACGTGGGTGCGGCCGCCGACCGGGCCGAGCCGGTAGGACGACATCGCGAGCACCGGCTCCACGACCCGGCTGGCCTGGGCGGCACGCAGGAACAGCAGCAGGTCGTAGGCGGAGGAGTGCGCCCCCGGGGCCGTGAGCCCGCTCGGGGTGACCACGTGGGTGTCCCGGGCACCCAGGGCCGCGGCCTTGGCGTTCGCGGCCCGGATGAACGCGGCTCGTCCACGAGGGTGCGAGCCGGCCAGCGCCTCGGCGGCGTCGTTGCCGGACGGCAGCAGCATCCCGGCCAGCAGCGCCCGGCGGGTGTAGCGCTTCCCGACGCTGAGACCGGCGCACGTGCACGACGTCGGGTGTGCCTCGCTGCGGGTGACGCGGTGCGCCGGGCGGGCCGGCACCGTGTCCGCGGCGGTCAGCGCGGTCAGCAGCTTGATGGTGGACGCCTGCGGAAGCCGGTCGTGACGGCGATGGGTCGCGATCACCGCCCCGGTGTCGAGGTCGGCGACCACCCAGGCGCGCGCCTTGACCGCCGGGGGACGGCTGACCGGCGCGGTGGAGCGGTACCAGGTGCCGCGCACCAGGTGCAGGGGCGGCAGTGCCTTTCCGGGCCCGACGGTCACCCGGGAGGTGCCGCCGGGAGGGCGGGAGGCCGCTTCGGCAGGCGCCACGGTCGCGGCGGCGGTGAGCAGGGCGGCGACCGAGAGAGCCAGACCGCGGGTCCGGGGGGACGGGCGAGACATGAGCAGACGGACCCTTCGGGTGCGGTGCGGAGATGGGATGTCCGGAATGCCGGGGCGTGGTCCGGTACAGCACCGAGGGTAGGGTCATATCGACGGTTTCGAGGCTTTATGGGCGATTTATCCCCCCAGGGGGAGTCCGGACTGCTCGACGACGGCGGGGACGACCGCCGGGCGGCGACGGCCCCCGGAACGGCTGCCTGAGCCTCGCTGCCGCCCAGGCCGGCGCGACCCGGCGCGCTGGTGGCCGTCCGGTGCCGCTCGGCGGCATCCTGGGCGCGGGCTTCCCGGCCGACCCTGATCGGATGTTCGCGGTGGACCGGTTCCACCCCTCGGGCGCGGGCTACCGCCGGATCGCCCGGGCGCTGCCCCCAGCCGTCCTGGCGGGCCGGGAGGGCCCGCCGACGGCCGGCGTAGCCCGTTGAGTTCGTCGCTCCGACCCGGGCGCCCCTCGCGACCCGCGCCTCACCCCGGGATGGACCGGCGCTGGTCGGGGATCTGCCGCAGCCGGGCCACGGCCTCCCGCTCGACCAGGACCGGGATGAAGTCCCGGATCGGGTCACCGTCGAACTCCCGGTGGGAGCCCCGGACGACCGTGTCGATGGTCTCGGGCAGCGCGGTGGGAAAGCGCTCACGGAGCCGGGCGGACAGCTCGGTGAGGGCCTGGTCCTCATCGGTGGACGACATGGACCAAGTGAAGCGGCACCGGCCTGCCCAGGCAATGCCTGTCTCGACCGGGTGCTGTGCGAGCGCTGTTCACCGTCGTGCGGTAGAAACAGCAGGTGAGTGTCCGTCGCAGCAGCCTGCGCACCTATGTCCCCGCCGACGGCACCCCGCTCCCGGACCTCTCCCGGCTGCCCGGGGTGCACGAGGTGGTCCAGTCGCCGGTGAGCACCCGCGAGGAGACCTTCTTCGACACCGCCGGTCATGACCTGGTCGCCGCCCGCATCCCGCTGGTCCTGCGCACCGGGACCGAGCACCAGGGCTGGTCCCTGGGGCTGCCCGCGCGGCGCCGCCGCAAGCCCCTTCGCGTGCCGCTGGGCAGGAACCGCCGCACGCCCCCGAAGCGGCTCCGCACGATGGTCACCGCCTGGACGCTGGGCGAGAGCCTGTCCGCCGCCGCGGTGGTCACCGCGACCCGGACCGACTACGAGCTCGTCGGCGCCGAGCGCGCCGTGCTCGCGACGGTGTCGGTGCACGACGTGCGCTGCGTGACCACGGTGGCGGGCGACCGGTCGGACGCGTGGCAGGAGGTGACGGTGGAGCCGGTGGGCGCCGAGCCCCAGCTGCTGCACGCCCTCGACGTGGCGATGGACGACGTGTCCGCCTCGCGCGCGGTGCGTCCTCGCAGCGGGCTGGACATCCTGGCCGAGCTGGTGGCCGGCGCTGAGCCGGTCGCGGCACCGCGCCCGAAGGGGCCGTCCGGCCGGGTGCTCGCGGCGCGCCTGGAGGAGCAGCTGGTCGACCTGCGGCTCCGGGATGCGGAGGCCCGCGCCGACGACGGGGGCGTGCACGGCCTGCGCGTCGCGCTCCGCAGGCTCAGTGCCGCGCTCGCGACGTGGCGGCCGCTGGTCGACCGTGAGATCACCGACCCGCTGCGGGACGAGCTGCGATGGGCGGCGCACGAGCTGGGCGGGTCCCGGGACGCGGAGGTCGCGGACGCGCTGGTGTCCACGCTGCTCGACGCCGAGCCGGACGACCTGGTGCTCGGTCCGGTGCGCCGGCGCGTCGAGGACGACCTTGCCGCACGTCGGCGGGAGACCCGCCGGCACACCCGCACGGTGCTGGAGTCCGACCGGTACGTCGACCTGGTGCGCCGCCTGTCCGAGCTCGTCGCGGCGCCGCCGTGGACCGACGTCGCCGACCGCCCCGCGCGCGAGGTGCTGCCCCGGCTGATCCGCAAGGACTGGAAGCGCCTGCGCCGCAGCATGCGGGCCGTCGAGGCGGACCACGGGGGGGCCGGGCACGCCGAGGCGCTGCACGCCGTCCGCAAGGCGGCGAAGCGGCTGCGCTACGCGGCCGAGACCCTGCAGCCGGTCGACGCCCCCGCGGCCCGTCGGCTCTCCCGGCGCGCGAAGAAGGTGCAGTCGCTGCTCGGCCGGCACCGGGACACCGTCGTGGCCCGGGCGAGGCTGGTCCGGCTGGCCCACGACGCGCAGGGGGCCGGTGAGAGCGCCTTCACCTACGGGCGGTTCCACCAGCGGCTCGAGATCGAGTCCCACGCGCACCTGGCGGCGTACGAGCAGGCGGCCCGGCGGGTGCCGAAGCCTCAGCTGTAGCACCGGGCCCGGGACTCCGGAGGGACGGGCAGCCGGTGCCGTCCGTGGCTCAGCGGACGGTGATCGTCGCGCCGTCCTCGACGTCGGCGGCCACCAGCTCCCCGACCACCGGATGGCCCGGCAGCTCCCCGGCCAGCAGCAGCCCGCCGGACGTCTGCGCGTCGGCGAGCAGCACGAGCTCGTCCTCGCCGAGCCGGGAGCGGAGATGCGGACGGACCCAGTCCAGGTTGCGCCGGCTGCCGCCAGGGACGAAGCCCTGCGCGAGGGACGCACGGGCACCCTCGAGGTAGGGGACCGCGGCGGCGTCCAGGACCGCGGACACCCCGCTGGCCCGGCACAGCTTGAGCAGGTGCCCGAGGAGGCCGAAGCCGGTCACGTCGGTCGCGCAGACGACCCCGGTCTCCAACGCCGCCCGGGAGGCGTCCCGGTTCAGCGTGGTCATCACCTCGACCGCTGCCGGGAACGTCTCGCCGGTGGCCTTGTGCCGGTTGTTCAGCACCCCCAGCCCCAGCGGCTTGGTCAGGGTCAGCGGGATCCCCGGGCGCCCGGCGTCGTTGCGCAGCAGCCGGTCCGGGTGGGCGAGGCCGGTGACGGCCAGACCGTACTTGGGCTCCGGGTCGTCGATGCTGTGGCCACCGGCCAGGTGCGTGGCAGCAGCCAGGCAGATGTCGGCGCCACCGCGGAGCACCTCGGCGGCCAGCTCGAAGGGGATGCGGTCCCGCGGCCAGGCGAGCAGGTTGACCGCCACCAGCGGCTCGCCGCCCATCGCGTACACGTCGGACAGCGCGTTGGCGGCCGCGATCCGCCCCCAGTCGTAGGCGTCGTCCACCACCGGCGTGAAGAAGTCGGCGGTCGCCACCACGGCACGGTCGGCGGCGATCCGCACGGCGGCGGCGTCGTCACCGTTCTCCAGGCCGACCAGCAGGTCCCCGGAGGCCTGCCCCGAGGGCAGGCCGGCGAGGACGCGCTCCAGCTCACCGGGCGGCACCTTGCAGGCGCAGCCGCCGCCGCTCGCGAACTGGGTCAGCCGGACGGAGGGAGAGGAGGCGCTCACGGAGCCAAACTAGCGCGCGGGGTGTTCCGCCGAGGCCCGCTGTGCCAGCCGTTCGCGCTGGGGGACCACGGTGTACTTGGGATCCCGAGCCGAGGCGAGCCCGGCCTCGAAGACCCCGAACCGGGTGGTCAGTGACGCCGCGAGGTACGACGCCCCCGCGACCACGGCGACCGGACGGCGGCGACCGCCCAGCAGAGTCAGGGCGGTGGCGGCCACGGTCAGGGCACGGGCGGTGCGCATCAACCGACCGGACCGGCCCTGGGCGTAGGGCTCGGCGACCATCCCCATCTGCTGCTCGAGACGATGCCCCGCCGCCAGGTCCAGGACCGCGCCCGCCACTGCCATCCGTCGTGCCGGGCCGCTCTGCGCCGTCGGCACCAGCGCCATCGCCAGGCCCCCTGCCGCGGTCGCGCCGGACCCGGCGAACAGGAACGGCATCTCGCGATGTCCCTCGTGCCAGGCCGGGACCGCGGTGTTGCACAGCAGGGCCGCGGTGTAGGTCACCAGCGGCGGCCCGAACGTCGCCGCGCCGACCCCGGCGAGCCGGCCCAGGAGGGGCAGCCGCCCGGTCGCGTGCGAGGCGAACGCGGCCGCCGAGAACGCGCTGAACGGCGCCAGGATGAAGGAGCCGACCGAGAGCGGCGAGGTCAGCTTGAGGACCCGGAGCATGTGCAGGAAGCGCTCCGGCCGGCCCAGGTCGTGGATCAGCGCCACCGTGCCGACCGTGGCGCCGCCGGCGGCCGCGGCCCGGGCCACCTTCTCCAGCGCCGGGCGCCCGGAGAGCGCCGCGCCCTCGGCGAGCAGGGCGGAGGCCCCGGCCAGGCCGCCCACGAACAGGTAGATCGGGACGTCGGGGGTCTTCCAGGTCGGGGTCTTGATGATCTGCTTGCCGTAGTAGGACTCGAACTCCGGCTGCGGCACCACCGTCTGCTCCCTCACCGGCGCCTCCCCAGGAACGACGCCACGCCGAGCGCGACCAGGGTGCCGGCGGCCGCGCCGACGTGCGCCCACATGGAGCCCAGGTCGCGCGTGGTCACCACCGGGTCGGGCGGCAGGCCGTAGACCTCCGGCTCGTCGAGGAGCAGGAAGAACGCCCCGTCCCCGCCCACGCCGTCGTCGGGGTCGCGCCCGTAGAGCCGCGCTACGTCGACGCCCTGCTCGTGCAGCTCGGCCAGCCGGCGGTCCGCTCGCTCACGGAGCTCGTCCACCTCGCCGTACTGGATCGACTCGGTGGGGCACGCCTGCGCGCAGGCGGGGGTCTGCCCGTCCTTGAGCCGGTCGTAGCACAGCGTGCACTTGAACGCCCGGCCGTCCTCCTTGTTCAGGTCGATGACGCCGTACGGGCATGCGGGCACGCAGTACCCGCAGCCGTTGCAGATGTCCGGCTGCACCACGACGGTGCCGAACTCGGTACGGAACAGCGACCCTGTGGGGCAGACGTCCAGGCAGGCCGCGTGCGTGCAGTGCTTGCAGACGTCGGAGGACATCAGCCAGCGGATGCCCGAGTCACCCGAGGCGGCTGCCTGGTCCTCGCCCGACGGCGCCGCCCGGGGCAGCCCGCTCTCGTGGGTGTCCCAGCCGGGAGGC
Organism: uncultured Actinomycetota bacterium; assembly: GCA_963784625.1. Taxonomy (GTDB): domain Bacteria; phylum Actinomycetota; class Actinomycetes; order Propionibacteriales; family Nocardioidaceae; genus Nocardioides_B. Next base: position 242,787 of record CAWARV010000005.1, read on the forward strand.
CCCATCCCGGGCAGCCCGAGGTCAGTGGTGGTGGGGTGCAGCGGCTTCTCGATGAAGGCCACGTGCCGCCAGGTGCTGGCTCCGAGCGCCTGGGTGTTGTCGTAGGACATCCCGCTGAGCTCGTAGCCGTCGTCGGGGACCTCGTTCCACTCCTTGCACGCCACCTCGCAGGCCTTGCAGCCGATGCAGACCGACGTGTCGGTGAAGAACCCCCTCCGCGCCGGGTGCTGCTCGTCGTACCCGGCATCGGTCTGGACGTCGTCGAGCGGGCCGTGCAGGGAGCGGGCCAGAGAGTCGCGGATCGTCATCGGGCCGTCCTCGGGGTGGTGGGGTCGTCCGGTTCCAGGCCGGCGCGGCGTCGGTAGTCCTCGACGTACGCCGTGAGGTCGGGTCCGCGCGGGCGGCGACCGGGACGGATGTCGCAGGTGCCGACCTTGTCCTGGATGAAGACGTTGGGGTCCAGGGTCACGTTGACCAGGTCGTTGGGGGAGTCGCCGGTGGTGATCCCGTTCAGGCCCCAGTGGTAGGGCAGGCCGACCTGCTCGACCGCCTGGTCACCGAGACGCAGCGACCGCAGCCGCTCGGTGACCAGCACCCGCGCCTCGATGGCCGAGCGGGCGGTGACGATGGTCGCCCAGCCCAGGTGCTCGAGCCCGCGCTCGCGCGCCAGCCGGGGTGAGACCTCGCAGAACGGCTCGGGCTGGAGCTCGGTGAGGTACGGCAGGGTGCGGCTCATCGCCCCGGTGGTGTGGTGCTCGGTGAGCCGGTAGCTGGTGTAGACGAACGGGAACACGTCGCTGAACGACGGGTTGAGCGGGTTCGAGGGGGTCCTGACGTGCCGCCGCGCCGGGTTGCTCTGCTGCGCGTACAGCGGGTTGCGCACCGGTGACTCGGGCGGCTCGTAGTGGGTGGGAAGCGGACCGTCGGCGACCCCGGCGGGCGCGAACAGCCAGGCCTTGCCGTCGGTCTGCATGATGAACGGGTCCGTGCCGCCGATCGCGTCCGGTCCGCGGGCACCGTCGGCCGGTACGTGGTCCGGTGGCCGGTCGACGATGAAGTCCGGGACGTCGGAGCCCACCCAGCGCGCCTGGTCCGCGTCCCACCAGACGTACTTCTTGCGCTCGCTCCACGGGCTGCCGTCCGGTGCCGCGGACGCCCGGTTGTACAGGATCCGCCGGTTGGCGGGCCAGACCCAGCCCCACTCGGCGGCGACCTGGTCCTGCTCCCAGTGCGGCTTGCGCCGCCGGGACTGGTTGACCTCGTCGGCGAAGACGCCGCAGTAGATCCAGCAGCCGCAGCGGGTCGAGCCGTCCGCCTTCAGCTCGGTGTAGCTCGACAGCGCCGCGCCGTCCGGTCCGGTCCCGTTGATCTCGCGCAGCACCGCCTCCCCGTCGACGTCGCCGTGCTCGTCGGTGGGGTAGTCCCATGTGAGGTCGAGCAGGGGTCGGTCCCGCTCGTCGGTGGAGCCGGCGAGCTTCGCGCGGATCCGGTTGCCCAGCTCGTAGTAGAAGTCGAGCTCGCTCCGGCAGTCGCCGGGCGGGTCCACCGCCTTGTCGCGCCACTGCAGCATCCGCTGGGTCTGGGTGAACGAGCCTGCCTTCTCCACGTGGGTGGCCGCCGGCAGGAAGAAGATCTCGGTGCCGATCTCCTCCGTGACCAGCTCGCCGGTCTCGATCTCGGGGCCGTCCTTCCAGAAGGTCGCCGACTCGATCATCTGCAGGTCCCGGACCACCAGCCAGTCGAGGTTGGCCATCCCCAGGCGCTGCATCTTGCCGTTGGCCGACCCCACGGCCGGGTTCTCGCCGACCACGAAGTAGCCCTTGCAGCGTCCGTCGATCTGCTCCTTGACGGTGCTGTACGTCGAGTGGTCGCCGGTCAGCCGCGGCAGGTAGTCGAAGCAGAAGTCGTTCTCGGCCGTCGCGGCATCCCCCCACCAGGCCTTGAGCAGGCTGACGGTGTAGTCCCGCATGTTGCCCCAGTAGCCCTGCTTGCCCTCGTCGGGGGCCACGAAGCCGTCGAGGCTGCCGTCCTCGGACGCGTGCGGCATCGGGATGTAGCCGGGCAGGATGTTGAACAGCGTCGGAATGTCGGTCGAGCCCTGGATGCTGGCGTGTCCCCGCAGCGCCAGGATCCCGCCGCCGGGCCGGCCGATGTTGCCGAGCAGGGTCTGCAGGATCGACGCGGTCCGGATGATCTGCGCGCCGACACTGTGGTGGGTCCAGCCCACGGCGTAGGCGAAGGCGGTGGTGCGCTCCCGGCCGGAGTTGGCCACCAGCGCCTCGGCGACCGCGGTGAGCTGCGCGGGACTGATGCCGCAGACCTGCTGGACCATCTCCGGGGTGTAGCGGGCGAAGTGCCGCTTGAGGATCTGGAACACACACCGCGGGTGCTGCAGCGTCTCGTCACGCTCGGGCCGGTTGGACACCGACGGTCCGCCGGACCCGGCGGCCTCCGAGCGCCCCGCCTCGTGCCGGGTCTTGTCCGGCTCGCCGTCGCCCGCCGCGCCGTCCTGGCCCGGGCGCCGCGGACCGGTCGCCTGGCCCGGGTCGCGCTGGCCGGCCGCCGGCGCCTGCGCGGCACCCTGGTAGCGCCACGAGGCAGGGTCGTACTGCGCCCGCTCCTCGTCGAAGCCGGAGAACAGGCCGTCGAGGTCCTCGGTGTCCTGGTAGCGCTCGTCGATGATCGCGGCGGCGTTGGTGTAGCTGACGACGTACTCGCGGAAGTCCAGGTCTCGGGAGAGCACGTAGTTGACCAGCGCCCCCAGGAAGGCGATATCGCTGCCGGCCCGGATCGGCACGTGCAGGTCGGAGACGGCCGAGGTCCGGGTGAACCTCGGGTCGACGTGGATGACGGTGGCACCGCGGCGCTTGGCCTCCATCACCCACTGGAAGCCGACGGGGTGCGCCTCCGCCATGTTCGAGCCCTCGATGAGGATGCAGTCGGCGTTAGCCAGGTCCTGCAGGAAGGTCGTGGCCCCTCCCCGGCCGAAGCTGGTCCCCAGACCGGGGACGGTGGAGGAGTGTCAAATCCGGGCCTGGTTCTCGATCTGGATGGCGCCCAACGCCGTGTAGAGCTTCTTCATGAGGTAGTTCTCCTCGTTGTCGAGGGTCGCTCCTCCGAGGCTCGCGATGCCGAGGGTGCGCCGGGTGCGCCGGCCCGCGGCGTCCTCCCACTCCCAGAAGTCCCGGCGGGTCTTCACCACCCGGTCCGCGATCATGTCCATCGCGACGTCGAGGTCCAGGTCCTCCCACTCGGTGCCGTGCGGCCGGCGGTAGCGGACCTGGGTGACCCGGCTCGGCGAGGTGACCAGCTGCTTGCTCGCACTGCCCTTGGGGCACAGCCGCCCGCGGGAGATCGGGCTCGCGGGGCTGCCCTCGATCTGGGTGACCTTGCCGTCGGCGACGAAGACCTTCTGGGCGCAGCCCACCGCGCAGTAGGGGCACACCGAGTCGACGACCCGGTCCGCCTGGGCGGTGCGGGGCTCCAGGTGGCGGCTACGCTCGGACATCGCCGCCTCGCCGCGGCCGAGCCGGTCCAGGCCCCGCAGCTGCCTGAGCAGCGGCCAGGCCTCGATGAACGTCTTGGCACCCATGCGATCCCTCTCTCCGCACGACCGGAGCCGGTAGGTAACCCGGAGCCGGGAGTCCAAACCCTCCCACAGCCCACGCAGTCGATCCAGGACCCCGGACGCGCGATCTCGGGTGGCCACGGCTCGGCGTCCGTTTGGGAGGGACCGCCTAGGGTGGCGCCGGAGGCGTTCCTCGTCTGGTGACGGGCGCGGTCCTCAACACCGTAGTGGCCGAGCATCTCGGTCAGGCGGGTTCGATTCCCGTCCGCCTCCGCCAACGCCGTCGCCGAGCCCAGGGAGGAGCCGAGTGGACCGGGAGCCGGACCCGCGCCGGGCCACGCCGCCGACCGACCAGGTGCTCGCCGACCCCCGGCTCCGGGACGCGTCGGCCCGGCTGGGCCTCGCCCTGGTGAAGCGGGTGGCCGTCGAGACGCTCGCCCGCTGCCGGTCCGGCGAGCTGCCCGCCGCCGACGTCGTCCCCGCGACGCTGGCCGCGCTGCCCGACGCGGCGACCTCACTACGGCCCGTGGTCAACGCCACGGGGATCGTGGTGCACACGAACCTGGGCCGGGCGCCGCTCTCTGCGGCCGCGGTCACCGCCCTGTCCCTCGCGGCCGGCGCCACGGACGTGGAGATGTCCCTCGAGACCGGACGCCGGGCCCGCCGGGGCCGGGGGGCGCTGGTGGCGCTGGCCGCGGCAGTGCCTGCCGCCGGTGGCGTGCACGTGGTCAACAACGGTGCGGCGGCGCTGGCGCTGGCCACCCGCGGCCTGGCCGCCGGCCGCACGGTCGTCGTCGCCCGGGGTGAGCTGGTCGAGATCGGGGACGGCTTCCGGATCCCCGAGCTGGTCGAGTCGATGGGAGCGACGCTGCGCGAGGTCGGCACCACCAACCGGGTCCGGCTGGAGGACTACGCGGCCGCAATCGACGACCGGACCGGCTTCGTCCTCAAGGTGCACCCCTCGAACTTCGTGGTGTCCGGGTTCACCTCGTCGGTCCCCGTGGCCGAGCTCGCCACGCTGCCGGTCCCCGTGGTCCACGACATCGGGTCCGGGCTGCTGTCGCGGCATCCGGCGCTGCCGGACGAGCCGAACGCGGCGGACACGCTGAGGGACGGCGCCTCCCTGGTGACCGCCTCGGGCGACAAGCTCCTCGGCGGCCCGCAGTGCGGGCTCCTGCTCGGGGACGAGCAGATCGTGGAGTCGCTGCGCCGGCACCCGGTGGCGCGGGCGCTGCGGGTCGACAAGCTCACGCTCGCGGCCCTGGAGGCGACGTTGACCGGGCCGCCGCCCCCGGTGGTGGCGGCGCTGGCAGCGACCCCGGAGTCGCTGCGGACGCGAGCTGCCGGCATCGTCGCGGCCCTGGCGGACCTCGGCGTCGGCCGGGTCACCGCCTCGACCGCCGCGGTCGGGGGCGGCGGGGCGCCCGGGGTCGGGCTGCCCAGCGCGGCGGTGAGCCTGCCGACGGACTTCGCGGCCCTGCTGCGCACCGGCCCGTGTCCGGTGGTGGGTCACGTCGAGCGGGGCGCCCTGCTGCTGGACCTGGCCGCCGTCCGGCCCGAGGAGGACGCCGTCATCGTCGAGGCTGTGCGGCACGCAGCGACGCGGCGCGGCTGAGCATGCACGTTCTCGCGACCGCGGGTCACGTGGACCACGGCAAGTCCACGCTCGTGCGGGCGCTCACCGGGAGCGACCCGGACCGGCTGGCTGAGGAGCGGCGTCGCGGGCTGTCCATCGAGCTCGGCTACGCGTGGACGGACCTGGACCCGGTCGGCCAGGTCGCGTTCGTCGACGTCCCCGGGCACGAGCGCTTCGTCTCCACGATGCTGGCGGGCGTCGGGCCGGTGCCCGCCGTGGTGTTCGTGGTGGCCGCGGACGACCCGTGGATGCCTCAGGCGGCCGAGCATCTGGCGGCGCTGGACGCGCTCGGCGTGCGGCACGGGCTGCTCGCGGTGACCCGCACCGACCTGGCCGACCCGGCGCCGGCCACCGCGCGGGCGCTGTCGGAGATCGCGGGCACGACGCTCGGCCGGGTCCCCGCGGTGCAGGTCAGCGGCCGGTCCGGGGCGGGCCTCGACGCGCTGCGGAGGGCGGTCGCCGACCTGGTGACGGGGCTGCCGGTCCCCGATCCCGAGGCGGACGTGCGGATCTGGGTGGACCGGGTCTTCCACGTCCGGGGCGCGGGCACGGTCGTCACGGGCACCCTGCCGGCCGGGACCGTCTCGGTCGGCGACATCCTCGCCTGCGGTGCCGCCGAGGGATCCGAGGTCCGGGTCCGGAGCCTGGAGTGCCTGGGCCGGCCGGTGGACCGCGCCGACGGCGTGAGCCGGGTGGCGCTGAACCTCGCCGGCCCCCGCGGCCGGCTGCCGGCCGGGCTGGTGCGGGGCGGCTTCCTGCTCACCCCCGGGCGCTGGCCGCTGGGGACGGTCGTCGACGTGCGGCTCGCGGGTCCCGGGCCGCTGCCGGAGCGACCCGTGCTGCACGTCGGTGCCGCGTCCGTGGCGGTCCGGTCCCGGCCACTCGACGAGCGGACCGTCCGGCTGACCCTGGAGGGGCCGCTGCCGCTGCGGGTGGGGGACCGCGCGCTGGTGCGGGACCCGGGCAACCGGCGGGTGTGGGGGGTCGTCGTCCTGGACCCGGAGCCGCCTCCGTTGCGCCGGCGCGGCGCCGCGGCCGGTCGGGCCGCCGTCCTGGCGACGGCCGACGGCTCGCTGGCCGCCGAGGTGACGCGTCGGGGCGTGGTCGCTCGCTCGCAGCTGGTCCGCCTCGGCGTCGGCGCGACCGGCGTCCCTGCCGGGGTGGTGGAGGCGGGCGGCTGGCTGCTCTCCGCGACGCGGGTCCGGGAGCTCGGCGACCGGATGCCGGAGGTGGTGCGCGAGCACGCGACCCGGCTGGACCCGGGTGTCCCGGTGGCCACCGTCGCCCGGGCACTGGGCCTGCCGGACCCGGAGCTGGTGAAGGTGGTGGCGCCCGCGTCCCTGCGGGTGGACCGCGGCCGGGTCCTCCCGGTGTCGGCTCCCGGGCTGCCCGAGCCGCTGCTGGCCGCGCTGGAGGTGCTGCGAGGCGACCTCGCGGTGAACCCGTTCGCCGCGCCGGGGGCCGACCGGCTCCGGGAGCTGGGTCTGGGACCGCGGGCCCTGGGGGCGCTCGCAGCGGCCGGGCACGTGCTGCGCGTCAACGACCAGGTGGTGCTGCTGGCCGGCAGTGACGTCGCCGCGGTCCACACGCTGAGGCTGCTGCCGCAGCCGTTCACCACCAGCGAGGCCCGGACTGCCCTGGGGACCAGCCGCCGCGTGGCCCTGGCGCTGCTCGCGCACCTGGACCGCGCGGGCGCAACCACCCGGCTGCCCGACGACCGCCGCGTCGTCGCCGCCCGCGGCGAGCGGGCTGTGGCGGGATCGCAACAGTGACCGGATGGCATACGATCGACCCGTGCCGGCCAGACGCAAGGACAGCCCCGGGGTGGCCGTTCCCCTGGCTCCGTTGATGACTGCGAGCCGGACCATGAACGCGCTCGTGGTCCGCTCGTTGGCATCGGTGGACGAGCTCGTGACGGTGCCGCAGCTGCGGGTGCTGGTGATCCTGTCCGAGGGCGGCCGGCTCAACCTGGCGGCCGTCGCGGACCAGCTGGGGGTCAACCCGTCGAACGCCAGCCGGACCTGCGACCAGCTGGTCCGCCGGGAGCTGGTCGAGCGCCGCGAGAACCCCGAGGACCGGCGGAACATCGCTCTCGCGCTGGCGCCGGCGGGGGAGCAGCTGCTTGGCTCCGTGATGCGGCGCCGTCAGGAGCTGCTGGCCGAGGTGGTGGCCAGGCTGGCGCCCGACGAGCAGCAGGACCTGATGCAGGCGATGACCCGGTTCAACCAGGCCGCGGCACGGGCGTCGGTCGGCCACGCCCAGGGACGCACGCGGCACCTGAACCCCTGACCCGGACGCGCCGACGGCGTGAGCCCGGCGGTTGCGGCCGGCCCGGTCCTGGGTAGCGTGTGGCTACGGCGTCTCAGCCGCCCCACCGCTCGAGCAGGAGATCACCGACGTGAATGACGAGAACGTGCACGAAGGCGCGAGGGAAGTCGCCCGGGTCGAGAAGCAGGACGCGGCGCAGACCGCCCTGCACGTCAGCCAGCAGACCCGAGCGCTGCTGGAGTCCAGGACCGCCGCGCCGTTCCCCTCGGTGCGTCCGCTCGGCCTCACGATCCTGCTGGTCCTCTCGGTCTGGCTGTTCGTCTCCCAGTGGGCACTGATCTACCCGTTCACGATCGCGTCGCAGAACAGTGCCCTGCGCGAGCTCGGGTTCGCCGTGGTGATCTCGCTGTCGGCCATCTGGCTGCGTCAGCTCGGCCCCAACCGGGTCGCCGTCGGGTTGCTGCTGCTCAGTGGCGTGCTGCTGATGGTCTCCGGCGTCGTCTTCTCCGACAACATCGCCCGGGTCCGGTGGAACGAGATCGCCACCGGCGCCGTCGTCCTGGTGGCGGCCGTGATGTCGATGTCGGGCGACGCCCGTCTCGAGGACCCGACCGGCGCTCAGAAGTAGCGCAGCGCGACGTACCCCCAGGCGACCAGGATGGTCACGGCGGTGACCACCAGGCCGAACTTGGTGAACGTCCAGAACGTGATCGGGTGTCCGTTGCGCGCGGCGATGCCCAGCACCACCACGTTCGCGCTGGCGCCGACCGCGGTGGCGTTGCCGCCGAGGTCGGCCCCGAGCGCGAGCGACCACCACGCCGCGTCCGCCCCGGGTGCGCCGTGACCGGCCTGCACCAGGTCGCCCACGAGCGGAGCCATGGTCGCGACGTAGGGGATGTTGTCCACGACGCCGGACAGCACCCCCGAGGTCCACAGCAGCACCGTCGAGGCCAGGAAGTAGTGGTCGCCGACGGCGGCGGTGGCGCTGCGCGCCAGGGACCCGACGACGCCCACCTCCACGAGGGCGCCCACCATCACGAACAGCCCCATGAAGAAGACCAGGGTCGACCACTCCACGTCGGCGATGCACTCCGAGACGTCCAGACGCGAGACCGCGACCAGCGCCCCGGCGCCGAGGAGCGCCACCATCGACGGCTCGACCCCCAGGACCGGGTGGCTCACGAAGCCGACCAGGACGGCGCCCAGGACCACGCCCGACTTCATCAGCAGCCGGCTGTCGGTGATCGCCTCGCGCTCGTCGAGCGCCATCAGCGCCTCCACCGACTCCGGGTGGTAGGTGAACGCGGCCCGGAACAGCACCCGGCACAGCCCGACGAACACCAGCACCAGCAGCAGGATCACCGGGACCAGGTTGACCACGAAGTCGTTGAAGGTCAGGCCGGACCGCGAGGAGATGATGATGTTCGGCGGGTCGCCGATCAGGGTCGCGGTGCCGCCGATGTTGGACGCCATCGCCTCGGCGATCAGGAACGGCACCGGCGGAGCGTCGATCTGCTCGCAGACCAGCAGGGTCACCGGCGCGACCAGCAGCACGGTCGTGACGTTGTCGAGCAGGGCCGAGGCGAACGCGGTGAGCAGGACCAGGAGCACCATGATCAGGAACGGGCGCCCGCGGGCGCGCTTCGCGGCCCAGATCGCGACGAACTCGAACACGCCGGTCTGGCGCAGCACGCCGACGATGACCATCATCCCCAGCAGCAGGAAGATGACGTTCCAGTCCACCCCGGTGCGCTCGCTGAAGAAGGCGACGCGGGCGTCGACCACGCCCAGGGTGACCATGGCCGCCGCGCCGCCCAGGGCAGCGGTCACCCGGTGGACCCGCTCGGTGGCGATCAGCACGTAGGCGGCCACGAAGGCGACCAGGACCAGCGTGGTCGTCATCAGGGGGTCGGTCCGGCCGGGAACAGCACCTCGAACAGCCGGCTGACGGTCACCGCGCCGAGGACCCGCCCCCCGTCCTCGACCACCGCGACGACCGGGCTGTGCATCCTGGCCATCACCGCGGCCACCTCAAGCGTCGTGGCGTCCGGCGCCACGACCGGCAGCTCGTCACGGTCCTGGCGGCGGGGGAGCAGCTCCTGCACGGTGGTGCGGGTCAGCCGGCTGAGCATCCGGTCGGCGTGCGCCTCGTCGTAGACGCGTGCCAGCGCGGGGTCGTCCTGGACGTAGGCGGGGATCAGGAACCGCAGCACCTGAGAGCCGGGCAGGACCGTGTGCGGGCGACCGTCGGCGTCGCACACGATCAGTCCCGGGCGGCGCTCGGCGCCCATCGTCCGCACCGCGGTCGCCGCGTCCGTGGTCAGGCTCACCAGGGGGTACTGCTCGGCCAGGTCACGCGCACGCATGACGGGCTCCTTCCGAGGGTGGGGTCAGGATGCGCGCGTGACCGGTCTGCCGTCGCGGGCGACCAGCGCGACCGCCGAGCGGACCTCGTGCTCGAGGTCGGCGAAGGCGAGGCGTTCGTGGGCGTCGAAGTCGCCGGCGGCCGCGACGTCGTGCAGCCGCCCGAGGTGGCGCAGGACCACCGGACCGTCGGCGGGTCGCGCCCGCCAGCCCAGCTCGACCAGCAGCCGGAACAGCCGGCCCAGCACCTGGGGGTCCGCCGCACCGTAGCGGCGCGGCTGCGCCAGGCTCGCCTCGAGCAGCGCTTCGAGGTCGGGACGGTGCAGGAGCACCCGAGGGTGGCCGCGGTCGTCGCGCAGCACCACGTCCCCGAGCCGGCGGTCGGCGAGGTCGCACAGCAGCACCGAGACGTGCCCCAGCGCGTGCACGGCGGTCGTCGGGTCGTTGATGCCGGGGGACAACGCCTTGTTGACCACGTCGGTGAGCTGCCGCAGGCCGTACCCCACGTCCTGGGTGACGGTGCGCTCGATGCCGGTGTGCAGGCAGCCGGCGGCTGCGGGCAGCAGCCGGTCGGCCGTGTCGGGGTCGAGACGCCCTCCCGAGGCCGTCCAGGCGCGGCCGATCGGCACGCCGGGCACCAGGAAGCTGCCGGGGTGCGCGTCGACCTCGATCACGGCGTTCGCCTCCACGGCGCAGGACAGCAGCCTGTCCTGGTCGATGCGGATCAGGAAGCCGGAGCTGGGAGCCAGCAGCAGGCCGGCGTCGGCCGGCCCGGCAGGTGGTGGCGGACCGTCGTCGGCCTCGTCGAGCGGGTCGAGGAAGCCGCGCATCGCCCCATCGGCATCGCGGTGCACGTCGCGAAGCATGGTCTCGACCCGGATCTGCCGGGCCAGGTGCGCCAGGAACGCGACCAGCGCCAGCACGCTCGCCACGGCCAGCACGTAGGAGAGGCTGACCGCCATCCGGGGTACGACGGGGTCGCCCTTGTCCCCGCCCTGACGGACCCCGCGCAGCACCGTGAGCGAGTACGTGAAGGTGGCCAGGAACAGCGCCAGCGTGCCCTGCACGAACAGGTCGCGGGTGAAGGTCCTCAGCAGCCGCGGGGAGAACTGGCTGCTGGCGAGCTGGAGGGTCACCACGGTCAGCGAGAAGGTGAGCGAGGTGACGGTGATCAGCGAGCTGGCGACCGACGACAGCACGGTGCTGGCGGCGCCGGCGTCACCGTCGAAGAGCAGGCGTCCCCACAGGTCGGACAACGAGTCGTCCGCGACCCGGTCGACCAGGGGCAGCAGCATGCCGACCGCCAGGGCGACGATCACCGCGAGGGCCGGGATCGGCCACAGCGTGCTCCGGACGGCGTCCCGGGCTGCGGCCACAAGCGTCTTCACGCGATCTCCTCCCTCGCCGGGCGCGTCCCGGACGGTGCCAGGGTGCCATCCCGGACCTGACATCGTGTGTGAGGACGCAAGCGTTGCATAATGCAATGGTGAACTCCGACCACGACCCGCGGTCGGTCGCGCGGCTGCTGCGCACGTCCGAGACCGGCCTGCTGGCCCTGTCCCTCCTGGTCGGGGCGGGAGCCGGCCTGGGGGCGGTCGCGTTCCGCTGGCTCATCGAGAGCTTCACGCTGCTGCTCTCCGGGCATCCCGACTTCTCCGCGGCCACCGACCTCACGCATCCACAGCTGCCCTGGCTGGGCCGCTGGTTCGTGGTGCTCGTCCCCGTGGTGGCCGGCCTGCTCTACGGTCCGCTGGTTCACGTGTTCGCCCGCGAGGCGCGGGGGCACGGGGTCCCGGAGGTGATGTTCGCGGTTGCCCGGCGGGGTGGTCGCATCGCCCCGCAGGTCGCCGCGGTCAAGGCGCTGGCCTCCGCCCTGTGCATCGGCGGCGGAGGCTCGGTCGGCCGGGAGGGGCCCATCGTGCAGATCGGGGCGGCGCTCGGGTCCACCCTGGGTGGTCTCGTCCGGGTCCCCGAGGCCCGGCGCCGGGTGCTGGTCGCCTGCGGCGCCGCGGCGGGGATCGCCGCGACCTTCAACGCCCCGCTGGCGGGGGTCTTCTTCGCCATGGAGCTGATCCTGTCCGACTTCGCCGCGAAGTCCTTCGGGATGGTGGTGCTCGCCGCCGTGACCGCCAGCGTGATCGGCCGGGCCGCGCTGGGCGACACGCCGTTCCTGGACCTGCCGCCGTTCACGGTGGACCACCTGCAGGAGTACCTGCTGTTCGCGCTCCTCGGACTGCTGGCAGGAGCGGTCGGAGTCGGCTTCACCCGGGTGCTCTACGCCGTCGAGGACGCCTGCGACTGGGCCTGGCGCGGCCCGGAGTGGCTGCGTCCGGCCGTCGGAGGGCTGCTGCTGGGCGGCGTGCTGCTGGTGCTCCCGCAGATGTACGGCGTGGGCTACCCGGTCCTCGGCGACAGCGTGGCGGGCCGCTACGGGATCGCCTTCCTGCTGCTGCTCCTGGTCGGCAAGATGGTCGCCACCAGCCTCACCATCGGGATCGGCGGCTCGGGTGGGGTGTTCGCCCCCAGTCTGTTCGTCGGCGCCATGCTCGGCGCGGCCTTCGGGCAGGGCGCCGGTCAGCTGCTGCCCGGGATCACCGGATCGGCCGGCGCCTACGCGCTGATCGGGATGGGCGCCGTGTTCGCCGGAGCCGCCCGCGCCCCGATCACCGCCGTGGTCATCATGTTCGAGCTCACCGGGGAGTACACGATCATCCTGCCGCTGATGGTGGCGATCGTCCTCGCCACGGGGGTCAGCCACCTGCTCACCGGTGACACCATCTACACCCTCAAGCTCCGCCGCCGCGGTGTGGACCTGACCGAGGCGCCGGCGACGTACCGGCTCCGGACCACGACGGCCGGATCGGTGATGGCGCCGGTGCCGCGCACGGTCCCGGCGGACACGCCGCTGCTCGCGCTGGTGCCCTGGCTGGTCGACGGCTTCCACGGCCGGCTGCCGGTCGTGGACCCGGACGGCGCCTACCGCGGCGTGCTGACCGCCCGTACGGTCGCCGAGACGCTGGCCGACGGCGACCACGACGGTCTGCGGGCCCGGGACGTGGTGGAGTGGCCGTCCTACGTCGACCGGGACGACTCCCTCGGCGACGCCCTGGCGGCGCTGGAGGTGAGCGAGGGCTCCGCGGTGCCGGTCTGCGCCGACGAGGGCCGGACGATCGTGGGCTGGGTGACCGCCGAGCACGTGCTCGGCACGGTGCGCGGTCCGGTCGCGCCGCTCTGAGCGCCGTCTGCGATCCTGGTGCGCGACACCCATGCCCGCGGCATCCTTGTCCCCGGGAGGTCTGACGTGTGTGCCGACAGGGGCGGAGGGGGAGCTGGTGGCTGACCTGGTCCTGGTGGCGGTCCTCTTCGTCGGCGTGATCGTGCTGACCCCCGCGGCCGCCCACTGGGGCGTGCCCCAGCCGGTCGTGCTGACCATCTTCGGGCTGGCCGTCGCGCTCGTCCCGGTCAGCCCGGTGCTGAGCCTGGACCCCGAGCTGATCCTCCCGGTGGTCCTGCCGCCGCTGCTGTTCGCGGCGACCCAGCGCACCACGGTGCGCGAGTTCCGCGACAACGCGGGCGCGGTGTTCTTCCTGGCCGTGGGCCTCACCCTCGCCAGCCTGGCCGTGGTCGCCGGGGTCGCCCACCTCCTGGGTCTGCCGTGGGCGATCGCGCTGGTGCTGGGCGCGATGGTGTCGCCCCCGGACCCGGTCGCGGCGACGGCGGTCGCGCGGCGACTGCGGCTGCCGCACCGGCTGGTGACCATCCTCGAGGGCGAGGGGATGTTCAACGACGCCACCGCCCTGGTGGCCTTCAAGGTGGCGGTCGTGGTGGCCGTGACCGGGGACCTGTCAGCGCCCATGATCGGCACCGAGCTCGTGCTGGCGCTGGTCGCCGGCACCGGGGTGGGACTGCTCGTCGGCTACCTGGCCAAGCTCGCGCTGTCGGTGCTGCACGACGCCTACGCCGAGACGACGCTGACCGTGCTGGTGCCGTTCCTGGCCTACGTGGCCGCCGAGCAGCTGCAGGGCTCCGGCGTGCTCGCGGTCCTTGCCGTGGGGCTGTTCCTGCGCACCTACGGTCACGAGGCGACCACCTCACGGGGCTGGCTGCTCGGTCGGGCGGTGTGGTCCTACGCGGACTTCCTGATCACCAGCCTGGTCTTCGCCCTGCTCGGCTTCGAGCTGGTGAAGGTGATCGGTGCGCAGGCCGTGACCGGCCGCACCCTGGTGCTGGCGCTGAGCGTAGTGCTCGCCCTGCTGGTCGTCCGAGGGGTCTGGGTCTTCGTCAGCGCCGGTCTGGGCCGGCGACGGGCGCGCCGCCGCGACCGGACGTGGCCCCAGGGCTGGCGGGAGTCGGCGGTGGTCTCCTGGGCGGGGATGCGGGGCGTGGTGACCGTGGCCACGGCGTTGGCGCTGCCCGAGACGGTCGACGGTGGGGCCGCGTTCCCGTTCCGCGAGGAGATCGTGGTGGTGGCTTTGGGCACCGTGCTCGTCACCCTGGTCGCGCAGGGCCTCACCCTCGGTCCGCTCACCAACCGGCTCGGGGTCGGGCGGGAGGACGACGAGGCCGCCGAGGTCGCCCAGCTGCGCGCGGAGGCGGCCCAGGCGGCACTGGACGAGCTCCGGGGCGGGGCCTTGGACGGCGTCACCGAGCCGGTCCGGCGAGCGGCGACCCTGCAGTACGAGGGCTACCTGTCCGCGCAGCAGGCGATGGAGCAGGCGCGTCGCTCCGGCTCCGTCGACGGGGACGACCCCGCCGACCGGCTCGGCGCGGTGCTCAGCCGGGCCACTGACGTGGAGCGCTCCCTGGTGCTGGCCGCCCGGCGTCGCGGAGCGGTCAGCCCCGCAAGCGCCGACCGGGTGCTCCGGGACATCGAGGGCCGGGTGCTCCGTGACTTCTGAGCGGATCCGGAGACGCCTCTCCGAGCGTCCCTGGGCCACGGCCTGGCCGCTGCTCCGCCGGGCCCTGGTCTGCCTCCTCGTCGCCGGGGTGCTCGGCGCGCCGTTGGCGGTCGGCTGGGCGGTCAGCCACACCAGCGTGCGGGAGACGGTCGGCATCACGCCCACCACGTTCTCGCTGAGCTTGAGCGGGCGCAGCGAGCTGCGGCTGGGTATCGCGGGCACGGTCTACCTGCCGCTCTCGCGCGGGCCCGTGGGGGTGGTCGTCAGCGTCGACGGGCCCGGTGACCCGCAGGCCGGCGGCGGTGACCTGGCGTCGTACGTGACCCCGCGGATGCTCCAGCTCTACACCAGCCTCTTCCACGACGCCGGACCCGCTGTGCAGGGATACGTCGACCGGCTGGCCGACGAGCTGGTGCGACAGCTGCTGGTCGCGGAGCTGGTGCTGGCGGGGGTGGGAGGAGCCGCCCTCCTGGCGCTGGTCTCGCTGATGCCGGGAATGCGGGACCCCGGGTGGCGGCGCTCCCGGGCACGCACTACGGGAGCCGCGGCGGTGGCGATGCTGGCGACCTCGACCCTCGGCGTGCTCCAGGTCGTCCAGGTCCACGGCCGAGCCCCCGTCGCTGCCGCCGCCTACCCGTTGCCGGTGCTCGACGGGACCGTCGCGGCCGGCAGCACGACGAACAGCCCGCTGCTGAGGGTGCTCCTGGGCGGTGCGGTGCCCAAGGTGCAGGCACTGGTACGTCGCCAGGAGAGCCAGGTGCGGGCCTACCAGCAGGACGCCGCCCGCGGTCTGGAGGACCAGACGGTGCTGATGACCGGACCGAGGGCGGGGGAGGCCGCGGTCCTGATGCAGTCCGACATGCACTGCAACACCTCGTTGATCCGGCTGCAGAAGCAGGTGGCCGACCTGCTGCGGGAGCGCTTCGGCCCGGACGTGCCCGCGCTGATGGGCATCACCGGGGACCTGACGACCAACGGCACGGCCGCCGAGGGCGGCTGCATCAGGCGCGAGGCGGCCATCGCCGGGGACGCCCCGGTCGCCGCGGTGACCGGCAACCACGAGTCCGACGTGAGCGTCAGCCAGATGAAGGATGCGGGCATGACCGTGCTGGAGGGCTCGTCGGCCGAGGTCGGCGGGGTCCGGGTGCTCGG
Organism: uncultured Actinomycetota bacterium; assembly: GCA_963784625.1. Lineage (GTDB taxonomy): Bacteria > Actinomycetota > Actinomycetes > Propionibacteriales > Nocardioidaceae > Nocardioides_B. Next base: position 258,673 of record CAWARV010000005.1, read on the forward strand.
CGACCGCGACCCCAACCGGTCCGAGCTGTTCGGGGCGACCCGGCTACGCGGCACCGAGACGCAGGCGGAGATGGGGGCAAGGCTGCACGACGTCGCCGGCGAGCAGCCACCGGGTCTGCTGCTCGTGCACGAGGCGTACGCCGCGCAGGCCTTCATCGGGGTCGAGGGGATGACCGACTTCCTCGACGGCCGGGGCAGCGCGACCGAGCCGTACGACGACGGGGTGCGGGACCTGCCCGCCGCCGCGGTCTTCTACGGCCACTGGCACCGGGCGATCGAGCCGCGGGTGGTCTGGAACTCCGACGGCACCTGGACGCTGGTGATGGAGCTGGACACGTCGGGGGGCGCGATCGACACCCCGACGATCACGCACTTCTCCACGCCCTGGTCCCCGCCGCAGCAGGAGGCGTCCTTCCCGGTGGTGTTCCTGGACCGGGACTCCGGGCTGGTCACGGGCTACCAGCTCTACCGGTTCGCCACCGACGGCAGCGTCACGGTGCTGCCCCGGGTCGACGTCGGCGACCTCGCCGCGCTCGCGGCGAGCCGGAGCCCGGCCGCCCGGGCGGGCGGCACATCACCCGCGTCGTCCCCCTCCCCGAGCCCCTCGGCCGGGGCGTCGACGCGTCCGTGACCGACCGGACCGTCAGCCGGTCGCCGAGGTCAGGTCCGGGAAGCGTGCCGGGTCGCTGGTGACGGCGAAGGCCACGTCGCCGATTCGCAGGTGGTGACGTCGGCAGAAGTCGCGCAGCCGGGCGAACGCCTCGTCGGTGCTGCCCCCGTGGATCTGCGCCAGCGCCCCCTTGGCCTGCTCGATCACGATGCGGCTGTTGAGCGCCGCCTGGAGCTGCTCGGTGAGGACCTCGCCGCGGCGCACCGCGCGCTCCTGCAGCAGGCCGATGGTGGCGACGTCGGCGAGCGCCTGGACGATCCGGACATCGGCCGCGGACATCACCCCGGTCTCGGCCCCGAAGAGGTTGAGCCCGCCGATCACCTCCTGTCGCAGCCGGAGCGGGAACGCGTGCACGGAGAGGAAGCCGGCGGCGACCGCTCTCGGGGCGAACCGCGGCCACCGGTCGGCGGCGTTCCGCAGGTCCGGGTGCGACACCGCCCGGCCACCGCGGAAGCAGTCCTGGCAGGGACCCTCGACGTTCTCCACCTGGAACACCTCGAGGATCTCGGTGCGCTCGTCGGAGGCGGCCATCAGCTGGAGCCGGCCCTGGTGGTCGGCGAGCAGCAGCCCTGCGGCACGCGCGTCGGCGAGCTCGGAGGTCTGCGCGGTGACCATCTGCAGGAACTCGATCAGGTCGAACTCGTCCACGAGGGTGTCGGCGACCCTGACGAAGACCTCGGCGAGTCGCTCTACTGAGACGGGCATGATCAGTTCCCCTTGCAACTCGGTGAGTCTGGGTCGTCCTGAGGGTCGTCCGACTCCAGGACGAGTCTACGAGCAACCACGTCGGCGGCCACGTCGTGAAGGCCACGACCCTCGGCGAACGCGTAGGCCCGCAGCCGGGCCATCGCCTCGTCGAGGGGGACCCCGGCCTGGATCATCACCATGCCCTGGGCCTGGTAGAGCTCGTAGCCGGTGCCCAGCACGTCGTCCACCGAGGGTGCGGTCCCGTCCGTCGCCGACCGCTGCTGGGCGTCCAGCAGCAGGTCGACCGCGACGGTCGCGAAGTCGAGGGCCTGCTTCAGGGTCGGCGTCGAGAGCTGGCCGCTCTCGCGGCGGTAGACGTCCATCACCCCCAGCCGCGCGGCTCCCACCTGCAGCGGGAACGCGAAGACCGCTCCGACGCCCAGCGCCTGGGCGCTGGGCGCGTAGCCGGGCCAGCGGTGGGTCCGCTCCGCGGCCAGGTCGCCGGCGAGGACCGGCCGACGGGTGGCGTAGGCCTCCATGCACGGTCCCTCGCCCAGGGCGAACTGCAGCTCCTCGATCGCCGAGCTGGCCTGGTCCGAGGCCGCCGTCGTGACCAGCGCGCCCTCGCGGGTCAGCACGCTGACCCCGACCCCGGAGGCCGGGAGCGATCGGGCGGCGGTCCGGCAGAGCCGCTGCAGCGAGCCCGCGACGTCCTCCTGGTCGCCGGGGGCGGCAAACTCGCGCGCAACCAACCGGCGAAGGTCCGGACCCAAGCCGCCCATGCTCATCTCCCGCGCCTCTCCGGAGTGCCGTGGTGACCCGGGAGCCACCCAGCCTACGCCTGCGGGCGCCGGCTCGCGGACGCGCCGGACGCGGTCGCCTCCGAGGCGCCGGGCTCAGGCGACGTACGCTTTCCGGGTTGTTCGGGTGCGGCTCGCTCGTCCCGTCGTCGTCCCCGGAGAGTGATGCATGGCCAGGTTCCCCTTCCCCGTCCAGGGCCGCTCGCGCCTGCTGCTGCCGCTGGTCGCGCTGCTGGCGCTCGCGCTGGTGGTGTCCGGCGTGGTGGTGGCCGTCGTCGAGCGGATCGGGGGCGATGCGAAGCGGCTGCCGGCCGGGAGCAACACCGCGGAGCCCGCCGGGATCGTGCCCAGCGGCTCCCCGGCACCTCGGCAGTCGAACCGTCCGAACCTGGTGGTCATCGAGACCGACGACATGCGGACCGACGACCTGCGCTGGATGCCCAACGTCCGGCACCTGGTCGCGGACGAGGGACTGACCTTCCGCAACTCGTTCGCGCCGAACCCGCTGTGTGCCCCGTCCCGAGCCTCCCTGCTCACCGGCCAGTACTCGCAGAACAACGGCGTCTTCACGGTCAAGCCCGACAACAGCTTCGGGGCCTTCGACGACAGCCGCACGCTGGCCACCAGCCTGAACGCGGCCGGCTACAACACCGCCTTCCTGGGCAAGTACCTCAACGGGTACGGCGAGCAGGACTCGAAGGTCACCGGCCAGCCATCGTTCAGGTACGTCCCGGCCGGTTGGACCGACTGGTACGGGTCGGTGAACCGTCCCGCGAACAGCGGCTACCCCTCAGGCGGGACCTACAACTACTACCACGCGCTGTTCAACGTGAATGGACGGATCGACGACACCCACAAGGGCCAGTACCAGAGCCGGGTCGAGGGCCGGATGGCGACGCGTCTGGTGAAGCGGTACCACCGGTCCGCGAAGCCCTTCTTCCTGTACTTCGCACCGATCGCGCCGCACTTCGGGCTGCCCGTGGAGAAGGACGACCCGACCGACGTGGTCTGGCCGGACACCGGCAAGCGCGAGAAGATGATGACGCCGGCGCGGCCGAAGGGCGTCAGGGGCATCTTCGACCAGCAGATCCCCCGAGCCTCCGGGATGCCCCAGGACGGCGGACCCGCCCAGCGCGACGTCAGCCGCAACCCGCGGCCGATGCGCTCGCTGCCCGAGCTGAGCGCGCAGGAGCGGGTCGCGGTGCGGAGCCTGACCCGGCAGCGGGCCGAGACCCTCTTCGCGTTCGACAAGCAGGTCAAGCGTCTGGTCACCACCTTGAAGGCGACCGGCGAGTACGCCAACACCGTGCTGGTGTTCACCTCCGACAACGGCTACTTCCTCGGCGAGCACCGGCTGCGGCAGGGCAAGATCCGGGCGCACGAGCCGTCCCTGCGGGTGCCGTTCCTGATCTCCGGCCCCGGCGTGCCGCACGGGACCCGCTACGACCCGGTGACCACCGTGGACGTCACGGCCACGCTCCTCGACCTGGCCGGCGCGACGCCCCCGCATCCGGCGGACGGCGTCTCGGTGGTGCCGTCGTTCCGCCGGGACCGCGGCTGGACGGCGCCGGTGCTCACCGAGGGCACCCTCGCGGACCGGGTCTTCGCCCGGGCCGCCAAGCGGGGCAACCCGCTGTTCCGGGACGCTCGCACGACCATCGGCGTGCGGACGCCCGGCTGGGTCTACATCCGTTACAACAGCGGTGACGGCGAGCTCTACGACCTCGACCGGGACCCCAACGAGCTGCGCAACCACTACGGACAGGCCGCCTACGCCGAGGTCCAGGCCACCCTGGACCGGGTCTGGCTGGGGCTGAAGGACTGTGCCGGGGCGTCGTGCCGCGCGCCGCTGCCGCCGAGCCTGCAGCGGTCGGCGGCCCTGACCCAGAAGCTGACCGACCAGCAGTCGGCCGGCGTGCAGCGTCGCTACGGCTACTACCGCTGAGCGCGTCCGGGCAGGTGCCGCTCCGGGAGCATCTCGATCGGCTGTGAGCAAGGGCCCGGACCCACGGATGCGTGATGCCGTGAGCGGCCCGGGCCCGAGGCACAGTCCACCCGTGTCCTTCCGGGCCCGGCAGGGCCGAAGGTCCCCTCGTGGCCCTCAGCGGTCGAGCTGCTCCCGCCAGTCGGCGGGGACCCGGCCGGCGGGGCCCGGCGCGGGCTGGTCGGCGGGACGGGACGTGGGCGGTGCCAGCCGCGGGCCCTCGAGCACGTCGTCGGTGTCGTAGTCGAAGTACCAGCTCTCGCCCGGCTCGAAGCTCTGGACGTAGCGGTGACCGGTGGCCCGGGCGTAGGCGGTGGCGTGCCGCCCCGGCGAGGAGTCGCAGCAGCCGACGTGACCGCACTGGGTACAGCGGCGAAGGTGCAGCCACCAGCCCGGGGGTGAGGCGGCCTCGCACTCCCGGCAGCCGGTGCCGCTCGGGGTGACGTCGACGTCGATCCCCTCGGTGGGGTGGTCGCTGGCCATGTGGTCTCCGATCCTCACTCCGTCCCGGGTCCTGGTCCGGGCCTTTGCAGTCTGCCACCGGGACGCGGACGGAGGCGCGGACGAGCTCAGCATCGACCGACGGGCCGGAGGGACACCACGTCGGTCAGGGCGAGCTCGAGGCGCTGACCGCCGGCGGACACGGCCAGCCGGCCCTGTCCCGTGGAGGGCTCCAGCTCACCGCACACCGACCCGGCCCGGGTGGTCACCTGCACGGCGGCGGTCCCTGGGGCGTCGGCGGGCCGCGAGGGCCACCAGGCCGACGACGTGCCGACCGCGAGCAGCACCACCGCGAGGAACGTGAGGCCGATCCCCAGGCGCAGGCTGCGGCTGGTCCGGTGGAGGTCGGCCGGGCCGACGTCGTCGCCCTGGTCGGGCCCGTAGACGGGCCAGGCGGCGAGCGCCACCAGCACCGTGGCGACACAGGCGGTGCCCAGCGCGGTCAGGACCAGCGTGCCGGACAGCACCTGCAGCCAGCGCGGGTTGTCCGCGCCGCCGGATCCCTGCAGCACCCCGCACAGGCCGATGAAGCCGAGCACGGCCAGCTGGACGCCGTGCCAGCCTCGCGCCGAGACCCGCAGCTCCCCGAGGCGCTCGGCACTGCGGTCCGCTCCGTCCACGTCGTCCACGTCGTCCACGTCGATCATGTCGTCCATGCCGACCACCTCGACTCCTCACCCGAGGATAGGCCCCCGCGGTCCCGGGGACGTCTTCCGCTGCCGGTCGTCGAGGGTCCATCCTGGAAGGCCCGTCGAGTGGAGACATGTCATGCGCGCAGAGATAGGTGACCGGCTGCACGTGCACAGCCGGACCGTCGGCACCCCCGACCAGACCTCCGAGATCATCGAGGTGCGCGGGCAGGACGGCTCCCCGCCGTACCTGGTGCGCCGCGAGGACGGGCACGAGTCGCTGGTCTTTCCCGGGGCCGACGCCACGGTCGAGCAGCCGGGGGACGACGCCGTCTGACCCCCAGCACCCCCCTGCGTCCTCCGGGGCGGAGGTCACGGGTCCCCGCGGACGACGTCCCGGGGTCAGGGCGGGGAGGGGGCGGGCAGCAGCACCTCGGCGCTCAGCCCCCCGGCCGGTGCGGTCCCGAGGCGCACCGTGCCTCCGTTGCGGGTGACCAGCTCCCGGACGATCGCCAGGCCGAGCCCGCTCCCGCCGGCGTCGCGGTCACGCGCCTCGTCGAGGCGGGTGAAGCGGTCGAAGACGCGCTCGCGGTCGGCAGAGGCGATCCCCTCACCGTCGTCGCTGACCACCACCAGCACGGCGGGGCCAGTGGGGCGCACCGCGATCTCGACCGCGGTGCTCGCATGCCGTACGGCGTTGTCCACCAGGTTGGCCAGCGCCCGGCGGAGCTCGTCATGGTAACCGGTGACCCGGAGGCCGGTCGTGCCGGGCACGGTCACCGGGACCCGGGCGCCGCCGGCGCGAGCCCGGACCTCGGCCAGCAGCAGGTCCAGGTCGACGGTCTCCGGTGTGGTCGAGGGGGCGGTCGACGGGACCGTCGACGGGGCAGGGTCGGCGTCCAGCCGGGCCAGCACCAGCAGGTCCTCCACCAGAGCCGCCATCCGGGTCACCTCCGCGCTCAGGTCGGCGGTGACCGAGGTGTCCTCGCCGAGCCGGTGGGCCACCTCCAGCTGAGTCTGCAGAGAGGCGAGCGGGCTGCGCAGCTCGTGCGCGGCGTCCGCCACGAAGGAGCGCTGGCGGGCCCGGGCCAGCGCCAACCGGTCCAGCATCGAGTTCAAGGTGACGGCCAGGGCGTGCACCTCGTCACGACTCTCGGGCACCGGCAGGCGGACGTCCTGGCCGGTCCCGGAGATCCGCTCGGCCGAGGACCGCAGCGTCTCCACCGGCCGCAGCGCCGCCCCGATCACCCGCCAGGCGATCAGCGCCAGCACCGCGAGCAGCAGCGGGTAGGTGCCCAGCAGGGTCAGCGCAAGGATCCGCCGGCTGTGGTTGACGGCGTCGAACTGCTGCGCCACCAGCACCGTACGACGGTCCTGCGCCGGGGCCGCGGGGACCCCGAGCACCCGCAGCGGGGAGGACAGGCCGGCACGGGACCCGGGCACCTCGAGGGTGCGTCCGGCCCGGACGGCCCGGACCTCCGCTGGCAGCAGCATCGCGGTGAGCCGGTCGGCGTTGACCGAGGCGCTGAGCACCCGGTCCCGCGCGTCGACCACCTGCACGATCTGGCTGCCGGTGACCGGGATCGGGTCGGAGAGCCGGTCGTTCGCGACCAGCGTCGCGACCTCCCGACCGGTGGCGCGCGCCGAGCCGTCCAGGGTGCGGAAGCTGACCAGGGTGAGGACCGCGTACAGGGCGACGCTGCCGATGGCCAGGGCGGTCGCGACCCCCAGCACGCCGACCAGCAGCAGCCGGGCCCGCAGCCCCAGCCGCAGCCCCGGCCACAGCCCCCGCCACAGCCCCGGCCTCACGGCTGCAGGCGGTAGCCGACGCCGCGCACCGTCTCGACCAGGTGCCGCCCCAGCTTGCGACGCAGGTAGCCGACGTAGACCTCGACCGCGTTCGGGTGCACGTCCGCGGCCATGTCCCACACGTGGTCGAGGATCTCCACCTTGGTGACCACCCGCCCGGGCCGGCGCAACAGGTACTCCAGCAGCCCGAACTCGCGGGGGGTCAGCGCGACGGGCTGGTCGGCCACCGTCACCCGCCGGCTCGCCGGGTCCAGCCGGACGTCGCCGGCGGCGAGCACCACGGGCCTCGCCTGCGGGGCCCGTCGCAGCAGCGCCCGCAACCGGGCGAGCAGCACCACGTAGGAGAACGGCTTGGTGAGGTAGTCGTCCGCGCCGCAGTCCAGGCCGTCGGCCTGGTCGTGCTCGCCGTCCTTGGCCGAGAGCATCAGCACAGGGATCCAGTTCTCCTCGGCGCGCAGCGTGCGGACCACGTCGTACCCGGAGATCCGCGGCAGCATCACGTCCAGCACCACCGCGTCGAAGTCCCCGTGCCGGGCCTGCTCGAGCCCGGCGGCGCCGTCCGGGGCCACCTCGACGCTGAAGCCGTCCGCCGCCAGCCCCCGCCGCAGCGCGTGCGCGAGCCGCGCCTCGTCCTCGACCAGCAGCAGCCGCATGGGCCCAGCCTGGCACGGACCCCTGAGGGACCCCACAGGTTCTCAGTGATCCCACAGGGGTGCCGGGCATGCTGGTCACATGAGCGTCTTCACCCACCGCCCCGCACTTCGCTGGGCCGTCCCGATCGGGGCCGCCGTGCTCCTCGGCGCCGGGGGCTCCGCCGTCGGGGTGGTCACCGCCACCGCCCGCGGCGGGCTGCCCGACCGCAGCGCCGCCGCCCTGCTCGTCGACGTGCAGAAGGCCCGCCTGGACGGGCTGTCCGGCACCATCGTCCAGAACGCCGACCTCGGCCTGCCCAGCCTGCCGGGGGTCGGTGGCAGCGGCAGCTCGGACCTCACCTCGCTGGTCGCGGGCTCGCACACCCTGCGGCTCTGGTACGCCGGGCCCGACCGGGTCCGGCTGGCCCTGCTCGGGTCGCTGGGCGAGTCGGACGTGATCCGCTCCGGCACGAGCCTGTGGACCTGGTCCAGCAAGGACAAGTCCGCCACCCACCGCACCGTCCCGCTCTCATCGCGGGCCGCCGGGGACGGGCCGACGAGCCTGGCGCAGGCCGCCCCGGTCAGCCCGCAACAGGCCGCCGAGATCGCGCTCGCGGCGATCACCCCCTCGACCAGGGTCAGCACGGACGGTACGGCGGTCGTCGCCGGGCGGTCCGCGTACGAGCTGCTGCTCGAGCCGCGGGACACCACGTCGCTGGTCGGCTCGGTGCGGATCGCCATCGACGGGAAGACCCACGTGCCCACCCGCGTGCAGGTCTTCGCCAAGGGCAGCGGCAGCCCGGCCTTCGAGGTCGGCTTCACCTCGTTCGACCCGAGCACCCCGGACGCCTCGGTGTTCCGGTTCAACCCGCCGCCCGGCACCAAGGTCACCGAGTCCCCGGCCCGGACCGGCCGGGCGCTCCCGTCGCCGTCCGGGGCCGGGAAGCGGGCGACCCCGGGCGGTGGCCGGACCCCGGGCGCGGGCCTGCCGAGCGTGACCGGCAGCGGCTGGGGCTCGATGGTGGTGACACAGCTGCCCGCCGGGGTCACCGGGACCACGGCCGGGACCGGCGGGACCACGGGCCGGGGTGCCGGCTCGCTGGCCGGCGTGCTCAGGGTGCTGCCGCGGGTCAGCGGCAGCTGGGGCTCGGGTCATCTGCTGGCCGGCAGGCTCTTCTCCGCCGTGCTCACCGACGACGGCCGGCTGGCCGTCGGCGCGGTCGCCCCACCCGCCCTCTACCAGGCGCTGGGACGCGGGTGAGCGCGACGGCGCTGGCCACCGCGGGGCTGACCAAGCGGTTCGGGCAGCAGACCGCGGTCGACGCGGTGGACCTGCTCGTCCCCGCCGGTGCGGTCTACGGCTTCCTGGGACCGAACGGCTCGGGGAAGACCACCACCATCCGGATGCTGCTCGGCCTGGTCACCCCGACGGCGGGCACGGTGACGCTGCTCGGGCAGCCGATGCCCGGTCAGCTGGGCGCCGTCCTGCCCCGGGTCGGCGCGCTGGTCGAGGGGCCGGCGTTCCACCCCTACCTCGGCGGCCGGGCCAACCTGGAGCGGCTCGATGCAGCGGACCCGAGCACGGACGCCGGCACGGCGCGGCGGCGGATCGACGCGGCCCTGGACCGCGTGGGCCTGCTGGTGGCGGCGAGCAAGCGCTACCGCGCCTACTCCCTCGGGATGCGGCAGCGGCTGGCCATCGCGAGCGCCCTGCTCCGCCCGCGGGACCTGCTCGTGCTCGACGAGCCCACCAACGGCCTCGACCCCCAGGGCACCCGGGAGGTGCGCGCGCTGGTCGGATCGCTGGCAGACGAGGGTGCCACGGTGCTGGTGTCCAGCCACCTGCTCTCCGAGGTGGAGCAGATGTGCTCGCACCTCGGGATCATGCACGCGGGGCGGCTGGTCAGCCAGGGCACCGCGGCCGAGGTCCGCTCCGGGAGCGAGCCGGAGGCGGTCGTCGAGACCGACCAGCCGGAGGCGGCAGCCGGCCTGTTGCGGGATCTCGGGCTGCGCGACGTGCGCGCCACGCAGACCGCGGCCGTCGGACTGCTCGGCGGGGTGGCCCCGGAGAAGGTGGTCGCGGCCTGCGTGCACGGGGGGGTCGCGGTGCTCGGCTTCCGGGTCGGCGCACCCTCGCTGGAGGACGTGTTCGTCTCGCTCACCGGGGAGGGCTTCGATGTCAGCGGCTGACGTCGCGCGGCCGGTCGGCACGGGCTCCCGGCCACGCGGCCGTCGACCGTCGACCCGCTTCCTGCGCTCGGAGCTGCGGCTCATCTTCGGACGCCGGCGCAACCTCGCCGGCCTGCTGGTGCTGGCCGGTGTCCCGGTGCTGATCGCGGTCGCGGTCAAGGTGTCCTCGCCGGGTCGGGACCGCGGCGGACCGGACTTCTTCGCGTCCATCACCGAGAACGGGCTCTTCGTGGCGCTGGCCGCCCTGACCCTGGAGATCGGGCTGTTCCTGCCGCTGGCGGTTGCCGCGATCTCCGGCGACGCGGTGGCGGGTGAGGCCAATCTCGGGACCCTGCGCTACCTGCTCACGGTGCCGGTCCGGCGGGCGCGGCTGCTGGGCGTGAAGTACCTGGCGATCGTGGTCTTCGCCCTGGTCGCGACGCTGACCGTGACGGTGACCGGGGTGGTGATGGGGCTGGCGCTGTTCGGAGGTGGCGACCTCACCCTGCTGTCGGGGACTCGGATCGGGTTCGCGGAGGGGTTGCTGCGGGTGCTGCTGGCCTCGGTCTACCTGGCGCTGTGCCTGGCGTCCCTGGGAGCGGTGGGCCTGTTCGTCTCCACGCTCACCGAGCAGCCGATCGGCGCCATGATCGGGCTGCTGGTGTTCAGCACCGCCAGCTTCATCCTCGACAGCATCCCGCAGGTGGCCTGGCTGCACCCCTTCCTGATCACCCACAACTGGCTCGCGTTCGGGGACCTGTTCCGCGACCCGATCGCCTGGGGCGGCGTCCAGCACGGGCTGTTCGTCGCGGCCGCCTACGCGGCGGTGTTCTGGTCGGCCTCCTGGGCCCGGTTCAGCGGCAAGGACGTCACCAGCTGAGGGCTCGCGACCTCCTCGGCGACGAGACGCCCGATCCCGTGCGCCACCGCGATCCCGGCGACCAGCACGACTGCCAGCCCGGTCCGGCCCAGCCGCGGGACCTCGCCGATCAGGGCCGCCCCGAGACCGATGCTGACCGTCAGCGCGAGGAGGTCCTGGGTCGGCATCGAGCACGACAGCCGGCCCTTCTGCAGGGCGGCCTGGGTCAGCACCAGGCCGGTTCCACCGGCGACGAGGGCGCCGGCACCCGCCGCCAGCCAGGCCGGGTGCCCCGCCGGCATCGTGCCCGGAGCCAGGACCACCCGGAAGAGCGCGTCGCTGAGCCCATAGGCGGTGCCGGCCGCCGCCCCCAGCAGCAGCGCCTGCACCCGGGGGCTGCCGGTCCGGGCGGCCCCCAGCACCGCCGCGCCGACCGCCACGGCGGCGGTGCCGGCGGCCACCGGTCCGAGACCGGTGCCCGTCGTGGACAGGTGGGCACCGAGAGCCAGCGCCAGCACCGCCAGGCCGGCCGCCGTCTGGATTGCGGCGACGAGCTGCCGCCGGGTGGGCCGGCGGCGCCGCAGCAGCGCCTCCACCGGGACCGCGAACACGAGCGCGGTCAGGGTCAACGGCTGGACCACGGTCAGCGGCCCGAAGTGCAGGGCGACCAGATGGGTGAGGGCGCCCAGCCAGTCCAGGACGGTGCCCGCCAGCCACAGCGGCCTGGCGACCATCGCGGCCAGCGAGGCGGCGTGCACCACCGCGGCAGGGCGCACCGTGGAGGCGGCCTGTGCCTGGAGGGCGGTGCCGGCGCCGAACAGCACGGCCGCCGCGAGGGCCAGCCCGACCGCGAGGCTCATCGCCGGATCCCGTGCTCGCCGAGCGGGCCGACGGTGAGCCCCTGCGCGCGTGCGAGGCGCACGACCTCGGGCAGCGCGCCCAGCGCCGACCGCCAGGACCCGGGGGCCGAGGTGCAGTCGCTGTCGTGCAGCAGCACGGTGGCCCCCGGCCCCAGCCGACGCGCGACCGTCGCGGTCACGCTCCCGGAGGTGGCGTGGTCGGTCCAGTCCTGGCCCCAGCTGCTCCACAGCACCGGGGTCAGCCGCGCGCGGCGGGCCGCCACCAGCCCGGACGTGGTGAGCACGCCGTACGGCGGTCGCCACCAGCGCGCCACCACGCCGGTGTGCTCCCGGATCGTGGCGACGGTCCGGGCGACCTGCCGGTGGGTGTCGACCGGGCCGCGCAGAGCGAGGCTGCGGTGGTCCCAGCCGTGCACCCCGATCTCGTGCCCGCGCTCGGCGAGCTCACGTGCCAGGGCCGGTGCCCTGGCCACCATGACGCCGAGCACGAAGAAGGTCGCGCGGACCCCCAGGTCGTCGAGGGACTCCAGGAAGGCAGGGGTGCTGGCCGGGTCGGGCCCGTCGTCGAAGGTGAGGGCCACCCGCCCGGGGTGACCGTCGCCGTTCAGCCGGGGCAGCCGGTCGCGCACCGCGGGCAGCCGGGTGACCCCGGGCGCCAGGTGCAGGGCCGCGGCGCCGGCCACTCCGAGCGGCAGCGCCGCCCCGAGGGGCAGCGCCATCCCGCCCCGGCGGGTCACGCCCGGGTCCGGGCGTTCGCGATCGCGGCCAGCCGCAGGCCGAGCCCGGCGGCGCGCCGGTCGGCCGAGGCGAGCGCGGCGTCGAGCCCGCCCGCGGAGTCGCCGGCGCCCCGCGGCACCAGCCAGACGCCCCCGCGGCCGGCCCGGCCGGGGACCAGGATCCGGGTGCCGTCGCGCTCGGCGACCATCAGGTCGAGCGCCTCCACCTCGTGGTCGGCGACCACGAACGGGGCGACCGGCAGGCCGGCCCCGGTCAGCGCCGCGGAGGCGCCGCACTGCTGTGCCCGGGACGGGTGGTGCAGCAGCGTGGAGGCGGCGCAGCCGTGGCTGAGCAGGGGGACGCCCAGGCTGCGCAGCGTGCGCGCCGCCGTGAGGTCGGCCGGCGAGGGCCGGTCGGGCACCAGGACCGCGGCCCGGGTCCTCCGCAGCCGGGCCACGTCGGTGGCCGCGGCCTGGAGGGTGGCCGGGGCGACGACGACGGCGACCGTGCCGGCCGGCATCCGGGTCACCCCGAACCCGTGCTCGGTGGCGGCGCTGACCCCCGCGGTGGCGCCCACCGAGGTCATCGCGACCAGGGCGGCCGCGCCGAGACCGGCGAACCGGCGCCGGACCGTGCGGCGCCGGGTGCCCGCGGCGTGCAGCTCGGTGACCCGGCCGCGGGTGCGCAGGTCGGCGAGCACGATCGAGCTGGCGTCGTCCCGTGCGGCCGCGACCGTCTCCCGCACCGCCACGCGGGCCGCGGGCAGCAGCTGCTGCCGCAGCGCGACCGCAAGCCCCTCGACGTCGGCGGCGAGCGGGGCCACCCCGGAACGGGCGAGCACCTCGCCGTTGGCCTTGCCGTGACCGGGGATGCACGCGTACGTCACCGCCGGCAGGCCCGCGACCAGCGACTCCGAGAACGACAGGCCGCCGGCGTTGTGCACCAGCACGTCGCACACCTGCATCAGCTCGTGCATGTCGGTGCGCCAGCCGAAGGCCAGCACGTCGGGGCGTCCGCGGAGCTGGGAGAGCAGCCGCTCGTTGCGGCCGCAGAGCACCAGCGGGGTCGCCACGCCGGTCGCGACGATGGCGTCCACGGTGTCCACCACCCGGCCCAGGCCCAGCGAGCCGGTGACGACCAGGGCGAGCGGCCGGACCGGCTGCTGCTCGCGACCGGTCAGCAGCTCGGTCAACAGCTCCTCGCGCCGCGTCTCCGCGAGGGGCGCGGCGAACTGCTGCGGCACCAGCGGCCCCGCCACCGTCATCGCGATGCCGTAGTCCTCCTCGCCCATCCGCCGCGTGCCCGGCATCGTCACCAGGTGCCGGTGCACCCGCGGGTGCACCCACAGCGCGTGCACCGACGGGTCGGTGAGGAAGGTCGAGGTCGGGACCCCGAGCCGTCCGCGCCGGACCAGCCGCCCGAGAGACTGGCTGGCCAGGGGGTACGTCGAGACGACGGCGTCCGCCCGGGTCTCCTCGCACCAGCGCAGCACCCGGCGCTCAGCGAGCCGGCACACCATCAGGCCGACCTGCTGCACCGGGCCACGACGCTCCATCCGGGCGTAGAGCCAGTCGTAGAACCACGGAGTCCGGGTGACGGTCTGGGTGTACCCCTCGCGGACGGTGTAGCGGATCCAGGCAGGCAGCGCGTCCAGGAAGTCCCGGGTCTCGGTCAGCGCGCCCTGCTGCTCCAGCCGGTGGGCGAGCTCGCGTGCCGCACCGTCGTGCCCCGCGCCGACCGATGCGGACACGATGAGGACACGCTCGACGGTGGTGTGGCGTTGGGCTGGCAACGGGCATCCTTCACGGGTCGTCGGCCGTCGGCGCCGACCGTGTTCTCCAGGCTAGGGACGGAACGTGACCACTACCTGAACGAAGCGCGGACGGGACGGGTCGACCTGCTCTGGCAGGGTTGACGTCGGCGGCGCACGGGCCGCCCTGACCGAGGGGTGGTCCCGGGTGCGGGTGCTGGTGGTCGAGGACGAGCGGCGGTTGGCGGCGTCGTTGCGCACGGGGCTGGAGGCGGAGGGCTTCGCGGTGGACGTGGCACCCGACGGCGGGGAGGCGCTGTGGTTCGCCCGGGAGAACGAGTACGACGCGATCCTGCTCGACATCATGCTGCCGGTGATGAACGGCTACCAGGTGTGCCAGACCCTGCGGGCGGAGGACAACTGGACCCCCATCCTGATGCTCACCGCGAAGGACGGCGCCTGGGACCAGGTCGAGGCGCTCGACACCGGCGCCGACGACTACGTCACCAAGCCGTTCTCCTTCGACGTGCTGCTGGCCCGGCTCCGGTCCCTGCTGCGGCGGGGCGGTCACGAGCGCCCGGCCACCCTGCGGGCCGGTGACCTCGAGCTGGACCCGGCCCGGCGCCGCGCCACCCGGGCCGGAGAGGTGCTGCCGCTGACCAGCAGGGAGCTCTCGCTGCTGGAGTTCCTGCTGCGCCGCAAGGGCGACGTGGTCAGCAAGCAGCAGATCCTCGGACACGTGTGGGACTTCGGGTTCGAGGGGGACCCCAACATCATCGAGGTCTACATCGCCCGGCTCCGCCGCAAGATCGACAAGCCGTTCGGCCGCACCGACATCGAGACGGTGCGCGGCAGCGGCTACCGGCTGCGGTCCGAGGAGGACTGAGTGTCCCGGCTGGCGCAGGCGCGGTCCTTCATCCGGGTGCGGGTGACCACGGTCGCCGCCACCGTGATGCTGGCTGCGACGGTGGCCGGCTCCGGGCTGTTCGTGCTCACCCTGCACGACTCGCTCCAGGCGGGTCTGGTCTCCACGGCCCGCGAGGAGATCGCCGCGATCCAGGCACAGCTGGCCACCGGCGCGGCTCCGGAGCAGGTCGTCATCACCGGTCGCGCCGACGTGGTCGTGCAGCTGGTCGGCCCCGACGGCAGCGTGGTGGCCAGCGACCACCGCTCGATGATGGACCGGCCGATCCTGGACCGGCCCGGCACCCGGTCCGACGTACGAGTCGCTCGGCAGAGCGACCTGTACACCGTGGTCGCCCGCAGGGTCACCGGCGACCCCGCCGTCGCGCTCGCCGTGGTCGGACGGTCCACCGAGCAGACCACCCGTGCCGTCCGGGTCTCGCTGCTGCTGCTCGCGGTCGCGGTCCCGCTGGTGGTCTTCCTGCTGGGGCTGACCGTGTGGGTGAGCGTGGGCCGGGCCCTGCGACCGGTGGAGGCGATGCGCCGCGAGGCGGAGGCGATCACCTCCGCGCACCTCGACCGCCGGCTGGCCCTGCCGCCGGGTCACGACGAGATCCCGCGGCTGGCGCTGACCCTCAACGAGATGCTGGACCGGATCGGCGCCACCCAGCGGCTGCAGCGGCAGTTCGTGTCCGACGCGTCCCACGAGCTGCGCTCCCCGCTCGCGGTGGTCCGGCAGGCCGCCGAGATCGCCCGGTCCTACCCCGGCAGGGTCACCGTGGCCGAGCTCGCCGACGACGTCCTGGGAGAGAGCCAGCGGCTCGAGCGGCTCGTCGACGCGCTGCTGCTGCTGGCCCGCCTCGACGACGTGGAGAGCGTGGGGACCGAGGAGGTGGTCGACCTCGACGACGTGGTCCGGGAGGTGGTCGCCCGCGCCCGCAGCACGGGTCCCGCGCACGTCTCCTACGACCTCGCGCACGTGGCTCCCGGGCAGGTGCACGGCAGTCCGGTGCTGCTCGGCCAGGTGGTGCGCAACCTGCTCGAGAACGCCGCGCGGCACGCCACGTCCCGGGTGCGCGTCTCGTTGCGGGAGTACGACGGGCGGGTCGAGCTCTTCGTCGACGACGACGGGCACGGTGTGCCGGTCGAGGAGCGGGGGCGGGTCTTCGAGCGGTTCGTCCGCCTCGACGAGGGCCGCGCCCGGGAGGAGGGCGGCAGCGGCCTGGGGCTGGCCATCGTCGCGAAGATCGTGGAGCTCTCCGGGGGGTCGGTCTCGATGGGCGCGTCGGCGCTGGGCGGAGCCCGGGTGTCGGTGTCACTGCCGGTGGCCTACTGACCCGCGACGTTCAGGTCCGGTTCAGTGGCTCGTCGGCAGGCTGGGTGCACGGCGCCGCCCGGCGCCGTACCGCGTCCACCCCCGAGGGACCACCGTGACCGCCGTGCTCGACCCGTCCGTCCCGTCGGCGCCGTGCGTCCGGGAGCGGGCCGGCGCACCGCGGCCCGGTCGCGCGCCGCTGCTCGCGGCCCTCGCCGTGGTCGCGCTGCGGCTGCCGTTCCTGTGGGCGCCGCTGACCCCCGACGAGGGTGGCTACCTGGCCGTGGCCCGGCAGTGGGACGGTGCCGGCTCCTCGTTGTACGGGAGCTACTGGGTCGACCGGCCGCCGCTGCTGCTGGTCCTGTACCGCCTCGCCTTCGCGACGGCCGGGGTGCCCGGGCTGCGGCTGCTGGGGGCGCTCGGCGCGGCAGTCGCCACGCTCGCCACGGCCGCGGCGGTGCGCCGGCTCGCCGGTCCGCGCGCGGCGGCGTGGTCGGCGCTCCTGGTGGCGGCGCTGCTCGCGTCGCCGCTGCTGGGCGCCCAGGCGGTCAACGCCGAGCTGCTGGCTGCTCCCTTCGTGGCCCTCGGCGTGCTCGGCGCCGTGTCCTGCCTCCACGGATCCGGGCGGCGCTGGGCGGGCGGCGCGCTGCTGGCGGGCGCGGGCGCGGCGGCCGCGCTGCTCGTGAAGCAGAACCTCGCGGACGCAGGGATCTTCGCGCTCGTCACCTGGCTGGTCGCCTGGCGCAGCCACGCGGTGGGGGGTCGCCGGCTGCTGGAGATGCTGGCCTGGGCGACCGCGGGTGCGAGCACGGTGCTGCTGCTCGTCGCCGGCTGGACGGTCGCCCACGGGACGTCGCTGACCGGGGTGTACGAAGCGCTGTACCCGTTCCGGCTCCGGGCCGCCGAGCTGATCGCGGCGACGCACGCGGGCGGTCCCCAGGTCCGGCTGGTCCTGCTCGTCCGGGACCTGCTGGTCTCCGGGATGCCGCTGCTCCTGCTCGGGTTCGCGGCTCTCGTGCTGTCCCGGCGGCTGCGCGGTCCCGCGGCGTGGGGGCTGCTGGCGATGCTCGCCTACGCCGGGGTCTCGATCCTCGGCGGCGGCAACTACTGGGCGCACTACCTGGTGGAGCTGGCCGTGCCGACCGCCCTCGCCGGCGGGCTGCTGGTGGGCGGGCAGCGCCGCCTGCGGGGGCTGGCCGCGGCCGTCGTCGCGGTCGCGCTCGTCGCCTGGGCAGGCACCCTGGCCGGCCCCGCCACGGACCCGGGTCCGGCGGTCGGTCGCGCCGTCGCGAGGGTCGCGGTGCCCGGGGACACCATCGTCAGCGTCTTCGGGCATGCCGACGTCGTCGCGGCCTCCGGGCTGTCCTCGCCGTACCCGTACCTGTGGAGCCTGCCCGCCCACGTGCTCGACCCCGGGGGGCGGCTGCTGGCCGGCACCCTGGCGCACGGGTCCGCCCCGACCTGGTTCGTCCTGCAGGGGCACTCGTCCCTGTCCGGGCTGCGCGCGGACGGCGTGCTCCGGGTGCTGCGCGGCCACTACCACGCCGTGGCGAGCGGCTGCGGACAGACGGTCCTGCTGCACGACGGGGTGCGGCGACCGGCCCCGCGGCTGACCGGCTGCGTGCTGCCGGCGGCTCCCGCCGGTGCCTGGCTGCACGCCGTCGCGCTGATGGGGAGGACCGGATGAGCGCCGGGACGCTGGTGATCGCGCACCGCGGCCACTGGGCGCACAGCGGTGCGCCGCTCACCGAGAACTCCCTCGCCGCGGTGCGATCCGCCCTGGCCAGCGGCTGCGACGGCGTCGAGGTCGACGTACGCCGGAGCAGCGACGGCGTGTTGGTGCTCCGGCACGACCCGCTGCCGGCGGGCACGACGCGCGACGAGGACGGTGAGCCACTGGCCACGCTGCAGGAGGTGCTGGCGCTGACGCTGGAGCGGGGGGTGCTGCTGGTCGTGGACGTCAAGGGGCGCCGGCCCGGGCCGGCGGTCTGGTCGGCCCTGGCGACCGAGCTCGGCGAGGTCCCGCCGGACCGCCGGCCGCTGGTGGTGGTGCAGAGCCCGGACGCGGAGGCGCTGCGTGCCCTGTCCGGCGTCGTGCCCGGCCTGCGGACCGCGGTGCTGGGCTGGCCGCCGCTGCGGCGCGGGGGTGCCGGCGTGCCGACCTGGGCGGTGTCCCGCCCGCGGTGGGGCATCCCGGGCTCGACGATCGCCCGCGACCACGCGCGAGGGCGGCAGGTGCTGGCGTGGACGGTCAACCGCGAGGACGAGATGCGGCGGCTGGTCGCCGCGGGAGCCGACGGCATCATCACCGACCGGCCGGACCTGCTGCTCGGCCTGCTGCGCCGCGGCGGGGGCTCCCCGGACGGCGGGAGCGGTTCAGCCCCCGTTCAGCGCCCCGCCCCGATCCTGGACGCACCGTGACACGCCGACCCGTTCCTGCCGATGAGGAGCCCCGCATGACCATCCCCCCGGACAGCAGCACCGCCACGACGGTGGTGGTGGTCCCGACGTTCAACGAGGCGGCCAACATCGGTGAGCTGCTGCGGCGGGTCCGCGCGGCGGTGCCGGACGCCGACGTGCTGGTGGTCGACGACGGGAGCCCGGACGGCACCGCGCGGATCGTCGCCCGGCACCCCGACTACCTGCGCCGGGTGTTCCTCCTGGAGCGGGACGAGAAGCAGGGTCTCGGCGCCGCCTACCGGGCGGGCTTCTCGTGGGCGGTGAGCTGGCGCTACGACGTCGTGGTGCAGATGGACGCCGACCTCTCGCACCCACCGGAGAGCCTTCCGGAGCTGCTTGCGGGACTGGAGTCCGCGGACATCACGGTCGGCTCCCGCTATGTCGCGGGCGGGCGGACGCGCAACTGGCCCTGGCGCCGCCGGTTGGTCTCCCGGGCGGGCAACACCTACGTCCGAGCCGTGCTGGGACTGCGGGTGCACGACGTGACGGCGGGTTTCAAGGCCTTCCGGGCTGACGCGCTGCTGCTGATCGGCGCCACCGAGGCGTCCTCCGAGGGCTACTGCTTCCAGATCGAGAACACCTGGCGGGCGGTACGGCTGGGTCTGCGGGTCACCGAGGTGCCCATCGTGTTCACCGACCGGACCGCGGGCAGCTCGAAGATGTCCTCCACGATCGTGGTCGAGGCGCTCTCCCGGGTGCTCGGCTGGCGCTGGGTCGAGCTCCGACACGGCACCGGGGCGGCGCTGCTGTCAGCGACCCGGCGCACCGCCGGGCGAGGACGGGCAGCGGCCTGAGGCCTGCGAGGGTGGGCGCATGGTCCTCGGTCTGGCAGGCGCCCTCGCGGCCGCGGTGCTCTACGGTGTCGGCACCGTGCTGCAGGCGATCGGTGTCCGCCGTGCGGCCGCGGCGGGATCCCGTGGCACCTGGGCGCGGGTGTGGGCGGCCCGGCTCTACGGGCTGGGGCTGCTCCTGGACGGGCTCGGCTTCCTCGCCTCGCTGGGGGCTCTGCGGACCCTCCCGCTGTTCGTCGTGGAGTCCGCCGTCGCCTCGAGCGTCGCGGTGACCGCCGTCCTCGCGGTCCGGGTGCTGGGCGCACGGCTGACACGTGGAGAGGTCCTCGCACTGGCCGCCGTGGCAGCCGGGCTGGTGCTCCTCGCGGCCGGTGCCCGGGGCGGGCCCGGCACCCCGCTGAGCGGTCCCGGGACGGCCCTGCTGCTGGTGGGCCTGCTGCCGGTCGCAGCCGTCGGCGTCGCCGGCCTGTTCCGGCTCGGTGGGCCCGGTCACGTCTGGCTGGCCGTGGCCGCGGGGCTGGGTTTCGGCGGCACCGGCATCGCCGCGCGGGTGCTGGTGGTTCCCGCGGTCTGGTGGCAGCTCATCCTCAGCCCGGTGGTGTGGGCGCTGGCGGGCTACGCGGTGCTCGCCCTGGCCGGCTACGCGCTGGCGCTCGCGCGGGGGCCCGTGACCACGGTCGCCGCGGTGACGTTCACGGTCGAGACCGTGGCGCCAGCTGTCGTGGGGCTGGCCTGGCTGGGGGACCAGGTGCGGACCGGCTGGACGGTGCCGGTCGCCGGAGCGTTCGCGCTGACCGTCGCAGGGTGCGTCCGGCTGGCCGGCCGCTCGGCGGGGGGGTGAGCGCGGCGTGCGCCCGCGCAGCGCGGTGGTCCGGCTGCTGACCGAGACGGTGCTGGCGGTCGCGGTCCTCCTGATGGTGCTGCTGCCCGGTGACTGGCTCGCCGAGCCGTCGGTGGCCACTGCGCCCGCCGGTGGCCCGGCCGCGACCGGAGGACCGCCTCTCCGGTTCGTGCGGGTGGTCGCCCTCGGCGACTCCGTGACGGCCGGGTTCAACTGCCTGTGCGCGCCCTTTCCGACGGTCTACGCCGGGCTGCTTCAGCGACGGCTCTCCGTCCCGGTGGAGGCCGACAACGAGGGGGTCTCGGGCCTCGACTCCGCCGGCCTGCTGGCGCAGCTGACCGGCCGGACGGCGCAGGCGCAGGCGGTGGCGTCCGCCGACGTGGTGGTGGTGACGATCGGCGCGAACGACCTGTCCGACCATCACCAGGAGGTCACCGAGGGCACCTGCCAGAGCCCGCGCGGGGACTGCATCGGGGACGCGGTCGAGCTCATGCAGCGCACCGTCGAGACGATCCTCCGCCGGGTCCACGAGCTGCGGCGGGACCGTCCCACGTCGGTGCTGGTCACCGGCTACTGGAACGTCTTCGAGGACGGGCAGGTGGCCCGTGAGGCGTTCCCGCACGCGGGCGTCGCGGCCACGCGGGCGCTGACCCGGCGGGTCAACGACTCCCTGCGGACCGCCGCGACCACCGGCGGCGCCACCTACGTCGACCTGCTGGCCGCGTTCGACCAGGCCTCGCGCAACGGGGACCTCACCGCGCTGCTGGCGCCCGACGGGGACCACCCGGACGCCGCGGGCCACCAGCTGATCGCCCGGACGCTGCTGGCGGCGGGGCTGCCAGGGCTGGACCGGCGCTGAGCCGCGTCCCCGGGACCGCGGTCGCGGCGGGCGCGCCGGACAGGCGTGCCGAGAGCCAGCGCAGGACGGCGGGGATCTCCGGCTTCCACGTCGTGAAGAGGTGGCCACCGTGGGGGGCGATGATCGAGGAGACCCGCATCGGCGGCCGGACCAGGGACAGGAAGCGGCGGGTGTCGCGGTAGCCGAGCGGGCCGGCCTCGTCCCGTGACGAGGTGAGCAGCAGCGAGACCGGCGGGGCGGGCTGGTGCCGGAGCCGCCACTCGGGGCTGTTGAGGGCCCGCAGCACCGCCGAGCCGCCCCACAGGTCGCCGGTCGTGTAGTCCCGCAGCGCCTGGTAGTAGCCGGACAGGGAGACGGCCGCGGTGAACCTCGTCGGGTAGGTCATCGCGATCTTGGTCGCGCAGTAGCCGCCGGTGGACACCCCCGCTATGCCCCACGCCGAGTCCAGGACCCGGTAGGTCCTGGAGACCTGCGCGGGCACGTCCTGGGCGTAGAAGGTCTCGACCTGCGGCCCGCCCGGTACGTCGGTGCACTCGGTGTCGCGGGGGAAGGTGACCGTCGGCCGCATCAGCACGAGCACCATCGGGCCGGCCCGGCGCGCGTCGATCTCCCGCAGCAGTCGCCGCTGGAACGCCAGCCGGCGCACCAGCATCGCGTCCGTCGACGGGTAGCCGCCGAGCACCTCCACCGCCGGGAACCGGGTGTGCGCGTAGCGCGGCTCGAAGTACTGCGGGGGGAGGTAGACGTAGGCCTTCGTGCCCAGCTGCGAGGCGGCCCCACGGATCCGGACCTTCTCGAGCCGCCCCGACCTGCTCCAGCCGTCGGCGACCGACCGGGGACGCGCACCGATCACGGTAATTCCCGGTGCCGGTCCGGACCCGGCCCGGCCGTTCCGGTGGTAGGTGACCGGGGTGGTCCGGTAGTGGGTGCCGATGCCCTGCCTCACCGAGGCCCACAGGTCGCTCCAGCTCCCGAAGAAGTAGGCGTAGTCGTTGAGGACCGCCCCGACCAGGAGCACGGCAGCGAGCTGGCCGGCCAGCACCATCAGGAGCCGGGCAGGAAGCACCAGGGGCCGCGGTCCGTGCAGCCGCGGCCAGAGCAGGACGGCGAGCAGGGGCAGCCCCACGGTCAGCGCCGCCAGCGCCACCACCAGGCTCGACCCGGACAGCGACATGAGGTCTCCCCTCCACGCGTGGCCGCACCCGTCGGGCCGGCAGAGCTGCACCAGTCAAGCCCGGGTCACCTGACGTGGTGCTGAACGGCGCGCCCGGACAGGGGGGCGCACTCCCGCTGACGGCCGCCGGGGTCTACAGTCAGCCGTGGTCAGCGCCCGGTCCCCGCTCTGACTCGGAGGTCACCGAGTTGAGTGGGGGAGCCGTGGCGGGACCGATCGGGTGGGCAAACGAGACGCTGCTCCTGGCGCGGCCGGATGCCCCCGCCCAGGCACGGGTCTTCGTCGCCCGACAGCTTCTCGGTCACGGCCTCGACCACCTCGTCGACGACATGTCGGTGGTGGTGAGCGAGCTGGCCACGAACGCCGTACGACACGCAGGCACCCCCTTTGCCATCCGGGTCGAGGGCCGGCCCGACGACATCCTGCTGTCGGTGCGCGACGGCGACAGATCTGTCCCCGCCATGCACCCCCCGGACCTCTGGCGAGCCTCGGGCCGCGGCCTGCTGCTGGTGCAGGCACTCAGCGGGGACTGGGGGATCAGCGTGGACGGCGGCGGGAAGTCGGTCTGGGCGTGCTTCGACCTCCGCGCGACGTCATGAGGCGACACCGGGACCTTCGGCCCTGTACCGCTACGACCTCCAGCCCTGGGGAGGGTGGGGTCCGGGCGGCAGCCTGAGGACATGAGGAGTCGTCCCAGCATCTACGAGCGACTGTGGACCCCGGTCGCCGCCGTCACCGCCGCCGCCGGCCTCTTCGCCGCTCTGCGCGACTTCGGTCCGTTCGGGGTGCTCGGCCTGTACCTGTGCTGCGTGGTCCTCGGCGTGATGCTGGTGCTGCCGTGGATGGAGAAGGTGACCTGGCCCTCGACCCCCCTCATCGTCGCCGGACCGGTCGCCGCGGCCGTGCTGGTGGCGGCTACGGGTCTCGCCCTGGTCGCTGGGCCGGTGGCGATGCCGCTCGCGCTGACGCTGGTGCTGACCAGCCCGTCCGTCGTCGGCCTGATCCGGCGCCGCAGGCCGCGCTGGTGGGCCGTCGCGAAGACGACCACCCCCGTGCCGGTCGAGCCGGTCCCGGCCGCGGTCCCCGAGGTGTCCTTCGCCGCCCCGGAGCAGCTGAACGACGCGGAGCTGTGCCAGGCCTGGCGCAGCACCTTCACGGCCCTGGAGCGAGCCGGCTCGGTGGAGTCGCGGATGCGGGTGGTCTCCATGCGGGCGGCGTACCTCGACGAGCTGGAGCGCCGCCACGGCGACGCGTTCCGCGCCTGGATCGAGTCCGGTGCCCGGGCGGCCGGCGACCCGAGCCGGTACGTCGACCCGCCGAGCTGACCAACCCGCCCTGGGCCGGACCCGGGACACCACCGGACCCGGCGGCTCAGACCACGTGCACGGTCACCACACCGGACACCGTCGAGGCCGCACTGATTGCCAGCGCCCGCTCCGTCTCGTCCACCGGACCGGTGACCGTGACCCGGCCGTCGCGGACGTCGACCAGCCAGCTGACCCCGAGCCGCCGGTACAGGTCGTCGATCTCACGCTCGACGTCGACGTCGGCGCGGGCGAGCTGGTGCACGATGTCGCGACGGCTCAGCACGCCCACCACCCGGCCCCGGTCGTCGACCACGGGCAGGCTCTTCACCGAGGTGCTCGTCATCAGCTCCACCGCGTCCGCGACGTCGGTGTCCTCACGGACCGTGACGCTGCGGTGGTTCATCAGCTCCGTGACGCTGTCCAGCGCCAGGCTGGTGCGCCACTCGTCGGGGGGCAGGGCGTGCGCCCGAGCATCGGGGCCGACCCGGTCACGGATCACGTCGGACTCGCTCAGCACCCCCAGCAGGACGCCGTTCGCGGTGGTCACCGGCAGCATCGTGACCCGGTGCCGGTCGAGCAGCGCGAGCGCGTCCTTGACGGTGGTCTCGGGGCGCACGGTGACCGGTCGGCGGGTCATCAGGTCACGGACCAGCACGGCTAGCTCCTCTGCAGCGGGACGTGCCGACGGGGCACCGGACGCTCGTCGGTCATCCGGCGCAGCTCCCGGTCGAGGTCGAGCCGCTCGGGCACGACGACCACCGGACAGGTCGCCAGGGTCAGGCAGCGCTCCAGCACGGAGTCCCGGGCGCTGTCGGGGGCGGGGTAGGCGCGCTTGCCCAGCACGATGCACGCGGCGCCGCGTCCGGCATCGGCCAGCACCGCTGCGGGGTCGCCCTCCACGATCACCGCGGTGATCCGGATCGGCCGGCCGTAGAGCCGCCGCGCCCGGTCGACCGCGGTCGCCTGGATGGACAGGGCCACCCGTCGTCCTTCGTGCTCCAGGCCGAGGTCGGTGTCCGCGACCGTCGAGGGGGGCCACGACCATGCGGTCACCACCTCGACCAGTCCGCGGCGGACCGCCGCCTCACCGAAGGCGTGCACGAGGGCCGCCACACTGGCGGGGGAGCCGTCCACCCCGGCCACCACCACCGAGCCACGTGCGCTTCTCATCGCCACTCCCTCAGCTCGCGACCAGGCGACGCCCGGTGATGGACCGGGCGGCGATCCGCACGTGCAACGTGCGCACGCCGCCCACCCAGGGCGCGGGTCGGGCGTCCTCGCTGCCGGGCAGCTCGTCGGCCTCCACGTACGACGCCGTGCCGCGGACCAGCACGCTCCAGCCGGACTGGGTGAAGTCGTCGATCTCGTCCACCTCGAAGGACGCCGCACCGGAGGCGAGGTGCTGCGCCAGCGGGGTGTGCGGCGAGGTCCGGAACATCACCCCGGTGCCGGACACGACGTAGTTGACCGGGAGCATCACCGGACCGTCCGCGTCGCAGTAGGCGACCCGGCCCACGGACCGGGTGGCCAGCAGCTCCAGGCACTCGTCGGGGGCCAGCTCGTGCAGGCGTCCGGGGAACCAGCTCTCTACCGTGCTCATGATGCGCACCTCTCGGGGGGATGGTGGTGGGGGGAGGTCATGCGGTCGGTACGGTCATGCGGTCAGTACAGGGGGGACCAGCGGTCGGCCCAGGGTGCGTCACTCCGGGTCGCCGCCTCGGCGGGTGCGGGCACCACCGCCACCGGCCGAGTGGCGTGGTGCAGCACCGCTCGCGTGGTGCTGGTGGGGGAGAAGCCGTCGATGCGGACGCCGGGGTGCCGTCCGACCACCAGCAGCTGGGCCACCCGCGAGCTGTCCAGCACCGCCCGGTAGGCGGGCTCGGCGACGCTGCGCGCGACCACCTCCAGATGCGGGAACTGCGCGCGCCAGGGGACCAGCCGCAGCTGGAGCGCCTCCTCTGCGTGCCGGCGACGTGCTCGCAGGTCGACCGGCGACCAGGCGGCCAGGGACGGGATCTCGTGCGCGCTGACGACGACCAGCGGGACCCGCATGCTGTCGGCCCGGTCGAAGGCGAAGTCCAGGACGTGGTCGTGGTGCGGATGTCGGTCGGTGCTCACCCCGACGACGATGGGTGACGCCGACATGGTGGGCTGCATCCAGTCCTCGGGCACCACCACGACTGGGACCGGGGACCGCCCGGCGAGCGCTGCGGACGTGCTGCCGACGACCAGGCGGCGGGCGGACCCGACCTTGCGCCGGCCTACCACGACCAGGGCGGCGTCCTCGGACGCCTCGAGGAGCACCTCGACGGGCCGGCCGGTGACTTCCCGCTGGTCCAGGGCGGCGAGCGTCAGCCGGCGAGCCAGTCCGGCGAGTCCGTGTGCGGCTGCGTCCTGGTGCTCGCGAGGGGTGACGTCGGTGGGTACCGCGGTGACCAGCCGCACTGGGCTGCCGGTCCTCTCGGCCTCCTCTGCGGCCCACACGACGGCGCCTGCGCTGTGGCTGTTCCCGCCGACGCCGACCACGAGCGGGCGTGTCCCCAGGGCACTGGCGGACCGCTCGGCTGCTCTGCTCTGCGTGACCACGACAACTCCCAGCGACGACGGGTCCGGACCACTCCAGCCTCGCGGTTGCGCGAGCGACGGGTCAGGGGCGTCGGTCTGGACACGACCGGGACGAAGGTCCCGAGCGACCGGTGCGCTCCGCCCCTGGGACCGGCGGGCTCGCACTCGTACGGTCGCCGAATGAGCGAACCGGAGGCGACGTACGCGAGCGTGAGCGGCCGTCCACTGTCGACGACGGAGCTGGCCCACCTCGACCTGTGGTGGCGAGCCGCGAACTACCTGTCCGTGGGACAGATCTATCTGATGGGCAACCCGCTGCTGCGCGAACCGCTGCTGCCCGAGCACGTCAAACCACGGCTGCTCGGGCACTGGGGCACCACGCCGGGGCTGAACTTCGTCTACGTGCACATGAACCGCGCGATCATCGCGCGCGACCTCGAGGCGATGTACGTCATCGGTCCCGGCCACGGCGGTCCCGGGCTGGTCGCCGCCGCCTGGCTGGAGGGCACCTACAGCGAGGTCTACCCCAACATCGGTCGCGACGAGGAGGGGATGCGGCGGCTCTTCCAGCAGTTCTCCTTCCCGGGCGGGATCCCCAGCCACGTGGCGCCGGAGACGCCGGGGTCGATCCACGAGGGCGGTGAGCTCGGCTACTCCCTCTCGCACGCCTACGGAGCGGCCTTCGACAACCCGGACCTGGTGGTCGCGACCGTCGTCGGTGACGGAGAGGCCGAGACCGGCCCGTTGGCCACCTCCTGGCACTCGACCAAGTTCGTCGACCCGCGCCGGGACGGGGCGGTGCTGCCGATCCTGCACCTCAACGGCTACAAGATCGCCAACCCGACCGTGCTGGCGCGGATCCCCGAGGACGAGCTGCTGTCCCTGCTGCGCGGCTACGGCCACGCGCCGTACGTCGTGTCCGGCTCGGACCCCGCCGAGATGCACCAGGCGTTCGCGGCCATGCTGGACCACTGCCTGGACGAGATCGGCGACCTCCAGCGCGAGGCCCGGGGCGCCGTGGACGCACCCGTGCCGCGGCGGCCCTGGCCGATGATCGTGCTGCGCTCTCCCAAGGGCTGGACCGGTCCGGCACAGGTCGACGGACACCGGGTCGAGGGGTCCTGGCGTTCGCACCAGGTGCCGTTCGCGGACGCTCGCGCGGACGACGGGCACCGCGCGGTCCTGGAGCGGTGGATGCGCAGCTACCGGCCCGAGGAGCTGTTCGGGCCGGACGGCCGGCCCGTCCCCGCGATCGCCGACCTGCACCCACCGGGCGACCGGCGGATGAGTGCGAGCCCGCACGCCAACGGGGGCGGCCTGCTCCGGGACCTGCGGATGCCCGACTTCCGCGACTACGAGGTGAAGGTCGCCGCGCCCGGCACCGGGGCGGTCGAGTCCACGCGCGTTCTCGGCTCCTTCCTTCGCGACGTGATGGCCGCGAACCTGCAGAGCTTCCGGATGTTCTCTCCCGACGAGAACAGCTCGAACCGGCTGCAGGACGTCATGGAGGTGACCGGCCGCACCTGGAACGCTCGCACCCTCCCCGACGACGACCACCTCGCCGTCGACGGCCGGATCATGGAGATCCTGTCCGAGCACACCTGCGAGGGCTGGCTGGAGGGCTACCTGCTGACCGGCCGGCACGGCTTCTTCTCCTGCTACGAGGCCTTCGTGCACGTGGTCGACTCGATGTTCAACCAGCACGCCAAGTGGCTCAAGTCCACCAACGACATCCCGTGGCGCCGTCCGATCGCGTCCTTGAACTACCTGCTCACCTCGCACGTGTGGCGTCAGGACCACAACGGCTTCTCGCACCAGGACCCCGGTTTCATCGACCACGTGGTGAACAAGAAGGCGGACGTGATCCGGGTCTACTTCCCGCCGGACGCGAACACCCTCCTCACGGTGGCGGACCACTGCCTGCGCAGCCGGCAGTACGTCAACGTGATCGTGGCGGGCAAGCAGCCGGCGTTGCAGTACCTCACGATGGACGAGGCGGTGGTGCACGCGACCAAGGGGATCGGTATCTGGGACTGGGCCGGCACCGAGCGTCCGGGCGTCGAGCCGGACGTGGTGCTGGGGTGCGCCGGCGACGTCCCGACCCTGGAGACGCTGGCGGCCGTGTCGCTGCTGCGCGGGCTCTTCGCGGACCTGAGGATCCGCGTGGTCAACGTGGTGGACCTGATGCGGCTGCAGGACGAGCGGGAGCACCCGCACGGTCTGTCCGACGCCGACTTCGACGCGCTGTTCACCCGTGACAAGCCGGTGGTGTTCGCCTACCACGGCTACCCGTGGCTGATCCACCGGCTGACCTACCGGCGGACCAACCACGAGGGGTTCCACGTGCGCGGCTACAAGGAGGAGGGCACCACGACGACGCCCTTCGACATGACCGTGCTCAACCAGCTCGACCGGTTCGACCTGGCCATGGACGTCATCGACCGGGTGCCGCGGCTGCAGGGCGTCGCCGGCTCGGCGCGTGAGACGCTCAGGAACCGCCTGGTCGAGCACCGGATCCACATCCGCAGTCACGGAGAGGACCTCCCGGAGATCCGGGGCTGGCAGTGGCAGCCGGGTCCTAGGTCCCTGGCCGCCGTGCCCAGTGACCCTGCCGGCGCGACCGGGGGTGCGCCGACGCTGGACAGATGAGCACGCATCTGAAGCAGGGATCGGTCGTCGTCGGT
The DNA here is from genome assembly GCA_963784625.1 of uncultured Actinomycetota bacterium. GTDB lineage: Bacteria > Actinomycetota > Actinomycetes > Propionibacteriales > Nocardioidaceae > Nocardioides_B. The sequence continues at coordinate 287,639 of CAWARV010000005.1, forward strand.
GTGGACGGCTCCGTCGGTGGCGACGCGGCCCTCGCCTGGGCGGCCCACTACGCGCTGGCCCGCCGCCGTCCGCTGCTGCTCGCCACCGCGGCCGGCGAGCCGACCGCCGGGCACCAGCTGTTCGGCGAGGCCGAGAGCCGTCACGACCTGCGCGTCGCGGCCCGGCGGGTCTCCGACCGTGGTCTGGCGCGGGTGCGCACGCTGGCCCCCGGGCTGGACGTCGAGGTGACCCTGCCGCTGCACGACCCCCGGGCGGCCCTGCTCGAGCTGGCCGCCGAGGCCTCCCTGCTGGTGCTCGGCACCCGGGGCCTCGGCCCGGTGCGCGCCCTGCTGCTCGGCAGCGTCAGCGCCGCCATCAGCAGCCACGCGTCGTGCTCGGTGGCGGTGGTGCGGTCGGCCGGGGCGGCGGACGGCCCCGTGGTGGTGGGGGTGGACACGGACCCGTCCTCCACGGCCGCGCTCGAGTTCGGCTTCGACCTGGCCTCCGTCGACCACCGGCGGCTCGACGTCGTCCACAGCTGGTCGAACGACGACACCTTCGTCGACTGGTCCAGCTTCGAGCAGCGTCACGAGCTGATCGACGCCCACGACCGGGCGCTCGGCGAGACCCTGGCCGGCTACGGCGAGAAGTACCCCGACGTCAACGTGGCGCGCCACCTCCCCGACGGCGGTCCGGGCCGCCGGCTCGTCGAGCTCTCGGCGGCGGCGTCCTCGATCGTGGTCGGCTCCCACAACCGCACCGGCCTGCGCTCGATCTTCGCGTCGGTGAGCCGCGAGGTCGTGGAGAGCGCGCACTGCACGGTCGTGGTCGCCCGGGGCTGATCCGGAGACGTGCATGGTCGAGTCCCTGGGGGGTACTCCGCCTCGACACTCGAGCAGTGTGGTGTCCCTTCCTCCTCCTCCCCGGGGGCGTTCTTGCCTGTCCGCGTGCTCTCCGTCCCCACCAGCCACGTCTACGTCGACCACCTGTCCCCGGTGCGACCCGCCGCGGACCCGGTGCTGCGGCTGGCGGACCCGCCGGTCGCCGGCGACATGCCGGCCGCGCAGTGGTGGCCGCCGACCGCGCTGGAGGCATCGTGGCTGCGCGCGCACCTGGACCACTTCGACCTCGCCCACGTGCACTTCGGATTCGACGCCCGGACCCCCGCGCAGCTGCAGGAGTGGGTCGACGTGCTCGCGCGGGCGGGCAAGCCGCTGGTCTACACCGTCCACGACCTGCGCAACCCGCACCACGAGGACCGGTCCGCGCACGACGCCCACCTCGACGTCCTGGTGCCGGCGGCGGACGAGCTGGTGACCCTGACGCCCGGTGCGGCCGCCGAGGTGCACCGCCGGTGGGGTCGCAGGCCCGTCGTGCTGCCGCATCCGCACGTGGTCGAGGAGCCGACCCTGTCCCGACCTCGCCCGACGCACCCGGGGTACGTCGTCGGGGTGCACCTGAAGAGCCTGCGCGCCGGGCTCGACCCGCTGCCGGTCGTCGACGTGCTCGCCAAGACGCTGGCCGAGCTTCCCGACGCGCGTCTGCGCCTCGACGTGCACACCGACGTGATGACCCCCGGCTTTCCGCGGCACGACCCGGAGACGGCCTGGCGGGTCCGCTCCCTCGCCGACGCCGGCCTGGTCGACCTGCACGTGCACGACTTCTTCCCCGACGCGGACCTCTGGGACTACCTGCAGGGGCTCGACCTCTCGGTGCTGCCCTACCGGTTCGGCACGCACTCCGGCTGGCTGGAGGCCTGCTACGACCTCGGCACCCCCGTGCTGGTCAGCGACTGCGGCTTCTACGCCGACCAGCGACCCTGTCTGGTCTACCGTCGGGGACCCGGGGGAGTCGACGAGGACGGTCTCGCCGCGGCGGTCAGGTCCGCCTACGACAGCCGTCCGGGCTGGCGTGCGGACCCCGAGGAGCGCCGGAGGGAGCGCGACGAGGTCGCGGCCGCGCACCGGGCCCTCTACGACCGGGTGCTCGGCCGTTGAGCGGCCCGCTGCACGTGGTCGAGATCGCCGACTCGCGCTTCCCGATCGGCGAGCCCTTCGCCGGGGGCATGCAGGCCCTGACCTGGCACCTGATCGAGGGGCTGCGCCGCCGTGGGGTCCGGTTGAGCGTTTTCGCCGGGCCCGGGTCGGACCCGCGGCTCGGAGCGGAGCTGATCCCCACCCGGCCCGCGGACCTGAGCGCCGCCGCCCGGCAGGACGTGTCCATGCAGCCCGACGAGTGGCTGGAGCAGCACCACGCCTACCTGCAGCTGATGCTGGGCCTGGCCCGGCGCCGCGACATCGACGTGGTGCACAACAACAGCCTGCACCACCTTCCGGTCGCGATGGCCGAGACGCTGCACGTGCCCGTGGTCACCACGCTGCACACGCCGCCCACCCCCTGGCTGGAGCCGGCGGTGCGTCTCGCCGACCCGTCCGCCAGCCGCTACGTCGCGGTCAGCGACCACACGGCCCGGTCCTGGAGCCACGTCGCGGACGCCGGGGTGGTCACGAACGGCATCGACCTGACCGAGTGGACGGAAGGGCCCGGTGGCCCAGACCTGGTCTGGTGCGGGCGGATGGCGCCGGAGAAGGCCCCCCACCTGGCCGTCGACATCGCCCGGGCAGCCGGCCGACGGATCCGGCTCGCGGGCCCGGTGAGCGACCCGTCGTACTGGCAGCAGGAGATGCTGCCGAGGCTCGGCGAGGACGTGGAGTACGTCGGACACCTGCGACAGCGCGAGCTCGCGGCGCTGGTCGGGGCGAGTGCGCTGTGTCTGGTGACGCCGGTCTGGGACGAGCCGTACGGGCTGGTCGCCGCGGAGGCGCTGGCCTGCGGCACGCCGGTGCTCGGCTTCGCGCGCGGAGGGCTGCCGGAGGTCGTCGGCGCGTCGTGCGCACGGCTGGTCCCGGGTGGCGACGTCGCCGCCGCGGTGGCGGTGCTCGACGAGGCGGCCGCGCTGGACCGGGGCGCCGCCCGGGAGCACGCGGTCCGGCACTGCTCGGTGGACCGGATGGTGGACTCGTACCTGTCCCTCCTGGAGGGCACCCGTCTGGCGTGCGCGTCGTGATCGGGTACTACGTCCACCACCAGGGCGCCGGCCACCTCCGCCGGATGCGGTCGGTGGCAGCGCACCTGGACCGACCGCTGACGGTGCTGAGCTCGGCGCCGCGACCCGACTGGTTCGCGGGTGAATGGGTGCGGCTGGCCGCCGACGACCTCGACCCGGCCCCTCGGGACGTGACCGCCGGCGGCACGCTGCACTGGGTGCCGCGCGGCGACGCCGGACTCGCCCGTCGGACCGCCCAGGTCACGGCCTGGCTGGACCGGGCCAGGCCCAGCCTGGTCGTGGTCGACGTGTCCGTGGAGGTCAGCCTGCTGGTCCGCCTGGCCGGGGTGCCGGTGGTGGTGGTGGCCATGCCCGGCGACCGCACCGACCGCGCGCACTCGACCGCCTACGACCTGGCGGACGCGCTGCTGGCGCCGTGGCCGGCGGGTGCGCACCCGTGGTGGCCGCAGCGCTGGCTGGACAAGACCTGGCACGTGGGCGGCATCTCCCGCTTCGACGGCCGGGCACGCCCTCCCGCGCAGCGACGCGACGACGGACGGACCGCCCTGCTGCTGTGGGGAGAGGGCGGCCGGGACCGCGACCCCGGCGAGCTGGCGGCACTGTCCGAGGCCACCCCCGGCTGGTCGTGGCAGCTGGCCCACCCCGGACGCCGGCTGGACGAGGAGGAGCTCTGGCACGCACTCGTCGCGAGCGACGTGGTGGTCACCCATGCCGGTCAGAACGCCGTGGCGGAGGTGGCGGCGGCCCGGGCGGCGGCGGTCGTGGTGGCCGACGCGCGCCCCTTCGACGAGCAGATCCACACGGTTCGGGCGCTGAACCGGCGCGGCCTGGCGGTGGGCCTGGAGGCGTGGCCGTCCTCCGAGCGCTGGCCCGAGCTGCTGGAGTCCGCCCGGGCCCGCGGCGGCCGGGTGTGGCGGGACTGGTCCTCCGGGGACGGGGCCCGTCGCGCGGCGGCGGCGATCGACGAGCTCGCGCGCCGGCGGACGTCCCCGGCGGGGCGGTCGTGACCCGCGTCGTCGTGGTGACGGTGGTCCGGGGACGGCACGAGCACCTGCGCGCGCAGCAGCACTCCCTGGCCGCGGGCGGGTCACCGGAGCGGCACGTCGTGGTGGCCATGGGCGACCCCGGGATCGACACCGTCGTCGCCGCGGGGCCGCTGGCTGCGACGAGTGACGTCGTGCACCTGGCAGCCGACGGTCCGCTTCCGCTGGCTCGGGCCCGCAACCTCGGGGCGCGGCGGGCCTTCGACACCCATGGCGCCGGTCTGGTGGTCTTCCTGGACGTCGACTGCCTGGCCGGGGACGGGTTGGTCGGGGGCTACGCCGGTGCGTGGCGGTCGACCGCGACGGCGGGTCCGCGGCTGCTCAGCGGCCCGGTGAGCTACCTCGACCCACCGGGTCCGGGCGGCTACGTCCCCGACGACCTGGCGGCCTCGTCGCCGCACCCGGCGCGCCCCGCCCCCGCGCCCGGACAGGTGGCGCGAGCCGAGGACCTGCGACTGTTCTGGTCGCTGTCGTTCGCGGTCGACGCGCCCACCTGGCGGCAGGTCGGCGGCTTCGACGAGAGCTACGACGGGTACGGCGCCGAGGACACCGACCTCGGACAGCGGGCCACGGCCGTCGGCGTGTCGCTGTGGTGGGCCGGATCGGCGCGGGCCTACCACCAGTGGCACCCGGTGTCGGACCCCCCGGTCGAGCACCTGGACGACATCGTGCGCAACGCGAACCGCTTCCACGCCCGGTGGGGATGGTTCCCGATGGAGGGCTGGCTCGCCGCCTTCGCCGAGCGCGGCCTGGCCCGGCTGGACGGGGGCAGCGGAGGCTGGACGGTCACCCGATGACGAGGCGGCCGGTCGGGAGGGGACATGAGCGGGCGCGGAACGGGTAACGCTCAGCGTGCCCACCAACAGCCGGCAGGTCAAAGCCACCCCCGAACAGGTGTGGGAGGTGCTGGCCGACGGCTGGCTCTACCCACTGTGGGTCGTCGGTGCGACCCGGATGCGCCAGGTCGAGCCGGGCTGGCCTCAGGAGGGCACCCGCCTGCACCACTCGGTCGGCGCCTGGCCGGCCGTGCTCGACGACGACACCCGGGTGCTGGCCTGCGAGCCGGGTCGCTGCCTGCGGCTGCTGGCGGCCGGGTGGCCGCTGGGCGAGGCCGAGGTGCGGATCACGCTCCGACCCTCGGGTGCCGGCACGCACGTGGAGATCGAGGAGGACCTGGTCTCCGGTCCCGGTCGGCTGCTGCCGCGGGGGTTCCGCGCCCCGATGATCCGCTGGCGCAACCGGGAGACCCTGCGCCGCCTCGCGCTGGTCGCCGAGCGCCGTCCCCGGAGCTGACCGGTCGATGACCTCGGGCTCGTACGACGCGGTGGTGGTCGGCGGTGGCCCCAACGGACTGGTCGCGGCGAACCACCTGGTGGACCGCGGCTGGTCGGTGCTGGTCCTCGAGGCCCAGCCGGAGATCGGCGGCGCCGTGCGGAGTGCCGGCGACGTGCACCCCGGGTTCGTGCACGACACCTTCAGCGCGTTCTACCCGTTGGCGGCGGCGTCACCGGCGGTGCTCGGACTCGGTCTGGAGCAGCACGGCCTGCGCTGGGTGCACGCGCCGGCGGTGCTGGGGCACCCGAGGCCGGACGGCTCGTGGGCGCTGCTGCACCGGGACCGGGACGTCACCGCGGACCTGATGGACCGGCAGCACCCGGGGGACGGCGCAGCCTGGGCCGGGCTGTGCGCGGAGTGGGACCGGATCGGGGAGCAGCTCGTGCACGCGCTGGTCTCGCCCTTCCCGCCGGTGCGGTCCGGCCTCGCGGTGCTGGCCCGGCTCCGCTCGGTCGGCGGCCTGGGCTTCGTCAAGACGCTGCTCACCCCGGCGTTGTCGCTCGGCCGCTCCCGGTTCGGCGGGGACTCGCCCGGGCTGCTGATCACCGGCAACGCCGGGCACGCCGACATCCCGCTGGACGCGCCGGGCTCGGGACTCCTGGGGCTGCTGATGACGATGCTCGGGCAGACCGTGGGCTTCCCGGTGCCCGAGGGGGGCGCGGGCAACCTGACCCGGGCGCTGGCCCGGCGTTTGGAGTCGCGGGGAGGCACGGTGCGATGCGCGGCCGGAGTGCTGGGCATCGACATCGAGTCCGGGCGCGCCCGGGCGGTGCGGAGCGTCGACGGCGAGCGGGTGCTGGCTCGTCGAGCGGTGGTCGCCGCGGTCGCGGCACCGCTGCTGTACGGCGGCCTGGTGCGCGACGAGGACCTGCCGGCGTCGGTCCGCCGCGGCATGCGGCGGTTCGAGCTCGACCCGGGCACGGTGAAGGTGGACTGGGCCCTCGACGGTCCGGTGCCCTGGCGCGGGGAGCCGGCGCACGTGCCGGGGACGGTGCACGTGGCCGACTCGGTGCAGCAGATGGCCGAGGCGACCGGCCAGGTCGCGGCGGGCGTCGTACCGGACCGGCCGTTCCTGCTCGCAGGGCAGATGACCAGCACCGACCCGACCAGGTCCCCGGCGGGCACCGAGTCGATGTGGGCCTACACCCACGTCCCGCAGCAGGTACGGCGCGACGCCGGCGACCAGGGCATCACCGGCAGCTGGGACCACACCGAGCTCCAGCGCTTCGCCGACCGGGTGCAGGCGCGGATGGAGGCGCTGGCCCCCGGGTTCGGCGACCGGGTGCTGGCTCGCCGGGTCCTCGGTCCCCGGGAGCTCGAGGCGAGGGACGCCAGCCTCGTCGGCGGGGCGATCAACGGCGGCACCTCGCAGCTGCACCAGGAGCTGGTGTTCCGACCCGTACCCGGTCTCGGCCGGGCAGAGACCGGGATCGCGGGCCTCTACCTGGGCTCGGCCTCGGCGCATCCGGGCGGAGGCGTGCACGGCGCGCCGGGCATGAACGCGGCCCGGGCCGCCGTCGCGCACCATCGCCTGCGCCGGCTCACCCGCCCGGGCCGCGGCGACTGACCGGGGGTCCGACCGGACGACTAGGGTGTGTCACCGGACGGGGACCGCGACGGGGTGGTGCTCGCGACAGGAGGGGGCCGGCCGGTGTCCGCTGCGGTGTCGGCCCGGCTGCTGCCCGGGCTCGCCTGGCTCGGCTCCGTGCTTGTCGTGGCGTTCGCGGTGCTCCCGGTCTGGTACATGCTGGTGCTGAGCCTGGACCCGGACCCGGTCAGCTCGGGCACCGGGTTGGTGCCCACCCGGATCTCGGGCGTGAACTACCGGACGCTCTCGTCGGCGGCCTTCGGCTTCTACCCGGCCCTGGGTCGTAGCCTGCTGCTGACCGGCGGCACGACCCTGGTGAGCCTGCTCGTCGCGGTCCCGGCCGGCTACGCACTGGGCAGGCTCCCGGTGCCGGGCCGGGCGCCGATCCTCGCGGCGATGCTCGCCTTCGCGTTCTTCCCCGGCATCGTGCTGCTGCTCCCGATGAGCATCTTCTTCACCGACATCGGCCTGCTCGACACCTTGGTCGGCATCGCGATCGCCCAGCTGAGCTTCACGGTGCCGCTCGCGGTCTGGTTCCTGGCCTACGCCTTCCGCCAGGTGCCCGACGAGGTGGAGGAGGCCGCGCGGGTGGACGGGGCCGGGCCGCTGGCGGTGATCGCGCGGATCTCACTGCCGATGTCCCGCCCCGGACTCGCTGGCACGACGGTCCTGGTCTTCGTCGCGTCCTGGAACGACTTCATCTTCAGCAGCAACCTCAACCGGAGCCATCGCAGCGAGACGTTGCCGGTGCTGCTGGCGTCGCTGCCGAGCCTCGGCTTCCTCGGCGGGCAGATGGCCGCGGCCGTGCTGGTGTGCCTGCCGGTCGTCCTCGTCATCGTCGTTCTGCTGCGCTGGCTCTCCACTCGCGTGTGAGGACACGGAGTCAGGAGGAGGCGATGCGCTCCCAGAGCGGCCCTCGATGGGGCACCCACACGGCTGCCCGACAACCCCTCCGCGGTTCAGGAGGACCGACGTCGCCGACGTCTCCAGGCCGCCGCCGAGGCGGCCACCCCGCCGGCCGCGACGACCGGGGCGGCAGCGCGGACGCAGCTCCGGTCCCTGCACTCGGGGATGTGGTAGGGCTCGCCCGGGTTGAGCGGATGTGTCTCGAGCGCGGAGACGTACGCCTGCTTGGCGGGGAAGTCCCACGCGTCAGGGTTGAGCAGGCGGTACCAGGGCTCGTCCTCCCACTCGACGAGCACGCAGGTCACGTTGACAGACGGCCCCTCGAAGGGCGTCGGTCCAAGCGTGCCGATCGGCAGGTGTCGCTCGTTGTAGACCGTCACGTGGTCGTGCGGATCGTTCATCGTGACGGCCGGATAGTCCGCGGAGAGCCCCACTACGATCCTCTCGTCGTCCCGGGCAGGATCTCACGGTCACCCGGGCCCGACAAGCATCGAGTGGTGCGGTCCGCCCGCGCGACACCGGCCGGTCAGCGCGGCAGCCGGTCGCCCCGTCGGTCGACGAGCACGTCCGAGGCGGTGAGCCTCCACGCCTCGAAGGTGAGCTCGGCCAGCTCGTCACGCTCGACCCCCTCCAACCGGACCACGACCCAGCCGAACCCACCCGAGGTGAACTGGGCCTCGAACGTGTCCGGGCGCTCTGCCACCAGCGCGAGCTGCTCCGGGATCGTCTGCTTGAGGCCGACCGTGCTCGTGCGCTCCCAGAGATAGCCGAAGGTCCGAGCACCGACCTGGATCCGCCAGTAGCGGCCGTTGTCCGCCCGGGTGACCTCAGGGAGCTGGTCAGCGAGGTCGAAGAAGTCCGAGAGGCTGCATCCGGTCACGGGCCCATCGTGGCAGCCAGCACCGACCTCCCGGGCCCAGGCGGACGTGTTCCGGGTTCGGGGGTCATGGTGCGGGGTGGGCGTCCGCGTCCGGGAACAGCAGGCGTGAGCCCGACCCCCCACCGCCGAGCTCGTCGTCCGGGTTGTGGAGGCGGCAGCGCCGCAGCGACAGGCACCCGCAGCCGATGCACCCGGTGAGGTCGTCGCGCACCCTCTCCAGGTTGGCGATGCGCTGGTCGAGCACCGGACGCCACCGAGCAGCCATCCGGCTCCACTGCGCTCGGGTCGGTGCGGCCTCGACGGGCAGGCCGGCGAACGCCCCGCCGATGTCGTCCAGGCTCAGGCCGACGCGCTGGGCCGCCCTGATCACGGCGACGCGACGCAGGACCGCGCGTCGGTAGCGCCGACGGTCACCAGAGGTGCGGGTGCTCGCGATCAGCCCCAGCGACTCGTAGTAGCGCAGCGCGGACGGGGCGACACCCGCGCGGCGGGCCACCTCCCCGATCGGCAGCAGCTCTCCTTGATCCACGTCCTTGACCTCAAGCGTGCTTGACGTTGTCCGATCGCTGCATGCTATCCACGGCAGGTGCCTACGACGAAGCCCTCGAGCGCTTCCACCGCACGGGTCCAGAGCGCGAGGGATGGCTCTCCAACCACGGTCCCATGGTGGTGGAGGCGCTGGCGAGGCTCGAACGCGAGGATCGGGTCCACCCGTGGGCAGACCGGTACCTGGCCCGACTCGAAGAGGTCCCGCGCGGGATCGACCGCATCGATCCTCTGGCCTGGCGCGACCCGCTCGGGGACCCGGTGCGGAGTGGCGACTGGATCGACTTCTTCCTGGCCGGCGTCCGGGAGGAGGCCTGGCAGACGTCGCTGGTCCGGTGGTGGCCCCGTCTGCTGCCCGGCATCGCCGCGGGGGCCACCCACGGTGTCATCCGGGTGGGTCACGCGGTGCGGGCGCTGCGCGCGCTGGAGACGCCGCCGCGTCGCCGGGAGCTCGCGCACGCGCTGGCGTACTGGGCCGCGCGCTGGCAGCAGGCGCCGGTGGTCTGCGCCGCCGGGTCCCGAGACGTCGCCTCCGCGCTGGAGACGATCCCTCCGGTCCCACGTCAGGAGTTCGGCATCCGCAGCCGTCTCGCGCAGCTGCGCGAGACCGCAGGATGGCACGGTGCGGTGAGCGCCCTCGCGCCGCCACGCGACGACGCCGACGTGCCGGCCGCCCTCGCAGCGCTGGTCGACGCCGTGCTGGCCCGGTACGCCGCGGTGGCTCATGGCAACCCGACGATGCTGGTGCACGCCGCAACCGCGCCGATGGCGGTCGCCAACACCGTGCCGTCGCTCCCGGAGTCGATGTGGCGTGCCAGCTTCGATGCAGCCTGGTCTGCCACGGCGGCGGTCCTCGCGGCGTACGTGCCCCGGGAGTCGCGCCCGTTCCGACGACCAGGCTCGGCCGACGACGTCCTCGAGCAGGCACTGCGTCATGGGGGCGAGCATGTCGTCAAGCTCGCCGACACGGCGTTGAGGGCCAGGGAGACCTCGGGCGACGAGCGAGCCCTGGCAGCCGTGCTCGCCGCGGTCGACCTGGATGCCTAGGTCCGGCGGGACCAGTGAGGTGATGAGCCGACGGTCGTCGGGACCGGCGTCGGGAGCCGACCATCGCCGCGGGGAGTCAGCGCAGCAGCAGTGCTCCCGCGCTGACCGCCGAGGCGCCGAGCACCGCGGCCTCGAAGGATCGCTGACCCAGCCTGCCGACCACGACCACGCCGACGAGCCCGCCGAGCAGCACCAGGGGCGCCAGCAGCGCGGTGGCCACCACCATGTCCCGGTGTACCAGGCCGAGACCCACGCTGAAGGGCAGCTTGCACAGGTTCACCCCGAGGAAGAACCAGGCGGCCGTGCCCAGGAACCGGCGCTTGTCCACGCCCTGTGCCACCAGGTACAGCGTCATCACCGGGCCCCCCGCGTTCGCAACCATCGTGGTGAGTCCGGCCGCGAGACCGGTGCCCACCTTCGCGCGACCGGACCACGGCACCGGCTGGTCGAGACCGCTGCGGTGCCGCAGGACCAGCTGGAGGACCACCAGCAGCAGCAGGATCAGGCCGATGCCGACCCGGATGGCATGGTCTCCGAGCACCCCGAGCGCGACCGCGCCGAGTGCGAGCCCGGGGACCACCGCGGGCACCAGGTGTCGCAGCAGCGACCCGTCGCAGTCCCGGCGGTAGATCGAGACTGCCAGCGCGTCCCCGACCAGCAGCAGCAGCAGCAGCGCCGCGGTGGACTCCCGGGCCGGCAGCACGACGGCGACGAGCGCCACCGCGACCGTCCCGAACCCGCCGATGGCGGTCTTGGCGAACCCGACGACCAGTGCTGCCCCGCCGAGCAGCAGCCAGCCCGTCGTGCCGACGTCGATGGCGGGTCGCTCAGCGGCCGTGGAGCGAGGCGGGCGGACGGGCAGGTGCGGCGTGCGGCGCCATGGGTCGGCCTCCGGTCGTCGACGCCGTCCTCCGGCGTGCTGGACTCACATGTTAGGACGTCTGGACGTCGCTACATAAGTCCCGGCCACGGAGTGACATCGGGAGCTCGACCCGGGCCGGCGCGGTGCTCATCCGGCGACTCCCCGCAACGGGGTCGCGTCCAGGTCCTCGAGCAGCGCCTGCGGCGTGGCGTAGACCCGGTCGGCCCCCGCCTCGCGCAGCTCCCCCTCACCGAAGCCACCGGTCAGCAGGCCCACGCAGTAGCGGTTCTGGTCCTGGGCGGCCGCGATGTCCCACACCGCGTCCCCGACCACGGCTGCCCGGCTGCCCGCGACCTTCTCGATGGCCACCTCGATCAGGTCCGGGGCGGGCTTGCTGGCCTCGACGTCCCCGCTGGTCGTGCGGTCGTCGCTCGTGCGGTCGCCGCCGACCTTCTCCAGCAGCCGAGCGGTCTGCTCCGGCTCGCCGGAGCTGGCGATCACGACGTTCAGGCCGCGGCGCTTCAGCTCGGCGAGCAGCTCGGCGGCGCCCGGCAGCGGTCGGACGTCGTCGATCACGGCCCCGAACTCCTGTCCGTGGCGCTCGCGCAGATCGTCCCCGCACCGGCGTTCGACGTCGTCGCCGGCCACCTCCGCGACCAGCCGGTCGCCGCCCATCCCGATGGCGCGGTGGATCCGGTACGACGGCACGTCGACGCCGAGCGCCGCGAAGGCGACCGCCCAGGCCCTCGTGTGCTGGTAGACGGTGTCGACCAGGGTGCCGTCCACGTCGACGACGACGGTGTCGACCGGGTCGTCGTGCCGGGCGCCGGTCTCGTGCTGGGGGTCGGACATGACGAAGGAACCTCCTGGGGCGGGGTCCGAGGTGTGCCCCGTGCCCGTTGCGGTCAAACGTCGTCCGTCGCTGTGGCGGTCGGGGGGCACGGGTGGACTAGGCTCGGAGCCCGCCGACAAGGGAGTGCCCATGAGTGCAGCGCTGGTCCGTCCGCGTCGACGTGTCATCGCCGGAGTGTGCGCCGGCCTGGGCAACCGGTTCGGGATCGCGCCGAACACCGTCCGGCTGATCTTCGTGGTCAGCTGCCTGCTGCCGGGACCGCAGTTCGTGGTCTACCTGGTGCTGTGGCTGCTGATGCCCTCCGAGTAGCCGTCCCCTGCGCACACCGTCCCCGCTGCGTGGACCGTGCCCTCCGAACGGGGGGTGTCTGGATCGCGCGGTCTGGGCAGAGTGGCCCCATGAGCTACCAACTGACCGTTCTCTACCACCAGCCCGACGACACCGCGGCGTTCGACGCACACTACGAGTCCACGCACGCCCCCCTCGCGACGAAGATCCCCGGGTTGCGGGAGTACACCAGCACCTCCCCGGAGCCGGCCCCTGACGGGAGCACCGCGGCGTACCACCTCGTCGTCTCCCTGGTCTTCGACGACCGGGCGGCCTACGCGGCCGCGATGGGCAGCCCCGAGGGCCAGGCGGCCGCCGGCGACATCGGCAACTTCGCGAGCGGCGGGGTCACCATGATGACCGGCGAGGTCACCCGGTACGTCTAGTCCGAGCTCTGCTCGCGCACCTTGGTCCGCGGCTTCCTGCGCTCGCGCGCAACACTGCCGCCGTCCGAGGTGAGCTCGATCAGCTTGCCGGAGATGCGGGTCCGCTCGAGCGCCGAGCGGGCCTGCTCGGACAGGTCCGCCGGCAGCTCGACGAGCGAGTGGTCGCCGCGGATGTCGATGTGACCGAAGTCGCCGCGGCTCAGCCCACCCTCGTTGGCGATCGCGCCGACGATCTGGCGGGGCTCGACCTTGTGCCGCTTGCCGACCGCGATCCGGTACGTCGCCATCGGCACGTCCGAGCGGCCCCGGCGAGGCTTGGCGTCCCGGCGCGGGGGTCGGTCGTCGCGGTCCGTGCGGCGACCCTTGTCGTGGTCCCAGGTGCCGGACCTCTCGCGGCCGCCGGTGAACGCGCGCGCCGGTGCCGGCTCCGGCTCCGGCTGCATCAGCAGCGGCCGGTCGTCCTGGGTGAGTACGGCCAGGGCCGCGGCGATGTCGGTCGCCGGCACGTCGTGCTCCTGCTCGTAGTCGACCACCAGATCGCGGTAGAAGCCCACCTGGTCCGAGCCGAGCGCCTCGGTGATGGCGTCGCGGAAGCGCGCGACCCGGGTCTCGTTGACGTCTTCGACGGTCGGCAGCCGCATCTGCGTGAGCGGCTGGCGGGTGGCGCGCTCGATCGCCTTGAGCAGGTGCCGCTCGCGCGGGGTGATGAACGAGATCGCGTCGCCGGTGCGGCCGGCCCGCCCGGTGCGGCCGACCCGGTGCACGTACGACTCGGTGTCGGTGGGGATGTCGTAGTTGACCACGTGGGAGATGCGCTCCACGTCCAGCCCGCGGGCCGCGACGTCCGTGGCCACCAGGATGTCCAGCTTGGCCTCGCGGAGCTGGTTGATGGTCCGCTCGCGCTGCGCCTGCACGATGTCGCCGTTGATCGCGGCGGCGGAGAAGCCGCGCGCCCGCAGCCGCTCGGCGAGCTGCTCGGTCACCTGCTTGGTGCGGACGAAGACGATCATCCCCTCGAAGTTCTCGACCTCGAGGATCCGGGTCAGCGCATCGATCTTCTGGGGGTGGGACACCAGCAGGTAGCGCTGGGTGGTGTTCGCCGAGGTGGTGGTCTTGTTCTTGACCGTGATCTCGGCCGCGTCGGTGAGGTACTTCTTCGCGATCCGGCGGATCTGGGCCGGCATGGTGGCGGAGAACAGCGCGACGTGCTTGTCGTCCGGGGTGTCGGCGAGGATCTTCTCGACGTCCTCGGCGAAGCCCATCTTGAGCATCTCGTCGGCCTCGTCGAGCACCAGGAAGCGCAGCTCGGACAGGTCCAGCGTGCCCTTGTCCAGGTGGTCCATGATCCGGCCGGGGGTGCCCACGACGACGTGCACGCCGCGGCGCAGGGCGGACAGCTGGACGCCGTACCCCTGGCCGCCGTAGATGGGGAGCACATGCAGGCCGGGGAGGTGCGCGGCGTAGCGCTCGAAGGCCTCCGACACCTGCAGGGCGAGCTCGCGCGTGGGGGCGAGCACCAGGGCCTGGGGCGTCTTCTGGCGCAGGTCGACCTGGGAGAGGATCGGGACCGCGAACGCGGCCGTCTTGCCGGTTCCGGTCTGCGCGAGGCCGACGACGTGCCGGCCGCCGAGCAGCGCGGGGATGGTCGCGGCCTGGATCGGGGACGGGGTCTCGTAGCCGACGTCGGACAGCGCGCGCAGCACCCGCTTGTCGATTCCCAGGTCGGCGAAGCCGACCGGCTGCTGCTCGGGCTCGGACAGGTCGCTCTCGTCGGGCATCCCCTGAGCCTAGTGGGTCGCCGGCCGCCCCCCGCCCCGGACGTCATCCACCGTGGTGGCCGTCACCACCACGGCTGGTGACGTCCCGCGGGGAGGACGTGTCCCGGGCCCACCGCAGCCGGACCCCGTCGGCGTGCTCCTGCTCGTCGAGCTCCAGCCGCGTCCGGGCCAGGGCCTGGTGCAGCAGCGGGAGCCAGCGGTCGTCGATCGCGCGGAGCCGTCGTCTCGTCGCCGCGGACTCCGCCTGAACCACCCGGACGGCCGCCTGCGCGAGGGCATGCCGCACGCCCGTCTCGACGGCTCGTCGATGCGCGGTCCGGGCGGCCAGGACGGCCGCGCCTGCGCTCGAGGGACCGCCCGGAGCGGGGCCGGGGTGGCTGGTCGCGGCCCGTCCGGGGTAGCGCACGCCCATCGTCCGGGTCCAGACGACGTCCACCCGGACCTCACCCGGCTCGGAGGCGAGCACCACCGCTCGTTCCCCGCCGAGCAGGGCCGCCCGTACCAGCCAGGTCGCAGCCTCGCCGGCGGTCGCGGTCCACTCCCGCCCGGTGTCCTCGCTCTCCCGGACCAGCCGGTGCTCCTCGGCGCGGAGCATGCGGAGCTTCTGGTCGAGGAGGGCGGCGGCGCGCTCCGCCCCTGTGATCCGGTGCTGCAGCCAGAGGACGCCGGCCCGTCCGGGCGGTACCCGGGGCTGCCGCGCCACGACTCACGCCTCCGTTCCTGGGGTGGGCCGGTGCGCGTCGACGAGAGACGGCGACAGCATCGTCAGCTCGCGTGCGGGCAGGACCTCGAGGGCGTCCCAGGCCCGGTCCAGGGTGTCGTCCAGGGACCGCGTCTCGTCGCCGCGCTGGGACAGCAACCGGTGGTCGAGCACGTCGGCGAAGCGGAGGTAGGCCCGGTCCGTCAGCCCGAGCGCGTCCTGTCCGACCAGGTCCGCGAGCTGGGCGGCCTGACGGGCCCGGGACAGCGCTGCCAGCACCTGCGCGGCCAGATCCAGGTGGTCGTCGCGGGTGCGTCCCGGTCCCGCCCCGTGCCGCATCAGCCGGGACAGGGAGGCGAGACCGTCGACCGGCGGGTAGACGCCGGCACTGTGCAGCTCGGGGGAGAGCACGATCTGACCCTCCGTGATGTAGCCGGTGAGGTCCGGGACCGGGTGCGTGATGTCGCCGGCCGGCATGGTGAGCACCGGTACGACGGTCACCGAGCCGGGCGTGCCGCGGATGCGCCCGCACCGCTCGTAGAGTGAGGCCAGGTCGCTGTACAGGTACCCCGGAAACGCTCGCCGGCCGGGGATCTCACCGCGGGCCGCGGAGACCTCGCGCAGGGCTTCGGCGTACGACGTCATGTCGGCCATCACCACCAGGACGTGTCGGCCGAGGCCGAAGGCGAGGTGCTCGGCCACGGTCAGGGCCAGCCGTGGTGTGAGCACCCGTTCGACCACCGGGTCGTCGGCGGTGTTGAGGAACAGCACCAGCTCCCCGGCCGCGGACCGCGCCTCCAACGCGTCGCGGACCGTGTCGGCGTCGGTGTGGGGCAGCCCCAGCCCGGCGAACACGACCGAGAAGGGGTCGCTGCCGACCGTCGCCTGGGAGGCGATCTGGACCGCGAGCTCGAGGTGGGGGAGGCCGGCCGAGGAGAAGACCGGCAGCTTCTGTCCACGGACCAGCGTGGTTAGCGCGTCCACGGCGGAGATGCCGGTCAGCACCGCCTCGGACGGCGACTCCCGGTGCGTGGGGTTCATCGGGCGGCCGGAGACGGCGGCGCGCCGGTCGGCGCGGATCGGCGGGCCGCCGTCGACAGGCTCGCCGCGTCCGTTGCAGACCCGTCCGAGCCAGCCCGGGCCGACCGGGACGTGCAGGGGCTCCCCGGCGAAGACCACCCGACTGCCGCCGAGCCGCATGCCGTCGGTGCCCTCGAGGACCTGCACCAGGGCCAGGTCACCGTCGACCTCGAGGACCAGCCCGTGGCGCACCTCTCCCGAGTCCAGGCGCACCTCCGCGAACTCGTCCCACCCCACGCCCTGCACGCCGCGGACGACGAGCAGCGGGCCGCGCAGCTCGGACACGTCGGTGTGCTGCAACATCGCCAGTGGTCGAGGCGTGCTCATCTCAGCCGCTCCAGCGCGGCGATCATGGTCTCGCGTTGCCGGAGGACCCCGGCGACGTCGTCCGGCCCGGTCTGCTCGCGTGCGCGCAGCACGGGACCGAAGTCCATGTCGTCCAGCGTCGCCGGGTCCGCTCCTGCGTCGACAAGGTCACGACAGCGGTCGACGACGTCGAGCAGGGCATCGGCGAGCGCCGCCCCCTTGGCGGCGGAGCAGGACGTGTCGTTGGTGCTCTCGGCGTTCTGCTGCAGGAGCCCCTCTCGCAGCAGCCGCCCGGCGAGCATGGTGACCCTCTCTGCGGCCGGCATGGCCTCTGCTCCGACCAGCTCGGCCATCCCCGCCAGCCGGTCCGCGTCGGTGAGGAGGGCAGAGACCCTGCCCCGTCGCTGCGCCCACTGCGGGTCCCCTCGGTGGGCGTGCCAGCGTCCCAGGGCGGCGGCGTCCCGCGAGAAGGACCCCGCCCACGCGACCGCCGGGTAGTGCCGCGCGTAGGCCAGGTCGCGGTCCAGGCTCCAGACAGAGCGGACAAAACGCTGCGTGTGGGCGGTCACCGGCTCCGTCAGGTCCCCACCCGGCGGTGACACTGCTGCGAGGATGGTCACCGACCCCTCCCGGCCACCCAGGGTCCGGACCTGGCCGGCGCGCTCGTAGAAGGCCGCCAGCGCCGAGGCCAGACCGGCTGGGTAGCCCTCCTCGGCGGGCAGCTGCCCGGTCCTCGAGGCGAACTCGCGCAGCGCCTCCGCCCACCGCGACGTCGAGTCCGCGATCAGCACCACGTGGTAGCCCATGTCACGGAAGAACTCAGCGACCGTCACCCCCGTGTAGATGCTGACCTCGCGCGCCATCATCGGCATGTTGGAGGTGTTGGCGACGACCACGGTGCGCCGTGCCAGCCGGTCCCCGGTTCGGGGGTCCGTCAGGGCGGCGAGGTCGCTGACGACGTCGGCCATCTCGTTGCCCCGCTCGCCACAGCCCACGTAGACGATCACGTCCGCGTCGCACCACTTGGCGACCTGCTGGAGCAGCACGGTCTTGCCGGTGCCGAACCCCCCGGGGACGGCGGCACTGCTGCCACGTGCGACCGGGAAGAGCAGATCGAGCACTCGCTGGCCGGTGTGCATCCCGACCTCGGAGTCGAGCCGCTGCCGGTAGGGCCGCGGACGGCGCACCGGCCATGCCTGGACCAGGGGCACGTCGACGCCGCCGACGGTCGCCACGAGCGCGTCCGCGGTCACCTCCCCCGCAGCGACCACGCGGTCGACGCGGCCTGCGATGCCTGGCGGGACGAGCACCCGCACCGGGACCGGCCCGTCGCTCGACACAGTGGCGAGCTCGTCCCCCGGGAGCACCTGCGCGCCGGTGCCCACCGACGGGAGCAGGGGCCAGGTGCGTCGGTCCCGGGCCGACCGGGAGGCACCGGGCTCCAGCCAGGTGCCGATGCCCGACAGCGGGCGGAGGAGCCCGTCGAAGACACCGCCGAGCAGACCGGGGCCCAGCAGCGCCGAGACCGGCGCGCCCAGGGAGACCGCCGGTGCTCCCGGGGTGAGGCCGCCGGTGTCCTCGTAGGCCTGCACCGTGACTCGGTGGTCGCTGATCGCGACGATCTCCCCCGGCAGCTCGTCGGGCCCCAGGGACACCACGTCGGACATCGCCGCGCCCGGGGCTCCCTCCAGCTCCACGAGCGACCCGGAGACCCGGACGACCCGGGTGGTCAGCTGTTCCACAGCCCCTCCAGGTCCGGCAGCCCACGGTCGAGCACCTGCTCGGCGAGGGCGGGCAGGGTGAGGACCACCAGACGGCCGGCTGCCTCCGCCACCACGCCGCCCTCGGACGGCTCCAGCACCTGGGCATCGGGACCGACCAGCGCCCGTGCCTGCCGCCGGAGCCTGTCGAGCAGCGCCGGGTAGGCCGGGTCGTCGCGAAGCGCGGAGACGGCGCCCACTGCCCGACGGCGCAGGTCCTCGTAGGCCTGCCCCTGTGCTCGCAGCACCATCGTGCGAGCCTGACGCCGGGTGCGCGCACGTTCTGCGTCCAGCAGCCGCCCGGCATCCGCCTCGCCGCGGGCGCGGGCGTCGGCGAGCAGTCGCTCCCGCTCCTGCGCGGCTCGGGCGAGCACCGCGTCGCTCTTGCTGCGGGCGGCGGACAGGACGCGTTCCGCGTCCTGCTGCGCCGCTGCGAGCAGCGCGGCGCGCACCGGCGCGAGGGGATCGGCGACCGGGACGGTCACGACGGCATCACCACCGTGAAGGGGGGGTGACCGGTCTCGCACGCCGCGCCCAGCGCCTGTCGGGCCGCGCTGGAGAGGATGACGACCTCCACGTCGGCGGGAAGGTGGTCCCAGGCGGCCAGCACCGCGTCGTCATCCTCGGCGACGAGCACGAGCACCCCCGCCAGGGCATACCCGGAGACTGCCACTGCGCGGCCGACCGCGGCGACGCGGACCACCCCTCAGCCCTTGCCCAGCAGGATGATCGCGACGACGAGCCCGTAGATCGCGATGCCCTCGGCGAGGCCCACGATCACCATCGCGCGACCGAACAGCTCGGGTCGCTCACTCATCGCCGCCAGCGCGGCGGCACCGGTGTAGGCGACTGCGATGGCTGCGCCGATGGACGAGCCGGCGACCGCGATCGCCGCTCCGAGAAGCGCCGCCCACGAGCTGCTCGCGCCACTCTGCGCGGCCGCCGCGGATGCCGCGGCGACCGTGGGGTCGGCGGCCGCGGGCCCCCCGGCCAGGGTGAGCGCGAGCACGACCAGCGCCGTGAGCGCCAGAGCGACGTCCGCGGCGACGACGATCCTGAGGGCACCCCGCCCGCGGGTGCGTACGGCGACCAGCGTGACGGCCGAGACCGCGACGACGACGGGCAGGGCGACCATCCAGATGCTCATGAAGTCCTCCCGGACGTGTGGGTCTCTCGTTCCTCGAGGGGGACGTGCCACGGACGAAAGGGCCGACCCTCGAGCGTGAACACGCGGGAGAAGAGCTCGTAGTACTCGAGCCGCAGGGCCTGGATGCCGGCCACCAGCGCCTCGAGCCCGAACGCCAACGCGTTGCCGACCACGAACACGAGGACCGCGGCGAGCACCAGCAGGCCACCCCCGCCCCACAGGGCGACCGTCCCGTCCCACACCACCAGACCCAGAGCCGCGTGGGTCAGCCCGAACGCGGCGAGACGGGCGAAGGACACCAGGTTGGTGCCCAGCCGAAGAACGGTGTCGAAGAGCTCGACCGCGGCCTGGATGACGCCGGCTCCGCCACCGCCCGCGGCCGCGAGGAACCCGAGGTAGGAGAGCGCGAGGCCTCCCACGGCGAGGACGCCTCCAGCGACGACGAGCCAGGAGGCGTCGAGCAGCACCCCGATCAGGATGCCACCGGCCCCGGAGAACAGGGTCGCCCCGGCGATGCCGGAGGCGGCCACCAGGGCCACCGGCCACCCGCCCTCACGCCACCGGTTGACGCTGCCGGCCACGTACGACCCGGCGAGCAGCACACCCCCGACTCCGAGGGCCCAGCTCAGCAGGGTCACCGGGGCGTCGAGCGGAGCGAGCCACAGCACCGGGACGAGGCCGGTGGGGCCGAAGAGGTCACCGTAGAGCAGGCCGAAGAACGTGGCCGCGAGTCCGGCGCCGACGACGAAGGGCCATACCTGTCGGAAGCGGGCCAGACGGCGGGGGCGGCCGGATCGCAGCAGCAGCCCGGCCAGCGCGAGCAGGACGCCGTCACCCACGTCACCGAACATCATCCCGAACATGAGGACGTAGGCGACCCCGGCGGGCACGGTCGGATCGAGGTCCCGGTAGGGCACCGTCGCGTAGGTGTCGACCAGCGGCGACAGCGACCGGTGCACGGTGCCGCCGGGTCGCAGTAGGGTCGGGGGGTCCAGGCCCGGGGGCATCGCGAGGGGCACGATGCCACCGCCCACCTCGGCCAGCCGCCCGGCCAGGGCATCCAGCTCGGCGACGGGCGTCCAACCCGCCAGGGCGGCCACCTGCCCGCGGTGCATCGCGGCGGCGGTGTAGGAGTCCAGCTCCGCCTCCCCGGCAGCCAGGTCGCGCCGACCGTCGCGCTCGAGAGCTGCGCGGTCCGGTGCGGTCCGCGCGAGGACTGGGGCGACGCTCGAGCCGGCGCCGGTCTCCGTCTCCGGGGTGTCCGGCCGGACCAGCTCGACCGTCCCGGCATCCGCGACCCGGACCAGGACGTCGCGCAGGTGGGGGACGGGCGCCACCACGGCGACCCGCTGCATCCGCGTCGGCCTCGTCGCCTCACGCCACGGCATCGAACACCTCCAGCGCCGCCGGTCCACGGGCTGCCGCGCCGAGCGCCGCCCGGACCCGCCGGGCGTCGCACGCCAGCACACCGACCGCACCCAGCACGGGAGCGAACGTGAAGGACACGTCTCGCAGCGCCGCGGACGCCTCCTGCTCCACACGACGCCACCAGCCCGTCTCGGCCCGCCACAGGTCGCCGGGCCGCCGGACCGGCTCGAGCACCCACCGGGTGTCGCGAGGCAGCAGGGCGGTGAGCTCCGCGACGCCGGAGCCGCGGAGCGCATCGGTGAAGGCGTGCCCGAGCAGGTCGCGGCTCTGCTCGGCGGGCCGGCCAGAGGGAGGACAGCCGGCGAGGAGCGACCTGCGCACCAGCAGGAGCGCGGCCGCGGCTCGCGCCCAGCCGGCCGCGCCCGGCACGCTCCCGACGACCAGCTGCGCCCAGGCCAGACGCACGCCGAGGCGGACGTCCGGACCCGGGTCCCCCCAGGCCGAGGAGGTGAGCACCTGGTGGACCTGATCCACCGACGTGGTCGCCGCCAGCCGCGACCAGGCGATCTGCAGCGTGCCGAGCCGGTACGGCTCCTCGGCGGTAGCGCCGTCCCCTCGGTGCAGGTGCTCGTCGAGGTTGGCGATCTCGAACCCGCCCGCCAGCACCCGGAGGGCCTGGGCGCCGTCCCGCGGAAGCCAGCCCGCCAGCACCCGGAGGTGCCACAGCATCGTCCGGGCCACCTCCAGCTGGGCCTGCGCGAGATCGCCGCCGGGCTGCACGTCGTGGCCGTAGGGCGTGCGGGCCAGGGTGGCGACGGCAGCCTCCAGGCCGGACGTCGCGGCGAGCGAGCGGGCCGTGGGGGCTCCCAGGCGGCGCTGGGCCAGCGCAGCCGCGCGGACCGTCCCCGCCACCCAGGAGGCGGTCACGACGGAAGACCCTCCACGGTCGCCCGGACCCCGGCGACGACCTGGTCGACGTACGTCGCCATCCGGAGGTCGGCCTGGCGCCGGATCCGCTCGACCTCCCGCTCGGCCTCCGCGAGCAGCACCGCGCTCTCGTCCGTCGACCGCCGGTGAGCCCGCACGGCGGCGTCGGCACGCTCGGCCTCCGCTTCCTGGCGAGCGGCGGCCAGCAGGGCGTGCGCCCGCTCCTCCGCGTCCGCGAGGACGCCGTCGGCACGGTCGCGGGCCGCTGACCTGATCGTGGTGGTCCGGTGCTCGGTGTCGTCGAGCCGCGCCAGCACCGGCCCCAGCTCCGAGCCCAGCTCCGCGACCCGGTCCGGAGGGACGCCGTGCGCTGCTGCCGGCCCGGGTGTCCCGGCGAGCCGGAACCGCCGTAGCAGGTCCCGTGAGCGCCGCGCCATCTGCTCAGTCCGCCGATGAGCGACGCGACGCCGTGCGGAGACCGGCTTCCGTGCGGCCGCCGCGATCGGGCGTGGACCGCGCCGTGCCGGTTCTGCTGTCCACCGTCACCGGACCTCCTTCGGGGATCGCCGGTTACACCGTGCGTGCCGGCGGGAACCCCCGGCCAGGGCCTTTCGGCCCGGGTCAGCTGCCCCGCAGCCCCGGGAAGTCCTCGTCGCGCCACTCGCGGCCCTCGCCGGCGAAGCGCCCGCTGCCCACGGCGAGGTCGTTCTCGCGCTGGCGCAGCTCCACGCGGCGGATCTTGCCCGAGATCGTCTTGGGCAGCTCGAAGAACTCCACCCGCCGGATCCGCTGGTACGGCGCCAGGTGCTCGCGGGCGTGCCTGAGGATCTCGAAGGCGGTCTGCTCGGTCGGCTCGTAGCCCGGCGCCAGGGCGACGTACGCCTTCGGGACGGCCAGCCGCACCGGGTCGGGGGCCGGCACGACGGCTGCCTCGGCGACGGCCGGGTGCTCGATCAGCACCGACTCCAGCTCGAAGGGGCTGATCTTGTAGTCCGAGGCCTTGAACAGGTCGTCGGTGCGTCCGACGTAGGTGATGTAGCCGTCCTCGTCCCGGCTGGCGACGTCCCCGGTGTGGTAGTAGCCGCCCGCCATCGCCTCCCGGTTGCGCTCGTCGTCGCCCTGGTAGCCGGTCATCAGCGACAGGGGACCGGCGGCCAGGTCGAGGCAGATCTCGCCCTCGCCGACGCCCTCCACCGGTGCCCCGGACCGTGCGTCCACCAGCACCACCGGGACCCCGGGCAGCGGCATGCCCATCGATCCGGGTCGCACCGGCGCGCCGGGGGTGTTGCCGATCTGGGCGCTGGTCTCGGTCTGGCCGTAGCCGTCGCGGATGGTCAGCCCCCACTTCGCCCGGACCTGCGCGATCACCTCCGGGTTGAGCGGCTCGCCGGCGCCGATCACCTCGCGCAGCGAGCCGGGGCCGCCCGACAGGTCGGCGTTGATCAGCATCCGCCACACGGTCGGGGGGGCGCAGAAGGAGGTGACCGCCCGGTCCCGGAGCCGGGTGAGGAGCGCGTCGGCGTCGAAGCGCGTGTAGTTGTAGACGAACACCGTGGCCTCCGCGATCCAGGGCGCGAAGAAGCAGGACCAGGCGTGCTTGGCCCACCCCGGCGAGGAGATGTTCAGGTGCACGTCGCCGGGCCGCAGCCCGAGCCAGTACATGGTGGCCAGGTGGCCGACCGGGTAGGACACCTGGGTGTGCTCCACCAGCTTGGGCCGCGAGGTGGTTCCGGAGGTGAAGTAGAGCAGCAGCCGGTCCGTGGGCGCCGTCCCCGGGTGCGGGTGCGGCGGCACCTCGAGGGCGTACGCGTCGTGCAGCTGCGCGGTGGTGAGCACCGTGCAGCCGCCCGGCACGTCGGCCAGCTTCCCGGCGTCCGCGGGGTCGCACAGCACGAAGCGCGCGGAGCCTCGCCGGACCCGGTCAGCGAGGTCGGCGGGACCGACCGCCGTGGTGGTCGGCATGATCACCGCACCGAGCTTCATGATCGCGAGCATCGACTCCCACAGCTCCACCTGGTTGCCGAGCATCACGATCACGGCGTCACCGCGGGAGACGCCGCGGCCCGCGAGCCAGGAGGCGACCTGGTCGGACCGTCTGGCCATCTCGTCGTACGTCCGCTCCTCCGAGCTGCCGTCCTGCTCGAGGATCACCAGCGCCGGCCGGTCGTTGCCTCGAGCCACCGCGTCGAACCAGTCGACCGCCCAGTTGAACTCCGGCCCGACGTCGGGCCACGAGAACTCGGTACGGGCGCGCTCCGGCTCGCCGCGCAGGCTCAGCAGCAGGTCGCGGGCGGTGCGGTAGCTCTCGGTCGCGCTCATCAGGTGGTGCCTCCTCGGGGCGTCCGCTGGGTGCAGCCCGACTCTGGCAGGACGCGGCACGTCGCGCCACCACCGTTCGCAGGGCGTCTCGCAGGGGCACGGTCGCGGTCAGCCGACCAGCGGCTCGGCGCGGGCGTAGCGCTGGACGAAGCGGCGCAGCAGCTTCGGCGGCTCCTGCACGAGGCTGGCCCGCGCCATGGCCTTGAGGTCGTCGGCCTCGGCGGGGTCGAAGTACCCGGCGTGCTTGTAGACCTCGATGCGGGTGCACAGGCCGTGGACGTCGAGCTCGGGGTGGAACTGGGTGGCGTACACGTGCCGGCCCACCCGGAACGCCTGCACCGGGCAGCCGGGCGACGAGGCCAGGCGCACGGCGCCGGCGGGCAGGTGCCGCACCGCCTCCTTGTGCCCGACGAACGCCTCGAAGCCGTCCGGCAGGTCGGCGAGCAGCGGGTCCGTGCGCCCGGCGGGGGTGAGCGTCACCGGCACCCGGCTGATCGGCTCGGCATAGGTGCGGTCGACGGTGCCGCCGCGGTGGGTGCCCAGCACCCCGATGCCGTAGCAGGCACCCAGGAACGGGAAGTCGCGTCCGACCACCTCGTCGAGCAGGGCGTGCAGCTCCGCCTCGACCCGTCGCTGCACCGGCGACTTGGCATCGGGGCCGTCGCTGGCGTTGAACGGCCCGCCCCCGAGCAGGATCCCTGACCAGGCGTCGAGGTCGACCGGCCCGAGTGGCCGGCGCTCCAGACGGACCCGGTGCAGACTCGTCTCGTCGAGCCCCGTGAAGCCGAGGAAGGCGTCGTACTCGTTGTCGGCGGCCGCGTCTTCGTCGCGGGTGCCGAGCAGCAGGAAGGGCTTCACGCCCGAAGCCTAGGGGCGGGTGACCTCGACGTACCGACCGACGAGGTCCCCGAGGAGCGTCCCGCCGACGATGTCGCTGGGGACGTGCCCGGCCATGTACACGCGGGACCAGTCGATCTGGTCCCGCATCCAGCGGTACTCCGCCGCCCGGTGCGGGTCCCGCGCGGCCAGGTAGGTCTCCGCGGCTGCCGCCGCGGCGGCGTGCCGCGAGGGGTAGGAGCACGGGCAGACCTGTCCGGGCGCGACTGTCTTCTCGGGACGCAGGTCGGGACGCAGGACGTACGGCGCCGACTGCCGGTAGCGGGCTCCCAGTGCGTCGGCGACGGTCTTGGAGAGCGTGAGCAGGTCCTTGACGGTCTGCTTGCGAGCGTCACCGGCGGCCGGGGGCAGCAGCTCGGCCTGGTCGTGGACGAAGAGCTTCCACACGTCCCTCTTCCCGTGGGTCTCCAGCCACGTCGAGGCGGTCACGCCGGCCGGGGTGCGGGTGCGGGCCAGCCGGGCGACCGCGGCCACCTCCGCGGTGCGCGGTCCGGCGCCGGGCGGACCGGGGAGCGCCCGCTCGACCCACGCGATGAAGGCGGCGTCGTGCGGCGAGCGGCCGTGCGTCCGCCACCAGGGAGCGAGCAGGGCCCGGGCTCGCTCGGACTGGGCGGTCACCTCACCCGCCAGCGGTGCCAGGTCCCGGTCGGGGAAGAGCGCCGGCGGCGGGTCCGCGGCGATGAGGTCCTTGGCCGACGGGCCGGCGAGCGCCAGAGGGCCGGACACCCCCACCAGCACCGCCAGGAGGGCGATCAGGGCCACCGCGAGGTAGCGGCGGGGGAGCGGGCGCGTCACGCGCTGAGCCCCTCGAGGAGCGGCGTGGCGCGCACGACGTGCAGCTCCCGTCCCCGCAGGCGGCGCACGTCGTTGTCGGGCAGACCGTCGCGGACCAGGCACGCGGCCGCGACGTACTTGCTGAAGGACCGTGGCCGGGCACCGAGTGCGGCCAGCAGCCGGTCCGCGTGGCCGGGTCGGGTCCCGCCCTTGGTCTCGACGAGCACGAACCTCTCGTCGAGATGGACGGTGTGGTCGTCGAGGCTGGTGCGGACCTGCCAGTCCAGGGTGACCCGGGCGCGCTCCTCGGTCGTGTCGGCGAGGGTGGTGCGCCGGTAGCGGACCTCGGCGGTCGGCACCAGCCGCGTGGGGTCGGCCACGTGCCGGCGCGCAGCGAGCGTCTCGGCGACGAAGGTCCGCTCCGGACGGCCCAGCACCCCGTAGCCGGCCGGGTCGGAGTCCATGACCGTCTTGGTCGTGAGTCCGCTGCCGTCCCTCGACTTGACCTCGGTGCGGCACAGGCCGTCCTCGACGTACAGCCGGCTGCGCGCCTTCCAGCGGCGCCGGCGCTGCTGCACGTGCGCCCGGCAGGTCGCGAGCTCGGCGGTGTCGAAGTACGTGCTGCGGTAGGCCGTCGCCTGCCGTCCCTCGATGGTCAGCACCCCGTAGCTTGTCGGCAGTGCGGTGAGCAGGCGGCCCGCCGTGGCGACGTCGACGAGGTACTTCCGGTCGACGCGGACCATCTGCGGCGCCTCCGCGAGCACCTCGGCGAGCGAGACGGACGGCCTCGTCCGCAGGGAGAAGGGGACAGGGTCAGCGGACACGGAGGGGCTCCTGCTGGAGGCCGTCGGCGAGATCCTCGCTCCGGCCGTCGGCCGGCAGGCTCCAGACGGTCTCGGGTACGGCGTAGCGAACCGCGACGCGCGTGGTCTCGCGGACCAGGTCGACGTCCTCGATCACGACACTGAGCGGCTCGAGCGTGACCCGCCGCCTGACCTCGGCCTCCGCCGCGTCCAGGTCGGTGACCGCCGTGTCCAGGGTGACCCGCATCAGCCGGGTGACCGGGGTGCTCCGACGGGTCTCGTCGACCACCCACATGGACACCAGGAGGAGTGCGTCCAGCAGCACCACCAGCACCAGGTTGCGGTCGGGTAGCCCGTTCACGAGAGCCAGCACCAGCGCGACGAAGGTGTAGGCGACGTCCTTGAGGGTGAACGCCGCGCTGCGGAGCCGGACCAGGCTGAGCAGGCCGAACAGGCCGAAGCCGATGCCGGTGGGGAAGTGGCCCGACCCGATGGAGGTGACGGCCGCGAACAGCCCCACGTTGAGAGCGGTGAAGACGAGGGTCATCTCGGGTGCCGCGACCCGGCGGCGGTAGAGCCAGCCGATCAGCAGCAGCATCGCCAGCACGTCGAGACCCAGGCGGGCCACCGTGCCGAGGACGTCGGAGGCGTTCATGGAGGGCTGCCTTTCGGTGAACGGACAGACGGCAGCGTAGGAACGGAACATGACGGCACGCGTGACGGCAGCTCCGGCGGCTTCCTCACCCGGCGGGCCGGGCGACGACCTACGCTTGCGCCATGCATGTGGTCGTGGTGGATGACGAGCGCCGGATGGTGCAGCTCGTCACCGGCTACCTGGAGGAGCTCGGCATCCACACCACCGGCTGCGTCAACGGCGACGAGGCGCTGGCCGCGGCCCGCGGTGGCGACGTCGACGTGATGGTGCTCGACCTGATGCTGCCCGGGCCTCCCGGGTCTCGAGGTGTGCAAGCGGCTGCGCGCCGAGGGCAATGACGTGCCGATCCTGATGCTCACCGCCCGCGGCACCGTGCCCGAGCGCGTGGCCGGTCTCGAGGCCGGGGCCGACGACTACCTGGTCAAGCCGTTCGCCCTCGAGGAGCTGGTGGCCCGGATCAACGCGATCCGCCGGCGCCGGCACGGCAACGAGCACCGGTTCAGCGTGGGGGACGTGCTGCTCGACCCCCTCGAGCAGCGGGTGTGGGTCGCGGACGCGGAGGTGACGCTGTCGCGGCGCGAGTTCTCGATGCTCGAGGCGCTGATGGCGAACGCCGGCCGCGTGGTGTCCCGCGACCGGCTCTTCGACGAGGTGTGGGACGGCGAGGTGGACATCCGCAGCAACGCGATCGACGTGCACATGTCGCGTCTGCGCGCCCGACTGGAGCCCTCGTCCACCGTGCGGGTGAAGACGCTGCGGGGCGTGGGCTACCGCCTCGAGACGGTGTCGCGATGACCCGCCGGTGAGCGTCTGGCAGCGGCTGGTCGGGGAGCGCCCGATCGTCACCCGGCTGGTCGTGGCGGTGGCGGCCGCGATGGCGGTGGTGCTGGTGCTGGCCGCCGCGCTGGTCTACTGGCGGGTCTCCTACGCCCTGGGTCGTCAGGTCGACCAGGACCTGGACGCCTACCAGGAGGTCGTGGAGCGGGCCGTGCAGGCGGGACGGCTGCCACCGGCGCAGACGCCGGGCGAGACCTTCCAGGTGTACGACGACCGGGGGCGGCTGGTCGGCGGCAACCGGGACATCCCCCGGCTGCTCGACCCGGGCTGGGTCGCCGAGCTCCGTCAGGGGCGCGAGGTCCGCTTCGACGTGGGCCGCTTCCTGCCCGCGTCGGAGCAGGCGTTCCGGGTCGACGCGCTCCGGCTGGACACCCCGGCCGGGGTGCGGCTGGTGGCCTCGGCGATCAGCAGGCACAAGCACGACGAGGCGCTGCGGGAGCTGCTGCTGCAGCTCGTCATAGCGGACCTGATCGCCCTGGTCGCCGCGTCCTTCGTCGGGTACCGGACGGCGCGGGCGGCGCTGGACCCGGTGGAGCGGTACCGACGGGTCGTCGAGCGGATCGAGGACGGCGACCAGGGCCGGCTGCCGGTCCCGCCGGGCCGCGACGACGAGCTGTCCCGGCTGGGGCACACCTTCAACGACCTGCTGGACCGGCTGGAGGCCGGCTCCGAGCGCGAGAGGCAGTTCCTCGCCGACGCGTCCCACGAGCTGCGCACCCCGCTGTCCCTGATGCGCACCGAGCTCGACTGGCACCGGCACCGGCCGCGCAGCGAGGAGGAGACGGCCACCGTGCTGGCCTCCCTGCAGGACCAGGTGCAGCGGCTCGGCGACTTGGCCAACGCGCTGCTCGACATCGAGGAGCTCCGCCACGAGGGCCCCCTGCCCCGGGAGCGGGTCCAGGTCGGCGAACTGCTCCGGGACGCGGTCCGCGGGGCGGCCGCCGGCGGGTCCGACGTACGCGTCGAGGCGCCGGACCGGGTGGTGGCGGTGAACCGCCGCTGGGTGGAGCTCGCGGTCTCGAACCTGGTCGGCAACGCGCTGCGGCACGGTGCCGCCCCCGTGATCGTGACCGCGGTCGTCGCCGGGGACCGGTTGGAGGTGCAGGTGCGCGACAGCGGCCGGGGGTTCCCCGTCGACTTCGTGGCGCACGCGTTCGACCGGTTCAGCAGAGCCGAGAGCAGCCGCTCGACCCCCGGCTCGGGTCTGGGCCTGGCGCTCGTGCAGGCCGTCGCCCGGGCGCACGGCGGCGAGGCGTCGATCGACCCCGGCGCGGACGGCGGACGGGTCCGGATCTCGATCCCGGTGCCCTAGCGACGCCGGTCCCGGCAGGAGTGTTTCGGGGTCCGTGCCCGGGGCACCTCCCGGTCATGGCAGAGAAGGAGAAGGACGGCTCCCTCGGGACCGTCCTGGTGGCGGGTGCGGCGAACCTGGCGATCGCCGTCGCGAAGATCGTGGCCGGGGCGCTGACCGGGTCCTCGGCGATGCTCGCGGAGGGGGCGCACTCGGTGGCCGACACCGTGAACCAGCTCTTCCTGCTCACCGCCCTCTCACGGAGCAAGAAGCCCGCCGACTCCCAGCACCCGTTCGGCTACGGCATGGAGCGCTACTTCTGGTCGCTGCTCGCCGCGGTCGGCATCTTCGTGCTCGGGGCGGGGTTCTCGGTCTACGAGGGAATCCATGCGCTGCTGCACCCGGAGCCGATCGAGGCCCTGCTGGTCGCCTACGTCGTGCTGGGCGTGTCGTTCCTCTTCGAGGGGGCGTCCTGGCTGAAGGCCGTCGTCCAGCTGCGCAAGGAGGCGGGGGAGAAGCGGGTGGGCGTGTTCACGCACATCTTCACCACCCCCGACCCCACCGTGAAGACGGTCGCCTTCGAGGACACCGCGGCCCTGATCGGCATCCTGCTGGCCGCGGGCGGCATCACGGCCCACCGGCTCACCGGCTCGGGGATCTGGGACGGTGTCGCGTCGATCCTGATCGGGGTGCTGCTGGTCGGGGTCGCGGTGTCGCTGGGCTCGACGAGCAAGCACAGCCTGATCGGCGAGGCGATGCCGGAGGAGGACCGCGCCGGCCTGCGCCGGGTGATCGACGAGTCGGTCGGGGTGGACGTCGTCGTCGAGCTGCTCACGATGCGGCTGGGCCCGGACGACGTCCTGGTGGCCGCCCGGGTCGACGTCGACGACGCGGCCAGCGGCGGAGACCTGGAGCAGCTCGCGGACCGGGTCGAGCAGCGGATCCGGGAGAGCTATCCCGAGGTGCGGCACGTGTTCCTGGACCCGACCACCGCCGGGCCGACCACCCCGGCCGGGGTGGGTGCCTGAGCTACACGGCTTGCGCGTCCCGGTCAGCCGAAGATCAGGAACGCGCCGGCCAGCGCGGGCAGCAGGCCGGGCAGCAGCCACCAGGACAGCGGGCTGCGCCGGTGGATCAGCAGGGCTGCTGCGAACGCGATCAGCCCGAAGGCGCCCGAGATCACCAGCAGCCCGACCTGGGAGTCCAGCCGGGTGGAGAAGTACGCCGCGACCACGAGACCCCCGGCGAGGTGCAGGATGGTGATGGCGGTCAGGGTCGACATCACCCAGCGCTGCACCGCGGTGACGCTCATCGAGTCGCGCTGCGGCGGGCGCGGCTGTCCCGGGTTCATCAGGTGCTTGCGGACCGCGGGCGGACCGCCGTGGCCGGGGGACATCGCCCCAGCGTATCCGCAGCACGGCCGTCCAGCCGTCGGCGGCGACGTAGCGTGGGACTCATGAGCGAGCAACACCCCGACGACCCGGTCGGGGAGCCGTCGCCGCGGCGCAAGAAGGCCTACTTCTGGTTGATGGGGACCTGCCTGGTCCTGATCCTGCTGGCGTGGAACGTGGTCCGGCTCTGGTCGGTCCCCGCCGCGGTCGCCATGAGCGTGGTCGCCGCGGTGCTGCCGCCGACGGCGGCGATCGTGGCGAACTGGGGGCGGGGTGGGTGAGCGTCCGGTCTAGACACTCCCGGAGATCTTCTCGATGAGGGCCGTGGTGGAGATCGCGGGCGTGCGGGCCAGGTAGTGCACCTCGCAGATGTCCTTGAACTCGTCGAACCTGCCGGCCCAGTCGTCGCCCATCACCAGGATGTCGGCCCGGTGCTCGAGGATGTAGTCGCGCTTGAGCTCCAGGCTCTCCTCGACGAACACCGCGTCCACGGGCTTGAGCGCGGCCACGATCTCGAGCCGCTCGGCCTGGGAGAACACCGGCGAGCGACCCTTCTTCCGCTGGTTCAGCGCGTCCGCGCTGACGCCGACCACGAGGCGGTCGCCCAGGGCGGCGGCCCGCTCGATCACGCGCAGGTGGCCGACGTGGAAGACGTCGAAGGTGCCGAAGGTGATGACCGTCTTGCTCATGGCTCCGATCCTGTCATGGCGGGGACGCCTCGCTGGTTCACGGCGTGCCGCCCGCACCGGGTAGGCTCCGCAGGTGCGCCTCTCTACCGGTACAGCGACCCGCGAGGTGCTGACGGCCCGCAACGCGGTGCTGGCGACCTTCTTCCTCAACGGGTTCGCCTTCGCGACCTGGGCCTCCCGGATCCCCTCGGTGCGGCACGCCCTCGACCTCGGCCCCGCGCGGCTCGGACTGCTGCTGCTCGCCGCATCCGTCGGCGCGGTGGTGGCGCTGCCGTCCACCGGCGCCTCGGTCCAGCGGTTCGGCGCCCGCCGGGTGGTGATCGCCGGGTCGCTGGTCGAGGCGGTGGGCCTGCTGGTCGTCGCGGTCGCGGCCGGCAGCCTGGGGTCGGTGCCGCTGACGGCGGTCGGTCTGTTCCTGGTCGGCTTCGGCACCGGGACCTGGGACGTGTCGATGAACGTCGAGGGGGCCGAGGTGGAGCGGCTGCTGAACCGCTCGGTGATGCCGCGCTTCCACGCCGGCTTCAGCCTGGGCACCGTCGCCGGTGCCGCGCTCGGCGCGTCGGTGACCTTCCTCGGGCTGGGAGTCACCTGGCACATCGGAGCCGTCGCGGTGCTGGTGGCGCTGCTCGGGGCCTGGACGGTCGGCGGCTTCCTCGCTGTCGAGCCCCGTAGCGCCGACAGCCCGCCGAGCCACGCGCTGAAGGCGTGGGCCGAGCCGCGGACGCTCCTGATCGGCGTCATGGTGCTGGCGATGGCGCTCACCGAGGGGGTGGCCAACGACTGGCTCGGCGTCGCGATGGTGGACGGGTACGGCGCGCCGGCCTGGCTCGGGGCGGCCGCGTTCGCGCTGTTCGTGACCGCGATGACCGCCGGCCGGGTCACCGGGACCGTGCTGCTGGACGCCTTCGGGCGGCAGCCGGTGCTGTGGGGCAGCATGGGGGTCGCCGCGGTCGGGGTGCTCCTGGTGGTCCTGGGGGAGGTCCCGGCGCTGGTCACTCTCGGCATCCTGCTGTGGGGGGTCGGCGCGTCCCTGGGCTTCCCGGTCGGCATGAGCGCGGCCGCCGACGAGCCGGCCAAGGCCGCGGCCCGGGTCAGCGTGGTGTCCACGATCGGCTACACCGCCTTCCTGGGCGGACCTCCGCTGCTCGGGTTCCTGGGCAGTCACTTCGGCGTGCTGCAGGCGCTCCTGGTGGTCTCGGTGATCCTGGTGCCGTCGGCCTTCGCCGTGCCCGCGGCGCGACGGCCCACCGGGGTCGCAGCCGCCCTGTAGGTTCGGCCCCGATGAGCGCGCCGATCGTCACCGCCAACCCCGAGCTCGACGAGCAGCGCCGCCGCGGCCTGCGACGCATGCGCACCCTCGCGGTCGGCCTTCTGGTCCTGGCCGCGCTGGTCTATGCGGTGACCCGGGACCAGGGCGGCTGGCTGGGCTTCGTGAACGCCGGGGCCGAGGCCTCCATGGTCGGCGCGATCGCGGACTGGTTCGCGGTCACCGCCCTGTTCAAGCACCCGCTGGGACTGCCGGTCCCGCACACCGCGCTGATCCCGCGGCGCAAGGAGGAGCTCGGTCGCAGCCTCGAGGAGTTCGTCGGGGAGAACTTCCTGCACGAGTCGATCGTCCGCGACCGGATCCAGGCGGCCGAGCTGAGCCGGCGGCTCGGCTCCTGGCTCGGGGCCGAGGAGAACGCCCGGCGGGTCACCGACGAGGCGTCCGCGGTGCTGCGCCTGGCGCTGGAGCGGGTGCGCGACGCCGACCTGGTCGCGCTGGTCGAGGAGGCCGTGCTGCCGCGGTTCCGGGAGGAGCCGGTCAGTCCGCTCGCCGGGAGCCTGCTGCAGGAGATCGTCCGCGACGGCGCACACCACGGTCTGGTCGACCTCGTCCTCGAGGAGGCGCACCGCTGGCTGACCCTCAACGAGGAGACCTTCGTGGAGGTGGTCGCCGAGCGGGCCCCCTGGTGGTCGCCCGCGGCGCTCAACGACCGGGTCACCCACCGCCTGCACGTCGAGGCCGTGCAGTGGGTGGAGGACATCCGTGCCGACCCGTACCACCACGCGCGCGCCGCGCTCGACAGCGCGCTCGCCCAGCTCGCCGAGGACCTGCTGCACGACCCGGCGACCCAGGAGCGGGCCGAGCGGCTGAAGGAGCGGGTGCTCGCGCATCCCCAGCTGATGGTCACCGCGACCTCGCTGTGGAAGGCCTTCCGCCGCGCGCTGCTGGCGTCCCTCCACGACGTGGACGGCCCGGTGCGCCGCCGTGCCCTGGCCGAGCTGACCGCCTTCGGGGAGCGGCTGCAGCACGACGCCGCCCTCCGCGCGCGGCTCGACGGGTGGGCCAGCGACCTGGTCGTCTTCGCCGTCGGCCGGT
Organism: uncultured Actinomycetota bacterium; assembly: GCA_963784625.1. Classification (GTDB taxonomy): domain Bacteria; phylum Actinomycetota; class Actinomycetes; order Propionibacteriales; family Nocardioidaceae; genus Nocardioides_B. Next base: position 321,543 of record CAWARV010000005.1, read on the forward strand.
ACGGCGCCGAGCTGACCGCGGTGATCACCCACACCGTCAACCGGTGGGACGGCAAGGAGGCCGCCCGGCGGATCGAGCTGCACGTGGGCCGGGACCTGCAGTTCATCCGGATCAACGGCACCATCGTCGGCGGCCTGGTGGGCGTGCTGATCCACACCATCAGCGTGCTGGTCTGACAGCGCCGCTCAGGCGCCGGTGAACCGCTGCGGGCGCCGATGCGAACGCCGTGCGACGGACCGCCGAGCGGTGCGCGAGGATGGTCGCCGTGAGCACCCGTGACGTCCCGATCCGCGACGAGTCCATCCGGCTCGGCCAGTTCCTCAAGCTCGCGGACCTGATCGACAACGGCAGCGACGCCCGGCCCCTGATGATCCAGGGCCTGGTCGCGGTGAACGGGGAGACCGAGACCCGACGCGGACGGCAGCTCGTCAAGGGCGACGTGGTCACCCTCGGCGCGCAGTCCGTCCGCGTCGGCTAGCCTCGCCAGTCGCCGGGGAGACTGCGCAGGCGTCGGGTCAGCGGACGCCGACCAGGTCGACCACGAAGATCAGCGTCTCGCCCGGCTTGATCACGCCGCCCGCGCCGCGGTCGCCGTACCCGAGGTGCGGCGGGATGACGAGCCGGCGGCGGCCGCCGACCTTCATGCCCTGCACGCCCTGATCCCACCCGGAGATGACCTGGCCGACACCGAGGCGGAAGCTGAGCGGCTCGCCGCGGTTGTAGGAGGCGTCGAACTCCTCGCCGGTGGAGTGCGCGACCCCGACGTAGTGCACGTTGACGGTCTGGCCGGAGGTGGCCTCCGGTCCGTCGCCCTCGGTCAGGTCGGTGACCTCCAGCTCGCTCGGCGGGGGACCGTCGGGGAAGTCGATCTCGGGCTTCTGCTGGCTCACGGGGTGGGTCCTCTCGTCGGTGGCGGTGACCGCCCACGCTATCGCCCGCGCCGCGCGCCCCGTGCTCAGGTCTGCGAGCCGTGCACGTAGGAGTCGAGCTGGTCGCGCTCGAACTCCAGCTCGCTCATCCGGCTCTTCACCACGTCGCCGATGCTGACCAGCCCGGTCAGCCGGCCGTCCTCGACGACCGGGATGTGCCGGACCCGCAGGGTGGTCATCAGGGCCATCAGCTCGTCGACGGTGCTGTGGCCGGTGCAGGTCCGGACCTCCGCGGACATGATGCTCGACACCGTCTCACCCAGGACCTGGGCGTCCTCGCCGAGGCGGCGGACCACGTCCCGCTCGGAGACGATGCCGTCCACCCCGACGCCGTCCGCGCTGACCACCACGGCACCGATGTTGTGCGAGACCAGCACGGCCACCAGCTCACGCACGCTGAGGTCGGGGGCGACCGTCACGACGCCCTGCTCCGGCTTGTGGGCGAGCACCTCGTTGATCCTCATCCGGTCAGGCTAGCCACCGTCGTGCCCGGCGGCTAGGGACCACGGACCCCTCCACGTACCTGCGAGGATGATCGTGATGCGACGCGAGCTGCCGGTCTGGGCCGGGCTGACGATGATGGGCTGGCTGACCGCCGTGCTCTGGCTCGACCGCGCCGGCGGGGGCGGCGGGCTGTGGCAGCAGCGCGGCCTGGGGCTGCTGACCTGGCTGGTGCTGGCGGTCGCGCTCTCCCGGGTGAGTGCGGTGGTGCGGGCCCAGACGGTGGTCGTGGTCGGCTTCGCCACCGTCGTGGAGTACGTGTTCAGCCCGACCCTGCACGTCTACGCCTACCGCTTCGACAACGTGCCCGCGTTCGTCCCACCCGGGCACGGGCTCGTCTACCTGTCCGCGTTCGCGCTCGGCCACGCCCCGGTCGTGCAGCGGCACCGCCGTACGGCGGTCGCGGCCGTGGTCACGCTGGGCGGGCTCTGGGCCGGGCACGGGCTGCTGATCGCCGAGCGCCCCGACGTGCTCGGGGCCTTCTGGTTCGTCTGCCTGGTCGCGTTCCTGGCCCTGGGGCCGTCGCAGGCGGTCTACCTGGGCGCCTTCGCGGCGGTGAGCTGGCTGGAGCTGGCCGGGACCCACCTGGGCACCTGGGTCTGGGCTGTGCGCGACCCCACCGGCTGGGTCACGATCGGCAACCCGCCGTCCGGGGCCGCCGGCGGCTACGGCTGGTTCGACCTTGCCGGGCTGCTCGCCGCGCCGTGGCTGCTGCGCGGTTGGGGCCGGGTCACCGCTCGGAGAAGTCCTCGGGCTGAGCCGGTCGCCGACGCGCGCTGAGGTCGTGCAGTGAGCCGGGCCGGCGGGGGGCCGCGTCGGGGTCGAGCTCGTCGTCGGGCAGCGAGCCGAGGAAGGCCAGCGCCTGGTCGTGGAGCCGCCCGTTGCTGGCCAGCACGTTCCCGCCGGACGGGCCGGGGGTGCCGTCCAGGGAGGTGAACAGGCCGCCCGCCTCGCGCACGATGACGTCGAGTGCGGCCATGTCGTACAGCTGCAGCTCGGGCTCGGCGGCCAGGTCGACGGCTCCCTCCGCGAGCAGCATGTAGGACCAGAAGTCGCCGTAGGCGCGGGTCCGCCAGCACCGGCGCGCCAGCGCCAGGAAGGCGTCCAGGCGGTCCTTGTCCTCCCAGCCGGAGAAGGAGGAGTACGACAGCGAGGCGTCGTCGAGCCGGGAGACGTCGGAGACGTGGCACTCGGTGGCGCGCAGGAGGGACCTGCCGGTCCAGGCACCGCCGCCCTTGGACGCCCACCAGCGCCGCTGCAGCATCGGCGCGGACACGCAGCCCACCACCACCTCGTCGTCGACCATCAGCGCGATCAGCGTGGCCCACACCGGGACCCCCCGCACGAAGTTCTTGGTGCCGTCGATCGGGTCGACCACCCAGCGTCGCTGGCTGTGCCCGGTCGAGCCGGTCTCCTCGCCCAGGACCGCGTCCCGGGGCCGGGCCCGGGACAGGGTGCGGCGGATGCCCTCCTCCACGGACTTGTCGGCGTCGGTGACCGGGGTGAGGTCGGGCTTGTTCACCACGTGCAGGTCCAGTGCCCGGAACCGGCTCGTGGACAGCGAGTCGGCGTCGTCCGCCAGGACGTGGGCGAGCCGCAGGTCGTCGGTGAAGGAGGTGGACATGGGGCTCAGGCTATGCCCCCAGGGCCGAGGACCGGGGACCAGCACGCGAGTCCCGGGCGTCCGGGGATCCGGGCCCTACAGTGCAGGCATGGAGCTCGCCGGTCTGCCGCTGCACCCGCTGGTCGTGCACGCGGCCGTCGTGCTCATCCCGATGACGGTGGCGCTCGCGATCGCCTTCGCGGTGCTGCCGCGGTGGCGCTGGCTGACCCGGTGGCCGACCGCGGCCGCGTCGGTGGGCTGTGTGGCCGTCGCCTACCTGGCCACCTGGTCCGGCAGGGCGCTGCTGGAGGACCGTCCCGAGCTGCGGCCGCTGGTCGAGACCCACCAGGCGCGGGGCAGCCTGCTCGCCCCGCTCAGCCTGGCGCTGGCGGTCGTGGTGCTGGTCGCGGTCCTGCTGCTGCCCGGACCGTCGGGGCTGGCTAGCGGACGGGGAGCCCGCGCGAGCCGGACCGGGGTCGCGGACCGGGTGCTCCCGGCGGTGCTCGTGGTGCTCGCGCTGGTGGTGCTCGTCCAGGTGGTGCTGACCGGTGACTCCGGCTCCCGGGCGGTCTGGGGCTAGTCGACCGAGGCCTCGCGGCTGGCCAGCAGCCGGCGGAACGAGCCCACCCGGTCCGCGTCGGTGCGCCCGTCCGCGATCGCCTCGTCGAGCCCGCACTCGGGCTCCTCGCCGCCGTGCGAGCAGCCGCGAGGGCACGAGTCGGTCAGCTCCTCGAGGTCCGGGAAGGCTCCGATCAGCTGCCCCGGCTGCACGTGCGCGAGCCCGAAGGAGCGGATGCCAGGCGTGTCCACGATCCAGCCGCCGCTGCCGTCGAAGGGGGGCAGGCTCAGCATCAGCGCCGAGGTGGAGGTGTGCCGGCCGCGACCGGTCACGGCGTTCACGTGCCCGATCGCCCGGTCGGTGCCGGGCACCAGGGCGTTGACCAGGGTGGACTTGCCGACCCCGCTGTGGCCCACGAGCACGCTGACCCTGCCGTGCAGCCGGTCGCGCAGCACGTCGAGGTCGCCGCCCTGCCGGGTCACCACGTGCGGCACCCCGAGCGGTCGGTAGATCGACAGCAGCGTCTCGGGGTCGGCCAGGTCGGACTTGGTCATGCACAGCAGCGGCTCGAGTCCCGCGTCGTAGGCCGCGACCAGGGCCCGGTCGATGAGGCGCGGGCGGGGCTCGGGGTCGGCGAGCGCGGCCACCACCACGAGCTGGTCGGCGTTCGCCACGATCACCCGCTCCACCGGGTCGTCGTCGTCGGCGGTGCGTCGCAGCACGGTCCGGCGGGTCTCGACCTCGACGATCCGGGCCAGGCTGCCGTCCTCGCCGGTGACGTCGCCCACCAGGCGGACCTCGTCGCCCACCACGACGCCCTTGCGGCCGAGCGGACGGGACTTCATCGCGGTGACGACGCGTCCGCCGACCAGGGCGGTGAAGCGGCCCCGGTCGACGGTGACGACCCGGCCGCGCACGGCGTCCTCGTAGCTCGGCCGGTCCTTCGTGCGCGGCCGGGTCCGGCGCCGCGGCCGGTCGTAGGACTCGAGGTCGAACTCGTCGTACCGCGGCATCGGCTCAGCGACGACCGGCGAGCAGGTCCGACCAGAAGCCGCCGAAGTCCGGGAAGGTCTTGGCGGTGGTGGCGATGTCCTCGACCAGCACGCCCGGCACGCGGAGCCCGACGATCACCGCCGCGTGCGCCATCCGGTGGTCGGCGTAGGTGCGGAACGGGCCGCCGGTGAGGGCCGCGGGCCGGATCTCGAGACCGTCCTCGGTCTCGCGGACGTCACCGCCGAGAGCACCGAACTCACGGGCGAGGGCGGCGAGCCGGTCGGTCTCGTGCCCGCGGATGTGCGCCACCCCGCGCAACCGCGACGGGGTCCCCGCCAGCAGGCACAGGGCCGCGACCGCCGGGGTGAGCTCGCCGACGTCGTGCAGGTCGACGTCGATGCCCACCAGCGAGCCGGTGCCGGTGACCACCAGCCCCTCGGGGGTGAGCTCGGCCGAGCCGCCCATCAGGGTGACGATCTCGCGCAGGGCGTCGCCGGGCTGGGTGGTGCCGGCCGGCCAGTCCGGCACCGTGACCCGGCCACCGGTGACCAGCGCCGCGGCCACGAAGGGGGCCGCGTTGGACAGGTCCGGCTCCACCGGCACGTCGACGGCGCGCACCGGCCCGGGCAGCACCCGCCAGCGGTCCCGCTCGGCGTCGTCGACCTGGACGCCGTGCAGCCGGAGCTGCTCGACGGTCATCTCGATGTGCGGCAGCGACGGCACCGCGGGGCCGCGGTGGCGGACGTCGACGCCCCGGTCGTAGCGGGCACCGGCGAGCAGCAGCGCGGAGACGAACTGGCTCGACGCGGAGGCGTCGACGGTGACCGGTCCGCCGCGCACCGACCCGGAGCCCCGGACCGTGAACGGCAGGCCGCCGCGGCCCTCGTCCTCGACGACCACGCCGAGGCTGCGGAGCGCGTCCAGGACCGTGTGCATCGGCCGCAGCCGCGCGTGCGGGTCACCGTCGAAGATGACCGGTCCGTCGGCGAGGGCCGCGACCGGGGGCACGAACCGCATCACCGTCCCGGCCAGCCCGCAGTCGATGGCGCCCCGGCCCCTGAGCGTCCCCGGGGTCACCTGCCAGTCGTCCCCGGTGGTGTCCACCCGGCACCCGAGGGCGGTCAGCGCGGACGCCATCAGCAGCGTGTCCCGGGAGCGCAGCGCCGCGCGGACCGTGCTGGGGGCGTCGGCGAGCGCCGCCAGCACGAGGACCCGGTTGGTCAGCGACTTCGAGCCCGGCAGCCGGACGACGGCGTGCAGGGGCTCGCTCGGGCGCGGGGCGGGGTAGAGGTCCTGCGTGGTGGCGTCGGTCATCGAGGCCGAGCGTATCGCCACGGCCGGTCCCGACGCCGACCGCTCAGGAGGCGATCCCCTTGGCGGTGAGCTTGGCCTCGCGGCGCAGGTGCTTGGCCTCGCGCCGCGCCGAGCCGACCGCGTGCTGCGCACGCCAGGCGACGCCAGGGCGTCCCTCGGTGTCGACGGCAGCGATCAGCAGTCCGCCGAACATCGAGACGTTCTTGAAGAAGTGGATCATCTGGTTGGCCTTCTGGGTCTTGTCCTGCTCCTCCCAGAAGCGGTGACCGGCGGCCGTGGTGGGGACCAGCGAGCCGGCCAGCACCAGCGCGGCCAGCCGCGGCACCCGGCCGGTGGCCAGGGCGAGTCCGGCAAGCACCTGGGCGGCGCCGTTGACCATCACCAGCTGCTTCTCGTCGGGGGAGACCGGCAGGTCGGACGCGGCCTCGTTCGCCGCGTCCTTGAGCTTCTCGGCGACGGGGGAGGCCATCCGGACGTGCTGCTCGGGGTTTCTCAGGGCGCTGACACCTCCCAGGACGAACATCGAGGCCAGCATCGGACGCGCAACAAGTCGGACGAGAGTCATGCAGCCCTTCATACCCCATCGGCGGCAGGTCACGCTTCCGCCCGGGGTCCTGCCTCAGCGGAAGGTGGCCGCCATCCGGTCGTTGCCGGTCTGCCCGGCCTGGTCCACGCCCGCCGGCAGCACCGCGAACACGACGGTGTGGTCCGTCCCGTGCACGTGAGCCAGCCTGAGGTCGAGGAGGAACCGGCCCCGGGTCGCGAGGTCGACCTTGCGGCAGGTGGCCCAGACCCCGTCCTGCACGACCGTGCCGTCCGGGCCGGTGACGTCGCAGTCGACGGCGCCCTGCCCGTCCGCCCCGGCGGCGCCGCCGGTGAGGTGGGTCTGGCCGGCGCCGGTGCCCACGTCGGCGCCGCTGATCTGCAGCTGCAGCCGCGCCACCCCGCCCGGGATGCCGCCGAGCTGTACGTGCGCGACGGCACCGTCGCCACCGTGATCGGTGACCGTCACCGACTCCACCGCCAGGTCCGCGGCGAGCGTGGTGGACACGGCGTTGTCGGCGGCGGCGAGCTCGACGAGCGGGGCAGACGCCTGGGCACGCAGCGTCACGGGGGTGGCGGCCGTCGGGTTGTCCGGCGTCAGGGTGAAGCTGACCGACTGGCCCTCGACCGGGTCGGCGCAGGTGACCTGGCGGCTGCCGTCCCGCGTGCAGCTGCTCCCGGTCAGCGATGCCGCCCCGGTGAGGCTGAAGGTGACCGGTCCGCCGCGGGTCCCGCGCAGCACCGTGCGGACCTGGTAGGTGTCCCCGTCGGCGCGCACCGGTGGGCTCGGGGTGAGCGCGCCGGGGGCGAGGTCCACGCCGGGCAGGACCGTGACCTCCGCGCTGTCGTTGCCCGGCGCCGGGTCGTCGTAGCGGGTCGGTACCCTGACCGCGACGGTCACCGGGTGCCCGACGGTGGACGTCGAGGTGACCCGCAGGCGCACGGCGCGCGCGGAGGCGAGGTCGGTGCAGCGCAGGCGGGTGTCGTCGACGCGGCTGCAGCCCGGCTCCTGGGCTGCCGCGAACGCGCCTCCCCGGGTCAGCACGAGGTCGAGCGTGTCGAGGCCGACGGGCAGCCGCCCGACCGTGGCGTCCAGCAGGTAGGTGTCGGCGCCGCCCGAGACCGTGTGGGCCACCTGACCCAGCCCGGACACCGAGAAGTCGTACGTCGGCCTGGGCGCGAGCCGCACCGTGCCCTCGTTGTCGGCGGGAGCCGTCTCGACGAACGGCTCCTCGGGGGCGACGGCGAGGGAGAGGTCGGTGGCGACGTGCGGGTCGTCCGACCGGATCGTGAGGGTCACGGACCCGTCGCCCTGGCCGGGCGCCGCGCAGGTCAGGAGCCGGGGGTCGGCCGCTGTGACCGTGCAGTCCTGCGCCGAGGCGCGGACGAAGACCGCCGCCCCCGTCAGCCGGTAGCGCACGGCGCCCAGCCCGCTGGGGACCCCGGTGAGCCGGGTGCTGACCAGGTGCTCGTCGTCGTCGTTCGCGGGAGAGGCGTTGTCGGGTCGTAGGTCAGCCAGGTGCAGGTCGGCTCCGGGGCGCAGGGTGACGTCGCGCGCGTCGTTCCCGGGTGTGGGGTCGTCGTAGGTCGCCGGGCCCCGGACCGCGAGGGCCACCGGGTGCGCGGCGCTGCCGGTCGACTCCACAGCGACGTCGACCGGCCCTCCGCCGCCGACGCCGGTGCAGGACAGCGTGCTGTCGTCGACCCGGGTGCAGCCCGGGGCCTGGTCGCCGGCCAGGCGCGCGTCCCCGGTCAGGACCAGGCGCACCGCGTCCAGCCCCTCCGGCAGCGGGCCGACGGATGCGCGCAGCGTGTACCGGTCGGTGCCGCCGGCGAGGGTCTGCGCCGTCGTGGCCAGACCGGTCAGCGCGAAGTCCCATGACCCGGCCAGGACCGTCCGGGCCTCCGCTCCGGTGCCCAGCCCCACGAAGTCCCCGCCGGGCTCGGCGGTGAGGGTGACCGGTGCGGGACCGGTGGTGCCGACCGGGCGCAGCGCGAGCTGCCGCGGCCCGTCCCGCGGGCCGGGGCAGGTCAGCGTGTCACCGGCGGGCACGCAGCCGGCCGGTCCGGGCGCGAACGAGGCCGGCCCGGTGACCCGGTAGCGCACCGACGGCATGCCGGCCCTCGTCCCGGCCAGCTGCACGGTCACCGGGAAGGTGCCGTCAGCGTCCTGGTGCAGGACGCCGAGCTCGTGCGGGGTCAGCTCCAGGTGCGTGCCCGGGCGCAGACCGGTCGCGGTGGCGACGTCGTTCGAGGGGTCCGGGTCGTCGTACGGCTCGGGCACCTGCAGGGTGACGGTGACGTCGTGGACGACGGTCTCCGTGGTCTGCACGCTGAGGTCGACGACGCGGTCGGTGCCGAGGTCGCCGCACGCGAGCCGGGTGGGGTCCAGGACCGTGCACCCCGGCGCCTGGCGCTCGGAGAGCACCGCCCCTGGCGAGACCTCGAACGTGAGCGGGCCGGTGCCGGCGGGCACCGCGCGCACGGTGCTGCTCAGCACGTAGCTGTCGGTGGCTCCGTCGACCGTGTGCGCGGTCTCGGTCAGCGGGCCCATCGCGAAGTCGTACCCGGGGCGCGAGGGCAGCGTGACGTCCGCAGTGTGCGGGCCGTCACCGACCGCCTCGAACGGGGGGGTGGGCTCGACGGTCACCGTCGCGTCGGTCGGCGCGAGCCGGTCGGTCGCTCGCAGCGCGAGGGTGACCGAGCCGCTGTCGGGGTCCGGTGCCGGACAGGTCATCGAGGTCTTCGCCACCGTGCAGCCGGGGTTGCCCTCGTCGGTGAACCCAGCGCCCGGACCGACCCGGTAGGTGAGCCGCTGGAGACCGGGCCGCAGCCCGCGCACGCGGCCGGGCACGGTCACCGAGCCGTCCCTGGCCGGTGGTCCCTGGACGGCACCCAGGCGCAGGCTGAGGTCGGCGCCCGGGGGGAGGTCCACGGCCCGGGTCTGGTCGCTGCTGTCCGGATCGAGGAAGTCGACGAGCGCGCCGGCCGAGATCTCGGCGGTGGCGCCGGCGGTCAGTCCCTCCGCCACCAGCGCCAGCGTCACCTCGTCGCCGTGGCGTACGTCGGGGCAGGTCAGCGTGGACCCGGCGGCCCCGAGGTCGCACCCGTCGACGGCGTCGAGCCGCAGCGGGGCCGTCACTGTGTAGCGCATGCCGCGGACCCGGGGCGGGAGCACCACGGGGACGCCGAGCGACCACCGGTCCACCTCGCCGACCAGCACGTGCCCGCGCAGGCCGCCGAGCGCCGGCAGCGACACGTCGTAGGTGGGTCGCCGGGAGGGGTGGAAGGTCAGCGGGAGGCTGCGCGCGAACCGCGTGTCCCCGAGGCGGGCGGTCACCTCCAGGTCGTCGTCGACCATCGAGTCGGGGAAGGCCAGCGGGAGCGTCACCGTGTAGTCGCGGGGGCCGACGGCGGGGACCGCGGCGGCGCGACCGCCGGCCCGGACCGCCAGGGCGGGCGCGCACACGACCCGCCGGGTCCCGGTGGCGGTGCAGCCGGGCGGCAGGGCCGCGGGGTCGGCGGGGAAGGTGGTGTCCGCGGAGGTCATCGAGACCTCGAGGACGTCCCCGGGACGCATGTTCGTCACGTTCACCAGGACCGAGCCGGCCGGGTCGACGACCAGGCTGCCGACCTCCGGATCCGGCGCGGGACCCGGGGGCGGCGTCTCACCGGTGCCCGGCCCAGCGGGGACCGGTGTCGAGGGGTCGGCCGGGGAGGGGTCGGCCGGGGAGGGGTCGGCCGGGGAGGGGTCGGCCGGCGAGGGGTCGGCCAGCGAGGGGTCGGCCAGCGAGGGGGCGGCCGGCGAGAGGGTCGGCTCGCCGAGCGGCGGGGGCGGCACGGCCGGCGTGGGGGACGGGGACCCGGACGGCGCCAGCAGCGGGAACGACGGCGTGACCGTCGGCGACGGGAAGGGGGACGCGGACGGGGTCACCGGAGGCGACGCGGACGGCGAGGCCGGGGCGGGACCGGTGCCGGCCGGCGGGGTCGCCCCCGGTCCGGTCGGGGACACAACCACGCTGCTGGGGCCGGCGGACGGGGCCGCGGTGACCGTCGGGCGCCCGGAGCCGAGCCCGCCCAGCGTCACCGCCGCGACCGCCGCGGCGGCGACGCCCACCGAGACCCCGGCCGCCGTGGCCGCGGTGCTGTTCGCGACGACCAGGTCCTTGAGCCGGGAGACCAGAGCGAGCAGTCCCGCGGCCCCGGCCCCGGACGAGGCGAGGTACCCGGCGGCGGCCGCGCCCAGCACCAGTGGGGCGATCAGGGCGGCCAGGTCGGAGTTCACCTCGGTGAGCTCCAGATGCATCGCGGTGCAGCGGCGACACCCGTCGAGGTGCGCCTGGACCTTGCCGGCGTCGCGCTTCGAGAGCCCCTTGCGCACGAAGCCACCGAGGTGCTCGTTGACCCACCGGCACTCGGTCTCGGAGATGTCGGCCAGGTGCATGGTCAAGAACGCCTGACGCAGCCCCTCACGGGCCCGGTAGGCCAGCGCGGACACCGAGTTCGCGCTCATCCCGAGCAGCGGGGCGACGTCGGCCGGCTTCTGGCCCTCGACCTCCAGGTGCCAGAGCACCAGCTGCCAGCGCTCCGGCAGCGACGCGAAGGCCCGGGCGGCCGCGCCGCTCTCGAAGCCGGCCACCGCGGTGTCCCGGAACGGCACGCCCGGGTCGAAGGGGGTCATGTCGTCGGTGGTCTGCAGCCGCTGCGCCAGCCGGACCCGGTCCACGTGCAGCCGCCGGACCGCGGTCAGCAGGTACGCCCGGAAGGCCACGTCCGGGCCGCCGCCGCCCTGCAGCACGGTGAGCACCTTGGCGAACGCCTCCGCCACCAGGTCGTCGGAGTCCGGGCCCCGGACCAGCTGCCGGGCCAGCCGGTGGGCGGCGTCGCGGTGCCGGCTGAACAGCTCCCCGTAGGCAGCGACGTCCCCCCCGCGCACGCTCGAGATCAGCTCGGCGTCGCTGGGCAGGTCGACATCGTGAAGGAGGTCTGTCATGGCTCGGGGGAGGAACCGCCCAGGGTCGCCGACGTGACGCCGCCCGAGACGCGGTTCTCTGCCGGTCAAACTAGTCGGCGGGTGCCGCGTCGTCCGGAGAACCACAGAAAAATGTACGAACCGCCGAGTCGCTCGCCCCGATCGGCGCAGAAAGCTCAGCGGAACCGCGTCATGTCCGAGGGTCCGGGCCGTCTCATCACCGTCAGCCACCGAGACGTGAGGAGCCGGAGTGCCGTTGTTTCCGACCCTGACGTTCCGCCGCGCCGGTCACGCCCCGGCCGGGCTCGGCGACCTGCCCGACGACCTACGGCACTCCCTGCCGTCGCGCTTCGAGGCGGTCGGCGAGGCCCTGGCCGAGGACGGCGACGTCGTCGCGGCCTGCTCGGTGGCCGGTCGCGACGTGGCCCTGGACGGTGCCGCCCTGGGGGAGGGACTGTCCGGGCTGCGCGTGACCTACCAGCTGGTCCGGGGGACCGCGCCGGACCTCGAGGCGACCGAGGCGCTCGCGGTCGCCTGGAGCGAGGCCACCCTGGAGTACCTCCACCAGCTCTCGTGCGAGGACCCGCTGACCGGGTTGGCCAGCCTGGCGCACGTCCGGTCGAGGCTCGACGAGGTCTACCGGGAGTCGGAGCTGACCGACGTCGCGGTCAGCGGCAGCCACGCCCTGGTGGTCGTCGAGCTCCGCCTGCGAGCCCCGGTCGGCGGGCCGGACTCGCCCTTCACCCGGGCGCTCAGGCTGGTCCGGGTCGCCGAGGCGCTGCGCGCGGTGTTCTCGGGCGGCGAGACGCTGGCGCGAGCCGGCCTGAACCGTGCCGTCGCCCTGGTGTCCCGCACCGGCGACCTCGGCGTCTCCGTGGGGCTGCTGCGCGAGTTCCTCGCGGACCTCGACCTCGGCTCGACCGACGTCCGGGTATGGATCGAGGGTCTGCCCGACTCGGCCGGCTCTGCGGCCCGGCTGCTGGACGAGCTCGCTCGCTGACCGGACGGCTAGCCTGACCGACATGTGTGGTCGCTACGCGTCGAGCCGTCGCCCCGAGGACCTCGTCGAGGAGTTCGAGATCGACCGGGTCGAGGTGGCCGAGCCGTTGCCCGCCGACTACAACGTCGCCCCCACCAAGCAGGTCTACGCGGTGCTCGAGCGGCCGCCCCGCGAGGACGAGGACCGTGCGGCGCCGCAGCGGCAGCTGCGGGCGCTCCGCTGGGGGCTGGTGCCGTTCTGGGCCAAGGACCCTGGGATCGGCAGCAAGATGATCAACGCCCGCATGGAGACCGTGCACGAGAAGCCCGCGTACCGGCGACCCTTCGCCGCGCGGCGCTGCCTGCTGCCGGCCGACGGCTACTTCGAGTGGTACCCGACCGAGCAGACCACCAAGGCGGGCAAGCCGGTCAAGCAGCCGTTCTTCATCCGCCCGGCGGACGGGCGCACCTTGGCGATGGCCGGCCTCTACGAGATCTGGCGCGACCCGACCCGGGACGACGACGACCCGCAGCGGTACCTGTGGACCTGCACGGTGATCACCACGACGGCCGAGGACGCGGTCGGGCACATCCACGACCGGATGCCGCTGATGGTGCAGCGCGACCGCTGGTCCGCGTGGCTGGACCCCGGCCGCACCGAGGTCGGGGAGCTCACCGGGCTGCTGGTGCCCGCTGCGCCGGGCGCGCTCGAGGCGTACCCGGTGAGCACCCGGGTCAACAACGTCCGGAACAACGGTCCCGAGCTGGTCGACCCGCTCGGGGAGCAGGAGCCGTCATGACCGAGCGCCAGCTGGTGCCCACCCCGCACGGGGAAGCCCGCCTGTGGCGGGACCGGTCCCGGCACCCGGTCGCGACGCTGCTGCTCGGGCACGGCGCCGGCGGCGGGGTGGACGCCCCGGACCTGGAGGCGCTGGCGGCAGCCCTGCCCCGCCAGGGCATCTCGGTGGTCCGCGTCGAGCAGCCGTGGCGGGTGGCCGGCGGTCGGGTGGCGCCGCGCCCCGCGGTCCTCGACGCGTGCTTCGTGGCAGCGGCCGACCGGCTCCGGGTGCGCACCCCGCTGGTGGTCGGGGGGCGGAGCGCCGGCGCCCGCTCGGCGGCCCGGACCGCCCGCGAGCTCGGCGCGTCCGGGTTCGTCGCGCTGGCGTTCCCGCTGCACCCGCCGGGCCGTCCGGAGTCCTCGCGGCTGCCCGAGCTCGAGGCCGTGCAGGTGCCGACGCTGGTCGTGCAGGGGGAGCGGGACCCGTTCGGGCGGCCCGAGGAGTTCCCGCCCGACCGCGAGCTGACCGTGGTGCCGGGCGCGGACCACGGCTTCCGGGTGCCCAAGCGCGGGCCGGTCACCGCCGAGGACGCGCTGGGCATCATCGTCGAGGCGGTGCTGGAGTTCGTGGTCCGCGACGTGGTCGGCGCAACGACCCGGCCGTAGGGGGAATCGAACGCCCGCGTCCGGCGTTGTGGCCCACGAGCGCAGACATGCGCGTGATCCACTCGAGGACGCGAAGGGAGCGGGATGAGCGGGACGACCTGTGAAGCCCGACCGGGAACGGCCCCCAGGACCGGCAGCGGGTCGTCGTACCCCACCCTGCCGGTAGGCTGGGAGCCGATGACAGACAAATCAGCACCACCTGCCGCCGTGGAGCCCGCGTCCGCTCCGGTCGTGGACCGCGACACGGAGTCCGAGGCCGAGCGGAGCCTGCGGTTCGAGCGGGACGCGATGCAGTACCTCGACCAGCTGTACTCGGCCGCCATGCGGATGACCCGCAACCCCGCGGACGCCGAGGACCTGGTCCAGGAGACCTTCGCGAAGGCGTTCGCCGCCTTCCACCAGTTCAAGCCCGGCACGAACCTCAAGGCCTGGCTGTACCGGATCCTGACCAACACCTTCATCAACACCTATCGCAAGAAGCAGCGCGAGCCGCAGCAGTCGATGGCCGAGGACGTCGAGGACTGGCAGCTCGCCCGGGCCGAGTCGCACTCCTCGACCGGGTTGAAGTCCGCCGAGGCGGAGGCGCTCGAGCACCTCCCGGACAGCGACGTCAAGGACGCGCTCCAGCAGCTCCAGGAGGACTTCCGGCTCGCGGTGTACCTCGCGGACGTCGAGGGCTTCCCGTACAAGGAGATCGCCGAGATCATGGACACCCCGATCGGCACCGTGATGTCGCGGCTGCACCGGGGACGTCGCCAGCTGCGCGAGATGCTGCAGGGCTACGCCCAGGACCGCGGCCTGTCCGCGGCGGGCACGACCGGGCAGGGGGACGCGTCATGAGCTGCGGCGACCCTCACGACAAGGACTGCTCGGAGATCCTCGAGCGGGTGTTCTTCTTCATCGACAACGAGCTGCCGAACGCGGACTCCTCGGAGATCCAGCACCACCTCGACGAGTGTGGGCCGTGCCTGCAGAAGTACGACCTCGAGCGTACCGTCAAGGCCCTCGTGGCCCGGTCCTGCACCGAGCACGCCCCGGACACGCTGCGGGACAAGGTGCTGCTGCGGATCCGCCAGGTGCAGGGGGAGATCATCGACGCCCGCGTCGAGTGACCCGGCGGTTTACCATGTTCTCCTGGTAAACGAGCACTCCCCATGGTGATATCACCATGGGGAGTGTTGGTTTTCCGTGGGCAGTGCGGGACTGCCCGGTGGTGCCACGCTCAGGCGTTGGGGCGCTTCCCGTGGTTGGCGCCCTTCTTCTTGCGGGCACGGCGCTTGCGGCCGGTCTTACCCATGGTGTCCTCCTCGACGCTGATCTGCTTCGACGTACAAGTCTCGCACCCGGGGCCGTGTCCGGGCGAATCGGGCGCCCGCGCCGGGCAGGATGGCGGCATGGACGTAGGCGACAGTGCGACCCTGACCTTCACCGTCACCGACCCGGACACCGCGGCGGCGCTCGGCTCGGGGGACCTCCCGGTGCTCGGCACGCCGCGGCTGCTGGCGTGGTGCGAGGCCGCCACCTGCGCGGTCGTGGACAGGTCGGTGGAGCCGGGCCGCACCAGCGTCGGCAGCCGGGTGCAGCTCGAGCATGTCGGCGCCAGTCCGGTCGGCGCCACGGTGGAGGTGACCGCCGGCGCCGTGTACGTCGACGGGCGGCTGGCCCGGTTCGAGGTGGTCGCGCGACACGCCCTCCTCTCGGGGGAGGAGAGGGTCGTCGCCCACGGCGAGGTCACCCGGGTGGTGGTCGACCGGGCCAGGTTCCTGGCCCGCCTCTGAGTCCGGCGGCGCCGGCGGAGGCGCGGCCGGTCAGTTCAGTCGCCGAGACCGAGCTGGACCAGCGCCGTCCACTGGTAGTGCCGGTCGCGCCTGGTCACCGAGGCCAGGGTCAGGCGTGGGGCCGCCAGCGCGACCCGCGCCCCGGACACCGGCGCGAGCGGGTCCAGCACTTCGGCCGGCTCGCAGGCGTCGTTGAGGTAGGCCAGCGTCACGTGCGGCCAGAACTCGTCGAGCACGCTGAGCGCGACCGGCCCGAGCACCTGCGTGGTCGCCTGCCGGAGCCGGTCGCGCAGGTCGCGCAGCCCGGGCGCCGGGCCGGCGGCGAGCACCACGGCGTCCTCCATCGCCGACACCGGTCCCAGCGTCATCGCCGGCGGCACCCAGCCCGCGACCGCCTCCCGGGCGGCGCGGACCACGGTGGTGATCTGGTCGGAGGTCAGCTCGTCGACGAACCCCACGTCGTCGAGGGTCAGGTGCAGCCACGGCAGCGGCACCACGTCCACCCGGCTCACGTCGCGCAGGTGCGCCTGCACCTGCTCGGCCTGCCGGGACAGGTCCGGCTCGCTCTCGAAGGTCAGGTACCACAGCAGGCAGGGCCGGTCCTCGGCCCACTGCGGCAGCCACTGCCAGTGGTCGCGCAGGGCAGGCTGGACGGACAGCGCGGGGTGCGACACCGGAGGCTCCCAGGGCACGGGGGGCACGAGGCGCGGATCGCGACCTCGCGGCCCGGTCAGGGCGTCTGGAATGGTCCTAGAGGTCGAGGCGAAAGGCAAGCAGGTCGACGCCGGGCATGGGTGACCAGTCCCGGTCCGGCGTGCGCCGGAAGCCGAGCCGTCCGTAGATCCGGTGCGCCGGCTGCTGCACGGTCAGGCTGGAGAGCACCACCGCGGTGTACCCCAGCTCGGTGGACCGTTCGATGCACGCACCGACCAGAGCCTTCCCCACCCCGCGGCGACGGGCGCCGGGGTGGACGGCGAGCATCCGGAACTCGCCCTCCCCCGGCTGGGCCAGCTCGGACCACGCCGACCCCTGCGGGCAGAACGTCACGGTGCCCGCGACCGTGCCCGCCAGGTCGGGCAGCGTCGCGACGTACACCTCGGCCTCGCGCGCGCGGGCCGTCGCGTCGCGCAGGTGCGGGACGTAGGGGTCGTCCTCGGCCAGGTAGCCGTCCGCAGCGTAGGCCGTGACGGTGAGGTCGCCGACCTGCACCAGCTCGGAGGTGTGCACCGGGCGGACGGTGACCGTCATACGCCGTAGGTCGCGCGCGGGTAGGCGGCGTCGACGTCGGTGATCACGTTGACCAGGTACGGCGTCCCCGCGGCGAACGCGCGGTCCAGCGCGGGACCGACCTGCGCCGGGTCGGTGACCGTCTCCCGCCCCCGCCCAGGGCGGTGACGACCTGGTCGTAGCGCGTCTGCGGGGCCAGGTCGGCGGCCACGTCGTAGCCGTAGATCATCTGCATCGGCCCCTTCTCCAGGCCCCAGGCCGAGTTGTTGCCGCAGACCATCACCACCGGCAGGTCGTGGCGGACCAGTGTGTCCACGTCCATCAGCGACATCCCTGCCGCGCCGTCCCCGAGCAGCAGCACCACCTGGGCGGAGGGGCGCACCAGCCGAGCCGCGATCGCGGCGCCGAGGCCCGCGCCGAGGCAGCCGTAGGGTCCCGGGTCCAGCCAGCCGCCGGGGCGCCGAGGCTCCACGAACTTGCCGGCGAAGGAGACGAAGTCGCCGCCGTCGCCGATCACCACGGCGTCGTCGGCCAGCCGGGGAGCCAGCTCGCCGTAGATGCGTGCGGGGTGGATCGGGTCGGAGGCGGAGGTCAGCGACACCTGGTCGCGGGCCACCGCGGCGCGCACCTCGTCCTGCAGGACGGCCAGCCACGCGGCCCAGTCCGGGCGGTGCGGCCGGCTCTCGAGCGCCGACTGCACACCCTCGAGGACGGCGGTCAGGTCGCCGGACGCGGAGGCCACGAGCTCGGCGTGGCCGGAGACCTGGCCAGGGGAGTCGGCCAGGTGGACCACCCGCGCCGGCGTCGCGCCGTCGCGGCCACCGAAGACGCCGTACCCGAGCCGGAAGTCGAGCGGGGTGCCCACGACGACCAGCAGGTCGGCACCGCCGAACGCCTTGCCGCGTGCCTTGGTGACCAGCTGGGGGTGCCCGCCGGGGACCACGCCGCGGGCCATGCCGTTGGTGACCACCGGGATCCCGGTCTGCTCGACGAGGCGCAGTGCGGCCTCCTCAGCACCGTCGGCCCAGACGTCGGTGCCCAGCACCAGCACCGGCCGGTCCGCCTCGGCGAGCAGGGTGCCGACCCGGCCCAGCTGCTCCGGGTCGGGCTCGAGCCGCTGCCGGGCCGGTGCGGCGGGCCGCTGCGCCGGTGACCGGTCGAAGAACTGGTCCATCGGCACGTCGAGGAAGGTGGGGCCGCGGTGCGGCGACCCGGCCAGGGTGAAGGCCTCGTCGACGGCGCCGGCGATCTCGCCGACCGTGTCCACGGTGCGCGCGGACTTGGTCACCGTGGCGAGCATCGGCGGGTGGTCGAGCTCCTGCAGGCTGCCCATGCCCCAGCGGTTCGTGGGCGCCCGTCCACCGACCACCACCAGCGGAGACCCGCTGAACGACGCCTGGGTGATGGCACTGATCCCGTTGGTGACCCCGGGCCCGGCGGTCAGCACCGCCAAACCGGGGACACGGGTGAGCTTGCCGACCGCCTCCGCCGCGAACACGGCGGTCTGCTCGTGGCGGACGTCCAGGATCCGCATCGCCGGGTCGGCGTTGACCGCTCCGTCGTACATCGGGAAGACGTGGGCACCTGACAGCGTGAACAGGGTGTCGACGCCGTGGGCGGCGGCGACGGCGACGGCCTGCTCGCCGCCGTGCCCGTCGCCGCCGTCGGTCTGGTCCTGCGGGGTGGAGACCTCGTCGCTCATACCTGGAGGCTAGCGGGGGGCGGGGGCGGTGCCGGGCTCGCCGTCGAGCACCTCGACCACGTCCCGGTCACCGGCGTCGGCGTGGTAGTCCGACCGGCTCGTCTGGTCGACTCCCTCGGGCGACTTCAGGGCCCGGAACACGAAGGTCAGCAGGACCGCCACCAGCGCGTTGACCACGAACGCGATCAGCGCGATGTAGACCTTGGTGTCGGTGAACGGCACCAGCGCGAGCGGCCCGCCGAAGTGGGTGCCGGGCTTGCCCGGCGCTGCCACCTGGTAGGCCATGTACGTGCCGTACAGCATCCCGACCGCCCAGCCGCCGAGCAGCGCGTAGCGGTGGAACCAGCGCGTGTAGAGCGAGAACACCAGCGCCGGCATGGTCTGCAGGATCCACACGCCGCCGAGCAGCTGGAAGTTGATCGCCAGCTCGGTCGGCAGCCCGAGCACGAAGGCGAGGGCGCCGAACTTCACCACCAGCGAGATCAGCTTGCTCTGCTTGGCCTCCTGCTTGGGGGTCGCGGCCGGGTTGATGAACGCCTTGTAGACGTTGCGGGTCCACAGGTTCGCCGCGGCGATGGACATGATCGCCGCGGGCACGAGCGCGCCGATCACGATGGCTGCGAACGCGAGCCCGGCGAACCAGTGCGGGAACTGCTGCTGGAACAGCGCCGGCACCGACTGCTGGGGGTTGGAGACGTTGATCCCGGCAGCGATCGCGGCGAAGCCGAGCAGGGCGAGCAGGCCGAGCAGGAACGAGTACGCCGGCAGCAGCGAGGCGTTCCGACGGATCACCGACCTGTTCTTGGAGGCCAGCACCCCGGTCAGCGAGTGCGGGTACATGAACAGGGCGAGCGCGGAGCCGAACGCCAGCGACGCGTACGCCCACTGGGCCGCGGCCGGCGGGATGATGCCCTTGGCGGACACGGTCCCGGCGGCGATCGCGTCGGCGTTCTCCTGGTTGAAGCCGGCGAAGGAGTCCTTGGCGGAGGCGAAGATGCTGCTCCAGCCGCCGAGCTGGGTGGGCAGGTAGAACACCGCGACCAGGATCACCACGTAGATCAGGGTGTCCTTCACGAAGGCGATCAGCGCGGGCGCGCGCAGCCCCGAGGCGTAGGTGTAGGCGGCCAGCACGACGAAGGCGATCAGCAGCGGAGCGTCCTTCTCCAGCCACGAGGAGCTCTCCGAACCGCCGATGCCCATGATCTGGAGCACCACCTGGATGCCGACCAGCTGGAGGGCGATGTAGGGCATCGTCGCGAGCAGTCCGGTGACCGCCACCGCGAGCGCGAGCGTCTTGGAGTCGTAGCGCCCGCGCACGAAGTCGGCGGGGGTCACGTAGCCGTGCCGGTGCGAGACCGACCAGAAGCGCGGCAGGAAGATGAAGATGATCGGGTAGAGCACGATCGTGTAGGGCACCGCGAAGAAGCCGACCACCGAGCCGGCGTAGAGGGTCGCGGGCACCGCGATGAACGTGTAGGCGGTGTAGATGTCCCCACCGATCAGGAACCACGAGATGAAGGTTCCGAAGCCGCGGCCGCCGAGCCCCCACTCGTCGAGGCTGTCGAGGGAGTCCGCGCGCCGCCAGCGGGAGGCCAGGAAGCCGAGCACGGTGACGAGCAGGAACAGGGCGAGGAAGACGGCGAGCTCGACCGGGTCGACGCTGCTCATCAGCGCTCACCTCCCGGGCGGCGGCTCCCCGGGCCGGTCACCGGGCCGGTCACCGGCCCGGTGTCGCCCCCGGGCTCGGGGGGAAGACCGACGACCGGACGGTCGGCGGCGGTGGCCTTCTGGGAGAGCCGGAACGCGGTGAAGGTCAGCAGCGAGACGATCGGGATCATCAGGAACTGGAACCAGTAGTAGAACGGGAAGCCGAACAGCGCCGGCGTCTCGGAGTCGTAGACGAAGACCAGCAGCGGCACGACGATGCCGACCGCCAGCAGGGCTCCCACCACCACCCAGGTCGGGCCGGTCCGGCGTCGTGGGGCACCGGACGCGTCCGGTGCGCTGGCGTGTTGGGTCATGGCCACCTCCGAGTTGTGAACAACCGGGCTGACGCTAGCCATCTCCGGACCGGATCGGAAGTAGCGCCGCGCGTGGGGAGCGCACCAAACGCGGGCGTGCCGGCCGTCCCTATGCTGGCGGGGTGCCGACGCTGACCGAGCTCGTCCGGGCCCACACCGATCTCGACGCCGAGGACGTGGTCTGGCTGCAGCTGCTCCTGGCGGACTGGCAGGTGATCGCGGACCTGTCCTTCGCGGACCTGGTGCTGTGGCTGCCGGACCGGGAGGGGACCGGCTACTGGGCCGGTGCGCAGATGCGGCCCACCACCGGTCCGACGGCGTACGTCGACGACCTCGTCGGAGCCTTCGTCCCCCGCGGGCGCCGTCCCCTGATCGACGCCGCCCACGAGCACGAGCGGGTGGCCCGCGAGGGCGACCCCGAGTGGCGCGACGACATCCCGGTCAGGGTGGAGGCGATCCCGGTCCGTCGCGGCGACCGGATCCTGGGGATCATCGGCCGCAACACGAACCTGCTGGGAGTGCGCACCCCCAGCAGGCTGGAGCTGGCCTACCTGCAGACCGCCACCGACCTGACCCAGATGATCGCGAACGGCCACTTCCCGTTCCCCGGGCAGCGGTCCGACCACGCCGACTCGCCGCGGGTGGGCGACGGGTTCCTGCGCATCGACGCCGCGGGACTGGTCACCTATGCGAGCCCGAACGCGCTGTCGGTCTACCGGCGGCTGGGCCTGACCACCGATCTCACCGGGCTCGACCTGGCCGGCACCACGCGCGACCTCGTGCCGTCGGCGCGGCGCCCGGACGAGGACGTGCTGAGCGCGGTGCTGAGCGGTCGGGTCCCCCGGGACACCGAGATCGGCGGCGACACCGTGCTGATCCTGCGCGCGATCCCGCTCCGACCCGCCGGCGAGCACCTGGGAGCGCTGGTGCTGGTCCGGGACGTCACCGACCTGCGCCGGCGGGACCGGGAGCTGGTCACCAAGGACGCCACGATCCGGGAGATCCACCACCGGGTGAAGAACAACCTGCAGACGGTGGCGGCGCTGCTGCGCCTCCAGGCCAGGCGGATCGAGTCACCGGAGGGGCGGGAGGCGCTCGAGGAGGCGGTCCGGCGGGTGGGGTCGATCGCCATCGTGCACGAGACCCTGAGCCAGGCGCACGAGGAGTTCGTCGACTTCGACGAGGTCGCCGACCGGCTCCGGGTGATGGTGACCGAGGTCACCTCACACGAGGCGACCGTGACGTCCACCAGGCAGGGCAGCTTCGGGACGCTCACAGCGGAGGTCGCGACGCCGCTCGCGATGGTGCTCACGGAGGTCCTGCAGAACGCCGTGGAGCACGGCTTCCGCAGCGGCGGCAGGGACCATCACCCTGACCGCCCGGCGGTTGGTGCGCCGGCTGCGCGTGACCGTCGACGACGACGGCCAGGGCCTGCCGCCGGGGTTCGACGTGGACGGGACCGCGAGCCTGGGGCTCTCGATCGTGCGCACGCTGGTCGAGTCCGAGCTCGACGGTCAGCTGGAGATCGGACCGCGCGCCGGTGCCGGGACCCGGGTCACCGTCGACGTCCCCGTGTGAGTCAGGCGGTCCGGACCTTCGCGCGGGCGTTGCGACGCTTGAGGGCACGACGCTCGTCCTCGCTCATGCCACCCCACACACCATGGTCCTGGCCGGCCTCGAGGGCCCAGGCGAGGCACTGCTCGCGCACGTCGCACCGACGGCACACCTGCTTGGCCTCCTCGATCTGGAGGATGGCAGGACCGGTGTTGCCGATCGGGAAGAACAGCTCCGGATCCTCGTCGAGGCAGGCAGAGCGATGGCGCCAATCCATGACGGATGACTCTCTTTCGTATGACGGTGACGACCGAGCCTTACCCGGTCTGCGGTGAAACGAACCCAAGGCCGGCGTTTCCCCTGTGCTGAACCTGCCACGCGGACCAGACCAGCGCCGGGCAGTGGTTGCCGATGCGGAGGAAGGTCGCCGTCGTGACGGGCGCATGACGCCTGATGACCAGTGATCAGCGTGGCAAGAAGTGGGAGGCCGATCAACCCTCTTCGAGCGTCACGTTGGTCACAGCGGTCGACTGTAGTGGCTGGAGGGACACTTTCCCAGGGGCTGGACGGACCGCGTCCCGTGTTTTTGCCTGCCGCGGGTGCGTACGATCTGGATCCGTGACCTCCCCTCCGCCCAGTCCCGGCACCCAGCCCAGCCCGGGCCGGCGCGGGCCCGTCCCGCTGGCCGTGGCCGCCGTCCTGGTCGTCCTGGAGGCGCTGACCCTGGTGGTGCTCGGCGTCGCCGAGGTGTTCTGGCTCTCCGGCAGCCGGCTGACGATGGGCCTGACCACCGCGGTGTTCTTCCTGGTCTACGGGGGCGGTCTGGCGTGGTGCGGCTGGCAGCTCTACCGGCTGCAGTCGTGGGCGCGCGCACCGGTGGTCCTGGCCCAGCTGATCCAGCTGCCGGTCGCCTGGAGCTTCCGCGGCGGCAGCACCACGCCGGTGGCCGCGGTGTTGGTGCTGGTGGCGCTGGCCGTGCTGGTCGGCGTGCTGCACCCGGCCTCGCTGCGGGCGGTCGAGGACAGGACGGAGCCGGTCTAGCCCTGGACGGAGGTCTCCTCCAGCGATTCCCGCAGCCGGGCCAGCGTGCGCGCCAGCAGCCGGGAGACGTGCATCTGCGAGATGCCGATCTCCGCGGCGATCTGGGACTGCGTCATCCCCCGGAAGAACCGCAGCGTCAAGATGTGCTTCTCCCGCGGGTCGAGGGCCTCGAGCAGCGGCTTGATGGTCTCGCGGTTCTCGACGTGCTCGAGGGCCTCGTCGTCGCCCCCGATCACGTCGATCATCGACAGGGCGCTGTCGTCGCCCGAGTCGGGGGCGTCCAGGGACAGCGTCGAGTAGGCGTTGGAGGACTCCAGGCCCTCGATGATCTCCTCGTCCGAGACGCCGATGCGTTCGGCCAGCTCGGACACCGTGGGGGACCGGCCGAGCTGCTGGCTGAGGTCCGCGGTCGCCGTCGTGATCGACAGCCGGAGCTCCTGGAGCCGGCGCGGCACCCGGATCGCCCAGCCGCGGTCCCGGAAGTGCCGCTTGATCTCGCCGACGATGGTCGGCGTGGCGTACGTCGAGAACTCGACGCCGCGTCCGGTGTCGAAGCGGTCCACTGCCTTGATCAGGCCGATGGTGCCCACCTGGAGGAGGTCGTCGTAGGGCTCGCCGCGGTTGAGGAAGCGTCGCGCGAAGTGCTCCACGAGCGGCAGGTGCAGGTGGACCAGGTCGTCGCGGTAGCGGCTGCGCTCCTCCTCGCTGGCGCTCTCGTCCGCCAGCCGGGCGAACAGCTCAGCGCTGCGGGCGCGCATGGCGGCCAGGTCTGAGCTGCTCGATCTCGATCCAGCGGTCACGGGCCTAGTCCGCGTCGGTCGTTCCGCGGCAGAGCGTCACCGTCAACCGGTCCCCATCCACCTCCGCGCTCACCTCGTTGGTGAGCGCGGCCAGCACCGTCCAGGCGAAGCCGTCCCGGTTCGGCGGCCGCGGCGCGTCGCACTGCGCGGTCACCGCGACCGTCAGCCGGGTGGGGCTGAGATCGAACGAGCAGGTCAGGTCCGAGTGCGGCCGCGCCTGCGGCAGCACCATCGCGCACGCCTCGTCCACCGCGATGCGCAGGTCCTCGATGTCGTCGAGCGTGAAGTCCAGGCGCGCCGCGAGGCCCGCCGTCGCTGTCCGGAGCACCGCCAGGTAGGCGCTGTCGGCCGGGATACGGAGCTCCACGTCGGGGTGGTTCTTTGCCACGTCTGTGCGTCCCCTTGCTCGAGGCATCGAGCCGCGCGCCGGTGTGGCGACGCGGTCGTCATCGTGAGTCAGGGCCGGGCGCTGGTGCGCCCGGCCCCGCCGTCGTGCATAGTCTGCCAGGTTTCCCCGGTCAGGCCTTCTTGGTCTCCCAGAAGATCTCGGCGATCTCGTCGATCTTCGCCAGGAGGTCGTCGGCGATCTGGGCGTCCAGGGAGCCCTTGGCACCGCTGGCGCCGGCCAGCTTGGTGGCCTCGTTCACCAGCTGGTGCAGCTGCGGGTACTTCTCGAAGTGCGGCGGCTTGAAGTAGTCGGTCCACAGCACCCAGAGGTGGTGCTTGACCAGCTCGGCGCGCTGCTCCTTGATCAGGATCGCGCGGGTGCGGAAGTCGTGGTCGTCGTTGTCGTCGACCTTGGCGATGATGCCCTTGATCGACTCTGCCTCGATCCGCGCCTGGGCCGGGTCGTAGACGCCGCAGGGCAGGTCGCAGTGGGCCTGGACCTCGAGGATCGGAGCGAACAGTCGCGCAAACATGCGGGTCCTTTCGATGGTGGGAATGACGCGCCTGAGACACTACTCCGCGAGCCGCGGGCCGGTCCGGCAGGGCGTCGTGGTGTGACACGGGACGGTGGGGTACCCATGCGACTGCTCGGCATGCGGGGCGTGCCCGGCCTGCCGCTGTCGAGCTGGGGGCTCGCGGTGGTCCGGGGGAGGTCGATGCAGCCCACCCTGTACGACGGTGACCGGCTGCTCGTCCGGCACCGGGCCGTGCCGCGGGTGGGGGACCTGGTCGTGGTGCGGCTGCCGGACGGTGTCACCGCCGTCAAGCGCGCCACCCGGCGCGAGGAGCGCGGGTGGTGGGTCGAGCGGGACAACCCGCGTGAGGGAGTGGACTCCTGGACGGTCGGGGAGATCCCGGACGCGGACCTGCTCGCGGTGGTACGGGCCCGGGTGCGTCCGCGACGCGGCCGTCCGCCGCTGCGGCAGCGGTAGCATCAGGCCACATGCCAGCCTCCCAGGATCCCAGCAGCCGCTACGCGAGCGATCCGGTCTTCGAGCTGCACCGCGGCGGCAAGATGGAGATCGCCTCGACGGTGGCGCTCGAGGGTGCCGACGACCTGTCGATGGCCTACACCCCGGGGGTGGCCCGGGTCTGCGAGGCGATCGCGGCCGACCCGCTGCTGGTCGACGACTACACCTGGGTGTCCAACACCGTCGCCGTGGTGACCGACGGCACCGCCGTCCTCGGGCTGGGCGACATCGGTCCCCGCGCGGCGATGCCGGTGATGGAGGGCAAGGCGGTGCTCTTCAAGCAGTTCGGCGGCGTGGACGCCGTCCCGATCTGCCTCGACACCCAGGACGCCGACGAGATCGTGGAGACGGTGGTGCGGCTGGCACCGAGCTTCGGGGGGATCAACCTCGAGGACATCTCTGCTCCCCGCTGCTTCGACATCGAGGAGCGACTCAAGCAGCTGCTGGACATCCCGGTGTTCCACGACGACCAGCACGGCACCGCGGTCGTCGTGCTGGCCGCCCTCGAGAACGCGCTGCGGCTCACCGGCCGGACCCCCGAGGCCACCCGGGTGGTGATCTCCGGGGCCGGGGCAGCCGGTGTCGCGGTCGCCAAGATCCTGCTCGCCGCGGGCGTCCGCGACCTCGCGGTGACCGACCGGCGCGGGGTGCTGCACTCGGGCCGCGGCGACCTGACCCCGGTCAAGCAGGCGCTGGCGCGGACCACGGCCGACCGCACCGGTCGGTCCGGCCTCCTCGCCGACGTGATGGCGGGGGCGGACGTCTACATCGGGGTCTCCGGAGGGACGGTGGGCGAGGAGGTGGTCGCCGGCATGGCCGCGGACGCGGTCATCTTCGGGCTGGCGAACCCGATGCCCGAGGTGCATCCCGACGTGGCGCACCGGCACGCCCGCGTGGTGGCCACCGGCCGCTCCGACTTCCCGAACCAGATCAACAACGTGCTGGCCTTCCCGGGGATCTTCCGCGGCACCCTCGACGTGCGCGCCACCGCGATCACCGAGGGCATGAAGCTCGCCGCCGCGACCGCGCTCGCCGACCTGGTCGGCGACGAGCTGAGCGAGACGTACGTCGTCCCGTCCCCCTTCGACCCGCGGGTCGCGCCGGCCGTCTCCGCGGCGGTCGCCGCCGCGGCTCGCCAGGATGGTGTCGCCCGACGCTGAGAGGTTGGCTAGGGTCGACGCATGTTCGCCGTCTACGCCGACTCGTTCTCCTCCGACGACCCGCTGTCCGTGCTGCGGACGGGGGAGCGCCCCGACCCCACGCCGCAGGACGGCTGGACCACGATCGAGGTCAAGGCCGCCTCCCTCAACCACCACGACCTCTGGTCGCTGCGCGGCGTGGGCCTGCGCGAGGAGGCGCTGCCGATGATCCTGGGCTGCGACGCCGCGGGTCTCGACGAGGACGGCAACGAGGTCGTCGTGCACGCGGTGGTCAGCGACCCGTCCTGGTCCGGCGACGAGACCCTGGACCCGAAGCGCTCCCTGCTCAGCGAGCGCCACCAGGGCACGCTGGCGGACCGGGTGCTGGTGCCCCGCCGCAACGTGGTCCCGAAGCCGGCCTCGCTGAGCTTCGAGGAGGCCGCCTGCCTGCCGACCGCCTGGCTGACCGCCTACCGGATGCTGTTCACCCAGGGCGGCCTCAAGCCCGGGGACAGCGTGCTGGTGCAGGGTGCCGGCGGAGGCGTCGCCACCGCGCTGATCGCCCTGGGCCGGGCCGGCGGCCTGCGGGTCTTGGCCACCAGCCGGGACGAGGCGAAGCGCGCGCGGGCCCTCGAGCTCGGCGCCCACGAGGTCTTCGAGAGCAACGCCCGGCTGCCGCAGCGCGTGGACGCGGTCATGGAGACCGTCGGCCGGGCCACCTGGTCGCACTCGATCAAGGCGCTGCGCCCGGGCGGGACGCTGGTGGTCTCGGGCACCACGAGCGGGCCGAACCCCGACAACGCCGAGCTGACCCGGGTGTTCTTCCTGCAGCTGCGGGTGATCGGCTCGACCATGGGCACCCGCGCCGAGCTCGCGTCGCTGGCCGAGCTGCTCGACGTCAGCGGGGTCCGTCCGGTCATCGACCGGGTGCTGCCGATGGAGCAGGCGCGCGAGGGCTTCGCGGCGATGGCCGGCGGGGACGTGTTCGGCAAGGTCGTCTTCACCCGCTAGCCGCGGCCGGCGGGTCCGGCCGGCGGGCCGGACCTGCGCGCGACCGGCGGCGGGGGCGCTACTCGTCGTCCGGGTCGTCGAGCCGGGCGAGCCAGGTGGCCAGCCGCTCGACCGGCACCTCGAACTCTGGGAACGTGTCGACGAACTCCTGGAGCCGGTCGGCGACCCAGGTCAGCGAGACCTCCTCGTCGCCGCGACGCCGCTCCAGCTCCTCGATCCCACGGTCGGTGAAGTACATCAGGCCCCCCGGCTCAGGCGAAGGCCTGCGCCATCAGCGTCTTCTGCTCCTCGACGTGACGCGAGTGCTGTCCCACCGACGGCGACGACGACTCCGGCCGCGAGACCCGGACGAACGGGAGTCCGTCCAGCTCGGGGGTGACGTTGAGCGCGTAGTGCGGCCACGGCCCCATGTTGGCCGGCTCGTCCTGCACCCACCGGACCTCCTTGAGGTTCGGGTAGCGCGCCAGCTCGGCCTTGAGCTCGGCCACCGGCCGCGGGTAGAGCTGCTCCACGCGGACGATCGCCGTGGTGGGCTGGTCGCCCTCGCGCTTGCCGCGCTCGACCATCAGGTCCCAGGTGATCCGACCGCTGCACAGCAGCACCTTCTCCACCTTGTCGGCGGCCACCGACTCGTCCCCGACCACCGGCCGGAACGTGCCGGAGGTGAAGTCGCCGGGCTGCGAGGCCGCCTCCTTGCGCTTGAGCATCGACTTGGGCGTGAACACGACCAGCGGGCGGTGCATCTGGCCCAGCGAGTGCTTGCGCAGCAGGTGGAAGTAGCTCGCCGGCGTCGACGGCTGCGCCACCACGAAGGCGTCGTCGGCCGCCATGGTCAGGAAGCGCTCGATGCGGGCCGAGGAGTGGTCCGGGCCCTGGCCCTCGTAGCCGTGCGGCAGCAGCAGCACCACGCCGGACTGCTGGCGCCACTTCGTGTGGCTGGCGGTGATGAACTCGTCGATGACGGTCTGGGCGCCGTTCACGAAGTCACCGAACTGCGCCTCCCACAGCACCAGGGCGTCCGGGCGGGCCACCGAGTAGCCGTACTCGAAGCCGAGCACGGCGTACTCGGAGAGCAGCGAGTCGTAGACGTAGAACTGCGCCTGGTCCTCGGTGAGGTTGGCCAGCGGCGTCCACTCGTCGGCGTTCTGCCGGTCGATGATGGTGGCGAACCGGGACACGAACGTGCCGCGGCGCGAGTCCTGCCCGGAGAGCCGCACGACGCGGCCGTCCATCAGCAGCGAGCCGAACGCGAGCATCTCGCCGGTGCCCCAGTCGATCGGGCCGGCGGTGATCGCCGCGGCCCGGCGCTGCAGCTGCGGCAGCACCTTGGGATGGACGGTGAACCCGTCGGGCGCGTTGACGTGGGCGTCGGCGATCCGCTTGAGGAACTCCTGCGGGATCGCGGTCGCCTCCTCCAGCACGTGCTTCTCGGGGTAGTCGGGGACCGTCGTCCACTCCTCGGGCGCCTGGCTGGCCTCCCGGACCTCGGTGAAGACGCGCTCGAGCTGCTGCTGGTAGTCCCGCAGCACCTGCTCGGCCTCCTCGACCGTGATGTCGCCGCGGCCGATCAGGGACTCGGTGTAGAGCTTGCGGACCGAGCGCTTCTGCTCGATCAGGTCGTACATCAGCGGCTGCGTGTACGACGGGTCGTCGCCCTCGTTGTGGCCGCGCCGGCGGTAGCAGACCAGGTCGATGACGACGTCCTTCTTGAACGCCTGGCGGTACTCGAAGGCCAGCCGGGCGACCCGGATGCAGGCCTCGGGGTCGTCGCCGTTCACGTGGAAGATCGGGGCCTGCACCATGCGGGCCACGTCGGTGCAGTACAGCGACGAGCGCGACGAGGCGGGGGAGGTGGTGAAGCCGACCTGGTTGTTGACCACCACGTGGATGGTGCCGCCGGTCCGGTAGCCGCGCAGCTGGGAGAGGTTCAGCGTCTCCGCGACCACGCCCTGCCCGGCGAACGCGGCGTCGCCGTGCACCAGCAGCGGCAGCACCGGGAACGCGGCGCCCTTGTTCAGCACGTCCTGCTTGGCGCGGGCGATGCCCTCGAGCACCGGGTCGACCGCCTCCAGGTGGGAGGGGTTCGCGGCCACGGAGACCTTGACGGTGTTCCCGGACCCAGCGTGGAACTCGCCCTCGGCACCCAGGTGGTACTTGACGTCACCGGATCCCTGGACCGTGCGCGGGTCGATGTTGCCCTCGAACTCGCGGAAGATCTGGCTGTACTTCTTGCCGACGATGTTCGCGAGCACGTTGAGCCGGCCGCGGTGGGCCATCCCGATGCTGACCTCGTCCAGCCCGGCCTCCGCCGACGCCTCGCAGATCTCGTCGAGCAGGGGGACGGTGGTCTCGCCGCCCTCCAGGCTGAACCGCTTCTGCCCGACGAACTTCGTCTGCAGGAACGTCTCGAACGCCTCGGCCTGGTTGAGCTTGAGCAGGATCCGCAGCTGCTCCTCGCGGGGCGGCTTCACGTGCGGCTGCTCGACCCGCTGCTGGATCCAGCGGCGCTGCTCGGGGTCCTGGATGTGCATGTACTCGATGCCGACGGTGCGGCAGTAGGAGTCCCGGAGGATGCCGAGGATGTTGCGCAGCTTCATGAACCGGCGGGCGTCGCCGAAGGAGCCGGTGGCGAACTCCCGGTCCAGGTCCCACAGGGTCAGCCCGTGCGTCTCGACCTCGAGGTCGGGGTGGCTGCGCTGCTGGTACTCGAGCGGGTCGGTGTCGGCCATGATGTGGCCGCGCACCCGGTAGGCGTGGATGAGCTCCAGGATCCGGGCCTGCTTGCTGATCTCGTCGTCGTGGCTGGCGGAGATGTCCTTGGCCCAGCGGATCGGCTCGTAGGGGATCCGCAGGGCGCGGAAGATCTCGTCGTAGAAGTCGTCCTCGCCGAGCAGCAGCGCGTGCACCCGCTTGAGGAACTCGCCGGACTGGGCGCCCTGGATCACCCGGTGGTCGTAGGTCGAGGTGAGGGTCATCACCTTGCTGACCGCGTTGCGGGTCAGGGTCTCCTCCGAGGCGCCCTGGTACTCGGGCGGGTAGTCCATCGACCCGACGCCCACGATCGTGCCCTGACCCGACATCAGCCGCGGCACGGAGTGGTTGGTGCCGATCGTGCCCGGGTTGGTCAGGCTGATCGTGGTGCCCTGGAAGTCGCTGACCGCGAGCTTGTTGGTGCGCGCCTTGCGCACGATGTCCTCGTAGGCCGTCCAGAAGGCGGCGAAGTTCATCGACTCGGCGCCCTTGATGGAGGGCACCAGCAGCTGGCGCGTGCCGTCGGGCTTGGACATGTCGATGGCCAGGCCGAGGTTGATGTGCGCGGGCGTGATCAGGTGCGGCTTGCCGTCGACGGTCGCGAAGCCGTTGTTCATCTCCGGCATCGTCCGCAGCGCGCGGACCAGCGCGTAGCCGATCAGGTGCGTGAAGGACACCTTCCCGCCGCGGGCGCGGGCGAGGTGGTTGTTGATCACGGTGCGGTTGTCGATGAGCAGCTTGACCGGGACCGAGCGGACGCTCGTCGCGGTGGGGACGGTGAGGCTGGCGTCCATGTTCTGCGCGGTCCGGGCGGGCGCGCCCCGCAGCACGGTGTACGTCGGCTCGTCGGAGGCCTCCGACTTCGGGGCCGCCGCGGGCTCCTTCGGCACCGGTGAGGCCGAGGACGGCTGGGCCGGGCGCTGGTCGCCGATGTCGGCGTTCGCGGTCGCCTTCCCCGGGGAGGGCTTGGCGGCCGGCTTGGGCGCCGGCTTCACCTGCACGGGCTGCTCGGCGGCCGACGGGGTGGCCGGCTCGGTGGCAGTGCCGCCCGAGCCGCCCGAGCCGCCGGAGGGGGTCGGCGCCGACGCGCCGTTGCCGCCGGACCCGGCGGGCGCGGTGCGCGAGCGGGGGGCCTGGTCCTTGAAGAAGTCCCACCAGACCTTGTCGACGCTGTCCGGGTCGGCCCGGTAGCGCTCGTACATCTCGTCGACCAGCCACTCGTTGGCCCCGAACCCGGCGAGCGGGTCGTCGGACTGCTGGGTGTCACGGGGCTGCCCGACGGACTGCCCGGAGGCGGATCCGCCTCGCGAAGACTCGGCCACGGCCTGAATCGCCTCTTCCGCTGTGGTTCTGAGAGTTTCATCTCTCCGGTGGGAACGCATCCAGGCTAGACCTTGCTCACCAGTCCGCGTAGCCGGGACCCCCCTCCCGTCGAGTCGCCGCACGTCCAGGCCCGGTGCTGGGCGAGGTCGACTCGCGGCCAGCCCTGCCGCCGGGCAGGACGCGGTGGAGATGGTGCCCCCGGTAGGATTCGAACCTACGCCACCGCCTCCGGAGGGCGGTGCTCTATCCCCTGAGCTACGGGGGCTCACGGTGCGGAATGAGCGTACATGACGGTGCAGGGCGGTTGATCGGGGGCGTGGACATGGTGCAGGACGGCGGGGTCCAGGGGCGGTCGCTGCGGGCCCTGGTGGTCGACGACTCCGCGCCGGTGCGGGAGCTGGTGGTGGTCAACCTGGAGCTCGAGGGCTTCGAGGTGAGGTCGGCGGCGGACGGGCAGGCAGGCGTCGAGGTGGCGGCGGCATGGCGGCCGGACGTGATCACGATGGACGTGGTGATGCCCCGCCTGGACGGCTTCGGCGCTCTCGCCCGGCTGCGCGACGACCCGGGCACGTCGGGCATCCCGGTGGTCATCGTCACCGGCCGCGCCCAGGCGGCCGACCGTCTCCGCGGCGAGGAGCTCGGCGCGGACGCCTACCTGACCAAGCCCTTCGAGCCGAACGACCTGGTCACCGTGGTCAGCGACCTGGCCCGGCACGGCCGCCGATACGCTTAGCCGGTGACACCCGAAGAGCTCTCCGCGACCATCGTCGACGCCCTCACCTCCCTGGTGGACGCCGGCACCGTCTCCCTGCCCGGGGGGGTGCCCGGCTCCGTGGTCGTGGACCGGCCCAAGGTCCGTGAGCACGGCGACTACGCAACGAACGTCGCCCTCCAGCTCGCGAAGCAGGCCGGCATCCCGCCCCGGGACCTCGCGGCGCAGCTCGCGGAGCGGCTCGCCAGCCGGCCCGGCATCGCGTCCGCCGAGATCGCCGGTCCCGGCTTCCTCAACATCCGGATCGCCGCGGGCGCCCAGGGCGCGGTGGCCGCCCAGGTCGTCGCCGCGGGGACGTCGTACGGCGCCAGCGACCTGTTCGCCGGCGAGAAGGTCAACCTGGAGTTCGTCTCCGCGAACCCGACCGGCCCGATCCACCTCGGCGGCACCCGCTGGGCGGCCGTCGGCGACGCCCTCGGCCGGATCTTCACGATGTCCGGGGCCGAGGTCACCCGCGAGTACTACTTCAACGACCACGGCGCGCAGATCGACCGGTTCGCCCGCTCGCTGATGGCCAGCGCGCACGGGCGCCCGGCGCCCGAGGACGGGTACGGCGGCCAGTACATCGTCGACATCGCGCAGGCGGTCCTCGCGCTGCACCCCGACACCCTGGACCTGCCCGACGACGAGGGGCAGGAGGTGTTCCGCGCCGTCGGCGTGCAGATGATGTTCGACGAGATCAAGGCCACCCTGCACGAGTTCGGCGTGGACTTCGACGTCTACTTCCACGAGAACAACCTGCACGAGTCCGGGGCCGTGGACCGCGCGATCAAGCGGCTCACCGAGATGGGCAACACCTACGAGAAGGACGGCGCGCTGTGGATCCGCACCGAGAAGTTCGGTGACGACAAGGACCGGGTGGTCATCAAGTCCGACGGTGCCGGTGCCTACATCTCCGGTGACGCGGCCTACTACGTCGACAAGAAGGAGCGCGGCTTCGACCGCTGCCTGATCATGCTCGGCGCCGACCATCACGGGTACGTCGGGCGGCTGATGGCGCTGTGCGCGGCGTTCGGCGACACCCCGGGCAAGGACCTGGAGGTGCTGATCGGCCAGATGGTCAACCTGCTCAGCGACGGTCAGCCGCTGCGGATGTCCAAGCGCGCCGGCACCGTGATCACGCTGGAGGACCTGGTCGGCCGGATCGGGGTCGACGCCGCCCGCTACGCGCTGGCCCGCTACACCAGCGACACCACGATCGACATCGACCTGGACCTCTGGGCCAAGCAGAGCAGCGACAACCCGGTCTACTACGTGCAGTACGCGCACGCCCGGCTGGCCTCCATCCTGCGCAACGCCGCCGACCTCGGGCTGGCCCCGGCGGACGCGGACGCCTTCGACCCGGCGCTGCTGGCGCACGAGAAGGAGGGGGAGCTCCTGCGGGCGCTCGCGGAGTTCCCGCGGGTGGTCGGCGCGGCGGCCCAGCTCCGCGAGCCGCACCGGGTGGCCCGCTACCTCGAGGACACGGCGGGCGCGTTCCACCGGTTCTACGACGCCTGCCGGGTGCTGCCGATGGGCGACGAGGAGCCGGCGCCCCTGCACGCGGCCCGGCTGCTGCTCGTCGACGCGACCCGCGTGGTGCTGGCGAACGGGCTGCGGCTGCTCGGGGTCTCCGCCCCCGAGCGGATGTGACATGAGGGCTCACGAAGCCGGCTGGGCGCACGCCGAGGGCGCGCGCGGACCGTCCTGGCTGCGACCGCCCGGCGACGTGAACGAGCTGGTGCCGCTGCTGTGGTCCTCGACTGCCCGCAAGAACGGCCACGGGGCACTCGAGGTCGGCGGGGTCGACGTGCGGGACCTGGTCGCCGAGCACGGGTCGCCGGCCTATGTCCTCGACGAGGCCGACTTCCGCGCCCGGGCGCGTGCCTTCCGTGACGCGTTCGCCGGCTTCGAGGTCTTCTACGCGGGCAAGGCCTTCCTCTGCACGACCGTGGCCCGGTGGGTCGCGGAGGAGGGGCTGTGCCTGGATGTCTGCTCCGACGGCGAGCTGACCGTGGCGCTCCGGGCGGGACTCGACCCGGCGCGGATCGAGTACCACGGCAACAACAAGACCACGGCCGAGCTGCGGCGCGCGGTCGTCGAGGGGGTCGGCCGGATCGTCGTGGACTCCTTCCACGAGATCGGGCGGCTGGCCGCGGTCACCGAGGAGCTGGGTGCCCGCGCGCAGGTGATGGTGCGGGTCACGGCGGGCGTGGAGGCGCACACCCACGAGTACATCGCGACCGCCCACGAGGACCAGAAGTTCGGCTTCTCGATCACCTCGGGCGACGCGCTGGACGCCGTACGACGGGTGCTGGACGCCGGCGGCCTGGACCTGCTCGGCCTGCACTCGCACATCGGCTCACAGATCTTCGACACCGCCGGCTTCGAGGTCGCGGCCCGCCGGGTGCTCGCGCTGCACGCGCGGGTCTCCGCCGAGCTGGGGGTGACGATGCCGCAGCTGGACCTCGGTGGCGGCTTCGGCATCGCCTACACCACCCAGGACGACCCGTCGGACCCCGGCCGGCTGGCCGCCGAGCTCACCTCGATCGTGGCGCGCGAGTGTCGTGACCTGGGGGTGCCGGTCCCGCAGCTCTCGATCGAGCCCGGCCGCGCGATCGTGGGGCCGGCGATGTGCACCGTCTACGAGGTCGGCACCGTCAAGGCCGTCGGGCTCGACGCGGGCGCCACCCGCACCTACGTCTCGGTGGACGGCGGCATGAGCGACAACATCCGCACCGCCCTCTACGACGCGGACTACTCGTGCACGATCGCCTCGCGGCACTCCGGCGCCGACCCGGTCCTGGGCCGGGTGGTCGGCAAGCACTGTGAGGCCGGCGACATCGTGGTCAAGGACGAGTTCGTGCCCGGCGACCTCGCTCCCGGCGACCTGCTCGCCGTACCCGGCACCGGCGCGTACTGCCGGTCGATGGCCAGCAACTACAACCACGCCCTGCGTCCACCCGTGGTCGCGGTCCGCGACGGCTCCGGCACCGTCGTCGTGCGCCGGGAGACCGACGAGGACCTGCTGCGGACCGACGTGGGCGCATGAGCATCTCAGGCACCGGACCCCGGACGCACCGGCTTCGGCCGACCGGAGAGGATAGCGACGTGGAGAGCCCCGCCAAACCGCCGTTACGGCTCGCCCTGCTCGGTTGCGGCGCGGTTGGCAGCCAGGTGGTCCGGCTGCTGCGCGAGCAGGCCGACGACCTCACCGCGCGGGTCGGGACGCCGATCGAGCTGGTCGGGATCGCCGTACGCCGTCCCGAGCTGCACCGTGACGGCACGATCCCGCGCGAGCTGTTCACCGCCGACGCGGAGGCGCTGGTATGTCGCCCCGACGTCGACCTCGTCGTGGAGGTGATCGGCGGGATCGAGCCCGCGCGGTCGCTGATCCTCGCCGCCCTCGAGAACGGCGCGTCGGTGGTCACCGCCAACAAGGCACTGCTCGCCGAGGACGGCGCCACCCTCTTCGCAGCCGCCGAGAAGGCCGGCCGCGACCTGTACTTCGAGGCCGCCGTGGCCGGCGCGATCCCGATCCTGCGCCCGCTGCGCGAGTCGCTCGCGGGCGACAAGGTGCGCCGGGTGCTGGGGATCGTCAACGGCACCACGAACTTCATCCTCGACAAGATGGACACCTACGGCAGCGGCTTCGCCGAGGTCCTCGAGGAGGCCCAGGAGCTCGGCTACGCGGAGGCCGACCCGACCGCGGACATCGAGGGCTACGACGCCGCCGCGAAGGCCGCGATCCTGGCCAGCCTGGCCTTCCACACCCGGGTCACCGCCGCGGACGTCTACCGCGAGGGCATCACCGAGGTGAGCTCGGCGGACGTCGCCTCCGCCCGTGCGATGGGCAGCGTGGTCAAGCTGCTCGCCATCTGCGAGCTGCGCGAGGGCCCCCACGGGCCTGCCGTCTCCGCGCGGGTGCACCCGGCGATGATCCCGCGCTCGCACCCGCTGGCCAGCGTCCGTGAGGCCTACAACGCGGTCTTCGTCGAGAGCGACGCGGCCGGTCAGCTGATGTTCTACGGACCGGGTGCCGGTGGGTCTCCCACCGCGAGCGCCGTCCTGGGGGACCTGGTGACCGTCGCGCGCAACCGGATCAACGACGTGCGCGGGGTGGGGGAGTCGGTCTACGCCCAGTGCGAGGTGCTGTCGATGGGGGAGACCCTGACCCGCTACCACGTGGCTCTCGACGTGGACGACCGCGCCGGTGTCCTCGCCGCGGTGGCACTGGCCTTCGCCGAGCACGACGTGTCGATCAAGACCGTGCGCCAGGAGGGGCGCGGCGACGACGCGCAGCTGGTCGTGGTCTCGCACCAGGCCACCGACGCGGCCCTGGTCGCCACGGTCGAGGCGCTGCGCACGATGGACTTCGTGCACGACGTGTCCTCGGTGATGCGGGTGGAAGGGGATGCCGGATGAGTGGCGCACATCAGTGGCGCGGAGTCATCGAGGAGTACCGCCCCTGGCTCGACCTCCCCGAGGGCACCCCGACGATCACCCTGCGCGAGGGCGGCACGCCGCTCGTGGACAGTCCGTGGCTCTCGGAGGTCACCGGCGGCGACGTCTGGCTGAAGGTCGAGGGGGACAACCCGACCGGCTCGTTCAAGGACCGGGGCATGACCGTGGCGCTGTCGGTCGCCGTCGGCAGCGGCGCCGAGGCGGTGGTCTGCGCGTCGACCGGCAACACCTCGGCCTCGATGGCCGCCTACGCCGCGCGGGCCCGGATCAAGCCGCTGGTGCTGGTGCCGCAGGGCAAGATCGCGGCCGGCAAGCTGGCCCAGGCGATCGTGCACGGCGCCCAGGTGATCATGGTGCGGGGCAACTTCGACGACTGTCTGCGGCTCTCCCGCGGGCTGGCCGCGGACTACCCGGTCGCGCTGGTGAACTCGGTGAACCCGATGCGGATCGAGGGCCAGAAGACCGGCGCCTTCGAGATCGTCGACGCGCTCGGGGACGCCCCGGACGTGCACGTGCTGCCGGTCGGCAACGCCGGCAACATCTCGGCGTACTGGAAGGGCTACCTCGAGTACGAGAAGGCGGGCCGGAGCTCGCGCACCCCGCAGATGCTCGGCTGGCAGGCGGCGGGTGCCGCCCCTCTGGTGTCCGGGGCGCCGGTGGCCGACCCGGAGACGGTGGCGTCCGCGATCCGGATCGGCAACCCGGCCTCGTGGCACCTCGCGGTGGCGGCCGCCGAGGAGTCGGGAGGATGGTTCCGGTCGGTGACCGACGAGCAGATCCTCTCCGCTCAGCGACAGCTGGCGGCTCGGGACGGCGTCTTCGTCGAGCCGGCTTCCGCGGCCGGGGTGGCCGGGCTGTTGCTGGAGGCGTCGGAGGGCACGTCGTACGCCGGTCGGCGACTGGTGGTGACCGTGACCGGTCACGGGCTCAAGGACGTCGACACGGCGCTGTCCACGTTCACCGACCTCGTCGACACGGTGGTGGATGCGGACGTGGACGCCGCGGCCTCCGCGGCCGGGTTGCGGTGACCAGCTTCCTGGCCGGCCCGGTCTCGGTGACCGTGCCAGCGACCAGCGCGAACCTCGGGCCCGGCTTCGACGCGCTGGGGCTGGCGCTGGAGCACCGCGACCGGCTCACCGCCCAGGTCACCGACGAGTCCGGTGTCCGGATCACCGTGCAGGGCATGGGCGAGGGCACGGTGCCCCTCGACGAGCGGCACCTGGTGTACCGGTCGATGCGTGCCGCCTTCGACCGGATGGGTGCCACGGTGCCCGGGGTGCGCCTCGACTGCGTCAACGTGGTGCCGCACGCCCGCGGCCTGGGCTCGTCCTCGGCCGCCATCGTGGCGGGGGTGTGCCTCGCCCGCGGGCTGGTGGCCGGTGGGTCGCTGCTGCTGGACGACGAGGACCTGCTGGCGCTCGCCGCGGACCTCGAGGGCCACCCGGACAACGTGGCGCCGGCGCTGCTGGGCGGCTTTACGGTCGCCTACCGGGACCGGGACCGGTTCCGGGCCGCCTCGGTGGAGGTCGACCCGCGCATCCAGGTGGTGGCGTTCGTACCGCCGGACGGGGTGGAGACCTCGGTGGCGCGCGGCCTGCTGCCGGCGAGCGTCCCGCACGCCGACGCCGCCGCGAACGCGGGCCGCGCCGCCCTGCTGGTCGCGGCGCTGAGCCGGCAGCCCGAGCTGCTGCTGGCCGCGACCGAGGACCGGTTGCACCAGGCCTACCGGGAGCCCGCCATGCCCGGCTCGCTCCGGCTGGTCCGCGAGCTGCGCGCGGACGGTCTGCCCGCCGTCGTCTCGGGTGCCGGGCCGACCGTGCTGGTCCTGACCGACAGCAGCGAGCAGGTCGGGCGGCCGGGCGTGCTCCCGCGGGCTGGGAGACGCTGACGGTGCCGATCGACCGGTCGGGAGCGGTCGTCCGGCTGCCTGAAGAGGCCACCTCGGAGTAGGGCCGCGCCGCACCCGCGAGACCGCCTCGCGACCCGCCGATCGCGCTTGTGACACTCCGGTCTCCGAAGCGTGATCTAGTGCTAGGCTTCCCTTGCGCCGGTGGTCGTGGTGTGTTGCCACACAGCTCCCGATCCACGCAGGCCGCACTTTTCTCCGCTCATTCGTCCTGACGACGTCCCCCGGCGCACAACGATGCCCGGAGGAGGTTCGCGGGCGGGGCGCAAACCACCTTGAACGAGGCCGCCGGAACGACATCGGATCGGCCCTCTACGTGGGAAGGAACCTCACGTGACCGAAGCAACCGCACCCGACCCCTCGACGGGCTCGCAGCCCGATGGAGAGGCGGTCGCCGGCACCGGCACCAGGTCGCGTCGCGCGTCCGGCCTCGCCGGCATGCTGCTGCCCGAGCTGAAGCAGATGGCGGGCGGCCTGGGCATCAAGGGTGTCGGCGGGATGCGCAAGAGCCAGCTCGTCGACGCGATCAAGGCCGCGCAGTCGGCCGGGACCGCCGGCGCGACCCGCGACGAGAAGCCGGCCCAGCCGTCGGTCTCGCAGCCGGCCTCGCAGCCGGCCCAGGACACCGCCCCCGCGGAGCAGCCGTCCGAGCAGCCCAGGCGCCGCCGTCGCGGCCGGGCCGAGGTGGACACCGGCAGCCGCGATGCGAGCCCGGCGCAGGACGGTCAGCGCGACGAGGGCCAGCGTCACGAGGCCCAGCGTGACGAGCCCCAGCGCACCGAGGGACAGCGCGACGAGGACCGCGGCCAGCGCGACGAGCGCCAGCGCGCCGAGCGGACCGCGGCAACGACGGACGCGGCAACGACGGACGCGGCAACGACGGACGCGGCAACGACGGACGCGGCAACGACGGACGCGGCAACGACGGACGCGGCAACGACGGACGCGGCAACGACGGACGCGGCAACGACGGACGCGGCAACGACGGACGCGGCAACGACGGACGCGGCAACGACGGACGCGGCAACGACGGACGCGGCGACCGCGGCCAGCGCGACGAGTCCCCGCGTGACGACGGCCAGGGAGCCGGGAACCAGGGCCGCGGCGACCGCACCCAGGGCGGCAGCGACCGGGACGAGGACGGCAGCCGACGCAACCGGCGTCGTCGGGGTCGCGACCGGGACACCCGCACCGACTCCCGTGCCGACACCCGGGGCGGAGCCGACCGGGACCGCGGGCGCGGCAGCCGGACCGAGCCGGACACCACCGTCCTGGAGGACGACGTCCTCGTGCCCGCGGCGGGCATCCTCGACGTCCTCGACAACTACGCCTTCGTGCGCACCAGCGGCTACCTCCCCGGCTCTGACGACGTGTACGTCTCGCTGTCGATGGTGCGGAAGTTCGGACTGCGCCGCGGGGACGCGGTGACCGGTCAGGTCCGCCAGCCCCGCGAGGGGGACCGCCGGGAGAAGTTCAACCCGATGGTGCGGATCGACACCATCAACGGTGCCGACCCCGAGGCCGCTCGCGGACGCGTCGAGTTCCAGAAGCTCACCCCGCTGTACGCCTCCGAGAGGCTGCGCCTGGAGACCGAGTCGACGAACCTGATCGGCCGCGTCATCGACATCGCCGCACCGATCGGCAAGGGACAGCGCGGTCTCATCGTGTCGCCCTCCAAGGCCGGCAAGACGATGATCATGCAGTCCATCGCCAACTCGATCACCACCAACAACCCCGAGTGCCACCTGATGGTGGTCCTGGTCGACGAGCGCCCCGAGGAGGTCACCGACTTCGAGCGCTCGGTCAAGGGTGAGGTGATCTCCTCGACCTTCGACCGGCCCGCGAGTGACCACACCGCGGTCGCGGAGCTGGCGATCGAGCGCGCCAAGCGTCTGGTCGAGCTGGGGCACGACGTGGTGGTCCTGCTGGACGGCATCACAAGGCTCGGCCGGGCCTACAACCTGGCCGCTCCGGCGAGCGGGCGGATCCTGTCGGGCGGGGTGGACTCCGCAGCGCTGTACCCGCCCAAGCGCTTCTTCGGAGCCGCGCGCAACATCGAGGACGGCGGCTCGCTGACCATCCTCGCCACCGCGCTCATCGAGAGCGGCTCGAAGATGGACGAGGTGATCTTCGAGGAGTTCAAGGGCACGGGCAACATGGAGATCCGGCTCCGCCGCGACTTCGCGGACAAGCGCATCTTCCCGGCGATCGACGCCGTGCAGTCCGGCACCCGCCGCGAGGAGCTCCTGATGAGCAAGGAGGAGCTGGCCATCGTCTGGAAGCTGCGCCGGGTGCTCTCCGGCCTGGACGGGCAGCAGGCCCTGGAGCTCCTCCTGGAGCGGCTGAAGAAGTCCTCGAGCAACATCGAGTTCCTCACCCAGGTGCAGAAGACCACCCCGATGGTCAACAACGGCCGGGAC
Organism: uncultured Actinomycetota bacterium; assembly: GCA_963784625.1. Classification (GTDB taxonomy): domain Bacteria; phylum Actinomycetota; class Actinomycetes; order Propionibacteriales; family Nocardioidaceae; genus Nocardioides_B. The sequence continues at coordinate 362,685 of CAWARV010000005.1, forward strand.
AGCTGACCCGGGAACAATTCCCGCGGCTGCCCGGTTGAGCACGACGTCCGGAAGCGTGGGTCACGAGCCGATTGGCGCGCGGGCCCGCACCCCTGGCAGACTGGATGGCTGGTTCCGGTTCACGTGTCCCGATCTCCTCGGGGACGACCCGGCGACCGAACCCCTCGAGAGGACACCATGAAGAAGAACACCCACCCCGAGTACTACGAGACCCAGGTCACGTGCACCTGCGGCAACTCGTTCAGCACCCGCAGCACCGTCAACGGCGGCTCCATCCGCTCCGACGTCTGCTCGCAGTGCCACCCCTTCTACACCGGCAAGCAGAAGATCCTCGACACCGGTGGCCGCGTCGCCCGCTTCGAGAAGCGCTACGCCGCCCAGCAGAGCGCCGCGAAGAAGTAGCTCCTCCCGTCGCGCCGGTCCCCGCAGCAGTGCGGTGGCCGGCGCTTCGTGTATGTCTGGATCCGACAGGAGAGGCGGGAAGCATGTTCGAGGCAGTCGACGGGCTGGTGGCCGAGCACGCGGAGCTCGAGCTGCGGCTCGCGGACCCGTCCATCCACGCCGACCAGGGGCTCGCGAAGCGGCTCAACCAGCGCTACGCCGAGCTGTCCGCGATCGTGCGCACCTACGACGACTGGCGCCGGCTCGGCGACGACATCGGCGCCGCCCTCGAGCTGTCCGGGGAGGACGCGTCCTTCGCCGCCGAGGCCGAGGTGCTCACCGAGCGCCGGCAGGTCGCGGAGGAGCGGCTGCGGCACCTGCTGGTGCCCCGGGATTCCGCGGACGCCAAGGACGCGCTGCTCGAGATCAAGTCCGGCGAGGGCGGCGAGGAGTCCGCGCTCTTCGCCGGCGACCTGCTGCGGATGTACACCCGCTACGCCGAGCGGCACGGCTGGCGCACCGAGCAGCTCGACGCGACCGAGTCCGACCTGGGCGGCTTCAAGTCGGTCACCGTCGCCGTCAAGGCCCGGGGGACCTCGGAGCCCGGGGAGGCGCCGTACGCGCTGATGAAGTTCGAGGGCGGCGTGCACCGGGTCCAGCGGGTGCCGGTCACCGAGAGTCAGGGTCGCGTGCACACCTCGGCCGCCGGGGTGCTGGTGATGCCCGAGGCCGAGCAGATCGACGTGTCGATCGAGGAGAAGGACCTCCGGGTCGACGTGTTCCGCTCCTCCGGCCCGGGCGGGCAGTCGGTGAACACCACCGACTCCGCGGTCCGCATCACGCACCTGCCGACGGGCATCGTGGCCAGCTGTCAGAACGAGAAGAGCCAGCTGCAGAACCGCGAGCAGGCGATGCGGATCCTGCGGTCGCGGCTGCTCCAGGCCGCCCAGGACAGCGCCGACGCGGAGGCCTCCGACGCCCGCCGGCTGCAGGTCCGCACCGTGGACCGCTCCGAGCGGATCCGCACCTACAACTTCCCGGAGAACCGGATCTCCGACCACCGCACGGGCTACAAGTCCTACAACCTCGACCACGTCCTGGACGGCGACCTCGAGGCGGTCATCGAGTCCTGCGTGCAGGCCGACCTCGCGGCGCGGCTGGACGCCCTCGAGAGCCGGTCGTGACCCCGGCCGCGGGCCGCGCCTTGGTCCGCGACGCCGCGACCCGGCTCGCGGCAGCGGGCGTGGAGAGCCCGGAGTACGACGCCGCGGAGCTGCTCGCTCACGTGCTGGGGACCAGCCGCCAGCAGCTGGCGCTCGTCGACTCGGTGCCGCCGGCGCGGGCCGCGGCCTTCCTCGCGCTGGTCGACCGACGGGTGTCGCGCGAGCCGCTGCAGTACCTCACCGGGTCGGCGGCGTTCCGCTACCTGGAGGTGGCGGTGGGCCCCGGCGTGTTCGTCCCGCGGCCGGAGACCGAGCTGCTCGCCGGCTGGGGTGTCGACCGTGCGCGGTCCGTGACCGAGGAGGGCCGGGTGCCCGTGGTGGTGGACCTCTGCACCGGGTCGGGGGCGATCGCCCTGTCCCTGGCGACCGAGGTCCCCACCGCCGAGGTGCACGCCGTCGAGCTGGACGAGCCGGCCCTCGCGTGGGCGGAGGCCAACCTCGCCGGGTCTGGCGTGGACCTGCGCCACGGCGACATGGCCGACGCCTTCGGCGACCTCGACGGCACCGTCGACGTGGTGCTCTGCAACCCGCCGTACATCCCGCTGGAGGCCTACGAGTCGGTGGCCCCGGAGGCGCGGGAGCACGACCCGGGACTGGCGCTCTTCTCCGGGGACGACGGGCTGGTGGCGATGCGGGTGCTCGAGCGGGTCGCCGGGCGGTTGCTGCGCCCCGGGGGCGTGGTCGGCGCGGAGCACGCGGACCTCCAGGGGGAGTCGGCGCCGGCCGTGTTCGTGGCCGGTGGCCGCTGGTCCGACATCCGCGACCACGCCGACCTGGCAGGGCGCGCGCGCTTCACGACCGCACGGCTGGCACGATGACCGGTGTGACAGACGGTGTGCAGAGCGGCTCAGCCGCCCAGCGGTTCCGGACCGCCGAGGAGACCGAACGTGAGGCCGGCATCGCGAACGCGGCGCTGGCCGTGCAGCGCGGACAGCTGGTGGTGCTGCCGACCGACACCGTGTACGGCGTCGGGGCCGACGCCTTCGACGCCGCCGCGGTCGCCCGGCTGCTCGCCGCGAAGGGCCGGGGCCGCGAGATGCCGCCGCCGGTGCTGGTCTCGGCACCCACCACCCTCGACGCGCTGGCCGTCGGCGTGCCGTCGTACGCGCGGGCGCTGGTCGACGCGCTCTGGCCGGGCCCGCTGACCCTGGTCTGCCGCCAGCAGCCGTCGCTGCAGTGGGACCTGGGCGACACCCGCGGCACCGTCGCGGTTCGGATGCCGGACCACGAGGTGGCCCTGGAGCTGCTCTCGCGGACCGGGCCGCTGGCGGTCAGCAGCGCGAACCGGAGCGGTCTCCCGGCGGCGACCGACGCGGACTCGGCGGCCTCGATGCTGGGCTCCTCGGTCGCGGTGATCCTCGACGCCGGTCCCACGCCGGGCGCCGAGCCGTCCACCATCGTGGACGTGACCGGGTCGCAGGGGCGGGTGCTGCGTCTGGGCTCCCTGTCCCTGGCCCGGCTCAACGAGGTCGTCGGGCCGCTCGGCGTCGAGATCACCGACGAGGGCTAGCCGGTCCGTCCGTGCGCGAGTACCTCACCGTCTTCCTGGTCGCCGCCGTCGTCACCTACCTGCTGGGGGTCGTCGCCCGCGAGATCGCGCTGCGCACCGGTGCGGTGGCCCGGGTGCGCGACCGGGACGTGCACGCGGTGCCGATCCCGTACTTCGGCGGGGTGGCGATGCTCGGCGGGCTGGCAGCCGCCTACCTGGTGGCGCACCGGCTGCCGTTCCTCTCCCTCAGCGACCCCCAGGTCTTCCACGACTCGGCGGTGGTGCTGGGCGGCGGCGCGATGATCTGCCTGCTCGGCATCCTCGACGACCTCTTCGAGCTCGACGCGCTGACCAAGCTCGGCGGCCAGGTGCTGGCCGCCGGCTTCCTGGTCATCAACCAGGTGCAGTACTTCTCCTTCCAGCTGCCCGGACGCAGCCAGCTCAGCCTCACCGGGGCGCAGTCCGCGCTTCTCAGCGTGGTCGTGGTGGTGGCCACCGTGAACGCGGTGAACTTCGTCGACGGCCTCGACGGCCTGGCCGCCGGCGTGGTCGCCATCGGTGCGGTGGCGTTCTTCGCGTTCGCCTACAAGCTCGCCGACGCCAACAAGGAGACCCTGGCGATCGCGGCAGCGTTGCTCTGCGCGGCCCTGGGCGGTGCCTGCGTGGGGTTCCTGCCGCACAACTTCTTCCCGGCGCGGATCTTCATGGGGGACTCCGGCTCGATGCTGATCGGCCTGATGCTCTCCGGGTCGGCGCTCACCTTGACCGGACAGTTCGCCAACGTCGACATGACCCAGGGGGCCGGCGGGTCGCAGGCCAGCCTGCTGCCCACGCTGCTGCCGATCGTGCTGCCGATCTCCATCCTGATCGTGCCCTTCGCCGACCTGGTGCTGGCGGTGATCCGGCGGACCCGGGCCGGCCGGTCGCCGTTCGCGCCGGACAAGGAGCACCTGCACCACCGACTGCTCGAGATCGGGCACTCGCACCGGCGTGCGGTGCTGATCATGTGGCTGTGGGCCGGCCTGATCGCGTTCGGGGGAGTGCTGGCCAGCCTGTACGCGAGCCGCCTCACGTTCGTGGTCCTGGTGGTGTGGGTGACGCTCACCGTGGTGCTCACCTTCGTGGTCCCCCGGGTGCAGCGGCCCGCGGCGGCTGGCCGCTGAGCCACCGGTTTCAGCGGTACGCCGGCTTCGTGCTAGTTTTCACAAGCACCTTCCAGCCAGGGTCATCGACCCCGACGAACAAGGACGGCCGCCTGATGACGACCGCACGCACGGAGCGCCTCCCGGCGCGTCTCACGGCGCTGCGGCCCTGTGGTAGCGTCGCGGCCTCAGTACTGTCGGCGTTGTTCGCCACCCCCGCTCACGGACGTTCGCTGGGGTCGAACAACGCCACTGCACGCATCGACCTGATGGGCGTGGGTGAATGGGAAGTGGCGGCGGCGAGAGCCCGAACGGGGGCGGCCTGCGCGGACGCGACCTGCTCGGTCTCGGCGGGCTGCTGCTCGGCGGTGTCGTCGGGGGACTCGTCATCGGGCTCCTGGTGGACGGCTGGGCGGGCACCCGGCCGGTGTTCACCCTGGTCGGCATCTTCGTGGGCATCGTCCTCGCGGGCGTGGGGTTCTGGGCCCGGGTGCGCGTTGCGCTCCGTGAGTGACCGTGGACGACGAGCAGGGAGGTGACGAGGTGACACAGCAGCACGAGCAGCAGGTGCCCCTGGTTCCCCGACCGACCCTCCTCGGCGTCGTCCGGCAGCAGCGCAAGACCGTCCTGGTCGCCCTGGTCCTGGTCGTCGCCGCCTTCTGGGTGCTCGGTCAGCTCGGGGAGTGGGAGACCGCCGCGATGGTGGCGGTCGGCATCCTGCTCGCCGTCGCCAACCACGTCGCCACCGAGCTCTGGCTCGGTCGGCTGATCAGCTCGGGCGAGCCGCCCACCCGGGGCCAGATGGCGGCCTCCACCATGCTGCGGCTGCTCGTTCTCTCCGTCGTCGCCGTCGGCGTCGCCGTCGCGTACTGGCCCTCCGGGATCGGGCTGCTGCTCGGTCTCGCGATCTTCCGGCTCATCGCGCTGGTGATGACCACGGTCCCCCTGTTGAAGGAGCTGAAGAAGGCATGATGACCAGCCTCGTGAGCGGAGTGGCTCAGGCCGAGGGGTCCTCCATCGAGATCGGCAAGCACGTCGAGCGCTCGATCGGTGGGTGGACGTTCAACCTCGACACCATCTGGACCACGCTGATCGCCGGCGGCATCGTGCTGGGCCTCGGGTTCGTGGCGCGCGCCAAGCTGACCAAGCCGACCGTCGACCACGTGCCCAGCAAGATCCAGCTGGTCTGGGAGACCATCGTCAAGCAGGTGAACACCCAGGTCGAGGACAGCCTCGGGCGGATCAACCCGTTCGTGGTGCCGCTCGCGGTGGCCCTGTTCTTCTTCATCCTGATCGCGAACTGGATGGAGCTCGTCCCCAGTGAGCCGGGACACGGCCTGCACCTGCTGCCCGCACCGACCGCCGACACCAACCTGACCTACGCGCTGGCCCTGCTGGTCATCGTCGGCGTGTGGATCTACGGGGTGCGCGAGAAGGGCCTGAAGGGCTACCTCAAGCACTTCCTCGAGCCGTTCCCGATCCTGCTGCCGCTGAACGTGATCGAGGAGCTGATCAAGCCGGTCACCCTCGCGCTGCGGCTCTTCGGGAACATCTTCGCCGGGGGCATCATGCTCTCGCTGATCGGGCTGATCCCGGTCTACCTGCTCTGGGCACCGAACGTCGTCTGGAAGCTCTTCGACATGTTCATCGGCGGCATCCAGGCGTTCATCTTCGCGCTGCTGACCGTGTTGTACTTCGGTATGGCAGGGGCCGGCCACGGGGACGAGGCCCACGAGGGGACCGCCGCGTCCGAGGGGCCGGACGTCAAGGAGCGACCGCGTCGAGGACGGCTCGACGACCCTCGAGAAGGAACCCGCACTTGCGCGCTGACCGGTCCCCGGTCAGGCGTTGAGCCCTGCAGAACCATGCGCCGCACCGCGGCGCTCAAACCAAGGAGAGAGATGGCAGTCGACAATTCAGCGGTGACGCTCGCCGGTGCCTTCATCGGCGGTGGCCTGGCGCTCGGCGGCGGTGCGATCGGTACCGGTATCGGTGACGGTCTCGCCGGCTCGTCGTACATCCAGGGCGTGGCCCGTCAGCCCGAGGCGCAGAGCCGCCTGCAGACGATCTTCTTCCTGACGGTCGGTCTGGTCGAGGCGGTGTTCTTCATCAACCTCGCGTTCATGGCGCTCTTCGTCTTCGTGCTCGGGTGACCGCCGCACCTGACTCCGGCAGAAAGGCAACTCACTGATGGCAACCGCTGTGAGTGGACCGGTCCCGTTGGCGAGCAACTTCCTGGTCCCCAACGCCACGTTCCTGGTCGAGCTGGTCGCGTTCGCGATCATGGTCTACATCCTGGCCAAGTTCGTCATCCCGCCGATCAACAAGGCGATGACGGACCGGCAGAACGCGATCCGCAAGGAGTTCGCGGAGCTGGACTCCGCCCAGGCCGACGCCCGGGCCGTCGAGAAGGAGTTCAAGGACCAGCTCGCCGGGGCGCGTCACGAGGCCGCGAAGATCCGCGAGGACGCGCGCGAGCAGGGTGCCGCGATCATCGCCGACATGCGGCAGCAGGCGCAGGAGGAGGCGGACCGCATCCTCAAGCACGCCCGCGCCCAGCTCGAGGCCGAGCGCTCGCAGGCGGTGCAGTCGCTGCGCAACGAGGTGGGCACCATGGCCACCACGCTGGCGGGCCGCATCGTGGGGGAGTCGCTCGAGGACGACGAGCGCCGTGCACGCACGGTCGAGCGGTTCATCAGCGCGCTCGAGCACGAGCAGTCCGCTGCGCAGCCCAGCACCTCCGGGGCGAGCTGACATGAAGGGTGGCTCTTCGAGGTCCCTGACCCAGGTGCTGGAGGCGACCACCGGCGCGCTCGAGGCCGGCGCGGACGCCGCGGCCCTGGGGGAGGACCTGTTCGCCCTCGCCCTGACCGCGGACCACGCGCACTCGCTGCGCCGGGCCCTCACCGAGCCGGCCGTGGCCAAGGAGGCGAAGGGCAGGCTGCTGCACTCGCTGTTCGACGGCAAGCTCGGTGACGCCGCGCTCGGCGTCGCCGAGACGTCGGTCGGGCTCCGCTGGTCCAGCACCCGGGATCTCCCGGACGCACTCGAGCAGGCCTCGGTGACCGCCCACGTCGCCCGGGCCGACGACGAGGGACGGCTGGACAACCTGGAGGACAACCTCTTCCGGTTCGCCCGCATCGTCGAGGGGAACGCCGGCCTGCGGGACGCCTTCGCCGACGAGACCGTGTCGCTGGAGGGGAAGCGTCGGCTGCTGGCCGACCTGCTCGGCGACAAGGTCGACCCGAGCACGTCCACGCTGCTCGGCCAGGCGGTCGCCGGACGGCATCGCTCGCTGACCCACGTGCTCGAGGGCTACCAGCGGGTGGCCGCGGCCCGGCGGGACAGCATGATCGCCACGGTCTGGGTCGCCGCGCCGCTGACCGAGGACCAGCGCGACCGGATGGCCGCGGCGCTCGCGCGGCAGCACGACCGCTCCATCCATCTCAACGTCGTGGTCGACCCGGAGGTCCTCGGTGGCGTCCGCGTCGCCGTGGGCGACGAGGTGCTGGACTCCACGGTCGAGACCAGGCTGCGGCAGGCGCAACGACGGCTCGAACGCTGACCCCCCCGGGGGCAGCGACATCCAAGACACACGCAGATCGGGACACCGGCCGCGACCGGCCGACACCAGAGAGCAGAGGCAAGGAATGACGGAGCTGACGATCCGCCCCGAGGAGATCAAGGAGGCGCTGCAGAAGTTCGTCTCCGACTACCAGCCCGAGGCGGCGAGCCGCGAGGAGGTCGGCACGGTCGCGGAGGCGGGCGACGGCATCGCCCGCGTCGAGGGGCTGCCCTCGGCGATGGCCAACGAGCTCCTCGAGTTCGAGGACGGCACGCTGGGCATCGCCCTGAACCTGGACACCCGCGAGATCGGTGTCGTCGTGCTGGGTGACTTCGACAAGATCGAGGAGGGCCAGACCGTCCGACGGACCGGTGAGGTGCTCTCGGTCCCGGTCGGCGACGGCTACCTCGGCCGGGTCGTGGACCCGCTCGGCACCCCGATCGACGGTCTCGGCGAGATCGAGACCAGCGGGCGACGTGCCCTCGAGCTGCAGGCGCCCTCGGTGATGGACCGCAAGTCGGTGCACGAGCCGCTCGCCACCGGGATCAAGGCCATCGACTCGATGACCCCGATCGGCCGCGGGCAGCGCCAGCTGATCATCGGTGACCGGCAGACCGGCAAGACCACCATCGCGCTGGACACGATCATCAACCAGAAGCAGTACTGGGAGACCGGCGACCCGAGCAAGCAGGTCCGCTGCATCTACGTCGCGATCGGCCAGAAGGGCTCCACCATCGCCGCGGCGCGCGGCGCGCTCGAGGCGGCGGGCGCGCTGGAGTACACCACCATCGTGGCGTCGCCGGCGTCGGACTCGGCCGGCTTCAAGTACCTCGCCCCGTACACCGGCTCGGCGATCGGCCAGCACTGGATGTACGAGGGCAAGCACGTCCTGATCGTGTTCGACGACCTGTCCAAGCAGGCCGACGCCTACCGCGCCGTCTCGCTGCTGCTGCGCCGCCCGCCGGGCCGCGAGGCGTTCCCCGGTGACGTGTTCTACCTGCACAGCCGGCTGCTCGAGCGCTGCGCCAAGCTCTCCGACGCGATGGGCGCGGGCTCGATGACCGGTCTGCCGATCATCGAGACGAAGGCCAACGACGTCTCGGCGTTCATCCCGACCAACGTCATCTCGATCACCGACGGTCAGATCTTCCTGCAGTCCGACCTGTTCAACGCCAACCAGCGCCCCGCCATCGACGTCGGCGTCTCGGTGTCCCGGGTCGGCGGCGCGGCGATGACCAAGGCCATGAAGAAGGTCACCGGCTCGCTGAAGGTGGACCTGGCCCAGTTCCGGGCGATGGAGGCGTTCGCGATGTTCGCCTCCGACCTCGACGCCGCCTCGCGCCAGCAGCTCGACCGCGGCCAGCGCCTGATGGCACTGCTCAAGCAGCCCGCCTACTCGCCGTACCCGGTCGAGGAGATGGCGGTCTCCATGTGGACCGGTACGTCGGGCAAGCTGGACAACGTGCCCGCCGACGACGTGCTGCGCTTCGAGAACGAGTTCCTCGACTACCTGCGTCGCCAGGAGTCGGGCATCCTCGAGGGCATCCGGGAGACGAACAACTGGGACGACGACACGACGTCCGCCGTCGAGCGGGCGTTCGACGCGTTCTCCGACCAGTTCGAGACCTCGGACGGCAGCTCGATCAGGGCCGGCCGCGAGGAGCACGAGGCCCTGCCGACGAGGCCGTCGAGCAGGAGCAGATCGTCAAGCAGAAGCGGGGCTGACCGATGGCCCTATCGCTGCGCGAGTACCGAGCGCGGATCCGCTCCGTCGAGTCGACGAAGAAGATCACCCGCGCCATGGAGCTCATCGCTGCGTCCCGGATCATCAAGGCGCAGCAGCGGGCTCAGGCCGCGGCGCCGTACGCCCGCGAGCTGACCCGGGCGGTCTCGGCGGTGGCGACGTACTCCAACGTCGACCACCCGCTGACCACCGAGCCGGAGCGAGTGCAACCGGGCCGCGATCCTGGTCGTCACCAGCGACCGCGGTCTGGCCGGCGCCTACTCCTCGGGTGTCATCAAGGAGGCCGAGCGGCTCGCCGAGAAGCTCCGCGGCGAGGGCAAGGAGGTCGACATCTACGTCTCCGGACGCAAGGGCGTCGCCTACTTCGCCTTCCGCCGCCGCGACGGTCATGGACTCGTGGATCGGGCACTCGGACCAGCCGACCTACGAGGTGGCCAGCGAGATCGGCGAGACGCTGATCGCCTCGTTCGTCGCGGGCACCGAGGCGGCTGAGCGCGTCGGCGACGCCGACGAGCAGCGCCGACGCTGCCCGCGGTCGACGAGGTGCACGTCGTGTTCACGCGCTTCCGGTCGATGCTGGTGCAGGAGCCGACCGACATCCGGCTGCTCCCGCTCGAGGTCGTCGAGAGCGAGGAGAAGCCCGACCGAGGACCAGGTCCTGCCGCTCTTCGAGTTCGAGCCGAACGCCGCCGAGGTGCTCGACGAGCTGCTGCCGAAGTACGTGCAGAGCCGGATCTACTTCGCGCTCCTGCAGGCCGCGGCCTCCGAGCTCGCGGCACGCCAGAAGGCGATGAAGTCGGCTACGGACAACGCCGAAGAGCTCATCAAGAAGTACACCCGAATCGCCAACCAGGCCCGTCAGGCCGGCATCACCCAGGAAATCAGCGAGATCGTCGGTGGCGTCAACGCGCTGGCCGACGCGAACGCCGGGAGTGAGTGAGAGAGATGACTGCCACGATCAGCGAGACCGAGTCCACCGAAGCGAAGGGCGGCGCCGTCGGACGGGTCGCCCGGGTCATCGGCCCGGTCGTCGACGTCGAGTTCCCCATGGACTCGATCCCCGAGATGTACAACGCGCTCAAGGTCGACCTCACCCTCGGTGAGGAGACCGTCACGATCACCCTCGAGGTCTCGCTGCACATCGGCGAGGGCATGGTGCGGTGCATCTCCATGCGCCCCACCGACGGGCTGGTCCGCGGCGCCGCAGGTCACCGACACCGGCGGCCCGATCAGCGTCCCGGTCGGCGACATCACCAAGGGTCACGTGTTCAACGCGACCGGGGACTGCCTGAACCTCGAGCGAGGGCGAGACGCTCGAGGTCAAGGAGCGCTGGGGGATCCACCGCAAGGCCCCCGCCTTCGACCAGCTCGAGGCGAAGACCGAGATGTTCCAGACCGGCATCAAGGTCATCGACCTGCTGACCCCGTACGTCGAGGGCGGCAAGATCGGCCTGTTCGGCGGTGCCGGCGTGGGCAAGACCGTGCTGATCCAGGAGATGATCGCCCGGGTCGCCAGGGACCACGGCGGCGTGTCGGTGTTCGCCGGGGTCGGCGAGCGCACCCGCGAGGGCAACGACCTGATCGCGGAGATGGAGGAGGCCGGCGTCATCGGCCAGACCGCCCTGGTGTTCGGCCAGATGGACGAGCCGCCGGGCACCCGGCTGCGGGTGGCGCTGTCCGCGCTGACGATGGCGGAGTACTTCCGCGACGTGCAGGGCCAGGACGTGCTGCTGTTCATCGACAACATCTTCCGCTTCACGCAGGCCGGGTCCGAGGTCTCCACGCTGCTCGGCCGGATGCCCTCCGCGGTGGGCTACCAGCCCAACCTCGCCGACGAGATGGGCGTGCTGCAGGAGCGGATCACCTCGACGCGCGGTCACTCGATCACCTCGATGCAGGCGATCTACGTGCCCGCCGACGACTACACCGACCCGGCGCCGGCCACCACGTTCGCGCACCTCGACGCGACCACCGAGCTGTCCCGCGAGATCGCGTCGCAGGGCATCTACCCGGCCGTGGACCCGCTGACCTCGACCTCGCGGATCCTCGACCCGGCCTACATCGGGCGGGAGCACTACGACGCCGCGATCCGGGTCAAGGGCATCCTGCAGCGCAACAAGGAGCTGCAGGACATCATCGCGATCCTCGGGGTGGACGAGCTGTCCGAGGAGGACAAGGTGATCGTGTCGCGGGCGCGCCGCATCCAGCGGTTCCTCTCGCAGAACACCTACGTCGCCAAGCAGTTCACCGGCATCGAGGGCTCGACGGTCCCCGTCGAGGACACCATCGAGGCGTTCAACAAGATCTGCGACGGCGAGTACGACCACGTCGCGGAGCAGGCGTTCTTCATGTGCGGTGGGCTCGACGACGTCGAGCGCAAGTGGGACGAGATCCAGAAGAGCATGTGATGGCGAACACCATGCACGTCGCACTCGTCGCCGCGGACCGGCAGCTCTGGTCCGGGGAGGCGACCGTGATCAACACCCGCACCCTGGCCGGGGAGATCGGCATCATGGCGAACCACACGCCGCTGCTGTCGGTCCTCGAGCCCGGCCAGGTCGACGTACGCACCGCCGACGACGGCCACTGGGTGGCCGCCATCGACGGAGGCTTCATCTCGGTGGCGAACAACCAGGTGTCCATCCTGTGCGACCGCGCCGAGATCTCCCACGAGAGCGACTTCGAGGAGGCCAAGCGCCGGTTGGACGAGAACGCGCCGGCGTCCGCACGCCGGTCCGACGGGTCTGCCGAGGGACGGTAGTGCCGCTCTGGGAATGGCTGGCTGACTCCGCTGGGGTCCTGCTGTTCCTGGTGCTGCTCTACGGTCTCGCCCTGGTCGTCCGTCGCCGGGGGTTGTCCCGGCACGGAGGCACCTTCGAGTTCAGCGTCCGCGTCCGGCCCGGAAGGGCCGGACGCGGCTGGGTTCTCGGGGTGGGTCGCTACACCGGCGACGACCTCGAGTGGTTCCGGATCTTCTCGCTGGCCCCCCGGCCGCGGTTCCGCTACTCGCGCTCCGACCTGGAGTACGTCGGGCGGCGCGACGCCGAGGGGGTGGAGGCGTACTCGCTCTACCTGGGCCACATCGTGGTCACGTGCCGGACCCCTCAGGGCCTGCTCGAGGTGGCGATGAGCCCGGACGCGCTGACCGGCTTCCTGGCCTGGCTCGAGGCGGCGCCGCCAGGGCGGCGCCTCAACCGCTGATCAGCGCTCGCCGCCCGGCTTCCACAGCACGTCCCCCTGCTCGCGGTTCGCGTGCCGGGCCAGGATGAACAGCAGGTCGGAGAGCCGGTTGAGATACTTCAGCGCCAGCACGTTCATCGACTCGGCGTGCTCGGCGTAGGCGGCCCAGCCGGAGCGCTCCGCGCGCCTGGTGACGGTGCGCGCGACGTGCAGGTGAGCCGCGCCCGCGGTGCCGCCGTTGAGGATGAACGACCGGAGCTTGGGCAGGGCCTCGTTGTACTCGTCGCACCAGGCCTCGAGCCGGTCGACGTACGACTGCTCGATGCGCAGCGGCGGGAACTCGGGCTCCGCCACCACGGGCGTGCAGAAGTCCGCGCCGACGTCGAACAGGTCGTTCTGCACGGTGGTCAGCACCCGTGCCACCTCGGCGTCGAGGGCGCCGGCGGTCAGCGCCACCCCGATGTGCGCGTTCGCCTCGTCGACGTCCGCGTAGGCGTGCAGCCGCAGGTCGTTCTTGGTGGTGAGGCTCATGTCGCCGAGGCGGGTCTCGCCCTCGTCGCCGGTGCGGGTGTAGATGCGGGTGAGGTTGACCATGTCCTCAGCGTAGAGAGGCGCTCCCACCGCCGGGGAGCCGCCCGGCACTAGAGTCTCTGCGATGCAGGGATTCCAGGTCTGGTCCGCGGGGCCGCTCTCGCAGCCGCTCCGCGGGACCGCGTACGTCGGCGGGGCCAAGAACAGCGCCCTGAAGCTGATGGCGGCCGCCCTGCTCGCCCCGGGGCGCACCACGCTGACCAACGTGCCGGACATCCTGGACGTGCACGTGATGGCCCGGCTGCTGGAGGAGCTCGGGTGCGCCGCCACCGTCGAGCACGCGGTGCCGGACGGTCCGGTGCAGGCCAACCCCAGCGGCACGGTGACCATCGACGTGCCGGACCAGCTCCGTCACGAGGCGCCCTACGACCTGGTCCGCCGGCTGCGCGCCTCGATCAGCGTGCTCGGTCCGCTGGTGGCGCGGTGCGGCCAGGCCCGGGTGGCGCTGCCGGGCGGGGACAACATCGGCTCGCGCGGCCTGGACATGCACATCACCGGGCTCACCGAGCTGGGCGCCCGGGTGCGAATCGAGCACGGGTTCGTGGTCGCGGAGGCGCCCGGGGGGCTGCGCGGGGCCAACCTGTGGCTGGACTTCCCCAGTGTCGGCGCGACCGAGAACCTGCTGATGGCCGCGGTGCTGGCGGACGGGACCACGGTCATCGACAACGTCGCCCGGGAGCCGGAGATCATCGACCTGTGCGAGCTGCTCGTGGCGATGGGGGCGCAGGTCGAGGGGGTGTCCACCTCCACCCTGACCGTCCACGGCGTCGACTCCCTCGTGCCCGTGGAGTACGCGACCGTCCCGGACCGGATCGTGTCCGGCACCTGGGCCTTCGCCGCGGCGATCGCCGGGGGAGACCTGACCGTGCACGGCGGGCGCGCCCACCACCTCGACATCGTGCTCGACAAGCTGGCCTCGGCGGGGGCGTCCGTCGAGGACGCCGAGGAGGGCTTCCGGGTGCTCGTCGAGCGCAGGCTGGACGCGTTCGACGTGGTCACCCTGCCCTACCCGGGGTTCCCGACCGACCTGCAGCCGTTCGCGATGGCGCTCGCGGCGGTCAGCGACGGCACCGCGATGATCACTGAGAACGTCTTCGAGTCCCGGTTCATGTTCGTCCAGGAGCTGGCCCGGCTGGGCGCCGACCTGCGCACCGACGGACACCATGCCGTGGTCCGCGGTCGTCCGGAGCTGTCTGGAGCCCCGGTGGTCGCGCACGACATCCGCGCCGGGGCCGCCCTGGTGCTGGCCGGCCTCGCCGCCCAGGGCACCACCACGGTCGCCGAGAGCCGGCACATCGACCGCGGCTACCCCTACTTCGTGGAGATGCTGCGCGGTCTCGGGGCCGACATCTCACGGGTCGACCTACCCGATCTCGGCCCCTGACGCTGTGACCCAGCCGGCAGAGTGGACTACTTCACAACGCCGTTACCCACCGGTCACGTCGCCGTACCGTGAGGGCATGACGCAGAAGGACGCCCCCTGGGTGATGCGGACCTACGCGGGGCACAGCTCGGCGGCCGAGTCCAACCGGCTCTACCGCACGAACCTGGCGAAGGGGCAGACCGGTCTCAGCGTCGCCTTCGACCTGCCCACCCAGACCGGCTACGACCCGGACCACCCGCTCGCCCGGGGCGAGGTGGGCAAGGTGGGTGTCCCGGTCCCGCACCTGGGGGAGATGCGGCGGCTGTTCGAGGACATCCCGCTGGAGTCCATGAACACCTCGATGACGATCAACGCGACCGCGATGTGGCTGCTCGCGCTCTACCAGGTGGTGGCCGAGGAGCAGGCGCAGACGGACGGCCGCCCGGCGGAGGACCTGCACGCCGTGCACGCGCGACTCGCGGGCACCACCCAGAACGACATCATCAAGGAGTACCTGTCGCGGGGCACCTACGTCTTCCCGCCCCGGCACTCGCTGCGGCTGACCGCGGACCTGATCGCCTACACCGTCAACGAGCTGCCGACGTGGAACCCGGTCAACATCTGCAGCTACCACCTCCAGGAGGCCGGAGCCACACCGACGCAGGAGCTCGCCTACGCCCTGAGCACGGCGGTCGCGGTGCTCGACACGGTGCGGGACGCGGGGCAGGTGGCGCCGGAGGACTTCGAGCGGGTGGTGGGACGGATGTCGTTCTTCGTCAACAGCGGCGTCCGCTTCGTCGAGGAGATGTGCAAGATGCGGGCGTTCGTGCAGCTCTGGGACGAGATCACCCTCGAGCGCTACGCCGTGCAGGATGCGCGGATGCGCCGGTTCCGGTACGGCGTCCAGGTCAACAGCCTCGGCCTCACGGAGGCGCAGCCGGAGAACAACGTGCAGCGGATCGTGCTGGAGATGCTCGGGGTGACGCTGTCGAAGGGGGCGCGGGCGCGCGCCGTCCAGCTGCCCGCCTGGAACGAGGCGCTCGGGCTGCCGCGACCGTGGGACCAGCAGTGGTCCCTGCGCCTGCAGCAGGTGCTGGCGTTCGAGTCCGACCTGCTGGAGCACGAGGACCTGTTCGAGGGCTCCACCGTGGTCGAGGCCGAGGTGGCCCGGCTGGTGGCCGGTGCCCGGGCCGAGATGGACAAGGTGCAGGCTCTCGGGGGCGCGGTCGCGGCCGTCGAGTCCGGCTACATGAAGCAGGCGCTGGTCTCCTCGCACGCCGCCCGCCGCTCGCGCATCGAGTCCGGCGAGGATCTCGTCGTCGGGGTCAACTGCTTCGAGACCTCCGAGCCGTCGCCGCTCACCGCCGACCTGGACGCCGCCATCCAGGCCGCGGACCCGGCCGCGGAGCGGTCCGCCCTCGACAGCCTGGCGCGCTGGCGCGACGCGCGTGACCAGACCGCGGTGGACGCCGCGCTGGCCGCCCTCGCCGACGCGGCCGCGAGCGAGGCCAACCTGATGCCGCCCACGGTCGCCGCCGCTCGGGCCGGTGCCACCACCGGCGAGTGGGCCGGCGCGCTGCGGCAGGTCTTCGGGGAGTTCCGCGCCCCCACCGGAGTCACCGGGACGGTCGCGGTCGCGGAGGCGGGCACCGACCTGGCCCGGGTCCGCGACGCCGTCCGCCGGACCGGCGAGGAGCTCGGTGGCCGGCTGCGGCTGCTGGTGGGCAAGCCCGGGCTCGACGGCCACTCGAACGGTGCCGAGCAGGTCGCGGTGCGCGCCCGGGACGCCGGCTTCGAGGTGATCTACCAGGGCATCCGGCTGACCCCTGCGCAGATCGTCGCCGCGGCGGTCGCGGAGGACGTGCACTGCGTCGGGCTGTCGATCCTGTCGGGCTCGCACATGGAGCTGGTGCCGGCCGTGCTGGACGGGCTGCGGGCCGAGGGGCTGGCGGACGTGCCGGTCGTCCTCGGCGGCATCGTGCCGGCCGCCGACGCGGACCGGCTGAGGAAGATCGGGGTCGCCGCGGTGTTCACGCCCAAGGATTTCGGCCTGACCGGCATCATGGAGGGAATCCTCCGGGTGATCCGCGACGCGCACCAGCTCGACTGATCAGGCGAAACCCGCGCGAATGCGTGACGTCGGCTTCCCGAGGGGTGAGAATGCATCGCTGAAGACGCCGGCGTCGGCGTCACCATGAGCAGGACCGAAGGGGTCAGCAAGGTGGGTCTCACGTCCCGGCCGGCACGGACGAGCTCGTTCCAGGTTCGCCTGCCGCCGCAGCCGGCCAGCGTGGCTCAAGCACGCCGCCAGGTCCAGGAGCTGCTGGAGCGGGGGGACCGTCCCGACCTCGCAGACATGGCTGCGCTGCTGGTCAGCGAGGTCGTCACGAACGCGCTGCTGCACGCCGGCACCGACATCGACCTGGCCGGGCGCCTGGACGCCGACGGTCTGCAGGTGGAGGTCGGGGACGGCAGCCTGCACCTGCCCTCGCCGCGCCGGTACGCCGCGACCGCCGGCACCGGACGCGGACTGCTGATGCTGGAGTCGATCGTGGACGACTGGGGCGTCACGCCGCACGCCACCGGCAAGGTGGTGTGGTTCCAGCTCTCGGGGGTCGAGCGAGAGCGGGACCTGTCGCTGATCCGGCGTGCCGACCCCTCGCCGAGCGGCCGCAGCGACCCGGGGAGCGTGCCGGTCGAGCTGCTGAACATGCCGCTGCTGCTGCACGCCGCCTGGCAGGAGCACGCGGAGGCGCTGCTGCGGGAGTACCTGCTGGCCAGCCTCGACTCCGAGGACGAGGACCCGATCCAGACGCACGCCGAGGCCACCGACGCGATCGCGGTCCTGGAGGAGCACGTGCCGAGGGCGGCGGTCGTGCTGCCGCCCGACGAGCTGCTGAGCGCGGCCACCGAGCCGCACGTCTCCGCGGAGCGCGTCGACGTGCCGGTGCCGCGCGGGTCGGTGTCGCACTTCGCCACGCTGGACCGGGCGATCGAGGCGGCGCTCGACCTCTCCCGCACCGGGCTCGTGCTCACCCCGCCGACCCAGCCGGAGGTGCAGGCGTTCCGGCGCTGGCTGTGCCGTCAGGTGCTGCGCCAGGCTGAGGGCAGCAGCCCGGAGCCGTGGTCGGTCGCCGAAGCCGTCGCCTCCGAGGACCGGCCGTCGGTCGACCACGGCGACCTGTCCGCCGTCGCCGATGCCGACCACGGCGTGATCGCCGCGAGCGCGGCCAGCGAGATCCTCGCGGTCAGCCGGGAGGCCACCGCCATCCTCGGCTACGACGACCCCGCCGAGCTGGTCGGCCGCCGGATCGTGTCGATCATCCCCGAGCGCTACCGGCAGGCGCACGTCGCCGGCTTCACGATGTTCCTGCTCGTCGGGCGGCGCCCGCTGCTCGACCAGCCGGTGCTGGTGCCGGCGCTGCGCCGCGACGGCACCGAGGTGGACGTGGAGCTCCTGGTGCGCGACCAGGGTGTCGAGAGCGACCGCACCGTGCTGCTGGCCCAGATCCGGCTCGCCCCGCGCTGACCGGGCCGCGTTGGCCGTGCTGGCTATCGTCGGGACGGGGGACCGACGAGGTGGAGGTGACGTGCTCGCGCGAGTCCGAGCGGCCGTTGCCCCGACGCTCCCCGCGGTCCTCCTGGTCCTCCTGCCGGCCGGCTGCAGCACGGTGCCGCCGTCCACGCCGACGACGGGCGACCCGGCGCCGATCGTGGTGCCGCCGCGTCTGGGCGGGGCCGCGCCTCCGCACCGGGCGGCGCCGGACCGCCCGATGAACCGCCTGGAGCAGCCGGTCGCCGAGCGGCTGACCGACCGGATCGGCTCGCAGGGGCTCACCCTGGACTACCTGGCCTGTCCGGGCTGGGACGGGGCGGTGCCAAGCACGATGTCCTGCCGGGCGTGGGTCGACGGGCTGGTGGTGCCGGTGCGGGTGCACGTGCGGGGAGTCCCGCATGGCGAGGGGGTCGGGTTCGACGCCTGGCTGGGCGACGGCCTGGTCGCGACCAGCAAGCTGGAGACGACGCTTCGCCGGCAGGGATGGGCGCGGACGGACTGCGGCGACGCCGCCGCGTACCCGGCCACGGTGGGGAGCCGCATCGTGTGCCGGGTGGAGGGCTCGGGGCGGACGCGCTACGTCGTCGCGACTGTGAGCAGCCGCTCCGGCGCCGTGACGATCACCGACTACCACGGCGCGACCGCGGGCGGCTGAGGCAGACTCGTGCCATGGCGAGGGTGATCGTGGTGGGCGCGGGCGTGGTCGGGCTGTCCTGTGCGGTGCGGCTGCTCGAGCAGGGACACCAGGTGGACGTGGTCGCGCGTGACCTGCCGCTGGAGACGACCTCGGCGGTGGCGGCGGCGATCTGGTACCCCTACCGGGCCTACCCCGTCGAGCGGGTCACGGCCTGGTCCCGCACGTCGTACCAGGTCTTCGAGGAGCTGGCGCAGGTCGAGGGCACCGGGGTGCGGATGCGGCCGGGCACCGAGCTGCACCGCACCCGGCAGGCCGACCCGTGGTGGCGGGACGCGGTGCCCGCACTGACCCGGGTGAGCGCCCTCGACCCGCCGTACGTCGACGCGTGGAGCTTCGTGGCGCCGGTCGTCGAGATGGCGGTCTACCTGGGCTGGCTGGCCGCCCGGGTCGAGCGGCTCGGCGGCACGCTGACCCGGTTGGCGCTGCCGGCCCTGCCCGGGCACGCCGAGGTGGTCGTCAACGCCACCGGTCTGGGATCCCGGCTGATGGCCGAGGACAGGTCGCTGACGCCGGTGCGCGGCCAGGTCGTGTACGTCGAGCAGGTCGGCCTGGAGCGCTGGTGGCTGGACGGGTCGGGCCCGGTGTACGTGGTGCCCCGCTCGCGCGACATCGTCGTCGGGGGCACCGACGACGAGGGGGCCTGGGACCGGCGGCCCGACCCGGCCACGGCCCGGCTGATCCTGGAGCGCGCGACGGCGCTGGTCCCGGCGCTGGCGGGGGCCCGGGTCCTCGGGCACCGGGTGGGGCTGCGGCCGGCCCGGCCCGCGGTGCGGCTCGAGGCGGAGCAGGTCGGGGGCTCCCGGGTGGTGCACTGCTACGGCCACGGGGGTGCCGGGGTGACGCTGTCGTGGGGCTGTGCGGGCGAGGTGGCGACCCTGGTCGGCTGACGTAGGGTCGGCCCGGTGAGGACTGTCCGCGCCACTGCGCTCGCCCTCCCGGGTCTCGCTCTCGCGGCCGCCGGCCTGCTGCACCCGGCGCACCTGACCTACGCGACCTCGCGCACGTGGTGGCTGCTGCACGTGCTCGGCATGTTCGTCTTCCCGCTGGTCGGGGTGGCGCTGATGGCGCTGTTCCGCGGCCGCCGCGACCCGGTGGCGGTGCTCGTCGTGCTGGCGTCGTTCGGCTACGCGGTCGCCTACACCGCGCTGGACGTCATCAGCGGGCTGGCCGCGGGATACGTCACCTGGCGGCTGGGACCCGGCCAGGCGCGGCCGGACGAGGTGCGCTACCTGTTCGCGGTGGGCGGGCCGATCGGCCAGTGGGGGTCGCGGGCGCTGGTGCTGGCGGCGGTGCTGGTGGCGCTCGACGCCCTGGGGCGCCGGCGGCTGCGGGCGCTGCCGGGCGTGCTGCTGCCGGTCGGAGCGGTGCTGGTGCACCAGCACCACATCTTCGTGCCGCTGGGGGTCACCGGGATGCTGCTGGTCGGCCTGGCGACCGGCTGGCTCGGCTACCTGGTCGCCGAGCCGAGGTCCGGGTCCGAGTCCGAGACGGAGTCCGAGTCCGAGACCGGGTCCGGACCGAGCGCGTGCACCCCGACCACCGCGCCGAGGTCCAGCGGACCGTAGACGTGCGGGTAGGCTTGGTCGGCGCCGGCCGGCTGCTCGGTGCGCCACGGGGAGCCCAGCAGGTCGGTGTCCACCTCCAGGACGAGCAGGTCCGGCACATCGCCGAACCACCGGGAGCGGACGGCCTCGACCTGGTGCGCCTCGGCGCAGTGGACGTACCCCTCCTCCGCCAGGGAGCGGTCGCGCGTCGAGGTGTCGTAGACGCCGGCGGCCACGGCGGCGTCCCAGACCGGCACCGTGGTCAGGTGGTAGACCCGCATCAGAACAGCCGCTCGGTCGGGTCGTCCATGCCGCGCAGGGCGTCGTAGTCCACGACCGCGCAGGTGATCCCGCGGTCCGTGGCCAGCACGCGCGCCTGCGGCCTGATCTCCTGCGCGGCGAAGATGCCGCGGACCGGCCGCAGCTGCGGGTCCCGGTTCAGCAGCTCGAGGTAGCGGGTGAGCTGCTCGACCCCGTCGATCTCCCCGCGCCGCTTGATCTCCACGGCCACCGAGCGGCCCTCGCCGTCGCGGCACATCAGGTCCACCGGCCCGATCGCGGTGGGGAACTCCCGCCGGACCAGGGTCAGCCCCTCGGTCAGCGTCGCCGGGTGGTCGGCGAGCAGCTCCTGGAGATGCTTCTCGACACCGTCCTTGCGCAGCCCCGGGTCCAGCCCGAGGTCGTGGGCGCTGTCGTGCAGGATCTCCTCGAGGAGGATCCGGAGGGTGTCGTCGTCCTTGCCGGTGACCAGCCACTCCGCGACGCCGTCCTCGCTGACGCCCTCGAGGACCTTGCAGGGCGGGGACATCCAGTTCAGCGGCTTGTAGGAGCCGCCGTCGGAGTGCACCAGCACCGAGCCGTCGTTCTTCACCATGATCAGCCGGGTGGCCATCGGCAGGTGCGCGGTGAGCCGCCCTGCATAGTCCACCTGACATCGCGCCACGACCAGTCTCACTGCACTCCTCGACGCACCGGGGACCTCTCGAGGCGGCAATCTACCTGCCGTCGCGCACCCCCGCACGAGCCGCGTGCCATGATCGCCCCATGACCACGGGCACACGGGACTTCAGCTCCATCGGCGTGATCGGCCTGGGCACGATGGGGGCCGGCATCGCCGAGGTGTTCGCCCGCAACGGCTACCACGTGGTCGGCGTCGAGCTGACCGAGGAGTCGCTGGAGCGGGGACGCCAGCACCTGGCGCACTCCACCGACCGGGCGGTGCGACGCGGCAAGCTGAGCCAGGAGGCCGCGGCCGAGCTGGTCGGGCAGGTCAGGTTCACCACGGACATGGCCGACGTCAAGGACTGCGGCCTGGTCGTGGAGGCCGTCGTCGAGCAGCTGCCGGTCAAGCAGCAGATCTTCCGGGCCCTGGACGGGATCGTCCGGGCCGACGCGATCCTGGCCACCAACACCTCGTCGCTGTCGGTGACCGAGATCGGCACCGCCACCACCCACCCCGGGCGGGTCATCGGCGTGCACTTCTTCAACCCGGCGCCGGTCCAGGCGCTCGTCGAGATCATCCGCACGGTCGTCACCGAGCCGACGGTGCTCGACGACGCCGCCGAGCTGGCCCGCTCGCTGAAGAAGATCCCGGTCGTGGTCGGCGACAAGGCCGGCTTCATCGCGAACGCGCTGCTGTTCGGCTACCTCAACCATGCGGCGGCGATGTTCGAGAGCAGGCAGGCGACGCGCGAGGACCTGGACGCGGCGATGCGCCACGGCTGCCGCTACCCGATGGGCCCGCTGGCACTGCTCGACCTGATCGGCCTGGACACCGCGTACGAGATCCTGGACACCATGTACAAGCAGGGCCGCGACCGCCTCCACGCGCCGGTGCCGATCCTCAAGCAGATGGTCAGCGCGGGGCTGCTGGGCCGCAAGTCCGGGCGCGGCTTCTACACCTACGAGGCCGCCGACAGCCCGGTCGTGGTCGACGACGCGCTGACCCCGAGCGCGGAGGACGTCCCGGTGCTTCGCCGCGAGGTCGGCCGGGTCGGCGTGGTCGGCACCGGCACCATGGCGACCGGCATCGTCGAGGTCTTCGCCCGCGCAGGCCTGCCCGTGACGTACGTCGGCCGCTCCGAGGACCGGGTCGCCGGGGTGCGGACCGCGGTCGAGAGGTCCCTGGACAAGGCGGTGCAGCGCGGCCGGCTGGGGGAGACCGCCCGGGACGAGACGCTGTCGCGGCTGGCCGGCAGCACGTCGCTCGACGACCTCGCCGACGTGGACCTGGTCGTGGAGGCGGTCGCCGAGGACCTGCGGATCAAGACGGTGCTCTTCGAGAACCTCGACGAGATCTGCCGGCCCGGTGCCATCCTGGCCACCACGACGTCCTCGCTGCCGGTGATCTCGCTCGCACGGGTCACGCGGCGTCCGCAGGACGTGGTGGGCATGCACTTCTTCAACCCGGCCCCGGTGATGAAGCTGGTCGAGGTGGTCAGCACGGTCAGCACCGCCGACGAGGTCGCCGAGACCGTCCGCGCCCTGTGCGGTCGGCTGGACAAGGTCGCGGTCTCCTGCGGGGACCGGGCCGGCTTCGTCGTCAACGCGCTGCTGTTCCCCTACCTGAATGACGCGGTGAAGATGCTCCAGGCGCACTACGCCACCGCCGACGACATCGACACCGCGATGAAGTTCGGCTGCGCGCTGCCGATGGGCCCCTTCGAGCTCCTCGACGTGGTCGGCAACGACGTGTCGCTGGCGATCCAGCGCGAGCTCTACCTGGAGTTCCGGGAGCCGGGCTTCGCGCCCGCGCCGTTGCTCGAGCAGCTGGTCACCGCCGGATACCTGGGCCGCAAGACGCAGCGCGGCTTCCGGGACTACAGCACGTCCTGAGCGGCCTGGCACGGCGGTGGGTGCGCGAGAATGACCGACATGCGGATCAGCGGGCTCGAGGTGTCCAGTGCCGGCGCGCCCCCGGCAGCCGGGGCGACCGCCCGATGAACGCCGACCGGGTCGAGCTCTACGACGGTCAGGAGTACGTCGTACGCCGGGTGACGGGATCGGCGGCCACCAAGCCCTACCGGTGCCCGGGCTGCCACCAGGTGATCCGACCGGCCACCCCGCACACGGTGGCCTGGCCGGTGCTGGCCACCACGTTCTCCTCCACCGCGACCGGGCTCGACGAGCGCCGGCACTGGCACAACGCCTGCTGGGGTGCCCGGCACTCGCGCCGCTGAGCGGTTGCGCGAGAATCGGCCCATGGCAGCGATCCGTGCGAACTCGGTCCTTCCCGCCCGCCGCGAGGCGGTCACCCTGCACACCGCGGACGGGCTGCGGCTGGTCGGCGAGCTGGCGCTGCCCGAGGACCGTGCCCCGGTGGCCACCCTGGTCTGTCTGCACCCGCTGCCGACGCACGGCGGCATGATGGACAGCCACGTGCTCCGCAAGGCGGCGTTCCGGCTCCCCGCGCTGGCCGGGGTGGCGGTGCTGCGGTTCAACACCCGGGGCACCGCGAGCGAGCAGGGCACCAGCGAGGGCAGGTTCGACGACGCGGTCGGGGAGCGCTACGACGTGGCCGCGGCGATCGAGTACGCAGAGTTCCACGACCTGCCCAGCCTGTGGGTGCTCGGCTGGTCGTTCGGTACCGACCTGGCCCTCATGTATGCCGGTGACCCCGCGGTCCAGGGCGCGATCCTGCTCTCGCCGCCGCTGCGCTACAGCCGGCCCGAGCACCTGGCCGCCTGGGCGGACGCGGGACGGGCGCTGACAGCGCTCGTGCCGGAGCACGACGACTACCTGCGCCCCGCCGAGGCCCGGGAGCGCTTCGCCGTGGTGCCGCAGGCCGAGGTGGTGGGGGTCGACGGGGCCAAGCACCTGTGGGTGGGGGACGCCGAGAAGGTGCTCGACCTGGTGGTGCAGCGGGTCGCACCGGGGGTCGACGTGCCGCTGCCGACCGAGTGGGCGGGTCCGATGGCGACCGCCGACACCAGCGGGTACGCGAACCGCACGACCGCGGTGTTCAAGGACACACCCCGCTGAGGGACCGCGACCCGGTCAGCGGGCCGCCTGCCGGGGGATCACGATCTCCTTGACCAGCAACGTGATCGCCGCGGCCGTCGGGATGGCCAGCAGCGCCCCGACGACCCCGAGCAGCGCGGCACCGGCGAGGGCGGCGATGACGATGATGGACCCGGGCAGGTTGACCGAGCGCGACATCACCCGCGGGTAGATCACGTAGTTCTCGAACTGCTGGTAGGCGACGTAGAAGAGCAGGCAGTAGAGCCCGGTCTCGGGGCCGGTGGCGAAGCCGATCAGCGTCACGATCACGGCGCCGAGGGTCGCCCCGATCATCGGGATCACGTCGAGGAGCGTGACCACGGCGGCCAGCGCGACCGCGTAGTCCGTCAGCCCGATCAGCAGCAGGAAGACCAGCGAGCTGATGCCGGCGGCCAGCGCGACCACGAACGCCCCGGAGACGTAGGAGCCCACGTTGGCGAGGATCCGGTCACCGAGCTCGGTGACCCGCTCGCGCTTGCTGGCCGGAGCGAGCTGGTAGGCCGACCCCTTGACCGTCGGCAGCGTGGCGAGGAAGTACAGCGTGAGCACCACGACGATGAAGGTGTTGGCCAGGAACGACAGCAGCTTGAGGCCCACGCCGACCACGCCGCCGAAGACCGCCGACCCGACGTTCGCGCCGGTGAGCGCGCCCTGGACCCGCTGGAGGATGTCGAAGCGCTCGTCGAGGTTCTGGATCACCCGGTTGGTCTGCAGCTGCTGGACCCAGCCGGGGACGTTGTCGACGATCGCGGTGACCTGGTCGCTGATCACCGGCACCAGCGCGACCACGAACAGCGCGACCGCTCCCAGCACGCCGGCGACGACCACCAGGACCGACCAGCTGCGAGCCAGCCCGCGCCGCCCGAGCCACTCGACCAGCGGGTTCAGCCCGGCGGCGAGGAAGGCCGCCACCAGGATCAGGACCAGCAGCGAGCTGATCGAGAGCAGCAGGCCGCCGAGCCAGTAGGCCAGCAGTGCCCCGACGGCGAGGAAGAAGCCCAGCGCCACCGGTGGGCGGTGGTGCAACGGGGCGTCGCGCACGCGCGCGGACGACGCGGGGGAGGCGGACGCGGGGGAGGCCGGGCGCTCGCTCCGGGTCACGCGCCCTGCGCGGGGAACGGGACCCGTCACGACCGGTCGGACGCGCCGCCGCGCAGGTCCGACTCGTCGCCGAACCCGGAGATGACGTCGCGCAGCGCACCGAGCTGCGCGACGATCGAGTCCCGGCGCTTCTGGTACCGGTCCACCTCGGCCCGGAGCGTGGCGAGCTCCCGCTCGGCCTCGGCCTCGCCAGCGGCGGTGAACGTGGTCGCCTGGGTCTGCGCGGAGGAGACGATCTGCTCGGCCTCGCGCCGGGCGTGGTTGACCAGCCGGTCGGCCTCGTCGTGCGCCTGCTTGCGCTGGCTGCCCGCGGCGGCGATCGCCTCGCGGGCGCGCGCCTCGGCGGCGTCGGCCCGCTCCTCGGCCTCGGCGACCAACCGCTGCGTCTCGGCGGTGGCGTTGGAGTGGTGCTCGGCGGCCTCGCGGGTGAGCCGCTCCTTCTCCACCGCCAGGGTGCGGCGCGCCTCCTGGACCTCCCGGTCCGCGGCCGCCTTGGCCTGCTCGGCCTCCCGGCGGGCGCTGGTGCGCATCGCGTTGGTCTCCTGCTGGGCCGCGAGCCGCAGCTGCTCGCTCTCCCGGCGGGCGGCGGCGAGCGTGTCCTCGGCCTCGGCGGTGGCCAGCGAGCGCTCCTGCTCGACGTCGGCCAGCGTGCGGGCCCGGGTCTCGTCGAGCTCCTTGAGCTGGACCATCCGCATGTCCTCGGCGTCCCGCGCCGCCTGCGACCGCAGCACATCGGCGTCCTTGCTCGCCTGGCGCTTCATCTCCGCGGCCTGCGCCTTGGCCTCCGTGAGCACGTCGTCGGCCTGCTCCTCGGCGAGGCGCAGCATCTCGCTGGCGCGACCGCCCAGGCCGGCGTAGGTCGGGTTCTGGTTCTCCGCCAGCTCGGTCCGCAGAGCCTCCAGCTGGCTCTCGAGGTCGCGGACCCGGGCGCCGGTGTCGGTCACGGTCGCCGCGAGGCGGTCCCGCTCGCCGACGAGCGCCTCGACCTGGCGGTCGACGGCGGCGGTGTCGTAGCCGCCGCGGCGGACCACCGGGAAGGTCGGCCGGCCCGAGACGGAGGGCGGCGTCCCCGGGGACGGGCGCTGCTCGGGCGGGCGCTGGGCGGTGGCGCCGGGGGCGCCCTGGCCGGTGACGCCCTGGCCGGTCGCGGTCCGGCCGGTCGCGCCCTGGCCGGCCTGGTCGGTGGTGCTCTGGGCCCGCTGGGCCGTCGGGCGCGATGCCTGCTGGGCGGCCTGGCCGGCGGCCGGGACGGTCGGGATCACCTGGGTCGCCTCGTTCTCGTGCCCGTTGTCGTCGTTGTCGTCGAAGATGGACAGGCCGGGTCGGTCGCTCATGGGGTCGTTCCTCCGTGTTGTCGCAGCCTCGGGGCGCGGTCTGCTCGCCTCCGCCTCCGAGTGTGGTCCCAGTCTCGCCGAAACGGGAGCCCAAACACGTCAGGCACCCCGAGGCGCTCCGGTCGACCGCGAGATTTCGTGCCGTTCCTCAAACGCCCCGGAACCGGTTGATCTCGGTCAGATGCCGGGCCCGCTTCCCCGGGTTGCGGACGCCGAGGCCCTCGTGAGGCGCCAGGCACAGCACGCCCACCTTGCCCTGATGCAGGTTGCCGTGCACGTCGTACGCCGCCTGCCCGACCTCGTCGAGCGGGTAGGCCCGGGACAGGGTCGGGTGGATCTGGCCGCGGGCCACCAGCCGGTTGGCCTCCCAGGCCTCGCGGTAGTTCGCGAAGTGCGACCCGACGATCCGCTTGAGGTTCATCCACAGGTAGCGGTTGTCGTACTCGTGCAGGTAGCCGCTGGTGGACGCGCAGGTCACGATCGTGCCGCCCTTGCGGGCCGCGTAGACCGAGGCGCCGAACGTCTCGCGGCCCGGATGCTCGAAGACGATGTCCACGTCCTCGCCGCCGGTCAGCTCCCGGATCCGGGCGCCCAGGCGCCGCCACTCCCGCGGGTCCTGGGTGGTCTCGTCCTTCCAGAACCGGAAGTCCTCGGCGCGCCGGTCGATGATGAGCTCGGCGCCCATCCGGCGGCACAGGTCGGCCTTCTCGGGGCTGGAGACCACGCACACCGGGGTCGCGCCGCCGTTGAGCGCGAACTGGGTCGCGTAGCCGCCCAGGCCGCCGCTGGCCCCCCAGATCAGCACGTTGTCGCCCTGCTTGAGACCGGCGCCGTTGCGGCTGACCAGCTGCCGGTAGGCGGTGGAGTTCACCAGCCCGGGGGTCGCGGCCTCCTCCCAGGTCAGGTGCGCGGGCTTGGGCATCAGCTGATTGGACTTCACCAGCGCGATCTGCGCCAGGCCACCGAAGTTCGTCTCGAACCCCCAGATCCGCTGCTCCGGGTCGAGCATCGTGTCGTTGTGACCCTCGAAGCTCTCCAGCTCGACCGACAGGCAGTGCGCCACCACCTCGCGTCCGGGCGCCCAGGCGTGCACGCCGGGGCCGGTCTTGAGCACCACGCCGGCCAGGTCCGACCCGACGACGTGGTAGGGCAGATCGTGCTTGCGGGCCAGCGGCGAGGTCCGGCCGTAGCGCTCCAGGAACCCGAACGTGGACACCGGCTCGAAGATCGAGGTCCACACGGTGTTGTAATTGATCGCGCTGGCCATCACCGCGACGTAGGCCTCGCCCGGCCCGAGCTCGGGCAGCGCGACCTCCTCCACGTGCAGCGACCGGCGCGGGTCCTTCTCTGCCGAGGCGAGGCCCTCGAACATGCCGACCTCGTCCTTGTGCACCGTCACCGCGCGGTAGGCCTCGGGCAGCGGCAGCGCGGCGAAGTCCGCGGGCGCGGTGTCGCCCGCGAGGATGGCGTCCAGGATCTGCTTCACGGTGGCTCCTCCTGATCAGGGTGCGGCGGCCGGCTCGACGAGCTCGACCAGCACGCCGCCGGCGTCCTTGGGGTGCACGAAGTTGACCCGGCTGCCCGCGGTGCCGCGGCGCGGCTCGTCGTACAGCAGCCGCAGGCCGCGCTCGCGCAGCACGGCGCTCACCTGCTCCACGTCGGTGACCCGGTAGGCCAGCTGCTGGAGCCCCGGTCCGGACCGGTCCAGGAACTTCGCGATCGTGGAGTCCCCGTGCAGCGGGGCCAGCAGCTGGATGCACGACCCGGAGTCGCCGACCGCGAGCATCGCCTCGCGGACGCCCTGCTCCTCGTTGGTCTCCTGGTGCCGGACCTGCATCCCGAAGGCGTCGGCGTAGAAGGCGATGGCCTCGTCGAGGTCGGGCACGGCGACGCCGACATGGTCGATGCACACGAACAGGTGGTCGGGGACGGTGACGCTCATGGCCTCATCGTGGACCGCCCGGCCGGACACGGCGAGGGACTGTGACCTGTTCCTCACCCGGGTCCCGGACACCGGGCCTGCCCAGGCGTCGCCGGCCTGGGTAGGGTCCGGAGGACAGGAGCTCTGTCGTCGTCCCGCAGGAGGCATCATGTCCGGATCCGTGATCGTTGCCGGTGCACGCACCCCGATCGGCCGGCTGCTGGGCGGCCTGAAGGACCAGTCGGCGGCCGACCTGGGCGGCGTGGCCATCAAGGCCGCGCTGGAGAAGGCCGGCATCACCGGCGAGCAGGTCGAGTACGTGATCATGGGGCAGGTCATCCAGGCCGGCACCGGGCAGATCACCGCCCGCCAGGCCGCCCACCAGGGCGGCATCCCGCTGGGGGTCCCGTCGATCACCATCAACAAGGTCTGCCTGTCGGGGATCAACGCGATCGCGATGGCCGACCAGCTGATCCGCGCGGGCGAGCACGAGGTGGTCGTGGCCGGCGGCATGGAGTCGATGACCCGCGCCCCGCACCTGCTGCTGAAGTCCCGGGAGGGCTTCAAGTACGGCGACGTGCCGCTCGTGGACTCGATGGCCTACGACGCCCTGTACGACCAGCTGACCGACCAGCCGATGGGCGGGCTGACCGACAGCTGCAACGCCGAGGGCGCCGGGCTGACCCGTGAGGAGCAGGACGCGTTCTCCGCACGCTCGCACCAGCGGGCGGCGGCCGCCTGGAAGAACGGCGTCTTCGACGACGAGGTGGTGCCGGTCGAGATCCCGCAGCGCAAGGGCGACCCGGTGCTGGTCTCGCAGGACGAGGGCATCCGGGGCGACACCACCGTGGAGTCCCTGGCCAGGCTGCGTCCGGCCTTCTCGAAGGACGGGACGATCACCGCCGGGTCCGCCTCGCAGATCTCCGACGGGGCCTGCGCGGTGGTCGTGATGAGCAAGGCCAAGGCGGAGGAGCTGGGCCTGACCTGGCTGGCTGAGATCGGCGCCTCCGGCCAGGTCGCGGGTCCCGACTCCACGCTGCAGATGCAGCCGGCCAACGCGATCGCCAAGGCGTGCGCGAAGGAGGGCATCGAGGTCGGCGACCTCGACCTGGTCGAGATCAACGAGGCGTTCGCGGCCGTCGGTCTCGTGTCCGCGCGCGAGCTCGGTCTCGACGAG
This sequence comes from uncultured Actinomycetota bacterium, assembly GCA_963784625.1. Lineage (GTDB taxonomy): Bacteria > Actinomycetota > Actinomycetes > Propionibacteriales > Nocardioidaceae > Nocardioides_B. The sequence continues at coordinate 392,692 of CAWARV010000005.1, forward strand.
GACAGGGTGAACGTCAACGGTGGGGCGATCGCGCTCGGTCACCCGGTCGGCATGTCCGGCGCGCGCATCGCGCTGCACCTGGCACTCGAGCTCAAGCGACGCGGTGGCGGCACCGGTGCGGCCGCGCTGTGCGGCGGCGGCGGGCAGGGCGACGCGCTGATCCTGCACGTTCCCGCGTGACGGGCACCCAGCCGTCCGAACGGTCGGTGGGCGGTCGGCGCTCGACGGCGGACGTCCCCGACCTGGTCCGGCGGGCGAGGGCGGGGCAGGCACGGGCGGTGGCTCGGCTGATCTCGCTGGTCGAGGACGAGTCGCCGCTGCTGCGCGAGGTGATGGCCGGGCTCGCGCCGTACACCGGGAGCGCGCAGATCGTCGGGATCACCGGCCCTCCCGGGGTCGGGAAGTCGACCTCGACCGACGCCCTGGTGACCGCGCTGCGGGCCACGGGCCGGCGGGTGGGCGTGCTGGCGGTGGACCCCTCCTCGCCGTTCTCCGGAGGCGCCCTGCTCGGCGACCGGGTGCGGATGCAGGGCCATGCCCTGGACCCCGAGGTGTACATCCGCTCGATGGCCTCGCGCGGCCACCTCGGCGGGCTGGCCTGGACCACCCCGCAGGCGCTGCGGGTCCTGGATGCGGCCGGCTGCGACGTGGTGCTCATCGAGACCGTCGGGGTCGGCCAGAGCGAGGTCGAGATCGCCGGGCTGGCGGACACCACGCTGGTGCTGACCGCCCCGGGGATGGGCGACGGCATCCAGGCCGCCAAGGCGGGCATCCTCGAGATCGGGGACGTGTTCGTGGTCAACAAGGCCGACCGGGACGGCGCCGACCAGGTGCGGCGGGACCTGCGCAGCATGATCGCGCTGGCCGAACGGGGGGACGACCCCGAGCTGGAGTGGCGGCCCCCGATCGTGAAGACCGTGGCGCAGACCGGCGAGGGCGTGGCCGAGGTGGTCGAGCAGGTCGAGGCGCACCGTGCGTGGATGGCCGGCTCGGGGGAGCTGGGCCGGCGCCGGGTACGGCGGGCCCGGGACGAGATCGAGGCGATCGCGGTGACCGCGCTCCGTCGCCGCTGGGGCAACGTGCACGCCCGCACCGAGCTCGACGAGCTCGCCGAGCGGGTGGTCGCCGGCACCTCGGACCCGTACGCCGCGGCGGACGCGCTGCTCGAGTCCTTCGTGTGACCGAGCTCCTGCTGGGTGTCGACCTGGGCACTTCCAGCAGCAAGGCGGTGCTCTGCTCGCCGGACGGGCGGGTGGTGCACTCCGCGGTCCGCGAGCACGCCATGTCGCTGCCGCGTACCGGCTGGGCGGAGGTGGACGCCGAGGCGGTCTGGTGGGGCGAGACGGTCAGCCTGGTCCGCGAGCTGATGGGCCGCGCGTCCGCGGACCGGGTGGTCGGCCTGTGCGTGAGCGGGGTGGGCCCCTGCCTGGTGCTCTGCGACGCGCAGCTGCGACCGGTGCGACCGGCCATCCTCTACGGCATCGACACCCGCGCCGGGGCCGAGATCGAGGAGCTCACCGCCCGGTACGGCGCCGAGGAGATCCTGGCCCGGTGCGGCAAGGCGCTGTCCTCGCAGGCGGTCGGCCCCAAGCTGGCGTGGGTGCGCCGGCACGAGCCGCAGACCTGGGCGCGGGCCGCGGGCTGCTACGGGTCGAGCTCCTTCGTGGCCGCGCGGCTGACCGGCGAGTACGTGCTCGACCACCACACGGCCAGCCAGTACGACCCGTTGTACGACCTGCGGGAGGGGGACTGGAACCAGGCGTGGGCCGGCGACGTCTGCGGCGATCTGGTGCTGCCCCGGCTGGCCTGGCCGAGCGAGGTGGTCGGGCGGGTCACGGCCGCCGCGGCCGCCGAGACCGGCCTGCGGGCGGGCACCCCGGTGTCGGCGGGGACGGTGGACGCGTGGGCCGAGGCGTTCAGCGCGGGCGTCCGCGCGCCGGGCGACACGATGCTGATGTACGGCTCCACGATGTTCCTGATCCAGCAGCTCGGTGAGGTCCGCTCCCATCCGCTGCTGTGGACGACCAACGGCGTCGAGGCGGGGACGCACACCCTGGCCGCGGGGATGGCGACCTCCGGAAGCCTGCTGGGCTGGCTGCGCCAGCTCACCGGGGGCGCGCCCTTCGAGACCCTGATGGCCGAGGCGGCGGAGGTGCCGGCCGGCTCCGAGGGCTTGCTGGTGCTGCCGTACTTCGCCGGCGAGCGGGCGCCGGTCTTCGACGCGCAGGCCCGGGGCGTGCTGGCCGGCCTGACCCTGCGGCACACCCGGGGTCACCTCTACCGGGCCGCCTACGAGGGCATCGCGTTCGGGGTCCGGCAGATCCTCGAGCTGCTCGAGGAGGAGGTCGGGCCCGCCGATCGGCTGGTGGCCGTGGGTGGCGGGACCCGCGGCGGGCTGTGGCCGCAGATCGTCAGCGACGTCACGGGGCGGGCGCAGGTGGTCCCGGAGCAGACCATCGGGGCCAGCTACGGGGACGCGTTGCTGGCCGGGATCGGGACCGGGCTGCTGGACGCGGCGACGGACTGGGCGGTCGACGACCTCACGGTGCTGCCGGACGCGTCGCTGAGCGCACGCTACGACGAGCTCTACGCTGCCTATGTCGAGCTCTACCCTGCGACCAGGGACCAGATGCACCGGTTGGCCCGCCTGCAGGAGGACGGGTCCCAGGAGCGGGAGGACGGGCGGGAATGAGCCGAGGACGGGTGCCGGGACGGCTGCTGGTGTGCGGAGGCGTGAACCTCGACCTGCTGGTCGGGCTGGACGCCGCGCCGGCCGCGGGTGAGACGGTGATCGCCTCGTCGATGACCGAGGGGCTCGGCGGCAAGGGGGCGAACCAGGCGCTGGCGGCCGCTGCCCTCGGCCAGGACACCGAGCTGCTCGCGGCCGTCGGGGACGACGAGGCGGCCCAGCGGGCGCTCACCGAGCTCGCCGACGCCGGCGTCCGGGTCGGCGCGGTACAGCGGCGTCCTGGTCCCACCGGCCGGGCGCTGGTGCTGCTCGAGGCCACGGGGGAGAACCGCATCGTCGTGGTGCCGGGGGCGAACCGGGACCTGCGGGCCCCCGAGGCGTCCGGGCTGGCGGGCGTCGCCGCGGTGCTCTGCCAGCTGGAGACGCCGCTGGAGACGGTGCGGGCCACCCTGGTCGCGGCGCGGGAGGCCGGCGTGACGACCGTGCTCAACGCCGCGCCGGCGGTCGCGGCCGCAGCGGACCTGCTCTCGCTGGTGGACCTGCTGGTGGTCAACGAGGGGGAGGCGGCCCAGCTCTCCGGCGAGGCCGACCTGTCCGCAGCGGTGGCCGCCCTGCACCGGTCCGGCCCGGCCACGGTCGTGGTCACCCTGGGTGCCGAGGGCGCGCTGCTGTCCGAGCCCGGTCGGCAGGTGCGCCAGCCGGCCTTCCCGGTCCGGGTCGTCGACACGACCGGGGCGGGTGACTGCTTCGTCGGCGCCCTGGTGCAGCAGCTGCTCGCCGGCGTGGACGTCCCCGTGGCGCTGCGGTTCGCGTGCGCCGCCGGTGCGCTGGCCACCACCCGCCCCGGTGCCGCTGTCCGTCCCGCCCGGGCCGAGCTGGCCGCCCTGGTGCGGCAGGTCTGAGCGCGGCGTCACCTCCCGGTCCCGTCCGGACCGGGATCCTGCACGCATTCTCACGGAACAAAGTTGCTCGACATTTGTGCAGAACGCGTCTACGGTGTGACGGGTGGCACACAGCCCGACGCAAGCACGAGGAGGCAGGGCATGACCCAGGTCGACGTACCGACGGAGCGCGCTGCGAGGTCCACGCCCCGCACCCGCACCGGGCTCACGCCCGCAGCCAGGCGGGGCATCGGGATCGCCGCCGTGCTGGTCCTGCTGGTGGCGATGGCGCTGAGCACCAAGGTGGTCGGCAAGGGCTCGACCCTCGGCGCCTCCGCCGGTGAGTTCTCGGCGGCCGCGTGGGGCAAGGAGAACTTCCCCCAGGTGCAGGCCGCCATCGAGAAGCGGGCCGTCGACGCCTCGACGCTCGCGAAGGCGGTCGCGGCCAGCCCGGAGGCGGCCGGGAAGAAGTACGGCGTCGCCGCGAGCGCCGCGCCCATCGTCTCCGTCCGGTTCACCGGCACGGTGGGCAAGGGGGAGGCCGGGATCTACCCGGTCGCCGTGGACGGGGTGCCCAAGAAGCTGCTGATCCGGGTCCAGACCGGGCCGGCCATCAACGGCACCGACCTGCGGGACGCGCCCGGCACGATCGCCTTCGGCCAGTTCGTCAACCAGATCGACTACCAGGACGCGGCCGCTGCGCTGAACAACCAGCTGAAGAAGCAGGTGCTCGGCCCGGTCGACACCGCGAACCTGACCGGCAAGACCATCTCGGTGGTCGGCGCCTTCCAGCTGATCAACCCGGACGCGTGGCTGGTCACCCCGGCGAAGCTGAGCGTCCAGTGAGCGCGCCCGACGACCGGCCCGTGGACGAGGTGGTGCTGTCCGCCCGGAGCGTCGTCAAGACCTACGGCGGGACGCGGGCCCTGAAGGGCGTCAACTTCGACATCCACCGCGGCAAGGTGACGACGCTGTTCGGCGAGAACGGCGCCGGGAAGTCCACGCTGATGAAGATCCTGTCCGGGGTCGAGCAGCCGACCGCCGGTGAGATCGTGCTGCACGGGGAGACCGTGTCGTTCCACAACACCGTCGACGCACGGGACCGTGGCATCTCGATCATCCACCAGGAGCTGAGCCTGGCCCCCAACCTCAGCGTGCGCGACAACATCTTCATGGGCCGCGAGCTCCGCACCTCGACCGGGATCGACTATGCCGAGGAGGCCCGGCAGACCCGCGAGCTGATGACCCGGCTCCAGGAGGACATCGCGCCGTCCACCCTGGTCGCCGACCTTCGGCTGGGCCAGCAGCAGATCGTCGAGATCGCCCGGGCCCTGTCGGTCGACGCCCGGATCCTGATCATGGACGAGCCGACCTCGGCGCTCAGCGCCTCCGAGGTCGCGGTGCTCTTCAAGGTGATCGACGACCTCACCGCCTCGGGTGTCTCCATCGTCTACATCTCGCACCACCTCGAGGAGGCGCTGCAGGTCACGGACTTCGCCGTGGTCCTGCGCGACGGGGACATCACCGCGACCGCGGCGGCCGCGGACATCGACCTCGAGTGGATCGTGCGGCACATGGTGGGCGAGCACTTCAGCCTCGGTGAGGTGCCGACCGGCTACGAGTTCGGCGACGTCGCCCTCTCGATCGAGAGCGTCAGCGTGGCGGACCTCGAGAACCCGCAGCGTTCGGTGGTCGACGACCTGTCGCTGGAGGTCCGCGCCCGAGAGATCGTCTGCATCTACGGGTTGATGGGCGCCGGGCGCACCGAGCTGCTGGAGGCGGTCGCCGGCCGGGTGCCCACCACCTCGGGACGGGTGCTGCTGCGGGGCCGTGAGGTGTCCGGGCTGAGCATCTCGCAGCGGATCGCGCAGGGGCTCTGCCTGGTCCCCGAGGACCGGCAGCGGGACGGTCTGGTGCAGACCATGTCGGTCGGCCGCAACCTCAGCCTGGCCAGCCTGGGGTCCTTCGTGCGCGGGATCTTCCTCTCCCGCTCCGACGAGGCCGACCGCGTGGAGCGCTCGATCGAGGACGTGCACGTGAAGACCCCCGGCGGCGACGCGGCCATCGGGTCGCTGTCGGGCGGCAACCAGCAGAAGGTGGTGATCGGGAAGATGCTCGCCACCGACCCGGACGTGATCCTGCTCGACGAGCCCAGCCGCGGCATCGACGTGGGGGCCAAGGCGGAGGTCTTCCGGCTCCTCGCCGAGCGCGCCGAGGCGGGTCTCGCGGTCGTCTACTCCACCTCGGAGGTGGGCGAGTGCCTGAGCATCGCCCACCGGATCGTCGTCATGAGCCGTGGCCGGATCGCGGCCGAGTTCGGCGCCGACGTCAGCAAGGAAGAGATCATGGCCGCCTCGGGCGAGGCCGTGGTCGCATGACCTCCACGGAACGGAAACCACTCATGGCAACGACCACCGACGAGCCGAGGCGCGGCCTCGCCGTCTCCGGCGGCAGCGGCTTCGACCTCGGCAAGCTCCTCCTGGAGGGCCGGGCCTTCCTGGCCCTGATCGCGATCATCGTGGTCTTCTCGATCCTGTCGCCGAACTACCTGACCACCAACAACATGCTGGTGATGGCCTCGCACGTGGCGGTCTACGCGCTGCTGGCCATCGGGATGCTGCTGGTGATCCTGAACGGTGGCATCGACCTGACGGTCGGGTCGACCCTGGGCCTGTCCGGGATCGTCGCCGGCTTCCTGATGCAGGGCGTCTCGGTCAACGGCGCGACCCTCTACCCGAAGGTCTGGGTGGTGGTGGTGCTGTCCTGCTCGGTGGGCGCGGTGATCGGGGTCATCAACGGCATCCTGGTCTCGCGGTTCAAGGTCGCCCCGTTCGTGGCCACCCTCGGCATGCTCTACGTCGTGCGCGGCATCGCGCTGCTGATGACCAACGGGCTCACCTACAACAACCTCGACGGCAAGCCGGAGCTCGGCAACACCGGCTTCAACTGGCTGGGCTTCAACCGGATCGCGAACGTCCCCATCGGGGTCATCACGATGTTCGCGGTGGCGATCGCGGTCAGCGTCGTCCTGCACCGCAGCGTGTTCGGACGGTGGCTCTACGCCTCGGGCGGCAACGAGCGGGCGGCGGAGCTCTCCGGCGTGCCGGTGCGCAGGGTCAAGGTGTGGGTGTACGTCGCCTCCGGGGTCTGTGCCTCCCTCGCCGGCCTGATCCTGTCCTCCGAGCTGACCTCGGCCAGCCCGACCGCGGGCAGCTCCTACGAGCTCACCGCGATCGCCGCGGTCGTGATCGGCGGTGCGGCCCTGACCGGCGGCCGGGGCAACGTGCGCGGCACGCTGCTCGGGGCGTTCGTCATCGGCTTCCTCTCCGACGGGCTCGTCATCGTCGGCGTCTCGGCCTACTGGCAGACCGTCTTCACCGGAGCGGTCATCATCCTCGCCGTGCTGCTCAACGCGATCCAGTACAAGGGGCGCCGCAAGAGCCGACGCTCGTCGCAGACCCCCGGCCGGTCGGGGCCCGTCGACACCGGCACCCCCCGGACCGCGTCCGTCGCCGACTGAGGCGCACGGCGAGCGCGCCGCCGCACCGACTCCCTGCCCGCACCTGCCCGACATCCCAGCACCAACGTCTAGAGAAGGACATCCGCATGTACCGCAAGGCTGCACTGACCCTCGCGCTCAGCGCGACCCTCGCCCTCTCCGCCTGCGGGTCGAGCGACTCGACCTCCAACGCCAGCGGGTCCGGCGGCTCCACCAAGGGTGGGCTGATCACCATCATCGTCAACGACCCGTCCAACCCCTACTGGAAGACCGAGGGGAACGTCGCCGCCGCCGAGGCCAAGTCGCTCGGCTACCAGGCCAACGTGGCGGCGTCCAAGGGCGACACCAACACCGAGAGCACGCTGATCGACACCGCCATCACCAACAAGTCGGTGGCGATCATCCTCGACCCCGCCAACGCGAGCGGGTCCATCGGCGCGGTCAAGAAGGCCAACGCCGCGAAGATCCCGGTGTTCCTGGTCAACGCCGAGATCAACCAGGAGGGCCTGGCCAAGGCCCAGCTGGTCTCCGACAACGCCCAGGGTGCGGCGGTCGGCGCTCAGGAGTTCGTGAAGGACATGGGCAACAAGGGCTCGTACGTCGAGCTGTTCGGTGCTCCCTCGGACAACAACGCCGCCACCCGGTCCAACGGCTACAAGACCGTGATCTCGCAGTACCCGGACCTGAAGAAGGTCGGCAAGGAGGTCGCCAACTGGGACCGGACGCAGGGGCACGACAAGATGCAGACCCTGCTGCAGGCGCACCCGAAGCTCAACGGCGTCATCGCCGGCAACGACGAGATGGCCCTCGGCGCGATCGCCGCGCTCAAGGAGGCCGGCAAGCTCAAGCAGGTCAAGGTCGGCGGCTTCGACGGCTCGCCGGACGCGGTCGCCGCGATCAAGGCCGGAGAGCTCCAGTACACGGTCCTGCAGCCGGTCGCGACCTTCGCCAAGAAGGCCGTCGAGGAGGCGGACTCCTACCTGCGCACCGGCAAGACCGGCGCCGCGACCGAGAAGCAGGCCTTCAACTGCATCTTGATCACCAAGGCCAACATCAACGACTTCACCGGTCCGTTCACCCTCAAGCAGTGACCCCCGACCCGGCAGCTCCCGAGAGGAACCAGCGATGACGACACAGCAGGCCACCGGTCTTCCCGACACGATGCAGGCCGTGGTCTGCCACGGTCCCGAGGACTACCGCCTCGAGGAGGTGCCGGTGCCGACGCCCGGACCCGGCGAGGCCCTGGTGCGGGTAGAGGCCGTCGGCATCTGCGCCAGCGACCTCAAGTGCTACCACGGTGCCGCGAAGTTCTGGGGCGACGACAACCGGCCCGCCTGGGCCGAGACCGAGGTGGTCCCCGGTCACGAGTTCGTCGGCGAGGTGGTCCAGCTCGACGACGCGGCGCGCGGGCACTGGGGCATCGAGGTGGGCGACCGGGTCGTCGCCGAGCAGATCGTGCCGTGCGGGGAGTGCCGCTACTGCCAGCGCGGCGAGTACTGGATGTGCGCCCCGCACGACATGTTCGGCTTCAAGCGGCGCAACCCGGGCGGCATGGCGTCGTACATGGTCTTCCCGGTGCAGGCGCTGGTGCACAAGGTCAGCAAGGCCATCCCACCCGCGCACGCAGCGTTCGCGGAGCCGCTCTCCTGCGCGCTGCACGCCGTCGAGCGGGCGTCGATCAGGTTCGAGGACGTCGTCGTCGTCGCCGGCTGCGGGCCGATCGGCCTGGGCATGATCGCCGGCGCGGTGGCGAAGTACCCGGCCGCCGTGGTCGCGCTCGACATGTCCCCGGCCAAGCTCGAGCTGGCCCGCAAGTGCGGTGCCACCCACGTGGTGAACATCGCCGAGCAGGACCCGGTGCAGTTCGTCAAGGACCTGACCGAGGGCTACGGCGCGGACGTCTACCTCGAGGGGACCGGGCACCCGTCGGCGGTCAAGCAGGGACTGAACCTGCTGCGCAAGCTGGGCCGCTACGTCGAGTACAGCGTGTTCGGCTCCGACGTGACCGTCGACTGGAGCATCATCAGCGACGACAAGGAGCTGGACGTCCTGGGCGCGCACCTCGGCCCGCACTGCTGGCCCGCGGCGATCAGGATGCTCGAGTCCGGGATCCTGCCGATGGACGAGATCTGCTCCCACCAGCTGCCGGTCGACCGCTTCCAGGAGGGCCTGGACTTGGTGGCCGAGGGCACCAAGTCCATCAAGGTCACCCTCATCCCCTCCTGAGCGACAAGGGACCCCACTGCCATGACCCGCATCTTCAACGACCCGGCCGACTTCAAGGACGAGGTCATCGAGGGCTTCGCCGCCGCCTACTCCCGCTACGTGCGCCGCGTCCCGGGAGCGTCCGGGTTCGTCCGGGCCGACGGGCCGCGCGCCGGCAAGGTAAGTCTCGTGGTCGGCGGCGGCTCCGGCCACTACCCGTCGTACTCCGGGGTGACCGGACGGGGCTTCGCCGACGGCTGCGTCCTCGGCGACGTCTTCACCTCGCCGTCGAATGAGCAGGTCTACCGCATCTGCCGTGCAGCGAGCGGCGGTGGGGGACTGGTGCTGTCCTTCGGGAACTACGCCGGGGACCGGCTGAACTTCGCGGCCGCCCGGGAGCGCCTGGTCGCGGAGGGCATCGACACCCGCATCGTCTACGTCACCGACGACGTCGCCTCGGCGAAGGCGGAGGACCGGCTCGACCGGCGTGGCATCGCCGGGACGTTCGCGGTCTACAAGATCGCCGGTGCCGCGGCCGACCTCGGCGCGGACCTCGACACCGTGGAGCGGGTCATGACGGCCGCCAACGCGGCCACGTTCTCCTACGGCGTGGCGTTCGAGGGGTGCACCTTCCCCGGGCAGCGCGAGCCGCTGTTCCACGTCGACGAGGGCAGGATGGAGTTCGGTCTCGGGATCCACGGCGAGCCCGGCGTCCACGGCGCCGCGACGATGCGGGCCGACGAGCTCGCACACGCCCTGGTGTCCCGGCTGCTCGAGGAGCGGCCCGCGGGGGCGGACGGTCGGGCGGCGGTGCTCCTCAACGGCCTGGGCGCGACGAAGTACGAGGAGCTGTTCCTGCTGTACGGGCACGTGGCCGGGCTGCTCGAGGCGGCGGGCGTGCAGCCGGTGCTGCCGGAGGTGGGGGAGCTGGTCACCAGCCTGGACATGGCCGGCTGCTCGCTGTCGCTGACCTGGCTGGACGACGAGCTCGAGAGGTACTGGACCGCGCCTGCGGACACCGCGTCCTTCAAGCGTGGCAACGTCGCCGAGCTGCCGGTGTTCGACCGGGCGGAGAGCACGGCCGCGACCGTGGCCGTCGGCGGCACCGCGGTGGAGGCGAGCGAGGAGTCGCGCCGGGACGCTGCGGTGGCGCGCGCCGTCCTCGCGGCGATGCGCGACGTGGTGCTGGAGCACGAGGACGAGCTCGGCCGGATCGACGCGGTCGCCGGTGACGGTGACCACGGTGTCGGGATGGCCCGCGGGACGCGTGCGGCCACGGCGGCCGCCGACGCCGCACAGGGCGGGGTCGGGTCGGTGCTGGCCGCGGCGGCCGACGCGTTCGCGGACAAGGCGGGCGGCACGAGCGGCATCCTGTGGGGCATCCTGCTGTCCGCGGTCGCCGCCTCGCTCGGCGACGCCGACGCCGTGGACGCCGACCGGCTGCGGGCCGCGGTCCGCGACGGGGCCGAGCGGGTGCAGCGGATCGGCCGGGCGCGGCTGGGTGACAAGACGATGCTGGACGCGCTGATGCCGTTCGTGGACGAGCTCGACGCCCGGGTCGGCGCCGGTGACCGGCTGCCGTCGGCGTGGCGGGCCGCCGCCCGGGTGGCGGTGGCCGCGGGCGAGGCAACGGCTGAGCTGACGCCTCGGATCGGCAGGGCTCGCCCGCTCGCCGAGAGGAGCGTCGGCACCCCCGACGCGGGCGCCACCTCGATGGGACTGGTGGTCACCGCGGTCGGCTCGGTCCTGGACGACTCGTGCCACGGCTCACTGACATGATGGGAGAGGAAGAGACGATGGACACCGCACACAAGCTCCGCCTGGTGGTCGGCTCGGACAGCGCCGGCTTCGAGTACAAGGACGCGATCCTGGCCGACCTGCGCAGCGACCCCCGGGTGGCCGAGGTCAAGGATCTGGGCGTGTACCCGGACGGGCTGGAGGACGCCGCCTACCCGGACGTGGCCATCGCGGCCGGCACCATGATCATGGCCGGTGAGGCGGACCGGGCGATCCTCGTCTGCGGCACCGGGATCGGGGTGGCGATCGCGGCGAACAAGGTGCCCGGCGTCCGGGCCACGGTCGCCCATGACTCGTTCAGCGTCGAGCGCTCTATCCTGTCCAATGACTGCCAGGTGGTGACCTTCGGCCAGCGGGTGATCGGGCTGCAGCTCGCCCGCCGGCTGGCCAAGGAGTGGCTGGACTACACGTTCGACCCGTCGAGCGCCTCCAACGACAAGGTCGCGCTCATCACCACGTACGAGAACGGCTGACTAGTGGGCGAGGTGGCGCAGATGGGCCGCACCGATCGACACGAGCTCCAGCAGGCCGTCCACCTGCCAGGCGGCGCGCCCGGCAAAGAGCCCGTCCGTGTGCGGGCCGCAGAGCAGCGCCGCGGCGTTGTCGGGGTGGACGCTGCCGCCGTACAGCAGGGGCGGGGAGGTGCCTGGCAGGCCGCTGACCCGGTCGGCGACCGCCGCCAGCACCGGGTCGACCTCCGCGGGGGTCGCGGGCCGTCCCGAGACGCCGATCGCCCAGATCGGCTCGTAGGCCAGCAGCACCCCGGAGACCTCCTCGGGGCGCAGCAGTCGCAGCGCGGCGTCGACCTGTCCGAGCACGAACTCCTCGGCGGCACCCGCGTCCCGGACGGGTGCCGGCTCGCCGAAGCAGATGACGGGTGTCAGCCCGTGGTCGACGGCGGCGCGCACCTTGCGGGCGACGGTCTCGTCGGTCTCCCCGAAGTGCTCGCGTCGCTCGGAGTGCCCGACCTCGACCAGCGTCGCGCCCGCGTCGCGGACCATCCCCATGGAGACCTCGCCGGTCCAGGGGCCCTCCTCGGCCCAGTGCGCGTTCTGCGCGCCCAGCAGCACGGGGCTGTCCGCGGGCAGGCAGTCACGGACCGCCGCCAGGACGGTCAGCGGCGGCAGCACGAACGTCCTGACCGAGTCCGGCAGGTCCGCGTCGGCCAGCCGGCGCGCATACGCGCGGGCGGGGTCGAGCGTCGTGGTCATCTTCCAGCTGGTCCCGATCCACACCTCGTCACGCGCCACCCGGTCATGGTAGGCGCACCGTGAGCGCGCCCGTGGCGGAGGACCCGGCTTCCGGGACCCGCTTCTCGGCCGAGCTGATGTACGCCGCGGCGCGGCTCTACTACCTGGAGGACAAGAACCAGGCCGCCGTCGCCGCGCAGCTGGGCACCAGCCGCGCCACGGTCAGCCGGCTGCTCTCCGAGGCGCGCCGCTCCGGCATCGTGAACATCGAGGTGCGGCGGCCGCAGCGGGACCCGGACAGCGACCTGGCCGAGCGGGCGGCGCGGGCCCTCGGGCTCGAGCGGGTGTACCTCTCGGCGACCTCCGGCAGCGAGCATCTCGGCCCGGCGCTGGCACCGGTGCTCTCCCGGGCGCTGCTCGACGTGCGGCTGGCACCCGGGGACGTCCTGCTGGTCTCCTCGGGCCGGACCGTCTACGAGGCTGCGCAGCTTGAGCTCCCCTACCTGCCAGGCGTGGTCGTCACTCCGACCGTGGGCGGCCAGGACGAGCCCGCCGCGTGGTACCAGACCAACGAGATCACCCGGGAGATCGCGGCCAAGATCGGCGGTCGCCCGTCGTTCCTGTACGCCCCCGCGCTGCCCGGGCCCGAGCTGTACGCCGGGCTGATGAACGACCCCTCGATCCGCCTGGTGCTCGAGCAGTGGCGGACCGCGGCGTGCGCGGTGCTGGGCATCGGAGCGCCACCGGTCACCCGGCAGTCGACCCCGGTGTTCGTGCCGACCGCGAGCGCACCGGTGCGGTCGGCCGTGGGGGACGTGTGCTCGCGGCTCTTCGACCATGCGGGACAGCCCGTCGCGTTCCCAGGCAGTGAGCGGCTGATCGCCACCGACCTCGACACGCTGCGCGCCCTCCCGGTGAGCATCGCGGTCGCGGTGGGGCCGGAGAAGGTGGTCGGGATCACCGTCGGGGCGCGGGCGGGGTTCTTCAACCGCCTCGTCACCGACCCGGCCACCGCGACCCTGCTCGTCGCGGGGGCCGGAGCGCACCCCCGGCCCTGACCGGGTCGGCTCAGACGCGCTGGGGTCCCTGGGTATGCCGGGGGTGCCCGTGCGTGCGACGGTCCTCCTTCATGCCCGCCTCGAACCGATGCCGGCGACCGTCGGTCAGCGTGTCGCGGGTCTCCTTCTCCAGCGCCCGGAACTGCGACCAGTAGGTGTCGTCGTAGTCCTCGACGATCTGGAAGGTCCAGCGGCCCTCGATGACGTTGCGGCCGACCAGCTCCTGCTCGATGCGGTCGGCGACCTGCTCGTGGCCGGCCTCGCGCAGCAGGTCGCACGCCTCGCCGAGCTGCAGGTCGGCACCGCCGGTCAGCTGGTGGAAGGAGTAGAGGTGCCCGCGGGCCCGCTCCGTGGTCTCGAGTGCCTCGCTCAGCTTGCCGACGGCCTCGATGGTCTTGTCGTCCATGGCGCGCCGGTACCCCGCCGCCTCCGGACCATCCGCGCCGGGCCGGACGACAACCGCGCCGCGCGCCTCCGTCACCTGGCCGCCCGGCTTTGCTAGGAATAGCATCGGAGTCCACGTGATCGGAGTGAGGGCAGGATGAAGAAGCTGCTGGGCGGCGTCGTGATCGCCTTCGCGCTGTTCTACCTGCTGACCCAGCCGCAGGACGCGGCCGGAGTCGTGCGGGGCGCCGGAGGCGTCGTCGGTGACGCGTTCAACGCGGTCATCGCGTTCATCAGCGCGCTGTTCAAGAAGTAGCCCCGGGTGTCCGCTCCAGGACTCTCGGCGTTGCGCCGGATCCGTGACGGGCGGGTCCGCCGGCGGCTGCTGCGCGACGACGACTCGCTGGAGGACATCGTGGACGAGGTCCACCACCACTGGGTCGTCTACGTCCTGCCCGGCCTGGAGCTGGGGCTGGCCCTGCTGGTGCTGTACGCCGCGGCGCTGTCCTCGCCGGACGCGGCGTGGCTGCTGATCCTGGTCGCGGCCGGGATCGCCGTGCACGCGGGCTGGCGGGCGCTGGTGGAGTTCCTGGACGTCTTCGTGATCACGAACATGCGGGTCTTCCGGGTGACCGGGGTGCTGTCCAGCCGGCACGCCACCACGCCGCTGTCCCGGATCCTCGACATCACCGTCAACCAGCCCTCGCTGGGCCTGCTGCTGCGCTACGGCCACTTCACCTTCGAGTCCGCGGCACAGGAGCAGGGGCTGCGCGACATCCGGTTCGTGGGGAGGCCGCTGCGGCGCGACCAGACCATCCAGCGACTCCAGGTGCTGCTGCTCAAGCGGTCACGCACCGAGCGGAAGCCGTGACCAGGCCGCGGTCGCACCGGCTCGGCTTCGACCCGATCGACGAGGCGGCCCGGCAGTGGTCGTCGCGCTGGGACGCCGTGGAGCAGATGCACGCGGTGACGTCCCTGATGCGCGTGCAGCAGCTGGTGCTCGCGCAGCTCGACGAGATCCTCCGGCCGCACGGCCTGACCTTCGCCCGCTACGAGGCGCTGGTGCTGCTGGTGTTCTCCCGGGCCGGGTCGCTGCCGCTGGGCAAGATGGGGGAGCGTCTGCAGGTCCACCCCACCTCGGTGACCTCCATCGTGGACCGTCTCGAGGCGGCCGGCCACGTGGTCCGGCGCCGGCACCCCCGGGACGGCCGGGCCGTGCTCGCGGAGATCACCGACGCCGGCCGGGCCGTCGTCGAGGCCGCCACCGCCGACCTGGTCGCGGCGCGCTTCGCGCTGGGCGCGCTGCCGGCCGACGACCTGACCGCGCTGTCCACGCTGCTCCGCCCGGTCCGTGAGGCGGCCGGCGACTTCTAGCCCAGGTCGACACCGATAGTAGGACGTCCTACTATCTGGTAGGGCTATCACTTGGAGGCACCATGGCCGACCTGTCCGCACGGGACCGCTGGGCGGAGCGCTACGCCCGGTCCCGGGTCCGTGACACCGACTTCACCACGCTGTCCGGGGTCGAGGTCGAGCCGGCGTACGGCACCGACGACAGCGAGTGGCCCGGGGAGTTCCCCTTCACCCGGGGCCTGTACCCCACCGGCTACCGCGGCCGGGCCTGGACGATCCGCCAGTTCGCCGGGTTCGGCAACGCCCAGCAGACCAACGACCGGTACAAGATGATCCTCAACCGCGGGGGTGGCGGGCTCTCGGTCGCCTTCGACATGCCGACGCTGATGGGACGCGACTCCGACGACCCGCAGAGCCTGGGCGAGGTCGGGCACTGCGGGGTCGCGGTGGACACCGCCGCGGACATGGACGTGCTGTTCTCGGGCATCCCACTGGGCGAGGTGACCACCTCGATGACGATCTCGGGACCGGCCGTGCCGGTCTTCTGCATGATGCTGGTCAGCGCGGAGCGCCAGGGGGTGGACCTCTCCACGTTGAACGGCACCCTGCAGACCGACATCTTCAAGGAGTACATCGCGCAGAAGGAGTGGCTGTTCCCGCCGGAGCCGCACCTGCGCCTGATCGGCGACCTGATGGAGCACTGCGCGAGCGAGATCCCGGCGTACAAGCCGCTCTCGGTCTCCGGCTACCACATCCGCGAGGCCGGGTCGACGGCCGCGCAGGAGCTCGCGTTCACCCTCGCGGACGGCTTCGGCTACGTCGAGCTCGGCCTGTCACGGGGCCTGGACGTCGACGACTTCGCGCCCGGGCTGTCCTTCTTCTTCGACAGCCACCTGGACTTCTTCGAGGAGATCGCCAAGTTCCGGGCGGCGCGCCGGATCTGGGCGACCTGGCTGCGCGACGTCTACGGCGCTCGCACCGAGAAGGCCCAGTGGCTGCGCTTCCACACCCAGACCGCCGGCGTCTCGCTCACCGCCCAGCAGCCGTACAACAACGTCGTCCGGACCGGCATCCAGGCGCTTGCGGCCGTCCTCGGCGGGACGAACTCGCTGCACACCAACGCGCTCGACGAGACGTTGGCGCTGCCGAGCGAGCAGGCAGCCGAGATCGCGCTGCGCACCCAGCAGGTGATCATGGAGGAGACCGGCGTCGTCAACGTCGCGGACCCGCTCGGCGGGTCCTGGTACGTCGAGGCGCTGACCGACCAGATCGAGGCGGAGACGTACGCGATCTTCGACCGGATCCTCTCCCAGGGCGGGTGGACCGGCTCGGCCCGCGACCACGCCGCGCTGGCGGCCCAGGTGGCCGAGGGCACCACCGCCCAGGCGCGGAACGCCAACGCCTGGCCGATGACCAAGGGCATCCTGCGGGGGATCGAGGAGGGCTGGTTCATGTCGGAGATCGCCGAGGCGGCCTTCGTCTACCAGACCGCGCTGGAGAAGGGCGAGAAGCGGATCGTCGGCGTCAACTGCCACCAGGAGTCGGTGACCCACGACCTGGAGATCCTGCGGGTCTCCCACGAGGTCGAGGTCGAGCAGGTCCGCGAGCTGGCCGGTCGCCGGGCGGAGCGCGACGCGGACGCGGTCCAGGCGGCCCTGACCCGGCTCGCCGAGGTGGCGCGCACGGACGAGAACCTGGTGCCCGTGATGCTCGAGGCGTGCCGGGTGGAGGCGACGCTCGGGGAGATCTGCGACGTGCTGCGCGCGGAGTGGGGCGAGTACCGGGAGCCCGCCCGCTTCTGACCCGCACCCTTGGTTGGGAGCCGGAGACGGCATCGGACAAGATAGGGGCATGACACAGCAGCCTTTCTCGCGTCCCGGTGCCGTCGACCTGTCCGCGCTCAAGCGGCCCGCGACGCCTGCGGCACCGCCGCGCTCCGGGCAGCCGGCGACCGGGGCCGGGTCCTACTCGGTCGACCTCGACGAGCAGAACATCCAGGGGCACCTCGAGGCCTCGATGACCGCCCCGGTGGTGCTGGTGGTCTACTCGCGGACCCAGGCCCCCGCGAGCGCGCAGATGGCGGCTGACCTGGACCTGCTGGCCGACGAGTTCGACGGCAGGTTCCTGGTCGGCAAGGTCGACGTGGACGCCTCCCCCCAGCTCGCGCAGATGCTGCAGGTCCCCTCGGTGCCGCTGGTCGCCCTGGTGGTGCAGGGCCGGATGATGCCGCTGCTCCAGGACGCCCCGCCCATCGACGACCTGCGCGCGCTGCTCAGCCAGGTGCTGGAGCAGATGGCCACCCAGGGCGTCACCGGCCGGCACCAGCCGCTCGCCTCCGCCCCGGCCGCGGACAGCGCCGACGAGGAGTACGTCGACCCGCGCTACGCCCCGGCCCAGGACGCCCTGGCCGCCGGCGACATCGACGGCGCGGTCGGCGAGTACCAGCGACTCGTGGACGCGAACCCCGCCGACGTCGAGGCGGCCGGCGGCCTGGCGATGGCCCGGCTGCTGCAGCGCACCCAGGACGTCGACGTGCCCGCCGCCCGCGCCGCGGCGGCGGCCGACCAGGACGACCTGGCCGCGCAGACGCTGGTCGCCGACCTCGACATGCTCGGTGGTCACGTCGACGACGCCTTCGCGCGGCTGATCGACCTGGTCCGCCGTACGGCCGGGGCCGAGCGCGACCAGGTCCGCACCCACCTGCTGGGCCTGTTCGCCGCGGTCGGCAACGACGACCCCCGCGTGCTCAAGGGCCGTCAGATGCTCGCGTCCGCGCTGTTCTGACCAGGCTGGTCGCCAGCCCGTCCACCGCCGGCGGCGTCAGCGCACCGTGTAGCCCCCGTCGACGAGGACGTCCGCCCCGTTGATCATGCCGGCGGCGTCCGAGGCCAGGAACGAGACCACGGCAGCGATCTCCTCAGGCTCCGCGAACCGGCCGACGGGGATCTGCTGCCGGAGCGCGTCCCCCCGCGGGCCGTCCCACGCCTGCTTCCCCAGCGGGGTGAGGACCACCGTGGGGGAGACCGCGTTCACCGTGACGCCGCGGCCCGCCCACTCGGAGGCGAGCACCTTGGTCAGCCCGATCACCCCGAACTTCGAGGCGGAGTAGGCCACGTGCTCGGCGAGCGCCACCGACCCGGCCTGGGACGCCAGGTTCACGATGCGTCCGGTGCCGCGCGCGAGCATCCGGCGGCCCACCTCCTGGCTGACCAGGAACGTGCCGGTCAGGTTGACCCGCAAGGTCAGGTCCCACGCCGTGTCGTCGAGGTCCTCGGCCGGCGCCAGCCGGACCACCCCCGCGCAGTTCACGAGCACGTCGGGATCCCCGAGGTCGGAGCGGAGCGACGCGACGGCCGCCCGGACCGAGCCGCGGTCGCCGACGTCGCAGGCGTACGCGCGTGCCCCCTCGACCGACTCCGCGGTGCCGGTGGCGGCCCCGAGGTCCTGGTCGAGGACGGCGACGGTCGCGCCCTGGGCTCCGAGAAGCCTCGCGATCGAGGCTCCGATCCCGGACCCGCCGCCGGTGACGACGGCGACCCGGCCGGTATGCCGGACCTGCACGTCGCTGGTGTCTGCCTGGCTGGTCATCGGGGTCAGCCCTTCTGGCCGGCGATGCCCTCGTAGGCGATGTTCCCGGTCTCGAGGTTCTTCGACGTCAGCTCGGGCAGCGCGTCGAGGAACGCCGCACGGTCGGTCACGACGTGCTTCATGGCCACGTCCACGTTGGCCTTGGTGATCCTCGGCATGATGTAGACCGGCTCCTTGTCCACCTTCTCGCCGCGGGCGATGGCCGCGGCGACGGCCAGCCCCGAGGACAGCTCCACGGTGCCGTTCTGCAGCATGGTGCCGATGAAGGCGCCGGACTTCACGGCGTTGAGCCCGTCCTCGATGCCGTCGATGCCGACGATGGGCACCTCGGTGCGACCGGCCTCCTTGAGCGCCTGCAGGGCACCCAGGCCCATGTCGTCGTTCTGCGCGACGACCGCGTCCAGCCTGTCCCCGAAGGCCGAGACCCAGTTCTTGGTCTTGTTGACCGCCTCGTCGCGCTTCCAGTTCGCGGTGTCCTTCGCGAGCACCTTGATGCCGGGGTTCTTGGCGAGGACGTTGTCGATGCCCTTCTGCCGGTCGATCTCGCCGGACTGGCCGAGCGGGCCCTGCAGGATGACGATGTTGCCCTTGCCGCCCAGCTTGTCGGCCATCATCTGCATCTCCTCCTCGCCGGCCTTGACGTCGTCGGGCTGGACGTTGCCGGCCACCGACGGGTTGTTCAGCGCGGCGTTCACCGGCACGACCGGGATGTCGGCGGCGTTGGCCGCGCCCACTTGCGGCTGGAGGGAGTCGGCCTGCACCGGGACGACCACGATCGCGTCCACCTTGGCGTTGACGAACTGGTCGACCTGGCTGGCCTGGGTCGACACGTCGAGGTTCGCGGAGTTCCACAGCAGGTCGATGTTGTTGGCCTTGGCGTAGGCCTCCATGCCCTCCTTGCCGGCGGTGATGAACGAGCTCATGTCGTAGACCGAGACCCCGATCTTCAGCGGGGTGGGGCCGCCGCTGTCGGACTTCGCCGATGGGTCGCCGGCGCCGCAGGCCGAGAGGGTCAGCGCGAGCGCGGCTGCACTCGCCCAGACGGCGGTGCGCTTGAGACGGGTCATGGGGGTGCTCCTTGTGAGGTGGGGATGGAGGTGAAGCAGGTCAGGTGGTGGCGGGCGGGGGTCGGGCGGGGTCAGGTCTGTCGTCGGGTGGACCACACGTCGACCGCGACCGCGGCGACGATGAGCACGCCCTTGATGACGTCCTGCCAGTACGCCGGGACGATGAGGATGTCCAAGCCGTTGTTGAGGGTCTGGATCAACAGCAGCCCGAGCGCCGTGCCCCAGATGGAGCCGCGACCGCCCATCAGGCTGGTGCCGCCGATGACGACCGCCGCGATCGCGTCGAGCTCGTAGCCCTGGCCGAGGTTCGGCGGGCCGGAGATCACCCGCGAGGCGAGCATCACCCCGGAGAGCGCGGCGAGCACGCCGGAGATCGGCGTAGACGGAGAAGAGCACCTGGCGCGAGCTCACGCCGGCGATCTCGGCGGCCTGCCGGTTGCCGCCGACGGCGTAGACCCTCAGCCCGTACGTCGTCCGGCGCATGATCACCGCGAAGGCGACGATCCCGACGATCATCACGATGACCGGGATCTGCAGGCCGAGCACCCGCGTGTTGGCGATCGCCCCGAAGCCCTTCGGCAGCCCGTTGATGGGGGCGCCGCCGCCGATCGCGTAGGCGATGCCGGAGCCGGCCGTGAGCATGCCCAAGGTGGCGATGAAGGGCGGCACGTTGACCACCGACACGAAGAACCCGTTGACCGCGCCCGCCAGCAGGCCGACGACGACCGCGGCGACCACCGCCAGCCAGATCTGCCCGGGGTTCGCCTTGGCCACCGCGGCGGCGGTCATCGCCGCCATCGCGATCACGCTGCCGACCGAGAGGTCGATGCCTCCGGTGAGGATCACCAGGGTCTGGCCGAGCGCGATGAGCGCGAAGGGTGCGGCGGCGATGAGGATCGTCGTCGGCGTTGTCGAGGGTGGCGAAGCGCAGGCTGCGGTAGCTGAAGTAGGCGATCACCAGCAGCACCACGATCAGCATCGAGTGCCGCACCGCGAACGCGGCGAACCACGGGTCCGCTGAACCGGCGCATCGGCTCGCCGGTGACGGCCGAGACGCCGGTGTCCTCGGAGACGTCGGGGCTCCGTGACGGTGGGACTGTTCATCGGCGGAGGTCCTTTGCCTGGGTGGGTGGTGGTCACGCGGGTCGTCGGCGGAGGGGGCGGCCGCCCGCGGACTCGCGGTCCCCGAGGCGAGGTGGAACAGCGTGGCCTGCACGTCGGGGTCGTCGAGCTGGTCCCGGTCGAGCTCCCCGACGACGGCTCCCTCGCGGAGCACCAGGGCGCGGTGCGAGAGCCCGAGGATCTCCGGCATGTCCGAGGAGGCCATCAGCACGGCCATCCCGGCGTCGGCCAGCTCGGTGATGATCTTGTAGATCTCGGAGCGGGCGCCGACGTCGACGCCGCGGGTGGGCTCGTCCAGCAGCAGCACGTCCACGGTCTCGGTCAGCCAGCGGGCCAGGACGACCTTCTGCTGGTTCCCTCCCGAGAGGGTGCCGACCTCCTGGGAGAGACCGCGGCTGCGCAGCCGCACCGACGACGTCGCGGTCTGGACGCGATCGGTGCGGGCCCGCTCCTGCAGCCAGCCGGCGATGCTGAACGACGCGAGCCGCGGCAGGGAGGCGTTGTCGAGGACGGACATCCCGAGCACCGCGCCGGCGTTCTTGCGGTCCTCGGGGACGAACGCCATGCCCGCCTTGATCGCGGCGCTGGGGGAGTGCAGTCGCACCGGCCGGCCGTTGACGGTGACCGTGCCGCCGCTGCTGGGACGGATGCCGAACAGCGCCTCGAGCAGCTCGGTGCGGCCCGCGCCGATCAGTCCGGCCAGTCCGACGATCTCCCCGCGGCGCACCGACACCGACACCGTGCCGCGGGCGCCCTCCACCTGCAGCTCGCGCACCTCGAGGGTGACGTCGTCCTCCGCGCGACCCACCGGCGGGAACAGCGACCCGAGCTCCCGGCCGATCATCGCGGTGACGATCTCGTCGTCCTCGGTCTCGACCATCGGCTGGTCGAGGACCAGGGCTCCGTCGCGAAGCACCACGACCCGGTCGGCGAGCGCACGCATCTCGGCCATCTTGTGGGTGGTGTACACCATCGCGACCCCGTGCTCGCGCAGTCGCCGGACCACCCCGAAGAGGCCCTCGATCTCCCGCTCGGAGATCGCGGAGGTGGGCTCGTCCAGCAGCAGGATCCGGGCCCCGGCCTGGGACGCCTTGACGATCTCGACGATCTGCTGCAGCCCGATCGGCAGGCTGCCCATCCGTCGCTGGGGGTCGATGTCGACGTCGAAGACCGAGAGTGCCTCGGTCGCGGCGCGGATCATCGCCCGCCGGTTGAGCATCCCTGCCCGGTGGATCTCCCGCCCGAGCAGCAGGTTCTCGTAGACGGTCAGGTCGTTGATGGAGGCCAGCTCCTGCGGCACGATCGCCAGGCCGAGACGCCGCGACTCGGTGAGCCGTCCCGCGGGCAGCGCGCGGCCATCGAGGTGCACCGACCCGGAGTCCGCCCGGTACTGGCCCGAGGCGATCTTGAGGAGCGTGGACTTGCCGGCGCCGTTCTCTCCGGCCAGCGCGGTCACCGTGCCGGCTTCCAGGGCCAGGGAGACGCCCGACAGCACGGGCACCCCGCCGAAGGCCTTGTGGATGTCTCGGCACTCCAGGATGACGTCGCTCACGCTGTTCCTCTCCGGGTCGAGCTGACTGCCGGCGTCCGCTCATCTGTCGGCTCACCGGCGTAGTTGTTGCTCGTTTGTCCGCTGCTCGCCCGAAGTTAGTTGGCACTTGAGCAGTCCGTCAAGAGTATGCTGCTCAGATGAGCACATCGTCGCGTCCCGGGCGCCCACCGGCCCACGCCCCTCTCGACGACGCCATGCAGATGGCCGTGGTGGCGCGCCGGCACTACCTGGAGGGCCGGACCCGCATCGAGATCGCCGACGAGCTCGGGCTCTCCCGGTTCAAGGTCAGCAGGATCCTCGAGGCCGCCCTCCGCACCGGCGTGGTCCGGATCGAGATCGACGTGCCCGAGTCCGTCGATGCCGACCTCTCGCTGCGGGTGCGCGACGCGTTCGGGCTGGAGCGCGCCGTGGTCGTGAGCGCGGCCGACTCCCGGCCGGAGGTGGTGCGCGACGCCCTCGGCAAGGCCGGGGCGCGGCTGCTGATGGACACGGTGACCGACCGCGACGTGCTGGGCGTCACCTCGGGTCGCACCATCGACGCGATGACCCGACACCTGACCGCGCTGCCGCCGTGCGAGGTGGTGCAGCTGACCGGGATGAGCGGGGACCTCAACGAGAACTCCGTCGACGTGGTCCGCCGGGTCAACGGTGTGGCCCGGGGGCGGGTGTCCTCGATCTACGCCCCGATGACCGTGGCGACGGCCGGGGCCGCCGCCGCGCTCAAGACCGACGCCGGCATCGCCGCCGCGTTCGCGCGGTTCCCGAGCGTGACGATGGCCTACGTGGCGGTCGGCAGCTGGCAGCCGCCGGACTCCCGCTTCTACGACGGGCTCTCGGTCGGCGACCGGGACCGGATGGTCAGGCTCGGGGTCTCCGCGGACTTCGGCGGCAGCCTCGTGGCCGCTGACGGCCGGGCCGTGGACGCGATGGACGACCGGGTGATCGGCATCAGCCTGGCCGAGCTCACGGTGATTCCGAGCGTCGTCCTGGTCGGCGGTGGCGTCCGGAAGGCCGGCGCCATCCGGAGCGTGCTGCTCTCCGGAGCGGTCACGTCCGTGGTCACCGACACGACGGTGGCCGAGGTGCTGCTGCGGCCCCCGGCGGGCTGAGCCGCCTCAGCGCCGTCCGGGCCAGGTCAGTACGGCGTCGTCCGGGCGAGCGCGAGGGCGCGGGACTTCACGAAGGGGTCGGCCTGCATGTAGAGCCACGGACGCCCGTACCAGAGGTAGCCGTCCACGTGCGCGGCCGCCCGGGCCCGGTTCTGCCGGCTCAGGCCCCAGCGCTTGCTGGCGACGTCGCTGGTCGGCGGGATGCCGAGCGTCACGCAGCGGGTCTCCGTCCGGTTGCGGCACACGGGGGAGTTGTCGAAGTTGTTCCCGCGGGCCTGGTTGTGCTCGAACGGCCTGCCGTTCTGGGCGGTGTTGATGACGAAGTGCCTGTTCTTGACACCGCGCCTGGCGAGCTCGGCGACCAGGCGGGTGCCGAAGGCGACGTCGCTGCCGGTGGAGACGTAGTGCGTCGAGTTCAGGGCGAAGCCGCGGACTGCGTGGATGCCCGCGGGCATCAGGATGCGGGCCGCGGCCGCGGGGTCGTGGTACGGCCAGTCGGAGGCGCCGGCGTCGATGTAGACGCTGGTGCGCGGCAGCGCCGCGAACTTCAGCGCCGCGTAGCGGACGAGGTGCGAGGGCAGCTTGGAGCCGTGCGGCGCGCACAGCGCGAACGGTCCGTCCGGCTGCAGGATCAACGCCACCCGGGCATTGCCGATCGCACGCGCGAAGCGGGTGACCCACTGCCGGTAGCTGGCCTGCTCCGCGGTCGTGGGCAGCCGGCGGCAGGCGTCGTGCTCCCAGGGGTGCATCCGGAAGACCGTCATCTGCACCAGGACGTCGGGGTCTCCGCCGGTGGAGTTGGCGATGTACTGGTCCACCTTGTGGGCGATGGTCGCGTTCGAGATCCAACGACCGAACCACTTGGCCTTGGGGCGCAGCGCGATCTTTCCGAGCAGCGCGCGCTCCCGTCCCGAGGACTTCGTGTAGGGCTCCCACGCCTGGTCGGCCTTGCCCTTGTAGACCCCCCACGGACGGGCTGCCAGCGGGTTGCCGGCCGCGGCTGCGGCTGTGGCCCGGGTGCTCGCCACGGCGCTCCGGGCTGCCGGCGGGTCGGACGGGCCTGCGGCGGGCGACAGGCTGGGGGCCGCGCCCGCGACGAGCGCCAGCGGGACTGCGAGGCCGGCCAGTGCGGTCAGGCGGCTGCGGCGGGCGTGTCTGAAGGGGGTCCGGTGGCTCATGGTTCTCCTCGGCGGCGCTGGCGCGGGACGCCTGGCCTCGGCAGGGGGACGGGCCCGTGCGGGCCGCATCGAGTGTGCCACGCGCCGGTCGCCGCTGTCCGGGGTTGCGTGCACCCGGCTGCTGCCCGCGCCGCGAGCCGCACGGACGGTCCGACCTCGGCTCGTCACAGCCCGACGCGTCCACCACGGGGTGGCTCAGGAACGGCGGAGAACGACCCAGGTGAACTGCTGGTCGGCGTGCCAGGGGGTCTGGTGCGTCTCGTGCTCGGCGTGCTCGAGCACGAAGGCGCCGGAGAACAGGTCGGCGAGGTCGGCCGGCTCGTAGCGCGCGGTGGGCAGTCCCGAGCACTGGTCCGGGCCGGTGGAGGCGAAGGTGCCCATCACCACCGCTCCGCCGGGAGCCACGAGCCGAGCCGCCGTCCGCACGTAGCGGGCCTGGTCGTCCGGCGTGGTCAGGAAGTGGAAGACGGCACGGTCGTGCCAGCAGTCGAAGGTGCGGCCCGGCTCCCAGTGAAGGACGTCGCCGGCCACGAAGCTGACCCGGGACGCATCGGGCCCGAGCCGGGCTCGGACCACGTCCAGGGCGCGCGCAGAGAGGTCGAGGAGCGTCACGTCGGCGCGACCGGCGGCGAGGAGGTGCTCCGCGATCAGCGACGCGCCGGCGCCGACGTCGACGATCGAGCCGGGCACGCCTGCGACGAGACGCAACGAGACCAGGGGATCGCGCTGGAACCACGACACCTCGTCCGGCGCCTTGGTCCGGTAGACGCTCTCCCAGTGCTCGCGGCCGCCGCCGGTATCTGACACGGGGTCTCTCCTTCCTCGTCCCTCCATCGTCCCACCGCGTCCCGGCCCCTTGCCGCTAGCGCCTCCTCCGGGCCAGCAGCGTGGAGTCGTGGACGTCGAGACGCACCCCGTCGCGGGTCATCGTGCGCGGCCGCTGCTCGACCACCAGCACCTCGAAGTCCTCGGGGAGACCGGGCAGCAGGTCCTCGGCGAGGAACATCGCTCGACGGAGGGCGTCGGTCAGCTGGGTGATCTCGTCGGACGGTGCATGACCCACGACCAGCAGGTGCCCGCCGGGCGCGACGGCCTCGGCCAGCCGCCGCGTCACCTCGACCATGCCGCCGTCGGGCGGGTGCAGGAAGTGGGTGGTCACCAGGTCGTAGGACCGGCCCTCGGCGGCGAAGGTCCGGGCGTCCACCTGCCACCAGTCGGTCCGGCCGGTCACCCCGGCGTCGTCGGCGTGCCCGGCGGCGCGAGCCAGGCCGTTGGCGGAGAAGTCCGCACCCGTAACCCGCCAGCCGTGCTGAGCCAGCCAGATCACGTCCCCGCCCTCGCCGCAGCCCACGTCCAGAGCCGTGCCCGGGGAGAGCCCCGACACCTCGGCGACGAGCTGCGGGTTCGGGTGGCCGCTCCAGACCTTCTCCGTCCCGGCGTACCGGTCCTCCCAGCCGGGCGACTCGAACACGGCCGCCCCGTCCTCGGCGGCCTGTGAGTGCTGGTGTCCGCTCATCGGACCGTCCTACCACGCCGGAGGGGACGACAGCGAGGCACGCGACGCCGTCAACCCCAGATCGGCCCTCGGCGGCATGAGCGGACGTGTCGGGGGCACCGGCTCCTGCGGGCAGTGCGACCGTCGTACGAGGAGGTTCTCGGGGGAATCCGGGAGTCGGTGTCGGATCGGGACGGGGGCGTTCGTAGCAGGGGTGAGAGGCCGCCCACGAGGGGCGCCCCGAGCACAGGAGATGAGCAGAGATGCAGTATCTGGTGTCCGTGATCGACGACAGGACCGACTCCGCCACCCCGACCGAGATGGCTGCCATCGACGCGTTCAACGACCGGCTCGTGGCCGACGGCCACTGGGTCTTCGCCGGCGGTCTCGCGTCCCCCAGCACAGCCACCGTCCTCGACAACCGGCAGGGCGAGGCGGTGGTCACCGACGGGCCCTTCCTGGAGTCGAAGGAGTACCTCGGCGGCTTCTGGGTCATCGAGGCCCCCGACCTCGACGTGGCGCTCGAGCTCGCCGCCGACGGATCGCGGCACTGCAACCGCAAGGTCGAGGTGCGACCGTTCCTGGGCGAGTGAGCATGACCGACGCCGGACAGGCGATCACCCGGGCCCACCACGAGGAGTGGGCCCGCGTGGTCGCCACCGTGGCCAGACGTCTCGGTGACCTCGACATCGCCGAGGAGGCGGCGGCCGAGGCGTTCGCGACCGCCGTCCGGCGGTGGCCGACCGACGGCGTGCCCCCCAACCCCGGTGCCTGGCTGACCACCACCGCTCACCGCAAGGCCATCGACCGGATCCGGCGCGAGAGCAAGCGCGACGACAGGCAGAGGGAGGCTCAGATGCTGTACGACGACTCGCCACCGCCTCTCGGCCCTGTCGACGACGAGCGGCTCCGGCTGATCTTCACCTGCTGTCACCCGGCGCTCGCGATCGAGAACCGCGTGGCGCTGACGCTGCGCCTGGTCGGCGGTCTGACCGTGCCCGAGATCGCCCGTGCCTTCCTCGTGCAGGAGACCACCATGGGCCAGCGGATCACCCGCGCGAAGGGCAAGGTCAAGGCGGCTCGCATCCCCTACCGCGTGCCGACTGCTGAGGATCTCCCGGCACGTGTCCCCGGCGTCCTCAGCGTCCTCTTCCTCGTCTTCAACGAGGGCTACCTGACGACCGGCGCCGATACCGATCCCGTCCGCGACGACCTGACGACCGAGGCGATCCGGCTCACTCGCCTGACCCGAGCCCTCCTGCCGGAGGACGGGGAGGTGGCCGGGCTGCTGGCGCTGATGCTTCTCACCGAGGCCCGCCGCACCGCCCGGTTCTCGGCCACCGGCGACCTCGTCACCCTCGCCGAGCAGGACCGTGAGGCCTGGGACGCGGCGCTGGTCGCCGAGGGCCACCAGTTGGTGCGCGAGCGCCTCGCCACGGGGGAGGCTCCGGGTCGCTACCAGATCCTCGCAGCGATCAACGCAGTGCACACCTCTGCGGCCGACGTACGCGCCACCGACTGGTCGCAGGTCGTCGCCCTCTACGACCGGCTCGTCCACCTCGACCCCTCGCCGATCGTCGCCCTCAACCGGGCCGTCGCGGTGGCCGAGGTCGAGGGCCCGGAGGTCGCGCTGGCGGCCGTCGACCGTCTGGAGGTCCCGTTGGGCGGCTATCACGCCTACCACGCGACGCGCGCCGACCTGCTGCGCCGGATGGGCCGCAGCCGGAGGGCGCGCGCGGCGTACGACAGCGCCATCGAGCTGGCTGGCAACCCGGCCGAGGCCGCCTACCTGAGCCGCCGGCGCGCCGGCGGGTGAGCGGTGGAGGCCCGTTGACGCCGGCGCAGTGCCCTCTACGCCCGGTCGATGAGCCGAGCCGGCCGCGACGCTCAGCCACCGGACGGCGCCTGGCACGGGCCGGGTTATCCGCGGCCGGACTCCGTGTACGTCGGGCCTCCCGGCTCGTCGAGCGCGGCCAGGGCGGACTCGATGCGACGGGCGGTGAAGTCGGCGCACCGCTCGCGGACCTCCTCGACGGTGCAGAACCGGACGTCCCGGATCTCCCGCGCCTCGAGCACCACCTCGTCCAGGAGCGCGGGGTCGCGCACGCCGCCGTCGAAGACCAGGCAGAGGGCGTCCTCCCAGCCGCTCCACGGCGGTAGCCAGTCGGTCAGGAGCAGCCCGCCGGCCTCGACGCTGAGTCCCAGCTCCTCCTGGACCTCCCGGGAGACGCCCGCGCGGGGGGACTCGTTCACCTCGACGACGCCACCGGGCAGGTCCCAGTCGCTCTTGTAGGTGAGCCGGCACAGCAGCACCCGGTCCTGCGGATCGCGCACCAGCAGCTGCCCGATCGCGCGCTTGCGCGGTAGGAAGGAGTTCAGCAGCGCCCGGAAGCCGGCCGCGTCGGTGGTCGGCGGGTCGGTGGCGAGCCGGGCCAGCACCACCCGGTCGACCCGGGCGTCGCCGTTGCCGTCGTGCCCGCGCAGCACGCCCTCGCGCCGCAGCCCCGATCGCGTGGCCACCCGGACGGCTCGCTCCAGGGTGGGGTCCACGAGCGCCTCGACGCGGTGCAGGCCCAGCGCCCGGAACGCGTAGTCGACCAGCAGCTTCAGCCCGCGCGTCGCGTAGCCGCGTCCGGTGAACTGCGGCGTCAGCTCCCAGGTCAGCCGGCCGCGCCCGTCCGGCTGCTCGACCACGCAGACCGCCCCGACGTCGATTCCGTCGGCCTCGACGGCGAACAGGTGGGTGCCGTCCTCGTCGAGACGCGGCCGCAGCAGCACCACGCCGTCGGTCAGGTCCGGCGTCGCGGCAGGCTCAGTCACCGCACCAGCCTAGCCAGCGCCCCGCAGACCTCAGCCCGTCCGCTGGAGGCCCGGACGCCCCGCCTCGACGACGAACGAGGCCCGCGTGGACACCGGCGCCCCGGGCCTGGTGACGTAGGGGAGCACCCGGAAGTCGGCGGTGAGCCGGCCGGCCTCGAGGCGGGTGCGGACGTAGCCGCGCTGCGCGCAGGCGAACCTCATCTGCGGGTTGTCGACCAGCTGGCCCCGGGTCTCGGCCGTGGTGTCGCTGCCGTCGCCGCCGGTGGTCACCGAGCTGGTGACCAGCTCGCTGGCGACGGGGGACCCCCCGGGCCCGACCGGGTGCCGGGTGACGTCGTTGGCGTAGTGCTTGTGCACGTCCCCGGTCAGGATCACCGGGTTCGCGACCCGCCGCTCCACCATGCCGTCCAGCAGCCGCTGCCGCTCGGAGGAGTAGCCGTCCCAGGAGTCCATGCTGTACTGCGTCCCCGGTCCCACCTGCAGGTCCCGGACCCCGAAGAAGACCTGCTGGCCGAGCACGTCCCACACGGACGTCGAGCGCGCCAGGCCGTCGAGCAGCCAGCGCTCCTGTCGTCCGCCCATGATCGAGCG
Organism: uncultured Actinomycetota bacterium; assembly: GCA_963784625.1. Lineage (GTDB taxonomy): Bacteria > Actinomycetota > Actinomycetes > Propionibacteriales > Nocardioidaceae > Nocardioides_B. Next base: position 422,270 of record CAWARV010000005.1, read on the forward strand.
GTTCGGGTCGTAGGCGCCGCGGCAGTCCGCGATCACCCCACCGCAGGCCTGGACGTCCCGGTAGCGGCGGGTGTCGAGCATGTGGAAGGTGGCGAGCCGCCCCCACCCGATCCGCCGGTACAGGTGCTGCCCGGACCCCCCGGGCAAGGCACTGCGGCGCAGCGGCAGGTGCTCGCCGTAGGCCCGGTAGGCCGCGTCGCGGCGGCGCGGGAACCCCGTCTCGCCGGGCCGCGCGGAGTGGACGCCCGCGTAGTTGTTCTCCACGTCGTGGTCGTCCCAGACCACCACCCAGGGCGCCGCGGCGTGCGCCTCCTGCAGGTCGGGGTCGGTGCGGTACTGCGCGTGCCGCAGCCGGTAGTCGGCCAGCGTCAGCGGGGGGTGCGCGGGGGCGTGCTGCCGCAGACCGCCGCCGGTCTCGTAGATGTAGTCGCCCAGGTGCAGCACCAGGTCCGGCTGCTCCTCGGCCAGGTGCCGGTAGGCGGTGAAGAAGCCCTTCGCGTAGTCGGCGCAGGACGTGAAGCACATCGTCAGCGGGCCTGGGGTGCGCCCGGGCGCCGGCGCGGTCCGGGTCCGGCCCACGGGGGAGAGCTCGGCGCCGCGGCGGAAGCGGTAGAAGTACGGCGTGTCCGCGCTGAGGCCGGCCACCTCGACGTGCACGGTGTGGGCGGCGGCCGGGTGGGCCACCGCCACGCCCCGCCGGGCCACCCGGGTCATCCGCTCGTCGGTGGCCACCTCCCAGCGCACCGGCAGCGGCCGCGACGGCATCCCGCCGCGCCCGTCGGGGGCGAGCGGGTCACGGGCCAACCGGGTCCAGAGCACCATGCCGTCGGGGGCCGGGTCCCCCGAGGCGATGCCGAGGGAGAACAGCCCCTCCCGGTCCTCACCCGACGCCCGGGACGGTCTCCCTCCCAGGTCGATCACGGTCGCCGACGCGATCGCCGCCGCGCCCTGGAGCAGGCGCCGCCGGGTCAGCCTCCCGCCGCCACCCGGTGCGCTTCCCTCCACGCGCCCATGCTCCCGGGCGCCTGCTGTACGCGACCTGAACGCGCGACCTCTCGCGTCAGGAAGGCCGCAGCCAGAGGGTCGCCAGCGGCGGCACGGTGATCGACGCGGACGCCGGCTGGGCGTGCCGGGGCCGGTCCGTCGCATGCACCGCGCCGAGGTTGCCGACCCCCGATCCGGAGTAGCTGTCGGCGTCGGTGTTCAGGACCTCCGACCAGGACCCGGTCAGCGGCAGCCCCAGGTCGTAGGAGTGGTGCGGGACCGCCGAGAAGTTCGAGACGCACACCAGCGGACCGTCAGCCGCGTCCTTGGCGTAGCGGATGAAGCTGAACACGTTGTTGGCCGAGTCGTTGGCGTCGATCCAGCTGAAGCCCGAGCCCTCGGTGTCCAGCGACCACAGCGCGGACGTCTCGCGGTAGGTCCGGTTCATGTCGCGCACCAGTGTGTGCACGCCGCGGTGGTCGGCGTTGTCCAGCAGCCACCAGTCGAGCTCACGCCCCTCCGCCCACTCGGCCTCCTGCCCGAACTCCGAGCCCATGAACAGCAGCTGCTTGCCCGGGTGCGCCCACATGTAGGCCAGGTAGGTGCGCAGGTTGGCGAGCTGCTGCCAGCGGTCACCGGGCATCTTGCGCAGCAGCGAGCCCTTGCCGTGCACGACCTCGTCGTGGCTGATCGGCAGCACGAAGTTCTCCGAGAACGAGTAGACCATCGAGAAGGTCATCTCCCCGTGGTGGTACTGCCGGTGCACCGGGTCGTTCTCGACGTAGCCGAGGCTGTCGTGCATCCAACCCATGTTCCACTTGAAGCCGAAGCCGAGGCCGCCAAGATGCGTGGGCCGGGTGACGCCGGGCCACGACGTGGACTCCTCGGCGATCGTGATCGCGCCGGGCACCCGCTTGTAGGCGGTGGCGTTCATCTCCTGCAGGAACGCCACGGCCTCGAGGTTCTCGCGGCCGCCGTACATGTTCGGGCTCCACTCGCCCTCCTCGCGCGAGTAGTCCAGGTAGAGCATCGAGGCGACGCCGTCGACGCGCAGGCCGTCGGCGTGGAACTCCTCGAGCCAGTAGATGGCGTTGCCGTAGAGGAAGTTGCGCACCTCCTTGCGACCGAAGTTGAAGATGTGGGAGCCCCACTCCTTGTGCCAGCCGCGCTGAGGGTTGGGGTCCTCGTAGAGCGGCGTGCCGTCGAAGCGGACCAGTGCCCACTCGTCGGTGGCGAAGTGACCGGGCACCCAGTCCAGGATCACTCCGATGCCGGCCTGGTGCAGGCGGTCGATCAGCAGGCGCAGTCCGTCGGGGTCACCGAAGCGCGAGTCCGCGGCGAAGTACGACGTGACGTGGTAGCCCCACGAGCCGCCGAACGGGTGCTGCATCACCGGCATCAGCTCGACGTGGGTGAAGCCGGTCTCGCTGACGTAGGCGACCAGCTCCTCGGCCAGCTGCTCGTAGGAGCGTCCCCGCCGCCAGGACGCCAGGTGCACCTCGTAGGTCGACATCGGCTTCTCGTGCGCAGCGCCGGAGCGACGCTCCTGCATCCAGGCGTCGTCGTTCCAGGTGTAGGCCGAGTCGAAGACGACCGATGCCTGCGCGGGCGGCACCTCGGCGTGGAAGGCCATCGGGTCCGCCTTCTCGCGCCACTGGTCGTCGGCGCCGAGCACCACCAGCTTGTAGCGGGTGCCGGACTCGACGCCGGGCACGAACAGCTCCCAGACGCCGGAGACGCCGAGCTGCCGCATCGGGTGCTCGCGGCCGTCCCAGCTGTTGAAGTCGCCCTTCACCCGCATGCCCTTGGCGTGCGGGGCCCAGACCGCGAACGACGTGCCCCGGATCGGACCGGTCGGTCCGTCGTAGACGCGCACGTGCGCGCCCAGCACGTCCCACAGCTGCTCGTGGCGGCCCTCGTTGATCAGGTGCAGGTCCACCTCGCCCAGCGTCGGGAGGTAGCGGTAGGCGTCGTCGGTCAGCTGGCCCGGCGCTCCCGCATAGCTCACCTCGAGCCGGTAGTCGGGGACGTCGGCCACGTCGAGGACGCCGGCCCAGATGCCCTCGTACTCGTGCTCCAGCGGGGTGCGGCGGCTGCCGTGGACGACGACCACCGCGTCCGCGAGCGGACGGAACACCCGCACCGTGACGGCGCCGTCGTGCGGGTGCGCGCCGAGCACCTCGTGCGGGTTGCCGTGCCGGCCGCTGACGACCAGGTCGAGGACGTCTCTGTCGAGGGGGAGGACCGTGCTCATGACTGCGGCTCCAGGGGGTCAGGGGTGAGGTCGAAGGTCTCGTGCCGGCCGAGCCGGGCGATGGCGCCCAGGGGGATCGGCAGCCAGGTGGGTCGGTTGCGGGCCTCGTAGACGGCCTCGTAGACGGCCTTGTCGGCCACGTAGGCGCGCAGGACCAGCTCCTGGTGGGTGCTGAGACCGCCGTCGCCGGTGCGTCCGCTGTTCTCGACGTACCCGCGCAGGAAAGCGGTCTGGTTGCGGGAGGCCCACTCGGCGGCGCGGAACGCGATCTGGCGGTTGGCCTCCTCGTCGGCCTCGAAGTCCGAGACCACGGCGTGCGCGGCGTAGTCGAAGGAGCGCAGCATGCCCGCGACGTCGCGCCAGACCAGGTCCGGCCGGACCCGCTCGGCGAGCGTCTTGGCGGGCTCACCCTCGAAGTCCACGATCTTCCAGCCGAGCGACGTGCGCAGGGTCTGGCCGAGGTGGTAGTCGCCGTGCACCCGCTGGGCCGTCGCGGACCGGCCGATGCCGGCGACCGCGCGGAAGGTCTCCCGCAGCGCGTCCGCGTGCGGCGCCAGCTCGGGGACGACGGCGAGCGCGTCCTCGAGACGGGCGATCATCCGCTCGGAGAGGGCGGCCAGGTCCTCGGCCGTCCAGTCCTCGGTGGGGAAGTGCTCGGCCAGCACGTCGTGCACCTGAGCCGTGGCCAGGCCGAGCCGCTCCGCCTCGCCGGCGAAGTCGCCGCCGACCTCGTCGGCGCGCAGGTCCGCCTCCGCGAACAGGTCCCGGACGCTGGCCAGCGCGAGCTCCCAGCCGTCGCTCGCCGTGCGCAGGAACTGCTGGAGCATGGCCAGCTGCACCGGGGCGTCGCTGTCCCCGACGACGTCGCCGTCGAGCTCCAGCCAGCCGTACAGCGCTGCGACGTGCTCGCTGCCCTGCTCGGTGAGGGCCTGGTGGATGAGGATGTCCGGGTTGAGTCCGGTGGTGACCTTGCGGAACACCTTCAGCAGGCTGTCGTTGCCGTAGGCCAGCGAGGAGTTGCTCTGCTCGCCGGAGAACAGCGTCGAGCGCGCCTCCAGGTCGAGGTCGTGACCCGGAAGCCGGTGGAAGGTCAGGTCGCCCACCCGGTACGGCGCGTCCGCGGCGCGGTCGAAGGCCGCCAGCCAGAGCGCCGCGGCGTCGCGGTCGTGGACCGCGTCGTAGGCGACCACCTCGCCGAGGTCCGGGTCGGTCCAGGAGCCGACCAGCGCGTGCTCGAGACGGTCCTGCTCGTGCCGGTAGTAGGACACCGGCATCTGGTAGGTCTCGACCGTCGCGTCGGCGTACGCCACTGTCACCAGCTCGATGCCGACGGTGGGCCCGTCCCCGGTGGCGGCGAGGTCGGGGCCGAGAACCGCCACGCGGCGCACGTCGGACACGGTGAGCTCGCGCCCCTTGCCGCCGAACCAGCGGGCGGTCCCGAGGTAGCCGCGCAGCGCGACGGTCGCGTCGTCGGGGATGGATGCGCTCATGCGCGGCTCCCGTCCGGGGAGGTGGGCTGGGGCGCCGGCAGCCGGAACCAGTAGAACCCGTAGGCGCCCAGGGTCAGCAGGTAGGGCAGCTCGCCGATCTCGGGGAACCGCACCCCGCCGAGCAGCTCGATCGGGCTCACGCCCTCGTAGAGACGCAGGTCGAGCTCCACCGGCTGGGGGAAGCGGGACAGGTTGTTCACGCACAGCACCGTGTCGACGGTGCCGTCCTCGGCGACGTGCCTCCGCACGTAGCTGAGCACGCTGGGGTTGGAGCCGCCGAGGTCGGTGAAGTCGCCCAGACCGAAGGCCGGGTGCTTCTTGCGGGCGTGGATCATCCGTCGGGTCCAGTGCAGCAGGGACCCGGCGTTCTCCAGCTCGGTCTCCACGTTGACCCGCTGGTAGCCGAAGACCGGGTCCTGGTTGGGCGGCAGCGCCAGCCTGCCCGGCGTGGCCGTGGAGAAGCCGGCGTTGCGGTCCGGGGTCCACTGCATCGGGGTGCGCACGCCGTCCCGGTCGCCGAGCCAGATGTTGTCGCCCATGCCGATCTCGTCGCCGTAGTAGAGCACCGGCGACCCGGGCAGGGAGAGCAGCAACGCGGTGAACAGCTCCATCGTGTTCACGTCGTTGTCGAGCAGCGGGGCCAGCCGTCGGCGGATCCCGATGTTGGCCTTCATGCGCGGGTCCTTGGCGTACTCGCCCCACATGTAGTCGCGGTCCTCGTCGGCGACCATCTCCAAGGTCAGCTCGTCGTGGTTGCGCAGGAAGATGCCCCACTGGCAGTTCGCCGGGATCGGCGGGGTCTGCTCGAGGATCTCCGAGATCGGGAAGCGGGACTCGCGGCGCACCGCCATGAAGATGCGCGGCATCACCGGGAAGTGGAAGCACATGTGGCACTCGTCGCCGCCGGACTCCATGTCGCCGAAGTAGTCCACGACGTCGGCCGGCCACTGGTTCGCCTCGGCGAGCAGCACGCGGCCCGGGTAGTTGTCGTCCACGTGCTTGCGCACCTTGCGCAGCAGGTCGTGGGTCTCCGGGAGGTTCTCGCCGTTCGTCCCCGGCCGCTCGTAGAGGTAGGGGACCGCGTCGAGGCGGAACCCGTCGAGGCCCATGTCCAGCCAGAAGTCGAAGGCCTCGAAGATCGCCTCGTGCACCTTCGGGTTGTCGAAGTTGAGGTCGGGCTGGTGGCTGAAGAACCGGTGCCAGAAGTACTGCTGCCGAACCGGGTCCCAGGTCCAGTTCGAGGGCTCGGTGTCGACGAAGATCACCCGGGCGTCCTCGTAGAGGTCGTCGGTGTCGGACCACACGTAGAAGTCGCCGTAGGGGCCGTCGGGGTCCTCCCGGCTGGCCTGGAACCAGGGGTGCTGGTCCGACGTGTGGTTCATGACGAAGTCGATGATCACCCGGATGCCGCGCTCGTGGGCGGCGTCGAGGAAGCGGTGGAAGTCCTCGACCGTGCCCACCCCCTCCTGGATGTTGGTGTAGTCCGCGACGTCGTAGCCGCCGTCGCGCAGCGGCGAGGTCATGAAGGGCGGCACCCACAGGCAGTCCACGCCGAGCCACTCCAGGTAGCCGAGCTTGTCGGTGAGCCCGTTGAAGTCGCCGACGCCGTCGCCGTTGCTGTCGCTGAAGGAGCGGACCAGCACCTCGTAGAAGACCGCCGTCTTGAACCAGTCCGGCTGTGGGGCCACACCCACCTTGTCCGTGCTCGCACCCTCGGAGCCTGGGCGAATGGCTGGCTGGGTCACGCGGGAAGCCTCCGGACGGTGAGGATGTGGGCGGGTTCGACGTACGGGTCGAGACGGACGTAGTTGCTCTGGCCCCAGGTCCACGACTCGCCGCTGATCTCGTCGTGGACCACGAACTGGTCGTGCCAGTCGAAGCCGAGGGCGGGCATGTCGAGCCGCACCGTGGTCTCGCGGGTGCCGTGCGGGTCCACGTTGACCACGACGATCACGGTGTCCTCGCCCTCGCGCTTGGAGAAGACCAGCGTGCAGTCGTCGTCGCTGGAGTGCACGGTCAGGTTGCGCAGCCGCTGCAGCGCCGGGTGCCGGCGGCGGACGTCGTTGAGCAGGGTGAGGTACGGCGCCAGGGTGCGCCCCTCCGCGTCCGCCGCGGCCCAGTCCCGGATCCGGATCTGGAACTTCTCGGTGTCCAGGTACTCCTCGCTGCCGGGCCGCAGGGCGACGTGCTCGAACAGCTCGAAGCCGGCGTAGACCCCCCAGGTCGGGGACCCGGTCGCGGCCAGCACCGCCCGGATCTTGAACGCCGCGGGACCGCCGTACTGCAGGAACCCGTGCAGGATGTCGGGCGTGTTCACGAAGAAGTTGGGCCGCATCACCGGGGAGGTCTCGTGGGCGACCTCGGTGAAGTACTGCTCGAGCTCCCACTTGGCGGTGCGCCAGGTGAAGTAGGTGTAGGACTGGTGGAAGCCCACGGTGCCCAGGGCCCGCATCATCGCCGGCTTCGTGAAGGCCTCGGCCAGGAAGATCACGTCCGGGTCGGTGCGGCGGACCTCGCCCAGCAGCCACTCCCAGAACTGGACCGGCTTGGTGTGCGGGTTGTCGACCCGGAAGATCCGCACCCCGTGCGACATCCACAGCCGGACGATGCGGAGCATCTCGGCGTAGCTGCCCTCGGGGTCGTTGTCGAAGTTGAGGGGATAGATGTCCTGGTACTTCTTGGGCGGGTTCTCGGCGTAGGCGATGCTGCCGTCCGCACGGGTGGTGAACCACTCCGGGTGCGTCTTCACCCACGGATGGTCGGGCGCCGCCTGCAGGGCCAGGTCGAGCGCGACCTCGAGGCCGAGCTCGTCGCGCCCGGGCCACGAACGCGTCGAAGTCGTCGAAGTCGCCGAGGTCGGGGTGGATGGCGTCGTGCCCACCCTCGTCCGAGCCGATCGCCCAGGGCGAGCCGGTGTCGTCCGGGTCCGGGTCCAGGGTGTTGTTGCGGCCTTTGCGGTTCACCTTGCCGATCGGGTGGATCGGCGGCAGGTAGATGACGTCGAAGCCCATCGCCGCCACCGCGTCCAGCCGCTTGGCGGCCGTGACCAGGGTGCCGGAGACGACCGCGCCGGTCTCCGGGTCGACGTACGCACCCTCGGAGCGGGGGAAGAACTCGTACCAGGAGCCGTACAGGGCTCGCTCGCGGTCGGCGAAGAACGGGTAGGGGCCCTCGGTGGTGACCAAGTCGCGCAGCGGGTGCCGGGACAGCACCTCGTCGACGGCGGGGGAGACCGCCGCACTGAACCGCACCTCGTCGGGACGGCCGGTGTCCCGCACCGCCTTCACGGCGTCGACGAGGGTCCGCCGGTCGTCCGAGCGCTTAGGCAGCGCCGCGGCGGCCCGCTCCAGCACCAGCGCGCCCTCGGCGAACATCAGCTCGACGTCGAGCCCGGCTGGGATCTTGATGCCGGCGTCGTGGCGCCAGGTGGCCACCGGGTCGCTCCAGGACTCGATCACCAGCGTCCAGGCGCCGAGCGCGTCCGGCGTCACCTGCGCGTGCCACAGGCTCGGCTGCTCGGCGTCCGGCTGCATGCGCACCCAGGGCCGGCGTTCGCCGTCGGGTCCGGTGAGGACCACGTCGGCGTTGAGCGCGTCGTGCCCCTCCCGGAACACTAGGGCGCTGACGGGGAACGCCTCGCCGACCGTCGCCTTCGCGGGGTAGCGGCCACCTTCGACGACGGGGGTGACTCCCATGACGGGGATACGTCCGACCATGGGGTCAACGTACCGTGCTCCCGTCTCTCCAAACACGAGCGTCCGACGGGACGCCCGCGACACGGTCCGGACCCGGTTTGCGGATTCATTGGAACGTTCAACTCCGCTGGGATACCTTGCTCCGGTGAGAGCCATCCGCCGATTCACCGTCCGCCCCGTCCTGCCCCCCGCGCTGCAGGCGCTGGGCGACCTCGCCGGCAACCTGCGCTGGTCGTGGCATCCCGAGACCCAGGACCTGTTCGCGTCCGTCGACGCCGCGGCCTGGAGTTCCTCGGGTCACGACCCGGTCCGGATGCTCGGCTCGGTCCCGATGGCGAGGCTCAACCAGCTCGCCGCCGACAAGGCCTTCCTCAAGCGGCTCAAGGCCGCGCGGGCGGACCTCGAGCAGTACCTCACCGGCGAGCGGTGGTACCAGCGACGCGACTCCAAGGAGACGCCGCTGCCCCGGGCGATCGGCTACTTCTCCCCGGAGTTCGGCATCACCGCGGTGCTGCCGCAGTACTCCGGCGGCCTCGGCATCCTCGCGGGCGACCACCTCAAGACCGCCAGCGACCTGGGCGTGCCGATCATCGGTGTCGGGCTGATGTACCGGCACGGCTACTTCCGCCAGTCGCTGTCCCGCGACGGCTGGCAGCAGGAGACCTACCCGGTCCTCGACCCGGACGGGCTCCCGCTCTCGCTGCTGCGCGAGGCCGACGGCTCGGTGGCCAAGATCGAGGTCGGGCTGCCCGGCGGCGCCGACGAGTCGCTGACCGCGCGGATCTGGGTCGCCCAGGTCGGCCGGGTGCCGCTGCTGATGCTCGACTCCGACGTCGAGGAGAACAGCGAGCTGATCCGCAACGTCACCGACCGCCTGTACGGCGGCACCACCGAGCACCGGTTGCGCCAGGAGATGCTGCTCGGGGTCGGTGGCGTGCGGGCGATCCGCGCCTACAGCCGGATCACCGGCGCCCCCGCGCCCGAGGTCTTCCACACCAACGAGGGGCACGCGGGGTTCCTCGGCCTCGAGCGGATCCGCGAGCTCACCGAGGACACCGGCCTCACCTTCGAGGCGGCGCTCGAGGTGTCCCGCGCCGGCACGGTGTTCACCACGCACACCCCGGTGCCGGCCGGCATCGACCGCTTCCCCCGCGACATGGTCGCCCAGTACTTCGGGGGTGACAACGCCAGCCGGGGGCTGCCCGTCGAGCGGATCCTGGCCCTCGGCTCCGAGGACTTCGAGGGTGGCGACCCCTCGATGTTCAACATGGCCGTGATGGGCTTCCGCCTCGCGCAGCGTGCCAACGGCGTCTCCGAGCTGCACGGCGTCGTCAGCCGCGGCATGTTCGGCGGCCTGTGGCCCAGCTTCGACGCCGACGAGCGTCCGATCACCTCCATCACCAACGGCGTGCACGCGCCCACCTGGGTGGCCCGCGAGATCTTCGACCTGGCCCGCACCCACGGCGCCCGCCCCGGTCCGGACCCGGACGCCGACCAGCCGAGCATGGTCTTCGACGTGGTCGACAAGATCCCCGGCAAGGAGATCTGGGACACCAAGCGGGTGCTCCGCCAGCGGCTCGTCGACGACGCCCGCGCCCGGATGCGCAAGTCGTGGAGGCAGCGCGGCGCCTCGCAGGGCGAGCTCAAGTGGATCGACTCCGCGCTCGACGCCGACGTGCTGACCATCGGCTTCGCGCGTCGCGTGCCGTCGTACAAGCGGCTCACGCTGATGCTGCGCGACCCGCAGCGCCTCAAGCGCCTGCTGCTGCACCCGGAGCGTCCCGTGCAGCTGGTGATCGCCGGCAAGTCGCACCCCGCCGACGAGGGCGGCAAGAAGCTGATCCAGGAGATGGTGCGCTTCGCCGACGACCCCGAGGTCCGGCACCGCATCGTGTTCCTGCCCAACTACGACATCGCGATGGCGCAGCCGCTCTACCCCGGCTGCGACGTCTGGCTGAACAACCCGCTGCGTCCGTACGAGGCGTGCGGCACCTCCGGCATGAAGGCCGCCCTCAACGGCGGCCTGAACCTCTCCATCCTCGACGGGTGGTGGGACGAGTGGTACGACGGCAACAACGGCTGGTCGATCCCGTCCGCCGACGGCGTCGAGGACCCGGACCACCGCGACGACCTCGAGGCGACGGCGCTCTACGACCTGATCGAGAACGAGGTCGCGCCCCGCTTCTACGACGAGGACGAGGAGGGCACCCCGGTCCGCTGGCTGGAGATGGTCCGGCACACGCTCAAGTCCCTCGGCCCCAAGGTGCTCGCCGACCGGATGGTCCGCGACTACACCCTGCGGCTCTACGGCCCCTCGGCCCACGCCTCGCGGACCCTCAACGGCGACTTCGCCGGCGCCCAGGTCCTCGCGGACTGGAAGCACCGGGTGCGCTCCGGCTGGCACGGTGTCGCGGTCGACCACGTGGAGTCCAGCGGGGTCACCGACGCCCCCGAGATCGGCGAGACCCTCGAGGTGCGTGCGTTCGTGTCCCTGGGCGACCTGTCGCCGGAGGACGTCGACGTGCAGGTCGTGCACGGCCGGATCCAGCACGAGGACAACCTCGTGGAGACCACGGTCGCGACTCTCGAGCACGCCGAGACCTACGAGGACGGCCGGCACCGCTTCGAGGGCCAGGTCTCACTGCAGACCTCCGGGCCGTTCGGCTACACGGTCCGGGTGCTGCCGCGCAACGAGCACCTCGCCGGTCCCGCGGAGCTCGGCCTGATCGCCGTACCGGCGCACTGATCCGCTGACTGACCGACTGACCGCCCGACTGACCGCCCGACTGACCGCCCGATCTGACCGCCCGACTGACCGCCCGACTGACGCCCGACGACCCGTAGCCCCGCGGCCCCACCCCGCCGAGGCGTCTGGTTCTGCGTGAACCTTCACGCAGAACCAGACGCCTCAGCGCTGGCGGAGGACGATCAGGGAGCGGGGCTCGATCTCGAGCACCTCGCCGGCCGACACCTGCTCGCCGATCGGGTGCCCGCCGTCGGTGCTGAGCACCACCTCGCCCGTGCGCACCCACTCGTTGCGCGGCATCTTGGCCTTGCCGGGCTCGCTGTGGGCGTTGAAGTACAGCAGGAACGACGAGTCGTGCAGCTGCTCCCCGTGCGGCCCCGGGCCCCGCAGCGGTGAGCCGGAGACGAACATCCCGAAGGTGTGCAGCCGCTCGTCGAACCAGTCCGCCACGGTCATCTCCCGGCCGTCCGGGTGGACCCAGGCGAGGTCCTTCGGCCCGCCGGGCACTGTCGGCCGCCCCTCGAGGTAGTGCCGCTGTCGCAGCGCGGGGTGCTCGCGACGCAGCCGGAGCGCAGTCCTCGCGATCGCGTGCAGGTCCAGCCAGGCGTCGTCGGGCCGCCAGTCCATCCAGGACACCTCGTTGTCCTGGACGTAGGCGTTGTTGTTGCCCCGCTGGGTGCGGCCCCGCTCGTCGCCCGCGGTGAGCATCGGGACCCCGGCGGACAGGCAGAGCGTGGCGAGCAGGTTCGCGGCCTGCTTGTGCCGCAGGGCGAGGATCGTCGCGTCGTCGGTCTCGCCCTCCACGCCGCAGTTCCAGGACCGGTTGTTGTCGGTGCCGTCGCGGTTGTGCTCGAGGTTCGACTCGTTGTGCTTGTGGTCGTAGCTGACCAGGTCGCGCAGCGTGAAGCCGTCGTGGGCGGTGACGAAGTTGACCGAGGCGTACGGCGAGCGCCCGTCGTCGGCGTACAGGTCGGAGGAGCCGGCCAACCGCGAGGCGATGTCGCGGATGCCGCCGGACTCCAGCCGCCAGAAGTCCCGGACGGTGTCGCGGTACTTGTCGTTCCACTCGCACCAGGGCGGCGGGAACCGACCCACCTGGTAGCCGTCCATGCTGGCGTCCCAGGGCTCGGCGACCAGCTTCACGTGCCGTAGCACCGGGTCCTGGCCGATCGTGGTGATGAAGCTGCCGCCCAGGTCGACGCGGTGGCCGGTGCGGGTCAGCGCCGGCGTCAGGTCGAACCGGAACCCGTCGACGTGCATCTCGCTCACCCAGTAGCGCAGCGAGTCCAGGATCAGCCGCAGCGCCGGCGGGTGCGCCGCGTTCACGGTGTTGCCGCAGCCGGTGACGTCGAAGTACGTCGCGCCGTCGTCCGACCAGTCCACGTGCTTGTAGTAGCCGATGTCGTCGAGCCCGCGGAACGACAGCGTCGGGCCGAGCGGGCTGCCCTCGGCGGTGTGGTTGTAGACCACGTCGAGGATCACCTCCAGCCCGGCCGCGTGCAGGGCCTTGACCATCGCCTTGAACTCAGTGACCTGCTGCCCGACGTCGCCGGTGGAGCTGTAGCCGTTGTGCGGGGCGAAGAACCCGATCGAGTTGTAGCCCCAGTAGTTCGTCAGGCCGGCCGCGCCGAGGTCGGGCTCGGGGACGCTCTGGTGCACCGGGAGCAGCTCCACGGTGGTGACGCCGAGGTCGGTGAGGTACTGCACGGCAGCGTCGCTGGCGAGCCCGGCGTAGGTCCCCCGCAGCTCTTCGGGCACCCCGGGGTGGGTCTGGGTGAACCCCTTGACGTGCAGCTCGTAGATGACGGTCTCGTTCCACATCGTGCGCGGCCGCACGTCCGCGTCGTCACCCCAGTCGAAGTCGTCGCGCACGACCACCGAGCGAGGCACGTACGGCGCCGAGTCGAGCTCGCAGCGCGGACCCCGCTGGGCCGACCGGACCCGGTCGTGGTCGTGCCCCGGCGGCCGCTGGTAGCCGTGGATCGGTCCGTCCGGCACGACCACGCCGCTGATCGCCTGCGTGTAGGGGTCCAGCAGCAGCTTCGCGGGGTTGAACAGGCGTCCGCGGGACGGGTCCCACGGGCCGTCGGCGCGCAGGCCGTAGCGCTGGCCGACCGGCACGCCGGGGACGGCGCCGTGCCAGATGCCCAGGGTCTTCTCGGTGAGCGTGTAGCGGGTCTCCCGCTGAGGACCCGTCCCGTCGCCGGCCCCGTCGCTGTCATCGAACAGGCAGAGCTCGACGCCGGTGGCCTCCGGTGCGAACACGGCGAAGTTCGTGCAGTCCTCGCTCCAGGTCGCCCCCAGCGGGAAGTGGCTGCCTGGCCAGGCGGTGTGCGGGGCCGGCGGGGGAGCGCTCATCGGACCATTGTGCTTGATGCCCGGTTCGCGGCGTCTAGGTTGGGGCCCGACAGCACCGAGAACTTCAGGAGGTAGCACCGTGGGCGAGTTCGTACGGCTCGAGGTCGAGGACGGTGTCGGCACCATCCGGATCGACCGACCGAAGATGAACGCACTCGACGTTCAGGTGCAGGAGGAGATCCGCGAGGCGGCCACCGAGGCGAGCGGCCGCGACGACGTCCGTGCGGTGGTGGTGTACGGCGGCGAGCGGGTGTTCGCGGCCGGGGCCGACATCAAGGAGATGGCCCGGATGTCCTACCCCGACATGGTGGCCCGCTCCGGGGGTCTCCAGTCGGCGTTCACCGCGGTGGCCCGGATCCCGAAGCCGGTGGTGGCCGCGGTGACCGGCTACGCGCTCGGCGGCGGCTGTGAGCTCGCGCTCTGCGCGGACCTGCGGATCGTCGGGGAGAGCGCCACCCTGGGCCAGCCCGAGATCCTGCTCGGCGTGATCCCGGGGGCCGGGGGCACCCAGCGGCTGAGCCGGCTGGTGGGCCCCTCGAGGGCGAAGGACATCATCTACACCGGCCGCTTCGTCAAGGCGGACGAGGCGCTGCGGATCGGGCTGGTGGACCGGGTGGTCGCCGACGACCAGGTCTATGCGGAGGCGCTCGCCTGGGCCCGCCAGTTCACGACCGCCGCGGCGCTCGCGCTGCGCGCGGCCAAGGAGTCGGTGGACCGGGGGCTCGAGGTCGACCTGGACACCGGTCTGGAGATCGAGCGGGTCCAGTTCGCGGCCCTGTTCGCCACCGAGGACCGGACCACCGGGATGCAGTCCTTCGTCACCGAAGGGGCCCGGGAAGGCAACCTTCCAGGGGCGCTGACCGACCGGTCGCCGCTCGCCGACGTCCTGTGACCCACCCCACCGGGGGGCCGCTACCAGCCCCATCTACGCGCGGGTAACCTCAGCACCAACCGACTGCACAGGAGGGGCCCTTCACCGGGGCCGAGACAGCCATGAACATTGTCGTGTGTGTGAAGTACGTGCCGGACGCCACCGCCGACCGGCATTTCGACGCTGACTACACCGTGGACCGGGTGGGCGTGGACGGTCTGCTGTCCGAGCTCGACGAGTACGCGGTCGAGCAGGCGCTGCAGCTGAAGGAGAAGCAGGGCGACGACTCGACCGTCACCGTGCTGACCATCGGCCCCGAGCAGGCCTCGGACGCCATCCGCAAGGCGCTGCAGATGGGCGCCGACGCCGGCGTCCACGTGAGCGACGAGGCGATCGCCGGCTCCTGCGCCCTGAGCACCTCGCTGGTGCTGGCCGAGGCGGTCAGGAAGATCGGCGAGGACCCCGGCTGGGACCTCGTGGTCTGCGGGATGGCCTCCACCGACGGGTCCATGGGGGTGCTGCCCGCCATGCTGGCCGAGCGGCTCGGCGTCCCCGGCGTCACCCTGGGGTCCGAGGTCACCGTGGACGGCCAGACGGTCTCGATCCGCCGGGACGGCGACGCGGCGACCGAGACGGTCGAGGGCACCCTGCCGCTGGTGCTGTCGGTGACCGACCAGTCCGGCGAGGCGCGCTACCCGTCCTTCAAGGGCATCATGGCCGCCAAGAAGAAGCCGGTGCAGACCTGGTCGCTGGCCGACCTCGGGGTGGACGCCGAGCTGGTGGGGCTCTCTGCCGCGTCGACCTCGGTGGAGGCTGCCGAGGCCCGGCCGCCGCGGACCGCCGGTGAGGTCGTCACCGACGAGGACGGCTCGGGCGCCGCGGCGCTGGTCGAGTTCCTCGCGTCCAAGAAGTTCATCTGACGAGGGCTGGGAGAAGCGATGAGTGAAGTGCTGGTGCTGGTCGACCATGTCGACGGCAAGGTCACCAAGCCGACCCTGGAGCTGCTGACGATCGCCCGCCGCCTGGGCGAGCCCTCGGCGGTGCTGATCGGCGGTGACGCGGCCGCCGCGACGCCGACCCTCACGTCGTACGGCGCGGAGAAGGTCTACACCGTCGCGGACGAGGACGTCCGGGGCTTCCTGGTGGCGCCGAAGGCCGAGGTGCTCGCGCAGCTGGTCGACAAGACCTCCCCGGCGGCGGTGCTGGTGGTCTCCGGGGGCGAGGGCAAGGAGATCGCGGCGCGGCTCGCGGTCAAGACGGACTCGGGGATGATCACCGACGCGGTGGACGTCCAGGCCGGTGAGGACGGCGCTCCGGTGAGCACCCAGAGCGTGTTCGCCGGGAACTTCGCGGTCCGGGCCCGGGTCACCCGCGGCACGCCGATCATCACCGTCAAGCCGAACTCCGCGACCCCGGAGCAGGTGGACGGTTCCGGTGCCGTGGAGGAGTTCTCGGCCACCGTCTCCGAGGTCGCCAAGACCGCACGGATCACGGCGACCGAGCCGCGGAAGGCATCCGGCCGACCGGACCTGACCGAGGCCGCGATCGTGGTCTCGGGCGGCCGGGGCACCGGTGGCGACTTCTCCGAGGTGGAGGGCTTCGCGGACTCGATCGGCGCCGCCGTCGGCGCGTCCCGGGCGGCCGTCGACTCGGGGTGGATGCCGCACGCGTTCCAGGTCGGGCAGACCGGGAAGACGGTCTCGCCGCAGCTGTACGTCGCCAACGGCATCTCCGGGGCGATCCAGCACCGGGCCGGGATGCAGACCTCCAAGACCATCGTCGCGGTCAACAAGGACGAGGAGGCGCCGATCTTCGAGCTCGTCGACTTCGGCGTCGTCGGTGACCTGCACAACGTCCTGACCCGCGCCACCGAGGAGATCGTCAAGCGCAAGGGCTGAGCCCGATGAGCTGACCCGGGCGGAACCGCCAGGACAAGCCGGAAGCCCACGGACGATGTCCGTGGGCTTCCTGCTGTGCTGCTGCTAGCGCGAGCCGCGCGCGGACGAGAACGACGCCGCGCTGTGGGAGGTGGAGGACGAGTAGACCGTGCTCGACCCGCCGGTGCCCGAGCCGGACCGGCGCCGGGAGCCGCCTGCGGACGAGCCGGCGGCCGCCGAGCCACCCGTGGCGTTGCCCTTGCCGGCCGGGGCGCCGCCGCGTCGGCGGGTCCGTCCCGCGCCGGTGCCCGCACCGGTGCCTGCGCCGGACCGGCTGCCGCCACCGGACCTGCCGGCGGACGCGCGCCCGGAGCCGGACCCGTTGCCGCGGCCGGTGGACTGCTGCGGCTCGGCGACCGGCAGGTCCTTGACCGCTACGTAGGTGCGCTCGCCCGGGGCGATCTGGGACAGCAGGGCGTCGCCGGGCCGGGTGCGGCTGATGGTCGGCTTGATCCCGGCGCGGCGGGTGAGGTCCCGGACGTCGCTGACCTGGGCGTCCATCATCAGCGTCACCACGGTGCCCTCCGCGCCGGCGCGTGCGGTGCGCCCGGAGCGGTGCAGGTACGCCTTGTGCTCGACCGGCGGGTCGGCGTGCACGACCAGGCTCACGTCGTCGACGTGGATGCCGCGGGCCGCGATGTCGGTGGCCACCAGGGTGGTGGCGGTACCGCTGCCGAAGGCGGTCAGGTTGCGGGTGCGGGCGTTCTGCGACAGGTTCCCGTGCAGCTCGACGGCGGGCACGCCGCGCGCGTTCAGCTGCCGCGCGAGCGCCTTGGCGCCGTGCTTGGTGCGGGTGAACACCACGGTCTTGCCTGGCGCCGCGGTCAGGTCCGCGAGCACCGGCACCCGGCCCTCCTTGCTGACGTGCAGCACGTGGTGGGTCATGTTCGTCACCGGGGACTGCTCGGAGTCCACGCTGTGCGTCACCGGGTTGTGCAGGAAGCGCTTGACCAGCACGTCGACCCCGGCGTCGAGGGTGGCGGAGAAGAGCAGCCGCTGGCCGCTCTGGGGGGTCTTGTCGAGCAGCCGGCGGACCACCGGCAGGAAGCCGAGGTCGGCCATGTGGTCGGCCTCGTCGAGCACCGTGATCTCGATGGCGCCGAGGTCGCAGTGCCCGGACTGCACGTGGTCCGCGAGCCGGCCGGGGCAGGCGATGACGATGTCGACGCCGTTGCGCAGGCCCTGGATCTGCGGGTTCGGCCGCACCCCTCCGAAGATCGTCAGCGTCCGCAGACCGAGGCTGTGGGCCAGCGGAGCCATCGCGGCCTCGATCTGGCTGGCCAGCTCCCGGGTCGGCGCCAGCACCAGGGCCCGCGGCCGGCCGGCCTGTCGGCGGCTGCCGCTGGTCGCGAGGCGGGCCAGCAGCGGGAGCACGAAGGCGTAGGTCTTGCCCGAGCCGGTGCGACCCCGGCCGAGGACGTCGCGACCCTGCAGCGAGTCCGGCAGGGTGGCGGACTGGATCGGGAAGGGGGTTTTGATGCCGGCGGCGTCGAGCACCTTCACGAGAGGTGCCGGGACGCCGAGGTCGGCGAAACCGGGCGTGGGCGTGCTGGGGCGAGGGTTCGCCATGGTGGAGTTCTCCGAAAAGCTAGAAGGGTCGTCCTGCCCGGCGCGACTCAGGATCCGTGGAACGGGCCGGTCGCGGCGCTCGGTGGATGACGCGTGCCTGGCCCGAGGCAGAACGAATGGGGCCAGCACCGAGAACTGTACCGGTCATCTTGATGAGTGCACGAATCGCGGAGCCGGGCTCGGGTGTGAGATCGGCGACGTCCACCTGGCTAGCCTTGCGCCATGACGCTGCGGGGGACGGTGCACGCGCTGGCGGTGGTGGCGCTGCTCGTCGTCGGCGGGCTCGTCACCGTCTCCCGGCTGCTGGTCCCGCAGGGCGGCACCGGGGTGCGGCTGGTCGCGTTCACGCCGCACGCGGTTGTCCTCTACCTGCTCGCGGTGCTGCTGCTGCTCCCGGTAGCCTGCCGCGGCCGCGGTCGAGACCGCGGGGCCGCCCTGCGCCGCGCCGGTGCGCGGGCCCTGGTGGTGGCGGGACTGCTCGGGGTGGCGCTGCACGCCGCCTGGGCCGCCGGCCCCTGGTTGGGCGGGCGGCCCGGGTCCGGGACCGGGACGCCGACGACCGGAGCCGCGCCGCTGCGGGTGATGACCGCCAACCTGCGGCTGGGGCAGGGGGACACGGCACGCGTGATGGCGCTGGCGCGGGCTCATCGCGTCGACGTCCTGACCGTGCAGGAGGTGACACCGCAGGCGTGGACCGGCCTGCGGGAGGCCGGGGTGCTGCGGCGCTTCGCCCACCGGGCCGGGCGCCCCGCCGCGGGACCGGCCGGGACGATGGTCTTCTCGCGCACCCGGATCAGCGGGGTACGGCGGCTGCCGACGCCGTTCGGCAGCTACGCCCTGGACGTGCGGGTCCCGGCGGGGGCCGGTGCCGCCGCCGGGCGCGTGCACCTGCTCGCGGTGCACCCGCGCCCGCCGGTGGGTGACGCGCTGGGCTGGCGTGCCGACCAGCTCGCGGTGCGCCGGGCGGCCCGCGGCCCGGGGCAGCCCACCGTGGTGGCCGGTGACCTGAACGCGACCATGGACCACGCCCCGCTGCGAGAGCTGGTGGGCCGGGGCTACCAGGATGCCGCGACCGCGGCCCGGTCCGGCTGGCAGCCGACCTGGCCGTCGTCCGGTGTGCTGTCCTGGGCCGGTGTCGCGGTGCCGCCGCTGCTGGCCCTGGACCACGTCCTGGTCAAGGGCGAGCTGCGCGCGGTGCGCACGGAGTCGTTCCCGGTCCGGTCCAGCGACCACCGCGCCCTGGTCGCGACGCTGGTGCCCTGAGGTCCGGGACTGGTCGGGGGCCGTAGGCTGGTGGACGCGATGAACCACACCAGCGAGGGCGGGCCCGTCTCCCAGGCCGGGGCCGGGGACACCGTCTATCTCGACCACGCGGCCTCGACGCCGATGTACCCCGAGGCGGTCCAGGCGATGACGGCCCAGCTGACCCGGATCGGCAACCCCTCCTCGCTGCACGCGTCCGGCCGCGCGGCCCGCCGCGTGGTGGAGGAGTCCCGGGAGAGCATCGCGCGTGCACTGGGCTGCCGCCCGGGCGAGGTGGTCTTCACCTCCGGCGGGACCGAGGCCGACAACCTCGCGGTGAAGGGCCTCTTCTGGACGCGGCGCGACCAGGACGCTCGCCGCACCAGGATCCTGTCCACGTCCGTGGAGCACCACGCGGTCCTCGACCCGCTGCACTGGCTCGCGGAGCACGAGGGGGCCGACGTCGAGCTGCTGCCGGTCGACCGGGACGGTCGGGTCGACCTGGAGGCGCTGCGTGCGAGCGTGGAGCGCGACCCGGCGTCCGTCGCGCTGGTCACGGTCATGTGGGGGAACAACGAGGTGGGCACGGTGCAGCCGGTCGCGGAGGTGGTCGCCCTCGCGCATGCGCACGGCATCCCGGTGCACACCGACGCGGTCCAGGCGGTCGGGCAGGTGCCGGTCGACTTCGCGGCGTGCGGAGTGGACGCGCTGACCCTGACCGCGCACAAGGTCGGCGGTCCGTACGGTGTGGGCGCCCTCCTGGTCCGGCGGGACCTCGTGCTCACGCCTCAGCTGCACGGCGGGGGACAGGAGCGCGACATCCGCTCGGGCACCATCGACGCCCCGGCCATCGCCGGGTTCGCGGCAGCGGTCGGGCTCGCCGTCCACCGGCAGCCGGAGCACGCGACGCGGGTGGCCGCGCTCCGTGACGACCTGGTCCGCCGCGTGCAGGAGCAGGTCGCCGACGCCGCCCTCAACGGCGCCGCACCGACCGGCGTCGCGGCGCGGCTGCCCGGCAACGCCCACCTGACGTTCCCCGGATGCGAGGGCGACTCGCTGCTGATGCTGCTGGACGCGCGCGGCATCGCCACCTCGACCGGGTCGGCGTGCTCGGCCGGCGTCCCGCAGCCGTCCCACGTGCTGCTCGCGATGGGCTGCGACGCGGAGCGTGCACGCAGCTCGCTGCGGATCTCCCTGGGCCACACCAGCACCTCCTCCGACGTGGACGCCCTGGTCGCCGCCATCGCCCCGGTCGTCGAGCGCGCTCGGGCCGCTGGTGCCGCGGCCGGCTTCGGTGCGTCGCGGAAGGTCGGCTGAGGATGCGCGTGCTCGCCGCCATGTCGGGCGGGGTGGACTCGGCCGTGGCCGCGGCCCGCGCCGTGGAAGCCGGCCACGACGTGACCGGGATCCATCTCGCGCTCTCGCGCAACCCGCAGTCCTACCGGACCGGGGCCCGGGGGTGCTGCACCCTCGAGGACGCCAACGACGCCCGGCGCGCCGCAGACGCGATCGGCATCCCCTTCTACGTCTGGGACATGAGCGAGCGGTTCCACCAGGACGTGGTCGAGGACTTCACCGCCGAGTACGCGGCCGGCCGGACCCCCAACCCGTGCCTGCGCTGCAACGAGAAGATCAAGTTCGCGGCGGTCCTCGACCGGGGGCTGGCCCTGGGCTTCGACGCGGTCGCCACGGGGCACTACGCGCGGCTCTCGCGGTCCGGGGACGGTCCGGTGGAGCTGCACCGCGCGGTGGATCCGGGCAAGGACCAGTCCTACGTGCTCGGCGTGCTGACCCAGGAGCAGCTGGCGGGTGCGCTGTTCCCGCTCGGGGACTCCCGCAAGGACGAGGTCCGTGACGAGGCTGCCCGACGCGGGCTGCAGGTCGCGCGCAAGCCGGACAGCCACGACGTGTGCTTCATCCCCGACGGGGACACGGCGGGATGGCTGCGCGAGCGTCTCGGCGACGGCACCGGGGACATCGTCGACCACGCCACCGGCGAGGTGCTCGGCAGGCACGAGGGCTCCCACCAGTTCACCGTCGGCCAGCGGCGCGGCCTGCGGATCGGCCGGCCCGCCGCGGACGGCCGCCCCCGTTTCGTGCTGGACATCGAGCCGGTCTCGGGCACCGTGACCGTCGGTCCCCGCGAGGACCTCGTCGTCGACCGTGTCGAGGGACTGCGCCCGCGCTGGTGTGGAGCCGCTCCCGCAGGGCCGGTGCACGGCGGCGTCCAGCTGCGGGCGCACGGTGCCGAGCACCGCGCCGTGGTCTCCGTCGCCGGCCAGCACGTGACGATCGAGCTGCTGGACCCGGCCGAGGGCATCGCGCCCGGGCAGGCCGCGGTCGTGTACGACGGCTCGCGCGTGGTCGGCTCGTGCACGATCAGCGCCACCGCCCGGTCGGTGACCGCGTGATCCGCGCGACGGGCATCGGCTCGATGCCCGGTGCGGACGCGGACGACTACGACCACGCGGTGCGGGTGGTGCTCGAGGAGCTGCCCGACCTGCCGCACCTGCCGGAGCTGCCGGGCCGGGGCGCGCACGCCGACATGACCGGCCATACGCTGGCGGTGCTGGCCGACCTCGGCGCCGACCTGCAACCGGCCGGCTGGCGGCTGACCGACGCCCCCGGGCTCGACCACCGGCGAGCCCGCTCGCTGCTCGCCCAGGACCTCGACGTGGTCGAGGAGCACACCCAGGGCTATGAGGGGCCGTTCAAGACCCAGGTCGCCGGCCCGTGGACGCTGGCCGCCACCGTGGAGCGACCGCGCGGGGACCGGCTGCTCGCCGACCACGGCGCCTGCCGTGAGCTCGCGGAGTCGCTCGCCGAGGGGCTGCGGCAGCACGTCGCGGACGTGCGCCGGCGCATCCCCGGGGCCGACCTGCTGGTGCAGGTCGACGAGCCCGCGCTCCCCGCCGTCCTGGCCGGTCGGGTGCCCACGGCCTCCGGGTTCCACCGGCACCGCTCGGTCGACGACCCGCGGGCCAGCCCGGCCCTGGAGTGGGTGTTCGCCGCGATCGCCGAGTCCGGCGCCACCCCGGTCGCGCACTGCTGCGCGGCGGACGCGCCTCTGCGGCTGCTCACCGGTGCGGGGGCGGCCGGGGTCTCGGTGGACCTCGACGTCCTCCCCGCGGCGGCGTACGACGACCTCGCCGGCCTGCTGGAGCAGGGGCACCCGGTCCACCTCGGTGTGGTCCCGGTCAGCCCCCCGGCCGGTGGGCTCTCGGACAAGACCGTCACCGAGCGGGTGCTACGGCTGCTCGACATGCTCGGTCTGGACCCGGAGGTCGCCGCGTCGCTGGTGGTCACCCCGGCCTGCGGCCTCGCGGGCGCGGAGCCTCGGTGGGCCCGTCGCGCCCTGGCGCTGTCCCGGACGGCAGCGGCCGACCTCCGGCCCTGAGACGAGGGCGCGGAGCCCGGCCGGTACGGGTCAGTGCGCCGCGACGCCCTCGGGGACCTCGTCGACGGCCAGCTCCTGGTGCCGCACGTTGAGGAACAGCAGCACGACCAGGGTGCCCAGCCAGATCATCCCGGCGCCGGTGAGGAACGCGTGGGTCGCTCCCTCGGTGAAGGCCACGTTGCCGATCAGCTGCTGGGTCTGGGCGGTGGCCTGCGGGTCGGCGCCGGCGGACGCGGCCGCCCGGGCGGCACCGGTCAGCGCCGCCACCTTGTCGGAGGTGAAGTGCACCGCGACCGTGGACAGCATCGCGAGCCCGAGCGCGCCGCCGATCTGCTGCATGGTGTTGAGCACCCCGGACCCGATGCCGGAGTCGCGGGCGCCGACGCCGTGCACGGCGGTGAGCGTGATCGGCACGAAGGTCAGCCCCATGCCGAGGGACATCAGCACGATGAAGGGCAGGATGTCGGTGGCGTAGTGCGCATCGACGGAGAGCCGGCCGAGGGTGTCGTCGTAGGGCATCCGGGAGAAGCCGAACAGGGCGGAGCCGGCCATCGCCGTGCCGATCCCGGCCAGCCAGCGCGGGTCGACCCGCTCCATCAGCTTGGAGGAGATGATCGAGGCGACGATGATGCCCAGGCTGAAGGGGAGGAACGCCACCCCGGTGCGCAGCGGCGAGAAGCCCATCACGTTCTGCACGAACTGGCTGAGGAAGTAGAACATCGCGAACATGGCGGCCGGCACCAGCATCATCGTGACGAAGCTGGTCGCGCGGGTGCGGTTGGCGAGGATCCGGAACGGCAGCAGCGGGTGCGCCACCCGGCGCTCGACAGCCACGAACGCGACCAGCAGCAGCACGCCCAGCGCCAGGGACGCGAGCGTCCCGGTGTCACCCCAGCCGTAGCGGGGGTCGCCCGCACGGGTCAGGCCGTAGACGATGCCCACGAGTCCGAGGGTGCCCGTCAGCGCGCCGGGGAGGTCGAGCTCGCCCGGGTGCGCCTCGCTCTCGGCGAGCAGCCGCGGGGCCGCGAACGCCGCCGCCAGGCCGATCGGCACGTTGATCAGGAAGGTGAGTCGCCAGCCGTCGACGACGTGCCCGAACAGCGTCGGCTCCAGGCCGGTGAGCCAGCCACCCAGGATCAGCCCGACCGCGGCGCCGGCTCCGGACATCGCGGCGTACACGGAGAAGGCCCGGTTGCGCTGCGGGCCGGCCGGGAAGGTGGTGGTGATCAGCGCGAGCGCGGCCGGGGAGGCGAGGGCGGCCCCGAGACCCTGCAGGCCGCGGGCGCCGAGCAGCAGCGCCTCGTTGGAGGCGAGTCCACCGAGCAGGGACGCGACGGCGAAGACGGAGACGCCGATCATGAAGGTCCGGCGGCGACCGTAGAGGTCGCCGAGGCGGCCGCCGAGCAGCAGCAGCCCGCCGAACGCGAGCGAGTAGCCGGTCACGATCCAGGACAGGTTGGCCTGGGAGATGTCCAGGTCCCGCTTGATGAAGGGCAGGGCGATGTTGGCGATGGTGGCGTCGAGGACGACCATCAGCTGGGCCACGGAGATGAGCACCAGGGCCCAGCCGAGGCGGTGGGGGGCCGAGGCGCCGGCGGGCTGCACAGCGGGGGTGGTGGCGGTGGTCACGGGCGGTCCTTGGGGAGGGTGGTGGGTCGGCTGGGGAGGGTGGTGGGTCGGCTGGGGCGGGTGGCGGCGGGCAGGATGATGTCGTCGACGATCCGGACCACGACCTGCTCGTCGGCCGGCAGGCCCAGGACGTAGCCGCGGTGCAGGACGATCCCGGCCAGGGCGGGGGAGAGCAGGTCGAGGTCGAGGTCGGTCGCGGTCTCGCCGCGGGCGCGGGCCCGGGCGAAGATCGCGCGCGTCGCGGCCAGGGTGGGGGCGAGCACGCGGGAGCGGAACTCCGCGGCGAACTCGGGGTCGTGCTGCAGGGCGGCCACGACGCCGGCCATCACCTGGGTGGACCGCTCGTCGGTCAGGCCGCCGTGGCAGCAGGCCAGCTCGAGGAGGTCCTCGCGGAGGCTGCCGGTGTCCACCTCGGGCGACTGCAGCGCCTGCTTGGTGTGCAGCAGCGCGTCGACGACCAGGGACGCCTTCGACGACCAGCGCCGGTAGAGGGTGGCCTTCCCGGCCTTCGCCTCGCCGGCCACGCCGTCCATGGTCAGCCGGTCGTAGCCCACCTGGGCGAGCACCGTGAGGGCGGCCTCGAGGATCTCCGACTCCCGCGCACCCTCGACCCGGGGCCGGGTGTGGGGGGCCTTGCTGGACGGTGCCATCGCCGGGGCCTCCTGCCACTGCTCGCACGTGGATGGAACGAGACGGTTTCGTTCCATCCGTACGGTAGCCAGATTGCATGCTGCATGCAAGTGATAGAGGGAGGTCCCGCTCAGGCAGGCAGGCGGACCCCCAGCTGTGTCAGCGACCGGCTCACCGCGAAGCGGTTCCAGTCCGTGACGTGCCGGAACATGTAGTGCCCGACCCGGCCCATCGACCGGAACTCCGTGGCGGTGGTGACCGCCTCGGCACGGGCGCAGAACGCCCGGGACTGCCGGAACGAGGTGATCCGGTCGCTGCGCCCGTGCGCCACCGCGAGCCGTCGCCCGGCGAGGTGGTCGACGGGCTCGCCGCGCGGCAGCCAGGGCGCGAGGGCCACCACCCCCACCACGTTCGGGTCGTCGGCCACCGCGACCGCCGTACGACCGCCCATCGAGTGTCCGAGCAGGACCACGGGCACGTCCCCATGCACGCGGCGCACCTCGGCCAGGGCCCATCGCGCGTCCGCGACCGGCGACGGGGGCGAGGCCACCCGCCCGTTCCAGCCGCGTACGCCGTAGCGCAGCAGCCACACCCCGCTGCCGCCGCGGGTGAGCCGCCCGCCGACGTGGTCCATCATCCAGCGGGACCGTCGCCAGGACGCGCTCGAGTCGTCGACCTCGGTGGACCCGTCCGCACGGCCCCCGTGCAGCATCAGCACGAGGCCGCGCGGCGTGCCGTCGACGTCGCGCCGGGTCAGGGTGGGCACGGGCATGGGCTCGTCCTCTCCAGGGGCCCCGGATCGTCGTCCCGGGTGGAGGAGGTTCGTGCCGGGCGACCGGCCGGATGGGTGCGCGATGTGTCGGTGCCACCGGGCAGGATGGGCACATGTCGCAGCAGCTCCCACCCTCCTCGACGTCCGCCGCCCCGCTCGAGGCGGCGCCTCCCGAGGTCCGCGAGGAGCACCGGCAGCTGGCCGAGGAGATCGACGACGCCCGGTGGCGCTACTACGTCCTCGACGACCCGACGCTCTCGGACGCGGACTTCGACACCCGGATGGGCCGGCTGGAGCGGCTGGAGGAGGAGTTCCCCGAGCTGCGCACGCCCGACTCGCCCACCCAGAAGGTCGGTGGTGCGGTCTCGACGGAGTTCACCGCCGTGGACCACCTCGAGCCGATGATGAGCCTGGACAACGCCTTCGCCTACGCCGAGCTGGAGACCTGGCGTGCACGGCTGGGCCGGGAGGGCGTGCAGGACCCGGCGCTGCTGTGCGAGCTCAAGGTGGACGGGCTGGCGATCAACCTGCTCTACCAGGACGGCCGGCTGACTCGGGCGGCCACCCGGGGCGACGGCCGGACCGGGGAGGACGTCACTCCCAACGTGCGGACGGTCGCCGGCATCCCGGACCGGCTCAGCGGCACCCCGGCGTACCCGGTGCCGCGGCTGGTCGAGGTGCGTGGCGAGGTGTTCCTGCCGGTGGAGGCGTTCGAGCGGCTCAACGAGACGATGCGGGACGCCGGCAAGCCTCCCTTCGCCAACCCGCGGAACGCTGCCGCGGGGTCACTGCGGCAGAAGGACCCCCGGGTCACCGCGACCCGCGCGCTGGCCATGGTCTGCCACGGGCTGGGGGCCCGCGAGGGCTTCACCCCGGACTCGCAGTCGCAGTCCTACGACGCGCTGGCCGCGTGGGGGCTGCCGGTCAGCGACCGGGCCCGGGTGCTGCCCGACCTCGCCTCGGTGATCGAGTTCGTCGAGTACTACGGCGAGCACCGCCACGACGTCGACCACGAGATCGACGGCGTCGTGGTCAAGGTCGACGACGTCGGCCTGCAGCGACGGCTGGGCTCGACCAGCCGCGCGCCGCGGTGGGCGATCGCGTTCAAGTACCCGCCCGAGGAGGTCAACGCCAAGCTGCTGGCGATCGAGGTGAACACCGGACGGACCGGGCGGGTCACCCCGTTCGGCCGGATGGAGCCGACCCGGGTCGCCGGGTCGACGGTCGAGATGGCCACCCTGCACAACGCGCACGAGGTCGCCCGCAAGGACGTCCGGCCCGGCGACACGGTGGTGCTGCGCAAGGCCGGCGACGTGATCCCGGAGATCGTCGGGCCGGTGCCGGCGCTGCGGCCGGAGGGGCTGCCGGCCTGGGTGATGCCCACCCGGTGCCCGTCGTGCCACACCGAGCTGGCTCATGGAGAAGGACGGCGACAAGGACCTGCGCTGCCCCAACCATCGCGGCTGCCCCGCGCAGCTGCGGGAGCGGGTCTTCCACGTCGCCGGCCGGGGTGCCTTCGACATCGAGGGGCTCGGCTACGAGGCGGCGGTCGCCCTGCTCGACGCCGGGGTGCTCGAGGACGAGGGGGACCTGTTCGACCTCACCGCGGAGAAGTTGCTGCGGGCCCCGCTGTTCACCCGGGCGCCCAAGAAGGACGAGGGGGACGCCCCGGTGCTCTCCGCGAACGGGCAGCGGCTGCTGAGCAACCTCGGCGTCGCCCGGGAGCGGCCGCTGTGGCGGGTCCTGGTGGCGCTCTCCATCCGGCACGTCGGGCCCACGGCGGCCCGGGCCCTCGCCGGCGAGTTCGGCTCGATGCAGCAGATCCGCGGCGCCGACGTAGAGCGGCTGGCCGCGCCCGACGGCGTCGGCGCCACCATCGCCGAGTCGGTCCGGCAGTGGTTCGACGGGCCCGAGGGCGAGTGGCACTCCGCGATCGTGGACAAGTGGGCCGCGGGCCGGTGTCACGATGACCGACGAGCGCGACGCCTCCGTGCCCCGGACCCTGGAGGGACTGAGCATCGTGGTCACCGGGTCACTGGTCGGGTTCAGCCGCGACCAGGCCAAGGAGGCGATTCTGACCCGCGGCGGCAAGGCGACCTCGTCGGTGTCGAAGAAGACCGACTTCGTGGTGGTCGGTGAGGCACCGGGCTCCAAGCACGACAAGGCGCTGTCCCTCGGCGTGCCGGTCCTCGACGAGGACGGCTTCCGGGTGCTGCTGTCCGACGGCGCCGAC
Source organism: uncultured Actinomycetota bacterium (assembly GCA_963784625.1). Classification (GTDB taxonomy): domain Bacteria; phylum Actinomycetota; class Actinomycetes; order Propionibacteriales; family Nocardioidaceae; genus Nocardioides_B. The sequence goes on from CAWARV010000005.1 coordinate 450,077, forward strand.
AGTGCCCGTCCCCTCGCGCAGGTCAGCGAGTCGCCGTGAGCAGCCGCGCCGCCTCGGGCACGTCGTGCAGCGCGCCGAGCAGCGCCTGACGCAGCGCCAGTCCGACGACGTCGGGCGCACCCCGGTGGGAGAGCACCACCTCGGCCCAGGCCAGCGCGTCGCCGACGATGCGCGGGTCGTCGGCGACCAGGGCGCCGGCCACGCAGCCCACGAGATGCGGCAGCTGGTCGTCGAGCACCCGCTCCCACTCCGGGCGGGCGCCGCCGGGGACCAGCTCGGAGCGGAGCAGCCGTCCGGCCTCGTCGGCGAGCGCCTCCCGGTCGCCGAAGACCACGTAGGACTCCTCGGCGCCGCGATGCGTGAGGGGTGCCGCGGGCCCCACGGCGGTGGGCAGCCCGCGCACGAGGTCGCCGAGCCCGGACGCGGTGGAGGCGAACGCGTTCGCACCCAGCGTGCGGGCCCGCCGCCCCTCGGCGTCGAAGGCCGACCCGCCGACCACGACCGGGGTGCCGGTCTCACGGACCGCCTCGACCTGCCGCCGGACCAGCGGGAGGAAGGAGGACAGTGAGCAGCTCAGCAGCACGGCGCTGGGGCCGGTCTCGTGCACGTGCCGCACCAGCCCCTGCGCGGAGGAGTTGGCCCCCAGATAGCTCACCCCGAACCCGTCGGCCCGCAGGTGCTCCGCGACCATCAGTGCCGGCAGCGCGTGCCACTCCTGCTCCACGCAGGAGACCACCAGCGAGGGCTGCTCCCTGCCGGGGCGGGCCTGCGCCTCGCGTTCGAGCGCGAGCGACCCGAGGACCGACTCGCTGATCGCGGTGGCGGCGTGCTCCTGGGCCACGCTCCAGGTGTCGGACGCCCACAGCTCGCCGATCCGCAGCTGGGCGGGCACCAGCAGCTGCTGGATGACCTCCAGCAGGTCGTGACCGGCGCGACGCAGGCCGCGCACCTGACCCACCGCGGCGGAGCGGTCCCCGCGCTCGAGGGCGTCCAGGTACGTGTCGACCTGAGCGTGCCAGGAGCCCTCCGTCCCGGTCACGGCGTGCCCAGGGACTGGACGGCGAGGATGGCGATGTCGTCGTGCGCCCGGTCCCGCAGGTGCGCGGAGAGCGCCACCGCGACGCTCTCCACCTGGGCCTGCACGGCGCAGGCGCCGGTGGTGACCAGCACCTCGCGCAGCCGGTCGTCGCCGAACCGGCCCCGGTGCCCGGCGGCCTCGGTGACGCCGTCGGTGTGGAACAGGCAGGTCTCGCCCGGGGCGAGCTCGACGGTCACCGGGGTGTACCGGATGTCCTCCAGGAGACCGAGCACCGTGCCGGTGACGTCCGGCTCCTCGACCGAGCCGTCGGCCCGGACCAGCAGGGGGGCCGGGTGCCCCGCGGTCGCGATCTCCAGGCGCACCCGGTCCCCGTCGCGGCGGCCGCGGGCGCACACCATGGTCACGAACGTGTCCGCGCCGTCGGCGAGCAGCACCCGGTTGGTGAGCTCCAGGATCCGGGCCGGGTCCCGGTCGACGAGGGCGGCGGTCCGCACGGTCTGCCGGACCTTGCCGGTCAGCACCGCCGCCTCGACGCCCTTGCCGCAGACGTCGCCCATCACCGCGGTCCAGTCGTCGTCGCCGCCGTGCAGGTCGTAGAAGTCGCCGCCGAGGGCCTCGTGCTCGAAGGCCACCCGGTAGTACGACGCGGTCTCGACGCCGGCCACGGTGGGCAGGGTCGGGGGGGCGAGGTCGCGGGAGAGCACCGAGGCCACCCGGCGCGACTCCGCCATCGCACGGGTGGTGTCCAGGATGACCGCCACCCGGTGCGCGAAGTCCTCCAGGAACGCGACCGCCGTCTTGTCGAAACCGTCGCCGCCACGACGGGCGATGGTCAGCGCACCGTAGGTGCTGCCCCGGGCGGTGAGCGCGATGGTGAGCATGTCCATGGGCCGGATCGCGGTGAGCACCTCGCGCAGGGGCGCGGCGGGGACGGCCGAGACCAGGGCGGGGCTGTCGCGGTCGTCGCCGTCGGGGACCAGGATCAGGTCGCTGGCGCCGGTGCCGAGCACCCGGGCCAGGCTGGAGCTCGGGGCGACCGAGCCGGCGGTCAGCGTGGCGGTGCGCACCTGCCCTGCGGCGCACCGGGCGCGGAACGTGTGCACGCGCCGGTCGACCAGCGTCACCTGTGCCCAGTCGACGACCGCGTTGGTGAGCAGCGAGAGGACCAGGTCGACGGCTCGGTCGGTGCGCAGCGCCCCGGACAGCCCGCGGCTCACCCGGGAGAGGAAGGCCGCCCGGTCCGACGCCTGCTGCAGCTGCTCCCGCAGGCTGCCGTCGCTCGGTGCCAGCAGGCTCACGCCGGCGGCGGCGGACGCGTCGCTCACCTCTGTCTCGTTCCCCATCACGGGGACTCTAACCCGGGGTACCCCCGGGGGACGCGGACGCAGCCGGCGGGAGGCCGTTCCCTAGGATGACGCCATGCCAGACATCAGCCGCGACGAGGTCTCCCACCTCGCGGACCTCGCCCGGATCGACCTGTCCGACGCCGAGCTCGACCACCTGGCGCCCCAGCTCGCGGTCATCCTCGACTCGATCGCCTCGATCAGCGACGTGGCCGCCGACGACGTCCCGCCGACCTCGCACGCGCTGCCCCTGACCAACGTGTTCCGCGAGGACGTCGCGCGGCCGGGGCTCACGGCGGAGGAGGCGCTCTCCGGCGCTCCCGAGGTCGAGCAGCAGCGCTTCAGCGTGCCGCGCATCCTGGGGGAGGAGGCATGAGCGACCTGACCCGGGCCACCGCGGCCGAGCTCGCCGACGCCCTCGCCGCCGGTGAGACCACCTCGGCCGAGCTCACCCAGGCCCACCTGGACCGGATCGCCGCGGTGGACGGCGACGTGCACGCGTTCCTCCACGTGGACGCCGAGGGCGCGCTGGACGCGGCCCGCGCCTCCGACGCGACGCCGCGCCGCCGGCACCGCGGCCTCCGCCCTGGACGGCGTGCCGATCGCGGTCAAGGACGTGCTCGCGACCCGCGGCCTGCCGACGACCTGCGGCTCGCGGATCCTCGAGGGCTGGGTGCCGCCGTACGACGCCACCGTGGTGGCCCGGCTGCGGCAGGCCGGCCTGCCGATCCTCGGCAAGACCAACATGGACGAGTTCGCGATGGGCTCCTCCACCGAGCACTCGGCCTACGGCCCCACCCACAACCCCTGGGACCTGGACCGGATCCCGGGCGGCTCCGGCGGTGGCTCGGCCGCGGCGGTGGCCGCCTTCGAGGCGCCGCTGGCGGTCGGCACCGACACCGGCGGCTCGATCCGGCAGCCGGGCGCGGTGACCGGCACCGTCGGGGTGAAGCCGACCTACGGCGGGGTCTCCCGCTACGGCCTGGTCGCCCTGGCCAACTCCCTGGACCAGGCCGGCCCGGTGACCCGCACCGTGCTGGACGCGGCGCTGCTGCACGAGGTGATCGGCGGGCACGACCCGCTGCGACTCGACCTCCGTCGACCAGCCGCTGCCGGCGGTCGTCGAGGCCGCCCGGCGCGGCGCCGCCGGCGACGTGCAGCGGGCTGCGGGTCGGCGTGGTCACGCGAGCTCACCGGCGAGGGCTACCAGGCCGGGCGTGCGGCAGCGCTTCGACGAGGCCGTGGAGCTGCTGGTCGAGGCCGGCGCCGAGGTCGTCGAGGTGTCCTGCCCGACGCTTCGTGCACGCCCTGGCCGCCTACTACCTGATCCTGCCGGCCGAGGCCTCCTCGAACCTCGCCAAGTTCGACGCGATGCGCTACGGGCTGCGGGTGCTGCCGGAGGGCGACGACTCGCCGAGCGCCGAGGAGGTGATGCGGGCGACCCGCGACCGCGGGCTTCGGCGACGAGGTCAAGCGGCGCATCATCCTCGGCACCTACGCGCTCTCCAGCGGCTACTACGACGCCTACTACGGGCAGGCGCAGAAGGTCCGCACGCTGATCAGCCGGGACTTCGCGGCCGCCTTCGAGCAGGCCGACGTGCTGCTGTCCCCGACCGCGCCGACCACGGCGTTCCGGCTGGGGGAGAAGCTGGACGACCCGGTCGCGATGTACCTCAACGACCTCGCCACCATCCCCGCGAACCTCGCCGGCGTCCCGGGCATCTCGGTGCCCGGCGGCCTCGCCCCCGAGGACGGCCTGCCGACGGGCGTGCAGGTGCTGGCGCCGGCCCTCGCCGACGACCGGGTCTACCGGGTGGGCGCGGCTCTCGAGGCGCTGCTCACCGACCGCTGGGGCGGTCAGCTGCTCGACCGGGCCCCCGACCTCCAGGAGGTGACGGCATGACCGTCTCGACGTCCCGGACCGCCGAGGCGGTCCTGTCCTTCGACGAGGCCCTCGCCCGGTTCGACCCGACGCTGGGCCTCGAGGTGCACGTCGAGCTGAACACCGCCTCCAAGATGTTCTGCTCGTGCGCCACCGAGTTCGGCGCCGAGCCGAACACCCAGGTCTGCCCGGTGTGCCTGGGCCTGCCGGGAGCGATGCCGGTGGTCAACCGCACCGCCGTGGAGTCCGCGATGCGGATCGGGCTCGCGCTCAACTGCCGGATCGCCGAGTGGTGCCGGTTCGCGCGCAAGAACTACTTCTACCCGGACATGCCGAAGAACTTCCAGACCTCGCAGTACGACGAGCCGATCGCCTTCGACGGCTGGATGGACGTCGACGTCGACGGGCAGGTCGTGCGCGTGGAGATCGAGCGTGCGCACATGGAGGAGGACACCGGCAAGTCGCTGCACGTCGGCGGTTCCACCGGCCGCATCCACGGGGCCGACTACTCGCTGGTGGACTACAACCGCGCCGGCATCCCCCTGATCGAGATCGTCACCAAGACCATCCCGGGACTCGCGAGCAGGCCCCGGCGGTGGCCCGGGCCTACGTCGCGCAGCTGCGCGAGCTGCTGCTCGGCCTCGGCGTGTCCGACGTCCGCATGGAGCAGGGCTCGCTGCGCTGCGACGTGAACCTGTCGCTGGCACCCGCCGGGTCGGGGGCGCTGGGCACGCGGACCGAGACCAAGAACGTCAACTCGCTGCGCTCGGTGGAGCGGGCCGTGCGCTACGAGATCGGCCGGCACGCCGCCGTCCTGGCCTCGGGCGGTTCGATCCTGCAGGAGACCCGGCACTGGCACGAGGACACCGGGGTGACCACCTCCGGCCGGGAGAAGTCCGACGCCGAGGACTACCGGTACTTCCCGGAGCCGGACCTGGTGCCGGTGGCGCCGTCCCGGGAGTGGGTCGAGTCGCTGCGCGCGACGCTGCCCGAGCCGCCGCGCGAGCACCGGGCGCGGCTCCAGCGGCTGTGGGGGTTCACCGACCTGGAGATGCGCGACACCGTGGGCGCCGGGGCGCTGGGCCTGGTCGAGGAGACCGTCGCCGCGGGAGCACCGCCGGCGGCGGCCCGCAAGTGGTGGCTGGCCGAGCTGGCCCGCCGGGCGAACGAGCGCGGGGTGGAGCTGGCCGAGCTCGGCGTGCGACCGGCCGACGTGGCCCGGGTGCAGGCTCTGGTCGACGCGGGCAGCATCAACGACAAGCTGGCCAGGCAGGTGCTGGACGGGGTGCTGGCCGGTGAGGGCACCCCGGACCAGGTGGTCGCCGGCCGCGGGCTCGCGGTCGTCTCCGACGAGGGCGAGCTGTCCGCGGCGGTGGACCGGGCGATCGAGGCCAACCCCGACGTCGCGGACAAGATCCGCGAGGGCAAGGTGGCCGCCGCGGGAGCACTGATCGGGGCGGTCATGAAGGAGATGCGCGGGCGGGCCGACGCCGGCCGGGTCCGCGAGCTGGTGCTGGCCAAGCTGTCCTGACCGCGGGGCGGGTCGGGGGCGGGGTCAGGACATCAGGCCCAGCGGCCGGTAGGTCAGGCCGGGGAACACCGAGGCCAGCGAGCGGCCCGGGAAGCGCCGGGTGACGATCTCGCCGAGGACGTTGCGGTAGTCGGTGGTGACCTGCAGGTCGTCGTCGACCTGCCGGCCGTCGCCGAGCCCGGGCCAGCGGCCGTAGTACCGACCGCCCTTCACCCCGCCGCCCGCGACCAGCATCATGTTGCCCCAGCCGTGGTCGAGGCCGCGGTTGCCGTTCTCCCGGGTACGGCGGCCGAACTCGCTGATCGTCACCACCGTGACCCGGCTGCGCAGCGGGCCGAGGTCGCGCAGGAACGCGTCCAGCACCGTGGCCAGCCCCCGGGTCATCGACTGCATCTGACCCCACCCGGTCGGACCGTAGTCGGAGTGCATGTCCCAGGAGCCGAAGTCGACGGAGACCACGTCGGTGCCGACGTCGGCCTTGATCAGCTGGGCGGTGTCGCGCATCGCGTCGGAGAGGTCGCTGGCCGGCCAGGCGCGGGGGTAGCTGACGCCGGGGGCAGGGGTGTAGCGGGCGGCGGCGGCGGGGGCCAGCAGGTCGACGGTGCGGACCGCGGACCGGTACGCCTGGTGGACCGGGCCGGGGGCGGAGCCGCCCCAGATCAGCTCGAGCTGGCGACGGCGCCGCCCGGCCCACAGCGCCGAGTCGTCGTCGGTGCCGACCAGCGCGATGTCCGAGAGCCGCGACGCGGCGAGCGCGGGCGCGGGACCGGACAGGAGCGTGGGCAGGACCGAGTCGCTGAGGTGGACGGCCTCGCTCGGCTCGTTGCGCGAGTCCAGACCGACCATCCGGTTGACCCAGCCGCGCCGGGTCGACGACCCGGGGTCGGCGTCCTCGACCTCCTCCATCGCCGAGAAGTGCGACCGGTTGGGAGCCGGGAGACCCACCGCCTGGACGGCGGCCAGCTCGCCGGCCTCGAAGAGCCACTCCAGCGGCCTCATCTGCGGGTGCAGGCCGAACATCGAGTCCTGAGCGACCAGCGCGGACCGCGGGACGGCGATCGTGGGTCGGGCCGTGTAGTAGGCGGGGTCGCCGTGCGGGACGACCACTCCCAACCCGTCGACACCGCCGCGCAGGCTCAGCACCACCAGCACGTTCCCTCCGGGGGCGGCCGCGAACGAGGCCTCGCGGCAGGCGTCGCCGAACATGGTGGTGGCGACCGCCGCGGCACTGGTCGCGGCCATCCCCTGCAGCAGGCGTCGGCGGGAGAGCCGGGCCGCGGCGGTGTGGTCCGCGCAGCTGTCCGTGCAGCCGTCGGCGCTGCTGGCTGGGCCGTCGTGTCGGCAGTGGTCCGCGGTGGCGGTGGGGTCGGCCGGGGTCATCGTGGGCCTCTCAGCGCCGCAGGTGGTCGGGGGAGTCGAGAAGGGTGCCCGCCAGCCGCACGAACAGCCAGTCGGCGATCGCGTGGTCGCGGGTGACGACGGTGCCCGGGCCGTAGCCGGTGGCGGCCACCGCGGCGGTGAGGATCCGCGAGTCCGAGCCCTTGCCCAGCAGCGTCCGGCAGAGGTGGTCGACGTACTGGTCGAGCCGGATCCGGGGCTGCGGCAGCCACGACGCGGCGCTCCGGTAGCGGACGTCCTTGGTCGGCCACCAGCCGGCGGCGAGGTCCCAGTGCATCCGGAACGAGCTCAGCATCCGGGTCGCGGAGGCCCAGGCCGCGGCGCCGTACGGCGAGCCGTCGGGTCGCGGCCACTGGTAGAGCAGCGTGGTCTGCGGCACCCACACGCACGCCCGCGCGAAGGACTGGTCGCCGGTCGGTGCCGCGACGTCCAGGCCGAGGACCCGACAGGTCGCCACGAAGTCCTCGATCGGGGTGCGCAGCAGCGTGCCGCGGGAGGCAGCGAAGTCCGGGTGCGCCACCAGCGCGCGCAGGGCGGCGGCGATGTCGGTGCCGGAGGCCCGGAAGGCCTGCGCGACCGCGTCGACCAGGGAGGCGGAGGGCACGTCGGCGACGAACGCGCGGGCCAGCTTGCGCGCGACGTTCCGGGCGGTGGCCGGGTGGTGGGCCAGGTAGCGGAGGTAGTCGATCGTCAGGGCCCGGCCGTCGGCTGCGGTGTTCGCGCTGCTGAAGCCGAGCACCTGCACCGCGCCGGTGGTGTGCCGGTCCGGGTCGTAGAAGCCGTCCCACGAGCCGAACGCGTCGACGGTGTAGCCGGACAGGATCCGGGCGGAGTCCTTGACCATCTGCTCGGTGTAGCCCGCCCCGCGCCCGACCGTGTGCAGCTCGAGCAGCTCGCGGCCGTGGTTCTCGTTGGGGGCACCGCGCCTGGAGGTCCAGTTGTCCAGGTACAGCAGCATCGCCGGGTGCAGGGAGGCGGCGACCAGCAGGTCGTCGAAGCGGCCCAACGCCTTGGCACGGATGAGCCGGTCGTAGGAGGCGCGGTGCACCCAGGCCAGGTCGCTGTCCGCGTGCACGTGCAGGTGGTTGGACCAGAGGTCGACCATGGTCTCGAGCACCTGGCGCGAGGAGTGCACCCGTCGCAGCATGGAGAGGCCGGCCAGGTCGGCGGCGTACTCCCAGCTGCCCTTGCTGCCGGCCTCGCCGGCCCGCCACTTCGTGGCCGCGGTGTGGGCCTGCTCGGGGAACCAGCCCGGAAGGGCCAGGGCCTTCGCCGACTCGGGCAGCGAGCCCGGGTGCAGCTGCCGCTCCAGCCACGGCGTCGCGCCCCCGGCCGCTCGCAGCTGGGCGTAGCCGACGCGGGAGAACCCGCAGCCGAGCCGGTTGAGGTAGTGCCGCTCCAGCCCGGTGGGAGCGGTGGTGCGCCGGTAGGGGCGCGGCGGGTACCGGGTCGCGGCCAGGGCGGTGTCGTCGCCGACCACCGAGGTGGCCACACCCGTGGCGGCCAGCGAGGCCCCGCCCACCAGCAACCGGCGACGCGAGGGCGCGGGGGAGGTCATGCCCTGACCATCGGCCGGCGGACCGGTGATCTTGAGGAGTCCGGGCCGGTCGGCCAGGACAGGTCGGCCAGGGCAGGTCGGCCAGGACAGGTCGGCCGGGACAGGTCGGCCGGCGCCGGTCGATCAGCGCCGGTCGATCAGCGTGGCGCGACCACCAGGATCCGGTCGTCACCGACCCGCGGGCTGCCCCGCCCGTCGCGGTTGCTGGTGGTCACCCACAGCTTGCCGTCCGGCGCCGCCACCACGGTGCGCAGTCGGCCGTAGTCGCCGACCAGGAAGTCGCGGGGCTCACCGGTGCCGCCGTCGCGCACCGGCACCTGCCACAGCCGGCCGCCTCGCAGCGCCCCGGCCCACAGCGACCCGTCGAGGAAGGCGAGCCCCGACGGCGACGCGTCGTCGGTGCGCCACTGCACGAACGGGTTGCGGTACGCCGCCTGGTCGCCCTTGCCCTCGACCAGCGGCCACCCGTAGTTGCGGCTGCGGTCGATGCGGTTGAGCTCGTCCCAGGTGCTCGCACCGAACTCGGTGGCCCACAGCCGCCCCGACCCGTCGAAGGCCAGCCCCTGCACGTTGCGGTGGCCCATCGTCCACACCGGCGAGCCCGGGACCGGGTTGCCCGGGGCGGGCTCGCCCTCCGGGGTGATCCGCAGGATCTTGCCGCCGAGCGAGTCCGGGTCCTGGGCCAGGCGGGGGTCGCCGGTCTCGCCGGTGGAGACGAACAGGTTGCCGTCCGGGGCGAACAGCAGCCGGCCGCCGTCGTGGATGAAGCCGTTCGGGATCCCGGTCAGGATCGGCGTGACCGGGCCGAGACGACGTCCGTCGTACGACATGGTCACGACCCGGTTGTCGGTCGCGGTGCTCAGGTAGGCGTAGACCAGACCGTCCTGCGCGAAGGACGGCGACGCCGCCAGGCCGAGCAGGCCCGCCTCGCCGCGCGGCTGGACGCCGCCCACCCGGCCCACGGGGCGGACCCCCCGGTCGGAGACCGCCAGCACGCGGGTGGTGTCGCGCTCCCCGACCAGGGCGGTGCCGTCCGGCAGGAAGGTCACCCCCCACGGGGCCTGGAGCCCGGTCGCGACGGTCCGGACGACGCGCGGCCGACCCGGGGCGCGCTGCGGGGTGGGGGTGGACGACGCCGAGCTCCCGCCGGTCGGCTCTCCGGTCCGCGTGGCGGGCTGCGGTGCAGGGGAGGGCGTGCCGAGACCGGTGCTCTCGCCGCTCCCGGTCGAGCACGCGCCGAGACCGAGGAGGACCGCGGCCAGGACGGGTGCGAGGGCGGCAGGCTTCACCCGGCCGAGCCTACGGTCCCCGCCCAGGCGTCAGGCGCTGTGGCCGACCGTCGTCCACGGCGCGACGGGTCGCTGCGAGCGGGCGGCGTGCTGGAGCAGGAAGTCCTCGACGTCCATCCGCTCCTGACGCCGGCGGGTGAGGGCGGTGCTGGCCACCAGCGCGTTGCGCCGGGCCTGCTGCTGGCTGGTCACGTGCCAGGTGGCCGCGGCGCTGACCAGGCGCCAGGGCGTCCGCGGCAGCTGGTGGAGTGTCATGTCCTACCCCCGAGATGCGTGCCGGCTCCCGGTGCCAGGTGGCCCGGGCGCGTGCTGTTGATGACCCTGACACTAGGCCGCCCGGGGGTCAAGGTCGTCAACGTCGCGTGACGATCAGATGAACGCGCCGGCCACCAGCAGCCCGGTTGTGGCCGGTCCCGACAGGTTCGTGGCACTCCATCCAGTCGGGAGGGGCCACGCTCGCCGGGTCGGGTCGGGAGCGGCCGCTTCCGGGCCGGGGGCGGGCGGTTTGTAGGTTGTCCGCATGGCTGACGACCGCCCGCTGGTGTGGCTCCCCTTCGACAGCGCCGAGCTCGGCGACCCGCCCCCCTCCTTGCGCTACGAGCAGGTGGTGCCCGCCCCGGGCGACCTCCCGGACTCGGCGGCGGAGGTGCGGTTCTACGTGCCCGCCTACGACGTGGGTCCGGGGCAGGGAGAGGTGCTGCGCGCGATGCCGCGGCTGTCGGTGGTGCAGACCCTCACGGCCGGTGTCGACCACATCCGCGACGAGGTTCCCGACGGCGTGACCCTCTGCAACGGTCGCGGCATCCACAACGCCTCGACCGCCGAGCTGGCCCTCACGCTCACCCTCGGCGTCCCTGCGGGGCATCCCCGGCTTCGTGCGGGACCAGCGCGAGGGCCGCTGGAACCAGGGCTGGCGCACGTCGCTGGCCGACAGCACAGTGCTGATCATCGGGTACGGCGACATCGGACGGGACGTCGAGAGCAGGCTCGAGCCGTTCGAGGTCGAGGTGCTGAGGGTGGCCCGGACGGCGCGCGACGGGGTGCACCCTCTCGCCGACCTGCCCGACCTGCTGCCGCGGGCCGACGTGGTGATCCTGATCGTGCCTGGCACCAGCGAGACCCGGGGTCTGGTCGACGCCGGGTTCCTCGCCGCGATGAGGCCCGGGGCGCTGCTGGTCAACGTCGCGCGCGGCTCGGTCGTGGTGACCGCCGACCTGGTCGAGGCGCTCGAGTCCGGTCACGTCCGCGCCGCCCTGGACGTCACCGACCCGGAGCCGCTGCCCGCCGAGCATCCGCTGTGGCAGGCGCCGCACGTGCTGATCACCCCGCACGTCGGCGGCGCCACCCCCGCGATGTGGCCGCGGGCCCATCGGCTGGTCCGCGAGCAGCTCGAGCGCTTCGCGGCGGGCGAGCCGGTCGTCAACGTGATGACCGGGGAGTACTGAGCCCGGCGGCGATGACTTCCTGTCCCCCGAGCGGTCTACCGTGGCATGAGGGTCGATCGTCGAGTCGTAGGAGCCACGGTGTCGAAGCAGGCCATTCTTCTGATCGGGACCCGCAAGGGTCTGTGGATCGCCCGGAGCCAGGACCGCGAGTCGTGGTCGCTCGAGGGGCCTGACCCGCTGAAGGGTGAGGTGCACGCGGTGGCGGTCGACCGGCGCGGCGCCCGGCCCCGGCTGCTGATGGCCAGCCGCAGCTGGCACTGGGGTCCCCAGGTGGTCCGCTCCGACGACGTGGGGGAGACCTGGCAGCGCAGCGACGACGGAGCGGTCCGGTTCCCCGAGAGCACCGGCCGCAGCCTGGAGGCGGTCTGGTCGCTGGCGCCGTCGCCGGCCGAGGAGGGCGTGGTGTGGGCCGGGACCGAGCCCTCGGCGCTGTTCCGGTCCACCGACGGCGGCGAGTCCTTCGACCTGGTCCGGGCGCTGTGGGACCACCCGCACCGGGAGCAGTGGCAGGCCGGCTTCGGCGGGCAGGCCATCCACACGCTGCTGCCGCACCCCACCGACCCGCAGCAGCTGACCGTGGCCATGTCGACCGGCGGGGTCTACCGCACCTTCGACGGCGGTGACAGCTGGGCGCCGGCGAACACCGGCATCAAGGCCGAGTTCATGCCGGGCGACATCCAGTACCCGGAGTTCGGACAGTGCGTCCACAAGGTGGCCCGGGACGCGCACGACCCGTCGCGGCTGTACGCCCAGAACCACGGTGGGGTCTACCGCAGCGACGACGGCGGCGACCAGTGGACGTCGATCGCCGACGGGCTGCCCAGCGACTTCGGCTTCCCGGTGGTGGCACACCCCCGCGACCCCGGCGTCCTGTGGGTGTTCCCGGTCAACGGGGCGGACGCCCGCTACCCGGTCGACGCGCTGTGCCGGGTGTACCGCTCGACCGATGCCGGCGCCACCTGGCGTGACCTCGGCAAGGGGCTGCCCGAGGACGGCTTCTACTCGGCGGTGATGAGGGACGCCCTGTGCGTCGACGACGGCGACCCCGCAGGGGTGTACTTCGGCAGCCGCGACGGCACGGTCTTCAGCAGCAACGACGAGGGCGAGAGCTGGCGGGTGGTCGCCGAGCACCTCCCCGACGTGCTCTGCGTGCGGGCCGCGACGCTTTGAGCCGGGCCCGGCCGGCGGACGTCCGCGTCGCCGGCCGGGCCGCCCGGCGTAGCATCCGTCCATGCCTGACGACGCCACCCAGACCGGCACGCCCGACATCAAGCCCCGCTCCCGCGAGGTCACCGACGGACTCGAGAGCACCGCCTCTCGCGGCATGCTCCGCGCCGTCGGCATGGGGGACGACGACTGGGAGAAGCCCCAGATCGGGGTCGCCTCGTCGTGGAACGAGATCACCCCCTGCAACCTGTCCCTGGACCGGCTCGCCAAGGCCGTGAAGAACGGCGTGCACGCGGCCGGCGGGTACCCGCTGGAGTTCGGCACCATCTCGGTCTCCGACGGGATCTCGATGGGTCACGAGGGCATGCACTTCTCGCTGGTCTCCCGCGAGGTGATCGCGGACAGCGTCGAGACCGTGATGATGGCCGAGCGGCTGGACGGGTCGGTGCTGCTGGCCGGCTGCGACAAGTCCCTGCCCGGCATGATGATGGCCGCGGCGCGGCTCGACCTGGCCTCGGTGTTCCTGTACGCCGGCTCGATCATGCCCGGTCAGGTCGACGGCCGCGACGTCACGATCATCGACGCCTTCGAGGCCGTCGGCGCGTGTCTCGCCGGCCGGATCAGCCGCGACGAGGTCGACCGGATCGAGCGCGCGATCTGTCCGGGCGAGGGCGCCTGCGGGGGGATGTACACGGCCAACACGATGGCCGCGGTCGGCGAGGCCCTGGGCATGTCGCTGCCCGGGTCCGCGGCTCCGCCGGCCGTGGACCGCCGCCGGGACGGCTTCGCGCACCGCTCCGGCGAGGCGGTCGTCGAGCTGCTGCGCCGCGGCATCACCGCCCGCCAGATCATGACCAAGGAGGCGTTCGAGAACGCCATCGCGGTGGTGATGGCGCTCGGCGGCTCCACCAACGCCGTACTGCACCTGCTCGCGATCGCCCGCGAGGCGGAGGTCGACCTGACCCTGGACGACTTCACCCGGGTCGGTGACACGGTGCCGCACCTGGGCGACCTCAAGCCGTTCGGCCGCTACGTGATGAACGACGTGGACAAGATCGGCGGCATCCCGGTGGTCATGAGGGCCCTGCTCGACGCCGGGCTGATGCACGGCGACTGTCTGACGGTGACCGGCCGGACGCTGGCCGAGAACCTCGCCGACATCGCCCCGCCGGACGTGGACGGCCAGATCATCCGGGAGCTGGGCAAGCCGATCCATGCCACCGGTGGCATCACCATCCTCAAGGGGTCGCTGGCCCCGGAGGGGGCGGTCGTCAAGTCCGCCGGGTTCGACGAGTCGGTGTTCGAGGGCACCGCCCGGGTCTTCGACGGCGAGCGGGCCGCGATGGACGCGCTCGAGGCGGGACGCATCGTGGCCGGTGACGTGGTGGTGATCCGCTACGAGGGTCCCAAGGGCGGGCCGGGAATGCGCGAGATGCTGGCGATCACCGGCGCGATCAAGGGCGCCGGACTCGGCAAGGACGTGCTGCTGATGACCGACGGCCGCTTCTCCGGCGGTACGACGGGCCTGTGCGTGGGCCACGTCGCGCCGGAGGCCGTCGACGGCGGACCGATCGCGTTCGTCCGGGACGGCGACCGGATCACCCTGGACGTCGCTCACAAGCTCCTCGACGTGGCGGTCGACGCCGAGGAGCTCGAGTCGCGGCGGGAGGGCTGGACGCCGGTCCAGCCGAAGTTCACCCGCGGGGTGCTCGGCAAGTACGCCAAGGTCGTGCAGTCGGCGGCACACGGCGCCGTCTGCGGGTGAGTGCGGTCGGGCCCACCCTGATGGGCTGGACCGCGCCTCCGGCGCCGGCACCGCTGGTGCTGCGCGGGCGCTGGGTCCGGCTCGAGCCGCTGGGCCCGGAGCACGCGGAGCCGCTGTACGACGCCCTGTGCGGGCCGCGCCGAGCGCCGCTGTGGACCTACCTCGGTGACGAGATGCCGCCCTCACGGGCGGCGTTCGCGGACCACCTGGAGCGACGCCTGTCGCTGCCCGCGGTAAGCTTCTGCGTGGTGCCGGCGGGGGAGACGGCGAGCGGGCTGGCCAGCCTGATGCGGGCCGACCCCGCGAACGGGACGGTCGAGGTGGGCGCTGTCCTGCTCGGGCCGCGGCTGCAGCGGACCACGGCCGCCACCGAGGCGATGTCGCTGCTGGCCGCGCACGTCTTCGGGCTCGGCTACCGGCGCTTGGAGTGGAAGTGCGACAGCCTGAACGAGCCCTCGCGGGCCGCGGCGCGACGGCTCGGGTTCGGCTACGAGGGCACCTTCCGCAACGCCGTGGTGACGAAGGGACGCAGCCGGGACACGGCCTGGTTCGCGATGACCGACGCGGACTGGGAGCGACTGGCGCCGGTGCATGCGGCGTGGCTGGCACCGGCCGGCTTCGCCGACCCCGTGCTCGGTCGCGGGCAGCGCAGCTCGTTGAGCGCGGCGACCGCTCGCGCCCTGGGCTGGGACCGGGGCTAGCACCGTCACGGCGGTCCGTCTTGGGCGGCTCGGCACACTGGCCCGGTGGCCGTCCTCCCCCCTCCGCCCTCCCGTTCCGACGGGGCGAGCACCGACGACGTGGTGGCCTGGGTCGCCCGGCACCTCGGCGACCTGACCCTGGAGGGGCCCGAGGCGGTCCGCGAGGGCGCGCTGCGGGGTGGGCAGGCGGCTGCGGACGCGGCGCTGGCCGGTCTCGACGTGAGCGGGTACGCCCGCTCGCGCAGCACCGTGCTGCCGGTCGCCCGCCGGGGGGCCAGCCGGCTCTCGCCGTACATCCGGCACGGGCTGCTGCGGCTCGGCACCGTGTGGGACGCCGTGGCCGGTGCTCCGCAGCGGGACCGCGACAAGTACCGCGACGAGCTGCTCTGGCAGGAGTACGCGCGCCACCTCTACGCGCGGGTCGGGCCGGCCCTCGGCGCGGCGCTGCGCTACGCGCAGCCCCCGGTCCCGCGCCCCTGGTCCGAGCCGTGGCCCGAGCGGATGCGCTGCATGCAGGAGGTGGTCGGCGAGCTGCGCCGCGACGGCTGGCTCGTCAACCAGACCCGGATGTGGCTGGCCTCGCAGTGGGCGGTGCGCGCCGGCGCGGACTGGCGACGGGGTGAGGACGAGATGTTCTCGCACCTGCTGGACGGGTCGCGCGCCGCCAACCGGCTGGGCTGGCAGTGGACCGTGGGCACCGGAAGCGGCAAGCCATACGGGTTCAGCCGCTGGCAGGTGGAGAAGCGGGCGCCGCAGCTGTGCCGGGAGTGCGCGCTGTCCGCGGCCTGCCCCGTGCAGGGGTGGCCGGACGCGGAGCGCGGACCGGCCGTGTCCGGGCCGCCGCTCGGGGCGGCTCCGGTGCCGGCCGGACCGTCCGGGGTCTCCGGACCGGGGGAGGGGGAGCAGGTGTGGCTCACCGCCGAGTCGCTGGGGGACGACGACCCGGCGCTGGCCGCCGTCCCCGACCGGCCTGCCGTCTTCGTCTTCGACGAGCCGTTGCTGGCCCGGCTCCGGCTCTCGGGCAAGCGCCTGGTCTTCCTGGCCGAGACGCTCGGCGAGCTGGCGTCGGCGCGCGGCGTCGAGGTGCGTCGCGGGACCGTCATGGAGGAGCTGGACGGCGCGCGCCTGGCGGCGACCTGGTCCCCGGTCCCCGGGTGGGGCAGGCGGGCGGCCGCGCTCCGGCCGGTCGAGGTGCACCCGTGGCCGTGGCTGGTCCGGCCGGGCACCGCCGACCTGCGGTCGTTCAGCTCCTGGCGCCGCTCGGGCACCCGTCCCGCGACCAGTGGATGAGACTGACGTCTCGACAAGTGGGACGCCCGGCATGCGGGGGTGCGACACCGAAACCCCCCCGATACGGTGGCAGCATGCGCCAGGACGTTCTTGTACGCACGCGACGCGTGAGCTGATCTCCCGAGACAGCGCACGCGTCACCCCTCGTTGCCCGTCGGCCGAGGGGTTTTTTTGTGGAGAGAGCCCGACCAGAGGAAGGCCATCATGAGCGAGCAGGTCGCCGGGGTCCCCGTGACCGGGGCACAGAGCCTGATCAAGTCGCTGGAGTGCGCGGGTGCCGAGAACGTCTTCGGTATCCCGGGAGGCGCGATCCTCCCGGCGTACGACCCGCTCTACGACTCCGAGCGGATCCGGCACATCCTGGTCCGCCACGAGCAGGGCGCCGGGCACGCGGCCCAGGGGTACGCCTCCGCCACCGGCCGGGTGGGCGTCTGCATGGCCACCAGCGGTCCGGGGGCGACCAACCTGGTCACCCCGATCGCGGACGCCTACATGGACTCGGTGCCGATGGTGGCGATCACGGGTCAGGTGTCCAGCGCGGCGATCGGCACGGACGCCTTCCAGGAGGCCGACATCCGCGGCATCACGATGCCGATCACCAAGCACAACTTCCTGGTCACGAACCCCGCCGACATCCCGCGCACCGTGGCCGAGGCGTTCTACATCGCCTCGACCGGCCGTCCCGGCCCGGTCCTCGTCGACGTGGCCAAGGACGCGATGCAGGCGCAGACCACGTTCCGCTGGCCCAACGAGCTGCTGCTGCCGGGCTACCGGCCGGTGACCCGCCCGCACGCCAAGCAGGTGCGTGAGGCGGCCCGGCTGATCCTCGAGGCCCGGCGACCGGTGCTGTACGTCGGCGGCGGGGTGATCCGGGCGGGCGCGGCGGCCGAGCTCCGGGTGCTCGCCGAGCTCACCGGGATGCCGGTCGTGACCACCCTGATGGCCCGGGGCGCGTTCCCCGACAGCCACGTGCAGCACCTCGGCATGCCCGGCATGCACGGCACCGTGTCCGCGGTCGCCGGCCTGCAGCGCAGCGACCTGATCATCAGCCTGGGCGCTCGCTTCGACGACCGCGTGACCGGGAACCTGGACTCCTTCGCCCCGCACGCCAAGGTGATCCACGCGGACATCGACCCGGCGGAGATCGGCAAGAACCGGCACGCGGACGTGCCGATCGTCGGGGACGCCCGCGAGGTGATCGCCGACCTGGTGGTGGCCCTGCGGACCGAGGCCGACGCCGGCCACCAGGGCGACTACGAGGCCTGGGTGGAGTTCCTGGCCGGGGTGAAGAGGAAGTACCCGCTCGGCTACGACCGCCCCGAGGACGGCTCGCTGTCGCCGCAGTACGTCATCGAGCGGCTCGGCAAGATCGCCGGTCCCGAGGCGATCTACGCCTCCGGCGTCGGGCAGCACCAGATGTGGGCCGCCCAGTTCATCGGCTACGAGCACCCGGGCACCTGGATCAACTCCGGCGGGCTCGGCACCATGGGCTTCTCGGTCCCGGCGGCGATGGGGGCCAAGGTCGGCAGGCCGGACACCACGGTCTGGTCGATCGACGGGGACGGCTGCTTCCAGATGACCAACCAGGAGCTGGCCACCTGCGCGATCGAGGGCATCCCGATCAAGGTCGCGATCATCAACAACGAGTCCCTCGGCATGGTCCGCCAGTGGCAGACGCTGTTCTACAACCAGCGCTACAGCAACACCGACCTGCAGTCGAAGCGGATCCCGGACTTCGTCAAGCTCGCCGACGCCTACGGCTGCATCGGCCTGGCGTGCGACTCGCCGGACGAGGTGGACGCCACGATCGACAAGGCGATGGAGATCAACGACGTGCCGGTCGTCGTGGACTTCCGCGTGCACCGCGATGCGATGGTGTGGCCGATGGTGGCCGCCGGCACCAGCAACGACGACATCAAGTTCGCCCGGGACATGGCACCCGAGTTCGAGGACGACGACCTGGAAGGCGGCAAGCACGCGTCATGAGCAGGCACACACTCTCGGTCCTGGTCGAGAACAAGCCGGGCGTCCTGGCCCGTATCGCGGGGTTGTTCAGCCGGCGCGGCTACAACATCGACTCGCTGGCGGTCGGACCCACCGAGCATCCCGAGGTCTCCCGGATGACGATCGTGGTCAATGTGGAGGAGTCGCCCCTCGAGCAGGTGACCAAGCAGCTCAACAAGCTCATCGAGGTGATCAAGGTCGTCGAGCTCGACGACGGCCACGCGATCTCGCGCGAGCTGCTGCTGGTGAAGGTCAAGGCGGACGCGTCCAGCCGTGGCCAGGTCCTCGAGGTGGTGCAGCTGTTCAAGGCGAAGGTGGTCGACGTCAGCACCGACGCGATCACCATCCAGATCACCGGCAACCAGGACAAGCTGGCGGACTTCCTGCGGATCGTCGAGCCCTTCGGCGTCCGCGAGCTCGTGCAGTCCGGCATGGTGGCCATCGGTCGTGGCAGCCGCTCGATCAGCGAGCGCAGTCTGCGGCCGGTCTCCGTCCCGGCCCCCGCGGCGGTCGGCTGAGCGTCGCCCCGCCCCACCCACCCAGTGAAGCAACCAGAAGGAGAGCCCATCGTGGCTGAGATGTTCTACGACGACGACGCCGACCTGTCGGTCATCCAGAACCGCAACGTGGCGGTCCTGGGCTACGGCAGCCAGGGGCACGCGCACGCGCTGTCCCTGCGCGACTCCGGCGTGGACGTGCGCGTCGGGCTGCCCGAGGGCTCGAGGAGCCGGGCCAAGGCCGAGGCCGAGGGCCTGCGGGTGCTCACGCCGAGCGAGGCCTGCGAGGAGGCCGACCTGATCATGATCCTCGCGCCCGACCACATCCAGCGGAAGCTGTACACCGAGTCCGTGGAGCCCAACCTGGTCGACGGCGACGCCCTGTTCTTCGGTCACGGCTTCAACATCCGCTTCGGCTACATCAAGCCGCCGGCCGGCGTGGACGTCGCGATGGTGGCGCCGAAGGGCCCGGGACACCTGGTGCGCCGGGAGTTCAGCTCCGGCCGGGGCGTGCCGGTGCTGGTCGCGGTCGAGAACGACGCGACCGGCAAGGCCTGGGAGCTGGCGCTGGCCTACGCCAAGGCCATCGGCGGGCTCCGCGCGGGCGGGATCAGGACCACCTTCACCGAGGAGACCGAGACCGACCTCTTCGGCGAGCAGGCGGTCCTGTGCGGCGGCATGTCCGAGCTGGTGATGAAGGGCTTCGAGGTGCTCACCGAGGCCGGCTACCAGCCCGAGGTCGCCTACTTCGAGTGCCTCCACGAGCTGAAGCTGATCGTGGACCTGATGTACGAGGGCGGCATCGCCAAGCAGCGCTGGTCGGTCTCCGACACGGCCGAGTACGGCGACTACGTCTCCGGCCCGCGCATCGTGGACGACTCGGTCAAGGGCCGCATGCAGGACGTGCTCGCCGACATCAAGAGCGGCGCCTTCGCGCAGCGGTTCATCGACGACCAGGACGCGGGCGCCCCGGAGTTCACGTCGCTGCGGACCCGCGGCGAGCAGCACCCGATCGAGGAGACCGGGCGCGAGCTGCGCAAGCTGATGGCGTGGGTCAAGGACGACGACACCGACTACACCGAGGGCACCGCGAACCGCTGACCCTCGGGGGAGACCCGTCCGCTCCGACCCCGTCGCCCGCGCCGGCGGCGGGGTCGCTCGCGGTCGAGCAGGAGCGGGCGGTCCGCGGTCGGTCCGCGGTCGGTCCGCGTCCCGCAGACCTGCCGGTGGCCCTGGCGCCGGTGCCGGTGGCCAACCGCGACCTCTGGTGCTCGTCCGGACGCTCGGCTGCAGGCTGGTGGTCTCGCCCTCCGGCTGAGCGCCCGCTCTCAGCCGACCAGTGACAGCCGTCGGCGGGTCGGCAGGTCTCGCAGCACGTAGGCAGCGATCGGCTCGGTCCGGCCCTTGACCATCAGCTCCACCCGGGGCTCGACCACCGTGCCGTCCGGGAGCAGGTCGTAGGTCGCGCTCTTGATCAGCACCCCGCCGGCAGGAGCGTTGCTCTCCAGACGCGACCCCGTGTTCATGGTGTTCCCGACGACCGCGTAGGCGACGTAGCCACTCCCGCCCAGCTCGCGGACCACGGCCGGACCGCTGTTCACCCCGACCCGGACCCGGGGCCAGCCCTCGTGCAGGTCGGCCAGCCGCCCCAGCTCGCGCTGCAGGGCGAGGGCCGCACCGGCGGCGCGCAGCGCATGGTCGGCCTGGTCGCCGCGGGTGTTGAAGGTGGCGATGATCCCGTCGCCCACGAACTTCTCCACCTCGCCGCCGAAGTGCCGGCTGATCAGGGGCGCCGTGGCCGAGTAGTACTCGGCGAGCATGTCCGCGACCTGCTCGGCGGTCGAGGCGGCGGTGAAGCTGGTGAAGCCGGACAGGTCGCTGAACAGCACGCTGACCTCCTGCGTGCGCTCCCGTGTGGTCGTCAGGTACAGCGTCCGGAACCGCTCGTCGGGCCATTCGCGACGCGCCGCCAGGACGATCAGCACGAAGGCCAGCACGATCAGGCCGTGCCACTCCCACCAGCTCGCGTGCCAGCTGCGCTCGCCGGTGGTCGCGACGCCGACCTTGGCCTCGGCGAGCAGGACGAAGCAGGCGACGACACTGGCCGGCAGCAGGCTCACCCGGCCCCGGAACATCGCGAGGTAGCGCAGGGCGGAGACGCCGTACAGGACGGTCGAGGCGCCCGCCAGCACCGCGAGCGTGCTGCCGGAGGCGCCCTCGCTCGTGGGCGAGGACAGGCCGGGCAGCTCCAGCACCGTCAAGACCGACCAGACCAGCATCGCGCCGAGCACCGCACGCCGCAGCGCATGGCGGTGCCGGACCACCCACGGTGCCAGCCGGGGGCGCAGGTCGACGAAGGCGGAGGCGAAGCCGAGCACCGCGGCGATCAGGAGCCCGACCGGGATCGCGACGTGGAAGCCGGCCCGCTCTCGCTCGAAGAGGATGCCGGTGGTGCCGAGGGCGTGCAGGAGCAAGAACTCGCCGGTGGCGAGGAAGGCCAGCGAGAGCAGCAGCCCGCGGGCGTCGCCGCGGCGGTCCGCGGAGTCGCCGGCCGCGTAGGCCAGGACCGACGCGAACGCGCCCACGCTGAGGAAGATCACGAAGTGCAGCTTCGGGTTGCTGAAGTTCGGGTCCAGGTGGGAGCGCAGGAGCAGCGAGGTCAGCCCGATCAGCGGCAGCAGGGCCGCCAGGGCCCATCCCACCGGCAGCAGCCGGTCTCCCACCCGGTCCGGCGTCCTGGGCCCCATCGCGTTCTCCCCCGACCTGCGGCGCGTGCGCGGGCGCCAGTCCGGCGAGATGCTAGCCCAGGGCCCGGCCCGGTGGGGCAGGTTCGATCGGGTAGGGTCGGAGCCGCGGGCACAGCGTCGTGCACGGCCTCCCCCTCCTCGTGAGCGGTCGAGGCCACCAACGACCAGACGACTCCGATCCTCGAGGACCCCCGTGAGCAAGCCCGTCGTACTTCTCGCCGAAGAGCTCAGCCCCGCGACCGTCGAGGCCCTCGGGCCCGACTTCGAGGTCCGCCGGTGCAACGGCGCCGACCGGGCCGACCTGCTGGGGGCGGTCGCCGGCGCCGACGCGATCCTGGTCCGCAGCGCCACCAGGGTGGACGCCGAGGTGCTGGCGGCGGCGCCCCGCCTCAAGGTGGTGGCCCGGGCCGGCGTCGGCCTGGACAACGTGGACGTCCGCGCGGCCACCCAGAACGGCGTGATGGTGGTGAACGCGCCCACCTCCAACATCGTGTCCGCGGCGGAGCTGGCGGTCGCGCTGATGCTCGCCGCCGCCCGGCACGTGGCCCCCGCCAGCGCGTCGCTGAAGTCGGGGGAGTGGAAGCGCAACCGCTACACCGGGACGGAGCTGAACGAGAAGACCGTCGGGATCGTCGGTCTGGGCCGCATCGGCGTGCTGGTCGCCCAGCGGTTGAGCGCGTTCGGGATGCGGGTGATCGCCTACGACCCCTACGTCCAGGCCGGTCGCGCGGCGCAGATGGGGGTCCGCCTGGTAGGGCTCGACGAGCTGCTGGAGCAGTCCGACTTCATGTCGGTGCACCTGCCCAAGACCCCGGAGACGCTCGGGCTGATCGGCGACGACGAGCTGGCGCGGGTCAAGCCGAGCCTGGTCCTGGTGAACGCGGCGCGCGGCGGCATCGTCGACGAGCACGCGCTGTACGTGGCGCTCAAGGAGGGCCGGGTCGCCGCCGCCGGCCTGGACGTCTTCGCCAGCGAGCCGTGCACGGACAGCCCGCTGTTCGAGTTCGAGAACGTGGTGGCCACCCCGCACCTCGGTGCGTCCACCGACGAGGCGCAGGAGAAGGCCGGCGTCGCGGTGGCCAGGTCGGTGCGGCTGGCGCTGTCCGGGGAGTTGGTTCCGGACGCAGTCAACGTGCAGGGCGGCGTGATCGCCGAGGACGTGCGGCCGGGCATCCCGCTGACCGAGAAGCTCGGCCGGATCTTCACCGCGCTGGCGGGCGAGGTCGCCCAGCAGCTCGACGTGGAGGTGCGCGGCGAGATCACCCAGTACGACGTGAAGGTGCTCGAGCTGGCGGCCCTGAAGGGGGTGTTCGCCGACGTGGTCGAGGACCAGGTCTCCTACGTCAACGCCCCGCTGCTCGCCGCCGAGCGGGGGCTGGCGGTGCGCCTGGTCACCGACGGTGAGAGTCCCGACCACCGCAACCTGATCACCCTGCGCGGCACGCTGGCCGACGGGGCCCAGGTCTCGGTGTCGGGCACGCTGATCGGGATCGCCCAGCGCGAGCGGCTGGTCGAGGTGGACGGCTACGACCTGGACATCGAGCCGACCGAGCACCTGGCGTTCTTCCGCTACCAGGACCGCCCCGGGATGGTCGGCACCGTCGGCGGCATCCTCGGCGCGGCGCAGGTGAACATCGGCGGCATGCAGGTGGCCCGCGAGACGAAGGGCGGGCACGCCCTGGTCGCGCTCTCGGTGGACTCCGCGATCCCGTCCGCGGTGCTCGAGGAGATCGCGACCGCGATCGACGCGGTCTCGGTGCGGGCGGTCGACCTGGTCCAGTGACGGCCCGCTGAGCTCGGCGGCGCCGAGCTCAGCGGAGTGCTCAGCGCTTGGTAGCGATCAGCACCGACGCGTCGAGGGCGACCATGACCTCGACGGTCGTGAAGCGCTCGTCGGTGAGCCAGCGCTCGCGCAGGACGTCGACCCGTCCCTCGTAGACCGGTGGCCACGACGAGCAGGGCGTGAAGTCGTCGAGGACGACCAGGCCGCCGGGCTCGACCAGGTCGACGATGGTGTCGGCGCCGCTGTCCTTGGGCTCCCGGGCATCCAGGAAGAGCAGCGAGAAGGGCCCCTTGTCGCGCAGCGTCGACCAGTCCGCGGCCAGCACCTCGACCCGGTCGTCGTCGGCGAAGATCGAGGCCGCGGCGCCCGCCAGCCGGGGATCGAGCTCGGCGGTGAGGATGTGCGAGCCGGCCCGGATCCCGCTGCGCAGCCAGGCGGTGCCGACCCCGGTGCCGGTGCCGAACTCTGCGAGGGTGCCGGACCGGCTGGCGGCCAGCGCGGCCAGCAGCCGGCCGGTCTCGTTGCGGCAGAACGACACGTATCCGCTCCGGCGCGCGACGTCGAACGCGCGGCGTACGACGTCGGGAAGGTCGGGAGGGGCGCTCATCCGGCGAGTGTCGCAGACCTCGCCAGGGAGTCCAGTTGGCGAGATATCGTCTCGCATCGTGGAAACCTGGGGCCAGGGGGAGGTGCGGCGCGCGCCGGCTTGCTACGGTCGCCGGACCATGCGGACGTTCTTCGTACTTATCGCTCGCCGCGGCGGGGCCTTCTGAGCAAGGCCACCTCGCCGCGGTGGTGGTGCGTGACGCGGCCTTGCGAAGATCCTCCGCAGCATGGGAAGCAGCCGACCGTGGCCGGCTTCCGAGTTCTTCTCCTGTCGACAGCGTGACCCGCGTCCGGGACATCGAACCTCCAGCGCCTGCAGCGGAGCGCGCCGCACCGTCGAGCCCCATCCCCGGATCGCCGTGCGGCGCACCGTCCCCTTCCCGAACTGCGCGAACCTCTTCCTGGAGCTGAGACAGATGTATGACATGTACCCCGAGTGGGGCCCCAGCCGGCACCGTGACGACAACACCGACCAGCAGGCGCTGAGCGGTGTGCAGGCCGGGCTCGACCTGCGAGACAACGGCGGCCAGCGGCCCGACGACAACTAGAGTCTGCCGGGTGTCAGAACCGTTGCAGACCTACCAGCTCGCCGTGATCCCCGGCGACGGCATCGGGCCGGAGGTCACCGCCGAGGCGCTCAAGGTCCTCGAGCAGGTGGCCGCCGGCCCCGCCGCCGGCGTCAAGTTCGAGGCGACTCGCTACGACCTAGGGGCCGAGCGCTACCTCGCCACCGGGGAGGTGCTCCCGGACTCGGTGCTCGCCGAGATCCGTGAGCACGACGCGATCCTGCTCGGTGCGGTGGGTGGCCGGCCAGGGGACCCGAACCTGCCGCCGGGGATCCTGGAGCGCGGGCTGCTGCTGCGGCTGCGGTTCGAGCTCGACCACTACGTGAACCTGCGGCCCTCGCGGATCTACCCCGGCGCCACCTCGCCGTTGGCCGACCCGGGCGAGGTGGACTTCGTGGTGGTCCGGGAGGGCACCGAGGGGCCCTACGTCGGCAACGGCGGGGCGCTGCGCGTGGGCACTCCGCACGAGATCGCCACCGAGGTCAGCGTGAACACCGCGTTCGGGGTGGAGCGGGTCGTGCGCGACGCGTTCGCCCGGGCCCGCAAGCGGGACCGCAAGCGGCTGACCCTGGTGCACAAGACCAACGTGCTGGTGCACGCGGGGAGGGTGTGGTCGCGGATCACCGCAGCGGTCGCTGAGGAGTTCCCGGACGTCACGGTCGACTACCTGCACGTGGACGCGGCGACGATCTTCCTGGCCACGGACCCGTCCCGCTTCGACGTGATCGTCACTGACAACCTGTTCGGCGACATCCTCACCGACCTGGCGGCGGCCGTGACCGGCGGCATCGGCCTGGCGGCGAGCGGCAACGTCAACCCGGACCGCACCGCGCCGAGCATGTTCGAGCCGGTGCACGGGTCCGCGCCGGACATCGCGGGCCAACAGGTGGCCGACCCCACCGCTGCGATCCTCTCAGCCGCGCTGCTGCTCGAGCACCTCGGGCTGGACGCCGCCGCGCGGGCCGTCGAGGGTGCCGTGGTGGCCGAGCTGGCGGCCCGGGCGTCCGGCACCAGACCCAGCACCTCCGAGGTGGGTGACGCGGTCGCCGCTCGCGTAGCCGGCTGACCCACCTGGCCGCCTGCCCGCCCGCTGCTCCGGAGGTTTCGGTACCGTGCACCCCATGGACAGTCCGCTGCGCATCGAGGTCACCCCCACCGAGCGGCCCGTCGACCCCGACCGGCTGGCGGAGATCCTCGCCGCGCCCGGTTTCGGCGTGCACTTCACCGACCACATGTTCCTGGCCGAGTGGACCCCGGAGCAGGGCTGGCACGACGCCGGGGTGCGGCCCTACGCCCCGCTGTCGCTCGATCCCGCCACCGCGGTCCTGCACTACGCACAGGAGATCTTCGAGGGCCTGAAGGCCTACCGGCACGCGGACGGCTCCGTGTGGACCTTCCGTCCCGAGGAGAACGCGGCCCGGCTGGTGCGCTCGGCGCAGCGGCTGGCGCTGCCGGTGCTGCCGGTCGAGGACTTCGTGGCCTCGGTGGACGCGCTGGTGCGCGCCGACGAGCGGTGGGTGCCGGAGTCGGCGGGGGAGAAGAGCCTCTACGTCCGCCCGTTCATGTTCGCCTCCGAGACGTTCCTCGGGGTGCGGCCCTCCCACCACGTCAGCTACCTGGTGATCGCCTCGCCGGCCGGGGCCTACTTCGCCAAGGGCCTCCGGCCGGTCTCCATCTGGCTGAGCGAGGACTACACCCGTGCCGGCCGGGGCGGGATGGGAGCGGCCAAGACCGGCGGCAACTACGCCAGCTCGCTGGTCGCCCAGCAGGAGGCCACCGCCGAGGGCTGCGACCAGGTCGCCTTCCTCGACGCGGCGGAGGGCACCTACGTCGAGGAGCTCGGCGGCATGAACCTCTACTTCGTGCACGACGACGGCACCGTCGTGACGCCGGCCCTGTCCGGCACCATCCTGGAGGGCATCACCCGCAGCTCGATCATCGAGCTCTGCGGCAAGCTCGGCTACCGGGTCGAGGAGCGCCGGTTCAGCATCGACGAGTGGCGGGACGGCGTGGGCTCGGGCCGGATCACCGAGGTCTTCGCCTGCGGTACCGCGGCGGTGGTCACCCCGGTCGGGACGCTGAAGTGGCGCGGCGGCCAGGTCGGCGGGGGCGAGGAGACCGGGCCGGTCACCGCGCAGGTGCGGACCGCGCTGGTCGACGTGCAGTACGGCCGCGCCGAGGACACCTTCGGGTGGATGCACCGGGTCTGCTGACCGTCCGGGTGCGCGGCACGGCCGGTCCCCGGGTCTCCCGGCCCTCGGCTACCGTGGTGCGGTGACGGAGCAGGTCAGGCAGCACGTCGGCGGCTACCGCCTGCTGCACAGGATCGGCGAGGGCGGCATGGGGGTCGTGCACCTCGCGGAGGCTGCCGACGGCTCCCGGGTCGCCCTCAAGGTGCTGCGCCAGCACGTGATCGGCGACGACGAGGCCCGGGAGCGGCTCTCCCGTGAGGTGGCGTCGCTGCGCCGGGTGACCAGCCCGCGGATCGCCCAGGTGATCGACGCGGACCCGTGGGGCGAGACGCCGTACGTCGCCACCCGCTACGTCCCCGGTCTCTCGCTGCACGAGCACGTCCGTCAGCACGGGCCGATCACCGGGGTGGACCTGGCCCACCTCGCGACCGGGCTGGCCGAGGCCGTCATCGCGGTGCACCAGGTCGGCGTGCTGCACCGCGACATCAAGCCCTCCAACGTGCTCCTCGAGGGCCGGGCCCCGGTGCTCATCGACTTCGGCCTGGCGCGGCTGGCCGAGGACCCGCGGCTGACCCACACCGGGTGGCTGCTGGGCACGCCGGGCTACCTCGCGCCGGAGATCCTCTACGGCGACGACGCCAGCACCGCCTCCGACGTGCACTCGTGGGCGGCCACCATCGCGTTCGCCTGCACGGGGGCGCCGCCGTTCGGGACCGGGCCGGCGATGGCGGTGATGGACCGGGTCCGGCGCGGTGAGCACGACCTGTCCCTGGTCCCGAGGGCGGTGCTGCCGCTGGTGCGCGCCTGCCTGGCCGCCGACCCGGCGGACCGCCCGTCCACCGCCACCGTGCTGAGCACCCTGCGTCAGTCCGCACCGTCCGCTGCCTCCGCAGCCGGGCGCCGGCCGGCGCCGGTCGTCCGTGACCAGCCGACGCTGCCCCTCGCGCTGGCCCGACCCGACGACCCCGACGCCACCGACCTGCTCGGCACCGCCGTGCGACCCAAGCCCGGTCCCGCCGCACCCGAGGCCACGCCGGTCACCGCGCAGCTCGCCCGCCCGGTGCGGGCGCCGGTCGCCGGGCCGGCGCCCGCACCGGTCGCCGGTCCGGTCCAGGGTCCGGTCCAGGGTCCGGTCGCAGGTCCGGACGCGGGTCCGGTCAGGGAGCACCGGCTACGGCGGACCGCCCTGGTGCTGGCCCTGTTCGCCGCGGTCACGCTCGGCTTCGCCCGGGCGCCCTATCTCAGCCTGGCGGCGGTCGCCCCGCTCACGCTCGCGGTGCGCACCGTGTCCTGGACCAGCGACGCGGCCCGGGCCCGCCGGCAGGAGCGCGGCCGACGCTGGTACGACGCTCCGCTGATCGTCCTGAGCTCTCCCTGGTACCTGCTGGTGGCGACCGCCGGGACCCTGCTGCTGCTGGTGTGGGCGGCCCTGGTGGGCTTCCTGGCCGGCTTCGCCTACCTGCTCTTCCGGGGTCCGCTGGTGCCCGGGCTGCTGCTGACCGGGGCGGTGGTGGCCCTGGCGCTGTGGTGGGGGCCGGGGTCCCGACGCGTGCGCGTCCCGGTGCGGCGGCTGGCGCGCGGCGCCGACCGGCACGCGTGGCCGGCCTGGCTCGGCGTCGCCGTGGTGGTCGCCGTCGCGGGGCTGCTGGCCGCCGGGCTCCAGGCCGACGGCGTGCTGTGGGCGCCCGACGTCGGCTCGCCGTGGCGGCCGGGCACGCTGCTCGGCACCGTGCTGGGCTGGTTCTGACTGACCGCGATCCGAGACCGGCCGCCACTGCTTGGACATCGGTGGCACAGTGGGTGACATGCAGCACAGCCTCGTGATTATCAGCTAGCGCGCCCGGGCCACCCGCGCGCGCTGACCTCTCGTGACCACGGGGGGTCTTTTTGTTGCCACCGCCAGTACCGACCGCCCAGCACCGACTGCAAGGACCTCGCGAGATGAGCAGCCAGCCGACCGGCACCGACGCCTTCCACGTCTACGACACGACGCTGCGCGACGGCGCGCAGCAGGAGGGACTCAACCTCTCGGTCGCCGACAAGCTCAGCATCGCGCGACAGCTGGACGGGTTGGGGGTGGGCTACATCGAGGGCGGCTGGCCGGGCGCCAACCCCAAGGACACCGAGTTCTTCCGGCGGGCCGTCGACGAGCTGGACCTGCGCCGGGCCACGCTCGCCGCGTTCGGGGCGACCCGGCGCCCCGGCGTCCGGGCCGCCGACGACCCGCTGGTCGCCGCGCTGCGGGACAGCGGCGCCGGGGTGGTCACCCTGGTGGCCAAGTCGCACGACCGGCACGTCGAGCTGGCGCTGCGCACCACGCTCGAGGAGAACCTCGCGATGGTCGCGGACACGGTCGGGCACCTGCGAGCCGAGGGACAGCGGGTGTTCCTGGACGCCGAGCACTTCTTCGACGGCTACCGGGACAACCGCCCCTACGCGCTCGAGGTGCTCCGCACGGCGTACGACGCCGGCGCCGAGGTGGTCGCGCTGTGCGACACCAACGGCGGGATGCTGCCGTCCTGGGTCGGCGACGTGGTCGACGACGTGCTCAGCACGACCGGGGTCCGGGTCGGCATCCACTGCCACAACGACACCGGCTGCGCGGTGGCGAACACGCTGGCTGCGGTGGACGCC
Source organism: uncultured Actinomycetota bacterium (assembly GCA_963784625.1). Taxonomy (GTDB): domain Bacteria; phylum Actinomycetota; class Actinomycetes; order Propionibacteriales; family Nocardioidaceae; genus Nocardioides_B. The sequence continues at coordinate 479,514 of CAWARV010000005.1, forward strand.
GGGGCCACCCACGTGCAGGGCACCCTGAACGGCTACGGCGAGCGCACCGGCAACGCCGACCTGGTCTCGGTGGTCGCGAACCTCGAGCTCAAGCTCGGCCGGCCCGTGCTGCCGGAGGGGCGGCTGCGCGAGGCCACCCGGATCGCGCACGCCGTGGCCGAGGTCACCAACGTCCCGCCGGCCTCCCGGCAGCCGTACGTCGGGGTCAGCGCCTTCGCGCACAAGGCCGGCCTGCACGCCAGCGCCATCAAGGTCGACCCGAACCTCTACCAGCACATGGAGCCGCTGCTGGTCGGCAACGACATGAGGCTGCTGGTCTCGGACATGGCCGGACGGGCCAGCATCGAGCTGAAGGGTGCCGAGCTCGGCTTCGACCTCGCCGGACGCCCCGACGGCGCGGAGCTGATCAAGCGGATCACCGCCCGGGTCAAGGAGCTGGAGTCGCAGGGCTACACCTTCGAGGCGGCGGACGCGTCGTTCGAGCTGCTGCTGGTCGAGGAGGCCGAGGGGGCCCGGCCGGCGTACTTCGCCGTCGAGTCCTGGCGGGTGATCACCGACTCCCGCCCGGGGCTGGAGGCGGTCTCCGAGGCCACCATCAAGCTGCTCGCCGGGGGTGCGCGGATCATCACCACGGGTGAGGGCAACGGCCCGGTCAACGCGATGGACCAGGCGCTGCGCGACGCCATCGGCCTGGCCTACCCGGAGGTGGCGAAGTTCGAGCTGATCGACTACAAGGTCCGGATCCTCGACCAGGGGCACGGCACCGACGCGGTGACCCGGGTGCTCATCGAGACCACCGACGGGGAGAGCTCGTGGGTGACGGTGGGAGTCGGCCACAACGTCATCGAGGCGTCGTGGGGTGCCCTCGTCGACGCGGTCACCTACGGTCTGCGCCGACACGGCGAGAAGCCCGCCGACGACTGACCCACAGCGCCGCGCGCGGGCCTAGGATCCCCAGATGAGCTTCTCCGTCTCCGCCGAGGCCTACGACCGGTTCATGGGCCGCTGGTCCGGCCCGCTCGCGCAGCGGTTCGTCGAGCTGGCCGGCGTGGTCGAGGGGCACCGGGTCGTCGACGTCGGCTGCGGGCCAGGTGCGCTCACCGCCGAGCTGGTGGACCGGCTCGGACCCGATGCGGTGGCCGCGGTGGACCCGTCCGAGCCGTTCGTGGTGGCCGCGACCGAGCGGTTCCCCGGGGTCGACGTGCGTCGGGCCGGCGCCGAGGCGCTGCCGTTCCCCGACGACTCCTTCGACGCCGCGCTGGCCCAGCTGGTCGTGCACTTCATGTCCGACCCGGTGGCGGGGCTCGCGGAGATGGCCCGGGTCACCCGGCCGGGCGGCACGGTGGCCGCCTGCGTCTGGGACTTCGCCGGTGGGGGCAGCCCGCTGGCGGTCTTCTACCAGGCGCTGCGGGAGGTGGACCCGGACGCGGACGACGAGTCGGGCATGGCCGGCACCAAGCCCGGCCAGCTGACCGAGCTCTGCGACCAGGCGGGGCTGCGCGACATCGAGCCCGGCCTGCTCACGGTGCGGGTGCCGGCGCCGGACTTCGACGAGTGGTGGCAGCCCTTCACCCTCGGCGTGGGGCCGGCCGGCCAGGCGGTCGCGCGTCTCGATGAGACCAGGCGTGAGCGGCTGCGGGCCCGCTGCGAGCAGCTGCTGCCCCCGGCGCCGTTCGACGTGGTCGCCTCGGCCTGGGCGGTGCGCGCCCGGGTCTGACGTGAAGGGCGCCTAGGCAGGTCTTCGATGGTTGTTCACTGCGCGTTCTCGACGTCGCGCCGCTCACCCAGGTCGACGGCTTCGCCACCTCGTTGATCTCGTCCCCCGTGGCGAGCGCGCGTTCAACGAGGCGATCTTGCAGAGCGTGCGGGGACGCGGGTCACGGATGCCGGAGCCCCGGCACACGCTGTGGGGCAGCGTGCCCGACGACCTGGACGGCTGACGCAGAAGGGATGGGCTGGAGCCTTCCGCTGCGGGGCCCGGACCCACTAGCCTCAGCCTGTCCATCGGCCAGCGTGCCGCTCTCGAAGGGATGGGCCTCCGTGACCCGAACCAGGAAATCTCTCGCTGCCACCGCGGTCGCGGGAGCGCTCGTCGCCTCCGGGATCGCCGCGGTCCCGCAGGCGAGCGCAGCCGGTCGCCAGCACGTGGCGCGCACCGCGCCGGAGTGGGTGTCCACGGCGCGCAGCCTGGGTGACGCGAGCAACAGCGCGAGGACGTCGTTCAAGGTGTACCTCGCGCCGCAGGGAGGCACGGCCGCTCTGAAGGCGGCCGTGGCGCGGGTGTCGGACCCGACCAGCCCCTCCTACCGCAGGTTCCTGTCGGCCCGGCAGTACCATGCCCGCTACGACGCCACGGACCGCGCCGTCAGCAGCGTGTCCGCGTTCCTCCGCGGCCACCGGCTGCGGGTGACCTCCGTCGAGGCACACCACCGCTACCTCAAGGTCCGGGGCACGGTCGCGGCCGCCGAGGCGGCCTTCGGGGTCGCCATCAAGAGGTTCCGGCACGACGGGCAGGTGGTGCAGGCCAACACCAGCGCGGTCACCGTCCCGGCCGACGTCGCGCCGTACATCGCGACGGTCAGCGGGCTGGACACCACGCCGCACCGGATCCAGCACCAGGCACCGCCACCGGACGGCTTCCGCAACGCCCGTCCCTGCTCGACCTCCTACGGTCAGGTCGCGGCCAAGCGGCAGGCCGACTTCAGGACCCCGCTGCCCACCTTCGGGGACAAGACACTGCCCTACGCGGTCTGCGGCTACACCGGCCCGCAGTTCCGGGCCGCCTACGAGGGCAACAGCGACCTGGACGGCACCGGCACCACGGTGGCGATCACGGACGCCTACGCGGCCCCGACCATCGCCAAGGACGCGAACACCTACGCCGTCCGGCACGGTGACGGCAGCTACCGCCCCGGTCAGCTCTCGCAGGTGCTGCCGCCGTCGTTCCGCCGGCAGCGGCTGTGCGACCCGTCCGGGTGGTACGGCGAGGAGACCCTCGACGTGGAGGCCGTGCACGCGATGGCACCCGGTGCGAACATCCGCTACTACGCCTCGGCGAGCTGCTTCGACGACGACTTCCTGGACACCCTCGCCCGCGTCGTCGACGAGGACCAGGCCTCGCTGGTGACGAACTCCTGGAGCGACCTGGAGGCCAACGAGAGCTCCGACGCGGTGGCCGCCTACCAGCAGGTCTTCCTCCAGGGCGCGATGCAGGGCATCGGCTTCCTGTTCTCCTCCGGCGACAACGGCGACGAGCTCGACAACACCGCGCTCAAGCAGGTCGACTACCCCGCCTCGGACCCCTACGCCACCGCGGTCGGCGGCACCAGCGACGCGATCGACGCGTCGGGCCGGTTCAAGTTCCAGACCGGGTGGGGCACGGAGAAGTACTCGCTGAGCGCGGACGGCTCCGGCTGGGACCCGGTCGGCTTCCTGTACGGCGCCGGCGGTGGCACCTCGTCGCTGTTCAACCAGCCCGACTACCAGGCCGGGGTGGTGCCCGGCCGCTACGGCTCCGGCCGCGCCGTGCCGGACGTCGGACTGGACGCAGACCCCACCACCGGCATGCTGATCGGCGAGACCCAGACCTTCCCGGACGGGCGCTACTACGGGGAGTTCCGGATCGGCGGCACCAGTCTGGCCTCCCCGCTGTTCGCCGGGATGACGGCGCTGCTCCAGCAGCACGCCGGCGGGCGGCTCGGCTTCCTGAACCCGACCATCTACGCACAGGCCGGTGGCAGCACCTTCACCGACATCAAGGGCCGGCCCAAGGACGCCGGGAACGTCCGGGTCGACTACAAGAACGGCCTGGACAAGAGCGACGGCCTGCTCTACAGCGTCCGGACGTTCAACCAGGACTCGTCCCTCCGGATCCGCCGGGGCTGGGACGACGTCACCGGCGTGGGCTCGCCGAACGCCGGCTGGGTCACCAGCGTGCCCAGGTCCTGAGGAACGCCGCGCCGCCGGGTGGTGAGACCACCGACCCGGCGGCGCGGCTCAGCCGTCACTCAGCAGGCGCAGGGCCAGGGTGGGGCAGGACCGCACTGCCTCCCGGGCCTGAGCCGCCAGGGCGTCAGGCACGGCACCGGTCACCACCGGGTAGCCCCACTCGTCGAGCCGGACCACCTCGGGCAGCAGCTCGAAGCAGAGGCCCCGGGCCCGACAGCGCGGCCAGTCGACACGCAGCCGGCTGGTCATCGCCCGCCCCCCGCCGCGGCCGCCGCCTGGGCGTAGCCCCGCGCGCGGCACCCACCGCTCGCATGGGCGCCGATCTCGTCGACCCAGTGGTCCAGCAGCGAGTGCACCAGCCGCGCGGTGCCGTCCGGGTGCGCGCAGGCCCCCCGGCCGACGACCAGCTCGAGGAGCTGGCGGGTCCGGGTGGTCGAGTCCGCGCCCGCGACCAGCAGCCGCAGCGCGTCCGCGAGTGCCGGCAGCCCGTTGAGGCAGGGACCGCAGCGTCCGGCCGACTGACCGGCGAGGTAGCCGACGATGTCCGCGGTGCGGGTGAGCGGACACCCGCCGGCAGGCAGGGGCAGCACCACGCCGGCGCCGAGCGTGAGCCCGCGCTCCCGCAGCGCCACGGGGGAGACGGTGCTCCGCGTCAGCTCACCGGCCGGGGCCCAGGTGCCGTGGTAGCCGCCGAGCAGCACCGGAGCGGCGAGCTCGTCGGCCTCCAGCACCGCCGACCACGGGGTCCCGAACGGGACCTCGACGACCACCGGCCGCCCGGTGTCCCCGCGCAGGGTCAGCAGCGTGGTCCCCGGCTCCACGTCGGTGCCGAGCCGGCGCGACCCCGGACCGCCCCGCGCGCAGACCAGCGCGCCGACCTGGGCGTAGGTCTCGGCGTTGGACAGCAGCGTGGGGCGGCCGCGATGCCCGTCGTACGCCTCGGGTCGCCACGCCGTGACCGGGAGGTTCTCCCGGCCACTCATCAGCTCGAGCACCGCCCGCGCCTGCCCGGCGACGAACCACGGCGAGGCGACGTGCAGCCGCCAGCGGACCCGGGGCTCCCCGGCGGCACGCTCCGCGATCGCGGTCCGGACCGCCGCGCCGACCCCGGGACGGTCCCCGGGCAGCACGACGTGCACGGTGCGGGTGCCGAGCGCCCGCGCGCACGCGACGGCCCCGTCCAGCGCCAGGTGCGGGGCGGTCAGGGCCAGCACGGCGTCCTTGAAGCTGACCGGCTCACCCTCGCTGAGGTTCACCACGACGGTGCGTCGGCCCGGCGTGCCGTGCGTCGCCGCGAGCTTGCGCGCGAACGGGAAGCCGGCTCCGCCCCGCCCGTGCAGCGAGAGCCGCCCGACCGCCGACACGAGGTCGGGGCCGGAGAGCGTGCGCGGACCGCCGTGCTCATCGCGGTGCGCGGTCAGGGACGGCCCGGTGACCACCGAGCGGAGCAGGTCGGGCCCCGCGTGGACCCGGACCGGTGCCGTGCCCGGCGCCCCCGGCCAGACCTCCAGGACCGTCATCGCAGCACCGCCGGGCGACGCGACGCCGACCCCCGCGCGCCCCGCCCGCGCCGGGTCGCGACGAGCCGGCCGAGGAGGGCGAGCGACACCAGGCCGACACAGGTCCAGGTGAGCCACCGCGCCCAGGCCTCCCCGGTGTCGGTGCCGATGCCGAGCCCGTGCACGACCGCCGACGCCCAGGCCGCGTAGGAGAGCAGATGGACCGCTCGCCAGAGCCGCTGCGGGATCCGGACGCGAAGCACGCTGGTGAGGGTCACCAGCAGGATCAGGTCGAGCGCGACGGTGCCGAGACCGAGCCACAGTGGCCGGTACGTCGCGCCGACCGGGGAGAGGGCCTGCCACCAGCGGATGTCGACATAGCGGTCGGCCACCGCGCTGGCGACGTGCACGAGCAGCATCAGCACCGACAACAGGCTGAGGTTGCGGTGCAGCGACTGGGTCACGAAGACCGGCAGCCGCCGTGCCGGGGTGCCCCCCGTCGACAGGATCCCGAGCAGGACCGCGCCGGTGAGCAGCACCAGCAGCGAGAACCCGGTGCCACGGTTGACGAACCAGAGCAGTGGACCGTCCATCACGCCCTCCCCGGTGCGGCGGGCCAGCCGCCGACCCGGTGGACGGCGCCCGACCGGGCCACGAGACGTGCGGTGACGCCCCGGCTCTCCAGCCACGGCACCGCCCCGTCCCCGAGCACCAGGGCCGCGGTGCAAGCGGTGTTCGCGGCCACGCAGGTGGGCCCGGTGGCGGTGACGGTGCGCCACGGCCCGGTGCACGGACGACCCGTGCGCGGGTCCAGGAGGTGGTGCTGCTCGCCGGCCGCGGTGCTCCACCGCCGGGCCAGGGTGCTCGACGTGGCGACGCCGCCGCCGTCGACCCACACCGGCTCCGGGTCGGCGTCGCCCGGCAGCTCGCTCACCTCGACCGGCCAGGACGCGGAGCCCCGGCTCCCGGCGGGGGCGAGGATCCGCAGGTCCCCGCCGAGGCCGAGCACGACGCGAGTGCCGAGCGCCTCGACGAGCCCGGTGCACACCAGGTCGGCGGCCCAGGCCTTGGCGGTCGCGCCCAGGTCGAGCGCGGTGCCGGGCGGGACTCGGATCGCGCCCTCACCGAGGCCCACCTCGAGCCAGGCGTCCGGCCGGACGTGGCGGGCTGCCGGGACCTGGAACGAGTCCGGGGCGCGAGCCCGCAGCACGGCGAGGTCCGCGTCGTACCCGACCGCGACCAGGTGCCGGCCCAGGCACGGGTCGACCAGGCCCGCGCTCACCCGGGCAGCCTCCACCGCGACCCGGGTCGCCGCGACCAGCAGCGGGTCCACGGCCACCCAGCGACCGGGGCGCGCGTTCGCGCGCACCAGGTCGGAGTCCGAGCGGAACCGGCTGCACGCCCGGTCCACGTCCGCGAGCATCTCCCGGGCCAGCCGTTCCGCCTCGGGGAGGCGTCGAGGGTCGTCGGTGGCCAGGAACGCGGTGGTGCTCCAGAGCGACCAGCGAGCGGCCGGTGCCGCGGAGATCATGACCCGCTGGTGGGGGCCGGGACCGGGGCGGGGGCGGGTCCGGGCTGCGGGGCCGGCCGAGGGGCTGGGGCCGTCCGAGGGGCCGGGGCCGTCCGAGGGGCCGGCGCGGGGGCGGGCCGCGTCACCACGGTTCGGGAGGGGGTCGGCCGGGACGCGGGCGCCGCCGGACCGGAGACGACCGGGGCGGCCGCGACGGAGCGCGCGGGCGGCCCGGAGGACACCGCCCCGCCGGCGCCGACCCGGACCACGGCGAGGGCGCTGACCCGGTGCAGCACGCGCGTGCGGACCACGGTGCGGGCGGGACGGCTGCGGGTGACCACGATCGCCCGTGCCGGTCGGGCGGCAGAGACCTGCGCCCGGACGGCGGCGTCGGCCGCGGCGGCGGCCGTCGCGGCGTCCCGGGCCTGGCCGCGGGCCAGGTCGCGGGCGGCGGTCTGCTGCGCCGCGGCCGCGGCCAGGACCCCGGTCCCGGCGACCGCCCCGAACGTCAGCAGCCCGGTGACGGCTGCCACCAGGGCCTGGTAGCGGTCGCGTGAGCGAGCTGAGTAGGCCATCTCTGCCTGGACCTCCCGGAGTCGTGCCGGCGACGACCGACACCCGAGGGTCCCGCGGAGCACGACAAGGCGTCCTCATGTCTGCGTTAAGGACCGGTCGAGAGGGACGCGACCGGCCTTGAGGAAAGGTTGAGGTTCCCACGACACCCGCATATCCCGGCCTGCCGCACAGTGCTGTCATGCGCCTGACCACCCTGACCCTGGGCATCGCCGGCGCCGCGGCCGGTCTGGTGACCGCCGTGGCGAGCTACCACCACGTCCTGCCCGCGCCCCCGCAGCCGGTGGCCCAGGAGAGCGCGGTCGTGAACCTCACGGCCGGCGCCCCGGAGCCGCCGCTGCGCGTCGCCGCACCGCTGGTCGTGCACCGGGTGGCGCCCTGTCGCGCGCCGGCCCGACTCCGGCACGGCGTCTGCGTCACGACGGTGCACCGGACGGTCGTGGTCCATGACGCGCCCACCCCGGTCGCCCAGCCGGGGGTGTCCGCCGTCGCCGCAGCCACCGCGCCGGTGGTCCGTCCCGTGGCGCGCCCGGTGGTCCACTCCGTGGTCCGCCCGCCGGCCCGCCCGGCCCCAGTCCGCCGCGCGGCACCGGCCGCACCCCGACCCGCCGCGCCTCCTGCCCACCCCGCGGGCCCCCGTCCCGGGAGCGAGACGGGCGACTCTGGCCACGGGGACGACCACGGGGACGACCACGGGGACGACCACGGGGACGACCACGGGGACGACCACGGGGACGACCACGGGGACGACCACGGGGACGACCACGGGGACGACCACGGGGACGACGGGTCCGGTCAGGACGACTGAGCGGTGGCGCGCGGCAGCAGCAGGTGCACACCGAGCCCCCGGCCCGGTCCGCCGGTGAGCTGCAGCTCGCCACCGACCGCACCCAGCGTGCGCCGGACGATCTGCAGGCCCAGCCCGGTGAAGCCGACCCGGTCCGGCTCGGACCGCGCAGCCGTGTCCCCCGGAGCCCCGTCGGCGGGCACCCCGGGTCCCTCGTCGACCACCGAGATCGTCGTGACCGTGCCACGATCGTCCATGGTGATCGCGAAGCCGGTGCCCTCCGGGGTGTGCGCGAAGACGTTGTCCACCAGCACGTCGACGATGTCGCGGAGCTCGGCCACCGCCAGCGCCACCGGTCGGGGTGCCAGCGCGAGCCGGACCGTGAGCTCCCGCTGCTGGTCCTCGGCGAGAGCCGACCAGAACAGCACCCGCTCCCGCACCACCGCGGTCGCGTCGCACCACGAGCCCATCGACTCGCGCACCGGTCGGCGTGCGTCCTGCACGACCGCGTCGATGGTCCGCTGGAGCTGACCGACGTGGGTCAGCAGCCGCTCGGCGAGCTCGGGGTCCCGGACGGCGTCCGCGTCGAGCCGCAGGGCCGTGACCGGGGTCCGGAGCCGGTGCGAGAGGTCGCCCACCGCGGCCCGCTCGGCCTGCAGCAGCTCGCGGACCCGCTCGGCCAGCCGGTTCAGGGCGACGCCCAGCTCGACGGTCTCGCGGCCCCCTCGGGGCACCGCGCGGGCGTCGAGGTCTCCCTCGCGGAGCCGGTGCGCGACCCCGGCGAGCTCCGTCACCGGCCTGCCCACCCGGCGACCCAGCCAGGTCGCCACGGCCAGGGCCACCACGAGCAGGGCGAGCCCCAGCGCGCCGATGCTGAGCCAGGCCCGGGTGACTCCCCGGTGCAGCACCGCCTGCGGGACGAAGGTCCGCACCACGAACGTCCCGTCCCGGGTGACCACCGGAACCAGCACCCGCGCGCCGTCGGCGTCGCGCTCGGTGAACGCCTCGCCGTCGCGGGCCCGTCGCAGGTCCGCGCGTGCCTGCCCGCCGCGCTCGAGAGGGCTCGTCGCCCCGCCCAGCAACCGGCCGTCGGGGGCGAGCACGGAGGTGGCGGCGCTGGACCGCTGGTCGACCGCCCCCACGAGCCGGGACAGCTGCGGGTCGGTGCCCAGCCCGGAGACCAGCAGCGCGACGTTGCGGGACTCCTGACCGGCATCGGCCAGGGCCCGGTCCTCGGCGATCGTGCGCACCAGCAGGCACAGCGGCACGACGAACGAGAGGACGACCGCTGATGTGGTGGCCGCGGTCAGCCAGAAGATCCGTAGCCGCATCAGCCGGCGCCGGCAGGGTCGACCAGGCGGACGCCGACGCCGCGCACGGTGTGCAGGTAGTGCGGCTCGGCCGCCGTCTCCCCGAGCTTGCGACGCAGCCAGGACAGGTGCACGTCCACGGTGCGGTCCCCGCCGCCGTACGCCTGCTGCCACACCTCAGCCAGCAGCTCGCGCTTGGTCACCACCTCGCCGGGCCGGGTGGCCAGCAGCAGCAGCAGGTCGAACTCCTTGCGGGACAGGTCCACCTGCTTCCCGTCCAGCCGGACCTCGCGCGTGCGGGGCTCGATGACCAGCCCGCCGACCTGCACCGGGCCCGCGGCGCTGCCCGACCCGACGCGGCGCAGCACCGCCCGCAGCCGGGCCGCGAGATGCTCCGCCCCGAACGGCTTGACCACGTAGTCGTCGGCCCCCGCGTCGAGCGCCCGCACGATCGTCTGGTCGTCGTCGCGGGCCGTCACCACGATCACCGGCACGGTGCTCACCCCGCGCAGCATCGCCAGCACCTGCAGACCGTCGACGTCGGGCAGCCCGAGGTCGAGCAGCACGGCGTCCGGCGACGCGGTGACGACCTGCTGCAACGCGTCCAGGCCGCAGGTCGCGGACACCACGACGTGGCCGCGTTCGACAAGGCCTCGGCTGAGCGCGGTCCGGATGCCAGGATCGTCCTCCACCACGAGGATGGTGGTCATGGCCACACCGTACGGCACCGCGGACGGGGTCGTGGGCGACCGAGGACGGGGAGGTGCTCGTGCCGCGAAGGACGTTGATCCTGGCCGCGGGTGCCTGGCTGGCGCTGGTCGTGGTCTGCTCGCTGGTCACCTGGACGGTGATCGACTCGGTCGGCCGGGATGTGCTGGCCGGCTCCGCGCCGCTGCCCGCCTCGACGCCGAGCGCGGATCGGCCGTCGGCGTCCGCGGGCCGGGCGCCGGTGATCTCCGCCACCGAGGGCAGCGCGCCGGCCACCGCCGCCCCGCGCCCGCCCGCACCGTCCCCGTCGACGGAGCCGGCACCGTCCGAGGTGGACGGCGGGTCCGCGCCGACCGCGCCCGCCACCCGGGACGCCGGGCCGGACCCGACCCCGCGTCCCGGGCGCCCCACGACGACCCCGCGACCGACGAGCCGGCCGGTCCCCGCCCCGAGATCGCCGCCCACCTCGGCCCCGCCGGCCGCCGGCGAGGTGCGGAGCTGGCAGAGCCGTGCCGGGACGGTGGTGGCGCGGTGCGCCGGCGGGCGCATCGCGCTGCAGTCGGCGACCCCGAGCGACGGCTACCGCGTCGAGACCGGCTCACGCGGCCCGGAGGAGGTCGAGGTCAGCTTCCAGCGCGGCGACGGTGCCGCCGAGAGCCAGGTCCAGGTCACCGGGGTCTGCCGCGGCGGTGTCCCAGCCTTCCGCAGCGAGACCGAGCAGGGCGGCGACTGACCCGGACGGGTCCCGTCGGCTGCTCAGCCGGTCAGGTCGAGGAGCCGGGCGCAGGCCGCGGCCAGCCGGGCCCGTAGCGGCGCACCCCGCTCGGCGAACCGGCGCTGCGCAGCGACGTACTCCTGCTTGCCCTCGGTGGTCTCGACCGCGACGGGGGAGTGGCCCAGCGCCGACAGGTCGTACGGCGACGCGCGCATGTCGAGCATACGGATGTCGCGGGCCAGCTCGAAGCAGTCCGCGACCAGCTCCGAGGGAACCATCGGCGTGAGCCGGTAGGCATGCTTGTAGAGGTCCATGCCCGCGTGCAGGCAGCCCGGCTGCTCGTGGTCCGCGCGGTCGTCGCTGCGGGGCTGCAGGGTGTTGCGCGGGCGGGCCTCGTCGGTGAAGAACCGGAAGGCGTCGAAGTGCGAGCACCCGATCCGGTGGGACTCCACCACCGCGTCCGTGCCGGGGCCGCCGAGCCGCAGCGGCCACGCGGAGTGCCGGAGCTCGTCGGCCGGCTGCCGGTAGACCATCGCCCACTCGTGCATCCCGAAGCAGCCGAGCTGCGCGGGCCGTCGCGCGGTCGCCTCGAGCAGCGTGTGCAGGGTGCGCAGCAGGGTCCGCTGGGCCGTCACGAAGTCCGGGGTCACGGCGGCGACGCCGTCCCGCACCGCGTAGCCCTTCAGGTCGGCGTAGGCCTCGCCGCCCTCGAGCCCGATGCCGAAGCCGGGATGCCAGCGGCGCAGCGCGGCCGGGCGCTGCGCGTAGTAGCCGAACAGGAAGTCCTCGACCGGGTGCGCCACCTGCGCGCGGCGGCGCTCGAGGTGCGGCCGGAGCCACACGTCCACCCGGGTCTCGTGCGCGGCACGCGCCACGGTCCAGGTGGGCTCGTCGAGCACGGTGAGCGAGGTCGCGGGACGGGTTTCCACAGCCACCAGGGTAGGGACCGGTGCCCCCACCGGCCGCCGGTAGGCTCCTGGCGTGCGTATCGCGAGGTTCACCACGGGCGACGACCCCCAGTACGGCGTCATCAGCGGGGAGGTCGACGAGCTCGGCATCCCTGCCGAGGACTCGACGATCGTCGCCCTTGCGGGCGACCCCCTCCACGTGGGGGTGCAGCTCACCGACACGCAGCTGGCTCTCGCCGACGTGCGGCTGCTCGCGCCGGTCATCCCGCGCAGCAAGGTGGTCGGCATCGGGAAGAACTACGCCGCCCACGCCGCCGAGATGGGAGGTGACGTCCCGGCCGAGCCGTTGATGTTCCTCAAGCCCAACACCTCCGTGGTCGGCCCCGGCGACCCGGTGTTCTACCCGCGGCAGTCGGCCGAGGTGCACTACGAGGGCGAGCTCGCGGTGGTGATCGGACGCATCTGCCGCGACGTCGCGGCGGAGCGGGTGAAGGACGTCATCTACGGCTACACCGTCGCCAACGACGTGACCGCCCGTGACCTCCAGCGCGGCGACGTGCAGTTCACCCGGGCCAAGGGGTTCGACTCCTTCTGCCCGCTGGGGCCGTGGATCGAGACCGACCTCGACACCTCGGACCTGAGGGTGACCACGCACCTGAACGGCGACCTGGTGCAGGACGGCCGCACCCGGGACATGGTCTTCGACGTGCCGACCCTGGTCGCGTACGTCTCCTCGGTGATGACCCTGCTGCCCGGGGACGTGATCCTGACCGGCACCCCGGAGGGGGTCGGCCCGATGGAGGTCGGTGACGAGGTCGAGGTCACCGTCGCCGGCATCGGCTCCCTGACCAACAAGGTGGTGTCGCGTGACCAGTCCTGACCTGCCCGTACGCGTGCGGTTCTGTCCCTCGCCGACGGGGAGCCCGCACGTCGGGCTGGCTCGGACGGCCTTGTTCAACTGGGCGTTCGCCCGCCACCACGGCGGCACCTTCGTGTTCCGCGTGGAGGACACCGACACCGCCCGCAACACCCAGGAGTCCTACGACACCCTGCTCGAGGTGATGCGGTGGCTGGGCTTCGACTGGGACGAGGGTCCCGAGGTCGGCGGCCCGCACGGCCCCTACCTGCAGTCGCAGCGCTACGACGTGTACGCCGACGTCGCGGCGCGGCTCCGCGCCGCGGGCCGTGCCTACGACTGCTACTGCTCCACCGAGGAGCTCGAGGCCCGCAACGACACGGCCCGCAGCGAGGGCCGCGCCCCCGGGTACGACGGCCACTGCCGTGCCCTCGACGAGGAGCGGCGGGCCGCGTACGCCGCGGAGGGCCGGACGCCGGTGCTGCGCTTCCGGATGCCCGACCACGCCCTGACCTTCACCGACCTGGTCCGCGGCGAGATCACCTTCCAGCCCGAGAACCTCCAGGACTACGTCCTCGTGCGCGCCAACGGCCACCCGCTGTACACGCTGGTCAACCCGGTCGACGACGCGCTCATGGAGATCACGCACGTGCTGCGCGGCGAGGACCTGCTGTCCTCCACCCCCCGTCAGATGGCCCTCTACGACGCGCTGGCGGAGATCGGCGTGGGCACCGGCAGGACCCCCGAGTTCGGGCACCTTCCCTACGTCATGGGACAGGGCAACAAGAAGCTGTCCAAGCGGGATCCCGAGTCCAACCTGCTCGGCTACCGCGACCGCGGCTTCCTGCCGGAGGGGCTGCTCAACTACCTGGCCCTGCTCGGCTGGGCGATCGCCGAGGACCGGGACATCTTCTCCATGGCGGAGATGGTGGCCGCCTTCCGGCTGGAGCGGGTCAACCCCAACCCGGCCCGCTTCGACCTGAAGAAGGCCGAGGCGATCAACGCCACCCATCTGCGCGCCCTCGACGTCGCGGACCTCACCGCGCGCCTGCTGCCCTTCCTCCAGGCGGCGGGCGTGCTGCCCGAGGATGCCTCGGAGGAGCAGCGGTCCCTGCTGGCCGAGGCGGCCCCGCTCGTGCACGAGCGGATGACCACGCTGGCCGACGCCGTGGACATGCTGGGGTTCCTCTTCGTGGACGCGGGCTCCTTCGAGCGCGACCCGGCGGACGTCGCCAAGCTGCTCGACGAGAGCGGCCGCGAGGTGGTGCGGGCGGCTCGGGACGCCCTGGCCGCCCTGGACTCCTGGGACACCGCCTCCATCGAGCAGACGCTGCGGGAGTCCCTCGTGGAGGACCTCGGGCTCAAGCCGCGCAACGCCTTCGGCCCGGTCCGGGTCGCGGTCACCGGTCGGCGGATCTCGCCGCCGCTGTTCGAGTCCCTGGAGCTGCTCGGCCGGGAGCAGTCGTTGGGCCGCCTCGACACCGCGCAGCAGGACTGAGGACGGGCCGGGACGAGGAGTGGCCTGATGACCGACCAGGGACCCGGGCGGCAGCCCCCCGTGCCCGATCCTGACGCGCCCGCGGTCTACCCGGGTCCGCCGCAGGGCTCCTACCCGGCTGCGCCGCAGGGCTCCTACCCGGCTGCGCCGCAGGGCTCCTACCCGGCTGCGCCGCAGGGCTCCTACCCGGCTGCGCCGCAGGGCTCCTACCCGGCTGCGCCGCAGGGCTTCGCGCCGGTCGACGCCCGCTCCTTCCCGCACGCCGAGCCGACGCCGTACCACCGGATGCTGCGCACCTGGACCTACGAGTGGTGGCGGCCCGTGGTCGGCATCGTGCTCGCCGTGCTGTCGTTCTTCGTCGGGCCGGCGGTGGTGTACGTCCTGGTCGCGGCCACGGCGGCCGCGTTCCAGAGCGGGCCCTTCCTCGAGGACTTCGTGCGCAGCGTCGACTTCTCGAGCGTCGGCCCGCTGGCGCTGTTGGGTCTGAACCTCGGCATCGCCACCATGATCCCGGTCACCTGGGCGATCATCCGGGTGCTGCACCGGATGCGCCCACGATGGCTGGCCTCGGTGATGCCACGCCTGCGCTGGAGGTTCTTCGCCGTCTGCCTGGGACTCTCGGTGGTGGCCCTGGTGGCGCAGGTGCTGGTCGGGTTCCTGCTGCCCGCGGGCAGCGAGGTGGAGACCACCGGCAGGCTCAACGACCTCACCCTGGGCATCGGCCTGAGCGTGCTGGTGGTGCTCTTCACCACCCCGCTCCAGGCCGCGGGGGAGGAGTACCTGTTCCGCGGCTACCTGCTGCAGGCGTTCGGATCCCTGTTCGCCAGCAAGTGGGTGGCGATCATCGGGACCGCGACCCTGTTCGCGCTGGCGCACGGTGCGCAGAACTTCCCGTTGTTCTTCGACCGGTTCGCCTTCGGAGTGATCGCCGGCTGGCTGGTCACGCGCACCGGCGGGCTCGAGGCGGGGATCGCCCTGCACGTGCTCAACAACTTCCTGGCGTTCGGGATCGCGCTCGCCTTCGGTGACCTGGGCTCGAGCCTGAACGTCTCCTCGATCAGCTGGTGGAACATCGTGCTCACGGTCACCCAGTCCGGGGTGTACACGGCGCTGGTCCTCCTGGTGGCCGGAAGGATGGGCCTGCAGACCCGCACGAGGCCTCCGGGGATGCCGCCGCAACCCGCAGCGGGAGGCTCGACCATCGGCGCGTGAGCATCCGCAATGCGCGTTTTGGCGGCACGCAGGGGGACGTGTATTCTCATCCGGGCTTCGCAAGGAGCCGAATCCCATGGGGTATGGGGTAATTGGCAGCCCGACTGGTTCTGGTCCAGTTAGTCTAGGTTCGAGTCCTAGTACCCCAGCGCACAGCACGATTGGACGCTCCACTCACCGCTTCGCTAGAGTGTCGTCCGCCTCGCCCCCGTTGTGTAGTGGCCTAGCACGCCGCCCTCTCACGGCGGTAGCGCCGGTTCGAATCCGGTCGGGGGTACGAGAGAGAACAGGCCGGATCGCCCGAGGATCCGGCCTGTTGCTCTGTCCGGACCCGGGTGCGACGTACCGCTCACGGCAGTGTCCGAATCCCGCTAGGAACGCGGCTCCACGTCGGGCAGGATCGACGCATGGACCTCGAGGACACGGAAGCCTGCTACCGGGCGGTGAAGAGCCGAGACCGGCGGTTCGACGGTGTCTTCTACACCGGGGTCACCTCGACCGGCATCTACTGCCGGCCCTCGTGCCCGGCGCTCACCCCGTCCCGCGGCCACGTCACGTTCCACCGGTCCGCGGCAGCCGCCCAGGCGGCCGGGTTCCGTGCCTGCAAGCGCTGCCTTCCCGATGCCACCCCGGGCTCTCCGCACTGGGACGTCGCGGCCGATGTCGCCGGCCGTGCGATGCGGCTGATCGGGGACGGCCTGGTCGAGCGCGAGGGCGTGGACGGGCTGGCCGCGCGAGTCGGCTACACCCCGCGGCACCTGCACCGGGTGCTGAGCAGCGAGCTGGGCGCGGGACCGCTCGCGCTGGCCCGGGCCCGACGGGCGCAGAACGCGCGCATCCTGATCGAGACCACCACGATGACGCTCGCCGACGTCGCCTTCGCGGCCGGCTTCGCCAGCGTGCGCCAGTTCAACGACACGATCCGCGAGGTGTACGCGAGCACCCCGACCCAGCTGCGGGGGCGTGCGAGGACCGTGGGCGCGACGACCGGTCAGGTCGAGCTGCGGCTGCCGGTGCGCGCGCCGTACGCCGGTGGTGAGGTGCTGCGGTTCCTGGCCGCGCACCTGGTGCCGGGAGTCGAGAGCAGCGGCCCCGACTGGTACCAGCGCACGCTCGCGCTCCCGCACGGCGCGGGCAGGGTGCGGCTGATCTTCCCGGAGGACGAGCCGGTGGCTGGGACCACCTTCGTGCGGGCCCACCTGACCGTGCACGACCTGCGTGACGTCGGCTCCGCGGTCGAGCGCTGCCGGCGGCTGCTGGACGCCGACTGCGACCCGGTCACCGTCGACGACGAGCTGGGGGCCGACCCGGTGATGGCGCCGCTGCTGCGCGCCCGGCCGGGGCTGCGGGTGCCAGGTGGTGTCGACGGCGACGAGATCGCCGTCCGCGCCGTGCTGGGGCAGCAGATCTCCCTCGCGGGCGCGGTGTCGCTGGGCGGCAAGCTGGTCCAACGCTACGGCGACGAGCTGCCCGGGGACCCGTCGTACGACGGTCCCGCCCGGCTGTTCCCGACCGCCGCCCGGCTGGCCGAGGTCGACCCCGAGGAGCTGCCGATGCCGCGGGCGCGGGCGCGGGCCCTGGTGGGGCTGTGCGGAGCCCTGGCGGAGGGTGCGGTGCGGCTGGACCGGAGCGCGGACCGCGGAGAGGTGCGCAGCCGGCTGCTGGCGCTGCCCGGCATCGGCCCGTGGACCGCGGACTACGTGGCGATGCGGGCGCTCGGCGACCCGGACGTGTTCCTGCCCTCCGACATCGGGGTCCGCCGGGCCCTGCAGGGGCTCGGCCACGCCGGCAGCGACGCCGCCGCGGCGGACGCGCTGAGCCGGCACTGGCGGCCGTGGCGCTCCTACGGCCTGATGCACCTGTGGGCGACCCTCGACCTGCCCCGACCCGCGCGCTCCCGCCCCCGGTCACCGGCCGGCCCGGCAGCCGTCCGCTCCCCGCGCGACTGTACCGTCGACCCCGAAGGAGAACTGACATGTGGACCCTCGTCGAGTCACCGGCCGGACCGATCCGCGTGGTAGCCGAGCACGGCGCCCTGACCGCGGTGGGCTTCACCGGCACCGTCCCCGCGGAGGCGGGACCGCGCTCCTCGATGCGGACCGCCGCGCAGCGCTCCGCGGACCTCGCGGTGGGGGAACGCGCCGACACGGACCCGCTGCTGGCCGAGGCGAGCCGGCAGCTGGTCGCCTACTTCGCCCGTGACCTCACGGACTTCGACCTGCCCCTGCAGCCCGGCGGCACCGCGTTCCAGCAGCGGGTGTGGGACGAGCTGCGCCGCATCGGCTACGGGCAGACCGCGTCGTACGGCGAGATCGCGATCCGGCTCGGCCTGAGCGCCGGTGCGTCCCGCGCCGTCGGAGCAGCGAACGGCCGCAACCCGATCGCGATCATGGTGCCGTGCCACCGGGTGGTCGGCGTCCGCGGCTTGCTCAGTGGCTACGCAGGCGGGGTCGAGCGCAAGCGGCTGCTCCTCGACCTCGAGCAGCAGCTCCTGGTGGACCTTCCCGCGGGCCGCTGACCGGTTCCCCGGCGGACGGGCTGACGGTTTACCAGGTGATGCAGGCTTTCTGGCACTGACCATGGTGATCTGGCACTGACCATGGCGATATCGCCGTGGTCAGTGACAGTTCTCCTACATCACCTGGTAAACAGCCGCGGGACGGACCTACTCGGCGGCGCGGCGCAGCGACTCGGAGAGCCGTTCGGCTGCGGCGAGTACGGCGGGCGCGTGCATGCGCCCGGGCTGCCGGGAGAGGCGCTCGAGCGGGCCGGACACGGAGACCGCGGCGATGATCTTGCCGGAGGGGGAGCGGATGGGCGCGGACACCGAGGCGACGCCCTGCTCGCGCTCGCCTACGGACTGTGCCCAGCCGCGGCGCCGGATGCCGGCGAGGGCGGTGGCGGAGAAGGCGGCGTTCTGCAGGCCGCGGTGCATCCGCTCCGGGTCCTCCCAGGCGAGCAGGATCTGCGCGGCGGAGCCGGCGCGCATGGTCAGCTGCGAGCCGACCGGGATGGTGTCCCGCAGGCCGGAGGGACGCTCGGCGGCGGCCACGCACACGCGGTACTCGCCCTGGCGGCGCCACATCTGCGCGGACTCGCCGGTGATGTCACGCAGCCGGGCGAGCACCGGTCCGGCGGCGGCCAGCAGCCGGTCCTCGCCGGCGGCGGCCGAGAGCTCGGCGAGACGGGGCCCGAGGACGAAGCGGCCCTGCATGTCGCGGGCGACCAGGCGGTGGTGCTCCAGGGCCACGGCCAGCCGGTGCGCGGTGGGCCGGGCGAGGCCGGTGCCGGCGACCAGACCCGCCAGTGTCGCGGGGCCGGCCTCGAGAGCCGACAGAACCAGGGCGGCTTTGTCGAGCACTCCGACTCCGCTAGAGTTGTCCATACTCTGATAATGCCGTCTCACAATATGGATTGCAAGTCTGCGAACCGGTCCTGCCGAGAGGCAGTCTGGACCGAGCGGACACGTCGGAGCCGACGCCACGAACCCGAGCAGCCGAGGAGTGATGATGGGCAGGACCCTGAGCGAGAAAGTGTGGGACGAGCACGTCGTCCGGAGCGCGCCGGGGGAGCCCGACCTTCTCTACATCGACCTTCACCTGATCCACGAGGTCACCTCCCCGCAGGCCTTCGACGGGCTGCGGCTGGCCGGCCGGCCGGTACGGCGCCCCGACCTGACCCTGGCCACCGAGGACCACAACGTCCCCACGATCGACTGGGACAAGCCGATCGCGGACCCGGTGTCGCGCACCCAGGTGGACACGCTGCGCACCAACGCGGCCGAGTTCGGCGTGCGCCTGCACTCCCTCGGTGACGTGGAGCAGGGGATCGTGCACATCATCGGCCCCCAGCTGGGGCTGACCCAGCCCGGCATGACGATCGTGTGCGGTGACTCGCACACCTCGACGCACGGCGCCTTCGGGTCGATCGCCTTCGGCATCGGCACCAGCGAGGTCGAGCACGTGCTCGCCACCCAGACCCTCATGCAGGCCAAGCCGAAGACCATGGCGGTCACGGTCAACGGCTCGCTCCCCGCCGGGGTCACCGCCAAGGACCTGGTGCTGACGCTGATCGCGCACACCGGCACCGGTGGCGGACAGGGATACATCGTGGAGTACCGCGGATCCGCCATCGAGGAGCTCTCGATGGAGGCCCGGATGACGATCTGCAACATGTCCATCGAGTGGGGGGCCAAGGCCGGGCTGATCGCACCCGACCAGACCACCTTCGACTACGTCCAGGGACGCCCCTCCGCCCCCACCGGTGCCGACTGGGACGCCGCGGTCGAGCACTGGCGCGGCCTGGTCTCCGACGAGGACGCCACCTTCGACCGGGAGATCGTGCTCGACGCCTCCACGATGACCCCCTTCGTCACCTGGGGGACCAACCCCGGGCAGGGTGTCCAGCTCGGCGCGAGCGTGCCCAGTCCGGCCGACTTCGAGGACGAGGGCGACCAGGTCGCCGCCGAGAAGGCCCTGGAGTACATGGGACTCGAGGCCGGCACCCCGATGCGGGACATCAAGGTCGACACCGTCTTCGTCGGCTCCTGCACCAACGGCCGCATCGAGGACCTGCGCGCCGCGGCCGAGGTGATCAAGGGCCGGCACGTCGCCAAGGACACCCGGCTGCTCGTCGTTCCCGGCTCGTTCCGGGTGCGCCTGCAGGCCGAGGAGGAGGGGCTCGACGTGGTCTTCAAGGAGGCCGGCGGCGAGTGGCGTGGCGCGGGATGCTCGATGTGCCTGGGCATGAACCCCGACCAGCTCGAGCCGGGAGAGCGCAGCGCGTCCACCTCGAACCGCAACTTCGAGGGCCGGCAGGGCAAGGGTGGCCGCACCCACCTCGTCTCGCCGCTGGTCGCGGCCGCGACAGCGGTCCGCGGCACGCTGTCCTCACCCGCCGACCTGGTCACGGAGGCCTGACATGGAGAAGTTCACCCGGCACGCGGGCACCGGCCTGCCGCTGCGTCGCAGCAACGTCGACACCGACCAGATCATCCCGGCGGTCTACCTCAAGCGCGTCACCCGCACCGGGTTCGAGGACGGGCTGTTCGCGGCCTGGCGCAAGGACCCCGAGTTCGTCATCAACCGCGAGGAGTACGGCGGCGCAACGGTTCTCGTGACCGGCCCCGACTTCGGCACCGGGTCGTCGCGCGAGCACGCCGTCTGGGCGCTGATGGACTTCGGCTTCAGGGTCGTGCTCTCGAGCCGGTTCGCGGACATCTTCCGCGGCAACTCGGGCAAGGCCGGCCTGGTCGCGGCGCAGGTGACCCAGGACGTCGTCGAGCAGCTGTGGAAGCTCATCGAGACCGAGCCCAGCACCGAGATCGTCGTCGATCTGCAGGAGCGGACGGTGCAGGCCGGTGCCCTGACGGCGCCTTTCGAGATCGACGACTACACCCGCTGGCGGCTGCTCGAGGGTCTCGACGACGTCGGCATCACGCTGTCCCATGAGGACGACGTCACTGCCTACGAGGCAGGTCGTCCCTCGTGGAAGCCCGTCACGCTGTAGCTCGCGGGGGCTCTAACAGAGGTTTTCCTACTTGTGCAAGGGAAAAGTGCGTGTAGAGATTGTGACAGAGGCGACTTTTCCCTAGCGTTCCTTGATGTAGTCGAGCAACGGCTCGATCCGGAAGAGTTCACGGAAGGAAAGCTTGTGAACAAGAGTCAGTTGATCGACACCCTCGCGGCTCGCTTCGAGGGCAACCGCAAGCAGGCCGCGCACGCTCTGGAGTCCGTGCTCGACACGATCACCCGTGAGGTGGCCAAGGGCGAGAAGGTCGGCATCACCGGCTTCGGCTCGTTCGAGCGGCGTGAGCGCGACGCCCGATGGGTGCGCAACCCCCGCACCGGTGAGCGGATCAAGGCCAAGAAGACCAAGATCCCCAAGTTCAGCGCTGGTGCTGACCTCAAGGCGGTGGTCTCCGGGGCCAAGAAGCTTCCCAAGCTGACCCTGAACGCGGCGACCACGGCGAAGAAGTCAGCGACCACGGCCTCCTCGACGGCCGCCAAGAAGGCGACGGCCACCAAGGCCCCGGCCAAGTCCACGGCGTCGAAGACCACCACCGCATCGAAGTCGGCGGCCTCGAAGACCACGACCGCGAAGAAGGCCCCGGCCAGCAAGGCCTCTGCCACCAACGCCCCGGCGAAGTCGACGGCATCGAAGGCCACGACCGCGAAGAAGGCCCCGGCCACCAAGGCGCCGGCCAAGTCAGCGGCGTCCAAGGCCACCACCGCGAAGAAGGCGTCGGCTACGAAGGCCCCGGCGAAGTCGACGGCGTCGAAGACCACGACCGCGAAGAAGGCTCCCGCCAGCAAGGCCTCCGCCACCAAGGCCCCGGCGAAGTCGACGGCGTCGAAGACCACCGCCGCCAAGAAGGCCCCGGCGAAGACGACCGCGACCAAGTCGACTGCGGCCAAGACGACGACTGCGAAGCGGACCGCGAAGAAGTCCTGACCCAGCACCGTTCGTACGAGGGGCCTGCCGATCCGGCAGGCCCCTGGTCATATCCGGAGCCGCTCGACCTGCCCGGCGCCCGGTGCGCCTGCGATCTCCACGTGGACCCGCTGCCCGGCACGCAGCATCCGAAGCCCGCTGCCGCGCAGAGCGTCGGCACCGAACGACAGCTGGGCTCCGTCGTCGAGGAGCAGGGTGCCGCACCGGCTGTCGGGGTCGTAGGAGCGCACCGTCGCCTGCATGGGCCCGAGCATAGGGCGGCTAGCGGCGGAGAGCGGTGGTCACCAGCGCGGTGCGCTCCCCGACACCGAGGCCGAGCGCCTCGTACAGGTTCGAGGGCTCGTCGACGTCGCGACGCACGGTGGGCACGTCCACCAGGATCTCGTGCGCGCCGGCCTCGAGGTGCTGCGCCCGCGAGCCGTGACCGAAGGCGGGCCGGAAGGACGTGAGGTCCGCGGCGACCACCACCGTGGTCCCGCTGCGTTCCTGGTCCGCGACGAAGGACATTCCCTCGGCGGACGCGGCGGCGATCGCACGGCCCAGCTCCTCGCCCCGCAGAGCCGGGAGGTCGGCGCAGAGCGCGACCAGGCCCAGTCCCGGGTGGCGGCGGTGCATCTCGGCGGCAGCCTGCACGAGCGTGCCGTTCAGGTCGTCGGCACCATCGGGGAGCACGTCGACCCCGCTGCCCGCGAGCGCGCCCGCCAGATCGTGGTCGTCGGTGACCACGAGCACCCTCTCGACCAGCCCGCAGGTCAGGGCAGCGGAGACCGTGTCGGCGGCGAAGGCCGCGGCGAGGTCGCGCCGTACGCCGTCGCCGAGGCCGGCCAGCCGGGACTTGGCCACCGCCGGTGGCTTCACCGGCACGAGCACGGCGTATCGCGGGGGAGCGGTGGCGGAGAGGTCGGTCATCACGGCGATCCTCCCAGAGGCGTCCGCGGCTTCCTCGCCACGTCCACCGCACGGACGCCCCGATGCGGCATGCTGGTCGTGGGTAGCCGCACCCGGGAAGTGCGGGCCCGACGACAAGGACGAGACGAGGCGACGGTGCCCCACCGGCGGAGGCTGAAGGAACGCAGAGGCTGGGCGTTCGCGTTCTGCGTCTCCATCATCGAGCCGTTGTCGCTGCTGCTGACCAGACGGCGGTGGAGCGGTGGCGAGCACATCCCCGACACCGGCGGCTGTGTCCTTGCGGTCAACCACATCACGCACCTGGACCCGTTCACCTTCGCGCACTTCGTCTACGCCCACGGCCGGCTGGTCCGGTTCCTCGCGAAGGCCGAGGTGTTCGAGCTCCCACTGGTCGGCCGGGTGGCGCGCGGCGCCAAGCAGATCCCCGTCTACCGGGAGAGCACCGACGCGTCCCGGTCCTTCTCCGCGGCCGTCGAGGCGGTCCGGCAGGGAGAGTGCGTCGTGGTCTACCCCGAAGGGACCCTGACCAGACAGCCCGACCTGTGGCCGATGACCGGCAAGACCGGGGCGGCACGGATCGCGCTCGCCTCGGGGGCGCCCGTCGTCCCCATCGCGCAATGGGGGGCCCAGGACATCCTCGCCCCGTACGGCACCCGTTTCCGGCTGCTGCCGCGCAAGACCATCCAGATCACCGCGGGCCGTCCGGTCGACCTCGACGACCTGCGCGACCAGCCGATCACCCCGGAGGTGCTCCAGGTCGCCACGGGTCGGATCATGGACTCCATCACCCGGCTGCTGGAGGAGATCCGAGGCGAGCGTGCCCCGGCCGTTCGTTTCGACCCGCGCACGGCCGGCGTGCCCAGGACCGGCAACCCGCACGAGAAGCCCAGACGGAACAGGAGACGATCATGAGCAAGGTGGCGGTCTTCGGGGCCGGTTCGTGGGGGACGGCGTTCTCGGTCGTGCTCGCCGACGCCGGCAACGACGTGACGCTGTGGGCACGCCGCGAGGAGCTGTGCGCGACCATCAACGAGAAGCGCGAGAACACCGACTACCTGCCGGGTATCGAGCTCCCGGAGGCGATCCGCGCCACCCACGACCCGTCGCAGACCCTGGCCGGAGCCGAGGTGGTGGTCTTCGCGGTGCCGTCGCAGACCTTCCGGAGCAACGTGGCCGAGTGGGCGGAGGCCATCCCGGGGGACGCGCTGCTGGTCTCGCTGATGAAGGGGGTCGAGCTCGGCACCCTGAAGCGGATGAGCGAGGTCATCGCGGAGGTCACCGGCGCCGGGCCGGAGCGGATCGCGGTGCTCAGCGGCCCCAACCTGGCCAAGGAGATCGCCAGCCGCGAGCCGGCCGCGAGCGTGGTCGCCTGCGCGGACGAGGCGAACGCCACCCGGCTGCGTCAGCTGTGCCACTCCGCGACCTTCCGGCCCTACTCCAGCACCGACGTGATCGGCTGCGAGATCGGCGGCGCCTACAAGAACGTGATCGGGCTGGCGGTCGGGATGGCCGTGGGCCTCGGGTTCGGCGACAACACCACCGCCTCGGTGATCACCCGCGGGCTGGCCGAGACCGCACGGCTGGCCGTCCGGCTGGGCGCGGACGCGATGACCCTGATGGGGCTGGCCGGACTCGGCGACCTGGTCGCCACCTGCTCCTCGCCGCTGTCCCGCAACCGGTCCTTCGGCGAGAAGCTCGGCCAGGGTATGACGATGGAGGAGATCACCGCCTCCACGCGCCAGGTCGCCGAAGGGGTCAAGTCCTGCTCGTCGCTGCTCGAGCTCACCGGTCAGGCCGGTGTCTACGCGCCGATCGTGGCCGCGGTGCACGCCGTCGTGCAGGGGGACATGACGGCCGCGGACATGCTCACCGCGCTGATCTCGCGCGAGACCAAGCACGAGCGCGACTGAGCCTCAGGAGGGCTCGCCGGTGAGGTCGTCCAGGGCGGTCGCGAGGTCGCTCCACAGGTCGTCCACGTCCTCGATGCCCACCGAGAGCCGGACCAGCCCCTCGGGGATGGTGGCGGGCTCGGTCTTCCAGCGTCGCCGTCGCTCGAAGGTCGACTCGACCCCGCCGAGGCTGGTCGCGTGCACCCACAGCTGGGTCTTGTGGGTCAGCAGGTCGCCGGCCAGGGCACCTCCCGCCAGGACCACCGAGACGATCGCGCCGAAGCCGGGGTAGCGCACCTCCCCGATCGCCGGGTGCTCGGCGAGCCGGCGTACCAGCTCCTGGGCGTTTGACTGGGCCCGCTCGAGCCGGACGTGCAGGGTGCGCAGGCCCCGCAGCGCCAGCCAGGTCTCGAAGGTGCCCGGGGTGGCGCCCACCAGGTCCCGGCGCTTCTTGAGCACGTCGTAGAGCTGGTCGTCACGGGTGGCCAGGGCGCCCAGCAGGACGTCGGAGTGCCCGGCGATGAACTTCGTGGCCGAGTGGACGACGATGTCGGCGTCCATCGTGAGCGGCCGCTGCAGCAGCGGCGTCGCGAAGGTGTTGTCCACCACCACGTACGCGCCGGCCTCGTGGGCGGCGGCCACGATGGTCGGGATGTCGGCGACCTCCAGGGCAGGGTTGGTGGGCGACTCCAGCCACACCAGCGCCGCGTCGTCGCAGGCCTTGACCACGGCGTCGGTGTCGGTGAGGTCGACCAGCACCACCGAGAGGCGTCCCCGGGCCTCGAGGTCCGCGAGCTGCATGATGCTGCCGTTGTAGGCGTGCCGGGGCGCGACGACGGTGCCGCCCTGGGCCACCAGGTCCAGGATCGTGGAGACCGCGGCAAGACCGGTGGCGAACGCCAGGCAGCGACCGCCCTCGAGGTCCCCGAGCGCCTGCTCGAACGCCGACCAGGTCGGGTTCCCGTAGCGGCCGTACTCCGTGTCGCCGCCGGCGACGTACGTCGAGGCCATCGTCAGCGGCACGTTCAGCGGGTTGTCGGGATCGTGGGGCGGCCGTCCCGAGGTCACCGCGACCGTGGCGGGACGGTACGGCGGCGGGCCGGCGGAGTCGGTCGAAGACATGTCCCCAGCCTAGGGACGAGGTGCCCGACACCACGCATCGGGACCGATAGGGTCGGTCCACCATGAGCGAGGACCAGCACCCCCAGACCCCCGCGACCGCGCAGCACAGGCCACGGATCGCGGTGGTCTTCGGCGGCCGGTCCAGCGAGCACGCCATCTCCTGCGTCACCGCCGGCAGCGTGCTGTCGGCGATCGACCCCGAGCGCTACGAGGTGGTTCCGGTCGGGATCGCCCCCGACGGCCGCTGGGTCCTCGAGTCGGGTGACGTGTCGCGGCTGGCCATCACCGCCGGGGCCGGGCTGCCCGAGGTCGACGGTGCCCGGGCCCGGGTGGCGCTGGTGCAGCAGCCGCACGCCAGCGAGATGGTCCTCACCGAGCCCGGCACCGTGCCGCGCACGCTGGGCGACGTCGACGTGGTGTTCCCGCTCCTGCACGGGCCATGGGGCGAGGACGGCGCCCTCCAGGGGCTGCTCGAGATGGCCGACGTCCGCTACGTCGGTGCGGGAGTGCTGGCCTCGGCCGTCGGCATGGACAAGCACTACATGAAGGTGATCCTGCAGGCGCACGGTCTGCCCGTGCTGCCCTACGCGGTGATCACCGCCCGGGCCTGGGCGAAGGACCCGGCAGCCTGCACCGAGACCGTCGACGCCCTCGGCTACCCGGTGTTCGTCAAGCCCGCTCGAGGCGGGTCCAGCTTCGGGATCAGCAAGGTGCACGACCGGGACGGGCTGGCCGCGGCCGTGGCCGAGGCGCAGCGGCACGACCCCAAGGTGCTGGTGGAGGTGTCGGCGGAGGGCGGTCGCGAGATCGAGTGCGGCGTGCTCCAGGGGTTCGACGGCAGCCCGCCGGACACCTCGGCGGTCGGGGAGATCGGGGTCGACCCGGACCACGAGTTCTACGACTTCGCCTCCAAGTACCTGCCCGACCAGCAGACCCGGCTCACCGTGCCCGCCGAGCTGCCCGACCGGCTCGCCGACCGGGTCCGGGAGCTCTCGGCCCAGGCGTTCGAGGTGCTCTCCGTGGAGGGGCTCGCCCGCGTGGACTTCTTCGTGCTCCCCGACGACCGGGTCGTCATCAACGAGATCAACACCATGCCCGGGTTCACGCCGACCTCGATGTTCCCGCGGATGTGGGCGGCGTCCGGGCTCAGCTACCCCGACCTGGTCGACCGGCTGATCCGGCTGGCGCTGGAGCGGGGCACCGGCCTGCGCTGAGCCCGCGCGCCGGTCGGGTCACCGGCAGGGTCGGACCGAGCGCACGGTCCGCTTCAGCGCGGGAGCGAGGTCGACCATCGTGTTCACCGGTGGGAAGTACTGCTCGGGGATGCGCACCTGGACGTACACGCTCCGCCCGACCGTGGTCATCGTGATGTCCGTCGCGGCGCCGGTCTGCTGCGCCTCCGGGATGAACCAGTCCACGCCGTTGGCGGTCTGGCACTGGGCGAACCGGTCGAGACCGGCGGGACGCCGCACGCCGCAGCGCAGCTCGATCGCCGGATCGCCCCAGGCGGCGGCGTACCCGCGGCCGGGATCGGTACGGCGCTGGGGCTGGTCCGAGACCCGCGCCGGCAGGTCCTGCACCAGGGCCGCGCACGCGCGCGCGGCGGGGCCCGTCAGGGCGGGTGCGTCGAGGGCGACGGTGTCGGAGCAGGCCGTGAGGGACAACGCGCCCATCGCACAGACGACGACGCCCAGCCTCCGCAGTGGTGGGCGCCGTCGGACGGGCACGGTCCCGCTCAGATGTGCACGACCGGGCAGGTCAGCGTGCGGGTGATGCCCGCGATGTTCTGGACCTTCGCGACCACGAGCTTGCCGAGCTCGTCGACGTTGCGTGCCTCGGCGCGGACGATGACGTCGTAGGGACCGGTGACGTCCTCGGCCATCGTGACGCCCTCGACGTCGGCGATCTCTGCTGCCACCTCGGCTGCCTTGCCGACGTCGGTCTGGATCAAGATGTAGGCCTGCACCACCATGTTAGCTCCTGCTTGCGTCGTCGGTATCTGCGGATGCGGTCAACCTACCGTGGTCGACGCCCCCGCAGGAACCGGGCGAGCCGCGGGCCTGTTGGATGGTGCCCATGAGCCTCCCCCCGAACGCGACCCTGGCGGACACCGGCGAGTTCGCTCTGATCGCGGCCCTGGCCGCCGTGTTCCCGCAGGGCCCCGACGTGCTGCTCGGTCCCGGCGACGACGCCGCGGTCGTCGCCTTCCCCGCGGGCAGAGTGGTCGTCTCCACCGACCTGCACGTCGAGACCAGGCACTTCCGCCGCGACTGGGCCACCGCCGTGGACGTCGGGCACCGGGTGGCGGCGGCGAACCTCTCGGACCTGAACGCGATGGGCGGCCGGGCGACCGCGCTGACGGTCTCGCTCGCCGCGCCGCCGGACCTGCCGGTGGCCTGGGCGCTGGGGCTGGCCCAGGGGATCGTCGAGGAGTGCGCTCTGGTCGGCGCCTCGGTGGTCGGAGGGGACCTGACCTCCGCCGACCAGGTGATGGTCGCGGTGACGGTCCTGGGCTCGGTCGCCGGTGACCCGGTACGGCGCTCCGGGGCCCGACCCGGGGACGTGCTGGCGCTCGCCGGCCGCCAGGGCTGGGCTGCGGGGGGCCTGGCCGTGCTGACGCGCGGGTTCCGCTCGCCGCGCGCGCTCGTGGAGGCTTACCGGCGTCCGCAGCCGCCGTACACCGCCGGCGCGCAGGCGGCCGCGCTCGGCGCGACGGCGATGATCGACGTCTCCGACGGGCTGCTGGCGGACGTCGGCCACATCGCCGCGGCCAGCGGGGTCGCGGTCGACGTGCACACCGGTGCCTTCGAGATCGCCGAGCCGCTGCAGGCCGTCGGTGCGGCGCTGGGCGCCGACCCCCTGCGGTTCGTGCTCACCGGCGGTGACGACCACTGCCTGGCGGCTACCTTCCCGGCCGACGTGGTGCTGCCCGCCGGCTGGCTGCGGATCGGACGGGTCGCCGCGGGGGAGGGCGTCACCGTCGACGGTGCGGCCTACGACGGCCCCGCCGGGCACACGCACTTCTGAGGGGTTAACGCGGTCGAGCCGCCCCGAGGGGCGGCTCACCGGTGTGCTGCGGGCGGACCCGCGCAGGTCAGCGAGTGACCTTGCCGGCCTTCAGGCAGCCGGTGCAGACGTTGAGGCGCTTGGGGGCACCCTTCACCGTCGCGCGGACGCGCTGGATGTTCGGGTTGAAACGACGGTTGGTGATCTTGCGCGACCAGGGACGGTTGTGACCGAAGCCCGGGCCCTTGGCGCAGATGTCGCAGACGGCAGCCACCGTGAACTCCTGGGATTGCTAGGTTTCGACGAACAGAACGAGAAGGTCGCTGTCCGGGACGAGGTTCCGCCCTGCGGGCAACCGCATCAGACTATCCGATCGCCGGACCGGGACGCCAATCCACCTGCCGCGCATGCCGCCGTGCGCTGCTCGCGGGCGCACCGGTGCACTAGCCTGACGCTTCCGTTCCGAGGACCTCAGCCGGACCTTCCCCGCGACCGAGGCGACGCTGCACAGAGAGGGGCCGGCCGTGGCGACCAGGGAGCCGCACGACGCGGTGGCCACCTTCGACCTCGCGACCGTGCTGCGCTTCACCGAGCTCGCCCTCGAGTCCCTGGGCGCGGCCCGGGAGGAGATCGACGCCCTCAACGTCTTCCCGGTCCCGGACGGGGACACCGGGACGAACATGTACCTCACCTTCGAGTCGGCCCGCAACGCGATGCTCGACGCGGTGCCCCCCGCACCGGGCGGCGACACCGCCCCCTCCGACCTGCGGGCCGCCATGGCGGCCTTCGGCCGCGGCGCGCTGCTGGGCGCCCGCGGGAACTCGGGGGTGATCCTGTCGCAGCTGGTGGGGGCGGTCTGCAAGCGGCTGGGCGCGGCCGGCCCCGACGACCGTTCGGCGACGGTGCTGGCGGAGGGGATGACGCTGGCCACCCAGGCCGAGCTACGCGGCGGTCGGGCACCCGGTCGAGGGGACGATCCTGTCGGTGGCCAGGGCCGCGTCCGAGGCGGCGACGGCGTCGGCGGAGGACCCCGAGCACCGGATCGGGCACGTCATCCGGGCGGCGGCACAGGCCGCCCGGGTGGCGTTGGCGCGGACCCCCGAGCAGCTGCAGGCGCTGCGCGACGCAGGCGTCGTCGATGCCGGCGGGCGCGGCCTCTGCGTGGTGCTGGACGCGGCGGAGACCGCGGTCACCGGCCGCCGGCCGGTCTCCGACCAGCACCGGCTCGGCGAGCGCACCATCCCGGTGCCGCTGCCCTCCGGGGACCTCACCGCCGAGGGCCCGGCCTACGAGGTGATGTTCCTGCTCGACGCCGAGGACGACCGGATCGGCCCGCTGCGGGCGGCGCTGGCGCCGCTCGGCGACTCGCTGGTGGTCGTAGGCGGTGACGGGCTGTGGAACGTGCACGTGCACGTCGACGACGTCGGGGCGGCGGTCGAGGCCGGGATCGAGGCCGGACGCCCGTACCGCGTGCGGGTCACGCACTTCGCCGAGCAGCTGCTCCGGCGCGGCCCCGGGGAGGTCGCCCGGCGGGGCCGGACCGTGGTCGCGCTCGCCGCCGGGACCGGTCTCGGCGACCTGTTCGTCCAGGCCGGGGCCACGGTCGTCCCCGGAGGCCCGGGCCGCCGGCCCTCCACCGGGCAGATCCTGGAGGCGGTGCTCGGTGCGGGCGCGGCCGAGGTGATCGTGCTGCCCAACGACCGCGACTCCATCGCAGCGGCCGAGGCGGCCGCCCGCGAGGCGCGCGAGACGGGCGAGGTCCGGGTCGCGGTGGTCCCCACGGACGCGCAGGTGCAGGGACTGGCCGCCCTCGCGGTGCACGAGCCCGGGCGCACCTTCGAGCAGGACATCGTGGAGATGACCGCGGCGGCCCGGCACGCCCGCTCGGGAGCGGTCACCGTCGCGGCCCGGCAGGCGATGACCACGGCCGGCCCCTGCGAGCCCGGGGACGTGCTCGGCGTCATCGAGGGCGACTTCGTGGTGGTCGGCCAGGACCAGCACGCGGTCGCCGTCGCCGTGCTCGAGCGTCTCCTCGGCGGCGGCGGCGAGCTGGTCACCCTTGTGTCCGGAGCGGACGGCGCCACCTTGGCCGAGCACTGTGCGTCGTACCTCCAGGACTCCCACCCGACCGTCGACGTCGTCGTGTACGACGGCGGCCAGCCCCGCTACCCGCTGCTTGTCGGCGTCGAGTAGGAGGATCCCGACATGCACCTCCACGGTGGCCCGGATCGTGCTCCCGACGCCTCTCCCGCCGTCCCGGGACCGTCCTCGAGGATCGGCTGGGACGCGCGGCTGGCCACGGTCGCCGGCAAGCACGCGCCGAAGATCGAGAAGGCCTTCGGCTATCGCACCGTCGGCGACCTGCTGCTGCACTACCCGCGCCGGTGGGTGGACAAGGGGTCGCTGAGCGATCTCGGGTCGATCGTGCCCGAGGAGCACGTCACGGTGATAGCCCGGGTGGTGCGCGCCTCTCAGCACCCGTACGCCGACCGGCGCCGGGGTGGCCAGGCCTACCGGCTGGAGGTGGTGGTGGCCACCGAGGACGCCGAGCTGATGCTGACCTTCTTCGACAAGCAGCAGCACCTCGCGAGCTGGCGGCAGCGGCAGCTCGGCCCCGGTCGCACCGGGCTGTTCTCCGGCAAGGTGGGCACCTTCCGGGGCAGGCTCCAGCTGGTCAACCCGCAGACGCACATGTTCGGGGGGGACGGCGACCAGGACGCCCAGGCCGCCGCGGACCTGTGGAACCAGATCCCCCAGCTGGTCACGATCTACCCGGCCACCGCGGCTGTGCAGAGCTGGCAGATCGCGGACGCCATCGCGCTGGCGCTGGACCTGGTCGACGAGGTGCCGGACCTGCTCCCGGTCCAGGTCCGCGAGCGGCACGACTTCCTGCCGACCCTGCAGGCCCTGCGGTGGCTGCACCGGCCGCAGACCTGGGCGCAGCAGGAGCTGGCCGTGCAGCGGCTCCGGTTCGACGAGGCGTTCGTGACCCAGACCGTCCTCGCCCAGCGCCGGGCGGAGCTGCAGGCCCTCGACGCGCGACCCCGGACCGGGCGCCCCGGTGGCCTGCTGGACCGCTTCGACGCCCGGCTTCCCTTCGAGCTGACCGCGGGCCAGCGCGAGGTGGGGGAGCAGGTGCTGGCCGACCTGGCAGCGGGCCACCCGATGCACCGGCTGCTGCAGGGCGAGGTCGGCTCCGGCAAGACCGTGGTCGCCCTGCGGGCGATGCTGCGGGTCGTGGACGCCGGCGGCCAGGCGGCGCTGCTCGCCCCCACCGAGGTGCTCGCCCAGCAGCACCACCGCTCGATGACCGCCATGCTCGGCGACCTCGCGGCCGGCGGCATGCTGGGCGGTGCGGAGGACGGCACCCAGGTGGCCCTGCTGACCGGCTCGTCGGCCGCTGCGGCTCGCCGCCAGGCGCTGCTCGACGCGGCCTCCGGGGCCTCGGGCATCGTCATCGGCACGCACGCGCTGCTCGAGGACCGCGTTCAGTTCGCCGACCTCGGGCTCGTGGTCGTCGACGAGCAGCACCGGTTCGGCGTGGAGCAGCGGGCCGCGCTCGCCGCCAAGAGCGGTGGCCCGCCGCCGCACGTGCTGGTGATGACCGCGACACCGATCCCGCGGACCGTGGCGATGACGGTCTTCGGGGACCTCGAGACCTCGACCCTGCGGGAGCTCCCCGCCGGGCGGGCCCCGATCCAGACCAACGTGGTCCCGCTCACCGACCAGCCGGCATGGCTCGAGCGCGCCTGCCAGCGGGTCCGCGAGGAGGTGGCCGGCGGTCACCAGGTGTACGTCGTGTGCCCGCGGATCGGCGACGACGACCCGGACGGCGCGAAGCCTCCGGAGGGGCGACGAGGACGCGCCGGCGACGGCGGCCGTGGAGGAGGTCGTCCCGGTGCTGGCCGAGGGTCCGCTGCGCGGCGTGCGCGTCGAGATGCTGCACGGCCGGCTGCCGCCGGACCGCAAGGACCAGGTGATGCGCTCGTTCACCGCGGGCGAGGTCGACGTGCTGGTGTCCACCACCGTCATCGAGGTCGGCGTCGACGTCGCGAACGCGACGATGATGGTGGTCCTCGACGCCGACCGCTTCGGGGTCTCCCAGCTGCACCAGCTGCGCGGGCCGGGTCGGCCGGGGCGGACTGCCCGGCCTGTGCCTGCTGGTCACCCGCGGCCGGTGACGGCTCGCCCGGCCCGGCAGCGGCTGGAGGCCGTGGCGGCGACCACCGACGGCTTCGAGCTGTCCCGGGTCGACCTCGAGCAGCGCCGCGAGGGCGACGTGCTCGGCACCTCCCAGTCCGGGCGGCGCTCCAGCCTGCGGCTGCTGCACGTGCTCGAGCACGAGGACGTCATCCGGAGGCGCGGGAGGTGGCCGCCGCGCTGGTCGCCGCCGACCCCGCCCTGGCCGAGCACCCGCTGCTGGCCGAGCAGGTGCGGCGGCTGCACGACACCGAGCAGGCCGACTACCTGGAGAAGGCATGAGCCGCGCTCCGGATGACGCGCATCATCGGCGGGGACGCGCCGGCGGACGGCGGATCCGGACGCCGGCCGGTGGCGGCACCCGCCCGACCTCGGACCGGGTGCGGGAGGCGCTGTTCTCCGCCCTCGAGTCGGCGCTCGGCTCCCTGACGGGCTGCGCTTCCTCGACCTGTACGCCGGCAGCGGGGCGATCGGCCTGGAGGCGCGCTCGCGCGGTGCCGGGGTGGTCACGCTGGTGGAGCACGACCGGCGGACCGCAGCGCTGATCCGCGACAACGTCCGGGCGCTGGGCATGACCCGGATCGAGGTGCGTGGCGACGCGCGGCTCGGCGCGGTGCCTGGCAGCAGCCGCCGGCGCGCCGTACGACGTGGTGTTCCTCGACCCGCCCTACGCGGTGCCGGGCGACGAGGTGGAGGAGGTGCTGCGGCGGCCTGCGCGACCACGGGTGGCTCGCGCCCGGGCGCTCGTGGTGGTGGAGCGGGCCGAGGCGCGGGCCGGCGCTGGACTGGCCGGACGGGTTCGAGGGGGACCGCGTCGAGCAGTACGGCGAGACCGTGCTTTGGTACGGTCACGCGCACGGCCTGACCGACGCCAGAGGAGTCCGCGTGCGACGAGCCGCCTGCCCGGGGTCGTTCGACCCGGTCACCAACGGGCACATCGACATCATCGCGCGGGCGGCGAGCCTGTTCGACGAGGTGGTCGTCGCCGTCGGGCGTCAACGCCTCCAAGCAGCGGCTGTTCAGCGCCGAGGAGCGGATGGCGATGCTCCGCGAGGCGTGCCGGCCCTATCCCAACGTGCGCGTCGACGGGTTCGACGGCCTGCTCACCGACTTCTGCCGGGCCCACGGCGTGCATGCCATCGTGAAGGGGCTGCGCGCGGTGAGCGACTTCGACTACGAGCTGCAGATGGCCCAGATGAACGCCAGCCTCTCCGGCGTCGAGACGGTGTTCGTGCCCACCAGTCCCGAGTACTCCTTCCTCGCCTCCAGCCTGGTGAAGGAGGTCGCGAGGTTCGGCGGCGACGTCTCGTCGCTGGTGCCGGGCTTCGTGCTCGAGCAGCTCACCAGCCGGCTGGCCCAGACGGGGTGACCCGTGCCGCGGACCGTCGCCGCGGGGTCGTATCGTCAGGACGGACGAGGACCGAGGAGGACGACATGGACGTGCACACCGGCTTGGCCGAGCTTCGTCGCGCGCTGGAGGAGGCGCGGTCGATGCCGATGTCGGCCTCGGCCGTGGTGAACCGCGGCGAGGTGCTCGCCCTGGTTGACCGGGTCTCCGCGGCTCTGGACGAGGCGCTGGCGGAGTCCGCGCGGCTGGTCGCGGAGCGGGACGCGGTGCTGGACCTGGGCCGCGAGCAGGCCGCGCAGATCGTCGCCGAGGCGCACCGCGAGCGGGAGCGGGTGGTCGCCGACTCCGGACTGCACGAGGAGGCCCAGCGCGAGGCGGACAGGCTCCTGGAGCAGGCGCGCAGCGAGGCTACGCAGGTGCGCCGGGAGGCTGACGACTACGTGGACGCCAAGCTCGCGCACTTCGAGATCACCCTGGAACGGACCAGCGAGGCGGTGCGGCAGGGCCGCGAGCGGCTCTCGGGGACGGCGTCGGTGTTCGGCGGCATCACCTCCGACGAGGTGGACAAGATCAGCCTGCCGGCGCATCTCGACGGCTGACCGGACGACCCGCTCACCCCCCGTTTTGGCCGAGAGCCGATCTCTTCGGTACCCTTGAGGACGGTTCTCCACGCTTTCTCCGGACGGCGCTTCGCGGCTGCCCGGCGGGACTCGGAGACTGTGGTCTGTTGTGCCCCGGCAAGGAAGTGAAACACGTGCGTCTCGACCCGAGAGCGCCGCTCGTGCTCGACACCCGCGAGCTCGGCCGCCGCCCGGGGTCGCAACGTCGCAAGAGCTTCACCGCTCCGGCGCCGGCAGACCTCGGTATCGAAGTTCTCCGCGTCCCCGAGGGGTCGCCCGTCGCGTTCGAGCTCCGGCTCGAGGCGGTCATGGAGGGTGTGCTCGTCACCGGTCAGGCGGAGGCCCGGCTGGACGGGGAGTGTGCCCGGTGCCTGGCAGAGATCCACGACGACGTCGTGGCCGACTTCCAGGAGCTCTTCGCCTACGAGGAGAGCAGCACCGCCACCGAGGGGGACGACGAGGACACCGGGCGGCTGGAGGGCGACCTGCTCGACCTCGAACCGCTGCTGCGGGACGCGGTGGTGCTGTCGCTGCCGTTCCAGCCGCTGTGCCAGGACGACTGTCCCGGTCTGTGCACCGAATGTGGCGCACGGCTCGCGGACGACCCGGACCACCAGCACGACGAGCCTGTCGACCCCAGGTGGGCGGCGCTCCAGGCGCTCGACGTGCCGCACGACCCGCACCACAACTGACCAGACGCACATCGGTCGCCGGTCCCGGACCGGTGGCTGACGAAACTGCCGTTCGCGGCCGACTAGAGGAGTACACCGTGGCTGTCCCGAAGCGGAAGATGTCGCGCAGCAACACGCGTCACCGTCGCTCGCAGTGGAAGGCCGTCGCGCCCTCGCTGGTGACCTGTGCCAACCCGGCCTGCGGCTCCAAGCACCTGCCGCACCGCGCGTGCCCCGAGTGCGGCCAGTACGGCGCGCGCGCCGAGCGTCGTCAGGTGCTCTGACGACCAGCACGTCCGGCTCCACCGGTGTGACCGGGGAGTCGTCGTACGACGACCTGCGCGAGGCGCTCGGCGATCCGGTCCTGGACGCCGAGCTCCTCGACCGTGCGCTGACGCATCGCTCGTTCGCCTACGAGAACGGCGGTCTGCCCACCAACGAGCGGCTGGAGTTCCTCGGGGACTCGGTGCTCGGGGTCGTGGTCACCGACACGCTGTTCCGGTCGCACCCGGACCTGTCCGAGGGGCGCCTGGCGAAGCTGCGTGCCGCTGTGGTCAACGCGCGCGCCCTGGCCGAGGTGGCCCGGGCCATCGGCCTGGGCGCGCACATCAAGCTCGGGCGCGGCGAGGAGGCGACCGGCGGACGCAACAAGTCCTCGATCCTCTCCGACACGGTCGAGGCCGTGATCGGTGCGGTCTACCTCTCCGGCGGGTTCGAGGCCTCTGACGCGGTCGTGCACCTGCTCTTCGACCCGCTGATGGACGGGGCGGCGCGGCTGGGCGCGGGCCTGGACTGGAAGACCAGCCTCCAGGAGCTCACCGCGGGTCACGCGCTCGGCGTCCCGGAGTACGTCATCCAGGACGAGGGGCCCGACCACGAGAAGACCTTCACCGCGCAGGTGCGGGTCGGCGACGACCTGTACGGGCACGGGACCGGCCGGTCCAAGAAGGAGGCCGAGCAGCAGGCGGCCGAGACCGCCTACACAGCCATCGCCGACAGCCACGGCGACCTGCTCGGCGACTGAGGACGCAGGCGCGTGCCCGAGCTCCCCGAGGTCGAGGTGGTCCGCCGCGGCCTGGAGACCCACGTGGTCGGCCGCACCCTGGACCGCGTGGAGGTGCTGCACGCACGCCCGGTGCGGCGGCACCTCGCCGGGGCCGAGGACTTCTCGGCGCTGCTCGCCGGGAGACGGGTGCTCGGGGCCAGCCGCCGGGGCAAGTACCTCTGGCTTCCCCTCGACAGCGGTGATGCCGTTCTCGCCCACCTGGGGATGAGCGGCCAGATGCTGGTGCAGCCCGCCGGGACCCCCGACGAGCGGCACCTGCGGGTGCGGTTCACGCTCAGCCGCCGGCTCGATGCCGACCCTCTCGCAGCTGGCCTGGAGCTCCGCTTCGTCGACCAGCGGATGTTCGGGGGCCTGTCGGTGTCCCCGGACGGCGCGGACCTGCCCCCCGAGATCGCGCACATCGCTCGCGACCCGATGGACCCGCTCTTCGACGAGGACGCCTTCGTGGCGGCGGTCCGGCGTCGCGCCTCCGGGGTCAAGCGCATCCTGCTCGACCAGACGGTGGTGTCCGGGGTCGGCAACATCTACGCCGACGAGGCTCTCTGGCGCGCCCGGCTGCACGGGGAGAGACCGGGACCGGCTCCGACCGGTCGAGGTGCGCCGGCTGCTCGCCGACGTCCGCGCGGTGATGGCCGCCGCACTGCGCGAGGGCGGCACCTCCTTCGACGCGCTGTACGTGAACGTCAACGGGGAGAGCGGCTACTTCGACCGTGCGCTGCACGCCTACGGTCAGGAGGGGCGCCCGTGCGAGCGCTGCGGCACCCCGATCGTCCGCGTGGCCTTCATGAACCGGTCGTCGGCCTTCTGCCCGGTCTGTCAGCCGCGGCCGCGGCTGCGGCGGACCTCGGCGACCGCGTCCGGGACCCGGCCCTCGTAGTCGATCGGCGTCCACGGCTCCGAGGGCACCCACTGGCTGCCGCACCCGCCGCAGGCGAAGAGCGGCTCGCCCGCCAGCCGCTCGCCGGTGTCGAGCCAGCGGCACTGCGAGCGGCACCCGGCGATCTCGAGACGGCTGGTCATGGGACCACGCTACCCGCGGGGACCCACCCGCCCGGCTGGCCGGATTGACCGGTGTGCCCAGGCGTGGGACTGTAGAAGACACACACCCATCTCCTCGACCGTCATCCCGGTCGGTCCCATGGCGTGCCACAACCTCTCATCCCTCGGAGGACACGACTATGGCCAAGGCGCTCCTCGGCTACATGACGCACACCGATCCGCGCGTGCTCGCGCAGCTGACCGCGGAGAACCGCCGGCTGCGGCAGCGTGTCGCCGACCTGGAGGCGCACCTGCTGCGGGTCCAGGCCCGCAACGACGCCCTCGAGCTGGACGCGCACGACTCCGGCCTGCACGCCCTCGACGAGAGCATGCAGCCCGTCTGAGCACCCCCGCGTCGAGCGGGCCGGTCCGGCTCCACCCGATGACCCGCGTCGAGCTCGACGTGTGGACCGACCACACGGTCCGTGGCTTCGCCCGGCAGCTGGTCACAGCGGGACTGCGGTCCGAGGACGACGCCGGCGCGTACGCCCGTCGGCAGTTCGAGCAGTTGCTGCCGGCCGGTGTGGCCACCCCGCTGCACCACCTCTGGACCGTCCGCGCGACCGACGCCTCCGCGACCGTCCTGGGCCGGCTCTGGATGCGTGTGGGCCCGGCGGGCGGCGAGACCGAGGCGTACGTCCTGGACGTGGAGCTGGAGCCGCAGGCGCGCGGCCGCGGGTTGGGACGGGCCACCCTGGCGGCCGCCGAGCAGACCGCCGGGGACCTCGGTGCGCAGGTCTTCCGGCTGAACGTGTTCGGCCACAACGTGCCCGCTCGCCGGCTCTACGACGCGCTCGGCTACGCCGTCCTGGCCAGCACCCTGACCCGGCGGGTGGAGCCGGGGCACCGCGGGCTGGGGACCCGCGCGGCAGAGACCATGGGCGCGGCGCCGGTCTCGTCACCCCTCGGCCCGCTGCCCGTCGACCCGCCGTCCAGGCCCCGGGTGGTGCTGGTGGCGATGTCCGAGACCGAGTACGACGAGCTGCTGCCCCGGCTCCGGACCGGTCTGACCGGCGGCTCGTCGGGCCCCGGGCCGGCGGGCGTCGGCCCCGACGGGCTGCTGGTGCAGGGTCCGCACACCCCGGGACACCTGCTGTGGACGGCCCGCGAGGGAGAGCAGCGGGTCGGTCATCTGTGGCTGGCCCTCCAGGACCGACGCGACGGCCGGCACGCCTTCGGCCACCACGTCGGGGTGCGCCCCGACCTTCGGGGTCGTGGCTACGGACGGGCCGTGCTGGGCGCGGCCGAGCGCGCGCTGCGGCAGCGAGCGGTGGTCTCGGTCACGGCCTCGGTGCCGGGGGACGCCGTCGCCGTCCGCTCGCTGCTCGAGCGGACCGGCTTCGAGCTCACGGCGCAGACGAGGGAGAAGCGCCTGTGACGGTCGGCTGAGCCGGCTCGCAGGCCACGGGCCCGGCGCCGGCCGCGGGCGTGCCCGTGCCCGCCGCCGGGTCGACCGCGCTCCCGGTGCTTCCGGTGCCCCCAGTGCTGCCGGGCAGACCGGCCCCGCAGGGCGGGAGGCAGGGCTCAGTGGTCGGCACCGGGACGTCGGCGGGCCCAATGCTGCTGCCAGTGCTGCTGCCGGTCGACGGTGCCGACGTGGGACCCGCGGTGCCGTCGGTGCCGGCCTGGCTCGGTGCGGGCACCGGGACGCAGCCGGTGGGGCTGCCGGTGGGGGTGCCGGTGGGGGTGCCGGTGGGGGTGCCGGTGGGGGTGCCGGTGGGGGTGCCGGTGGGGGTGCCGGTGGGGGTGCCGGTGGGGGTGCCGGTGGGGGTGCCGGTGGGGCTGCCGGTGGGGCTGCCGGTGGGGCTGCCGGTGGGGCTGCCGGTGGGGGTGCCCGCCGGCGGGTTCCGGGTGGGCGACGACGGCGGCTTCCGGGTGGGCGACGACGGCCGCTGACCGACCGGCCCGGACGCGACCACGGTGCTGGTGCTCTTCTTCTTCTTCGCGCTGCGGGCCGGCACCGAGGAGGCCGGACCGGCCGTCGCGGGCAGACCGGCCTGGAACAGCGGGCTCGCGCTGAGCAGGGCGCCCGGCTGGGACAGGGACTGGCCGAGGGAGACGCCACCCGTGTCGAGCCCGAGGGCGGCGAACCGCTGCTGGTAGGTCATCACCAGCTGCCGGTAGGCCTCGGAGTGGTTGTAGGCCAGGATCGCCGAGGTCAGCGACGCGGGCCGGCTCAGGTCCCGGTTGCCGTAGCAGAGGTACACCGCGGCGGTGGCTGCCGCGTCCTCGACGTCCTGCGGGTCGGCGACCCCGTCGTGGTCGCCGTCGACGCCGAAGGCCCGCCAGGTGCCGGGGAGGAACTGCATGGGTCCCACGGCCCGGTCCCAGGTGCGGTTGCCGTCCAGGCGGCCGTTGTCGGTGTCGGCGACGGCGGCGAAGCCTCGCCCGTCGAGGACCGGGCCGAGGATCGACGTACGGTGGCGGGCGTCGATGCTGCGCCCGGCCAGCGAGCCGGACTCCACCTCGCCGATCGCCGCGAGCAGGCTGACCGGGAGGTGGCAGGAGGCCGGCACCCCTGCGACGGCAGACCGGTAGGCGCTGAGCAGCACCGCCGGCAGC
This sequence comes from uncultured Actinomycetota bacterium, assembly GCA_963784625.1. GTDB lineage: Bacteria > Actinomycetota > Actinomycetes > Propionibacteriales > Nocardioidaceae > Nocardioides_B. Next base: position 519,922 of record CAWARV010000005.1, read on the forward strand.
TGTGCGCCGGAGACGGCGGTCCGCACGGACCCGGTGGCCGCGATGCGCACCGCGGCCGCGTAGTGGCCCTTGCCCTCACGGGGGCCGAAGGTGGTGACGGAGGCGACGGGCTGGCCGGACGCGAGGAGCCCGACCACCTCAGGGACACCGGGCGTCTGCGCGTCCGGCGCAGCCGACGGCGTCCCGGGCATCGCGGCGGCTGCGACGGCCACCGCCGCGGCTGCGGCCAGGTATGTCGCGGCACGCCGCTGCCGACGCCGTGCAGGTGATCTCCCCATGGTGCTAGTCCACCTCAGCCCGGGCCGACACGCCAGTGCCCAACGGGTGGGCCGGCGGTGACCGGAACGGGCCATGCGTGCCGGACGGATGCCATCGGTCGGTCGCGTCCTCGGGGTCGGGTTCCTCGGCCCCGTCCTCGCCGGGCACGGCGCGGCGGCGGCGTGCCCCGAGCGCGGTCGCCCACCCGAGCAGGCAGAGCACTGCGAGCGCCCCAGCGAGCAGTCGCAGCGGCGACCGGACCGGAGCAGTGGAGACCACCGCGGGCAGCGTCGCACCCGGGTCCGCGCCGACCACCCAGCGCTGGTGTGAGACCACGTCGGGGACGCCCTGGCGGTGGACCGTGACGGTGAGCCGGGTACCGCCCGACGCGACGTCGGAGACGGGAGCGGACCAGTGCCCGTCGGAGAGCGGCGCCGCTGCGACCGGTGCGGCCGTCCCGATGGCCACGTCGACGCCCAGGATCGGGGCAGGAGCGGGGCGGCGGGTGTCGAAGACGTCCACGATCGCGACGTTCCGCCCCGGGCGGTTCGGCCGCAGCCCGGCGCTCTCCTGGAGGTCGCCGACCTGCCCGGCCACCGGCCCGGGGCTGGCCACGTCGGCGTCCCGTACGAGCTGGTGCTCGGTCGCCGGCTGGCTGCTGGTCAGTACCGCGGTCGCCGCCAGCACCCCGAGCACCAGCAGCGCCTCCGCGCCGACCGTCCGCCGGGGCAGGTCGAGGTCACGGGCTCCACGCACGTGCCGGTGGTTCGCCACCGCCGACAGCCCCGCCGCTCCCGCGAGGGCGAGCTTGACCAGCATCGTGCGCCCGTAGAAGGTGCGGAGCGCCGCGTCCACCGACCCGACGACGTCGCTGGCCAGCAGCACGCCGGTGACCACCATGACGGTGACGCACGCGGCGGCCGGCAGACCGAACCGGCGCAGGGCCGCCCGCAGCTGGACGGTGCCGCCGGGGCGTCGCCAGCCCGGGAGCACCACGGCGAGGGCGAGCACGGCCACGGCTCCGGCCCAGGTGAGCGCGGCGGCCAGGTGGGCGGCCGTGGCCACCACCCGGGTCGGGTCCAGCCGGGTGCCGGCGCCCGCGTGGCCCAGCAGCGCTGTACCGGCGGTGGCGCAGGCGGCGCCAGCGACCAGCAGCAGCCGGCGGGCCCGGGGCGCCACCCGGCGTACGGCGCACCAGCCGGCCAGCACGAGCGCCAGCAGGCCGGCCTCCCGCACCGCCCACCGGGTGCCGTACGCACTGCTCAGCAGCGCATCGGGGGACAGACCGCCCGCGACCAGCTGCTCGGTGAGCAGAAGCACCGCCGCGGTCGCCGCGAGAACGGCCCCGCCGAGCCCGAGCCGGGCCGACCCGCGCACGGCTGCGCCGAAGGGGGCCGTCGCGACCGGTGCGTGCAGCACCCGGGCGGCCAGGGGCCCACCGAGGGCGAGACCGGTCCCGAGCAGCACCAGCAGCCGCAGCGCCGCCTCCGCCGGACGCGGCAGGGACTCGGAGAGGCCTGCGGCGGAGACCTGTCGCTGGACGCCGAAGACCAGCAGCCCGGCGGTCCGGTGCAGGTCGTCGCTGGACAGCGTCTCCCACGAGATCCGGTAGCTGTTCGGGGACAGGGCGGGCAGCGTCCCGACGATCTCGGCGGGCTCTTCCGTGTCTCCGGGGTCCTCGGTGACCAGGCGCAGGTGGGTGACCCGGACCGGGTCCCCGTCGCCGTCGACCATGCTGATCCGGGTCGCGCCGAGCACCACGTGCTCGCTGAAGCTCAGCCGCAGCTCGTGAGGTGCCCGCTGCAGCGTGGCGCCGTCTCCGGGGTTGCTGCTGTCCAGGTAGGCGTGCGCGTCCGCCGCGGGACTGCCTGCGAGCAGGACGGTCAGCACCAGGGCCGCGAGGACGGCCAGCCGGGCCACCGGGTGGGGGAGCGGTCGGGTGCGCATCAGAGCACCGGGACGTGTCGCAGCACGGTGCCGCCGTAGGAGACCGAGAGATGCTCCCCACTCCGGATGGCGCCGTCGGTGTTCTCGTAGACCAGGTAGTAGGTCTGCCCGGCCCGCATCGAGTGCCCGGCCCGCATGATCGAGGCCCGACGTGTGCCGCCGGTGCGGTCCTCGCTGCGTAGCACCGGCGGGTGCTCCCGGTCGGACTGGAACGCGGTCGCCTTCTCCGGGTCGAGCACCACGTAGAACAGGGTGACCAGGCCGTTGTCGCCGACCACCGCGACCCGGGAGAACCGGACCCCGGTGCGGGCCTCGACGACGGTGCTCTGCGGCACCCGCTCGTCGGCCTGGGCGCTGCCGCGGTGCGTCAGCACCAGCAGCGACACCAGGACCGTGACCGCCACGGCGAGCAGCACGTTGACGGCGAGCCGTGCCTTGACGGTGCTCGGGTTGATCGTGAGGACAGACATCGGGTTCCCCCCCGGGTTCGATGGTCAGTGGTGGGACAGGTGCGTGTGAGTCCGGCGGTGCCGGGGAGGCCGCCCGAGCGGCCTCCCCGGTCGGCCGGTCAGGGCAGGGTGTTGCGGGTCGAGACGAACGAGTCGAAGAACGCCGTCCCGGTCGAGCTTGCGCTCGTCCCGGCGACCAGGCCCAGACGGACCGACTCCACCCGCAGGTTGCTGGAGTTGCCGGTCAGCGTGGAGGCCGTGGCACCGTCCACCGAGAGCCGCAGCGAGCCCTGCGCTGCGCCGGTGGCCGGGCCGGAGACCCAGTCCACCTGCAGGGCGTGCGCTCCGGCGGACAGGCTCACCCAGGAACCGGCCACCGTTGCGGGGAATCCGCTTCGGTACATCACCACCTGCACCTGGTTGGTGCCGTTGTTCTTCCGGTAGTTGAGGCTGAAGACGCTGCCACCACTGCCGTTGTTGCCGGTCCGGGCGTCGAACACGGTGACCGCAGCCGCGGTGCCGCTGGTGAACGTGTTCGGTGAGAACCCGAAGCGGGCGTGGTAACCGGTCTCCGCCGCCGGCGTGTTGTCGGTGACGTAGTGGGTCCCGGTGCCGGTGACGGCGAGGCCCTGGTTGCCCGGCTGGACCGGGATCCCTGCTGCCGGGGAGGCGGACATCGAGCCGACGCCGGTGTTGGTGCGGCTGGACCAGGCGTTCAGGTTCCCGCTGTCGAACGTGTCCGAGAAGACCGCGTTCGGCTTGGAGACCGTGACCGTCGTGCTCACCGCGTTGCTCCAGTTGCCGGCCATGTCCTGGACCCGCAGGTTGAACCGCACCGAGCCCGGGTTGATCCCCGCCAGCGGAGCCGTCACCACGGCGGAGCCGTCGACGAAGCTCACCGAGACGCGGGTCGCCTTGCCGACTCCCGGGTCCGTGGTCCCGGTCCAGAACTCGGCGGTCTGGAAGGCGCTGTCCTTGCTGACCGGTGCGGACAGGGTGAGCAGGGTGGCACCGTTCGTCGGGCTCGGCGACCCGGCCAGCGAGGCCAGCACCGGCGCGGTCTTGTCGATTACCAGCGGTAGCGCGAACAGGTCACCCCAGTTGCCGGCCGCGTCCTTGCCGCGCACGTAGATCTGGTAGCTGCCGTCGGCCTTGGACTTGACCTGCGAGAGCGGGACCAGTCCGTAGACCTGCTCGCTCGCGCTGTCGTACTTGCCGTCCACGGCGACCATGGCCAGGCCGGTGCCCGCCTTGGGAGTCGCCGAGGCGGGGGCGAAGAAGCCCTCGGCACGGGTGAGCCGGGAGTCGACGTCGGTGATCTGCGCGGAGATCTTCAGGTACCCGGTGTTCCCGGGGCTGGAGATCAGGGCGTTGCTCGGGTTGGGGAAGACGGCGGCACCATCCACTCCGGGGCCGGTCCTGTCGACCAGGAACGGGAGGTCGAGGACAGGCCCCCACAGGCCGAGCGAGTCGTGGCTGTGCACCAGGACGTGGTGGGTGCCCTCGGCCAGGCAGCTCAGCGCCACCGCCGACGGGCAGGACTGCCCGGCCGGCGGGTCCACCGGGATGCTGCCGTCCTCGCTCACCAGCGCGGCACTGCGGTTCAGTGTCAGCGGGGCGCCGGTCCCGTCGGTGCCGGCGGTGTCGAGGAACATCTCTGCGCCGTCGATCACGCCGTCGGCGGCGGTGTCGTCTCCGGTGGCCGTGACCGCCAGTGCCGTGCCGCCGTTGGTCGCCGGCTGGTCCACCGAGCCGCTGGTCGTGCTGGGACCGGTCTTCGGAAGGTTGAGCACCACCGACCCCACGACACCCCAGTTGTTCGAGGCGTCGTGGCCGCGGACGTACACGATGTGCTTGCCGGCCGACAGGCAGCTGAGTGCGAGGGGTGCGTCGGCGCAGGTTGCCGGGGCCAGCGGCTCCGCCGGGATGGTCCCGGTCGCCTTGGCCACCGTCGGGGATCCGAACGCACCGGTCATCGGCAGGCCGGTGCCGGGAGCCACGTCGTGGTCTGTGGGGTCGTCGACGGTCAGCTCGGCCGCGTCGACGGCGGAGCCGCCGGTCTTGGCGTCACTGAGGTCTGCGATGACGGTGACGTCCCGCTTCCCGTCGGAGGGGTTGGGCGACACCGACAGGTGCGAGGCCACCGGTCCGACGTGGTCGTCGGTCGGGGGAGGCGCGTTGGTGTCGAGGAAGGTGAGCATGCCGCCGGTGTCGATGTAGCTGCCGGTCGGGTCCGTGGAACCGTTGTTGTCGAGGTGGCCGCCGGCCTCGAACACGGTGACCTTGGTCTCCGGTCCGGTCGGCATGGTGACCAGGGTGTCGGTGGTCATGCCGGCGTCGACGGTCGCGACGGTCTCACGCTCGCCCTGGGTCAGCGGATGCCCGTCCTCGGCCACCTTCAGCTGGGTGGCGCCCAGCATCGCCATCGGGTGGCTGCTGCTGCCGGCGTTCACGTAGCGCAGCAGCACGGTGTGGCCCTGGTCGGTCGAGACCGCCGACGTGGTCGGGAAGGGCCTGCCGTTGACCAGCCGGTAGCGAGCGTGGAAGCTCCGCATGTCGAACGTGTCCGGGTGCGCGTTGAGCGCCGGGTCGATCTCGCTGAGCACCAGCACGGACTCGTCGTCGTAGCTGTGCCCCGCGGCCTTCCCGTCCGCGCCCAGCACCACCAGGGCACCGGCCAGCCCCATCGCCACCTGCCGGGTGCCACCGGGGGTGTGTCCGGCCTCGTAGAGGAACGTGCCTGGCCGGTTCGCCTTGAACGTGTACGTCGCGGTCCCCGACGGGTCCGCTCCCGCGGTCGGGTCCGCCGGGCCGGCGCTGAAGGCGCCCGACGGCTGGCCGGGGAAGGCCAGCGAGACCTTCTCGGACAGCTGGTTGTGCAGCGTGACCGAGACGGTGTCGCCCTCATGGACCACCAGCACCGGCCCCGGTGCGGTGGCCGTGCCGGCGTCGGGGCTGGTGGAGAAGCCCCAGATCGGGATGCTGGTGCCGAGCACCTGGGTGGTGCCGGTCATCGCGTACAGGTCGCACGAGGCGTCGCCGGCACCGCCGGTGCAACCGCTGACGGCGAGCTTGCCGACGGCGGCCGTGTGCGGCGCCGCGACCGCAGGGGTGAGCGCCGCCGCTGGGGCGGCGGCGTGGGCGGCGGACGGCAGCGCCGCCACCACGCCGGTGGCCAGGACACCGGCCAGGGCGCCCCGCAGGGAGCCCCGGAGCGGGCCGGGTCGGTGGAGTGAGAGACCTGAGGTAGTCATCGCGGCGTCCCCTAGTTCGCCGGGCAACCGGCGGGCGGGTCGATGCGGAAGACCGTCATCATCCCCCCGAAGGTGGCGCCGTAGTTGGTGGCTTGTTGCAGGGCGTGGCTGTGCGCGACGTGGTAGTACTCGCCGCACTCGTTGTTCGAGGTGATGTTGGCCGGCAGCGCGTTCTTCTGCCCGAGGTAGCCGCTCTCGCTGAACCAGGTGTCCGACCCGACCAGCATCTGGTCGGTGATCGCCGGGATCTGGGTGGGGATCGGGTTGGTGGTCGGGTCCCACTTCTCCTCGTTGCGCCAGTCCATCAGCGCGTCCAGGGACTGGCCGGGCTCCACGTCCAGGTCGTACTTGAGGTAGGCCAGGTCCTCGCCGCCGGACCCCTGCAGCGCCTGCCCGTCCTTGTTGACCACTCGCTCGTCGCTGCCGTGCGGGTGGAAGGGGTAGTTGACCGTGCCCGCGTTGAGGTAGCGGATGACGGCCGGCTGCGGGTTGGTCGTCGCGTCGTACGGCTTGATGTGCACGAGGGCCCCGTAGGGTTGGTTCGGCAGCCAGGAGGCGTTGTTCGGGGCGAGCGTGTCCGGCATGGCGCGCCCGTTGATCATGAAGTACCGCGCCTTGTAGCTGTTCTGGTCCACGCGGGCGCCGCGCTCCACCGCGAGGTGCACGTCGGGGTCCACCTCGGACAGCAGGAAGACGTACTCGTGGCCCGGGTCGAAGCGGGAGTCAGCGCGGTTGTTGACCTGGTTCGGGTGCCCGGCGGGGCGGACGACGAGGGCGCCGTACAGGCCCATCTGCACCTGCTTGGTCGCGTCGGTGCCCGACTCGTAGAGGTAGGTGCCCGGGCTGCCGGCGGTGAACTCGTAGGTGACGGATCCCTCGCCCGTTGCGTCCTTGGGGTCCGCCGGCTGCACCATCGAGGTCATGGAGCCGGTGTCGGTGAGCTGGGGCTGGGCGGGCTTGCCGTCGGCGAGCACCCCGGTCTGGCCGGGGAACATGATGGAGGTGGCCTCGGGGAGGGTGTTGTGCAGGATCACCCGCACCTTCTCGCCGGAGGTGACGCACAGCACCGGGCCGGGCAGCTGGAACTTGCCGCTGCTCATTGCGTAGCCCCACATGTACATCGAGTTGCCGTCCGGAGTGGACACGTAGCCGTCGCGGGCGGTGAGGGAGAACGTGTTGTGCGGGTCGCTCTGGCACAGCAGTCCCTCGGAGGTCGCGGCTTGGGCGCCCGAGCCGGCGACCAGGCCGGTCAGTCCCAGGGCGGCGACGAGCAGGCCGAAGCCGTACCTGCGCTGGGAGAGGCGGTTGACTATTCTCATCGGATCTCCTCGGTCCTTCAGGCGTTCGCGACGGTCTGGGGAGGGAGGGTGCCGGTGGGGCTGACGACGATCTTCGTCATCATGCCGCCGTAGCCCGGCCCGCCGCCGTTGTCGAGGTAGGAGTAGTTGCGGTCGTAGAGCAGGTACTCCCCGGGACCGGGAGCCGTGAAGATCACGTCCCGGCTCTCGCCGGGGCCGACGTCGACCCCGTTGGTGGTGAGGTAGTTGCTCGTGCCGTCCCGGCCGCGGAGCAGCGATGCGTCCTTGGCCACGACGGTCAGGTCGATGTTGTCGACCGACATCACGTGGTTCTGGTAGCCGAGGCTGGACAGGCGCAGTAGCACCCGGTCGCCCGCGTTGCACCGGACCAGGGAGGAGATCGGCTGGTACTGCAGCCGGCCCGAGGCCGTGAGCATCGGGTTCCCGTTGGGCTCGAGGGTGTCGGGGTAGCCGCGTCCGTTCAGCAGCCAGAAGCTCGCCGCGTAGTCGGTCCAGTCGTTCACCTGGATGTGCGCGTCGCGGTAGTGGGCGGCCGACCACAGCTCGGTGATCATGAACGCGAACTCGCGGTCGTAGCGGGTCGAGCCGTCACCGTCGTTGTAGGCGTACTTGGTGCCGACCGGGTCGCCGTTGACGGGCGCCTTGTTCTGCTTGGGGCGCACGAAGACCATCCCGGTCATGCCCATCTGCACGTGCTCCACGTCCTCGAAGTGGCAGTGGTACATGTAGGTGCCGGCATCGTGAGGACGGTAGAAGTAGGTGAAGTCACGGCCGACCGGCACCGCGAGCGAGAGCTCGGGCACCCCGTCGAAGAGCGGGATCGCGTTCACGAAGCCGTGCCAGTGCAGGGTGTGCCCGTCGAAGAGGTCGGGACGCTGCAGCAGCCCGAGGTTCGTCAGGGTGATGTAGATGTCGTCCTCCTCGTCGAAGCTCAGCATCGGCGCGCTGATCTGCGCCTTGCCGCGTTGCGCCGCGACCTGGGCCGCGCTGAGGCCGGTGACGTCGCGGAAGCCGAACACGTAGGTGTCGAAGGGGTTCGGCGCCAGCGAGTCGGGGAAGAACGGCAGGTCGGCAGGAGCGTCCTTGGGCATCGACACCCAGCCATCGGTGCCGGCCAGGTGCAGCAGCTTCTTCGGGTGTGCGGTGGCGGCCATCGGCCGCAGCCCGGTCGCGGCCGGGACGGGCGTGGAGCCGGTCAGCCGGCTGCCCAGCAGCATGGCCCCCGCCAGTCCGGCCGTCCCGGTGAGGAAGCCCCGCCGCGAGAGCGGGCTCCGGTGGTTGTTCTCGGTCATCGTGAACTCCGTGTGTGGTCTCAGCGTCGAAGAATGGATGCGGGGAGGGGGGAGGTGGCCGCAGCGGATGGGGGGGATCCGCTGCGGCCACCGGCTCTGGTTAGGGCGTCACCTGGTCGGACCCCGCGTCGTACCGCTTGCTCTTGGCCGGGCCCTGCGGTCGGGTGTCGCCGTCGATGTCCGTGACCGGGGACGACACCGTGTACTTCCAGCCGAACGTGCCCGTCCCGTAGGCCACCTGGCTGCTGGCCACGCCGCGGCCGTAGGCCGGGGAGGTGCTGCCCGTCAGGTGGTAGTCGCTGGACAGCGTCGGTGGCAGCAGCTCACCGATGATCAGCGACTGCCGGAAGGCCGGGTAGGTCCGGGAGGCGAGGACGTCGACCGACACCGTGCTCGGGTCCTTGAACCCGGGCGTGTCGCTCACCGTCGTGCTGGTGCCCACGTCGACATTGGTCGTGGACTGGATCACCGAGCCGACCGGCGAGAGCGTGCCCGACCCGTCGGCCAGGCCCATGTCCCAGCTGTTGACGTCGTTCGGCGTGCCGTCGGGGAGGGTGCCCCCGATGCCGGTGACCCAGCCGCCGCTGAACGTGCCGGCCCGGTTGTCGGAGAACACGTCGTCCACGATGTTCGGCTTGCTGAACGTGGTGGCCGCCAGGTTCTGCGAGGCCGGGAACAGGATCGCGTTCCTGAGCCGTGCCTGCAGCTGGTCGCTGTTCTGGGCGGTGGAGAGGCCGGCCGGGGCCGGCTGCCCGTCGCTGGTCACTGCCGAGGCGGTGGTCAGGTTGTCGGCGATGGTGTTGCCGACGACGTCGACGAAGGCTGCGTCGTCGAGGGCGATGCCGCCACCCTCGTGCGTCGAGATGTTCTCCGTCACCGTGTTGTTGGTGATCGTCACCGTCCCGGGGGTCAGGCGGCTGATGTGCGAGCCGCTGACCTGGAGGAGCCGGATGCCGCCGCCGTCGTCGTTGGCGAGGTTCTCGGAGATGACGTTCTTGTCGATCGTCACAGGCCCGGTCCCCTCGGAGAGGTTCGCCGGGTTCGCCGGCAGCTCTCCGGCGACCATCACCGCGCCGCCCTCGTCGTAGGAGGAGTTGAACCACATCCGGTTGTTTCTGATGGTGCCGCCGGCGTTGCCCTGGTAGCCGAAGGCGGACACCGCCCCGCCGTACTCCGCGGAGAAGTTCCCGCAGATGGCGTTGTCGTTCACCGCGTAGCCCGTGCTGCCCGCGAAGATCCCGACGCCGCCGGCGAGGTTGGTGCCGCCGTTGTCCCGGATCTGGTTGCGGGCCAGGGTGAGCCCGGTGTTCCGGTTGTCGTTCCGGTACGGCGTGCCGACCCGGACGCCACCGCCGTAGGAGCCGCCGTTGCCCTGGATCACGTTGTCGGTGACCGACAGGTTCTGCACGTTGCTGTGCACGTAGATCCCACCGCCCTGGGTGACCAGCGCGCCGGTGGCGCCGTACGGCGTCTTGGTGCCTCCGGTGACCGCGTTGATGTTCGTGGCGAAGTCGGCCTGGGCGCCGCCGGTGATCCGCAGACCGTCGATGGTGACCGGGTAGCTGGCTGGCGCGCTGGTGTTGGTCGGGTCGTCCAGGACGGTCACGACGGCCGAGTCGGGCACCGCCGCCTCACCTGAGTAGGACAGGCTGCTGATCAGGTTGATCCAGGCCTGCCCGTGGTCGTTGTCCGGGTTGAAGCCCGAGCCGTCGATCACCGAGCCGGGGACGAGGTTGCCGTCCGCGCCGAAGCCACCGGGGCCGACGCCCTGGATGCGCACCCGGTGGTGCACCACCAGGTTCTCGTTGTACTCACCCTGCGGGTTGAGTGCCGTCCTGTCGCCGGGCCACACCACGACCATCCAGTAACGAATGGCGTTGGTGGGACGCGCCGCCTCGAGGGCCGCCTGCACGGTCGGGTACTGCTTGCCCGGGCCGACCTCGGCCAGCCGGGGGTTCGTGGACGAGTTGGTCGCGGTGGTCGCGCCGAGCACCTGCAGCGTCAGCGTGTTCACGCTGCTGAGCCCGCCGGTCCCGGCTCGGGTGATCCCGATCGTCTGTGCCCCGAGCGGCACCGAGGTCGGCACCGTGAAGGTGATCTGGGTGTCGGTCCAGGTGACGCCGGTGGCCGGGACGCTGGCGCCGCCCACCGTGAGGGAGCCCTTGGTGCTGCCGAAGTTGACGCCCTTGACGGTGACCGTCCGGTCCGCTGTGGTCCCGTTCTGCCGCACGTAGGGCCGGCTGACCGCGTAGAGCTGCGGCCAGCTGCCGCCGAGGTCGCACTGGGTCGAGTTCACCGCGGTGGACCCGGGGGTCAGAGCGGTCGTGGCGACCTGGGTGGGGGCGGTGTCGGTGACCGTGTAGAGGCCGGGCCATCCCTGGAAGTTCGTCGAGATGGTGCGGTAGCGCGGGTTGTAGTCGGCGTTGGGTGCGTCTGGCTGTCCCGGGTCGTTGCCGGTGAACCGGTACATGTTCGGGCACGGTCCGGCAGGGACCGGGCAGTTGAAGGTGTCCGTGGACGGCTCCAGGGCCTCGTAGAAGCCGTTGAAGTCGGTGTGCGTGGTGTCCAGCAGACGCCCGCTCCAGTCGTAGATCCCCATCGGGACGTTCGGCAGACCCAGTGCCTCGCCGTACAGGACGCTGCGCTTGTCCAGGGTCAGCCCCAGGTCGTTGATGGTCAGGCCCCAGAAGTGCGTGGGGATGGGGACGTCGGTGAAGAGGTTGAAGTTCGGAGCCGTGGTCTGACCGCCGCGGACGGTGACCAGCTTGGCCGCGCACGAGGGCCGGTCCTGGCCCTCGAAGGGGCTCCCGCCGCCGTCGAGGAAGGCCTGGTCGGTGACCTTCACCGTGTGCAGCGCTCCGGCGCAGCCCGAGATGATCCCGGCTTGCTGCGAGGGCGGCTGTGAGGGCGGCGTGGGGGTGGGGGTGTCGCCGGCGGGGACGTCGGCGGCGACTGCAGGCGTGATGCTGTTCATGTTCTCCTGCGGCAGGTAGCTGTCCCCGTCGAAGACGTTGACGTCCTCCTCGCCGGTGGCCTTGTACATGTCGCCGCCCCCGACCGGGTTCTTCGGGATGTCGACCGCGACGATGTAGTCCCCGGGGACCAGGTCCTCGGTCTGGCCGCCGGGCAGGGGTGCGTACTGGTCCAGCCCCGAGGTGTTGCGGGGGTCCGCGGCAGGGAACTGCTCGACGTCCGTCGTGGCGAAGGCGTAGTTGCCGTTGACCGTCTGCGACGCGGCGCCGGGGGTCTTGTCGCTCGGCCCGATCTGCACACCCGCCATCGGCGCCTCGACGCACAGCCTGTTGGCCGCCTCCCCGAACGCGGGCAGCGCCTTCTGGTCGTTGAGCGGATCACCGAGATAGTCGCGGGCCGTGCAGCCGCGCGGCGCCTCCCACTCCTCGGAGGTGTAGGCCTCGCTGAGCTCGGGTCCCTTGACCAGAGCGCCTCGCTCGGGGTCGGGGTTGGAGACCATCGCTCCCGGTGCGGCGTTGGGGTCGGGGTCGGGCACCTGCAGCGGCACGATCTGGTGACCCTGGCGGCACTCGTTGCTCTTGTCCGCGTCGGCTGCGCTGCACGGGACCGGAGCGAACAGCCGCACCTTCACGTGCGGGATGCCGGGCTGGTAGCTCTCCGACGCCGCGTCCGCGGGGTCGAGCTCGTTGCGGGTGGTGTCGTAGCTGACGGTGCCGGCGATCCCGCCGTTGGCCGCGCCGGCATAGGGCTGCACGCCCCAGTCGACGGTGCCGCCGAGACCGATGATCGGCAGGAAGTCCAGGTCGACCAGACCGCCGAGCCTGGTGGTCGCCTTGGTCTCGTTCTCGCCCTGGTAGGTGATGCCGGTCGTCCGGTAGCGGGTGTTGAACGCCTCGAGCACCAGCCACTTGCCCAGCGGGTAGGTCTCCCGGATGTCGTAGGCGCCGCTGCTGTCGGTGGTCGCGGTGTTCGTGTACTGGTCCATCAGGGAGTTGTCGCGCTCGCGGACGGTCAGAGGGAACTGCGCGACCCCCTGCTCACCGGGGTCCCGCCTGCCGTTCTCGTTGGAGTCGATGAAGACGTGGCCGTGCATGTGCGTGAACCAGCCGACGAGCATCTTGTTGCCCACGTCGGAGACACCGCCGTCCGAGACCTCGACGTTGAAGCTCCACAGGATGTAGTCCTGGTCGTCGTCCCACAGGGTCAGCTGGTAGGTCCCGTCGGGGACGTTCTTGATGTCGAAGGAGCCGTCGGCGGCACCTCGTCCGACGTACACGGCGGCGTCGCCGGCGTCGAGGTCGGACAGCGCCACCCACGGGTTCTTGATCGGGCCGCCGATGTTGGCGCCGGCGAACCCTGTCTCGGGCACCGTCTGGCCGTTCTGGCCGCCCACGTAGGGAAGACCGGCGACCGCGACGCCCTTGATCTCACCGGCCGGCGGGTTCTTCTTGGGCACGACGAGCGCGCGGGTGCGGGTGAACCCGAACTGGACGCTGGCGACCGGCTCGCCGCCCTTGATCTGCTCGGTGTCGAAGCCGGTGGCGCCCTCCTGGCTCCAGATGTCGTGGTCGTGGGCTCCTTCGAGGGTCGTGGTCTGCACCCACTGGTAGGTCTGACCGGGCGCGGGCACCGGCGGGGTGACGGTGGCGCCGAGCCGGTTGGGGCCGAGGTTGGGGATGACGATGTGACCGTCGCGGTCACTCATGCAGCGTCCGGTCGAGGCCGCCGAGACGATCGGGTGGCCCTGGGCGTCGAAGAGCATCGGCCCGCTCCCGTTGGCGTTCTTGTGCTGGTACACGGTGCACAGCGGGTTGCCGTAGTAGTCCGTGCTCACGTCGCCGAAGACGTCGGTGAGGTGGGCGGTGAAGCCCTGCAGGCCCTGCTCGGCGTCGACCTCGTAGGTGCCGTCGACCGGGGCGAAGTCGTTGAAGACGTCGATGCGGATGGTGGCCAGCGGCAGCGGCGTGGGGTCCAGGTCGACACTGACGGTCTGCGTGCCGCCGTCGACGGTGAAGTGCTGGCCGCCGATCTTGAAGTCGTCCGCGGTGACCGAGATCAGGTACTTGCCGGCTGGCAGGTTGTCGAGGGTGCGGGCGGCGCTCAGGTCGGTCTGGTCGCCCTGCGCGACGATCGGCGCGAAGCCGGACGTGGACCGGGTCGAGGGCCACGGGCAGCTGTCGGCGTAGTTGGGATCGGTGCTGCCGCCGGGGGCGGTGGCCGGCAGGCAGGACCCGGTCAGCGGTTGAGCCGCGGTCCCGGGGTCGCCGGTGTCGTCCTTGTTGATGATCCACTTGTAGGTCGTGATCGCGTCGCCCTTGTGCACCAGGCCGGCGGCCTTGCCCACGCTGCGGGCGGCCTGCACCTTCAGCCCGATGCTGCCGGGGGCGGTCGGGGCCGGGGCCGCGAGGGCCGCGGCGCCGGAGGACGCCACCGTCGCGGTGGCCACCGCCGGGAGCATCGCGGCCATCAGGACGACGGCCAGTAACGGCTTGAACGAAGGCTTGAGTGTGCTGGCGATCCTCATGAGCCCCTCCTCTGCATCGCAGGACACGCACCGTGCGCTAGGTCTGGGCTCAACGTGGCTGCTCGGGAGAGCTCGGCAGGATCTATGGCGCAGAGGTCAGCGAAGGATCACGACCCTGTCATCGAGTCCGCGCGGTTCTGTCCCTCGCCGGTCATCGGCGGTGAGGACGCGGTCATCGATCGGTCATCGAGATCGGGGGTTATGCCGGAGTTTGCCGTCTTTGTCGTAGGACGTTCGTCGCGCCAGCCCGTCGTTCGGGTACGCCGGCGCCTGGCCCGGGCCATGTCCTGGTGACCCGGACGGGCTATCCGGGGGAGGTTTGAGGGGTCGTCGGAGGTCTGACCGACCTGTAGATGATTCGTTCGGTCTATGGCGTAACCAACGGAACCGGCGGCATCCTGTGTGCAGCGCCCGAGTGGTTCTCATACCGCCGGTCGTCGCACCGTCGCTGGGGGGTGACGGGCTCGAGCTGGGTGGGGTGGGGGACATGGCACGAGACGAGTGGTACGCCGCGGCAACGTCGGCGGCGGAGCGGTCGCCCGGGGGGGTCAGCCGATGAGCACCGTGCTGGTGGTCGACGACGAGCAGCGGGTCCGGACCCTGCTTGCCCGGTCGCTGTCGTCGGAAGGGCACACCGTGGTGACCGCCGCGGACGGTGCGGAGGCGCTGGAGCGGCTCTCCCGGGGGGGTGTCGACCTGGTGCTGCTCGACGTGATGATGCCGGGCGTCAACGGGCTCCAGGTGCTGACTCTGATGGGCCAGCGGGAGGACCGGACCCCGGTGATCGTGGTGTCGGCGGTCTCGGACGTCTCCACCCGCGTGCAGGCGCTCGACCGGGGCGCGGTCGACGTGGTGGGCAAGCCGTTCCACACCGCGGAGATGGTCGCGCGGGTACGACGGCACCTCGCCGACGAGCCGCGGCCGAGGACCGGCCAGCAGCGCTACCTGGTGGCCGGCGGCATCCAGCTCGACCTGGACCGGCGACGGGCCCGGACCGGCACCGAGGAGGTCGTGCTCACCGAGCGTGAGTTCACCCTGCTCGCGCACCTGATGCGCCGGCGCGGTGAGGTCTGCCGGCGCGACGAGCTGCTGCACGACGTCTGGGGGCTGGACTTCGACCCGGGCAGCAACGTGGTCGACGTGTGCGTGCGCCGGCTGCGCACCAAGCTCGGGGACCCGCCGATCGAGACGATCCGCGGCGTCGGCTACTGCTACTACGGGCGCTGAGATGGCCAGGCGTCCGCGGCTGTTCGTGCCGTGGGTGTGCTTCGCCGCCGCCTGCGCGCTGATGATGTGGTTCATGCCCGGGGAGGAGACGATCCCGTACCACCTGGCCTGGATCGGTATCGCGCTGGCCTACGGGTTCGACCCGTGGCCCCTGGCTCGGACCCTGGTCGCGATCGCCGCCTACACCGTGTTGACCGGTGGCGTGCTGATGGTCCGGGCCGCCGACGGGATGGTCGGCTGGGAGGAGACCTCGGAGATCCCGCTGATGGCGGTCCTGGTGCTGCTGAGCGTCTGGCACACCAGGCGCCGCCAGCTCGCCCTGGCCGAGCTGACCCGGATGGGGGAGCAGGACCGGTTACGGGCCGGCCAGCGCGAGCGGCTGAGCCGCGTCACCTCGCACGAGATGCGCACCCCTTTGACGATCGCCGTCGGGTACGTCGACCTGCTCCTGGAGCGTGACCTGGGTCCGGACGTGAAGGCGGACCTGGTCGTTGTGCAGGACGAGCTCGGCCGGCTGAGCCGCAGCAGCGAGCGGCTGCTCCGGATGATGGGTCTCCAGGAGGAGGCCGCCAGGACCACCGTGGATCTCGACGCCCTGCTCGCGCAGGTCGGCAGCCGCTGGGCGGCGGTCGCGGAGCGCCGATGGGTGGTGGACGCGGCTGCGGGCAGCAGCGTGGTGTCGCCTGAGCGGATCCGGGCCTGCCTGGACACGCTGGTGGAGAACGCGGTGCGCTACACCCGCCCGGGCGACCTGATCCGGCTGTCAGGGTTCCGCGTGGACGGCGTCACCTACCTCGGGGTGGAGGACTCCGGACCGGGCCTCAGCCCGCAGATCACCGAGGCGATCAACCGACAGGACTTCCAGACCACCCACCGGGTGACCGTCAACAGTCCGCCGGGCAGCGGGTCCCAGACCGGGCTCGGTCTCGGTCTGGTGCACGAGGTGGTCTCGATGCGCGGCGGCTGGGTGCTGGCCGACCGGTCGCCGGAGGGGGGCGCCCGCGTCCTGATGGCGCTGCCCGCGACGGTTCCCCTGCACGTCGCCGAGCCGGCGCCGCTGCCCACCGGGATGCCGTTGCCCGTGGCGGTCTGAGCGGTGCTCGGGCGTTCCGGCGCGGGACGGGTCCCCGCATCGGGGGTTCTCGCCCGCTAGGCTGGCCCGGCTGATCTTCCCTACGGCACGCGTCGACGTGGTCGACCGTCCGGTCAGCGACCGGCCGCCTGTGGCGGCGTCGTCCACGTCGGTCACCGACTCCGGAGGGTCTTGTCCGTGTACTTGAAGAGCCTGACGCTCCGCGGCTTCAAGTCGTTCGCGTCCGCGACCACGCTCCAGCTCGAGCCGGGCATCACCTGCATCGTCGGACCGAACGGCTCCGGCAAGTCCAACGTCGTGGACGCGCTGGCGTGGGTGATGGGGGAGCAGGGCGCCAAGTCGCTGCGCGGCGGGAAGATGGAGGACGTCATCTTCGCCGGCACCTCGGGGCGACCCCCGCTGGGCCGGGCCGAGGTCGCGCTGACCATCGACAACGCCGACGGGGCGCTCCCCATCGAGTACGCCGAGGTGACGATCAGCCGGACCATGTTCCGCAACGGCGGTTCGGAGTACGCGATCAACGGCTCGTCCTGCCGGCTGCTCGACGTCCAGGAGCTGCTCTCGGACTCGGGGATCGGCCGGGAGATGCACGTCATCGTCGGCCAGGGGCAGCTCGACTCGATCCTGCACGCCACCCCCGAGGATCGCCGCGGCTTCATCGAGGAGGCCGCCGGGGTGCTCAAGCACCGCAAGCGCAAGGAGAAGGCGCTCCGCAAGCTGGACTCGACCGAGGGCAACCTCAACCGGCTCCAGGACCTGTTGACCGAGATCCGGCGCCAGCTCAAGCCGCTGGGCCGGCAGGCGGAGGTGGCCCGCAAGGCGGCGGTGGTGCAGGCCGACGTCCGGGACGCGCGCGCCCGGCTGCTGGCCGACGAGCTGGTGACCGCGCGGACCGCGCTGGAGCAGGAGCTCGCCGACGAGAGCGTCCTGCTCGAGCGGCGCACCGAGGTGGAGGTCGCGCTGGCGCAGGCGCGGCAGACCGAGTCGGACCTGGAGGCGGTGCTGCGCGAGGACCTGCCCGCGCTCGCCGCCGCACAGGAGCAGTGGTTCGCGCTCTCCAGCCTGCGGGAGCGGCTGAAGGGCACCGCCGGGCTGGCCGCCGAGCGGGTCCGCAACGCCCGCGACGCGGTGGAGCCCGACCAGCCGACCGGCCGGGACCCGGACCAGCTGGTCGAGGAGTCCTCCCGGGTCCGCGCCCAGGAGCAGCAGATCGAGGCCGAGGTGGCCCGGCACCGGACCGCGCTGGACCAGGCGGTGGCGACGCGCCAGCGCCTCGAGCAGGCGCACGCCGAGGAGGACCGCCGGGTGGCCGGGCTGCTGCGGGCCGCTGCCGACCGCCGGGAGGGGCTGGCCCGGCTGCGCGGACAGGTGAACGCGCTCCGGAGCCGGGCCGCGGCCGCCGAGGACGAGCTCGGTCGGCTCGCCGAGACCCGGGAGAACGCGACCAGCAGGGCCGAGCGTGCCCAGCGGGACTTCACCTCGCTGGAGTCCCGGGTCGCCGGTCTCGACGCGGGGGAGGAGGGGCTGGACGCCGAGCACGAGGGGGCGGTGTCGGCCCTCGGCGACCTCGAGGACCGGCTCGCCAAGACTCGCGAGGAGGCGCAGGACGCCGAGCGCGAGCGCACCGGGCTGGCCGCCCGGGTGGAGGCGCTGGAGCTCGGGCTGCGCCGCAAGGACGGTGCCGGGGCACTGCTCGCGGCCACCGAGCCGGTCGCGGGCCTGCTCGGCTCGGTGGCCGCGCTGCTGACCGTGCGACCGGGCTACGAGGCGGCGGTCGCGGGCGCGTTGGGCGCCGCGGCGGACGCGGTCGCCGTCACCCACCTCGACGCCGCGGTCGGTGCCATCGAGCACCTCAAGACCGAGGACCTCGGCCGGGCGGGGTTGCTGCTCGGCACCGACGAGGTCCAGGTGGCGGACTGGCCGGGACTGCCGGACGGTGTCCGTTACGCCGTCGACGTGGTGGAGTGCCCCGACGCGCTGCGGACCGCGCTGCACCGGCTCCTCGCCAAGGTCGCTGTGGTCGACGACCTGGACGCGGCCCGAGCGTTGGTCGCGGACCTGCCGGACGTCGTCGCGGTCACCCGTCTGGGAGACCTGCTCGGCGCGCACTTCGCCGCCGGTGGCTCGTCCGCGCAGCCGAGCCTGATCGAGGTGCAGGCGGCCGTCGACGAAGCCGGCGCGAACCTCGTCCGCGCCACGCACCGCGGTGAGCGGCTGGCGTTCGAGCTGTCCCGACTGGAGGACGAGCGGGCGCACGCCCAGCGCCGGGTCGACGTCGCCCTCGCCAAGCTGCACGAGTCGGACGCGACGCTCGCGGCGGTGGCCGAGGAGCTCGGCCAGCTGGGGGCGCTGACCCGCTCCGCCCGCGGAGAGGCCGAGCGGGTCGCCGCGGCCATCGTTGCCGCCGAGGCCGCCCGGGACCGGGACGTGGCGGGCCTCGCAGAGCTGGAGAGCCGGCTGGCCGCGGCCGAGACCGGACCGGACGAGGAGCCCGACACCGCGGAGCGCGAGCGGCTCGCCGAGGACGCGCGGGCCGGGCGACAGGCGGAGATGGAGGCGCGGCTCGCGCTGCGGACCGCCGAGGAGCGGGCGCGGGCGCTGTCCGGCCGCGCCGACTCGCTGCTGCGTGCCGCCCAGGCCGAGCGCGAGGCGCGGGCCCGGGCACGCGCGCGCCGGGAGCGGCTGGTGCGGGAGGGCCGGATCGCGGAGGCGGTCGGCCACGGCGTCGCCGTGGCCCTCGAGCGGCTGGAGCGGTCCCTCGCGCTGGCGGCCGACGAGCGGACCCGGGTCGAGCAGGCCCGCCGCTGCCGCGAGGAGGACCTGGTGGCGGCCCGGTCCGCCCTCCGCGACCTCGCGCGCGCGCACGACGAGCTGGTCGGCACCGTCCACCGGGACGAGCTGGCCCGCGCCCAGCAGCGGATGCGGATCGACCAGCTGGAGGGGCGCAGCCTCGAGGAGCTCGGTCTCGAGCCCGGCGCCCTGGTCGCCGACTTCGGCCCGCACCAGCCGGTGCCCGCCGTGCTCGGGCCCGACCAGGTGGCGGCCGTCGAGGCGGGGGAGGCGGAGGCGGACGGGTCCGTGCCGTTCGTGCGCGAGGAGCAGCAGAAGCGGCTCCGTGCGGCCGAGCGCGCTCTGGCCACCCTGGGCAAGGTCAACCCCTTGGCACTGGAGGAGTTCTCCGCTCTTGAGGAGCGGCACCGGTTCCTGGGCGAGCAGCTCGAGGACCTGCGTCGTACCCGGCGGGACCTGCTCGACATCGTCCGCGAGGTCGACGAGCGGGTCGAGCAGGTGTTCACCGAGGCCTGGCACGACGTGAACGCCGCCTTCGACGGGGTGTTCAAGCGGCTCTTCCCCGGGGGCGAGGGGCGGTTGGTGCTCACCGACCCGTCGAACATGCTCACCACCGGTATCGAGGTGGAGGCGCGACCGCCGGGCAAGAAGGTCAAGCGGCTCTCGCTGCTGTCCGGTGGCGAGCGGTCGCTGGTCGCGGTCGCGTTCCTCGTGTCGCTGTTCAAGGCCCGGCCCTCGCCCTTCTACATCCTCGACGAGGTCGAGGCCGCGCTCGACGACACGAACCTGGGCCGGCTGTTGGAGATCTACGAGGAGCTGCGAGAGAACAGCCAGCTGCTGGTGATCACCCACCAGAAGCGCACGA
This sequence comes from uncultured Actinomycetota bacterium, assembly GCA_963784625.1. Taxonomy (GTDB): domain Bacteria; phylum Actinomycetota; class Actinomycetes; order Propionibacteriales; family Nocardioidaceae; genus Nocardioides_B. Next base: position 539,913 of record CAWARV010000005.1, read on the forward strand.
TGGAGGTCGGCGACGCGCTGTACGGGGTCACCATGCGCGGAGACGGGGTGTCCGCGGTGATCAGCCAGCGGCTGCGGGAGACCGCCGGCGCCGAGCTGACGGCATGACCGGACGTCCACCGCGTCCCACCCGCGGCGACTACGCCGTGTGGAGGACGATGATGACCCGCTGGGCCGACGACGACGTCTACGGGCATCTGAGCAACGCGACCTACTACGAGCTGTTCGACACCGCGGTGAACGCCCACCTCATCGAGGCCGCTTCGTGCACGTGTACGTCGACGGCGCCGGCGGCTCCGGCGGCCGGCCCGTGCGGCCGATCCCGGATCCGGTCCGCGCGGTGGTGACCTCTCTCACCCGGGCCGCTGCGGAGCGCTGAAACGGTTCGGCTCCGGGCGGACCGGCACCTACACTGCGAGATCGGGCCGCTCCGTTTACCGTCGGCGGCCGACGACGACTCCCGGGAGTGCCCAGATGATCCCCACCCTGCTTGCGATGCTCGCCATCGCCCTGCTGGCCGGACTGGTGGTCGTGTACGTCGCCTACCCGCACCGCGGTCGCGCGGTGCCCTCCGCGCCCTGGCTGGGCGACGCGCTGAGCAGGGGGGTGCGGAGGCTGCCGACCCTCGCCAACCAGGAGTCGCAGCACGACGCCCGCGGCCGGGAGCCGCAGCGGCACTGACCCGGTGCGAAGCACCGACCGGTCCCCGGCAGTGGCGGGGACCGTGACTTCACGTGTGATGGGATACAGGCGTGACTGAGTACATCTACCTGATCATCGGCATCGCCGTCGTGCTCGTGGGCGGCGTGGTGGGCCTGGTCGTGTCGCGGGTCCGAGGACGGACCGCGCCGCCGCCCACCCGGCAGGTTCCGCCGGTGGCGCAGCCGGCCGAGCCGCAGGTCGGCGACGACGCGGAGACGCCGCGGGACACCGCGACCCGCACCATCGAGGAGACCGACCTGCCGCCGACCGCGGCGCCGGAGCGGACCCTCGAGACCCCCGAGTCGACCGCGAGCCGGCTGGTGCGCCTGCGTCAGCGGCTGTCGCGCTCCCAGAGCCCGCTCGGCCGCGGGCTGCTCGCCCTGCTGTCCCGCGACGTCATCGACGAGGACACCTGGGAGGAGATCGAGGACACCCTGATCACCGCCGACGTCGGGGTGCACCCCACCCAGGAGCTGGTCTCCCGGCTCCGTACCCGCGTCAAGGTCGAGGGCAGCTCGTCGGCCACGGTCCAGGACATCCTGCGCGAGGAGCTGCTGACCCTGGTCGGCCCGGACCTCGACCGCGCCCTGGGGGTCGCCCGGCACGACGGGCTGCCGGCCGTGGTGATGATGGTGGGCGTCAACGGCACCGGCAAGACGACCACGGTGGGCAAGCTCGCCCGGGTGCTGGTCGCCGAGGACAAGCAGGTGGTGCTGGGGGCTGCCGACACCTTCCGCGCCGCAGCCGCCGAGCAGCTGGCCACCTGGGGGGAACGGGTCGGCGTGCACACGGTCCGCGGCCCGGAGGGCAGCGACCCGGCCAGCGTGGCCTTCGAGGCCGTCAAGACGGGCATCGAGCAGGAAGCCGACGTGGTCGTCGTGGACACGGCCGGCCGGCTCCAGAACAAGGCCGGCCTGATGGACGAGCTCGGCAAGGTCAAGCGGGTCGTGGAGAAGCAGGCGCCGGTCACCGAGGTGCTGCTGGTGCTGGACGCGACCACCGGGCAGAACGGCCTCCAGCAGGCCCGGGTCTTCCGGGAGGCGGTCGACGTCACCGGCATCGTGCTGACCAAGCTGGACGGCTCGGCCAAGGGCGGCATCGTGGTCGCCGTGCAGCGCGAGCTGGGCGTCCCGGTCAAGCTCGTCGGTCTGGGCGAGGGCTCCGACGACCTGGCGCCGTTCGTGCCCGAGGCGTTCGTCGACGCGCTGCTCGGCGTCACCGGCTGAGCTACACCGCGCCGATCCCGCGCAGGGTGAAGTCGACCAGCCTCTCGGCGTCCTCGGGACCGGGCAGCGGGCGGTGGGTGATCGTGCGCAGGGCCAGCAGCCCCGCCAGCCACTGCACCGCGATGTCGACGTCGAAGTCGGCCCGGACCTCGCCGCGCTCGACACCCCTGCGCAACGTCTGCCGGGACTGCTCCTCGCGCCGCTCGCTGGACTGCCGGAACAGCGACGCGATCCGCTCGTCGCGCACCGACTCCGCGATCGAGCTGCGCAGGAACGCCGTCCCCGCCGGCGTGTTCACGAACGTCAGCACCGAGCGGTAGCTCTCGGTGAGGTCCGCAACCACCGAGCCGGTGTCCGCCTCCGGCATCGCCTGGGCGTACAGGCTCTCCATCGCGGCGACCGCGAGGTCCTCCTTGGACTCCCAGCGACGGTAGACCGTCGCCTTGCCGACTCCCGCGCGCGCGGCCACGTCGTCGACCGTCGTCCCGTCGTACCCCCGCTCCAGCATCAGCTCGGCGGCGGCCAGGGTGATCCGGTGGTCGGCGTCCCGATCCCGTGGCCGGCCGCGACCGCGCGGGGCGGTGGGGGCGGGATCGTCGGAACCCGGACCGCTGCTCATGGCCGGACCATAATCGCGTTTTCGAGACTCATCAAAGAATGCGGTACGGATATTTACCGTCGGCCCGGCTCCGGCGTCATCTGGCCGTAACCCGACGGCGGCAACCGTCACCTGCTCGCAACAGCGCCCGCCGTCGCCGGAAACCTGAGCCCGTCAGGGTGAGGGCACCGGGGCTGGGGGGCACGACAGCGAGGTCGCGCCTGTCCCCGCCTCCCCCGCGACCTTCATGAGGTAGAGATACATGGATACAGGCGATACCGCTTGGGTGCTGACCTCTGCCGCCCTGGTGCTGCTGATGACGCCCGGGCTGGCTCTCTTCTACGGCGGCATGGTGCGCGCGAAGAGCGTGCTGAACATGATGATGATGAGCTTCGGCGCCCTCGCCCTCATCAGCGTCCTGTGGGTGCTGTACGGCTACTCGACCGCCTTCGGTGACGACGTCCGCTGGGGCCTGTTCGGCAACCCCTTCGAGTTCTTCGGCCTCTCCGACCTGATGGGCACGAACGCCGACAAGGGCTACGCCGCGACCCACCTGGTCGGCACCGTCCCCGCGATGGCGTTCGTCTCCTTCCAGGCTGTCTTCGCGATCATCACGGTGGCGCTGATCTCCGGGGCGATCGCGGACCGGGCGCGGTTCGGCCCGTGGCTGGTGTTCTCCGGGATCTGGGCGACCGTCGTCTACTTCCCGGTGGCGCACTGGGTCTTCGCCTTCGACGGCGGCCAGTCCGCGACCGGCGGCTGGATCGCCAACCACCTCGAGGCCATCGACTTCGCCGGCGGGACGGCGGTGCACATCAACGCCGGCGCCGCCGGGCTGGCGCTGGCGCTGGTCCTCGGCAAGCGCGTCGGCTGGCGCCGCGACCCGATGCGGCCGCACAACCTGCCGCTGGTGATGATCGGCGCCGGAATGCTGTGGTTCGGCTGGTTCGGCTTCAACGCCGGCTCCGCGCTGTCCGCGAACGGCTCCGCGGCCGAGGTCTGGGTCACCACCATGGTCGCCACCGGTGCCGCGGCCCTCGGCTGGCTGCTGGTCGAGAAGCTCCGGGACGGGCACGCCACCTCGCTGGGCGCCGCCTCCGGCGTGGTGGCCGGCCTGGTCGCCATCACGCCCGCCTGCTCGTCGGTGACGCCGATCGGGGCGATCCTGGTGGGCGCGCTGGCCGGCGTGCTGTGTGCCCTCGCCGTCGGCCTGAAGTTCAAGCTCGGCTTCGACGACTCCCTGGACGTGGTCGGCGTGCACCTGGTCGGCGGCCTGTGGGGGACCCTGGCGGTCGGCCTGTTCGCCTCCGCCACCGCCACTGCCGGGGTGAACGGCCTCTTCTACGGCGGCGGCCTCGACCAGCTCTGGCGGCAGGCGGTCGGCGCCCTCGCGGTGCTGGTCTTCAGCTTCGTGCTGACCTACGTGATCGGCACCGCCATCCAGCGGACCATCGGCTTCCGGCTCACCGCCGAGGACGAGGTCGAGGGCATCGACAGCATCGAGCACGCCGAGTCGGCCTACGACTTCGCCACCGCCGGTGGCGGTGGCCGCGCGCTGACCGGTGGGCACCTTGGAGCAGCCGGTGCGCAGTCGAGGGCCGAGGCCCGGGGGGTGAACGCATGAAGCTCGTGACCGCGGTCATCAAGCCGCACAAGTGGGACGAGGTCCGCGAGGCCCTGGAGACCTTCGGTGTCACCGGGATGACGGTCGGCGAGGTCAGCGGCTACGGCCGGCAGAAGGGGCACACCGAGGTCTACCGGGGCGCCGAGTACGACATCGCGCTGGTGCCTAAGATCCGCCTGGAGATCGTCGTGGAGTCCGCGGACGTCGACGACGTGCTCGGGATCATCGTCAAGACGGCCCAGACCGGCCGGATCGGCGACGGCAAGGTGTGGGTGCAGCCCGTCGACGCCGTCGTCCGGGTGCGCACCGGCGACCGGGACGAGGCGGCGCTCTAGGCCTCCTGCTCGACAGGGCGCCGTCCCGCCGGGCGGGGTCGCGGACAGGGGGCTGCCCTTCCCGCGCCCCCGCCCTCCCTGCGATCCTGGCCGGCCCCCCTCGAGCGTCCGTCATCGAGCCGGCCGGCAGCCGCCACCGAGAGAGAGAAGGATCGATGAAGCTGGTCACCGCGGTCGTCAAGCCGCACAAGTGGGACGACGTCCGCTCCGCCCTCGAGATGGTGGGCATCACCGGGATGACCGTCAGCGAGGTCAGCGGCTACGGCCGGCAGAAGGGGCACACCGAGGTCTACCGGGGCGCCGAGTACGACATCGCGCTGGTCCCGAAGATCCGCATCGAGATCGTGGTGGACGACTCCGAGGTCGACGAGGTGGTCAAGGCCGTCGTCGAGACGGCGCGGACCGGCAAGATCGGCGACGGCAAGGTGTGGGTGATCCCGGTCGAGGGCGTCGTCCGCGTGCGTACCGGGGACCAGGACGAGGCCGCGCTCTGAGCACGGCCCCGGCCACTCAGGTCCGGCGATGACTCAAGCAGGACGCCACGGGCGCACGGCCGGGGCTGACGCCCGCTGCTCGGCGGCCCTCGAGGCGGCCCTCGCGGGCCGGCCCGACACCGGCATCGCGCTGGTGGCCGTGGGTGGCTACGGCCGCTCCGAGCTGGCGCCGTACAGCGACCTGGACGTGGTGCTCGTGCACGACGACGGCAACCCGGAGGTGGCCGTGCGCCCGGTCGCCGAGGTGGTCTGGTACCCGCTGTGGGACGGCACCGCACCGCTGGACCACTCGGTGCGGGCGCTCTCCGAGGTCGCCGACGCCGCCCGCGCCGACCCGCGGGTGACGCTCGGCCTGCTCGACGCGCGGCACGTCGCCGGCGACCCGTCGGTGACCCTGCGCCTGCGCGCCGAGCTGCTCTCGCACTGGCGACGGGACGCCCGGGACCAGCTGCCCGCCCTGCGTGAGCTGGTCACCCGGCGCGGAGCCCGACAGGGAGAGCTCGCGCACGCCGCCGTCCCGGACCTCAAGGAGTCCGTCGGCGGGCTGCGTGACGCCACCGTGCTGAAGGCACTCGTGGCGACCTGGCTGGTCGACGTCTCGCACGCCGACCTGGAGCCGAGCCGGCTCCAGCTGCTCGACGTGCGCGACGCCCTGCACGAGGTGACCGGCCGGGCCACGGACCGGGTCGCCCCCGAGCTGTGGCCGGACCTCGCCGAGCGGCTGGGTCTCGCCGGCGCCGAGGCGGCGCAGCGGCAGGTCCGCGAGCTCGGTCGGCGGATCACACACCTGTCGCGGCTGACCTGGCACCGCGTCGACGCCCTGCTCGCCCGGCCGCCCGCCCGGCTCCGCCGGGCCCCGGAGCTGGAGCCGGTCGCCCCGGGAGTGGCGGTGTCCCGCGGCGAGGTCGTCCTCGACCGCGGGGTGCGGCCCCCCCAGGACCCGCTGCTGCTGCTCCGGGCCGCCGTGGAGGCGGCGGAGCGGCAGCTGGTGCTCGCCCCGGCGACCGCCGGACGGCTGGCCCGCGAGGGGGTGTCGCTGCCCGAACCGTGGAGCCGGGAGGCGCGCAACCTCTTCACCCGGCTCCTCGCGGCCGGCCCGGGGCTGCTCACCGTGTGGGAGACCCTCGACGAGACCGGCGGCCTGCAGCGCCTCCTCCCGGAGTGGCACCGCGTCCGGCTGCTGCCGCACGCCTCCGTCGTGCACCGCTTCACTGTCGACCGGCACCTCGTCGAGACCTGCATCGAGGCGTCCCGGCTGATCCGCCGGGTGCCGCGGGCCGACGTGCTGATGGCCGCCGCGCTGCTGCACGACATCGGCAAGGGGGAGCTCGTCGACCACTCGGTGGCCGGGGAGCCGCTGGCCGCGGCCGCCGCGGAGCGGATGGGGTTCGACGCGGCCGAGTGCGACCTGGTCCGGGCGCTGGTGCGCTGGCACCTGCTGCTGGCCGAGACCGCCACCACCCGCGACCTCGCCGACCCGGCGACCGTGGCTCACGTCGTGAGGCGGGTCCCCGACGCGGCGATGCTCGACCTGCTCGCGGTGCTCACCGAGGCCGACGCCCGGGCCACCTCGGCGCAGGCGTGGACCTCCTGGCGCGCGGGACTGGTCGCCGACCTCGTGAGGCGGGTCCGCCGCGAGCTCGACACGGACCCCACCCTGGTCGGCGAGACCCGCCAGACCAGGGATGAGGCCGGGGTCGGGGCCGGGGTCCCGGCCCGGGTCGAGGTGTCGGCCGCGGTCCGCGGGGACCCGCGCCGGGTCGACGTGCACCTGGTGACCCGGACCGACGGGGCGACGGTCACGGTGGTGTCCGGGGACCGCACCGGGCTGATGGCCGACGTGGCTGGTGCCCTGGCGGTGCAGCGCGTCTCGGTGCGCTCGGCGCGGGCGTGGAGCCAGGACGACCTCGCGGTCTCGGTCTGGGACGTCGACGACACGCACCTGGAGGAGGCCACCCTGCGGCAGCGGTTCGAGGCCGTGGCCACGGGCCGGCTGGCCCCGTCCGCCCGGCTGCGCGCTCCGCGCGGGCCGCGTCTGGACCCCGTCGTGCAGCTGCGGTACGACGCCTCCCACCAGGCCACCGTGCTGGAGGTGCGCGTCGACGACCGCCCGGGCATGGTCCATCTGGTCTGCGCCGCGCTGGCCCGCCTCGACGTCTCGGTCCGGTCCGCGCACATGGCCACGCTCGGCCCCCAGGCCGTCGGCGTGTTCTACGTGCAGGAGCCGGGCGCCGGGGTGCTGGCCGACGAGCGGGCCGCCGCCGCGGTGCACGCGGTCCGGTACGCCCTGCTCGATCCGGTTACCCTTGAGCCGGACCAGGGCTGAGAGGCCCTCCGACGGTGCCGAGGCGCCGTACCACCGCCCCACCCGTTCCCAGCAAGGACTGACGACCTGTGTTTGCCACACTCTCCGACCGCCTCGCCGCGACGTTCAAGAACCTGCGCGGCAAGGGCCGGCTCTCGGATGCCGACATCGACGCGACCGCGCGGGAGATCCGGATCGCCCTGCTCGAGGCCGACGTCGCGCTGCCGGTGGTCAAGCAGTTCGTGGACGCGGTCAAGACCCGGGCCCGGGGCGTGGAGGTCAGCCAGGCGCTGAACCCCGCTCAGCAGATCGTGAAGATCGTCAACGAGGAGCTCGTGACGATCCTGGGCGGCGAGACCCGCCGGCTGCGCTACGCGAAGAACCCGCCGACCGTGATCATGCTGGCCGGCCTGCAGGGCGCCGGCAAGACGACGCTGGCCGCCAAGCTGGCGCTGTGGCTCAAGGAGCAGGGCAGCAGCCCGCTGCTGGTGGCGGCGGACCTGCAGCGCCCGAACGCCGTCACCCAGCTGCAGGTCAACGGCGAGCGGGCCGGGGTGAGGGTCTTCGCGCCGGAGCCCGGCAACGGCGTCGGCGACCCGGTCGCGGTCGCCCGCCGGGGGGTCGAGGAGGCCCGCCGCACCCTGCACGACGTGGTCATCGTCGACACCGCCGGACGGCTCGGCATCGACGCGGAGATGATGCAGCAGGCCTCCGACATCCGCGATGCGGTGTCGCCCGACGAGATCCTGTTCGTCGTGGACGCGATGGTCGGCCAGGACGCCGTGAACACCGCCCGGGCCTTCCTCGACGGCGTCGGATACGACGGCGTGGTGCTGACCAAGCTCGACGGTGACGCCCGCGGCGGGGCCGCCCTGTCGATCGCCTCGGTCACCGGCAAGCCGGTGATGTTCGCGTCGAACGGCGAGAAGCTCGCCGACTTCGACCTGTTCCACCCGGACCGGATGGCCTCGCGGATCCTCGACATGGGCGACATGCTCACCCTGATCGAGCAGGCGGAGAAGACCTTCGACGCCGAGCAGGCCGCCGCTGCCGCCGCCAAGCTCACCGGCCAGGGGGGCGAGTTCACCCTGGACGACTTCCTCCAGCAGATGCAACAGCTGCGCAAGATGGGCTCGCTGTCGAAGATCATGGGGATGCTCCCGGGCATGGGGCAGTTCCGCGAGCAGCTGGAGAACTTCGACGAGCGCGAGATCGACCGGATCGAGGCGATCATCCGGTCGATGACGCCCGCCGAACGGGCCAACCCCAAGATCATCGACGGCTCGCGCCGCGCCCGGATCTCGAAGGGGTCCGGCACCCAGGTCTCCGACGTCAACGGTCTGGTGGACCGGTTCTTCGAGGCCCGCAAGATGATGATGTCGATGGCCAAGGGCGGCGGGATGCCAGGCATGCCAGGGATGCCGGGCATGCCGGGCCTGGGAGGCAAGCGCGCCAAGTCCAAGCAGCAGGCCCGCAAGGGCAAGGGCAAGCGCGTCTCGGGCAACCCGGCCAAGCGGGCCGCGGTGGCCAAGTCCTCGACCGAGAAGCCGGCCGGTGACGGGGCGGCCAACCCCTTCGGTCTGCCGGGTGGTGACGACGCCGACTTCGACCCCGCCTCCCTGGAGCTGCCGGCGGACCTGGCGAAGTACCTGAACAAGTAGGCCGCCGGACTGGGTAGGGTCCGCAGACATGAGCGCTCTGAGGTTCCGCGGACCGGTGCTGCCCGACGGCGAGGTCCGCGACCTGTACGTCGTCGACGGCCACGTCACCTACGAGGCGGTCGCCTCCGCCGAGCTGGTCTCGGAGGGCTGGATCGTCCCCGGCCTGGTCGACGCGCACTGCCACATCGGGCTCGACGAGCACGGCGCGGTCCCCGAGGACGTGCAGGAGAAGCAGGCCATCGCGGACCGGGACGCGGGTGCGCTGCTGCTCAGGGACTGCGGCTCGGCTGCCGACACGGCGTGGATCCACAACCGCGAGGACCTGCCCAGGCTGGTCCGCGCGGGACGGCATATCGCCCGGACCCGCCGCTACATCCGCAACTATGCCCACGAGATCGAGCCGGACGACCTGCCGGCCTACGTCACGCAGGAGGCGCGTCGCGGTGACGGCTGGGTCAAGCTGGTCGGGGACTGGATCGAGCGTGAGGCCGGGGACCTGACCCCGTCGTGGACCCGGGACTCGCTGGACGCCGCGATGGCGGCCGCGCACCGGGAAGGGGCGCGGGTCACCGCGCACGTCTTCGGGGAGGCCGCCCTGCCGGACCTGATCGGCGCCGGGATCGACTGCATCGAGCACGGCACCGGCCTGTCCACCGACCTGGTGGACGCGATGGTCGCCAACGGCGTGGCGCTGGTGCCGACCGTCAAGCAGCTCGACAACTTCCCCGGGTACGCGGAGGCGGGTCGCGACAAGTTCCCCAGGTACGCCGACCACATGATGGCGCTCTACCGGACCCGGCGCGAGGTGATCGGCGCGGCCTACGAGGCCGGCGTCGCCATCTACGCCGGCACCGACGCCGGCGGGGTGCTCCCGCACGGGCTGATCGGCCAGGAGGTGCTCGAGCTGACCTCCTACGGGCTCACGCCCACGGACGCCCTCGGGGCCGCCTCCTGGCGGGCCCGGAGCTGGCTCGGCCTCGACGACAACCTCGCCGAGGGGACCACGGCCGACTTCGTGGTCTTCGACCGGAATCCGCTGGAGGACCTGACCGTGCTCGCCAACCCCGCCCGGATCGTGCTGCGCGGCACCGTCGTCGCCTGACCACCGGCCCGCCCCGGGTGCCGATTTCAGGTGGGCTGGTGATGTCTGGCAGAATGAGCGGCTGAGTCATGCGCGTCCGGACCCTCTCATCCGGTCGTGCTCGACACCGCGCAGCGATCCCGACCTGGGGCCCCACCAGACCCGGGACGCTCACCCATTCACGAACACGCAAGGAGACACCACACTCGTGGCCGTCAAGATCCGTCTGAAGCGTATGGGCAAGATCCGTACGCCCTACTACCGTGTCGTCGTCGTCGACTCCCGCAAGAAGCGCGACGGCCGGGTCATCGAGCAGATCGGCAAGTACCACCCGAAGGAGGAGCCCTCGATGATCGAGGTCACCTCCGACCGGGCGCAGTACTGGCTCGGCGTCGGTGCGCAGCCGTCCGAGGCCGTCGAGGCGATCCTCAAGGTCACCGGTGACTGGCAGAAGTTCAAGGGCCTGCCCGGCACCGAGGGCACGCTGCGGGTCAAGGAGGCCAAGCGCGACAAGGCCGAGATCTTCAACGAGGCGCTCAAGGAGTCCGGCAGCGACAAGCAGGCCGACGCCGTGACCGCCAAGAAGACCGCCAAGAAGGCGGAGACCACCGAGGTCACCGCGGGCCAGTCGCCCGAGGCCGCGACCGCCGACGCCGAGGCCGCCGAGGTCAAGGCCGTCGACGCGGAGCAGCAGGCCGACAAGCCGGCGGAGGCCTGAGCGCCATGCTCGCCGACGCGCTCGAGCACCTGGTCCGGGGGATCGTCCGGCACCCGGACGACGTCCTGGTCGAGGACAAGCAGCTGCGCCGCGGGTCGGTCCTCGAGGTGCGGGTGCACCCCGAGGACCTCGGCAAGGTGATCGGTCGCGGCGGCCGCACGGCCACCGCCCTGCGCACCGTGATCGGTGCCCTGGCGGGCAAGGGCGGAGCGCGCGTCGACTTCGTCGACGTCGACCGTCGCCGCTGAACCACCCCGCTCGCGTCCGGGCGCCGTCCACGTCCTCCGGGGCGGGGCCGGCGCCCGTTCCCGTATCGCTGCCACGAGAGGACCGCATGGGTACCACCGAGGTCGTCGTCGGCCGCATCGGCAAGGCGCACGGCATCAAGGGTGAGGTGTCGGTCGACCTGCGCACCGACGAGCCCGAGCGTCGCTTCGCCGACGGCACGACGCTGTCCACCCGCCCCCCGTCCGGCACCGCGCCGCACGGACCGGGTCGCCCGTCGACCCTGACGGTGCAGCGCAGCCGCTGGCACCAGAGCCGGCTGCTGGTGACCTTCGCCGAGGTCCCCGACCGGAACACGGCCGAGTCGGTGCGCGGCCTGGTCCTGCTGACCGACGTGGACACCGCCGAGCAGCCCGAGGACCCCGAGGAGTTCTACGACCACCAGCTGGTCGGTCTGGCGGTGCTGACCACCGAGGACGTCGAGGTCGGGGAGGTCGTCGAGGTGCTGCACAGCGCCGGGCAGGACCTGCTCGCGGTCCGGACCCCGGACGGCGCCGAGCTGCTGGTCCCGTTCGTGACCGCGCTGGTGCCGGTAGTCGACGTACCCGGAGGCAGGCTGGTCGTGGCCGACCGGCCGGGACTGCTGAGCCCGCTGCCCGAGGACGCCGCGCCGACCGTGAACCCGTCGGGCTCCCAGGGCTGAGCCGTGCGCATCGACGTCGTCTCGATCTTCCCCGACTACCTGGCGCCGCTCGGTCTCTCGCTGCCCGGCAAGGCGCAGGCCGCGGGCCTGCTGGACCTGCACGTGCACGACCTGCGCGGTTGGACCCACGACCGGCACCGCACCGTGGACGCAGCGCCCTACGGCGGCGGAGCCGGGATGGTGATGAGGCCCGAGCCGTGGGGCGAGGCGCTGGACGACCTGGTGCCGACCGGGGCGGACGCCGTCCTGGTCGTGCCCACGCCGTCGGGGGAGCCGTTCACCCAACGCGTGGCCGCCGAGCTGGCGAGCGAGGAGCGTCTGGTCTTCGCCTGCGGGCGCTACGAGGGCATCGACCAGCGGGTGCTCGACGAGGCCGGGGCCCGGCTGCGGGTCCGGGAGGTGTCCGTGGGGGACTACGTGCTCAACGGGGGTGAGGTCGCGGCGCTCGTGGTCATCGAGGCGGTGGTCCGGCTGCTCCCGGGCTTCATGGGCAACCCGGCCTCCCTCGAGGAGGAGTCGCACGGGGAGTCGGGGCTGCTGGAGTACCCGGTCTACACCAAGCCGGCCAGCTGGCGCGGCCGGGAGGTTCCCGCGGTCCTGCTCAGCGGCGACCACGCCCGGATCGCCGCGTGGCGGCACGACCAGGCCCTGCGTCGTACCGCGCAGCGCCGGCCGGACCTGCTGCACCCGACCCGCAGCATCACGGTGGGCGACGCCGACCTGGTGGTCGGCGCCGCGACCCGGGGCGACGCGGGCGAGCTGCTGACCCTCCAGCTGGCCTGCTGGGTGGCCGAGGCGCGGGCCAACGACAGCCTGGACATCCCCGCCCTGCAGGAGGGCCTCGCGGACGTCGAGGCGTGGCTCGGCGAGTGGACCACCGTCGTGGTGCGTGCCCACGGCCGGCTCGTGGCGGCCGGCCGGGCCCGGCTCGACGGCACCGGCTGGTCGGTGGGCCGGCTGATGGTGGCTCCGGACCTGCGCGGTCGTGGCCTCGGCCGCTGGCTGCTGGAGCTCCTCGAGCAGGCCGCCCCGGCGGAGGCGCGCCGGGTCGAGCTGTTCACCGGCAGCGGCAGCGAGGCCAACCTGCGCAGGTACCGGCGCGCCGGCTACCGCCGCGACGCCACCCGGGCCCAGCCCGGCGTGGTGCACCTGAGCAAGCCCCTGACCCGCCGCTGAGGACCGCAGCGGCGGACGGCCGCCGGGCACGCTCGCCGGGCACGGCCGATTTCCGGACCGGGCAACCGCTGTGGCAGACTTGGACGTCGCATCCGTTGCGTCGCGACCACGTCCCCCGAGCCGGGGCCGGGTCGGCGGGCCACCTGCCACAGGGGGCGCTCCGCACGACGCAGGACACGGGTTCGCACCTGTTCCTCCGTGATCCACGTTCCGTGGGTGACCTGTGGCGCCCCCGAGGAGACACCCATGACCAACGCCATCGACACGCTCGCTGCCGGCACCAAGCGCGACGACATCCCGGCCTTCCGCGCCGGTGACACCCTCAAGGTGCACGTCAAGGTCGTGGAGGGCAACCGCTCCCGCGTCCAGGTCTTCCAGGGTGTCTGCATCCGGATCCAGGGCTCGGGCGTCGGCCGGACCTTCACGGTCCGCAAGGTCTCCTTCGGTGTCGGCGTCGAGCGGACGTTCCCGCTGCACACGCCGATCATCGACCGGGTCGAGGTCGTGACCCGCGGCGACGTGCGCCGCGCCAAGCTGTACTACCTGCGCAACCTGCGCGGCAAGGCTGCCAAGATCAAGGAGAAGCGCGACGGTCTCCCGACGCGCTGATCTCCGCTGCGTCCCGGCCCCCGGCCGACCGGTAGGCTCGACCGCGTGACCCGCGCCACCGACGACTCCGGCGATCCGGCGTCGGGTCGGACCCCGGTCTCGACGACGTCGGGACCTGCCGACGACGAGAGGTCGGGTCCGCGGGGTCGTGCGCTGCCGGTGTGGCAGGAGCTGGCGCTGCTGCTCGGCGTCGCCCTGGTCCTGGCGGTCGTCATCAAGGCCTTCTTCATGCAGGCCTTCTACATCCCGTCCGCCTCGATGCACGACACGCTCGTCGAGAACGACCGGATCCTGGTCGAGAAGGTCAGCTACTGGGGGAGCGGCACCGCCCGTCGCGGTGACGTGGTGGTGTTCGCCGACCCGGGGGGCTGGCTGGACTCGATGGAGTCCCGGGCGCCCGGAAACCCGGTGGCCCGAGGACTGGAGACGCTGGGCCTGTTCCCGGCCGGCGGCCACCTGGTCAAGCGGGTGATCGGCGTCGGCGGTGACGAGGTCGCGTGCTGCGACGGCCAGGGCCGGATGAGCGTCAACGGCGTCGCCCTGGACGAGCGGTCCTACCTGGCCTCCGGTGAGCGGCCGTCTCTGATCGCGTTCGACATCAGGGTCCGGCCCGGCTACGTCTGGGTGCAGGGGGACAACCGCTCCGACTCCGCGGACTCCCGGGTGCACCTCGGCGACCCCGGCGGGGGACAGGTGCCGGTCGACGACCTGGTCGGCAAGGTGTTCGCCGTGGTCTGGCCGCTCGGGCACGCCAAGCTGCTGCACACCCCCGCGACCTTCGGCCGGGTCCCCTGAGCCGGTGAGGCCCCGATGACGACGCTGCCCCGAGGTCTCACCGTCCGCAAGGACGCGGGTCTCTACGGCTACGAGCGCGCGCTGCGGCGGGCCGGGCTCGATCCGGTCGCCGGCGTCGACGAGGCGGGCCGCGGCGCGTGTGCCGGACCGCTGGTGGCCGCGGCCGTGGTCCTCCCCGAGGGGCGACGCGGGCAGGTCCCCGGACTCGCCGACTCCAAGCTGCTCACGGCGCGGGCGCGGGACCGTGCCTACGACGAGGTACGACGCCGCGCGCTCTCCTGGTCCGTGGTCGTGGTCGGGCCGGAGGAGTGTGACCGCCTCGGCATGCACGTGGCGAACGTCGAGGCCCTGCGCCGGTCGCTCGCGCGTCTCGACGTACGCCCGGCCTACGTGCTCACCGACGGCTTCCCGGTCGACGGGCTCGAGGTGCCCGGGCTGGCGATGTGGAAGGGCGACCGGGTCGCGGCGTGCATCTCGGCCGCCTCGGTGATCGCCAAGGTGACGCGGGACCGCATCATGGCCCGGCTCCACGACGAGTACCCGGCCTACGACTTCCTCACCCACAAGGGGTACATCACCACCGCGCACACCTCCGCCCTCGAGGTGCACGGACCGTGCGCCATCCACCGGCGCCGCTTCGTGAACGTGCGCAGGGCGCAGGAGCTGGTCACCGGTGAGCCGGTCCCGGGATACGCCGACGCCGTCGGTGACAATGGGGTCGTGCTGGACGTCGAGACGCTGGAGGTTGGCAGATGAGCGCCGAGGATCTCGAGAAGTACGAGACCGAGATGGAGCTGCACCTCTACCGCGAGTACCGCGACGTGGTCGGGATCTTCAAGTACGTCGTCGAGACCGACCGGCGCTTCTACCTGTGCAACCAGGTGGACGTGAAGGCGCGCACCGAGGCCGGGGACGTCTTCTTCGAGGTGACCATGACCGACGCGTGGGTCTGGGACATGTACCGGCCGGCCCGGTTCGCCAAGAACGTCAAGGTGCTCACCTTCAAGGACGTGAACGTCGAGGAGCTCAGCCCCGCCGAGATCGACCTGCCCAAGACCTGACCGGCGGCCGGCCGTCGGCCAGGAACCCTCCACAGCCGCACCCGGACCGGACCCGTCCACCGGACACCGGACCGGCCCTCCCGGCGGCGCTCAGGAGCGGCAACCTGGGCGCATGACCCCATCCGCGACCCCACCGTCCGCCGTCAGCAGCCGGGAGACCGAGCGCCGCCGCGCACTCGGCCGCTACGGCGAGGCCTACGCCGCCCGGCACCTGGTCGCGCAGGGCATGACGCTGCTCGACCGGAACTGGCGGTGCCGGGCCGGGGAGATCGACCTGGTCCTCCGCGACGGACGGGTCCTGGTCGTCTGCGAGGTCAAGACCCGCTCCAGCGCAGCGTTCGGGTCGCCCGTCGAGGCCGTGACCGACCGCAAGGCCGGCCGGCTGCGCCGGCTCGCGGCGCTCTGGCTCGCCGAGCACGCGGTCCGGCCCGACGAGGTCCGCATCGACCTGGTCGGCGTGCTCGCCCCACCGGGAGCCACGCCGCAGGTCGAGCACCTGCGCGGAGTGGGCTGAGATGGGCTTCGCGACCGCGCGCACGGTCACCCTGTCCGGCGCGGACGGGCACTTGATCGACATCCAGGTCGACCTCGCCCACGGCGTGGTCACCACCGCGCTGGTCGGCCGTCCCGACGCCTCGATCAACGAGGCGCGGGACCGCTGTCGGGCGGCCGTGACCAACAGTGGCTTCGAGTGGCCGAGCACCCGTCGGGTGACGATCCTGCTGTCGCCTGCCGACCTGCCCAAGCGGGGGTCCCACTTCGATCTGGGGATCGCCGTGGGCGTGCTGGCGGCGGCGGCGAAGGTCCCGCGCGGCGCCCTCGACGGCGTGGTGCTGGTCGGCGAGCTGACCCTCGACGGCCGACTGCGGGCCGTGCCCGGGGTGCTGCCGATGACGATGGCCGCCCGCGCCCGGGGGATGACCTGCATGGTGGTCCCCGAGCCGCAGGCAAGCGAGGCCGCGCTGGTCCCCGGCATGGCCGTCATCGGTGCCCGGTCCCTGCTCCAGGTGGTCGCGCACCTGTGCGGCACCGAGATCCCGCCGGCACCGCCGGTGGAGCCGATGACCAGTGCCTCGCTGCTCGCGTGGCGGGGGGACCGCCGGGTCGTCGACCTCGACCTGGTCGACGTGCTCGGGATGGCCGACGCCCGGTACGCCGTCGAGGTCGCCGCCGCCGGCGGTCACCACCTGATGCTGAGCGGACCCAAGGGCGCGGGCAAGACGACGCTGGCCGAGCGCATCCCGGGACTGCTGCCCGACCTCACCCTGGAGGAGTCCTTGGAGCTCAGCGCGATCTACTCGCTGTCCGGTGGGCTGCCGCCGGGCCAGACGCGGCTGACCAGGCCGCCGTTCCGAGCGCCCCACCACTCCGCCTCCCGGGCGAGCCTGCTCGGGGGCGGCTCGGGCCGGGTCCGGCCCGGTGAGGTCAGCCGGGCGCACACCGGCACGCTCTTCCTGGACGAGTTCCCGCTCTTCAACGCCGACATCATCGAGGCGTTGCGCCAACCCCTCGAGAGCGGCGAGATCACCATCGCCCGCGGCGAGGAGACCGCCACGTTCCCGGCTCGCACGATGGTGGTCATCGCGTGCAACCCGTGTCCCTGCGGGGACTACCATCCCGGCGACCGCGACCACCGCTGCACCTGCACCGAGGTCCGGCGTCGCGAGTACCGGCGCAAGCTCGTCGGACCCGTCACCGACCGCATCGACATCGTCCGGCACGTCGAGCCGGTGTCGCCCTTCGAGGCGCGCGACCCGCTGTCCCGGCCCGAGCCGACAGCCGCGGTGCGGGCGCGGGTCACCGCGGCCCGCAGCCGGCAGGCGGACCGGTTCGAGGGCACCTCGTGGCGGCTGAACGCGGACGTCCCCGGTCCGGACCTGCTCGCCCGGTGGCCGATGAGCGAGACCGCGACGCGGATGCTGCAGGAGCGCATCTACGCCGGGGGACTCACCCAGCGCGGTGGCACCCGCGTGCACCGGCTCGCCTGGACGGTCGCCGACCTGCGTGGCGTGCACCAGCCGTCGGTGGCGGAGCTGGACATCGCGATCCGGCTGCGCACCGGGGAGCCGCTGCTGGTGTCGGCGCTGACGCCGGGGCTGGCGCCGTGAGCGCCGCGGCCGCCGGGGCCGCTGGCCCGCCGGCTCCCGCTGCGCCGGCTTTCGGTGCGCAGGATCCCGCGGCTCCGAGCGCTGCTACGGGGCACGGAGACGCTGACCGGTTGGCGCGAGTCGCCCTGGGCCGGCTAGGCGAGCCGGGGGACCCGCGCCTGGCCGCGCTGGTCCGCGACCTCGGCGCGGCCCGGGTCTATGCGCTGCTGTGCGAAGAGCGCGCCGCGGACGGGATCGCCGGCGACGTGGCGGGGCGGCTGCGGGGACTCGATCCGGCGGTGGAGCTGGAGCGGGCGGAGCGTCGCGGCCTCCGATTCGTGGTCCCGGGGGACCCGGAGTGGCCACCCCGGCTCGCGGACCTCGACCGGGCCGACTCGCTCAACGGCCGGGGCGGCGCGCCGCTCGGGGTCTGGCTGCGGGGTCGCAGCCGGCTCGACGAGCTGGCCGCGCGGTCGGTCTCCGTGGTCGGGTCCCGCTCCGCCACCACCTACGGCGTCGCCGTCGCCCGGGATCTCGCCGCACGGCTCACCGCGGACGGAGTCACGGTGGTGTCCGGCGCCGCCTACGGCATCGACCAGGCCGCCCACCGCGGCGCCCTCGCGGCGCGCGGGCCCACGGTCGCGGTGCTGGCCTGCGGAGTGGACCGCGCCTACCCTGCGGCGCATCGCGAGCTGCTCGACTACGTCGCCGAGACCGGTGTGGTGGTCTCCGAGCTGGCCCCGGGCTGTGCGCCGACCAGGCTGCGCTTCCTGGCCCGCAACCGGTTGATCGCCGGGCTGACCCTCGGGACCGTGGTGGTCGAGGCGGCGGTCCGCAGTGGCGCCCTGAACACCGCGAACTGGGCGGCCTCGATGCACCGGGTGCTGATGGGGGTGCCCGGCCCGGTGACGAGCGCACCCTCGGAAGGGGTGCACGAGCTGCTTCGCACCCGGGACGCGGCCCTGGTGACCCGGGGCAGCGACGTCCTCGAGCTGGTCTCGCCGTCCGGCACCCACCTGCCCGCCCGCCTGCGGGCGCCCGAGCAACCGCGCGACCGGCTCGACGAGCGCGGTCAGCGGGTCCTCGACGCGGTCCCGAGCGCCAGCCCCGCATCGCCGCGGTCCGTGGCTCGTACCGCGGGCCTGACCGAGCCCGCGGTGCTGGCCACCCTGGAGCTGCTGCTCGCCGGCGGGTTCGTCGAGCGTGGACCCGCGGGGTGGCGACTGGCCGCGGCACCACCGGCCGGGTGAGCCCGTCCGCCGGTTCGCCCGTCCGCCGGTTCGCCGGTTCGCCCGTTCACCTGCGCGTCCAGGTCCCGTCCCGGGACGACACGCTGCCGGCAGCGGCGCAGTTCGCCGCCGGCCGTGGAGGGCGCCCTACCCTCGAGGGGTGGCCGCACCGCAGCACGAGAACCGGAGGCAGCGACCCGAGGCGCCCGACCCGACCCCGGCGTCGACGCCGGACTGGGTGCTGCCCGAGCAGATGAGCCACGTGCTGGCAGCCTACGAACGGCACCTGGTCTCGGAGCGGGACCTCAGCCCGCACACGGTGCGCGCCTACCTCAACGACGTCGCCGGCCTGCTCGCACAGGCGGCACGGCTCGGCCACGACAGCGTCGCCACCCTCGACGTCGGGACGCTGCGCAGCTGGCTGGCCACCCAGCAGACCCTGGGGCGGGCCCGGACAACGCTGGCGCGTCGGGCCACCGCGGTCCGGGTCTTCACCGCCTGGGCTCGCCGCACCGGCCGCATCGACACCGACCCCGGTGCGATGCTCGGCACCCCCAAGGCGCACCGCACCCTGCCCACCCCGCTGCGGGTCGGTGAGGCAACGGCGCTGCTCGACGCGGCGGCGGTCCGCGCGGACGACGGGAGCCCGGCCGGCTGTCGTGACGCGGCGATCCTGGAGCTGCTGTACGCCACCGGAATCCGGGTCGGCGAGCTCTGTGGGCTCGACGTGGACGACCTCGACCACGAGCGGCGGGTCGTGCGCGTGCTCGGCAAGGGACGCAAGGAGCGGACCGTGCCGTACGGGCTGCCGGCCTCGCGAGCCCTCGAGACCTGGCTGTCGCGTGGTCGCGGTGAGCTGCGGGTGCCCGCGGCCGGACCGGCGCTCTTCGTGGGCACCCGGGGCAGACGGATCGACCAGCGCGCGGTGCGCACCCTGGTGCATCTCCGGCTGCGCGACGTGCCCGGCGCCCCGGACCTCGGTCCGCACGGGCTGCGGCACTCGGCCGCGACCCATCTGCTCGAGGGCGGTGCCGACCTGCGCTCCGTGCAGGAGCTGCTCGGCCATGCCTCGCTGGCCACGACGCAGCTCTACACGCACGTCACCACCGACCGGCTGCGCCAGGCCTACCGCCAGGCCCATCCGCGCGCCTGAGCGGAGGGAGCGATGGGCCCGGTCGTCGGGCCCACCCAGAGCCCGAAGGAGCGGTACGCGACGGGGGACGGCCAGCCGGCGGCCACGGGCGTCGTGGGAGTGCCGGGGGCAACCGGCGCCGTGAGGATGCCGGGGGCACCGGAGAGGGGAAGCAGCCGGATCGGTGCCGCCCGGACGAGCAGCAGCGGGTCGAGATAGTGGTCCGCGCCCTCCACCAGCCCCCAGTGCAGGCACCAGCGTGGGAAGCAGTGCGAGCCGAAGAGATCCAGCCGGCCGAGCACGGCCCCGGCTTCGACGCGGTCGCCGACCCGCACCGTGCTGGCCACCGGCTGGTACGTCGTCCGGGTGCTGCCGTGACCGACGGCGACCACGCCCCGACCGGCCAGCCGGCCGGCGAACGTGACCCGACCCGCCTGCGCCGCCAGCACCGGCTGACCGGGCCGTCCGGCGAGGTCGACGCCGCGGTGCCCCGCACCCCAGCGATCGGCCGGCGGGTCGAAGCCGGCCACCACCTGCGGCCGGGGGCTCAGCGGCCACACGCCGTGCGTCGGGGCTGGTACCCCAGCCGAGGCACCGGCCGAGGTCCCGGCCCAGGCTCCGGCTGAGACGCCGGCTGAGGCGCCTGACGAGACGTCGGGTGAGACGCCGGTCGAGGCACGAGCCGATGCCGGCGCCGATGCAGGCGCCGTCGCCCGGGCCGGGACGGTGACACCCGCCGCCAGGAGCAGGACGGCGGCCGGCACCACGACCCTGGCGCCGTTCGGCACGACGACCCTGGCGCCGGTCGGCACGATGGCTCTGGCGCGCGCCGGCACCCGGGCCGGCTCGGCGCCGGTCGTGCCGGTCACCAGTGGGTGGCGAGGGGTGCGGGACATACGCTGAGGGTCCCGTCCCGAGCCGTCGACCGGCCACCCCGTCGCCGTGGTGGGGGACCGCTCGACCCCTCCGCGAGCGGGGGACGGTTCCTGGCCGGCCCGCGATTAGGGGGACCTCGTCGACGTCCCCTAGACTGGCCGGTGGCAAGCCGTGCATACGGCTTGTACTTCGCACGTCCGACTCCGCACCGGTGCCGGTCCGCCAGGACCGACATCCCGCGGGCGTGGTCCCTCGGTCCCCACCTGAACGGGTGGGGTCAGGACCCGCCGGGCGTCAGGGCAGCGGACACCCGTCCGCCTGCAACCAACCGAGGCGACCCGTTCGCACCGTCCCGTGCCCCGCACGTGATCGTGCAGCAGGTCCTGAACAGAGAGGACGACCGGCATGGCCGTCGTCACCATGCGCCAGCTCCTGGAGAGCGGCGTCCACTTCGGGCACCAGACCCGTCGCTGGAACCCCAAGATGAAGCGCTTCATCATGACCGAGCGCAACGGCATCTACATCATCGACCTGCAGCAGTCGCTGGCCTACATCGACCGCGCCTACGCCTTCGTCAAGGACACCGTCGCCAAGGGCGGCACCGTGATGTTCGTGGGCACGAAGAAGCAGGCCCAGGAGGCCATCGCGGTCCAGTCGACCCGGGTCGGGATGCCGTACGTCAACCAGCGCTGGCTCGGTGGCATGCTCACCAACTTCCAGACGGTGCACCAGCGGATCAACCGCCTGAAGGAGCTGGACGAGGTCGACTTCGAGGACGTGGCCGGAAGCGGCCGCACCAAGAAGGAGCTCCTGCAGATGAAGCGCGAGCGGGACAAGCTCGACAAGACCCTGGGCGGCATCCGCGAGATGACCCGCACCCCCTCCGCGGTCTGGATCGTGGACACCAACAAGGAGCACCTCGCCGTCGAGGAGGCCCGCAAGCTGCGGATCCCGATCATCGGCATCCTGGACTCCAACTGCGACCCCGACGTCGTGGACTTCCCGATCCCCGGCAACGACGACGCGATCCGCGCGGTGGGCCTGCTCACCCGCGTGGTGGCCGACGCCGTCGCCGACGGCCTGATCGCCCGCTCCGGCGCCAAGACCGGCGAGGCGGCCGGTATCGGCGCCGAGGAGCCGCTGGCCGAGTGGGAGCGCGAGCTGCTCGGCGGTGAGACGGACAAGGCTGCCGCGCCGGCCGCCGACGCCAGCGCGACCGAGACCGAGACCCCGGCCGCCGAGGCGACCGCTGCCTCGTCCGAGACCGCTGCCTCGTCCGAGTCCGCAGGTGAGCCGGCCGCCGCCGAGGCGCCGGAGGCTGCGGAGACCACCCCGGCCGAGACCACCCCGGCCGAGACGCCTGCCGAGACGCCTGCCGAGACGCCCGCGGAGACGCCTGCCGAGGGCGAGACCCAGGCCTGACCACCGCGACGGGAGCGCGGGTCGACCACGACCCGCGCTCTCGTCGGTGCTCACCCCGGGGTGTGCCGAACGGTCCCGGCCGTTGCGCCCCGACCCCCACCACGACAGACCTACACCAGCACGAGGAGTGCAGACATGGCGAACATCTCCGCCGCCGACGTCAAGAGGCTCCGCGACATCACGAGCGCGGGCATGATGGACTGCAAGAAGGCGCTCACCGAGGCCGACGGCGACTTCGACAAGGCCGTCGAGATCCTGCGCGTGCACGGTCAGGCCAAGGCCGAGAAGCGGGGCGCCGAGCGCACCGCCTCCGCCGGCCTGGTGGCCGCCTCGGGCACCGCGCTCGTCGAGCTCAACTGCGAGACCGACTTCGTGGCCAAGAGCGACGAGTTCGTCGCGATCGCCCAGCAGGTCGCCGACGCCGCGTCCACGGCGAAGTCCGCCGACGCCGAGGCCCTGAAGGCCGTCCCGTTGGGGGACTCGACGGTGGGCGACGTCGTCGCGGCGCTCGCGGTCAAGATCGGCGAGAAGATCGAGCTCGGCCGCGTCGCGGTCTTCGACGGCCCGGTGGCGACGTACATGCACCGCCGCGCCTCGGACCTGCCGCCGGCGGTCGGCGTGCTCGTCGAGTACGACGGCGGCAGCGAGGACGTCGCCCGCGGCGCAGCGATGCAGATCGCGGCGATGCGCCCGGAGTTCGTCTCCCGCGACGAGGTGCCCGCCGAGGTGGTCGCCAAGGAGCGCGAGATCGCCGAGGCGACCGCTCGCGAGGAGGGCAAGCCCGAGCAGGCGCTGCCCAAGATCGTCGAGGGCCGGCTGAACGGCTACTTCAAGCAGGTCGCCCTGCTCGACCAGCCGTCCGTGCAGGACTCCAAGAAGACCGTCAAGGCCGTGCTCGACGAGGCCGGCGTGAGCGTCAAGCGCTTCGCCCGCTTCGAGATCGGCCAGTGAACGCGTCGATCTGAGGATCAACTAGGGTGGTCAGCACCCGCACGCCGTTCGCCGAGGAGGCCGGTCCCGTGGCTCGACACCACATCGTCGGACCGGCCTCCTCGCACGTCCGGGTCCGGGCCCGCCCGATCTCGTCCCGCCCCCGAAAGGACCCCTCGTGACCGCCTACAAGCGTGTCCTGCTGAAGCTCTCCGGTGAGGTGTTCGGCGGCGGTCGGGTCGGCGTGGACCCCGTCGTGGTCAACGGCATCGCCCGGGAGATCGCCGACGTCGTCCGCACCGGGGTCGAGGTCGCGATCGTCGTCGGCGGCGGCAACTTCTTCCGCGGCGCCGAGCTGCAGAAGGGCGGCATGGACCGGGCCCGCGCCGACTACATGGGCATGCTCGGCACGGTGATGAACTGCCTGGCGCTGCAGGACTTCCTCGAGAAGCAGGGCGTCGAGACCCGGGTGCAGACCGCGATCGCGATGGGCCAGGTCGCCGAGCCGTACATCCCACGGCGCGCCATGCGGCACCTCGAGAAGGGCCGGGTGGTGATCTTCGGCGCCGGCGCAGGGATGCCCTACTTCTCCACCGACACGGTCGCCGCTCAGCGGGCGCTCGAGATCGGCGCGCAGGTGATCCTGATGGGCAAGCAGGGCGTGGACGGGGTCTACGACTCCGACCCGCACGAGAACCCCGAGGCCGTGAAGTTCGACCACCTGACCTACGACGAGTTCCTGGCCAGGGGACTGAAGGTGGCTGACGCGACCTCGGCCAGCCTGAGCCGCGACAACGACCTGAACATGATCGTGTTCAACCTGTCCGACGAGGGCAACATCGCCCGGGTCGTCGCGGGTGAGAAGATCGGCACGACGGTCGCCCGCGACGCCTAGACCAGCAGCGCGGGCCGCGCGCCAGGGGCGGACCGTCCGACGTACGACCACGATCAGAACAGAGGAGCAGCCGTGATCAACCAGAGCCTCAACGAGGCCGACAGCAAGATGACGAAGGCCGTCGAGGTGACCCGGGAGGACTTCGCGGCGATCCGCACCGGGCGTGCCAACCCCTCGATGTTCCACAAGCTCACCGCCGACTACTACGGCACGCCGACCCCGCTGCAGCAGCTCGCGTCGTTCTCCGCGCCCGAGCCGCGGGTGATCATCATCAGCCCGTACGACGCCAGCGCGATGTCCGCGATCGAGAAGTCGATCCGGGACTCCGACCTCGGGGTGAACCCCACCGACGATGGCAAGACCATCCGGGTCACGCTGCCGGAGCTCACCGAGGAGCGCCGCAAGGACTACATCAAGATGGCCAAGAGCAAGGCCGAGGACGGCAAGATCGCGATCCGCAACATCCGCCGCGCCGCCAAGCAGCAGATGGACAAGCTGGAGAAGGACGGCGAGGTCGGCAAGGACGACGTCACCGGTGCGGAGAAGCGGCTCGACGGGATCACCAAGAAGCACACCGACGAGATCGACGAGATGCTCAAGCACAAGGAGGCAGAGCTCCTCGAGGTCTGAGGGCCGCCCGTCATGAGCCCCTCAGACCCGTCGGTGCCGGCGCCTCCCGTCCCTCCGGCCACCGGCCGCGCCGGACGCAACCTGCCCGCGGCGATCGGCTCCGGAGTGGTGCTCGGCCTCGGGATCATCGTCTCGCTGGTGTTCTGGAAGCCGGCGTTCATGCTGATCGTCGTCGCGGCCGTGCTGGTCGCGGTCTGGGAGCTCGGGCACGCGTTCGCGACCGGCGCGATCCGGCTGACCCGCGGCCCGGTGATGGCCGGGGGCACGGTGATGGTGCTCTCGGCCTACCTCTTCGGCGCTCCGACGCTGGTCACGGCGACCGCGGTGACCGCGCTGGCCAGCATGCTCTGGCGGCTGCGCGGCGGGGTGACCGGCTACGTGATGGACGCCACCGCCGCGGTCTTCACGATCGTGTACGTGCCGTTCCTGGGCAGCTTCGTCGCGCTGCTGCTCCGCGAGGACCGCGGGGCCCTGGCGATCGTGACGTTCATCCTGGTCACCACCGCCTCCGACATCGGGGGCTACGCGGTCGGCGTGGTCGCCGGGCGGCACCCGATGGCGCCGGTGATCTCGCCCAAGAAGTCCTGGGAGGGGTTCGCCGGCTCCGCGGTCTCCTGCGTCCTGGTCGGCTGGCTGACGGTCTCCTACCTGCTGGACGGCCGCTGGTGGGTCGGGGTGCTGCTGGGCCTGATCGCGGTGGTGATGGCCACGCTCGGCGACCTGTGCGAGTCGGTGATGAAGCGCGACCTCGGCATCAAGGACATGTCGCAGATCATCCCCGGGCACGGCGGGCTGATGGACCGGCTCGACTCCCTGCTGGCCACGGCGGCGCCGACCTGGCTGCTCCTGCACTACCTGGTCTTCTGACGTCCGTCCGCCGGGTCCGCCGAGGCCCGCGACGTGTGAGCGGTCTCGCCCGGTCGCGATTGGTGACCGGCGGCACCCGGGTGGGAGACTGAGGCATCATGCCTGACCAGCCGAAGACCCTCCCGCTCGTCTTCGACGAGCCGCGCGGCCGCCGCAAGCCGCCGCGCCACCTGGCCGACCTCGACGCGGACGAGCGCAAGGCGCTGCTCGTCGAGGCGGGGCTGCCCGGCTTCCGCGCCCGGCAGCTCGCCACCCACTACTTCTCCCGGCTCGTGGACGACCCGGAGCAGATGACCGATCTGCCGGCCGCCGAGCGGGCCCAGCTGGTGACCACCCTGCTCCCCGAGCTGATGACCCCGCTGCGCACGCTGGAGGCCGACAAGGGGGCGACCCGCAAGACGCTGTGGCGGCTCTTCGACGGGGCGCTGGTGGAGTCCGTGCTGATGCGCTATCCCGGCCGCGTGACGATGTGCGTGTCGTCGCAGGCCGGCTGCGGCATGGCCTGCCCGTTCTGTGCCACCGGCCAGGGTGGCCTGCAGCGCAACATGTCCACCGGCGAGATCGTCGAGCAGGTGGTCGCCGGTGCCCGGTCGCTGGCGCGCGGCGAGGTCGCGGGCGGGCCGGGACGGGTCTCCAACGTGGTCTTCATGGGCATGGGCGAGCCGATGGCCAACTACCGCGCGGTGATCGGCGCCATCCGTCGCCTGACCGAGAAGGCGCCCGACGGCCTGGGCATGTCGGCGCGGGGCATCACGCTGTCCACGGTCGGTCTGGTGCCGCGGATCAACCAGCTCGCCGAGGAGGGCATCCCGGTGACGCTGGCGCTGTCCCTGCACGCTCCGGACGACGAGCTGCGCAACGAGCTGGTCCCGATCAACACCCGCTGGTCGGTGCACGAGGCCGTCGAGGCCGCGTGGAACTACGCGCGGGTGACCAAGCGGCGGGTGTCCATCGAGTACGCGATGATGTGCGACATCAACGACCAGGCCTGGCGGGCGGACCTGCTCGGCGACGTGCTCACGTCGTACGGCGACTGGGGCTGGGTGCACGTGAACCTGATCCCGTTGAACCCGACGCCGGGCTCGAAGTGGACCGCCTCGCGGCCCGAGGTGGAGCGTGAGTTCGTGCGCCGGCTCGAGGCGAAGGGCGTGCCGACCACCGTGCGCGACACCCGCGGCAGCGACATCGACGGGGCCTGCGGGCAGCTCGCGGCCACCGACGTCTGACCGCGAAGGACCGTGGCGTGGGCGACGTCGGCTACTACGACGCCGAGGCCCCGGTGTACGACCGCACCCGGGGCGGCGAGCGGCGGGCGGGTGCGGCCGCTGCGGCTCTCGAGGCGCTGGTCGGCCGGTCCGCAGGCGGGGCGAGCCTGCTGCTCGACGTAGGCGGGGGGACCGGCATCGTGACCGTCGAGCTGCAGCGGTCCCGGTTCTCCTGCGTGGTCGTCGACCGTTCGCTGGGGATGCTGGCCTTGGCCGGGGACCGGCTGCCCGGGCGGGTGCTTGCCGCCGCGGCGGACCGGCTCCCGGTGCGGGACGCCGCCGTGGACGTGGTCGCCGCGGTCTGGCTGCTGCACCTGCTGCCGGTGCCGGTCGCGGACCTCGTGCTGCGCGAGATGGTGCGGGTGCTGCGCCCTGGAGGCCGGCTGGTGTGCACGGTGGACAAGGACCGGGCGCACGGTCGGCCGGCTCGTCCCGCCGACGAGTACCACCGGGTGCTGGACCTGCTCGCGGACCTCGGGCTGACCCCGGTCGGCGAGACCGACTTCAGTGGCACGAGTCCCTGGGGGTCGGCCGGTGACGGCGACCCGGTCTTCCGGTTGGTGGCGTTCGGTCGCCGTTCCTGAGCCGCGTCGGGCGCCGGTGGCACGCGGGGTCAGCGCGGGAGCCCGAGGTGCTCGCGCAGGTTGGCGGCGAACCGGTCCCCGATCCGGGCCATCACCGACTCCATCACCCGACGGACCGCCGGGGCGGCGACCCTGGCCAGGGGCAGGTCCACGAACACGGTGAGGCCGATCCGGAGGTGGGTGCCCTCCTCGACCTCGAGAAGGTCGTACCAGCCTTCGGCGGCCGTGTGCTCCCGTCGGCCGGCCGGCGGCGCGTGCGTGTACTCGATGCGGGAGGGCGGGAGGAACACCATCCGCTCGGTGAAGCTCGGGCTGATGCTCGCGCCCAGGACGCCGATGCGGGTCATCTCCCAGCGCCACAGGTCGCCGTCGGTGACGATGTGGCTGAGCATCGGGGTCAGCGCGGGCAGCATGTCCGGGTCGGTCAGCACGGCCCAGATGGTCTCCCGGTCGGCTGCGACCACGGCCTCGGAGCTCGACGTCGCGGAGAACCGGTTCACCCGCGAAGTGTCGCACCCGGCGCCGACGCCGCGGTGCTCATCCTGCGGCCGGCTCGGTGGCCAGCAGCAGCGCCGCCACCTCGGCGGGATCGTCCACCAGGTGCACCCGCTGCTCCATCTCCCGGCCGCGCGCCAGCGTCTCGAGCAGCGGCCACACGGGCAGCTCACGGGTCCAGTAGTCCACCCCGACCAGCACCATCGGGGCCACCTCGGTGGCGGTCGCGTAGTAGTTCTCGCAGGCGTCCTGGAAGACCTCCTGCACGGTGCCGCCCCGACCCGGGAGGAACACCACGCCCGCCGTGCACACGTGCAGCAGCACGTCCTCGCGGATGGCGTTGCGGACGTACTTCGCGACCTGGTTGGCGAACGCGTTCGGCGGCTCGTGCCCGTAGAACCAGGTCGGCACGCCCAGCGAGGACGCGCCGTCCGGCCACCGGCGCCGTACGTCGAACGCGGTGCGCGCCCAGGCCTCGACCGCCCCGCGGTGGTCCGGCACGGTCGCGAGCAGCCCGATCGCCTCGCCGAGCACGTCGTCGTCGTGCCGGGCCAGGTAGGCGCCGAGGTTGGCGGCCTCCATGGCGCCGGGCCCTCCGCCGGTGGCCACGCGCAGCCCGGCCCGGGTCAGCGCCCGGCCGAGCACCGCGGCCTCCAGGTAGCCGGTGGATCCGCGGGCGGCCAGATGACCGCCCATCACCCCGACCGGCCGTTGCCCGGCCAGGTGCTCGGTCAGGGCGTCGTCGACCGCGAGGTCGTGCAGCGCCGCCGCGAGGTGCGCGGACAGGTCGCCGCGGGTCCGGGTGACCCACGCGTAGACGCGGGCGTCCAGCGTGGCTGCGTACGAGCCGACGGCGCCGGGCTGCTCCGAGAGCCCGTGATACAGCTCGTCGGGGGTGTAGAGGCCGGCGCGGTAGGGGTTCAGTGGCACGTCCGGGACGGTCGGGAAGACCAGAGCGCCGCGGGCCCGCAGCCGCTCCTCGACGCCCGCCTCGAAGCGGCACCCGAGGAACAGCGACTCGTGCGGGTCGACCCGGTCCAGCAGCTCGGTGTGGGCGCGCAGGTCGAGATCCTGCAGGCGCCAACCGGCCAGCGAGGTGACTCCCCGGGCGACCCGGTGGTCGAGCTCGGTCAGCGACTCGATCTCCACGGTACGGCGGCGCGAGCTCCTCATCCCGTCATCCTGCCCGGCCGCCGCAGCCACCCCGAGGGGCACCCACCCTGGTCTCCGGGCCGCCGGGTCAGCAAGATGGGGTCATGGCCGACTACCGCACCGAGCACGCCAGGAGCATCGAGGACCCCGAGGGGTACTGGGCCGAGCAGGCCGGGCTCGTCGACTGGATCAAGAAGCCCGGCCGGATCCTCGACGACGACCACCCGCCGTTCTACCGGTGGTTCCCCGACGCGACCCTGAACACCTGCTACAACGCGCTGGACCGGCACGTCGTGCGTGGGCACGGGGACCGCACCGCTCTCATCCACGACAGCCCGGTGACCGGCACACAGACCACCGTCAGCTACGCGAAGCTGCTCGAGCGGACCGCCGCGTTCGCCGGCGCGCTGCGGCAGTTCGGGGTCGGCAAGGGCGATCGCGTGGTGATCTACATGCCGATGATCCCTGAAGCGGTCGTGGCGATGCTGGCCTGCGCCCGGATCGGCGCCGTGCACTCGGTGGTGTTCGGAGGCTTCGCGCCGAAGGAGCTCGCGGTCCGCATCGACGACGCGAAGCCGACGGTGGTCGTCATCGCCTCCTGCGGCATCGAGCCGAGCCGGGTAGTGGAGTACAAGCCCATCGTCGACCGTGCGCTCGAGCTGGCCGAGCACCAGCCGGCCGGCGTGATCGTCAAGCAGCGCCCGCAGGCGGTGGCCGAGCTGCAGGAGCCGCGCGACGTCGACTGGGACACCGCGATCAAGGCCGGTGCGACCGAGCCCGCCGAGTGCGTGGAGGTCGCGGCCACCGACCCCCTCTACGTGCTCTACACCTCGGGCACGACCGGCCGGCCCAAGGGCATCGTCCGCGACAACGGCGGCCACGCGGTGGCGATGGCCTGGTCGCTGCCGAACATCTACGACGTGCACGCCGGCCAGGTCTGGTGGACCGCCTCGGACGTCGGCTGGGTGGTCGGGCACTCCTACATCGTCTACGCGCCGCTGATCACCGGCGCCACGACCGTGCTCTACGAGGGCAAGCCGGTCGGCACCCCGGACGCCGGGTCGTTCTGGCGGGTGATCGCAGAGCACAGGGTCGAGGCGCTGTTCACCGCGCCGACCGCGATCCGGGCGATCAAGAAGGAGGACGCGCAGGGCCGGCACCTGGCGGGTCGCGACCTGAGCGCCTTCCGGACGCTGTACCTGGCCGG
Source organism: uncultured Actinomycetota bacterium (assembly GCA_963784625.1). Taxonomy (GTDB): domain Bacteria; phylum Actinomycetota; class Actinomycetes; order Propionibacteriales; family Nocardioidaceae; genus Nocardioides_B. The sequence goes on from CAWARV010000005.1 coordinate 569,996, forward strand.
GGAACGGCTGGACCCGGACACCTACCACTGGGCCACCGACATGCTCGGGGTCCCGGTGGTCGACAACTGGTGGCAGACCGAGACCGGCTGGCCGATCGCCGCCAACCTGCGCGGCCTGGACCCGATGCCGATCAAGCCCGGGTCGCCGACGGTGCCGGTCCCCGGGTACCAGGTCCACGTGCTGGGCGAGCAGGGCACGCCGGTCGGGCCGGGGGAGGAGGGCGCGATCTGCCTGCGGCTGCCGATGCCACCGGGGACCCTGAGCACGCTGTGGCGCGACGACGAGCGGTACGTGTCGTCGTACCTGTCGGCCTTCGAGGGGTACTACCTGTCCGGAGACGGCGGATACGTCGACGAGGACGGCTACCTGTTCGTGATGGGCCGCACCGACGACGTCATCAACGTGGCCGGGCACCGGCTGTCCACCGGGTCGATGGAGGCCGTGATCGCCACCCATCCCGCGGTGGCGGAGTGCGCGGTGATCGGGGTCGCGGACGCGTTGAAGGGGCAGGTGCCGCGCGGTTTCGTGGTGCTCAAGGCGGGCGTCGAGCAGGATCCGGACGAGATCGGCCGGGAGCTGGTCGCGAAGGTGCGCGACGAGATCGGCGCGGTGGCGGCGTTCCGGGACGTGGCAGTCGTCGGGGGGCTCCCGAAGACCCGCAGCGGCAAGATCCTGCGCAAGACGATGCGCGAGATCGCGGACGGCAAGGACGCGAGGGTCCCGTCGACGATCGAGGATGCCGGAGTGCTGGACCTGATGCGACCTGCCCTGCGCCGGGACTGACCGGGCCCCGGCGCCCTGGCCGTGCCCGCGGGGGGTCAGGACGCGGTGGGCAGCCAGGCGGCGGTGCCGCGCAGCAGCAGGGTGCGGGCGTGCTCGAGCTCGACCGGTCGGGACCACAGGTAGCCCTGGCCCATCGAGCAGCGGGCCAGCTGGAGCCAGGCGGCCTGCTCGGGCTCCTCGACGCCCTCGGCGACCGTGGCCAGCCGCATCCCGTGACCCATCGCGATGATCGCCTCCAGCAGGGAGGTGTCCGGCCGGGGGCCGCAGACCTGGTCCACGAACGACTTGTCGACCTTGAGGACGTCGACGGGGAGCTGGGCGAGGTAGGACAGTGAGCTGTAGCCGGTGCCGAAGTCGTCGATCGCGACGCGCACGCCGCGGGCGCGCAGCCGGGCGAGGGCGGCCACGCAGCCGTCCATGTCGTCGAGCAGGGTGCCCTCGGTGATCTCGAGGACCAGCCGCTCCGCCGGCATCCCGGTGCTCTGGAGCACCTCGACGACCTCGTCGGCGAAGTCCGTGCGGGCCAGCTGCTGGGCGGCCACGTTGACCGCGATCGACGGCTGGTGGGTGTCGGTCTGCAGGGTGACGCCGGCCCGGCACGCCTCACGCAGCACCCAGCTGCCCAGCGGCACGATCAGCCCGCTCGCCTCGGCGACGGGCAGGAACTCCGAGGGTGGCAGCAGGCCCCGGTGGGGATGCTGCCAGCGCACCAGCGCCTCGAACCCGGTGATCCGCAGCGAGTCGAGGTCGACGGTGGGCTGGTAGTGCAGCACCAGCTCGTCCTCGCGGATCGCCCGCTGCAGCTCACCGCGGAGCGCCAGCCGGTCCAGCGCCTCGGCGTGCAGGCCGGCCTCGTAGACCGCGACCCGGCCCTTGCCCCGGTCCTTGGCCCAGTACATCGCGACGTCGGCGTTGCGCAGGGTCTCCTCGCGGTTGGTCTCCCCGGGCATCGCCTGGGACAGCCCGATGCTGGCCCGCAGCGAGTGCTGGTCGCCGTCGATCGAGATCGGCGCGGCCAGCGCGGTCAGCAGCCGCTCGGCGATCTCGCGCGCCTGGGTCGCGTCCGCGGACTCCATCAGCACCGCGAACTCGTCGCCGCCGAGCCGGGCGGCGGTGTCGCCCTGCCGGACGACCGCGCTGATCCGCTCCGCCACGGTCACCAGCAACCGGTCGCCGACGTCGTGCCCCAGTGAGTCGTTGACGTGCTTGAAGTCGTCGAGGTCGAGGAAGAGCACGGAGAGCGGCTCGGTGGCACGGTCCCGGCGGCGCAAGGCGTGCGCGAGCCGGTCACCGAAGAGCTGCCGGTTCGGCAGGTCGGTCAGCGGGTCGTGGAAGGCCTGGTAGCTGAGCTCCTCCTGCAACGCGTGCCGGTCGCTGACGTCGCGGACGGTGAGCACCCAGCCGTTGACCGAGGGCTCGGTGAGCAGGTTGTTGAGGGTGCCCTCGACGACCAGCTCGCGACCGTCGGCATGGCGCACCCGCACCACGACCGGCTGCTCGCCGTCGCGGGACCCGGCCAGCGCGCGGACGAACATCGGGACGTCGGCCGGCACCAGCAGGTCCACGAAGCGGTGGCCGGTGAGAGCCTCGGGGGAGAGCCCGAGCACGGTCGCGGCCGACGGGCTGACGAAGGAGGCGGTGGAGTCGGGCTCGAGCACGGCGACCACGTCGACGCTGTTGCGGACCAGGGCCAGCAGCCGTCGCTCGCCGGCGTCCAGGGTCTGCCGCTCGGTCATCGCCCGCTGCAGCTCGCGGTGCCGGCGCACCAGCCGGCGGAACCAGAAGAACCAGCCGATCGAGACCAGCACCAGCAAGGTGGCCAGGATCAGCGCGGCGTGCAGGTCGACGCGGCGCTCGTCGGCCGCCAGCGCACGGCCGAGGTCGTCGTCGGCAGCGCGCAGCGCGCGCAGGCCGGTCCTCTCCGGGTCGGCCGCCCAGACGCTGGTCAGGCTGCGGAGCCTCGCGCTGCGCTCCGGCTCGAGGTCCGCGAGCGCGGCCACAGCGGAGGTGACCGCGCTGACGTCGTGGTCCGGTCCCCAGGCCTGCAGCGTGCCGGCGACGCGGGCGTGTGCGGCCCCGGCCCGCTCCACGCGGTCGCCGAGGTGGTAGACGGACATCAGGAAGGCGAACTCGGCGAGCACGATCACCAGGGTCACCAGGATCGTGACCGCTCCACGAGCACGCGTGGCCGCGCTGGTCCCCATCCCACTGCCTCCCGACGTCGCGACGCTCCGACCCGGGTCTCACGGTAGAGGCACGGTGGGATGATTCGTGGCGGAATGCCCCAATTAGCCCCCGGCCTGCGTGGAGCTTGCGTCCGGCCTGGCCGGCTTCGACCGCGCTGTCTTCAGAGCCAGGCGCGGGCGACCGATACTGCGGCCATGGGGGATGTGGCTGAGGCGGAGTGGGGTGCAGACGCAGGGGTCGGGCCGGTGATGGAGCCGGTGGACGGCCAGGTGGTCGGTCAGGTGGTCGACCGGGCGGCAGAGCGGCGGCCGCCGGTCAGCGAGCTGGACCGGCTCAGGGACGAGAACGCGACGCTGACCCGGATCCTGGGCGCGATCGAGGAGTACGTGTACAGCGGCGAGTTCCTCGTCGACGGCAGCTACCTGCTGCGCTTCGCGGGCCCGTGCCGGGAGCGGTTCCTCGGTCTGTCGGTGGAGCAGGCGCGTCACGCCCGCTGGGTCGACTACATCCACCCCGACGAGGTCGCCCGGTTCGACCGGGCGCACGAGGTCGCGAAGGCCTCCGGCGTGCTCGACGTGCAGTACCGGCTGTGCGGCGCGGACGGGCAGACCCGCTGGGTGCGCACCCGGGGCCGCGTGCGGCAGGTCGGGGACCGCTTCCTCCTCGACGGCTCCGTGCTGGACGTGACCGCGTCGCGGGAGACCCAGGAGCGGCTCACCGAGCACGTGCGCGACATCGAGGTGCTGGCCACCGCGCACCGCGAGCTCGCGCTCAGCTCGGACCCGGCCGCGGCCCGCCGAGCCGTCTGCCGCGCGGTGCGGATCGTGTGCGGGGCCCGCGGTGTGGGGCTCTACCAGCCGGTCGGGTCCGAGCTGGTGCTGGTCGGCGCCGACGGTGTCATCCCCTGCTCGCGGGCGATGTCGACCGACGGCCGCGCCGGGACGGTGGCCGCCTACCGGTCCGGACAGCGCGGCTTCGTGCCCGAGGCGAGCGCCCTCCGGGCGGCCCAGCCGCTGCTCGCCGAGGCGGACGTGGCCAGCGTGCTCTTCGAGCCGGTGCTCAGCGGCGGCCGGACGATCGGTGTGATCACGGTGGTGTGGGCGGACCCGGTCGAGGCGCTGCCCGCCCGGGTCGAGGCACTGCTGCCGCTGCTGGTGGCCGAGGTCGAGGTCGCGCTCGAGCGTGCTGCCCTGGTCGACCGGCTGTCGGTCGAGGCGCTCACCGACGTCCTGACCGGGTTGCCGAACCGGCGGGCCCTCGACGGGCTGCTCAAGCGGGAGCTGGAGCGAGCCGGTCGGGCCGGAACGCCGCTGTGCCTCGCGGTGGTCGACCTCGACCACTTCAAGGCCTACAACGACTCGTGCGGACATCCGGCCGGCGACGCGTTGCTCCAGGAGGCGGCGCTCAGCTGGCGGTCGGCGCTGCGCAGCGCCGACGCGCTGGTGCGGGTCGGCGGCGAGGAGTTCCTGGTGGTACTGCCCGGCTGCGACCTGCCCGAGGCGGTCGCGCGACTGGAGGCGCTCCGTCGTACGACACCGCAGGGGCAGACGTGCTCGGTGGGCGTGACCTGCTGGGACGGCTCGGAGTCCGCGACCGCCCTGCTCCAGCGCGCGGACCAGACGATGTACCTGGCCAAGCGCGCCGGTCGTGACCGGGTGGTCGCCTGACGCTGCCGTCGCGCCGTGCCCTGGCGGCTGCACGTGATCGGAGCGCTGGTCCTGGTCGGCGTCCCGCTCCCCAGGTCTCGAGCCGGGAGGTCGCCCGGTGGGAGGTCGCCCGGTGGGAGGTCGCCCGGCTCAGAAGTCCGCCCGACGCCGGAGCCGGCGCGGGCGACCGTCGGGGTCGTGGACCAGCCGGTACGCCGGTGCGGCGAGCAGGCGTGCCACCGGCCCCAGTCGTGGTGCGGCGACCCGGCGCAGCCGTCCCGGCGGCCGTGGCCCCACCCGCCCGTCGGCGTGCCAGGCATCCAGCGCCGCCGCGCTCCGCGCGAACGCCGCGACCATCCCTGCGGGGTCGACGCAGTCGGCCATCGCCGCGAGCAGCCCGCCATCGCCGTCCTCGCCGTCCGGCCCCGGGTCGATCACCCGGTCCAGGTGCTCGGCGGCGAGCCGCAGCCGGAGCCGCAGGCCGTAGCCGACCGACGGCGCGGCGACGCCCCCGGAGGCCCGCTCCGGGGAAGCGGCGGCGTCGACGACCACCGCGCTCAGCTCGGAGTCGTGCGTCCAGGAGCGCCGGTTCAGGTTGTCCGAGCCGACGGCGGTCCAGGCGTCGTCGACCACGCAGACCTTGGCGTGCACGTAGACCGGGGTGCTGTGGTGGTTCTCGAGGCCGTAGACGGCCACCCGGTCGGGGGCGGCGCGCAGCAGGTCGAGCATGGCTCGGCGGCGGCCGAGGAGCTGCGGCGTGCGGGACACGGCCCCGCCGAGGTCGGGGTGCAGCGGGACGACGGCGACCAGCTGCAGCCCCGCCTGCTCCCGGAGTGCGTCGGCCAACAGCCGGCCGACGTCGTGGCTCCACAGGTACTGGTCCTCGACGTACACGAGGTGCCGGGCCCGGTGCACGGCCTTGGCGTAGCCCCGGGCGACGCTGCGCTCGCCGCCGCGCGCGAAGGCGTAGTCGCGTCCCCACCGCAGGTCGGGGTAGGTGCGCAGCAGCTGCACCGCGTGCGTGCCGCCCTCGACCGGAGGTGGCGGCGGGGCCTGCGGCGGCAGCGGGTCCGGGCTCAGGTCCAGGCCCAGCACCCGGTCCTGCACGACGTACACCGGGTTGCGGCTCAGCGGCGTCGGGTCCTCCCACCGCTCGCGGAAGACCGTCTCCACGTCGTGCACCGCGGGGCCACTGATCGCGGTCTGCACGTCGTGCCAGGGCGGCGTCGCGCCGTACTCCTCCGCCAACGGCTGGGTCTGCGGGTCGCCGAGGTGGTCCGCGTCGTCGCGGCGGCCGTGGCACAGGTCGATCCCGCCCACGAAGGCGACATCGCGCGCCGGGTCGGCCCGGTGCCGGATCACGATGAACTTCTGGTGGTGGGAGCCGCCCACGCGCACCCGCATGTCCAGCAGTGCCTCGGCCCCGCGCTGCTGCAGCTCCTCCCCGAGCCGCCGGTTCTCTCCCGCGGTGAAGCCGAGCCGCTTCCAGTGCGAGCGCCAGACCAGGCCGCGGACGTCCACGCCGCGCTCGTCCGCACGCGCGAGCACCTCGCCGATCTCGCTGCCCGGCTCCCCGGTGAGGCGCTCGTCGGCGTCCCCCTGCCAGTCCGTGAACAGCACCAGGTCACCCGGGCGGGTGGCCTCCAGACGCTCGTACAGCTCGGCGAAGTAGGTGGCGCCGTGCACCAGCGGCCGGACGACGTTCCCCTCCGACCAGGCCCGTTCCCCTGGCTGCCGGTCGTCGAGCCTGGTGTGCGGGTTGGCCCGCTCGGCCCGGCTGAGCAGCCACGCCTCAGGGCCGGTCGGTGCGGAGGTGGACACCTGTGCACCGTGCCCCGCGGGGCACGTCTCTGAACGTGGCGACCGGTCCGAGCCGGGGAGACCTATCATGGAGTCCATGCAGGCCTATCCTGCCGCGGCCCTGGGGTTGCTGATCCTCGTCCTGCTGGCGGCGATGCTGGGCTCGCCGCGGCTCGCCCGGCTCCGGGTGCGCCTGGTCGCGCTCGCGGCGCGGGTGCCGATCGGCTGGGTGCGGCCGGAACGCCCGGCGGGCCGCCCGATCGAGGTGATCGCCGCGGACGCCTACCGGCTCGGACGACGCTACCGCTACGTCCCGGACGGGATGTCGTTCGCGCGCGTCGAGGGATGCCGTCGCGCCTACGACCAGGTCCTGACCGAGGCCTGTCAGGCGTTCGGCGTCGAGCACCTGCTCGGGGTCCTGTCGCCGGGCCCCGACCTGGACGTCGAGCGCCGCCGCGTCGAGCAGGTGCTGGGGCGGGCCGGGCTGCCGCTCGACGACGCGGCCTGACCCCGAGCCACGCCCACGCCGCCGATCCGGTCGCCGCGGACCCACCGGTCGACCCGGCGCGGGACGGCAGCGGCCTGCTGGGTAGCCTCCCGGGATGGACGCCTTCGACATCCTGGACTGGCGGCGCCGGGTGTTCGGGCTGTACGCCGCGGTGCGGGCCACCGACGACCACGCCGCCGGGCACGACCTGTGGCGGCGGACCCGCGACGACCTGTTCGCGTCGCATCCGGCGTCCCCGCTGCTGCCGGCGCAGCGCGCCTCCTTCGCCGGCCTGCCGGTGCCGGCCTACGACCCGGACTGGCGCTTCGAGGTCGAGGTCGTCCCCGCCGCCGGGAGCCGGATCGAGCTCGCCACCGGCACCGACGGGGCCGTGCCCTTCGAGCGGCTCGGCGTCGCCGACCTGCCCGGCGTCGGCCGACTCGACGTGTGGCGCCTCGCGTCCTACGGAGGCGGGCTGTTCGTGCCGGTCAAGGACGCCTCCGCCGGGGCCGCGGGAGGCACCTACGGCGGCGGTCGCTACCTCGTCGACACCGTGAAGGGTGCGGACCTGGGGACGTCGGAGGGACGCCTGGTCCTGGACCTCAACTTCGCCTACAACCCCTCCTGCGCCTACGACCCGGCCTGGGCGTGCCCGCTTGCCCAACCCGGCAGCACCGTCGCCGTGCCGATCCCGGTCGGAGAGCGCCAGTAGGCGCGACGAGCGGCCGGCCGCCACGGCGGGTCCCGGCGGCAGGTCCAACGGGCGCTGCGCGGGCGGGGGGTCAGTGCCTGAGCCGGCGCTCGGCCGCGAGCGTCACGGTCGAGACCTTCGCCGCCAGCGCGATGACCGCGACGGTCAGCACCACGAGAACCGTCTTCTCGACCGCGCTGGTGTCGAGCACGACGAGGCCGACCACCAGCCACGAGGTCAGGGCCGCCAGCGCGAGCAGGACCAGCACCCGCGCCAGCCGGATCACCGTGACCATCCTGCGACGCTACTCCACGCCGCGTCCTCGACCGGGCAGGAGGCGTCGGGCGTTCGCCCTGACCGCGTCCGCGGTGCTAGCGTGCGGCGGCGCCCGTGCGGAGTCGCCGCCGGGACTCGGACGGGGGAGACGCCGTGGAGAAGGCTGGTCGGACGCGTCGGCGTCCCGGGCTGCGAGCACTGACGGCCACCGCGATCCTGGCCCTGTTGGTCACGGGCGCGGCGCCCGCGGCGGAGGGCCGCGTGGGGTCGGGCCAGACGGGGGCCAGGCCGGGCGGCCAGTCCGCCGGCGACCGGCTGTTCCCCTCGATCGGCAACACCGGGTACGACGTGCGGCACTACGCGATCCGGCTCGGCTACTCCTCGGCCACGGGCGCGATCGCTGCGACCACCACGGTGTTCGCCCGGGCCGCCCACCCCCTCTCGTCGTTCTCCCTGGACCTCGAGGGACTCCGGGTGAGCAAGGTGCTGGTGGACGGCCGCGCGGCTGCCGTCCGCAGACACCACGACAAGCTGGTGGTCACCCCGGCCCGACCGGTCACCGGCCCGTTCGTCACCCGGGTGACCTACGCGGGCAAGCCGGTCACCCACATCGACCCCGACGGCGCCAAGGACGGCTGGGTGCCCACCGCGGACGGCGGCGCGACCGTCGTCGCGGAGCCGGTCGGCGCGAGCACCTGGTTCCCCAACAACAACACCCCCCGCGACAAGGCGACGTACTCGATCCGGGTCACCGCGCCCACGGCGCTGCCGGTCGCGGGCAGCGGCGACCTGCGCGGGCGCACGACCGTCAAGGGCCGGACCACGTGGACCTGGGTGCAGACCCGACCGATGGCCAGCTACCTGGCGATGGTCTCGATCGGGGACTACCGGGTCTTCCACTCCACGATGCGCACGACGACCGGCCGGAGGCTGCCGGTCTGGAGCTTCATCGCCCGTCGCTTCGGCCCGCTGGCCGAGAAGCGTGCGCTGATCCCGGGCATCATCCGGTTCGAGGAGCGCCGGTTCGGGCCGTACCCGCAGACCAGCACCGGCATGGTCGTCAACGACGTCGGGGTCGGCTACGCGCTGGAGACGCAGAACCGTCCGGTCTACGACGGGGTGCCGGGGACCTCGACGATCGTCCACGAGCTCGCGCACCAGTGGTACGGCGACGCGGTGACGCCCCGCCACTGGGGTGACATCTGGCTCAACGAGGGGTTCGCCACCTACGCCTCGAACCTGTGGGCGGCCAACCATGGCGGGCCCAGCACCGCGGTGCGGTTCCAGGAGCAGTACGACGGCCACCCCGCGTCGTCCTTGTTGTGGCGCCCGGCGCCGGGTGCCCTGACCGGACCCGCCCAGCTGTTCGGCAGCCCGGTCTACACCCGCGGCAGCATGACGTTGCAGGCGCTGCGGCAGCGGGTCGGGTCCGCGGACTTCTTCACGATCCTGCGCCGGTGGGCCGCCCGCGACCCTGGCCGGCCGGTGGCCACCGCGGACTTCGTGGCCGTCGCCCAGCGGGTCTCCGGCCAGCACCTCGGTCGTCTTTTCCACCGCTGGGTGTACGTCCCCCAGCGGCCCGCGGGCTACTGACGCGCCCTCGCGGAGCCGGGCGACGGTCATGACCGGGCACTCCTGACGAGGTGCTCCGGATGGCCGAGGGACCGCTGTCGGATCGGTCGTGCGGTCCTCTAGGCTGCCGCCATGGCCGACCTGAGATTCCACAACATCGTGAACGGTGCGTCCGTGGGCGCCGCCGACGGTGCCACCTACGACCTGGTCAACCCGGCCACCGGCGAGGTGTACGCCGCGGCGGCCGCCTCGGGAGCCGAGGACGTGGACCGCGCGATGCGCGCCGCCGGGACCGCCTTCGAGACCTGGGGGGAGACCACGCCCGCGGAGCGTCAGCTGGCGCTGCTGAGGATCGCCGACGCCCTGGAGTCCCGCGCCGACGAGTACGTCCGCGTGGAGTCGGAGAACACCGGCAAGCCGTTGGAGATGACGGCCAGCGAGGAGGTGCCGCCCTGCGTCGACCAGCTGCGGTTCTTCGCCGGGGCGGCGCGGGTCCTCGAGGGACGCGCGACCGGCGAGTACCTCAAGGACCACACCTCCAGCATCCGGCGGGAGCCGATCGGGGTGGTGGCCCAGGTGACCCCCTGGAACTACCCGCTGATGATGATGGTCTGGAAGATCGCCCCGGCCCTGGCCGCCGGCAACACCGTGGTCCTCAAGCCCTCCGACACCACCCCGGCCTCGACCGTCCTGTTCGCCGAGATGGCGCAGGAGTTCCTGCCGCCGGGGGTCTTCAACGTCGTGTGCGGCGACCGCAGCACCGGCCGCGCCCTCGTCGAGCACCCCGTTCCCCAGATGGTGTCGATCACCGGCTCGGTGCGGGCCGGCATGGAGGTCGCGGGCTCCGCGGCGGCCCAGCTCAAGCGGGCCCACCTCGAGCTCGGCGGGAAGGCGCCGGTCATCGTCTTCGACGACGCCGACGTCGCCGCGGCCGCCGAGGGCATCGCCGCGGCCGGCTTCTTCAACGCCGGCCAGGACTGCACGGCCGCCACCCGCGTGCTCGCCGGCCCGGGGGTGCATGCCGACTTCGTCGCGGCGCTCACCGAGCAGGCCCGCACCACCAGGACCGGGGCACCCGACCAGGACGTGCTCTACGGCGCGCTCAACAACAAGAACCAGCTGGACCGGGTGACCGGCATGATGAGCCGGCTCCCCGACCACGCGAGCGTCGACGCCGGCGGCAGGCGACAGGGGGACCGGGGCTTCTTCTACGAGCCGACCGTGGTCTCCGGCCTGCACCAGGACGACGAGGTGATCCAGGACGAGATCTTCGGCCCGGTGATCACGGTGCAGAGGTTCGACGACGAGCAGCAGGCGCTGCGCTGGGCCAACGGCGTGAAGTACGGCCTGGCGTCCTCGGTGTGGACCAAGGACCACGGCCGGGCGATGCGGATGGCCAAGCGCCTGGACTTCGGCTGCGTCTGGATCAACACCCACATCCCGATCGTGGCCGAGATGCCGCACGGCGGGTTCAAGCAGTCCGGCTACGGCAAGGACCTGTCGATGTACGGGCTGGAGGACTACACGCGCATCAAGCACGTGATGTCCTACATCGGCGAGTGACCGGCACCCGGACGCTCCGCGCCGGGGGCGTCCAGGTCGGCCCCCACTCGACCAGGTGGTGGCCCCCGCGGGGCGCGAACGTGCCCTGGTCGGGCGTCGGCGTGCTCGGCTGTCGGCCGACCCGCCACTAGGGTCGGCACATGACCGCATCGCTGGACGTCGACGCCCTGCTCGCCGAGCTCACCCTGGAGGAGAAGGCGTCCCTGTGCCTGGGGTCAGACTTCTGGCACACCGCGGGCGTGCCCCGGCTGGGCATCCCCGCGGTGATGGTCGCGGACGGCCCGCACGGCCTGCGCAAGCAGCCCGGCGACGTCGACCACGTGGGGCTGGGGTCGAGCAACCCGGCCACCTGCTTCCCCACCGCCTCGGCGCTCGGCTCCTCCTGGGACGCCGACCTCGTGCACACCGTGGGCGAGGCGTTGGGGCGCGAGTGCCGCGCCGAGGACGTGGCGGTGCTGCTCGGGCCCGGTATCAACATCAAGCGCTCGCCCCTGTGCGGACGCAACTTCGAGTACCTCTCCGAGGACCCGCTGCTCTCCGGAGTGCTCGGGGCCGCGTTCGTCCGGGGGGTGCAGAGCCAGGGGGTGGGCACCTCCGTGAAGCACTACGCGGCGAACAACCAGGAGACCGACCGGGTCCGGGTCAGCGCCGACGTGGACGAGCGCACGCTCCGGGAGATCTACCTCCCGGCCTTCGAGCGGGTGGTCACCGAGGCCGACCCGTGGACGGTCATGTGCTCCTACAACCGGGTCAACGGCACGCACGTGTCGCAGGATCCGTGGCTGCTCACCACGGTGCTCCGCGAGGAGTGGGGCTTCACGGGCGTCGTGGTCTCGGACTGGGGCGCCGTGCACGACCGGGTCGCGGCGCTGGCCGCCGGCCTCGACCTGGAGATGCCGCCGCAGCTGGGCTGGAGCGACCGCGCCGTCGTCGCCGCGGTCCGCGCGGGGGAGCTGGACGAGGCGGTCCTGGACCGGGCCGTGGCCCGGGTGCTGGCTCTGGCGGCCCGGGCGCCGGGGAGGTACGACGGCACGCCGGTCGACCTCGAGGCGCACCACGACCTCGCCCGACAGGCCGCCCGCGAGTGCGCGGTCCTGCTGCAGAACGACGGCGACCTGCTCCCGCTCGACCTGTCCGGCGGCCGCACGCTGGCGGTGCTCGGCGAGTTCGCGCGCACGCCGCGCTTCCAGGGCAGCGGCAGCTCGCGGGTGAACCCGACCCGGGTGGAGACCGCGCTCGACGCGCTGCGGGCCGGCGTACCGGACGGGACCCGGGTCGACTTCGCCCCCGGCTTCCGCGCCGAGGGCGGCTCGCGGACCGTCCAGGACGACGCGCTCGCGGACGAGGCGGTCGCCGCCGCGCAGGCGGCCGATGTCACCGTGCTCTTCCTCGGGCTCCCGGACGCCGACGAGTCCGAGGGCTTCGACCGCACGCACCTCGACCTGCCCGCGGCGCAGGTCGACCTGCTCGGCCGGGTCGCCGCGGCGACCGAGCACGTGGTGGTGGTGCTCGCCAACGGGTCGGCGGTGCTGACCGCGCCCTGGCAGCGGCACGCCGGCGCGATCCTCGAGGGCTGGCTGACCGGGCAGGCGGGCGGCGGCGCGGTCGCGGACCTGCTGCTCGGGAAGGCGAACCCGTGCGGCAGGCTGGCCGAGACCGTGCCGCTGCGGCTGGAGGACACGAGCGCCTTCCTGAACTTCCCCGGCGACTCGGGTCACGTGCGCTACGGGGAGGGCGTGTTCGTCGGCTACCGGGCGTACGACCGGCTGGCCCGGCAGGTCGGCTTCCCGTTCGGGCACGGGCTCTCCTACACCAGCTTCGGCTACGACGACCTGGCCGTGCAGGTCACCGGGCGGCGGGCCGACGGTGACCTGCGGCTGCGCGTCACCGCCCGAGTCACCAACACCGGGCCGCGCGCCGGCAAGGAGGTCGCCCAGCTCTACGTGCGGGACGTCGCGGCGACCGTCGCGCGGCCGGTCCGCGAGCTGAAGGGGTTCACCAAGCTCGACCTCGCGCCCGGGGAGAGCGGCACCGCCGTCTTCGAGCTCACCGCACGGGACCTGTCGTTCTGGTCCGAGACCGTCGGTGCCTGGGTCCTGGAGGCCGGTGAGTTCGAGGTGGCCGTGGGGCGCTCGTCCCGGGACCTGCCGCTGACCCACGTCGTGCACGTGGAGGCGCCCCGGGTGGCACCGCCGATCGGACCGATGTCCACCCTCGACGAGTGGCTGGCCGACCCGGCCGGGGCGGCGCTGCTGCGGGAGAGCGTCGGCACCGGTGAGGACGGCCGGCTGCGCGGCGCGCTCGGTGACGAGCGGGAGATGGCTGTGATCGGGAACTTCCCGCTGCGGGCGCTCGCGGGCATGGGGCACGTCCGGGAGCTCGACCACGACGGTCTCACCGCCATGCTCGCCCGGCTGCCGCGCTGAGCGGTCGCCGGCTCAGCCCTCGGTGAGGTGGCCGACGGGTCCGGCCCACCAGCCCAGGCTGACCGGGGCGGCCGCCGGCCGGCTGGCGTCCCAGCAGGTCCAGTGCGGGTACACACCGACGTGCCAGGTCAGCCGGAAGCTGCGCTCGTTGCCCTGTGCGTGCCGGTTGCACGCGCTGATCGCGGCCTCGCGGGTGGCGGGTGCGGCCGGCGGCCCGTACAGGTAGCCGAGCACGACCGCGAGCAGCAGCACGGACGCGGCGAGCCGGCGCACGGTGCGCAGCGCCAACGACGACCCGCTCGCGGACACTGCCATGCGCTGCTCCGTGATGTCCCGTGGACCCCCGTGCGGGTCACCCGGGCACCAGGATAGGAAGCGGTCCGCCCCGATGGGGACGGAACGCCCGGATCACTGCGTCGTGTCGAACCCGGCAGCGACCACGTCGAACGCCTCGTCGAGCAGCGCGTCGGAGATCACCAGCGGGGGCAGGAAGCGCAGCACGTTGCCGTAGGTGCCGCAGGTCAGCGTCAGCACGCCCTGGGAGTGGCAGTACGCCGAGACCGCGCCGGCGCGGGCGGGGTCAGGGGTGGGGCCGCCCGCGCCGACGATCTCGACCGCCATCATCGCGCCGCGGCCGCGGACGTCGCCGAGGGCCGGCGTGCTTGTCGGCGATGGCGGTCAGGCGGCCGGTGCATCAGCGTGCCGATCTCCCGGGCCCGCGACGGCGCAGGTCGAGCTCCTGCATGGTCTCGATGGCGCCGAGCGCCGCCGCGCAGGCCACCGGGTTGCCGCCGTAGGTGCCGCCGAGTCCGCCGACGTGCACGGCGTCCATGATCTCGGCGCGACCGGTCACCGCGGCCAGCGGGAACCCGCCGGCGATGCCCTTGGCGGTGGTGACCAGGTCCGGGCACCACGCCCTCGTGGTCGCAGGCGAACCAGTCGCCGGTGCGGCAGAAGCCGGTCTGGATCTCGTCGGCGACCAGGACGATGCCGTGCGCGGCGGTCCACTCGCGCAGCCGGGGCAGGAAGCCCGGGGCCGGGACCACGAAGCCGCCCTCGCCGAGGATCGGCTCGATGACCAGGCAGGCGAGGTTGGTCGGCGCCCACCTGCTTCTCCAGGACGTCGATCGCGCGGTCGGCAGCGGCGGCACCGGTGATCGGCGCGTCGGCGGTGAGGCTCGCGGAACGGGTAGGACATCGGCGCGCGGTAGACCTCACCGGCGAACGGGCCGAACCCGTGCTTGTAGGGCATCGACTTCGACGTCATCGCCATCGTCAGGTTGGTGCGGCCGTGGTAGGCGTGGTCGACCACCGCGACGGCGTCGCGGCCGGTGTACGCACGCGCCACCTTGACGGCGTTCTCGACGGCCTCGGCACCGGAGTTGAGCAGCGCCGAGCGCTTCTCGTGGTCGCCGGGGGTGAGCTCTGCGAGCTGCTCGCAGACGTCGACGTACACGTCGTAGGGGGTGACCATGAAGCAGGTGTGGGTGAAGGCGCGCACCTGGTCGACCACCCGGTCCACCACGTGCGGCGCGGCGTTGCCGACGCTGGCGACCGCGATCCCGGACGCCAGGTCGATCAGCGAGTTGCCGTCGGCGTCGACGAGCACGCCTCCGCCGGCGGCCTCGACGAAGACCGGGAGGGTGGTGCCGACTCCCTTCGCGACGTGCCGGGCGCGGCGGGCGAGCTTCTCCTGCGAGCGGGGTCCGGGGATGGCGGTGACGAGGCGGCGCTCCTGGGGGAGCTCGGGGCCGCCGGTCACCGGGGTGCTGGTCATCGAGGTCGTCGTCACGGGGCCATGCTAGTCCGGCAGGATGGAGCCCATGACTCCCCGGGCGGTCTCCCGCCGTGACCTGGTCGTGCTCGGCTCCACCGGCTCGATCGGCACCCAGGCGCTCGACCTGGTGCGGGCGCACCCGGACCGGTTCCGGGTGGTCGGGCTCACCGCAGGCGGGTCCCGGGCCGACCTCTTCCGCGAGCAGGTCCGTGAGTTCGCCCCGGCCTTCGCCGACCTGGGCGAGGAGGCCTCGGTGCAGGCCGCCGCGATGGAGTGCGACGTGGTCCTCAACGGCATCACCGGTGCGGTCGGGCTGCGGCCCACGCTGGCCGCCCTGGACGCCGGGAACACGCTCGCGCTGGCCAACAAGGAGTCGCTGATCATCGGCGGTCCGCGTGGTCACCGCCCGGGCGCGCGCCCGGCCAGATCGTGCCCGTCGACTCCGAGCACAGCGCGCTGGCCCAGTGCCTGCGGGGCGGTCGCGCCGACGAGGTGCGCCGGCTGGTGCTGACCGCCAGTGGCGGGCCGTTCCGGGGCCGTCGCCGCGAGGACCTGCACGGGGTCACGCCGGAGCAGGCGCTGGCCCACCCGACCTGGTCGATGGGCCCGTTCGTCACGGTCAACTCCGCCACCTTGGTCAACAAGGGGCTGGAGGTGATCGAGGCGCACCTGCTCTTCGGCATCCCCTTCGACCGGATCGACGTGGTCGTGCACCCGACCTCCGTGGTGCACTCGATGGTCGAGTTCTACGACGGGTCGACGCTGGCGCAGGCCTCCCCGCCCTCGATGATGATCCCGATCGCCCTGGGGCTGGGCTGGCCCGACCGGGTCCCGGACGCCGCGCCCGGCGTCGACTGGTCGCGCCCCGAGACCTGGGAGTTCCATCCCCTCGACGACGAGGCGTTCCCGGCGGTCCGGCTGGCCCGGGAGGCGGGCGTCCGCGGCGGCACCGCGCCGGCGGTCTACAACGCCGCCAACGAGGTGTGCGTGCGGGCCTTCCTCGACGGTGAGATGAGGTTCACCGACATCGTGCCCACGGTCGCCCGGGTCCTGGCCGCGCACGACGTACCCTCGACGATGACGGCGCTCACCGTCGAGGACGTGCTAGCGGCGGACGCATGGGCGCGCGCGCAGGCCGACTTGGAGGACCCGACCCGATGAACGTGCTCACCTATGCGCTGGGCGTGCTGCTGTTCGTGATCGGCGTGGCCGCCTCGATCGGTCTGCACGAGCTCGGCCACCTGATCCCCGGGAAGCTCTTCAACGTCAAGGTGACCCAGTACTTCGTCGGCTTCGGGCGCACGCTGTGGTCGCGCCGGCGCGGCGAGACCGAGTACGGCGTGAAGGCGGTGCCGCTCGGCGGCTACGTCAAGCTGGTCGGGATGCTGCCGCCGGGGCCCGAGCAGGACCCGAGGGCCGTGCGCTCGTCGAACACCGGGGTGTTCTCACAGCTGATGTCCGACGCCCGCGCGGCGGAGTACGAGCTCGTCGAGGACGGTGACCAGGACCGGCTCTTCTACCGGCTGTCCTGGTGGAAGAAGATCACGATCATGGTCTCGGGCGTGATGACCAACCTGGTCATCGCGTTCCTGCTGTTCGCCGTGGTGTTCATGGGCCACGGCGTGCCCACCCCGACCACCAGCGTCGCGGACGTCTCCCAGTGCGTGGTCGCGGTGACGAAGGCCAGCGCCGACAAGCCGCAGCGGTCCTGCACGCCCGCCGACCCGGTCGCGCCGGCTAGGGCGGCCGGCATCCAGCCCGGGGACCGGATCGTCTCGTTCAACGGCCGGCCGATCCCGGACTGGCAGGCGCTGCAGGCGGCGATCCGCGGCAACGAGGGCGGCGCCGCGGTGATCGGCGTGCAGCGGGGGGACCAGACCCTGACCCTGCGCACCAACACCACGGTGTCGCCGAGGCTGGACCCCAACGACCCCCAGCGGATCTCGCGTGCCGGGTTCCTCGGCGTGGTGCCCACCACGGCCGTGGTCCGTCAGGGCCCCGGCTTCGTGGTCTCCACGATGGCCAGCGGCACCTGGGCCACCCTCCAGGCCCTGGGGTCCATGCCGGTGAAGCTGTACCACGTCGGGAAGGCCGCGCTGGGGCTCGAGAAGCGCGACGTGAACGGGCCGATGAGCGTGGTCGGAGCCGGCCGGGTGGCGGGGGAGATCACCTCCCAGGAGACCGTCCCCGTCTCGGACCGGTTCTTCAGCGTGCTGCTGCTGCTCGCCGGGCTCAACCTGTTCCTGGCGATGTTCAACCTGGTGCCGCTGCCGCCGCTCGACGGCGGACCGATCGCTGCCACCCTGTACGAGGCCGCCCGCCGCGGCATCGCCCGGCTGCGCCGGCGGCCCGACCCGGGCTTCGTCGACAGCGCCAAGCTGCTGCCGGTCACCTACGTGATGGCCGGCGTGATCCTGGTCGCCAGCGTGGTGCTCATCTACGCGGACATCGTCGCGCCCATCTCGATCAGCTAGCGACGCCGATGAGCCTCCACGGGACCCGACACCACCGCAACGCCCACCCGGCGGCCGGCAGCACCGGTCACCGGCAGCCTCGAGAAGAAGGAAGCCCATGACCTCGGTCGACCTGGGGATGCCCGCAGCCCCGCCCCCGTGCTCGCTCCCCGCCGTACGACCCGTCAGATCAAGGTCGGCAAGGTCCTGGTCGGCGGCGACGCGCCCGTATCGGTGCAGTCGATGACCACGACCCTGACCTCGGACGTGAACACCACCCTCCAGCAGATCGCCGAGCTGACCGCCGCCGGCTGCGACATCGTGCGGGTGGCGTGCCCCTCGCAGGACGACGCCGACGCGCTCGCCGAGATCGCGGCCCACTCCCAGATCCCGGTGATCGCCGACATCCACTTCCAGCCGAAGTACGTCTTCGCCGCGATCGACGCCGGCTGCGCCGCGGTCCGGGTCAACCCGGGCAACATCCGCAAGTTCGACGACCAGGTGAAGCAGATCGCGGCCGCAGCCAAGGACCGGGGGACCTCGCTGCGGATCGGGGTCAACGCCGGCAGCCTGGACAAGCGGGTCTTCGAGAAGTACGGCCGCGCCACTCCCGAGGCGCTGGTGGAGTCCGCCGTGTGGGAGGCCTCGCTCTTCGAGGAGCACGACTTCCACGACTTCAAGATCTCGGTCAAGCACAACGACCCGGTGGTCATGGTGCAGGCCTACGAGATGCTCTCCGAGCGCGGTGACTGGCCGCTGCACCTGGGCGTGACCGAGGCCGGTCCGGCCTTCCAGGGCACCATCAAGTCCGCGGTGGCCTTCGGGTCGCTGCTCTCGCGCGGGATCGGGGACACCATCCGGGTCTCGCTGTCGGCCCCGCCCGTCGAGGAGGTCAAGGTCGGCATCCAGATCCTCCAGTCGCTGAACCTGCGCCCCCGCAAGCTCGAGATCGTGTCCTGCCCGTCGTGCGGCCGGGCCCAGGTCGACGTCTACAAGCT
This sequence comes from uncultured Actinomycetota bacterium, assembly GCA_963784625.1. Lineage (GTDB taxonomy): Bacteria > Actinomycetota > Actinomycetes > Propionibacteriales > Nocardioidaceae > Nocardioides_B. The sequence goes on from CAWARV010000005.1 coordinate 588,656, forward strand.
CGCCGACGAGGTCACCGCCGGCCTCGACGGCCTCGACGTGCCGCTGCGGGTGGCGGTCATGGGCTGCGTGGTCAACGGGCCGGGCGAGGCCCGCGAGGCCGACCTGGGGGTCGCCTCCGGCAACGGCAAGGGGCAGATCTTCGTCAAGGGCGAGGTGGTCAAGACCGTGCCCGAGTCGAAGATCGTGGAGACCCTCATCGAGGAGGCGCTGCGCATCGCCGAGGACATGGAGCCGGTCGAGGGCGGGGCGGGCGCGAGCGTCACCGTCGGGTGAGCGCGGCGATGGCTTCCCGGCGCCGGCCGGGTCTACGGTCGAGTCCTGACCTCGAGCGCATCGGAGCACACCGTGGGACGTGTCGTCGCCAACTTCTTCATGAGCCTCGACGGCGTCGTGGAGGATCCCTTCCTGTTCATGGGGGACCTCTTCGACGAGGCGATGGGAGAGATCATGAGCGCCGGGCTGGCCCGGCAGCAGGCCTTCCTGCTCGGCCGCAGGCTGTACGACGAGTGGTCCGAGTACTGGCCGTCGAACACCGACGAGCCGTTCGCCGGGCACATCAACTCGATCCCGAAGTACGTGCTGTCCAGCACGCTCACCGACCCGCAGTGGCAGCACACCACCGTGATCCCGGGGGCCGGCGCCGCGGCGCGGGTGGCCGAGCTGAAGTCGTCCGTCGAGGGCGAGATCGCGACCTCCGGGAGCGCGACGACGGTGCGGTGGCTGCTGTCCGAGGGGCTGCTCGACGAGCTGTCGCTGCTGGTGTTCCCGGTGGCCCAGGGCAAGGGCCGGCGGCTGTTCGAGGACGCCTCGACCCACCGGCTGCGGCTGCTGGAGAGCCGGGCGCTGGCGACCGGTGTGCTGCACCTGCGCTACGCGCCCGAGGTGCGCTGACCGACGAAGCCAGGCCCGGGCCAGGCGGTCCGGGGGACGGGGCAGGCGGTCCGGGGGTCAGGCGTCCGCGGGTGCCACGGGGTGGCAGGGGAAGCAGACCTCCGTGCGCGGCTGCTCGACCTGGGGGTCGTCGAGGTAGGACTCCCACGGCGCGCCCCGGGTGGCGTACCCGTGCTGGAACATCCACGACTCCACGGCCGCGTAGGCGGCGCCCAGGTCGCTGTAGTCACCGCGGTGCAGGGCGCGGGCGGTGCTGCCCCCGAGCAGCGTGCTGGGCTCGACCCGGCCCTCGGGGGTGACCTGCCCGCCGACCGGGAAGCCGGCCTCGACCTCCCAGGTCTCGGTCGCGACCGCGCCGTAGCGGGCGAACGGCGGACCGGTCACCTGCACCCCTTGGGCCAACGCCACCTTCGCCACCTCGTCGAACGCACCGCCGAGGAAGTCGGCGATCTCGGCCGGCGGCACGTGGCCGTGCACCGTCGCGGCACCCTGCTCCTGCAAGTCGGTCAGCTCCACGTCGTAGCCCATGCCACCACGATCGCCCGGTCCGCGGTCCCGGCGAAGGGTCGGAAGCCCCGGCGCCGCCGGGGCTCACGCCCCGGTCCAGCGGTACTCCACCTCGGGGCGGCCGCCGCCGCCGTATCGGACCGTCCGCGCGACCACCTGCTCGGCAGCCAGGTACTCCAGGTACCGGCGTGCGGTCACCCGGGAGGCGCCGAGGTCGCCGGCCAGCTCGCTGGCCGACCGGGCGACGCCGTCGCGCAGCGCCAGCGTGACCTCCCGCAGCGTGTCGACGCTGAGCCCCTTGGGTAACGAGGCGCCCCTGGGCGCGGCCCGCAGCACTGCGAGCACCTGGTCCACCTCGTCCTGGCCGACGGTGCCGCTCGCGCCGAGTCTTGCGCGGTAGTCGGCGTACTGGTCCAGCTTGGCCCGGAACCCGGCGTAGGTGAACGGCTTGAGCAGGTAGAGCACCACCCCCTGGGACACCGCGCGGCGGACCACCTCGACGTCCCGGGCGGCCGTCACCGCGACCACGTCGCAGAGCAGGCCCTCCGCGCGGATCCGCTGCAGCAGGGCCAGCCCGTGCCCGTCGGGCAGGTGCATGTCGAGCAGCACCAGGTCGACCTGGGTCCGGCGGAGCAGCCGCAGCGTCTCCACCGACGAACGGGCCACCCCGGCGAGCGCGAACCCGGCGGTACGACGCACGTAGTCCGCGTGCACCTGTGCCGTCAGCTCCTCGTCCTCGATCACCAGCACCCGGACCTCGGCCGGCCCGCTCACGGGCACCTCCCGATCCGGATCTCGAGCTCCGCGCCGCCGAGCTCCGAGCGACCCACCGCGAGCCGACCGTCGTACTTGCGGACCGCCTGGGCGACCAGGGCCAGCCCCAGCCCGCGGCCGACCGGGCCGTCGGCGACCTTGGTGGACCAGCCACGCTCGAAGACCCGCTCGGTGACGTCGTCCGGCAGCCCCGGGCCGGAGTCGGCGACGCGCAGCCGCAGCGCCGTCGGCGTGCCCGCGAGCTGCACGAGCACCACCCGGGTGTCCGACCCGCCGACCGCGTCGATGGCGTTGTCGAGCAGGTTGCCGAGCAGGGTCACCGCGTCCCGCTGCGTGACGGGCAGGCCGGTCACCTCGGTCCCTCCGCCGATCCGCAGCTGCACGCCGCGCTCGGCCGCCTGGGCGGTCTTGCCCAGCAGCAGCGCGGAGAGCACCGGGTCCGACACCGAGCCGACCACCTGGTCGGTGAGCAGCTGGGCGACCGCCAGCTCCTCGGTGGCGAAGTCCACGGCCTCGTCGGAGCGGCCCATCTCGACCAGGGACACCACGGTGTGCAGCCGGTTCGAGGCCTCGTGGTTCTGGGCGCGCAGCGACTCGGCCAGCCCGCGCACCGTGTCCAGCTCGCCGGCGACCGCCCGTAGCTCGGTGTGGTCGCGCAGCGTGACCACGGACCCGACGCCACGGCCCTGCCAGCGGGCCGGCGCGACGTTCACCACCAGCACCCGGTCGCCGACCAGGTGAATCTCGTCGGACCGGGCGTCGGGGGAGCCGGCGGCACGCGTCAACGACGCCGGCAGGCCCAGCGCGTCCACGGCCGCGCCGACCACCGCCCCGTCCAGCCCGAGCAGCGCCCGGGCCTCGTCGTTGACCAGCTGGACCCGGCCCGCCGTGTCCACCAGCAGCAGCCCCTCGCGGACCGCGTGCAGCACCGTTTCGTAGAACTCGTACATCCGGGTGATCTCACGCTCGCCGAGCCCGTGGGTCTGCCGGCGCAGCCGGCGGCTGATCAGCCAGGTCCCCAGCAGGCCGACCGCGAGCACCGCGGCCGTGGCCAGCGCGATGGCGGGCAGCCGGTCGCTCAGCGAGTCCTGGATGCGCTGCATGGTGATCCCGACCGAGACCAGCGCCACCACCGGGCCGCCGCCGGGACGGGCGAAGACCGGGACGACGGCCCGCATCGAGCTGCCGAGCGTGCCCGTGTACTCCTGGGTGAACTCGCCGCCCCGGGGGGCCGGTCCGAGGTCGCCGATGAACGGCCTGCCGAGCTGGGCGGGGTCGGGGTGCGAGTAGCGGGTCCGGTCCAGGGCCATCACCACGACGAAGTCGGTGCGCGAGTCCCGGCGTACCTGCTCGGCCAGCGGCTGCAGCGTCCGGGAGGGGTCGCGGGTGGTCAGGGCGCGCCGTACCTCCGGGGTGTCCGCGACCGACACGGCCACCGCGAGCGCGCGGTCGCGGGCGCCGCCGATCTGCGCCCGGCGGGCGTCCGCATAGGCCAGCGCGAGGGCTCCGACCACGACCACCAGCACGACCAGCACCTGGAGCAGCAGGATCTGCCGCGCCACCGCGCTGCCGCGTGACGGGGTCCTCACGTTGCCGGGCACCCCGGCATTCTCGCCCCAGAGCGCGTGAACTCAACGACCACAAGCGTGACCGCGCTCACAGCCGGTCGCATGCTCGTCGGAGCCCACCCCGCTCTCTGGAGGTCCCGCATGCCCACGTCCCCCTCGGCTCCGACCGCGCCGACCGGCCGGTCCTCGACGCCGCGGCGCGACCGGTCCCACTGGCTCTACCTGGCGGTGGTGCTGGGCGTGGTGCTCGGTGCCGTGGTCGGCCTGGTCGCACCGGACTTCGCCGTCGGGCTCAAGCCGCTCGGCACCGCGTTCGTGGCCCTGATCAAGATGATGATCTCGCCGGTGATCTTCTGCACGATCGTGCTCGGCGTCGGGTCGGTGGCCAGCGCGGCGCAGGTCGGCCGGGTCGGTGGCCTGGCGCTGGGCTACTTCCTGGCGATGTCCACGGTGGCGCTGACCATCGGCCTGGTGGTCGGCAACCTGATCCACCCCGGCTCGGGACTGGACCTCACTCCCGACGTGGCCCGGGCCGGCGCCGCCCAGGCCGGCGAGGCGGGCAGCACCACGGACTTCCTGCTCGGCGTCATCCCGACCACGCTGTTCTCCGCGCTGACCGCGGGCGAGGTGCTGCAGGCGCTGCTGGTCGCGCTGCTGGTCGGCTTCGCCCTGCAGGGCCTGGGGGCCGCGGGGCAGCCGGTGCTGCGGGCCGTGGGGCACCTCCAGCGGCTGGTGTTCCGGGTGCTGTCGATGATCATGTGGGCCGCTCCCGTGGGTGCCTTCGGGGCCATCGCCGGGGTGGTCGGCGAGACCGGCGTCGACGCCCTGAAGAGCCTCGCGGTGCTGATGCTGTCCTTCTACGTCACCTGCGTGATCTTCGTGTTCGGCATCCTCGGCCTGGTGCTGCGTCTGGCCACCGGGGTGAACGTGTTCAGACTGCTGCGCTACCTCGGGCGGGAGTTCCTGCTGATCCTCTCCACGTCGTCCTCGGAGTCCGCGCTGCCGCGGCTGATCGCCAAGATGGAGCACGCGGGCGTGGAGCAGACCACGGTCGGGGTGGTCGTGCCGACCGGCTACTCGTTCAACCTCGACGGCACCGCCATCTACCTGACCATGGCGTCGCTGTTCATCGCCGAGGCGCTGGGCAAGCCGTTGTCTCTGGGCGAGCAGATCTCGCTGCTGGTCTTCATGGTCGTCGCGTCCAAGGGGGCCGCCGGGGTGACCGGGGCCGGGCTGGCGACGCTCGCCGGCGGTCTGTCCTCCCACCGGCCCGAGCTGCTCGACGGCGTCGGGCTGATCGTCGGCATCGACCGGTTCATGTCCGAGGCGCGGGCGTTGACCAACTTCGCGGGCAACGCGGTCGCCACGGTGCTGATCGGCACCTGGACCGGCAGCATCGACCGCGAGCAGCTCGACGCCGTGCTGGCGGGGCAGCGGCCGTTCGACGAGGCCACGATGCTCGACAGCGACAGCGAGCCGGACCTCGGCGCCGCGGGGGAGCAGGTCCCGGCCGCGGCCGGCCGGCCGTCGGCGAGCGTCTAGCCGACGGCGGCGCCAGGGGCTCGGCTCAGGGACGCCGCGCCCCGCCCGGTGACACGTCCACCTGGTCGTGGTCCGAGAACGCGCCACCCTCCGTGCTGCCCTTGTCGGCGCGGGTCTCGAGCGAGAGCGCCTTGTACGTCGCCACGCACATCGCCAGCATCACCACGCTGAACGGCAGGGCGGTGATGATCGCCCCGGTCTGCAGCGCGGTCAGCCCTCCGGCAAGCAGCAGGCCCGCCGCGACGACGCCCTCGGTCGAGGCCCACAGCACCCGGCTCCAGGTCGGCGGGTCCGGGTTGCCGCCCGAGGCCAGCATGTCGACCACCAGGGAGCCGGAGTCCGAGGAGGTGACGAAGAAGATCGTGACCAGCACGATCGCCACCACCGAGAGGACCGCGCCGAGCGGGAGGCCCTGCAGCACGTCGAAGAGCACGTTCTGGCTGATGATGCTGCCGTCGGCCTCCAGCAGACCGCCCGGGCCCTCCATCTGGCGGTAGATGGCGGTGCCCCCCAGCACGGAGAACCACACGAACGTCACGAGGGTCGGCACGAGCAGCACCCCGCCGACGAACTGCCGGATGGTGCGACCCCGGGAGATGCGGGCGATGAACACCCCGACGAACGGTGCCCAGGACATCCACCAGCCCCAGTAGAACATCGTCCAGGAGCCCTGCCACGCCTCACCGGCGTCGCCCTGGAAGGCGCTCGTGGAGAAGGTGAGCGGGACCACCGAGCCGAGGTAGACCCCGACGTTCTGCACGAAGTCCCGCAGGATGAACAGTGTCGGCCCGAGGACCAGGATGGCGAGCAGGAACACCCCGGCCAGGGCCAGGTTGACGTTCGACAGCCACTTGATGCCCTTACCGATCCCGCTGACCACCGACAGGATCGCGAACAGGGTGATCACCGCGATCAGCGGGATCATCAGGCTGTTGCCCGCGCTGTCGAAGACTCCCAGGTGCACCAGCCCCGCGGAGATCTGCTGCACGCCCAGCCCCAGCGAGGTGGCCACACCTGCGACGGTGCCGACCACCGCGACGGTGTCGATCAGGTCCCCGAGCCGGCCCCGCACCCGGTCGCCGAGCAGCGGCTCCAGCGCCCAGCGGATCGAGACCGGACGCCCCTTGCGGTGGATGGAGTAGGCGAGAGCGAGCCCGACGACCACGTAGATCGCCCACGCGTGCAGCCCCCAGTGCAGGAACACCTGGGCCATCGCCTGCTCGGCGAGTGCCGAGGAGTCGCCGGTGACCCCCGGCTTCGGGTTCACGAAGAAGGTCAACGGCTCTGCCGCCCCCCAGAACACCAGGCCGATCCCCATGCCGGCGGCGAAGAGCATCGAGAACCAGGCCATCAGCCCGTACTCCGGCTCCTCGTCGTCGGGGCCCAGCCTGATCTTGCCGAAGCGGCTCAGCCCCATGTAGAGGCTGAACGCCACGAAGACGGCGACGACCAGGACGTAGTACCAGCCCCAACCGGCCACGATCGCGGACTGGATCTCGGCGAGCACCTCGCTGGTGCCGTCGGGGAACAGCATCGCCGTCCCCGCCGCCAGCAGCAGGATCGTCAGCGACGGCCAGAAGACGGCCGGGTGCACGGACTTGGTGGACGGTCCCGGGTCGTTCGGTGCGTCCGTGTCGGTGCGCGGGGAGTGGATGCTCATCGTCGCCTTCGCTCGCGGTCGAGGCGGCGCCGACGCCGGTGATGCCTCGACGACGGCCCGCACGGTCCTCCTGCGTGCACAGCACGCTACTCGCCCGCGGCGCCCGCGACGACTCCGCGGCTGGAGCGGTCGACTAGGCTCCGACTGTGCTCCGGACACGGCAGGGCCTGCGCCTCCTCGGTCCTGCCGACCTGCCTGCGATGCTCGAGCTGACCGGCCGGGACCCGGTGGTCAACGTCTTCGCCGACTACCGCAGCCGGCTCACCCAGCTCGACCCGCGGTGGCTCGGGGGAGAGGTGTGGGGCTACCACCTCGACGGCGAGCTGGTCTCGGCGTGCCACGCCGCGGCCAACCTGATCCCCGTGCAGGCCACCGCCGAGGCGCTGGCAGCGTTCGCCGAGCGGGCCCTGACCACGTCACGGCGCTGCGCGACCATCGTCGGACCGGCGGACACGGTCGGGGCGCTGTGGCAGCACCTGGAGCCGCGGTGGGGTCCGGCCCGCGAGGTCCGCGCACGCCAGCCGCACCTGGAGATCTCCTCGGCACCGGCCGTGCAGCCGGACCCGCTGGTGCGCCGGACCGAGCCCGGTGACGTGGCGGTGCTCTACCCGGCCTGCGTGGCGATGTACACCGAGGAGGTGGGGACGTCGCCGGAGGCGGGAGGCGGTGCCGACCTCTACCGGGCCCGTGTGGCTCAGCTGGTCGCCAAGGGCTGGTCGTTCGCGCGGATCGAGGACGGCCGGGTGGTGTTCAAGGCGGAGGTGGCCGCCGCCTCGCCGCACGCCTGCCAGGTGCAGGGCGTGTACGTCGACCCCGCGAGGCGGGGCGAGGGTCTCGCCGCGGCCGGGATGGCCGCGGTCGTCGAGCTGGCCCGGCGCACGATCGCGCCAGTGGTGTCCCTGTACGTCAACGAGCACAACGTCGCGGCCCGGCGGGCCTACCTGCGGGCCGGGTTCGCGCAGAGCACGACCTTCTCCACGGTGATGTTCTGACGGGTCGCCGTCCGGCGGTCGGCGGCAGCGCGGGGCTCGGCGCCGGTTAGCCTATGCGCCATGACCGCCACCCCCGGAACCGCTCACCTCGCTCACGCCTGCCCGGGGACGACCCGATGATCCTGCGGATGTCCCGGCTGTTCGTCCGCACGCTGCGCGACGACCCGGCGGACGCCGAGGTGCCCAGCCACCGGCTGCTGGTCCGGGCCGGCTACATCCGGCGGGCGGCCCCGGGGATCTACACGTGGCTGCCGCTCGGCCTGCGGGTGCTGCGCAACGTGGAGCGGGTCGTGCGCGAGGAGATGGACGCCATGGGCGCCCAGGAGCTCCAGTTCCCGGCGCTGCTGCCCCGCGAGCCCTACGAGGCGACGGGCCGCTGGACCGAGTACGGCGACGGCATCTTCCGGCTCAAGGACCGCAAGGGCGCGGACTACCTGCTCGGGCCGACCCACGAGGAGCTCTTCACCCTCGTCGTGAAGGACCTCTACTCCTCCTACAAGGACCTCCCGGTCTGGCTCTACCAGATCCAGACCAAGTACCGCGACGAGGCCCGGCCCCGCGCCGGCATCCTGCGCGGCCGCGAGTTCGTGATGAAGGACTCCTACTCCTTCGACGTCACCGACGCCGGCCTGGAGCGGTCCTACGCCGCCCACCGCGCGGCGTACGTGAAGACCTTCGACCGGCTCGGCTTCGACTACGTCATCGTCAAGGCGACGTCCGGGGCGATGGGCGGGTCGATGTCGGAGGAGTTCCTGGCGACCGCCGACAACGGCGAGGACACCTACGTCCGGTGCAGCTCGTGCGACTACGCCGCGAACGTCGAGGCGGTGCAGGTGCCGACGCCGCCGCCGGTCCCCTACGGCGACGCCCCCGAGGCGCACGCGGAGCAGACCCCGGACACGCCCACCATCGAGACGCTGGTGAGCCACCTCAACGCCGCCTTCCCGCGTCCGGACCGTCCCTGGCACGCCGGGGACACCCTCAAGAACGTGATCGTGGTGCTCCGGCACCCCGACGGCATGCGCGAGCCGATCGCCATCGGCCTGCCCGGGGACCGCGACGTGGACGAGAAGCGGCTCGGCGGCCAGCTGGAGCCGATCGAGGTCGAGGCGTTCGACGAGGCCGACTTCGCCCGCTACCCGGCGCTCGCCAAGGGCTACATCGGCCCGGGGGCGCTCGGGGAGAAGAACGCCACGGGGATCCGCTACCTCGTCGACCCCCGGGTGGTCGAGGGCACCCGCTGGGTCACCGGCGCCGACGTGTCCGGGTCGCACGTCCTGGACCTGGTGGCCGGGCGCGACTTCACCCCGGACGGGACCATCGAGGCCGCCGAGGTCAAGGACGGCGACCCGTGCCCGCAGTGCACGCCGGACGGCTGCGGCGGCACCCTGCACACCCAGCGCGGCATCGAGATGGGCCACATCTTCGCGCTCGGCCGCATGTACGCCGACGCTCTCGGGCTGCAGGTCCTCGACGAGCTCGGCAAGCTGGTCACGGTCACCATGGGCTCCTACGGCATCGGCGTCTCCCGGGCGGTCGCGGCGATCGCGGAGAACACCCACGACGAGCTGGGGCTGGTGTGGCCGCGCGAGGTCGCGCCCGCCGACGTGCACCTGGTCGCCACCGGCAAGGACCCGGCGATCTTCGAGGCCGCCGACCGCCTCGCCGGGGAGCTGGCCGCGCAGGGCCTGAGCGTGCTGTACGACGACCGCCCGAAGGTCTCCCCGGGGGTGAAGTTCAAGGACGCCGAGCTGATCGGGGTGCCGACCATCGTGGTGGTGGGCAAGGGACTCGTCGACGGGGTCGTGGAGGTCAAGGACCGTACGTCCGGTGCCCGCGAGGACGTCGCGGTCGACCGGGTCGCCGAGCACGTGGCACGGGTGGTGCGTGGCTGAGCCAGCACCCCGGCCGGACGGTCGTGCGCCGCGGGCGGAGCGGGGCTGGCCCGCGGTGCAGGCGGTGCTCTTCGACTGGGGCGGCACCCTGACCCGCTGGCGTCCGGTCGACTTCGAGCAGGAGGCGCGGGCGCTGGCTGCCGCGGTGCCCCCGGCCACCACCCGGGGCGCGGACGACGACCGGGCGGTGCGCCTCGCCCGTGCGGTGCAGACCGTGTGGGGCCGGTCCCGCGACCGCCACACCAGCGCCACCGTCGCGGACGTCTTCGCGGAGGCAGAGCTGCAGTCACGACGAGTCGCTGCTCAGCGCCTACCGGGACTTCTGGGACCCGCACACCGGCACCGACCCCGACGTCCCGACCCTCCTCGACCGGCTCCGGGACGACGGGCTCCGGGTGGGGGTGCTCTCCAACACGCTCTGGCCACGCACCTGGCACGAGGAGTGCTTCCGGCGCGACGGCGTGCTGGACCGCCTCGACGGCGCCGTCTACAGCAGCGAGATCCCGTGGACCAAGCCGTCGCCACTGGCCTTCCGGGCCGCGATGGACGCGGTCGGCGTCGCGGACCCGGCCGCCTGCGTCTTCGTCGGCGACCGGCTCTTCGACGACATCTGGGGCGCCGCGAACGCCGGCATGCGCACCGTGCACGTGCCGCACAGCGACATCCCGCGGGTCCAAGTGGGACACACCGAGGGTGAGCCGGACGCGGTGGTGGAGCGACTCGCCCACGTGTACGGCGTGGTCGCGCGCTGGCGCGCCGCGGGCTGAGCACGGCTGGGGACCGGCTGGACCCGGCGAGGGACCGGCTACAGCTCGGGGGCGCCCGGGAAGGCGCTCGGCCGACCCCCGAAGGACAGCAGCCGCACGGCCGCGTCGGTGAGGGCCGCGATCATCCACTGCCGGTCCGCCCCCGCGGTGGCCCCGACCCCGGCCGCGTACACCGCCGCGCAGCGCTGCTCGGTCACCACGGCGGCGGCGTCGAGCTGACTCGGGGTGCCGTCGGCGCCTGCCAGCTCGTAGCCGACCGCAGCAGGGACCGGGTCGCCGCCGGCCCGGCGCACCATCGCGGTGAGCTGGTCGCGGCGGCCCCGGTGCGTGATGTAGGCCCGGCTCATCCGGGACGCGAGACCAGCGTCCGCGTCGCCCGGCACGCGCGCGCCCAGGACGCCGTACACGTAGACGGCGGCGTGCTCGCCGGCCAGGGTCCGCTGCAGTGCCGCGAGCGGGCTCATCCGCGTGCCCCGGAGCCGGCAGCCAGCACGGCAGCCAGCACGGCGGCCTGCTGCGCGGCCGCTGCTGCCACGCTGGCCAGGACCCGCGCGAACGCGCCGCTCTCGGCCGTGAACGCGCCGCGCCGGGCGGCCAGCGCCAACCGGTCCTCGGCGGCGGCGACCGCCGTGAGCGCGGCGGCGACGCCGGCGGGCACCTGGGCGGCGTCCGCAGACCCGCCGGAGGCACGCTCCGGGGACGCCGACAGGGACGCCGACGGGGACGCCGACGGGGACGTCGCCGGGGACGCCGACGGGGACGTCGCCGGGGACGCAGCAGGGGACGCCGCAGGGGACGGGGCCACGGCGGGCGACGGGGACGTCGCCGGGACGACGCCGGCGAGCAGGACCACGTGCCGGCGGTGCCCCGCGCGGGCACCGGCCAGGTCACCGGCGAGCGAGGGATGCCGGGTGCCGGTCGCGACCACCAGGTCGAGCACCGACTGCTCCTCGCGAAGCATCCGGCGGGCCAGGGCGAGGTCCGGGTCGTCCGTCGCGGCCGGGCCGGGCGCGGACCCGGTGGGCCTGCGGGGAGCCGCGGTGCAGCCGGTCACCAGCGCGCCCGACACGGTCACGGCCAGTGCGCCGCCGAACGCGGCTCGACGTGACACGGGGGACGGGGACGGCACGGCGCCGAGCCTATCCACCGACCGGACCCGGCCGTGGGACCCCGACCGGTGCCCGGCTGGGTCGCCGAGCCGGCGGCCGATGGCCGCCGGTGCGGGAGCAGCCCCGCGGACCGGTAGGGTTGTGGGGCATTCCAGGACCACAACAGCACAGCAGGAAGGACGCCCGTGAGCACCGAGGAGATCCGGGACCGACTTGCCGGAGTGCTGACCGCGCCGCTCGCCGAGGTGGGGCTGGACGTCGAGGCCGTCGAGCTGACCCAGGCCGGCAGACGCCGGCTGCTGCGGGTGGCCGTCGACCAGGACGGCGGCGTGACGATGGACGACATCGCCGAGGCGACCCGCGAGGTCTCCCGCGTCCTGGACGCCACCAACGCGCTGGGCGAGCAGCCCTACACCCTCGAGGTCACCTCGCCGGGCACCGACCGGCCGCTGACGCTGCCCCGGCACTGGCGTCGCAACCGGGGCCGGCTGGTCGCGGTGACGCTGCGCGAGGGCGGCAGCCTCAGCGGACGGGTCACCGACTCCGACGAGAGCAGGGCGGTCCTCGACGTGGAGGGCACGCCGCACGAGGTGCCCTTCGACGGCGTCGCCAAGGCCAAGGTCCAGATCGAGTTCAACCGTCCCGACGATCAGCTCGATCCTCGAAAGGAGTCCTGAGCGCCATGGACATCGACATGAACATCCTCCGGTCACTCGAGCGCGAGAAGGAGATCTCCTTCGACATCCTCGTGGAGGCGATCGAGCAGGCGCTGCTGACCGCGTACCACAAGACGCCCGGGGCGACGTCCTCCGCCCGCGTGACGCTCGACCGCAAGAGCGGGCACGTCACGGTGCTGGCCGCCGAGCTCGACGAGGACGGCAAGAAGGTCGGCGAGTTCGAGGACACCCCCGCCGGCTTCGGCCGGATCGCGGCGACCACCGCGAAGCAGATCATGCTGCAGCGTCTCCGCGACGCCGAGGACGACGTCAAGTTCGGCGAGTTCGCCGGCAAGGAGGGCGACATCGTCTCCGGGGTGATCCAGCAGGGTCGGGACCCGCAGGACGTCATGGTCGACCTGGGCCGGCTCGAGGCGCTGCTGCCGTCGGGGGAGCGGGTCCCCGGGGAGGACTACTCCCACGGCACCCGGATCAAGTGCCTGGTCATCTCGGTCCGCAAGGGGATGCGCGGACCGCAGGTGATGCTGTCGCGCTCGCACCCCAGCCTGGTCAAGAAGCTCTTCGCCCTCGAGGTGCCGGAGATCGCCGACGGCACGGTGGAGATCTGCGCGATCGCCCGCGAGGCCGGGCACCGCACCAAGATCTCGGTGCGGACCTCGGTGCCCGGGGTCAACGCGAAGGGCTCCTGCATCGGTCCGATGGGGCAGCGGGTCCGGGCGGTCATGAACGAGCTGCACGGCGAGAAGATCGACATCGTCGACTTCTCCGACGACCCCGCCGAGCTGGTGGCGCACGCGCTCTCTCCGGCCCGGGTCAGCAGCGTGCGGATCGTCGACCTCGCGGCCCGCTCGGCCCAGGTCGTCGTCCCCGACTACCAGCTCTCGCTCGCGATCGGCAAGGAGGGCCAGAACGCCCGGTTGGCGGCCCGGCTCACCGGCTGGCGCATCGACATCCGCTCCGACGAGGCGCCGGCCCGTCCGGTGGTCCCGCCGGTCGCGCCTCCGGTCCTGGGCAACGCCGACGAGAACCCGGACGGCAGTGCCGCGGACTGACGCGCGCCGGCGGCCGGTTCGGCTCACGGCGCGCTACCCGGTAGAGTGATGGATGGTTCGCCACCGCGGTCCGGAAGCGGAGGTGGTCGCATGTCTCCGTCCCGTGCCCCAGGTGCTGGCCGGACCGGCGTCCGCACCTGCATCGGGTGTCGCAAGCGAGCCGACAAGTTCGAGTTGCTGCGAGTCGTCGCCAGTGACCGGGGAGCAGGCCTGGAGGTCGTCCCCGATCAGGCGCGTCGGGCACCGGGCCGGGGTGCGCACCTGCACCCCAGCACCGTCTGCCTGGAGCTCGCGCTCCGCCGCCGGGCGTTCTCACGGGCCCTCCGAGTCGAGGTCCCCGGGAACAGGCTGGCCACGACGGCGGTCGAGGACCTGCTCCGCGCCAGCGGTGCGGAGCCCGACGGGTCCCCGGACCGGAGCAGCGGCAACCGTGCACAGACCGAGTAGTACCGACCAGAAATTGGAGCAGCGGCTCATGAGCACTCGATGAGTACTTTCCGATGAGCATGCACACCAGCTAACGGTCCGGCCGCCCCCTCACAGGAGGGGAACAGGGGCTCGGACCAGAAGGAGAAGCGTGGCTAAGGTCCGAGTCCACGAGCTCGCCAAAGAGCTCGGCGTGGAGAGCAAGGTCGTTCTGGCCAAGCTCAAAGAGATGGGTGAGTTCGTCAAGTCGGCGTCGTCGACGGTCGAGCCCCCGGTGGTGAAGAGGTTCTCCGACCGGTTCGGGGACGAGCTCAAGTCCGCCAACAAGCCAGCGGCCCCGCCGGCCGCTCCCGCCAAGCCGGGTCCCGCGGCGCCCGCACCCCGGTCCGCGACGGCTCCGGCTGCGCCGGCCGCCGAGCCGACCCCGGCTGCTGCCCAGGTCGCCGCGCCGACGGCGGCCCCGGCTGCCGCCCCGGCTGCTGCCGCAGGGTCATCCACCGGGTCATCCGCCGGGTCATCCGCTGGGTCATCCGCTGGGTCAGCCGACTCGGCCCCGCCCTCGGGCGCGCGCCGTCCGGGACCACGGCCCGGCCCGGCCCGGCCGGCCGACCCTGCGGAGATCCCGCAGGTCCCGGCGGCCTCCGCCCCCCAGCCGCCCGAGGTCCAGGCGCCGGCAGCGAGCACGGCGACCCCCGAGGCTCCGGCCCCCGAGGCTGCGGCCCCCGAGACGCCCGCCGCCCCGGCGGCGGCTTCCGGCACGGAGACGACCCGCCGCCCGGGCCCTCCCCCGGCCCGTCCGTCCGGACGGCCCGCTCCCGGTGCCGGCGGTGGCCGTCCCGGCTCCCCGCGGCCCGGCAACAACCCGTTCGCGCCCTCCCAGGGCATGGGGCGGCGGCCGGCTCCCCGCCCGGGGGCCGACCCGGCACCGGCGGCACCCGCCGACCGTCCGCCGCGTCCGCCGGCCGGGCGTGACGGCGGTGCGCCGCCCCGCCCCGGCGGCGCTCCCAGCGCCGGCCGCCCCGGCATGCCGCGTCCCAACCCGGCGATGATGCCGAAGTCCCCGGCCGCGTTCGGCAACGGGCCCGGCGCCCGTCCCGCGCCCGGTCGTGGCGCGCCCGGTCGTGGTGGCCCCGGTGCCGGTCGTCCCGGTGCCCCGGGCCGTCCCGGCGCCGGTGCCGGAGCGCCCGGTGGCGCTCCCGGCGGGTTCGCCGGCCGCCCCGGTGGCGGTGGCCGCCCCGGTGGCGCCAACCGTCCCGGCCAGCGCGGCACCACCCAGGGCGCCTTCGGTCGCCCCGGTGGCCCGTCGCGTCGCGGCCGCAAGTCGAAGCGCGCGCGTCGTCAGGAGTTCGAGCAGATGCAGGCCCCCACGATCGGTGGGGTGCGCGTCCGCAAGGGCGACGGCGAGACGATCCGGCTGGCCCGCGGCTCGTCGCTGACCGACTTCGCCGAGAAGATCGGTGTCGACGCCGCGTCGCTGGTGCAGATGCTGTTCAGCCTCGGTGAGATGGTCACCGCGACGGAGTCGGTCAACGACGCCACGCTGGAGCTGCTCGGCGACGAGCTGAACTACGTCATCGCGGTCGTCTCCCCCGAGGACGAGGACCGTGAGCTGCTGGAGTCCTTCGACCTCGAGTTCGGTGAGGACGAGGGCGACGACGAGGACCTCGAGGCCCGCCCGCCGGTGGTCACCGTCATGGGCCACGTCGACCACGGCAAGACCAAGCTCCTGGACGCGCTCCGCAACGCGAACGTCGTCGCCAAGGAGGCCGGGGGGATCACCCAGCACATCGGTGCCTATCAGGTCGCCACCGAGGTGGACGGCTCGGAGCGCCGG
Source organism: uncultured Actinomycetota bacterium (assembly GCA_963784625.1). GTDB lineage: Bacteria > Actinomycetota > Actinomycetes > Propionibacteriales > Nocardioidaceae > Nocardioides_B. The sequence goes on from CAWARV010000005.1 coordinate 604,351, forward strand.
GTGACCTTCATCGACACCCCGGGTCACGAGGCGTTCACCGCGATGCGTGCCCGCGGTGCGCAGGCCACCGACATCGTGATCCTGGTGGTCGCGGCCGACGACGGCGTGATGCCGCAGACGGTCGAGGCGCTCAACCACGCCAAGGCCGCCGGCGTGCCGATCGTGGTCGCGGTCAACAAGATCGACGTGCCGGCAGCCGACCCGACCAAGGTCCGCGGTCAGCTGTCCGAGTACGGGCTGGTCCCCGAGGAGTACGGCGGCGACACCATGTTCGTCGACGTCTCCGCGAAGGCCGAGCTCAACCTCGACGGGCTGCTGGAGGCGGTCGTGCTGACCGCCGACGCCTCCCTGGACCTGCGGGCCAACCCGGGGCAGGACGCCCAGGGGCTCGTCATCGAGGCGCACCTCGACCGTGGCCGCGGCCCGGTGGCGACCGTGCTCGTGCAGCGCGGGACGCTCAGGGTCGGGCAGTCGATCGTGGCCGGGCCGGCGTACGGCCGGGTCCGCGCGATGATCGACGAGTACGGCGACAACATCGAGGAGGCCGACCCGTCGCGCCCCGCGATGGTGCTCGGTCTGACCGCGGTGCCCGGTGCCGGGCAGAACTTCATCGTGGTCGAGGACGACCGGATGGCGCGGCAGATCGCCGAGCGGCGCGAGTCCCGTGAGCGGGCGGCCATGCAGGCCAAGCGTCGCGTGCGTCGTACCCTCGAGGACTTCATGTCCTCCATGGAGAAGGGCAAGAGCCAGGAGCTCAACCTGATCCTGAAGGGCGACGTGTCCGGCTCGGTGGAGGCCCTCGAGGACTCGCTGGCCAAGATCGACGTCGGCGACGAGGTCAACCTGCGGGTCATCGACCGCGGGGTCGGTGCGATCACCGAGACCAACGTCGACCTCGCGGCGGCCTCCGACGCCATCATCATCGGCTTCAACGTCCGCCCGCAGGGCAAGGCGACGGAGATGGCCGAGAAGGAGGGCGTCGAGATCCGCTACTACTCGGTGATCTACCAGGCCATCGAGGAGATCGAGGCGGCTCTCAAGGGCCTGCTCAAGCCGGAGTACGAGGAGGTCTCGCTCGGCCAGGCCGAGATCCGCGAGATCTTCCGCTCCAGCAAGATCGGCAACATCGCCGGCTGCATGGTCACCAGCGGGGTCATCCGACGCAACGCCAAGGCGCGGCTCATCCGCGACGGCAACGTGGCCTCGGACAACCTCGACCTGTCGTCGCTGCGACGCGAGAAGGACGACGTCACCGAGGTCCGTGAGGGCTTCGAGTGTGGTCTGACGCTGCGTGGCTTCAACGACATCAAGCAGGGCGACATCGTCGAGTGCTTCGAGATGCGGGAGATCCCCCGCGCCTGAGCGCCGACTGTTTACCAGGTGATGTAGGAAAACTGGCACTCCCCGGGGGGATATCCCCCCGCGGAGTGCCAGATCCCCGACATCACCTGGTAAACATCTCCGCCCCGTCGAGCAAGCAACAGGAGCAACTCATGGCAAGCCCCAGGGTCCGCAAGGTCGCGGACCGCATCCAGGTGATCGTCGCGGAGATGCTGGAGCGCCGGATCAAGGACCCGCGCCTCGGCTTCGTGACGGTGACCGACGTGCGGGTCAGCGGCGACACCCAGCAGGCGTCGGTGTTCTACACCGTGCTCGGCGAGGAGGACCAGGTGGTGGGCTCGGCGGTGGCGCTGGAGTCCGCCAAGGGGCTGATCCGCTCCGAGGTCGCCAAGCAGCTCGGCATGCGGCACGCGCCGACCGTGGAGTTCATCCACGACGCGCTGCCGGACACCGCGCGGCACTTCGAGGAGGTGCTCGCCCAGACCAAGGAGGCCGACGCGCGCCGCGCGGCCTCGGCGGCCGGGGCGTCGTACGCGGGCGAGGCGGACCCGTACCGCAAGCCGCACGAGGACGACGACCTCGACGACCTCGACGACCTCGACGATCCGCTCGCGGCTGACGAGGAGTGAACGGCCTGGTCGTGGTGGACAAGCCGGGAGGGATGACCTCGCACGACGTGGTCGCCCGGATCCGCCGACTTGCCGGCACCCGCAAGGTCGGCCACGCCGGCACCCTCGACCCGATGGCGACCGGCGTGCTGCTGGTCGGCGTCAACCGGGCCACCCGGCTGCTGGGCCACCTGACCCTGACCGAGAAGCGGTACGACGCCACGATCCGGCTCGGCGCCGCGACCAGCACCGACGACGCCGAGGGTGAGACCCTGCGGACCAGCCCGGTGGCGCACCTCGGTGAGGTCGAGGTCCGCGCGGCCGCCGCGGCCTTCGTCGGCGACATCGAGCAGCGGCCGTCCGCGGTCTCCGCGATCAAGGTGGACGGCAAGCGCGCCTACGCCCGGGTCCGGGACGGCGAGCAGGTCGAGCTGCCGCCGCGGCCGGTCACCGTGCACGAGCTGACGGTGGCCGAGGTCCGTGCCGCCGGCGCGTGGCTCGACGTGCAGGTCTCGGTGCGCTGCAGCAGCGGCACGTACATCCGTGCGATCGCCCGCGACCTCGGCGCGGCTCTGGGAGTGGGTGGGCACCTGACCGTGCTGCGGAGGACGGCGGTCGGACCCTTCGGTCTGGACGAGGCGCGCACCCTCGAGGCGCTGGCCGAGTCGTTCGCGCCGTTCGACCTCTCCGACGTGGCCCGGCGCTGCTTCGCGACCTTCGACCTCGACGAGGGTCAGGCGCACGACGTGGGCTTCGGGCGGCGGCTGGCGGTCGACCTGGGCGTGAGCGGCGGGGGACCGGTCGCGGTTCTCGACCCGGCCGGTACGTTCCTGGCGCTCTACGAGCAGCACGGCGAGCTGGCCGCCCCCGTGGCCGTCTTCGTCTGAGCGGCTGTGGGAGCATTTCGGGGGTCGACCCCCGGACCTCCGACGCGACAGGAGCAGACCCCCGTGCAGATCTGGCGCTCGCTCGACGAGGTGCCCCCCGACATCGGCCGCACCGTCGTCACGGTCGGCAACTTCGACGGCGTCCACCGCGGGCACCGGCACGTGCTGACCCGGGCCCGGGAGCTGGCCGCCGAGCTCGGCGATCTGCCCGTGACCGTGGTGAGCTTCGACCCGCACCCGGTCGCGGTGCTCCGCCCCGAGCAGGCGCCGCCCGCGCTGACCACCCTGGAGACCCGGGCGGAGCTGCTCGCGGACGCCGGGGCGGACTGGCTCCTGGTGGTGCCCTTCGACCGCGAGCTGGCGGCGTGGAGCCCCGAGCGCTTCGTCACCGACATCCTGGTCGACACCCTGCACGCGCGGGCGGTCGTGGTCGGGGCCAACTTCCGCTTCGGTGCCCGCGCCGCCGGTGACCTGGACACCCTGGCACGCCTCGGGCGCGTGCACGACTTCCGCGCCGACGGGGTCCCGCTGGACGGCGGCTCGCAGGCCTGGTCGTCGACCTACGTGCGGGCCCGCCTGGGGGACGGCGACGTCGAAGGCGCGGCCGAGGCGCTCGGTCATCCGTTCGTGGTGCGCGGCGTGGTCGTCAAGGGCGACCAGCGCGGACGCGAGCTCGGCTACCCGACCGCGAACGTGCCGACGACGGTGCGCCTGGCCGCGCCCGTCGACGGGGTCTACGCGGGCTGGCTGCGCCGCCTGGACGGCCAGGCCGGGGACGAGCCGCTCCCGGTGGCGATCAGCGTGGGCACGAACCCGACCTTCGACGGGCACCGGGAGCGTCGGGTCGAGTCCTACGTGCTGGACCGCGACGACCTGGAGCTGTACGGCGTCGAGGTGGAGGTCTCCTTCGTCGCCCGGATCCGGGGCATGACCCGCTTCGACTCCGTCGAGAAGCTGGTGGAGACGATGCGCGACGACGTGGAGCGGACCCGGGAGCGGTTGGGACTGCCGGCGGCCCCGGTGTGACGATGACCAGGTGATGTAGGAAAACGGGCACTCCGCACGGGTAGCAACCCATGCGGAGTGCCCGTTCTCCATGGTCAGTGACGCCGGTACCGCGACCGGTCAGGCGTCGAGGTCCTTCTCGACCAGGGCGGCGATCGCGTCCACCGCGGCCTGGTCCTCCCCGGCGACCTCGACCTGGTCCCCACAGGCGGCGCCGAGCGTCATGATGAGCAGCGAGGAGGCGGCGTCGACCGGCTCCTCGCCGTTCACCGCCAGGGTGACCTCGGAGCCGAGGTCGCCCGCGGCCTCGGCGATGATCGCGGCGGGCCGGGCGTGCAGTCCGACGGACGAGCCGACGGTGACGGTCTTGCTGGGCATCTGGTGGGTCTCCTTCGTAGGCGGTGCAGGCGGGGCCGGCCGTGGGGCCGGTGGTCGGAGCGCCCCGGGCGGGTGGTGGGCCCGGGGCACGGGTGTTGGCCTGGGTCAGGCGATCGCGCTGACCTCCTCGAGGTTCGTCTTGCGCGCCTCGATCGACTTGAGCGCGACCACGCTGGCGGTCGCGACCAGGACGCCGATCACCAGCGCCAGCAGGAACAGCGCCAGGTGGATCACCGCGAAGAACACGAAGATGCCGCCGTGGGGTGCGCGCAGGCCGACGCCGAACGCCATCGACAGACCGCCGGTGACCGCGCTGCCCAGCATGATCGAGGGGATCACCCGCAGCGGGTCCACGGCCGCGAACGGGATCGCACCCTCGGTGATGAAGGAGGCGCCCAGCAGCCAGGCGGCCTTGCCGTTCTCCCGCTCGACCGGGGAGAACAGGTGCGGGCGCACCAGCGTGGCCAGCGCCAGCGCGATCGGCGGCACCATGCCGGCCAGCATGACGGCCGCCATCACCTTCAGCTGCGGGGCGTTGCCGGAGACGGTGGCGGCGGCGCCGAGACCCGCGGTCGCGAACGTGTAGGCGGTCTTGTTCAGGGGGCCACCCATGTCGAAGGCCATCATCAGGCCGAGGACCACACCGAGCACGATCGCCGAGCCGCCGCTGAGGCTGTTCAGGCCGTCGGTCAGCGCCTGCATCAGCTTGGACAGCGGCTGGCCGAGCACCGCGACCATCAGGAAGCCGCTGACCAGGGTCGCACCGAGCGGGATCAGCATGACCGGCATCAGGCCGCGCGCCCAGGTGGGCACCGGCCGGCTGGCGATCCAGTGGGCGACCAGGCCCGCAAGGACACCGCCGACGATGCCGCCGAGGAAGCCGGCGTTGAGCACGCTGTTGGCCACGAAGCCCATCACGAAGCCGGGGGCGATGCCGGGACGGTCGGCGATGGCGTAGGCGATGTATCCCGCGAGCGCCGGGACCAGGAAGGAGAACGACGCAGCGCCGAGTGCGAACAGCAGCGCGCCGAGATAGGTGAGCAGCGCCCCGTTGGGGAGCGCGGTCCCGACCATCTGGTACGCCGCCGGGTCGGGCAGGTTCCACAGCGTGGAGTTGGTGGCGATGTGCGTCGCTGTGGTGACCGCGTTGCCGGCGAACGTGGAGCCGAGCGCGATCTGGTAGCCGGCGAGCAGGAAGCCGAGGGCGATCAGCAGACCACCCGCGGCCACGAACGGGATCATGTAGGAGACGCCGGTCATCAGCACCCGGCGGACGTGGGTGCCCCACGACTCGCCGCCGGTGCTGCTCCCGGCCGCGCCGTCGGCGCCGCCGCCGGTCCCCTCGACGCGGGGGGCGCCCGGGTCGTCGGCGTAGCGCAGCGCCTCGGCGATCATCGCGTCGGCGTCGTCCATCGGCCGCTTGACACCGGAGGCGACCAGCGGCTTGCCGGCGAACCGGTGCCGGTCGCGGACCCCGACGTCGACGGCGAAGATCGCCGCGCTGGCGTTCGCGATCGTCTCGTGGGCCAGCGGCGTGGAGCCGGCGGAGCCCTGGGTCTCCACGGCGATGTCGACGCCGGCGCGGGCGGCGGCGGCCTCCAGCGCCTCCGCGGCCATGTAGGTGTGGGCGATGCCGGTCGGGCAGGCGGTGACCGCCACGATCGAGCGACGGGCGGTCGCTGTCGTCGCGGTCGCGGCGGGGGCGACCGGCGTGGGGGCGGCCGGCGCCGAGGGGGCGGTGTCCGCCGGTCCCTGGGTCGGCTGGGGGCCGCCGCTGGCCGGCTTAGCGGCCTGCGCGGCGGGCGTGGCCCCGACCGGACCGACGACGTCGTTGACGAGGTCGGCGACCTCCTGGGGCGTCTCGGCGTTGCGCAGGCCGTCGGTGAAGCCCTTCTTCACCAGGGAGCGGGCCAGCTGGGTCAGCACCTTCAGGTGCGTGGCGTCGCCGCCGGCCGGGGCCGCGATCAGGAACGCGAGGTCCGCGGGACCGTCCTTGGCGCCGAAGTCTGTCGGGGGTGAGAGCCGCGCGAAGGCCAGGGTGGGTACGTCGACCGCGGCGGTGCGGCAGTGCGGGATCGCGATGCCCCCGGGCAGGCCGGTCGCGGAGGTGGCCTCCCGGGCGAGGGCATCGGTGACGAGCTGGCCGGGGTCCTGGGTCCGGCCGGCCTCGGCGACCTGCGCGGCCAGCGCCTCGATCACGGCGGTCTTGTCCGCGCCCAGTGACACGTCCAGGCGCACCAGCGCCGGGGTGATCATCGGGGCGGAGCCTGATGTGTCGCTCATCGCTTCCTCAGTTCTCTCTGTGGCCGTCAGGGCTGACGGTACTGACGGGACGGGTGGTGCCGGTAGCGCCGGGACCGCTCGGGTCGGGTCGCAGCTCGCGGACCTCGACGAGGTCCGGACGGGTGTGGTCCGGGGTCGGGATGGTGGTGCCGGGGAGGCCGGCCGCGGCGCTGCCGTAGGCGACCGCGAGCCGGAGGCGGTCGGCGGGCGCCGCGCCGCGCAGGTCACCGAGCAGGTAGCCGAACAGGCTGGAGTCGCCGGCGCCCACGGTGCTGACCACGGTGGTCGGCGGCGGGGTGGCGTGCCAGGCTCCGCCTGCGGTGACCAGCACCGCGCCGGCGCCGCCCAGGGTGGCCAGCACCGCGCCCACCCCGCGGGCGACCAGCACACCGGCGGCCCGGGCCGCGGCCTCGGGGTCGGCCTCGATGGCGTGGGCATCACCGCCGGTGAGCGAGGCGAGCTCCTCGCCGTTCGGCTTCATCAGGCTGGGCGCGTGCTGCTCCAGGCCGGCCGCCAGTGCGACCAGCGGCGCCCCGGAGGTGTCGACCGCGACCTGCGCGCCGCACTGCCGCAGGGCGCCGACCAGGTCGGCGTACCAGCCGCTCGGGGCGCCGGGGGGCAGCGACCCGGCCAGCACCACCCAGGTGGCCTGCGCGGCCCGCGCGAGCACGGCGCCGGCGAGCCGGTCCAGGTCGGCGGGCCCGACCTCGGCCCCCGGGGTGTTGATCTTGGTGGTGGTGCCGTCCGGCTCGGTCAGCGTCAGGTTCACCCGGATGTCCCCGGCCGGCCTCTCCGGGCGACAGTCGATGCCGTCGCGGAGCAGGTCCAGCACGAACGGGTCGTCCTGGTCGGCGGGGAGCACCGCGATCGTGCGCACGTTCGCAGCCACCGCGGCGCGGGAGATGTTCACCCCCTTGCCGCCGCCCTGGGAGGTCACCGACTCGGCCCGGAGCACGGCGCCGCGCTCCAGCGTGCCGCTGAGCGTGACGGTCCGGTCGATGCTGGGGTTCGGGGTCAGGGTGAGGATCATGCGACCACCACCTCGACGTGGTGGCGTCGCAGGCTCTTCAGGTCGGCGGGCGCGATCCCGCCGTCGGTGACCACGACGTCGACGTCGCGCAGGACGGCGAAGCGCACGGTGTGCTCCTGTCCGATCTTGGAGGAGTCGACGAGGACGACGACCTGGTGGGCGGCGGCGACGATCGCTCGCTTGGCGGCGGCCTCGGCGTGGTCGGGTGTGCTCAGCCCGTGGTCGGGGGAGAGCCCGTTGGTGCCGACGAACGCCACGTCGACCTTCAAGCGCGCGAGCGCCTCGACGGTGTCCTCACCGACCGCCGCGTGCGTGGTGGGACGGACCCGGCCGGGCAGCAGGTGCAGGTCGATGCCTGCGACACCGGCGAGGCGTGCGGCGACGGGCACCGCGTTGGTGACCACGGTGAGCGGCCGGTCCCGGGGGATGAGCGTCGCGAGCCGGGCGGTGGTGGTGCCGGCGTCGAGCAGGATGCTGCCCCCGGCCGGCGGCAGCAGGGCCACGGCCCGCCGCGCGATGCGGTCCTTCTCCTCCGCGAAGGCGAGGTCCCGCTCGCCCACCTGCGGCTCCAGCGCGCCGAGCGCCGCCGCGGGGACGGCCCCGCCGTGCACCCGGCGTACGACGCCGGCCCGCTCCAGGACCGACAGGTCCCGGCGGACGGTCTCGGTGGTGACGGCGTACTGCGTGGCGAGCGCGTTGACGGACAGTCGGCCGCGCTCGGTGACCAGGTCGGCGATGGCCTGCTGGCGTTCCTCGGCGTACACCGAACCTCCTGCGGATGAGTGGGAGTGAAACTTTGTATGTGTTGTTCTACGCCCGAATCTGTTGACTGTCAAGCCCGCTGCGCCGTACAGTCGCCGCTATGTCGACGCCTTCTGCTGCCACCGTCCTGCACGGCACCCCGGTCGTCCCGGGTGTCGCCTACGCCCCCGCCGTGGTCGCGACCGTGGCGGTCTCGCCGCGGGCGATCGAGGCGTTCGGGCGGACCGGGTTCCCGGACGCCGAGTCCGCGCTGGCCGCCTACGACGCGGCCGTGGCGGTCACCGCCGGGGGGCTGGCCGCCCGGGCCGCCGCGGCGAGCGGCGCCACCGCGGAGGTGCTCACCGCGACCGCCGGCCTGACCCGGGACAAGGGGCTGCGCAGCGCGGTCCGCAAGCGACTGGCGGCCGGTGACCCGCTGCTCGTCGCGCTCACCGCGGCAGTGGAGCAGTTCGCCGGGATCTTCACCCAGATGGGCGGCCTGATGGCCGAGCGGGTCACCGACCTGCACGACATCCAGCGGCGCGTCACCGCGCACCTGGTCGGGGAGCCGGAGCCGGGCGTGCCGGCGCCGGACCGTCCCTCGGTGCTGGTGGCGGAGGACCTGGCGCCCGCCGACACGGCCGGCCTGGACGCCCGCACCGTGGTCGCCCTGGTCACCGCGAAGGGCGGTCCCACCAGCCACACCGCCATCATCGCGCGCCAGCTCGGGATCCCGTGCGTGGTCGGCGTCGGAGGCCTCGACGCGGTCCGCGGCGGCACCGCGCTGATGGTGGACGGGACCACCGGCGAGGTGACGCTGGAGCCGGACCAGGACCTGGCGGCCCGGCTGGTCGCGGAGTCCGGCGCGGCACGGGAGCGGCTGGCCGGCTGGACCGGCCCCGGCCGCACCGCCGACGGCACCCCGGTCAAGCTGCTCGCGAACGTCGCCGACGGCGCCTCGGCGACCGCGGCCGCGGACGGCCCGGTCGAGGGGGTCGGCCTGTTCCGCACCGAGCTGTGCTTCCTCAACCGCAAGGACGAGCCGTCGGTCGACGAGCAGGCGGAGATCTACGCGGGGGTGCTCGCACCCTTCGGGACCGATCGGTACGTCGTGGTGCGCACGCTGGACGCCGGCTCGGACAAGCCGATCGCCTTCGCGACCCACGAGGGTGAGGAGAACCCCGCCCTCGGGGTCCGGGGGCTGCGGCTCTCGTTCGGCAACCCGGGCCTGATGGAGCGCCAGCTGGCCGCGGTCGCGCGGGCGGCCGCGAGCACCCGGGTGGAGACCTGGGTGATGGCCCCGATGGTGGCCACGGTCGCCGAGGCCGCGGAGTTCGCCGGCCTGGTCCGCGCGCACGGTCTCAAGGCCGGGGTGATGGTGGAGATCCCGAGCGCCGCGCTCCTCGCCCACCAGATGCTCGAGGTGGTCGACTTCCTGTCCATCGGCACCAACGACCTCACCCAGTACACGATGGCCGCGGACCGGATGGCCACCGACCTCGCCCACCTCACCGACGCCTGGCAGCCCGCCGTGCTCCAGCTGATCGCGATCACCGCCGAGGCGGGCCGGCAGGTGGGCAAGCCGGTGGGCGTGTGCGGCGAGGCGGCCGCGGACCCGGTGCTCGCGACCGCCCTGGTGGGCATGGGGGTCAGCTCGCTGTCGATGGCGCTGGCCGCCGTGCGCCCGGTGGGCGCGCAGCTGGCCGCGGTCACCATGGACACCTGCGAGCATGCCGCCGAGGCGGCCCTGGGCGCCGTGGACCCGATGGCCGCGCGGGCCGCGGTGCGGGCGGTGCTGGCCGGCTGACTCGCGGGCTGGGGTCGCGCCGGGGGCCGGGCTCAGGCCGGGGCGACGGTGACGGGCACGCCCGAGAGCACCGCGTTGCCGCTCACGTCCAGCACGGCGGGGTCGGTGAGGTCGTTGACCGAGGCGCCGGGCAGGGTGACCGCGTGCGCGAGCCGGACGCCGTCCAGGCGGTGCCCGTAGCCGTGCGGCAGGCTCACCACGCCCGCCATCATGTCCTCGGAGGCGGCCACCTCCACGTCCACCGAGCCGACCGCCGAGGTGACCCGGACCAGGGCGCCCTCGGCGATCCCGTGCGACCGGAGGTCCTCGGGATGCATGAGCAGGTGGTGCCGGGGCCGGCCGCGGGTCAGCCGCTTGGTGTTGTGCATCCAGGAGTTGTTGTCGCGCTGATGACGGCGTCCGATGAGCAGCAGACCGTCGGTCGCCGCGGGAGCCGCCTCCAGCCGGGCCAGGTCGTCGAGCACCGTCTGCGGGGCCGCATGCACCCGGTGGTCGGCGGTCTGCAGCCGCTCCGGCAGGCAGGGCGCAAGCGGGCCCAGGTCCACCGGCCCGCGGCGGAGCCGGCGGACCGAGAGCCGGGACCGGCCGGTGCGCAGCAGCAGGTCGAGCGTGCGGGTGGGCGAGGTCCGCAGCCGGGCCTGCAGCAGCAGCCGGGCCCGGCGGGACCGGGTCGAGCCGAGCAGCCGGCCGGTGCGCAGCACGATCTCGCGGTAGATCTGCCAGTCGTGCATCGCGCCCTCGGGCTTCTCGAGCAGCGCCGAGGTGAACCGGGCGGTGTCGCGGACGGCGAGCGTGTGGAAGACCAGGTCGTAGTGGTCGCGCTCCAGGGCGGTGGTGGGCGGCAGGATCACGTCCGCGTGCCGGGTGGTCTCGTTGACGTAGAAGTCGACGGCCGCCACGAAATCGAGGCCGGCGATCGCCTCCGACAGAGCGGCTCCGGCCGGCGTGGACGAGACCGGGTTGCCCGCCACCGTGAGCAGGGCGCGCACCTGGCCGTCACCCGGGGTCAGGATCTCCTCCGCGAGCGCCGCCACCGGGAGCTCGCCGGCGAACTCGGGGAGCCCCCGCACCCGGCTGCGCCACAGGTCGTGGTGGCCCGGGCCGATCAGGCCGCGGCCCACCAGGTCCACGGCGGGCCGGGTCAGCATGGTGCCGCCCGGGCGGTCCAGGTTGCCGGTGACCAGGTTCAGCAGCTGGACGGCCCAGGTCGCCACCAGGCCGAACTGCTGGGTCGAGACGCCCACCCGCCCGTAGACCGCCGCCGACTCGGCGTCGGCGAGCTCGCGGGCCAGGCTGCGGACCGTCTCGGCGGTCAGGCCGCTCGCGACCGCGGCCCGCTCCGGTGTGAACGGCGCCACCGCGGCCCGGACCGCGTCCAGGCCGTCGACGTACGGCGGGGGAGTGACGCGGTCCTCCTCGAAGAGCACCCGCAGCATCGCCAGCAGCACCAGCGCGTCGGTGCCCGGGCGGACGAAGTGGTGCTGCTGGGCGAGACGGGCGGTCTCGGTGCGCCGGGGGTCCACCACCACCACGCGGCCGCCGCGGGCGTTCAGCGCGCGCAGCCGCGCCGGGAAGTCCGGCGCGGTCATCAGGCTGCCGTTCGAGGCCATCGGGTTGGCGCCCACCACCAGCAGGTGCTGCGTCCGGTCCAGGTCGGGCACCGGCAGCAGCAGCTGGTGGCCGTACATGAGGTGCGCCACCAGCTGGGCCGGGAGCTGGTCGACCGAGGTCGCACTGAACTTGTTGCGGGTCCGGAACGAGCGCACCATCGCGGTGCCGTGCGTCATCGACCCGAGGCTGTGCACGTTCGGGTTGCCCAGGTAGATCGCCAGGGCGTCGCGGCCGTGCTCGGTGACCGCCCTAGCCAGCCCGTCGGCGACCAGGTCCAGCGCCTCGTCCCAGCCGATCTCCTGCCAGCCCGTCTTGGTCCGGCGGACCGGGTGGCGCAACCGGTCGGGGTCCTCGTACACGTCCTGCAGGGCCAGCGCCTTCGGACAGATGTGCCCGCGCGAGAGCGGGTCGTCGGGGTTGCCGCGCAGGTCCGTGATCCGCTCCCCGTGGGCGGTCCGCTCCAGCGTGACCACGAGGCCGCAGATCGCCTCGCACAGGTTGCACACGCCCAGCCGGGTGGTCCGCGTCGGCTCCATCCGGGCATCCTCGCACGCGCCGCCCGGCCGATTCGGAGAAAGCCCCGGCGCATTGGTAGCCTGGGACGGTTGCCCGCGCAAGCGCGTGGGCACGAGTCAACGCCGTACGACGGCCGCGGATCGAGAGTGCCCGGGTGAACAGGCCCCGGCGCGCCGCGCAACGACATGAACCGAGAGGAGCTGCGCGTGGCCACTGGAACCGACGCGGAGACCAAGAAGAAGATCATCGCCGACTATGGCACCTCCGAGGGCGACACCGGCTCTCCCGAGGTCCAGGTCGCCCTGCTGACGCACCGCATCAGCCACCTGACCGAGCACCTCAAGGAGCACAAGCACGACCACCACAGCCGTCGTGGCCTGCTGCTCCTGGTCGGTCAGCGCCGCCGCCTGCTGAACTACATGCAGAAGGAAGACATCAACCGCTACCGCTCGATCATCGAGCGGCTCGGTCTGCGCCGATGAGCTCCGGGGCGGCCTCCTGGCAACACGGGAGGCCGCCCCTGTCTCATCTGCGCTCGACCCGGCTAGGGTCGTGAGCAGCACACAGCACCACCGACAACACCCACCTGGAGCGACCCGCGGACGTCCTGCCCGGTCCTCGGTAGTGGCCCTCGGGGCTGGACGGCTCGACGAGTCGCAGACCCGCAGGCCTCGATCGAAGACCGGCACCCTCCTCAGCGGTTGGGCGCCCTCGCGTGCATCGCTCCGCGAGAATGAAAGGGGACCCCATGACTGAGGGACCCGAGATCTACGCCGTCGAGACCGTGATCGACAACGGCTCGTTCGGCACCCGCACCGTCAAGTTCGAGAGCGGCTTCCTGGCCCGCCAGGCCGCCGGCTCGGTGACCGCCTACCTCGACGACGACACCATGCTGCTCTCGGCCACCACGGCCGGCAAGCAGCCCAAGGACCACTTCGACTTCTTCCCCCTCACCATCGACGTGGAGGAGCGGATGTACGCCGCGGGCCGGATCCCCGGCTCGTTCTTCCGCCGCGAGGGGCGTCCCGGCGAGGACGCCATCCTCACCTGCCGGCTGATCGACCGCCCGCTGCGCCCGACCTTCAAGAAGGGCCTGCGCAACGAGGTCCAGGTCGTCATCACGGTGCTGGCGCTCGACCCGGACATGCCCTACGACGTGCTCGCGATCAACGCGGCCTCGATGTCCACCCAGCTCTCCGGCCTGCCGTTCTCCGGCCCGGTCGGTGCCACCCGGGTCGCCCTCATCGAGGGCCAGTGGGTCGCGTTCCCGACGCACAGCCAGCTCGACGACGCGGTCTTCGACATGGTGGTGGCCGGCCGGGTCACCGAGACCGGCGACGTCGCGATCATGATGGTCGAGGCGGAGTCCACGGAGAAGACCTGGGAGCTCGTGCAGTCCGGTGTCCAGGCGCCCACCGAGGAGGTCGTGGCCGGTGGCCTCGACGCCGCCAAGCCGTTCATCAAGCAGCTGTGCGAGGCGCAGGTCGAGCTGGCCAAGCAGGCCGCGAAGCCGGTCCAGGACTTCCCGATCTTCCTCGACTACGAGGACGACGCCTACGCAGCGGTCGAGAGCGCCGCGGCGGCGGACCTCGCCCCCGCGCTGGCCATCGCCGGCAAGCAGGAGCGCGAGTCGGCCATGGACGAGGTGAAGGACGCCGTCCTGAGCCGTCTCGGCGCGGACTTCGAGGGCCGCGAGAAGGAGATCGGCGCGGCGTTCCGCTCGCTGACCAAGAAGCTGGTGCGCGACCGTGTGCTGCGCGACAAGGTCCGCATGGACGGCCGTGGCCTCACCGACATCCGGACCCTGTCCGCCGAGGTCGGGGTGATCCCGCGCGTGCACGGCTCGGCGCTGTTCGAGCGCGGCGAGACCCAGATCCTGGGCGTCACCACGCTGAACATGCTGACCATGGAGCAGAAGCTGGACACCCTGTCCCCGGAGAAGACCCGGCGCTACCTGCACAACTACAACTTCCCGCCGTACTCCACCGGCGAGACCGGCCGCGTGGGCTCGCCCAAGCGTCGCGAGATCGGGCACGGCGCGCTCGCCGGCCGGGCCCTGGTGCCGGTGCTGCCGACCCGCGAGGAGTTCCCGTACGCGATCCGGCAGGTCTCCGAGGCGATGGGCTCGAACGGGTCCACCTCGATGGGCTCGGTCTGCGCCTCGACGCTGTCGCTGCTGCAGGCGGGCGTGCCGCTGAAGGCGCCGGTCGCGGGCATCGCGATGGGGCTGATCTCCGGGGAGGTCGACGGCAAGACCGAGTACGTCGCTCTGACCGACATCCTCGGTGCCGAGGACGCGTTCGGCGACATGGACTTCAAGGTCGCCGGCACCTCGCAGTTCGTCACCGCGCTGCAGCTCGACACCAAGCTCGACGGGATCCCCGCCGAGGTCCTCGCCGCGGCGCTGACCCAGGCCAGGAACGCCCGGCTCTCGATCCTCGAGGTGATGAACGAGGCCATCGACGCTCCCGAGGAGATGTCGCTGCACGCCCCGCGGATCATCACCGTGAAGGTGCCGGTCGACAAGATCGGCGAGGTGATCGGTCCCAAGGGCAAGGTCATCAACCAGATCCAGGACGACACCGGCGCCCAGATCAGCATCGAGGACGACGGCACGATCTACATCGGCGCCACCAACGGCGAGTCCGCCGAGGCCGCCCGGTCGATCATCAACGGCATCGCGAACCCGACGATGCCCGAGGTGGGCGAGCGGTACCTCGGCACGGTCGTCAAGACCACCAACTTCGGTGCGTTCATCTCGCTGCTCCCGGGCAAGGACGGCCTGCTGCACATCAGCAAGCTGCGCTCGCTGGCCGGTGGCAAGCGCGTCGAGGCGGTCGAGGACGTTCTGTCGGTCGGTCAGAAGATCCAGGTCGAGATCGGCGAGATCGACGACCGCGGCAAGCTGTCGCTGATCCCGGTGGTCGACGAGTCCGCCGAGAGCGCCGAGTCCACCGAGTCCGAGTAGCACCGCGGTCCGTGGCTCTGTCCGCAGCACAGCAGAAGCCCGGCACGACCCGCACCCTCCTGTCCGTCAGGGACGGGGGAGCCCACGTACGACGTACGGTGCTCCCCGGGGGGCTGCGGGTCGTCACCGAGGCGATGCCCGGCGTCCGCTCCGCCTCCATCGGGGTGTGGGTGGGCGTCGGGTCCCGGGACGAGTCCCCCCGGCTGTCGGGGGCCTCGCACTTCTTGGAGCACCTGCTC
This sequence comes from uncultured Actinomycetota bacterium, assembly GCA_963784625.1. Lineage (GTDB taxonomy): Bacteria > Actinomycetota > Actinomycetes > Propionibacteriales > Nocardioidaceae > Nocardioides_B. The sequence continues at coordinate 619,765 of CAWARV010000005.1, forward strand.
TTCAAGGGCACCCCGTCGCGCTCGGCCCTGGACATCTCGGTCGAGCTCGACGAGGTCGGGGGCGAGTTCAACGCCTTCACGGCCAAGGAGTACACCTGCTTCCACGCGCGGGTGCTCGACGAGGACCTGCCGCTCGCGGTGGACGTCCTCGGCGACATGATCACCTCCTCCACGCTGAGCGACGACGACGTCGAGGCCGAGCGTGAGGTGATCCTCGACGAGATCGCCATGCACGACGACGACCCCGACGACGTGGTGAGCAACCTGTACGCGGAGCAGGCGTGGGGGACCACGCCGCTGGGCCGCCCGATCGCGGGCACCGAGGCGTCGATCCGGAGTCTCACCTCCGCGCAGGTCCGGCGCTACTACCGCACCCGGTACACCGCCTCGAACATGGTGGTCGCGGTCGCCGGCAACGTCGACCACGCCTCCGTGGTCCGGCTGGTCCGCAAGGCCTTCGGCCGGGCGGACTTCCTCGCCGACGCCGACGCGCGCCCGGCCCCGGTGCGCCCCACCGCCCGGGTCCGGCGCACCCGACCCGGCGAGGTGGCCGCCAGCCGGCCCTTCGAGCAGGTGAACCTGGTCCTCGGCGTGAACGGCCTGGTGCGGACCGACGAGCGTCGCTACGCCCTGGGGGTGCTGAACGCGGCGCTCGGTGGCGGCACCTCCTCGCGGCTCTTCCAGGAGGTCCGGGAGCGGCGCGGGCTGGCGTACTCGGTCTACTCCTACGCCGCCCACTACGCCGACAGCGGGAGCTTCGGGGTCGCCGTGGGCTGCCTGCCGTCGAAGGTCGACGACGTGCTGGACGTGGTCCGCGCCGAGCTGGCCCGGCTGGCGGAGAAGGGCATCTCACCGCTGGAGCTGCAGCGCGGCCAGGGGCAGCTGCGCGGTGGTCTGGTGCTGTCGCTGGAGGACTCCGGCTCGCGGATGTCGCGGATCGCGAAGGCCGAGCTGCTCTACGACGACCTGCCCAGCATCGACGAGGTGCTGCGCCGGGTGGCCGACGTCCGGCTGGAGGACGTGAACGCGCTCGCCGAGCAGCTGCTCACCCAGCCGCACACCCTGGCGGTGGTCGGTCCCACCGGCTCGCTGCCCGGCTGAGGGCCGGACCTTCAGGGATTCGCTGACCTGCTCCGCAGATCAGCGCATCCCTGTCCCGGGGCCGTCCCCGTCGTGGCATCCCGGCCGGTGTTCCAGCCGGTGGCTCAGCCGGTGACTCAGCCGGTGCGGATCAGCAGCCAGCCTCCCAGGGCGAGCAGCCAGCTCGCGAAGCTGCCGATCAGGAAGTACTCCGAGACCGACGTGGGTCCCTCCTCGGTGCGGGAGCGCTGCAGCTCGGGGAAGCGCAGCAGGCCCTTGGCGGCCACCACGACGGCCACCGCGGTGAGCTCGCCGGCGACCGCGAGCACCAGGATCACCAGCCGCTCCATGGGGCCGAGGAGCCGGCCACCCTTGAGGTCGTCCTCGTTGCTGGCCGCCGGCACCCCGATCGCGTCGAGCAGCAGTCGCACCAGGATGTTGGCGGTGCTGAGCTGGAACAGGGCGACCCCGCACACCAGGGTGAACCGGTCCACGCCGAGCTCGCCGACCAGGCTGGCGGCGAACGGGGCGCGCAGGGCCGGGGCGGTGACGGCGCCGCCGACCAGCGCGAGGATGCCGCCGGTGACCCCGAACGCGGCGAAGGCCAGCGCCCGCCAGGCCGCCGGCCGGGCCGAGGCCGGATGCAGGGCCAGCGACGAGGAGAGCACCCACACGACCAGCCCGACCACCCAGAGCAGCCCGACGCTGCCGAAGCGGGCGGCGTCGAAGCCCACCGCGCTCCCCGCGGTCGCCAGCAGGACGGCGCCGAGCAGCGACAGCAGCAGCCGCCGCCGCGGCGACGTGGCGTCCCGCGCCGCGCGCAGCAGATCGCACACGCCGACGACCAGCAGCCAGACCCCGATGCTCATGCCCGGACCCTAGGCGCCCCGAACAGTGTCATCGACTCCAGGATGGTGCCGATGTTGCGGGAGAACTGCTGGGACACGGCCGAGGGCCAGATGTCCTCGAGCGCCGCTATCTCCTTCTGCGAGTGGCCGAGCAGCGCCAGTCGCAGGATCCGGAGACCACGGTCGTTGAGGCGCTCGATGATCTGGTCCCGACAGACCAGGAAGGCGTTCACCGAGCCGGGGTCGGGCGCGGGACCCGCGGCCGGGGGTGGGCCGGCCGCCGTGTCGGCGCCCTGCGGGCGGGCGCCGGGCCCGGCGTACCAGGTGCGGCCGCCGGGCCGCTCGGACAGGGCGTCGACCGCCTCGCGGGCCGCCCACCAGCCGGGACCGTCCTGGAGCAGCGGGCGCCGGTCGGGGTCGTGCACGGTCACCGACCCGAACCCGAGGCCGGTGCGGACGTCGACCAGCGGCCGGAGCGTCAGCCGCACCAGCAGGGCCGCCAGGACCGCGTCCGGAAGGCTGGCGCAGGCGCCCTGGTACTCGTCGCCGATCGTCGGCTGGAAGGGCTGGCGGACCGCGACCACCTCGTTGACCTCCTCCAGCGCGCGGGCCAGGGCGTCCTGGACGGCGCCCCGGTCGGCGACCTGACGGGAGCCGACGAGGTCCCCGATGACGGTGAACAGGGCGTCGGGCATGGTTCAGGTTATCACTGAACTCCCGCCCTGTTCAGCGATAACCTGAACTGCCTGTCCGGGTGGCTCGCCGGCCGTCGGGCCCGACCCCTAGGCTCGACCCCGTGAACGAGCAGCGAACGAAGGTCGCGGTCCTGGGCGCGCACGGCAAGGTCGGCCGCGAGGTGTGCGCCGCCGTCGAGGCCGCGGACGACCTCGCGCTGGTCGCCGCCGTGGACACCGGCGCCGACGACGACACCCTGGCGGACGCCGTCGCGGCCGGCGTCGAGGTGGTCGTCGACTTCACCCACCCGGACGTGGTGATGGACAACCTGCGGTTCTGCGTCGACCACGGGATCCACGCCGTGGTCGGCACCACCGGCTTCGACGAGGAGCGGCTGGCCCGGCTGCGCGGCTGGCTCGAGGGCTCCGGGACCGGGGTGCTGGTCGCCCCGAACTTCTCCATCGGCGCGATCCTGATGATGCGCTTCGCGGCCGAGGCCGCGGCGTTCTACGAGTCCGTGGAGATCGTCGAGCTGCACCACCCGGACAAGGCCGACGCCCCGTCCGGCACGGCCCGGCGGACGGCGTCCCTGGTGGCCCGGGCGCGCCGCGAGGCCGGTCGCGGCCCGGTCCCCGACGCCACCTCGACCGCGCTCGAGGGGGCGCGGGGGGCCGACGTCGAGGGGATCCGCGTGCACGGGCTGCGGGTGCGCGGCCTGGTCGCGCACCAGGAGGTGATCCTCGGCGGCGAGGGGGAGACGCTGACCATCCGGCACGACTCGCTGGACCGGGTGTCCTTCACCCCCGGGGTGCTGCTCGGGGTGCGCTCGGTGCCGGACGCTCCCGGGCTCACGGTCGGGCTCGAGTCGTTCATGGGCCTGGGCTGAGCACGCTCGTGCGGACCAAGCTGACCGTCGCGGCCGTGGTGCTGGTGGTGGTGTTCTACGCCGTCGTGATCGGGGCCAAGGGGGTCGGGCTGCTGGCCAGCGGGTCGCTCGTGGGCGTCGGGCTGGGCGCGGCACTGCTCGTGCTCCCGGTGCTCGGGCTGCTGCTGGTCTGGCGGGAGGTCGAGTTCGGTCGCCGGACCGGGGTGCTGGCCCGGACGCTGGAGCACGAGGGTGGCCTGCCCGTCGACGACCTGCCCCGGCGACCCTCGGGCCGGGTAGACCGGGACGCCGCGGACGCCGCCTTCGCCCGGATGCGCGAGCAGGTCGAGGCGGACCCGGACGAGTGGCGGGGCTGGTTCCGGCTGGCGCTCGCCTACGACGCGGCCGGTGACCGCACCCGCGCCCGAGCGGCCGCCCGGCACGCCCTGACGCTGCACCCGTGAGCGGGCACCGGCCCGGCGGGCACGACCGGAGCAGGCCCTGCGGGTGGACCCGCCGGGACCCGTCGCGACGGGTGGGCTCTGCACGCTTCTGCAACGCACAAAGCTGAGCCCGCCGCGGGCTTTCGCCGGTCCGCCGGCTGGGCGAAGTTGTGGGGGCGGCGCCGACCGGCGCGCGCGTCCCCGGTGGAAGGCAGCTCCTTGATCCCCCTGAACGCTCGCAGGACCGCAGCACTCAGCACCGCCCTGGTCACGGCCACGCTCGTGGCCGGCACCACGATCGGGGCGCACAGCCCGGCCAGCGGTGCGAGCCTCCCCGTGGCCGGCGAGGCGTTCACCAAGCCGGCCTCCTCGAGCGGGGACCTGGCCCGTGCCGCGCTGCGGGCCGTCGCGGAGCACCCGCGCGCGGTGCACGGAGGCGCGCAGCAGGACTTCGCCGTGGCGGGGGTGCTGGTCGACGCCGACGGCAGCAGCCACGTGCGGCTGACCCGCCGGTACCGGGGCCTGCCGGTCCTGGGCGGCGACCTCGTGGTGCACCAGGGCTCCCGAGGCACCTGGCGGGGCAGCAGCCAGTCGCTGGCCACCGACCTCACGCTCCCGGTCACCCCGACCGTGAGCCGGGCGGCCGCCGACGCGGCGGCCCTCGCGCCGAGCCACGTCACGAGCTCCGTGACCGGCGCCGAGGTCTCCGCCACCCGGCTGGTGGTCGACGCCACCGGAGCCAGCCCACGACTCGCCTACGAGGTCGTCACCGGTGGGACGCAGGCGGACGGGACGCCCAGCCGGCTCGCGAGCTACGTCGACGCGCACACCGGCGCGGTCTCGCGCACCGAGCAGCAGATCGAGAACGTCGGCGGCACCGGGCAGTCGCTGTACGGCGGCACGGTGGCGCTGCAGCTCACCCGGGCCGGATCGTCCTACCAGCTCAAGGACGGCACCCGCGGAGGCACGTACACGACCGACATGAACAACGCCACCGACTCCTACCTGTGCCAGGTGTTCGGCAGCGGCTGCAAGACCGGCACGCTCTTCACCAGTCCCGACACCTCCTTCGGCAACGGCGCCACGAGCAGCCGCGAGTCGGCCGCCGTCGACGCCCAGTACGGCACCGACGAGACGTGGGACTACTACAAGCTCGTGCACGGCCGCAACGGCATCTTCGGCACCGGCCAGGGCTCCTTCAACCGCGTGCACTACGGCCAGAACTACGTGAACGCGTTCTGGGACGGCACCAAGATGACCTACGGCGACGGTGACGGCGTCAGCTACGGGCCGCTCACCTCCCTCGACGTGGCCGGTCACGAGATGTCGCACGGGGTCACCGAGAACAGCGCGAACCTGACCTACTCCGGGGAGTCCGGCGGCCTCAACGAGTCGACCTCGGACATCTTCGGCACCTCCGTCGAGTTCTACGCCGCGAACCCGAAGGACCCGGGCGACTACCTGATCGGCGAGCAGTTCGACCTCGCCCGGCACGAGGGCTTCCGACGGATGGACAAGCCGTCGTCCGACGGCAGCTCCGCGGACTGCTGGAGCCCGACGGTCGGCCAGCTCGACGTGCACTACTCCTCCGGGGTGGGCAACCACTTCTGGTACCTGCTCTCGGAGGGCTCGGGGGCCAAGACGCTCAACGGCGTCTCGTACAGCTCACCGACCTGCAACGGCGCGCCGGCCGTCACCGGGATCGGGCACGACGCCGCCGCCAAGATCTGGTACCGGGCGCTGACGGTCTACATGACCTCCAGCACCGACTACCACGGCGCCCGGACCGCGTCCCTGAACGCCGCCCGGGACCTCTACGGTGCCGGCAGCGCGCAGTACGCCGCGGTCGACCGGGCCTGGGCCGCGGTCGACGTCAGCTGACCTGACCTCCTGGGGCGACCCGGTCACCCCGGGTCGGGTGCCCGCGAGGGCCGCTGCCTCCCGTCCCTGCCTCGCAGGACGGCGGCGGTCCTCGCGGCGCCCGGCTCAGAGCAGCCGGGCCAGCGCGGCGGCGACGGCGGCGCCGAAGACGACGACGACGAACGGCGCCCGCAGCAGCAGCGCGACGACGGCGAAGCCCAGACCCACCAGACGGGCGTCCACGACCAGGTGCGGCCCGGAGCTCAGCACCTGGACGCCGACGAGCGCCGCGAGCAGCGCGACCGGCAGCAGGTCGGCCACCCTCTCCGCCAGCGGGTTCTCCAGCACCCGGGCGGGCACGGAGAGGCCGGCCAGCTTGAGCAGGTAGCAGCCCAGCGCGGTCCCCGCGATCGCCGCCCAGATCATCGGCGGTCCGCCGTACGACGCGCGCTGAGCAGCCCCGCGACCACGGCGACCCCGGCGGCGGCGAGCACCGGCAGACCGGCGGTGGTCACCGGCACGAGGCCGAGGGCCAGCGCCACCGCGGCGAGTCCCACCGCGCGGTGCAGCGCGGTGCCCAGCCGCGGCCACAGCAGGGCGAGGAACGCGGCGCCGACGGCGGCGTCGAGGCCGAAGGTGCGGGGGTCGCCGAGGGCGCTACCGGCGAGGGCGCCGACGAGGGTGGCCAGGTTCCACAGTGCGAACACCGACACGCCGGTGGACAGGAAGCCGGCCCGGGCGGCGGCGCGGCTGTCCCGGTGGACGGCCATCGCCGTGGACTCGTCGATCACCAGGTGGGAGGCGGCCACCCGCCGCCAGCCGCGCCAGTCCAGCAGGGGCGCCAGCCGGAGCCCGTACAGGGTGTTGCGCGAGCCCAGCATCAGCGCGGTCAGCGCCCCTGAGAGCGGCGCGCCGCCGGCGGCCAGCACTCCGACGAGGGCGAACTGGGAGGCGCCGGTGAACACCAGCAGGGACAGGGCGCAGGTCTGGAGCACGTCGAGGCCGGCCGCGACGGAGACGGCCCCGAACGAGAGACCGTAGGCGCCGGTCGCGACCCCGACGGCCAGCCCGTCGCGCAGGATCGACCGGCGTTCCGCGGAGGGCAGGTCCACCGACGAGTCGCTCACCGTCCGACGATAGGGCGCGGTCACCGGTCGGCGCCCGGGGGCACGCCGGGACCACGAGGGGAGCGGTCAGGGCAGCCGGCGCGGCCGGGGGTGTGAGTCACCGCGGCTGTGCAGCAGGAGCAGGACCGCTCCTGCGCCGAGGAACGCGCCGAGCATCGCCCCCGTGCCGGGCAGCAACGGGATCGGCAGGCTCCACGCCAGCCAGGCGCCGAGCCCCACGAACGCCAGCAGGGCGAGGCCACCGACCAGGAGGCGGTGCAGGAGTGGAAGCGGACCCAGCATGAGTCCTCCCGTGTTCGTCCAAGAGTGGAGGCGGCTGCTGGACCCCCGTCCGCCGGCCCAAGGGGAAGGCGGAGCACCACGCAGTGCCCGTTCGGGCGCAGGTCAAACCTCGGTGCGACCGGGCCGCGGGTCAGTCCTCGCGGAGGTCGGTGTGCAGCCGGACCTGGCGGACGCGGACCGATCCGTCGCCGTGCAGGTCGAGCTCGCGGTGCGCGCCGTCGGCGGCCCAGCCGGCGCCGGTCAGGAAGGCGCGACGCGCGTCGTCCTGGCTGGTCAGCCAGAGCACCGCGGTGCCGAACCGGTCGGCGCGGAGGGTGTCGACGCAGGCCTGGACGAGGCGCGACCCGTGGCCGTGCCGGAGGTGGGCGGGGTCCACGGTGAGCTCGGCGACCTCCCCGACCGCCACCGGGTCGAGGTCCGGGTCCCCGGCCGGCCCGGTGACCGCGAACCCGCGGACCGCGCTGCGCTCGAGCGCCACCAGCACCCGGTCACGGGCGTCCCGGGGGCGGCTCAGCGAGCCGCGCCAGGTCTCCGCCAGCTGCTCCGCCTCCAGGCCGGCGAGCAGCTGCTCCGGCAGCAGGCCGGTGTACTCCTGCCGCCAGGCGCGCACCTGGACCGCGGCGATCGCGTCGGCGTCGTCGGCCCAGCCCACCCGCACCGAGACGTCGGCCGAGGGGCCGCTGGCGTGCGGGGGACTGTCCATGACGCCATCCTCGCAGGCTCGCGGTCCCGACCCGCCTGCCGGTCCCGACCGCCCCCCCGACCACCGAATGTGACAGTCGCTGAGCAATTGTGCGGCGACAGTGTCACAGCGGGCTGGTACGCTGGGAGCATGTACGGCAACGACTTCGCCCCGTCCGACGTCAGCACGTCCTCCGGGTCGGTGCCACCCGACGGCCGGCCGGACCCCGAGCCCGGCTTGGAGGACTTCTGGCGGATCGTCGGCGAGGACGGCCGGATCGAGCCCCGGGACGCGATGCCGGAGGACTACCGGCGCTCGCTGGTGCGGCAGATCGCGCAGCACGCTCACTCGGAGATCATCGGCATGCAGCCCGAGGGGGAGTGGATCTCCCGGGCACCCAGCCTGCGCCGCAAGGCCATCCTGATGGCCAAGGTGCAGGACGAGGCGGGTCACGGGCTCTACCTCTACGCGGCCGCCGAGACTCTCGGCGTGGACCGGGCCGACCTGCTCGACATGCTGCACGACGGGCGGCAGAAGTACTCCTCGATCTTCAACTACCCCACCCTCACCTGGGCCGACATCGGCACCATCGGCTGGCTCGTCGACGGTGCCGCGATCGTCAACCAGGTGCCGCTGTGCCGGTGCTCCTACGGGCCCTACGCCCGCGCCATGGTGCGGGTCTGCAAGGAGGAGTCGTTCCACCAGCGGCAGGGCTTCGAGGCGCTGCACACCCTCTCGCACGGCAGCCCGGCCCAGCACGCGATGGCGCAGGACGCCGTCGACCGCTGGTGGTGGCCCAGCCTGATGATGTTCGGCCCGCACGACACCGGCGAGGCGGCCAGCCAGGGGCACACCGCGCGGTCGATGGCGTGGGGCGTCAAGCGGTTCTCCAACGACGACCTGCGGCAGCGCTTCGTGGACATGACCGTGCCGCAGGCCGAGGCGCTCGGACTGACCCTGCCGGACCCGGACCTCGCCTGGAACGAGGAGCGCGGTCACTACGACTTCGGGCCCATCGACTTCGGCGAGCTGGCCGAGGTGATCCGCGGGAACGGCCCCTGCAACGCGCAGCGGATGGCTCACCGGCGAGGCGCGCACGAGGACGGCGCGTGGGTGCGCGAGGCCGCCGTGGCGTACGCGGACAAGCAGGCCCGGCGCCGTACGGCGGGGGCGGCATGAGCGAGCCGACGGGACGCCGGGACTGGCCGCTGTACGAGGTGTTCGTGCGCTCGCGCCGGGGACTCTCGCACGTGCACGTCGGCTCGCTGCACGCCCCGGACGCGGAGCTGGCCCTGCGCAACGCCCGCGACGTCTACACCCGGCGCCAGGAGGGGGTCTCGCTGTGGGTGGTCGCGGCCGCCGACATCACCGCGTCCAGCCCCGAGGAGAAGGACGCCTTCTTCGACCCGGCCGGCGACAAGATCTACCGGCACCCGACGTTCTACGAGATCCCCGAGGGCGTGGAGCACCTGTGAGCGCCGCCCACCCGGCCCAGACGCCTGGCGCCCGGACCCCGGTGCCTGCCGTCGAGCGGTCGGCGCTGCGGGACTACGTGCTCTCGCTGGCCGACGACGCGCTGGTGGCCGCGCAGCGCACCGGCGAGTGGATCGCGGCGTCGCCGCAGATCGAGGAGGACGTCGCGCTCGGCAACATCGGGCTCGACCTGCTCGGCCAGGCCCGCTCCCTCCTCTCGTACGCCGGCGGGCTCGACGACCCGCCGCGCAGCGAGGACGACCTGGCGTACTGGCGGGACGCCGACGCGCTCCGCAACGTGCTGCTGGTCGAGCGACCCTGGACCGGCGCGGACGGCCACCGCGACTTCGGGGTGGCGATGGCGCGGCTGCTGGTGCTCTCGACCTACCAGTGCGAGCTGTACGCGCGCCTGCAGGGCTCCCTGGACCCGACCCTGGCCGCGGTCGCCGCCAAGGCGGTCAAGGAGGTCGACTACCACCGCGACCACGCCACCGTGTGGGTGCTCCGGCTGGGTGACGGCACCGCGGAGTCGCACCGGCGGATGCAGGCGGCCCTGGACAGCGAGTGGCCCTACGTCGAGGAGCTGTTCGACGGCTCGCACCTCGCGCCGGACCTGCTCGGCGCGGGGGTGGCCGTCGACCCGGCGGTGCTGCGACCGGCCTTCGACCGGCGGATCGGGGAGGTGCTGGCCGAGGCCACGCTGTCCCTGCCCCGCGTGGCGGCTGCCTCCGGTGGGGGCCGTCGGGGCCGGCACACCGAGCACCTCGCCGTGCTGCTCGCCGACCTGCAGCAGCTGGCCCGCGCCCACCCGGGGGTGAGCTGGTGAGCACCGCCACCGTCGAGGGTGCCGCCTGGCAGGTCGCCGCCGGGGTGCTCGACCCCGAGGTGCCGGTGCTCACCATCGAGGACCTCGGCATCCTGCGGTCCGTCGACGAGGTCGACGGCACCCTGGTCGTGACGGTCACCCCGACCTACTCCGGCTGCCCCGCGATGGACGCCATCCGCGACGACGTGCTGGCCGCTCTCGCAGCCGCCGGGTGGCACGACGTCCGCGTGGAGTTCGCCCTCGCGCCCGCGTGGACGACCGACTGGATGAGCGACGAGGGTCGCCGCAAGCTCCTCGAGTTCGGCATCGTCCCGCCCACCGCACGCCGCGACACCGGCGGCCCGGTCCCCTTGACGCTGACCCTGCGCTGCCCGCAGTGCGGCTCGCCGGACACCCGCGAGCTCAGCCGCTTCGGGTCCACGGCGTGCAAGTCCCTGTGGGTGTGCAACGCCTGCCGCGAGCCCTTCGACCACTTCAAGGCGATCTGAGTGAGCACCTCCCACGCCGTCTTCCACCCGCTGACCGTGGCGGCCGTCGAGCCGGTCACCGACGACTCGGTCGCCATCACCTTCACGGTGCCCGAGCAGCTCGCCGGGGCCTACGAGTTCGCCGGCGGCCAGCACCTCACCATCCGCACCGAGCTCGCCGGTGACGACGTCCGGCGCAACTACTCCATCTGCTCGCCGGCCGGGTCGGGGATCCTGCGGGTGGCGGTCAAGCGGCTGCCCGGCGGGGCCTTCTCCGAGCACGCGCTCGACGTGCTGCGGCCCGGCGACGTGCTCGACGTGATGACCCCCAGCGGACGCTTCTTCACCGAGCTGGACCCCGCGCACCGCAAGCACTACGTGTGCATCGCGGCCGGCTCCGGGATCACCCCGATCCTGTCGATCGTGGCCAGCACGCTGGCCGCGGAGCCGGCGTCGTCGGTCACGCTCGTCTACGCGAACCGCACCCACCGGACGGTGATGTTCCTCGAGGAGGTCGAGGACCTCAAGGACACCTACCCGGACCGGTTCCAGCTGCTGCACGTGCTCTCCCGCGAGCCGCAGGAGGCCGAGCTGCTCTCCGGGCGGCTGGACGCGGACCGGATGAGCCGGCTCCTCGCGGGCCTGCTGCCCCCGGACACCGTGGACGAGTGGTTCCTGTGCGGGCCCTTCGAGATGGTCTCGGACCTGCGCAAGCTGCTGGTCGCCGAGGGGGTGCCGAAGCGTGCGGTGCACGCGGAGGTCTTCCACGTCGAGACGGCGCCACCGGTGCGCCGTACGCCGGTGGAGACCGGCCCCGCCGGCGGCGCCAGCGTCACGATCACGCTGGACGGCCGGACCTCGACGTTCCACCTGGCCGGCGACGGCGTCCCGGTGCTGGACGCCGCGCTCGAGGTCCGCGCGGACGCCCCGTTCGCCTGCAAGGGCGGCGTGTGCGGCACCTGCCGCGCGAAGGTCCTCGAGGGCAGCGTCGAGATGGACACGAACTGGGCGCTGGAGCCCGAGGAGGTGGACCGCGGCTACGTGCTGACCTGCCAGTCGCACCCGACCTCGGACCGGGTGGTGCTCGACTACGACGCCTGATCCGGGTCCCGCGCGGGCCCGAGGCGGTGCCGATGTGCGGTGACGGGGGGGTACGCCGGTAGCGTGCGGGCATGAGCCACCCCCATCTGGAACTGTCCGCCCCTCCGAAGCTGGCGAAGGGCGGGCTGCGGGTCGTGGCGCTGGGCGGCCTGGGCGAGATCGGCCGCAACATGACGGTCTTCGAGCACGCGGGCAAGCTGCTGGTCGTCGACTGCGGCGTGCTCTTCCCCGAGGAGCACCAGCCGGGCATCGACGTGATCCTCCCGGACTTCACCTGGATCCGAGACCGGCTGGACAAGATCGAGGCCCTGGTGCTCACGCACGGGCACGAGGACCACATCGGCGGCGTGCCCTACCTCCTGCGCGAGCGCAAGGACATCCCCGTGGTCGGGTCGCGGCTCACCCTCGCGCTGATCGAGGCCAAGCTCAAGGAGCACCAGATCAGGCCCAAGCTGGTCGAGGTGCGGGAGGGTGACGAGCGCTCCTTCGGCCCGTTCGACCTCGAGTTCCTGGCCGTGAACCACTCGATCCCCGACGGCCTGGCCGTCGCCCTGCGCACCGAGGCGGGGTTGGTGCTGCACACCGGCGACTTCAAGATGGACCAGTTCCCCCTGGACGGCCGGATCACCGACCTCCGCGGCTTCGCACGGCTGGGGGAGGCCGGGGTGGACCTGTTCCTCACCGACTCCACCAACGCCGAGGTGCCCGGGTTCACCACGGCGGAGAAGGACCTCGGCCCTGCCATCCAGACGGTCTTCCGCACCGCCCCCCGCCGGGTCATCGTGTCGAGCTTCGCCAGCCACGTGCACCGGATCCAGCAGGTGCTCGACGCGGCGCACGCGCACGGGCGGAAGGTGGCGTTCGTGGGTCGCTCGATGGTCCGGAACATGGGCGTCGCCCAGGACCTGGGCTACCTGAGGGTCCCCGACAACCTGGTGGTGCCGCTCAAGCAGCTGGAGCGGATGCCGGCCAACAAGGCGACCCTGGTCTGCACGGGCTCACAGGGGGAGCCGATGGCGGCCCTCTCGCGGATGGCGAACCGCGACCACGTGATCCGGGTCGGCGAGGGCGACACGGTGCTGATGGCCAGCTCGGTGATCCCCGGCAACGAGAACGCGATCTCCGGGGTGATCAACGGCCTGACCCGCTGGGGCGCGCACGTCGTGCACAAGGGGAACGCGAAGGTGCACGTGTCCGGGCACGCCAGCGCCGGGCGAGCTCGTCTACTGCTACAACGTGGTCCGTCCCTCCAACGTGATGCCGGTGCACGGCGAGTGGCGGCACCTGCGGGCCAACGCCGACCTGGCGATCGCCACCGGCGTCGACCCGAAGAACGTCGTGATCGCCGAGGACGGCGTGGTGGTGGACCTCGTCGACGGGCACGCGAGGATCGCCGGGCAAGGTCCCGGCCGGCAACGTGTACGTCGACGGCGCACAGGTCGGTGGGGCGACCGAGGCCACCTTGAAGGACCGGCGGACGCTGGCCGAGGAGGGCGTCGTCACGGTGCTGGTGATCGTGGACGCGGACTCCGGCAAGCTGGCCGATCGGCCCGACTTCCTGGTGCGCGGGTTCGTCCACGACGACACCACCTTCGACGCGGCGGTCCCGGTGGTCGAGAAGACCCTCGCCCACGCCGCGGCCGAGGGCATCGGCGACGCGCACCAGCTCGAGCAGATGCTGGGCCGCGACGTGGGCCGCTGGGCGGAGCGCAAGTTCAAGCGGCGCCCGCTGATCATCCCGATCGTCATCGACGCCTAGGCTGAGCGGGTGCAGCAGTACCTCGACCTCCTCCAGCGGGTCCTCGACGACGGGGCGGTCAAGGGGGACCGCACCGGCACGGGCACCCGCAGCGTCTTCGGCCACCAGATGCGCTTCGACCTCGCGGCGGGCTTCCCGCTGGTGACCACCAAGAAGGTGCACACCCGCTCGGTCTTCGCCGAGCTGCTGTGGTTCCTCCGCGGTGACACCAACGTCGGGTGGCTGCACGAGCGCGGGGTCACCATCTGGGACGAGTGGGCCGACGAGTCCGGCGACCTCGGCCCCGTCTACGGACACCAGTGGCGGTCCTGGCCGACGCCGGACGGCCGGCACGTCGACCAGGTGGCGGCGGTCGTCGACTCCATCCGCACCAACCCCGACTCGCGACGCCACGTGGTCTCGGCCTGGAACGTCGCTGACGTCCCACAGATGGCGCTGCCGCCCTGCCATGCGCTGTTCCAGTTCTACGTCGCGGACGGCCGGCTCTCCTGCCAGCTCTACCAGCGCTCCGCAGACGTGTTCCTCGGCGTCCCGTTCAACATCGCCTCGTACGCCCTGCTCACCGCGATGGTGGCCCAGGTGACGGGTCTCGAGGTGGGCGACTTCGTGCACACGCTCGGCGACGCGCACCTCTACAGCAACCACCTCGAGCAGGCCCGGGTCCAGCTCGGCCGGGACCCGCGCCCGCTGCCGACGCTGCGCCTGGACCCCTCGGTCACCGAGCTGGACGGGTTCGACCTCGAGCACATCGAGCTCGAGGGCTACCACCCGCACCCGGGCATCAAGGCACCGATCGCGGTATGAGCAAGCGGGTGGTGCTGGTGGCGGCCGTCGCCGAGAACGGCGTGATCGGCGCCGACGGGGGGCTGCCCTGGTCGCTGCCCGAGGAGCTGCGGCACTTCCGGGCGACCACCCTGGGCCACACCGTGGTGATGGGCAGGCGCACCTACGAGAGCATCGGCCGCCCGCTGCCGGGCCGGACCAACGTGGTGGTCACCCGGGACCCGGACTGGCACCGTGCGGGCGTGCACGTCGCCGGTGACGTCGGCGCCGCGATCGCGCTGGCCCGAGGCCTGGAGGGGGACGTGATGGTGATCGGCGGCGGCCAGGTCTACGCCGCGGCGATGCCGCTGGCCACCCACCAGGTGCTCACCGAGGTGCACGCCGCGCCCGACGGGGACACCTACTACCCGGCGACCGACCGCTCGCTGTGGCGCGAGACCGGACGCGAGGCCCACGACGGGTACGACGTGGTCCGGTGGGAGCGCGTCGCGCCACCGGCCGGGTGAACGTTAGCCTGAGCCCATGACCTCCGGCACCCTTCCTGCCGCCCCGTTCGGGCGGGTCCTCACCGCGATGGTGACCGCCTTCCACGAGGACGGCTCGGTCGACCTCGACGGCACCGCCCGGGTGGCCGAGCACCTCGCGGACCACGGCCACGACGGGGTCGTCGTCTCCGGGACCACGGGTGAGTCGCCGACCACGACCACCGAGGAGGACGGCCGCCTCCTGCGGGCCGTGCTCGAGGCGGTGGGGGACCGGCTGCAGGTCGTCGCCGGGGTCGGCACCAACGACACCGCGCACTCCGTCGAGCTGGCGACGCAGGCCGAGAAGCTCGGCGCCCACGGCCTGCTCCTGGTGACGCCGTACTACAGCAAGCCCACCCAGGCGGGCGTGACCGCGCACTTCCGTGCGGTCGCCGACGCCGGGGGCCTGCCGGTGATGCTCTACGACATCCCCGGGCGCACCGGCGTCACGATCGGCGAGGACACCTACCGCCGGATCGCCGAGCACGAGCGCGTGGTGGCGGTCAAGGACGCCGTCGGCGACCTCTTCCGCGGGGTCCGCATCATGAGCGAGACCGGGCTGTCCTTCTACTCCGGTGACGACGTGCTCAACCTGGGCTGGCTCACGCACGGCGCCTGCGGCATCGTCTCGGTGGTCGGCCACGTCGCGGGGGACCGCTACGCCGCGATGGTCCACGCGGTGGACCGCGGCGACCTGCCGGCCGCGCTGGCGACCTACCGCGAGCTGGTGCCCGTCGTCGAGGCGATCATGACCACCGCTCAGGGGGCGATGACCGCCAAGGCGGCCATGCAGCTGCTGGGCGTCCTCGACTCCCGGCACGTGCGGCTTCCGCTGGTGCCCGCCGACGACGCCCTGGTGGCGCACCTGCGGGAGGTGCTGACCAGCGCCGACCTGCTCCCGGACCGCCCGGAGCCGACCGCATGAGCCGCCCGCACCCCGAGCTGTCCGCTCCCGGCCCGCTGCCCTCGACCGGCCTGCGGGTCATCCCGCTCGGCGGGCTCGGCGACGTCGGTCGCAACATGACCGTCCTCGAGTACGACGGGCGGCTGCTGCTCGTGGACTGCGGGGTGCTGTTCCCCGAGGACCACCACCCCGGCGTGGACCTGATCCTGCCGGACTTCGAGCCGGTCCGGGGCCGGCTGGACCAGATCGAGGCCCTGGTCCTCACGCACGGCCACGAGGACCACATCGGCGCCACGCCGTACCTGCTGCGCGAGCGAGAGGACATCCCGCTGGTCGGGTCGAGGCTCACCCTGGCCCTGCTCAGCTCGAAGCTGCGCGAGCACCGGCTCAAGGAGACCGTGCAGCACGTGGTGAAGGAGGGCGACACGATCCGGCTCGGTCCCTTCGCCCTGGAGTTCGTGGCGGTCAACCACTCGATCCCGGACGCGCTGGCCGTGGCGATCCGGACCGGCGCCGGCAACGTCCTGCACACCGGCGACTTCAAGATGGACCAGCTGCCGCTGGACGGCCGGATCACCGACCTGCGCGCGTTCGCCCGGCTGGGCGAGGAGGGGGTCGACCTGTTCATGGTCGACTCCACCAACGCCGAGGTGCCCGGCTTCACCACCTCGGAGGGGGAGATCGGCCCGGTCCTCGACCGGGTCTTCCACACCAGCCGCGACCAGCGCATCATCGTCGCCTGCTTCGCCTCCCACGTGCACCGGGTCCAGCAGGTGATGGACGCCGCCGTCGCCCACGGTCGCAAGGTCGCGTACGTGGGCCGCTCGATGGTGCGCAACATGGGGGTGGCCCGCGAGCTGGGCTACCTCAAGGTGCCCCCGGACACGCTGGTGGACGCCAAGCAGCTGGGGGACTACGCGCCGGAGCGCACCGTGCTGATCTCGACCGGCAGCCAGGGCGAGCCGCTGTCCGCGCTGTCCCGGATCGCCCAGCGCAACCACAGCTTCGTGCACATCGAGGAGGGCGACACGGTCATCCTCGCCAGCTCGCTGATCCCCGGCAACGAGAACGCCGTCTACCGGGTGATCAACGGGCTGTCCCGCTGGGGAGCGAACGTCGTGCACAAGGGCAACGCGCTCGTGCACGTGTCCGGGCACGCGTCCGCCGGCGAGCTGCTCTACTGCTACAACATCGTCCGGCCCAAGAACGTGATGCCGATCCACGGCGAGATCAGGCACCTGCGCGCCAACGCCGACCTGGCACGACGTACCGGCGTGCCGGCCGACCGGGTGGTGCTCGCCGAGGACGGGCTGGTCGTCGACCTGGTCGAGGGCCGGGCGGAGGTGGTCGGCAAGGTGGACTGCGGGTACGTCTTCGTCGACGGCTCCTCGGTCGGCGACATCACCGAGTCCTCGCTCAAGGACCGCCGGATCCTGGGCGAGGAGGGCTTCATCTCGGTGATCGTGGTCGTCGACTCGGTGACCGGCAAGGTCTCCGGCGGCCCGGAGATCCACGCCCGCGGCTTCGTGGAGAACGACTCGACCTTCGACGATGTCAAGCGCGCGCTCGTGGAGGCCCTGGACGCCGCTGCCAGGGACGGGGTCGACGACACCTACCAGCTGCAGCAGACGATCCGGCGCGTGGTGGGCCGGTGGGTGTCGAACAAGCACCGCCGGCGGCCGATGATCATCCCGGTGGTCCTGGAGGCCTGAGCGCGCGGCCTCATCGGCCGTGCGGCGGGCCGGGCCGCTCGGCCCAGACGTCCATCGCGACCACGCCGGTGGCCCGGCCCTCGTCGTCCAGCAGCCGCCCCATCCGCTTCACGGTGCGCAGCGTCACCAGCCGGTCCGCGACCGTGATGTGCGGGATCGCCCGGGCCAGGGTGGTCTCGAAGTCGTGGATCGCCGACACCCGGCGCAGCCACACCGCGACGACGATCGCCGGCGAGCCCGCGAGTGTCGCGCACAGCCGCACCTGGCGCAGCCGGGCGATGGCGGCCGCGGTCTCCGCCAGCCGGGCCGAGGGCGCGTCGACCGAGAGGACCACCGGCACCCCCCACCCGGTCAGCGGCGCGGCCGCCTCGGCCCGCAGCACCACCGCGCCGGAGCCGAGGAGCCGGCCGACCCGGCGCCGGGCCGTGGTCTCGCTGACCCCGGCGACCTCGGCCAGCGTCCGGTACGACGAGCGCCCGTCCAGTCCGAGCTGGACCAGGAGCCGCCGGTCCTCGGGCCGCCACCGCGCGGCCGCCTCCGGCTCGGCGAGGTCCGGCGCCTCCCGGTGGGCCCGCAGCCGGGCGGCGGCCTCGCGAGGCAGGCTGCCGAGCCGCCAGCGGGAGCCGTCCCGGTAGAGATGCGTGCAGATCCGGGTCTGGGTCTCGGTGACCCCGGGCAGCCGGTCGATCCGGCCGAGCAGGTAGTGGGAGAGCGCTCCGAGGTCGGCGGCGGCGACCGTGACGAACAGGTCGAACGCGCCCGTGGTCAGCTCCACGCTGAGCGCGTTCGCGTCCGCGGCGAGCGTCCCGGCGACCGCGACGTTGTGCCCCGGGCTGCACCGGATGCCCACGTAGGCCAGGCACTGGGTGTTCCACAGCGGGACGCCTGGAGTGCCGGTGACCCAGGCGGCGCCGCTGGCCGCGAGCCGCTCCCAGTGCCGGGCCACCGTGACCGGCGTGCTCCCGGTCGCGGCCGCGACCGCCGACCACGGGGCCCGGGGGGCGACCTGGAGCGCCTCCACCAACGCGAGGTCGGACTCGCTCAGGGTGGCGGATTGCTTCACCAGAGCACGTTAGCCGACGGATTGTTGCACTCCGCAACCCGGTTCTGGCATCGCTGGCAGCGTCGGGACGGTCACCGTCCCGACGTACCCGAGGAGCCCGATGACCCTGCACGACCGTCTCCGAGACGACTCGCATGCCCTGGCACCCGACCTGGCCGAGCTCCGGCACCGGCTGCACCGGCACCCCGAGGTGGGGCTGGACCTGCCGGTCACGCAGGGGATGGTGCTGGACGCGGTGCGCGACCTCGACCTGGAGGTGAGCACGGGCACCGCGCTGTCGTCGGTCACCGCCGTCCTCCGCGGCGGCCGGCCCGGGCCGTCGGTGCTGCTGCGCGGGGACATGGACGCGCTCCCCGTCCAGGAGCAGACGGGTCTGGCCTTCAGCAGCGAGGTGGACGGCGCGATGCACGCCTGCGGCCACGACCTGCACACCGCGATGCTCGTGGGCGCGGCCCGGCTGCTCAGCGCCCACCGCGACGAGCTCGAGGGTGACGTGGTCTTCATGTTCCAGCCCGGGGAGGAGGGCTGGGACGGAGCCGGCCTGATGCTGGAGGAGGGCGTCCTGGACGCCGCGGGCACCCGGGTGTCCTCGGCCTACGGGCTGCACGTCTTCTCCTCGCAGGTGCCGCGTGGCACCTTCAGCACCCGGCCCGGCTCGCTGATGGCGGCGAGCGCCGGTCTGCACGTCACGGTCCGGGGCAGCGGCGGCCACGGCTCCGCCCCGCACCTGGCGAAGGACCCGGTCACCGTGGCGGCGGAGATGGTGACAGCCCTGCAGAGCCTGGTGACCCGCCGCTTCGACATCTTCGACCCGGTGGTGGTCACCGTCGGGTCGTTCCACGCCGGCACGCGGCGCAACATCATCCCGGACGAGGCGCGCTTCGAGGCGACCGTCCGGTCCTTCTCGGACGAGGCGCGGGACCGGGTCCGGGCCGAGGCCCCGGCGCTGTGCCGCCGGCTCGCCGAGGCCCACGGCCTGGAGGCCGACGTGGAGTACTTCGAGGAGTACCCGCTGACCGTGAACGACGCCGGGCACGCGGCATTCGTCTCGGAGGTGGCCCGCGAGGTGCTCGGCGACCGGCGCTACGAGCCGATGGCCAACCCCAGCGCCGGTGCCGAGGACTTCTCGCGGGTGCTCCAGGCGGTTCCCGGCTGCTACACGTTCCTGGGCGCGCACCCGGGGGAGCGGCCGGACGGCCCGAACAACCACAGTCCACGCGCGCAGTTCGTCGACGACGTGATGCCCGACGGCGTGCTGTTGCACGCCGAGCTGGCGGTGCGCGCACTGCGCCGCGACGCCGCCGCGCAGCGGTCCCGGACCGCCGTACCGGAAGGGGTGTGAGCATGCGTCCTCAGCTGATTGTGGTGGCCGTCCCGGTGGTGGCCCTGGTGGCCACCGTGTGGCTGCCCTTCGTGAACACCGCCACCTTGTGGTTCGGCCTGCCGTCGGTGATGGTCTGGACCGCGGGCTGGGTGCTCGCCATCGCGCCCGCGCTGTCGCTGCTGGAGTTCAGCACCCGGCAGCGCCAGGACGACGAGCGGTTCGACGCGGGGGTGGAGCAGTGATGAGCGCGACCCTGCTCGTGACCCTGGCCGGGATCGCCGTCATCGGCCTGCTGGGGCTCCTCGGCCGCCGGCAGGCGACCGGCGACCTGTCGGAGTGGACGGTCGGCGGCCGCCAGTTCGGGGCGCTGACGATGTGGTTCCTGCAGGCCGGGGAGGTCTTCACGACGTTCACGTTCCTCGGGATGGCGGGACTGGCCTTCACCGGCGGGGTGGCGGCGCTGTACGCGCTGCCCTACATCCCGCTGGCCTACGTCGGGCTGTACTTCCTGGGGCCGGTGATCTGGCGCCGCGCCCACGAGCGCGGCCACCTCACCCAGGCCGACTTCCTCGCCGACTTCTACGACTCGCGCCTGCTGGGGTTCGTCACCGCCGTCTTCGGCGTGGTCTTCCTGCTGCCCTACCTGCAGCTGCAGATCACCGGCCTGGGCCTCGCCGTGCAGCTGGCGACCGGGGACAAGACCTCGAGCACGGTGAGCATCGTCATCGCGTTCGTGGTCGTGGTGGCGTTCGTGCTGTGGGCCGGGATCAAGGGGGTGGCCACCACCTCCTACCTCAAGGACGCGCTGATGCTGGTGGTCCTGCTGGTGCTCGTGATCGCGATCCCCGCGCACTTCGCCGGCGGCATCGGGAGCACCTTCACGCGGGTGCTGGCCGAGCACCCGGACATGCTCCGGGTGCACAGCGGCGTCTACGACCGGACCTGGTTCTTCTCCAGCATGGTCGCCTCGACGCTCGGCGTCCTGTTCATGACGCTGCCGCACCAGTGGCCCGCGCTGCTGTCGGCCCGGTCCCCGAAGGCGGTCCGCCGCAACTACGTGTTCCTGCCGGTGTACTCGGTGGCGCTGGCGCTGCCGATGATCATCGGCTTCACCGCGCTGCTGGTCCTCGACCCGGGCAGCGACAGCAACGGTGCGCTGCTGTCCCTCGCCCAGCAGGCGTTCCCACCCTGGTTCGTCGGGCTGGTCGTCGTCGCCACGGCGTCCGCGGCGATGGTGCCGGCGGCGGGCCTGATCGTCGGCATGTCCTCGCTGATCGCCCGCAACATCGCCGGCCGGCGGACCGACCGCCACCAGTTCCTGGTCAACCAGGGCTCGGTCGTCGCGGTGACCGGGCTGGCGCTGGTCCTGGCCATCACCCGTCCCGACCTGCTCGCGAACCTGCTGCTGCTGACCTACTCGGGCCTGGACCAGCTGATCCCCGCGATCGCGGTGGCGCTGTTCTCCCGTCGGCTGGTGGGCGCCTGGCCGGTCCTGGCCGGGCTGCTGGTCGGCGAGCTGGTGGTGGTCTGGCTGACCTTCGGCAACGTGTACGCCGGGCACGTCAACGTCGGCCTGATCGCGCTGGTGCCCAACCTGGTGGTGGTGGCAGTCGGCGCCCTGGTCAGTCGGCCGCGCAGTCCGGTCGTAGCGGCACCCGAGCCTGCCGGCCCCCGGTCCGGGTCCACGGTGACCCGGTGACCCCGCCGGTGACCCGGCCGGTGGCCCCGCCCTCGACCCGGCCGGTGGGGGCGGGCGTGCGGACCCTGCTGCACGGCGGCCAGGTCTTCGACGGCACCGGGGCGCCGCCTCGACCCGCGGACGTGGTGCTCGAGGGCGGCCGGGTCCAGGAGGTCGGGACCCGCCTGGACGGGGACGTGGCGGTGGACGTCACCGGCTGCACGGTCCTTCCCGGGTTCTTCGACTGCCACGTGCACCTGACGTCGTCGGGCGTCGACGTGCTGGAGCGGCTGACCCGCCCGTTCTCCTACCAGTTCTACACAGCGGCCCGGAACCTCGAGGCCACGCTGGCGGCGGGCGTCACGACGGTGCGCGACGCCGGCGGAGCGGACCTGGGCATCGCGCAGGCGGTGGCCGACGGCCTGGTCCCCGGGCCCCGGGTGCTGCTGTCGGTGAACATCATCGGCCAGACCGGCGGTCACACCGACGGCTGGTTCCCCTCCGGCTTCGACGTGCCGCTCAGCGTTCCGCACCCGGGCCGTCCGGACGCGGTCGCCGACGGTGTCGACGAGCTCCGTCGCGTGGTCCGCTCGCTGCTGCGGGCCGGTGCTGACGTGATCAAGATCTGCACCACCGGCGGGGTGCTCTCCCCGCGGGACGACCCCCGGCACTCCCAGTTCAGCCCGGCCGAGATCGAGGTCGTGGTCGCCGAGGCGGCTGCGGCGGGGCGCGACGTGATGGCCCACGCACAGGGCGCGGCCGGGATCAAGAACGCGGTCCGCGCCGGCGTGCGCTCGATCGAGCACGGAATCTACCTCGACGACGAGGCGATCGAGCTGATGCTGGCGCACGAGACCTGGCTGGTGCCGACGTTGGCCGCTCCGCGGGCCGTGCTGGCCGCGGCCGCCGACGGTGCGCACCTGCCCGAGGCGGTCGTCGCGAAGGCCCGGGAGGTCGCCGAGGTGCACGTCGCGTCGGTGCGGGCGGCCGTCGCCGCCGACCTCCCGATCGCGATGGGGACCGACAGCGGGGTCGGTCCGCACGGGCACAACCTCGACGAGCTGGCGCTGCTCGTGGAGTGCGGGATGAGCCCCGCCCAGGCGCTGGTCGCCGCGACGTCCGGGGCGGCGCGCCTGTGCCGGCTGCAGGACGAGACGGGTCGGCTCGCGCCGGGCCTGGCCGCCGACGTGGTGGTCCTGGAGGGGGACGCCTACGACCTCGCAGGCCTGGAGAAGCGGGTCCGACAGGTGTGGCGCGGCGGTCGTCTGGTGGTGGGGGACCGGTGAGCGGAGCCGTCGAGGAGCTCCCGGTCCGGGTCCTGCGGGCGCCGCGGTTCGTCACCCTGGACGGGCCCGACGTGGAGGCCCTGGTGGTCGCCGGCGGGAGGATCCTGGGCCGCGGCACCCGGGCGGGCGCGGCGCGGCGGTTCCCGCACGCCGAGGTGGTCGACCTCGAGGGCACCGTCGTGCCCGGCTTCAACGACGCGCATCTCCACCTGGGCATGGCCAGCGAGGACCTGCTGCACCTGGACCTGTCCCCGGACGCGGTGGGCTCGCACGACGACCTGCTGGCCCTGCTCGGCGACGAGGCGGCCCGGACCGGTCCCGGCGGCTGGCTCCGTGGCAGCCGCTACGACGACGTGAAGACCGGCCGTGGCGAGCGGCTCACCCGGGACCGGCTGGACCGGGTCACCGGCGACGTGCCCACCCTGGTCGTGCACGTGGCGTGCCACTGGGGGGTGGCCAACTCGGCCGCCCTGGCCGTCGCCGGGATCGACGAGCGCACGCCCCCGCCGCCGGGAGGGGACTTCGGCCGGGACGGCGCTGGACGGCTGAACGGGATGCTGCTGGAGCAGGCGCTGTTCGACTTCGCCAACCCCGCGATGAGCCGGGGCGGGACCTCGGTGGTGCCGGCCAGCTCGCTGGAGGACCGGCTCGGGGGCCTGCGCCGCGCGGTCGCCCGCTGGCACGCCGCCGGGCTCACCTCGGTCTGCGACGCGATGGTCGGCCCCGACGAGCTGACCCTGTTCTCCGAGGCCGCGCGGCGCGGCCTGCTGACGCTGCGCACCGGCATGCTCGTGGCGGCCCCGCACTACGACCTCGTGCACCGCCTCGGCCTGCGCTCCGGGCTGGGGGACGAGCGCCTGCGCTTCGTGGGTGTCAAGGCGTTCCTCGACGGCGCCGTCGGGGGGCGGACCTGCCTTACCGAGCAGCCGCACCTCGACGGCGGGCACGGCATTCAGACCACGACCGTCGAGGACCTGCGCGAGATCGTGCGGACCGTGCACCAGGACGGCAACCGGCTCGGCGTGCACGCCAACGGCGACCGGGCGATCCGGCTGCTGCTGGACCTGCTGGAGGAGGCCACGGCGGCCGACGAGCGGCCCGGCCTGCGGCACCGCATCGAGCACTGCAGCATGGTCGACGAGCGGATCGTGGCGCGGATCGCGGCCCTGGACGCGATCGCCGTGCCGTTCGGGAGCTACCCCTGGTTCCACGGCGGCGCCCTCGTGGACTGGTACGGCGAGGACCGGGTGCAGCGGATGTTCGCGCACCGGGACCTGCTGGACGGCGGCGTGACCGTCGCCGGCTCCTCGGACTACCCGTGCGGACCGGCCGAGCCGCTGCTGGCGCTGCAGAGCTGTGTCACCCGGACCGGGTTCGACGGCGTGCAGGTGGGGACCCGGCAGCGGATCACCGTGGAGGAGGCGCTGCGCGTCTACACCGTGGGGTCGGCGACGGCGACCGGTGAGGCGGACGTCAAGGGCACCCTGACACCGGGCAAGGTGGCCGACCTGGTGGAGCTGGGCGCCGACCCGCGGACCGTGGAGGCGGGGGCGCTGGGCCGTCTCCCGGTGCTGTCCACCTGGGTCGGCGGCGAGCGGGTCTGGGCCCGGTCCTCGCGTTGGGTGGGTCCGGGCGGCGTGTGAGGCGTGTGGCGGGTGAGGCGATCCCGTAGATTCCTGTGCATGGCGACCCGTACGTCTTCCCCGCCGGCGTCGCGGAACAAGAGCACCGCGAAGCCGACCCCGTCCAAGGCCTCGTCGAAGGCCGGCTCCCGGTCCTCGACGTCGACCACCCGCGCGTCCGGCGGCCGGTCCCGGTCGAAGCCCGCCAGGCGGGGGCGGTCGAGGTCGGGCCGTCCCGCGCCTCGCGCGGTCCGCAACGGCACCGGTCCCGTCGCCGGGGTCGCGCTGAGCCTGGGCCGCGGCCTGGCCGCGGTCTGGGTCGGGGTCGCGCACGTGCTGGGCGCGACCGTGCGACGGATCGGGCACACCGCCCGCGAGCTCGAGCCCGAGCACCGGCGCGACGGCGCCGGGCTGTTCCTGATCGGCCTGGCCGTGGTGGTCGCCGCCGCCGTGTGGTGGCAGCTGCCCGGCGGGATGGGCGACTTCGCCCGGACGGTCGTCAACGGCTCGGTGGGCCTGCTCGGCTGGTTCGTCCCGCTGCTGCTGTGCTTCGTGGCCTGGCGCACCTTGCGCAACCCCGAGAGCAACGGCCCCGCCGGGCGACAGGTCATCGGGTGGGCGGCGCTGCTGTTCGGCGTGCTCGGCTTGGTGCACATCGCCAACGGCACCCCCGTCCCGCACCGCGGTGACACCGAGGCGCTCCAGCAGGCCGGGGGAGCGGTCGGCTTCGTGATCTCCTCGCTCTTCCTCGACCTGCTGCGCAGCGCGCTGGTCGTCGTACCGCTGCTCGCGCTGCTCTCGGTCTTCGGGGTGCTGGTCATCACCGGCACGCCCGTCTACCAGATCCCGTCCCGGCTGACCGCCGTGCGCGACCTGCTCCTGGGGCGCAAGGCACCGGAGGCTGAGGCCCCTGCCGGTGAGCCGGAAGCCGCTGCCGCCCCCAGGACCCGGCCCCGCCGGCGAGTCGCCTCGATGGTGGAGGAGACGGTGGACCCGGGTCAGGGCGACCAGCCCTACGACACCCCGGTGCTGGAGGACCGGGCGCTGTCGCGCCGCAAGGGCCGGAGCCGCGCCGAGTCCGCCGACGACGCGGCCGCGGTGCCGGAGCAGGCGGAGGCGCCGGCCGAGGAGCGGACCGAGGCGCCCCCGCACACCCCGCTGCCCGCGCGCGTGGAGCAGCTAGCGCTGTCCGGCGACGTGACCTACTCGCTGCCAGCGAACGAGGTGCTCAAGCCGGGCTCCGTGCACAAAGCGCGCTCCCAGGCCTCCGACGCGGTGGTGGCCCGGCTGACCGAGGTGCTGGAGCAGTTCGACATCGACGCCCAGGTCACCGGCTACACGCGGGGGCCCACGGTGACCCGCTACGAGGTCGAGCTGGGGCCGGCGGTCAAGGTGGAGAAGGTCACCGCCCTCGGCAAGAACATCGCCTACGCGGTGGCGTCCGCCGACGTCCGGATCCTCTCGCCGATCCCCGGCAAGTCCGCGATCGGCATCGAGATCCCGAACACCGACAAGGAGATCGTCTCCCTCGGGGACGTGCTCCGCTCGGGCAACGCCCGCAACGACCACCACCCGATGATCGTCGGGCTCGGCAAGGACGTCGAGGGCGGCTTCGTCGTCGCGAACATGGCGAAGATGCCGCACCTGCTCGTCGCCGGGGCCACCGGCTCCGGGAAGTCCTCGTTCGTGAACTCGATGATCACCTCGATCCTGATGCGCTCCACCCCCGACGAGGTGCGGATGATCCTGGTCGACCCGAAGCGGGTCGAGCTGAACATCTACGAGGGGGTGCCGCACCTGATCACGCCGATCATCACCAGCCCGAAGAAGGCCGCCGAGGCGCTGGCGTGGGTCGTGCGCGAGATGGACATGCGCTACGACGACCTGGCGGCCTTCGGGTTCCGGCACGTCGACGACTTCAACAAGGCGGTGCGCTCGGGCAAGGTGCAGGTCCCGCCCGGCAGCGAGCGGGTGCTCGCGCCGTACCCGTACCTGCTGGTGGTCGTCGACGAGCTCGCCGACCTGATGATGGTCGCGCCGCGCGACGTCGAGGACGCCGTCGTCCGCATCACCCAGCTCGCCCGGGCCGCCGGCATCCACCTGATCCTGGCCACCCAGCGCCCCTCGGTGGACGTGGTGACCGGTCTGATCAAGGCCAACGTGCCGTCCCGGCTGGCGTTCGCCACGTCATCGCTGGCGGACTCCAGGGTGATCCTCGACCAGCCCGGTGCCGAGAAGCTGGTCGGCCAGGGCGACGGGCTGTTCCTGCCGATGGGCGCCGGCAAGCCGGTGCGGGTGCAGGGATCCTGGGTCACCGAGGCCGAGGTGCACCGGGTGGTGCAGCACTGCAAGGACCAGCTCGCCCCGACGTACCGCGAGGACGTCACCGTCGCCGCGCAGTCCAAGCGCGAGCTCGACGACGACATCGGCGACGACCTGGACCTGGTGGTGCAGGCGGTCGAGCTCTGTGTCTCCACGCAGTTCGGGTCCACCTCGATGCTGCAGCGCAAGCTCCGGGTCGGCTTCGCCAAGGCGGGCCGGCTGATGGACATCCTGGAGAGCCGTGGCGTGGTCGGGCCCAGCGAGGGCTCCAAGGCCAGGGACGTGCTCGTCAAGCCCGACGACCTCGACGCCGTCATCGCCACCCTGCAGGGGGAACAGTGAGCACAACCACCACCCGGCCCGACCACCTCGACGACCTGCCGTCGGGGTACGACGGCCCGCCGGCGTCCAGCCGGCCGGTCGTGGTCCGTCGCAACGCCGGCCTCGCCGCCCTGGTCGGGGCGGCCGCCTCGGCGATCGCGATCGCGTACCTGTGGCGAGCCATCGCGTCGGCCGCGCCGCTCGACTGGGGCCTGTGCCTGCTGATGGCCGGCATCGCGGCCTTCTACCTGGCAACCCTGGTCGACGCGCGCACGCCGCTGCTGGTCGCCGACGACCTCGGCGTGCGGATCCGGCTGGGGAACCAGTGGCGCGGGCTGCCCTGGGACGCGGTCGACCGGGTCGTGGTCGAGCCCTCGCGGGGGGCGGCGAAGGACGGTCGCCTGATGTTCGCGCCGCACAGCCTCGGACGCGCACTCGACGGGCTGGACGCCCGCGGCCGCCGGGCCGCCGCACTGAACCAGCGGCTGTACGGCGCCGCGCTGGCGGTGCCGATGGGACTCACCACCCGGGTCTCCCCGGCCGGTCCCGACCTGGCCACCGCTCTGGAGACCCTGTCCCGGGGCCGCGCCGTGCTGGTCGTGCCCCAGCCCCGAGAGGTCGCGGCGGAGACCGGGCCGGACGGCGGTCCGGTCACCGGTCCGGACACCGGGTCGCAGCTGGCGAGCGCGGAGCCGGACGCTGCGCCGCAGCCCGGGCCGGTCGATGCCGAGGACCGGGACGACCCCCGGGACGAGCACCGGGACGGGGCGCCGCACCCCGGTCTGCTCCGGCGGCTGCTCGCGGGCCCCCGCCACGACGTCACGGCCGGGCCCGGTCCCGACGCGTCCGCGGACGAGCCGCTCCCGGTCGACGGGGACGTGCCCCTGCCGGTGGAGGAGGACCAGCCGCACCCGGCTGCGCCCGTCCGGCCGCTGCGCAGCCGGCTCGGCGGCATCGGGACCGTGGTGTCCCGGGTCGCGAAGCGCAGCCAGGACGCCGCACCCGCGCCCGTCGCCCCGGTCGCGCCCATGGACCTCCCCGAGCGGCCGGCCGCCGCGGCCGTGGTGCCGCTGCGCGAGCCCCGGCACGCGATGCGCGCCCAGGTCACCCGGGACCTCCCGGCCAGCGTGCTGGGCAGCGCCGCCCTGCGGCCCGACCTCTCCGACCACCGCCACGACGCGCCGCTGCCCGAGCACGGTCAGCTGCGCCGGCCCGCGGGCGGCGAGCACGAGCACGAGACGCCCGACCAGGTGCCCGGCGACGGCGGCCCGGTCCGATCCCTGGCCCGGCTCGCCGACCCGGTCGCCGCGCTGGTCGTCGACGACTTCGTCACCGAGCCCGCCTACGACCCGGTCATCGGCCCCGAGCTGGCAGCCGCCCGGAACCGCGTCGGGCTGAGCGTCGACGAGCTGGCCGAGCGCACCCGGATCCGGCCGCACGTCATCGAGTCGATCGAGGTCGACGACTTCGGCCCCTGCGGTGGCGACTTCTACGCCCGCGGCCACCTGCGTACGCTCGCCCGGGTGCTGGGACGCGACGCCGGGCCGCTGCTCGCGCAGTTCGACGAGCGCTACGCGACCGCGCCGATCAACGCCCGGAGGGTGTTCGAGGCGGAGCTGGCCACCGGCATGACCGGCAGCATGCGCAGCACCGTCGGCGGGCCCAACTGGATGCTGATGGTCGGGGTGGTGCTGGCCCTGGTGCTGACCTGGGGGGTGATCCGGCTGGTCGCCACCGAGCCGCCGCAGACCCTGCAGAACCCCGCGCCGGCGGCGAGCGGCTCGGCCGGGGTGAGTCGTGCCGCCGGCGCGGCACCCGCGCCGCTGCCGAAGCCGATCCGGGTCACCCTCCTCGGCGCCCGGGACGGGTCCCGGGCGGTCGTCCGCGACCGTGCCGAGGAGGTCGTCTGGGCCGGCGAGGTGGCGCTCGGCGAGCGCCGTACCGTCTCTGCGACGCCGCCGGTGCGTGTGCGCGCGCAGGACGGCGGTGCCCTCACCGTCTCCGTGAACGGCCAGGCCCGTCGGGTGCTGGGCGCCCCCGGGTCGGTCGGCAGAGCCACCCTCGTCGGCCCCGCCGCTCGCTGAGCGACCAGGGTCACAGCCGCGTCGTCGCCGCGCGGTTCGCCGTCCGGACCGCCGGACCGTCATACTCGGAGACGGTTATGACTGCTCTCAGTGACACCGCGCCCCCGTCCACGCCCGCGCCCGGCCCCACCTCGGGTGCTCCGCCGGGTCCCTCGGCGACCCCGCTGGCCACGGTCGCGCTGGTGACCCTGGGCTGCGCCCGCAACGAGGTCGACTCCGAGGAGCTCGCCGGCCGGCTGGAGGCAGGGGGCTTCCGCCTCGTCGACGACCCGGCGGACGCCGAGACGGTGATGGTGAACACCTGTGGCTTCGTGGAGGCGGCCAAGAAGGACTCCGTCGACATGCTGCTGCAGGCCTCCGACCTCAAGACCGGGGGGTCCGCCACGACGGTGGTGGCCGTGGGCTGCATGGCCGAGCGCTACGGCAAGGACCTGGCCGAGTCGCTGCCCGAGGCCGACGCGGTCCTCGGGTTCGACGACTACCCCGACATCGCCGCCAAGCTGCGCTCCCTGCTCGCCGGCGAGCAGCACCACCCGCACACCCCGCAGGACCGTCGCCGGCTGCTGCCGATCTCGCCCGCAGAACGGGACGCCTCGGCCGTGGTGGTGCCCGGTCACACTGTCTCCGCACCCGACCTGCCCGCCGGTGCCGCCCCGGACTCCGGTCCCCGGGCGGTACGCCGCCGGCTCGACGGCGGCCCGATGGCCCCGCTCAAGCTGGCCAGCGGCTGCGACCGGCGCTGCTCGTTCTGCGCGATCCCGTCCTTCCGGGGGTCGTTCGTGTCCCGGCGGCCCAGCGACGTGCTCGGGGAGGCACGGTGGCTCGGCCAGCAGGGCGTCAAGGAGCTGTTCCTGGTCAGCGAGAACTCCACCTCCTACGGCAAGGACCTCGGCGACCTGCGGCTGCTCGAGACCCTGCTGCCCGAGCTGGCGGCCGTCGACGGCGTCGAGCGGGTGCGGGTCTCCTACCTGCAGCCCGCCGAGACCCGTCCCGGCCTGGTCACCGCGATCGCGGCCACCCCGGGCGTCGCCGCGTACTTCGACCTGTCCTTCCAGCACGCCTCGAACGCCGTGCTGCGCCGGATGCGGCGCTTCGGCGACCCGGAGAGCTTCCTCGGGCTCATCGAGCAGGCCCGCGCGCAGGCGCCGCTGGCCGGGATCCGCTCGAACGTGATCGTCGGCTTCCCCGGCGAGACCGAGCAGGACCTCGCCACGCTCTGCGACTTCCTGGTGGCCGCCCGGCTCGACGTCGTCGGGGTCTTCGGCTACTCCGACGAGGACGGCACCGAGGCCGAGTCCTACGACGGCAAGCTCGACGAGGACGAGATCCGCGACCGCACCGAGCACGTCACCCGGCTGGTCGAGGAGCTCACCTCCCAGCGCGCCGAGGAGCGGATCGGCGAGCAGGTCGAGGTGCTCGTGGAGTCGCTGGACGGACGCACCGCAGAGGGCCGGGCCGCGCACCAGGGCCCGGACGTGGACGGCGCCACCACCCTCGTCGTGCCCGCGGCGGTCCGGGTCGGCGACCTGCTCACCGCGACGGTCACCGGCTCCGACGGTGCCGACCTGGTCGCGGAGCTGCTGCCGTGAGTGCGCACTCCGGGGACCGGCCGGTGCCGTCGAACTGGAACCTCCCCAACGCGCTGACCACGCTGCGGATCGCGATGGTGCCGTTCTTCGCGTGGGCGCTGCTCGTCGACGACGGCTCGTCGGTGCTGTGGCGCTCCGTGGCCTGGGTGCTGTTCGCGGTCGCGATGATCACCGACAAGGTGGACGGCGACATCGCCCGCAGCCGGGGGCTGGTCACCGACTTCGGCAAGATCGCCGACCCGATCGCCGACAAGGCGCTGACCGGGATGGCCTTCGTCGGGCTCTCCATCATCGGCGAGCTGTGGTGGTGGGTCACCATCGTGGTGCTGGTGCGCGAATGGGGCATCACGCTGCTGCGCCTGTGGGTGATCCGGCACGGCGTGATGGCCGCCGGTCGCGGAGGCAAGCTCAAGACCGTGCTGCAGACCCTCGCGCTGGGCTTCTTCGTGCTGCCGATCCGGCTGGTCCAGGACCAGTGGGGCGTCGCCGGCGACGGGCTCTGGGGCTTCTCCGTGCTGCTGATGGTCGCGGCCGTCGGGCTCACCCTCGTCACCGGCGCGGACTACGTCGTCAAGGCGCTCACCGTCCGCCGCGACGGCCGCGCCCGCACCGGCTGACTCCTCCGGACCCCGGGCGGCCGGTCCGAACCGACCGGGGTCAGTGGCCGTGCCGCGGCGACGGCTCGCGGCGCCGTACGGCGGCCTCCAGCTGGGTGGCCGCGCCGACCAGGGCGAGGTGCGAGAACGCCTGCGGGAAGTTCCCCACGAACCTGCGCTGCCGCGAGTCGTACTCCTCCGCGAGCAGGCCGACGTCGTTGGGCAGCTCGAGCAGCCGCCGCATCAGCTTGTCCGCGTCCTCGATCCGCCCCGCGCGCGCGTACGCCTCGACCAGCCAGAACGAGCAGGCCAGGAACGGGTGCTCGTCGCCGGAGAGCCCGTCCACCCCGGACGAGGTGCGGTAGCGCAGCAGCAGCCCGTCGCGGAGCAGGTCGTCCTCGACCGCCTTGATCGTGCCCAGCATCCGCGGGTCGTCCCCGGCGATGAAGCCGACGTCGGAGAGCACCAGCAGCGAGGCGTCCACCTCGTCGGTGTCGTAGTGCTGGGTGAAGCTGTTGCGTGCGGTGCTGAACCCGTGCTCCATCACCTCGGCGCGGATCTGGTCCCGCAGCTCGCGCCACCGCTCCACCGGACCGTCCAGCCCGTGCTCCTCCACAGCGGTGATCGCGCGGTCGAAGGCCACCCACACCATCACCCGCGAGTGCGTGAACCGGCGACGCGGGCCACGGATCTCCCAGAGCCCGTTGTCCGGCTCGTCCCAGTGGGCGGCGAGCTCCTCGACCAGGGTGCACTGCAGGGACCAGGAGTCGCCGTGGTCGTCGTCACCGATGTCGCGAGCCATCTCCAGGGCGATCATCACCTCGCCGAGCACGTCGGACTGCCGCTGGTCCGCGGCGCCGTTGCCGATCCGCACCGGCCGGGACCCGGCGTACCCCGGCAGGTGGTCCAGGGTGCGCTCGAACAGGTCGCGGCTCCCGTCGACCGCGTACATGATCTGCAGGTCCTGCGGGTCGCCGGCCACCGCTCGCAGCAGCCAGTCGCGCCAGAGCCGGGCCTCGCTCGCGTAGCCGCACTCGAGCAGCGCCTCCAGCGTCAGCGAGGCGTCGCGCAGCCAGCAGAACCGGTAGTCCCAGTTGCGCTCGCCGCCGAAGTCCTCGGGCAGGGAGGTGGTGACCGCCGCGACGATCCCGCCGGTGGCACTGTGGGTGAGCAGCAGCAGGGTCAGCAGCGAGCGGACCACCGCGTCGCGGTAGGGACCCTGGTAGCTGCACCGGGCGGCCCAGTCCTCGAACCGCGCGATGGTCGCGTCCACCCGCGGCTGGTGGTCCTCCACTCGTGGGACCTTGTGGTGCGAGTGCTGCCAGGTGGTGGCGAAGGTCAGCTCCTCCCCGGCGCTGACCTCGAACTCGTCGACGTGTCGCCCGTCCACGGCCGTCGGCAGCCTCGGCCCGGACAGGATCAGCCGGTCCGGCCCGGCGACCGCGGTGATCACGCGCTCGCCGTGCACCCGCTGGCGGTGCACCCACGGTCGGATCTTGCCGTAGCCGAAGCGCACCACCCACTCGTGCCGGATCCGCATCCGGCCCTCGACGCCGACCACCTGGCGCACCAGGTCCGCGCGACCGTCGTGGGCCGGCATCACGTCGCGCACCTTCACCCGGCCGGTGGCGGAGGTGTAGGTCGTCTCCAGGGCGGCGCTGTCGCCGACGTACTGTCGGGAGACGGTGACGTCCTGACCCTCGGCGGGGCCGATCAACCAGCGGCCGTGCTCCGGGCCGCCGAGCAGCGCCGCGAAGCACGCGTGCGAGTCGAAGCGGGGCAGGCACAGCCAGTCCACCGACCCGTCCTTCCCGACGAGAGCGGCGGTCCGGGTGTCGCCGAGAACGGCGTAGTCCTCGATCGGTAGCGCCATGTCGTCACCGTAGCGCCGCGAGCCAGCCCCAGCCGGACGGAAGGGCCCGGACGGAGGGCACCGCCCCCGCGGGACCGGGCGGCACCAAGCGGTAGGGTCCGGTTCCGGGTGTTCGGCCCCGGGAAGTTTTCCACCACCGGTAGCGTTGGCCCCACAGGTTCGCCTCCGGACCCCCGCACCTGCCCCAGGAAGGACAGCGCCCGTGGTGATCTTCCGTCGGCTGCTCGGCGAGGTGCTGCGCGCGCAGCGGATGCGCCAGGGCCGCACGCTGCGCCAGGTCTCCGCCGACGCGCGTGTCAGCCTCGGCTACATCTCCGAGATCGAGCGCGGCCAGAAGGAAGCGTCCTCCGAGCTGCTGGCCTCGATCTGCTCGGCGCTGGACGTCCCGCTCTCCGCGATCCTCTCCGAGGTCAGCGACGCGGTCGCGCTCGAGGAGGCCGCCCTGGCGATGCAGCTCGAGAAGCTCTCCGCCTCCACGCTGCGCGGACCGGAGTCCGGCCCGCGCTCCGGCGACGTCGTCGCGTCCGCGGCCTGACCCTCCGGCTCAGCCACGCGGCTGGCAGGTCGGGCACCAGTACGTCGCCCGCTGCTGCGGCTCCGGTCCCTGCTGGTCCACCGCGACCCGGGTGCCGCACCGCCGGCAGGGCTGACCCTCGCGACGGTAGACCCAGGTCGTCCGCCCCGGTCGCAGGTCACCGGTGAGGGTCTGCTCGACCCGGTTCTTGTTCGCCTCCAGCGCCATCCGCGCCCGCCGTACCAGCCGGGGCAGGTCCGGGACGGCGGTCACCGGCAGCCACGGGTGCACGCCGGCCAGGAAGCACAGCTCGGACTTGTAGAGGTTGCCGATGCCGGCCAGGTTCCGCTGGTCGAGGATCGCCTCGGCGACCGCTCGCGCCGGCTGCGCCCGGAGCCGTCGCAACGCCTCCTCCTCGTCCCACTCCGCGCCGAGCAGGTCCGGGCCGAGGTGACCCACGGCGCTGTCCTCGTCGTCGCGGGCGAGCACCTCCACCACGCCGAGCGCGTAGCCGACCGCCGTCCACTCCTCGGTGCGCAGCACCACCCGGGCCTCGTGGGCGGGGCGGCGCCACCGGGTGCCGGGGCGGTAGAGATGCCAGGAGCCCTCCATCTTCAGGTGCGTGTGCAGGGTGCGGTCGTCCCCGACCCGGGTGAGCAGGTGCTTGCCGCGGGCCACGGTGCCCTCCACGACCCGGCCGGAGAGGTCCAGCGTCGCGTGCGCCGGGACCCGGAAGTGGGTCTCGAGCAGGACGGCGCCGGTCAGCGCCCTGTCGAGGTGCAGCGCGGTGCGCCACACGGTGTCGCCCTCGGGCACCGGGGTGCTCCTCTCCTGGTCCGCACCGGGGGCTGTCCCCGGTGCTCACTAGCATCTCGCGCATGACCAGGACGTCGGACCAGCGGGAGGCTCCAGCGGCGTCCGAGCGCCCGCAGGCCGCCGCGGCCGCCGGGCGGGCCGCCCAGCGCGCGGAGCGGGTCCGGCTCGGGCTCGAGGAGCTCGACATGTGGCTCGGTGACCAGATGCGCGGCGGCCTGGCGGCGCTCCAGCGCGGTGGCTACGGTCCGGTGGACGAGATGGCCGCCCGGATGGTCGACGCCCAGGCCCCCGGCGTGGCGGGGATGCTCCGAGCGCTCCCTGCCGGCTTCGTGGGTGCGGACTGGCCCGGCCGCACCCTCGAGCAGCTCGCCCTGGTCCGGCTGCTGGTCGCGGCGCACCGGCGGCTCCCCGAGCTGGGCCCGGAGCTGGCGGGCACCGTCCGGGCCAGGGTCGGCTACCCGGTGTCGAAGGAGTCCGTGCTCGCCCGGCCCGCGGTCCGGGACCGGTGGGCGGTGCTGGGCTGCCTCGACGTCGCCGACTACCCGCTCACCACCCGCCGGGTCTGGCTGCGCGGGGCCCGCACCGGCCGCTGGGCGCTGCTGCTGAGCTTCGCGGCCGGCGGGGCGGCCCTGGACGCGGCCGTGCTGCCGGGGGTCACCGTGGACGCGGACCTGCACCTCTACCCGGGCGCGGGTCAGTATCGCGCCCTGGTCGGCGTTGAGCACGCACGCGCCGCCGGCGTCGGTGAGGTCCCGGGGGAGGACGTGCGGGGAGCGGCGTCCCGCTTCGCGGCGCTGCTGGCCGACGACCCGTGGGCCGAACGGATGCCGGCAGTGCTGACCGGTGCCCCGCTGCTGCCCCGGACCGACGGCGGACCGTGGCTGTTCCGCACCGAGGACGGCTGCGTCGTGCCGCTGCTGACGGCGACCGAGCCGTGGCCATTGTTGGCGCGGTCGATGGGAGACCCGGTCGAGGTGGCCGGCGAGTGGACCCGGCACGGCTTCCGGCCGCTCGGGCTGCTGCCGCACCCGCTGGACCCGGTCTTCGTCGGTGAGCTGCAGGCCCGATGAGCGACCCGACGAGTGGTCCGAGCGGCGGCTCCCCGCGACCGGCGGTCTCCGGCTGGGACGAGCTGGTGACCGCCGCCCTGCTGGGGACGTCCCGGCGGCCGCTGCCCGGGGCTCTGCCGGCGCCGGTGGCCCGGCTGGCGGCCGCCCAGGACGATGCCGGGCTCGCCCTGCTCGACGCGGCCGCTGGCTACGCCGCGTACCTGCACGCCGGCCGGCGGCCCGGCACGGCGCCGGCGCCGGCGCCCGCACCGCGGCAGCGACTGGACTTCGCGCCGGAGCCGGCCCAGGAGCTGCTGGCCGAGCTGCTCCGGGGTCCGCACCCGGGACTGGTGGACGAGTGGCTGCGCACCTGTGCGGCTCGCGGGCTGGCGGCGCGGCCGCGGCTGTGGCCGGCGTTGGCGCGCGCCGCCGTCGCGACGAACGCCCCGGACCGGTCCGCGGTCCGCGCGGTCCTGGGCGAGCGCGGGCTGGCGTTCGCGGCACAGCACCCGCGCTGGCGCTCGCTGGCGGTCGGCTCGACGGCCGGCCCCGCGTCCGGCCCCGGGCTGCCGTCCGCCGCCGGGTCCCCGGGCAAGGCACCCGCCTCCGGCGGCGAGACCGACCTATCGGCCGGGCGCGCCGCGTGGTCCGCCGACGCGACAGCGCTCGCGCTCGCGGCGTTCCGCACCACCCACCGATCCGGCCGGCTGCGGGTCGAGGTGCACCCGCCGGCGGGTCACGACCTGCTGCGGGCGGTCGCGGACAGCGAGCTCGGCGCCTGGGAGCGGTCCACCGGTCTGGATCCGGTCGAGCTGCTGGGTCTGCTCCGCGCCGCCGTGGGCGAGCGGTTCCCGGACCTCGTCGGCGCGTTCACCCGGGCCGTGGTGGCGCAGCAGGACCAGGTCTGGGCCTGCGCCCTGCTCCCGCACACCGGGGCGCCCACGGACCTGCTCGGGGCGCTGCCGGGTCCGTGGCTCGAATTCCTGGCACGCACCGCGCTGGCGCGCCTGGTCTCCGGGGGCCTCGCCGTTCCCACCGCCCGACGGCTGGCCCGGCTGCTCGGCTACCGTGCCCCGCCCGGCATGCTCGCCGACCTCGAGCGGCTCGCCGGGCCGGGCGTTCCCGGTGCACGGCTCGCCGCGTCGGGGCCTGCCGGGCCCCCGGGGCTCGCGGAGGCCGCACAGGTGCTCGCCGGCCGGCTCCACATCCAGCAGACCTTCGCACCGACCGGCTCCGAGGAGACCCCGTGACCGAGACGAACCAGCCCGCGCTGCGCCCGCACGCCGAGCAGGAGCACGCCGTGGAGCTGGCAGCGCTGGCCCGGCTCGACGACCGGCCGCGGCCGCCCCGGTGGCGGATGTCGCCGTGGGCGGTGGTCACCTACCTCGTCGGCGGCACCCTCTCCGACGGCACCGTGGTGATGCCGAAGTACGTCGGGTCGCGTCGGCTGATGGAGGTGGCCGTGGCCACCGTCGCGACCGACCGGGCCCTGCTGCTGCTCGGCGTGCCGGGCACCGCGAAGTCCTGGGTCTCCGAGCACCTGGCGGCCGCGGTCTCGGGCGACTCCACGCTGATGGTGCAGGGCACGTCCGGCACCGCCGAGGAGGCGATCCGCTACGGCTGGAACTACGCGCGGCTGCTTGCCGAGGGGCCCACCGACGGAGCGCTGGTCCCGTCGCCGGTGATGGTCGCGATGCGCACCGGTGCCCTGGCCCGGATCGAGGAGCTCACCCGGATCCCCGCCGATGTCCAGGACGCGCTGATCACCGTCCTCTCGGAGAAGACGCTGCCGGTGCCCGAGCTCGGCACCGAGGTGCAGGCGGTGCGGGGCTTCAACGTCATCGCCACCGCCAACGACCGGGACCGCGGCGTGAACGACCTCTCCTCGGCCCTGCGCCGCCGGTTCAACACGGTGGTGCTGCCGCTGCCGGCCAGCGAGGAGGACGAGGTGGGGATCGTCGCGTCCCGCGTGGCGGCGCTGGCGGGGTCGCTGGAGCTGCCCGAGGTGCCGCCGGCGCTCGAGGAGATCCGCCGGGTGGTGACGGTCTTCCGCGAGCTGCGCTCCGGGGTGACCGCCGACGGTCGCACCCGGGTGAAGTCGCCCTCGGGCACGCTGTCCACGGCCGAGGCGATCTCGGTGGTCACCCACGGTCTGGCCCTGTCGGCGCACTTCGGCGACGGCCGGTTGCGCCCCGCGGACATCGCCGAGGGGATCATCGGCGCGGTCGTCAAGGACCCGGTGGCCGACCGGATGGTGTGGCAGGAGTACCTCGAGGCGGTCGCCCGCGAGCGTCAGGACTGGGCGGAGTTCTACACCGCCTGCCGCGAGGCCTCGGGATGACGGTCGAGGTCTTCGGCATCCGGCACCACGGCCCGGGGTCGGCCCGGTCGCTGCTGCGCGCGCTGGAGGACTTCGGACCCGACGCGGTGCTCGTCGAGGGACCCTCGGACGCCGACCCGCTGGTCGCGCTGGCCGCGGCCGACGGGATGGTGCCGCCGGTGGCGCTGCTCGCCTACGCCCCCGAGGATCCGGCCACCGCCGCGTTCTGGCCCTACGCCGTGTTCTCCCCCGAGTGGCAGGCGATCACGTGGGCGCTCGCGGCGGGCGTGCACGTGGCGTTCTGCGACCTTCCCGCGAGCAGCGTGCTGGCCCGGCAGCAGCCCGGGGCGACGCGGTCCGCGGTCCGGGGCGACCCGCTCGCCTCCCTCGCCGACGCGGCCGGGTACGACGACCCCGAGCGCTGGTGGGACGACGTCGTGGAGTCGCGCCTGGACGGCGCCTCGCCGTTCCCCGCGCTCACCGAGGCGATGGCGGCGCTGCGCGAGGGCCACGACGCCGACGCCGACCCCCGGGAGGCGCTGCGCGAGGCGTGGATGCGCCGGGTCCTGCGGGCGACGCTCCGGGCCGGCCACAGGCGGGTGGCAGTGGTGTGCGGGGCGTGGCACGCGCCGGTGCTGGCCGGTGTGCTGCCTCCGGCCGCCGCCGACACCAGCACCCTGACCGGCCTGGCCCGCCGCAAGGTGGCGTTGACCTGGGTGCCGTGGACGCACTCCCGCCTGGCCGCCGCCTCCGGGTACGGCGCCGGCGTCACGTCCCCGGGCTGGTACCACCACCTGTGGACGGCGCCGGACCAGCCCGTCACCCGGTGGCTGACCGCGGTGGCGCACGTCCTGCGGTCCCGGGACCTGCCGGTGTCGACCGGGCACGTCATCGACGCGGTGCGGCTGGCGGACGGCCTGGCGGCGCTGCGGGGCCGCCCGCTGGCCGGGCTCGCGGAGGTCGACGAGGCGACCCGCGCGGTGCTGTGCGAGGGCGACGGGGTCACCGCCCGCTACGTCACCGACCACCTGGTCGTCGGCGAGCTGCTCGGCTCGGTCCCCGACGAGGTCCCCACGGTGCCGCTCGAGGCCGACCTGATCCGGTCCTGCCGGTCCTTGCGGCTCAAGCGGGAGGCCGCCCCCCGGCGCCTGGACCTCGACCTGCGCCGGCCGCTCGACCTCGCCCGGTCCCGGCTCTTCCACCGGCTGCGGCTGCTCGACATCGACTGGGCGCGTCCGGCGCGCGAGGAGGTGCGCAACCTCGGCACCTTCCGGGAGAGCTGGACCCTGGTCTGGCGACCCGAGCTGTCGGTGTCGATCGTCGAGGCGGCCGTCTGGGGGACCACGACGGCGACGGCCGGCACCGCCCGGGTCGGGCACCGTGCCGAGACCGCCGGGCTGGCCGACCTGACGGCGGCGGTGGAGGGCTGCCTGCGGGCCGACCTGCCGGCTGCCTTCACCAGCTTGCTGGAGGCCCTGGACGAGCGCGCTGCCCTGGACGCGGACGTGCTGCACCTGATGGAGGCCCTGCCGGCGCTGGTGCGGGCGCAGCGCTACGGCGACGTCCGCGGCACGGACGTCTCGACGCTTGGCCGGGTGGCCGACGCCCTGGTGCTGCGGATCTGCACCGGCCTGCCGCAGGCGGTCACGGGCCTGGACGAGGACGGTGCGGAGACGCTGCGCGGGCACCTGGACGCGGTGCACGCTGCCGTCACGCTGGTGGACCTGTCCACCGGACGCTGGCTGGACACCCTGGCCGGCCTGGTCGACCGCGCCGATGTCAACGGGCTGCTGGTCGGTCGGATGGTGCGGCTGCTGCGGGACGCCGGCCGGCTGACCGACGCTGCCACCCGGCTCGAGCGTGCGCTCTCGGTGGGTGCGCCCGCCGCCGGCAAGGCCGCCTGGGTGGACGGCTTCTTCGCGGACGGCGCCCTGCTGCTGCTCCACGACCGCGACCTGCTCGACCTGTTGGACCGCTGGGTGGGGGACCTCGGCGAGGCCGAGTTCGTCGACGTGCTGCCGCTGGTACGTCGGACGTTCGGCTCGTTCAGCGGTGCCGAGCGTCGGTCCATCGCCGCACGGGTCCGCGACGGGGCCCCGGCAGCGGCCGCTCCCGTCCCGGTCGACGAGAGGCGGGGCCTGGCCGCCCTGGCGACGGTCGCGGACCTCCTGGGGGCGGGGCGGTGAGCGACAGGGCCGAAGGGCTCCGGCGCTGGCGGCTGCTGCTCGGCGGCGCGGTCGACGACGAGCTCGGGGCTCCCCTGGACCGGGACGAGGCGGCCATGGACGCCGCTCTGGCGGCCCTGTACGACCCCGACGACGGG
Source organism: uncultured Actinomycetota bacterium (assembly GCA_963784625.1). GTDB lineage: Bacteria > Actinomycetota > Actinomycetes > Propionibacteriales > Nocardioidaceae > Nocardioides_B. The sequence goes on from CAWARV010000005.1 coordinate 659,956, forward strand.
GACGGGACTGGGCAGGGGACCGGCATCGGGGACGGGACCGGGCAGGGGACCGGCACCGGGGAGGGGACCGGGGCCGGGTCGGGCTCCGGCGCACGACCCGGCACGGACCCGGGCGCGGGACCGGGCTCGGCAGCAGGCTCCGGGCCGGGAGCTGCCGGCGGAGGCGGGTCGCGCCGGGCCGCCGGGCTGGGTGCGTCCGCACCGCGGGTGGCGCGCTGGCTGGGCGACATCCGCACCTACTTCCCGACCAGCGTCGTTCAGGTGATGCAGCGCGACGCCGTGGAGCGGCTCCGGCTGACCCGGCTGCTCCTCGAGCCCGAGCTGCTGGAGGCGGTGCAGCCCGACGTCCACCTCGTCGGCACGCTGGTCGGCCTGAACCGGGTGATGCCCGAGCACACCAAGGCCACCGCCCGCCGGGTGGTGCAGCAGGTCGTCGACGACGTCGAGCAGCAGGTCGCGGACCGCACCCGGTCGGCGGTCACGGGCGCTCTGAGCCGGGCTGCGCGCACCCGGCGCCCGCAGCACCGCGACATCGACTGGAACCGCACCATCGCCGCGAACCTGCGGCACTACCTGCCCGAGCACCGCACGGTCGTGCCCGAGCGGCTGGTGGGCTACGGCCGCAACGCCCGGGTCGTGGCCAAGGACGTGGTGGTGGCCATCGACCAGTCGGCCTCGATGGCCGAGTCGGTCGTCTATGCCTCGGTGTTCGGTGCCGTGCTCGGCTCGATCCGCTCGGTCCGGACGTCGCTGGTGGCCTTCGACACCTCGGTGGTCGACCTCACCGAGCGGCTGCAGGACCCGGTCGAGGTGCTGTTCGGGGTCCAGCTCGGCGGGGGCACCGACATCAACGCCGCGCTGGCCTACTGCCAGACCCTGGTCACCCGTCCCGCCGACACCCTCCTGGTGCTGGTCTCCGACCTTCTCGAGGGCGGGATCGCCGAGCAGATGCTCGCCCGGGTCGCCCGGCTGCGCTCGGACGGGGTCACCGTGGTGGTGCTGCTGGCGCTCAGCGACGCGGGGGCACCGGCCTACGACCACGAGCACGCTGCGGCGCTGGCCTCGCTGGGCGTGCCCGCCTTCGCCTGCACGCCGGACCTGTTCCCCGACCTGCTGGCGGCCGCGCTGCGGGGCGACGACGTCGCGCAGTGGGTCTCGGCGGCCCAGCTCGCCGAGCGCGAGGGGTAGCCCCGCACCGGGGCAGAGCGGGAGGGGACAGTCCGGCAGAGTCGAGGATGGCCAGGACGTGGTGAGGGAGCGGTGGAGCCGACCGGCGGTCCCGGGCCCCGGTGGCTACCTCCGTCGTGCTCCCGTGCCGCGGGTCGGCGGCGCCGTCCAGGGGTCCTCCGGCCAGGCGTGCTTCGGGTAGCGGCCGCGCAGCTCCGCCCGGACCTGCGGGTAGCCGGTGCGCCAGAACGAGCCCAGGTCGGCGGTCACCGCGACCGGCCGACGGGCGGGGGAGAGCAGGTGCAGCAGCAGCGGCACCCGACCGCCGGCCAGCGCCGGTGCGGCCGCCCAACCGAAGACCTCCTGGATGCGCACCGCCAGGACCGGCTGCCCGTCGCCGTACTCGACCCGCACGCTGCTGCCGCTGGGCACCCGGACCTGCTCCGGCGCGAGCTCGTCGAGGTGTCCGGCCTCGGGCCAGGGGAGCAGCCGCCGCAGGGCGGACGGCACGTCGACCCGCTGCAGGTCGCGGGTGCCGCGGATCCGGGAGAGCTCCGGACCGAGCCACCGCTCGACCCCCACCCGCAGCGCCTCCTCGGAGACGTCCGGCCAGGGCGCGCCGAGCGCCCTGTGCAGGAACGACAGCCGGGCCCGCAGCGCGCGGGCGGGCCCCGACCAGGGCAGGGCCGCCAGCCCCTCGGCCGCCAGGCCCTCCCGGACCGCTGCGGCGACCAGGTGTGCGGGCGGGTCGGCCAGGGCGTGGGAGGACAGCTCGATGGCGCCCAGCAGGACCCGGTGCCGGGCCAGGACGCGCCGGTCGGACCAGGCCACCTGGTCCTCCTCGTGCCACAGCGCGCCGGCGGCCTCCAGCGCCAGGTCCTCGGTGAGCGGGGCGGCCGAGCGGATCGTGGCGTCGCGGTGCCCGGGGCGGCGGTCGGCGTCCGCGACCGCGATCCAGGTGAGCCCGGCGAGCGCCGGTTGCCCCCGCTCGAGGACCGCCCCGGTGCCGCCGGCCATCAGGTAGGCACCCGGCCCCTGGGCCGCCCCCGCGCCCGGCCCCTGGGCCGCCCCCGCGCCCGGCCCCTGCGCCGGTCCCGCGCCCGGCCGCTGCGCCGGTCCCGCGCCGGGACCGGTCAGCGCTCCCACGCCCGTCGAGGACCCGCGCCCGGTACGGAGCCGCGCCACCCGGTCCGGATGGGCCAGCGCCACCACCAGGCCGACCGCGAGGTCGTCGGAGAGCGCGGGTTCGTCCCCGGCCCGGGCGCGGTCCTCCGGGGGCAGCGACCGCTCCAGTCTCCGGGCGGACTCCCGCCACCCCGGCGCGATGCCGGCGTCGCGGCGTACCGCCCGCAGCGCGGCGACCAGGTCCCCGCCGGGCGGCCGGACGTCCTCGGCCAGCAGTGCCACCACCTCGGCCGCCCGCCGCGCGCCCACCGTCACCGCGCCGTCCAGCAGCGCCCGGCCCAGCCGCGGGTCGACCCCGGTCGCGGCGATCGCGCGGCCCCGCCCGGTCACCCGGCCGTCGGGGGCGAGCGCCTCCAGAGCCGTCAGGGTCTCCCGCGCGACGGCCATCGCCGGTGCCGGGGGAGCGTCCATCAGCGCCAGCCCGGCACCGTCCGGGCTGCCCCACACCGCCAGCTCGAGGGCGAGTCCGGTCAGGTCGGCCGTGAGGATCTCGGGGTCGTCGTGCGCGGGGAGGTGCGGGTGGTCGCTCTCGCCCCAGCACCGGTACACCGCGCCCGGACCCTCCCGGCCCGCGCGCCCGGCCCGCTGCTCGGCCGCGGCTCGGCTGACGGGCACCGTGACCAGGCCGGCGAGCCCCCGCCGGTGGTCGGTGCGGGGCTGCCGGGTCAGGCCCGCGTCCACCACGGTGCGCACCCCGGGGACGGTCAGCGAGGACTCGGCGACCGCGGTGGAGACCACCACCCGGCGGCGGGGCCCCGGGCTCAGGGCGAGGTCCTGCTCGCGGTGCGGGAGCCGCCCGTGCAGCGGCCGGACGTCCGCGTCGAGACCGCCCAGCCGGCGTACCGTCCCGGTCACCTCGGCCACCCCGGGCACGAAGACGAGCACGTCCCCGGGGCGCTCGCGGACCGCGCGCCGGACCGTCGCGGCCACGTGGTCGAGGAATCCGGGGGTGATCCCACGGTGGTCGGCGCGACGGGCGCCGGGCGGCAGTGGGCACCACACCTGTGCGACCGGGTGCAGCGCCCCGGGCACGTCCACGACCGGGGCCGGACGGTCGCCGGCGAGCAGGGCGGCGGTGCGGGTCGCCTCGATGGTGGCCGACATCGCCACCAGCACCAGGTCCTCGCGCAGGTGCCGGCGGACGTCGACCAGCAGCGCGAGGGCCAGGTCCGCGTCCAGCTGCCGTTCGTGCACCTCGTCGAGGACCACCGCGGTGACGCCGCCCAGCGCCGGGTCCCGCTGCAGCCTCCGCAGCAGCACCCCGGTGGTGACCACCTCGACGCGGGTGTCCGGCCCGACCTGCCGGTCCCCGCGCACGGTGTAGCCGACGGTCGCCCCCACGGGCTCCCCGAGCAGGTGCGCCAGCCTGCGGGCCGCCGCCCGCGCCGCGATCCGGCGGGGCTGGGTGACCACGACTCGGGCGTCGCTCAGCGCGGCGACGGCCAGCGGCACCAACGACGTCTTGCCGGTGCCCGGGGGCGCCTGGACCACGACCGTCCCGCGGGTCCGGACCGCTTGCGCGACCGCGGCCAGGGCGCCGACCACGGGCAGCGCCGGCGGGTCCGCGAGGAGTCGCTGGATCGGGTCGGTGGGCACGGGGGAAGTCTGCGCCACCACCGTCCGCGGACGGGCCGCTGGCCCCGTGGCGCCTGTCGGTGACCTTGGTCGGCGACCAGTCGGTGGCCTGGTCGCTGGCCTGGTCGGTGGCCTGGTCGCTGGCCTGGTCGGTGGCCTGGTCGGTGGCGGCTGTCGGTGACGACGAGGCGGCGGGACCGCGGCGCCGGAGGTCAGGGGCCGTCCGGGCCCGGGCCGGTGCGCCAGTGGCCCGGCCGGTCGAGCCCGGATGGCAGCCGGGTGCCGTCGTCGCCGCGTGCGGCGTGCACCTGCGCCGAGGAGAGGAACAGCACCGTCGACAGGTCGCAGCCGCGCAGGTCGGCGCCGCGCAGGTCCGCCCCGGTCAGGTCCGCGAGCCGCAGGTCCACCCCCCGCAGGTCCGCACCGACCAGCAGGGCCCCGCGCAGCGAGGCGGCGCGCAGGTCGACGTCGCGCAGGTCGCGCCCGAGGAGGTCAGCGCCGCCGAGGTCGGCTCCCGGGCGGCCACCGGCACCCCGGGCCAGCTCGCCGGCCCGACGCAGCAGCGGCAGCACCTCGGCGCGCTCCGCGTCGACATCGAGCCCGTCGAGCTCCGGGGCCGGCGCCCCGGCCAGTCGCTCGAGACGCCCGAGCGCCGCGGCGAGCCCGTCCTGCAGCTGCGCCGACGTGGCGAGGCCGAGCGCCTCGGTCAGCAGCCAGAGCAGCTCGTGCACCCCACGGACCGCCCCGAACACCCGGAACATCTGGCCGGCCGTGCCGGGTGCCTGCCGCCAGCTCACCCCGCGGTAGGTCTGCTGGGCCACCCGCTGGCCCGCGCCGAAGCAGTCGTACGTCGTGCAGCCGGGCATCCCGCGCTCGCGCAGGTCGGCGTGGACCGTGCAGCCGAAGCCGGCGGGGCCCTGCACCGGACCCGGATCGAGGTGCCGGCACGGCTCGCCGGCGGGCTTGTCGAAGGCGAAGTCCGCGGAGCGGGTGAGCGTGGTCGCCACGCAGCACAGGCCGAAGCAGCTCTCGCAGTCCGCTCGCAGCACCGTCGGGTCAGCCACGGAGCCGCAGCCCGCGCGGGGTGGCGACGAAGCCGGCGCCCTCGAGGGCCTGCCGCAGGGCGCCGGCCCGCTCCCCGGTGGCGAGGATGTTCTCCCCGTCCGCGCGCTCGACGGTCAGCCGACCCAGGGCGCCCTGGCGGACGGCCGCGGCCAGCGCGCCCATCGCCGGGCAGAGGGTGTCCACGTCCTCGGTGAAGGTCAGCAGGGTGCGTCCGCCGCGCTCGACGTACACGGCCAGGTCGCCGTCGACGAGCACCACCAGCGCGCCCGCCTTGCGGCCGGGCCGGTGCCCGTTCGGCGCGGTGCCCTCGGGGGTCGGGTCGGCGGAGGGCCACGGCAGGGCGGCGCCGTAGGGGTTGGCCGGGTCGGTGGCTGCCAGCGCGAGCGCGGCCCGCTTCTCGTCGGTCTCCTCGCCGACCTCGCGGGAGAAGGACCGGAGCCGGTCGACGGCCCCGGGCACCCCGAACTGGGCGGCGCCCAGCGAGCCGACGAAGTACCCCCGCCGACAGCGTCCGGTCTCCTCGAACGCGGCGAGCACCTTGTAGACCCCGGCGAACCCGCCCGGCACGCGCTCGCTGGTGACCGCCCCTCGGGTGACCACGCCGTGCCGCTCCAGCAGGCCCTCGGCGGCGGCGTGCGCCCGGCGGGTGGTGTCCTCCTCGAGTTCCGGGAGCAGCGCCCAGCGTCCCGCGGTCGAGGGGGGACCGGTGCGGCTGGGCATGTCCGGTCGGCCGCGCGGCACGCGGCGCGAGGCGACCCGCGCACGGGGAGGAGGCCGGCGCGACCGGTGCGCCGTGCGGCCGCCGGAGGTCAGCGCCCGGACCGGCGCCAGGGTGTCGTTGCTCAGCCGCCCGGACCACACCAGGTCCCAGAGGGCGGCCTCCAGCGCCTTGTCGTCGGCGAGCCCCGCGATCGCGCCGACCGCACCGGACAGCTGCCGGAAGAAGTACGCACCGCCCCCGGACAGCGCCTCGAGGACGGCGTCGTGCACCGGGGTGGCATCCGGGTCGGTGTGGTCCGGCAGGGTCAGGTGCGCGGTGTCGGCGAGGTGCAGCGAGACCCAGCCGTCGTTGCCGGGCAGGGAGCCGTGCCCGGCCCACAGCACCTCGCCGGTGGCGGTCAGCTCGTCGAGCATCGCGGGCACGTAGTCCAGGACCCTGCTGCCCAGCACCAGCGGCTCCAACGCGGAGGCGGGGACGGCGCAGCCGGCGAGCTGGTCGACCACGGCCACCACGCCGTCGAGGCCGCGCAGCCGGCTGCCGACGTTCTGCCAGACCGGCAGGAACCGCCCGAGCGTGGCCGGCTCGACCGGCTCGACCTCCTTGCGCAGCGCCGCCAGGGACCGTCGCCGCAGCCGCCGCAGCACCTCGGCGTCGCACCACTCGGCGCCCGCACCGGACGGCCGGAACTCGCCCTCGAGGACCCGTCCCTGCGCGGCCAGCCGGGAGAGCGTCTGCTGCACGACCGCGACGCCCAGCCCGAGCCGGCCTGCGACGTCGGCAGGGGTGAACGGACCGTGGGTGCGCGCGAACCGGGCGACCAGGTCGGCGAGCGGGTCCTCGACCGGCTCGGTGAACACGTCCGGGGTGCCGGGCGGCACCGGCACGCCGAGGCCGTCGCGGAGCCGGGCGACGTCCTCCACCGCGGTCCAGCGCAGCACGCCACCCATTCGCACCTCGGTGACCCGGCGGCTGTCCGCGAGCAGCCCCAGCCACCCCTCGACGTCCGCCCCGTCGGTCGCGCGCTCGGCGACCTCCGGGGTGGACAGCGGGCCCAGCAGCCGCAGCAGGTCCGCGACACCCTCCGCGTCCCGGGCCCGGCGGTCCGGGGTGAGCCGCTGCAGCTCGCGCTCCAGGTCGGCGAGTACGTCCGGGTCGAGCAGCTCGCGCAGCTCCACCCGCCCCAGCAGCTCGGCGAGCAGGCCCTGGTCGAGGGAGAGCGCGGCGGCGCGGCGCTCGGCGACCGGCGAGTCGCCCTCGTACATGAAGGCCGCGACGTAGCCGAACAGCAGCGAGCGTGCGAACGGCGACGGCTGGCTGGTCGACACCTCGACGACCCGGATCGCGCGCGAGGACAGGTCCCGCATCAGCGCCAACAGGGCCGGGACGTCGTACACGTCCTGGAGGCACTCGCGCACCGCCTCCAGGACGATCGGGAAGGAGGGGTACTTGACCGCGACCTCGAGCAGCTGCGCGCTGCGCTGACGCTGCTGCCACAGCGGGGACCGCCGGCCCGGGTCGCGGCGCGGCAGCAGCAGCGCCCGGGCGGCGCACTCCCGGAACCGGGAGGCGAACAGCGCCGACCCGCCGACCTCCGTGGTGACGATGTCCTCGATCTCGTCGGCGTCGAAGGCGATCACGTCGGCCCCGGGCGGGTCCTGGTCGGTCTCGGGGACCCGCAGCACGATCCCGTCGTCCCCGGGCAGCGCCTGCGCGTCGATGCCGTAGCGCTCCCGCAGCCGCACCCCGATCGCCAGCGCCCACGGGGCGTGCACCTGCGCGCCGTACGGCGAGTGGATCACGATCCGCCAGTCGCCGAGCTCGTCGCGGAACCGCTCGACCAGCACGGTGCGGTCCGAGGGCAGCGTCGAGGTGGCGGCCCGCTGCTCCTCCAGGAAGGCCACCAGGTTGCCCGCCGCCCAGTCGTCGAGGCCCGCGTCCAGGCAGCGCCGGGTGGCCGCGGCCGTGGTCATCGCGGACAGCTCGCGGGTGAACGCGCCGATCGCCCGGCCCAGCTCCGCAGGACGCCCGAGCTGGTCGCCCTTCCAGAACGGCAGCCGGCCGGGCTGGCCGGGGGCGGGGGAGACCAGCACCCGGTCGTGGGTGATGTCCTCGATCCGCCAGGACGTCGCCCCGAGCGCGAAGACGTCCCCGACACGGGACTCGTAGACCATCTCCTCGTCGAGCTCGCCGACCCGGCTGGCCTTCTCGCCGACCAGGAAGACCCCGAACAGCCCCCGGTCCGGGATGGTGCCGCCGCTGGTGACGGCCAGCCGCTGCGCCCCCGGGCGCGCCGTCAGCGAGCCGCCGACCCGGTCCCAGACGATCCGGGGACGGAGCTCGCGGAACTCGTCCGAGGGGTAGCGACCGCTGAGCAGGTCCAGGGTCGCGTCGTACGCCGAGCGCGGCAGGGTGGTGAACGGCGCCGAGCGGCGGACCAGGGCGAACAGCTCGTCGACGTCCCACTCGTCCACCGCGGTCGCGGCGACCACGTGCTGGGCGAGCACGTCGAGCGGGTTCGTGGGCACCCTCAGCGACTCGATCGCCCCGGCGCGCATCCGCTCCACGGCGACCGCGGTGTGCACCAGGTCGCCGCGGTGCTTGGGCAGCAGCACCCCGCGGGAGACCTCCCCGACCTGGTGCCCTGCCCGGCCCACCCGCTGCAGACCGGAGGCCACCGACGGCGGCGACTCGATCTGCACGACCAGGTCGACCGCGCCCATGTCGATGCCGAGCTCGAGGCTGGAGGTGGCGACCACGCACGGCAGCCGGCCGCGTTTCAGGTCGTCCTCGATCAGGGCTCGCTGCTCCTTGGAGACCGAGCCGTGGTGGGCCTTGGCGATCACCGTCTCGGAGCCCTGGCGCGGCGCCGTCTGACCGGCCTGCCCCATCAGCGCGGACGGCGACCGTCCCGGCGGTGCCGCGTCGTCCACCTCCGCCAGCGCGACCTCGGCCCGCTCGGTGGCGATCTCGTTGAACCGGGCGGTGAGCCGCTCGGCCAGCCGACGGGAGTTGGCGAACACGATCGTCGAGCGGTGCTGGCCGATCAGGTCGACCACCCGCTCCTCGACGTGCGGCCAGATCGACCCGCGACGCTCGGCGCTGCCGGCTGCCGAGCCCTCCGGCACCTCGTCGACGGCCGCAGCCAGAGCCAGCTCGGTCATGTCCTCGACCGGGACCACGACCTTGAGGTCCCACTGCTTCGTGGACTCCGGCGCGACCACCTCGACCGGCCGGGTGCCCCCCAGGAAGCGGGCGACCTCCTCCACCGGCCGCACCGTCGCGGACAGCCCGATCCGCTGCGCGGGCTCGCGGTCCTCCTGGCGACGCAGCTCGTCGAGCCGCTCGAGGGAGAGCGCGAGGTGCGCACCGCGCTTGGTGCCGGCGACCGCGTGCACCTCGTCCACGATCACGGTCTCCACCCCGCGCAGGGCCTCCCGCGCCTGCGAGGTGAGCATCAGGAACAGCGACTCGGGGGTGGTGATCAAGATGTCGGGAGGCGTGGTCCCGATCCGGCGACGGTCCGCCGCGCTGGTGTCTCCCGAGCGCAGCCCGACGGTGATGTCGGGCGCGGGGACGCCGAGCCGGTCCGAGGTGTGCCGGATCCCGGTGAGCGGCGCGCGCAGGTTGCGCTCGACGTCCACGGCGAGCGCCTTGAGCGGGGAGACGTAGAGCACCCGGCAGCGGTGCAGCTTGTCCGGTGGCGGGGGCGCGGACGCCAGCCGGTCCAGCGACCACAGGAAGGCCGACAGGGTCTTGCCGCTGCCGGTCGGCGCGACCACCAGCGCGTTGCGACCCGCGGCGATCGCCTGCCAGGCGCCGACCTGGGCGGGGGTGGGGGCCGCGAACGCCGCCTCGAACCAGGTGCGCGTCGGCTCGCTGAACGCGGCGAGGACGTCCGCCGTCCCAGCCGGCTCCCCGGCCGTCGTCCCGACCGTCGTCCCGGCCGCTGCCCGGCCCACCCGCTTCACCACCCCCTCATCCTGCCCGACGGCACCGACAGGTCCGGGCCAGCCGGCGTCCCCCGGTCCTGGCCGGGTCGCGTGCCGCTCCGGGTCACCCTCGGTGTCGGAGGTGTGCCGGCTGTCGGTGACCGGTCGTAGGGTGCGTGGCGTGACCACCGGAGCGAGCGCGTCGATGATTCGCGCCCGAGGGCTGCGCAAGTCGTACGGCGACGTGGCGGCGGTGCGCGGGATCGACCTCGACGTGCCCGCCGGCGAGGCGTTCGGGTTCCTCGGGCCCAACGGCGCCGGCAAGTCCTCGACCATGCGGATGATCGCGGCGGTCTCGCCGCCGTCGGGCGGGGAGCTGTCGGTGCTCGGCATGGACCCCGCGGTGCAGGGCTCGGAGATCCGGGCCCGGCTGGGCGTCTGTCCGCAGGAGGACACCCTGGACAGCGAGCTCAACGTCCGCGACAACCTGATGGTCTACGGCAGCTACTTCGGGATGCGGCGCGGGGAGACCGCGGCCCGCGCCGACGAGCTGCTGGACTTCGTGCAGCTCCGCGACCGGGCCAAGGCCCGGGTCCAGGACCTCTCGGGCGGCATGAAGCGCCGCCTGACCATCGCCCGCTCGCTGGTCAACGACCCGGAGCTGCTGCTGCTCGACGAGCCGACCACCGGGCTGGACCCGCAGGCCCGGCACCTGCTCTGGGACCGGCTGTTCCGGCTCAAGGCCCGCGGCGTGACGCTGGTGGTGACGACCCACTACATGGACGAGGCCGAGCAGCTGTGCGACCGGCTCGTGGTGATGGACGACGGCGAGATCGTCGCGGAGGGCTCTCCGGCGCAGCTGATCGCCGCCCACTCCACCCGTGAGGTCACCGAGCTGCGCTTCGGGATCGGGGAGCACGAGGCGCTGGCCGAGCGGGTCGCCGACCTCGCGGACCGGGTCGAGGCGCTGCCCGACCGGTTGCTGCTGTACACCGCCGACGGCGAGACCACCCTGGCCCGGGTCCACGAGCGGGGGCTGCGTCCCGCGGGGGTGCTGGTGCGGCGGTCCACGCTGGAGGACGTCTTCCTCCGGCTGACCGGCCGGACGCTGGTGGACTGAGGTGAGCGTCCGGCAGCTGGTCGCCGCGGCGGTGCCCCGCCGGGAGATGGTCGCACGCCAGCTCGGCTACTGGTCGACCGTCTACCGGCGCACCTGGAAGGGGTCGGTCTTCTCCTCGTTCGCGGTGCCGCTGTTCTACGTGCTGGCGATGGGGGTCCTCCTCGGCGGCTTCATCGACGGCCGTGGGGCGGACCTCGGCGGCGCCCCGACGTACCTCGCCTTCGTCGCCCCCGGCCTGGCGGCCGCACAGGCGATGCAGACCACGGTGGGGGAGACCACCTGGCCGGTGATGGGCATGATCAAGTGGCACCGCACCTACTTCGCGATGACCGCCACGCCGCTGCGGGTCGCCGACATCGTCGCCGCGCACCTGCTGTTCGTGGCGTTCCGGCTGGGCACCACCTGCGGGGTCTTCCTGCTCGTGCTCGCCCCCTTCGGGGTCTTCGAGTCCTGGACCGGGACGCTGCTGGCCTGGCCGGTCACGGTGCTGGTGGGGCTGAGCTTCGCGGGCCTGTTCCACGCGTTCTCCTCCACGATCTCGTCCGAGACCGGCTTCGCGGTGGTCTTCCGGCTGCTGGTGATCCCGCTGTTCCTGTTTAGCGGCGCGTTCTTCCCGATCGCCAACCTCTCCGCGCCGCTCGCCTGGGTCGCGCGGCTCACCCCCCTGTGGCACGGGGTGGACCTGACCCGGATGCTGGTGCTCGGTCAGGTCCGTCCCGGCCTGGCGCTGGTGCACCTGGCGTACCTCGTCCTGCTGGCGCTGGTCGGGTGGGTGCTGGCCGCCTGGCGGCTCGACCGGCGGCTGGAGGTCTGATGTCGCTGGTCACCGCCGCCGTCACCAGGACCGTGGCCCGCCGTGGACCCGGCCCCGGCGTGCTGGTGCGCCGCAACTTCCTGGTCTACCGCAGCTCCTGGCTGGTCTTCCTGACCGGCTTCGCCGAGCCGGTGCTGTACCTGTTCTCCATCGGCGTCGGGGTCGGCAGCCTGGTCGAGGGGTTCACCGTCGGCGGCCGGGTGGTTCCCTACGCGGCCTTCGTGGCCCCCGGGATGCTGGCGGCGTCCGCGATGAACGGCGCGCTGCTCGACTCCACGTTCGGGATCTTCTTCAAGCTGCGCTACGACAAGGTGTACGAGGGGGTGCTCGCCACCCCGATGCGCACCCTGGACATCGCCGTCGGCGAGCTGGTGTGGTCGCTGTTGCGGGCAGCGGTCTACGCAGCCGGCTTCCTGGCGGTGATGCTCGCGATGGGTCTGGTCTCCTCGTGGTGGGCGGTCCTGGCCTGGCCGGCGACCTGGCTGATCGGCTACGCGTTCGCGGGGGTCGGGATGGCGTTGACCACGTTCATGACGTCCTGGCAGGACTTCGAGTTCGTCCAGCTGGCGATCGTGCCGATGTTCCTGTTCTCCGCGACGTTCTTCCCGGTCACCGCCTTCCCCGGGGCGCTGCGCTGGGTCGTCGAGGTGACCCCGCTCTACCGGGGCGTGGCGCTGGTGCGCGAGCTCACCACCGGGGTGGTGACGCCGGACTCGCTGTGGTCGGTCCTGTACCTGCTGGCGATGGGCTCCGCCGGCCTGGCCCTCGCGGCCCGGCGCTTCGACAGGCTGCTGCTGCACTGAGCGTCGCGCGACCGCCTCAGAGCATCTTCTGGTACCACTCGACGTCGACCCACTGGTCGAACTTGTAGCCCACCTCGCTCATCGTGCCGACGTGCTGGAAGCCGCACGCCTTGTGCAGCGCGACGCTGCCCGGGTTGGGGAGGGCCACCAGGGCGACGGCGGTGTGCACCCCGGAGGCGGCCATCGTGTCCAGCAGTGCCGGGTAGAGCAGCCGCCCGACGCCCTGACCGCGCACTGACGGGTCGAGGTAGATCGAGGTCTCCCGGGTCAGGTTGTAGGCGGGTCGGGGCCGGTAGGACCACGAGTACGCGTAGCCGACGACGTCCTCGTCGGCGTCGACCGCGACGAGCAGGTGGTCGCCCTGGTGCTCGCCGGCCAGACGCTGCTCCCAGTACGTCGTCGTCGGTGGCTCCAGGTCGAACGTGGCGGTGCTGTTGGCGATCTCGTGGGCGTAGATCGCGGCGATGTCGGCGATGTCGTCGGGGACGGCGGGCCTGATGACGGGGGCTGAGGCCATGCTGCATTCTGGCAGCCACCCGGGTGCGGCACGCACCGCGTCCAGCGGCGCCGCGTTCGCCATACTGCAGGGGTGAGCAGCCACCCAGCGTCCGACCCTGCCCGCCGCCCCGACACCGGCCTCGAGGACTGGGACCGGGAGCCGGGGTCCTGCGCCCGGTGCGGCTTCGACGCCCGCGCGGTGCGCCCGATGGAGGTCAAGAACCGGATCTACGCGAACGCCAGCGCCTGGCGTGGCGTGCTGGCGGCACCCGGGGCCACGGTCCGTCCGGCGGCGGACCGGTGGTCGCCGGTGGAGCACGGCTGCCACGTCCGCGACGTGCACCGGGCGTTCACCGCGCGGCTGCGCAGGATGCTGGCCGAGGACGTGCCGGTCCTCCACGAGCGGGAGCCCGGCGTTGACGCGGTCCCCGGCGGGTACGGCGACCAGGACCCCGCTCGCGTCGCCGCGGACCTGGCCGCCGCGGCCGCGACGGCCACCGAGCTCTACGGCTCGGTGACCGGCGAGCAGTGGCAGCGCCGCGCGACGCGCGGCGACGGCCCCACGTTCACCGTGGCCTCGCTGGCGTGCCACCACCTGCACCACGCGGAGCACCACCTGGTCGAGGTCTCCGGGTGAGCGGCCCGCTGGGTAGCCTTCTCTCATGCGACACACGGAGTTCTGGGCGCGGATGGAGCACGCCCTGGGGCGGGCCTACGCGCGGACCTGGGCCGAGCAGCAGGTGATCAGCGACCTCGACCACCGCACGGTCGCGCAGGCGCTGGAGGCCGGGGACGCGCCCAAGGACGTCTGGCGGGCGGTGTGGGCGCGGCTCGACCTGCCCCTCTCGGAGCGGTGACCCCGTGACGACCAGGTGAGAGGCGTCCCGGGCTGGGTCGGCGCCGCCGCCACCGGGTTCGTCCGGGGCGGTGCCGCGGACGGCCGGCACTGGCCGGACCACCGGCTCCAGCAGCTGCAACGGCGCACCGTGCGCTCGCTGGTGCTGTCCCAGGCGCTCGGCGGGCTGGGAATGAGCATCGGCATCGCGGTGACCGCGCTGCTGGCCGAGCAGGTCTCGGGCAGCGAGCGGCTGGCGGGCCTCGCCCAGACCATGCAGGTGCTGGGCGCGGCGATGGCCGCCTTCGTTCTGGCGCACGTGATGAACCGTCGAGGTCGGCGCGTCGGGCTCCGGCTGGGGTACCTGGTCGGCGCGGCCGGAGCAGCGCTGTGCGTGCTGGCCGGTGTCATCGGGTCGTTCGCGACACTGCTGACCGGGGCCCTGCTGCTGGGGGCCACCACGGCCTCGAACAACCAGTCGCGCTACGCGGCCACCGACCTGGCCAGGCCCGAGCGGCGCGCGCGGGCGCTGTCCGTGGTGGTCTGGGCGACCACCATCGGCGCGGTGGCCGGGCCGAACCTCACCGGCGCGGCGGGCAGCGCCGGCCGGACCCTCGGGCTGCCGGTGCTCACCGGCCCCTTCGTGTTCGGGGCCGTCGGGATGCTCGTCGCGGCCCTGGTGGTGAGCCTGTCCCTGCGCCCCGATCCGCTGCTGGTCGCTCGCGAGGCGGCACTCGCCCGGGGCGGCGTGCCGCGCGGGCAGCCCTCCTGGGGACGGGTGGTGCACGTGGTCCGGACTCGCGCCGGCGTCGCCGCCGGGGTGGCCGGGCTCGCGCTGGCGCACGCGGTGATGGTCTCGGTGATGGTGATGACCCCGCTGCACATGCACCACGGGGGAGCCTCCCTGGAGGTGATCGGGGTGGCGATCAGCCTGCACGTGCTGGGCATGTACGCCTTCGCCCCGGTGGTCGGCTGGGCCACGGACCGGTTCGGCCGACCTGCGGTCCTGGGCGCGGGGGCGGTGGTGCTCCTGGTGGCGCTGTTCCTGTCGGGCACGGCGCCGGCCGGACCGTCGTCACGGATCGGTCTCGGGCTGTTCCTCCTGGGGGTGGGCTGGTCGCTGTGCACGGTGGCCGCGTCGACGCTGCTCTCGGAGTCGGCGCCTGCCGACGCCCGGGTCGACGTGCAGGGCGCGGCCGACCTGGTGATGGGGCTGACCGCGGCCGCCGCCGGAGCGGTCGCGGGCCTGGTCGTCGGGACCTGGGGGTACCCGGCGCTGACCGTCTTCGCGGCCGTGCTGGTGACCGGGGTGGCGACCGCCGCGGAGCTCGCGCGACGGACCACCGGACGGCTCGTCGAGGGTGAGCCGCCGCCGCTGTAGGTCGTGCGAGGATGGCGCGATGGCACGCATACCGGTCCTGGCGATCATCCAAGCGGGCGGGGCCGGTGGCCGCATGGACGTCCTCACCCGAGAGCGCGCGAAGCCCAGCCTGCCGTTCGCCGGTGTCTACGAGCTGGTGGACTTCCCGCTGTCCAACCTCACGCACAGCGGCATCAGCGACGTGTGGCTCTCGGTGCAGTACCAGGGCGGAAGCGTCGAGGACCCGGTCGCGAACGGGCGACCCTGGGACCTGGACCGCACCCGCGGTGGCCTGCGGCTGCTGGTCCCCGAGCAGGGCAACGGCGCCGGCGACGAGGACGGGTTCGCGACCGGCAACGCCGACGAGCTTTACCGGGTCCGGGACAGGATCCGCGCCGCCGACCCCGAGCTGGTGCTGGTGCTGTCCGCGGACCACGTCTACCGCTTCGACTTCAACGACGCGCTGTCCACCCACCGGGCGGCCGGCGCCGAGTGCACCGTCGTCACCACCGAGGTGGGGCGCGAGGAGGCCCGCGACCACGCCACCGTCGAGGCCGGCGCCGACGGCACGGTGACCGGCTTCGCCTACAAGCCCGAGCACCCCTCGACCGGCACCGTCGCCGCCGAGATCTTCGTGTACGACGCCCGGGTCCTCGTCGAGGTCCTCGAGCAGCTGCACCGCGAGCGCTCCGCGGGCTCGGAGGAGGGGGACAGCGGCCTCGGGGACTTCGGGGAGAGCCTGGTGCCGCGGTTCGTGGAGCGCGGCCGCGCCGTGGCGCACGCCCTCCCGGGCTACTGGCGCGACGTCGGACAGCCCCACCACTACGTGGCCGCCCACCAGGACGTGCTGCTCGACGACTGCGGGATCTTCGACGACCCGGGCTGGCCGATCCTGACGCGTCAGCCCCAGCGGGTGCCGGCCCGGGTGCTCGCGGGCGGGCTGGTCGAGGACAGCCTCGTGTCACCGGGCGCGAGGGTGAGCGGCGAGGTGCACCGCAGCGTGCTCGGCCCCGGCGTGGTGGTCGAGGCGGGCGCCCGGGTCAGCGACAGCGTCGTGTTCGCCGACAGCGTGGTCGAGTCGGGGGCCCGCGTGGACTGGACGATCGTCGACGAGGGCTGCGTGGTCACCCGCGGACGCGTGGTCGGCCGGCCCGGAGCTGCGGCCACGACCCGTCCCGACGCGGTGACGATCGTGGGCCGCGACAGCCGGGTCGGCGAGGACCTGGTGCCCGGATCCCGACTCGAGCCGGGCAGCAGCTGACCGGCCGATGGCTACCGTGGACGGGTGAGCACCCCGACCCGACCGACTCGCGGCGGCCAGGCCCTGCGCGCCGCGCAGGTGATCCTCGGGTTCGTGCTGCTGCTCTATGTCATCGAGGCGGTGGACACCGCGCTGGGGAACCGCCTCGACGCCGGCGGCATCGTGCCCCGCGAGGCGGACGGGCTCGACGGCATCTTCTTCGCGCCGCTGCTGCACGCCGGCTGGCAGCACCTGGAGTCGAACACGGTGCCGGTGCTGGTGCTGGGCTTCCTGGTGCTGCTCGCCGGGGTCGCGCGGTGGCTCTCGGTGACCGCGGTCATCTGGCTGGTCGGCGGCGTCGGCACCTGGCTGACCGGGCAGCCGCAGTCGATCCACCTCGGGGCCTCGGTGCTGGCCTTCGGCTGGCTGGCCTACCTGCTGGTGCGTGGCGTGTTCTCCCGCCGGGTGTCGCAGGTGCTGCTCGGGCTGGTCCTGCTGCTGCTCTACGGCGGACTGCTGTGGGGCGTGCTGCCGGGGCAGCCGGGGGTGTCCTGGCAGGGGCACCTGTTCGGGGCGGTCGGCGGCGGCGCGGCGGCCTGGTGGTGGGGCGCGCGCGACCGCCGGGGGCCGCGAGGACCGTAGGTCAGCCGTCCCCGGCCGCGGCCGCCACGCCCAGTCGCCGGGCCAGCGACCGGCTCATCGCCAGCGCCAGCTCCGGGTCACCGCCCCAGTCCCGGTGCGTGCGGCCGACCGTCAGGTGCATGACGTAGGGCTGCCACCGCACGACCAGCTCGGTGCGCCCGTGACCGGCCACGGTCTCCTGGCAGGCGGGCGCGTAGTGCTCCGGGGTGCCGGCGTACACCCAGCCCTGGTCGCAGGCCCGGTCGACGGGCAGCGCCAGGGGCCGGGGGTGGTACTGCGCGACCACGCGGACGAAGCGCTCGGGGTGCCCGCGGACGACGCTGGTGCAGGTGAGCCGTCGGTGCTGCTGCCGGAGGGCGGCCAGTGACCCGGTGCGCGTCGAGGTGGCGGGGGATCCGAGCAGCGCGGTGACCGTGGCGGCCGGCAGCACACCGCAGCCGGCGGGTGCCGGGTCGGGGCCGGCGGCCGGGGCGCCGGACGGCGTGCCGCCCGTGCAGCCGCCCAGCGACAGCGCCGACACCAGCGCCAGCAGGGTCGCCACCGTCCTCATACCGGGGAGTCTAGGTCGTGGGCGCCGCCGGTGGTGACAGACTTCCGCGCATGTCAGATCCCACCGCGCAGGTCGCCGTCATCGGGGGCAGCGGGTTCTACGAGTTCCTCGCCGACGCCCGTGAGGTCGAGGTCGCCACGCCGTACGGCGACCCCTCGGCGGCGATCGCCGTCGGCACGGTCGGCGGTGCCGACGGGATGCGGGTGGCCTTCCTGCCGCGACACGGCAAGGGCCATGCGTATCCGCCGCACCGGATCAACTACCGCGCGAACCTGTGGGCGCTCCGCTCGCTCGGCGTGCGCCAGGTCGTCGCGCCCTGCGCGGTCGGTGGTCTGCGCGACGACGTGTCACCGGGCGATCTGGTGGTGCCCGATCAGCTCGTCGACCGCACCTGGGGTCGCTCCCAGTCGTTCGTGGAGACCGGCGCGGTGCACGTGCCCTTCTCCGACCCCTACTGCGGGGCCCTCTCGCGGGCCGTCGCCGGCTCCGACGGGGTCCGGCTGGGCGGCACGATGGTGGTCGTCGAGGGCCCGCGCTTCTCCACCCGCGCGGAGTCGCAGCACTACGCGGCGCAGGGCTGGTCGCTGATCAACATGACCGGCCATCCCGAGGCCGTGCTCGCCCGTGAGCTGGAGATGTGCTACGCCGCCGTCGCCCTGGTGACCGACATGGACGCGGGTGTCGAGTCGGGGGAGGGCGTCGGCCAGGCCGAGGTGTTCGCGATGTTCGCCGCCAACATCGACCGGCTGAAGCTGATCCTGACCGGGGTGCTGGGCCGGCTGCCGGATCCGGGCTCGGAGGGCTGCGCGTGCTCGTCGTGGTCCGAGGGCATCGACCTTCCCTACACGATCCCGGGCCGCTCGTGAAGGTCCTGCTGACCGGCTCGGCCGGCTTCATCGGCGGGGCCGTCGCCGAGCAGCTCGAGGAGGCCGGCGACGAGGTGGTCCGGGTGGACCTGCTGATCCCCGAGGCCCACGCGGCGGACGTGCCCGTGCCCGACGAGACGCATCGGGTCGACGTCCGGGACGCGGCCGCGCTGGAGCCGCTGCTGCGCGGCGTGGACGTGGTCTGCCACCAGGCCGCGATGGTCGGCGCCGGGGTGACCGTGGCCGACCTGCCCTCGTACGCCTCGCACAACGACCTGGGCACCGCGGTGCTGCTGGCGGCGATGCACGGGACCGGGGTGAGCAGGCTGGTGGTCGCCTCCTCGATGGTGGTCTACGGCGAGGGCCGATACGCGTGCGCCCGGCACGGCGAGCAGGCGCCGAGGCCGCGCCGCCGCGAGGCGCTGGATGCGGGGGACTTCGAGAACCACTGCGCGACCTGCGGCGCCGTCCTGGGCTGGGAGACGGTGCCCGAGGACGCGCGCCTGGACCCCCGCAGCAGCTACGCCGCGAGCAAGGTGGCGACCGAGCACTACGTGTCGGCGTGGGCACGGCAGGCGCCGGGTGCCGCGGTCGCGCTGAGGTACCACAACGTCTACGGGCCACGGATGCCCCGCAACACGCCCTACTCGGGGGTCGCCGCGCTGTTCCGCTCGGCGATCGAGCGTGGCGAACGACCGGACGTGTTCGAGGACGGCGGTCAGATGCGTGACTTCGTGCACGTCTCCGACGTCGCCCGGGCCAACGTGCTGTCCGTCCGACAGGTCGCGGCGGCCGCGGACGAGTCGTTCACGACCTACAACGTCTGCTCCGGGGAGCCGATCCCGATCCGCCGGGTCGCGGAGCTCGTCGCCGAGGGGGTGGGCGGTGGCGGCGGCGCGGACCTGATGCCGACGGTCAGCGGCCGGTACCGCCTCGGTGACGTGCGGCACGTCGTGGCCTCGGCGGAGAAGGCCCGGCGCGAGCTGGGCTTCACCGCGGCGGTACGGCCGGACGAGGGCCTGCCCGCGTTCGCGACCGCGCCGCTGCGGCCGTGACCCCGGCGGGTCCTCACCAGCCGGTGAACAGCAGGTGCTGCACGAGCAGCGCCAGTGCCAGCTGGACCACCAGACCGCCGCGTCGCCAGCGCTCGGGCAGCAGCGCGCAGGACAGCAGCAGCCACGGCACGAACGGCAGCCAGATCCGCTCCACCTCGGCCTTGCTCATCAGCGACGCCTCGGCCAGCAGCACCATGCCCGTGCCGGCACCGGACAGCAGCACCACCACCCGGGCCGCCGGGTCCCGCAGGTAGCCCCGCGCGCAAGCGAGCAGGTGCGCGACGCCAGCACCGGCCAGCGGTCCCGCACTGAACGCCAGGGCGGCCAGGTTGCCCCACAGCCAGTACGCCTCCGGCCGCCGGCCGCCGATCGCGTCCCAGTAGCGGTCGTGGATCGCGGGCAGTGCCTCCAGGTAGCTGAAGCCGAAGGCCCAGAACGTGCCCACCACGGCGACGGCCGCGACCACCGCGAAGGGCAGCGGCACCCAGGTGCGGCCCACGACCAGGACCGCCACGGCGAGCACCCCGAGCAGCGGCAGGCCGTAGGACATCATCACGCAGTAGCCCAGCAGCAGCCCCGCCAGGACCGACCAGCCCACCGCCGGCAGCCCCGAGCGGGTGACGGCGACCGCCAGGCACGCCGTCCCCCAGGCGGCGACCGCTGCGAACATCGCGTCCGCGGAGACCGACTGCCACACCGCCGCCGGGCCGAGGGTCAGGAACGGCGCCGCCCTGCGGGCCAGCCGTTCGGCGCCCAGGGTGCGGACGGTGACCAGGACCGCCACAGCGGTGCTGGCGGCGAGGACGGTGACCACCATCCCGGCGGCGAACCCGCTGCCCAGGCCGAGCCGGACGAGCACGACGAAGAAGGCGAGCGCGCCCGGTGGGTGCCCGGCGATGTGCACCGGCCAGTAGTCCGGCACGTCCTGCCGGATCCGGCCCACGTACTCGCGCAGCGTGAAGGGCAGGTCGGTCGTGGTGCGGGCGGTCCGCAGGTACTCGTACTGCTGGCCGAGGATCGCGCTGACCCCGTGCGAGCCGTCGACGAACGCCAGGGCCAGCATCCATCCCAGGCCGCCCGCGAAGACGAGCAGCAGGAGCCGGCGCCAGGACAGCCGTGCCGTCAGGTCGACGGACCGCTGGGCGGCGAGCACCGCGATCAGCAGCGCGGGGACCGTGCCCCAGCCGACCCGCGGGTCCCAGTCGGCGTGCAGGGGCGGGAAGTGGTTCACGTGCACGTCCCAGCCGGTGACGCCGGGCACCAGCATCGCGAGGCCCATCAGGGCGAGCGCCACCCCCAGCCCCCACGTCGCCGCCGTCGCGCGGCGGGTACCGGCGGCGAGGGTGGTCGTCATGCCAGGAGCCTAGAGGGCGGCCGGAACGCGCTCGTCACCGTTCCGGTGCGGGCGCCGGCCCTGCGGCACCCTACGGTTGGCCCATGCTGACCGTCTGTGACCTGGTGCTGCCGTGCAAGGACGAGGGCCCGGCGCTCCGACGCCTGCTGCCGACCGTGCCCGCCGGCTTCGCGGTGATCGTGGTCGACAACGGCTCGCTCGACGACACCGCGGAGGTCGCCCGCGCGTTCGGCGCCACCGTGGTGCACGAGGCCCGGCCCGGGTACGGCGCCGCCGTGCACGCCGGGATGCTGGCCGCGACCGCTGAGCACGTGGCGGTGATGGACGGCGACGGGTCCTTCTCCGGTGATGACCTGGTGGCGCTGCTGGCCGAGGTCCGCGAGGGCCGGTCCGACCTGGCGACGGGCCGCCGCCGCCCGGTCCGCCGCGGCGTGTGGCCGTGGCACGCGCGAGCCGGGAACCGGCTGGTGCTGTGGTGGCTGCGTCGGCGGACCGGGCTGCCCGTGCGCGACATCGCGCCGATGCGGGTCTGCCGCCGGGCCGACCTGCTGGCGCTGGACGTGCAGGACCGTCGCTTCGGCTACCCCGTCGAGCTGCTCCAGAAGGCACAGCGGGCCGGGTGGCGCATCACCGAGCGGGACGTCGCCTACCTCCCGCGCGCTGCGGGGACCCGCTCGAAGGTGTCCGGCTCGGTCCGGGGCACGCTGCGCGCGGCGCGGGACTTCGCCCGGGTGCTGTCGTGACCACCGTGGTCCTGGTGATGGCCAAGGCGCCGGTCCCCGGCCAGGCGAAGACCCGGCTTGGCGCGGTCGTCGGGCACCGGACCGCGGCCGAGCTCGCCGCGGCCGCCCTGCTGGACACGCTCGACGTCTGCGAGCGGGCCTACCCCGACCCCCGGGACCGGCACGTGGCCCTGGCCGGGGACCTGGCCCTCGCCGCGGACGGCCCGGAGCTCCGCGAGCGGCTCGCCGGCTGGACCGTGCGCGCCCAGCGCGGCGACGGCTTCGCGGACCGGCTGGCGCACGCGCACGCCGACGTCGCCCGGGCCGCGGGCGTGCCGGTCGTCCAGATCGGGATGGACACCCCGCACCTCACCCGGGCCGCCCTGCTGGAGGTCGCCGGGCTGGTCGGGGTGGACCACGACGCGGTGCTCGGACCGGCCGAGGACGGCGGCTGGTGGGTGCTCGCGGTCACCGAGGCACGCTTCGCGGTCGCGCTGCGCGAGGTGCGGATGTCGACGCAGCGGACCTGCGAGGACACCGTCGCCGCGCTGCGGGGCGCCGGTGCCCGGGTCGCGGTCGCCGGCGCGACGCTGCGGGACGTGGACACCGCCGCCGACGCGACCCTGGCCGCCGCGGCGGCCCCGGCGACCCGCTTCGCGCGCCGCTGGGCCCGGCTGGACCCGGCTGGGACCGGCGGGTCCGAGGTGACCGGGTCTCGTCGGAGCGGGGACCGGAGGTGAGCAGGCTGCCGAGGCCACCGCGCCAGGAGGACTTCACCTCGACCCTGCGCGGACCGGAGGTCGCGGCCCGGGTCGGTCTGTGGCTCGGGATCTGCCTCACGCTCGCCTTCCTGACCGGGATCTGGAGCCACCTCTACCAGGACCAGCCCCGGTGGCTGACCATCCCGACCCGGCCGGTGTGGCTCTACCGGGTCACCCAGGGCCTGCACTACCTGTCCGGGACCGCGGCCGTCCCGCTGCTGCTGGTCAAGCTGTACGCCGTCTACCCGCGGCTGTTCGCCCGGGTCCCGTGGGGTCGCGCCCGCCAGGTGGCGACGACCCTGCTCGAGCGGGGCTCCATCGCCGTGCTGGTGGCGGCCACCCTCTTCCAGCTCACCACCGGGGTGATGAACTCCGCGGAGGTCTACGCCTGGTCGTTCTCCTTCCGGTCCACGCACTACGCGATGGCATGGGTGGCCTTCGGTGCGCTGGTGCTGCACGTCGCTGTGAAGCTCCCGGTGGTCCGCTCCGCGTTCGCCCGGCCGATCGACGACGGCGAGCGCCCGGAGCCCGGGCTGACCCGGCGCGGGCTGGTCCGGGTCGGCCTCGGGGCGTCAGCGGTCGCGGTGCTCTCGGTCGCCGGTGGCACGGTGCCGTGGCTGCGCGGGCTGTCGCTGTTCGAGACTCACGACGGCTCGGGCCCGCAGGGCCTCCCGGTCACCCGGTCCGCACGGAGCGCGGGCGTGCTGAGCTCGGCCCTCCTGCCGTCGTACGCCCTGCAGCTCAGCCACGCCGGCACCACCCGGCGGCTGTCGCTGGCGGCCCTGCGCGCGATGCCCCAGCACACCGAGCGGCTGCCGATCGCGTGCGTCGAGGGCTGGAGCGCCTCGGGCCTGTGGACCGGTGTCCGGCTGCGCGACCTGCTGGACCTGGTCGGCGTGCCGGCCGGCGCCACGGTGACCGTGCACTCGCTCCAGCAGGCGGGGGCGTTCCGACGCTCCGAGGTCCGGGGCAACCTCGCCGGCGACCCGGAGACCCTGCTGGCCTTGGAGCTGAACGGCTCGCCGCTGAGCATCGACCACGGCTATCCCTGCCGCCTGATCGCACCGAACCGGGCCGGCGTGCTGCAGACCAAGTGGGTCGAGCGGATCGAGGTCGCCTGATGCGGCTGGTGCGGATCCTCCTCGGCGCCGCCGGGGTGGCCCTGGCGCTGGTCGGGGTCCGGGGGCTGTGGGGCGTCGACGGGTCCGCGCTGGTCAGCCTCGGGGGGTGGCTGGCCGGCGTCGTGGTCGCGCACGACGTGGTCCTGGCCCCGGCGGTGGTGCTGCTCGCAGCCGTGACGCTGCCGCGGCTGCCGTCGTGGAGCCGCGCACCGGTGGTGGCCGGCGTCGTGGTGCTGGGCAGCGTCACGCTGATGGCGGTGCCGGTGATCGGCCGGTTCGGAGCCCGGCCCGACGTGCCGTCCCTGCTGAACCGGCCCTACGGGGCGCTGTGGCTGCTGTTCGCGGGCCTGGTCCTGGCCGCCGTCGTGGCGGCGTCGCTGGTGCGGCGGCGCGCGGCGCGCACCCGCGGGTCCGCGGGACGGACCTGACCGGACCGGACCGGCGTGTCGCCGCCCGGAGACGTGGGTCGAACACCTGTTCGGGCTATGGTCGGTACGACGGACACGTCGCCGGCCCTCGCGGGGTGTTCTCCCCAGGTCGCGACATCGGGCTCGAGAACTGTCGGAGGACCTCTCTAGTGTCAGTGGCGATGAAGAAGACAGCAGGTTCCCCCTCGAGGCGGACAGACGGACGGACAACCATGGCTGGTGGAGATCGCGACAAGGCGCTGGACGCCGCCCTCGCCAACATCGAGCGGCAGTTCGGCAAGGGCTCGGTCATGCGACTGGGCGAGGAGACCCGGGCAGCGCTCGAGGTCATCCCGACGGGCGCGATCGCGCTCGACGTGGCACTCGGCATCGGAGGGCTCCCGCGCGGCCGCGTGGTGGAGATCTACGGTCCCGAGTCCTCGGGCAAGACGACGGTGGCCCTGCACGCGGTGGCCAACGCCCAGCGCGCCGGCGGGATCGTGGCCTTCATCGACGCGGAGCACGCGCTGGACCCGGACTACGCCAAGGCGCTCGGGGTGGACACGGACGCGCTGCTGGTCTCCCAGCCGGACTCCGGCGAGCAGGCCTTGGAGATCGCGGACATGCTGGTGCGCTCCGGCGCGCTGGACCTGATCGTGATCGACTCGGTCGCGGCGCTGGTGCCCCGGGCCGAGATCGAGGGCGAGATGGGGGACAGCCACGTCGGTCTCCAGGCCCGGCTGATGAGCCAGGCCCTGCGCAAGATGACCGGTGCGCTGAACGGCGCGGGCACCACCATGATCTTCATCAACCAGCTGCGCGAGAAGATCGGGGTGATGTTCGGCTCCCCGGAGACCACCACCGGTGGTCGGGCACTGAAGTTCTACTCCTCGGTCCGCCTCGACGTGCGTCGCATCGAGACGCTGAAGGACGGCCAGGAGATGGTCGGCAACCGCACCCGGATCAAGGTCGTCAAGAACAAGGTCGCGCCGCCGTTCAAGCAGGCCGAGTTCGACATCATGTACGGCCAGGGCATCAGCCGCGAGGGTGGCCTGATCGACGTCGGGGTGGAGGCGGGCCTGGTCCGCAAGGCCGGTGCCTGGTACACCTACGAGGGCGACCAGCTCGGCCAGGGCAAGGAGAACTCCCGCAACTTCCTGCGGGACAACCCGGACCTCGCGAACGAGCTGGAGAAGCGGATCCTCGAGAAGCTCGGCGTCGGCCCGCAGGTCGACAAGCAGGCCCAGCCGGAGGTCCCGGCCGAGCCCACCGGGATCGACTTCTGAGCCCGGTGCCCCCGGCCGACCCCCGCCCGTCCGGCCCCTCCCTTCCGGGGGGACGGGCGGGCGGCGTCGTCACCGGGTCGGTGCGCGACGGCGTGGACGCATGGCTCGGCGGCGCGGTCCCCGAGGACGGCGCGGCGCTGCCCGGGGAGGCGGACCAGGAGGCGGTCGCGCGCAAGATCCTGCTCGACCAGCTGACCGGGCAGCCGCGCAGCCGCGCCGAGCTGCGCGGCAGGCTCGCGGCCCGTCAGGTTCCGGACGCGCTGGCCGAGCGGCTGCTCGACCGGTTCGAGGAGGTCGGGCTGGTCGACGACCAGGCGTTCGCCCGGGCCTGGGTGCAGTCCCGTCAGCCCGGCAAGGGACTCGCCCGGCGGGCGCTGGCCCAGGAGCTGCGGCGCAAGGGCGTGGACGACGAGGTCGCCCGCACCGCGCTGGACGAGGTCGACCCCGAGGACGAGGTGGCCGCCGCGCGGAGCCTGGTGCGTCGGCGGCTGCGCACCGTCGGCGGCCTGGACCGGGACCGCGCGGTCCGCCGGCTGACCGGCATGCTGGCCCGCAAGGGCTATCCGGCCGGAATCTGCTACCGGGTGGTCCGCGAGGAGCTCGAGGCGGTCGGGCACGACCTCGAGGACCTGACCGAGATGTCGGACTGAGCGGGTTTCTTGACCGGTCCGGGTGCGCGACCTAGCCTCAGGACCCGGGGCAGGAAGAACAGGAGCCGACGATGGCGCTGCAGGCGGCTCAGCCGACCCTCATCGCCGGGGCCACGGTCTTCCAGGCGGGCCTCGTGGTCCTGGTGCTGCTGGTGTTGGGCGTGGTCACGACCGGCGTCCTGCTGGCCCGCCGCACCCGGCTGCCCGAGCGGGAGCTCTTGCACGACCTGCACGAGCAGCGACAGGACATCGAGCGTCGCGAGCAGCGGCTCTCGGAGCGGGCCCAGCGCCTGGACCGGGACGTCGCGGACCTGGCGACCCGCACCCACGAGGTCGCCGACGTCGAGCAGCGGCACCGGGCGGTGCTCGAGCGGCTGTCCGGCCTGACCGCGGACGAGGCCCGCGAGGAGCTGGTGCAGTCCATCGAGGGCGAGGCGAAGCGCCAGGCGGTGATCGGTGCGCGGGCCATCGAGCATGCCGCGGAGGAGCAGGCCGAGGAGCGCGCCCGGCGGATCCTCGCGACCGCGATCCAGCGGCTGGCCACCGAGCAGACCAACGAGAGCGTGGTCTCGGTGGTCGCCCTGCCCAGCGACGACATGAAGGGCCGGATCATCGGCCGGGAGGGGCGCAACATCCGGTCCTTCGAGCAGGTCACCGGGGTCAACCTGGTCATCGACGACACGCCCGGGGCGGTGCTGCTGAGCTGCTTCGAGCCGATCCGACGAGAGGTCGCCCGGCTGACCCTGGAGGAGCTGCTCGCGGACGGACGCATCCACCCGACCCGGATCGAGGAGGTGCACGAGCGCAGCGTCGTGGCCGTGGAGGCGCTCTGCGTGCGGGCCGGGGAGGACGCAGCCCTGGAGATGGGCATCACCGACCTGCACCCGCACCTGGTCGCGACGCTGGGTCGGCTGCGGTACCGCACCTCCTACGGGCAGAACGTGCTGCGGCACCTGGTCGAGTCGGGGCATGCGGCCGGCCTGCTGGCCGACGAGCTCGGCGTGGACCGGGTGCCGGTGGTGCGGGCCGCGTTCCTGCACGACATCGGCAAGGCGCTGACCCACGAGGTCGAGGGGTCGCACGCCCTGGTCGGCGCCGAGCTGGCCCGCAGCTACGGCGAGCACGAGGACGTGGTGCACGCCATCGCGGCGCACCACAACGAGGTGGAGCCGCGCACCGTGGAGGCGGTGCTCACCCAGGCCGCCGACGCGATCAGCGGCGGCCGGCCGGGGGCCCGCCGGGAGTCCCTCGAGATGTACGTCGAGCGGCTGCACCGGCTCGAGGCGATCGCGCTCGCCAAGAAGGGGGTGCGCAAGGTCTTCGCGATGCAGGCGGGCCGGGACGTGCGGGTGATGGTCGCTCCCGAGGAGGTCGACGACATCGGCGCGCAGGTGCTGGCCCGCGACATCGCCAAGCAGTTCGAGCAGGAGCTGACCTACCCCGGGCAGATCAAGGTCACCGTGGTCCGGGAGTCCCGGGCCACCGAGACCGCCCGCTGAGCCGGTGCCGGGCGGCAGTGACGCCGGACGGTCGCCGTACGCGGCCGCGCAACGGCTGCTGCGGGACCGGAGCGGGGTCGCCGGGTCCGACCTGTGGGCGGTCGACCTGTCCGCGTCGCCGCCGGTCTTCGGTGCCGACCTGCCGCCGGGGGTCCCGTTCGTGGCCGGTGGCGGGGTGCGGATCGACGCGGCCGCCGGGCCCCGGCTGACGGTGGGCAGCCGGGTGATGACCCGCGCGGACCTCCCCGACGTGGTGCGGTGGCAGGCCCGGCCGCACGTGGCCCCGTGGTGGACCGGAGCGGCGGTGAGCCTCGAGGCGGCCGAGCGGCACTACGGCCCGGCGCTCGACGGCCGGGACCCGACCCGGCTGCGGGTGGTCGAGGTCAACGGGCGGTCGGTGGGGATGCTGCAGGACTACCGGGTAGGGGACCACCCGGAGTACGCCCTGCGCACCGCGCGCCCGGACGCGATCGGGCTGGACTACCTGCTGGGCGAGCCTGCCTGGGTCGGCCGGGGGGTCGGCACCCGGATGCTCTGGACGTTCCTGCGGGATGTGCTGGCAACCGGTCGACCGGCCGCCACCGAGGTGTTCGCGGCCCCGGACCACCGCAACGCCGCGTCGCTGCGGGTCCTCGACAAGCTCGGCTTCCGCCGGGGGCTCTGGTTCGACGAGCCGCAGCCGGACGGCGCCGTCGACACCCTGGTCGGGTGCACGCTGGACCTGCGGGCCGTGCTGGGCTGAGCGCTCAGCGCTCGTCGACCATCAGGTCGATGGTGTAGTCCGAGGACCGGTAGCAGTGGTCCCCGAACTCCACCGCCTTGCCCGCGGCGTCGAAGGCCATCCTGCTCATCGTCAGCACCGGCTGGCTGCCGCGGATGTGCAGGTGCCGGCGCTCGGAGGTGCTGGGCATCCGCGCGCCGATGCTCTGCTGTGCGACCACCGGCTTGACGCCGCGGTCCCGCAGCGCGGCGTACAGGCCGTGCCGCTCCAGCTCCTCGCGGTCGAGGTCGCTGAACGAGGGCGGCAGCCAGTTGGTCAGCAGCGCCAGAGGCGTCTCGCCGGCGTAGCGCACCCGCGTCATGTGCAGCAGCGGACTGTCGGCCGGCAGGTCGAGGGCCGCGGCGGCCCGCTCGTCGGTGACCGTGTCCAGGTCGAGCACCACCGTGCGTGGCTCGCGGCCGTCGCGCTGGAGCTCGTCGTAGAGGCTGGTGAGCTCGAACTTCCGGTGCACCTTGCGGTTGGCCACCGTGGTGCCGAGGCCGCGCCGGCGGACCAGCAGGCCCTGGTCGACGAGCTCCTGGATGGCGCGCCGCACGGTGGGGCGGGAGAGACCGAGCCGCTCGGCCACCGCGATCTCGTTCTCGAACGGGTCGCCGGGCTGGAGCTGCCCTCCGGTGATCGCCTGCCCGAGCTGCTCGGCGACCTGGTGGTACAACGGCACCGGGGAGGAGCGGTCAATCAGCACACTGACCTGCTGGGCTTCCATGCACAGAGAGTAGCGAAAAATCTCTGCGCGTACTCAAGTAAGAATGTCAGGACAAACTATTGACGGGTTGGCTCGTGAAAGGGCATTGTTGGCGACGCCGTCCGACGTGGGGCGGCGGGTGGCCCTACGGCGACATGGACGGGACAGCATCGATGCGCATCGGACTGGCAGGCACAGGGCGGATCGGCGCCTTCCACGCCTCCACCCTGGCCGGGCTCGCACAGGTCGAGCAGGTGGTGGTCACCGACGTGGTCGCGGAGTCGGCGGCCCGGCTCGCCGGCGAGGGTGGCTACGAGCTCGCCGACGACCTCGACGCGCTGCTGGCGAGGGTGGACGCGCTGGTGGTCACCACCTCCACGACCGCGCATGCCGACGCGGTGCGCCGGGCCGTGGCCGCGGGCGTCCCGACCTTCTGCGAGAAGCCGGTCGCGACCACCCTAGCTGAGACCGTGGAGCTGGTGGAGCTGGTGGCCAAGGCGGCCGTGCCCGTGCACGTGGGCTTCCAGAGGCGGTTCGACGCCGGCTACCGCCGCGCCCGCGCCGCCGTCGACAGCGGCGAGCTCGGCTTCCTGCACACGGTCCGGGTGAACACCCACGACCAGTCGCCGCCGCCGGCCGCCTACATCCCGACCAGCGGTGGGCTGTTCCGCGACTGCAGCATCCACGACATCGACATCCTCCGCTTCGTCACCGGCCGTGAGGTGGCGCGGGTCTTCGCGACCGGTGCCAACAAGGGGGCGAGCTTCTTCGCCGAGGGCGGCGACATCGACACCGGCGCCGCGGTGCTGACCCTGGACGACGACACCCTGGTGGTGCTGAGCGCCACCCGCTACAACGGTGGCGGGCACGACGTCCGGATGGAGCTGATGGGCTCCGCGGGCACTCTGGGCGTCGGGTACGACGACTCGCTGGCGGTCCGCTCGGCCGAGGCGGACGTGGACTACCCGCGCGGCCCGCAGAAGTGGTCCTACATGGAGCGGTTCCTGCCCGCCTACCGCAGCGAGCTGGCAGCCTTCTGCGAGGTGGCCGCCGGTCGCTCGCCCAGCCCGTGCACCGTCGAGGACGCGCTGGAGGCCTTCCGGGTCGCCGAGGCGTGCACCCGGTCGCTGCAGACCGGCCGACCCGTCGAGCTCAGCGAGATCGGCGGTGCGGCATGAGCGCCTACGACCTGGTCTCGATGGGGCGCACCGGCGTCGACATCTACCCGCTGGACCACGGGGTGGGCCTCGAGGACGTCAAGACGTTCGAGAAGTTCCTGGGCGGCAGTGCCACCAACGTGGCGGTCGCGGCCGCACGCTACGGGCGCCGCTCCGCGCTGGTCACCCGCACCGGTCAGGACCCGTTCGGCCGGTACGTGCGGCTGGAGGCCGAGCGGCTGGGCGTCGACCCGTCCTTCATCACCGCCGGTGACGGCCCGCCCACCCCGGTGACGTTCTGCGAGGTGTTCCCTCCCGACGACTTCCCGCTCTACTTCTACCGCTACCCGACCGCACCCGACCTGCAGATCGAGGCCGCGGACCTGCCGCTGGACGCGATCTCGGAGGCCCGGGTGTTCTGGGCCACCGTGACCGGGCTCTCCCAGGAGCCGTCCCGGGCCGCGCACTTCGCCGCCTGGGAGCGCCGGGAGCGTGGTCGCCACACGGTGCTGGACCTCGACTACCGGCCGATGTTCTGGTCCGACCCGGCCGAGGCCACCAGCCAGGTGTCGCGGGCGCTGGAGCACGTGACCGTGGCCGTCGGGAATCGCGAGGAGTGCGAGGTGGCGGTCGGCGAGACCGAGCCGCACCGGGCCGCCGACGCGCTGCTCGAGCGCGGTCTCGAGCTCGCCGTGGTCAAGCAGGGCCCCAAGGGGGTGCTGGCGGCGACCGCGGACGAGCGCGTCGAGGTGCCGCCGCACTTCGTGGACGTGGTCAACGGACTCGGCGCCGGGGACGCCTTCGGAGGCGCCCTCGTGCACGGGCCTGCTGAGCGGCTGGGAGCTGCGCCGGATCCTGGAGTTCGCCAACGTCGCCGGGGCCCTGGTCGCCGGACGCCTCGAGTGCTCCACCGCGATGCCTGACGCCGCCGAGGTCGAGCAGGTGCTCGCTCGTCGTACCCAGCAGGCAGGAGCGTGACGGCCATGGTCAACGTCAACGTGCGAGACCTCAACGAGGTCCGCGCCCGGCACCCGCAGCGGATCGCGGAGTGCTGGGAGAGCCGCACCACCCGGTCGCTGCTCGGCACGGACGGGCGGTTGCTGGTGGTGGCCGCCGACCACCCGGCCCGGGGCGCGCTCGGCGTCCGATCCGACGCCACCGCGATGGCCAGCCGCACCGACCTGCTCGACCGGCTCGCCACCGCGCTCTCCCGGCCCGGGGTCGACGGCGTGCTGGGCACCCCCGACATCCTCGACGACCTGCTGCTGATGGGGGCACTGGAGGGCAAGGTGGTCGTCGGCTCGATGAACCGCGGTGGCCTGCAGGGCGCCGCCTTCGAGCTCGACGACCGCTTCACCGCCTACACCGCCGACGGAGATCGCCGCACGCGGTCTCGACGGCGGCAAGATGCTCACCCGGATCTGCCTGTCCGACCCCGGCTCGCTGGCGACGATCGAGGCCACCGGCCGTGCGGTCACCGAGCTCGCCGAGCGCGGGCTGATGGCGATGGTGGAGCCGTTCCTGTCCGTCCGCGACGGCGACCGGGTGCGCAACCTGCTCGACCCCGACAGCACGATCAAGTCGATCCACATCGCCGCCGGCCTCGGCGCCAGCAGCGCGCACACCTGGCTCAAGCTGCCGGTCGTCGACGAGCTGGAGCGGGTGATGGACGCGACCACCATGCCGACCCTGCTGCTGGGCGGCGACCCGCAGGGCGACCCGGAGCACACCTACGCGGCCTGGGGCAAGGCGCTCGACCTCCCCGCGGTCCGCGGCCTGGTGGTGGGCCGTGCGCTGCTGTTCCCGCCTGACGGCGACGTGGCGGCGGCCGTCGACATCGCGGCCGAGCTGGTGCACGGGGTCGAGTCGGGCGCATGACGAGGACCGCTGGGTCGCTGCCGCTCGGGCACCGCGCCGGCGCGACGGGCTGCGAGCGTGGCTGCGTCGGACGACGAGCACCGCGGGCTGGCAGCACACCGGCCTGCGGGTCGTGCACCTCGGCGCAGGGCGAGACCTGGCAGGTCGAGGCGGACGAGCTGGGAGTACGTCGTCGTCCCGCTCGTCCGGGTCCGCGGCGTCGACGCGCGTCGACGCAGCGACGGGAGCGAGCACGCGGCCCGAGCTGGCGGGCCGCGCGTCGGTCTTCGCCGGCCCCACCGACGTCGCCTACGCGCCCGCCGGCTCCGCGCCTCGACGCTCACCGGGACGCCGCGGCCGGTCCGGGTCGCGGTCTGCGCGGCCCGCGTCACGAGGCGACGTCCGCACCCGGGCCGCCTTCCGGCACGTCGCCGGCCGGCGAGCGTGCCCGTCGAGCTCCGGGGCGCCGGCAGCGCCTCCCGCGAGGTGCGCAACTTCGGCGTGCCGGCGGTGCTCGACGCGGACTCGATCATCGCGTGCGAGGTGGTGACCCCGGCCGGCAACTGGAGCTCCTACCCGCCCCACAAGCACGACGAGGAGCGGCCGGGCGTGGAGACCGAGCTCGAGGAGATCTACTACTTCGAGACCCAGGTGAGCCGCGCGGCCGGCGACGTGCCGCCGGTCGCGGACCCGGTGGGCTACCAGCGCGTCTACGGCACCGCCGAGCGGCCGATCGACGTGCTTGGCCGAGGTCCGGACCGGGGACGTGGTGCTGGTGCCGCACGGCTGGCACGGGCCCTCGATGGCGGCCCCCGGCTACGACCTGTACTACCTCAACGTGATGGCCGGCCCGGGCCGAGACCCGGGCCTGGCTGATCTGCGACGACCCCAGCCACGGCTGGGTCCGCGACACCTGGAGCGGCCCAGCCGGCCGACCCGCGACTGCCCCTGGGAGGCACACGATGAACGCGGGGCACAGCGACGGAGGAGCCGCGTCGGTCCGGCTGACCGTCGCGCAGGCCACCGTCGAGTTCCTCGCCGCGCAGTGGTCCGAGCGGGACGGGCGAGCGGCAGAAGCTGTTCGCCGGCTGCTTCGGGATCTTCGGGCACGGCAACGTGGCCGGCGTCGGGCAGGCGCTGCTGCAGCACGAGACCCAGGCGCTGGACGGCGGGACGCGGCCCGGGCCTGCCCTACGTGCTGGCCCGCAACGAGCAGGCCATGGTGCACACCTCGGTCGCCTTCGCCCGGCAGCGGGACCGGCTCGCAGACCTGGGTGTGCACCGCCTCGGTCGGGCCGGGCTCGACGAACATGGTCACCGGCGCCGCGCTGGCCACGATCAACCGGCTGCCGGTGCTGCTGCTGGCCTCGGACACCTTCGCGACCCGGCGGTCGGCCCCGGTGCTCCAGGAGCTCGAGGCGCCGTACGGCCGGGGACGTGACCGTCAACGACGTCTTCCGGCCGGTGTCGCGCTACTTCGACCGGGTCGGGCGCGCCGAGCAGCTGCCCTCCGCCCTGCTCTCGGCGATGCGGGTGCTGACCGACCCGGTGGAGACCGGCGCGGTCACGCTCGTCGCTGCCGCAGGACGTGCAGGCCGAGGCCTACGACTGGCCGGTCGAGCTGTTCGCGGAGCGCACCTGGCACGTCGCCCGGCCGCCGGCCGAGGCGCGCCCGGATCGCGGACGGCTGCCGAGCTGGTCCGCGGCGGCCGCGCCGCCCGATGATCGTCGCCGGAGGCGGGCGTGCACTACTCCGGCGCCGAGGAGGCGCTGCGCGTGCTGTGCGAGGCCACCGGGATCCCGGTGGGCGAGACGCCAGGCCGGCAAGGGCTCGCTGCCGCACGGGCACCCGCAGGAGATGGGCGCCGTCGGCTCGACCGGGACGACCGCCGCCAACGCCTGGCCCGCGAGGCCGACGTGGTGATCGGGGTCGGCACCCGCTGGAGCGACTTCACCACCGCGTCGCGGACCGTCTTCGCCGGTCCCGGGCGTGCGGTTCGTCAACGTCAACATCGCCGGCTTCGACGCCGGGCAAGCAGTCCGGGCTGTCCGTGGTCGCCGACGCCCGGGAGGCACTGGCCGCCCTGACCGAGGCCCTGGCCGGGTACGTCGGTCGGCGACGCCTACCGCGACCGAGCAGGCCCGGCTGTGGGCGGAGTGGGACGCGCGGGTCGAGGCGGCGTACCACCCGCCGGCGACGGTCACCGACGCGCCTCGCGCCGGGGCTGCTCACCCAGGGCACCGTGCTCGGGCTGGTCAACGAGGTCAGCGACCCCCGCGACGTGGTGCTCTGCGCGGCCGGCTCGATGCCCGGCGACCTGCACAAGCTCTGGCGGGTGCGGGACCGCAAGGGCTACCACGTCGAGTACGGCTACTCCTGCATGGGCTACGAGGTGCCCGCCTCCCTGGGCATCCGGCTCGCCGACGAGACCCGCGACGTGTTCGCGATGGTCGGCGACGGCGGCTACCTGATGATGCCGACCGAGCTGGTCACCGCGGTCCAGGAGCGGATCAAGGTGATCGTGGTGCTGGTGCAGAACCACGGCTTCCACTCGATCGGGTCGCTCTCGGAGGAGCTGGGCTCCCAGCGGTTCGGCACCAGCTACCGCTACCGCGACGGCGAGTCGGGGCGCCTCGACGGCGACGTGCTGCCGGTCGACCTGGCCGCGAACGCCCGCAGCCTCGGCGTGCACGTCATCGAGGTGACCTCGCGCGGCGAGCTGGAGAAGGCCATCAGGCACGGCCAAGGAGGCGCCCGCCGACGGCGGACCCGTGGTGATCCACGTGCAAGACCGACCCGCTGGTCCACGCCCCCGACAGCGAGGCATGGTGGGACGTGCCGGTCAGCGAGGTCGCCGACCTGGAGTCCACGGGCGAGCCTACGACGCGCTACCTCGACCACCGAGCCGGCCAGCAGACCTACCTGTACCCCGACCGATCACGCACCGAAGGAGAACGATGAGCAAGCCCGCCCTGATCGGCACCGCTCCCGACAGCTGGGGCGTGTGGTTCCCGGACGACCCGCAGCAGACGCCCTGGGAGCGGTTCCTCGACGAGGCAGCCGCAGCCGGATACACCCGCATCGAGCTCGGGCCCGTACGGCTACCTCCCGACCGACCCGGTCCGGCTGCGCGGACGAGCTCGCCCAGCGCGGCCTGACGATGACGGCCGGCACCATCTTCGAGCACCTGCACCGGCCCGACTCCTGGGACTCCACCTGGGCCGACGTGTCGGCGGCCGCCTCGCTTGACCGCGGCGATGGGCGCCAAGCACCTCGTGGTGATCCCGGACTTCTGGCGCGACCCGCAGTCCGGCGCGGTGATCGAGGATGCCGAGCTGACCGCGGAGGAGTGGCCCCGCTACGCCGCGCAGATGAACCGGCTCGCGCGCGGCATCCGGGAGGAGTTCGGCCTGCAGATCCAGTTCCACCCGCACGCCGACACCCACGTGGACACGCACGCCAACGTCGAGCGCTTCCTCGAGAGTCACCGACCCCGACCTGGTCACGCTGTGCCTGGACACCGGTCACATCTCCTACTGCGAGGGCGACAACCTGAAGCTGATCCAGGACTACCCGGACCGGATCGGCTACGTGCACCTCAAGCAGGTCGACCCCGCGATCCGCGACAAGGTGAAGGCCGAGGGGATCGGGTTCGGCGAGGCGGTCAGGCTCGGCGCGATGTGCGAGCCGCCTCGCGGGGTGCCGGAGATGGCGCCGATCCTGGAGGCGCTCGCCGCCCTCGAGCACGTGGAGCTGTTCGCGATCGTCGAGCAGGACCTCTACCCCTGCGCGCCCGACGTACCGCTGCCCATCGCCACCCGCACGCTCGACTACCTGCAGGGCTGCGGCCCGCTCGCCTGAGCGGCCGCTCCCACAGAAAGGACCAGACCATGACCGAGTCCAGCATCCTGCGCGTCGGGGTGATCGGCGTCGGCATGATGGGGGCCGACCACGCCGAGCGCATCGCGCAGCGGGTCGCCAACGCCACCCTGGTGGCGGTCGCCGACCCCGACCGGCGAGCGGGCCCAGCCAGCTGGCGGACCGGTTCGACGGGGTCCGCGTCTTCGACGACCCGCTCGAGCTGATCGCCGACGACGGCGTCGACGCCGTCATCATCGCCTCCCCGGGCTTCGTGCACGAGGAGCAGGTGCGGGCCTGCATCGAGCACGGCAAGTTCGCCCTGTGCGAGAAGCCGCTGACCATGGACGCGGAGTCCTCGCTGCGACTGGTCGAGGCCGAGCGTGCCGCCGGCGCGCCCGCTGGTCCAGGTCGGCTTCATGCGCCGCTTCGACCCGGAGTACGCCGCGATGAAGCAGATGCTCGACTCCGGCGAGCTCGGCCGGCTGCTGCTGGTCCACAACGTGCACCGCAACAAGGACCGTGCCGGACACGTTCCGCTCGGAGATGATCGTCCGCGACTCGCTGGTCCACGAGGTCGACGTGTGCCGGTGGCTGTTCGGCGAGGAGATCGTGGAGATCACCGTGCACTCGCCGGCGCCGACGAGCCTGGCCGCGGAGGGGGTCGTCGACCCGCAGGTGGCGGTGTTCCGGATGGCCGGCGGCGGGATGGCCACCACCGAGGTGTTCGTGAAGTGCAAGGTCGGCTACGAGGTGCGCTGCGAGGCCACCGCCGAGCTCGGCAACGCCACCGTCGGTCTCGGCTCCGGGGTGCTGGTCCGGGCCGCCAACCACTGGGGAGGGACGGTTCCCGACGACTTCCGGGTGCGGTTCGGCGCGGCGTACGACGTCGAGGTGCAGGCCTGGGTGGACGCCTCCCGGCGCGGTGAGGTCACCGGGCCGACGGCCTGGGACGGCTACGCTGCCACGGTGGTCTGCGAGGCGGGGATGGAGTCGCTGCGCACCGGTGCACCGATGAAGGTGACGCTGTCGTGAAGCTCGCCCTCGACCCGTACATGTTCCGCGAGGTCCCGCTGCTCGAGCTGCCCGGCCTGGTCGCCGACCTGGGCTACGAGTGGATCGAGCTGTCGCCGCGCGAGGACTTCACCCCGTTCTTCAACCACCCCCGGGTCGACGACGGCACCGTCCGGCAGTTCCGCTCCGCGCTCGCCTCGGCCGGGGTCGGCGTGGCCTCGGTGCTGCCGCTGTACAGGTGGAGCGGGCCCGATGAGGACGAGCGGCAGGCCGCGGTCCGCTACTGGAAGCGCGCGATCGAGGTCACCGCGGGGCTCGGCGTCGACACCATGAACAGCGAGTTCAACGGCAACCCCCGGCAGGCCGACGTCTGCGAGCGGATGTTCTGGCGCTCCTTGGAGGAGCTGCTCCCGGTGTTCGAGCGTGAGGGGGTCCGGCTGGTGCTGGAGCCGCACCCGGACGACTGGGAGGAGGACGGCAAGCGCGCCCTCGACCTGATCCGCGGCATCAACAGCCCGCTGGTCTCGTTCCTGTACTGCGCTCCGCACACCTTCCACCAGGGGAACGACTGCGTCGGCATCATGGAGAAGGCGGGTGACCTGCTGACGATGGTGCACGTCGCGGACTCCTTCGACCACACGGCCTCGTCCGGTCTGCGCTACATCGTCAACCCGCCGGGCTCGCAGGTCACGGTGCACCAGCACCTCGACATCGGGCAGGGCGACGTCGACTTCGACGAGTTCTTCGGCACCCTGGAGCGCGTCGGCTTCGACGGGATCGTCACCACCTGCGTCTTCGCCTGGGAGGACCGCGCCCGGGCCTCCAGCACCTACATGCGCGAGACCATCGCGGACCACCTCGGCCGATGGGCCACCAAGCCCTCCCTCGTCTCACCCTGAGCTCTGCCACCCCCGCTAGGAGATCGTCATGACCACCACCACGAGCCCGACCCGGATCACCCACCTCGTTGCCGGACGTCCCTGGGACGGCACCGCCGAGCGCACCAGCGACGTCTACAACCCCGCCACGGGCGAGGTCACCGGCACCCTCGACCTCGCCTCGGCGGAGCTCGTCGGCGAGGTCGTCGCCGGCGCCAAGAAGGCCTGGCAGGAGAGCTGGGGCAGCGTCTCGCTGGCCAAGCGGACCCAGGTGCTGTTCGCCTTCCGGGAGCTGCTCAACCGGGACAAGAAGCGGATTGCCGCGCTGATCACGGCGGAGCACGGCAAGGTCCTCGACGACGCGCTCGGGGAGGTGACCCGCGGCCTGGAGGTCGTGGAGTTCGCCTGCGGGATCCCGCACCTGCTCAAGGGCGGCTACAGCGAGAACGCCTCCACCAAGGTCGACGTCTACTCGATCCGGCAGAGTCTCGGCGTGGTCGCGGTGATCTCGCCGTTCAACTTCCCGGCGATGGTGCCGCTGTGGTTCGTCCCGGTGGCCGTCGCCTGCGGCAACGCGGTCGTGATCAAGCCCAGCGAGAAGGACCCGAGCGCCACCCTGGCGATCGCCGAGCTGTGGCGCGAGGCCGGACTGCCGGACGGCGTGATGAACGTGGTGAACGGCGACAAGGAGGCCGTGGACGCGCTGCTGGTGCACCCGGACGTCAAGTCGATCTCGTTCGTCGGCTCCACCCCGATCGCGCGGTACGTCTACGAGACCGGCACCGCGCACGGCAAGCGGGTGCAGGCACTCGGCGGCGCGAAGAACCACATGCTGGTGCTGCCGGACGCCGACCTGGACCTGGCCGCCGACGCCGCGGTCAACGCCGGGTTCGGCTCGGCCGGCGAGCGGTGCATGGCGATCTCCGCGCTGGTGGCGGTCGAGCCGGTCGGCGACGAGCTCATCGAGAAGATCAAGGACCGGATGGGCAAGCTGCGCACCGGCGACGGCACCCGGGGCTGCGACATGGGGCCGCTGGTGACCCGCGTGCACCGCGACAAGGTCGCCTCGTACGTCGAGGCGGGTGTCGACCAGGGGGCCGAGCTGGTCGTGGACGGCCGGGACGCCGCGTTCGACGCCGACGGTGACGGCTTCTTCCTGGCGCCGACGCTGTTCGACAAGGTCACCTCCGAGATGTCGGTGTACACCGACGAGATCTTCGGTCCGGTGCTGTCGGTGGTGCGCGCCGCGTCGTACGACGAGGGCCTCGCGCTGATCAACGCCAACCCCTACGGGAACGGCACGGCGATCTTCACCAACGACGGCGGAGCGGCGCGGCGCTTCCAGGCCGAGGTCGAGGTGGGCATGGTGGGGGTCAACGTGCCCATCCCGGTGCCGGTCTCCTACTACTCGTTCGGGGGCTGGAAGAACAGCCTCTTCGGGGACAGCCACGCGCACGGCACCGAGGGCGTGCAGTTCTTCACCCGCGGCAAGGTGGTCACCTCGCGCTGGCTCGACCCGAGCCACGGCGGGCTCAACCTGGGCTTCCCGCAGAACGACTGACCCTCGGGCGGGGCGCCTGCCGGGGACGACGGGTCGACAGTAGGGTCAGTCCATGTCCGACGCGCTGCCCCGCAGGGGGATGATCGCCCGCTGGGACCCGCTGACGATCGGGATCGACATCGGCGGGACCAAGGTGCTGGGCGGGGTCGTGGACTCCACCGGACGCATCCTCGAGCGGGAGCGGCGGCTGACTCCGGGACAGAGCGTCACGGAGGTCGAGGACACCATCGTGGAGATGGTGCACTCCCTGGCGGGCAACCACGACATCGCGGCGGTCGGCATCGGCGCGGCGGGGTTCGTGGACGCCAGCCGGTCGAGCGTGCTGTTCTCGCCGCACCTGGCCTGGCGCGACACCCCGTTGCGGGACGCGCTGATGGGCCGGATCCGGCGGCCGATCGTGGTCGACAACGACGCCAACGCGGCCGCGATCGCCGAGTGCCACTTCGGCGCGGGGCGCGGGCACCGGCTGGTCCTCTGCATCACCCTCGGGACCGGGATCGGCGGCGCCCTCGTCATCGACAACCGGGTGTACCGGGGTGCCAACGGCATGGCGGGGGAGTTCGGGCACATGCAGGTGGTGCCGGGCGGGCACCGGTGCTCGTGCGGCAACCGCGGGTGCTGGGAGCAGTACGCCTCGGGCAACGCGCTGGTGCGCGAGGCGCGCGAGCTGGTGGTGGCGCAACTCCCCGGTCGCGCACCGGCTGCGCGAGATCGTGCACGGTGACGCCGACCAGCTCACCGGTCCGCTGGTCACCCAGGCGGCCCGGGACGGCGACCCGCTCTCCATCGAGCTGCTCGACGACATCGGCCGCTGGCTGGGGACCGGCCTGGCCGGCATGACCGCGGCGTTCGACCCCAGCTGCATCGTCGTCGGGGGCGGGGTGTCCGAGGCGGGCGAGCTGCTCCTCGGCCCGACCCGGGTGGCGTTCTCCGCGACCCTGACCGGGCGCGGCCACCGCGTGGAGCCGACGATCGTCGCCGCCGCGCTCGGCTCCGACGCGGGCTTCGTCGGGGCTGCGCAGATGGCTCGCAGCGCGGCCCGCCGGTCCCGCAGAGTCGGCGGTCGGCGCCGGCGCCGCTTCCTCGCAGTGGAGTGAACCATCCTGGTTTGGCGGGTTTTCCTACCCCCTACCGCGTGATCAAGTGAAAATGTTCTAACAAAGTGTTGACGTGACCGTGGTCACCCCACTAGGACTGTCCCATGCCCTTCGCAGTCCCCGTCCCGGCGAACGCCCGCACCCTGTGCGCGGCGCGCACCACGCGACCGGGTGTGGTCGCGGAGCTGGCTGCACAGCGACGCCGCCCGGCCTCCCTGCTGGGCTCCACGGGACGGCTGATGGTCGTCGCCGCGGACCACCCGGCCCGGGGTGCGCTGGGCGCCGGGGACCGGGAGCTCGCGATGGCGGACCGCGGGGACCTGCTCGACCGCATCTGCGTCGCGCTGTCCCGGCCCGAGGTGAACGGTGTGCTCGGCACCGCCGACGTGCTGGAGGACCTGCTGCTGCTCGGCGCCCTCGACGACAAGGTCGTGATCGGGTCGATGAACCGCGGCGGCATCGCCGGTGCGTGCTTCGAGATCGACGACCGTCCCACCGGCTACGACCCGGCGCACCTCGCGGCCATGGGCTTCGACGCGGGCAAGATGCTGGTCCGCATCGACCTCGAGGACCGCCAGTCGGTGAGCACCCTGGAGACCTGCGCCCGCACGGTCACCGAGCTCGCCGACCGGGGCCTGATGGCGCTGGTCGAGCCGTTCTTCACCCGCCGGGTGGACGGCCGGCTGGTCAACGACCTCAGCACCGACGCGGTGGTCCGTGCGGTCACCGTGGCCGCGGGATGGGCAGCACCTCGGCCTACACCTGGCTCAAGCTGCCGGTCACCCACGACGTGGCCGGGATGGAGGCCGTGCTGGCCGCCTCGAACCTGCCCGTGGTGCTGCTCGGTGGCGAGGTGCCCGATGACCCGGGACCCGCCCTGCGAGCCTTCCAGCGGGTGCTCCAGCTGCCCACGGCTGCCGGACTGGTCCTCGGTCGTTCCTTGCTGTATCCGAAGGACGACGACGTGGCCGGCGCGGTCGACCGGGTCGTGGGCCTGCTGTGAGGCCCGACAGCTCCACCGACCGATGCACCGACGGCCCCACCGACAGCTCCACCGACCGGCCACTGACCCACCACTCTGATCCGGCACCCGTCGGACGACCACCGAGGAGAACCAACATGCATAACCGACGTCGATCCGCCGCCCTGGCGGCGGTCGTGGTCCTGAGCCTCAGCCTCGCCGCGTGCTCCAGCACCGGGGGCAAGCAGTCGACCAGCTCGTCCGGGGGGTCCGATGGCAAGGTCGCGAGCACCCCGCGGATGACCATCGCGA
Source organism: uncultured Actinomycetota bacterium (assembly GCA_963784625.1). GTDB lineage: Bacteria > Actinomycetota > Actinomycetes > Propionibacteriales > Nocardioidaceae > Nocardioides_B. The sequence continues at coordinate 701,343 of CAWARV010000005.1, forward strand.
TGGTGACCCACGAGACCCCGGGTGACACCTTCTGGGACAAGATCCGGGCCGGCGCCCAGGCCGCCGCGGCCAAGGACAACATCGAGCTCAAGTACTCCAACGACCCCGACCCCAGCAAGCAGGCCACGCTGATCCAGGCCGCGGTCGACAGCAAGGTCGACGGCATCGCGACGACGCTCGCCACCCCCGCCCCGCTCAAGGGTGCGGTCCAGGCCGCGACCAAGGCGAACATCCCGGTGGTCGCCTTCAACTCGGGCATCGACCAGTACCTCGACATCGGCGCGATGCAGTACTTCGGGTCGGACGAGAACCTCGCCGGCCAGACCGCCGGCAAGAGGATCACCGACTCGGGCGGCAAGAACCCGATCTGCGTGATCCAGGCCGCAGGGTCCGTCGCCCTCGAGGCCCGCTGTGCCGGTGTCAAGCAGCAGGCCCCGAACACCACGAACCTGCAGGTGAACGGCAACGACGACAACGCCGTCGTGTCCACGCTGACCGCCAAGCTCCAGCAGGACAAGTCGATCGACACGATCGTCACCCTCGGCGCCCCGATCGCGGTGGACGCGCTGCAGGCCATCAAGGCCACGAACAGCAAGGCCAAGGTGGTCACCTTCGACCTCAACGCCGAGGTCGCCAAGGACATCCAGGACGGCTCGATCGACTTCTCCGTCGACCAGCAGCCCTACCTGCAGGGCTACGAGGCCGTCGACTCGCTCTGGCTCTACCTCACCAACCGCAACGACCCTCGGTGGCGGCAAGCCCGTGCTGACCGGCCCGTCGTTCGTGGACAAGACCAACATCGACAAGATCGTCACCTACGCGGAGAAGGGGACTCGGTAGGTCCGCTCCCGGGGGAGGCGGCGACGCCTCCCCCCGGGGCCCGTCTCTCCAGGGAGCAACCATGACAGACCTCGCGAGCACACAGCAGTCCGCGTCCTCGACGCCACCCCCGCCCTCAGCGAAAGGCACCGACCGCTGCGGCTTCACCAGCCTCCTGGCCCGCCCGGAGTTCGGCGCCCTCATCGCCGCCGTCGCGATCTTCATCTTCTTCAGCGTCGCGGCGCCCACCTTCCTGCAGCTCGACTCGCTCTCGACGGTGCTCTACTCGAGCTCGCAGCTCGGCATCGTCGCGGTCGCCGTGGGGCTGCTCATGATCGGCGGCGAGTTCGACCTCTCCGCCGGCGTCGCGTTCGCGACCTCGGCGCTGACCGCCTCGATGCTGGCCTACAACCTGCACCTGAACCTGGTCGTGGCGGGCCTGCTCTCGCTGGTCTTCGCGCTGGCCATCGGGTTCATCAACGGCCTGCTGGTGGTGAAGACCGGGATCCCCAGCTTCCTGGTCACCCTCGGCACATTCTTCATCCTCCAGGGCGCCAACCTGGGCGTCACCAAGCTGGTCACCGGCACCGTGGCGACGCAGAACATCTCCGACATCCAGGGATTCGGCGTCATGGAGGCGGTGTTCGCCCACAGCTTCCACTTCGGACAGGTGACGGTGCCGATCCTGGTGTTCTACTGGTTCATCTTCGTGGCGCTGGCCACCTGGGTGCTGCTGCGCACCCGGATCGGCAACTGGATCTTCGCGGTCGGCGGCAACGCGGACAGCGCCCGCGCGGTCGGGGTTCCGGTCGCCCGGGTCAAGATCGGCCTGTTCATGTTCGTCGGGATGATGGCCTGGTTCTACGGCATGCACAGCCTGTTCAACTTCAACACCATCCAGGCCGGCCAGGGTGTCGGCTCGGAGTTCCTGTTCATCATCGCGGCCGTCGTCGGCGGCACCCTGCTGACCGGTGGCTACGGCTCCGCGATCGGCGCGGCCATCGGCGCGCTGATCTTCGGCATGACCTCCAACGGCATCGTGTACGCCGGCTGGGACCCGAACTGGTTCAAGTCGTTCCTGGGCGTCATGCTGCTGCTCGCCGTGATGGTGAACCTGTACGTCGGCAAGCTGATCACCAAGAGGAGATGACGATGTCCCCATCCGTAAGCGAGTCCGCGGTGCCGGAGGAGACCCCCGGGCCCCCGGTGATCACCATGGAGAACATCGGGAAGAGCTACGGCTCGGTGAGCGCCCTGTCCGGGGTGAACCTGAGCGTCTCGCAGGGTGAGGTGACCTGCGTCCTCGGGGACAACGGCGCCGGCAAGTCCACCCTGATCAAGATCATGGCGGGCCTGCACCAGCACACCGAGGGCAGCCTCAAGGTGGACGGCAAGGAGACCCACTTCAACTCGCCGCGCGAGGCGCTCGACAAGGGCATCGCGACGGTCTACCAGGACCTCGCGGTGGTCTCGCTGATGGAGGTCTGGCGCAACTTCTTCCTGGGCTCGGAGAAGCGTCGCAAGCTCTGGCCCTTCAACCCGATGGACACCGACTGGATGCGCAAGACCGCCCGCGAGGAGCTGGTCAAGATGGGCATCGAGCTGGCCGACATCAACCAGCCGATCGGCACGCTGTCGGGCGGCCAGCGCCAGTGCGTGGCGATCGCCCGGGCGGTCTACTTCGGTGCCCGGGTGCTGATCCTCGACGAGCCCACCGCGGCGCTCGGCGTCAAGCAGTCCGGCGTGGTGCTGAAGTACACCGCCCGGGCCCGGGACGCCGGTCTGGGCGTGGTCTTCATCACGCACAACCCGCATCACGCCTACCTCGTCGGCGACCACTTCGTGATCCTCAAGCGCGGCCAGATGGAGCTCGACGCCCGCGCCAAGGACATCACGCTGGAGGACCTCACCCAGCAGATGGCCGGCGGCGACGAGCTCGACACCCTGGCGCACGAGCTCGAGCGCAGCGGGGCGACCAAGCACAGCGTGGTGGAGGAGGTCGAGGCCGCCGAGCTGCGCCGAGGTCACGAAGCGACCTCGTGACGGGCGTGCGGTGGGGCTGCCCTCCACCGCACGGATCGGGCGGCCGTGATCGACGCCTGCCAGGGTCGCCGCAGCGGCCCTCCTACGTCATCGCCGGCCGCGACCTGGCCCGGGCGGGACGCTCTGCGAGGCGCACGGCACCGCGTCCGCGTCCGGGTCCCACGAGGAGCTGCTCGCCTCGAGCGAGGTGGACGCGGTGCACGTCGCCCTGCCGGTGAGCCTGCACGTGGAGTAGTCGGTCAGGGCGCGAAGCAGGCATCGACGTCGGGCTCACCACGAGCAGGGCCGCGACCTGGAGCTGGTCGGCGCCAGACCTGACCCGACCTGCTGCCTAGAGAAGCCATCGAGAGGAACCACCATGAAGCTCGGCGCCTATACCGCCTGCCTGCACGACATGACGCTCCCGGACGCGCTGAGCACGCTCGCGTCCCTGGGGCTGGAGAGTGCGGAGATCAACTCGGGTGGCTTCCTTCCGCCGGTGCACCTGCCCATCGACGACCTGCGCTCCAGTGAGCAGGCCCGCGAGGAGTACCTCGGCCTCTTCCGGGACGCCGGGATGACGCTCACGGCCCTGAACTGCAACGGCAACCCGCTCGACCCGCACCCCGAGGTGGGACCGCGGCACGCGCAGGACCTGCTGGACTCCATCGAGATCGCCGCGCTGCTGGGCGTCAAGCGGGTGGTGACGATGTCGGGCGCGCCGGCCGCGAGTCGCGCCGGCACCCGTCCGGCCTGGACAGTGATGCCGTGGCACAGCGCGTATCTCGACGCCCGCGACTACCAGTGGGACGAGGTGGCCGTGCCGTTCTGGAAGAAGGTCCAGAGCGTGGCCGCCGACCACGACGTCAAGGTCGCGATCGAGATGCACCCGCACAACGTGGTCTACAACCCGGCCACCCTCGAGCGCCTGGTCAGCCGGACCGGCGCCACCCACGTGGGGGCCGAGATGGACCCCAGCCACCTGTTCTGGCAGGGCATCGAGCCGATCGAGGCGATCCGGCACCTGGGGGAGCTGGTCCTCAACGCCGCCGCGAAGGACACCCGGATCAACGCCGCGGCGCGGGTCAACGGCGTGCTCGACGACCGCTTCGGCCGGGTCGCCGCCGACGACCCGGACGCCCTGAGCCTGGGCGGCGACTACACGCTCGGCCGCTGGCCCAGTGAGGCGTCCTGGGACTTCGTGGCCGTCGGGCGCGGGCACGACGTGGCCTACTGGCGCGGGTTCCTGCAGGCGCTCGAGGAGGTCGACCCGGACATGGCGGTCAACATCGAGCACGAGGACCAGGAGCTCGACCAGCTCGGCGGCCTGCGCTCGGCGGCCGAGACGCTGCTGGAGGCGGCGGGCCGGCCGAAGGCCTAGCCCGGCGCACTCCCGCTGAGGGGCTCAGGCCGCGGGCACGCCCCGGTCCTCCGCGTCGCCGACCGCCAGCGGTGCGCGCTCGCCGACGAACTTGCGCTGCGCCCAGGTGGCCACCCAGGTGAGCACCATGTTCGTGAGGATGTACATCGCGGCGATCACGATCGCGGTCTGCAGCTGGTTGGCGAACTGGCCGTAGATGGCCTGCCCGACCTTGGTCAGACCCGGGGCCAGCACGTAGAAGCCGAGGCTGGTGTCCTTGAGGGCCACCACGCACTGGCTGATGATCGCCGGCAGCATGATCTTGACGCCCTGCGGCATCAGGATCGACATCATCACCTGGTGCTTGCGCATGCCGATCGCGTAGGCGGCCTCGCCCTGCCCCTTGGGCACGGCGTTGATCCCGGCCCGGAACACCTCGGCCAGCACGGACCCGTTGTACAGGGTCAGCCCGATCACCACCGACCAGTAGGAGCCGATGCCGTCGGCGCCGATGCCGAAGGTGAAGAAGACGAACACGATCAGCAGCAGCAGCGGCACGGCGCGGAAGAACTCGACGACCAGCCAGCACGGCCAGCGCAGCCACACCCGGTCCGACATCTTGCCGACCCCGAACAGCACGCCGAAGACGACGGCCAGCACGATCGAGGTGAACGCCATCTGCAGCGTCTTCAACAGCCCGTCCACCAGCAGTGCCTGCAGGAACGTCGGCGTGACGAAGGGCTCCCACTTGGCGTAGGCGAACTGTCCCGTGGAGGCCATCCGCCAGACGACCAGCGCCACCAGGGCGAGCAGCGCCCCCGCCGCGATCCAGGAGTACAGCCGGTACCGGGCACGTGCGCGCGGTCCCGGGTTGTCGAACAGGACGCTGCTCATCGGGCCGCCTTCCAGCGTCGCTCGAGCAGCAGGGCGCCGCCGGAGACGATCTCCACGATGATGATGTAGCCGATGGCGAAGAACAGGAAGATCAGCGGCCGGTCGGAGGCGTTGTCGTTGGTGAAGCCGCGCATCCGCGCCGTGGCCTCCGCCAGCCCGAACGCCGCCGCCACCGAGGTGTTCTTCACCAGCGCGATCAGCACGCTGGCCAGCGGCGGCACCACCGCGCGGAGCGCCTGGGGCAGGATCACCAGTCCCATCGACTGGGCGAACGTCAGCCCGATGGCCCGGGACGCCTCAGCCTGGCCCAGGGAGACCGAGTTGATCCCGGCGCGCATCGCCTCGCAGACGAACGCCGAGGTGTAGATCGACAGCGCGATGGTGCCCTTGAGCAGGAACGAGGAGATGTTGAGGTCGATCTTGGGCAGCGCGAAGAAGACGAAGATGAACACCACCAGCAGCGGAGTGTTCCGCACGATGGCGACGTAGGCGGCGCCGGCCCGGGCCAGCACCGGCACCGGCCCGACCCGGAAGGCGGCCAGCAGCGTCCCGGCGACCAGCGAGACGACCGCGCTGATCAGGAACAGCTGCAGGGTGAGCCAGAAGGCTCGTAGAACCACGTCGAAGTTCGACAGCACGTCGTCCACGGGTGACGGCCACCTCTCGGTCGGCGGGTGGGACGGCCGCAGCCGCCCCACCCGGGGCTGACGAACGGATCAGGCGCAGGCGTCCATCGCCGGCGGCTTCGGCGTGTCCACGCCGGACTTGCCCAGCGTGGCCTCGAACGCCTTCGCCCAGGTGCCGTCGTCCTCGGCCTTCTTGATGGTGTCGGTGATCCACTGGCACATCTCGGGGTGCTTCAGCGAGTAGCCGATGCCGTAGCGCTCCTCGGAGAAGGGCTCACCCACGACCTCGAGGTTCTCCGGGTCCTCGGCGGCGTACCCGAGCAGGATCGCGCCGTCGGTGGTCATCGAGTCGACGGCCCCGGAGGCGACCTGGTCGCGACACTCCGAGTAGGTGTCGAAGCCGCGCGGCTTGGCACCCTTCGCCTCGACGTTCTTCAGGGAGGTCGACCCGGTCACCGAGCAGACCTCCTTGCCGTTGATGTCGTCGACGCTCTTGATGTCGCTGCCCTTCTTGACCAGCAGCTGCTGACCGGTGACGTAGTACGGGCCGGCCTGGCCGACCACCTTGCGCCGGTCGTCGGTGATCGAGTACGACGCGATCACCAGGTCGACCTCGCCGCCCTGGAGGAACGGCTCGCGGTTGTCGGAGATGGTCTCCTTCCAGGTGATGTCCTCCGGAGCGATCCCGAGGGAGGCGGCGAGGATCTTGCCCATCTCCGGGTCGATGCCCTTGGGCATGTCGTCGGTGGCGCCCTTGAACCCGATGCCGGGCTGGTCGTACTTGACCCCGATGGTGATCTTGCCGCTGTCTGCGAGCTCCTTCATCCGGGTGCCCGCGTCGAAGTTCGAGGCGGCGTTCTCCTCGACCTTGACGTCGGAGGGGTTGGCGTCGCTGCCTCCGCCGGCGTCGCCGCACGCAGCCAGCGACCCCAGGGACAGGGCCATCACCGCGGCGGCCAGGACGGCCTTGGATCTCGTGAAACGCATCATTTCTCCTTTGGTCATGGCTTCTCGGGGTCTCCCGTCGACAGGACCGTTCAGTGCTTCAGGATCTTGCCGAGGAAGTCCTTGGCACGCTCCGACCGAGGGTTGGTGAAGAACTCGTCGGGCTTGCTCTCCTCGACGATCTGGCCGTCGGCCATGAAGACGACCCGGTTCGCCGCGGTGCGGGCGAAGCCCATCTCGTGGGTGACCACCACCATCGTCATGCCGCCCTGGGCGAGGTCGACCATCACGTCGAGGACCTCCTTGATCATCTCCGGGTCGAGCGCGGAGGTCGGCTCGTCGAAGAGCATCACCTTGGGGTCCATCGCCAGTGCGCGGGCGATCGCGACCCGCTGCTGCTGGCCGCCGGAGAGCTGGGCGGGGTACTTGTCGGCCTGCTGGGCGATGCCGACGCGCTCGAGCAGCTCGCGGGCCCGGGTGTCGGCCTGGTCCTTCTTCTGGCCGCGCACCTTGATCGGTCCCAGGGTGACGTTCTCCAGGATCGTCTTGTGCGCAAAGAGGTTGAAGCTCTGGAACACCATGCCGACCTCGGCGCGCAGCTGGGCCAGGGCCTTGCCCTCGTCGGGGAGGTCCTGCCCGTCGAGGCGGATGCTGCCGCGGTCGATGGTCTCCAGCCGGTTGATCGCCCGGCACAGGGTGGACTTCCCGGAGCCGGAGGGGCCGATCACCACCACCACCTCGCCGCGTTCGATGGACAGGGTGATGTCCTGCAGGACGTGCAGGTCGCCGTACCACTTGTCGACGTGGTCCAGGACCACGAGCCCGTGGCCCGACCCGCCGGCCGCCGTCGGTGAGGGGGTCTGTGCCGCTGCGCTCATGGTTCGAAACTATCGACCCGGAACCGTGCTGGCCACGATGGAGGCCGCCAATGGGGTATCGGTCTGGTTACTTATCTGGGGTCTACAACCAACGGTGACGACCCTGCCCACCGTTGCCGGGACGGGAGGGGCCCGTCGTCGAGGATCGACGGGCGGTGACAGAGTGGGGCCGTCCCGCACCTGACCGAAGGAGGCCCCCGTGGCGCCCACGAACCCCGCAGCGAAGCTCAAGGACCTCACGGTCGCCGGACTCGCGCACCCGGCGGCGGTCGGTCTCCAGGGCCTGGCCATCGGCCGGATGGTGGCCGGACAGGTGCTTCGGACCGCGGCTGCAGCCGCGGGCGGCGCACTGTCCACGGTGGCAGGTCGGCACTCCCGGTCCGGGAGCGGGGCCGCGACGAGCCCGGCACCGGTCTCGCCCGCCGTGCTGCGCCCGGTCCCATCGCCCGAGCCGCCCGCACCGACCGCCGCGTCAGATCCGGCCACCCCGGCGCGGCCGTCCACTCGGACGGGCGCCCCCGGGTCCGGGAAGCGGTCGGGTGACCCCGTCGGCCTGACCCCGCGGGGTCCGCTGAGCCGTCCGGTCGCTGCGGACCCGGCAGCGGAGCAGCGGACGGCTGCGGCGGAGACGGCCCCGGCTGCGAAGAAGCGCCCGGCTGCGAAGAAGCGCCCGGCGACGAAGAAGAGCCCGGCGGCGAAGAAGAGCCCGGCGACGAAGAAGAGCCCGGCGACGAAGCAGAGCCCGGCGACGAAGAAGAGCCCGGCCGCGAAGCAGAGCCCGGCCGCGAAGCAGAGCCCGGCCGCGAAGAAGAGCCCGGCCGCGAAGCAGAGCCCGGCCGCGAAGCAGAGCCCGGCCGCGAAGAAGACGACGGCCGCGAAGAAGACGACGGCCGCGAAGAAGACGACGGCCGCGAAGACGACGCCGCCGCCGGAGCCGTCGACCGGGACCGGACGGTCGGGCAGCCCGGACAGCGGTCCGGCCTAGCCGCAGCACGACGAGCGGATGTCGGGACCACCCGCCCGCGTCACTAGAATGGCGAGCCTGATGAGCGAACAGACCACTGCCGCGCGCACGTACGAGGTGCGCACGTACGGCTGCCAGATGAACGTCCACGACTCCGAGCGACTCACCGGGCTCCTGGAGAGCGCAGGGTACGTCGCGGCGGGGAGCGAGCGGCAGGCCGACGTGGTGGTGTTCAACACCTGCGCGGTGCGCGAGAACGCCGACAACAAGCTCTACGGCAACCTGGGCCACCTGGCTCCGGTCAAGGCCGCCCATCCGGGCATGCAGATCGCGGTCGGGGGGTGCCTGGCCCAGAAGGACCGTGGCGAGATCACCCGGCGCGCTCCGTGGGTGGACGTGGTCTTCGGCACCCACAACATCGGGTCGCTCCCGGTGCTGCTGGAGCGGGCCCGGGTCGCCGAGGAGGCACAGGTCGAGATCCTCGAGTCGCTGGAGGTGTTCCCGTCCACGCTGCCCACCAAGCGGGAGTCGGCGTACGCGGCCTGGGTGTCGATCTCGGTGGGCTGCAACAACACCTGCACGTTCTGCATCGTCCCGGCCCTGCGCGGCAAGGAGAAGGACCGCCGCCCCGGGGAGATCCTGGCCGAGGTGGAGGCGCTGGTCGCCGAGGGCGTCACCGAGGTCACGCTGCTGGGGCAGAACGTCAACGCCTACGGCGTGGAGTTCGGGGACCGGCAGGCGTTCTCCAAGCTGCTGCGCGCCTGCGGCAGGATCGAGGGGCTCGAGCGGGTCCGGTTCACCTCGCCGCACCCGGCCGAGTTCACCGACGACGTGATCGAGGCGATGGCGCAGACGCCGACGGTCATGCCGTCGCTGCACATGCCGCTGCAGTCCGGGTCGGACAAGGTGCTGCGCGAGATGCGGCGCTCCTACCGGCAGTCGAAGTACCTCGGCATCATCGACCGGGTCCGTGCCGCGATGCCGGACGCCGCGATCACCACCGACATCATCGTGGGCTTTCCCGGCGAGACCGAGGAGGACTTCGCCGAGACCCTGAAGGTGGTCGAGCTGGCTCGGTTCTCCGGGGCGTTCACCTTCCAGTACTCCAAGCGGCCCGGCACGCCGGCCGCGGTGCTCGAGGAGCAGGTGCCCAAGCACGTCGTCCAGGAGCGGTACGAGCGGCTCGTCGCCCTGGTCAACGACATCGCCTGGCAGGAGAACCAGCGACTGGTCGGTCGTACCGTCGAGCTGATGGTCGCCGAGGGGGAGGGCCGCAAGGACGGCCAGACCCAGCGGCTCTCGGGCCGAGGACCCGACAACAGGCTGGTGCACTTCGCACCCGTGGACGCAGCGGGCCGGCGGACCGCGGTCCGCCCCGGCGACATGGTCGAGGTGACGCTGACCCAGGCCGCGCCGCACCACCTGGTCGCGGACGGCCCGGTGCTGTCGGTCCGGCGGACCCGCGCGGGGGACGCGTGGGAGGGCCGGACCACCGGTGCACCGGCCGGGGTGCTGCTCGGGCTGCCCACGGTCGGCGTCCCCGCCGCGTCCGCCTCAGCGGGTGGCTGCGGCTGAGCCTCCCGGCTCAGCGTTCGGGGCGGCCGGGCCCCGTGTCCTCGTCGTCGAAGCCGTGGGCCAGGATCGGCTCGACCCTTCCGGCGCGGAGGCTGCGCAGCACCCGGAGCTCGTGCGGGACCACCGGCGCAGGCAGCGCGTCCAGGTCGCACCAGCGCAGGTCGGCGCACTTGTCCGGCTCCAGGATCCGCGGTGTGCCGGACCAGGAGGTCGCGGTGAAGAAGTAGTCGACCCGCTCGTCCACCGGCAGACCGCTGGTGCCGGTGCGCTGCATGGCGCACCACGCCACCAGGTCGACGTCCCGCACGCCGACCTCCTCGGCCGCCTCCCGGTGCACGGCCGCGTGCACCGACTCGCCGCGCTCGACGTGTCCGGCCACGGCCGCCGCCCAGTGGCCGTCCATGAAGCCGGTGCCGGCACGGAGCTGGAGCAGCACCTCGCGTCCGTCGGGGGTCGGTGCGGGGCGCAGCAGGTACAGGTAGGCCGCCGGGACGACGACGAAGCTGTGGCTCACCGTCAGTGTCGCGGGTTCCGGCCGGGGTCGAAAGCGTGCTTGTCCGCGACCGGGTCGGGCTGCACCTCGCCGACCGTCCGGTCCACACCGCTGATCCGTGCGGTCTCGTCCGGCTTGTCGGGGACCGGCTGCTCGTCGTCGGGCTCCACGACCCGGCCGTCCGCGTCCCGCACCGTCGGCGAGGCACCGTCGGTGGCGTGCTGGGCCGAGGCCTGGCTGCCGGTGCCCTCCACACCGTGGAACGGCCCTCGCCGCTCGCTGCTCAGGCCGAGGTCGCCGTCGTGGCCGGGCTGCTCCTGGTCACTCATCGTGCGCCACCCCGGTCCCGTCGTCCGTCCCGTCGTCCGTCCCGTCGTCCGGCCCGTCGTCCGGCCCGTCGTCCGGCCCGTCGTCCGGCCCGTCGTCCGGCCCGTCGTCCGGCCCGTCGTCCGGCCGGTCGTCGGCCGCCGGCCGTCGGTGCTCCGCGGACTGGTCGGTGGAGGTGAACTCCCCGGGGGTCGCGTCACCGGCGGACGGTCCGCCCACGAACTGGTCGGGGTCCAGGTCGCCGAGCTCCGGCTTGTGGTCGTCGAGCTGGTCTGTCGAGGGTTCGCTCATGGGTCTGACTCTCTCACTCCCCGCCCGAGCCGTCCGAGGGCTGGTCGAGGGCGGTCTCCGCGTTCTCCTCCTGCAGCTCCTCGTTGACCTGCTCGGTCTGGGTGCGGGCATGGATCTCACCGTCGGCGGTCGGCTCCGGGGCGGTCCCGGCGTCCCTCCCGGTGTCCCTGCGGGCGTGAACCGGCGCCGGCGGGTGCTGCGCGGGCTCCGCGGTGCCTCCGGGCGTGCCGGCACCCGCGGGGGTGTCCGCCCGCTGGGGGCCTCCCGGCGGGGCGGGCGCGTCCGGGCCGGCCGGTCCGCGGGGGTGCTCCGGGCCCGTCGGCGCGTCGGTGGGCGTGCTGTCGTCTCCGTCGGTGCCGGTCATCTGTCCGGCGTACCCGCGGGCAGCGGAACGAAACCGCTGCTCAGGGGTTGTGCGGCTGGTCGCGGTCGGGGTCCAGCGAGTGCAGGCCCTTCTTCAGCCGCGCGGTGCCCTTGGCCACCTTGTCTGCGTGCTTGTTCCCGGTCCGCTCGTTGACGGTGCGTCCCAGGCGGTCGGCGCCCTTCTCGAGCGTCTCGCCGTGCTCCTCGACGACCTTGGTCAACCGCTGCTTGGCCTTGTCCACGAACCCCATCGTCACTGCTCCCTCTCTCCCGGCTGCGGGTGGTCGCACCCACCTTGTCAGACTTCTCGTCATGAGGAACGAGCCGGTCGGGCACCGTGGTTCCCGGACCACCGGTCCGGTGGTGGCCGTCGTCGGTCCGACCGCGGCCGGCAAGAGCGACCTCTCCCTGGACCTCGCGGACCGGCTCGGTGGCGAGGTGGTCAACACCGACGCCATGCAGGTCTACCGGGGCATGGACATCGGCACCGCGAAGCTGCCGGTCGGGCAGCGCCGCGGCATCCCGCACCACCTGCTCGACCTTCTCGACGTGCGCGAGCCGGCGACCGTCGCCGAGTTCCAGGCGCGCGCCCGGGCCGTGGTCGCGGACTGCCACGAGCGGGGGGTGGTCCCGGTCCTGGTCGGCGGGTCCGCGCTGTACACCCGCGCGGTCCTGGACCGGTTCGAGTTCCCCGGCACGGACCCGGCGCTGCGGGCCGCCCTGGAGGAGGAGCTGGCCCGGGTCGGGGCGGCGCAGCTGTACCGGCGGCTGCAGGAGCAGGATCCCGAGGCGGCCGAGCGGATCCTGCCGACCAACTCCCGGCGGGTGGTACGGGCGCTCGAGGTGGTCGCGCTGACCGGTCGGCCGTACAGCGCCTCGCTGCCCGAGCAGCGCTACGTCTACGACCGCGCCGTCCAGGTGGGCGTGCGGATCCCGCGTCCGGTCCTCGACGAGCGCATCGAGCGGCGGGTCCGCCGGATGTGGGCGGACGGCCTCGTCGAGGAGGTGCGCCGGTTGGCGGACCGCGGCCTGCGCGAGGGCCGGACGGCGAGCCGGGCGCTCGGCTACGCCCAGGTGCTCGCGTTCCTGGACGGCGAGGGGAGTGAGGACGACGCGCGTGAGCGCACCGTGCTGGGCACCCGCAGGTTCGCGCGACGCCAGGACGCCTGGTTCGGCAAGGACGACCGGGTCAGCTGGGTCGGCTGGGACGACCCCGACCGCGTCGACGCCGCGGTGCGGGCGGTCGGGCCGACGATTGGCCGTGGCGTCACGGGGTAGCACCCCAGAAGACTCGGACCCAGGAGACAGCCGTGACCCGTGCGCACCCTCATCGACTCAGCACTCTCGGGGCCGCGGCCGTGCTGGTGGTCGGGCCGGTCGTAGGACCAGGGGCCGTCCTGCCAGCAGCCGGAGCGGACCCGGTGACGGCGGACCACCGGGCCGGGCACCGAGCGGGCCAGGGCCCGAGCGGGCACGGCCGCTACACCACGAAGACGCCGACCAGCACGGGCTTCGGCGGGGCCGTGACGTCGGTGGACCCGGAGGCGTCCAGAGTCGGCCTGCAGGTGCTGAGACGCGGCGGCAACGCGGTGGATGCCGCCGTGGCGACCGCCGCCGCGCTCGGCGTCACCGAGCCGTACAGCTCGGGGCTCGGCGGTGGCGGCTACTTCGTCTTCTACGACGCCCGGTCGGGACGCGTGCACACCATCGACGGCCGCGAGACCGCTCCCCGGACGATCCCGAAGGACGCGTTTCTCGACCCGGCGACCGGGAAGCCCTACCCCTTCACCCCGCAGCTGGTCACCAGTGGGGTCTCGGTCGGGGTCCCTGGCACGCCGGCCACCTGGGCGGCGGCGTTGCGGACGTGGGGGAGCTACAGCCTGCGCCAGGTCCTGGCGCCGGCTGCGTCGCTGGCCCGACGCGGCTTCGTCGTCGACAGCACGTTCCGTCAGCAGACCCTGGACAACAAGAAGCGGTTCGAGGCCTACACCAGCACCCCCAGGCTGTTCCTGCCCGGCGGCGACGCACCCGCCGTGGGGTCGGTGTTCAGGAACCCCGACCTGGCCAGGACCTACCGGCTGCTCGGCCGTCAGGGGATGCGGGCCTTCTACCGTGGCCCGATCGCGTCGGAGATCGCAGCCCTCGTCCGGCACCCGCCGAAGAGCCCGACGACGGATCTGCCCGTGCCCGCGGGCTACCTCAGCAAGGAGGACCTGCGGCGCTACCGCAGCATTGACCGTGCCCCCACGCACTCGGACTACCGCGGCTACGACGTCTACGGCATGGCGCCCTCGTCATCTGGCGGCACCACCGTGGGCGAGGCATTGAACATCATGGAGCGCTACGACCTGACCAGGAGGGGGGCAGGCGCGGCGCTGCACCGTTACCTGGAGGCGACCGCGCTGGCGTTCGCGGACCGCGAGGCCCATCTCGGGGACCCTGCCTATGTGCACGTGCCGGTGCGGACGCTGCTCTCCGACAGGTTCGCCGCCGAGCGGGCCTGTGCGATCAGCCCGCGGAGGGCGTTCACGCCTCCGGTCGCGCCCGGCGACGTCCGCCGCGCGGACGGCCGCTGCCGGGCCGCATCGGGCGACCGGGGTCGTGTCGCCCCGGACACCGAGAACGTTGAGACCACGAACCTGACGGTGGCCGACCGCTGGGGCAACGTCGTGGAGTACACCTTGACGATCGAGCAGACCGGCGGCTCCGGGATGCTGGTGCCCGGGCGCGGGTTCCTGCTCAACAACGAGTTGACCGACTTCTCCGCCGTCTACGACGCGACGGACCCGAACCGGATCCAGCCGGGCAAGCGTCCCCGCTCGTCGATCTCCCCGACCATCGTGGTGGCGCAAGGCAGGCCGTTCCTGGCGCTCGGCTCACCCGGTGGCTCGACGATCATCACCACCGTCACCCAGCTGGTCTTCGACCGGATCGACCGGCGGATGTCCCTGCCCCGGGCGATCGCCGCGCCGCGGGCCTCCCAGCGCAACACCCCGACGGTGAGCGCGGAGCCCGCCTTCATCGACCGGTACGGCGCGCTCCTGAGGCGCTACGGGCACCGGCTGACCCCGGCGGGTGACCGGTTCACCAGCGCCGCCGAGATCGGGGCCGCGACGGCCATCGAGTTCGGGCGACACGGTCGGCTCACCGCGGTGGCGGAGCCGACCCGGCGCGGCGGCGGCGCAGCGCTGGTGGTGCACCGCATGCGGCACGCCGGCACCCGCTAGCGGCGAGCTGTCAGGGCCGGGAGTGCCCGGCCCGGTCGCTCACAGCGCGCGGACCGTGTTGTTGCGCGCGTCGTGGGTGAGCTCCGCCAGACCGAGTGCCTCCAGCAGCGGCGGGAGGTACATCCCGAAACGGCCCCGATAGCCCTTGCGCAGGCCGTACCAGCCGCCCACCGGGTTGCCCACGTCGCGACCCCAGGCCTCGACGGTGCCGGGCTTGGCCTCCTTCTTCTCGTCGGCGGCGCCCAGGTCCACCCAGTCACCCTGCTCGACCAGCCAGGCGTGCAGGTCCTCGACGGCGCTGAGGCGGTAGCGCAGGGTGGTGGAGCCGACCTGGCACACGAGCGCCGGCGGGTCGGCGCCCTCGTCGCGGTGCATGGTGTACTCCGAGCTGCCCGGCGCGGTGGTCAGCAGCCACGGGTCGTCCGCGGTGCCGGGCATCAGGCGGCCCGCCGGGAGCGGCTCGTCGACGGCGCCTCGAGCAGAGCGAGCAGCAGCACCGCGGCGTCGCAGGTCGTGCAGCAGAACTCGCCGGCGGCGTCCGGCTCGTCGACCGGGACGAACAACCGCTCGTCTCCACAGTCGGCGCAGGCGGCCACCGTCCCGCCCAGCATCAGCAGATCCGCCGGAGGAACGGCTCGCGGCCCGGATGTCGAGGTCATGCTCCGAGGCTGGCAGAGCGCACCGACAGAATCGGGAGGCACGCCGGACCAGGGTCACCGGCGGTTCAGCAGCACCGCCAGCACCACGGCGTCCAGGGCCAACGACACGGCCGTCCCGGTGGGGGTCGGGGCCACGAGCAGCGGCGCGCTGCCGAGCAGCAGGGCGTCGAACCCGCGGGCGGCGCTGACGTAGAGGGACGTGGGCACCGCGCCCATCGGTGAGGTCACCAGCGGCAGCTGGTAGTCCGGAGGGCGACCGGTCACCCAGCGGACCACCGCGGTGACCGCGGTGACACCGACCGCCAGCGACAGCAGCAGGGCGTCGCCCCACGGCACCAGGAGCGCCTCACGCAGCGCCGGAGCGGTCCCGAGCCCCCAGCAGACCAGCAGCGCCGCGGGCACCCCGAGACACGCCGACCGGACCGCGGCCGCGGACAGCGGCAGGCACCTGACCAGGCTCGGGGTCCGGCTGAGCACCCGCAGGGAGGAGAACAGACCGGTGCCGGCGAGGAAGCCCGTGGTCGACCCGACCAGCAGGACCGCGCGACCCAGACCCAGGGTGCCGGCGAGGTAGGGCAGCACCAGTGCCGCCGCGAGCACCACCAGCAGCTGGGGGCTGCGACGCAGCCGGACCACCTCCCGCCAGACCAGCGTGCCCGCACCGGTGCCGCGGCCGCGCACCGCCCGGACGGAGCTGCGGGAGCGCCAGTGCCGGGCCACCAGCAGGTCGTAGACCAGGGCGAAGTCCAGGCTGGCCAGGGCCCCGGACAGCCCCGGGACCAGCGCGCCCCCGGGCGTGAGCGCCTCACGGTGGAGCCGGGGCAGCACGGCGTACGCACGCTGGGCGGCCACGACCGCGCCCGCGGCCAGGACGGCCAGCAGGACCACCGGCCCCGCGCCTCCGCGGGCCGCGGACGCGGAGGCGGGCACCGCGTCCAGGGTGAGTGCCACCACCCCCGCCCAGACCACGGCTGCGAGAAGCCAGGTGAGCAGCCGGGCCCGGCGCAGCCGAAGCGCCTGCGAGACGGTGGCGACTCCGACCGCGAGCACGCAGCTGACCGCGACAGCCGCGGCGTACGTCGCGACCTCGGTCCCGTCGAAGCCGGAGAGCGTCGCGGCGCCGGCGGCGAGCACGCCGGACAGCGCGAAGGCGACCAGGCCGGTCGCGGCCAGCCGGGGCCGCAGCAGCGCCGACCGGTCCACCGGGGTCGGCAGCAGCCAGGTGGCCACGGCGGGGGAGACCAGCAGCGGCCCGAGGAGCCGGGCCAGGGCCAGGCAGCCCGCCACCAGCGCCAGGCCGAACAGCCACGGCAGGGCCGCCCGGGCGTCCTCGCACGGACCGCTCGCGCATGTCCGGCCGGCCACCGTCCGCACGTTCAGCACCACGCTGACCAGCATCGAGGTGAGCATGGCGGTGGCGAACACGGCGATGTAGGCCTCGCTGAGCGCGTCCACCAGCCGGGTGTCGGCGCGGCCGCGGCGCCAGACCCGGATCTGTGCCCGGAGCCCGCGCAGGTCCGCCGAGCCGGCGCTCACGCCGGGTCGTCCAGGCTCAGCACCCGGTCGGCCACGGCCGCCACGAGCCCGGCGTCGTGGCTGGCGAGCAGGATGCCCAGCCCGTCGGCCTTCTCCCGGCGCAGCCGGTCGACCAGCCACTCCAGGCCCGCCTGGTCCAGGCGCGCCTCCGGCTCGTCCAGGACCAGCAGCCGCCGCGGCCGGACGAAGGCGCTGGCCAGGGCCAGCCGGCGTCGCTGCCCCGAGGAGAGCGTGCCAGGCAGCTGGGCCGACTGCGGCACCAGCCGGACCTCGGCGAGCACGGCGTCCACGACGGCCTCGGCGTCGACCACACCGTGCGCCCGGGCGAACAGGTCGAGGTGCTCGACCACGCTCAGGTCGGGGAAGAAGTCCATGTCGTCCATCACCACCGCCATGTCCCGGCGCGTGTGCGGCGAGCGCTCGTCGACGGGGATCCCGTCGAGCTCGACGGTGCCGGAGGTCGGCGTGTCCGCGGCGCTCACGCAGCGCAGCACGGTCGACTTGCCGGCCCCGTTGCGTCCGGTGAGGGCGACCGCGGCACCGGCGGCCAGCTCGAGGTCGAGCCCCTTGACCACGTCGACGTCACCGAAGCGACGGGTCAGGCCGCGGACCCGCAGGCGCGGCGGACGGGCGCTCGGGTCCGGGTGCGGCATGGCGCCCAACCTAGGTCGATAGGCTGTGTGGATGCAGCAGCGGGTCGGCTTCCTCAAGGGCCACGGCACGGAGAACGACTTCGTGCTGCTGCCCGACCCGGACGGCGAGCTGAGGCTCAGCACCGGGACCGTCGCGGCGATGTGCCACCGGCGGGCCGGGATCGGCGCGGACGGCGTGCTGCGCGTGGTGCGCACCGCCGCTGACGACGACCCCGCGGCGGTGGCCGCGCGGGACGAGGCGGAGTGGTTCATGGACTACCGCAACGCGGACGGGTCGACCTCGGAGATGTGCGGGAACGGCATCCGGGTCTTCGGGCGCTACCTCGCCGACCACGAGGGGATGGACACCTCGGCGCCGCTGGCCGTGGCCACCCGCGGCGGCACCAAGCGGCTCACCTTCCACGGTGACCTGGTGAGCGTCGACATGGGGGTCCCGGCCGTGCTCGGGCAGACGGAGGTCGGGGTGCGCGGGCGGTCCTGGCCGGCCCGGCACATCTCGATGGGGAACCCGCACGCCGTGGCGTTCGTCGACGCCCTCGACGACGCGGGCACCCTGGCCGGCCCGCCGGAACGCGACACGGCGGTGTTCCCCGACGGGGTCAACGTCGAGTTCGTGGTCCGCCGGCGCGCGCGGCACATCGCGATGCGGGTGCACGAGCGCGGCTCGGGAGAGACCCGCTCCTGCGGCACCGGTGCCTGCGCGGCGATGGTGGCGGCGGCCCTCGCCGACGGCGTGGACCCGGAGCGGCCGGACGGTACGTCGTACCGCGTGGACGTCGCGGGAGGAAGCCTGGGGGTCACCTGGACCGACCAGGGCCGGGTCGTGCTGACCGGGCCGGCGGTGATCGTGGCCCGCGGCGAGTGGCTCGGCTAATCGGGTCGCCGCCCGCCGGGGGGCGTGCGACGATCGAGGGACCCCGGGAATCCCCCCGAGCATCCGGACGTTTCCACAGGTGGATATGACGAACGCACACGAGTACCACCCTGACCCCGTGCCCGCCCCTGCCCAGAGCACTGCCGCGGGCGCCGCCCCCGGCGACGTGGGTGAGGGCCCGGACATCGACCTCGACGACGCGCTCCTGGAGACCGAGGCGTGGGAGGACGACCCGGACCCGGAGGAGGGCACCGGCGTCTACGACCTCGCCGAGCGGCACGCACTGCGCCGGGTGGCCGGCCTGTCGACCGAGCTCGAGGACATCTCCGAGGTCGAGTACCGCCAGCTGCGGCTCGAGCGGGTGGTCCTGGTGGGGGTGTGGACCGACGGCTCGATCGCGGACGCGGAGAACTCGATGGCCGAGCTGGCGCTGCTGGCGGAGACGGCCGGCTCGACGGTGCTCGACGCGTTCTACCAGCGCCGGCAGAGCCCCGACCCGGCGACGTACATCGGCCGCGGCAAGGTCGAGGGGCTGCGGGAGATCGTGCAGGCCACCGGCGCAGACACCGTGATCCTCGACGGCGAGCTCGCGCCCAGCCAGCTGCGGAACCTCGAGGACCGGGTGAAGGTCAAGGTCGTCGACCGGACCGCGCTGATCCTCGACATCTTCGCGCAGCACGCCAAGTCCCGGGAGGGGCAGGCCCAGGTCGAGCTGGCGCAGCTGAGCTACATGAAGCAGCGGCTGCGGGGCTGGGGTGGGAACCTCTCCCGCCAGGCCGGCGGCCGGGTCGGCTCGCAGGGCGGCGGCATCGGAGGCCGCGGTCCCGGGGAGACCAAGATCGAGACCGACCGCCGCCGGATCAACACGAAGATCGCCAAGCTGCGCGCCGAGCTCAAGCACATGCGCACCACGCGGGACACCAAGCGGGCGGACCGCCGGCGCCACCAGATCCCGTCGGTCGCGATCGCCGGCTACACCAACGCCGGCAAGTCCTCGCTGCTGAACCGGCTCACCGACGCCGGGGTGCTGGTGGAGGACTCGCTCTTCGCCACCCTCGACCCGACCACCCGGAAGACCACCACCTCCGACGGGCGCATCTACACCATGTCGGACACGGTGGGCTTCGTGCGGCACCTGCCGCACCAGCTCGTCGAGGCGTTCCGCTCCACGCTGGAGGAGGTCGCGGACTCCGACCTGGTGCTGCACGTGGTGGACGGCTCGCACGCCGACCCCGAGGGCCAGCTGGCCGCGGTCCGCGAGGTGCTCGCCGAGATCGGCGCCGACAAGGTGCCCGAGCTCGTGGTGATCAACAAGGCCGACGCCGCCGACCCGATGGTGCTGGCCCGGCTCCGCCAGCGCGAGCCGCACTCGGTGGTCGTGTCGGCGCGCACCGGTGAGGGCATCGCGGACGCGCTGCGCGCCATCGAGTCCGAGCTGCCCCGCCCCGGGGTGCCCTTCGAGGCGCTGCTGCCGTACGAGCGCGGGGACCTGCTCAACCGGATCCACGTGAGCGGGGAGGTGGCCTCCATCGAGCACACCGCCGACGGCACCGTGGTCAGCGGCCGCGCGCACGCGGACCTGGCCGGCGACCTCGAGCCGTACCTCACCTAGCGCGACACCACGCCTCCTGCCGGGTGACGCCGTCCGCGGGAGCGTCGGGCGCGTCCGGTGAGGAGGACGCCCGGCGGTGGGACAGCCGGTCGCTCAGGGGTCACGCGCAGGCCAGCGGCCCCGAGCCCGCCCGCCCCGGCTCACGCTGCCCGTCAGGCGTGCAGGGCGGCTCACGGTCAGTCTCCGCGACCAGGCCGGCACCGTGCTGTGGACGAGGGCGCTCGAGCCGTCGAGCTGACTGGGTAGGGTGCTCCGGTGCCCTCTCCCGACGCCGCACCGGCCACCCGCGTGCGGGAGGTGCTCGCGGCGGCGGTCGAGGCGCTCGGCGGGCAGGAGCGGAGCGGCCAGATCCAGATGGCCGAGGCGGTCGCCCGGGCGATGGCCAGCGGTGAGCACCTGCTGGTCCAGGCCGGCACCGGGACCGGCAAGTCGCTGGGCTATCTCGTCCCCGCGCTGCTGCACGACCGACGGGTGGTGGTGGCCACCGCGACGCTGGCCCTCCAGCACCAGCTCGTGGAGCGGGACATCCCGGCGCTGCTCGAGGCGGCCGACCACGTGCTGCACCGCAAGCCGTCGTACGCGGTGCTGAAGGGCCGCTCGAACTACGCGTGCCTGCACCGGATCCGCGAGGGCGTCCCCGACGACCAGGGCACGCTGGTGGACCTGCCGTCCGGTTCGATGGGCAGCGAGGTGCTCGCGCTGCGGGAGTGGGCCGAGGAGCAGAGCCAGGCGAAGGGACCGGGCGACCGGGACTCCGCTCCCAAGCACGGCGACCGGGTCTGGCGGCAGGTCTCGGTCAACCACCGCGAGTGCCTCGGCGCGGCCAGGTGCCCCTTCGCAGAGGAGTGCTTCGCGGAGCGGGCCAAGGAGAAGGCGCTGCAGTCCCAGCTGGTCGTGACCAACCACTCGCTGCTGGCCATCGACGCGATCGAGGGCGTGCCGATGATCCCGGAGTACGACGTGGTGGTGATCGACGAGGCGCACGAGCTGGCCGCCCGGGTCACCCAGGCCGCCACCGACGAGCTGTCCGTGCCCGAGGTCGAGCGCGCCGCACGCCGCTCGCAGCGGCACGTCGACGGCCTCGAGGCCGACGACCTCGCCGACGCTGCCGAGGCGTTGCGCGCGGCCTACGACGACTGCGAGCCGGGCCGCGTCGACGCGCTGTCGGGTGCCCTGTCGGACGCGCTCGTGCTGGTCCGCGACGCGGCCCGCCGCCTGATCTCCGCCTTCCCGAAGGAGTCGTCCTCGGACGGGGAGGCCGACGCCGGCCGCACCCAGGCTCGCGGCGCGGTGCAGGAGATCTTCAAGACCGCCGAGCGGATGGCGTCCGACGACGCCCTCGACGTGCTCTGGCTCAGCGAGCGCGACAGCAAGCGCGGCGGCGACCTGCTGTGCGTGGCGCCGCTGCAGGTGTGGGGACCGCTGCGGGACCGGCTGCTCTCGGCGAAGACCGTGGTCCTCACCAGCGCGACCCTGATGCTCGGCGGCGACTTCACCTCGGTGGCCACCTCGCTCGGGCTCAAGCCCAGCGAGCGGGTCGACCACTCCCTGCCCCTCGCCCCCGCCGAGGCGTCTGGTTCTGCGGCCTCCGCCCCCGCCGAGGCGTCTGCTTCTGCGGGGACCGGTCCCGCGACTGGGGACGACACGCTGCCGTGGCGGGGGATCGACGTCGGGTCGCCGTTCGACTACGGCCGCCAGGCGATCCTCTACGTCGCCCGGCACCTGCCTCCGCCGGGCCGCGACGGCCTCGGGTCGGCACAGCTCGACGAGATCGCCGACCTGGTGGACGCCGCGGACGGCCGCACGCTGGGGCTGTTCTCCAGCCGCCGGGCCGCGGAGGCCGCCGCCGAGGCGCTGCGCGAGCGGCTGCCGCACCTGACGGTCCTGGCGCAGGGTGAGGCGCAGCTGCCCGAGCTGGCCCGGCTGTTCACCGAGGACCCGCACGCCTGCCTGTTCGGCACCCTGAGCCTGTGGCAGGGCCTGGACGTGCCCGGGGACACCTGCCAGCTGGTGCTGATCGACCGGATCCCGTTCCCGCGGCCCGACGACCCGCTGATGTCCGCCCGACAGCGGGCCGCTGACCAGGCCGGCGGCAACGGGTTCATGCAGGTGGCCGCGACCCACGCCGCGCTGCTGCTGGCCCAGGGGGCCGGCCGGCTGATCCGGACCACCAGCGACAAGGGCGTGGTGGCGATCCTCGACCCCCGGCTGGTCACTGCGCGCTACGGCAGCTTCCTGCGTGCCTCGTTGCCGCCGATGTGGTCGACCACGGACCGCGACGTGGTGCTCCAGGCGCTGCGTCGGCTCGCCGGCTGAGCAGGACACAAGCAGGGCAACGCGACCGTCGTACGGCGTGGCGCGGTCGGCTGCAAGGATGGCCGGCATGGCGGGTACCTACGTTGTCAGCGACGTGCACGGACACCTCGAGGACCTGCGGGCGCTGCTGCACCGTGCCGGGCTCGTCGACGACGACGACCGCTGGACCGGCGGGGACACCACGCTGTGGGTCCTCGGAGACCTGGTCGACCGGGGTCCCGACGGGATCGGGGTGGTCCGGTTCGTGCGTGACCTGCAGCGTCAGGCTCCGGACCTGGTGCACGTCCTGATGGGCAACCACGAGTCGCTGATGCTCGGGCGAGAGGCTGTTCCCGGAAAGCAGGTTCGGGGAGGTGTGGCAGCTCAACGGCGGCCGCCGGCGCGACCAGGAGGCGCTCACCGAGGACGACGTCACCTGGCTCCGGGGACTGCCGGTGCTGGGCCGGTCCGGCGAGTTCCTGCTGATGCACTCCGACACCACGGGCTACCTCGGATGGGGAGGAACGCTCGACGAGATCAACGACACCGTGGCGGGGCTGCTCGCCGGGGACGACGCCGCCCGGCACTTCGAGGTGTTCGCGGCCCTGACCAGCCGCTACGACTTCGTCGGCGAGCACGGAGAGGAGGCCGCGGGGCAGCTGCTCTCCAGCCTCGGCGGCACGTGCATCGTGCACGGGCACAGCATCATCGGCTCGCTGCTGAACCGGCCGTCAGCGGAGGTCACCGAGCCGCTGCGCTACGCCAACGGTCGCGCAGTGGCCATCGACGGGGGTCGGTACGACGGCGGACCGCTGCTGCTGGTCCAGCTCGCCTGAGTAGGACTACATGCGGCGCAGGACCGCGGTGACCTTGCCGAGGATGGTCGCGTGCGTGCCGTCGATGGGCTCGTAGGCGTCGTTGTGGGGGAGCAGCCAGACCTGACCGTGCTTGCGCTGGAACGTCTTGACGGTGGCCTCGCCGTCGAGCATCGCGGCCACCACCTCGCCGTTCTCGGCGCTGGGCTGCTGGCGGACGACGACGTAGTCCCCGTTGCAGATCGCCGCGTCGACCATCGAGTCACCGGCGACCTCGAGCATGAACAGGGTGCCGTCGCCGACCAGGCTCTTGGGCAGCGGCATGATCTCCTCGACGCGCTCCTCGGCCAGGATCGGGCCACCCGCGGCGATCCGGCCGACCATCGGCACGTAGGTCGCGGCGGGCATCGCGTCGCCCACCCCGGTCTCGTCGATGGTCGCGGTCTCGTCGGGGGTGAAGACCGACAGGGCCCGGGGCCGGTTCGGGTCGCGCTTGAGGAAGCCCTTCTCCTCCAGCACCCGCAGCTGGTGGGCGACCGAGGACGAGCTGGTCAGCCCGACCCGCTCCCCGATCTCGCGCATGCTGGGCGGGTAGCCGCGCAGCTCGATCGAGTCGCGGATCACCGTCAGGATCCGCTGCTGGCGGGGCGTGAGCCCGGTGGCGTCCGGCGGACCGTCGGGGAGCTCGGCCACCCCTGCGCTGCTGCGTTCCGGATCGTCTTGCGCTTGACTGCCATCGACGTGCCTCCATGTGTTCCCGCGATGCCCTCGACCCGCCTGAGCCGTGCTGCCACCGTAGTGGTCGCCGCCGGGCCTGTTCAAACATCTGTTCGAACGGCGTGTCGCGGCGTTCCGCGGCACGGCAGTGGGCCCGCCCGCTCCTCGCCGAGGCGATGCGTTCGAACATCTGTTCGGTCGCAGCCCTTGATTCGTTCGAACAGGTGCCCTAACGTCGCACACGTGTTCGATCGAACAGGCTTTCGAGACCTGGCCCCCGAAAACTGTCGGAGGCCCTCGGTAGAACTGCGGTCATGGACACGACGCCGGACAACCGGACCACTGCCTTCCTCAGGAGGTCTCAGATGAGCACCGTTGCGATCACCCCCGGATTCACCCGCGCCCGCACCCTCGCGGCCCCGCCTGCCGTGCGGCTGACCCGCCGCGGGCGGCTGGCCGTCGTCGTGGTCTTCCTCGGCCTGCTCCTGGCCGTGCTCACCGTGCTTGGTCCGCGCTCGGCAGCCACCAGCGAGGTGGGCAACCCCGTACAGACCCGGACGGTGGTGATCGGCAGCGGCGACTCGCTGTGGCGGATCGCCGCCGAGGTGGCGCCGGCCGGACAGGTTCGAGAGACGGTGCACCGCATCGAGGAGCTGAACGCACTCTCGGGCCCGGCCGTGACGGTCGGCCAGGAGATCGCGGTGCCCGTCGGCTGAGCCGACCACAGACGTGCTGGCGGCTCCCTCGACCCGGGTCGCCCGCATGAGCAAGGACGAGGGCGGAAGCGGGCGCAACTGGCCCGCCTCCGTCCTCGACTTGTGCCCAGGGTCAGGAGGGCGCGGCCAACAGCGGCGTCGCCTCGCTGATCCGGAGCGGCGCCGCAGGTCCCGCGATGGTGACCGTGCCGGGGATGTCCTGCCAGCCGTGGTTGCCGACGGAGAACTGTGCCGTGTAGGTGACGTCCACGCTGGTCGGCACCGTGACGTGGGCATGCGAGTAACGGTGGGTGACGTCCATCGCCGGGTACGGCGCCCCGGGGCTGGTGGTCATCGCGGTGGCGCCGTCCCCGTAGTGCCAGGTGAAGGAGCTCGCCGTCGCGCGGATCTGCACCGGCCGACCGAGCAGCGTCACGGTGCGCGTGAAGGGTCGCGGCCGGGTGTAGAAGATGGTGTCGAGGTTGACCAGTGTCTTGTCCGCCGGCTGGGTGTGGGCCCGCAGTGACGGGAGCCCGATCCGCCGTATCGCCGTCAGCACCACGCCACCGGTGACCTGCGGAGCGGCCACCGGTGCCGCGGCAGGGACCGGGGGCGCCAGCTGGGGACATGGCACGATCGCTCGCCCCCCGCCGCACATGGCGTTGGCGCCGCTGCCCCAGGCGTAGATCAGCGTCGGGAGTTGGTTGAAGCGGAGGTGGGCGCGTCCGCGAGAATGGCCGACTGGCGTCCTGACGCTTGGCTCAGGATGCGATCCGGTCGCGCCGGATGGTACGTCGGCATCTTCGCGCAGGTCATGCCGAAGTCAGGACACTGCCGCCTTTGCTCCAGATCCTGCAGCGACATAGCGTCGGCGCTTTCCGGCAATCAGAGGTAGTCGCCACTGCCACTGCCATCACTAGGAGCGACTTCACCAAAGTTGTCACGATTCAGATCCAGTCGAAGTTACTCGCCACGACTCCTGGGCCGGTCGAAAGTAGATCGTCATGGGTTGTTCTCTGCCTGCGTAAGCTCGACGGATTGGCCACGGCCGCGGCTACACGTACCGAGGTCGGAAGAACACCGAACGAGGGTCACGCTTCGTGCGCTCCTGACGTTTGCCCTCGAATGCTGGAGATTGCATCTAGCCATCCACCGCTCTCGAGGTGATTGCGCCGCCGCCGTCCATAAATGCCCTGCGATACGTTTGCGGCGATCGCCATGCATGACTGGCATCGCTTCGCGCTCATGCGGCGAGCTGCGTCGAGTCTTCCGGTCGTCTGGCCGAGTGATTGATCAAGGCCACGTAGTAGCGAGCAAACGCCTCGGCGGCTTTCGAGCCGTTGCCCCGGGCCGCCACTGGCATGGTCGGAGGGGCCTTCGCTGATCCGGATGCTGCAGCCGTGCTGGACGGTGCCTGGGAGACGGGGGCCGCGGGGGAGTCAGTCGCTTCCTCGGATCCGGACGGTGTCACGCTGGGCAGAACCAGCGGTTTCGGCTCGGCGGAGGGCTGCGTGCACCCGGAGAGCGCCAGGGCAACCGCCGTCGCGGCCAGGAACAAGCGCGGCGCTCGTGTGTAGGACACCAACGCGACCCCCCCGGAGCAGTTCGACCCAGGCCCCGCCCGGGATGTCGGGGCGAGACGTCAGCAACGTAACCGGCCACGCTTCGTCCGGGAAGACCCGACTTCATCGTCTGTGGACGAGGTCGGCTCACCGGGTGAGCCATGGGACGTTCCGAGTCGGTGACCGAGCCCACATCCGACCGGTCCGCAGGCCGGCCGGTCGGGCTTCGGCAGGGTGGTCGGAGCAGCTGGTCAGAACGGGACCTGCCAGGTGAGCAGACCTGACTCGGGCCGGCGTCCCGAGACGGCCCGGCAGAACTCGAACGCGTCCATCTGGATCTGCTCGCCGTCGTCGCCGCCCCACCGACCGCCGGCAGGTCCGGTGAGGTCGAGACCGTAGGGCTGTCCGTGCCGGTTCGCCCACTCGCGCACCACGTCGTCGACGATCATGCCCTCGTGCTCGGCGGAGGCGTGCATCGTCGCTCCGGAGGCCTGGGCGATGTCGATGCGATGCATGAACGGGTCCCGGGTCAGGATGATGTCGAGCAGGTAGCCGAGCGTCCAGACCTCCTCCTGACCGCTGACGAGCTGCCGGTCGGGGAGGTTCCTGCTCCTCACGAACGACGGGGTGCGTCGCCGGGCCCTGGCCGCCTTGGGGCCGGTCCTGCGCATGGCCTCGACGAGCTCGCGGGTGGTCGCGCCGGCGTTCTTCTCCACCTGCAGGGCGGTCATGGCGTCGATGACGGGGCCGCCCTCGCGCTTTGCCCGACGCTGGGACGCGAGCTGCTGACGCGCCATCTCCGGCAGCGTCGCCGCCATCTGCGCCATGCCGAGCAGGTGTCCCGCCATCGCGCGGACGTCCCACGGCGGACAGATCGTCGGCGCCGCCCACTGGTCGGGCGTCAGGCCCTCCCACTGGGCGACCACCAGGTCGTACTCGGCGGCAGCCAGGCGCATCGCGACGTCGCGGTCGAGCGCTGGGCGGCGCGGGATCTGGATGGTCTGCTGTGCGGTCATGGTGCTTCCTCTCGTAGGGTTACAGACCCAGGTTGTCGGCATACATGTCGATCGTGCGGTCGAGAAGGCGGCGCCACCGCTGCCCGCCCGGGTCGTTGGCCAGCTGGGCGTCGACGAGGCCACCGACCAGGGCGACGTAGAGGTCCATGTCCTGCTCACTGGTGACGCCCCAGCGCGCCAGCCCGGCGCGCAGCTCGTCCAGGACGGCCACGGCGGGCGCGTACGCCGTCGGGCTCGGGGTGAACCCGGGGATGGTGCGCTGGTTCATCAGCTGGTAGCGCGCCAGGTCCTCGGCGGCGAAGTCGAAGAAGGCCTGCGCGCCTCGGCGCAGCGCGCCGCGCGGCGTGCGTAACCGTCGAGCGCCGGAGGCGGCGACGACCCGGAGACACTCCGACCAGGCCTCGCCGAACATCGCGTCGTAGATCGCGTTCTTGGAGTCGAAGTGCGAGTAGAGGGACGGCGCCCGCATGCCGACCCGGTCGGCCACCTCACGCAGGGTCAGCTGCGCCAGACCTCGTTCTCGAGCGACCGCCCACGCGGCGTCCAGGATGTCCCGCCGGGTCGCTTCACGACGGTCACTCTGCCTAACGCGGTTCGTCTGTCCTAACACAGTTAGGACGATCCTCGCTTTGCCGCGTCCCGTCCAGCCTTGTCTAGGCGGGAGGCTTTGCCGTGCGTGTCCTGGCGTGTCGTGTCGCGATCCGCGCATCATGTGGGCGTGCGTCAGGGTCGGATCGACACAGGGAGAGAGGTGACCGCGCTCCCGGTCCCGCGGCCCCGCAGGGCGGGCGACGATGCGCGCCCCCCGACCCCTCAGCTCCGGACCGTCGCGCGGATGCTGACGGTCCGCAGCCATCACCACAGCCGGCCCCGGCCCGGCCCGGTGCCGGTGGTCCTCCGCGACCACGGCTTGGTGGTGCGGGACGGCCATCCCTCGCCGTGGCGACCCCACCCCGTGCTGGCCGTGGGCCTGGTCCTGGCGACGCTGGCGTTCCTGCTCAACCTCACCCCGGCCGCCGTGGTCGCGATCACCGTGGGCACCCTGCTCGGGATCCAGACCACGGTCGCCGTGGACCGCGGACGGGTCGCCGCGGAACACCTGGCGCTGACGCCGGGCCTGGAGCAGACGGCGGCGTCGGTGGCGGACGCGCTGCACGAGGCCGGGCTCTCGCCCGTCGGTGCTGCGGGTGTCCGCATCCGCCGGCAGGGCGCGGCGCAGGCCTCATGCTTCCTCGACGGCGTCGACGAGACGACGTCCTCGACCTTCGTCCTGGCGCTCAGCGAGCTGGTCTCGCCGCTCGCGTCACCCCGGTACGTCGTGCCGAGACAGGTGCTCACCCGTGCCGTGGACAACGCCGACGGGGTGAAGGTCGCGTTCGGTCGGCTGCGTGCCCACGCCACGGTGTGGCATCCCGTGCCCTCGGCGCTCGCGGACACCGCCGAGCGGGCGCACGTCTTCGTCCGTGCGTGGGACCGATGGGTCGGCGGCGGCAACATGGTGGACACCCGCACCCCGGAGGGCGCACGCGTGCTCGCGGCCGCGCGGGGAGGCGACCCGTTCGGCTGCACCGCGGTGCTGTCGTCCGGAACGCCCGACCGCACGGAGGGAAGGCCCGGCAGGTGACCGGCTACTCCGGCAAGTCCCTGACCGACAAGCTGGGGGTGCGCGCCCACCACACCGTGTACGTCGACGGGGGACCGCCGCACACCGGCGACCTGCTCGAGGGGACGCCGTACACGACTCGGCTGCCTCGTCAGATCGACCTCTCCCTGCTCTTCGTCACCTCGCGCACCCGACTCGAGCGGCGGCTCCCGCTGCTGGTCGAGCGCACCGTCACCGACGGCATGGTGTGGGTGTGCTGGCCGAAGAAGGCCAGCAGGCTGCCGACCGACGTCGACGAGAACGTGGTCCGGGCAGTGGGACTCCGCGCCGGGACGGTGGACGTGAAGATCGCGGCCATCGACGAGACCTGGTCCGGCCTGAAGTTCGTCCGCCGGCTCAGGGACCGCTGAGCGACGCTACCGCCGGTGCCGGCCTCCGGTCGGCCGCGCGCGCCAGGCACCACGTCGGCGCACCGACAGATCCCGGAGGCGACCGAGCAGCAGCAGAACCAGGACCAGACAGCCGGCAGCACCCAGCGTGGCGGCGACCGCGATCGCCCAGGCGGAACCTGTATCGGCGGCCATGGCCGCGTGACCGAAGGAGATGGCTGCGAGCACCAGGAACACCCAGGCGGCAGCGGCGACGAGGACGCCCAGCACCGAGGGAGCGACTCTCTGCACCTGACGCAGCGTGAGCCGGTGCCGGACCCGCTCCGCACGTCGTCGTCCCGTGCTCACGTCCCCCCCGATCCTCAGCGCCCGCGTCCTGGTGGAGGACCCGGCCGCCGAGGCCGGCGGGCGACGTCAGTCGACCGTGAGCACCATCCGGAAGCGCGCGTCTCCGGCCATCATCCTCGCGTACGCCTCGGCCGCCGACTCCAGGGGCATCGTCTCGATCCTGGGTCGCACCCCGGTCAAGGCGCTGAACGACATGGTCTCCTCCGACTCGATGGAGGTGCCGGACGCGTGGCCCGCCACGGACGCGTTCCCACCGATCAGCGCCGAGGCCGGCACCGGGATGGGCTGCTCGGCGGCCCCCACCACGATCACCTGCCCGTCCACCGCGAGGCCGCCCAGGGTGGCCGCGACGGCCTCGCCGTTGGTCACCGTGGAGAGCACCACCGAGGCGCCACCGAGCCGAGCGAGCTCCTCGGCTGGGTCGGTCGCGGTGCTGTCGACGTAGTGCCGGGCGCCCAGCTCGCGGGCCAGGCCCTCCTTCTCGCTGCCCCGGGCGATGGCGACGGTGTCGAAACCCATCTTCGCGGCGTACTGCACGCCGAGGTGGCCCAGGCCGCCCACGCCGAGCACGGCCACGAGGTCACCGGCCCGGGCGCCACTGCGCCGCAGCCCGTTGAAGGTGGTGATCCCGGCGCAGAGCAGGGAGCAGCCTCCGCCGCCTCCAGCTCGTCGGGGATCGCCGCGAGCGCGCTGGCCGGCACCACGACGTACTCGGCGTAGCCTCCGTCCATCGAGACGCCGGGGATGCCCATGTTCTGGCAGGCGATCAGCTGGCCGCGGCGGCACGGCGTCGCACCAGCCGCAGTTGCCACCGAACCAGCCGACCCCGACCCGACGGGCCCTCGGTCCAGCCCTGGACCCCCGCGCCGAGGGCGGCCACCCGGCCGGCGACCTCGTGACCGGGGACCACCGGGAAGGTGACGCCCGGGTACAGGCCCTCCTTGGCGAACATGTCGCTGTGGCACACGCCGCAGGCCTCGACCCGCACAAGTGCCTCGCCGCGCCCCGGCGTCGGCACCTCGCGCTCGACCAGCTCGAAGTCCCCGCCCTTGCTGCCGACCTGGACCGCCCGCATCGTCTCTGCCATCGAAGCCCTCTTCCTCGTCGTGGTCCCCGCCGTCCGGGACAGTACCCACCCGGTCCGACACGAAAAGCGGTCCAGCCGTCGGCGGCCGGCCGCACCGTGCCTGTGATCTGCGCCGCGTCCGGCGCGGGAGGGGCGCGCTCAGCGCTCCCTATCGGTGACACTGGGGGGGATGACAGAGGAGAAGCACCGCGTCGAGATCAACATCGTCCAGGTGGTCGCCAGCGCGCTGGCGGCTGTGTCCTCGGCGGTCCTGCTGTCGACCGTGGGTGTCGCGGGCACCCTGATCGGCGCCGCGGTGGGCAGCGTCATCGCGACCGTCGGCAGCGCCATCTACTCCTACTCGCTGCGGATCAGCCGGGAGCGGGTCGCGCGCGCTCAGGCGAGCGCGCTGGCGAGGTTGAGCACCGCCCGGCGCACCGGGCGCCGCGACGAGGTCGCGCAGGCCGAGGCGGACCTGCAGGAGTCCGGGAGCGCGCGGGTCCCGCTGTCGGAGGTGCTGCGCCGTCTGCCGTGGAAGCGGATCACCCTTGGCAGCCTCGGCGTCTTCGTGGCGGCGATGGTCGTCATCGTCGCTTTCGAGGTGATCGCCGGCCGCTCGGTCTCGTCGATCACCGGCGGCACCAGCGGTACCGGTCCCCGGACGTCGATCCCCGGGCTCGGCGGCGGCGCGGCGCCGAGTCCGACCCCGTCGCCCACCCCGACCGGCACCGCGACCCCGACGGACACGCCGAGCGTGACGCCCAGCGCGTCGCCGACCGGCACGGCGACCCCGACCGAGGCGCCGACGGCGACACCCACCGAGGCGCCGACGCCGACGGAGACGCCCACACCTAGCGAGCCGGTCCCCTCGGTCACCGAGACCGTCGTGCCCGCGCCTACGGAGACGCCGACCCCCACGCCGACGCCGGCCGGCTGACGCCTGCTTCGGTCCGCTCATCTGCCTGTCCCCGGCCGCCTGGGTGCCGGGCCTGCCCGACACGCCCGGGACCGACCGGGTGACCCCGTTCTGACCTGCGGTTTCGCCCGTTCGCACAAAGTCGTGCGGGAAATCTCCCGCGTCGGCTTGCGCCGGTGGGGGTCCGTCCTTAGGGTTACCACTACATCTAGTAGTTACACCCATGTAGTTCTCCACAGATAGTGGTCGGTCTCTGCACAGGTTTCGCTGGTTGTCCCCAGCG
This sequence comes from uncultured Actinomycetota bacterium, assembly GCA_963784625.1. GTDB lineage: Bacteria > Actinomycetota > Actinomycetes > Propionibacteriales > Nocardioidaceae > Nocardioides_B. Next base: position 733,166 of record CAWARV010000005.1, read on the forward strand.
TCATCCACAGCTTCCCCCACAACCGGGTCCTCCGGGGTGGCAGAAACGCGGGGGTGCCGGGTGTTGACATAGGTGAGTGACCGAAGGGTGAGAGGGAGCGGCCGAGATGCACTGTCCGTACTGCCGCAACACCGACACCCGCGTCCTCGACAGCCGGGTCGCCGACGACGGCGGAGCGATCCGCCGCCGGCGCTCCTGCCCGGCGAAACGGCGGGTGCGGCAAGCGGTTCAGCACCGTCGAGCAGATGCAGCTGGTGGTGGTGAAGCGGTCCGGAGCGACCGAGCCGTTCACCCGCGAGAAGGCCATCGCCGGCGTCCGCAAGGCCTGCAAGGGCCGTCCGGTCTCCGAGGACGACCTGGCCTGCCTCGGCCAGCAGGTCGAGGACACCCTGCGCGCGCGAGGGCTGGGCCGAGGTGCCGGCCCACGAGGTCGGGATGACCATCCTGACGCCGCTGCGCGAGCTCGACGAGGTGGCCTACCTCCGGTTCGCCAGCGTCTACAGGGCCTTCGAGTCCGCCGAGGAGTTCGAGGCCGAGATCGCGCTGCTCCGCGCCGAGCGCGCGGCCGCCGCGGTCGACGTACGACCCCAGCCCGTGCCGCACGCGGGCTGACCCAGACTGCCCGGCGCATCGTGGGGAAGCGGTGCGCCGGGCACACCACGTGGCCACTGCGCGCGGCGTGACGCCGGACGAGGGTGCCGGCACGACGGACCTGTACGACGGCACGACCAGCGACACACGGACATCAACACCAGCCACCGCACAGGCAGTGGCACTCGGACGAAGGGGCACGGCATGACGGAGACGGTCAGCGGCGCAGCGAGTGGGCCAGCAGCGCCGCAAGGCGGGCAAGGGGCTGAAGATCGAGCGGGTCTTCAGCACCGAGGGCGTGCACCCGTACGACGAGATCACCTGGGAGCGTCGCGACGTCGTCCAGCAGAACTGGAAGACCGGCGAGACCGTCTTCGAGCAGCGCGGCGCGGAGTTCCCGGACTTCTGGTCGGTGAACGCCTCGACGATCGTCACCACCAAGTACTTCCGCGGCGCGGTCGGCACCGACGCCCGCGAGCACAGCCTCAAGCAGCTCGTCGACCGGGTCGTGAAGACCTACCGCAAGGGCGGCGAGGACAACGGCTACTTCGCGACCGCCGCGGACGCCGAGCTCTTCGAGCACGAGCTCACCTGGCTGCTGGTGCACCAGTACTTCTCGTTCAACTCCCCGGTCTGGTTCAACGTCGGCACGCCAGCCCGCAGCAGGTCTCCGCGTGCTTCATCCTCTCGGTCGACGACTCGATGGACTCGATCCTGAACTGGTACAAGGAGGAGGGCTTCATCTTCAAGGGCGGCTCCGGTGCCGGCCTGAACCTCTCCCGCATCCGCTCCTCCAAGGAGCTGCTGTCCACCGGCGGCACGGCGTCCGGTCCGGTGTCGTTCATGCGCGGCGCCGACGCGTCCGCGGGCACCATCAAGTCCGGTGGCGCGACCCGTCGCGCGGCCAAGATGGTCGTCCTCGACGTGGACCACCCCGACATCGAGGAGTTCGTCGAGACCAAGGCCCGCGAGGAGCACAAGATCCGCGCGCTGCGCGACGCCGGCTTCGACATGGACCTCGGCGGCGCCGACATCACCTCCGTGCAGTACCAGAACGCCAACAACTCCGTCCGCGTCAGCGACGAGTTCATGCGGGCGGTCGAGGACGGCACGCGCTTCGGCCTGCGGGCCCGCAAGGACAACGCGGTGATCGAGGAGGTGGACGCCCGTGAGCTGTTCCACAAGATCGCCGAGGCCGCCTGGCAGTGCGCCGACCCGGGCCTGCAGTACGACGACACGATCAACGACTGGCACACCAACCCCGAGACCGGCCGGATCACCGCGTCCAACCCGTGCTCGGAGTACATGTCGCTGGACAACTCCTCCTGCAACCTGGCCTCGCTGAACCTGCTGAAGTTCCTCAAGGACGACGACACCTTCGACGCGCCGCTGTTCGCCAAGGCCGTCGAGCTGATCATCACCGCGATGGACATCTCGATCTGCTTCGCGGACTTCCCGACCGAGCCGATCGGCGAGACCACCCGCGACTACCGCCAGCTCGGCATCGGCTACGCCAACCTCGGCGCGCTGCTGATGGCGATGGGCCTGGGCTACGACTCCGACGGCGGCCGGGCGATGGCCGGCGCGATCACCTCGCTGATGACCGGCCAGTCCTACAAGCGCTCCGCCGAGCTCGCCGGCCGTGGTCGGCCCGTACGCCGGCTACGCCCGCAACGCCGACGCCCACAAGCGGGTGATGCGCAAGCACCAGGCCGCCAACGACGCGATCCGGTCGATGCACAGCCACGACCGCGACGTCCACGCCCTCGCGACGAAGGCCTGGGACGCCGTCATCAAGACGGGGGAGAAGAACGGCTTCCGCAACGCCCAGGCCTCCGTGCTCGCGCCGACCGGCACCATCGGCTTCATGATGGACTGCGACACCACCGGCATCGAGCCGGACTTCTCGCTGGTCAAGTTCAAGAAGCTCGTCGGCGGCGGCTCGATGCAGATCGTCAACCAGACGATCCCGCGGGCGCTGAAGAAGCTCGGCTACCAGCAGGAGCAGATCGAGGCGATCGTCGAGTACATCGGCGAGCAAGGGCCACGTCATCGACGCCCCCGGCCTCAAGTTGGAGCACTACGAGATCTTCGACACCGCGATGGGTGCGCGCTCGCTGGCCCCGATGGGTCACGTGCGGATGATGGCGGCGGCGCAGCCGTTCCTGTCCGGCGCGATCAGCAAGACCGTCAACCTGCCCGAGTCGGCGACCGTCGAGGAGATCGAGGACGTCTACCTGCAGTCCTGGAAGCTCGGCCTCAAGGCGACCGCGATCTACCGCGACAACTGCAAGGTGGGCCAGCCGCTGGCCGACGCGCAAGGCGAAGGGCGCCGACAAGGCGTTCGACTCAGCCGCGCCGGCCCCGGTCGAGGCGGCGCCGGTGGTCGCCGAGGCCGCGGCCGGTCCGCAAGCGGCTGCCCAAGTCGCGCCCGTCGCAGCACCACGTCGTTCACCGTCGGTGGCGCCGAGGGCTACATGACCGCCGGCTCCTACCCCGACGACGGCCTGGGCGAGGTCTTCCTCAAGCTCGGCAAGCAGGGCTCGACCCTGGCCGGGGTGATGGACGCCTTCTCGATGGCGATCAGCATCAGCCTGCAGTACGGCGTCCCGCTGGAGACCTACGTCTCGAAGTTCACCAACATGAAGTTCGAGCCCGCCGGTCTCACCGACGACCCCGACGTGCGGATGAGCCAGTCGATCATGGACTACATCTTCCGCCGCCTGGCGCTGGACTACCTGCCCTTCGAGAAGCGCTCCGCGATGGGCATCTACACCGCCGACGAGCGTCAGCGTCAGCTCGAGACCGGCTCCTACGAGGCCGCCGAGGAGGTCGCCGGAGGCCGAGTCGCTGATCGACGGAGCCGTCGAGCCGGCGACGCCCGCGACCGTCGAGGAGGCCTCGGTCAAGGAGGCGCCCAAGCAGGTGCACACCTCCGCCGAGCTGATGGAGGCGATCACCGGCACGGCCGTCGACAGCCCGCTCTGCTTCACCTGCGGCACCAAGATGCGCCCGGCGGGCAGCTGCTACGTGTGCGAGGGCTGCGGGAGCACCAGCGGCTGCAGCTGATCCCGGACGACGTCACGGGCCGGCCACTCCCCAGGAGTGGCCGGCCCTTCGTCGGCCTCGGGGACGCTCGGGGTGTACCCCCTGGTGGCGTTGAGAGGTCCCCGAACTGTGCGCTGGTGCCGAGGTGACGGGATGGGTGCCATCGCGCAGACGCGCCTGACGACAAGGGGAACCCGGCTCTGGCTGACGCAGGCGGAGGGAAGTCGTAGCGCGGGGGCGGTGCCGGATACCCCCGAGCCGGCTCAGCGGCGGACGAAGACCGCGGTGGTGCGGGCCGGCACCCGCACCGTGTCCCCCGTGTTCCGCGACTGCTTCACGACCGGGTCGGCCCCACGCGCCTGCACGCGGTGCAGCACCCACCCGCGGCCCACGTCCGCGACGGTGGTCGCGTCCGGCGTCGCGTTGAAGACCGCCAGCACGCCGTCCAGGCGCGGGTCGGCGTCCGCGCCGGCGGTGTCGTCGATCCGCAGGGCGACCACCCCCGGGTCCGCGGCGGGGAAGGACACCTTGCGCTGGATGGCGTCCAGGCCGCCGAGCCGGAACAGCGGCGTCGACATCCGGATCCGCAGCAGGTCGGTGGCGGCCGCGTGCGCCGCGTCCATCGCGGCCCGGCCGGGCTTGAGGTCGGGGTCGGCGAGGAGTGGCCGCATGAAGGGCCACTTGGCCCCGTTGTCGGTCTCGGGCGGCAGCCCGGACCCGAAGGTGTTCTGCCGCCGGGTCCAGTCGACCCGGTTGAACCAGTCCCCGGAGTCGTAGGAGTTCCGGTCCAGCGACTTCGACCGCAGGAGGTCGGCGCCCGCGTGCCAGAAGACGACGCCCTGGGAGAGCGCGGTCGTGGACAGCGAGACCGTGTTCATCCGGACCCGGTCGGCCATCGTGGTGCCTGTCGGCAGCTTGAGGGCGAGCGTGTCGAAGAGGGTCTCGTTGTCGTGGGCGTCGACGTAGGTGACGGTCTCGCTCGGGTCGGCAGCGTAGCCGGCCGGCTGGCCGTTGTAGTCGACGTCGCGTCCGGCCACGGTCCGCCCCGTGGAGTCGCGGAACCTGAACGCGGCCAGGTTCCCCGCCAGCCCGAGCCGGACCAGGTCCTCGTCGTGCAGCAGCGTCGTCCTCTGCTCCTCGGTCGAGCCGTTGGCGGCCGCGCCGTTCGGGTCGGTCAGCTGTCCCGTGCCGAAGCCCTGGATCCGTGGGTCCTCGTCGAACGGACTGCCGCCACGGACGGCGTCGCGCAACCGGTCGGAGAAGGTGCCGATGCCGGTGCCGGCCAGGTTCGCCTGCGTGGCCTGCTCGAAGCGGGCGCCGTCGGCGACCTCGCCGAAGTTCCAGCCCTCGCCGTACAGGTAGATCGCCTTGCCGTCGACTCCGTCACGGGCCGGCGTGAGCCGGTCCAGGGCGGCGCGCAGGTGCAGCAGGTTCGCCTTCGAGTGGTGCCCCATCAGGTCGAAGCGGAAGCCGTTGACCCTGTACTCGCGGGCCCAGGTGAGCACCGAGTCGATCATCAGCTTCTCCATCATCGCGTGCTCGCTCGCGGTGTTCGGGCAGCACGTGGAGGTCTCCAGGGCGCCGCTCGCCGACAGCCGGTGGTAGTAGCCGGGGACGACCTTGTCCAGGACGGACGTGGCGTCGTCGCCGGCGGCGCTGGCGTGGTTGTAGACCACGTCCATCACCACCTGCAGGCCGGTGCGGTTCAGTGCCTGCACCATCCGGCGGTACTCCAGCGTCCGCGTCGGACCGTCCGGGTCAGTGGCGTAGGAGCCCTCCGGCGTCGTGTAGTGGTACGGGTCGTAGCCCCAGTTGAAGCCGTCCCGGGCGCGGACCGCGTCGACGCACTTCTGCTGCTCGGCCGAGTCCGGGGCGTACGACGAGAGGTCGCAGCCGGGCCGGGCCTGGGCCGCCCGGCTCTCCTCGATGGTGGCGATGTCGAAGGTCGGCAGCAGGTGGACGGTGTTCAGGCCGGCGCGTGCCAGCTCGCCGAGGTGCCTCATGCCGGCCGACCCGGCACGGGTGAAGGCCAGGTAGGTGCCCCGCTCGCTGGCCGGCACCGAGGTGTCGCCGATGGAGAAGTCCCGCACGTGCAGCTCGTAGACGTTGCGGTCCTCGGGCTGCGCGACCGTCGGCGGGCGCAGCGCTGACCACCCCCGCGGTTCGAGGGCGGGGTCCTCCAGGTCGGCCACGACCGACCGGGTCGAGTTCGTGGTCAGCGCCACCGAGTACGGGTCGGTGACCCGGTGCCGGGCCACCGTGCGGCTCGCTGGGGAGTACACCCGGACGTCGTACAGGTAGGTGGCGCCCCGCCACGACGGTCGCCCGCGCAGCGTCCAGCTGCCGTCCGCGGTACGGCGCATCTGGCTGCGGGTCGGCTCGGTAGCGCCCCGCGTCCAGATGAGCAGGTCGACGTCGCGGGCGGTGGGGGACCACAGCGCGAAGGACGGGCGGCGTCCGGACCAGCTGACGCCCAGTGTCCGGTGCCGTGCGTGGCGCGCGAACACGTCGTCGAGGACCCCGGGAGTCTGCACCCCGGTGGCGTCCACGAGCCGGCCCAGGTCGTCGTAGGCGGCCGCGGCCAGCTGGCCGCGCACGATCCTCGGAGCCCTGCGGGCGTCCCTGCGCGAGAGTCGGAACGCCTGGTAGCCGGCCAGCTGCGGGAAGTCGGCGAGCACGTCCGCGGGCAGCCCGGCGGGGTCGTAGGTCAGCGGGACCGAGCGGCCGCCGGTGACGGCCTCGTCGTCGACGGCCAGGCCGCCGTCGGGCGACCAGTGCAGCCGGTACCTGCCGGTCGCCGGGGTGGCCACCTTCCAGGCGACCAGACCGGCCCGCACCCACTGCGCCCGGGCCTGGTCGACGTCCGGGGTGGCGCCCGGCGTGCGGGTGGTCACCGTGAGCACGTGGTTGGCGAGGTCGTAGCTGAACAGGGTCTGCACGCCGTCGGCAGGCACGGTGAAGTCGATGTTCGCGCCGTCCGGGCACCGCCCGACCCGTAGCTCTCGTCCCAGGACAGCCCGTGCGTGGTCTTGACCTGGTACGAGCCGGCCGGGATCCGGGTCGTGGCGAAGGTGTAGGTGCCGTCGCCGTCGGGGTCCTTCAGCCAGGACCGCAGGCAGTCCGGCGCCCAGTCGCCGGGGCAGCCGAGCTCGGACTGGAAGGAGCCGGCCGCGGTGGCGATCGGACCCTGCGCGTCCGTGGTGGCGTAGTGGGTGGCGTGGTCGTAGAAGAAGCTGACCGGGCCGCCCGGCGCAGGGAGCGTGAGGTTCTGGCCGCCCCGTGCCCCACCGGCGCCGTAGTTCTCGTCCCAGGACCGGTTGATCGCCGCCTTGTACTCATAGGAGCCCGCGGGCACGTCGACGGTGCCCTTCCAGATCTCGTCCTTGGCGTCCAGGGACAGCTGGGCCTGGTCGCAGCCCGGCAGCCAGTCGCCGGAGCAGCCGATCTCGGCGCCGTGCGAGCCGGGCATCGACACCGCTTCGGGCTGCGTGACCGGTCCGGTGCTCCCGGTGCTCCCGCCGCCGCTGGAGGCGGGGTCGCCGACCGTGGCGTAGCTCGAGGCGACCGAGAGGTTGCCGCTGCTGTCGCGCAGGACGGCGCGGTACTCCAGCAGGCTGCCTTTCAGCGTGCCGGAGAGGTCCTGGAACACGCGGTACGGCGCGTTGTCGTCGGTGCCGAGCGGGGTCCATGACCTGGCGCCGACGGGACGGTAGGCCAGCGTCACCTGGTTGAAGCCGCCGTCGGGGACGGAGACCGCGACCTCCTGCCGTCCGCCGACGGTGCCGCCCGCACCGGGGGTCCTGAAGTAGGCCGCCGGTGCCGTGCGGCGGTGCTCCAGTCGCTTGGTCGACCGCAGCACCATCGCGGACAGCGGCGGGACCGTGACCTCGACCCGCGCCTCCCGGTCCGAGCGCACCCGCGTGCCGGCCCGGGCCGCGGGCCAGACCTGCCGGAACGTGCCGCGGTGCATCAGGGTTTCGAGCGTCGCCGTCCGGGCGGTGGTGGCGTTGTTGAGGGCCACGACGTACTCGCGCCGCTCGGTGCGGCTGACCCGGCTGAACGCGTAGATCCCGGCCTTGCCCGACGCGTACCGGTGCAGCTGTGCGCCCTGGGAGAGGGCGGGGTACCTGGCGCGCAGTGCAGCGAGCGACCCGATCTCGCGGTACAGCGGGTGCTTCCGGTCGAAGTTGCTGGCCGCGGTGGTGGCGTCCGTGCCGATCAGGTCGTCGTCGTTGTAGTCGGCGACCCGGCTCGGGAACATGTCCTGCCGGGCGTCCTTGTCCCCGCCGGCGCCGGTGAAACCCTGCTCGTCGCCGTAGTAGACCACCGGCTGGCCCCGGGTGAGGTACATCAGCTCGTGTGCCAGCTCGTCCCGGCGCAGCAGCTCGTCGCCGGACGCCGACGCGGACAGGAAGGTCCCGACCCGGCCCATGTCGTGGTTGCCGAGGAACGTCGGCAGCGAGTAGGCATTCGAGTCCAGGTCGGTGTAGTAGTCGTCGGCGGCGAACAGGTCGCGCAGTCCCGTGGTCGGCTTGCCGGAGGCGAAGCCGACACCGGCGGACTGGAAGCCGAAGTCGAGGGTCGCGTCCAGCCTGCCGTCGGTGGTGTACCTCGAGGTGAAGCGCGGGTCCGCGTCGTACACCTCACCGAACGAGAAGAAGTCGTGGTTGCCGACCCGCCTGGCCTCGGCCTTGATCGCGGGGGCGAACCGCTGCCAGAACGGCAGCCCGACGTGCTTGACGGTGTCGATCCGGAAGCCGTCGATCCCGAAGTCGACCCAGGTCTTGTAGATGTCGCTCATGCCCCGGACGACCTGGGGCTTCTCGGTGAACAGGTCGTCGAGCCCGACGAAGTCGCCGTAGGTGGAGGACTCGCCGGCGAAGGTGGAGTCGCCGCGGTTGTGGTAGTTGGTCACGTCGTTCAGCCAGCCCGGGGTCTTCGCTGTCTCGTCCGACGTGCTGCGGAACCGGGGGGTGTAGGGGAAGGACGTCGTGGGGTCCAGTGCGGGGAAGGTGGTCCCGCCCGCGTAGTCCTGGTCGTCGAAGGCCTTGCCGTCCGCGTCCCGGTAGGGTGCGGTCTCCTTGCTGACGTAGGAGTAGCGCTGTTGCTCGTAGTCGATCACGTCGGCGGTGTGGTTGGTGATGATGTCGAAGTAGACCTTGATCCCGCGCTTGTGCGCCTTGCTGATCAGGGCCTTGAGCTCGGCGTTGGTCCCGAAGTGCGGGTCGACGCGGGTGAAGTCGGTGACCCAGTAGCCGTGGTAGCCCGCCGAGGCGTCCTTGCCGCTGCCCTGGACGGCGCGGTTCTGGAACGACGGCGTGAGCCAGATCGCGCTCGAGCCCAGCCCCTTGATGTAGTCCAGGCGCCGGGACAGCCCGGCGAGGTCGCCCCCGTGGTAGAACCCCTTGTCAGTCGGGTCGAAGCCGTTGACGAGCCGGTCTCCCGGGACCCCGCCGGTGTCGTTCCCGGGGTCGCCGTCGGCGAAGCGGTCCGCCATCACGAAGTAGAAGCGCTGGTCCCCGCCGGGCTGGCGCAGCGACGGCGCCGACAGCGCCCGGTCGGCCCGGGTCGGCTTCGCCCTGGGCTGAGCGGCCGGTGCCACGGCGACTGCGTGGCTGACCGCGTCGTAGCTGAACCGGAGCCGCGCAGGGTGCTCGAGGTGCAGCGGGATGTTCTCCGCACCGCCCGCGCCGCCACCGTGGCTCTCGTCCCAGGCGCCGTCCAGCGCCACCTTGTAGTCGTAGCTGCCCGCGGGGACGGTGAAGACCCCCGCGTACGCCGTGCTGCCGGCCTGCCGGTCGAGCTCGGTGTCCGCGCAGGCGGGCGCCCAGTCCTCCGCACAGCCGAGCTCGGTCTGGAGGGAGCCGACCAGGGTCACCGACGTCGGCGGACGGGTCTCGGCTGCCACGGCGGGACCGGGGGCGAGCGGGGACATCGCCGTCCCGGCCACGAGCAGGGCGAGCGCGGACAGGACGGGGCGGGGACGACGCGGCAAGGATGACTCCCGAGAGGAGGCGGCGGCGAGGCAGCTCCGCCGGCCAGACGTGTGTGACCTGGAGCACTATGCCCAGGTCAGGCATGATCGGACAAGCCGGGACTTCACCCCGACCGTGCGGACCCCTCGGCTCCGAGGTGCCGTCCGGTCGCAGCGCGCACCGACAGACGACTGGAGGACACATGAGCAGCCCCGACGAGCAGCTGTCGGTCCTGCTCGCGCAGGAGGAGCGGCTGGTGTTCTCGCGCTTCGATCCGGACACCGCCTGGGAGCTGGGCTGCCTGATGCGCTCCCGCGCGCGGGACGAGCGGCTGCCGGTGGCGATCTCGGTCCGGCGGGACGGCCAGTGCCTGTTCCACGCCGCGCTTGAGGGCTCAACGGCTGACAACGACGGCTGGCTGCTCCGCAAGGCGGCGGTCGTCGAGCACTACGGCCACGCGTCGTACCACGTGGGCTGCAGGTTCCGGGCGGACGGCGGCAGCTTCGAGGCGGACTCGGGGCTGGACCCGGCGCGGTACGCCGCGCACGGAGGCGCTTTCCCGCTGACCCTGGCCGGCCACGGCGTCATCGGCACGATAGCGGTGTCCGGGCTGCCCCAGGTGGAGGACCACCGGTTCGTGGTGGCGGGACTGGAGCACTTCCTGGTCACGAACGGCCACATCGGCGCGACCTAGGTCACTGCTCGCACCGGCACTGGTCAGGGCCTGCTTACCCGCCTCCTAGGCTCGGGGCATGAGCGCTCGCACCGTCGTCCCGCTGTTCCGGATCGTCGCAATGCTCGAGGGCGTGTCCTGGCTCGGGCTGCTCGTGGGGATGTACTTCAAGTACGTCGCCGCGACCGGTGAGGCCGGCGTGCAGGTCTTCGGCCCGATCCACGGCGGCATCTTCGTCGCCTACGTCGTGCTCACGCTGCTCACGGGGCGGCTGCTGCGCTGGTCCCTGACCACCCTGGTCGTGGGACTGGTCGCGTCGGTACCCCCCTTCGGGACCGTGCTGTTCGAGGTGTGGGCGCACCGCACCGGACGGCTGGACGTGGGCAGCGCCGAGCGCGAGCGCACCCGGGAGCCGTTGCTTGACTAGGACCTCGCGGTGACCGACCTGCTTCTGGTCGGCGCCGGTCACACCCACCTGTACCTGGTCCGGCACGCCGGCGAGCTGGTCGCCGCCGGGTACCGGGTGCACCTGCTGGCACCGCGCTTCTTCCACTACAGCGGTCTCGCCTCGGCCATCGCCGCCGGCGCGGCGCCCGCGGCTACCGGACGGGTCGACGTCGCCGCGCTCGCGGGACGCTCTGGCGTCACGTTCCACGAGGGCACCCTCGTCGCCCTCGACCTCGACAACCGGCTCGCGCGCGACGCCGACGGGAGCGAGCTCCGCTTCGATGTCGTCTCCCTCAACATCGGCAGCGTGGTGGCGCCGCTGCCGGGCGCGACCGTCGAGGCCGACGTACGGCGGGTGAAGCCGCTCAGTGACCTGCACGGGCTGAGCGAGGCCCTCGAGTCGGTCCCGACCGGTGCCCGGGTGACCGTCGTCGGCGGCGGCGCGTCGGGCGTCGAGCTGGCCGCACACCTGTCGGCACGTCGCGGAGTGAGCCGGGTGCACCTGCTGGAGGCCGCGTCCCACGTCGGCGACGGCCTCCCGGCCGGCGCCCGTCGACGGGTCCGGCGGCTGCTCGCGGACCGCGGAGCCGTGGTCCGCACCGGCTGCGCGGTGGCCGAGCTGAGCGACCGGTCGGTGCGCTGTGCCGATGGCACCGTGCTGGAGCACGACGCCGCGCTCCTCGCGACCGGGCTCTCGGCACCACCGCTGGTGGCAGGGCTGGGTCTGGGCGATCACGCGGGAGTCCCCGTGCGCGAGACGTTGCAGCACGTCGACCACGACGACGTCTACGCGGTGGGGGACTGCGCCCGCTTCCTCGCACGTCCGCTGCCCCGCATCGGCGTGCACGGGGTCCGGCAGGGACCGGTGCTGCATCGCAGCCTGCTAGCCCGCGCCCAGGGGCAGCCGCTGCCCGCCTACCGGCCGCAGCGTCGCGCCCTGTCGGTCCTCGACCTCGGCGGTGGCACGGGGCTGGCCACCTGGGGACCCGTGTGGTGGGAGGGCCGCTCCGCCCTGCGGCTCAAGCGGCTCATCGACCGGCGGTGGCTGCGGGGGTACCAGGGCCGCTGAGCAAGGCGTCGTCAGTCCAGCTGCACGACGAGCTCACCGCAGGCGTCGCACTGCACGTGGTCGATGTCCTCGTCGGTCTCGCCCTCGTTCCCGCAGTACTCGCAGACCCACGTCATGACGACCTCCCCGTTGCGAACCGGGTCGGTCGTGGTCCCGACGTAGTGTGGCGAGACCGCTAGTCGTGCCGAGGAGGGCTTGTCTGATGGGATTCATGATGCTGATGGGGATCCTCCTGACGGGCGCGCTGCTGTGGGGCCTGTTCCTCATCGTGTCCCGTGGCACGGCTGCCCCTCCGGTGTCCCGGCGCGAGCAGGCGGAGCTGGCGGCGCTGCGCGAGCTAATCGACGATCTCAAGGAGACCGCCTGGGAGCACCGCGAGCTGGACTCGGCACTGTCGACGATCCTCATCGACAAGATCCGGGAGCACGAGCGCCGGCGCCGCGAGCTGGGCTGACCTCGAAGCCGCGGCTGGCATCGGCCGGATATCGTCCACAGGTACGGCGATCGCCGGGTTGTGCACCGTTCGAAGAGGCGTTCGGAGTGTGCGGCGTCCGGCTCCTAGCGTGGAGTCATGACCAGCGTCGGTGGTGTCGAGCAGGACCAGAGCGTGCATCCGATCGTGCACTTCGCCGTTCGTCTCAAGGCGGCCCTGGACGTCGTCGCCGACGCGGCCACCTGGTCGATGACGCCCGACGAGGAGCGGGACGTCCTGATCCGGCTGGACAGAAGCGCCGCTCGCGTCTGCGAGGTGCGCCTGCGGGTCCTGGCCGCCTGCGACCGCGACGATGTCGGCAAGGCCGACGGTTCCGCGTCCACGGCTGCATGGCTGGCCGGTGCGACCCGGCGCGGCCGGAGCAGGGCCCACGCGGAGGTGCGACTGGCCCGAGCGCTGGACGAGCAGCTCGTCTCGACACGACAGGCTCTGGCGACCGGGCAGGTGGACGAGGAGCAGGCCCGGGTCATCGCCTCCGCGGTGGAGATGCTGCCGGCGAGTGCAGGGCCTGGGGTCCGCCGTCGTGCCGAGCAGCACCTGGTCGCCCTTGCGAGGACCTACGACGCCAGGGAGCTCAAGGTGCTCGGCCGCCGGATCTTCGACGTGGTCGATCCCGACGCGGCTGACGCGGAGCTGGGCCGACAGCTGGCCCGCGGGGAGCGCGCAGCGCGACGGCGGACCTACCTGACGCTGTTCGAGCACGACGACGGGACCACCAGTGGCTCGTTCCGCGTGCCCACGCTGCACGCGCACATGCTCCGCAAGGCGCTCGATGCCTTCACCTCCCCGCGGCGGACCGGTCGGGAGGGCCGGTCCCGGCCGGACGGGACGCCGATGGACCGACCGGAGCTGCTCGGATCCGGATTCTGTGAGCTCATCGAGCGATATCCCAGCGACCGACTGCCGAGTGCCGGCGGTGTCAACGCGGTCGTCGTCGTCACCTTGTCGCTGGCGCAGCTGCGGGCCGAGCTGGCGACTGCTTCCCTCGACACCGGTGCGGTCCTGTCGGCGGGTGAGGCGCGACGGCTGGCGTGTGAGGCAGGCATCATCCCCGCCGTGCTCGACGGCCGGTCGATGCCTCTTGACCTGGGCCGCGAGCAACGGCTGCACAACCGCTACCAGCGGGTCGGTCTCGGCCTGTCGCAAGCCACCTGCGCCGAGGCGAGCTGCGACCGCCCGGCGGCCTGGTGCGAGGCGCACCACAAGCGCCCGTGGTCCGAGGGCGGCAGCACCTCGGTGGAGGACGGGGAGCTGCTGTGCTCCTGGCACCACCACCGTGCCCACGACCCCACGTACGCGGTGGCGCGCGACCGAGGCGGCACGGTGCGGTTCCGACGGCGGACCTGACAGAGGGGTCCCCGCACCTGCCGGGGTGACCGGAGATGAGCCCGGGGTGAGGAACCGGAGCAAGACGTGCCGGATCTGCTGACGGCGCCAGCGGCTTCGAGAGAGGATGCGGACCAGTCGCAGACAAGCAACGGGGGAGTCAGATGAAGCGCGCTGTCCAGACGGCCGTCATGGCAGTCTCAGCCACGGCGTTGGTGCTGGGTGGCACCACCGCAGCGGACGCCAAGGCGAGGACTTTCAAGAACTGCACCGAGATGCACAAGGTCTACAGGCACGGAGTAGGCAAGCCCGGCGCCAGGGACAGCACGAGCGGCAAGCCGTGACGACGTTCAAGCGCAGCAGCGCCCTCTACAAGGCGAACCGGAAGAGCGACCGCGACCACGACGGGATCGCCTGCGAGCAGCGCTGACCCGGGTCGCCGGAAGCTGGCCTAGGGTCGGCGTGTGAGCGCACGCGCAGGGATCATCGTCACGGGCACCGAGGTGCTCACCGGCCGCGTCTCGGACCGCAACGGGCCCTGGCTCGCCGAGCAGCTGCGACAGGTCGGCGTCGACGTCGGCTTCACCGTGGTGGTGGGCGACCGGCCGCAGGACCTGGTCGACGCCCTGGACTTCCTGGCCCGGTCCGGCGTGGACCTGGTGATCACCTCGGGCGGGCTCGGGCCGACCGCCGACGACCTCACGGCTGCTGTCGTGGGCGAGTGGCAGGGCAGGGCCTCGGCGCTCGACCCGGCGTTGGAGGCGCGGGTCGGGGCGATCGTGGAGCGCCTGACCGCGCGGCGTGGCTGGCACGTGGACCCCGAGGCGATGGCTGCGGGCACGGCGAAGCAGGCGCTGGTTCCCGCCGGGGCGGAGGTCCTCGAGCCGACCGGGACCGCCCCCGGGCTCGTCGTACCCGGCCAGGACGGGGACGGGCGGCCGCCGGTGGTCGTCCTTCCGGGACCACCCGGTGAGCTGCAGGCGATGTGGCCGGCCGCGCTGGCGTCGCCGCGGGTGATCGCTGCGTTGGCCGGTCGGCAGGAGCTGCGACAGTCCACGGTCCGGCTGTGGGGGGTGCCCGAGGCGGCGATCGCCGCGACGCTGCGGGGACTGCACAACCAGGGTGATGCCCGGCTCGACGGCCTGGAGATCACCACCTGCCTGCGTGAAGGGGAGCTGGAGGTGGTCACGCGCTACGGGCCCGACCTCGAGGAGCGCTACTCCCGGTTCGTCGAGTCACTGCGCGGCGAGTACGGCGACGGCGTGTTCTCCACGGACGGCTCCACCATCGACGACCAGGTGGTCGCAGCGCTCAGGGAGCGCGGCCTGACCATCGCGACCAGCGAGTCGTGCACCGCCGGGCTGCTGTCCGCCCGGCTCACCGAGGCGGCGGGCTCGTCGGCCTGGCTGCGCGGCGGGGCGGTCGTGTACTCCAACGAGGCCAAGCAGCACCTGGTCGGGGTCCCCGCCGAGATGATCGAGCGGCACGGTGCGGTCTCCGAGCAGGTGGCGGTCGCCCTGGCCGAGGGTGCTCGCCGTGAGCTCCGTGCCGACCTCGGCGTCGGCATCACCGGGGTCGCCGGCCCCGGTGGCGGCACCGCCGAGAAGCCGGTCGGCCTGGTGCACCTGTGCGTGGTGGGGCCGGCGGGCATGGTCACCCGAGCGCCGGTGCTGCCGGGCGGCCGGGCGCAGATCCGCGCCCGCGCCACGACGGTGGCCCTCCAGATGGTCCGGGAGCTGCTGGAGCGGGACTGGTGACGCTGAGCCCGGCACGCTGTGCACGGCCGGCCAGGTGTCCGGTGCCGCCGGGCCGAGCTCGACCGCCCGGCGGCGCGAGTCAGGGGCGTGCCGGGCCCGGTCCCGGAGCGGGCCGGTTCCCCCGCGGCCGCACGGGGGTGCGGCCGGCTGGGTGCGACAGCCGTCCGCGGGGGGTGCGCGCGAGCAGCCGCAGCTGCCGCCGGACCCGCTCCTCGAGACTCATCTCGCGCAGCAGCCGCTTGACTGTCGAGAGGACCGCGGCGGTGAGCTCGAAGAGCACCGGGTCGGTGTCGGTGAGCATCAGGTCGTTGAGCCGGGCACGGGCCTCGTGCAGCCCCTCCAGGGCGGACCGGACCCCCTCGATCTCCGGGCCGGTGCCCGGTCGCTGGGGCTGCGCCTCGACCCGCACCAGCGCGCCGAAGGCGTCCACCCCGTCGGCCATCTCCCGGAACACCTGCTCGAGCGTGGCGAGTGCCGCCGTACCGGTCTCGTCGGTGGGCCAGGCGTCGTCGGTGGTCGCGTCGTACACCGCGCGGAACACTCCCCGGATCGCGACAGCGGAGTGCTCGAGAGCCTCCAGCCCCTGGCGCAGGCCCGGACCCACGTCGGGCGTCCCCACCGCCCGCACGTTCAGCCGGCGGCCCTGCTCGGCCCGGAGGAGGGCGGCGCCGACGTTCGGGATCTCGTGGGTGACGGTGCGCGCCTCGTCCAGCCACCGCGCGGCGCAGGTCGCCACCTGGTCACAGCGTCCCTCGGCGTCGCCCAGCTCGTCGGCGGCCCGGCCCAGCAGCCGGCTGAGGTCGTCGGCGAGGTCGTCGATGGCCTGTCCCGCGTCGCCGACCGCGACCTTGGGCGGGAACAGCAGGTTCGCGGCGATCCCGACCGCTGCACCGACCAGTGTGACGCTGATCCGCTGCCAGCCCGCGGCCTCCGCCCCGAACGAGCCGACCCCGAGCACCAGCATCGCGCTGATCGCGACCTCGATCAGGTTCGAGCGCAGCCGCAGCGCCTGCCCGACGAGCAGGGCCGAGGCGATCAGGATGGCCAGGCTCCACCAGGCCAGCGGCGCCACTGTGGAGAAGAGCACCGCCAGGGACACCCCGGCGACCACTGCGACCACCCGGTCGAGGCCGCTGGCGAGCAGGCTGACCGGGGTGACCTGGACGACCAGCAGGGCGGTCAGCGGTGCCAGCAGCGGGCGGGTCCCCGGGAACAGCAGCGACGCGACCACGTAGCTGGAGACCGCGGCCGTGGTCAGGCGCAGCGCCCACAGCACCGAGCTCCGACCACCTCGCCGGAAGCGTTCCACCTGCGCGGCCAGCCTGCGCCGCAGCGCGTCACCGGTGCCCATCGCCTCGCGCACCCCTCCGGTCCACTCCTCGGATCCATCCACCGTAGGGGTGCCCCTCGGCGTCGGGCCACTCGGGCGGCAGGATGGACCGGTGACCACCGAGCTTCCGCAAGGCGTCGTGTTCCCCCGGACCGAGGACCACCGCCGGAGCACGTCGGCGCTCGGCCGCGCCGTGGTCGCGGACGCGCTCCGCGCAGTCGACCCGGTCGGCGCCACCGCGGCCGGGCAGGAGACGGCGTGGCGGTCCGGGTACGTCGCGCACTTCCGCCGCGCGGTCGAGGCGGGGCTCGGCTCCCGCGAGGACGCGCTCTCGGTCGCGAGGCACGGTCTGGACTCCTTGCACGAGCGGATGCGGGTCCTCGGGGCGGACGGGGCCGAGCACCGGCTGGGCGACTGGCCGAGCCCGACGACGGTGCCCGCCTCCGGGCCGCTGGTGCACACCGAGGTCACCGGCGACGGGGAGGTGGAGACCGAGCTGTCCCTGCCCTATCTCGGCGAGCGGCTGCGTGGTGACCGGCTGCGACGGCGGCTGGACCAGTGGGTCGTGGACGGCGTGGTGGAGCCGACGGTCGCCGACGCGGTCGGGCTGGTCCTGGCGAACCCGGACTGGCTGCGCCTCGAGGGCCGCTTGGTGGCGGTGCTCGGGGCGGGGGCGGAGATGGGGCCGTTGCCGTCGTTGCTGCGGTGGGGAGCCCGGGTCGCGGCCGTCGACCTGGCCCGCCCGGCGATCTGGGACCGGGTGCTGCGGCAGGCGCACCACGGGGCCGGCTCGGTGCTGGTGCCCGGGACCTCCGACAACGAGCCGGGGGTCGACCTGGGGACGGGGGTGCCGGCGGTGGCGGACTGGCTGGAGGGTCTCGAGGGCTCGCTGGTGCTCGGTAACTACGTGTATGCAGACGGGTCCACGAACGTCGCGGTGTCGATGGCCGTGGACGAGCTGACCCGTCGCCTGCTGGCCCGTCGCGACGACCTGGCGCTGGCCTGGCTGGCCACGCCGACCGACGTGTTCGCGGTCCCGGGGGAGGCGGTCCGGCACTCGACCGGCGCCTACGACGCACGCTCGCGGGGGGCGCGCCTGATCGGTCGCCCGCTGCGCACCGTCTCGGGAGGTCGGCTGCTGCGTCGCGCGTACCTGCCGGGGGTCGACCCCGGCGTCAACGACGCGATGATCACCCAGCAGGGCCCGAACTACGCGCTGGCCAAGCGGCTCCAGCGCTGGCGTGCCGTGCTCGCACGTGACGCCGGTGCCACCGTGTCGATGAACGTGGCCCCGCCGACGCGAACCCGCTCCGTGGTGCGGAACCGCGCGCTGGCCGCGGCGTACGGCGGCGCGCACCGCTTCGGCGTCGAGGTGTTCGAGCCGGCCACCTCCAACGTCTTGATGGCGGCCCTGCTGGTGCACGACCTGCACACCGGCGGCGGGCCCCGGCACGAGCAGCCCTGGCAGGACGAGGCGTTCGCCGCGGCGCACGGTGGCGTGTGGCGCACCGCCTACGCGCCGCGCAGCGCGCTCGGCCTGGCCGCGCTGCTCGGGTACGGCGCGACGCGCACCTGACCGCGGCGGGTCGGGGGCACCGGTCGGCGTCCGGTACGGTGCCCCGCGGACCGATCAGGGCCCCTGCTCGCGCCGGGATAGTCCGCGCCGCGCCGGGGTAGTCCTATCGGAACGGCTGTATCCATCAACTTCCGAGACGGGGCGCAGATGACCAGACCGAGCGAGCTGCAGAAGGGTCTCAAGCAGCGGCACCTGACGATGATCGCGATTGGCGGCGTGATCGGAGCCGGCCTGTTCGTCGGGTCCGGGGTGGTGATCAACAAGACCGGCCCGGCAGCATTCCTGTCCTATCTGGTGACCGGGCTGCTGATCATCCTGGTGATGCGGATGCTCGGCGAGATGGCCACGGCCAACCCGTCTACCGGCTCGTTCGCCGACTACTCGCGCAAGGCGCTCGGCGGCTGGGCAGGCTTCTCGGTCGCCTGGCTCTACTGGTACTTCTGGGTGATCGTGGTGGGCTTCGAGGCGGTCGCCGGGGCGAAGATCCTGACCTTCTGGTTCGACGCGCCGCTCTGGCTGCTGTCGCTGGTCCTGATGCTCCTGATGACCGCCACCAACCTGGTCTCGGTGGGTTCCTACGGCGAGTTCGAGTACTGGTTCGCCGGGATCAAGGTGTTCGCGATCATGGCGTTCCTGGTCCTGGGCACGCTGTACGTCCTCGGGCTGTGGCCGAACCACGGGCTGGACTTCAGCAACCTCACCAGCCACGGCGGGTTCCTGCCGAACGGCGCCGGCGCGATCTTCTCCAGCATCGTGGTGGTGATCTTCTCGATGGTCGGGGCCGAGATCGCCACCGTCGCCGCTGCCGAGTCGAACGACCCCGAGCGAGCGATCGCCAAGGCCACCCAGTCGGTGATCGTGCGCGTGGCGACGTTCTTCGTCGGCTCGATGTTCCTGCTCACCTGCATCGTGCCGTGGAACGACACCGAGCTGGGCGCCTCGCCGTACGTCACGGCGTTCAAGACCATGGGCATCCCGTACGCCGATCAGGTGATGAACGCGGTCGTCCTCACCGCGGTGCTGTCCTGCCTGAACTCCGGCCTCTACACGGCCTCCCGGATGCTGTTCGTGCTGGCGGCCCGCAAGGAGGCGCCGATGGGGCTGACCGCAGTCAGCCGCCGGGGGGTGCCGGTCTGGGCGATCCTGGCCTCGACGGTGGTGGGCTTCCTCAGCGTGATCGCCGCCTACGTCTCCCCGGACACCGTCTTCACCTTCCTGCTGAACAGCTCCGGAGCGGTGATCCTGTTCGTCTACCTGCTGATCGCGCTCTCGCAGTTCGTGCTCCGGCGTCGCACCCCGGACGACCAGCTGGCCGTCCGGATGTGGCTGTTCCCGGGTCTGACGATCCTGGCCACGGTCGGGATCGTCGCGGTGCTGGTCCAGATGGGGCTGACCGCAGCCACCCGCTCCCAGCTGATGCTCAGCCTGCTGTCCTGGGCGGTGGTCCTGGTGCTGTACCTGATCACCAGGGCTCGCGGCGGCTCGGTGCCACCCGAGCAGCAGCGCGAGGTCCCCGAGGCGGTTGCGCCGGGCTCGGATCGCTGAGCCTCGCGGCGCGGGCAGCGAGCGGTCCCGTCGCCGGGAAACCGGCAAACACCCCATAACGACCTGGTAGCCGGACATACTTTGCGCACAGGCAAGCGCAAGGGGTCGCAGTGGCTGAAGGGAACGACGGGTCGACGCGGTCCTTCGCGCGCGCCGGGGTCGTGACGACCCTGGTCGGTGCGGCCTACCTGGGGTGGCTGGCCGGCGACCTGGGTGGGGCCAGGACGGACATGCTGGTCAGCGACCTGGTGTTCGTGGTGACGCCGGTGGTCGCCGCCGGGTCGTGCTGGCGCGCGCACCGCCGGGACCGTGACCGGCACGCCGCCTGGCTGTGGCTGATGGTCGGCTGCCTGACGTGGGCGTTCGGCTCGGTGACCTACGCGGCGTACCAGCTCCTGGTCGGGCAGGTAGCCCCGATCCCGTCGCCCGCGGACGTCGGCTACATCGGCTACGCCGTCGCCGTCGCGGTCGGCGTGCTCCGCCTCCCGCGGACGCCCGGCAACCGGTGGTCGCGGTGGCGCTCCGGTCTCGACGGCGTGGTGATCGCCGGCTGCCTGCTGCTGACCAGTGCCATCTGGGTGCTCGAGCCGATCCTGGACGCGACCACGATGACCACGGCCCGGATGGTGGCGCTCGGCTACCCGGTCGCGGACCTCGTCGCCGTCGCCGTGGTGCTGGCGCGATGCGTCGTGGTGCCGGGCACCCGCCGGCTGGTGTGGGTGCCGCTCAGCACGGGGCTGGTCGTGCTCGCGGTGACCGACAGCCTGTACGTCGCCAGCAGCTTCCGTCACGAGTTCCGGCCCGGCGGCGTGCTGGACCTCGGCTGGTACGCCGCGTTCGCCCTGGTCGCCCTGGCCGCCACGGCTCCGGCTGCCGGCGTCCCGGCTGCCGCGGTCCCGGGAGTCGCGGCGGCGGGTGCGCCGCAGGCACCGGGCTTCCTGCGCCGGGCGTTCCCGTCCGTGTCCGTCGCCCTGGCCGTCGTCGCCTGCGCGCTGGAGCCCTCCACGGTCACCCGGCACTGGTACTGGGGGCTGGCGCTGCTGGTCGGCGGCTGCGTCGTGGTCCGGCAGGTGCTCGTGGTGGCCGACCAGACCGCGCTGGCCCGCGACCTGTCCCGGGCGGTGGAGCGACGCACCGTCGAGCTCCGGCACCGCGAGCAGTGGTGGCAGGACATCGTCTCGAACCTCACCGACGTGGTGCTGGTACTCGACCGGGACGGCGCTGTCGTCTACTGCAGCCCGGCCGTGAACACAGCGCTGGGGCACATGCCGATGCTGGAGTCGGCCGAGCAGCTGCTGAGCCAGGTGCACCCCGAGGACCATCCGCAGGTGCTCTCCTCGATCGTCCCGGTGGTGGTCGACGGGACCCGGTCACGAGGGTTCGTGGAGTGCCGCCTCCGACGCTCCGACGACAGCTACGGGTGGTTCGAGGTGCAGGCCGTCGGCCAGCTCGCAGAGCGGGCCCTGGAGGGAGCGGTGCTGACCCTGCACGACGTCAGCGAGCGCCGCGAGCTCACCGACCGGCTGCAGCAGCAGGCACACCACGACACGCTCACCGGGCTGCCGAACCGGGCGCTGCTGATGGAGCGGATCGAGGCCGCCCTGGTCGCCGGTCCGAGCCGGTCCTTCGGCCTGCTGCTGCTCGACCTCGATGACTTCAAGGTGATCAACGACCGGCACGGGCACGCGGCCGGGGACGTGGTGCTCACCGTCATCGGCCAGCGCCTGACCGGGCTGGTCCGTGCCAGCGACACGGTGGCCCGGCTCGGAGGCGACGAGTTCGCGGTCCTCGTGGACGGCGCCACGCCCGACGTACGCGCGGTCGCGGAGCGGCTCACCGAGGCCGTCGAGCGTCCGGTCGTCGCCGGCGGCCGGCGCTTCCACGTGCGCACCAGCATCGGTGCGGTGATCGCGGCCGACCTCCCGTCCGAGAGCGCGCAGTCGCTGCTCTCGCACGCGGACATCGCGCTCTACGAGGCGAAGGCCCGCGACAAGGGCGGCGTCGTGCTCATCGAGGGCACCTCGCGCGACGACGCCGCCAAGCAGGTGCTGCTCAAGGAGCAGATCGCCCAGCCGGACCTGGACCAGTTCTCCGTGGTCTACCAGCCGATCGTGGACCTCGTCTCCGGTGAGATGCGCGGGGTCGAGGCGCTGCTGCGCTGGCACCATCCCGACCTCGGCCCCGTGCCTCCCGACGTCTTCATCCCGCTCGCCGAGCACGGCGGGTCGATCCAGACCCTCGGCTGGTTCGTCCTGGACCGGGCCTGCGCACAGCTGGCGGCCTGGCAGCGGGAGTTCCCGCAGCACCGGCTCGCCATCGGCGTCAACGTGTCGGTGCGGCAGCTCGACGAGGCCGGGTTCGCGCAGCGCGTGGCAGCCCTAGTGGCCGGCCACGGGATCGGGGCCGACCAGGTGGTCGTCGAGCTGACGGAGCAGTCGCTGGCACTCGACTTCGAGACCGCCGTCGAGGTGGTCGCGGAGCTGCGGGCGATCGGGGTGTCGGTGGCGGTCGACGACTACGGCACCGGCTACTCCTCGCTGCAGTACCTGCACCGCTTCGACGCCGACGTGGTGAAGATCGACCGCAGCTTCGTGGCGAACGTGGTCGGCAGCGTGCACACCCAGAAGATCGTCCGCTCGGTCATGCACATGGCCGAGTCGCTGGACCTGCAGTCCATCGCCGAGGGGATCGAGACCCCCGAGCAGCTCACGATCGTGCAGTCCCTGGGCTGTGAGCTCGGCCAGGGCTACCTGTTCTCCCGACCGGTCCCGCCGGACGCGATCGGCCGGCTGCTGCTCGACCCGGCCCCCTTCACCGTCCCCGGGGTGGAAGCGGTCCTCACCGCTCGCGCCTGACCTGGCTCACGACCCGGCCGGCGAGGTGTCTCACGACCCGGCCGGCAGCGTTGGCTGGAGCACCGCCTCGACCAGCGACTGCGACCGCAGGTGAGCGGCGGCCTGGTAGTCCGGGTCCCGCACCATCTCGGAGAACGCGCGCCGGGTGGGGTAGGCGACCAGGAGGACCGCGTCCCAGTCCTGGCCCGGCTCCGCGACCAGGGCGGTGTCGCCCTCGCCGTAGTAGAGCACCGTGGCGCCGCGGGCCTCGGCGTGCCGCCGGAAGTGCCGCAGGTACTCCTCGTAGCCGGCTCGCCCTCCGTCGGTGAACCGCAGCAGGTTGAGCATCACCACAGGGTCGTCGGGTCCGTCCTGGAGGAACCGCTTGAGGCCGGGCCCGGTCGGGTCGATCGCCATCTCAGTGCTCCTGTCGCTACGGGGCCGGCACCGGGACCGCGCCCCGGGGTCGATCAGCCGAGGGGGTCCACCTCGCTGTGCTCGCCGACCGTGGCCGCCAGCGCGGTCAGGTGGAACTGGCCGTCACCGAGCAGGTGGTCGAGCGCGGTCAGGTGGCTGGTGTAGCTGCCGACGCTGTACTCCGCGGTCATCGCGATCCCGCCGTGCAGCTGGATCGCCTCCTGGCCGACGTGCCGCGAGGCCCTGCTGACCTGGAGACCGGCACGCGCGGCGGCCGTGGCGACCTCGGCCGGCGACCCGGACACCTGCACCATCGTCGCCCACGTGGCCAGGCTGGTGGCGAGTTCCAATGAGACGTACATGTCGGCCGCACGGAAGGTCAGCGCCTGGAAGGTCTTGAGCGGCACGCCGAACTGCTTGCGGCTCCTGAGGTACTCCGAGGTGGCCTCGAGCGCGAAGCGCATCGCCCCGACCGCCTCGCGGGCTGCCGCGACCCGGGCACCGTCGACCGCCCGACCGATCTCCGCCTCGCGGTCGACGGCCGCACCGAGCGGCACCGCCGGCGTGGACTCGAACCCGAGCCGGGCGGCTCGGCCGCCATCGAAGGTGGCATAGCCGGTGCGGGTCAGACCGGCGGCGTCGCCGCCGACCAGGAACAGGCCGGTGCCGCCGTCGGGCAGCGCGGCGCTGACCACCAGCAGGTCTGCGCGGGCTCCGTGCGGGACCGGCTCCTTGACGCCGGAGAGCGTCCAGTCCTCGCCGGACCCGGTGGCCGTCACCGCGGTCGCCGAGGTGACCCAGCGGCTCCCCGGCTCGGCGTGCGCGAACGCCAGCACGCTCTCGCCGGCGGCGAGCGCCCCCAGCACCTCGGCGCGCTGCTCCGGGGTGCCGGCAGCGGCCACGGCGCCGCCGGCCAGCACGACGGAGGTCAGGAAGGGCTCGGGGGCGAGCACCCGGCCGAGCTCCTCGGCGACGATGCCGACCTCGACCGGTCCGGCACCCATGCCGCCGTCCTCCTCGGCGAACGGCAGCCCGAGGACTCCCATCTCCGCCAGCCGGGTCCACAGCTTCTCGTCGAAGCCGGGCTCGTCCGCGACGGCGCGCCGCCGGGTCTCGAAGTCGGCGTAGGACTTGCCGACCAGCCCGCGAACGGCGTCGCGCAGCGCCAGCTGCTCCTCGTCATAGGTGAAGTCCACGTCAGTCGCCTCTCAGAGTCCCAGGATGGTCTTCGCGATGATCTGCCGCTGGATCTCGTTGGACCCTCCGTAGATCGACGCCTTGCGGAGGTTCAGGTAGACCGGGGTCGAGCGGCGCGCCCAGTCCGGCAGGTCCGAGCCCTCGGTCGCGCCGGAGGCCAGCGAGGCCGGGCCGGCGAGGTCCACCACCAGCTCGCTGACGGCCTGCTGCAGCTCGGTGCCCTTCAGCTTGAGCACCGAGGACGCCGGGTGCGGCTTGCCGTCGGCCGAGTGCGCCACCACCCGGAGCGCGGTCAGCTCGAGCGCGAGCAGGTCGTTCTCCAGCTCGGCGATCCGGGCGGCGGTCAGCGGGTCGTCGAGCAGGGTCAGCCCTCCGGGCAGCACCACCGAGCGTGCGTAGTCCTTGGCCTGGGCGAGCACCCGCTTGGTCGCGCCGACCGGTGCGACGCCGACCCGCTCGTTGCCCAGCAGGAACTTCGCGTAGTCCCAGCCCCTGTTGACCTCCCCGACGAGGTTCTCCGCAGGCACGCGGACGTCCTCGAACCACACCTCGTTGACCTCGTGGCCGCCGTCGATCAGCTCGATCGGGCGCACGGTGACGCCGGGGCTGGTCATGTCGACGAGCAGGAAGGAGATGCCCGCCTGCTTCTTGGCATCGGGGTCGGTGCGCACCAGGTTGAAGATCCAGTCGCCGTGCTGGCCGAGCGTCGTCCAGGTCTTCTGGCCGTTGACCACCCACTCGTCGCCGTCGCGCACCGCGGTGGTGCGGAGCGAGGCCAGGTCGGAGCCGGCGTCCGGCTCGGAGAAGCCCTGGCTCCACCAGATGTCGAGGTTGGCGGTCGCCGGCAGGAAGCGCTCCTTCTGCTCCTGGGTCCCGAAGGCCGCGATCACCGGCCCCACCATCGAGGTGTTGAACGCCAGCGGCGCGGGCACGCAGGCGCGCTGCATCTCCTCGTGCCAGATGTGCCGACGCAGCGGCGACCATCCGCGGCCCCCCCACTCCTCGGGCCAGTGCGGCACGGCCAGCCCGGCGGCGTTGAGGATTTGCTGGCTCTCGACGATCTGGTCCTTGCCGAGCTCGCGACGCGCTGCGACGGCGTCGCGGATCTCCTGCGGGACCGCGGTCGTGAAGAACGCGCGCATCTCCTCGCGGAACGCGGCGTCCTCGGGGGACAGCTCCAGCTGCATCGACGTACCTCCGGGGTGTGTGGTCCTCTCATTCTGGCAAACCCCGCCGACAAGTGACTCACCGGTAGCCTCGCGGCCCGCTCGTTGCCGTCGGTGGGGTGGCCTAGGGTCGAGCCCGGTGTCGCCGGGACGCCGTCAGCACGCCGGTCATCGGAGGGGAGGTCGCGTGACGTTGCAGCTCCACCGCTCCGAGCGGGCCGACGCGCTGGTGGGGGGACTGGCCGGGATGCTGGCGACCGCTCCGAGCGACCCGTTCTCTCCGGAGCTGGTCGCGGTGCCCTCGCGAGGGGTCGAGCGCTGGATCGCGCAGTCCCTGTCGACGATCCTCGGCACGACCCCGCCCGGCGCCGGACGCGACGTCGCTCGCGCCGACGGCGTGTGCGCGCACGTGCAGTTCCCCTCGCCGACGCGGCTGGTCGGGACGGTGGTGGCGGTGGCGACCGGTCTCGACCCGGATGACGACCCCTGGGTGGAGCACCGGCTGGCCTGGTCGCTGCTGGACGTGATCGACCGCTGCGCCGCGGAGCCGTGGTGCCGCACGCTCGGCCGGCACCTAGGACGGCACCTGGATCGGCATCCCGAACGCCCCGACGGCGGTGGGGACCAAGGCCGCCGGATGACCACCGCGCAGAAGCTGGCCGCTCTCTTCACCGGGTACGGCGCGCAGCGGCCCACCCTGCTGCGGGCCTGGGCCGCCGGCTCCGACACCGACGGCCACGACCTGCCGCTGGACACCGACCTGGTCTGGCAGGCCGAGCTGTGGCGGCGGCTGCGCACGAGGGTCGGCGTGGCCAGCCCGGCCGAGCGGGTGGACCAGGCCTGCCGCCGGCTCCGGGAGGACGGCGGCGCCGTCGACCTGCCGGAGCGGCTGTCGCTGTTCGGGCCGACCCGGTTGAGCGCCGACCAGGTGCAGGTGCTCGACGCGCTCGCGGTGCACCGCGACGTGCACCTATGGTTGCCGCACCCCTCGCCGGCGCTCTGGGAGCGGGTCGCGGCGGCCCGTCCCGGGGTCACGTCGCGGCGCGCCGACCCGACCGTGGACCTGGCCCGCCACCCGCTGCTCGCCTCCTGCGGCCGGGACACGCGCGAGCTGCAGGTCCGGTTGGCCGCGTCGCTGCGGCCGGACCTCGACGAGCACCTCCCGGCCCCCGCCCCGGCGGCGCCGGCGGACACGCTGCTCGCGGCCGTGCAGCGGGACCTGCGCGAGGACCGCCCGCCCCGCGGGGCGCACGTGTGGTCGCCGACCGACCGGTCGGTGCAGGTGCACGCCTGCCACGGCCGCCAGCGCCAGGTGGAGGTGCTCCGCGAGGTGCTGCTGGCCACCCTGGCCGACGATCCCGGCCTGGAGCCCCGGGACATCATCGTGATGTGCCCCGACATCGAGGCCTACGCGCCGCTGGTCACGGCCGCGTTCGGTCTGGCTGCGGACGCCGAGGCCGGACCCGGAGCTGCGGGTGCCGCCCCCGGGGGCTCGGGGTCGCATCCTCCCGGCACCCCGGGACACCCCGGGCACCGGCTCCGGGTCCGGCTCGCGGACCGGTCGCTCCGGCAGACCAACCCGGTGCTCACCGTGGTCGGGCGGCTGCTGGCCCTGGCCGACGCCCGGGTCACCAGCTCCGAGGTGCTCGACCTCGCGGCCGCTCCGGCCGTCCGGGCCCGGTTCGGCTTCGACGACGACGAGCTGGAGCGGGTCGGGGACTGGGTGCGCCGGTCCGGCGTCCGCTGGGGGCTGGACGCGGCCGGCCGGTCGCCGTACCGGCTCGACGGCGTCCCGCAGAACACCTGGCAGACGGGTCTCGACCGGCTGCTGGTCGGGGTCGCGATGGACGAGGAGGAGCTGCGCACCGTGGGGCTCGCGCTCCCGCTGGACGACGTGGAGAGCAACGAGGCGGACCTGGCGGGCCGCTTCGCGGAGCTGGTCGACCGGCTGACGACCGCCCTGGAGGCGCTGCGCGGGCAGCAGCCGCTGACGGCCTGGGTGGAGGCGCTGGCCACCGCCGTCGAGGACCTGACCCGCTCCGCGCCGACGGACTCCTGGCAGACCACGGAGACCCGGCGCGAGCTCACCGACCTGCTGGCCTCCGCCGGCGACCGGGCCGGGTCGCTGCCGCTGGGACTCGCGGACGTCCGCGCGCTGCTGGGCCGCCGGCTCGCCGGTCGCCCGACCCGGGCGAACTTCCGCACCGGGCAGCTCACCATGTGCTCGATGGTGCCGATGCGGTCGGTGCCGCACCGGGTGGTCTGCCTGCTGGGCATCGACGACGGCGTGTTCCCGCGCGGCACCCACGCCGACGGCGACGACGTGCTGGCCCGCGAGCCCCGGGTCGGGGAGCGCGACGCACGCTCGGAGGACCGCCAGCTCTTCCTCGACGCCGTGCTCGCCGCCGGGGAGCGGCTGGTGGTGCTCTACTCCGGCGCCGACGAGCGCACCGGGGCGGTCCGCCCGCCTGCGGTTCCGCTGGGCGAGCTGCTCGACGTGCTGGACAAGACGATGGCACCGGGGGGCCCGGACCGTCCCGGAGTGCTGGTGCGGCACCCGCTGCAGCCCTTCGACGCCCGCAACTTCGTGGCCGGCGAGCTCGGTGGCACCCGGGTGTTCAGCTTCGACGGCGCGTCGTTCGCGGGTGCCAGGGCGCTGCTCGCGCCGCGCAGCCCGGCACAGCCGTTCCTGCCGGGGCCGCTCGCGGACCTGCCTCCGGGGGACGTCGTCGAGCTGGACAGGCTGGTCCGGCTCCTGGAGCACCCGGCCCGGGCCTTCCTGCGGCAGCGGCTCGGTCTCGCCGGCCCGGCCGAGGACGACGAGCCCGCGGACACCCTGCCCGTCGAGCTTGACCACCTGCAGGAGTGGTCGGTCGGCGAGCGGCTGCTGACCGCCGGCCTGGCCGGCGTCACCCGCGAGCGCGCGGTCCGGGCCGAGTGGCTGCGCGGAGACCTGCCGCCGGGACCGCTGGGCGGCAGGGTCGTCGACCGTGTCGCCGAGCGGGTCGAGGCGCTGGTCACCCGGACCGCAGGCCTGCGGCAGGGCGGTCCGGTCGCGGTCGACGTGTCCCTCGGCCTCGCTGCCGGGGTCCGGCTCGCCGGCACCGTGCCCGGCGTCCACGGCGACCGCCTGGTGCGCGTCGTCTACTCCAGGCTGGGCGCCAAGCACCGGTTGCGCGCCTGGGTGCACCTGCTCGCCCTGGCCGCTGCCGGCGCCCCGGGGGTGAGCGCGGCCACGGTCGGTCGGGCCCGCGACGGCCTGAGCATGTCCTGCCTGGCCGCGCCGGCACAGGACGACGCGCTGGCCGTGCTGGCCGAGCTCGTGGCGGTCTACCGCGCCGGTCTGTGCAGCCCGCTGCCGCTCGCGCCGAAGACGTCGTGTGCCTACGCCGAGCGGCGCCGGGCCGGCTCCCCGGTCCGGGCCAGCGAGCTGAAGGCGGCCACCGAGTGGCAGCGGACCTATGAGGGCCGCGCGATCGGCGAGCACGACGACGCCGAGACCCGCCGGGTGTGGGGGGACGGGTCCTTCGGCCCGCTGACGCAGGCGCCCGCACGGGCGGACCTGGCGTGGGCCGAGGAGGGCAGCCTCTTCGGACAGCTGGCCCGCGTGGTCTGGGAGCCGCTGCTCGGTGCCGAGCGGATCGTGAGCGGATGAGCGGCGCGGGAGCCGCGCCGGGGGCGGTCTTCGACCTGTACGGGCGCCCTGCCCACCGGGACCACGGTGCTGGAGGCCAGCGCCGGCACCGGCAAGACCCACACGATCGCGGCGCTGGCGGCCCGGTACGTCGCCGAGGGGGTCGCCCGGGTCGAGGAGCTGATGCTGGTCACGTTCGGTCGCGCCGCCACCGTGGAGCTGCGCGAGCGGGTCCGTGAGCGGCTCGTCCGGACCACCGCCGAGCTCGCCGACGCCGAGCAGGCCCGGGCCGCCGAGGACCCGGTGGTCCGGCACCTGGCCCGCGGCGCGGCCGACGAGGTCGACGTACGGCGCGCCCGCCTGGCGCACGCGGTCGCCAACTTCGACGCGGCCACCATCGCGACCACGCACGGCTTCTGCCATCAGATGCTGGCCGGGTTGGGCGTCGCGGCCGACGTCGACGCCGACCCGGCCCTCAGCGAGACGGCGGCCGACCTGGTCACCGAGGTGGCCGGAGACCTCTATCTGCGCGCCTACGCACGCGCGGGCAGCTCACCACCGCCGTTCGACCTGGCCACCGCCCACCGCGTCGCGGCCGCCGCGGTGTCCGAGCGGCAGTCCCGGCTGGAGCCGGTCGACGCCGAGTCCGGCTCGCTGGCGGACGTCCGGCGGCGGCTCGCCGACCGGGTCCGCGACGAGGTGGAGCGACGCAAGCGCAGCCACGGCGTGATCGACTACGACGACCTGCTGGTGCACCTGCGCGACGCGCTGAGCGACCCGGTCACCGGTGCCGACGCGTGCTCCCGGGTGCGGGGCCGCTACGCGGTGGTGCTCGTCGACGAGTTTCAGGACACCGACCCGGTGCAGTGGGAGATCCTCGAGCGAGCCTTCCACGGGCACCGCACCCTGGTGCTGATCGGCGACCCGAAGCAGGCGATCTACGCCTTCCGCGGCGCGGACGTCAGCACCTACCTGCTGGCCACCGGCACGGCCGGCACCCGGCAGACCCTCGGCACCAACTGGCGCAGCGACGCGCCGCTGCTGCGCGCCCTCGCCGAGGTGGTCGGCGGCTCCGCGCTCGGCGACCCACGGATCGTCGCGCACCCGGTAGCGGCCGCGCACCCGGGCGGCCGGCTCGTCGCAGGCCCCGGAGGGGCGGGCTCGCCACTGCGGCTCCGGGTGGTCGACCGCGGGCTGCTGCCCCCCGGCCGCGGTGACGTGCTGTCGGTGAAGGACGTCCGTCCGCACGTCGCGCGCGACGTGGCAGCGGACGTGGTGCGCCTGCTGTCCTCGGGCGCGACCCTCGAGGAGGGCGGCCGGCAGCGTGCGGTGGAGCCGGCGGACGTGGCGGTCCTGGTGCAGCGCAACGACGACGGCGTCACGGTGCGCGACTGCCTGCAGGACGTGGGTGTCCCGGTCGTGCTCACCGGCACGTCCAGCGTGTTCCTCTCCGAGGCGGCGAGCGACTGGCTGACCCTGCTCACCGCGCTGGAGCAGCCGCACCGTCCCGGGCTCGCCCGGTCCGCAGCCCTGACCGCCTTCGTCGGCTGGGATGCCGGCCGGCTCGCCGCCGACGACGACGGCGCGCTCGACGAGCTCGGCGCACGGCTGCACGAGTGGGCCGAGGTGCTCACCGGCCGCGGGGTGGCCGCTCTCGTGGAGGTGCTGGTCGGGTCCGGGCTGGTCGAGCGGGTGCTGTCCGTCGAGCACGGCGAGCGCCGGCTCACCGACCTGCGGCACATCGCGCAGGCACTGCACGCCGCCGGCACGGGCAGCGCGCTCGGGGTGGCCTCGCTCGTCGAGTGGCTGCGTCGGCGGGTGCGGGAGGCCGAGGACGACGCCGACGAGGAGCGCAGCCGGCGGCTGGAGTCGGACGCCAAGGCGGTCCAGGTGGTCACCGTCCACCGCAGCAAGGGGCTGGAGTTCCCGATCGTCTACGTGCCGTTCCTGTGGGACAAGCACGTGTTCGCCAGTCCCGACCCGCTCCGGCTGCATGACCGGGACGGGCTCCGGGTCGTGGACGTCGGCGGCCCCACCGGCCCGGGGTACGCCGGGCGACGAGCGGTGCACGCGGCCGAGGAGGCGGGCGAGTCCCTGCGCCTGGCCTACGTGGCGCTCACCCGGGCGCGCTGCCAGGTGGTCGCGCACTGGGCACCGGCCGGCAACACCCGCACCGCGCCGCTGCACCGGCTGCTGTTCGGGGACCGCGGTCCCGGGGGGGAGGTGCCCGACGTGACGCCGGTCGGCACCGACGGCTACGTACGCCAGCACCTCGACCGGCTCGCAGCCAGGTCCGAGGGCACCATCGCCGTCGAGCCGGCGACCGGCGGCACGGGACTCGTGTGGCAGCCGCCGGTGGCGACGTCCCCGCACCTGGACCTTCGCCGGTTCGGACGGACCCTCGACCTCTCCTGGACCCGGACCTCGTACTCGGGGCTGATCGCGGGGCTGCACGACGAGCCGGTGCGGACCGGGGTCTCCAGCGAGTCCGAGCAGCCGGGCACGGTCGACGAGCCGGAGCCGGCCGGGCCGACGGGGGAGGCGACCCGGCTCGACGGCGGGACCGGCGGTTCGGGGGGCACGGGCGGCGGGGCCGACCTGCCCTCCCCGATGGCCGCGCTGCCGAAGGGCGCGGCGTTCGGCACGCTCGTGCACGCCGTGCTCGAGCACACCGACTTCGCCGCGTCCGACCTGCGCGCCCGCCTGGTCGAGCGGTGCGAGGCGGAGGGCTCCCAGCGCTACACCGGCGTCCCGGCCCCCGAGCTCGCCGACGCGCTGCTGCCCGCGCTGTCGACGCCACTGGGGTCGTTGGCCGGCGGGTTGCGCCTGGCCGACCTCACCCGCCGCGACCGCCTCGACGAGCTGGACTTCGAGATGCCGCTGCTCGGCGGCGACACCCCCACCGGGGAGGCCGTGGTCGGCCAGGTGGCGGAGCTGCTGCGTCGGCACCTGGCCGTCGACGACCCGCTGCGCGGCTACGCCGACGACCTGGCCGCGCCGCTGCTCGCAGGGAGACGGCTCCGAGGCTTCCTGGGCGGCAGCATCGACGTGGTGCTGCGGGTGCGCGACGCCGAGGGCGGCCCCCGCTACCTCGTGGTCGACTACAAGACCAACTGGCTGGGGGCCGACGACCTGACCACGCGGGACTACCGGCCTGCCGCGATGGCCCACGGCATGCGCGCCGCGCACTACCCGTTGCAGGCGCTGCTCTACTCGGTGGCCCTGCACCGGTTCCTGCGGTGGCGGCAGCCCGGCTACGACCCGGCCGTCCACCTCGGCGGCGTCCTCTACCTGTTCCTACGGGGGATGGCCGGGCCGGCGACGCCGGTGGTCGACGGCATGCCGTGCGGGGTGTTCTCGTGGTCGCCGGGGGCGCCGCTGGTGTGCGCGCTGTCCGAGCTGCTGGACCGGGGTGCCACCCGATGAGCACACCTGCCAGCCGGCCCGGGTTGCACGACGACCGTGACCCTTCCTCGCCCCAGCGGGTCCGGCGCGCCACCGGCACGTTGGCCGCCTTCAACGTCGCGGGCGTGCTGGGAGCCGCGGACGTGCATGTGGCACAGCGGCTGGGCCGGCTCGGCGGCGAGCGGGACGAGGCGGTCCTGCTCGCGGCCGCCCTGGTCGTGCGCGGACTGCGCGGGGGCTCGGTCTGCCTCGACGTGCCGACCGCAGCCCGGACCACAGCGGTCGAGGGGGTCGAGCCGGCGGCGGTCGAGGCCCTGCCCTGGCCCGACCCCGCCGCCTGGGTGGGCTCGCTCGCGGCCAGCGTGTTGGTGGGGGTGGGCCCGGAGGGGGCCGCCGACCGACCGCTGCGCCTGGTCGACGGGCTGCTGTACCTCGACCGGTACTGGCGACAGGAGCGCTGCATCGCCGAGGTCCTGGACGAGGCTGCCGCTCGCCCGCAGCCACAGGTGGACACCGCCCGGCTGCAGGCCGCCCTGCGGCGGCTGTTCCCGGCGCCGGAGCCCGACCGGCAACGGCTCGCGGCAGTGCTGGCGGCGCACCGCTGGGTCAGCGTGCTCGCCGGCGGCCCGGGCACCGGCAAGACGACCACGGTGGCCAAGCTGCTGGCCGTGCTCGCCGACCAGCCGGGAGCCACACCGCGCATCGCGCTGGCCGCCCCCACCGGAAAGGCCGCGGCCCGTCTCACCGAGGCGGTCGCCGGGGTGAGCGACACCGCGCTCTCCGTCGCGGACCGCGAGCGGCTGGGCCCGCTGACCGCCAGCACGCTGCACCGCCTGCTGGGCTGGCGGCCGGGGGCCCGGGGCCGCTTCCGGCACGACCGGTACAACCGGCTGCCGTACGACGTGGTGGTCGTGGACGAGGCCTCGATGGTGTCGTTGACCCTGATGGCCCGCCTCGCGGAGGCGCTGCGTCCCGACTGCCGGCTGGTGCTGGTCGGCGACCCGGACCAGCTCGCCTCGGTGGAGGCCGGTGCCGTGCTCGGCGACCTGGTGGCGCGGGAGGCGTCCCTGGCCGACGTACCGGCGGGCGCCCAGCAGCTGCCGGCGCTCGATCTCGACGACCTGACCGCCGACGAGCGGACCGCGGCGGTGCACGGGGGGGTGGTGCGGCTGGCCAGGGTGCACCGCTTCTCCGGCGGCATCAAGGACCTCGCCGAGGCCGTCCGTGCGGGCCGGACCGACGAGGTGCTCGCGGTGCTGGCGGCTGCTCCGCCCGGGGTCGAGCACGTGGACGTGGACGCGGCGTCGACCGGCGACGTCGCGAGCGGCCCGGCGGACGGCCGGACCAGCAGCGCTGCCGGTGACCGGACCGGCACCCCGGCCGGCGCCCCCGTCGGCGCCCCGGTCGGGGACGGCGGGGCCGACCCGGTCGCGGGACTGCGCCGCGAGGCCGTCGCGGCCGGTGCCGCGGTGGTGGCCGCCGCCCGCGCGGGGGACGCCGTGGGCGCGCTGGCCGCCCTGGAGCGGCAGCGGCTGCTGTGCGCGCACCGGGAGGGCGGCTACGGCGTCCAGGGCTGGAGCGACCGCATCGAGAGCTGGCTGCGCGACGGGGTGGCGGGCTACGCCGCCGAGGGCCGCTGGTACGTCGGGCGTCCCCTCCTGGTGACCGCCAACGACTACCAGCTGCGGCTGTTCAACGGGGACACGGGAGTGGTGGTCGTCGTCGACGGCGCAGTCCGGGCGGCCTTTCGACGCGACGGGGTGGTGGACCTGGTGCCGGTCAGCCGACTCTCCGACGTGCAGACCGTGCACGCGATGTCGGTGCACCGCAGCCAGGGCAGCCAGTTCGACCGGGTGACGCTGGTGCTGCCTCCCGCGGACTCGCCCCTGCTGACCCGGGAGCTGCTGTACACCGCGATCACCCGGGCCAAGGAGCACGTGCGGGTGGTCGGCACCGGCGCGGCGCTGACCGCGGCGGTCGAGCGCCCGATCGCCCGGGCCAGCGGGCTGCGCGCGCGGCCGTGAGCGCACCACCCACCGCTGCGACGCTCCGCGCACGTGTCCTCGGTCACCGCTAGGTTCGTTGCTGCTGGCAGGGGTCGAGTGCACGGGGGTCAGGGATGGACGAGTTCGCGGGGTTCGATCTGGACCGGACCACGGAGCGGGCCTGGAGCGCCTTCCAGTCCCGGCTGGCCGACCACGTCGCGGCCATGGAGGACGACGAGGTGCTGCTGGTCGAGGCCGAGTCCGCGAGCGACGAGACCGGGGGCGAGGGCTGCGCGCCCTACGTGCAGTTCCGCGCGTGGGGCGGGGACCTGGTGCGGGCCGAGGTGTCGGGTAACGACTACCTGGCCGACGGGCACCGGATCGACGCCGACGGGGCCGAAGCGCTCACCGCCCTGGGCTGGCTGGCGCCCACGCACGGTGCCCACGACGACGCCCACGACGACGCCGACGACGCCGTCGGCGACGTCCTCGACACCCTCGGGGGCTCGTCGAACTTCCACCTCGACCGGCCGCGCAACCACGCCGACCAGCTCGCGGTCCTGGCGGCACGGGCCCTGCGCGACGTGTTCGGGGTCGCGCACCCGGCGTTCCTGTCCTCCGAGCAGCTGCGAGGCCTGTCCCAGCCGGCGGTGCCCGTCGAGGCTGCGGGGGAGCCGGACGAGCCGCTGGCGGTGGTGCCCGCGGACCACGAGCACCTGAGGTCCCTGGTCGACCAGGCGCTGGTACGGGTGGTCGGTCGACCCCCGGAGCACGACGAGGACGACGACGTGGCGGTGGTCAACGGCAGTGGACTGGTCTGGGTGCGGGTGCTCGACGACGCCCCCGTGGTCCAGCTGTTCTCGGCGCTGGTGTGCGGGGTCCGTGACCGCGAGCGCGCCGCCTTCGAGGTGGCGGTGCTCAACCGTGACGTCCGGCTGGTGACGTTCGTGCTCACCGAGGACACCGTGATGGCCCGGGTGTTCCTACCGGCGCTGCCGTTCGCCCCGCTGCATCTGCGCTCGATGCTGGAGGTGCTGGCCAGGACGGTCGACCGGGTCGACGACGACCTGGTGGCCCGGGTCGGCGGCCGTCGGGCGTTCGAGCTCTCCGGCGAGGACGCGCACGCCGTCGCCGGCGAGGTTGAGGACTGGTCCCGGCACCCGGCGGTGCTGGCGCTCCAGCGGCTGGCGCAGAGCTCCCCGGGAGTGGTCGACCCGGAGCGCGCCTGCGTTGCGTGCGATCTCGACCGCGCGCTCGTGCTCACCCTGCTCGGCTGGAACGGGCGGTGCGAGGCGACCGCACGGCGCGCCCGGGACGAGGCGATGCTGACCGGGGACGCCCAGGAGGTGGCGGCCGCCAGCCGGGGGGTGCAGGCCGCCGAGCGGCTGACCGACCTTCTCAGCGGTGCGCTCCGGGTGCTCGTGGAGCGGGATGCCGCTCGGGACGCCGGCCGGGAGGGTGCCGGCCGGGAGGGTGCCGGCCGGGAGGGTGCCGGCCGGCGGTCGGGCCGGTCCTGGGACGAGGCGCTCCCCGGGCTCGACGACGGCGAGCCGGGGCTGTGGGAGCAGTGAGCGGCGGCCCCACGCTGGTGCCGCCGAGACCGTCGTTCGTCACCGCCAGCGAGCGGCGGGTCTGGGAGCTGCTGCGCGACCAGCTCGGTCCGGACGACCTGTTGCTGAGCGGCCAGCGGGTCTCGGACCGGGGCAAGGACCACGAGATCGACCTCGGGGTGGTCTTCGCGGACGGCGGAGTGGTCGTCGTGGAGGTGAAGGGCAGCCGGGTCTGGTGCGAGGGTGACGCCTGGTGGATGGAGCGCCGGGACGGCGCGCCGCGGCGGATCCACCCTGTGCAGCAGGCCCGC
This sequence comes from uncultured Actinomycetota bacterium, assembly GCA_963784625.1. GTDB lineage: Bacteria > Actinomycetota > Actinomycetes > Propionibacteriales > Nocardioidaceae > Nocardioides_B. Next base: position 769,495 of record CAWARV010000005.1, read on the forward strand.
GAGGCCCAGTACGCACTGCGCGCGTGGCTGGACGGGGACCCGCGCTGGCGCGGCCGCGCGCCGATCCGCTGGGGACACGCGGTGGTGCTTCCGTACACCCTCGTCGACGACGACTTCGCGCTGCCGGACGCGCAGCGGTGGCAGGTGGCCGGTCGCGACGACCTCGGCGACCTGGCCGGGTTCCTGCGGGGCGTGGTGACCGGCCAGACCAACGGCAAGCGGCTGCTCGACCTCGACGACGTGCAGGCCCTGGCCGAGGTGCTCGGTGGTCGTGGGCTGCCGCAGCGCGACCTGATCGGGGCGTCCGCGGAGCGCGCGGACGAGGTCGAGCGGCTCAGCGCCGAGCAGGCGGTGATCCTGCGCGCCGCGCGGGCCCTGCACCGCGTCGAGGTGCGCGGCGGCGCGGGCAGCGGCAAGACCTGGCTGGCCGTCGAGCAGGCCCGGCGGCTCAGCCGCGAGGGCCGACGGGTGGCCCTGACCTGCTACTCGCGGGGACTGGCGGCCTGGCTGCAGCGCCGGGTGGCGACGTTCCCCCGTCGCGAGCGGCCGGCGTACGTCGGCACGTTCCACAACCTGGGGGTGGCCTGGGGTGCGCCGACCGGCAGCGACGACGACAGCAGCTTCTGGGAGGTCGAGCTGCCCGACCTGATGGTCGACCTTGGTGCCCGGCAGCCGGTCGGGCGACTGTTCGACGCTGTCGTGGTGGACGAGGCGCAGGACTTCGCGGACCGGTGGTGGCCGGCTGCGCTCGCGGCGCTCAAGGACCCGGACACCGGCGGGCTCTACGTGTTCTCCGACGAGGGCCAGCGGGTGTTCTCGCGGTTCGGCGGCCCACCGGCCGGACTGGTCCCGCTGGTGCTCGACCAGAACCTCCGCAACACCCGTCAGATCGCGACCAGCTTCTCGACGCTCGCCCCGATCCGGATGCGGGTGGCCGACGTCGACGGACCCGAGATCGGCTTCGTCGAGTGCGCCGCGGCCGAGGCGCTGGACCGCGCCGAGGACGAGGTGGACGGTCTGCTGGACCTCGGCTGGCGTCCGGCGGACCTGGCACTGCTGACCACCGGCAGCCGGCACCCCGAGCAGCGGGCCCGCCAGGACGCCGGGCCGGACCGCTACTGGGACACCTTCTGGGACGCCGAGCAGGTGTTCTACGGGCACGTGCTCGGCTTCAAGGGGCTCGAGCGCCCCGCGGTCATCCTGGCGCTGAACGAGCACCAGCCCGCGGAGCGGTCCCGCGAGCGGCTCTACGTCGGGCTGTCCCGGGCCCGGGACCAGCTGGTCGTGGTCGGCGACCCCGGCTACGTCGAGCAGGTCGGCGGCCCCGCGGTGCTGCGGCAGCTCCGCTCGGGGCGCCGGGAGCGCTGAGCCGCGGTCGGGTCAGGCCGGGCCGGTGGAGGTGGGGGACAGGTGCTCGTGCACCGCGACCCACCCGGTGCCGACGCGGGCGAACACGATCGTCTCGCGCTCGTCCAACGCCTCCTCGACCTCGCCGAAGCGCACCCGGGTGGCCACCCGGTGGGTGAACACCGCGACGTCGCCGAGCTCCTGCACGAGCCGGTCCGAGGAGGCGCACGAGAGCACCCGGAAGCCGTCCTGCTCCCAGCTGCGCCACAGCCGCTCGTAGGCCGCCCGGGAGCGCAGCGGCTCGGGATGCGCGTGGAAGGTGAAGGTCGCCGACGGGGCGAACGCCGCGAAGTAGGCGGGCACGTCGTGGCGCCCGAACGCGTCCACGACCGCCTCGGCCGCGGCCAGCACCTCGGTCGTGACGCTCATGGCCCGACCTGCAGCGCGAGCGCCGAGAGCACCTCGTACACCACGTGCGAGGCGGCGATCCCGGTCACCTCGGCGTGGTCGTAGGCCGGGGAGACCTCGACGACGTCGGCGCCGACCAGGTTCAGCGTCGAGAAGCCGCGCAGGATCGCCAGCAGCTCCCGGGAGCTGAGCCCGCCGGCCTCGGGGGTGCCGGTGCCGGGGGCGAACGCCGGATCCAGCACGTCGATGTCCACCGAGACGTAGACCGGCCGCTCCTCGACGCGCTCGCGGATCCGCTCGACCACCCCGCGGGCCCCGAGGTCGTCCATCTCGACGCTGCCGACCACCTGGAAGCCGAGGTCGCGGTCGTCGTGCAGGTCCTGCGTGGAGTACAGCGGGCCTCGGGTCCCCACGTGCAGGCACCCCGAGCGGTCGATCAGACCCTCCTCGGAGGCCCGGCGGAACGGCGTGCCGTGGGTGTACGGCGCCCCGAAGTAGGTGTCCCAGGTGTCGAGATGCGCGTCGAAGTGCACCACCGCCACCGGACCGTGCTTGGCGGCCATCGCGCGGAGCAGGGGCAGCGCGATGGTGTGGTCCCCGCCGATCGTCACCAGCCGCTCGCTGCGCTCGAGCAGGGACCGGGCCCCGGCCTCGACCTGGCTGATGGCCTGTTCGATGTCGAACGGGTTGGCGACCATGTCACCGGCGTCGACGACCTGCTGCCGGGCGAACGGCTCCACGTCGGCGGCCGGGTTGTAGGGCCGCAGCAGCCGGGAGGACTCCCGCACGTGTGCCGGTCCGAAGCGGGCGCCCGGCCGGTAGGACACCCCCGCGTCGAAGGGCACCCCGACCACCGCGACGTCCACGTCGGAGACCTCGTCGATGCGGGGCAGCCGGGCGAAGGTGGCGGGGCCGGCGAACCGCGGCACCTGGGTGCCGTCGACGGGGCCGACCGGGCCGCCGGGCGGGCCGGAGCGGGGCTCAGACATCAGAGCCCTGCTGCGCGTGCGGGCGGCGGGTGCGGACCCGGTGCGCCGAGGCCGCGTCGTTGTCCACGACGGCGGGAGCGCTGACGTCTGCGCTGGGCACCCAGCGCGGGCCGTCCGGGCCGAAGACGTAGCGCGGCTCGGGGAAGGCGAACAGCATCACCACGTAGACCACCGCGGCCAGACCGATCGCCACCACCAGGCTCAGGTCGACGCCGCCGGCGGCGTTCCGGAAGGGCCCCTCGATGAGCGGCGGGTAGTTGGCGAACAGCAGCCCGAGGACCGCCGAGGGGATCCAGGCGATCATCCCGCGCCAGTTGACGCCGTTGGTGAACCAGTACAGGCCGCCGGTGCGGCCCTGGTTGAACACCTGCAGGTCCGCCTCGCGGTAGTAGCCGCGGCGCACGACGTACCCGATGGTCATGATCACCATCCAGGGCGTGGTGCAGATGACGATGGCGCCGATGAAGGCGTTGACGCTGGAGATCAGGTCGAAGGCCAGCCGGCCGACCAGGATGAACACGAACGCGAGCGCCCCGATGAACAGCGATGCCTGCACCCGGGAGAGCCGCGGGAAGACCGAGGAGAAGTCCAGGCCGGTGCCGTAGAGCGAGGTGATCCCGGTCGAGAGACCGCCGAGGAACGCCACCACCATCAGCAGCACCGCGTACCAGAGCGGCGAGGCGTTGATCAGCGCCACGACGTAGTCGGCCTGGCCCGCGACCAGGGTCGCGGTGGCGACGCCGAACAGGAACGGCACCAGCGTGGCCCCCTGGGCGGCGATCGTGGCACCGAGCAGCCGGGCCGGGGCGGTGTGGGCGGGGATGTAGCGGGTCCAGTCGCCCAGGAAGGCGCCGAACGAGATCGGGTTGCCCATCACGATCAGGGCGGAGAGCACGAACGTCGGCCAGAACGAGCCGAGCGCGTAGGCGCTCGGCCCGGGGTCGTAGGAGAAGTCGAAGCTCGAGGCGTAGGCGACGATGCCCAGCAGGATCAGCACGGTGTTGCCGACCACGACGATCTTGTTGACCAGGAGCATGAACAGGTAGCCGTAGACGACCACCACGATCACCACGCCGCCGATCACCGCGTAGACGATGCCGCGCAGCAGGTCCGAGTCCGTGACGCCGACCAGCCGGACGAGGGCGCCGACGAAGGCGTCCCCGCTGACCCAGACCGAGATGGAGTAGAACGCGATCGCGGTGAGCAGCGACAGGAACGAGCCCACCACCCGGCCCCGGACCCCGAAGTGCGCCCCGGAGCTGACCGCGTTGTTGGTCCCGGTGGTCGGCCCGAACAGGCCCATCGGCGCCAGGATCAGGGCGCCAACGAGAACGCCGACCACGGTGGCTGCCACGGCCTGCCACAGCGAGAGCCCCAGCAGGATCGGGAAGGTCCCGAGGATCACGGTGGCGAACGTGTTGGCGCCGCCGAACTGGATGCGGAACAGGTCGAGCGGGCGCGAGTGCCGGTGCCCGGCCGGGATGGTGTCGATCCCGTGCTGCTCCACCTCGGTGGTCCGGGGGCGTACGACGGGCATCGGACCGCTCCCCGGATCGTGCTGCTGGCTGGTCATTCCGTGCCCTCTTCTCGTCGGTGGTCCACGACGTCGCGTCGGGTCCGCGACGGGAACGCTAGGGGCATGTTTCATCACATGCAATAGTTGTTGTCCATGAGGATCACTCGCCTGGTCGACCTGTCCGTCCCGATCGGGCCCGGCACGGTGGTCTACCCGGGTGACCCGGAGCCGGCGCTGAGCGCGCACAGCACGGTGGACCGGGACGGGTTCAACCTGCTGAGCGTGCAGATGGGCTCCCAGACCGGCACCCATGTCGACGCGCCGTACCACTTCGAGGACGACGCGCTGCGCATCGACGAGGTGCCGCTCGAGCGGTTCCTCGGTCCGGCGGTCGTGGTCGACGCCACCGCGGCCGGCGAGCGGGGGCGGATCACCTGGGAGCACGTCGAGCCGGTGGCCGACCGGCTCGGCGACGGGGTGGTCGTGCTGCTGCACACCGGGTGGTCCACCCGCTACGGCACCCCGTCGTACTTCGCGCACCCGTTCCTGGACGCGGAGGCGTGCCGCCGGCTGCTGGAGCGGGGGGTGCGCACGATCTGCATCGACGCGATCAACCTCGACGAGACGCCGGACGAGCAGCACCCGGGCGAGGGGTTCCCGGTGCACCACCTGATCGCCCGGGCCGGAGGGGTGATCGGTGAGAACTTCCGCAACCTGGGGCAGGTCGACTGGCCGGCGCCGTTCGTGATGGCGCTGCCGATCGCGCTCGAGGCGGCCGACGGCGCGCCGGTCCGGGCGGTCGCGGTGGAGTGCTGCCGTGACCCCACGGCCCGGCGCCCGTCCCCCGGTCGCGATCCGGATCGGCGCCCGGCTGCGCGCGGCCCGGCTCTCGCAGAAGCTGACGATCGAGGCGGTCGCCGAGGCCACCGGGCTGACCAAGGGGTTCATCAGCCGGCTCGAGCGGGACGCCGCCGCCCCTTCGGTGGCGTCGCTGGTGGCGGTGTGCGAGGCGATCGGACTGCGGGTGGGCGCGCTGTTCGACCCTCCGGAGACCGCGGTCGTCCGGGCCGGCGAGGGCCGGCCGATCAGCTTCGGCGCGGCCGGTGCGGAGGAGACGCTGCTCACCCCGGGCACCCAGCAGCAGGTGGAGGTGATCCACAGCGAGCTCGCTGGTGGCGGGCACGGCGGCGAGGAGCTCTACACGCTGGACTGCGACACCGAGTTCGTCTTCGTGGTGGGCGGCAGCCTGGACCTGGTGCTGGAGGACGAGACGGTGACCCTGGGGCCCGGGGACGCGATGACGCTGCCGGGGCGCACCCCCCACACCTGGCGCAACCAGTCGGCCGAGCAGCCCTGCGAGGTGCTCTGGGTGCTCTCGCCGGCTCCGTAGAACGTCGAGCCGTAGGCTTCAACCATGACGAAGCCCGACATCACCTTCTACTTCGACCCGGTGTGCCCGTTCGCCTGGATGACCAGCAAGTGGGTCCGGCTGGTGCAGGAGCAGCGGCACTACGAGGTCGAGTGGCGTTTCATCTCGCTGCGCCTGGTGAACGCGCACGTCGACTACGCCGCACAGTTCCCGCCCGAGTACGAGGCCGGGCACACCGCCGGGCTCCGGCTGCTGCGGGTGGCGGCGCGCACCCGGGCCGAGCACGGGCAGCGCTGCGCTGGCCCGGCTCTACGCCGGGCTCGGTGCCCGGATCTTCGAGGCCGAGCCGCTGGCCGGCTCCGAGAGCCGTGACGTGCGCGGCACCGCGGCGTTCCTGGGGCCGGTGCTGCAGGAGGCCGAGCTGCCGGCCGGAGCTGGCCGACGCGCTGGACGACGAGAGCTGGGACGTCACCATCCGGCAGGAGACCGACGAGGCGCTCGGGCTGACCGGCAAGGACGTCGGCACCCCGATCATCCAGTTCCGGCCGCCGGACGGGGTCGCGTTCTTCGGACCCGTGATCAGCCGGCTCCCGGCGCCGGAGCAGGCGGTGGAGCTGTGGGACCACGTGGTCGGGCTGGCGTCGTTCCCCGGCTTCGCGGAGCTCAAGCGGAGCCTGCGCGAGCTGCCCCAGCTGAGCGGGCTCGGCGTCGCCGAGGACGAGGTGGGAGCGCAGGAGGACTGGCACGGCGGGAGCCGCCGGCTGAAGCGCTAGACGCCGCAGGCGGGCCCCCCGTCGGCTCGCTGGGTGCCCGGCGCAGCAGCCGGCCGCTCTCAGCCCGTCACGTGTGCTGCGGAGGTTCGTGCCGGCGGCTGCGCACCACCGCCACACCGGCGCCGGCCAGCGCGATGACCCCGACGCCACCGGCGCTGAGTGCTGCCCAGTTCGGGTCACCGGACGGGGAGCCGGTCGTGTTGTGGGTCCCAGCGCCGGGCGCGTCCGGGACCATGGCCTGCGCCGGGGCGGCGAAGGCCAGCGTGGCGATGCCGGTGACGATGCCGGCCGAGGCGATCCGGGAGATCTTGGTGCTGTTCATGGGCGCTCCTTGGACGGGTGATGTCTCGAGGGTGCTCCATCCACGCAGGCTGGGACCTCCGTGCCAGCCGGGTGAGCGGGTCCGTGCTGGCGCGACGCGGGGCCTGGCCCGGTCGGGGAGGCCGTGGGGCTCAACCGGTGGGGGTCTCGCCCCGCAACCAGGTCAGCACCGCCCGCACCCGCCGGTTGTCCTCCCGGCTGGGCGCGATGCCGAGCTTGTCGAAGATGACCGTGTTGTAGGTCTCGACGGTGCGCTCGCTCAGGTGCAGGGTGGCTGCGATCGCCTCGTTGGTCCGGCCCTCGGCCATCAGCGCCAGCACGTCGCGCTCGCGCAGCGTGAGCGAGGACAGGGCGGTCGAGGATCGGGGCCGGTCGAACAGGTGCGCGACCACGTCCTGGTCGATGACGGTCCCGCCGCAGCAGAGCCGGTCCAGCGCGTCCACGAGGGTGGCCAGGTCGGCGACCCGGTCCTTGGAGAGCAGACCGAGCCCGCGGCTGCCGCGCCGCAGCAGCCGGGAGGCGTACGACGGGTCGACGTACGCGCTGAGCACCAGGATCGCGATGCCGGTGTCCAGGTCGCGGATCTGCTCGGCTGCCGCGAGGCCCTCGTCGGTGAACGTCGGGGGCATCCGGACGTCCAGGACCACCGCGTCGGGCGCGTCGGCGGCCACCACCTCGACCAGCGCGGCCGCGGTGCGGACCCCCGCGGTCGACCTCGACGCCGGCGGTCTCGAGAAGCAGGCGCAACCCGTCCCGGAACAGGGCGCTGTCGTCGGCGAGCGCTACGCGCACGGGATCACCGCGACCAGCGACGTTCCCCGGCCGGCCGGACTGTCCACGCGGAGCGAGCCGCCGAGGCTCTCGACCCGGTCGGCCAGACCGTGCAGCCCGCTGCCCTCCAGCAGCGACGCGCCACCGACGCCGTCGTCACAGACGCAGACGCAGAGCTGCTCCGTGGTCGCCGAGATGACCACCTCCGCCGACCGTGCCTGGGCGTGCTTGACGACGTTCGCGAGTGCCTCGGAGGCGACCAGGTAGGCGGTGCCCTCGACCAGCGCCGGGAACCGGCGGTCGGGCAGGCGCACCCGCACCGGGATCGGCATCCCGTCGGCGAGCCCCCGCACCGCCGGGCCGAGGCCGGCCTGCAGCGAGGCCGGGGCGATGCCGTGCGCCAGGTCGCGCACCTCCACCAGCGCGTCCTGCAGCTCGGCACGGATCTGCTGGAGCGTCCGGCGTAGCTCGAGCTCGGTGACCTGGAGGCTGGTTCGCTCCAGACGCATCGCGATGGCCAGCAGGTGCTGCTGCGCACCGTCGTGCAGGTCCCTCTCGAGCCGTCGCCGCTCGACGTGGCTGACCCGGGTCAGCCGCGTGTCCGCGGCGTTCCGCACGGCGCGGAGCCCGTCGCGCAGCGTGGCGTTCTCGAGCTCCAGGACGGCCGCGCCGAGGGCGCTGGCCACCAGCGGTCGGTGCTCCTCGAGGCCGGGATCGCCGAACACCAGGCCCAGGACCCGTCCGTCGGATCCGACCAGCGGGGCCTGGAAGCGGGAGTCGTCGACCGGCATCGACGCCGGCTGCCCGGCCGCATCCACCAGGCGCCGACGGTCGTCGGTCCACAGCATCAGCTCCAGGGAGTCGTCGTACAGCTCGCGCCGCAGCACCGTGCGGAGGGACTCGACCGACGGCTGACCCGGGTCGCCGAGCAGCCGCGCCAGCACGCGCGCCTGGAGCATCCGGTCGCGCACCAGGATCACCACCAGCGCCCCCGGCACGGCGAGCAGCGCCAGGCCCTGGACGAACAGCATGGCCGCGTCCACGTCGCGGCCCACGGCGACCAGCTGGGCGACCCCGGCACCGGTCACCACGCCGACCGAGCACAAGATCGCCAGCAGGGCCGGCCGCACGGCTGCGCGGTCGAGACCCGACGCCGCGCGCAGCCGCGCCGTGAGAAGCGCGGCACCGCCGCCGGCCAGCAGCACCCGGCTGATCGCGACCAGTACCAGCGTCAGCTGGAAGCCGGACCGGGTCGGGGTGATCGTGGGCCACCACGCCTGCGACGAGAGGTCGTTCCACTCCGGGTGGGACAGCACCGCCAGGGCCGCGACCGCGAGCGAGCACGAGCCCCACATGAGCGCCAGGAAGACCTTCTCGGCGCGGGTGTGCCTCAGCTCGTCCGGGTAGCTCAGCATGCCGGTCCCGAGCACCAGGAAGATGAGGTTCGCGTCGACCCAGCCGACGAACGGGCCGACCCCCGTCCCCGCCTCGGTCACCCAGCAGGTCGGCCACAAGGCTCCGGTCAACAGCATCGCGAGCCCGACGCCGCGACCGCGCGGGGTTCGCGCGGTCAGCGCCCCGGCGACCAGGAGGGCCGCGGACACGACGACCACGGAGGTGGCGTAGAGCGGCCGCCCGCGCAGTGGACCGGCAAGGACGAGGACACCGGTCACGGTGGCGAGCACCACCGACGAGGTCACGACGGGAGCCAGTCGCCAGCCCATACGCATCACCGCGCTCTTGCGTCGCTCGATCCGCCCCCGCCCATTAGAACCCCTCCCGCGGACGCGGACCAGTCGTCGGGGGAGGGGTCGTGGTGCGGGCTACGACGCAGGCGAGCACGAAGCGGGACAACCTGGTCGGGGAGTGGTGGAGGTCAGGTCAGCCAGCGCGGGTCGTCCGGGATGTCGACGGCCTGCTCCTCCAGCCACGCGAGCGGGACCACCTCGAGGGCGCGCCGGTTGGTGGCGGCGAGCACCACCGGCGCCGCGGCCCCGTCCTGGTAGGCCTGAGCCCACCGGGCGGCCACCACGCACCAGCGGTCCCCGGGCCGCAGCCCGGGGAAGCCGAACTCGGGCCGGGGAGTGCTCAGGTCGTTGCCGACCGACTGCTGGTGGTGCAGGAACTCCGTGGTCATCACCGCGCAGACGGCGTGCAGGCCGACGTCCTCGGGACCGCACGAGCAGGACCCGTCCCGGTAGAAGCCGGTGACCGGGTCGGTGCCGCAGCCCTCGAGCTCTCCCCCGAGCACGTTGCGCTCCGTCATGGCGCAAGCCTGCCACGGCGCACGGACCGGCCGGGTCAGGCGTGCCGGTAGGTGCGGCCCGCCTGCTGGAGAGCGGCGACGTACCCCTGCCGGGAGTGCTCGGCTGCGTCGACCCGCCACGGCACGGCCAGCCGCCCGCGCACCTCGCCCACCGAGCGGAACCCGTGCGCGGCAGCCCAGGCGTCGAGCCCCCCGAGCAGCGTGGCCGCCTGCCCGCACCCGTGCCGGAGGAACACCGAGGCGCACTCCACGACGTCCGCCCCGGCAAGGAGGTAGGCGACCAGGTCGTCGGCGGTCTCGACGCCGCCGGTGCCGGCCAGCGAGACGGTCAGCTGCTCGCGCAGGAGGGCGATCCAGGTCTGCGGCAGGCGCGCCTCGGAGCGCTGCGAGAGCTCGATCCGGGACGAACGGTCAGGCTCTCCACGTCGATGACAGGTTGGAGGAACCGGTTGAACAGCACCAGTCCGGCGACGCCGGTCTCCACCAGGCGCAGGGCCAGCGTCCCGAAGGACGAGAAGTACGGCGTGAGCTTGACCGTCACCGGGACGTCGACGGCGTCCACGAGTGCGCGCGCCACGTCCAGGCAGCGGGCCTCCACGTCGCGCGCAGGCTGCTGGACGTGCTGGGGTACCGCGTAGAAGCAGCACTCGACCGCCGCAGCGCCGGTGTCCTGCAACTGCCGCGCGAACGACGTCCAGCCGCGACGGGAGGTCCCGTTCAGACTGGCCAGCACCGGGACGTCCACGGCCCGGACGCACTCCTCGAGCAGCGCGAGGTAGGCGTAGGCGGCCTCCGGGCGGCCGGGACCCTCCGGGGGCACCGGCTCGCCCGCCGGGCCCGCGACCTGCTCCTCGAAGAGGGACGGCAGCACCACCGCCGACACCCCCGCGTCGACGAGCTCGGCCACGCTCGCGGCGCTCTGTGAGAGCGGCGAGGCCGACGCGACGAGCGGGTTGCGCAGGGCCAGCCCGAGGTAGTCGGTGGCGAGGTCCATCTCGCGGCTCCCGTCGGTCCAGGGGTGTGCGGTCAGTCTGGCCGGGGCGTCGCCCACGGGACAGGGCCGTCCGGCACTCCTACACCGAGTGCCCGCGCTGGGCGCGCGTCCGACCGGCTCCGGGGTCCGAAGCCGGTCGGCGCGCCCGCTGGCGCAGGAGGGTCAGCGCACCCGGCCGTAGGAGACCGACCGGGTCCAGATCCGCTCGAGGTGCACGCGCTCACCGGTGCGCGGGGCGTGCCAGATGCGGTTGTGCCCGGCGTAGATGCCGACGTGGTAGACCCGGCCCCGGGAGCGGAAGAAGACCAGGTCCCCGGTGCGCCGCTGCGACTTGCGGACGTGCCGGGCGAAGGCGGCCTGCGCCCGCGAGGTGCGCGGGAGGTGCTTGCCGACCCGGGCGAACACCCACCGGGTGAAGCCCGAGCAGTCGAACGCCCGCGGCCCGTTGGCGCCGTAGCGGTAGGGGGTGCCCTTCTTGGACGCTGCGATGTGCAGTACGTGCGACCGGGCGGACGGGCTGCATCGCGCTGGCCGGCGCGACGAGGACGGTGGAGGAGGCGACGAGCGCCCCGACCACGACGAGGACATGCACGAGGGCATGGCGGAGCAGACGTGACGCGGACATGCAGGGCCCTTCGGCAACGCCTACGAACGATGTCCTGTCGGGTTCGGTTCCGAAGTGCCCGGCCGCTCGCTCGCGCGAAGCGGCTTCACCCCAAGGCGCGACCCGCGGAGGGGTCGTGCCGGCTTGCCTGGGTCGTCCGCGCCCGCACCGTTGCAGCAGCTTGCTCGGGGGTCCGGCACATGGCGGGCCTCGGCGTGCCCCGGACCGCCCCGTCCGGTGGACGAGGACTTGCGACGAGCCGCACGAGTGACGTCGCGGCGTGGTCGATGCATGCTACCCAGCCGGGCGCCGCTCCGACAGTGCTTGCGGCGGATCCGTGGACGGCGAGCCCTCCTGTCTAGGACAGCCCGAGGATCTCGCCGTCGTCGGTGAGGTCGATCCGGGTGGAGGCCGGCACCTTCGGCAGGCCGGGCATCGTCATCACGTCACCGCACACCAGCACCACGAAGCCGGCGCCGGCCGCCAGCCGCGCCTCGCGCACGTGCAGGGTGTGGCCCAGGGGCGCACCGCGCAGAGTGGGGTCGGTGGAGAACGAGTACTGGGTCTTGGCCACGCACACCGGCAGGTGCCCGTAGCCGTCCTCCGTGATCCGCTGCAGGCGTCGCCGCGCCCGCGGGTCCCAGGTCACCTCGGCGGCGCCGTACAGGCGGCTGGCGATCGTCTCGACCTTCTCGGTCAGCGTCTGCTCGTCGTCGTAGGTGTAGGAGAACTCGTACGGCGAGGGCTCGTCGAGCACCTGCAGCACGCCCTTGGCGAGCTCGTGCGCACCCGCTCCACCGTCCTCGAAGTGCGTGGCGGGGAAGGCGCGCACGCCCTGCTCGGCGACCAGCCGGACCACCGCCTCGACCTCGGCGTCGGTGTCGGACGGGAACCGGTTGACCGCGACGACGCACGGCACGCCGTACACGGTGCGGAGGTTGTGCAGGTGGCGGGTCAGGTTCGTCATCCCCGCCGCCAGGGCGCCGAGGTCCTCGGTCTGGAGGTCCGCGACCGCCATCCCCCCGTGGTACTTCAACGCGCGGACGGTGGCCACCACGACCGCGACGTCGGGGCGCAGCCCGGACTTGCGGCACTTGATGTCGACGAACTTCTCCGCGCCCAGGTCGGCGCCGAAGCCGGCCTCGGTCACCACGTAGTCGGCCAGTCGCAGGGCGGACCGGGTGGCCATCACCGAGCTGCACCCGTGTGCGATGTTCGCGAAGGGACCGCCGTGCACGAAGGCCGGCGCGTGCTCGAGGGTCTGCACCAGGTTGGGTGCGAGCGCGTCGCGCAGCAGCACGGTCATCGCGCCCTCGGCCCGGAGCTCGCGGGCCGTGACCGGCTTCTTGCCGGTCGTGTAGCCGATGACGATGTCGCCGATCCGGCGCTTGAGGTCCGCCCAGGACTCGGTGAGGCAGAAGATCGCCATCAGCTCGGAGGCCACCACGATGTCGAAGCCGTCCTGGCGCGGGAACCCGTTGGCCGGGCCGCCCAGCCCCACCGTGATGTCGCGTAGCGCGCGGTCGTTGAGGTCGACCACCCGCTTCCAGGTGACGCTGCGGACGTCGATGTCGAGCTCGTTGCCGTGGTGCACATGGTTGTCGATCAGTGCCGAGAGCAGGTTGTGCGCGGCGGCCAGAGCCGCGAAGTCACCGGTGAAGTGCAGGTTGATGTCCACCATGGGCACCACCTGGGCGTAGCCGCCCCCGGCCGCGCCGCCCTTCATCCCGAAGACCGGGCCCATCGACGGCTCCCGCAGGCAGGCGACCGCACGGTGGCCGAGACCGTGCAGCGCGTCGGTGAGGCCCACGGTCGTGGTGGTCTTCCCCTCGCCGGCCGGGGTGGGGGAGATGGCGGTCATCAGGATCAGCCGACCCGTGGGACGGTCCGTGAGGGTAGCGAGGTAGTCGAGGTCGACCTTCGCCTTGGTGTGGCCGTAGGGCACCAGGTGCCGAGCCTCGATGCCCAGGGTCTCCCGGGCTACGTCGACGATGGGGTGCAGATCGGCGGCGGTGGCGATCTCGATGTCGGAGCGCATGACGGATCCTTCGGGCGACGGGTGCGGGTGCGGGTGGGGAGAGCCTACGTCTCCTCGGCCGCGTCGGGGCCGGCATCAGGGACCGACCCGTACCGTGTCCTCGTGCCAGACCTCGTGGACCGTGTCGACGACCTGCAACGCCGCCACCCGGTGCTCGGCTTCCCGTTGGCCGTGGTCTACAAGTTCTTCGACGACCAGGGGAACTACCTGGCGGCCGTGGTCACCTACTACGCGTTCGTCTCGCTGTTCCCGCTGCTGCTGATCGCCTCCTCCGTGCTCGGCTTCCTGCTCGCGGGCAACACCTCGCTGAAGAACGAGCTGCTGACGTCCGCGCTCAGCCAGTTCCCGATCGTCGGCAGCCAGCTGGGCCGTCCCGAGGGGCTGACCGGAAGCGCGTCGGCGGTGGTGATCGGCGCCGTCGCGGCCCTGTACGGCGTGATCGGGCTGGGCCAGGCCGCCCAGAACGCCGTCAACGTCGCCTGGGCGGTGCCCCGCAACTCCCGGCTGAACCCGGTCCTGAGCCGGATCAGCAGCCTGCTGCTGCTCACGCTCGCCGGGCTGACCGTGCTGGCCGTGACGCTGCTGTCCAGCGTCGGCAGCCACCTCGGGGTGTTCGGGCCGAACGTCAACGCGGGGCTGCGCTGGCTGGTGCTGCTGGTCACCGTCGCACTCAACGCGGTCGTCCTCAGCGAGATGATGCGGCTGGCCACGGCGCGGCGGCAGAGCTTCCGGTCGATGCTGCCCGGCGGCTTCGTGGTGGCGGTGCTCTGGCAGCTGATCCAGCAGGTCGGCGGCGTGTACGTCGCCCGGGTGATCGCCCGGGTCAGCGAGATGAACGCGGTCTTCGCCCTGGTGCTGGGGCTGGTCGCGCTGCTGTACATCACCGCAGTGGTGGCGGTCTTCGGTGTCGAGGTCAACGTGGTGCTGGCCCGGCGGCTCTACCCACGAGCGCTGCTCACCCCGTTCACCGACGACGTCGACCTCACCGAGGCTGACCAGCGCGCGTACGAGTACTACGCGAAGGCGCAGCGGCACAAGGGCTTCGAGATGGTCCGGGTCACCTTCGAGGACCGCGCCCTCGGCGAGACGTCAGCGCCCGAGGAGCCCCGAGACGAGCCGGTCCGCGAGGGCTGAACGCGCACGGGGCCGGCCGGCAGCCGGCGGGTCGCGACGGCGAGGCGGCGCATGTCGGACATGCATGGCCCGCGGGCGCGCTGCGCGATGACCCGAACTCGGCATTGAGGGGACCGGGATGGCGCGGTTGCGTGGAGCGCGCACGCTCCGGTGCCCCGAGGAGAGGAAGCCACCTTGTCCACTCAGCCCCTGAGCCTACGGAGAGCATCGGCCGCGATCGCGCTCACCGCGGTGGCTGCCCTGGTGGGCGGTCTCGCTGCCGCTCCCGCCCAGGCCCAGCGTCCGCAGGTGTCCGGCACGCTGCACACGGTGACCGGCGGCCTCGACGGGCCGCGCGGCGTGGTCGCTCTGGGCCACGGGCGCACGCTGGTCGCGGAGTCGGACGGCAAGGTCGTCCTGGTGCGGGAGCGCCGGCACCGGCCGGCCTCGGTGCGCACGCTCACGACCGTGCCGGCCGACTTCGCGCCGGCCATCGCCATCGGACGGCGCGGCACCGTCTTCATCCTCACCGGCGGTGCCGCTCCCGGCAGCGCCCGGGCCGACGGCGCGACGACGCTGTACCGGTGGCGGCCCGGCTACGCGAAGCCGAGAGTGGTCGCAGACATCGCGAAGTACCAGGCCCACGACCCGGACCCCTACGACCTGGAGAAGAACCCCACCGACACCAACCCGTTCGGGGTGGCGGCGTTGCGGGACGGCACCGTGCTGGTGGCCGACGCCGCGGGCAACGACCTGCTCAGGGTGTGGCCGAACGGCCGCGTCCGGACCGTGGCCCGGCTCAAGCCCCGCGTCGTGAAGGTCCCTCCGGGCCTGCCCGCCACCGACCCGGAGAGCGGCCAGCCGATCCCGCCCGCCGGCACCAGGATCCCGTCCGAGGCGGTGGCCACGTCGGTGACCGTCGGCGCGGACGGCTTCTGGTACGTCGGTGAGCTGCGCGGCTTCCCCGCGACCGCCGGCACGTCTGAGATCTGGCGGATCAAGCCGGGCTCCCGCGGCGCCGTCTGCAACCCGGCGCGGCCCTACGCCGGGCACTGCAGGCGGTACGCCGACGGCCTGACCTCGCTGGTCGCCCTGAGCGCCGACCGGCGGGGGAACATCTACGCGGTGACCCTGTCGAAGCAGACCTGGCTGGCCGCGGAGAACCCGCACCCGACCCCGGAGTCGCTGGTCGGCGCGCTGTACCAGATCAGCCCGTACGACCGGAAGGTCCGCGAGCTGGCTCGCAACTCGCTCACGCTGCCGGGCGGGGTGGACGTGGCGCCGCGTGGCGCGATCTACGTCACCGGTCCGGTCTTCGGGAAGGGCACCCTCCAGAAGCTGCTGCGCTGACCGGGCGGTCGGTCGGCGTAGCGGGGGGCGCCGCAGCGGCCCCCGTGCGGTCCCGCGGGCCGGCTACTCGGCGCCGATCGCCTGCAGCACGTCGAGGCGGGCCGCCCGTCGAGCCGGCAGCACTGCGGCCAGCACCCCGGCGAGCGCGGCGAACAGCACGAAGAGCGCCAGCTGCCCCCACGGGATCGCCAGCTGGTCGACCCCCTGGTCGGCGATGGCACGTTGCAGCGCGACCCCGAACGCGAGGCCCATGCCGACGCCCAGCACCGCCCCGAGCACCGCGACCACCACTGCCTCCAGGCGCACCATCCGCCGCAGCTGCCGACGCGAGAGTCCCACGGCCCGCAGCAGCCCCACCTCGCGGGTGCGCTCGATCACCGAGAGCGCCAGCGTGTTCACGATGCCGAGCAGGGCGATCACCACCGCGAGCCCGAGCAGCGCGTAGATGAAGTTCAAGAAGACGTCGATCTGGCCCTTCTGCTGCTGGGCGAACTCGGCCGGGTCCTGCACGGTCACCGTGGGCAGGTCCGCGATGATCCGGTCCACCGCGGACCGGACCGCGGCCGGGTCGGCGCCGGGGGTCTTGGTCACGAACAGCAGCGAGTCCAGGGGCGCGATGCCGCCCTTGGTCAGGGTGCCGGTGGTGACCAGGTAGTTCGTCCGGAGGACCGCCGAGCTCTGGAACACGGCGACCACGCGCAGCCGCTGGGTGCCGGCCTGGAAGGTCATCGGGATCGTGCTGCCCACCGAGTAGCCGCGACTCTCCGCGGTGGTGGTCGAGACCGCGACCGTGCCCGGGGCCAGTCCGAGCAGGGAGCCCTGCGGCACCGGCACCGCGAGCGCGAGGCCGAGCTGGCGGGGGTCCACCGCCCCCACGAACGCCCGGGACGACCCGATCCGGGCGCTGGCCGTGCGCAGCTCGGCCACGCCGCTGACCCCCTCGACCTGGCGGACCTGGCGGGCGACGCTGGTGGAGAAGGGCGTGCCGACCACGTTGGACACCACGAACTGCGAGGTCAGCGTCTTCTCGACGACCGCCTCCGTGCTCACCGAGGCCGACCGGCCGAGGACGGCGATCAGCGAGACCAGGGTCAGCCCGATCATCAGGGCGCTGGCGGTGGCTGCGGTGCGCCGCGGGTTGCGCAGGGAGTTCTGCGCGGCGAGCACGCCCACCGTGCCGAACAGGCGCCGGTAGGCGATCTCGAAGACGCGGGTCAGCGGCCGCCCGAGCCACGGGCTCAGCAGGGAGACGCCTACCAGGATCGCCAGCATGCCCAACCCGATCAGGCTCAGCCCGAGGTTCCCCCCGCGTCCGAAGCCCAGCACCATCGCGGCGATGCCGGCGACGATGAGCCCGAAGCCGACCAGGACCCGGCGACGCAGCGACGACTCCGGCAGTGCGACGTCGTCGCGCAGCGCGGCCACCGGCGGGATCTTGGCGGCGCGTCGAGCCGGCAGGTAGGCGGCCAGCGCGGTGACGACCAGCCCGACGGCGTACGACGCCACGACGGTGCGCAGGTTGACCGGGAACGAGGCCCGGCTCAGGTCCAGGCCGACCGCGGCGAAGACCAGCTGCAGCCCCCGGGCCAGCAGGTAGCCCAGGCCGAGCCCGAGCGTGGACCCGAAGAGCCCGACGAGCGCGGCCTCGGCCAGCACCGAGCGGTTCACCTGCCGGCGGGACGCCCCGAGCGCGCGGAGCAGGGCCAGCTCCCGGCTGCGCTGGGCCACCAGGATCGAGAAGGTGTTCACGATCAGGTACGTGCCGACCACCAGCGACACGGCCGCGAAGACCAGCAGGAAGGTGTTCAGGAAGCCCAGGATCTGGTCGAGGCCCTCCTTGTTGCTGGTGACCAGGGCATCGCCGGTGCGGGCCACCACGCCGTCCGGCAGCACTCGCTGGGCGGCGCCCGCCAGCTCGGCCTGGCTGACGCCGGGTGCGCTGTTCAGCGAGACCGAGGAGTAGACGTCGCGGCCGCCGAAGAACAGCTGCTGCATCCACCGGGTGTCGAAGACGGTCAGGGTGGCGCCGTTCAGGCCGCCGGAGCCGAACTCGACGAGCCCCACGACGGTCGCGGTGAGGGTCGGCGGGTCCCCGGGGGTGACCAGCCGGACCCGGTCGCCGACCCCGTACCCGGCCTTCTCGGCGGTGTCGACGTCGAGGGCCACCTGTCCGCGCTGCCGGGGGAGCTGCCCGCTGCTGAGGGTGAGGATCGGGTTCCCGGTGATCGAGCGGGCGGTGGTGTAGTTGACAGCCAGCCCGGGAGGCCCGTTGCCGCCGACCACCTTGCCGTTGCGACCGATCACGAAGAGCGACTGCAGCGTCGCGTTGGGGTGCGCCGACCCGACCTCCGGCAGCTGCCGCAGCCGGTCGACGACCGACGCGGACACCACCCTGGTGTCCTGCTGGGAGTCGAAGTCGTTGGCGCCCTGGTAGGCGACCTCGACGTCGGCCGTCGACCCCTCGATGATGCCGTCGAAGGCGTCGCCCATCGCGTCGGTGAAGATGAAGGAGCCGGCGACGAACGCCACCCCGAGCACGATCGCGAAGGCGCTCAGTGCCAGCCGCACCTTGCGGGCGACCAGGTTCCGCCAGGTGATCTTCAGCATGCCGCTCCTCCGGGCCGGGTCACCACCGAGTCTGCCCTACCGGGCTGCGCCGGCGCGGGCGGACCGGGCGGACCGGGTCAGCGGCGCTCGGCGGGCTCGGGCTCCTCGACCAGCGCCAGCTCGGGACGCCGGCCCAGGGCGAGGAGCACCAGCAGGGCCATCACCCCGAAGCCGAGCCAGATGAAGCCGAGGGTCTGGGCGGCGACGTTGGCGTTGACCACGACGAACGCGAGGATCGCGAACCCGAGCACCGGCGAGACCAGGTGCCGCAGCCAGTCCCGGCTGCCGTTGCGGATCACGTAGTGGCTCACCACCGAGACGTGCAGCACCAGGAAGGCGGTCAGCGCGCCGAAGTTCACCAGCGTGCTCAGCAGCGTGATGCCGTCGTCGCGGGAGGCCATGTACAGCCCCAGGCCCAGCGACACGACCGCGGTCAGCAGGGTGGCGTTCACGGGGACCCCCTTGGTCGGGTGCACCTTGGCGAGGAACGCGGGCAGCTGCCGGTCCCGGGCCATCGCGTACAGCAGCCGGGAGGTGGCCGCCTGCGCGACCAGCGAGTTGGCGAACCCCCAGGCGATCGCGGTGGCCAGCGCGGTCAGCGTCGCGAGCCAGGCCCCGCCGGCGACCCGGGACGCGTCGTAGAACGCCGTACCGTCGGGGTCCCCCTTCGCGATCAGCGACGCAGGGTCCGGCACCAGCAGCGAGGCCACCCAGGTCTGCACGATGAACAGCGCGCCCGCGAGCAGCAGCGCGGCCACCATCGAGCGGCCGAGGGCCCGCGCGGAGTCCTTGTTCTCCTCGGCGAGCATCGAGATGCCGTCGAAGCCGAGGAAGGACAGCACCGCGATCGAGACCGCCCCGAACACCAGCGGCAGCGAGAAGGTGTCGGCGTTGTAGAGCGGGGAGAGGTCGAAGCCGCGGCCCTTGCCCTGGGCCAGCGCGACCACACCGATCACGATGAAGATCGCCAGCACGACCAGCTCGCCGAGCAGCATCACCTTGTTGACCTTCGCGGTCATCTCGATGCCGAGGTAGTTGACCACGGTGTTCAGCACCACGAAGCCGACCAGCCACAGCCACACCGGGACGGCGGTGACGAGCGAGTGCATCGCCACCCCGGCGATCAGGTAGAGCAGCCCCGGCACCAGCACGTAGTCCAGCAGGATCATCCAGCCGGACAGGAACCCGACCGGGGCGGCGATGCCGCGGCCGGCGTAGGTGTAGACCGAGCCGGCCATCGGGAACGCCTGCGACATCTGGGAGTACGACAGGGCGGTGAACATCATGGCCACCATCCCGATCGCGTAGGCGAGCGCGACCATGCCGCCGGAGCCCTGGAACACGCCGCCGAAGATGCCGAAGGGCGCGATCGGCACCATGAAGACCAGCCCGTAGACCAGCAGATCGGTGAAGCTCAGGGATCGGTGCAGCTCCTGGCGGTAGCCGAAGCGAGAGATGTCCTCCGGGACATGACGTTGACTCATGGGCACATCCTGGGGCCCTGCAAGCGTCGGGCGCGGGCGCCACGCGGGAGGTCGGGCAAAGCCCGGTCGGCGCGACGGTCGGTCCCGGGTCCTAGGCTCGCAGGGCCGGCGTCCGGAGCGCCCAGTCAAGGAGGCACATGTCCGAGCCACGTCGTCGCCGTACGGCGACCGTCGCCCACGTGACGCGCACCGAGCGGCTCTCACCGTCGCTGGTGCGCGCCGTCGTCACCGGACCGGGGCTGGCTGCCTTCGACCCACCGCCGTGCACCGACGCCTACGTCAAGCTCGTGTTCGTGCACCCGGACACCCCGCGCCCCCTGGCGCGCACCGAGGACGGGCTGGTCGACGTGGACGCGATCCGGGACGCGCTGCCCCCCGGCTGCTCCCCGCGCACCAGGTCCTACACCGTGCGGGCCTTCGACGCGGCGGCCCTCGAGCTGACCCTCGACTTCGTGGTGCACGGCGACGAGGGTCTCGCTGGCCCCTGGGCGGCGTCCGCGCAGCCCGGGGACGAGCTCCTCTTCCTGAGACCGGGAGGCGGCTACGCCCCGGACCCGACGGCCGCGCGGCACCTGCTGGCCGGAGACGCCGCGGCCCTGCCGGCGATCGCCGTGGCGCTCGAGACGCTGCCGGCGCACGCCCGCGGCGACGCGGTCGTGGAGGTGCATGACGCCGGGGACGAGATCGACCTGGTGGCCCCCGCGGGTGTCGCGGTGACCTGGGTGCACCAGGGTGACGGCCCGCCCGGACGCCGGCTGGTGGAGGCCGTGCGCGCTCTGCCCTGGCCCGGGGACGACGTCCACGCCTTCGTGCACGGCGAGGCGGCCGCGGTGCGCGAGCTGCGTGGCTACCTGAGGGTCGAGCGGGGGATGTCCCTGGACCGGCTCTCGATCTCCGGCTACTGGCGGCAGGGGGTCGACGACGAGGGCTGGCGCGCCGGCAAGCGGGCCTGGAACGCGGCGATCGAGGCGTCCGAGAGCCCCGCCGGCTGAGCCGGCCCGACGGCTCACCCCGGCTCGTCCCGCCCTCCGGTGCCGCGGTCGTGTCGCGGCTGGTCCCGGGTGCGGTGCAGCAGCCAGTCCCGATCGGTCCGGATCAGGGCGTAGCGCACCGGCCCGCCCCGGCCGTGCAGGACCAGGAGCAGCCGTCGCCCGGTGCGGTCCTCCAGCTCCCACCAGCCGATGTCGGCCACGGTCTTGTCGGCGTCCTCGTAGCGCAGGTGGTCCAGGTCGTGGTCGCTGACCGCCACGGCCAGCCGGTCCTGGGTGGACGAGGTCGGCAGACCCTTCGGCAGCGCCCAGGAGCGGAGCACCCCGTCCTCCTCCAGCCGAAGGTCGAAGTGGTGCCGGGGCACCCGGTGCTCGTGCAGGACGAAGGACGGCCGCATCGACCCATCCTGCCCCCGCCCGGACGGTCGGCGCACGCTCGTAGAGTCGAGCCATGGTCGACCTGTCCTCGCTGCTCCCGGACGAGGACCTGCGCCGCCGCTACGGCACCCCGACCCTGGACCGGGCCTGGGACTACGTCCGGCGCGGCCGGGTGCTGTCCTGTGTGCACGAGCTCGACTCCGACGGCGACCTGGACATCCGGGGCACCGTCGCCGGGTCCACCAGCGCGCCGTACGCCGTCTCGCTGACCGTCGGCAGCGACGGGCAGGGGGTCTGGGTCTTCGGTCGGTGCAGCTGCCCGGTGCGTGAGGGCTGCAAGCACACCCTGGCGCTGCTGATCACGGTGCGTGACGAGCAGGCCCGGAGCGGCCCGGACGCCGGCCGCCGGTGGGAGCGGCAGCTCTCCTCGCTGCTCGACGAGCTCGACGACCGCGCCAGCGCCGCCCCGCGCAAGGACCGGCCGCTCGCGCTCCAGGTCGAGCTCCGGGCCCCGTCCCGCTCCGCCGGCTACCGGGGCTGGTCCCAGCAGGTCTCCCCGGCGCGCGGCACGCTGCGGGTCCGGCCGCTGCAGCGCGGCGCCCGCGACAACTGGGTCCGCACCGGCATCGCCTGGGCCGACGTGCCGAGCCTGGACCGGCGGGGCCACCCGGCCGCGCAGGTGGCCGCGCTGCACGACCTGCTCGGCGCCTACCGGGCCGCCAGCCGGCAGATGTACGTCGGGGCGGACGCCTACCTCCCGCTGGGCGGCTTCGGGCCCGAGGAGGGGTCGCTGCTGCAGCGCGTCCTGGAGGCCGGGATGCCCCTGGTCCCCGGTCCCGGGCTGAGCCGGGTCGAGGTCGCCGCGCCGGTCACGGTGCTCCTCGACGTGCAGGCCGCGCCCGCGGAGGACGCGCGCCTGCTGTTGGGGGTCCGCCGGGACGGCGAGTGGTTCGGTGCCGGCGACCTCGACGTGCTCGGTGCCGGTGGGCACACGGTGGCGCTCTGGCGGGCCGAGGGGGACGCCTGGTCGGTGACGCTGGCCCCGCTGGGCGCCCCGCCCGGGCCGGAGGTGCGCCG
The DNA here is from genome assembly GCA_963784625.1 of uncultured Actinomycetota bacterium. Taxonomy (GTDB): domain Bacteria; phylum Actinomycetota; class Actinomycetes; order Propionibacteriales; family Nocardioidaceae; genus Nocardioides_B. Next base: position 791,889 of record CAWARV010000005.1, read on the forward strand.
GCTGCTCACCCGTGGTGACGCGGTGGTGGTGCCGGCCGCCGACCGGGAGGACCTTCTCGCCGACTACCTGCCGCGCCTGCACCGGCACGTCCCGGTGGTCTCCTCCGACGGCTCGGTCGAGGTGCCCGAGGCCCCGGCCCCGCGGCTGGTGCTCATGGTGACCTGGGTGGCCGCCGACCAGGTGCGGACCGCCTGGTCGTGGCGCTACCGGGTCGGCGCCGACGACCGGGTCTACGGCCTCGACGGAGACCCGGGGTCTGCGCGGCATCCGCCGGGGGGAGGACGAGCAGGCGCTGCTGGCCGCGCTGGTGCTCGACGACGAGCAGGCCTACCACCTGTGCCGGGGACGGCAGCGGGAGATGGGCCTGGAGGACGCGGTCACCTTCCGTGACGGGCATGCCGTCCTCTTCGCCGAGCAGCTGCTGCCCGGGCTGCGCGGTCAGGTGGAGGTGCAGGAGGTCGGCGAGCAGCCGCACTACCACGAGCTCGACGGGCCGACCGTGGTGCACTTCGCCAGCCGCCAGGACGCCGGCGACGGCCGCACCGACTGGCTCGACCTGGAGGTGGAGGTGACCGTGGACGGCACCCCGGTCTCGCTGGCCCAGGTGCTCGAGGCGCTCACCCGCGGGCAGGACCGGGTGGTGCTGCGCAGCGGCCGGCACCTCCGCCTCGACCGGCCCGAGCTCACCCACCTGGCCCGCCTGGTCGAGGCCGCCGCCGAGCTCCGCGACCAGCCCGAGGGTGGCCTCCGGGTGGGCCACCACGACCTCGGCCTGTGGGACGAGCTCGCGGAGGTCGGCATCGTCGACGTCCAGGCGGCGCAGTGGGTGCGCGCCGCCCAGACGCTGCGCTCGCTGGACCGTCTGCCTGCCGTCGAGCCCACCGGCGTGAAGGCCGAGCTGCGCTCCTACCAGCTCGACGGGTTCCGCTGGCTGGCCTACCTGTGGGAGTCCGGGCTGGGCGGGATCCTGGCCGACGACATGGGCCTGGGCAAGACCCTGCAGACGCTCGCCCTGGCTCGCGCACGCCCGCGACCGCGGGCGCCGCGCCGTTCCTGGTGGTCGCGCCCACCAGCGTGGTCTCGACCTGGGCGGGGGAGGCGGCCACCTTCACCCCCGGGCTGGTGGTCCGGGTGGTCACCGAGTCGGAGGCCCGCCGGGGTGAGCTCGATCGCGACCCTCTGCGAGGGCGCCGACGTCGTGGTCACCTCCTACACCCTGTTCCGCATCGAGCAGGCCGACTACCGGGCACGCCCGTGGGGCGGTCTCGTGCTCGACGAGGCGCAGACCGTCAAGAACCACCGGGGGAAGACCTACCAGGCCGTGCGGCGGCTCGACGTGCCGTTCCGCCTGGCGCTGTCCGGGACGCCGATGGAGAACCGGCTGATGGAGCTGTGGTCGCTGCTCTCGATCGTGGCGCCGGGCCTGTACCCCTGGCCGCAGCGCTTCGTGGAGACGGTGGCGAACCCGGTCGAGCGGCTGGGCGACCGTGAGGTCCTGGAGCGGTTCCGCCGGCGGATCCGGCCGTTCCTGCTGCGCCGCACCAAGGAGCACGTCGCCGCCGACCTGCCGGCCAAGCAGGAGCAGGTGCTCGAGGTGGCGCTGACGCCGCGGCACCGGGCGATCTACGAGACGCACCTCCAGCGTGAGCGGCAGACGGTCCTCGGTCTGCTCGACGACTTCGACCAGCAGCGGATCGCGATCTTCCGCTCGCTCACCCGGCTGCGGCAGCTCAGTCTCGACGCCGCCCTCGTCGACCCGGAGTACGACGGGGTGGGCTCGGCCAAGGTCGACGTGCTGGTCGACCACCTGCGCGAGGTGGCCGCCGAGGGGCACCGGGCGCTGGTCTTCAGCCAGTTCACCTCGTTCCTGGGCCGGGTGCGGTCCCGGCTCGACCGCGAGGGGATCGCCTCGTCCTACCTCGACGGGAGCACCCGGCGGCGGGGCGAGGTCGTCGCCGGCTTCAAGACCGGCGCCGACCCGGTGTTCCTGATCAGCCTCAAGGCGGGCGGGGTGGGGCTGACCCTGACCGAGGCCGACTACGTCTTCGTGCTGGACCCCTGGTGGAACCCCGCCGTCGAGGCGCAGGCCGTGGACCGCACCCACCGGATCGGACAGCAGCAGCAGGTCTTCGTCTACCGGCTGGTCGCCACCGACACCGTTGAGCAGAAGGTGATGGAGCTCAAGGCCCGCAAGGCCGCCCTGTTCGCCCAGGTCGTCGACGACGAAGCGCTCCTGGCCGCGCCGCTGGGGGCCGAGGACGTGCGAGCCCTGTTCGCCGACTGACCGGACCCGTGTGGGCCGGGTCCGGTCACCGGAGCCCGGTGGTGGCTCAGGTCAGCCGGACGACGGTCATCCCCACGCTCGTGGCGGGGCCGTCCATCGCGGCCAGCGCATCGCCCGCCTCCTCCAGACCGATCACGCGGCCGACCAGCAGCGACGGGTCGAGGGCGCCGTCGACCACCAGCCGGAGCAGGTCGGGGTACTGCCGGGCGGGCATGCCGTGCGAGCCGTGCACGGAGAGCTCCTGCGCGACCACCACGTCCATCGGCAGCGGCGGCGTGGCGCTCTGGCCGAGGAGCAGACCGACCTGCACGTGCCGGCCGCGCCGACGCAGCGAGCGCACCGAGGCGACGGCCGTGTCCGGGCTCCCGACCGCGTCCACGGACACGTGCGCGCCGCCGTCGGTCAGCGACCGGACCCGGTCGGCCGCATCCGGGCTGCGGACCGTCGCGGTCGCGCCGAGCTCGCGGGCGCGTTCCAGGGCGGCGGCGGAGACGTCGACGGCCACCACCCGCGCACCGAGGGCGACCCCGACCAGCACGGCCGACAGCCCGACCCCGCCGCAGCCGTGCACGGCGAGCCACTGCCCGCGGTCCAGCCGGCCGTGCGTGACCAGCGCCCGGTAGGCGGTGGCCAGCCGACAGCCCAGGGAGGCCGCCGTCACCAGGTCGAGACCGTCGGGGACGCGGACCAGGTTGGTGTCCGCGGCGTGCACCGCGACCTGCTCGGCGAACGAGCCGGGACCGGTGAAGCCGGGCTGGGTCTGGTCGGGGCAGACCTGGGTGTCGCCGGCGCGGCAGTACGCGCAGCGGCCACACCCGCACACGAACGGCACCGTCACCCGGTCACCGGCCGACCAGTGCGTCACGAGCGGCCCGACCCGGTCGACGACGCCGGCCAGCTCGTGGCCCGGCACGTGCGGCAGCGGCACCGGGTCGTGGCCGCGCCACGCGTGCCAGTCCGAGCGGCAGACCCCGGTCGCTCCCACCCGCACCACGACGCCGTCGGCGGGGCACTCGGGGTCCGGCCACGGGCCGAGCCGGGGGAGGGTGCCGAGGGCGGGGTAGCTGACGGCGCGCATGCGCACAGTCTGGTCGTTGGGGGATCGACCCCCGGGGTCACCCCCGTCACGTCCGCCCCGCGTGTCACGGGAGCGACACGCCGGTCGGGGCCCCGTCCCGGCCGCGAATTGCCCGGTTCGTCGACTTCCGGGACCCGCCGCGGGCTAGCCTGCCAGGGCCCACCTGTAGGGAACGGGGCCCGCGCGGGGTCCCACAAGGCGCGGAGGACCCCGTGAGTCACACCATGACCGTCGTACGACGGACCGCTCGACCGCTCGTCGTCGCCGTGGCGGCGCTGTCCGCGCTGGCCGCGTCGGCGCTGGCCTACGCCGACGGGATCGACATCTCCCACTACCAGGGCACCGTCTCCTGGTCGAAGGTCGACGCCGCCGGGGTGTCCTTCGCGTTCATGAAGGCCACCGAGGGCACCAGCTACGCGGACCCGACGATGCGGACCAACTGGGTGGGCGCCGAGAACCGGGGCATCTACCGCGGCGCCTACCACTTCGCCCGGCCGTCCACGGCGAGCGGGTCCGCGGCCACCCAGGCGCGGTTCTTCGTCTCGAAGGTCGGGTCCTTCACCGACAAGGGGGACCTGCCCCCGGTGCTGGACCTGGAGGCCACCGGCGGCCTGGGCCGGTCGGCGCTCACCTCCTGGGTCTCGACCTGGCTGAGCACGGTCGAGCAGCTGACCAAGCGCACCCCGATCATCTACGTGTCTCCGAGCTTCTGGGAGTCCAACCTCGGCAACAGCACCGCCTTCCACCACTACCCGCTGTGGGTCGCGCACTACACCAGCGGCAGTCCGCGGGTGCCCGGTGGCTGGTCGACGTGGACCTTCTGGCAGCGCACCAGCAGCGGCCGGGTGAACGGGATCAGCGGCAACGTGGACATGAACAAGTTCAACGGCAGCAACGCCCAGCTCGCGAAGATCGCCAACGCCTCCGGCGGGTCCACCGACCCTGCTCCGAGCGGACCGACCCTGCCGGCAGGGGCGGCCACCGTGCTCACCCTCCAGGCCGCGCCGTCGGCGCCCACCCCGGGGTCCACGGTGAGCCTCTCCGGCGACCTGACGACGGTCTCGCCCGTGCGGACGGTGCCGAAGCGGGCCCTCACCCTGTGGTCGCGACCGGCCGGCGCGTCGTCCTGGTCGCAGGTGGCCGCGGGCAGCACCGACGCGGCCGGGCACTACCTGTTCCCGGTCGCCTTCGCGGGCACGGCCGACTACCAGGCGCGCACGCTGGGAGACGCCGGGTACGCGGCCTCGACGTCCCCGGTCACCCGGGTGACCGCGGCCGCCCCGACGCCCGCGCCGACCCCCGTGCCCGCTCCTGGTCCGGCTCGCACGCTCACCTCCCTCGACCTGCACAAGAACAAGGTGACCCCGCGCCGGGGTGCCGCCCTGATGCTGTACGGCCACCTGACCTCCGGTACGTCCGGGCTGGCCCGCCAGGACGTGCGCTACTACAAGCGCTCGCTGGGTGGCGGTCCGTGGATCTACGTCGGCCGCAGCCGGTCGGTGGCGCCCACCGGCTGGCACTCGCTGGTCGTGCACCCGCAGATCTCCCGGGTCTGGAAGGTCGTGTTCGCGGGCAACGGCACGCTGGCCCCCCGAACCAGCCGCTACCTCACGGTGCGGCCCCGGTAGCAGCCGTCCCCGGCGTGGTCTCCGCTGACACGCGCCCCGGAGCCTGTCCGGTATGTCATGCTTTGGCGTAACGGCAGCCCGGCGTGCGGGCTCGCCGGCACCACCGCTCCGGGACCGCAGCCGTTGGAGGAACCACCGTGGACCGACGTGCGCCGACCAGGGCGGTCGCGATGCTCGCCGCTGCCGTCACGGTCCTGACGCTCGCGGGCGGCACCGCCGCCGGGGCGGCTTCCGGGTCCCCGACCGGAGCGCCTACCGGGGCTGCCTCCGGGGCAGCCACCGGGGCTGCCACCGGGGCTGCCACCGGGGCTGCCACCGGGGCTGCGGGAGTGCACCGGCACCCGGGCAACGCTCCGGCCGAGCAGCCGCAACGGCCCGCGCCGGTGCTGGCCGGCGCCGCGGGGGTGGTGCCGCGGGCCGGCGACCTCGGCCCGGTGCACCGCGACCCGGTGCCTGACGGCGGCAGCCTCGGCGACCCGACCGACACCCGCTCGCTGCTCGAGCGGGCCGGGGTCCAGCAGGCCCGGCTCGCCGACGCCGGTCGGCTGCTGACCTCCGGCAGCTCCGCACCCGTGGGCACCCCCAGCGTGCGCAGCCTCAGTCAGCACGTCGCGCCCTCCTGCTCAGGCAGCGGCTCGGACGGCAACCGGGTGCAGGTGCTCTACGCGCACGAGGCGCACACCCGGTCCCGCTTCGCGCAGGTGCTGCCGATCCTGCGCGACCAGGTGGCCGGCGTCGACGACGTCTTCGCGGTCTCGGCGCGCCAGAGCGGGGGCGACCGACGCGTCCGGTGGGTCCACGACGGCGGCTGCCTGCCCGTGATCCGGGACGTGACGCTGCCGGACGGCTCCCTCGGGTCCAGCTTCGTGGCCACCATCCGGGCGTTGCGCGCCCTCGGCTACACCGACCCGCACCGCAAGTACCTCGCCTTCGCCGACGCCAACCGGCTCTGCGGCATCGGCACCGTGTACGACGACCCGCGACCGACGGGGAACGAGAACGACGGCCTGGAGCCGTCGTACGCGCGGGTGGACGCGAACTGCTGGTCGACGATGGAGTCGGTACCGGCACACGAGCTGACCCACAACCTCGGTGGCGTGCTGGGCACGGCTCCACACGCCACCCGCTACGGGCACTGCTACGACGACGCCGACCTGATGTGCTACGACGACGGCTCCGGCATCGCGATGCGCACGGTCTGTCCCTCGGCGCAGGAGCAGCTGCTCGACTGCCACCACGACGACTACTTCAACACGGACCCGGCGCCGGGGTCGTTCCTCGCGCGGAGCTGGAACACCGCCAGCTCGAGCTTCCTGGACCGGGTGGTCGCCCCCGCGGTGACTGTGCGCCCCTCGGCGCGGTCCGCGCGCACGGGTGACGTGGTGACCTTCGCGGCCGTCGCCGGCCGTCCGGTGACCTGGGCGTGGCGGTCCTCCGCCCCGGGCTGCACACTGAGCCCGGGCCGGCCCGGGCGGGCCGCGCTGGTCTGCCCCGCGACCGTCACCGGGCCCGTCACGGTGACCGCGACGGCGACCGGGACCGGGACCGCGGACGACGACCGGTCCGTCAGCACGGGGCGCGCGACGGTGACCCTGCGGCGGGCCGCGGCGCCCACCGCGACGCTGACCGTGCCCCGGTCGGTGCAGGCGGGAGAGGGGTTCCCGGTCACGGTGCGGGCCGGTGGGCGCGCCCCGTTCCGGTTCGCCTGGCGGGCGGGGGGCTGCTCGGTCGACCCGGGCACCGGCTCCTCGGGACAGGCGCACTGCCCGCCGAGCGTCCCGTCACAGGACCTGCCGGTCTCGGTCCTGGTCACCCAGGCCGACGGGCAGTCCGTGCGGACCACCGCCTGGACGACGGTGACCGGACCGGTCCCCGGCGTCGTCACCGGCACCGCGTGGAGCGTGCCGGTGGTCGAGGCGGGTCGGTGGAGGGCGGTCCTCAGCGCAGGCGGGTCGGCGCTGGCCGGGCGTCCGGTCCGGGTCGAGGTGCGCTGGTCCGGCACCGGGGCCTGGACCACGCTGCGCACGCTGACCAGCGACGCCGACGGCTCGGTGTCGATCGCGGCGGTGCCGGCCAGGGCAGGGTCGTTCCGCTTCGTCTCGGCGAGCTCGGTCTCCTTCGGCCGGAGCGTCTCCGCGGCGACGTACCTGCGCGCCGGCACCCGGCTGGTGCTGACCCGCCCCCGCCCGGGCCTGGTCGCCGCCCGGCTGCGCACCGTCGACGGCCGGGCCGTCCCGGCGGCCGGCCTGAGGTGGCAGCGACGGTCGCCGGGCACCGCACGCTGGTCGACGGTCGCGGTCGTGCGCACCGACGCAGCAGGTCGGGCGGTGCTCCGGGTCCGCCCGACCCGGCTGACCTCGTACCGCTGGCAGTTCCGGACCGACGCGCGGCACCGGGGGGCGGTGAGCGGCTCCGTCACCCTCCGCTGAGCCGGCGGCAGCGGGGACCGGGGAATGAGCGCAGCGTCCGCAGGCGTTGGGAGCACGTCCCGTCCCGCACCCGAGGAGCCCTGGCCCATGCCCCAGCTGTTCACCCCCGTCCGCCTGCGAGGCCTCGAGATCCGCAACCGGATCTGGGTGTCCCCGATGTGCCAGTACTCCTCGGTGGACGGGATGCCCGACGACTGGCACCTGGTGCACCTCGGGTCGTTCGCGCGTGGTGGCGCCGGCCTGGTCCTCACCGAGGCGGCCGCCGTGGTGCCGGAGGGCCGGATCACCCCGCAGGACGCCGGCATCTGGAACGACGAGCAGCAGCACGGCTGGGCCTCGATCGTCGCCTTCGTGCACGGCCAGGGGGCGCGAGCCGGGATCCAGCTCGCCCATGCCGGCCGCAAGGCGTCGACCCGCCGCCCCTGGGAGGGCCGCGGTGCGGTCACCGACCAGGACGGGGGGTGGCAACCGGTCGCACCGTCACCGGTCGCGTTCCCGGGCCTGCGCGAGGACCCCCTCGAGCTCGACGACGACGGCATCCGCGAGGTGGTCGCCGCCTTCGCAGCGGCCGCCCGGCGGTCCGTGGCTGCCGGCTTCGACCTGCTGGAGGTGCACGCCGCCCACGGCTACCTGCTCCACGAGTTCCTCTCGCCGCTGTCCAACCTGCGGCAGGACGGCTACGGCGGCTCGTTCGACAACCGGGCCCGGCTCCTCCTGGAGGTCGTGGACGCGGTCCGGGACGCCGTCCCGGAGCAGACCCCGGTGGTCGTGCGCATCTCGGCCAGCGACTGGGCCGAGGGCGGCTGGGACGTCGACGACTCGGTCCGGCTCGCGGTCCTGCTCCGGGACCACGGCGTGGACCTGGTCGACGTGTCCAGCGGGGGGAACGTGGCGGACGCGCGGATGGAGGTGGGACCCGGCTACCAGGTCGACTTCGCCCGGCGGGTCCGCGAGAGCGGGCTGCCCAGCGGGGCGGTCGGCCTGATCACCGAGGCCAAGCAGGCCGAGGAGATCCTCGGCTCGGGCGCGGCCGACGTGGTGCTGCTCGCGAGGGCACTGCTCCGCGACCCGCACTGGCCGCTGCGGGCCGCCCACGAGCTCGGCGTGGCCGACGGAGAGGGCGTCGCCTGGCCGCCGCAGTACCAGCGCGCCCAGCTCGGCTGAGCGCGCCTCACACGTGCGGCATCACCTCGGCGGCCCGGAGCTCGTCCACGTCGCGGCGGATGGCCGCCGCCCGTCGGGCCAGCGCCCGCTCGTCCTCCCCGACACAGAGCACCAGCGCGTTGGAGTAGACCAGCGTGTCCGGGTCGCGTCCCGCGTCCGTGCAGGCGGCGCGGACCCGCGCGAACAGCTGGCGGGTGCCCTCGACGGTGTCGAACGGCACGTTGAACTCGTCGGCGTAGCGTGCGGTGAGCGCCGGGGTGCGGCGCTTGCCGCGGCCGCCGATGACCACCGGGGGTCGCGGTGACTGCGCGGGCTTCGGCAGTGCGGGGGAGTCGCCCACCCGGTAGTGCCGGCCGTCGAAGTCGAAGCGCCCGCCGAGCGGGGTGTCCCACAGTCCGGTGATGACCGCGAGCGACTCCTCGAACCGGTCGAAGCGCTCTCCGGTGTCCGGGAACGGGATGCCGTAGGCAGTGTGCTCGGCCTCGAACCACCCCGCGCCGATCCCCAGCTCGACGCGGCCGCCGCTCATCTGGTCGACCTGTGCGACCGCGATCGCGAGCGGCCCCGGCAGCCGGAACGTCGCCGAGGTCATCAGCGTCCCCAGCCGGATCGTGGAGGTCTCGCGGGCCAGTGCGGCGAGCGTCAACCATGCGTCGGTGGAGCCCGGCAGCCCCTCGGCCCCCATCGCCAGGAAGTGGTCGGAGCGGAAGAACGCGTCGAAGCCGAGCCGCTCGGCGCGCAGCGCGACCGCCAGCAGGTCGTCGTAGGTGGCGCCCTGCTGGGGCTCGGTGAACACCCGGAGATCCATGGCGACAATCTGCCATCCGCGGTGGCGGTGCCGGAGGATGGCCCCATGCAGGACGGCGGGCAGGACGGCGGGCAGGACGGCGGGCAGGACGGCGGGCAGGACGGCGGGCAGGACGGCGGGCAGGACGGCGGGCAGGACGGCGGGCAGGACGGCGGGCAGGACGGCGGGCACGACGGCGGGCAGGACGGCGAGGACGGCCGGGGACAGCCGCGCGCCTGGGTGCTGCACGTGGACCTGGACCAGTTCATCGCCGCCGTCGAGGTGCTCCGCCGCCCTGAGCTGGCCGGGCTGCCGGTGGTGGTGGGGGGCCGTGGCGACCCCACCGAGCGGGGTGTGGTCTCGACCGCGTCGTACGAGGCGCGCCGCTGCGGGGTCGGCTCGGGGATGCCCCTGCGGACCGCCGCGCGCAAGGCACCCGAGGCGGTCTTCCTGCCCGTGGACAAGGACGCCTACGACGCGGCGTCGGTGCAGGTGATGGACACCCTGCGGGAGCTCGCCGTCCCGGTGGAGGTGCTCGGCTGGGACGAGGCGTTCCTGTCCGTGCGGACCGGCGACCCCGAGGGGTACGCCCAGGACGTCCGCGCCGCGGTGCTGGAGCGGACCGGGCTGCACTGCTCGGTCGGCATCGGGGACAACAAGCTGCAGGCGAAGATCGCCACCGACTTCGGGAAGCCGCGCGGCGTGCACCGGCTGTCCACCGACACCTGGTTCGAGCAGATGGGCGCGCGGCCCACCGACGCGCTGTGGGGGATCGGTCGCAAGACCGCACGTCGGCTGGCGGAGCTGGGGATCGGCACGGTCGCCGAGCTCGCCGCCGCGGACCCGCGGTTGCTCGCGGACCGGCTCGGCCCGACCATGGGCCCCTGGTACCGACGGCTCGGGCGCGGCGTCGACTCCTCGCCGGTCGACCCGACGCCCTACGTCGCCCGCGGGCACGGGCGCGAGGTCACGTTCCAGGAGAACCGGACCGACTGGGACGAGGTCGCCGACGCGGTCCGCGACCTGGCCCGGCAGGTCGCCGGGGATCTCGCAGCCGAGGGTCGGCCCGCGGTCCGGGTCGGCGTCAAGCTCCGGTACGCGCCGTTCGAGACCCGGACCCGCTCGCTCACGCTGCCCGCGCCGACCAGCGAGGCGCGCGCGCTGGCCGCCGCGGCCGTGGAGCTGCTCGGCCGCTTCGACCACGCCCGTGCGGTGCGGCTGGTCGGGGTGCGCGCCGAGATGGCGGCACCCGGGACCGGCCCGCCCTCGGCGCCGCCCGACGCGACCCGACCGTCCGTCCCGACCTAGCCGCCGGTCCCGGCCAGAGCGCGTGCCTCCTCGTGCGAGCCGGCGGCCGGCGGCGACCCCCACTGGTGCCGCCCGTTGGACTCCCGGGTGAACCAGATCGACAGGGCGACGGCCAGCCCCGCCCCGATGAGGTAGTAGGCCGGCCAGTCCAGGTCGCCGGTCAGGCTCGCCAGCGCGCCGACCACCACCGAGGTGGTCCTCGCGAAGAGGGAGACCGAGACGTTCAACGCGATCGAGAGCGCCCCGCCGCGCACCTCGGTCGGGACAGGCTGGGCAGCGTGGAGGGCATGGTGGCGCTGAAGCGGACCAGCAGCACCGCGGGCAGCGCCAGCACGACCAGCCCGACGGTGCCGACCCAGACGATCGGCTTGCGACCCACCCGGTCCGAGAGGACGCCGAGCAGCGGGATGGTCAGCAGCGCCACCACCATCACCACGATCTGGAGCCATGGGGACGTGCCGGCCGAGACGCTCCGGCCGCCCTGCATCGTGGGCATCGTCTCGGTGACGTAGGTGGGCATGTAGGAGGTCAGCATGTAGCTGGTGACGTTCAGGCCAGCACCAGCCCCATGCAGACCAGCATGAACGGCCACAGCGCGGCGATCCGGCGACTCTCGCCGCGCTGCTGCTCCTTCTCCCGGCCCATCGGGTCGGGCAGGTCCGCAAAGAACACCGCCTTGACGGTGGGCTCGAAGTACGCGTAGACCCCGGAGTCGTACCACTCGGTGATGTTGCCGATCGCCGCGGCGCCGATAGCGCGCTTGATCACCGGAGCCTCGGTCACGGTCACGTCCTCGGCGTCCAGGCTCGAGGGACCTCGTCGCGGGAGGGTGAGCAACGACACCCGCCGGGCGCAGCGGACGGTTCGCGTCGACCCTGGCGCCGCCGTCACACTGGGACATGCGATGACGGAGACCCGAGACACCAGAGACCTGTACAAGACCCTCGATCTGGCCCTCCGGATCGGGGAGGTGCTCCTGTCCTCCGGCGCTGGGGCGGCCGACGTCGGGGCGACGATGCACAACGTGGCGATCGGCTGCGGGCTGCGTGGCGCGACCGCCGACGTGACGTTCACCGAGCTGGCCATGAGCTACCAGACCAGCTTCGACGAGCCAGCCTTGATCCAGCTGCGACACGTGCGGCACCGGGAGATCGACTACGAGGACCTGACCCTGGTCGACCACCTGGTCCACGACCTCGTCTCGGGACGCATCGACCGCGAGGAGGCGCGCAGCCGGCTCGCGAGGGTCGTCTCGTCGGGTCATCGGCTCCCCCGCTGGGCGGTCACCCTGGGCTGGGGCGCGATGGGCAGCGGGGTCGGCCTGCTGGTCGGCGGGAGCTGGCGGGTCTCGCTGCTCGCCGCCGGCGCCTCGATGCTGGTGGACCTGCTGCAGCGCAGGATGTCCCGCCGGCGGCTGCCGGCGTTCTACCAGCAGGTGGCCGGCGGCCTGGCGGCCACCCTGATCGCGGTGGTGGCTGCCGCCGGCGACGTGGCGATCTCGCCGTCCCTGGTCGTGACCGCCGGGATCATCATGCTGCTGGCCGGGATCAACTTCATGGGCGCGATCCAGGACGCGCTCACCGGCTTCCCGCTGACCGCGGGTGCTCGGATCCTCGAGGCGATCCTGGCCACCGCGGGGGTGATCGCCGGGGTCAGCGGTGGACTGACCGTGGGCCGGATGCTGGGGGTGGAACTCGGGCCGCTGGTCCCCGGCGCGGTCCGCTTCTCCGACGTACCGGTGCTTGCCGTCGGTGCCGCGGTGGCGTCCGCGGCGTTCGCGTTCGCCTCCTACGCGCCGCTGAGGTCGCTGCTGCCGATCGCAGTGATCGGCGGGGCCGGCGAGCTGGTGTACGCGGTGGTGCGGGCCAGGGCGCCGGGGTGGCCTGGGCCTCCGCGGTGGCCGCGGTGATGATCGGGCTGGTCAGCTTCGCGGTCGCCGGCCGGGTGCGGGTGCCGCCGTTGGTGGTCGTGGTCCCCACGATCGTGCCGCTGCTCCCGGGGCTCGCCATCTACCGGGGGCTGTCCCTGCTCTCCGAGGGCGGCAACGGGCCCGGGCTGCTCTCGCTCGTCAACGCGGCCGCCATCGCGATCGCGCTCTCCTCCGGGGTGATCTTCGGGGAGTACCTCGCGCAGCCGCTGAAGCGGGAGGCGCGCAGGCTGGAGCGCCGGATGTCCGGCCCGCGGCTGGTCGGCCCGCTGCGGGTGCGCAGCGTGCGACGGCACGTCTCCGCACAGGACCCCCGCTAGCCGGGGAGCACGGCTAGCGCACCGCGAAGCCGGCGTGCCCCTCCGGGTCCGCGACCTGCACCTCGACCCGGTCCACCTGCGCGTGCCGGGGACCTCGCCGCATCCACGCGAGCATCCGCTCGACCGCCTCGGGTGCCCCTTCGACGTGGGCGTGCACCGTGCCGTCCTCGGCGTTGCGGACCCAGCCGGCGACACCCGCGTCCTGGGCCTCGCGACGGGTCGACGCGCGGTAGAACACGCCCTGCACGCGGCCGTGCACGACCACGCGGCGGCCGATCCGGTCCTGGCTCATGCGGGTCCTCCCGGCCGGCCGACGGTCCCTGCGACGGCGTCCAGCCGCGCGAGCCAGCGCTCCGCCCGGCCGTCGTACGGCGGTCGGCGCGACTGGACCGCGGCGAGCACGGCGTCACAGGAGCCGGCGGCCAGGCGCACCAGCTCGGGCGGGTAGTCGTAGCGGAGCCGGTGCGCCGCGAACTCGTCCTCGTCGTCGACCCACACCCGCCCGGTCCACCCGCGCACGACGTCCAGGTCCAGGTCGACCGCCGTCACGGTCACACCCCCCGGTCCGGCCGCAAGCACCGGCACCGTGGTGACGTCGACGTAGACGGCGCAGGGCAGTGAGCCGCCGGGGGCGTGGAAGGTGGCGAGGAAGGCGGCCGCCGGCGGGACCAGGGTGACCTGCGGCCGGTCGGTGTCGTAGGCCGCCCCGGGCGGCTCATCCGGCTGCCGGCCGGCACTCCCAGCCAGGTACCGTGCTCGTCCGCGCCGAGCAGCAGCGCGTCGTGCTCCCAGTGCGGACGGTCCGGCCACTTGCGGGCGACCACCCGCACCGGGTGGCCGACGGGGACGGGGAGCACGGCCGGGTCAGCCCCGTCCCCGGCTCGTCGGCACCCGGCGGCAGTCCTGCCACTGGTCCTCGGTCCCTGCGCAGTTGAACCAGTACGGCCCCACGCGCAGGGCATGGAACGCGGGGTAGGCGACGGTCCGGCGCCGGAGCGCCTCGAGCATCGTGCGCAGCCGCTGCGGGTCGTGGTGGCGCCACCGCAGCTCGCTGCCGTCCTCGAGGAGCACCACCACGTCGAGGCCGTCCTGAAGCACCTCGCGGGCCCGTACCGACGGCGACCTGACCGCGTCACCCTGGTGCCGGTAGTGCATCTGGTGTCCGGGCGCGTACAGGTCGCAGGTGCTGCTGTCGGCCTCCGGGAGGGAGCCGACCCGCGGCAGGCTCGCCGACATGGCCGAGGGACGCCCAGCGTCGCTGCGGAACGAGGTCATGACGGTCTCTCCTGGGTCTGCCCGCAGGATATCGCCACACCCCCGCCACAATGGAAGCGTGGCACCGGTCGAAGACGCCCTTCTCAGCCTGGACGCGGCGAGCGCGGCCCGGGTCCGTCCGGTGCTGGCCTGGATGCGCGAGCACCCGAGCCGGTCCGAGGTCGGGCAGCTGCGCCGCTTCCTGACCCAGGACCTCCCGGGCCGGTGGCCCGCCGACGAGCGCGAGCAGCACGAGGTGGCCTGGGCCCTCGGCGACCTCTACGCGCAGGCGCAGCGCCCCGATCTGGCTGCGGTGTGCCGGTCCGCGGCCACCCACGAGGTGCTCGCCGTGTGGCAGTGGACCAGGTCCTTCCGCGGGGTGCCGGCGCAGTTCTGGGCGCCGGCCCTCGCCACGGTCGGCGAGCCCCACGACGTGCCGCGGCGGTCCGTGCTGTCGCTGGCCAGCGCCCGGGCGCTGCTGGAGACGGTGGGGGACGGGCTGCGGGTCGGCGGGGACGGACGGCTGACCGCCGCGACGGTGCGGTCGCTCGACGACCGGTTCCGGTGGACCGAGGAGTTCCCGTGGATGCGAGCCGCCGACGAGCGCGACGTGCCGCCGCTGCACTTCCTGCGCGAGCACCTGCTGGCGCAGCGGCTGCTGGTGCTCACCGGGGACCGGCTGACCCGGACCGAGTCGGGCGTGGCCGGCACCCGTGACACCGCGCTGCTGTGGCGGGCGATGGTCGACCCGGCCCCGCGCTGGTCGCGGGAGTTCGAGCGGGACGTGCTGGGGGTGCTGGCCGCGTCGGTGCTCCGCTCCGCGGACTTCGCGCTCGGCCGGATCGGGGAGGAGATGACGCACGTGCTGGCGGGGAAGTGGCGCCCGGCGCGGCCGGGCCGGCACGGCAGCGTCTTCGACGGCGCGTCGCCGGTCGTGCAGTCCTGGTACCAGCTCGGCGTGCCGCTCGGCTGGTGGGACACCGGCCGGGGTCCGGCCGACCGGCGCCCGAACGCGTTCGGGCGGGCCGCCGCGGCGGCGGTGTTCCGCGCGGTCGCCGGGCCGGCCGTCGCCGGGCCGGTCGGGGTCACCGACCCGGGCGCCGCGCCGCGAGCGTGAGGAGCCGCTGGTAGCGCGCCCCGACCAGGCGCGCGAGGCCGTCCAGGACCTTCGCGTCGGTGCCCACCAGCACCCGCGGCCGGTTCGCCAGCACCCCGTCGAGGATGACCTCGGCGGCCCGCTCGGGGGTCGTGCGGGCCAGTCGGGTGTCGAAGTCCCTGGCCATCGCGGCAGCGTCGCGCCCGGCGCTGACGCGGGCACTCCGGGCGATGGCGGTCCGAACCCCTCCGGGGTGCACGCAGGTGACCTGGACCGGATGGCCGGCGACCAGCATCTCCTGGCGCAGCGCCTCGGTGAATCCGCGGACCCCGAACTTGGCGGCGTTGTACGCGCTCTGGCCCGGCACCGAGATCAGCCCGAAGAGGCTGGAGATGTTCACGACGTGTCCGTCCCCGGACTCGATCAGGTAGGGGAGGAACTCCTTCGTCCCCTGGACGACGCCCCAGAAGTCGACGTCCATCACCCACTCGAAGTCCTCGTAGGAGACCTCCAGCACGTCGCCCTGCAGGGCGACCCCGGCGTTGTTGACCAGCACGTTGACCCGGCCGAGCTCGCGATGCACGGTCTCGGCGTACTGCCGCACCGCCTGCCGGTCGCGGACGTCGAGCCGGTCGGTGCGCACCTCCTGGTGGGTCCGGGTCTGCACGGTCCGTGCCGTCTCGACCAGTCCCGGCTCGTCCGAGTCGGAGAGCGCGAGCACGGCGCCGAGACCGGCCGCCCGCGCCGCGAGCGCGCGCCCGATCCCGGAGCCGGCACCGGTGATCACGACCACCTTGCCGTCCAGCGTCCTCATCGGGCCCCTGTCGTCATCCGGTCGGGCAGGGCGCCCGGGCCCGGTGCCACCGGCGCTCGGATCGTCCGGAGGGTCAGGGAACACCCTAGGCCCGGGCCCGGAACACCCACAGCCTCAGCGCGACGAACCGCAGCACGGTCACCATCAGGTTCGCCGTGGTGAGCACGGCCATCTCGGTAACGCGGCTCGGTGTGCCGTCGACCGCGTGCAGCAGCCACAGCGTCCCGGTAGTGGCGAGCAGGCCGATCCCGAAGATGGCCAGCCCCTGCAGCTGGTGGCGTACGGCGTCCGCACGACCGCGCACCCCGAAGGTGATCCGCCGGTTCGCGGCGGTGTTCGCGACCGCCGTCAGCACCAGCGCCGACGCATTCGCCCAGAACGGGTCGAGAACGCCCCGCAGCAGCAGGTAGAGCACCGCGTACCCGACGGTCGAGGCCACCCCGATCAGCGCGAACAGGGCCACCTGCGAGCCGATCGCGCCGGACGCCCCCGCCTCGGTGGTGCGGCCGAGCCGCGCGGTGAGCTCCGCCAGCGGCATCTGCCCGCGCACCAGCGCCCAGCCCAGCCTCAGGATGCCGCGCACGTCGTCACGGGCGGTGCGCCAGACGTCCACCCGGCTGTCCGGGTCGTCGACCCAGTCGACGGGCACCTCGTGGATGCGCAGGCCGGCCCGCTCGGCGAGCACCAGCAGCTCGGTGTCGAAGAACCAGCCGGTGTCCTCGACCAGGGGCAGCAGCTCACGGGCCACGTCGCCGCGGATCGCCTTGAAGCCGCACTGGGCGTCGGAGAACCCGGCCCGCAGCGTGCCCCGCAGCAGCAGGTTGTAGCCGCGCGAGATCAGCTCCCGCTTCGGACCGCGCAGGGTGCGCGCACCGCGGGTGAGACGGGATCCGATCGCCAGGTCCGAGTGCCCGGACAGCAGCGGGGCCACCAGCGGCAGCAGCGCGTTCAGGTCCGTCGACAGGTCCACGTCCATGTAGACGAGCACCTGCGACCCCGAGGTGGACCACACCTCGTTGAGCGCGCGACCTCGACCCTTCTCCGCCAGCGTGACGACGCGCACCTCGGCGTACTCGTGGGAGAGCCGGTGTGCGACCAGCGCGGTGCCGTCGTTGCTGGCGTTGTCGGCCACGGTGATCCGGAAGGACCAGGGCAGCCGGAGCAGGTGCCGGTGCACCCGGTCGACCGACGCGGCCAGGACCTGCTCCTCGTTGTACACCGGGATCACCACGTCCAGCACCGGGCTGTCCGGGTCCGGCGCGGCCAGCCGGTCCGCCCGGGGCCCGATGGTCGGCACGCTCATCACGCACCCGCCGTCAGGTCGTAGAGGGTCACGCCGTCGACCGTCTGCGCGGTGAACGTTTCGGCGACCCAGGCGCTGATCGACGTGCTGTCGGAGCCACCGGCCCGGAGCCCGCCGACACCGGCCTCGCCCGCGATGAAGTAGTGGATCCGTCCCTGCGACACGTACTGCTGGAACTGCGCCAGGGTCGGGCTGGGGTCGCTGCCGTTGAAGCCGCCTACCGGCATCACCGACTCCTGGCTGGCCAGCTGGTAGCCCGACGCCGCGTTCGAGCCGACCGCCGCGGCCACCCAGGTGTATGCGTCGGCGTCACTTCGGAGCAGCGCGGTGATCGCCGCGCTCGACGAGCTGGACTCGAGCAGGCCGCCCGCGCCTCCGCCGGCTCCTCCCGGGGGCGCTGCGCCGGTCCCGGCTCGGGTCGTGCCGCCGGTCGTCCCCTGCGTGGGCGGCGTGCCCTGGTGGGCACCGGGGCCGCCGGTCCGGCCCGGACCTCCGCCGGGACCGCCCCCGGTGCTCGGTCCGGCGGTGGGGATGGAGCCGCTGTGGGGCGTGACGGCGGTGTCGACGGCGTACGCCGTGGGTGCGGCCAGACCGGCCACCAGGGCGGCCGTGGCGACCGCGATGCCGACCCGGCGCGACAGGTGCCGGATGCCGACCAGGAGCAGCGCGCTGCCCAGGCCAACCACGAGCAGGACCCATCGCAGCCACGGCAGGAAGTCGGGGGTGCGGGCCAGCAGCACGAACCCGAAGGCGGTGGTCAGGGACACGGTGCCGGCCATCACCAGCGCGGCGGGGTAGGTCCCGCGTCGCCGCCAGAGCACGGTGGTGCCGATCCCCACCAGCGCGCCGATCGCGGGCGCCAGGGCGACCGTGTAGTAGGCGTGGAAGATGCCGGCCATGAAGCTGAACGTCAGCGTCGTGACGATCAGCCACGTCCCCCAGACCACCAGACCGGCGCGCAGCAGGTCGGTGCGAGGCGCCTGGCGGGTGAACCACAGCCCGGCGACGAGCAGCACCAGCGCGGCGGGCAGCAGCCAGGCGACCTGGCCGCCGACCTCCGAGCCGAGCATCCGCAGGATCCCGGTCGAGCCCCATCCGCCGCCGCCGCCGACCGACCCGACCTCGTCGCCGGTGATCCGGCCCAGGCCGTTGTAGCCGAGGGTGAGCTCCAGGATCGAGTTGTCCTGCGACCCGCCGATGTAGGGCCGCGAGGAGGCCGGCCACAGCTCCACGAGGGCCACCCACCAGCCACCGGCCAGCACCATGGAGCCGAACGCCACGAGCAGGTGGACGACCCGTCGGCCCAGCGGCGTGTGCGCGGCGAGCAGGTACACCAGCGCGAGCGCGGGCAGCACCAGGAACGCCTGCAGCATCTTGGTCAGGAAGGCGAGACCGACCAGGGCGCCGGCGAGGGCGAGCCAGCGGACGGGGTGCGCGGTGCGGCCCTCGGCGCGCAGCCGGGACGACTCGAGCGCCCGGACGGTGGCCGCGACCGAGCCGATCAGCAGCAGCACCAGCAGCGCGTCCGGGTTGTTGAAGCGGAACATCAGCACCGCCACCGGGGTCAGCGCCAGGACCGCCCCGGCGAGCAGCCCGGCCCCCGCGGAGCGCGTGGTACGTCGCACCGTGCTGTAGAGCAGCACCACCGACGCCACTCCCATCAGGGCCTGGGGGACCAGGATGCTCCACGACGACAGGCCGAACAGCCGCACCGACAGCCCCATCGCCCACAGCGACAACGGCGGCTTGTCCACGGTGATCGAGCCCGCAGCGTCGAAGGAGCCGAAGAAGAACGCCTTCCAGGACGCGGATCCGGCCTGCGCGGCGGCCGAGTAGAAGCCGTTGGCCCACCCGGACGCGCCGAGTCCCCACAGGTACAGCACGGCGGTGCCGACCAGCAGGCCGGCGAGGGCGAGCCGCGGCCAGACCGGACCGGTCGGGGGTCCGGGACGGTCGGCGACGGGAAGAGGGGCGGTCGTGGTGGTGCCCGGTCCGCTGGTCCCGGTGGAGGGTGGGCCGGAGGGTGGTCCGGCCGGCGGGCTCGCCGGCGGGCTGGTCACGGTCGTCTGGTCGGTCATGGCCGCGACTCTGTCGGCCGGGGCTGGGTCACCCGTGTGGCTGTTCTGTCCTCATCCTGTGAGCGGGGTGAACGCGGTGGCCAGCGCGGGCAGGCGGACCTCGAACCGGGTGTGGCCGGGCGCGGAGGTCACCGACACCGTGCCTCCGTGCGCGGCGCTGATCGCCTGGACCAGGGACAGACCGAGCCCGGCGCCCCCGGACTGCCGGGTGCGCGAGCTGTCACCGCGGGTGAACCGCTCGAAGACGTGCTCGACCAGGCCCGGGGCCATCCCCGGACCGTCGTCGTCGACGGTGAGCACCACCTGGTCGGCCTCGCGCCGGACCCCGGTGACGATCGTGGTGCCGGGCGGCGTGTGCCGCCGGGCGTTGTTGAGCAGGTTCGTGACCACCTGGTGCAGCCGCTGCTCGTCGCCGGGCACCTCGACCGGCTCGTCGGGCAGGTCGAAGCGCCAGCGCCACTGCGGGCCGACGACCCGGGCGTCGCTGACCGTCTCCAGGACCAGCTTGGTCAGGTCGACCTCGTCGCGGGCCAGCGGCCGACCGGCGTCCAGCCGGGCGAGCAGCAGCAGGTCCTCGACCAGGCGCGACATCCGCGACGCCTCGCCCTCGACCTTGGTCATCGCCTGCGCCAGCTGCTCGGGGTCGACCGGACGGGTGCGGCGACTGAGCTCGGCGTACCCGTGGATCGTCGACAGCGGCGTCCGCAGCTCGTGCGAGGCGTCCGCGACGAACTGCCGCACCTGCAGCTCGCTGCGGTGCCGGTCGTCGAGGGCTCGCTCCACGTGCGCCAGCATGGTGTTCAGCGCCGCCCCGACCTGGCCGACCTCGCTGCGCTCGTCGGTGAGCTCCTCGGGGACCCGCACGGTGGTGCCGATCGCCCCGTGGGACAGCGGCAGCCCGGTCACCTCGTGCGCGGCTGCGGCGACCTCACGCAGCGGGCGCAGCTGCCGACGGACCAGCCACCGTCCGGCGCCGACGGACACGGCGACGGCGCCGAGGCCGACCAGCAGCTCGGAGACGACCAGGTTGTTGACGACCTGGTCGCCGCGGGCGGTCGACTGGCCGGCGACCAGCTTGACGGTGCCGCTCTCCACGGCTCGCACCCGGTAGGAGCCCACGCCGGGCAGATCCACGCTGTGCGAGCGGCCGTCGGCAGGCACCGGCGCCAGTCTCTCCATGGCCCGGGCCGACAGCGCCCGCAGCCGGGTCCCGTCCGCGACGACCGCGCCGCGGCTGCCGCTGCCGGTGAACTGGGCGTTGAGGGTGCCGTCAGCGTCCCCGAGCCCGAGGCGCACCCGGGGTCCGTCGTCCCGGTCGGGCCCCCCGTCGCCCGAGGCGGACGGCAGCGGGATGCCCTGCCCGTAGCGGCTCGCGGACCGCTCCAGGCTCTGCTGAACCGCGGCGTCGAGCTGGCCGTTCAGGAAGCCGCGCATCACGATGCTGGTGACCAGGCCCACCAGCAGGGTGCTGGTCAGCACGACGACGACCAGGATGGCGACCAGCCGGCCGGTCAACGACGTGGGCAGGAGCCGGTGCATCGTCACTCAGCGGGCTTCAGCACGTACCCCGCGCCGCGCATCGTGTGGATCATCGGCGTCCGTCCGGCGTCCACCTTCTTGCGCAGGTAGGAGATGTAGAGCTCGACCACGTTCGCCTGGCCACCGAAGTCGTAGTTCCACACCCGGTCCAGGATCTGCGGCTTGGACAGCACCCGGCGCGGGTTGCGCATCAGGTAGCGCAGCAGCTCGAACTCGGTGGCGGTCAGGTGGATCTCGTCCCCGTCGCGGAACACCTCGTGGCTGTCCTCGTCGAGGCTCAGGTCGCCGACGGTGAGCTTCGAGGACTCGCGACGGTCGGTCGCTCCGGCCCGGCGCATCAGGGCGCGCAGCCGCGCGATCACCTCCTCGAGGCTGAACGGCTTGGTCACGTAGTCGTCGCCGCCGGCGGTCAGCCCGGAGACCCGGTCCTCGACCGAGTCGCGGGCGGTCAGGAACAGCACCGGCACGTCGGGGTGCTGGCTGCGCATCCGGCGGAGCACCTCCATCCCGTCGAAGTCGGGGAGCATCACGTCGAGCACCACGGCGTCCGGCCGGCTCTCCTTGGCGGCCGTGACCGCCTTGCCGCCGGTGTGCGCCACGGTCGGCTCCCAGCCCTCGTAGCGGACCGCCATGCTGATCAGCTCGGCGATGTTGACCTCGTCGTCCACCACCAGGACCCGCAGCGGGCTGCCGTCCGGTCGGGTGAGCGCGGGGGCGGAGTTGGTGACCGGCATACGGCCAGCATGCAGTGCGCAGGTGCGCGTCACCTGGGAGAAGTCTGTGAGGTGGCTGTGAGGTGGGGACGGATGGTCGGTCGCAGCGCTCGGCCAGCGTGCGCACAGGCCCTTGACAGTGGCTGCGCGGACGCTTCTCGGCATGGACGACGAGCAGCGCCTCGACCAGCCTCTCCCGACACCGGCCCGCGCCACCTCGTGGGCGCCACCGGACCCGCCGGGCGCGCCCAAGATCTCGACGCGGCGGCCTACCGTCGGACCGCCCGGAGGCCGGGGCCGGCTCTGGTCGCTGCGGACCCTGCTGGCGGCCGGGATCACGACGGTCGCGCTGAGCGGGTTCGGCGGGGCGGCGCTCGCCGCAGCCGCGGACACCGGGTCGGCGGACGGCCGGTCCGGTGGCCCGCCCGGGCAGGGCCGCTGGCACGGTCAGGCCCCCGGTCAGTCGGCCGGTCACTCGGCCGGTCAGTCGGCCGGTCACTCGGCCGGTCACTCGGCCGGTCAGTCGGCCGGTCACTCGGCCGGTCAGTCGGCCGGTCAGTCGGCCGGTCAGAGGGCCGGTCAGGTCCCCGGTCAGACGGCGGGGCAGGGCGCACGACGCCCCCCGGACGAGGTGTCGTCCGGGGGGCGTCGCGCGGGCTGACGCTCAGCCGGCGGGCTGGACGGCGAGCGTGAACTGCACGCCACCGGCCTCGTCGACCCGGGCGTCGAGCACCTTGTCGTCCAGGGTGACCGCGGCGGTCTCCTCGAGGAAGATGCGGGCTCCGGCCTCCTCCAGGACCTGGTCGCCCGGCTGGGGCGCCCCGGTCGCGACGACCTGGAGCTCGGGGGAGTCGGCGCTGTCCTGGCTGATCCGCAGGCCGGCCTGCTCCTCGGCCTCGGACTGCTCGACGATGGTCTTCACGACGGTGCTGGCGTTCTCGGTCAGGGTGAGCACGGGGTGCATCTCCTCGCTTGATCGCTTGCGTTCGAACCGTCCACCTTGCAGGATCTCGGCCTCGGGTTCAAACCGGGACCGGTCCCGGGCGTGTCGGTCCGCCCGGGGGGACGGGGGCCGCATCGGCGGTTGCCGGTGGTCCCTAGACTCGATAGGTCATGTCTGAGGTCGGCCAGCAGGAGCGTCGCACGCCCCGCCGGGCCAGCCCCGGCGGCGCGGGTCGGCTCGTCGTACCCCGGAGCGGGCGCGGGCGCTGCCCCCGGCCGAGGTGGAGCGGCGGCGTGCGCTGGTGCCGGTCCTCCGCTACCCCGACGAGCTGCCGGTCAGCCAGCGCCGCGACGACATCGCCGCCGCCATCCGCGACCACCAGGTGGTGATCGTCGCCGGGGAGACCGGCTCGGGGAAGACCACCCAGCTGCCCAAGATCTGCCTCGAGCTGGGCCGCGGCGTGCACGGCATGATCGGCCACACCCAGCCGCGTCGGATCGCCGCCCGCAGCGTCGCTGAGCGGATCGCCGAGGAGGTCGGCGCGGCCCTGGGCGAGACCGTCGGCTACCAGGTCCGGTTCACCGACCAGTCCTCGCGGGACACGCTGGTGAAGCTGATGACAGACGGCATCCTGCTCGCCGAGCTCCAGCACGACCGGCTGCTGTCGGCGTACGACACGATGATCATCGACGAGGCCCACGAGCGCAGCCTCAACGTCGACTTCCTGCTCGGCTACCTCAAGCAGCTGCTGCCGCAGCGCCCCGACCTCAAGGTCGTCATCACCTCCGCGACCATCGACCCCGCAGCGGTTCGCCGCGCACTTCGCCGGCCCGACGGCGACCCCGGCGCCGATCATGGAGGTGTCGGGCCGCACCTACCCGGTGGAGGTCCGCTACCGGCCGCTGGTGGAGGAGACCTACCAGGACGACGAGGGCGAGCAGGTCGTGCGCGACCAGACCGAGGCGATCGTCGACGCGGTGCGCGAGCTGGTGCGCGAGGGCCCCGGCGACATCCTGGTGTTCCTGCCGGGCGAGCGGGAGATCCGCGACACCGCCGACGTGCTCGGCAAGGGCTCGACGGCTCGGCACCGGCCGGCGCGGCCTTCGACGTGGTGCCGCTCTACGCGCGGCTGTCCGCGGCCGAGCAGCACCGGGTGTTCGAGCGGCACAGCCGGCGCCGCGTCGTGCTGGCCACCAACGTGGCCGAGACCTCGCTGACCGTGCCCGGGATCCGCTACGTCGTCGACACCGGCTGGCCCGGATCTCCCGCTTCTCCGTGCGCACCAAGGTGCAGCGGCTGCCGATCGAGCCGGTCAGCCAGGCGTCGGCCAACCAGCGCGCCGGCCGCTGCGGTCGCGTGGAGGCCGGGATCTGCGTCCGGCTCTACAGCGAGGAGGACTACGCCTCCCGCCCGGAGTTCACCGACCCGGAGATCCTGCGCACCAACCTCGCCTCGGTGATCCTGCTCGATGACCGCGCTCGGGCTCGGCGACGTGAGCCGGTTCCCCTTCGTCGACCCGCCCGACCAGCGCAACGTCCGGGCGGGCGTGCAGCTGCTCGAGGAGCTGGGCGCGCTCACGCCCGGCCGGGACCGCGGGGTCCCGCGGCTGACCCCGCTGGGTCGCCAGCTGGTCGCGCTGCCGGTCGACCCCCGGCTGGGCCGGATGGTCACCGAGGCGGAGCCGGCGCGGCTGCCTGCGCGAGGTGCTGGTGATCACCGCTGCGCTGTCCCTGCAGGACCCCCGCGAGCGTCCGGCCGAGCAGCGCCCGCAGGCCGACCAGCAGCACGCCCGCTTCAAGGACGACACCTCGGACTTCCTGACCTGGCTGAACCTGTGGCGCTACGTGCGCACCCAGCAGCGCGAGCTCAGCTCCAGCGCGTTCCGCCGGATGTGCCGGGCGGAGTACCTCAACTACCTGCGGATCCGCGAGTGGCAGGAGCTGGAGGCGCAGCTGCGGCAGACCGCCAAGCAGCTCAAGCTCACCGTCGCCGCCCCCGCCGACGAGCCGGACGCGGACGGCATCCACCAGTCGCTGCTGTCCGGGCTGCTCTCCCACATCGGGCTGCGCGACCCCGAGAAGCGGGACTACCTGGGCGCCCGCAACACCCGCTTCTCGATCTTCCCCGGGTCGGGTCTGGTCCGCCGGCAGCCGCAGCTGGTGATGTCCGCCGAGCTCGTCGAGACCAGCCGGCTGTACGCCCGGGTCAACGCCGCGATCTCCCCGGAGTGGGCCGAGGAGCTCGGCGCGCACCTGGTCAAGCGGACCTACTCCGAGCCGCACTGGTCCAAGCGGCGCGCCTCGGTGCTGGCCCACGAGCGGGTCACCCTGTACGGCGTCCCGCTGGTGGCCGACCGGGTGGTCGCCTACGGCAAGGTCGACCGCGCGGTGTCCCGCGAGCTGTTCATCCGCCACGCCCTCGTCTACGGCGAGTGGAACACCCGGCAGCGGTTCCTGGCCCGCAACCGCGAGCTGCTCGCGGATGTCGAGGAGCTCGAGCACCGGGCCCGCCGCCGCGACATCATGGTCGACGAGCACACCCTGTTCGACTTCTACGACGCCCGCATCGGCGCGGAGGTGGTCTCGGGCGCGCACTTCGACACCTGGTGGAAGTCCGCCCGGCAGCGCGACCCGGAGCTGCTCACCTTCGATTCCGCCATGCTGGTGAACGACACCGCCGGCGAGGTCACCGAGCACGACTACCCGGACCTGTGGCGCGAGGGCGACCTGGTGCTGCCGCTGAGCTACCAGTTCGAGCCCGGGTCGGCCTCGGACGGCGTCACCGTCGACGTGCCGGTGGCCACCTTGAACCAGGTCGACCCGGAGCCGTTCACCTGGCAGGTGCCCGGACTGCGGCACGACCTGGTGGTCGCCCTGATCCGCTCGCTCCCGAAGGCGCTGCGGGTCAGCTTCGTGCCGGCCCCGAACGTCGCTCGGGAGTTCCTCGTCGCGACCTCGCCGGGCGAGGAGCCGCTCCTCGGCGCGCTGGAGCGGTACCTGCGCGCGAGCACCGGCGTCGTCGTCCCGCGCGACGCCTGGGACCTGGCCAAGGTGCCCGAGCACCTGCGGCCGACGTTCCGCGTGGTGGCCGATGACGGCGCGGTCGTGGCGCAGGGCAAGGACCTGGAGGCCCTCAAGGCACCGCTGCGGCCGAAGTTCGCGGAGGCGATGGCCGAGGCCGCCTCCGCCTCCGGCCTCGACGTCACCGGACGGACCACGTGGAGCTTCGGGGTGGTCGAGCAGACCTTCACCCAGACCCGGGCCGGCCACGAGGTGCGGGGCTTCCCTGCGCTCGTCGACGAGGGGTCCACGGTCGGGCTGCGGGTCTTCGGGTCGGAGCCGGAGCAGGACGCCGCCCACCGGCGCGGGCTGCGGCGGCTGCTGCTGCGCGGGCTGTCCAGCCCGGTCAAGGCGGTCGCCGACGGGCTGTCGAACGCCGACAAGCTCGCCCTCGCCGGCTCGCCGTACCCCTCGGTCCCGGACCTGCTCGGCGACTGTGTCGCCGCCGCCGTGGACGCGCTGGTGGACCGGCACGGCACCGTCTGGGACGCGGCGTCCTTCGACACGCTGACGGTCGCCGTCCGCGCGGAGCTCGTCGAGACCACCCGGCTGGTGGTCCAGGACCTGCTCGTCGTGCTCGCCCAGTGGCGGGACGTGGACAAGCTGCTCAGCGGGTCCGCCGAGCTGTCGATGCTCCCGGCGCTCGCGGACATGAAGGCCCAGGTGAGCCGGCTGGTGCACCGGGGGTTCGTCTCCGACGTCGGCGCCGCCCAGCTGCGGCAGCTGCCCCGCTACCTCGCGGCGGTGCGTACCCGGCGCGAGCGGCTGCCCGCCCAGGTGAACCGGGACCGGCAGCTGATGGACCAGCTGTCGGGTCTGCAGGAGGCCTACCTGGCCCGGGTCGCGGCGCTGCCGGAGGGCCGCACGCCCAGCGCCGGGCTGGTCCGGGTGCGGT
Organism: uncultured Actinomycetota bacterium; assembly: GCA_963784625.1. Classification (GTDB taxonomy): domain Bacteria; phylum Actinomycetota; class Actinomycetes; order Propionibacteriales; family Nocardioidaceae; genus Nocardioides_B. The sequence continues at coordinate 818,509 of CAWARV010000005.1, forward strand.
GGATGCTCGAGGAGCTCCGCGTGTCGTGGTGGGACCAGGCCCGGGGCACCGCCTACCCGGTCTCGGACACCCGGGTCCGCAAGGCCCTCGACGCGCTGTGAGCCGCCCGCTCAGTCGACCGGCGGCCGGCGCAGCTGCTTGGTCCGGCTGCGCTGGGACTTGCCGGCCAGCCGGCGCTCCTTCGAGCCGCGGGTCGGCCGGGTCGCCCGCCGTGCGGGGGCAGGTGGCGCGCTCGCCTCGGTGAGCAGCTCGACGAGCCGGGTCCGGGCCGCCTGCCGGTTGCGGTGCTGGGAGCGGTACTCCGAGGCGGCGATCGTGAGCACCCCGTCGACCAGCCGATGGTCGAGCCTGGCGAGCAGCCGCTCCCGCAGCCGGTCGGGGACCGCCGTCGAGCGCCGGACGTCGAAGCTGAGCTCGACCCGGGAGTCGGCGGTGTTCACCGACTGGCCTCCCGGCCCGCCGGAGCGGCTGAACCGCCAGGAGAGCTCGGTGGCCGGGACCTCGACGCCCCGGAAGGCGAGCGGCCCGTTCATCGCTTCGGCCGCTCCGGCTGGGCACCGCGACGGGCAACGCAGCGGGCCGCTGCCTGCATGGCCAGGTCCACGCCGCCGACCAGGTACCCCGCCGCCAGGGCGTCCCCGGCCCCGGTGACGTCGACCACGTCACCGGGCTCCGGCAGCCGGGTGTCGGCGATCCCGTCGATGACGAACGACGCACCTCCGCTGCCGTGCTTGAGCACCAGCACGGTGCTGCCTCCGGCGCCGAACCGTCCCGGGCTGGTGGCCCACTCCGCGTCGGTGGCGAACACCGCAGCGGGACGCAGCGCGCTGCACAGCTCGGAGAACTCGTCGGCCCCGAAGTGCGAGACCATCGCCGCCGAGGCCAGGTCGACCGCCACCCGGGTGCCGTGCGCCCGGGCGACCGCGGCGGTCTCGACGAGGCGCCGGGGGTCCGGGGTGCGCAGCAGGCTGTACCCGGACACGAACAGCCAGTCGGCGTCGTCCAGCCAGGCGCCCGGGCGCACGTCGTCCAGCCAGCAGAGCGCTCCGGGGTCGGAGGCCATCGAGCGGGTCCCGTGCGAGACCAGCGAGAGCACCGCCCCGGTGCGGCCGTCCGGCGTGCCGTGGACCTCGACGCCGTGGTCGGTGAGCGCCTGCTCCACCAGGCGCCCGGGTGGGGTGTCCGAGCGTGGGCCGAGCACCCGGGACCGGCCGCCGAGCGCGCAGACCCAGGTGGCGACGTTCGCCGCCTGACCGCCGGCCGCCAGGGTGATCGCCGCGGGGACGTCGTCGTCAGGGGTCAGTCCCTCGGTCACCTCGACGATGACGTCCAGCATCACGTCGCCGAGACAGGTCACCAGCACGTCTTCACCTCCGCAAGCCCGAGCACCGCTGTGGTGCAGAATCTCGCCCATGATCGCAGCCTCGCCCCGGTCCGTGCTCGCGATCGCCGAGGAGGTGTCCGACGCCCTGGCCTCCGGGACCCCGGTCGTGGCGCTGGAGTCGACGATCATCAGCCACGGCCTCCCGACGGCGACCAGCGCGGACACCGCCCGGCAGATCGAGGCGGCGGTCCGGGCCGGCGGTGCCGTGCCGGCCACCGTCGCGGTGGTGGACGGCGCGGTGCGGATCGGGCTGTCCGACGACGCGCTCCGACGGGTCGCGGAGGAGGAGGACGTGGTCAAGGCCGGCATCCGGGACCTGGGGCCGGTGCTGGCTCGCGGCCTGACCGGGGCGACCACGGTGGCCGCGACGGCACGGCTGGCGCACCGGGCCGGGATCCGGCTGTTCGCCACCGGCGGCCTCGGCGGCGTTCATCGGGGGGCCCGCGAGACCTGGGACGAGTCGGCGGACCTGGCCGCGCTGGCGGCCGTGCCGGTGACGGTGGTGTGCGCGGGGGTGAAGTCGATCCTGGACGTCGCTGCGACCCTCGAGCGCCTGGAGACGCTGTCGGTGCCGGTGCTGGGCTACCGGACCGACGCGATGCCCGGCTTCTACGTCCGCGACGCCGGCCTGCCGGTCCCGTGGCGGGTCGAGGCCGCGGCCGAGGTCGCCGAGGTGGTCCGCTGCCGGACCGCGCTGGGCCTGCCGCAGGGCCTGGTGCTGGCCCAGGCCGTCGCGGAGCAGGACGAGATGGACCACGACCTGCACGCGTCGACCCTGGTCGAGGGGCTGGCCGAGGTGGACCGGCGCGGCATCGCCGGCAAGGACGTCACGCCGTTCCTGCTCGGCTGGTTCCACGAGCACACCGGCGGCGCGAGCCTGCGGGCGAACGTCGCCCTGGTGCTGGCCAACGCCGCCCTGGCCGCCGAGGTCGGAGTCGCCCTGCAGGTGGCACCCCGGAGGTCGTCGGAGCCGACGGCGGGCGAGCAGACGAGGTAGGTGGTGCGCCGGACCGGGAGCGCCTCACGGCGCGTGGCCGCTCGTAGCGGCTTATTTCGGGACCCGGGGCTGCCACGGCCCGGCGCGACCACCACTGTACAAGCCATCGGGGTCGGATCCAGGGTGATCTGTCCGACACGCCCTCAGGCGAGCAGACCGGCCATCTCGAGAGCCGCGGAGCGCTCGAGCTGCTCGGCCATCGTCACCAGCCGGGAGGCCGACAGGTCCGAGTCGTACGACGTCCCGGTGTGCGTGGCCCCCACGTGGGCACGGCCGGCGGCCACCACCCGCGCGAAGGCGGCCGCCCGGTAGAGGGTGTCGGCGAAGTCACCCTGCACGACCCCACGCAGCACCAGGTCCGCCAGCCGGCGCACCTCCGCCGGGCCGGGCGGGTCCACCACCCCGGCGACGACCTCGTGCACCGGCGTGTGCAGTCGGCCGGCGTCGAACTCGCGGGCGGCGGCGGCCGGGTCGGCGTACACCCAGGAGCGCAGCAGGTAGAGCCGCCACAGGCAGCCGGCCAGCGAGTCGGCGGGGGAGCCGGACCACAGGTCCGCCAGGGTGTCCAGGCCCTCGGCGTCGGCGAGGTGCACCACCCGGGCGACGACGTCCTCGTCCGCCGTGTCGTGGGCGCCGCGCACCAGCAGGGTGGCGCAGCGGTCCGCCGCCTCGGTCCGCACCGAGGGGTCGACCTCGTCCGCGATCGCCTCGAAGCGTCCGGCGCCGGGCAGCATCGGGCGGTGGTGTCGGGGGGCACGTGAATCGGACATCGCCTCCCAGCCTACGACGAGAGTCAGAGGCGTGGAGGTGGAAGCGCGTCGGTCGCCTCGAGCACGTCCATGCCGGTGATCTGCAGCAGGTCCACGATGATCGAGCGGATCTGGGCCAGCACCACGTCCGCGGACAGGTCGGCCACCCGCTCGACCACGGCGGTGCCCTCGCCGACGCCGAGCAGCGAGCCCCGGACCTGGCGGGCCATCTGGCCCGAGCACAGCTCGTCGGCCATCTCGTCGACGGCGTCGGCCAGGTCCTCGCACAGCAGCACGTAGGGGCGGGGGAGCGGCTGGTGGTGGTAGGCGGTCAGGGCGATCCGGCGGACCAGCACCCGGGTGTTGCGCATCGCGCGGTCCAGCGGCTCGACCAGCTCCACCATCTGGCGCACGCGGACGGTGTGGCGTCGGCGGAACGGGGAGGAGGCCAGCACCGAGAGTCCCTCGTCCGCGGCGTCCTGCAGCTCCCGCATCAGCCGGTCGGTCGACCGCGCGTCGGCGAGCACCTGCAGCGCTCGCTCCACGTCGCCCTCCTCGGCGCCGCGCACGCCCTCGCGCAGCAGCTCCGCGATCCGCCGTACCACGAGCGCGGCCTGCTCGCGGGGCCGGCGCAGCGGGGCGCCGGGCACCACCGCCGCGGCGACCAGGGCCACGCCGCCACCGATCAGCGCGTCCACCCAGCGGGTCAGCGCGTAGCCGGGCGCGGCGGCGAAGGTGACCACGACGATGCCCTGGACCGCGGCCTGGGTGACGACCAGCGGGCCGGCGTTCAGCATCAGCGTCACCGTCATCGCCAGGGCGACCAGCACGCCGACCTGCCACGCGCCGGTGCCGATCAGCAGCAGCAGCAGGTCGGCCAGGAACACGCCGATGGCCACCCCGACGGTCACCTCGGCCACCCGGCGCAGTCGCTGCCCGTACGACGTCCCGAGGCAGACCACCGCGACGATCGGCGCGAAGAAGGGCTGCGGGTGGCCGACGACGTCGTGCGCGAGGTACCAGGCCAGGGCGGCTGCGACCGAGCACTGGCCGATGTGCCAGGACTTGGCGTTCAGCCGTTCCAGCCGCTGAGCCAGCGAGGCGCGGCTGGTCGTCCGGATCCGGTCGAGGGGTCGAGACTGGCTCACCCCGCAGACGCTAGCGGGTCAGGACAGCAGCCGGGCAGCGCGCTGCAGCGCCGCGACCATCGGCTCCTGTCCGGGCTCGTAGTTGTAGTCCTGGCCGGCCAGGACCATCGACAGCGTCGTGATGCGCGAGCCGACCAGAGCGGCCCCCTGGGCGTCGAAGTAGCCCTCGTCCGGCTTGCCCTTCACCGGGCCGTAGGTGAGCAGGTACCAGCCAGCGGTGCCCCCTGCGACCTGCACCGGCCGGGAGGCACCCACGTCGGTCCGACGGTAGCCGGACAGACGGTCCGCGCACCGGGACCGCCAGGCGCCGAGGACCGCGTAGGCCCGGCGGGCCGTCAGGTCGTCGGGGAAGACCGCGACCTGCTGGGTGGCCTGGTCCAGGGGCGCCCCGGAGGCGGGGCGGTAGGTGCGCACCGCGACCCGCTCGGCGCCGATCGAGGTGAGCGCGAAGCGCTGGCAGGTGCCGACCGGGTCCCGGGGCTCGGTCTCCCGGGTGCTCGCCGTCTTCCAGCGGAAGTCGGCGTTGAAGCCCGGCAGCCGGCCCGGTGGCATTAGCCGGCCGGCGGGTGCGGGGTCCGACCGGGCGGACGGCGTCGACGTCCGCGTGGCGGATGGGCTGCTCGGGGTGACCGAGGCGGACGGGACGCCACTGGCGGCGGGCTTCGGCGCCTCGGTGGCCGAAGGGGCTGCCGAGCCTCCGGGGGTGCTGGTCGGTGCCGCACCCGTGCTGTCGCCCGCGCCGGTGGCCGACGGGGCGGGCGAGGGGTCGGCACAGCCGGCGGTCGCCACGAGACAGAGGGCCGCGAGGAGGATCCCCGGTGCCAGGACACGGTTCGACATCAGGGATTTCCTCACTGTCACGGGTGGGTGCGGCACCAGCGTAGGGTTGCGTGGTCCGGCTCGCGGTGATCCGTGTTGGCGTGTCCCGCTACGGTGTCCCCTTCGGTACGACGACCGTGGGGGCCGGTCGCCCGGTCGTCCCCGGGTGTCGCAGTGATCGTGTCCAGACCCGTCGAGGTCGGTGGAGCAGGAGGTCGGGTGTTCCCACGGCGCCGACGTGGCGGCCTTCGCGCGCCGGGACTGGCCGCGGCCGGGCTCGCGCTGCTCTGCGCGTGCAGTGGCGGGACGGACACCGGTCCACCCGGTCGCCCGTCCGAGCCGGCGTCACCGTCGTCGGCCGCACCGTCCACCGCGGGCCCGGTGACGCTGCGCTTCGCCGTCTACGGCGACCCGGAGGTGGTGGCCTCCTACCGGGAGCAGGCGCGTGCGTACAGCGAGCGACACCCACGGGTCACCATCCGCGTCCGGGACCTCGGGGACGAGCAGGCCGCCCGCGACCAGCTCGACATCGACTTCCGCACCGGCCGGGCCCCCGACCTCTTCCTCAGCGACGCCAACGCGGTCCGTGAGCTCGCCGCGGAGCAGCGGGTGCAGCCGGTCGACGAGCTGCTCGAGGAGCGGGGGCTCACGTTCGGGGACAAGTTCGAGCGGCTCGGGCTGGAGGCCTTCGCCGCGAACTCGGCGCTGCAGTGCATGCCCACCGACGTGTCCCCCGAGGTGGTGTTCTACAACCGCGACCTGCTGCGGCCCGCCGACCTGGTCGAGCCGGGCGAGCAGGCGCCGACCCCGGAGACCGGCTGGAAGTGGGAGACCTTCGTGGCCGCCGCCCAGCAGATGTCTCGAAGCGGGGTCAAGGGCGTCTACCTCGCCCCGGACCTGACGTCGTTGACGCCCCTGCTGCGCTCCGCCGGCGCCGACGTCGTCGACGACCCGCAGCAGCCCGCCGGGCTGGCGCTGTCGTCGGTGGCCGCGCGCTCGGCACTGGCGGAGATCCTGCCGGTCGCCCGCAACGAGCGGATCACGCCGACCCGGGCCGAGCTGGCGCGGAAGGACGCGCTGACCCGCTTCCGCGACGGGGAGCTCGGCATGATGACCGGCACCCGGCGGCTGGTGCCGCAGCTGCGTCGCACCCCCGGCCTGCGCTTCGACGTCTACCCGCTGCCGTCCCTGGGCCGCTCCGCCACCGTCGCCGACGTCCGCGGCTACTGCGTCTCGCGGACCTCGCGGCACATCGACGAGGCGGTGGACTTCATCGCCTTCGCGAGCAGCGACACGGGCGCCGCGATCACCGCCGCGTCCGGTGGTGTGGTCCCCGCGAACCTGGTCACCCTCCACTCGCCCGCGTTCGAGCAGCGCGAGCAGCTGCCCGGCAACACCGACGTGTTCGCGAACGTGATGCGGCGTGCCGGCACGATGCCGGACCCGCCGGCCTGGCCGGACGTGGTCAGCCAGACTGCGCCGCTGCTGGACCGGCTGTTCTACGCCCGGCAGATCGACCTGGACACGCTGCTGCCGCGCATCGACCGGCTCTCCCAGGCGCTGATGGCCGGTCCCACGCCGACCCCGACCCCGGTGACCGGCTCGCCGTCCGGCTCTCCGTCCGGCTGAGCGCCGTCCTCAGAGGTCGTCGCCGGTCGGCTCGGTCGGCTCGGCGAGCACCGCGTCCAGCAGCACGTCGGCGGTCAGCTCGACCTGCCAGGGCCGGGCGCCGAGGTCGACGAGCCGCTGCGCGAGGGCCGACGCGAGGCCGGGCTCGTCGACGGCGCCGGGCGGCTCCCACATGAGCCTGCGCACGAAGTCGGGGGTCAGGACGTTCTCGACCGGGAGGCCGTTGCGGTCCGCGACCTGCTTGAGCCCCTCCCGGGCCCGGCTCAGCCGTGCGGCGGCTGCCGGGTCGCGCTCGGCCCAGGCACGCGGCGGGGGCGGACCGTCGTAGCGTGCCGCGAGCGGCGGCAGCTGGTCATCGGGCAGGGTGCGGGCCACGCGCAGCGCCTCGACCCACTGGTTCGCGTAGCGCTCGGCGCCCCGGCCGCGGAAGCCCTTGAGACCGACCAGGCCCGGCTTGTCGCGCGGCAGCGCGTTCGCCGCCTCGACGATCGAGGAGTCCGGGATGATCCGGCCCGGGGTGACGTCGCGCCGTTGCGCGATCTCGTCGCGGGTCTCCCAGAGCGCCCGGACCGCGGCGAGGGCGCGGCGGCCCCGGGCCCGGTGCATGCCGGAGGTCCGCCGCCACGGGTCCAGCCGGGGTCCACTCGGGGGCGCGGTGACCAGGTGCGCGAACTCCTGCCTCGCCCACTCGGTCTTGCCCTGGGCCTCGAGCTCGGCGGCGAGTGCCGCGCGGAGCTCGATCAGGGCCTCCACGTCGAGCGCGGCGTACTCCAGCCACGGCTCGGGCAGCGGACGCGTCGACCAGTCGACGGCCGAGTGCTCCTTGCGCAGGCTGGAGCCCAGCACCGCCTCCACCAGCGTCGCCAGCCCGACCCGGGGGTAGCCGAGCAGCCGGCCGGCGAGCTCGGTGTCGAACAGGGTGGTGGGACGCAGGCCGACCTCGGCCAGACAGGCGAGGTCCTGGCTGGCGGCGTGCAGGATCCACTCCGCGTCGCCGAGGGCCTCCCCGAGCGCGCTGAGGTCGTCGAAGGCGATCGGGTCGACCAGCGCGGTGCCGGCGCCGGCACGGCGCAGCTGGACCAGGTAGGCACGCGGGGAGTAGCGGTAGCCGGAGGCGCGCTCCGCGTCGATGGCCACCGGTCCGGTGCCGGCGGCGAACGCGGCGACCACCTCGGCGAGCGCCTCGGGCGTGTCGACGACGGCGGACAGCCCGTCCCGCAGCACCAGCAGCGGCGCCGGCTCGGGGACCGGCTCAGGTGCTCCGGCAGCGCATCCCGCTGCAGCCTCCAGCGAGGCGTCGCCGGGACCGGAGGGGGCGCCGGGCTCGTCGTCGTGGTCGGGAAGAGGCGCCGCGTGGTCGGGCCGGGCCATCACCCGCGGCCACGCTGGCCGCGCCGGCTGGCCAGCGGCGCGACGCCCTCGGGGACCGGGGGCAGCCCGGAGGCGGTGCACAGCAGCTCGCCCCACGCCTCCGCGTGCGGACCGAGGTCCAGCCCACCGTCCCCGTCCGCCTGCGCCACCGGCGTCCAGGACGCCCGGATCTCCAGCTGGGCGGCGGGCTCCTCGTCGGCCATGCTGCCGAAGCTCTCCGAGGAGACCTTGGTGACGGTGCCCGACGGTGCCAGGTAGCTCGCGCCGTGCGCCTCGAGCGCCTCGCTGAGCCAGGACCACCCGACCTCCGCGAGCAACGGGTCGTTGGCCATCTCCGGGTCGATCTCCGCGCGGGCGTAGGCCACGCAGCGGAACGTGCCCTGCCAGGCGTCGTTGCCGGCCGGGTCGTGCAGCAGCACGATCCGCCCGGTGCCGACGTCCTCGCCGTCCAGGGTCACGTCGGCGGACAGCGCCGAGGCGAAGGGGGCGATGCGCTGCGGCGCGGGCATCTCCTCGCAGAAGACCTCCGGGCGCAGCCGAGCCGCTCGCAGCTGTGAGACGGCAACCCGGAACTCCTCGGGGAAAGCGGAGGGGTCCACACGGGGCTCCTGACGTGCGGCCATGGGGTCAGAGTAGGACGGAATGCCGGTCCCGGCCCCTCGACACGCCTGCCCGGCTGGGAGGATGGCAGCGTGCCGTCTGCTGCCTCCACCGATCCCCGCGTCCACGACTCCGCCCTTCTGCGTGCCGCGCGCGGGGAGCCGGTCCCGCACACGCCCGTGTGGTTCATGCGTCAGGCGGGCCGCTCGCTTCCCGAGTACCGCCGGCTGCGGGAGGGGGTGGCGATGCTGGAGTCGTGCATGCGCCCCGAGCTGGTCGTGGAGATCACCCTGCAGCCGCTGCGCCGCTACGGGGTGGACGCCGCGATCTTCTTCTCCGACATCGTGCTGCCGCTCAAGGCGGTCGGCGTCGACCTGGACATCAAGCCGGGCGTCGGTCCGGTGGTCGCGAGCCCGGTGCGCACGATGGCCGACGTGGCGGCGATCCCGCTGCTCACGCCCGACCACGTGCCCTTCATCACCGAGTCGGTGCGGGCGCTGGTCGGCGAGCTGGGGGCCACGCCGCTGATCGGCTTCGCAGGGGCACCGTTCACCGTGGCGTCGTACCTGGTGGAGGGCGGTCCCTCCAAGGAGCACGCCCTGACCAAGGCGATGATGTTCGGCGCTCCCGACGTGTGGGAGGCGCTGATGCAGCGGATCGCGGCGATCTCGGCGGCCTACCTCGCGGTGCAGGTCGAGGCGGGCGCGTCGGCGGTGCAGCTGTTCGACTCCTGGGCGGGCGCGATGTCGCCCGCGGACTACCAGCGCTACGTGATGCCCTACTCGGCGCAGGTGCTGGCCGCCGCCGGCGAGCTGGGCGTCCCGCGGATCCACTTCGGGGTCGGCACCGGCGAGCTCCTCGGGCTGATGGGCGAGGCCGGGGCGGACGTGGTCGGCGTCGACTGGCGGGTCCCGCTGGCCGACGGCATTCGCCGGGTCGGCGGCCGTGTCGTGCAGGGCAACCTCGACCCGTCGCTGGTGTTCGCGCCGACCGAGGTGATGCTCGCGCGCGCCGGAGAGGTGGTGGCGGCCGGCCGGTCCGCGCCGGGCCACATCTTCAACCTCGGCCATGGCGTGCTGCCCTCGACCGATCCCGACCAGCTCGCGCGGCTCACCGACCACGTGCACTCGCTCTGAGGCCGCCCGGAGCCCGGGACGCGGTCGTGCCGGAGCGGCGCGGCGACCAGGCCTTTGCGAGGCTGGGCGGGTGACTTCCGCGCCCTCCTCCCCGACGCCCCGCGTGGTCGTGGTCGGCGGCGGCATCGCCGGCCTGGCCGCGGGCGCCGCGGTGCGCCGGCGTGCGCCCGGCATCGACGTCCTGGTCGTCGAGGCGGCGTCCGCGGTCGGGGGCAAGCTCCTCCGGCGCGAGGTGGGCGGGGTCAGCGTGGACGTGGGCGCGGAGTCGATGCTCAACCGGCGGCCCGAGGCGGTGTCCCTGGCTCGGGAGGTCGGCCTGGGGGACCGGCTGGTGCACCCGGTCGGGCTGACCGCGAACCTCTGGTCGCGCGGACGGATGCGCCCCATGCCGCGCACCTTGATGGGCGTGCCGACCGACACCCGGCTGCTGGCCGAGAGCGGGGTGGTGTCCCGCCCGGGACTCGCCCGCGCGGCTCTGGAGCCGCGGCTGCCCGCCACCCGGCTCGACGACGCGGATGTCAGCATCGGCTGGCTGGTCGAGGAGCGCTTCGGTCGCGAGGTGGTCGACCGGCTCGTGGAGCCGCTCCTCGGCGGCGTGTACGCCGGGCACGCGCGGGAGATCTCGGCGCGCGCCGCGGTCCCGCAGGTGGTCGCTCTGCTCGACCAGGACCACTCGCTGATGCGGGCCGCCGCCGCCGCGACGGCCCGGGCCCCGGGGGTGCCGGTCTTCGCCGGGCTGGTCGGGGGGCTCGGCCGGCTCCCGGACGCCGTGGTGGCCGCGGCGGGGCTGGGCGTCCGCACCGGGACCACGGTCCGCGGGCTGGCGCGCGCCGCGCAGGGCGGCTGGGAGCTGTCGCTCGGCGCGACCGGGTCCGTCGAGCGGCTGCACGCCGACGGCGTGGTGCTGGCGACCCCGGCGCCCGCGGGCAGCCGGCTGCTCGCCGACGTCGCGCCGGGGGCGGCCCTCGAGCTCTCCCGGCTCGAGTACGCCTCACTGGCGATCGTGACGCTGGCCTTCCGGGCCCGCGACCTGCCCCAGACGGACGGTTCGGGGTTCCTGGTGCCGCCGGTCGACGGGCGTGCCGTGAAGGCCGCGACCTACTCGTTCGCCAAGTGGGACTGGGTCCGTGCGGCCGGAGCCGACGAGGACGTGCTGCTGATGCGCTGCTCGCTGGGACGGCACCGTGAGGAGCAGACGCTGCAGCGCTCGGACGCCGAGGTCGTCGAGCTGGCCCTCGCCGACCTCGCCGACGCCATCGGGCTGTCGGTGCGGCCGGTGGACGCGCACGTGCAGCGCTGGGGAGGCGCCCTGCCGCAGTACGCCGTCGGCCACCTCGACCGGGTCCGCTCGATCCGCTCGTCGGTCGCCGCACTGCCGGGGCTGGCGGTGTGCGGCGCGGCGTACGACGGGGTGGGGATCCCCGCCTGCATCGCCTCCGCCGAGCTGGCCGCGGCCCAGGTGCTCGCCGGCCTGAGGACCGGCTTGGAGGACTGGGGAGAATGAACCCATGACTGAGCTGAAGCGCCCGAACCAGGGGAAGGCCGCCAAGGACCTGAACGCCACCATCCGGTACACGATGTGGTCCGTCTTCCGGCTGCGCGACGTGCTCGGCGAGGCGGACCGCGAGGCGGAGGCCGCCGAGGTCGAGAAGCTCTTCGAGGAGCTCGCCGCCGCCGACGTCTCGGTCCGCGGCCTCTACGACGTCGCCGGCCTGCGTGCCGACGCGGACCTGATGGTCTGGCTGCACGCCGCCACCGCCGACGAGCTCCAGGACGCCTACCACCGCTTCCGGCGCACCCTGTTCGGGGCGCGGCTCGAGCCGGTGTGGTCCCAGATGGCGCTGCACCGCCCGGCCGAGTTCAACAAGAGCCACGTCCCGGCGTTCCTGGCCGAGGAGGAGGCGCGCGCCTACGTGTGCGTCTACCCGTTCGTGCGGTCCTACGAGTGGTACCTGCTCGAGGACTCCGAGCGGCGCCGGCTGCTGGCCGAGCACGGCATGATGGCGCGCGACTACCCGGACGTGCGCGCGAACACCGTCTCCTCGTTCGCCCTCGGCGACTACGAGTGGCTGCTCGCCTTCGAGGCCGACGACCTCGACCGGATCGTCGACCTGATGCGGCACCTGCGCGGTTCCGAGACGCGGCGGCACGTCCGCGAGGAGGTGCCCTTCTACACGGGTCGGCGCCGGAGCCCGCGGGAGCTGGTCGGCGACCTGCCCTGACCGGCGGCCGCGCCCCGGGACCGTGCACCGGCCGCCGTGCGCCGACGCTCAGCCGAGCGGCCGGCGCGCCACCATCGCCCGGTGGTCGGAGCCGGTGCTGAGCAGCGTCACCGTGCTGGCCGGGCCCGGACCGTGCACGTCGTCGACGCGCCGGTGCGGGCCCAGGGTTCCGGGCCCGGGCTCGCGCCCCTCCCAGGAGGAGATCAGGCCGGGGAGCCGCAGGCCGTCGAAGTTCGAGTCCCCGACCGCGTAGACCACCCGCCCCCGGTCGAGCTCCCCGGACACCAGGCGACCGAGCCGCTCGACCTCGCCCTGGTGCCGGGTCACCAGCCGGGGCCGGTCCTCCCGGTAGCGGCCGCGGACCTGCACGCCCGGGGTCAGGTGGAAGCTGAGCACGCTGACCACGGTCCCCGACCAGCGGTCGTGCAGCACCGCCACGGTGGCGAACCGCGCCGGCGCCACCGGCAGCGGGCGGGCGCCGGGGTCGGACGGGCCGACGCCGCCCAGCAGGTGGGTGCGGGCCTCGACCAGGGCGTAGCGCTCGGCGCGGGCACCGACCGGGCAGCCTCCGGCTGCCGGCACCAGCCAGAGGTAGCCGGTCCGGGCTGAGGTGACCCAGCGGGAGGCCAGCCGGTTCGCCGGTCGCACCTGTCCGGTGGACAGCAGCATCCGCACCCGCGAGGGACCCCACTCCTGGAGGCCGACCAGGTCGGGCTCCACCGCCAGCACCACCGCGAGCGCTGCCTCGGCCTCGCGCGAGCCCAGGTCGCGCAGCATGTTGGCGGTGGCGACGTCGGTGTGCCCGGTCCCCGGGTCGACAGCCATCGGCGTCCGCCCGGCCACCCGGTCGGCTACTCCGTCGGCTCCAGCGTCATGCTGATCGAGTTGATGCAGTAGCGCTGCCCGGTGGGGGTGCCGTAGCCGTCGTCGAACACGTGGCCCAGGTGCGACCCGCAGCTGGCGCAGCGCACCTCGACGCGCTTCATCCCCAGCGAGGTGTCCTCGATGTACTCGACCCGGTCCTCGGCCAGCGGCGCGTAGAACGAGGGCCACCCGCAATGGGAGTCGAACTTGGTGCCGGACTTGAACAGCTCGGCCCGGCACGCCCGGCACCGGTAGACGCCGAGCGTCTTGGTGTCGGTGTACTCGCCGACGAAGGCCCGCTCGGTGCCCGCCTTGCGCAGCACCTCGTACTCCTCCCGGGACAGCTGCTCACGCCACTCGGCGTCGGTCTTCTCCACCTGGTATCCCATGGGCCCAGCCTACTTTCGCGTTCAACCTCCCCGCCGTCACGCGGGTCGACACTAGAGTCGGGCCATGGCGAGCGCAGCGAGGGAGGTGGACGCCGGCGGCCGGGCCGTGCGGGTGTCCAGTCCCGACCGGGTGATCTACGAGGCCACGGACCGCACCCCCGAGGTCACCAAGCTGATGGTCGCCGAGTACTACGCCTCGGTGGGCGACGGGCTGATGCGGGCGTTGCGCGAGCGGCCGACGGCCTTGGAGCGGTGGCCCTCCGGCGTCCGCCCGGGCATGAGGCTGGCGACCCGCAGCGGGGACCAGGGGGACGCGTTCTACCAGAAGCGGGTGCCCCGGGGAGCGCCGTCGTACCTGGAGACCGCCGCCATCACCTTCCCGTCGGGACGCACCGCCGACGAGATCTGCCCCACCGAGATCGCGGTCCCGGTGTGGGCGGCGCAGATGGGCACCCTGACCTTCCATCCCTGGCCGGTGCGCCGCGCCGCGCCGGACCATCCCGACGAGCTGCGGCTGGACCTCGACCCGCACGGCGCCACCGGCTTCCGCGACGCGGTCCGGGTGGCCGGTGTGGCCCGGAGCCTGCTGGAGGACCTCGGCCTGGTCGGCTTCCCCAAGACGTCGGGCAACCGGGGGATCCACGTCTACGTCCGGATCCAGCCCCGCTGGGAGTTCGCAGACGTGCGGCACGCCGCGATCGCCTTCGGTCGCGAGCTGGCGCGGCGTACGCCGGGGGTGACCACCAGCTGGTGGAAGGAGGAGCGCGGTGACGCGATCTTCGTGGACTACAACCAGAACGCGCGCGACCGCACCATCGCCTCGGCGTACAGCCTGCGGCCGCAGCCCGGGGCGCCGGTGTCCACGCCGCTCGCGTGGGAGGAGCTTCCCGAGGTCGAGGAGCCGGGGGTGTTCAACCTGTTCACGGTCCCCGAGCGTCTCGCCGAGCGCGGCGACCCGCACGCGGGGATCGACGACCGTGCCGGAGACCTCACCCCGCTGCTGGAGCTGTACGACGAGCAGGGGGCCGTCGAGCTGCCCTACCCGCCGGACTACCCGAAGATGCCCGGCGAGCCGCCCCGCGTACAGCCCAGCAAGAAGGTGGCCGCGCACTGGGCCGACGAGGACTGAGCCCCGCCCCGTGCCACGGCAGCCGGGTGAGCGCCGTCAGGTGGCCCGAGGGACCAGGTCGGCCGCCGGCTCCCGTCCTGACGGGTCCCGTGCGGATGACCCCGACGGCTCATCCTCACGCGACAGCGTCGGGCCTACGCTGAGACGCACCTGGACCTGAGAGGTGCGCCATGACCACTGCGATGCCCACCCTGACCGGACAGTCCCGGATGCGCCTCCTGCCCATCGCAGCCGGCGCGTCGGTGGTCCACCTGCTGATGATGATCCCGGGGTACCACGACAACGGCGAGTTCCAGACCGGCGCGTGGCTCGCCGTGCTGGGGTTCTCGCTGCTGGTCAGCGTCGGCCTCTTCCTGTTCGTGGTGCCGGGTCGCGGTGCGGTCACCGCCGCGGTGCTCGGGGTCCTCGCCCTGCTGAGCGCGGTGGTGTTCTGGGCCGGTCTGACGATGCCGCTGGCCGCCGCGGCGGGTGCGACCGGCTGGACGGCGTTCCAGGAGCGTCGCAGCGGCCCGGCCGTAGCGGGCCTGGCGCTCGCCGCCCTCAGCGTCGTGGCGCTGGTCGCGATCATCATCGGCGACGCCACCCGCTGAGGCGTCCCGTTCTGCGCCCCGCACCCCGTCGAGGCGTCCCGTTCTGCGGGCCAGCGCCCGTCGAGGCGTCCGGTTCTGCGGGGTCGCGGGAGTGCGCCGCACCGGAGCGGGGTATGACGCGGGCATGACGAACCCACACGGAGAGCAGCTCGGTGACGAGCGGTGCCAGGTCTGCGGAGCCACGCTGGTGATCGGCACGACGGACTTCGCCGAGGTGCCTGGTGAGACTCGGGACCTCGACGAGCCCCGGACGGAGCTGGACCCGGGACGCATGGTGCGCACGTCGACCTGTCCCACGCCCGGCTGCCCCGGTGCCGCCGCCGGAGCCCAGCTCTGAGCGGGAGACCCGCCGCGGGGGCCGGCCGCCGACGCGGAGTCAGAGGCCGGTGACGCCCTCGCCGCCGTAGTGCTCGGCCTGCTCGTCGAAGTTCTTGTGCTCGAGCAGGTGCAGGATCGGGACACCCAGCTTGCGGCGGGCCCGCGAGGTCCAGTCGACGTGGAAGAACTCCGCGATCACGTGCTTGCGGGTCAGGATGATCACCTCGGCGGCCGACACCTCGAGCACCTTCGACGTCAGCGCGTCGATCGGCTCCTCGCTCACCACCTGGCCGCTGACGTCGGCGCCGGAGCCCTTGAGCTTGTCGACGCAGCCGTCGCAGTCGGTGCGGGCCTGCCGCAGCAGCTCCCGCTGGATCTCCGCGATGTCCTCGCTGTCCATCACCATCGCGGGCGAGGCGAGCACCTCGCTGGCCGCGATCGACCCCATCGCCGACTCCACGCGGGCCGCGGCGTCCTCGACCGGCAGCAGCACGTGGTAGCGGACCGGCTCCTCCACGTCCTGGTGCAGGCTGCGCACCTGGGCGGCGTCCGCCGCGGACAGGGGTTGCTCGACCAACAGCACCACGTCGTAGGTCCTCGTCTCGCTCATGACCCCAGCCTAGTCCCGTTCGGTCCCGACGCCGGTGAGGACCTCCGCGAGGTCGTAGCCGACGACCTCCTCGAGCTGCTCGTAGCCGCACGAGGCCGGATCCCGGTCGGGGCGCCAGCGCTTGAACTGCGCCGTGTGCCGCAGCCGGCTTCCCTCCATGTGGTCGTAGCCCACCTCGACGACCCGCTCGGGACGCAGCGGCGTGAACGAGAGGTCCTTGCCGGCGCTCCACCGGCTCTGGGTGCCCGGCACGCGGTCCGGGTTGGCGACCGCCCACTCGTTCCACTCGCCCCACGGGTGCTCGCTGAGGTCCGTGACGACCAGCGGCTGCAGCTCCTCGACGAGCTCGGCGCGCCGGGCCGCGGTGAACGAGGCGGCGACCCCGATGTGCTGCAGCCGTCCGTCCGCCCACAGCCCGAGCAGCAGCGAGCCCAGCAGCGGCCGCTGCGGGGTCGACGTCTTGTGCAGCCGGTAGCCGGCCACCACCACGTCCGCGGTCCGCTCGTGCTTGATCTTCAGCATCGTGCGGCCGTTGGGCTGGTACGGCGCCCCCAGCGGCTTGGCGACCACCCCGTCCAGGCCGGCGCCCTCGAACCGCTGGAACCACCGCTCCGCCTCCTGCGGGTCGGCCGTCGCGCGGGTCAGGTGCAGCGGCGGTACGACGTCCGCGAGGGCCTCGGTGAGCCGGGCGCGGCGTACCTCGAAGGGCTGGTCCAGCAGGGACTCGTTCCCCAGAGCCAGCAGGTCGAACGCGACGAACCCGGCGGGGGTCTCCTCGGCCAGCATCCGGACCCGCGAGTCGGCCGGGTGGATGCGCTCCTGGAGCCGCTCGAAGTCGAGACGGTCCCCGGTCGCCACGAAGATCTCCCCGTCCACGACGCACCGCTCGGGCAGGCCGCCGGGATCGGCGCGGACCGCGGCCACCAGCTCGGGGAAGTACCGGGTCAGCGGCTTGGTGTTCCTGCTCGCCAGCTCGACCTCGTCGCCGTCACGGAAGATCAGGCACCGGAACCCGTCCCACTTGGGCTCGAAGAGCAGCCCGCCGTGCCGCTCCGGGTCCGGGATGCCGCGCACGGACTTCGCGAGCATGGGCTGCACCGGGGGCATCACAGGGAGGTCCATCCACGCATCGTAGGCACCGTAGGCTGACCCGGTGCCGATCCACCTCACCGACCGCGACCCCCGCGTGCCCGCGGACCGGCTCGTCGCCGAGCTCGTCCCGCCGCCCCGCTTCGCCGAGGTCGCCTTCGACACCTACCGGCCGGACCCCGGACAGCCCTCACAGGCCGACGCCGTCGAGGCACTGCGCTCGTTCGCGGACACGCTGACCGAGCAGCCGCGCCGTCGGTGGTGGTCCCGGAGCACAGGCAACGGCCAGGACGGCGCGCAGGGCGGCGTCTACCTCGACGGCGGGTACGGCGTCGGCAAGACGCACCTGCTCGCGTCGCTGTGGCACGCCGCGCCGGGGCCCAAGCTGTTCGCCACCTTCGTCGAGCTCACCCACCTGGTCGGGGCGCTCGGGTTCCACGACGCGGTGGCGGCGCTGTCGTCGTACCGGCTGGTCTGCGTCGACGAGTTCGAGCTCGACGACCCCGGTGACACCGTGCTCGTCTCCACGCTGCTGTCCCGGCTGCGCGAGGCGGGCGTCCGGCTGGCCGCGACCTCCAACACGCTGCCCGGGAAGCTGGGCGAGGGTCGCTTCGCCACCGACGACTTCCTGCGCGAGATCCAGGGGCTGTCCGCGCACTTCGACTCCGTGCGCATCGACGGCGAGGACTACCGGCACCGCGGCCTCCCCGAGGCGCCCGCGGCCCCGGACCTCGACGTGGTGCGCCGGGCCGCGGAGCGGGACGGTGCCAGCTTCGACCACTTCGTCGACCTGTCGCGGCACCTCGCGCAGGTGCACCCCTCCAAGTACGGCGCCCTCCTGGACGGCGTGCGGGTGGTCTGCCTCGAGGACGTGCGGACCGTCGACGACCAGGCGGTGGCCTTGCGGCTGGTGGTGCTCGCCGACCGGATGTACGACCGGGACCTGCCGGTCGTCGCGAGTGGGCGGACCTTCGACGAGCTGTTCGCGCCGGCGCTGCTCGAGGGCGGCTACCGCAAGAAGTACCACCGTGCCGTCAGCCGCCTGGTGGCGCTGGCCCGGGAGGGCGACGCGGTCCTCCGCTGACGCGGCCGTCCCGGTCCCGGCGGCGGGATGATGGGAGCGTGCACCCCGACACCCGGATGGCGGTCGTGCTCGGCGCGCTGTCGTTCCTGCGGACCGCGGCGCTGGGCGGGACGGTGGTCGCGTTCCTGCTGCTGGCCGGGGCGGTGAGCGGCCGGGCCGCGGTGCTGCTGGCGGCCGGGGTGGTGGCGGTCGCGGCACTGACGCCGGCCGGGCTCCTCGTGGTGGCCCGGCGGAGCCGGGACCGGTGAGGACTCGCCCGGGGTGCTGAACCGCCGGCAAGGGGGCAGACTCCGTGCATGGCGAAGCACAAGCAGACCAGCACCATGGCGGCCCTGACCCTGCCACCGGGCCCCGTGGACCTCACGGCGTACGACACCAGGGCGAAGCCCGGCTTCTCCGGCGGGAAGAAGAAGGGCAAGGCGGCGCTGTACGCGATGGGCGAGGAGCTCTCCGACCTGCAGGAGCGGCTCTTCGCCGAGGGGATGACCGGCGGCCGGCGCTCGATCCTGCTCGTGCTGCAGGGGATGGACACCTCGGGCAAGGGCGGCGTCGTGCGGCACGCGGTGGCGCTGGTGGACCCGCAGGGCGTGCACAACAAGTCGTTCAAGGCACCCACCCGCGCGGAGAGGCGCCACGACTTCCTGTGGCGGGTGGAGCGCGAGCTGCCCGACCCCGGCATCATCGGCGTCTTCGACCGCTCGCACTACGAGGACGTGCTGATCGCCCGGGTTCGCGAGCTCGCCGACGACGACGAGATCGAGCGCCGGTACGACGCGATCAACGACTTCGAGCACCGGCTCGTCGACGAGGGCACGGTGGTCCTCAAGTGCATGCTGCACATCTCCGCCGACGAGCAGAAGGAGCGGCTGCTCGCCCGCCTGGACCAGCACGACAAGCTCTGGAAGTTCAACCCGGGTGACGTCGACGAGCGCCGCCTGTGGCCGGCGTACCGGCGGGCCTACGAGGTCGCGCTGGAGCGGACCAACACCACGCACGCCCCCTGGCTGGTCGTGCCGAGCGGGCGCAAGTGGTACCGCAACCTCGCGGTCGCGGACATCCTGCGCGAGAGCCTGGTCGCCATGGACCCGAGCTGGCCGGGTCCCGACTACGACGTGGAGGACCAGCGTCGCCGGCTCACCGAGGAGTCGCCGCCGGCCTGACCGCCGGCCTGATTCCCGGCCTGACCTCTGGCGTGACCGCCGGCCCGTACCCGGCCCCGGGGGCCGGTAGGGTCGGCGCCGTGGTGAGCCGATGATCCGAACCGTGTCCGCGAC
This sequence comes from uncultured Actinomycetota bacterium, assembly GCA_963784625.1. GTDB lineage: Bacteria > Actinomycetota > Actinomycetes > Propionibacteriales > Nocardioidaceae > Nocardioides_B. Next base: position 837,911 of record CAWARV010000005.1, read on the forward strand.
CCGCTACGTCGCACCGCTGCGCGAGGGCGGGTCGCTGCCCGGGATCGTGGAGGCCGACGACCTCGGCACCTACGTGTGCAAGTTCCGCGGCGCGGGACAGGGCCTCAAGGTGCTGGTCGCCGAGGTGGTCGTCGGCGAGCTCGCCCGCCGCCTCGGCATCGCCACCCCCGACCTGGTCGCCGTCGAGCTGGACCGGGTAATCGGCACCTACGAGGCCGACGAGGAGGTGCAGGACCTGCTCACCGCGAGCATCGGCCTGAACCTCGGGGTGGACTTCCTGCCCGGTTCCTTCGGGTACGACGCGGGCTTCGCGCCGGACCCGGCGGTGGCCGCCTCGGTGCTGTGGCTGGACGCGCTGACCGCGAACGTGGACCGGAGCTGGCGCAACCCGAACCTGCTGGTCTGGCACCGCGACCTGTGGGCCATCGACCACGGCGCCTGCCTGTACTTCCACCACGCTTGGCCCGGTGGCGTCGGGTCGGCGCAGCGCTTCGCCGCCCAGCCCTACGACGCTGAGGAGCACGTCCTCGCCGGCTACCGCGCGGGCGTCGCGGACGCGGACGCGGACCTGGCGCCGCAGGTCACCCGGGCGCTGCTGGAGGACGTGCTGGCCCAGGTCCCCGACGGGTGGCTCGAGCCGGTGCCGGGTGCCGCCTCGCCCGCGGAGCTGCGCGCGGCGTACGTGGACTTCCTGCTCGCACGCGTCTCCGGCGGGCGTGCCTGGCTGCCCCTGGAGCGGGTCGCGTGAGCACCAGGCACGGCTACCAGTACGTGGTGCTGCGGTGTGTGCCGCGGGTCGACCGGGAGGAGTTCGTGAACGTCGGCGTGGTGCTCTACTGCCAGGCGGCGGACTTCCTGGCCGCCCGCTGCCACGTGGACCGGGCCCGGGTCGCCGCGCTGGCGGCGGACGTCGACCTGGAGGCGGTCTGCTCGGCGCTGGCCGCGGTGGAGGCGGTCTGCCGTGGCGACGCGTCCGCCGGTGCCGCCGGCCGGGCCGCGCTGGGCACCCGCTTCGGCTTCGTGAAGGCCCCCCGCAGCACCGTCCTCCAGCCCGGTCCCGTGCACGGCGGCACCACCGAGGACCCGGACGCCCAGCTGGACGCCCTGGTCGCCCGCCTGGTGCGCTGAGAGCTCCTGGGTTGGCGCGGGCGATCCCTGCGGCACGAAGCCGCACCGGGGCCTGTTGTGATGATGGTCACAGCGCTCGCGAGGGCCTACGGTGTGAGGACCGACCGACCTGGAGTCGTCATGACGTCACTCCCTGCGCGCAACCTCACGCGATCAACCGCCGTCGCCTCGGTAGGGGCCCTGATCCTCACGACTCTGGCGCTCACGGGGGCGACGACGTCGGCCGCGGAGCCGCCCAACAGGTGGGGTCCGAGGGTCACGCTGAGCGGCACCCCGGTGCTGGGCTCACCCGACGTCGCGCCCGGCCCCCATGGCGGGATCAACGTCGCGTGGGGCGGGGACGGCGACGTCCGGTTCCGCCGCATGCCCCCGTCGTCGCCGTGGCTCGGGGAGCGCAGCCTCGGCGCCGGTGGCTCGCCCCGTGTCGGCGTCGACGGCAAGGGCAACGTCACCGCGGTCTGGTTTCGCCAGCGCCGCCTGATGATCACCGAGATCGTCACGGCCCGCCGGCCGATCGGCGGCACCTGGAGCACGCCACGCACCATCTCCCGGACCGGGGAGGACGAGCAGGACGGCACCGGCGTAAGAGACCCGGACCTCTCGGTCAGCCCGGGCGGAGCCGTCGTCGCGGCCTGGACCTGGGGCAGCGACGAGGGCGGACCCCTCCAGCGGGTGCAGGCGGCGTACCGCCCCTCCGGCGGCGCCTGGCAGGGTCCGCGGGACATCACCACCCCCGGCCAGTGCGGCGGACAGGCGGCCACCGCGATCGGTCCGGGCGGGAACGCCGTCGTCGTGTGCCGAGGCACTGACGGCGTGATCCGCGCCGTGCGTCACCTCAGCTCCGGCTGGACGAGGCCGCAGGCCGTCTCGGCGGCAGACAACGCGCGGCCGGACGTCACTACCGGGCCGACCGGGGGCACCGTGGCGGTGTGGGAGCACCACACGTTCGCCTCCGACGAGCCGCCGACCGCGGAGGACCTCACGATCAAGGCGTCGCGGCTGGTCACGGGCGGCGTCTGGACGAAGCCTCAGCAGCTGTCGCCGTCCGGCGCGACGTCGATCGGCCCACTCGTGGCGGTCGACGGCGCCCATACGGCCACCGTCGTGTGGCGGGTCGTGGTCGCCCGTGAGGGCGAGCCGGACCAGGTGCGGCTGGACTCCGCGCGCCGCAGCCGGGGGCGCACGACGGCCTTCGGCGCACCGACGACGATCGCGCCGTTCGGTGACCGGGTCTCGGCCGTGGCGCTGGCGACGGCGTCCGCCGGTGACGTGATCGTCGGCTGGATCCGGGTCGGCACCGACAAGCCCCGCCTCGAGGCGGCGACCAGGCCCCGCCGGCACGGCTGGACGGCTCCGGTCGGGCTGAGCGGAGCGGCCGGCGTGGCCGGGGACGAGACGACGCCGGCCGTGGCCATGGACCCGTGCGGACGGGGGATCGTGGCGTGGCACGACACCCGTGTCAGGATCCGGCGGGTGGCGGCCTGCGCCTCCTGAGTCTCGTCACAGGTTGATCATGTGGCCCGCGATCCCCTCGACGGCCTCCTTGACCGCCTCGGAGAGGGTCGGGTGCGCGAACACGTTGCGCGACACCTCGTCGGCGGTGAGGTCCCAGCGCTGCGCCAGGGTCAGCGCCGGCAGCAGCTCGGTGACGTCGGGGCCGATCATGTGCGCGCCGAGGATCTCGTTGTACTTCGCGTCGGCGACCACCTTCACGAAGCCGACGCCGTCCCCGAGACCCTGGGCCTTGCCGTTCGCGGAGAACGGGAACTTGGCGACCTTGACGTCGTACCCCTTGTCCTTCGCCTGCTCCTCGGAGTAGCCGAAGGAGGCGATCTGCGGCTGGCAGAAGGTGGCGCGCGGGATGAAGTCGTACTCGACCGGCATCGTGTCGGCCCCCGCGATCGTCTCCGCGGCTACCACGCCCATCGCCTCGGCGGTGTGCGCGAGCATCAGCTTGCCGGTGCAGTCGCCGATCGCGTAGACGCCGTCGACGTTGGTGCGCCCGAAGTCGTCGATCGCGACCGCGCCGCGCTCGGTGAGGTCGACGCCGGCCGCCTCGAGGCCGAAGCCGTCGACTCGCGGCGCGAAGCCGATCGCCTGCAGCACCTTGTCGGTCTCGATCACCTGCTGGTCGCCGCCGTCGGCGGGGGAGACGGTGACCTTGACCTTCTCGCCGGAGTCGTCGATCGACTCGACCTTGGTCTTCAGCATCACCTTCACGCCGAGCTTCTTGTACTGCTTGAGCAGCTCCTTGGAGATCTCGGCGTCCTCGGTGGGCACCATCCGGTCGAGGAACTCCACGATGGTGACGTCGACGCCGAAGTTCTTCATCACGTAGGCGAACTCCACGCCGATCGCCCCGGAGCCGGCGATCACGATGCTGCCCGGCAGCTCGGCGTCCAGGATCTGCTCCTCGTAGGTCACCACGCGCTCGGACAGCTCGGTGCCGGGGATCAGCCGGGTGGTGGCCCCGGTGGCGATGATCAGGTCGTCGAAGGTCAGCTGCTCGGTGCCGCCGTCCTCTGTCGCGACGTCCATCGAGGTGGCGCTGGTGAGGGTGCCCCAGCCGTCCACCTCGGTGATCTTGTTCTTCTTCATCAGGAAGTGCACGCCCTTGACGATGCCCTCGGACACCTTGCGGCTGCGCGCGTGCGTGGGCTTGAACTCCATCGTCGCGTCGCCGGTGATGCCGAAGAGGTCCTTCTCGTGGGTCAGGATGTGCGCCAGCTCGGCGTTGCGCAGCAGCGCCTTCGAGGGGATGCAGCCCACGTTGAGGCACACACCTCCCCAGTACTTGTCCTCCACCACGGCCACGTTCTTGCCGAGCTGCGAGGCGCGGATGGCAGCGACGTACCCACCGGGTCCGGCACCGAGGACGACGACGTCGAAGTGTTGGCTCATGGCGCAGATCCTAGGGGGTCCGACGCACCGAGGGGGAGGAGGGCCGCGACCCCCTTCTTGCGAACAGTTTGCAACTACGGATCGTGCGCGTAGTCTCCGAGACGGACGCCGTCGCCCGGAAGGAACGCCCGATGACCACTGCTCCACCGCAGGAGCGCCCCCCGTCCTGGCCCGGGTCCGCGGCAGCCTCACCCGCGGCGAGTGGACGGCCATCCTCGCGATGGCCTTCGTGGTGGTCGCGCTGCACGTGGTCGGCTGGGTCACCCTCGTCGGGATCGTGGTCCCGCACCACTACGCGGTCGGGTCCTCCGGCGTCTTCGGCCTGGGCCTGGGGCTGACCGCCTACACGCTGGGCATGCGGCACGCGTTCGACGCCGACCACATCGCGGCCATCGACAACACCACCCGCAAGCTGCTGGCCGAGGGCAAGAAGCCGGTCACGGTCGGCTTCTGGTTCTCCCTGGGCCACTCGACGATCGTGTTCGGGCTGTGCCTGCTGCTCGCCTTCGGCGTCCGCTCGCTGGCCGGCCAGGTCCAGGACGAGGGCTCCACGCTGCAGACGATGACCGGGCTGATCGGCACGCTGGTCTCCGGGACCTTCCTCTACATCCTGGGGATCCTCAACCTGGTGATCCTGTTCGGGATCCTGAAGGTGTTCCGCGAGATGCGCCGGGGCCGGTACGACGAGGAGACGCTCGAGGAGCACCTGAACAACCGCGGCCTGATGAACCGGCTGCTCGGCGGCCTGACCAAGTCGGTGCGCAAGCCGTGGCAGATCTATCCGGTCGGGGTGCTGTTCGGTCTCGGCTTCGACACCGCGACCGAGGTCGGGCTGCTCGTGCTCGCCGGCGGCGCGGCGGCGGTCCAGCTGCCCTGGTACGCGATCCTGACCCTGCCGGTGCTGTTCGCGGCCGGGATGAGCCTGCTCGACTCGCTCGACGGGGTGTTCATGAACTACGCCTACGGCTGGGCGTTCTCCCGGCCGGTGCGCAAGGTCTACTACAACATCACCATCACGGCGCTGTCGGTCGCAGTGGCCCTGATCATCGGCACCGTCCAGCTGGTGTCGATCCTGACGTCCAAGCTCGCCATCACCCACGGCCCCCTGGCCTGGGTGGGCGGGCTCGACCTCAACCACGTCGGGTTCGCGATCGTCGGGCTGTTCGTGCTCACCTGGGTGGTCGCGCTCGGGGTGTGGCGCATGGGCCGCATCGAGGAGCGCTGGTCGACGGGCCTCAGCCCCTCGGACTGAGCGGACCGCACCGGGCCGGCGCCGGATCAGGCGCCGGATCAGGCGCGGCTCAGACCGGGACCAGCTCCACCGCGCCGACGGCGTAGCGCGCCAGCACCGTCCTCGCGATCTCCGGGTCGGGCCCCAGCGGCCCGGACACCGCGACCGCGCCGGCCTCGAGCGCCAGCTCCTCGGCCCGGTCCGGCAGCCGTCCCGGGGCCAGGAACAGCGAGCCGACGGCGATGTGCCGGCGACCCTCGGCCAGGAACTGCCGGACCGCCTCACCGCTGGCCGGCGGGGCGGCCGAGGCGAACGCGGCCACGGTCGGCAGCCGGTGCGCGCGACCCCCACAGCCGCGCCAGCCGGGCGACGGCCTGGTTGGCCAGCTGGTCGGACGACCCGGCGGCGGCGAGCACCAGCCCATCCAGCTCGCGGATCCGCGCGTCGCTCAGCGCCGCCCGCAGCCGACGGTCCAGGACGTCGAGCAGCACCGGCTCCAGGCCGAGCACGTGGGTGGCCCGGATCCGCAGGTCCTGGTGCCGGGCGGTGGCCTCGGCGATCGCCCGGGGCACGTCGACCTTGGCGTGGTAGGCCTCGGTGAGCAGCAGCGGAACGACCACGATCTCGTCGTACCCGGCCCGCACCAGCCGGTCCACCACCGTGTCGAAGGAGGGCTTGGCGAGCTCGAGGAAGGCGGCCTCGACACGCAGGTCGGGACGGACGGCCCGGACCTCGTCGACGAGCGCCTTGATGGTCTGCGCAGAGCGTGGGTCGCGGCTGCCGTGGGCGAGGGCCAGCAGAGCGGGAGCAGTCATCGCGTGTGGCCTCCTTTCACTGGGGTGGATCGACCCGACAGCGCTGTCGAGCGGGGGGACGAGGGGGTGCTCACTGGTGGATGCCGCACTCGGTCTTGCCGGTGCCGGCCCACCGACCGCTGCGCGGGTCCTCGCCGGGAGCGACCCGGCGGGTGCACGGCCAGCAGCCGATCGAGGGGTAGCCGTCGTACTGGAGAGGGTTCACCAGCACCTGGTGCTCGGCGATGTAGCGGTCCACGTCGTCGGCGGTCCAGCGGGCCAGCGGAGAGACCTTGACCTTGCGCTTCGCGTCGTCCCAGCCGATCACGGGCGCGATCACGCGGTTGTGCGTCTCGTCCCGTCGCAGGCCGGTGGCCCAGGCGTCGTACCGGGAGAGCGTCTCCTCCAGCGGCTGTACCTTGCGCAGCGCGCAGCACAGGTCCGGGTCCCGCGCGAACAGGTCCGTGCCGTACGTCGCATCCTGCTCGGCCACGGTCTGCCGGGGCGTCACGTTCACGACCGTCACCGGCAGCGTCGCTGCGACGGCGTCCCGGGTGCCCACGGTCTCCGCGAAGTGGTAGCCGGTGTCCAGGAAGACCACGTCCACGCCCGGGGCGACGCGGGACGCGACGTGCGCGAGCACCGCGTCACCCATCGAGGAGGTCACCGCGAACCGGCTGCCGAAGGTGGCGACCGCCCACTCGACGATCACCTCGGCGGGGGCCAGCTCGAGCTCCGCCCCGGCGTGCCGGACCAGCTGCTGGAGCTCGGCCTCGCTGCGGCCCTCGGTGCGGGTGCCCTTGAAGGCGCGGGCCGCGGTCGTCGTCGCCGTCGTCACTGCGCCACCTCCCGGTCGCCGGGCTGTTCGCCGGGCTGGTCTGCGGCGGGGTCGGTGGGCGCGCCGCCGGGCCGCGCGATCATGCCGAGCATCCGCAGCGTGAACGCGCGCAGGCAGGCGTGGCACTCCCAGGAGCCGTGCCCCTCCTCGCTGGGCCGGAGGTTCTCGTCACCGCAGTAGGGGCAGTGGAACGGGATCCCGCGCGCGCCGCTCACCGGACCGGCTCCAGCGCGCGGTGGCCGACCTCGCCGCGCAGGGACGCCTCGTCGGCGCGGCCCACCCAGGTCGCGAACGCCTCGTCGGGATGGCGCTGGTCGAGGAACGCGGTGACCACGTTGGAGACGTAGTCGTCGAGGCCGGTGCTGGTCACCTTGTGCGCCCGCAGCTTCTTGCCGAACTTCGGGTCCAGGCCGAGGCCGCCGCCGAGGTGCACCTGGTAGCCCTCCACCTGGCGGCCGTCGGCGTCGAGGACCAGCATGCCCTTGAGGCCGATGTCGGCGACCTGGGTGCGGGCGCAGGCGTTCGGGCAGCCGTTGACGTTGACGGAGACAGGGACGTCCAGGTCGGGGAAGCGCAGCTCCAGCTCGCTGATCAGGTCCGCGGCGCGCTGCTTGGTCTCCACGATGGCGAGCTTGCAGAACTCGATGCCGGTGCAGGCCATCGTGCGCCGCCGCCAGTTCGACGGGCGGGCCGAGAGCCCGATCTCGTCGAGCGCCGCGACCAGGCTGTCGACCCGGTCTCCGGGGACGTCGAGCACCAGCAGCTTCTGGTACGGCGTGGTGCGGATCCGCTGCGAGCCGTGCGCCTCCGCGATCTCGGCCAGCCGGACCAGGGTGGCGCCGTCGACCCGGCCCACGGTGGGGGCGGCGCCGACGTAGAAGAGGCCGTCGTTCTGCTCGGTCACCCCGATGTGGTCTCCGGTGCGCTCCGGTACGGCGGGCGAATCGCAGTCGACCAGCTCGCGGCCGAGGTACTTGCTCTGCAGGATGTCGCGGAACTTCTCCACGCCCCAGTCCTGGACGAGGAACTTCAGCCGCGCACGCGAGCGCAGCCGGCGGTAGCCGTAGTCGCGGAACACCGAGATCACGCCCTCCCACACGTCCGCGACCTCGTCGAGCGGGATCCAGACGCCGAGCTTCTGCGCCAGCATCGGGTTGGTGGACAGCCCGCCACCCACCCACAGGTCGAAGCCGGGTCCGTGCTCGGGGTGGACGGTGCCGACGAACGAGATGTCGTTGACCTCCGGGGCGACGTCCTGGCTCGGGTGGCCGCTGATCGAGGTCTTGAACTTGCGGGGCAGGTTGGCGTACTCGGGGTCGCCGAGGTAGCGCCGGGTGATCTCGTCGATGGCCGGGGTGCCGTCGATGATCTCGTCCTTCGCGACCCCCGCCACGGGGGAGCCGAGCACCACCCGGGGGGAGTCGCCGCACGCCTCCATGGTGTCCAGGCCGACGGCCTCGAGCTGCGCCCAGATCGCCGGGACGTCCTCGATCCGGATCCAGTGGTACTGCACGTTCTGCCGGTCGGTGACGTCGGCGGTGCCGCGGGCGTAGGTGGTGCTGATCTCGCCGATCACCCGCAGCTGCTCGGTGGTCAGCCGGCCACCGTCGATGCGCACCCGCATCATGAAGAACTCGGCGTCCAGCTCCTCGGGGTGGAGGGCGCCGGTCTTGCCGCCGTCGAGGCCGGGCTTGCGCTGCGTGTAGAGCCCGAACCAGCGGAACCGGCCGCGCAGGTCGCCGCCGTCGATCGAGGCGAAGCCCCGGTGTGCGTAGACGTTCTCGATCCGGGCGCGCACGTTGAGCGGGTTGTCGTCCTTCTTGGACTGCTCGTTGGCGTTCAGCGGCTCCCGGTAGCCGAGGGCCCACTGGCCCTCGCCGCGCTTGGGCCGGGTGCGTCCGGACCGGCCGGGACCGGTGGTGGCGGTGGGTGCGGCCGGACCGGTGGGGGCCGGGGTCGTGCTGGGGGAGTTGCTCGACGTCACGGGAATGCGCTCCTGAACATGAGAGACGCACGATGCGCTGCGCAGGTCCTCGACCGCGTTGTCGAGACTCGTGCCGGCGACCGCGCGCCCGGCTGGCAAGCCTGGGCGGTCAGACGGAGGGCCGCGCACGACAGATCATGCTGCGCATACGCCCGAAGTCCACGTGGCGTCGTACCACGAGGTGCATCGTCGTCGCGGGGCTGATCATGCGAGGAAGTCTCACGTCTCGGACGTCCTTCCCACAAACCGTCATCTTGTGATGTGAGACGGTAGTCCACGGAGTGAGATGCGCCTGGACCCTTGATGACCGGGCCTCCTGCCGGGGTGGCACCCGCGGAGCCGCGCAGCGGGGACCGTCGCGTCCAACTGTGTGCAGAACCGGGAGCGCGGAGAGCGGGCTGTCCGGACTCGTGCCCTCCGGGCGCTCCAGCCTCGTCGTGGTCCGTCCCGGAGCCGCCGGATCGGCCTGGACTGACACACCAGCCTGATCATCCGGGTGCCCTGAGGGCGGGTGCCCCGGGGAGAGATGCTTGAGAGGTGCCCGAGAAGAGGGGCCGTCCCCTCGCACCCCGTCGCGGTTCCCGACCGTCGGTCACTAGGGTGTGGGGAGATGCCCAGCCGACCGGAGGAACAGTCGTGAACGACGTATCCAAGACAGCCAGCGTTGCCTACGACGCCATGCTCGAGGTGATCGCGTCGGTGGAGCCTCGGATCGCCGAGGCCACGCGCGCCGAGCTCCGCGACCAGCGCTCGTCCCTGAAGCTGATCGCGAGTGAGAACTACGCGTCGCCGGCGGTGCTGCTGACGATGGGCACCTGGTTCAGCGACAAGTACGCCGAGGGCACCGTCGGCCACCGCTTCTACGCCGGCTGCCAGAACGTGGACACCGTCGAGGCCCTCGCCGCCGAGCACGCGCGGGAGCTCTTCGGGGCGCCGTACGCCTATGTGCAGCCGCACTCGGGCATCGACGCCAACCTGGTGGCCTTCTGGTCGATCCTGGCGCACCGCATCGAGTCGCCGGCGCTGGAGAGGCACGCGGCCAAGAACGTCAACGAGCTCACCGCCGAGGACTGGGAGACGCTGCGCCAGGAGCTTGGCAACCAGCGGATGCTCGGCATGTCCCTGGACGCCGGCGGCCACCTGACCCACGGGTTCCGCCCGAACATCAGCGGCAAGATGTTCAACCAGCGCTCCTACGGCACCGACCCGGAGACCGGGCTGCTGGACTACGACCGGGTCCGCGCCGCCGCCCAGGAGTTCAAGCCGCTCGTCCTGATCGCCGGCTACTCCGCCTACCCGCGACGGGTGGACTTCGCCAAGATGCGCGAGATCGCGGACGAGGTCGGCGCCACCCTGATGGTCGACATGGCGCACTTCGCCGGTCTGGTCGCCGGCAAGGTGTTCACCGGCAACGAGAACCCGGTCCCCTTCGCGCACCTGACCACGAGCACGACGCACAAGTCGCTGCGCGGGCCGCGCGGCGGACTGGTGCTGTCCACCGAGGAGTTCGCCTCCTCGGTCGACCGCGGCTGCCCGATGGTGCTGGGCGGTCCGCTCTCGCACGTGATGGCCGCCAAGGCGGTGGCCTTCGCCGAGGCCCGGCAGCCCTCGTTCCAGACCTACGCACAGCAGGTCGCCGACAACGCCAAGTCGCTGGCCGAGGGGTTCCTGACCCGCGACGCCACGCTGGTCACGGGGGGCACCGACAACCACATCGTGCTGCTCGACGTCTCCTCCTACGGGCTCACCGGTCGGCAGGCCGAGTCGGCCCTGCTCGACGCCGGGGTGGTGACCAACCGCAACTCCGTCCCGGCCGACCCGAACGGCGCCTGGTACACCTCGGGGATCCGGTTCGGCACCTCGGCGCTGACCACCCGGGGGTTCGGTCGCGACGAGTTCGACAAGGTCGCCGAGCTGGTCGTCGACGTGCTGTCGAACACCACCCCGAACAGCACCAAGGCGGGGGCGCCGTCCCGGGCGACGTACACCCTCGGCGCCGGAGTGGCCGACCGCACCAAGGCCGCGTCGGCGGAGATGCTGGACAAGCACCCGCTGTACCCCGGCCTCGAGCTCACCTGACCCTCCCCGTCCCACCCCCGCCGAGGCGTCTGCTTCTGCGGACCCACCCCCGCCGAGGCGTCTGCTTCTGCGGGGGTGAGCTCCGTCCGCGCGCAGAACGGCGCGCCTCGACGGGGGTCCGCGCGCAGAACGGCGCGCCTCGACGGGGGTCCGCGCGCAGAACGGCGCGCCTCGACGGGGGTGGGGGCGCAGAACGGCGCGCCTCGACGGGGGTGGGGGCGCAGAACGGCGCGCCTCGACGGGGTGGGGGCGCGGAACGGCGCGCCTCGGCGGGAGGGTGCGGTTGCGCCGATGTCGGTCGCGGTCTGGATACCGTAGATCCATGGCCTCGAAGCGTTCGCGCCTGCCCGGACTCGGACGCTGGCAGCGGGCCCGCGCCGCGGTCTGGCACCTGGTCGTCTCGACCGTCGGCGTCTGCTTCCGCAACCGGGTGACCGGGCTGGCCGCGGAGGCAGCGTTCTTCGCGCTGCTCTCGCTGCCGCCGCTGCTGTTCGGGCTGACCGGGTCCATCGGGTACGTGCTGCAGAACGTCAGCCCCAGCCAGGTCGACCAGGTCCGACAGTCCATCCTCGAGCTCGCCTCGCAGGCGCTCACCCCCCAGACGGTCGACGCGATCGTGCGGCCGACCCTGGACGACGTGTTCCGGGGCGGCCGGTTCGACGTGATCTCGGTCGGGTTCATCCTGGCGCTGTGGTCCGGGTCGAGGGCCCTCAACGTGTTCGTCGACACGATCACGATCATGTACGGCCTCGGCGGCCGCCGCGGCATCGTGAAGACCCGGGTGTTGTCGTTCTCGCTCTACGTCCTCGGGCTGCTGACCGGGGTGGTCACGCTGCCGCTGGTGGTCGCGGGGCCGGAGCTCGTCGACCGGGCGCTGCCGGCCCGCCTGGCGTTCCTGAGCGGCCTCTACTGGCCGACCGTGGTCGTGCTCTCCGTCTGCTTCCTGGCCACGCTGTACCACGTCTCGGTGCCGGTCCGGACGTCCTGGCGGTTCAACCTGCCCGGGGCGGCGCTGACGATGCTGATCTGGGTCTTCGGCTCGTTCCTGCTGCGCTGGGTGCTGACCAGTACGTCGCAGAGCTCGACGTCGATCTACGGGCCGCTGTCGGCGCCCATCGTGGTGATGCTCTGGCTCTACCTGCTGTCCATCGCGGTGCTGATCGGGGCGGCGGTGAACGCCTCCTTCGACCGGCTGTGGCCCGAGGAGGGGACCGCCCAGGCCCGGACGGAGCCGCTGCGCCGGCTCCGGGTGAGCGCGTGGCCCCGCACCACCCGCCGACCGACCGGCGGGCAGGACAGCGGACCGGCCGGGGACGGCGACGGGGCACCGACGCCGCGCTGAGCCTGCTAGCGGCGCGGGAAAAGCACGTGCGGTCGGCGCGGCGGCCGCCGTACCGTCGCAGGATGCTGGAGGCGATCGGCAGGGAGACCTGGATGGACCGCCGGGTCGCGGCCGCGGACGCGTTCCTGGGTCGCGTGTCCCGCGTGGACCGGGGGCTCGTGTCCGTCCTGGCCGAGGACGGGGCGCGACGGGCCGGTCTCGGGGGCGCGCTGCTGGCGCGGCTGGCGGCCGACCCCCTCGACGGCCCGTGCACGGGGGACTGGTGCGTGCTGCGTGCCTGGCCCGACGGCCGGAGCACCGTCGAGGAGGTGCTGCCCCGCAGGACCGCGCTGCTTCGCGCCACCGCGGGGGAGCAGAGTCGCGGCCAGCTGCTCTGCGCCAACATGGACCTGGTCGGCCTCGTCGTCGCGTTGGAGCCGCTGCCTGTGCTCGCCCGCGTGGAGCGGCTGGTCGCCCTGGCCTGGGAGAGCGGCGCCCGACCCCTGATGCTCCTCAGCAAGGCCGACCTGGTCGCCGACGCCGACGACCTGGCGGAGGACGTCGCGGCGGCGGCGCCTGGCGTGGACGTGCTGGCGCTGAGCACGGTCAGCGGGCGCGGCCTGGACGCCGTGCGCCAGCGGATCGCGGGGGAGCGGACCCTGGCGCTGGTCGGTGCCTCGGGACACGGCAAGTCCTCGCTGGTGAACGCGCTCGCGGGCGCCGAGGTGCTCGGCACCCGCGCGATCCGGGACGACGGCCGGGGCCGGCACACCTCGGTACGACGCGAGCTGGTCCCGCTGCCCGGGGGCGGCGCCGTGATCGACACGCCGGGGTTGCGCGGCGTCGGGCTGGTCGACGCAGACGCGGGGGTGGCGCGCACGTTCGCCGACGTCGAGGGGCTTGCCGAGCACTGCCGTTTCCACGACTGCGCGCACACGGGCGAGCCCGGCTGCGCGGTGGCGGAGGCGCTCGCCGCCGGCCTGCTGTCGCACCGGCGCTTCGAGAGCTGGCAGCGGCTGCAGCGCGAGCTGTCGTGGATGGCCGCCCGTCGGGATGCGCGGCTGCGCGCGGAGCAGACCCGCGAGCGGCGGCGACGGGCGCGCCAGAGCCGTCGTCCGCGGCGCTGACGTCTGGGCGACACGGCTCCGCCGGGGTGGCCGGACGGTCGAGGACGGCGCGGCGTGCCGTACATTCGCACCGTGCCCGACACCGCCGCCGAGGAGACCCGCGGGCGCGTCCGGCTCCCGGCCGGCAACAGGTCACCGTGGTGGGAGCTGACCCGTCGGCTGCTGATGGCGGTGGGCCTGCTGGTCTTCACCGTGCTCCTGGTGTACGTCGACCGCAGCGGCTACCGCGACAACGCGGACCCGACGCGCGAGGTGGACCTCATCGACTCGATCTACTACACCACCGTCACGCTGAGCACGACCGGGTACGGCGACATCGCGCCGTACCTGCCGCGCAGCCGGCTGATCAACGCCTTCGTGGTGACCCCGCTGCGGATCGGGTTCCTGGTCCTGCTGATCGGCACCACCCTGGAGATCCTCGCGACCCAGGGCCGCGAGATGATCCGGATCACCCGATGGAGGAAGCGCATGGACGACCACGTGGTCGTGATCGGCTACGGCACCAAGGGGCGCAGCGCGGTCGAGACGCTGAAGAACAACGGCGTCGACCTCGCCCGGATCGTGGTCGTGGACCCGAGCTCGACCGCCCTCGGGGAGGCGCACGAGGACGGTCTGGCCGTGGTCACCGGGGACGCCACCCGGCGCGAGGTGCTCCGACGCGCCGGGGTGGCCCAGGCCCGCCAGGTCATCATCACCACCGACCGCGACGACTCCACGGTGCTCGCCACCTTGAACGTCCGCCAGCTCAACCCCGACACCTACGTGGTGGCGGCGGTCCGGGAGGCCGACAACGTGCAGCTGGTGCGGCAGAGCGGGGCGGACTCGGTGGTCACATCCTCCGACGCCGTCGGCCGGCTGCTCGGGCTGTCCTCGCTCAGCCCGACCCTCGGCGAGGTGATGGAGGACCTGCTGTCCTACGGGACGGGCCTCGAGGTCGCGGAGCGCGACCTGCTCGTCCAGGAGGTGGGCCGGCAGCCGCAGTCCCTGCCCGACCAGGTGATCGCGGTGGTCCGCGACGGCGCGGTGCACCGCTACTTCGACCCGGCCGTCACCCAGCTCGTCCGGGGCGACCGGCTGGTCGTCGTCCGGCCGGCGCAGGAGCTGCCGTGGGCGCCCCGCCCCGGCACCCACGGGGAGACGACCACCGAGGACCAGGACTGATTCGGGCTCAGCCCGCGGCCAGGGCCGCCTCGACACTGTCGTAGATGTGCAGCAGCTGGTCGAGGCCGAGGACCCGGATCAGCTTGAGGGTCTGCGGGGTCGGGTGCACGACCGCGAACACCGCGCCCTGGGCGTCCGCGGCGCGGTGCGACCGCACCAGGACGCCGAGGCCGGTGGAGTCGATGAAGGTGACCTGGGCGAAGTCCACCAGGACCGTGCGGTTCCCGTCTCGGAGCGCGCCCGCGACGGCTCCGGCCAGGTCGTCCGCGGTGGCCGCGTCGATCTCCCCGTCGGCGCTCACCACGGCGTGGTCGTCATGGGCCTCGACGTCAAGGCGCAGCAGCATCTCGTTCCTCGTTCCGCGGAGTCGGTCGGGTCGGCGGTCGGCTGGACGCCGAAGGCCGGGGCACGGCGGCTTCCGCGGTCGCCGCCGAGGTCCGAGCCTACCGGACCGCCGCCGCTCCGGCGACGGGGCGGGAGCCGCGCCGCTTGGCGCTCGTCGAACAGGTGTTCGACAGTGTGGGATGCTGGAGCGGTGGCGGGCGGCATGGGCGGAGCGGGCGGGATCCCGATGGCGCGCCGGGTCCGGTTGGGCGCCGAGCCGCCGGACGAGGGGCCGGGACGGCACTGCTGGGTGGCCGGGGCGGCCGACGACCGCGGCGTCAAGCGACCCGGCCTGCTGGTGGAGTGGCGGGCGGTGGACGGCGCGTGGCAGGGCCGGGTGGTCTACGTGGCACAGCTGCGAGCCGGCGCCTGGGCACTGGTCGAGGAGTGGCTGCCCGCGACGCTGCTGACCCCCCGCTGAGTCCTCCGGGGCACCCCGCGGGCGTCACCGGGGAGCCCCGAGGAGGCGCCCCGCCGGACCTGGGGGGATTGAGACGGGGCGCCCCGCTGACGGGGGACGGGTGCGACATCCTCCTGCTCGGCGAGTACCCAGGTCACGGTCGGGGTAACGGAGGCCTAGACCGGCGCGGGGCCGCGAGCGCCGCTACGGGCGGGTTCGTCCCGGTCCGGCGGTCGCCCGGGGCCGGCCGAGGGGCCGAGCGCGGCGTCTCCACACCCCTGAGTGTCGAGCTGACTGGAGACGCCGCGCTGCCGGCCCGGTTCCGGCCCGGGGGCCGAGACCTCGCGCGCCGGTGACGCGCTGGGTGCCCTCACCCCGCCGTGAGGGGAGCAAGGCGAGGGCTGAGGCGGTACCTCCCAGATGACCGGCCTCACCCTCACGCAACGAGCGGGGACGGCCGGAGTTACGCCCCGCCTGCCGGTGAGACCAGGATCAGCTCGTCGACGGTCTCGGTGAGCACCCGGTCCGCGTGCGAGGGCAGACCGGTGTCGGTGATCACGACGGAGGCGTCGGCCAGCTCGGCCATGGAGCTCAGCCCGACCACGCCCCACTTGGTGTGGTCGGCCAGCACCACCAGCCGGCGGCCGCTGGCGATCATCGCGCGATTCGTCTCCGCCTCGAGCAGGTTGGGGGTGGTGAACCCGGCTCGGGTCTCCATGCCGTGCACCCCCAGGAAGACGGCATCGAGGTGCAGGGAGCGCAGGGCCGAGATGGCGATCGACCCGACCAGCGCGTCCGAAGGCGTCCGCAGGCCGCCCGTGAGCAGCAGGCTCAGGTCCGGGCTGGCGGAGCGGTGCAGCACGTCGGCCACCCAGACCGAGTTGGTCACCACGGTCAGGTTGGGCACCCCGGTCAGGTGCCGGGCCAGCGCGTACGTCGTGGTGCCGGCCGAGATGGCGATGGCCGAGCCCGGCTCGATCAGGGTGGCCGCTCGTGCCCCGATCGCCTCCTTCTCGGCGGTCTGCTGTTCGGACTTGGCGGCGAAGCCCGGCTCGACCGCGCTCGGGGTGGCCTGCAGCACCGCGCCACCGTGCACCTTGGCCAGCAGCCCGTCACGCTCCATCGCTCCCAGGTCGCGGCGGATCGTCATGTCCGAGACGCCGAGCGCGCGCACCAGCTCGCTGACCCGGACGGCGCCCTCGCGCTCGAGCTCGACCAGGATCCGGGAGCGGCGGTGGGCGGCGAGCATCAGGCCTCGCGAACCACGGCGACGCCGCCGGAGGCGACGACGACCTGTCCGTCCACCGGCCGGTCCGCGACCAGGTCGTGTCCCTCGACGGCGACCGTCGCGGCCGCGCCGGTGTGGTTGATGACGAAGGTCCAGGCGCGCCCGTGGTCGGCGACCCGGCGGACCACCTCGACGCCGGGACCGGCCCCGCGCCCGGCGATGCCGGTCTCGTCCAGGACCCGGCGGACCAGCTCGTCGGTGCTCTGCTGGTCGAGCCGGCAGGGCACGTACCAGGCGGTGCCGGCACCGACGGCGTGCCGGGTCAGGGCGGGCACGCCGGGGACCGGACCGTCCAGGTACGCGGCGACCGGCTCTGCGCCCGCGAGATGGAGGTGCTCGGTCCACACGTCGGCGGTCCAGCCGTTGCTGAGCCGCACCTGCTCGCCCTCGCGGAGCGGGGTGAACTCCTCGGTCCTGACGCCGAGCAGGTCCCGGAACGCCCCGGGGTAGCCGCCCAGCCAGATGTGGTCCTGCTCGTCCACGATCCCGCTGAAGTAGGTCACCAGCACGGTCGCACCGGCGGCCACGGCGGCGCGCAGCCGGTCCGCGACGGAGGAGGAGACCGCGTAGAGCGTGGGCACCAGGATCAGCCGGTGACCGCCGAGATCGCTGTCGGGGTGCAGGAAGTCGGCGCCGACGCCCTGGTCGGACAGGGCCCGGTGCAGCGCGTGGGCCCGGTCGAGGTAGGTGACGTCGACACTGGGGTGCGAGTCCAGCTCGCAGGCCCACCACGCCTGCCAGTCGAACAGGATCGCCACCGGGTTGTCGGCGCCGCTGCCGACCACCTCCTCGATCCGGTCGAGGGTGCGACTGAGCTCGACGACCTCGCGCCACACCCGGGTGTCGGTCCCCGCGTGCGGCACGAGGCCCGCGTGGAACTTCTCGGCACCGGCCTTCGAGGCCCGCCACTGGAAGAACAGGATGGCGTCGGACCCCCGTGCGACGTGCTGCAGGCTCGACCGCAGCAGCTCGCCGGGAGCCTTGGCGACGTTGCGCGGCTGCCAGTTCACCGCGCTGGTGGACTGCTCCATGAGCATCCACGGGCGGCCGCCCGCCAGCCCGCGGGTCAGGTCGGCGGAGAAGGCCAGCTCGCGCCAGGACTCGACGTCGTCGGCCATCGGGTAGTGGTCGTTGGAGACCACGTCGACCTCCCGCGCCCAGGCCCAGTAGTCCATCTCCCACACGTGCTTCATCACCATGAAGTTCGTGGTCACCGGGACGCCGGGAGAGAGCTCGTGGAGGACGTCGCGCTCCAGGACGAAGTTCGCCAGGAGCTCGTCGGAGGAGAACCGGCGGAAGTCGAGCTGCTGGGTCGGGTTGGGGAAGTCGGGCGCGACCCGCGGCGGCAGGATCTGCTCGAAGGCGGTGTAGCGCTGCGACCAGAACGCGGTGCCCCAGGCCGCGTTGAGGGCGTCGAGGTCGCCGTACCGGCGCTGCAGCCAGACCCGGAAGGCGGCGGCGCTGACGTCGCAGTAGCACCAGGCGTTGTGGTTGCCGATCTCGTTGCTGACGTGCCACAGCCGGAGCGCGTCGTGCCGGCCGTAGCGCTCGGCCAGCGCGGTGCACAGCGCCACGGCCTGCTCGCGGTAGACCGGCGAGCTGGGGCAGAAGGCCTGCCGGCCCCCGGGCCACAGGACGCGTCCGTCCGCGGTCACCGGCAGGATCTCGGGGTGCGCGTGGGTGAGCCACGGGGGAGGGGACGCGGTCGCCGTGGCCAGGTCGATGCCGATGCCGGCGGCGGAGAGCTTCTCGACGATGGTCGTCCAGCCAGTCGAACTCGAACACACCGGGGGCCACCTCGAGGTGCGCCCAGGAGAAGACCCCGAGGGTGACCAGGTCGACCCCGGCCTCGCCCATCAGGCGGATGTCCTCGTCGTGGACCTCGACGGGCCACTGTTCGGGGTTGTAGTCGCCACCGAAGGCGAGGTGCGAGCGGACGTCGGCCATGGGTCGCATCATCGTCCCCGACTCCCGGCGATGTCAACAACTTTCAACACGCAAGGATGGGCTTCGTGTCCGAATCGTTGTGGGTTTCGGCGAGAGTCGCCGTCCTCAGCCTTGACAAGTGACTCCTGTCACCAACAGAGTGAGTGCTGGTTGTTTGGTTCTGTTCATATCCCCCGGAGGTCCGCGTGTCCCGTCCCCTGTCGTCGCACATCCCCTCCTCGGCCGTCGCCACGGCCACGGCCTCCCGCCGCAGCTTCCTGCGGGGCACCGCCCTCGGCGGCCTCGCTACTCGGCTCCTCCGGCCTGCTCGCCGCCTGCGGTGGTGGTGACAGCGGCAGCAGCGGGGCCAGCAAGACGGTCAAGTTCGGAATGAACGAGGCGGCCGGCTCCGGGCCCGCCGCCGTCCGCCTGCAGGCGATGGCCAAGGCCTACGCCAAGAAGGCCGGCGTGAGCGTGCCGCGCAACGAGGTCGACCACAACACCTTCCAGGACAACATCAGCACCTACCTGCAGGGCAACCCCGACGACGTCTTCACCTGGTTCGCCGGCTTCCGGATGAACCAGTTCGCCGAGCAGGGGCTGATCACCGAGGTCAGCGACGTATGGCCCATCGACGGCATGAGCGACACCCTCAAGCAGGCCTCCACCGCGAGCGACGGCAAGCAGTACTTCGTCCCCAAGGACTACTACCCGTGGGCGGTGTTCTACCGGAAGTCCGTCTTCAAGAAGAACGGGTACGAGGTGCCCACCACGCTCGCCGAGCTGACCACGCTGATGAAGAAGATGCAGGGCGACAACATCACGCCGTTCGCCTTCGGCGACAAGGACGGCTGGCCAGCGATGGGCACCTTCGACATCCTGAACATGCGGATCAACGGCTTCAAGTACCACATGGACCTGATGGCCGGCGAGAAGGACTGGGACTCCGCCGAGGTCAAGCAGGTGTTCGACACGTGGGCCTCGCTGCTTCCCTACCACCAGCCGGACGCTCTCGGCCGCACCTGGCAGGAGGCGGCCACCTCGATGGGCAAGGGGCAGACCGGCATGTACCTGCTGGGCTCGTTCGTGGTGGATGCGATCCCGAAGCAGGGCGACGACATCGACCTGTTCACCTTCCCCGAGCTCGACTCCTCGATCGGGGCCACCGCCCTGGACGCGCCCATCGACGGCTTCTGCGTCGCCTCGGCGGCCAAGAACCAGGACGGCGCCAAGAAGATGGTCGCGTTCCTCGGCACCGCCGAGGCCGCCGACGCCGCCAACAAGGCGGCTGAGGCCGCGATGATCGCAGCCAACAGCAACGCGAGCACCGCGCAGTACTCGGCGTTGCAGAAGAAGTCGGTCGAGGTGGTCCGGGCGGCCACCGACATCGCCCAGTTCCTGGACCGGGACACGCGGGCCGACTTCGCCAACACGGTCGTGGTGCCCTCGCTGCAGAAGTTCCTGAGCAACCCGAAGGACATCAACGGGGTGACCAAGAGCCTGCAGGAGCAGAAGCTCTCGATCTTCGGAGGCTGAGCATGAGTGTCGAGACTCCGGCCCCAGTGGGCCGTCGCGCGAAGCGATCACGCTCCAAGTCCAGGAAGCGGTTGCACGGCTTCGACCGGGTGGTCGTGATCCTGATGGTCGCCGTGCCGTCCCTGTTCGTCGTCGGGCTGGTCTGGCTGCCGGCGATCGGCTCGGTGGTGCTCTCCTTCGCCCGCTGGTCCGGGTTCGGTGGTCTCGGCACCATCCAGTGGATCGGGACGAAGAACTACCAGGACATCACCAGCATCTACCCGCCGTTCTGGCCGGCGATCCAGCACAACATCATCTGGCTGGTGTTCCTGTTCTTCATCCCGACGCTGCTCGGGATCTACCTGGCCGTCCTGCTGGACAAGGACCTGCGCGGCAGCCGGGTCTACCAGACGGCCTTCTTCATGCCGGTGGTGCTGTCGCTGGCGCTGGTCGGCTTCATCTGGCAGCTCTTCTACTCCCGCGACCAGGGCCTGATCAACCAGGTCTTCCACTCCCAGGTCGACTGGTACGGCGACAAGAGCATCAACCTCTGGGCGGTGCTGGTTGCCACCGCCTGGCGGCACACCGGCTACATCATGCTGATCTACCTGGCCGGGCTCAAGGGCGTCGACTCCAGCCTGCGCGAGGCCGCGGCCGTCGACGGCGCCTCGGAGGTGAAGACCTTCTTCAAGATCATCGTCCCCGTGATGCGCCCGATCAACATGATCGTGATCGTGATCGTGGTGATCGAGTCGCTCCGCGCCTTCGACCTGGTGTGGGTGGTGAACCGCGGCACCAACGGCCTGGAGCTCCTCGCTGCGCTGGTGACCCAGAACGTCGTCGGCGAGGCCAGCCGGATCGGGTTCGGCTCCGCACTCGCGACGATCATGATGCTGATCTCGTCGGTCTTCATCTTCTTGTACCTGCGGGTCGTCTTCAAGGAGGAGCAGCGGTGACCGCGACACGAGTCGAGACCGACCCCACGTCACCACGGGACTCGGGCGGCTACACCCGGGCCAAGAAGCGCAGTCGTCGTCGCATCGGGGTCTTCCTGGCCGTGATGTCGCTCGCCTGGGTGTTCCCGCTCTTCTGGGCGGTGTTCAACTCCTTCCGCAACTACGACTACACGCAGACCAACGGCTACCTGTCGTTCGGTGGCTGGACCTTCCAGAACTACCGAGACGCGTGGACCAACGCCGACATGGGCCTGCACTTCTGGAACTCGGTGCTGATCACGGTGCCGGCGGTGCTGCTCACCATCTTCCTGGCGTCGCTGGCCGCCTTCGTGCTGGCGAGGTTCAGCTACCGCTTCAACCTGGTGATGCTGGCGGTCTTCCTCTCGGCGAACCTGCTGCCCCCGCAGTCCCTGCTGGTGCCGATCTTCCGGCTCTACCGGGCGATTCCGATGCCGGAGCTGCTCAGCGACAGCGGGTCCCTGCTCAACACGTTCGCGGGTCTGATCGCCATCAACGTCGCGTTCCAGATGGGGTTCTGCACGTTCGTGCTCAGCAACTACATGAAGACGCTGCCCTACGAGATCTACGAGTCCGCGGAGATGGACGGGGCGAACGTCTGGCGGCAGTACTGGCAGCTCACCATGCCGCTGGTGCGTCCCGCTCTCGCGGCTCTGGCCACCCTGCAGGTGACCTGGATCTACAACGAGTTCTTCTGGGCGACCGTGCTGCTGCAGAACAGTGACAAGTTCCCGATCACCAGCTCGCTGAACAACCTGCGGGGGCAGTTCTTCACCGACTACAACCTGCTCGCCGCCGGCTCGGTGCTGGTCGCCCTGCCGGTGCTGGTGATCTTCTTCCTGCTGCAGAAGCAGTTCGTCGCCGGGCTCACGATGGGCTCCACCAAGGGCTGACCGGCACCGCCACGAGCACCCACCCCGCACCTCAGGAAGGTACGACGGCTTGTCGTCCGACACCCTCATCCACGTCCGCGCGGCCGGCACCAGCCTGGTCCTCGACTGCCGGGGGCCCCGCCTGCCGCGCGTCCTGCACTGGGGGCGCGACCTGGGGGACCCCGACCAGCGCGAGCTGGAGGCGCTGGCGACCGGACTGATGTCGCCGACGGTCACCAACACCATGGACGACCCGGTGCCCCTGAGCTTGCTGCCGGAGCAGTCGGCCGGATGGCTCGGGACGCCCGGGCTGTCGGTCCACCGGTCCGGCCGGGACTTCTCCGCGCAGCTCGTCACCGAGTCCGTGGACGTCTCCGGCGGGGCCGGCGCCGTCCAGTCCGTCCGGGTCCAGGCCCACGACCGCACCGCCGCGATCTCGCTGCTCATCGAGGTCGAGCTGCATCCGGGCGGGCTGGTGCGGCAACGGGCCACGTTGGGCAACCAGGGTCTCGACGAGCTCACCGTGGAGGCGCTGCTGCTCTCGCTGCCGGTCCCGCAGCAGGCACTGGAGATCCTGGACCTCACCGGCAGGCACCTGCGCGAGCGCAGCCCGCAGCGGCACGCGTTCACGCTCGGCACCCACCTGCGGGAGAACCGTCGCGGCCGCACCGGCACCGACGCCAGCCTGGTGCTCGTCGCCGGCGAGCCGGGGTTCGGCTTCCGGCACGGCCAGGTCTGGGGGATGCACGTCGGGTGGAGCGGCAACCACCGGGCGCTGGCGGAGGCCAGCCCCGGAGGCGTACGCCTGCTGGCCGGCGGGGAGCTGCTGCTGCCGGGGGAGATGCGACTGCCCGCGCAGGCGACGTACGCCTCACCGTGGGTGTACTTCTCGCACGGCGACGGGCTGGACGTCCTCTCGGCCCGCTTCCACGACTACCTCCGCGGCCTGGAGGTGCACCCGGACCGGGACCGGCCGGTGACCTTGAACACCTGGGAGGCGGTCTACTTCGACCACGAGCTCGCGCCGCTGCTGGCGCTCGCGGAACGCGCCGCCGCGATCGGCGTCGAGCGGTTCGTGCTCGACGACGGCTGGTTCCGGGGCCGGCACGGCGACACGGCGGCGCTGGGGGACTGGTACGTCGACACCGACGTCTGGCCGGAGGGTCTGCACCCGCTGGCGGACGCGGTCGTCTCCCGAGGCATGGAGTTCGGTCTGTGGGTCGAGCCGGAGATGGTCAACCTCGACTCCGACCTGGCCCGGGCGCACCCGGACTGGGTGCTGAGGACCGGCGACCGGCTCCCGCCGCCCTCCCGCAACCAGCAGGTGCTCGACGTGGCCCACCCGCAGGCGCACGCCTACCTGCTCGAGCGGCTCGACGCGCTGCTGGAGGAGTACCCGATCAGCTACCTGAAATGGGACCACAACCGCGACCTGGTGGACGCCGGGACCGGGGTGACGGGGACCGCGTCGGTGCACGCCCAGACCCTGTCCGTCTACGCGCTGATGGACGAGCTGCGCCGCCGGCACCCGGGGCTGGAGATCGAGTCCTGCTCCTCCGGCGGGGGCCGGGTCGACCTCGGGGTGCTCGAGCGGACCCACCGGATCTGGGCGAGCGACTGCATCGACCCGCTGGAGCGCCAGCAGATCCAGCGATGGACGGGGCTGCTCGTGCCTCCGGAGCTGATCGGCTCCCACGTCGGCTCACCGACCTCGCACACCACGGGACGCAGCCACACGCTCGACTTCCGCGCCGGCACCGCCCTCTTCGGGCACTTCGGCGTCGAGTGGGACCTGCGGACCGCGAGCGAGACCGACCTCGAGGCGCTGGCCTCCTGGGTCCGGGCCCACCGGGAGCTGCGTCCGCTTCTGCACTCGGGGACGGTCGTGCGGGGAGACCATCCGGACCCCGCCCTGTGGGTGCACGGCGTCGTCGCGAAGGACCTGTCCCGGGCGCTGTACGCGGTGGTCCAGATGGCGACGAGCGTGCACTCGCCGCCGGGCCCGGTCCTGCTGCCGGGGCTGGACGACGACGCCCGCTACCGGGTCACCCCGCGGCACCCCGGCGACATCGTCGAGGGACCCGGGCTCCGGCCGCTGCCCTGGTGGGGCGAGGGGCTGAGCCTGCCGGGCCGCGTCCTGGCGCAGGTCGGCGTGCAGGCGCCGGTGCTCTTCCCGGAGCGGCTGGTCCTCCTGGAGGCGGTGCGGGAGGACGGCTCGGGCTGACCGTGACCACCGCCTGGCCGGGTCCGGGGACGGGTGCGTAGGTCATCGCGGCGGCGCCCAGCAGCCTGCGAAACAGGTCGAGATCAAGGTCCAGGCCGAGGCGGGCGTCCGCGTCCGCGCTGATGAGGCTCTCGAAGACGGTGTGCTTACTGCTCGCAGCGCCCCGCGGGGTCGGTGGACAGGCCCGCCGCGTTGTCTCGCCGGGACCGGTGGGTCTCCGGCTCCTAACCTGGAATGACCGGAGTCGAGATAGGGAGCACGCGATGATCGAGCACGTGATCGAGGCCCGCGGGCTCACCAAGCAGTTCGGTGACGTCGTGGCGCTGCAGGACCTGGACCTGGACGTCGAGCGTGGCGAGGTCTTCGGCTTCCTGGGGCCGAACGGCGCCGGCAAGACCACCACCATGCGCACCCTGCTCGACCAGATCCGACCCACCCGCGGGTCGGCACGCATCCTGGGCCTGGACTGCCGTGAGGACTCCGTCGAGATCCGTCGCCGTCTGGGGTACCTCCCCGGAGATCTGGCCCTCTACCCGAAGCTCACGGGCGACCAGACGCTGCGCTACTTCGCCCGCCTGCGCGGTGGCGTGGACGAGTCGTACGTCGACGAGCTCGCCGACCTGCTCGGAGCGGACCTGTCGAAGAAGGTGGGGGAGTACTCCACCGGGAACCGGCAGAAGATCGGGCTGATCCAGGCCTTCATGCACAAGCCGGACCTGCTGATCCTCGACGAGCCCACCTCGGGCCTGGACCCGCTGGTCCAGCAGGAGTTCCACCGGCTGATGGAGGAGGTGCGCGCCGACGGTCGCACGGTCTTCCTGTCCTCGCACACGCTCTCGGAGGTCGAGCGGGTGGCCGACCGGGTGGGGATCATCCGCAACGGTCGACTGGTGGTGGTCGAGCGGGTCGACGAGCTCAAGCGCAAGGCGATCCGCCGGATGGACTTCGAGTTCGCCGACGCCGTACCGGCAGACCTGTTCGAGGGGGCGCCCGGCGTGCGCGCCGCGTCCGTCCAGGGGCCGCATGGCCCACGTGTCGTTCGAGGGCCCGGTCAACGGACTGCTGCAGGTCGCCATGACGCACGAGGTGGTCAACCTGTACAGCAAGGAGTCCGACCTGGAGGAGATCTTCCTGGCCTACTACCGCGACGCCCAGCCCGACCCGGCGGGTGGCCGTCCCGCGCACGTCGCCGAGGAGTCCGCAGATGTCGACTGAGGTGCTGGTCAAGGATCTTCGGGAGCGCAGTGGGCCGGTCCTGGCGCTGAGCGTCGCGATCGGGCTGCTCACGCTCGGAGCCCTCGGGATCTACTCCGGAATGAGCGACACCTTCGACAACCTGACCCAGGACTTCCCGCCCGAGCTGATGGCCTTCATAGGCGGAGACGCCCCCGGTGGGTACGTCGTCGGCGAGGTGTTCAACCTGATCGCTCCGCTCGCCCTGGTCGCGTACGCGGTGATGACTGGAGCGACCGCGACCGCGGCGGAGGAGGAGCGCAAGACCCTGGGCGTCCTGCTCGGCGCTCCGATCAGCCGGACGTGCGTGCTGGTCGGGAAGGCCGCAGGCCTGAGCGTCTCCGTCGTCGTTGCCGCGGGCCTCTTCCTCCTCGCGGGCGCCGGCGCATCGGCGATGTTCGACGTCGGACTGGACATCTCCCACGTGGTCGCGACCGTGGTCCACCTCGGCCTGCTCGCGCTGATGTTCGGGATGGTCTCCCTCGCTGCCGGAGCCGTCACCGGCAAGGTCGGTCTGGCGGCCGGGATCGGTGGAGGACTCGCCGTCCTCTCCTACCTGTCCGCGAGCATGCTGCCGTTGGCCGACCTGGATGGGTGGGCCGAGCTCAGCCCTTGGTTCTACTACAACGGGAGCGACCCGCTGGCGAACGGGCCGGACCCGTGGCACCTGCTCGTGCTCGCCGTCCTGGCGCTGGCCGCCTTCGCGGTGGCGCTGGTCTCCTTCGACCGCCGCGACCTGAGCGGCTGACCACCATGACCGCAACCACATCCGACCTGCGAGCCTCGTCCCCCTCCGCCACAGGCGTCACCGCCACGATCGCCGGCCGGGCCGTCCGCGACAGAATCGGGCTCACCGCCGTGGTCTCGGTGCTCATGGTCGGCATGGGGCTGCTGGTGAGCTCCCTGTGGCCGCCCCTGGAGGACACCTTCGCCAGCCTGCAGGACTCGCTGCCTGACGCCTTCTCCACGATCCTGGCGGGCGCGAACCTGTCCACGCCCAGCGGATGGGCCAACGCCGAGCTGATGTCCATGGTCGCACCGGCCGGCGCCATCGCCGTGGCCGTCATCTCTGCCACCCGCGCCATCGCCGGTGAGGAGGAGGACAAGACGATGGGCATGCTGCTCGGCGCCCCGGTCGGTCGCGGCTCCTTCCTGATGGCCAAGTCCGTCGCCATGATGGTGCACGTGCTGCTGGTGTCAGCCGCCGTCAGTGCGGGACTGCTGCTGGGTGGCGTCGTCGGCGATATGGGACTGAGTGCCTCCGGGATCGCCGCGGCGGGGATGCACGCCGGACTGCTCGGGATCGTCTTCGGCAGTCTCGCGATCGCGATCGCAGCCTGGACGGGCAGCCGTCGGCTGACGGGGGCGGTGAGCGCCGGCTTGGCCGGACTGGCCTTCGCGCTGGCCAGCTTCCTCCCACTCTCGGAGACGCTCGCGTGGGGCGCCCAGGCCAGCCCGTGGTACTACTACAACGCCTCGGACCCCTTGGCCAACGGACCCGACCCGGCCCATCTGCTGGTCCTCACGGCCCTCGCAGCGGTGGTCCTGGTCGTGGGCCTGGCGACGTTCCGGCGCCGCGACCTCAGGGGGTGAGGAGATGGCCGGCGTCAGCGGACCGCTGACCGGGGACCTGGCGGCGCTCTCCGGAACGCGGACCAGCCCAGGCTCGATCAGCTCCTCACCCAGGTCAGGAGCGTACGACGCGCGGCGTCGAGCCGGGAGGAGCGGACGAGGTCGTGCTGCGCCACGGGCGGCGACGAGGTGGCCCTGACCTGCCGGACCCGCCCACCGGTCTATCATCGACCGGCCGTCCGCCACTCCGAGAAGGATGCAGCCTGTGAGAAGCATGCGAAGCGAATCGTCGCCCGCCTCGGGTCGCAGCCGGGAACGGGTCATCGGCCACGGCATCGCGTGGACCGCCTCATGGAGCCTGCGCTGGCTGATCATCGCGGGTGCCGCCCTGGTCGTCGGGACGATCGTCGGACGGTTGTGGGGGATCCTCCTGCCGACGATCCTGGCCCTGATCCTCACCACGCTCCTGGAGCCGCTGGCTCGCGTGCTGCGGCACCGCCTGCACCTCCACCGGACGCTGTCAGCGATCGTCACCCTGATCGGAGCGCTCGCGTTGCTGGCGCTGGTGTTCTTCCTGATCGCGCCGTCGATCGCCGGGCAGGTCAACGACATCGCCGGGAGCGCGTCTGCCGGACTCCAGCAGATCCGGGACTGGCTGCAGTCGAAGAGCTTCGTGACCCGTGACCAGCTGGACACGGCCGTCCTAGCCCTGCAGGACAGGCTCCAGTCGAGTGCGAGCTCCATCGCGTCCGGAATCCTGGTCGGGGTCAGTGCCGTCGCCTCGGGGCTGATCACCCTGCTGCTGACGCTGGTCCTGACCTTCTTCTTCCTCAAGGACGGTCATCGGTTCATCCCGTGGGCCGCCCACCTCGTCGGGCCCTCCGCCGGCGCTCACGTGGCCGAGGTGCTGCGGCGGTCGTGGCAGGTGCTGGGGGGGTTCATCCGAGCGCAGGCCCTGGTCGGCGCAGCCGACGGCGTCCTGATCGGGATCGGCCTCCTGATCATGGGAGTCCCGGCGGCCATCCCCCTGGCCATCCTGACGTTCTTCGGGGGGTTCGTGCCGATCGTCGGCGCCGTGGTCGTCGGCGCCATCGCGGTGCTCGTCGCGCTGGTGTCCAACGGGTTGGTCGGCGCGCTCATCGTCCTGGCGATCATCCTGGCCATCCAGCAGATCGAGGGCAACATCCTCCAACCGGTCCTGCAGGGCAAGACGATGCGGCTGCACGCCGCGGTGATCCTGCTGGCGGTCACCTTGGGCTCCAGCATCTTCGGGATCACCGGCGCGTTCCTCGCCGTTCCGGCCGTCGCTGTCGCCGCGGCGATCCTGCGCTACGGCGACGAGGCCATCGACCGGCTCGCCGTCACCTCCGAGACGGCGGAGCACTCCGGCGAGAAGGGCCCGAACGGGGACCCCGAACCGGCTGAGAGGATGGACTGACAGACCCTAGGCGCGCTGGTCCTCGTGCCGCCTCAGTCCAGGGACGGGCCGAACCTGCCGCTGACCAAGCCTGACACGGGCGACGGCAAGGACTAGTTTCGTGTCCATGGTGATCATGCACCAACGGGTGAGGGACGCGACGAACGCGCAAGACGCGCGGCAGTGGGCGGCACTGTTCGCCGGGGACCGCGGTGTGCAGCCGCTGTCGGCACCGGGAGACGCATGAGCACCGCGAGGGGGAGCGGCATGCACCCGACGGCGGTGCATGCGGCCGACCGCCACGACCTGATCCGGGTGCACGGCGCCCGCGTGAACAACCTGCAGGACCTCAGCATCGAGATCCCCAAACGCCGGCTCACGGTCTTCACGGGAGTCTCCGGGTCGGGCAAGAGCTCGTTGGTGTTCGGCACCATCGCCGCGGAGTCCCAACGGCTGATCAACGAGACCTACAGCGCGTTCGTGCAGGGGTTCATGCCGACGCTGGCGCGGCCCGAGGTCGACGTGCTGGACGGGCTCACCACGGCGATCATCGTCGACCAGGAGCGGATGGGGGCGAACCCCCGCTCCACGGTGGGCACGGCCACCGACGTCAACGCGATGCTGCGGATCCTGTTCAGCCGCCTCGGGCAGCCGCGCGTCGGCCCGCCGACGGCCTTCTCGTTCAACGTCCCCACCCGCACCGCCAGCGGGTCGATGACCGTCGACAAGGGCCAGGGCGAGCGGATCGTGGTGCGCAAGGCCGTCTACCAGGGCGGGATGTGTCAACGCTGCGAGGGCATGGGAGCGGTCACCGACTTCGACCTGACCGCGCTCTACGACGACAGCTTGTCGCTCAGCGAGGGTGCGCTCACCATCCCCGGCTACAGCATGGACGGCTGGTACGGGCGGATCTTCGGCGGCTCCGGCTTCTTCGACATGGACAAGCCGATCGGGAGGTTCACCAAGCGGGAGCGACACGACCTGCTCTACCGAGAGCCGACCAAGATCAAGGTCGAGGGCATCAACCTCACCTACGAGGGTGTGATCCCCAAGATCCAGAAGTCGATGTTGTCCAAGGACGTCGACTCCCTGCAGCCGCACGTGCGCGCCTTCGTGGAGCGGGCGGTGACCTTCACGACCTGTCCGGAGTGCGACGGCACCCGGCTGAGCGACGCGGCGCGGTCCTCCCGGATCGCGGGCAGGAACATCGCCGAGCTGTGCTCGATGCAGATCAGCGACCTGGCCGCATGGGTCCGGGACCTCGACGAGCCGTCGGTGGCGCCGCTGCTCGCCGGCCTGCGGCACCTGCTCGACTCGTTCACCGAGATCGGCCTCGGCTACCTCAGCCTGGACCGCACCGCGGGCACGCTCTCGGGCGGCGAGGCCCAGCGCACCAAGATGATCCGGCATCTCGGCTCGTCGCTGACCGACGTCACCTACGTCTTCGACGAGCCCACGATCGGTCTGCACCCGCACGACATCGAGCGGATGAACGCGCTGCTGCTGCAGCTGCGGGACAAGGGCAACACCGTGCTGGTGGTGGAGCACAAGCCGGAGACCATCGCGATCGCCGACCACGCCGTGGACCTCGGCCCGGGAGCCGGCACGGGCGGCGGCACGGTCTGCTTCGAGGGCACCGTCGAGGGTCTGCGGGCCAGCGACACCATGACCGGCCGGCACCTCGACGACCGCGCCCGCCTCAAGGACACGGTGCGCTCACCGACCGGGGCGATGGAGATCCGTGCTGCCTCGACGCACAACCTCCGGGACGTGGACGTCGACATCCCGCTCGGCGTGCTCTGCGTCGTCACCGGGGTCGCCGGGTCCGGCAAGAGCTCCCTCGTCCAGGGGTCCGTCGCCGGCCGTGACCAGGTGGTCGTGGTCGATCAGGGCTCGATCCGCGGCTCGCGGAGGAGCAACCCGGCGACGTACACCGGCCTTCTCGACCCGATCCGCAAGACGTTCGCAAAGACCAACGGGGTCAAGGCGGCGCTGTTCAGCGCCAACTCCGAGGGCGCCTGCCCCACCTGCAACGGCGCCGGGGTGATCTACACCGATCTGGGGGTGATGGCCACGGTCGAGTCGCCGTGCGAGGACTGCGAGGGGAAGCGCTTCCAGGCTGAGGTCCTGGAGTACACGCTCGGCGGCAGGAACATCGCCGAGGTGCTCGCGATGTCGGTGACCGAGGCCGCGGGGTTCTTCGGCGACGGTGCGGCCAGGACCCCGGCGGCGCACCGGATCCTCGACCGGCTCAGCGACGTCGGACTCGGCTACCTCAGCCTCGGTCAGCCGCTCACCACCCTGTCCGGGGGCGAGCGGCAGCGGCTCAAGCTCGCCACCCGGATGGCCGAGAAGGGTGGCCTCTACGTTCTCGACGAGCCGACCAGCGGACTGCACCTCGCCGACGTGCAGCAGCTGCTCGGCCTGCTCGACCAGCTGGTCGACGGCGGTACGTCGGTCGTCGTCATCGAGCACCACCAGGCGGTGATGGCGCACGCCGACTGGATCGTCGACCTCGGCCCCGGCGCCGGCCGCGACGGCGGACGGGTCGTGTTCGAGGGCACGCCGGCCGACCTCGTCGCCGCCGGCTCCACCCTCACGGGCCGGCATCTCGCGGCGTACGTCGCCTCCTGAGCCGGGACCATGCCGCCACCGTACGTTCTTCGTAGCTGGTGGGGACCGAGGGGGACCATGATCCACTTCGACCACGTGAACCACGCGGCACGCTCGATTCCGCCCGTCGTCGACAGCGCCTCCTTCCCGTCCAGGCTCCAGCTGTCGGGTCACGGGATGGGCTCCGGAGAGCGACCAACCCGTGGTGGCTCACGACCTGGTCACGGACGCCGGCCTCGGGGGGAGGCAGGGCGGGGTCGCGCCGAACTGGGTCCCTGCGCTGGCTGAGCGTCCTCAGGACCGGGGACGCCCTCGACGGCCGTGACCGAGAGGAGGGTGGCCCCGACGTCGCGCACCCGGGCGAGCAGGCCGTGCAGCTCGGCCTGGTCGGCCATCACGCCACACAGGGTGGTGGTCCCGTCGGCGTCTTGCGTCAGGGTCAGGCCGCCGAACCAGGCCGACCAGGACGCGTCCAGATGCCCTTGCACGCGGAGTTCGTACCGGGCTGGTGGGTGCTGTGGGGGTCGGATCATCACGACACGACCAGGGCCATGCGGGAGCGTCCGCCCGCCCGTCGGGCCGAAGGACGACGAATGAGCCATTCGGCGACGGCGAGGTTGACGACCCAGCCGGCTCCCATGAAGAGGTCGTGCCGGACGACACCGCTGCCGAGGAGAGCTTCGCCGAACCCGACGGTGAGCGCCTGGGTGCCGGCGCCGAGGGCGAGGGCGTAGGCCCGGGTCATCCAGGCGCGGTGCCGGGGGACGTCTCGTCTGCGAATGGCGGCGAGGCCGAGGAGGAGGCCGAGAGCCATGCCTGCTCCGAAGAGCAGCCGGAAGAGGAAGAGAAGCTCACCGCTGCCCTCCTTGCGGGGAAACACCAGCGTCATCCACAGGGCCGAGAAGGCGACCGCGAGACCGAGTACGACCAGGAGCCGTCCGGCCCGCCGATGCCACCCGGGGTGACGTCGGCGGATGCCGGGGGAGAGCTGGAACGCGCCGCAGAGGGCGTAGCCGATGGCCGCGGCGACGTGTACGACGACGGGGACCGGTGACGCTGCGAAGCGGGCGTCGGTAAGGATGAGCTCCGGGCCGCCGAGGATCTCAGCGAGGCGGGCGGTGCCGGCCAGGACGGGGACCGCGGCCAGCGCGACGAGCCCGGCCGGTACCCACCGCCCGGCACGCCGCGTCATTCGGCACCGGCCGCGGTGGGGATCGGCGCGTCGACAACGATCGAACGGATCGAGGAGTCGGTGCGTGCGGTGAGCCAGAGCGAGTAGCCGAGGCCGATCAGCGCGACGCCGTTCGGAAAGGCCAGCAGCCGGTAGAAGGCGTCCGGCATCACGGTGAGGGCGGCGGTGATGACGCCGCCGACGGCGAGGAGCGCGGCCGCCCACCGGGCGAGGACGCCTGCCCGGTACAGCGCGGTGCCGAAGACGAGGCCGCCGACCAGGAAGAGGGCGCCCTCGACTGCGATCACGGTCTGGAGCAGGCCGATGTCACCGGTCGGATGGCCGCCGCTCGCGGCGGCGAGGACGTCATTGACGTAGGAGGGGTTGCTCCCGGCGATGGAGGGCAGGACGTACGCCGCGACGAAGGACGTGCTCATGATCACGAGGTAGTTGGCGCCGAACAGCAGGTATCCGACCAGGCCGAGCCTGCCCATCTGCCTCACCTGGTGCAGGTACATGCCGGTGATGCCGACCAGGGCCAATGCGGCCATCAGCACCTTGAGGGAGTTGCGGACAGCCATGTCGGTCGTGGTGATGGAGGTGGCGTCCAGGTGCGGGTGGTTGACCTGGACGCCGATGAAGATCAGTCCGGCTGCGGCGGCGGCGACGCCCGCCGACCGGGTGAGTGTCGTGGTGGTGAGAGTCATGGTCGGTTCCTCTTCTGGACGGTCCCGGACGATCGCCGCGGGGATGACTGGAACCTAGGAGCCGGGACGGTGACCTGGCGTCACCACTTGATGTGACGCACGTGGTGAGCTCGCGCCTGGGGGCGACGAGGGTTGCTCAGCGGTTCCCCGAACGGGACAGCAGACCGAGCTGGTGCGCCTTGGTGACGGCTGCGCGCCGGCTGTTGACGTCGAGCTTGGTGTAGATGTGCTTGGTGTGGGTCCGGACCGTGTTCAGGGACACGACGAGCCGGCGTGCGATGGCGGGACCGTCGAGGTCGGAGCCCAGGAGCCGCAGCACGTCCAGCTCACGGTCGCTCAACGGGTCCACGAGTCGTATCGCCGGTCCGGGTGCCGGCGCCGCCACCGCCGCCAGGAGATCCTGCGCGTAGCCCGGCCCTGGTTGACTCGTCGCAAGCTCGCGCAGCAGATCGGTCAGGACTGGCGGTGTGTCGACGAAGACCCGCACCCACCCGTCTGCCTGAGCGAGCCCCACAGCGTTCCCCAGGGCCTCGAGTGACTTCTCGTGTGCGCCGCCCGCCTCGTGGGCGACGGCCCTGAGCACCTCGACCTCGATCATGGTGCCCACCCGCCCACCGGCCGTGGCAGCGGCCCGCAGACGATCCAGGAGGAAGGCGGCGTCGTGCAGCGACTGTCTGGAACCGGTGGCGGCGTGTTCCGCGAGGAGGACTCGGGCGAGAGTGATGTGCTCGTACTCGTGCAGGTAGGACAGGTCGTCGTCCGTCGCGACCTCGTGGCGGCGTGCCCAGGCCCGCGCTTCGACGAGGTCACCGCGCGCGGCGAGCACGCGGGCCCGGGTCGCGTGCACCGGTTGCACGTTCGGCGAGTAGTCACCCACGTAGACCCGCTCAGCTTCATCGAGGAGCTCCAGCGCGGTCGGCAGGTCGCCCTCGGCAGCCCGGAGCCGCGCCATCCCGACCCGCCACCGGTACGGGTTCTGCGCCAACGAGGCAGCCTCCCCGAGCTCGTCGGACCGGCGCAGACAATCGGCCACTGCGCCGAGGTCGTTGCGGTACCAGGCGACCCTGCTCAGGCCCACGAGCATGTCGGCCGTGCCTCGCAGGACGCTCGACCCGACCGGCGCCTTGGCCTCGGCGAGGTTGAGTGCCTGGCGGAAGGTGCGCTCGGCTGCTCGCAGCCGACCCAGCCTGAGCTCCATGTCGGCGATCGCGATCGAACAGCCCAGCACGTCAGCGATGTGCCCTGCGCGGGTCAGAGCAGCGATGGCGGTGGCGTACCCGGCGTGTGCCGAGGTGAGGTCTCCGGTCGTCCAGGACGCCAGGCCGGACAGAGCTGCGGCGGCGCCGGTGACCAGATCGTCCCCGTCCACAGCCTTGTCGATGGCCTGGCGTGCCCGCACGATGGCACCGGCAGGGTCCCCGCCGACGAGCGCGAGTGCGGTGCGGTACATCGCGACGGCGGCGGGCGCCCGGACGAGCTCGTCGCGGTCCACGACCACGAGGTCCGAGGCGGGTCTGGTCAGCAGCTGCTCGACGTGATCGAGGCGCTTGTCGACACCGTCGAACTCGTTGCTGGCCATCAGGCCGCCGATGAGCGCGATCGCGAGGACGGGCCGGTCGCGAACGACGTCGTCGGGCAGCTCGTGCGCCCATCGTCGGAGGAGGTCCTCGCGCCGGTCACGACCTAGATCCCGGTAGCTCAGCTCGACGAGGTCTGCGGCCCGCTCCGTGTCCCCACCGGCCAGCGCGTGACGGACCGCCGCCTCGATCTGCCCCGCTTCGGTGTACCAGCCGGCGGCTCGACGATGCAGGTCCGGGACGTCGCCTGGTCGTTCGTCGAGCAGGTGCGCACGGAGGACGTCTGCGAAGAGGTGGTGGTAGCGGTACCAGCTCCGGTGGGCGTCGAGGGGGACGAGGAACAGGTTCGCCCGGTCCAGGGCCGCGAGCACCGCCCGCCCGCTCCTGCCGTCGGCGCCCTCAGGCGGGGGGCTGACCGCGTCGCACAACGAGCCGGTGAGCCGGTCCAGGACCGAGGTGTCGAGCAGGAAGCGGCGTACGTCGTCGGGCTGTCGGCTCAGGACCTCGTCGGCGAGGTAGTCGACGACGAACCGGTCGTTGCCGGCGAACCCGGCGATGAAGCCGGAGCGGTCGTCGCGATCGCGCAGCGAGAGCGCCGCCAGCTGGAGGGCAGCGACCCAGCCCTCGGTGCGGGCCTCGAGCGCTGCGAGGTCGGCGGCAGTGAGGTCGAACCCGTGGAGGTCGTTCAGGTAGCTGGCCACCTCCGCACTCGTGAACCTGAGGTCGGTCGCGCGGATCTCGACGAGCTCCCCGCGGGCCCGCAGCCGCGAGAGCGGCAGCGCCGCGTCGGCCCGGGTGCCGATGACCAGCCGGAGCTGTGGCGGCAGGTGGTCGATGAGGAACCTCATCCCGGCCGAGACCTCGACACCGTCGGCAAGGTGGTAGTCGTCGAGGACGACCGTGACCTTCCCCGCATGCACGCTCAGCTCGTTGACGACACCGGCAAGCACGGCCTCGACGGGCGCCTGTCCGGACTGCAGAAGGGTGAGCGCAGCTGCACCGGACCCCGGGACGGCCCGGTCGAGCGCCAGGAGCACGTAGGTCCAGAACGACGTGGCCTCCCGGTCCCGCTCGTCCAGGGTCACCCAGGCCACCCGATGGCCATCGGGTGAGGTGGACAGGGTCGTCGCGAACCAGGAGGCCAGCAGGGTCGTCTTGCCGAAGCCAGGCGGCGCCGAGACCAGCGTGACCGGGACGCCCGACCCGCGGAGCAGCAGATCGGCCAGCCGAGGGCGGAGCACGACCTCCCGGCGCGGCGTGGGGAGCAGGAGCTTCGTCTCCACCAGTAGGTCGACCATCGGCGCTCCCCTCCCGGCATCGGAGTCGACGAGTCGAGCCTAGGGCAGAAGCACGCTGCCGCGATCTGGACCAGTCGGGCTCCGGGTGGCGCTGCGAGCTCCCAGTGCGCTGGCTCGGTGGCCGGGCTGAGCGTGACACTGGCTGACCATGCGCTCAGCGGCTGGTCGTCGAGGTGTCCAGGCGCACGGTCTCACCTGCCGCTGCCACGCGCAGACAGTCCTGCAGCCCGGCTCGGCGCGCCTGCTGCACAAACGCGTCGAGCGGGTCCCGGAACACTCCGTAATCCTCGTGGTGGACGGGCACGGCGACCGTCGGACGGAGCCGCCGCAGCAGGTCGACCCCCTGAGGCGCGTCCATCGTCACCGTATGCAGCAGGACGCGGGTGCCGCCCAGGTGTACGACGGCCGCGTCGATGTCGGGATGACGGCGAGCGATCTCGTCCAGGTGTGGTCCGGTGAGCGTGTCGCCGCTGACGTAGACCCGCCTCGTCGTCCCCGTCCCGGAGCGATAGTGGAGCATCGACCCCATCACCGGCGGCAGCAGCATCCCCATCAGACCCCGGGCGTGCACGGCGGGAAGCGCCTCGATCGTCAGCGTCTCGGCGCCTCGCGCCAGCGTTTCCCGCTGCCAGGTCTCCAGCCCGACAGTGTCGAAACCCCATCGCCCGAGCCGGCGGGCAGCCGCTGGAGTCGTCAGGACCGGCTGGTCGCGCGAGAGGCCACGGCGCGCCACGCGGTCGAAGTGGTCGCCGTGCAGGTGCGAGAGCAGCACGGCATCCAGCGGTGGCAGGTCGCCGACGCCGAGTGCCGGGTCCGTCAACCGGCGCGACCACAGGCCCTTGCCCAGGTAGGCGCGCTGCCCGCGGTGCAGGAAGTTGGGGTCGGTCAGCACCGTGAACGTGCCCAGTCGCACCAGCGTGGTCGCCGTGCCGATGAACGTCAGGGTGGCGTACGACGAGCTCTCGTCCATGGGGCCCTCCGGGCTTCTCGGTCCATCGGTGTGCCCGTTGTGCCCTGCTGTCACACCTGCCGAAGTCTTCGCGGCTGTGCGAAACGCAGATGAGGCCCTTAGCGTGAGGGCACGTGCCCGAGTTGTGACGTCCCGAGAACGAGGAGAGCCAGTCATGCCCAGTGCCAGCCCCAGCACGCGGAAACGGTCGTCAGGGCTCTCAGCCGTGATGCGGCCGGTC
The DNA here is from genome assembly GCA_963784625.1 of uncultured Actinomycetota bacterium. Classification (GTDB taxonomy): domain Bacteria; phylum Actinomycetota; class Actinomycetes; order Propionibacteriales; family Nocardioidaceae; genus Nocardioides_B. The sequence goes on from CAWARV010000005.1 coordinate 874,836, forward strand.
AACTCCGTCGTCGAGCGATTCATCCCCAGTGCCCTGGTCTTCGCCATCGTGCTGACCTTCGTCGTGGCCGTTCTTGCGCTGGTCCTGACCGACACCGGGCCGGTGGACGTGGTCAAGGGATGGGGCGACGGCCTCTCGGGCCTCTTGGCGTTCATGACGCAGATGGCGCTGATCCTGCTGCTCGGTCACACCTTGGCCCACACCGGCCCGGTGCGCAGGATCTTGGCATCACTCGGCGGGGTCCCCAGGACCGTGCTGCAGGCGTACCTGTTCGTCTTCGTGGTGGCCGCCGTCGCGTCCCTGATCACGTGGGGCCTCGGCCTGGTGGTGGGCGTGCTGCTGGCCGTGCAGGTCGCCCGGCAGGGTCGCGAGAAGGGGCTGAGGCTGCACTTCCCGATGCTGGTCGCGGCCGGGTACTCCGGCTACGTCGTCTGGCACATGGGCTATTCGGGTTCCGGCACGCTGGCCGCGGCCACCGAGGGCTCGTTCGTCGCCGAACGGCTCGGCAAGACGATACCGATCAGCGAGACCACCTTCGCGTGGTGGAACATCCTCGCCATCGTCGCCACGATCATCGTGGTCGGCGGCGGGCTCGCGCTCGTGGCCCCGCGCGACGGTGACGACATCGTCAGCCTGAGGACTGACGCCCGCTTCGACGAGGACGTCGCCATCGACGACGCGGTCGTCACGCCAGCAGACCGGGTGGATGCCAGCCGTGTCCCGACCTTGGGCGTCGCTCTGGCGCTGATCTCCTACCTGGTCATCCACTACGCGCAGGGGGGCACGGCCACCCTCGACATCGTCAACTGGACCTTCCTGGCCTTGATATTCATGCTGGTGCGCAGCCCGCTGGAGCTGGTCGGGCTGGTCAAGAACGCCGCTTCCAACGTGGGTGAGATCCTGCTCCAGTTCCCCCTGTACGCGGGCATCATGGGGATCATGGCCACCTCGGGGCTGATCACCGTCTTCTCGGACTTCATGGTCAACACGGCCGGACCGTCGACGTTCGGGGTGTTGGTCTTTCTCTCCGCCGGGGTGGTGAACCTCTTCGTCCCGTCCGGCGGCGGGCAGTTCGCCGTACAGGGTCCGGTGATGCTCGACGCCGGCGGCCGGCTGGGTGTCGACCCGTCGGTGACGATCATGGCCATCGCGTACGGCGACCAGTGGACCAACATGATCCAGCCCTTCTGGGCCCTGCCGGTGCTGGCCATCTCCGGACTGAAGATCCGCGACATCCTGGGCTACACCATGGTCACCCTGATCGCGTCCGGTCTGGTGTTCGCCGTGACGCTGCTGCTGCTCGGGTTGGCAGGCTAGCCGCAGGTGCGGGTAGGGACCTGCAGATGCTCGTGTGACCCAGACTGGCCCAGTCGCGGAAGAGGTTCGGCGGCTGACGCTTCGCGTGCCGATCGGACGCCGTCACATCCCTGTGTGACCAGCGCACTAGTCGGACACGCGCACGATGACGTCGCCGGGCTGACAGTCGAGCTCGCGACAGATCGCGTCGAGGGTGCCGAGCCGCACGGCCTTGGCCTTGCCAGTCTTGAGGATCGAGAGGTTCGCTACGGTGATCCCCACCCGGTCGGCGAGCTCGGTCAGCGTCATCTTCCGCTCGACCAGCAGGCGGTCGAGCCGGATCTCGATGGCCATCAAACCGTCAACGCCTGCTCTTCGACCATCTGGCGGCCATGGTTGAACACCGAGGCCAGCAGCACCAGCAGGGCCCCGAAGGCCAGCGTCGAGAACGACAGTGGTGTCTCCATCGGGCCGAGCTGGAGGGCGGGGCCGGGGCCTGCGCTTGCCTCGCTGTAGTCCCAGGCCTTGGGAGAAAGAACTAGCCACAGCAACGACTGGGCCAGCTGCCACCCGATGATCGTCAGTCCCATGAGGCGCAGGGCGTGTACCGAGCCGGTGGCGAACGGTTGCCCTGCAGCGGCCATCCGGAGCAGTCGGGTCAGTTGTAGCAGGACGAAGGCGAGCACCAGCCCACCCAGGGTGGCCATACCGTAGAGCGAGGCGACCAGCGGGTTCCAGCCGCGGTCGGACTCCAGGGAGACGGTGCCTGCGAGGGCGACGTCGGTAGGCCGTACGTCGGCATTCTGCTGCTGGGTCGAATCGTTGCCGCCCTGTGCGTAGTCGCTCTGGGAGTCGAACAGGAAGAATCCGAGGCAGCCCTGCTCGGCGATCTGGTGGTAGTTGCCCAGGTCGAGTTCTTGGCAGATCGGGGCGGCGAGCTCGGCCGACCAGGTCGGCGAGACGTCCAGGGTGATCAGACCGGTGCCGGGGATAAGGCTCACCTGCTGTGGTTGGTCGGTCCACCCGGCCAACACTGCGACACCAGTGCCGCCGATCACGAGGGCGGCGAGCGTGATGAGCCCGGTGACGAAGGCGCTGAGCGCGGCCATCAAGCGGAAGCTACGGCGGGCCCCGTCGCGGCCGGTAGCGCCAATCGTTTTTCCCATGGCCACCTCTCTTATTGTGCCTCGGCAATTCGTTATTGTGAAACAATATGAACACATTGAGAATCGATACGTCAAGGATGGGTGCAACGCCGATTGCCCCGCCCTGTGAGGGCGGTGGTCTGCTCTCAGGGAGTGCGCTCGGACGCGTCACCTGCGTGGACGACGTCGGAGACGAGCGCGGCAGACTCCGTGGGAAGGCTCAGCTAGGGCAGGGCTGTCGGCGTGTCGACCGCGACCGCGAGAGCGGCGCAGATCCCTCGCATCCGGGCCCGGCCACCCGTCCCAGGCGTTCGGCAAGAATCGCGATCGCGACGCTCTCGATCGAGTCGAGATCGATCGGCCAGCGAAGTGGAACCCGGGTCGTCACCGGGCTCGAGAAGAACTTCGCTCTGGAGGCCTCGGATGGTGGTCGTGCAGGGGCGGTCAGTGCGCGGCGATGGCGCGGGGATGACTGCGTCGCGAGACAGGACGACGACAGGCCTGCGGCCGGTCTCCGCCTTCTCACGCCACCACACCTCCCCGCGAGGGAGTCGTCATGACGCCGCGACCGCCCGTGGGAACGAAGCCAAGTCTTCCGCTTCGCCCTGCCCCGTCGAGGGGGTGCGCGTCGTACACGGCGTGGCTGGCGTCCACTTCGGCCGAGCGGCGGCGGGCCAGCAGGGCAGTCCCGACACCGAAGCGGGTCCAAGATCGGTGACCCGCTGTTCACTGGGTGAGGCGACCGTTGCGGCCCATGCGTCACGCTGACGTACCGACCTGCAAACGTGGAGGTCACCGGCATCCGTGTCGACCCGCAGGACCGCGGCGGCTAGGTCGGCGACCTCAGTGGTTAGCGACTCAGCTGGTCGCCTCGCCGACTGTCAGTAGGACGACGGAGTCCTCGGCGGCCTCAAGGGAGTGGCGCAAGTCGGGATAGTGGTCACGCGACAAGATCTCGTGTGCCTCGCCCCGGACGTGCCGCTCGAGATCGGCAGACCAGGGCGGTGAGGTGGGGTCCTCGCGGCCGTCGGTCTTTCGGCGCCCAGGTCTCGGCGGACACGGTGTGCCTGCTGGACCAATGAGGTGCGCTCGTCCCGAAGTTCAGCGGCTGGTGCCAACCCCGACACCCGCAGTGCTCACACAACTCAGCCGACCCGGTCCCAGCCGCGGCGCGGACGGTGGCTGCCGAGCTGGGCGTCGTCGCGGCTGCGGTAGACGATGTACGGGCGGGTGAGGTAGCCGAGCGGTGCGGTGAAGACGTGGACGAGGCGCGTGAAGGGCCAGAGCGCGAACAGGCCGAAGGCGACGAGTGCGTGGAGCTGGAAGCCGAGGGGGGCGTCAGCCATCAACTGCGGGTCCGGGTTGAACGCGAGGAAGGCGCGGAACCAGACGGACACGCCTTCGCGGTAGTTGTACTCGCCGCCGATCGTCAGGATGGAGCCGGCAACGGTGTTCCACATGCCGAGCACGATGACGACTCCGAGGAAGGCGTACATGAGCTTGTCCATGCGGGTGGTTGCGGAGAATACTGGGCCAACAGTGCGGCGACGGTAGATGAGGATCGCGAGGCCGACCAGGGTCACGACGCCGGCGAGCAGACCGCCCGCGACGGCGACCACGTGATAGGTGTTCTCACTGACGCCCACCGCGTCCGTCCACGACTCAGGGATGAGTAGGCCGATGACGTGGCCACCGACGACCCCGAGCATCCCGAAGTGGAACAGAGGGCTGCCGATGCGCAGCAGCCGGTTCTCGTAGAGCTGGGAGGACCGCGTGGTCCAACCGAACTTGTCGTAGCGATAGCGCCACACGTGCCCGACGACGAAGGTCGTCAGGCACAGATAGGGCACGACGACGAAGAGGAACTCGTTCATGCCCGCGCTCCTGGGAAGGACGGCATCGGCAGCAGGGTGGATCCTGACCTGGCGCCGGTGGTGGCGCCGGGGCTGAACTGCGGCGCGGCGAAGGGGGCGAGCCCGACTTCCTCCTCGGGCGGGCCTTGGGCGGCGAGGCGGCGTACGGCGTCTCGTTCGTCGCCGCGCAGGGGCGGCAGCGTGGCGGTGACCGCATCGACCAAGCTGGTCCATGGCGAGCCCATGTCGCGCAGCGAGAGGCTGAGCAGCTCGAGGCCGGCGCGGTGGTCGAGGATCAGGTCACGGCCCAGGGCTTGGTCGCCGGTGGCGGCGAACTCGAGGACGACGCAGAGGTGGTCGGGCAGCTCGGCGTCGTCGAGCTCGAAGCCTGCGGAGAGGTAGGTCCGCTTGAACCGTAGAAGTGCCATCCCTCGTTTTCGGGTGTCACCGTGGGCGAAGTAGGTCAGGTAGAGGTTGCAGCGCCGCCGGGTATCGAAGGTCTCGACGTAGTCGGCCTGGAGCTCCGGCAGTGGGGTCGCCTCGAGGTGGTCCAGGAAGCTTCGCAGCGAGTCCCCGATCGCGGTTGGTGTGCCTGCGGCGGCCGACCGCAGCAGGTCGACCCGCGCCAACAGGTCGCCATCGGGGTAGTCGAGCAGGAGGGAGACCGACTGCCAGACGAGGGTTAGCTGTTCTGCGGGCAGGGTCGGCTTCTGCAGGCGACCGCTCATGAGTCGCGCCCCTTCGGTGGGAACAGGCCGGGCGGGGAGCCCTTTCCGTCCCAGTTCAGCAGGTTGACCCGCGAGCCCTTGGTGTTCCCTCCGGCGAGCGAGTCGGACGTCTGCCGGTCCTGGAGCATCTGGAAGTTCTCGACCGCGATGGGGGTGGGGGCCCCCGAGCCCTCACCGAAGAGGTCGTTCTGTCCACCGCCGTACTCGGAGACCGAGCACGCGGTGGACAGCTCTTCCAGGGAGTGGGCCTGCTCGGCGTGGGCGGGCGGGATGACGTAGCGCTCGTCGTACTTGGCGATCGCGAGGAGCCGGTACATGTCGTACATGTCCTCTTCGCTCATGCCGACGGCAGCGGGGATGGAGCCGTCGGGCTCGCGGCCCATGTTGATGTCGCGCATGTAGCAGCGCATGGCGGCGAGCTTCTTGAGCACAGCGTCCACCGGTGCGACGTCGCCGGCGGTGAAGAGCTCTGCGAGGTACTCGACCGGGATCCGGAGCGCGTCGATCGCGGCGAAGAGGTTGCCCCTGTCCTCGGCGTCCTCACCGGTCTCCGCGACGACATCCACGACGGGCGAGAGTGGCGGGATGTACCAGACCATCGGCATCGTGCGGTACTCCGGATGCAGCGGCAGCGCGACCTCGTAGGTGTTGATGAGCGCGTAGATCGGGGAGCGCTGGGCGGCGTCGATCCAGTCGCGGGCGATGCCGGCGTTCTCGGCCTCCCGGATGACCTCGGGGTTGGTTGGGTCGAGGAAGACGTCGCGTTGGGCCTCGTAGAGGCCCTGGTCGCCGGTGGTCGAGGCGGCCTCGAGGACCTTGTCTGCGTCGTAGAGCATGAGGCCGATGTAGCGGAGCCGTCCCACGCAGGTCTCGGCGCAGACGGTGGGGAGTCCGACCTCGATGCGTGGGAAGCAGAGGGTGCACTTCTCGGCCTTCCCGGTGCGGTGGTTGAAGTAGATCTTCTTGTAGGGGCAGCCGGAGACGCACATGCGCCAACCGCGGCACCTGTCCTGGTCGACCAGGACGATGCCGTCCTCCTCGCGTTTGTAGATCGCCCCGCTCGGGCACGACGCCGCGCACGAGGGGTTGAGGCAGTGCTCGCAGATGCGGGGCAGGTAGAACATGAAGGTCTGCTCGAACTCGAACTTCACCTTGTCGGCGATCTTCGCCAGCATCGGATCGCGGTGTGCGGTGGCGGTCGAGCCGCCGAGGTCGTCGTCCCAGTTGGCCGACCACTCGATCTTCATGTTCTTGCCCGAGATCAGCGACTTCGGCCTTGCGACCGGGGTGTGCTCCTGGGCCGGTGCGTCGGTGAGCGTGGCGTAGTCGTAGGTCCACGGCTCGTAGTACTCACCGATCGAGGGCAGCTTGGGGTTGGAGAATATCGTGAGGAGCCTCTTGAACCGGCCGCCCGCCTTGAGCTTCAGGCGCCCGCGGTCGTTGAGCTCCCAGCCGCCCTGCCACTTCTCCTGGTCCTCGTAGGTGCGGGGATAGCCCAGGCCCGGCCGGGTCTCGACGTTGTTGAACCAGACATACTCAGTGCCCGAGCGGTTGGTCCACGCCTGCTTGCAGGTCACTGAGCAGGTGTGGCACCCGATGCACTTGTCGAGGTTCATGACCATCGCCATCTGCGCCATGACCTTCATCAGTACGTCACGTCCTGGCTACGCTTGCGGATGATGGTGACCTCGTCGCGTTGGTTGCCGGTAGGGCCGAGGTAGTTGAAGGCGAACGCCAGTTGCGCGTAGCCGCCGATGAGGTGCGAGGGCTTCACGAGCAGCCGGGTCAGGGAGTTGTGGATGCCGCCTCGCCTAGCCGACGCCTCGGCGATCGGGACGTCGATCAGCCGATCCTGGGCGTGGTACATGTACACGGTCCCCTCTGGCATCCGGTGCGACACGACTGCCCTGGCGACGACGACCCCGTTGCGGTTGACGGCCTCGATCCAGTCGTTGTCAACGATGCCGACCTTGGCGGCGTCGCGGTCGCTCATCCAGATGTTCTGGCCGCCGCGCGAGAGCGACAGCATGAACAGGTTGTCCTGGTACTCCGAGTGGATGGACCACTTGTTGTGCGGGGTCAGGTAGCGGACCGTGAGGCCCTCGACCTGGCCCGCCGACCCGTCGGAGATGTTGCCGAGTACGGGTTCGGCGAACAGCGCCGCCATGTTGAGTGGTGGTCGGTAGACCGGGAGGCCCTCGCCGAGCTCGATCATCCAGTCGTGGTCGAGGTAGAAGTGCATCCGACCGGTCAGGGTGTGCCAGGGCTTCTTGCGCTCCACGTTGATGGTGAACGGCGAATAGCGGCGACCGCCGGTCTCAGAGCCGGACCATTCCGGTGAGGTGATCACGGGGACGGGCGGACCTTGGGTGTCGGCGAAGGTGATCTGTTTGCCCCCGTGCTCCTCGGCGAGGTCGGCCAAGCGGACGCCGGTGCGCTTCTCGAGGGTCTTGAAGCCCTGAGTGGCCAGGTGTCCATTGGTGGTCCCGGACATCGCCAGGATCGCCTCGCACACGTTGACGTCCTTCTTGAGCGAGGGTCGGCCGTCAGCGACGCCTCCGCGGACGGCCCCGTTCTTGGCTCGCAGGTAGTCGACCTGCTCGCCGAGCTCGAAGGTCACGCCCTTGGTGGTCGCGCCCAGGGTGTCGACGAGGGGGCCGAGTGCGTTCATCTTCTCGGCGACCGCGCCATAGTCACGGACGACCTCGACGAGCTTGGGCATCGTGACGCCGGGGATCGGCTCGCACTCGCCCGTCTTCCAGTCGCGTACGACACCGTGCGGGTTGGCCATCGCGTCGGCGGTGTCGTGGGTGAGAGGTACGGCGACGACGTCCGTGCGGACGCCGAGATGGATGGCGGCGAGCTCGCTGAACTTCTCGGCGATCGTCTGCCACGCGTCCCAGTCGGTGCGTGTCTGCCACGGCGGCGCGATGGCCGGATTGAACGAGTGCACGAAGGGGTGCATGTCGGTGGTGTTGAGGTCGTGCTTCTCGTACCAGGTGGCGGCCGGCAGCACGACGTCGGAGAAAATCGTGGTGCTGGTCTGGCGGAAGTCGATCGTCATCAACAGGTCGAGCTTGCCCTCGGGTGCCTTCTCGCGCCACGTCACGTCGACGGGGCGCTGTGCTTCGGGCGTCTCAGTCGCTCGGGCCGAGGAGTCCGTGCCCAGCAGATGCTTGAGAAAGTACTCGTTGCCTTTGCCTGAGGAGCCGAGCAGGTTGGCGCGCCAGATCGAGAGGATCCGCGGGTAGTTGCCCGGGGCGTCGGGGTCCTCGCCGGCGAAGCCGAGGTCACCGGACTTGAGCTGGTCGACGACGTAGTCCCCGACCGGCTTTCCTGCGGCGGCCGCATCGCCGCTGATGTCCAAGGGGTTGCGGTCGAAGGTCGGGTACGACGGCATCCAGCCCATCCGGGCGCTCGAAGCGATGACGTCGGCGGTCGACTTCCCGGCGAGCTGACCCTTGCCGGTGGCAGCCGAGAGAGTGTCGGCGCCGAACTGGTCGTAGCGGAACTGGTCGGTGTGGAGGTACCAGAACGCGGTTTGGATCATGTTGCGCGGCGGCCGGTTCCAGTCCAGCGCGTTGGCGATCTGGGTGTATCCGGTGATCGGGCGGACCTTCTCCTGACCGACGTAGTGGGCCCAGCCGCCGCCATTGACCCCCTGGCAGCCGGTCAGGTTGGTGAGAGTGAGGAACGCTCGGTAGATCGTGTCGGAGTGGAACCAGTGGTTGGTGCCCGCGCCCATGACGATCATCGACCGGCCCTTGGACTCCTCGGCGTTGGCGGCGAACTCGCGCCCGATCCGGGCGGCGGTCGCGGCGGGGACGCCGGTGATGGCCTCCTGCCAGGCGGGGGTGTACGGCGAGCTCGCGTCGTCGTAGCCGGTAGGCCACTGACCGGGCAGCCCCGGGCGCGCGACGCCGTACTGCGCCATGAGGAGGTCGAAGACGGTGGTGACTAGATGGCCACCGACGCGGCGTACCGGAACTCCGCGCGGCAGGTCGGCCGCGACGCCGTCGGGGGTGTCGAAGCGCGGCATCCGCACCACGACGGACTCGGTAGCGGTCTCGAGCAGGGACAGGACGGGGTCAACGTCGCCGAGGTCAAGGTTCCACTTGCCCACGTCGGCCTCGCCGTAGCGGTGGCCCAGGGAGCCGTTCGGGACGACAGGCTCACCGGTCGGCGAGTCGATGAGCACTGTCTTGAACGCTGCCTCCTGGTCGGCGTGGTCGGTGAGGTCGGCGGCGGTGAGGAACTTGCCGGCCGTGTACTCGTCTTGGCCGGCCTCGTCGAGGCGGACCAGGTGGGGTAGGTCGGTGTAGGTCTTCACGTACTCGGTGAAGTACGGCGTCTGCCGGTCGGCGAAGAACTCCTTGAGCACAACGTGACCCATCGCCATGGCGAGGGCCGCGTCGGTGCCCGGCCTCGCGGGGAGCCACTCGTCGGCGAACTTCACGTTGTCGGCGTAGTCGGGGGCGACAGCGATGACCTTCTGGCCGCGGTAGCGCGCCTCCGTCATCCAATGCGCATCCGGTGTACGGGTCACCGGGAGGTTGGTACCCCACATGATCAGGTAGCCGGCGTTCCACCAGTCGCCCGACTCCGGCACGTCGGTCTGGTCGCCGAAGACCTGGGGAGAGGCGACCGGGAGGTCGGCGTACCAGTCGTAGAAGCTCAGCATGGAGCCGCCGATGAGGTTCACGAACCGTGCACCGGAGGCGTGCGAGACCATCGACATGGCCGGAATCGGCGAGAAGCCGGCGACCCGGTCGGGTCCGTAGTTCTTGATCGTGTAGACGTGCGCGGCGGCCACGATCTCGGCAGCCTCGTCCCAGGTGGCCCGGACCAGTCCGCCCTTGCCGCGCGCGGACTTGTACGCTTTCGCGCGCTGGGGGCTCTCGACGATGTGCTCCCAGGCCCTGACGGGGTCGCTATCATGCTGGGCCTTGGCCTCGCGGAACATCTGGAGCAGGACGCCGCGCACGTAGGGGTAGCGGACCCGGGTCGGTGAGTAGGTGTACCAGGAGAACGCCGCCCCTCGCGGGCAGCCGCGGGGCTCGTACTCCGGGGAGTCCGGGCCGACCGACGGGTAGTCGGTCTGCTGGGTCTCCCAGGTGATGATCCCGTCCTTGACATAGACCTTCCACGAGCACGAGCCGGTGCAGTTGACCCCGTGGGTGGAGCGCACGACCTTGTCGTGACTCCATCGGTCGCGGTAGAAGTCGTCAGCGGCCCGCCCGCCTGCGTGGGAGAGGGTCCGCAGGTCCGCGGACACCACCCCCCGAGTGAAAAACCGACGGCTCCGGACCAGCGCATCTGCAAGGGCGCCGTCCATGCCGATCTCTGACGTGGGCTTGCTGGCCGATGGGGTCAACGCGCTTCCTGTCCCCGCGTGTCGGTCCGACGGACGACGGTGACCGTGAGCAGCAGGGCCAGGCCGGCGGTGGCGCAGAGCATCCACAGCCCGATCGCATAGGAGTCGGTGCGACCGTAGACGTACCCCATGATCAGCGGAGGGACGAAGCCGCCCAAGCCGCCCGCTGCTCCCACCACGCCCGTCACGCCTCCGACTCGGGACGGGTCGGTTACCCGGGAGATCAGGGCGAACGTAGCGCCAGTACCGGAGCCTAGGGCCATCGCCAGGGACAGGAAGGCGATGGCTCCCAACGGTTCCAGGACCGGTGTCGTGGACGCTATCGCAGAGCCGACTCCGACCACCACGAATGCACCGGCGAGGACCGGGATCGGGCCGAGTCTGTCAGCCAGCCAGCCTCCGACCGGTCGCATGATGACCGCAACGACCACGAAGCCCGCCATCCGGTTCGCGGCGTCAGCAGGGGTGAGGTCATAGGCGGTCTTGAGGTACGCCGGCAGATAGACCGAGAACGCGACGTAACCACCGAACGCGACCGCGTACAAGATGGAGGCCTGCCACGTGATCGGTAGGCGGGCATTCGCCTTGAGGCGCGTCGACAGGGACGAGGTGGGAGCCTGGCGGCCGGGTGCGTCCTCGAGAAGCAGCAACGCAACTACCGCGAAGATCGCCAAGGCCGTGGCCGCGAACAGGAACGGAGCCTTGTCGCCGACGTTGGTGTAGAGCTTGACCGTGGTGAGCGCGCTGATCGCGGTGCCGCCCATTCCGGCCCCGAATATCCCCACAGCCAACCCGCGACGTTCCGGTGCGAACCAGGCGTTGACGAACGGGACCCCGATGGCGAAGGAGGTTCCCGAGATGCCGAGGAAGAATCCGCCGACGAGCAGCGCAGCGAAGTTGGTCTGTCCATAGAAACCGATGAAGAGGATCGGGACGATGGTGACGAGCGAGACGATCGCGAACATCTCGCGCCCCCCGTGCTTGTCGGTCAGGGCTCCGACGGGGATCCTGCCGAGGGAGCCCACGAAGACCGGCACGGCCACGATCAAGGAGAGCTGCCACTCGCTGAGGGCGCCTAGAGTGCCCTGGTCGCCGAAGACCGGGCCGAGTGGGCTGAGCAGCGCCCACGCCCAGAAGTTGATCGCGAACCCCGTGGTGGCCAGCGCGAGCATCAGCCACGGCGATCGCTTTGTCCCGCGGGTCTGGGTGTCCGAGCTCAACGCAGTCGTCACTTTCCTACCAATCCCGACGGGTGCACGAGTCCGACCTTGACCCTCTGCGGCCGACTTGCCAACGCGCGTGGTCATGTCGAGCGGCCTTCTCGGGTCAGGCTGAGGCGCCGGGCCTCGGGTCCCGACTCGACGTACTCGACGTCGAAGGTGTCCGGAGAGCCCTGGAGCTGCACCAGGAGACCCGCCGGATCGTTGGTGGCGACGAGGATGAGCCCATCTCCGGATGCGACGCCGTCGGTGGCACCGAGGATCGCAGGGTGCCCGATGGCGTGCGGGATCGGCCGGTCGGCGAGCTCGGGAACCCGAACCGCCTCGGTCTCGCCGCAGGCGCACCCACCCGCACAACCACCAGGCTCCAGCCGAGTATCGGCATCGAACGTGGCGCTGTCCGCGTCTGTCACTTCGGTTCTCCTCACTGGCCCACCGACAGTGGTCGCGCCGTGCGGAATCAATTGCAGTGGAGACCGCGCAACATGGAGAGGGCCAAAGGTCCCAGCCTTCCGAGCACATCGGGCTGCTCGGCCCCTCGGCGGATCCGATCGCAGCTCCCCGCCAACCCCGACGGGGGTTCTGCACTCGGGGAGCACCGCCTCCACCGCCGGCCTCACCAGGAGCACCGCGACGAGCGCCCCGGTCCGCCACACCCGCCGCGCGGGGTTCGCCGGTCGAGGCTCTCAGCCCACAACGAGCGCAGCGCATTCGGCACTCACCATCTGTCCCGGTGTAGGGACAGCGCGGCAGCGGCGGATCAGCCGAAAGCACGAGAGAGAGACCATGACATCGGCCAGGCGAACTCCGACGTCCGGGCCGGTGTGCCCGCCGCCGGGCTCAGCGATCGTGGACCTACCGATCCTCACCACACTGACGGAGCCCATGATGAGAACACGTCGACCCACCACCACACTGAAGGACCAGCCGATCCCCGTGAGAGCCAAGCTCGCCGCAGCGTGGACAAGCGTCATGTTCCTGTACGCCTATGTGGACATCATCGCCTTCTTCAAGCCCGGCGTCATCGATGGCATCCTCGCCGGCAAGGTCTGGGAGTTCGACGTCAGCCAGACGCTGTTGACCACCTTCCTCACGCTCATGGCGATCCCGATCTTCATGGTCGTGCTGTCGATGTCGCTGCCCGCCCGGGCGAACCGGATCACGAACCTCATCGTGGCTTCGGTACAGATCCCCTACGCGGCAGTCAACGTGGTGGGCGAGTCCTGGACGTACTTCTACGGCCTTGGCGTCGCACTGGAAGTGATCCTTCTCGCCCTCATCCTGCGGTACGCCTGGACCTGGCCCCGCACCGCGACCACAGTGACCAGCCGTGAAGCCGTCCGCGCCCAGCAGCAAGCGTGAACCGGGAGCGGTCCGCGTCCTGTTCGGCGCCATCTGCCTCGGTGCCGGCGTTGTGGGCCTCCTGGAGGTGGGACACCGACCACCACCGGGACGTCGTGCAGCGGCCTTCCAAGGCCCTACCGGCAGGTCAGGTCATCGAGTGCGCACACAGGCCCACCGCAGTAGGAGGCCGTGCCGGTGTTGACGATGTGGGGGCGTTGAAGGTCAGCCGGTCGACGGCGACAGCCCGATTGTCAGTTCGCAGCGTATGTGATCTGCATTCGTGTTCGCCAGGGGATCGGCATCCGGGAACGCTCGACGGGCCGGGCGCGTGGCCGGGAAGTCATCGAGGGCGGCCCCCCCAGACCATGCAGTGATCGATGAACCTGGTCTCCTCGGTGTCTGGCGTGCGGACAGCGACAAGGTGCGCTTGCTCGTGACGGACGACCGCGCGCTGGAGCGACTCGGGCAGCTGGTGCGCAGCGCACGGGGAAGGGTCGTCACCGTGTTGCCCGAGGCAGCACAGGCAGTGCAGCTTCTACGCGGGGAGCGCCTGTGGTCGCACAAGGCGCTCACCGCGATGCTCTGCCTGACCTGGCGGCGGCCCCTTCGATGGTGCAGCCCCAGGATCTGCTTCTCTTGGATATCGTGATCGAGCCCGAGCGTGCCTGGACGCGAGTGAGGCTGGCGCGTCGATCTACCGCAGCCTCGGGTTCGTAACCACGGGCCCGGTCACGCAGTTCTTCACCCGATGAGCTTGCCGTTCAGACTTGCCGCCAAGTGAGGCGTCGCTCCGAAGCTGGGTCCATGGCCGGGACGACGCATGGCGTGATGCAACATGGACGAATGGCGCAGATGACAGCAATGATCCTCACCGCGCACGGTGGTCCGGAGGTCCTGGAGCTGCGGCACGACTGGCTCCGACCTGTCCCGGGGCCAGGGGAGGTGCTGATCCGGGTAGCCGCGGCCGCGGTGAACAACACCGACGTCTGGACGCGGCAGGGTACCTACGGCTTGCCGGGGAACCCGCAGGCGCTGGCAGGTTGGCGCGGGCACCTCCGGTTTCCACGAGTGCAGGGCGGTGACATCGCCGGGACGGTCGCCGAGGTCGGTCCCGGAGTGGACATCGACCGGGTCGGTCAGCGCGTCTTGGTGGACCCGGCCCTTTACCGCGACCCCGGACGCCATGCGCCGCCGGTGGGACTGCTCGGCAGCGAGGCCGACGGCGGCTTCGCTGAGTACGTGACCGTCGACGCCGCTCAGGCTCACGACAAGACCGACTCACCCCTGTCCGACGAACAACTGGCTGCCCTGCCTGTGGCCTACGGGACCGCGATGGGCATGTTGGAGCGCGCCGCGATCACCGCCGGCGAGACCGTCGTGGTCACCGGGGCCTCGGGAGGAGTCGGCTTGGCGTTGGTGCAGCTGGCGGCTGCACGGGGCGCGACGGTCATCGCCGTCACCAGCGCAGACAAGGCGGGCGACGTACGCGCCGCTGGCGCCGAGCGCACGGTGTATCGCAGCTCCGACCTCGCCACCCAGGTCCAAGCGTGCTGCCCCGAAGGGGTGGACGCGGTTGCCGACGTGGCCGGTGGCCCGCTGCTCGGGCAGCTCATGCCCCTTATCCGGGATGACGGCAGGTGGGTCATCGCCGGAGCTGTCGCAGGCCCGGTCGTCGAGTTCGATCTGCGCCGGCTCTACCTGCACAACATCCGCCTCATCGGGTCGTCGATGCACACGCGCGACCACTTCTCCCGCTTTATGGACTCCGCCCGCAGGGGCACCGTCCAACCCGTGATCGCCGGGCGCTACCCGCTCGATGGCATCGCCGCCGCCCAGGAGCACTTCGCGCGCCAACAGCACGTCGGCAAGATTGTCATCGGGGTTGGCTGAGCGCCCCACACGGTGCCGACCGCGTTCCCGGAGGTCGGAACGTCGTACGCCGCCTCGCACCCGCGCTGACACCGTCGTCGCCGACATCCTCTGCCACCGAGAGCTGACTCGCTACTGGAGCAGGTCGTCTTCCTGAAACCGGGTCAGACGGGAGGTGCGCACCAGTCCCCGCCGGGGACGGGTACGCGGAGCGTGCGGGTGACCGATGGGGACGCCGTGGAGCACGTGCCCGGGCGGGAACGTCGCGTCGCGGCGGGTCCTGGCGACGTTCGGGGTTCGCGAGACGGGAGAGGTGGCGCGCGATGCCGTCCAGGTGACAATCTGCTCACCGTGCGAGAGTGCTGATCCGAGCACGTCACCCACCGGATCCAGGCGGGTGACGGCGCCGCCCCCATCCCCAACGAGGAGAGCCTTGATCTACATCACCGTCAAGAAGAAGCTCAAGCCCGGCACCGCGGACGCCTACCTCGCGGCGAGCCAGGCCTACACCGACGCGACCCGCGCCGAGCCGGGCAACAAGTGGTACGAGCACTACCGCAGCGTCGACGACCCCGACACGATCTTGACGATCGAGGCCTTCGACGACGCCGCGGCCGGCGAGGCGCACGTCAACTCGGATCACTTCCAGCAAGGGGTCGACGGCGACGCGAAGCAGTACATCGCCGAGCGCCCCGACATCCTCTACATCGACGCCGCGGACCGCGACGGCTGGGACAAGATGTCGGAGTTCTGAGTGATCGATGGGCGCGTGGTGGGCGGGATCCCGCTCACCACGTCTCGCCACTTCCCAAGCGCCCCGGCACCCGCTGGTGCGTCGCCGCGTCATCGTCACGTACGGCCCAACGCACTGCCGACCCCAGCCCCGAATGACTCTCAGAGGAGGCCGAGCGCGACCGCGTGCCGGTGAACGCGTCGGTGTTGGCCGGGAGCACGAGGGGCACCTCCTCGGTCCAGGTGCCCGAGACCTCCTCCGCCCGACCATCGCCCGACCATCGCCCCGGGGTCGCGCCGGACCTCGTGGATGCAGCTCGCGAGGATCAGTGCCGATGCTTCAGGGGGGCCGAGGTCACCCAGTCCGGGGCGCACGTCCGTGACCTCGGTGAGGGCGTCTGGTTCGGGGAGCACGCCCTGCTCCGCGACTCCCCACGCACTGCGACTGTGAAACGCGGCGACCGACCTGGAGTTGCTGGCGATCGACCGGGACCCGTGCCTGGCCTCGGTTGGCCTGAGCGCCCACGCGCGCTCGGTGGCTGATGGGCACGCGGACGTCCACTACATCTGAGGGACCACCTGCCACAGGTGGTGGGGTCGCGGGACGCCCTTGAGCTCGTGCGCGCCGCGGTCCTTGAAGCCGAAGGACGACCCGGCCACCAGGTCGACCACGGTGGCGGAGACGAGCACGTCGCCTCCACCGGCCATTCCCGCGACCCGGGCCGCCGTGTGGACGTTGATCCCGGCCAGGTCTTCACCTCGCACCTCCACCTCACCCGCATGGATGCCGGCCCGCATGTCGATGCCCAGGTGAGTCCGAGCGCGGGCGACCAGGGCCAAGGCGCAGCGGATCGCGGAGCTGGGAAGGGGGAACGCGCACAGCGTGCCGTCGCCGAGGTCCTGGACCATGCGGCCTCCGTGCCGCGTGACCTCGGCTCGCACCATGGCGACATGGTCGAGGAGGAGCGCCCTCCAGCGCTCGTCGCCCATCCGGACGACCTCAGTGGTGGAGCCGACCAGGTCGGTGAAGAGGACGGCGGCGAAGACGCGGTCGGCCGTTGAGGCGTAGCGCCGGCCCGTGAGGTGCTCGCGTATCTCATCGAGGATCGCCGTGGAGTCGCCCAGGAAGGGCAGCATGTCGACGCCCGGGGAGCTTGACGTACGTCGAACCGGGGATCCTGTCGACGACGTACTGCGTCATCGCTGTGGCGAACCCTGTGTCGGTGCGCGCGACCACGAGCGTGGGCACCTCGATCAGCGGCAGCAGGGCCCGGAAGTCGGCGCCGAAGAAGGCCTCGTTGACGGCACCGGCGATGCGTGGCTTGAGGTTGCGTCGAGCGACCCGCCGCCACCACGACCGGAACTGCGGGTCGCCCATCGCGCTCGGACCCTGGATGGCCAGGTCGTGGTCTGCGTCGGTGGCGGTGGTGGGGTCGCTGGCCGTCTCGAGCAGGCCCGACACGGTCCGCAGGTCGACACCGATGGGGTAGTCCTCGGCCCAGGTGATCTTGGCCCCCCCGTTGACCAACGCGAGTGACGAGACCCGCTGGGGGTGCCGCTCGACGAAGGCCAGTGCGACCAGCACGCTGGGCCCAGCAGCGGTGACCGCCACGTGCTCCACCCCAGCGGCGTCGAGGACCACGGCTGCGGCGTCGGCCCAGTCGGCCAGGGTCGGCGGTGTCGACCCGATGTCACTGGCGCCGACCCCGGGAAAATCCAGGCGCAGCATCCGGCCGATGCCGGCCAGGCCGTGCAGCCAGCGCAGCAGGCGCAGCTCGTCGGCTGCATCCTCCAGGGCATCCATGAACCCGTGACCGAGGTTGAGGATCGTGAGGTCGGAGTCAGGGTCGCCCGAGGGCCACTGCTGCCATGCGAGATATCCGTCAGGCACCGCGATGTGATTGACCGGCGGCAAGTCCATGTCGGTGAACCTACCCATCGGGGCTGCGTCCACCACCTCCGACGCGCTCCGGCCGGTCGCCCCCTGGAGCCGGGGTGGTTCAGCGGAAGAAGGCGCGGCCCACGGTGAAGACGCCTCGTTGGGAATCGGCGACGTCGCCGCGGCCGGCCCGCGGCGACGATGGTCCGGCGTCGCCCGAAGTCCACAGGCCCTGGCCACTCCACGACAATGTCGGTCTCGGTCACCGTAGACACCGCTGCGGAGAAGTAGCGTGCGCGACCCCTGAATGGCTGCCTGCTTGCGCCGTCCCGAGTGGGATGACCGCAGCCGCGAAGGCGGCGTCGTATGCGCCGTCGAGCGGCAGCGGCGTGAAGCAGCACCGGCGCGCGGAGGCGTCCATGGTCCTGGGTCTTTCACGCGGCCGGGACGGTGATGGCCACGGCCGACGAAGAGCCGGACCAGGGATCGACCCCGTTCGAGCCTCTCGCCGGTCTCATGCACCTGCTCGACGGCTCGGCGATCAGGTGCTCGTTCGACGCGTCCGACCTTGCGGCGTACCTCGGTCGCGATAGCAGCCGACATCTCAGCGCGTCCGGTGCTGTGCTCGGCGAAGCCCTGATCGACCGACATGCTCTCCGTCCCGTGGAGCCCGGGGAGGGGGAGCGGTTCATCAAGGCGTTCGGTCAGGCGAAGCAGGTCATCTCGTCGATGAAGGGTGTCGGCCGTCTGACGCTGTCGCGGTGCGTCGAGCGGCCCAACTCCTACCTGCTGGTGGTCACGGGGACACGCTCGAGGACCACACCGAGGGCTTCTGGCAGTCTCTCGAGTATCAGGAGTGGCGGCGGCTACTTCATCAAGTCTACGAGCCGATTCCGACCGTCGAGCACTTCCGGACCGTCCATGAGGCCTAGCGACGAGACGCACCGCCGTCGACGTCCGGACGGCGGCAGGCGAATCGGCCACTGGGACGGGTGAGCCGTCGCGCTCCTTCGTTGAAAGGCAAGTAGCCACTTGCCTAGCCTGGGTGCGTGGCCGATGTGTTCAGAGCACTCGCCGACGGGACCAGACGCCTCATCCTCGATGAGCTTGCTGCGAGGGACGGTCTGACCCTCTTCGACATCTGCACCGTTCTCACCACGCGGCACGGACTGGGCTCGACCCGCCAGGCGATCTCTCAGCACCTCGCGGTGCTCGAGGACGCCGGCTTGCGAAGGACCGAGCGACGTGGTCGCTCCAAGTTCCACTACTTCAACAGCGAGCCGCTCGCTGTCATCTCTCAACGCTGGCTCGTGGCCAGAAGGGACACCCCATGAGAATCCGCCTGACGAGCTTGTTCGTCGACGACCAGCGGGCAGCACTCGTGTTCTACACCGATGTGCTCGGCTTCGCCAAGCGCCACGACATCCCCCTCGGCGACGACTTCTGGCTCACCGTCGTCTCACCCGACTACCCGGACGGACCCGAGCTGCTGCTGGAGCCGGCAAGCCACCCGGCGGTCAAGCCGTTCCGGGACGCACTCGCAGATGACGGCATCCCGCTGGCTCAGTTCGCCGTGGACGACGTCGAGGCCGAGTACGACCGACTCACCAAGCGAGGGGTCTCATTCACCCAGCCGCCCACCGACATCGGCACTGCATTCGTCGCGATCTTCGACGACACGTGCGGCAACCTCATCCAGCTCATCTCCGAGAAGCCAGCCACGGCCTGACACGGCCCAACAGTCGAACCTCGACCGGAGGTGAGCAGCGCGCCTGAAGGCTGAACGCGCCGCCGACCCGCAGGGGTGTCGGAGATGGAACGGCGGCCGTGGCCGGGTCAGCGCCGCGAAGGACGCCTCAGCGTGCCCGCTTCGGCGGCCTCGTTGCGGTTCGATGGCCCGGTACACCGTGGAACCGGTCGACGCCGAACATTCGAGCGGTTCGATCCAGATCGACCACTCCGCTGCGTGTATGGCGTCCTCGGTCGAGACGCCGTGCTTGAGCGCGCTCGGGTGGACCTTCACGCCCCGAGACGAGCCAGGACAGCCCGGATACCTCGGTCGCGTCGGCCTGGCGAAGGCCCTCCGCACCGTGCTCTCACCCGAGGTGCGCGCCGCAGCTGCCGAGCTCGGTCCACGTCTCCGATCCGGCCAGGACGCGGCCGGCGACGCCGCGGACCGCGTCGAGGAGGTCGCCCGCCATCGGGTGTGACGTGGACGCCACCACCGGCAGAGGATCGGCTTGCGGCGCGATCCGCGTGGTGCGGGACCGCCTGCTCACCCGACGACCCAGCAGGCGGGCCTCGTGAGGCTGAGGCATCGTCGGGCGCACGACAGGGCATGGCGGATCCGAGACGCAGGACTGCATCTTCCGCGCCATCAGGTCAGCCGGAGCCGAAGAGCGTTGCGACAGCCCTCCGTCCAGCGCGTGTCCCAGATCGGGGACCGGCACGCGGACCGTGACCGAGTTCGCTCAAGGCGCGAGCGACGCGCAGGCCTCGTTGCCGGCGGCGTCTGTCGCGCACACCTGCACCGGGCCGGCCACTCGTGGTGCCGGAGCCCCGAAAAGGTTCTCGCCGTACCAGGCCATCTCCAGCTCGCGAGTGGCAGCCCGTACGACCACCTTCCGCCAGTGGTAGGGCCTGTTCGGTGTTCGGTTGTCGTGGACTCGCGCAACGACCGTGCCGGCGATGCGGTCTGCTCGGACGACGGGTGGTGCGGTGTCGCGTGGCACCCGTTCACCGGCGAGGTGGATGCGCTCGGCCATGTGGTGGGGGGCCTCGCCCTGGGCCTCGACGACGTCCATCCGCCCGTCTGCGTTGAAGTCGGCCACCACCAGGCCCAAGGTGCCCAAGCTGGGTGGCCCCTGGAAGATGTCGTTGTTGACGCTGAGCATGCCGGTCCCGTCGTTGACGAGCAACCTGTCCGGGCCGTCGAGCGAGCCGACGATGAAGTCGACGTGGCCGTCGGACTGGATGTCGAGGCCAACGACGACAGCGTCGTCCCAGCCCGTGTTGGCCTCAGGGGGCCACCACTGGGCAGTGTTGTCGACGTACCCACCCTCGTGGTCGTTGCGGAACACGTGCTCGGCGGGCCCGTTGCCCGTGTCTGGGCCATCGTTGATGGTGACCAGGTCGAGGTAGCCGTCGGCGTCGAGGTCCAGCGGCTCGAACTCGTAGTTGTTCGTGTAGTGCGGCATGCGATGCGCCGTCACGTCGTCGAACGTGCCGCTGCCGTCGTTCTCGTACAAACGGCTCGAGGAGCACATCTTGCAGGAGGTGACGATGTCGACGTCCCAGTCGTTGTCGACATCGACCAGTTCCAGGTCCCAGCTGAAGCGCACCAAGGTGTGAGGCATCCGCTCCCCGGTCGCATCGGTGAACCTTCCGCGTCCGTCGTTCAGCCACAAGGTGACTTTTCCGCCGAGGTTGGTCTCCGGTGAGCCCTCACCCCAGTCGACGAGCACGAGGTCGAGGTCGCCATCGGCATCGACGTCCCCCAGCTCGAGATCACCGACACTGAGCTTCTCGGCGGGCAGGTGGGTGCTGGTCACGTCTCGCCATTCACCGGCACCGTTGCCGAGGTACAGCCGACTCCGGGTGCTGACGATGTTCCCGACGACGATGTCGGGGTTGTCGTCGCCGTTCACGTCGGCGACCTTGATGGCCCTGCTGGTCTCGAGCCGGCGCCCGAAGACCTGCCGCGTGGCGTCGGTGAACGTCCCGTCCCCTCGGTTCAGGAGCACCCGGTTCTCGACCGGGGTCCAGTACCGCTCGTCGCCGCTGTTGGCGAACAGCAGGTCGATGTCGCCGTCGGCGTCGAGGTCAGCGGCTTCGACGTTGTTTGTCCACTCTGCCGTCGGTCCGAGCGAGCCCCGGGTCGCGTCCAGCCACGCGCCCGTGTACGTGTCGTCCACGTGCGTGGACGCGGGTGCCTCGACGGCCGTCCCGGACGACGGCCGTCCTGGGCGCTGGCCGGCTGGGTGCGAGGCATCGCAGCCGGCGAGGAAGCACAGTCCGAGCGCAAGCAACCCAGCGGCCAGCGACGTGGGAGCACCTGCTCGCGGGTGCCGTGAGCGCCGTGGGATGGTCGTCATGACGGATGGTCCTGAGCTGGCCGGCTAGTCCAGGTACGGGACCACATAGTCCTGCGCCGACAGTGGAACGACGACCTGGCAGACACCCCGGGGCAGCTCACAGGTCAGCAGGTCGCCTTGCATGGCCGGCAGGTCGCCGCCACCGTCGCCGGCGAACAGCGCCACGTGGTCGTCGTCGAGCCACTGCGAGACCCCGAGATCGGGATCCTCGTCCGCCGGCCACGGCCCGACGTACCCGGGCGGCAGCCGCAGCCGAAGCTCAGACCCGTCGGCGAGCGTGACGGGAGCGGCGCCGGCGTCGGCACCGCTGGAGCGCACGCTCGTCACCAGCCGACCCCTCACTGCGGTCAGCGAAGGTGACCCGTACACCACCGGCCCGTCGCCGGGCACCGCTCTGAAGGCGCGGGGGTCGGCGTCCAGCACCGCATCGAGGTCGGCACCGTGGAGTTCGGTCGTCACCCCAGAGACCACATCGAACCGGTACACGAGACGGTCGGCACCGCTCCCGGAGTGCCAGCCGGCGGGCGCCCACCAGACCTCGGACTCACCCACGTAGGCGATGGTCGCCTCGTTCAACAGCCCCCGGACGGGGATCCGGCCCACCTCCTCGCGACGCGAGGTGTCGAACACCACGAGCTCGGTCGGGAGACGGTTGGGGCGGACGACCTCCCCCCACACGACGAGCGAGCCGGACGTCCCCGTCACCACCACCCCACGGTGCGACGTCGGTGCCGCAGTGAACCACGACGTGCCGATCACCTTGGTCGTGAAGCCGTCGGTGAACCACAGCGTGCCGTCCAAGGTGGCTTCGTAGACCGCCCCGTCATCGGTGGGGGCGATGAACGCGACCGGCTCGTCGGCCTGTACGGACGTGTTGCCGACGTGGACCGTCCTGCCCGCGGCGTACACCAACGGCCGGGTCCCGGCTCCGTCCACGGCCCTGCTGATGGACGGTGACGGAGGTCCTACCGGTTGCGGTGCTCCGTCCCTGGAGCTGGTCGCGCCGACCAGGAGGGCGCCCACAGCGATCGCGCTCGCCGCGGCTGCCGCAGTGGCGACCACGACCACCAGGTAACGACGTCGCTGGTGACGTTTGCCGACCTCGGCAACCACTTCGTCGAGGTCGATGGCCGGTACGGTCACCGAGTCCGCGCCGCGGCGCAGCAACTCGCCGAGACTGCTCGTCATGACGGCACCTCCTGGTCAGCCATGCTCATCTCGTCGAACGAGGAGCCCAACCTGTCGCGGAGCCGGCGCAGCCCGACGGACACCTGGCTCTTGACCGCCCCCACCGAGCAACCCATGACCTCGGCGGTCTGCGCCTCTGTCAGGTCCTGGTAGTAGCGCAGCACGATCGCGGCCCGCTGCCGGGGAGGTAGTGCGGCCAGGGCCACGACGACCGCATCGTGGGTGGCCACCGAGTCAGCGGGGTCGAGGCCCTGTTGCTCGGGAAGCCTCTCGACGGGCCGCTCGTGGAAGGCGCGCCGCCGTCGCCAGGAGATGCACGTCGTGACGATGACCCGCCGGACGTAGGCGTCGAGGTCGCCGCGGTCGCTCAGCCGAGGCCATGCCAGCAGTGTCTTGACCAGCGCCTCCTGGACCAGGTCCTGCGCGAGCTGATGGTCACCCACCATCAGGTACGCCGTCCTGAACAGCGTCGCGCCGCGTGCCTCGGCATACGCTGTGAAGGCAGCGATGTCGTCCGCGTCGCGCATATCGCCTCCTCAGACCGTGGGCCCGCTCTGCCATGGTCCTCCTACCTACTCCACGCCCCAACGCGACTGAAGGGTTCGCGCCGGGACACGACGATCTGTCACCGGCGCTTCCCCAGGCGACGCCTTCCGGCCCAAGTGAAGCGCCCCCTTCTCGGGCGCCGAGCTCACCGTGCGCGCATCCGGGTCGAGCCGGGGTTGCCGCGAGCGGAAGCCCTTGCGGCGACCATCCTGGACAACGGGCGGGTGAAGATCGGGAACCAGGATCCGGAGGCGTACCGACAACGGCTAGAGGCCAAACTACGGCCTGAGCGCATGCGAGCCACGCTCGGCTCCGCCGGGCCTACCAGATGACTCATGAACTGATCAAGACGGCAGTCTTGGATGAGGTACATGAGTTCCACTGGCGTGGACTCGAGGACGGGCCATGGTCTACGACGAGCAGGTCTACGCCGGGAATGTGCTGGGAAGGGCGCCCAAGAACAAGCTCCGGGCGTCACTGCTCTGGCTGATCGAGGGCGATGCAATCCCGCTGGCCCAGGCCGACCGGTTGGAAGACCTCTACGCTCACCGCCACGATCCCAGTCACGAGCTCATCGAGTACATGGTGGACCCGGACTTCGAGCCTGACGTGGAGCTGTCTACGGATGCCCTGACCATCTTGAAAGCGACCAGGCGCTTCTGGACGAGCATTGAAAAGGACATCGGCTCGTCTGAGGACTTCGGGGACGTGGACCTCGACGAGGTGACGCCGCTCTCGCTCGCCGTGCTTCAGATGTGCATCGATGCGTACGTCGCCGGATCGCCTGCTTCGGAGCTAGGCATGGGTGGGCCGGTCTCGGTAGGGCCGGTCGCCGTTGGCGGCGAGCGCGATACGGAGTCGGTAGTTGGTGAGGTTGCGAAAGCCGTAGGTGAGCATGCGCTTGTCACTAGACCTTTCGGCAAGCGCTTCCGTTGAGTCGGCCCAAGTCCCGCTTACGGTGCCGGCGTCTAGGCGTGGCTGGAGCGCGCGGAAATCGCGGCGAGCCAGAAACGCGGCGGCCAGGGCTAGGCACCCAGCACGATGACCAGCCCCCACTCGGCTGCTCCACCGCTACTGTCCGGCTCGAGGCCTGTCAGCCTCTCGATCCAGATGGGCCACACGATGGTGGCGGTCGTGGCAATGTCGAAGAGCAGGGCGAAAGCCAGCAACGCGCGCGAATCATGACAGGAGCCCTTCGTCGTTGTTCTGACCGATTCGAGTGGAGGAGTTGCGGACCGGGTCCATCCAGGTTGTTCCGTGCAGGGGCCAGAGGTGCCGTGAGGATGGTCCGGCTTCGTCTGGCGCGCTCTGAAGAAGTGGCGCGCTACCACCGCCGATCTTCATCCCGCCCGCTCGAGGTGACGTCGCTCTCCGGTCCGCCGTCCCCCCGCGAGTGTCGTTCGCCCGCGCCGCCTCACACACCGCAAGCGCGTCGTGCCGTAGTCGTTCGCACTATCCTCTGCGGCCGGGACACGGTGAACCGCCCCGGCGAGTCCGGAGACTTTCTAGTTTGAGACTCCGACGGTCGTCGGGGTCTGGTGGTGAGCGTAGTGAGCCTGCTCTGCTTCGACCGGTGTGAGGTCGTCGCAGTACTCGAAGGGCCGGCGGTGGTTGAACCAGTCGACGTATTCGGCGGTGGCGATCTCGAGGTCGTCGAGGCCTTCTAGGGCCGCTCTGGTTTGATTAGCTCGGTCTTGTAGAGCCCGATCACGGACTCTGCGAGCGCGTTGTCGTGCGAGGACCCGATGGCGCCGGTCGAGGGCTTGATCCCCGCGGTGGCGAGGTGCTCGGAGTAGGCCACCGACAGGTACTGGACTCCGTGGTCGTGGTGGGCGATCAGGTCAGCCAGGTCACGACCGTCACGGCCGCGGTTCCAGATGGCCTGTTCGACTGCGTCGACGACGAACCGGCTGGTCATCGTGGTCGACACCGACCATCCCAGGATCCGGCGTGCGTAGGCGTCGATGACGAAGGCGGTGTAGCACCAGCCGAACCACGTCGAGACGTAGGTGAAGTCCGCAACCCACAACCGGCCCGGTGCCAGGGGCCGGAAGTTGCGGTCCACCAGGTCGGCCGGCTTCGGGGTGCGTGGGTCGCTGATCGTGGTGCGCTTGACCTTGCCCCGGACTGCTCCGGCCAGGCCAAGCTCGGCCATTAGGCGCTCGACGGTGCAGCGCGCGATCGGCGGCGCGTCCTGGTGGCGTTGACGGTTTAGCGTCAGCCAGACCTTCCGGGCTCCGTAGACGCCGTAGTTCTCCGCATGCGCCCTGGCGACCAGGGGCTTCAGCTCAGCGTCCCTGACCTCGCGGGCGTTCGGAGGGCGGCGACGGTGCTCGTAGTAGGTCGCAGGGGCGATCGGGGCGCCCAGCTCGGTGAGCTGGTCGCAGATCGACTCGACACCCCATCGCAGACCGTCCTCGTCGCGGTTGCCTGCGACCGAGTCGACGTACTGCACGATCAACGCTGTGGCCGGTCGAGTTCGGCCGCGAAGAAGACCGACGCGCTCTTGAGGATCGCGTTGGCACGCTTGAGTTCGGCGTTCTCCCGCTTCAACCGCTTCAGCTCAGCCGACTCCTCCGTCGTGATGCCTGGACGTCTGCCGCCGTCGACCTCGGCCTGCCGGCACCACTTCCGAATCGTCTCCGGCGTCCCGACCCCCAACAGCGTGGCGACCTGGGTCATCGCCGCCCATTCCGACTCATGATCGGACCGGATCTCGGTGACCATCCGGACCGCCCGCTCACGCAGCTCGGCCGGGTACCTCGTAGACGTTCTACCTGACATGACTCCATCCTTCCCAAGCACTGGAGTCTCCGGACATGCCGGGGCGGTTCAGGACGTGGTTCCGGTCCGGGACGGAGGCTCGGCAGGACTGTGATGAGACACATCCGGCGCCGCTAGCGCCAGGTGGTCAAGCTCCTGATCAGGCCAGCTCCTCCAACCGGGCCGGGGCCGATGACCACGAGCGGACAGGTCGCAACAAGGCACGAGGCCAGTCATTCCGGGGGTCACACTCGCGGTCACCAACCACAGCCCAGCACCTTCAGACTGCGTTGGCGATCCTCACAGTCATACCGCCGCGTCTGTCCGGGACTCGCGGGGCATCCCCTAAGCCGTGCTCACCGCTTGGGCCACGAGTTCGACGTCCTGCAAGTGCCAACACATCCGGGAGATCAACGCATATCCCCGTCCCGGTGGAACTTCCTGAAGGCCATGAGCAAACTCGTTGCGGACAAATTTGAAGATTGCTCGGAGTTCCTGACGCAGTGACTTGACGCGAGCGGGCAAGAAGGTCCCGCTGTCCAGCATCGATTGCACATATCGATCTACAAGCCTTTGCCCGTAGTCGTTGGTTCCCGTCACCGAGCGCATGCGTGACTCAAGAGCAGCCCCCAGATCGCGAATCGCCGAGTCAAACAAACCCGATTGGAGCATGACTGAAATGCGGTCCTGAACGCTGGGAGGGATTTCGAGGATGGACCTCGCCACGCGCTCCAATTCTGGCAACGCGGCCGCCGTGAGGTGAATCTGGCTCCCCTCAAACATCGCGACTCGCTCGGGCGTTCGCTGGTGGGCCATTGCCCAGTCATCGTCGTCCGAAGCATCATCGTCGTCCGGCAATGGGATTGGTGTGAACTGGCCATCGACCATTGTGCCGAGCACCTGTTCGCCGGAGATGACGCTGTCGTACAGCTCGGGACCGAGGGTCCGCTTCAGGTGCAGCTGTTCCGTCGTGAGTCTTTGCTCGACGTCGATCCCGACAACAAGCCCGCGGTCATCTAGCTCGAGTAGTTCCTCGAGGCGTAGCGCAACGTGCATGTGCCTCTCATCGAATCGATCTGCCTGGGTGATCCCTACCTCGGCCACCAGCAGCGCGCATTGATCTATGATGTCAAGGCACGTGAAGTTCGTCCCAGAAGGAAAGTCGCCGAGTCGAAGCAGCGCGATTCGCCAATCCCGATCACCGGGGTAGGCCGGCCAGTCGGCGTGGATTGCTTCCCAGGTTCTGCCATCGACCCACCCAAGTTCTCCTGGCAACTCTGTCAACTACCGTGACCTCTCGACTGCGAACGTTCGTCCACAATACCATTCTGACCATTCGCCTTGCGGCACGCCATGTCGCAAAGGGACTGTCTCGCTAACGGTGTTTCCGGCGGTTTCCATTAGTAGGTTTCTGCCGCCGGCCAGCGGTCGGCGAAGGTGATCGCGAAGGCGTTGAGCGCCGGCTTCCACCGCATGGTCCATCGTGCCCGTCCTCGGCCGGTGGGGTCGAGGGACCTGGTGACCAGATACAGACACTTCAAGGCGGCCTGCTCGGTCGGGAAGTGGCCCCGGGCCTTGACTGCTCGCCGGTAGCGGGCGTTCAGCGACTCGATCGCGTTCGTGGAGCAGATGACGGTGCGGATCTCCACGTCGTAGTCCAGGAACGGGATGAACTCCTCCCAGGCGCTGTTCCACAACCGGATGATCGCGCCGTACTTGGTGCCCCACTTCTCGGCCAGCTCCTCCAACGCCGACCGGGCGGCGTCGGCGTTGACCGCGGTGTAGATCGGCTTCACGTCGTGCTTGAGCGCGTCCCAGTCCCGCCTCGAGGCGAGCCGGAAGGTGTTCCGGATCAGGTGGATGATGCAGGTCTGAACTGTCGTCAATGGCCACACGTTGCCGACCACCTCGGGCAGTCCCTTCAGGCCGTCACAGACCACGAAGAAGGTGTCCTTGACACCTCGGTTGCGCAGGTCGGTGAGCACGCTCATCCAGAACTTGGCGCCCTCCCCGCCGGTGCCGGCCCACAACCCCAGGACGTCCTTCTCCCCGGCCAGAGAGACCACGATCGCGGCGTAGACGGGCCGGTTGGCAACCTGGCCGTCGCGGACCTTGACCATGCCATCCACGGATCGCGTCGATGAAGATCGCCGCGTAGACCTCGTTGAGCGGGCGAGTGGACCACGCCTGCATCTCCTCGATGACCTTGTCGGTGATCCGGGAGACGGTCTCCTTCGAGACCGAGGCGCCGTAGATCTGCTCGAAGTGCGCCGAGATCTCCCCGGTGGTCAACCCGCGGGCATACAACGACAGCACGATCTCGTCGACCTCGGTCAACCTGCGCTGACGCTTCTTCACGATCACCGGCTCGAAGGTCCCGTCACGATCGCGGGGCACCTCAAGCTCGACCTGGCCGGTGGCGTGGGTCAGCACCGTCTTCGGGCGCGTCCCGTTGCGGACGTTCGTCGGGTCCCGGCCCTCGGTGACCCGGTTCTTCTCGTGCCCCAGGTGCTCGGTCATCTCCTCGTTCAACGCGGTCTCGAGGACGTTCTTGGTGAACTGCTTGAGCAGCCCGTCGGGTCCGGTCAGCGACAGGCCCTGCTCCTTTGCCAGCCGCACCAGCTCCCGGGCCGCGATCTCCTCAGCCGAGGCCTCGGGCTTCTTCTTGGCTGTCATGTCGCTCAGTGTCGTTGTCATCACGGCACCTCTCCCGCTGAACACACGGCTCAGCGCGTCGGGCCGGAAACACCGTTTGATGCACAGTCCCGCGTGCGTCTGGTGGTCGACTCCCAACGACTCATCTCCGGGGGCCTGGCCACGCGCGTGGAGAAGATCGAGCCCGCACTCGGCGAGGCGTGGCGGGACCGCGAACAGACCTACACCGACCTCCAGCGCGAGCTGCGCAACATCGCCGGCAACGCCGGCGCCGGAGGACTCGCCGCCGCTGAAGGAGCCAACGCCTGGAACCGGCTCAAAGCACTCCCGCCGGACGCCCCATTGGATGCACGCATCGTGCACTCGTTCACCACGCTCTTCACCACGCTCGATGCCCGCATCGCCGATGTTGTCGAGGCGGGCTTGCAACGCCGCGCCTACTTCCTCCGTGTCAAGGTCCCAGGGGTCGTGGCCAACAACGGACAGGTCGTCGCCCGGGTCCAAGAGCGCTTCGTCCCGCCGGACGCAGCGGACCATGCGGCCATCGTGGGGCTCGTCCGTGACCGGCTCCGCCCACGTTCCGAGCCGGCGACAGCACCACCCGGCGCGACCCGCAGTAGGGCCGAACTGCACACCGCGATCGTCCACCAGCCCGGACGCCGGGCCGGCGGCAAGGACGGCGTCGGCATCTGACACCGACCCTCACCGAAGGAGCTGACCATGGCCACGTCGAGACTCGACCGCGCACCCCACCAGTACCTCACCCTGCCGGAAGCAGCGGCGTACGTCGGGCAGTCGGTGAAGACCCTCCGGCGGCGCATCTCGGCCGGGACCCTGCCGGCGTACAGATTCGGCCCGCGCAGCATCCGGGTGCGTCTCGCCGATCTGGAAGCGACAGGGCATCGCGTCCCCAGCGCAGCACCCTGACCAGACGCGATCAGCCCCGAAGGAAGAGCCCCGTCACAGGCCGGAGTGGTCGGCCGGTGGGGGCTTTCGCGTCTCTGAAGGGCATCAGGAAGGCCGCTGAAGAGAAAAATTCGGGCGCAATGATCCGATGCATATCTGATGCAAAGCCGAAATCAGAACGGCCCCTGATCAGCGTTTCCGCTGGTCAGAGGCCCTTTTCCGACTGGTGGGCGATACTGGGTTTGAACCAGTGACCTCTTCCGTGTCAAGGAAGCGCGCTACCACTGCGCCAATCGCCCGTGACGGCCCAGCCCCCTTGACGGAGGACAAGCTGTCGAGGTGGAGACGGGATTTGAACCCGTGTAGACGGATTTGCAGTCCGTTGCCTCGCCTCTCGGCCACTCCACCAGCGGAGGGTGCAACCATCTTCTCCGAGCGGACGACGAGGCTCGAACTCGCGACCTCAACCTTGGCAAGGTTGCGCTCTACCAACTGAGCTACGTCCGCTAGCCACTCCCGGTGAGACCTCCACCTGGCGTGCGAGTGGAACTTTATCGGACAACCTCCAGATGACAAATTCGGCCCCCTGCGGGCGTGTTGACGGCAGGCCGGGGCCTAGGGTCGGGGCCATGCACGCGTGGGTGAACGGCCAGCTCCTGGACGATCCGCTGGCGCCGGCCATCACGGTCGGCGACCATGGACTCACCGTGGGCGACGGGGTCTTCGAGTCGGTCAAGGTCGTCGACGGGCGGCCGTTCGCGCTCACCCGGCACCTGGAGCGGCTGCGGCACTCCGCGGCGGGCCTGGGGCTGCCGGTGCCGTCCGACGACGAGGTACGGCGAGGCGTGGCGGCTGTGCTGGCCGCGGAGCACCAGGCGTTGGGCCGCGTGCGGGTCACCTATACCGGGGGAGTGGCGCCGATGGGCTCCGGGCGCGGGGAGTCTCCGCCCACGCTGGTGGTCGCCGTGGGCCCCCTGGCTCCGGCGCCGGAGACCACGACGGTGGTGACGGTGCCGTGGCCGCGCAACGAGCGGGGCGCTCTCGCCGGGCTGAAGACCACGTCGTACGCCGAGAACGTGGTCGCGCTGGCGTACGCCGCCGAGCGCGGCGCAGCGGAGGCGTTGTTCGGGAACCTCGCGGGACACCTGTGCGAGGGCACCGGGTCGAACGTCTTCTATGTGGTCGACGGCGAGCTGCGCACGCCGACGCTGGCGTCCGGCTGCCTGGGAGGGATCACCCGCGCCCTGCTCCTGGAGTGGTACGGCGCCCGGGAGGTCGACGAGCCCGTCGAGGTGCTAGCCGCGGCCGACGAGGTCTTCCTGGTGTCCACCACGCGGGACGTGCAGGGCGTCGCACGGTGCGACGACCGGGTGCTGGTCGCGCCCGGCCCGGTCACCCGTGAGTGCCGGAGGGTCTGGGACGAGCAGGCGGCCCGGGGGATCGACCCCTGAGCGTCGCTCAGGCGGCCTCGGCGGCGAAGATCGCCGCGATGGTCGCGTCCACGTCGAGGTGGTCGGACTCGCGGCCCGGCTCCACGGCCTTGCTCATCCGCTCGACGAACCCGTTCAGGTCGCCGGTGCGGGCCTGCACCAGCGCCTCGCCGTCCGGGGAGCACAGCTCGATGATCACCACGGCACGGCCGTTGGAGTCCAGGCACGGCCACACGTGCACGTCGCCGTCGCCCGATGGCTCGTAGAGCCCGCCGGTGAGCAGCTCCCGCCCGAACGTCCAGCGCACCTGCGTGACGCCGGTCAGGAACACCATGGTCACGGCGAACGGGTCCAGCGGGTCGTAGCGGAGCTCGGCCTCGATCGGCGCGACGGCACCCGTCGGGTCGATCAGCTCCAGGGTCAGCGGCTGGGTCACCATCAGCGGTGCCGTGTCCATCGAGAAGTCCATCATCAGTCTTGCCTTTCCTCCCAGGTCGTCCCCTCCGGACGTAACAAAGAGACGGTGAGGGGGTGAACCCATGACGCGAAACCAAACAGCTCGATCAGAAGTTTTTCTGAGGGCACCCAACGGCCGCGGAGATGTGTCCGGCTATGCGGCGGTTTCCCGGGGACCGAGGGCCTGTCGCCGGGATGTGAGGTGACCCACACCGGGGCGGCCAGGCGACTCCTGCGGGTCCCCGGCGGATGAGGTCCGGGGCGTGATGCGCTACTGTTTCCGGCGCACCGACCCCGGCAGGCCCGGGGACGGCGTGAGGGGCGATTGGCGCAGTGGTAGCGCGCTTCGTTCACACCGAAGAGGTCACTGGTTCGAACCCAGTATCGCCCACAGACACCGCCGCGGGTCGGAGGCCGGTCCCCTGGTAGGGGACCGGCCTCGTGCCATCGATCTGCGCCACCGCACCCCCAACGGACGCTCCTACGCCGCCCGCGACGCCACGCCGCTGGTCGTCAGCCGCACTGCTGATCCGGCACGGGACGACCGAACCGGGTAGAGCCGCTGGTCACACCCCGTCGTGCACACGCCGCTGGCATCCGGTTCGAACCCGGTATCGCCCACACCTCCGCGCAGACAGCCGTCCCGAAACCCGTGGGCGCCCCGGCCCGGTCGACGGCTACGATCGAGCGTCCGTCCCACCCGTCGTACGGCGGGTGCTGTCCGCATCGCCCCAGGAGTGAGCCCCGTGTCCGACATCTCAGTCACCGTTCTCGACGCAGGCGAGCAGGCCGAGCGTGCGGTGACCACGGGCACGAAGGTGTGGGAGCTGTTCGCGGACCTCCCGCAGGTGGTGGCCGCCCGGGTCGGCGGCACGCTGGTCGACCTCGCGCACGAGCTGGCCGCGGGCGACGTCGTCGAGCCGGTGGCCATCGATAGCCGGGACGGCCGCGACATCCTGCGGCACTCGACCGCACACGTGATGGCCCAGGCGGTCCAGGAGCTCTACCCCGAGGCGAGGCTCGGGATCGGGCCGCCGGTCACCGACGGCTTCTACTACGACTTCGACGTGCCCGAGCCGTTCGTGCCGGCGGACCTCGAGAAGATCGAGACCCGGATGCGCAAGATCGTCAAGGAGGGGCAACGGTTCTCCCGGCGGCCGCTCTCGGACGACGACGCACGCTTGGAGCTCGCGGACGAGCCCTACAAGCTGGAGCTGATCGGGCTCAAGGGCGGCGCCGCCGACGAGGCCGCCGAGGGTGCGGGCGTGGAGGTGGGCGGCGCCGAGCTGACCATCTACGACAACCTCAAGCGTGACGGGTCGCTCGCCTGGAAGGACCTGTGCCGCGGTCCCCACCTCCCGACCACCAAGCGCATCCCCGCCTTCAAGCTGATGCGGTCGGCGGCGGCCTACTGGCGGGGCGACGAGAAGAACAAGCAGCTGCAGCGCATCTACGGCACCGCCTGGGAGACCAAGGAGGCGCTCGAGGAGCACCTGCACCGCCTCGAGGAGGCCGAGCGCCGCGACCACCGCAAGCTGGGCCGCGAGCTCGACCTGTTCAGCTTCCCCGACGAGATCGGCTCCGGGCTGCCCGTCTTCCACCCGCGGGGCGGGGTCATCAAGCGGGTCATGGAGGACTACGTCCGGCAGCGGCACATCGAGGAGGGCTTCGAGTACGTCGGCACCCCCCACATCGCCAAGGAGGGGCTGTTCCACACGTCCGGGCACCTGCCGTACTACGGCGATGGCATGTTCCCGGCGCTGGACGTCGACGGCATGGACTACCGCCTCAAGGCGATGAACTGCCCGATGCACAACCTGATCTTCCGGTCCCGCCAGCGCTCCTACCGGGAGCTGCCGCTGCGGCTGTTCGAGTTCGGCCACGTCTACCGCCACGAGAAGTCCGGCGTCATCCACGGGCTGACCCGGGTGCGAGGCTTCGCCCAGGACGACTCCCACTCCTACGTCACCAAGGAGCAGGCGCCGGGCGAGATCAAGCATCTGCTCGAGTTCTGCCTCAGCCTCTTCCGTGACTTCGGGCTCGACGACTACTACCTGGAGCTGTCCACCCGCGACGACGGCCACAAGGACAAGTTCGTCGGCTCCGACGAGGACTGGGCCGAGGCCACGGCCGTGCTGGAGAAGGTGGCTCTCGAGTCCGGGCTCGAGCTGGTCCCCGACCCCGGCGGCGCGGCGTACTACGGGCCGAAGATCTCCGTGCAGGCGCGGGACGCGATCGGCCGCACCTGGCAGATGTCGACGATCCAGTACGACTTCAACCAGCCGGCCCCCGACCGGTTCGCGCTGGAGTACCAGGCCGCGGACGGCACCCGCCGGCAGCCGGTGATGATCCACTCCGCGAAGTTCGGGTCGATCGAGCGCTTCATCGGGGTGCTCGTCGAGCACTACGCGGGCGCGTTCCCGCCCTGGCTGGCCCCCGTGCAGGTCCAGGGCATCCCGATCGCCGAGCGGCACAACGGCTACCTCGCCGAGGTGGCCACCCGGCTGCGGAGCGCCGGCGTCCGGGTCGAGGTCGACGAGTCCGACGACCGGATGCAGAAGAAGATCCGCAACGCCCAGCTCCAGAAGGTGCCGTTCATGGTGATCGCCGGCGACCGGGACCTGGAGGACGGCGCGGTCTCCTTCCGCTACCGGGACGGTCACCAGGACAACGGGGTGCCCGTCGATGAGGCGGTCGCCCGTGTGGTCGACGCGGTGCAGCGCCGGGTCCAGGTGTGAGCGAGGATCCCTCCGGCTCGGTCGTCCAGGACGGCGCCGGTGAACCGGACGACCTCGAACGGCTCTGGACCCCGCACCGGCTGGCCTACATCAAGGGTGAGAACAAGCCGACGGACGGGTCGTCGGGGGAGTGCCCCTTCTGCCGGATCCCGGGGCTCCCCGACGACGAGGGCCTGGTCGTGCACCGCGGCGAGGCGACGTTCGTGGTGCTGAACCTCTACCCCTACAGTCCAGGGCACGTGATGGTCTGCCCGTACCGGCACGTCGCGGACTACACCGAGCTCGACGACGCGGAGACTGCCGAGCTGGCGGCGGGCACCAAGGCCGCGATGCGCACGCTGCGGAAGGTGAGCGGCGCCCACGGCTTCAACCTCGGCATGAACCAGGGGTCGGTGGCCGGCGCCGGCATCGCCGCGCACCTCCACCAGCACGTCGTGCCCCGCTGGGGCGGGGACCAGAACTTCATGCCGATCATCGGCCGCACGAGGACGCTGGCCCAGCTGCTCACCGACACCCGGGACCTGCTGGCCACCGCCTGGTCCTGACCGGTGGCCGGAGCCGCTAGCCTTCTCTGGCGATGATGGAACGTTTCCGCGCCTTCTGGGCCCAGGTCTTCACCCCCGTAGCGAGGCTCTTCCTCCGGTTGGGCATCAGTCCCGACGCCGTGACCGTGGTGGGCACCCTCGGTCTGTGCTTCGGCGCCCTCGCGTTCTTCCCGCGCGGGCACTTCCTGGTCGGGGTCCTGGTCTGCACGGCCTTCGTCTTCTCCGACCTCGTGGACGGGCTGATGGCCCGGATGAGCGACCAGTCGTCGAGCTGGGGCGCCTTCCTCGACTCGACCCTCGACCGGTTCGGCGACGCCGCGATCTTCGCCGGCCTGGCGCTGTACTACGTCGGCCCGGGCGACTCCGAGCCGTTGGCGGCACTCGCCATCTACTGCCTGGTCCTCGGGTCGGTCACGTCGTACGCCCGGGCCCGGGCCGAGGCCCTCGGCATGCAGGCCAAGGTCGGCATCGCCGAGCGCGCGGACCGGCTGGTGGCGATCCTGGTGATGACCGGTCTCGCCGACCTCCTCGACCTGCTGGTGCTGATCCCGGTCACGCTCGCCGTGCTCGCGGTGGCCAGCACCGTCACCGTGGTCCAGCGGATCCTGCTGGTCCGGAGCCAGGCCAAGGCGTGACCGGCTCCGCGCGGCGTCACGGGCCGGCGGACTGAGCGCCCATGCCTCCCCGCACCGACCTGACCCGCGGAGTCCGCCGGGCTGCCGGCGCGGCCGCCGACCAGGCCACCACGCTCGCCTACCTTTCGGGGTGGAAGGTGGTGCGGCGGCTGCCCGAGGCTTCGGCGCAGGCGCTGTTCCGGCGGGTCGCCGACGAGGTCCACCGCCGCCAGGGCCGGTCGGTGCGGCAGCTGCGGGCGAACCTGGAGCGGGTCTGCCCGGACCTCGCGGACCGCGAGCTGGACGTACTGGAGGCCGCGGCGGTGCGCTCCTACCTGCGCTACTGGTGCGAGTCCTTCCGGCTGCCCGCGTGGCCGGTCCCGGACCTGGTCGGCCGGACCAGGACCGTCGGCGAGCACCATCTGCGCGACGCCTACGCGCACGGGCGCGGCGCGGTGGTCGCGCTCCCGCACATGGGGAACTGGGATTGGGCCGGCGCCTGGGCGTGTGCGACGGGGATGCCGCTGGTCACGGTCGCGGAGCGGCTGCGCCCGGAGCGCCTGTACGACGAGTTCGTGGCCTACCGGCAGACGCTGGGCATGCAGATCCTCCCGCTCACCGGCGGGGAGGCCACGCTGCCGCGACTGGAGCGGTGGGTCGGCGACGGCGGGCTGGTGTGCCTGCTGGCCGACCGGGACCTGTCCCGGACCGGGGTTCAGGTCGAGCTGTGCGGGGCGCCGGCCCGGATCCCCCGCGGCCCGGCGGTGCTGGCCCGCCGGACCGGGGCGCCGCTGATCCCGGTCACCCTGCACTACACGGACGCGGACCTGACCCTCACGTTCCACCCGCCGGTCCGGTTCGTGGACGGCCCGTCCGGGGACGCGCCGATGATGCAGGAGGTCGCGGACGCCTTCACCACCGGGTTGCGCGCCCACCCGCAGGACTGGCACATGATGCAGAAGGTCTTCGTCGAGGACCTGGGCGTGCGGCGGGCCGGCCGATGAGGATCGGCATCGTCTGCCCGTACTCCCTCGACGTCCCCGGCGGGGTGCAGAACCACGTCAAGGACCTGGCGGAGGCGCTGATCGCGCTCGGTCACCGGGTCTCGGTGCTCGCCCCCACCGAGAGCGAGGACCTCCCGCCGTACGTCGTGCCCGCGGGCCGCACGGTCGCGGTGCCCTACAACGGCGCCGTGGCCCGGATGTCCTTCGGCCCGGTGGTCGCGGCGCGCACCCGGCGGTGGCTGCACGACGGGGAGTTCGACGTGCTGCACCTGCACGAGCCGGCCACCCCGAGCCTGTCGCTGCTCGCGCTGTGGGCCGCGGAGTGCCCGGTCGTCGCGACGTACCACTCCTCCAACGACCGCTCGCGCGCGCTCTCGGCGTCCGCGGCGATCCTGCGACCGTCGCTGGAGAAGATCAGCGCCCGGATCGCGGTCTCGGAGTTCTCGAGGGACTTCCAGGTCACGCACGTCGGCGGGGAGCCGCTGGTGATCCCCAACGGGCTGTACGTCGACCGGTTCGCGGATGCCGAGCCCCGTGCGGACTGGCGCGGCGCGCAGGGCACGGTCGCCTTCGTCGGGCGGCTCGGTGAGCCGCGCAAGGGCTTCGCGCTGATGGCGGAGGCCTTCGGGCGGGTGGCCGGTGACCGACCCGGCCTCCGGCTGCTCGTGGTCGGGGGCGGCGACGTCGAGCAGGCCCGTGCCCTGGTGCCCGGGCCGGTGCGGGACCAGGTGACGTTCCTCGGGCGCGCCAGCGACGAGGACCGGGGTGCGGCGCTGCGCACCGCCGACGTGTACGTCGCACCGAACACCGGCAAGGAGAGCTTCGGGATCGTGCTGGTGGAGGGGATGGCGGCGGGAGCAACGGTGCTGGCCAGTGACATCCCGGCCTTCCGGAGGGTGCTCGAGGGCGGCGCGTGCGGCGTGCTCTTCCGCAACCGGGACGTCGAGGACCTCGCGACGTCGCTGCGCGGGCTGCTCGACCACCCGGACCGGCGGGCCGCTCTGGACGCCGCTGCCGCCGTCGCCGTGCAGCGCTACGACTGGTCGACGGTCGCCACCCAGGTGGTCCGCGTCTACGAGACGGTGAGCGAGGTGCAGCGGTGAGCACGCTCTGGTTCGTCTGGGTGACGCTGGCGATGCTCGTCCTGGTGCTGGCCGCGCTGTGGCTGTGGTGGACCGCGGACCGGCTGGACCGCATGCACCACCGGATCGAGGTGGCCCGCGCCACCCTGGACGGCCGGCTGCTGCGCCGGTCGGGGGCGACGCTGGAGCTCGCGACCGCCGAGGTGCTGGACCCGCCGAGCCGGCTGGTGCTGCTCGACGCGGCACACCAGGCGCGCAACGCGGACGAGGAGGGGTTCGAGGCGGCCGAGTCGGTGCTCTCCGAGGCGCTGCGGGTGGTGCTCGGTGACCCCGACGACGTGCACACGCTCCGGGAGGACCGGGAGCTGGAGCCGCTGCTGGACGAGCTCGCCCGGGACTGCGCGATGGTCGAGCTCGCGCGGCGGCTGCACAACGACGTGGTGGTGTCCGCGCGCGGCCTGCGCTCACGCCGCCGGGTGCGCTGGCTGCGCCTGACGGGACGCGCGGCCGAGCTGCGCACCGTCGACCTGGACGACGTACCTCCCGCGGGGCTGCTCGGCTGAACCGGGTGTGCCCGACGGTACGACGCGACGTAGGCTGGGACCACATCCACGCCGACCGGGCCGCATCAGCCTGCCCACCCCGGCGCCGCACAACAGAAGGTCGACCGTGACGAACAGCGACACCCAGAACAGCTCTTCCACCGGCACCGGCACCGCTGGAGTGAAGCGCGGCATGGCCGAGATGCTCAAGGGCGGCGTCATCATGGACGTCGTCACCGCCGAGCAGGCCAAGATCGCCGAGGACGCCGGCGCCGTCGCGGTGATGGCGCTGGAGCGGGTCCCCGCCGACATCCGCGCCCAGGGCGGCGTGTCCCGGATGAGCGACCCGGACATGATCGACAGCATCATCGCCTCCGTCTCGATCCCGGTGATGGCCAAGGCCCGGATCGGGCACTTCGTCGAGGCGCAGGTGCTGCAGAGCCTCGGGGTGGACTACATCGACGAGTCGGAGGTGCTGACGCCCGCCGACTACGCCAACCACATCGACAAGCAGGCCTTCACGGTGCCGTTCGTCTGCGGCGCCACCGACCTGGGCGAGGCGCTGCGCCGGATCACCGAGGGCGCCGCGATGATCCGCTCGAAGGGCGAGGCCGGGACCGGGGACGTGTCGAACGCGGTCATGCACATGCGCACGATCCGGGGCGAGCTGCGTCGCCTCCAGAGCATGGCGAAGGACGAGCTGTTCGTCGCCGCCAAGGAGATGCAGGCGCCGTACCAGCTGGTCCAGGAGGTCGCCGCCGCCGGCCGGCTGCCGGTGGTGCTGTTCACCGCCGGGGGCATCGCGACCCCGGCGGACGCGGCGATGATGATGCAGCTCGGCGCCGACGGCGTGTTCGTGGGCTCCGGCATCTTCAAGTCCGGCAACCCCGCGCAGCGCGCCGAGGCGATCGTCAAGGCCACCACCTTCCACGACGACCCCGAGGTGGTCGCGAAGGTGTCCCGAGGGCTCGGCGAGGCGATGGTCGGCATCAACGTCGACGAGCTCCCGCAGGCCCACCGGCTCGCCGAGCGCGGCTGGTAGGCAGACCCCCCTTCCGGCACTCCCCGGCACGCCGGTCCGCGTCGCGGGCCGGTGTGCCGGGCGCCTAGGATCGTGACGTGACGACTTCCCCCACCATCGGCGTGCTCGCCCTCCAGGGCGACGTGCGCGAGCACCTGGCGATGCTGGAGACCGCCGGTGCCCGGGCCGTCAAGGTACGACGACCCGCCGAGGTCGACGACCTCGACGGGATCGTGCTGCCGGGTGGCGAGTCGACCACGATGTCCAAGCTCGCCCGGACCTTCGACGTGTTCGACCCGCTCTGCGCGCGGCTGCGCACGGGACTCCCGGCCTTCGGCACCTGCGCCGGCATGATCATGCTGGCGGACCGGATCGAGGGCGGCATCGCCGAGCAGGAGACCTTCGGAGGCCTCGACGTGGTGGTGCGCCGCAACGCCTTCGGGCGCCAGGTCGACTCCTTCGAGGCGGAGCTGGACGTGGCCGGGCTGCCCGGCGACCCGGACCGGCCCTTCCACGCGATGTTCATCCGCGCGCCGTGGGTCGAGAAGGTGGGCGCCGGGGTGAGCGTGGTCGCCACCGTCGCCACCGGGCGGGAGATGGGTAGGATCGTCGCGGTCCGGCAGGGCGACACGCTCGCCACGTCGTTCCACCCCGAGATCACCGGCGACCACCGGTTCCACGCGCTGTTCGTGGACCTGGTCCGCGCGGCCGGGACGTCCCGCACGCACTGAAGGGTAGGCGCCACCTCATGTCAGGCCACTCCAAATGGGCAACCACCAAGCACAAGAAGGCGGTCGTCGACGCGCGTCGCGGCAAGCTCTTCGCGAAGCTGGTCAAGAACATCGAGGTGGCCGCACGCGCCGGCGGCGGTGACCCGGCGGGCAACCCGACGCTGTACGACGCGATCCAGAAGGCCAAGAAGACGTCGGTCCCCAACGACAACATCGACCGGGCGGTCAAGCGCGGCTCGGGCGCGGAGTCGGGCGGCGCCGACTACCAGACGATCATGTACGAGGGGTACGGCCCCGCCGGGGTCGCGTTCCTCATCGAGTGCCTCACCGACAACCGGAACCGCGCCGCCATGGAGGTCCGCACCGCGATGAGCCGCAACGGAGGGTCCCTGGCCGACCCCGGGTCGGTCTCCTACCTGTTCAACCGCAAGGGCGTGGTGATCGTCCCGCAGGCGCAGGAGACGCGCTCGGTCTCCGAGGACGACGTGCTGGAGGCGACCCTGGACGCGGGCGCCGAGGAGGTCAACGACCTCGGCGACTCCTTCGAGGTGATCAGCGAGGCCACCGACCTGGTCGCGGTCCGCACCGCGCTCCAGGTCGCCGGGGTCGACTACGACTCCGCGGAGGCGTCGTTCGTGCCGTCCATGCAGGTCGAGCTGGACGAGGACGCCGCGCCGAGGGTGTTCCGCCTCGTGGACGCCCTCGAGGACCTCGACGACGTCCAGAACGTCTTCGGCAACTTCGACGTCAGCGAGGACGTGATGGAGTCGCTGGACGCCTGAGCGTGTCTGCGGTCCCCGGCACGCCTCCTCGGTTAGCGTCTGTCCCGAACAGGTGTTCGGACGAGAGGCAGACATGCGCGTGCTGGGCATCGACCCCGGGCTGACCCGCTGCGGGGTCGGGGTCGTCGACGGCTCGGTGGGTCGCCCGCTGACGATGGCCGCCGTCGGGGTGGTCCGCACGCCGGCCGACCAGCCGGTGGCGCTGCGGCTCTGCGAGATCGAGCGCGGCCTCGACGCCTGGCTCGACGAGCACCGGCCCGACGCGGTCGCCGTCGAGCGGGTGTTCAGCCAGCACAACGTCCGCACCGTGATGGGCACCGCCCAGGCCAGCGGCGTCGCGATGCTGGTGGCGGCGCGTCGTGGGGTCCCGGTCGCCCTGCACACCCCCAGCGAGGTCAAGGCCGCGGTCAGCGGCAGCGGGCGGGCGGACAAGGCGCAGGTGGCGACCATGGTCGCCCGGCTGCTCCGGCTCGACGCGCCACCGTGCCCGGCCGACGCCGCCGACGCGCTCGCGCTGGCCATCTGCCACATCTGGCGCGGCGGCGCGCAGGCCCGCATCGACGCGGCGCTCGCGCAGGCTGCCGCAGGAAGGACCTCCCGATGATCGCGTTCGTCCGGGGCACCGTGGCTGACGTCACGCTCAGCTCGGCGGTGCTCGAGGTGGGCGGTGTCGGTCTCGAGCTGCACTGCACCCCGCACACGCTCGCCACCCTGCACGTCGGCAGCAGCGCGACGCTGCCGACCAGCATGGTGGTCCGCGAGGAGTCGCTGACCCTGTTCGGCTTCCTCGACGACGACGAGAAGTCGGTCTTCGAGCTGGTGCAGACCGCCAGCGGCGTCGGTCCCAAGCTGGCCCAGGCGATGCTGGCGGTGCTGTCCCCGGACGCCCTGCGCCGCGCCGTCGCCGGCGAGGACGTGAAGGCGCTGACCACCGTCCCCGGCATCGGGCAGAAGGGCGCCCAGCGGATCATCCTTGAGCTCAAGGACCGGATCGGGGTGCCGCTCGGGTCCGGAGCAGCCCCGCGCACGCTCGCGCTGCCGGTGCAGGAGACCTGGCGGACCCAGGTGCACGACGGCCTGGTCGGGCTGGGCTGGTCCGCGAAGGAGGCGGAGCGGGCGGTGGACGGGGTCGCCGGGGACGCCCGCGACCAGCCCGACGTGGCCGGGCTGCTGCGCGCCGCCCTGCGCTCGATGAGCAAGACATGAGCGGCCCGGAGCGCAGCCGCGTCGACGAGGCGGACCTGACCGCGGCGGAGGCGGCGTACGCGGAGGGGCGGGCGCTGGTCGCGGCGGAGGCCGAGGGCGACGAGCGGGCCGTCGAGTCGGCGCTTCGCCCCCGCAGCCTCGAGGAGGTGATCGGCCAGGAGCGGGTGTGCGAGCAGCTCTCGCTGGTCCTGCAGGCGGCGCGGGCCCGGGAGCGGGCCCCCGACCACGTCCTGCTGTCCGGTCCGCCGGGACTGGGCAAGACCACCCTGGCAATGATCATCGCCGCGGAGATGTCCACCCCGCTGCGGTTGACCTCGGGCCCGGCGATCACCCACGCCGGGGACCTCGCGGCCATCCTCTCCGGGCTGAACGACGGAGACGTGCTCTTCGTCGACGAGATCCACCGGATGTCGCGGCCCGCGGAGGAGATGCTCTACATGGCGATGGAGGACTTCCGGGTGGACGTCGTCATCGGCAAGGGCCCGGGCGCGACCGCGATCCCGCTGGAGATCCCGCCGTTCACGATGGTGGGCGCGACCACCCGGGCCGGCCTGCTGCCGGGGCCGCTGCGGGACCGGTTCGGCTTCACCGCGCACCTGGAGTTCTACGAGCCGGCGGAGCTCGACCTGATCGTCCGGCGCTCCTCGGCCCTGCTCGGCGTCGAGCTCACCGATGCGGGAGCCGCGGAGATCGCCTCCCGGTCGCGCGGCACCCCCCGGATCGCGAACCGGCTCCTGCGCAGGGTCCGCGACTACGCCCAGGTCCGCGCGGACGGCGTGGTCACCTTGGAGGTCGCGCACCGGGCCCTGGACCTCTACGAGGTCGACCGCTCCGGGCTGGACCGGCTCGACCGTGGCGTGCTCGACGTGCTGTGCCGCCGGTTCGGCGGAGGACCGGTGGGCGTGTCCACGCTGGCCGTGGCCGTGGGCGAGGAGCGGGAGACCGTCGAGGAGGTCGCCGAGCCGTTCCTGGTCCGGTCCGGGCTGCTGGCCAGGACGCCGCGCGGACGCGTCGCGACCCCGGCCGCCTGGGAGCACCTCGGGCTGACCGCGCCGGCCGGTGCGCCCTTCTTCGGAGTCGGTACCGCCGGCCCGGACGCCGCCACGCTCTTCGACGCCGATCCCGAGCCCGAGGGCTGAGCGAGCCGGTCGGCCCGCGCGCCGCCGGGGCCGTTCCGGGACCGATCCGTGACCCGCCGGTGTGGCCATGTCGTCAACCCAGGGGTGGGGGAGAAGTTACACTCGGTTCCAGTCGACCCGCTCGGCGCTTTGCTATGCCCGAATCCCTTTTCTGAGGTGCTTCTTCGTGAATGACTTGGCAGGTCTGCTGCCGTTCGTACTCATCGCTCTGGTCTTCTACTTCCTGATCGTGCGCCCGCAGCGCCGACGGCAGCACGCCCTCGCGGCCACGCAGTCGTCGCTCGTCCCCGGCGCCGAGGTGATGCTGAACTCGGGGATCTTCGGTCGCGTGGTTTCGTTGGAGGACGTGACGATCCACCTCGAGGTGTCCCCCGGCACGGTGGTGAAGGTGAACCGTCAGGCCGTCGTCCGTGTCGTCGAGGACGAGGACGCGGCGTTCCCGCAGCAGCGCGACTACCCGGACGAGAACCCCGGCACCCCCGACCAGCACCAGTGAGCAGCAACGACCGGGTGCGTCCCGGTCGATGAGGAGCGAGTAGCAGTGGCGAGAAACACGGCGCGTCCCGGCCGTCGGCTGATCATCTTCGGGCTGGTCGTCGCGGCGCTGTACGCCGGCGTCGCCGCCGCCGGACAGTGGCAGCCCAAGCTCGGGCTCGACCTGCAGGGCGGCACCCGCATCACGCTCTCGGCGAGCACCGAGGACGGCAGCAAGCCGTCGGCGGCGAACCTCGAGGAGGCCCGCCAGATCATCGACCAGCGGGTCAACGGCAGCGGTGTCGCCGAGGCCGAGGTGGCCGTGCAGGGCAGCAACAACATCGTCGTCGAGATCCCCGGCACGACGCGCGGCGACCTGGTCAACACGGTCAAGCAGACGGCCCAGCTGCGCTTCCGGCTGGTCGCCCTGGTGGCGCCCGGCACGCCCCAGGCCACGCCGTCGCCGAGCGCCGGCGGCTCGCCGGCCCCGTCCGGTAGCGCCTCCCCGTCGGGAAGTGCCTCGCCCGGCAAGGTTTCGCCGAGCGTGGCGCCGAAGTCCTCCTCGTCTCCGAGCGCGAGCCCCAAGGGCCGCGCGCTCTCCTCCGGGCTGCTCGCCGCCGACCAGCCGCAGGCCAAGGCCACCAAGAAGCCGTCCGCCCAGCCG
This sequence comes from uncultured Actinomycetota bacterium, assembly GCA_963784625.1. Lineage (GTDB taxonomy): Bacteria > Actinomycetota > Actinomycetes > Propionibacteriales > Nocardioidaceae > Nocardioides_B. Next base: position 918,856 of record CAWARV010000005.1, read on the forward strand.
TCCGCCCAGCCGACTGCCCAGCCGGGTGCTCAGCCGTCCGCCCAACCGTCTGCCGGGCCGGCCACCACCAAGAAAGGCGCCCCGGTCACCGACCAGCTCGCCTGGATGGACAATCCGGGCTCGGAGTGGCTGCAGAAGTTCTCGGCGTACACGTGCCCCGACCCGGGCGCGAAGGCCGCCCGGGTCAAGGACAGCAAGGACCAGCCGCTGGTCACCTGCGACGACCGCGGCCTGAAGTACCTGCTGTCCTCTCCGGTCATCGAGGGCACCCAGCTGAAGTCCGCCGACGCGCTGCCCCCGAACCAGCAGACCACGCAGTGGACGGTGAACCTCACCTTCGACAGCACCGCCCGGTCCACCTTCGGGAACGTCTCCCAGACGATCGCCAACCAGAGCAGCCCGCTGACCGGTCAGCAGAAGCAGTTCGCGATCGTCCTCGACGGACGGGTCATCTCCGCCCCGACCGTGGAGAGCCCGATCCTCAACGGCCAGGCGCAGATCACCGGGAGCTTCAGCCAGGCCGAGGCGCAGTCGCTGGCCAACAGCCTGAAGTACGGCGCGCTGCCGCTGCGCTTCCAGGTGCCCGTGGTCACGAACCAGGGGCCGACCCTGGCCTCCGACCAGCTGTCATCGGGCCTGATCGCGGGCGGCATCGGGCTCGGGCTGGTGCTGATCTACTGCCTGCTCTACTACCGCGGGCTGGGTCTCGTGGTGCTCTTCTCGCTGCTCATCGCGGGTGGCATCACCTACGCGGTGGTGCTGGCGATGAGCCAGGCCGTCAACTTCACCCTGACGCTGCCCGGCATCGCGGGGCTGATCGTCGCCATCGGCATCACCGCGGACTCGTTCATCGTGTACTTCGAGCGGATCCGCGACGAGATGCGCAGCGGCAAGTCCATGCGGGTGGCGGTGGAGGCTGGCTGGATCCGGGCCCGGACCACCTGTCTGGCCGCCGACGCCGTCTCGCTGCTGGCCGCGGTGGTGCTCTACATCTTCTCCATCGGCGTGGTGAAGGGCTTCGCGTTCGCGCTGGGCATCAGCACCCTGATCGACCTCGCGGTCTTCTTCTGGTTCACCAAGCCGATGGTGACCTGGCTGGCCACGTTCCGCTTCTACAACTCGGGTCACAAGTGGTCCGGCCTCTCGCCGGAGCACGTGGGCACCGCCCGTACCCCGGTCCCGGTCGTGGGCCCGGCTGGAGGTAAGGCCTGATGGGCAAGTTCTCTGACCTCGGACACGCCCTCTACACGGGCAAGGTCTCGATCGAGTTCGTCGGCCGCAAGTGGCTTTGGTACGCCATGTCGGGGCTGATCGTGGTGGCGGCGGTCAGCGGCCTCGCGGTCAAGGGGGTCAACCTCGGCATCGAGTTCTCCGGCGGCGTCGAGTACCAGGTCACCCTGCCGACGAGCCAGGTGAACCAGGAGAACGTCACCAAGATCCGCTCCGCGGTGGCGCAGGAGGCGAAGGACGCGAACATCCCCGCGGCCTCGTCGCCGATCGTCAACACTTCGGGTGCGAACAACATCCTGGTCCAGACCGAGCCGCTCGACAACAACCAGTCGGACCGGATCGCGGCGGCCATCGAGAGGTCCGTGGGCGTCGGCAACGACGCGATCAGCTCCGACGCGATCGGCGCCACCTGGGGTGCCGACGTCGCCAAGCGGGCCCTGCTCGGCCTCGGCGTGTTCCTGGTCCTCGTGGTGCTCTTCATCTGGGCGTACTTCCGCGAGTGGAAGATGTCCGTGGCCGCGCTGGTGGCGCTGGCGCACGACCTGCTGATCACCGTCGGCATCTACGCGCTCTCCGGCTTCGAGGTGACGCCGGCGACCGTCACCGGGGTGCTCACCATCCTGGGGTTCTCGCTCTACGACACCGTGGTCGTCTTCGACAAGGTCCGCGAGAACACCAAGAACCTCACCCGGACCCGGCGGACGTACGGCGAGGCGGCGAACCTCGCGGTCAACCAGACCCTGGTCCGCTCGATCAACACCTCGCTGGTCGCGCTGCTGCCGGTCGGCGCGCTGCTGTACGTCAGCGTCGTCTCTCTCGGCTCCGGGGCGCTGAAGGACCTTGCGCTCGCGCTGTTCGTGGGTATGGCGGCAGGCACGTACTCGTCGATCTTCATCGCCACCCCGCTGGTGGTCCAGCTCAAGGAGCTCGAGCCCGGCGTGCGTGCGGGCGACGCCCGCGCGCGACGGCACCGCAGCCGTCACGAGGTGGACCGCTACGCCTCCGTCCCGACGTTCAGCGAGGACATGCCGCTGCACGACGAGACGGACGCCGAGCCGGAGCCCGCCCGGGGCGCCGAGCCCGAGGAGACCGGGGTCGCCGCGGGCCGCGCCCGGGCACCCCGGTCCACGGCGGGGGAGCGTCCGGCCTCGCGCTCGGTGGCACCGTCCGCGTCCGCCAAGCGGGACCAGCCCTCGCGCAAGCCACGCTCGCGTCGGGGCAAGCCGTGACCGGCGTCGTGAGCCTGGACACCCTGCTCGACGCCCTGATCCACGACGTCGAGGACTTCCCGGAGCCGGGGGTGACGTTCAAGGACATCACCCCGCTGCTGGCCGACCACGACGGCTTCACCGCCGTCGTGGCCGCGCTGGCGGCCGCGGGTCGCGACGCGGACGGCACCGTGGTGGTCGACAAGGTCGTGGGCATGGAGGCCCGCGGGTTCATCCTGGCCGCCCCGGTCGCGCTGGCTCTCGGCGCCGGCTTCGTACCGGTCCGGAAGCCGGGCAAGCTGCCCGGTGAGACCTACGCGGTGTCCTACGCTCTCGAGTACGGCGAGGCGACCTTGGAGCTGCACCAGGACGCCATCGGCGCGGGCGAGCGGGTGCTGCTCGTGGACGACGTGCTCGCCACCGGCGGAACCGCGGACGCCACCCGGCAGCTGGTCGAGCGCTGCGGTGCCACGGCCCACGCGCTCACGGTCCTGATCGAGCTGTCGGCCCTCGGCGGGCGCTCCGCCGTCGGTGACCTGCCTCTGCACGCGGTTCAGACCGTCTGACCCGGTATACCCCGAACCCGTAGACTGACCGGGGAACCCGTCCCTGGAGGAGTCGCCGTGGCTGAGGAGCGTGTGGTCGCACCGCCCTCGAGCGAGCCCGCGCCTCCCCGCGCCCCCGCGCCGCCGGCCCGGCTCCCGTCCGGTCCCGCCGGTCGTCGGATGCGGGCCCGGCTGGCCCGGATGGCGACCAAGAGCCAGTCCGAGAACCCGGTCCTGGAGCCGCTCTACCGGGCGGTCAAGGCCAACCACGCGAAGGCCGACCTCGAGCTGCTCGAGCGCGCCTACCTGACCGCGGAGCGGGTGCACGGCACCCAGACCCGCAAGAGCGGCGACCCGTACATCACCCATCCGCTCGCGGTGACCACCATCCTCGCGGACATCGGCATGACCGAGCCGACGCTGGTCGCCGCGCTGCTGCACGACACGGTCGAGGACACGCCGTACACGCTCGAGGAGCTGCGCAAGGACTTCGGTGACGAGGTGGCGGTGCTCGTCGACGGGGTGACCAAGCTCGACAAGGTCAAGTACGGCGACACCGCGCAGGCCGAGACGATCCGCAAGATGATCGTGGCGATGAGCCGCGACATCCGGGTGCTGGTGATCAAGCTGGCCGACCGGCTGCACAACATGCGCACGCTGCGCTACCTCAAGCAGGAGACCCAGGAGCGCAAGGCCCGCGAGACGCTGGACATCTACGCGCCGCTCGCGCACCGGCTGGGCATGAACACCCTCAAGTGGGAGCTGGAGGACCTCGCGTTCGCCACGCTGCACCCCAAGATGTACGACGAGATCGTCCGTCTGGTCGCCGAGCGTGCGCCCTCCCGCGACCAGTTCCTGGCCCGGGTGATCGACCAGGTCGAGGCCGACCTGCGCGAGGCCCGGATCAAGGCCGTCGTCACCGGGCGACCGAAGCACTACTACTCGATCTACCAGAAGATGATCGTGCGCGGCCGGGAGTTCTCCGACATCTACGACCTGGTCGGGATCCGGATCCTGGTCGAGAACGACCGGGACTGCTACGCCGCCCTGGGCGTGCTGCACAACCGCTGGAACCCGGTGCCCGGGCGCTTCAAGGACTTCGTGGCGATGCCGAAGTTCAACATGTACCAGTCGCTGCACACCACCGTGATCGGCCTGACCGGCAAGCCCGTCGAGCTGCAGATCCGGACCTTCTCGATGCACCGTCGCGCGGAGTACGGCGTCGCGGCGCACTGGAAGTACAAGGAGGACGTCCGGCTCGGCCGGGACACCGACCAGTCCCTGGTGGACGGCAACGCCGACATGTCCTGGGTGCGCCAGCTGCTGGACTGGCAGCACGAGACCGAGGACCCGGGGGAGTTCCTGGAGTCGCTGCGGTTCGAGATCAACTCCTCCGAGGTCTACGTCTTCACCCCGCGCGGGGACGTGATCGCGCTCCCAGCCGGGTCCACGTCGGTGGACTTCGCCTACGCCATCCACACCGAGGTGGGCCACCACACCATCGGCGCACGGGTCAACGGCCGGCTGGTGCCGCTCGAGTCGCGGCTCGACAACGGCGACGTCGTGGAGGTCTTCACCTCCAAGGCGTCCACCGCGGCGCCGAGCCGGGACTGGCTCAGCTTCGTCAAGTCGCCCCGGGCGCGCAACAAGATCCGGCAGTGGTTCACCAAGGAGCGCCGCGAGGAGGCCATCGACCAGGGCAAGGACCAGATCGCCCGGCTGATGCGCAAGGAGGGGCAGCCGCTCAAGAGGCTGTTGACCCACGAGACGCTGAGCACCGTCGCGGACGAGCTGCGGCTGTCCGACGTGTCCGCGCTCTACGCCGCGGTCGGCGAGGGCAACCTCGGTGCCCAGACCGTCGTACGCCGGGTGATCGACCTGTTCGGCGGCGACGAGGGGGCGACCGAGGACCTCGCCGAGGCCATCAACATCACCACCGACCGGTCCAAGCGCCCCAGCGCGGGCGACGCGGGCGTCGTGGTGAAGGACCTCTCGGACGTGTGGGTCAAGCTGGCGAAGTGCTGCACGCCGGTGCCGGGGGACCCGATCATCGGGTTCGTGACCCGGGGGGCGGGCGTCTCGGTGCACCGTGCCGACTGCACCAACGCCGGCAGCCTGCAGGCGCAGACCGAGCGGCTGGTCGACGTCGAGTGGGCACCGACCGCGAAGTCGATGTTCCTGGTGAACATCCAGGTCGAGGCGCTGGACCGCAACCGGCTGCTCTCGGACATCACCAAGGTGCTCTCCGACGTGCACGTCAACATCCTGGCCGCGAGCCTGCAGACCACCCGAGACCGGGTCGCGAAGAGCCGGTTCACCTTCGAGATGGCCGACCCCAAGCACCTCGGGCACGTCCTGAAGGCGGTCCGCTCGGTCGACGGCGTCTTCGACGCCTACCGCGTCACCCAGTAGCCGCGCCCCCTCCCGCCGAGGCGTCTGCTTCTGCGGTCCCCACCCCGTCGAGGCGCTTGCTTCTGCGCCCTCCTCCCCGTCGAGGCGTCTGCTTCTGCGAACGCTTCCGACCGCGGGTCGCAGAACGGGACGCCTCGACGGTCGGGGGAAACGCAGAACGGGACGCCTCGACGGTCGGGGGGAACGCAGAACGGGACGCCTCAGCGCAGAGGGGACCGCAGAAGCAGACGCCTCAGCGGGAGGGGGGCGGGGGGTCAGGAGAACTCGTCGAGGGCGCGCTGCGCCTCGGCGAGCCAGGACTCACGGGCCTCGATCGCGGCGGCGTGCTCGGCGGCCTTCCGGGTGTTCCCGGCGGCGACCGCCTTGTCGTGCTGCGTCTGCAGGTCGGCCAGCAGCGACTCGAGCTGCGCGACGGTGTCCGCGGCCCGGGCCCGGGCCTCCGGGTTCGAGCGGCGCCACTGGTTGTCCTCGGTCTCGCGGATGGCCTGCTCGACCTTGCGCATCCGGCCCTCGAGGTCCTTCATCCGGTCCCGGGGCACCTTGCCGGCCGCGTCCCAGCGGTCGGCGAGGTCACGGAAGGCCTCCTTGGCTGCCTTGAGGTCGGTGACCTGCACCAGCGCCTCGGCCTCGACCAGCAGGGCCTCCTTCTTCTCCGCGTTCTCGGCGAACTCCCGGTCCAGCTCGGCGTTCGTGGCGTCGCGGGCCCCGAAGAAGGTGTCCTGAGCCCCGCGGAAGCGCTTCCAGAGCGCGTCGTCGACTCCCTTCGGCGCCGGCCCGGCCGCCTTCCAGTCCCGCATCAGGTCGCGGTACCTGCCCGCGGTTGCGCCCCAGTCGGTGGAGTCGGCCAGCGCCTCCGCGGCCGTGACCAGCCGCTCCTTGACCGCCTGGGCGGTCTCGCGCTGCTCGTTGACCTCGGCGAAGTGCGCCTTGCGGCGCCGGGTGTACGTCGTCCGGGCACTGGAGAAGCGGCGCCACAGGGTGTCGTCGGCCGACTTCTCGAGTCGGGGGAGGGTCTTCCACTCGTCGAGCAGCTGCCGCATCCGGTTCGCGCCGTTGCGCCAGTCGCTGCCCTGGGCGAGCCGCTCCGCCTCGTCGGCGATCCGCTCCTTCTCGTGCCGGGCGGCGTCCAGCTTGCGGGACCGCTCCTCGCGGCGCACCTCACGCTGCGCGTCGATCGCGGACGTCAGGGCGGTGAGCCGCTGCTCCAGCGCGGCCAGGTCGCCCACGGCCTGCGCGTCGCGGATCGCCGCGCGCACCTGCTTGACCGAGCCGGTGGCCTCGTCGGGGCTCAGGGCGCCGGTCCCGACCCTGCTCTCGAGCAGCTCGACCTCGAACAGGAGGTCGACGTACCGCTTGACGAAGAAGGTCAGTGCCTCCTCGGCGGTGGCGTCGGGCATCTGGCCGACGGGGCGCTCGCCGTCGGGGGTGCGCACGTACACGGTGCCGTCCTCGTCGACCCGGCCGAAGGCGCGGGCCGCGGCCTCCTCCTCGGACGCGGGCGGCGGTGGGACGACGGGTGCGGGGGCGGGACGGGGTGGGGGACCTGGTCGCGGCGACGGGCGCGGTCCGGGCCGGGGACCGGGCGTGGCCGGCTGACCGCGCTCGGGACTCGGCGCGCCGGATCCCTCCGGCGTGCTCTGCTCTGCACTCTCCGGGCTGGTCACCGGGCTCCCTCTGTCGTCGTGGCCCGGCGGGTCGCCGGGCCTGCGGCACCAGCGTAGTCATGGGCTCCAGCGCGCGCCGAGGCGCTGCCCGCGGGAGCGGCGTCGTGCGTCGCGATCCAGGCCGCCAGCGCGGCCAGGACCAGCACGACGACCACGACCCCGATCAGCACCCGGCGCCGCCGGCGACGTGCCCCGCGCTGGGCCCGGCGCAGCGCCTGGCGGCGGGCGCCGGCGCGCATGAGCTGGCTGCGGCGCCGCTTCTTGGTGACCACGCGGTGGAGTCTAGGACGAGGCGGGGGCTGACCGGAGGGACGGATGCGGGGACCGGGCCGCCGGATCGGTAGGCTGCGGGCGTTCTTCTGCCACGGCAGATCCCAGCAGGACGAGGAGCGCGCACCGTGCTGATCGCTGGCTTCCCCGCCGGCCCGTGGGGCACCAACTGCTACGTGGTCGCCACCGGTCCCGGCACCGAGTGCGTAGTCGTGGACCCCGGCAAGGACGCTGCCGACGGCGTGGCCGAGGTGGTCCGCGAGCACCGGCTGAAGCCGGTCGCGGTGCTGGTCACGCACGGCCACGTCGACCACATGTGGTGCGTCGCCCCGGTCGCGGGCACCTACGACGCCACCGCCTGGATCCACCCGCGCGACCGGCACCTGCTCGCGGACCCGATGGCGGGGATGTCGCCGGAGACCGCGGGGATGCTCCTGGGCGGGGCGCACCGGTTCGTCGAGCCGGACCGGGTCGAGGAGCTGGGCGACCTGCAGCGCCTCGAGCTGGCCGGGCTGAGCCTGGTCGTCGACCACACCCCCGGACACACCGCGGGCTCGGTCACCTTCCGGACGCCGTACGGCGACCAGGACGTGTCCGAGGTGATGTTCTCCGGGGACCTGCTCTTCGCGGGCTCGATCGGCCGCACCGACCTGCCGGGCGGCGACCATCCCACGATGCTGCGCACCCTGCGTGACAAGGTGCTGCCGCTGCGCGACGACATCGTGGTGCTGCCCGGCCACGGCGAGCAGACCAGCATCGGCCGCGAGCGCAGCACCAACCCGTACCTGCTGGAGGTGGCCGACGACGGCGACCCGACGCGCACCCCGACCCGAGGTCTGTGACCGATGAGCCGAACGACCGCGATGAGCGGCTTCCCCGAGTTCCTGCCCGACCAGCGATTCGTCGAGCAGCACCTGGTCGGACTGCTGCAGCGCACCTTCGAGCTGCACGGCTTCGCGCCCGTGGAGACCCGCGCCGTCGAGCCGCTGGAGCAGCTGCTCAGCAAGGGCGAGACGTCAAAGGAGGTCTACGTGCTGCGCCGGCTGCAGGCCGACCCCGAACAGCCGGGCGCGGACGCCGGGATCGGGCTGCACTTCGACCTGACGGTGCCCTTCGCCCGCTACGTGCTGGAGAACGCCGGGCGGCTGGAGTTCCCGTTCCGGCGCTACCAGATCCAGAAGGTGTGGCGCGGGGAGCGGCCGCAGGAGGGCCGCTACCGCGAGTTCACCCAGGCCGACATCGACATCGTCGGGAGGGACACGCTGGGGTTCCACCACGACGTCGAGGTGGCTCGGGTGATGGCGGAGGCGCTGGTCTCGCTGCCGGTGCCCCCGATGCGGCTGCAGGTGAACAACCGCAAGCTGATCCAGGGCTTCTACCTCGGCATCGGCGCCGCCGACACCGCGGTCGTGATGCGGGTGGTGGACAAGCTGGACAAGGTGCCGGCGGCGGCCGTCGCGACGATGCTGGTCGACGAGGCGGGGCTCACCGGCGAGCAGGCGCAGCAGTGCCTGCGGCTGGCGGAGATCCGCAGCACCGACACCTCGTTCGTGGAGCGCGTGCGCGCGCTGGGCGTGCAGCACGAGCTGCTCGACCAGGGGCTCGCGGAGCTGGCGGCGGTCCTTGAGGGCTGCGCGTCGGTGACCGGCGAGCGGCTGACGGTCGAGGCGGACCTGCGGATCGCGCGGGGCCTGGACTACTACACCGGCACCGTCTTCGAGACCGTGATGCAGGGCTACGAGCGTCTCGGCTCGATCTGCTCGGGCGGCCGGTACGACGCCCTCGCCAGCGACAGCCGGGCCACCTATCCCGGGGTGGGCATCTCCCTGGGGCTCAGCCGGATGCTGGTCCCGCTGCTGGCGACCGGGCGGCTCGCGGCGAGCCGCTCGGTGCCCAGCGCGGTCCTGGTCGCGCTCACCGACGAGGACGCGCGCGCCGGGGCCGACCGCACCGCCCAACGGCTGCGCCGCCGCGGCGTGCCCACCGAGGTGGCTGCCGCCCCGCAGCGCTTCGGCAAGCAGATCCGGTACGCCGAGCGTCGGGGGATCCCCTTCGTCTGGTTCCCGGCCGCGGACGGACCGGACCAGGTCAAGGACATCCGCAGCGGTGACCAGTCCGACGCCGACCCGGACACGTGGACCCCTCCGGTGGAGGACCTGCACCCCCGCACCATCAGCACCGACGACCTCTCCACCCCCGAGAAGGAGCCCCACCAGTGATCCGCACCCATGACGCCGGCACCCTCCGGTCCGACCACGTCGGCCGGACCGTCACCCTCGCCGGATGGGTGGCCCGCCGACGTGACCACGGCGGCGTCGCCTTTCTCGACCTGCGCGACGCCTCGGGGGTGGTGCAGGTGGTGATCCGCGACGAGGAGGTCGCCCACCAGCTGCGGGCGGAGTACTGCCTGAAGGTCACCGGCGAGGTCTCGGCCCGCCCGGAGGGCAACCAGAACCCGAACCTGCCGACCGGGGAGGTCGAGGTGATCGCGGCCGCCGAGGGCGGCGTCGAGGTGCTCAGCGCGGCCGCGCCGCTGCCGTTCCCGATCGACGACCACGTCGAGGTGGGCGAGGAGGCCCGGCTGAGGTACCGCTACCTCGACCTGCGCCGCAGCGGGCCTGCGGCCGCCCTCCGGCTCCGGAGCAGGGTGAACAAGGTCGCCCGCGACGTCCTGGACGCCCACGAGTTCGTCGAGGTCGAGACCCCGACGCTGACCCGGTCCACTCCGGAGGGCGCCCGCGACTTCCTGGTGCCGGCGCGGCTGCGTCCGGGCAGCTGGTACGCGCTCCCGCAGAGCCCGCAGCTGTTCAAGCAGCTGCTGATGGTTGCGGGCATGGAGCGCTACTACCAGATCGCGCGCTGCTACCGCGACGAGGACTTCCGCGCGGACCGGCAGCCCGAGTTCACCCAGCTCGACATCGAGATGAGCTTCGTCGACCAGGACGACGTGATGGCGCTGATGGAGGAGATCCTGGCCGCGATGTGGTCCCTGGTCGGCTACGACCTGCCCACCCCGCTGCCCCGGATGACCTACGCCGAGGCGATGGCCCGCTACGGCAGCGACAAGCCCGACCTGCGGATGGGCCTCGAGCTCGTGGAGTGCACGGACTACTTCAAGGACACCCCGTTCCGGGTGTTCCAGGCGCCGTACGTCGGAGCCGTGGTCATGCCCGGCGGCGCGGGCCAGCCGCGCAAGCAGCTCGACGCCTGGCAGGAGTGGGCCAAGCAGCGGGGCGCCCGAGGTCTCGCGTACGTCCTGGTCCAGGAGGACGGCACGCTGACCGGTCCGGTCGCGAAGAACATCTCCGAGGAGGAGAGGGCCGGACTGGCCGCGCACGTCGGCGCCGACCCGGGGGACTGTGTCTTCTTCGGTGCGGGGTCGGCCCGCGCCAGCCGGGCGCTGCTCGGCGCGGCACGCCTGGAGATCGGCCGTCGGGGTGGGCTCATCGACGAGTCGGCGTGGAGCTTCCTGTGGGTGGTCGACGCGCCGCTGTTCGAGCCGGCCGACGAGGCCACCGCGGCGGGCGACGTGGCGGTCGGCGGGGGAGCCTGGACCGCGGTGCACCACGCGTTCACCTCGCCCCAGGACCTCGACACCTTCGACAAGGAGCCCGGCGAGGCGCTCGCCTGGGCCTACGACGTGGTCTGCAACGGCAACGAGCTCGGCGGCGGCTCGATCCGGATCCATCGCGACGACCTGCAGCGCCGGGTCTTCGCAGTGATGGGCATCGGGGAGGAGGAGGCGCAGGAGAAGTTCGGCTTCCTGCTCGACGCCTTCGGCTTCGGCGCGCCGCCGCACGGTGGCATCGCGGTCGGCCTGGACCGCATCTGCGCGCTGCTCAGCGGCACCGAGTCGATCCGGGACGTGATCGCGTTCCCGAAGTCCGGCGGCGGCTACGACCCGCTCACCGCGGCGCCGGCGCCGATCACCGCGGCCCAGCGCCAGGAGGCCGGCGTCGACGCGAAGCCGGCCCCGGCCGGCGCGTCCGGGGAGCCGGCGACCGGCCCGGCGGGGCAGGCCGGCTGAACCGAGGCGGCGGAGTCCCGGTCGGGGCTCGGTCGGCGGGCCGGTGGAGGCTGACGTGTCCAGATCGTTACGCGCGCTTGACCGCCATCGGCCCCGGTGTCACATAGAGTCTCGCTCGGTCGTCCTCCTCGCGGGACGGCGAACGTCAACGATCCGCACCATCCGCATGCGGCACAGAGGTGACCATGACGATCCCGGCTTCCGATCTCGAGAGCCACACGGCTGACAGCTCGTTCGGGAACCCCGACGACGGCACGACCCACGTGGTCGCGGGCAGGTCGCCGACCCAGCTGGCGATGTCCAGGTTCCGCAAGGACAAGCTGTCCATGATCGCCTTCTGGGTGGTGGTGGCCTACGTCCTCCTCGGGATCGCGGCGCCGTTCCTGGTGAAGTTCGGAGTCCTCGACCCCTACACCTTCAACAGCAACCCGAAGTTCCTCGACATCGAGGCGGGTGCGATCCCGCGGGGCCCCCTCAGCGGGATCAGCTGGACCCACCCGCTCGGCATCGAGCCGGGCACCGGGCGGGACATCGGCTCGCGGCTGATCCTCGGGATCACCTTCTCGCTCAGCATCGCGCTGTCGGCGACGGTGCTCGCGGTGGCGATCGGGGCGGTGCTCGGCATCATCTCAGGCTTCGTCGGCGGGCTGGTGGACTCCGTGGTCGGCCGCCTGATCGACCTCACGCTGTCGTTCCCCAGCACGCTGATGCTGCTGGCGCTCTCGACCACCCTGGTGGCCGCGCTGGTGCAGGTGGGGGTGCCGGCCGGCAACATCTCCAACGGCACGTACGTCGTGCTGGTGCTGGCCCTGTTCGGCTGGCCACCGATCGCCCGCATCGTGCGTGGTCAGGTGCTCTCGATCCGAGAGCGGGAGTTCGTCGACGCAGCCCGGCTGATGGGGGCTCCGCGGCGACGGATGTACTTCAAGGAGATCCTGCCGAACCTGTGGGCGCCGCTGCTGGTCTACTTCACGCTGACCATGCCGGCCTACATCTCGGCGGAGGCCGCGCTGAGCTTCCTGCAGGTCGGGGTCAAGCCGCCCACGCCCACGATGGGCAACATCCTTACGGACTCGATCTCCTACGCCCAGTCCGACTTCTTCTTCTTCTTCACCCCCGCGCTGCTGATCGCGCTGATCGTCGTGAGCTTCAACCTGCTCGGCGACGGGCTGCGCGACGCGTTGGACCCGCGGGGAGCCCGGTAGCACCCACAGACCTCGACAGCAGACAGTTGTCGAACGTTGCCGCCGTCGACGGGCGCGCGACGCGAAAAGGAGAGCACACATATGGTCATGTATCGAAAGCCGCTGGCGGCCCTCGCGGCTGCCGCGGTGGCGGTCACCCTCGCCGGCTGCGGTGGCGGCACCACCAGCGGGAACAAGAACGACGCGAGCGCGCCGGGCACCAAGGGCGGCACGCTGAACTACCTGACGTTCCGCCCGACCGAGCACCTGGACCCGCAGCGGACCTACATCGGTCGCGACATCACCAACATGGACCGGCTGGTCTACCGCGGGTCTGGTCACGTACCCGATCACGACGGACGCCAAGGAGGGCACGACTCCCGTCCCCGACCTCGCGACCGACACCGGCACCATGAGCAAGGACGCCAAGACCTGGTCGTTCACGCTCAAGGACGGCGTCAAGTGGGAGGACGGCAAGGACATCACGTGTGAGGACCTCAAGTACGGGGTCTCCCGGACGTTCGCCACCGACGTGATCACCGGTGGGCCGAACTACATCCTCTCCTACCTCGACGTGCCCAAGGGCAAGGACGGCCTGCCGCTGTACAACGGCCCGTACAAGAACGACCACCAGGCCGACTTCGACAAGGCGGTCACCTGCAGCGGGCAAGACGATCACCTACCGCTTCAACAAGCCGTTCCCGGACTTCCCCCTGGCGGTCGCCTCGCTGCTGTCGTTCGACCCGTACCGCAAGGACCAGGACCAGGGCGACAAGTCGAACTTCGCGGTCTTCTCCAGCGGCCCGTACAAGCTGCAGGGCAAGTGGAACACCAGCAAGGGCGGCACCTTCGTCCGCAACGACCAGTGGGACGCCAAGAGCGACGACTCCCGCAAGGCGCTGCCGGACAAGATCGTCTTCACCCAGGGTCTGACCAACGAGGTCGATCACCGACCGTCTGGTCGCTGACACCGGGGCGGACAAGCAGGCCGTCACCGACCGCTCCATCCCGCCGGCCAACTACTCGCAGATCACCGGCCCGGTCGCCGACCGCGCGACGCAGGTGGACTCGCCGTACGTCGACTACCTGCTGCCGAACTTCAACAAGCTGAAGAACCCCAAGGTGCGTCAGGCGCTCATGATGGCCACCGACTCGCAGGGCTGCGCGCAACGCCGAGGGTGGCAGCAAGGCCGCGAAGCCGGCCTACTCGATCGTGAACCCGACGCTGATCGGCTACAGAAGAACCCGGCCTTCACGGCTCCCCAGAGCGGTGACCCGGCGGCGGCGAAGAAGCTGCTGCAGCAGTCCGGCGAGAAGATGCCCTACCCGATCAAGTACACCTACTCGGGCGGCTCGCCGACCACCGACAAGGCCGCGTCCGCGCTCAAGCAGGGCTGGGAGAAGGCCGGCTTCAAGGTCACCCTGGACCCGCTGACCGACACCTACTACGACGTCATCAACAAGCCCACCGCCGACGGTGACGTCTTCTGGGGCGGCTGGGGTGCCGACTGGCCCTCCATCGCCACCGTGATCCCGCCGCTGTTCGACAGCCGCATCAACCTGACCTCCGCCTCCAACGGCCAGGACTACGGCAACTACCGCAGCGACAAGGTCAACAAGATGATCGACGAGGCCGCCCAGATGAGCGACCTCAACGAGCAGGCCAAGAAGTACGCTGAGATCGACGCCCAGCTCGGGCAGGACGTCGCCTACATCCCGCTGGAGGTCACGCAGTTCTACATGCTGCGCGGCTCGAAGGTGACCGGCTACGTGAACACCCCCGCGTCCAACGGCTACCCGGACCTGGGTGCCATCGGCGTGACCAGCTGAACCACGCCCCGGCGTGAGGTGGGCGTCAGGGAAGCCTGACGCCCACTCCTCCCGGTGTGGGGGGCCTCCGGCCCCCCACACCGGATCTGCACGAGACGGGCAGCACCGCACGGCCCGTTCCATCCGTCATCGAGAGGCGCGTCCCCCAGCCTCAGAAGGTGGTCATGTCGTGATCGCGTACATCGTGCGCCGGGTCGTCTCGGGGCTCATCCTGATCATGGTGATGAGCCTGGTGACCTTCCTGCTCTTCTTCGCCTCGCCGATCGACCCCGCTCGGGTCTCGTGCGGCAAGAACTGCTCGCCGGCGCTGCAGGAGCAGACCAGCAAGGCCCTCGGCTTCAACAAGCCGGTGATCGTCCAGTGGACCGACTTCCTCAGGGGATCGTCGAGGGGCGCGACTACCCGAGCGACCCGGCGCTGCGCAAGACCGCCCCGCAGACGATCGCGCACTGCCCGGCCCCCTGCCTGGGCTACTCCAAGCTGCAGAACGCGACCGTGACCTCTCTGGTCCAGGCGGCGTTCCCGGTCTCGCTGTCGCTGGCGCTGCGTCGCGTTCATGATGTGGATCGTCGGCGGCGTGATGTTCGGGGTGATAGCGGCGTTGCGGAAGGGCACGATCATCGACCGGGGGATCGTCGGGATCTCGCTGATCTTCTTCGCCTTCCCGACGTTCTTCATCGGTCTGTTCCTGCTACAAGTTCGTCGCCATCAAGTGGCAGATCGCGCCGATCCCGGAGTACGTCAGCATCGCGGACGGCGGCGTCGGGATCTGGCTGATCGGGCCTGCTGCTGCCGAGCCTGACCCTGGCGCTGTTCTTCATGGCCGGCTACGTCCGGATGACCCGCGCGTTCGTGCTCGAGTCGATGGGCGAGGACTACCTGCGCACCGCCGAACGCCAAGGGCCTGGCGCCGCGCAAGGTGCTGGTCAAGCACAGCATGCGCGCCGCGCTGACCCCGCTGGTGACGATGGCCGGTCTCGACCTCGCCGGCCTGATGGGTGGCGCGATCATCACCGAGTCCGTGTTCAACTACCTGGCCTGGGCAAGCTCGCGGTCACCGCGACGCGGTCGCTCGACCTGCCGCTGACGTGGGCATCGTGCTGCTGCTCGCGTCGTTCGTGATCGTGGCGAACATCATCGTCGACGTCCTGTACGCCTTCATCGACCCCCGGGTCCGGGTCGGCTGATGGGAGACAACGTGACTTCATCGCAGACCTCCAGGGTGCTGGCGGTCAACGACCTCTAGGTGCACTTCCCGACCAGCGACGGCGTGGTCAAGGCCGTCGACGGGCTCAGCTTCACCCTGGACCGCGGCAAGACCCTCGGCATCGTCGGCGAGTCGGGCTCGGGCAAGTCCGTCTCCAGCGCGGCGATCCTCGGCCTGCACAACCGCAAGACCTCGCGCGTCAACGGCGAGATCTGGCTGAACGGGGTCGACCTGCTGACGGTCAGCGAGGAGGAGATGCGCAAGCGCCGCGGCCGGGAGGTCGCGATGATCTTCCAGGACCCGCTCTCGGCGATGCACCCGTACTACACGGTCGGCAACCAGATCATCGAGGCCTACCGGGTGCACAACGAGGTGACCAAGAAGGCAGGCGCGCGCCCGGGCGATCG
Source organism: uncultured Actinomycetota bacterium (assembly GCA_963784625.1). Classification (GTDB taxonomy): domain Bacteria; phylum Actinomycetota; class Actinomycetes; order Propionibacteriales; family Nocardioidaceae; genus Nocardioides_B. The sequence goes on from CAWARV010000005.1 coordinate 934,840, forward strand.
AGATGCTGGACCGGGTCGGCATCCCGCAGCCGGACCGCCGGGTCGACGACTACCCGCACCAGTTCTCCGGCGGCATGCGGCAGCGCGCGATGATCGCGATGGGCCTGATCAACGACCCCGAGCTGCTGATCGCGGACGAGCCCACGACGGCGCTCGACGTGACCGTGCAGGCCCAGATCCTGGACCTGCTCCAGGACCTCCAGCGCGAGTTCGACTCCGCGATCATGATCATCACCCACGACCTGGGGGTGGTGGCCGAGATGGCCGACGACGTGCTGGTGATGTACGCCGGCCGGGGGGTGGAGTACGGCCCCTGCAAGGAGATCCTGACGCACCCGGAGATGCCCTACACCTGGGGGCTGCTCTCCAGCGTCCCGGACGTGAACGGCGACACGCACGCCCGGCTGATCCCGATCCCGGGCAACCCGCCGAGCCTGCTGACCCCGCCCACGGGCTGTGCGTTCCACCCGCGCTGCGTCCACAGGACAAGGTGCCCGGTGACCTGTGCCGGACCGAGATGCCGGCGCTGGTGGAGGGCAACCGCGGGCCGGGGCACACCAAGCGGTGCCACCTGGCCAACCCGGACCAGATCTACGAGACCGTGGTGCGGCCGTCCATGCAGGCCGACCTCGTCGAGGAGAAGTGATGGACAACCTCACCCAGGAGCCGGCGGCCGGGGGCTCGCCGGAGCCGACCTCGCCGGTGGTCGCCCAGCACACCCGGGCCAAGGCCGACCAGGGCAGCAGGGCGATCCTCGAGGTCGACAACCTCCAGATGTACTTCCCGGTGAAGTCCTCGGGGCTGATCCGGCGCACGATCGGGCACGTCCAGGCGGTCGACGGGGTGTCCTTCGAGGTGCCCACCGGCGGAGCGCTCGGTCTGGTCGGGGAGTCGGGCTGCGGCAAGTCCACCACCGGGCGGCTGATCACCCGGCTGCTCACGCCGACCGCCGGGGAGATCCGCTTCGAGGGCGAGGACATCGCCCACCTCTCGCCGCGCCAGCTCAAGCCGCTGCGGCGCGACGTCCAGATGATCTTCCAGGACCCGTACACGTCGCTGAACCCGCGCCACACGGTCGGCTCGATCGTGGGAGCGCCCTTGGAGATCCACAACGTGGTGCCGCGCAAGCAGATCCTCACCCGCGTGCAGGAGCTGCTGGAGATCGTCGGGCTGAACCCGGAGCACTACAACCGCTACCCGAACGAGTTCTCGGGCGGGCAGCGGCAGCGGATCGGGATCGCCCGCGCGCTCACGCTGAACCCCAAGCTGCTGGTGGCCGACGAGCCGGTGTCCGCGCTCGACGTCTCCATCCAGGCGCAGGTGATCAACCTGCTGCAGGACCTCCAGCGCGAGTTCGGGATCTCGTTCCTCTTCATCGCCCACGACCTCGCGGTGGTCCGGCACTTCTGCCCCGAGATCGCGGTCATGTACCTGGGCAAGATCGTCGAGGTCGCGGATCGCGACACGCTCTACAACCACCCACATCACCCGTACACGCAGGCGCTGCTCTCCGCGGTGCCGGACATCAAGCAGGCCGCGGTCGGCGGTCGACGGGACCGGATCCGGCTGGAGGGCGACGTCCCGAGCCCGATCAACCCGCCGTCGGGATGCCGCTTCCGCACCCGCTGCCCGATCGCGCAGGAGATCTGCGCGAAGCAGGAGCCGCCGCTGATGCAGATCGGCGCCCGGCACAAGGTGGCCTGCCACTTCGCCGGGGAGATCGGCCAGCACCCGACGTCGCCGGTGACCGCGGGGCTGCTCGGCGTGGACGGCCGGGGCGACCGCGACCCGCGGCTCACCCCCTCCGACGACATCGGCGACAAGCCGGGCTTCTCCGACTCCTGGGTGGACCTCCAGGGCCGGTCGATGGGCAGCCCGGCCTGAGCGAGGACAGCGGCGCCGGCTCCGCCGACGGACTCTTCGACCTCGGGTCGGCCGCGGGCCGGGAGCCCGCGGCCGGCGCGGGGCCGTCCGTCGGCTCCCTGGCCGGCAACCCGCACGCGTCCGCACCACTGGCGGTGCGGATGCGTCCGCGAACCCTCGACGAGCTGGTCGGCCAGCAGCACCTGCTCGCGCCCGGCTCGCCGCTGCGCAGGCTGATCGAGGGCGACCAGCCGATGTCGCTGCTGCTCTGGGGGCCTCCGGGCACCGGCAAGACCACGATCGCCTCGATCGTCAGCCAGGCCACGCACCGCCAGTTCGTGGAGGTGTCGGCGGTGGCTGCGGGGGTCAAGGAGGTGCGGGCAGCCATCGACGGGGCACGCGCCCGGCTGGCCCGCAGCGGACCCGAGACGGTGCTCTTCGTCGACGAGGTGCACCGGTTCAGCAAGGCCCAGCAGGACGCGCTGCTGCCGGGGGTCGAGAACCGCTGGGTGACGCTGGTGGCCGCCACCACCGAGAACCCGTTCTTCTCGGTGATCTCGCCGCTCCTGTCCAGGTCGCTGCTGCTCACCCTGGAGCCGCTCACCGACGACGACGTCCGCGGCGTCATCGGGGAGGCGCTGACCAGCGAGCGTGGCCTGGCCGGGTCGGTCACCGTCGACGAGCAGGCGCTGGACCACCTGGTCCGGCTGGCCGGCGGGGACGCGCGCCGGGCGCTCACCTACCTGGAGGCCGCGGCCGGTGCCGCGCAGGCCCGTCACCTCGACGAGGTCGACCTCGCGACCACCGAGACGGCGGTGGACCGGGCGGCGGTGCGCTACGACCGCCAGGGGGACCAGCACTACGACGTCACCAGCGCCTTCATCAAGTCGGTCCGCGGCTCGGACGCGGACGCCGCGCTGCACTACCTGGCTCGGATGGTGGAGGCGGGGGAGGACCCCCGGTTCATCGCCCGGCGTCTCGTCATCCTGGCCAGCGAGGACATCGGCCTCGCCGACCCGACGGCGCTGACCACCGCGGTGGCCGCCGCCCAGACCGTTCAGCTGGTCGGGCTGCCCGAGGGCCGGCTGGCGCTGGCCCAGGCGACCATCGCGCTGTCGCTGGCGGCCAAGTCCAACGCGGTGATCGCGGCGATGGACGCGGCCTCGGCCGACGTGCGGGCAGGGAAGGTCGGACCGGTCCCCAGTCACCTGCGCGACGCCCACTACGGCGGCTCCAAGAAGCTCGGACACGGCCAGGGCTACCGCTACGCACACGACGAGCCGTTCGGCATCGCCGAGCAGCAGTACGCGCCGGACGTGGTGGCCGACGCGCGGTACTACCGGCCGACGTCGCTGGGCGCCGAGGCGTCGGTCAAGGACCGCTGGGAGCGGATCCGCCGGCTGATCCGCGGCAGTCGTGGGTAGCCCCCGGGTCGCCGCCGCGCTGTGACCCGGAGGGTAGGGTCTGGCCTCATGGATCCGGCCCCTGCCCTGACCTCGTCGACGGTCGCCGTCGTCGCGGTGGTGGCGCTGGTGTCCGTGCTCCTGGTCGCCCTGGTCGCCGTCCGGTCCCGCCGTTCCCGGCGCCGGCTGGAGGCTGAGCTGGACGTCGCCAGGGCCGACCTGGCCGCCCTCCGCGTGCGCGTCGAGCAGCCCTCCGGCCCGCCCCGGCGCGAGGACGGGCAGCCCCCGTGCGAGGACCCGACGGACCGCGAGTACCTGATCACCTCGATGCCGGCCGCGCCCGGCACCCGCCTGGTGCGGGTCGAGGACGCCGCTCCGGTGCTGCCCGCCGGCCGGTTCGCCACGGTCGCGGCGACGGAGACGGTGGTCCGGGCGGTCGCGGTCGCGCACGGCGTACGGCGGGCGCTGTCGGCGGAGAGCCGCAACCGGATCAGGTTCGAGATGCGTCGCGAGGTCAAGCGGTCGCGTCGGCGCCGCCGGCACGACCTCAAGCAGGCCCGCCGGCAGCTGCGCGCCAGGTCCACGGCCGACCTCTCGGGGGACGCCGCGTGAGCCGCGCCCTGTGGTTCGTCGCGGGAGCGGGCGTCGGCGTGTACACCGTGAGCCGGGCCCGCCGGGTCGCCGAGGCGCTCACCCCCGAGGGACTCTCCGACCGGCTCGCCGGGATGTCGGTGGGACTGCGGCTGTTCCGGGACGAGGTCCGCACCGGCATGACCGAGAAGGAAGACGACGTACGTGAGCGCCTCGGCCTCACGTCCCAGGGAAGACCACCCGCCGCGCTGTCAGCCGTTGACGACGAGGCGACCACGAGAGAGGGCAACGACTGATGGACACCGCGGAGATCCGCCGCCGGTTCCTGGCGCACTTCGAGGGGAACGGCCACCAGGTGGTGCCCTCGGCGTCGCTGCTGCTCGACGACCCGAACCTGCTGTTCGTGAACGCCGGCATGGTGCCGTTCAAGCCCTACTTCCTGGGCCAGGAGACGCCGGCGTACAAGCGCGCGGTCAGCGTGCAGAAGTGCGTGCGCACCCTGGACATCGACGAGGTCGGCAAGACCACCCGGCACGGGACGTTCTTCCAGATGTGCGGGAACTTCTCCTTCGGTGACTACTTCAAGGAGCGGGCCATCGAGCTCGCCTGGGAGCTGGTCACCCGGTCCCAGGCCGACGGCGGCTACGGGCTGCCCGAGAGCAGGCTCTACCCGAGCGTCTACGAGGACGACCTGGAGGCGGTCGCGCTCTGGAAGCAGGTCACCGGACTCCCCGACGACCGGATCGTGCGCCTGGGCAAGGCGGAGAACTACTGGAGCATGGGCGTGCCGGGTCCGGGCGGCCCCTGCAGCGAGATCCTCATCGACCGGGGCCCCGAGTTCGGGGCGGAGCGCGACTGGGACGCGGGCGACCGCTACCTGGAGTTCTGGAACCTGGTCTTCATGCAGGAGGAGCTCAGCGCGGTCCGCAGCAAGTCCGACTTCGACGTACGCGGCCCGCTGCCCAGCAAGAACATCGACACCGGCATGGGCCTGGAGAGGGTCGCGTTCCTGCTCCAGGGCAGGGAGAACATGTACGAGATCGACGAGATCTTCCCGGTCATCGAGAAGGCGGTCGAGCTCTCCGGGCGCCGCTACGGCCGGGACCACCAGGACGACATCCGCTTCCGGGTGGTGGCCGACCACGTGCGCAGCGCGATGATGCTGATCGCCGACGGGGTCACCCCCGGCAACGAGGCCCGTGGCTACGTGCTGCGGCGGCTGCTGCGCCGGGCCGTGCGGAGCATGCGCCTGCTCGGGGTCGAGGACCGCACGCTGCCCGAGCTGCTGCCGGTCACCCGCGACAAGATGGCGCTGTCCTACCCCGAGGTCGCCTCGGACTGGGAGCGGATCTCGACGATCGCCTACGCCGAGGAGGACGCCTTCCGGCAGACGCTCCGGACCGGCACCACGATCTTCGACCTGGCCGCCGAGCAGGCCAAGACCGGCGGCCGGACCCAGCTCTCGGGGGACCAGGCCTTCGCCCTCCACGACACCTACGGCTTCCCGATCGACCTGACCCTGGAGATGGCCTCCGAGCAGGGCCTGGCCGTCGACGAGGACGGCTTCCGCCGGCTGATGTCGGAGCAGCGCGAGCGGGCCAAGGCGGACGCGCGCGCCAAGAAGGGCCAGCACGGCGACGTCGGGCCGTACCGCGAGGTCGCGGACGCTCTCGGCCGGGCGGTGGAGTTCACCGGCTACTCGGAGGTGGTCTCCGAGGCGACGGTGCGCGGCCTGGTCACCGCCTCCGGGGTGGTGTCGGCGGCGCGCGAGGGCGACGAGGTCGAGCTGGTCCTGGACCGGACCCCGTTCTACGCCGAGGGCGGCGGGCAGCTCGCCGACCAGGGCGTCCTCGAGCTCGGCAACGGTGCGCGCGTGCAGGTGCTCGACGTGCAGTCCCCGATCAGTGGCCTGGTGGTGCACCAGGTCCGGGTGCTCTCCGGCGAGGTCACGGTCGGGGCGGCGGGCGAGGCACTCGTGGACATCGAGCGCCGCAAGTCGATCAGCCGCGCGCACACCGCCACGCACATGGTGCACAAGGCGTTCCGGGAGGCCCTCGGCGACACCGCCACCCAGGCCGGGTCCGAGAACGCGCCGGGCCGGTTCCGCTTCGACTTCTCCGCGACCGGTGCGGTGCCGGCCTCCGCGATGGCCGATGTCGAGGCGCGGGTCAACGACCTGGTGCTCGCCGACCTCGCCGTGCACGCCGAGGTGATGACCCAGGACGAGGCCCGCAGCTCCGGGGCGATGGCGCTGTTCGGCGAGAAGTACGGTGACCGGGTGCGGGTGATCTCGGTGGGCGACTGGGCCCGCGAGCTCTGCGGCGGCACGCACGCCGGCCGGTCCGGCCAGCTCGGGGTGGTCAAGCTGCTCGGCGAGTCCTCGATCGGGTCCGGCGTCCGCCGGGTGGAGGCGCTGGTCGGCGGGGACGCCTACCGCTTCCTGGCCCGCGAGCACGTGCTCGTCGCGCAGCTCAGCGAGGTGCTCAAGGTGCGCGCCGAGGAGCTGCCGGAGCGCGTCAACGACATCGTGGTGCGGCTGCGCACGGCGGAGAAGGAGATCGAGCGGGTCCGCGTGCAGCAGGTGCTGGCCGCGGCCGGCACCCTCGCGACCAGCGCGCGGGACGTCTACGGCGTCTCCTTCGTGGGCCACCGGGTCGACGGCGCCGGCGCGGGCGACGTGCGCAGGCTGGCCCTGGACGTGCGGGGCCGGCTGCCGCAGGGGCGCCCGGGCGTGGTCGCGGTGATCGGCTCCAGCAGCGGCAAGCCCGCGGTCGTGGTCGCGGTCAACGACGAGGCCCGGGCCTGGGGACTCTCGGCCAACGCGCTGGTCAAGACCGCGGCGCTCGCCCTCGGCGGCAGCGGCGGCGGCAAGGACGACGTCGCACAGGGAGGCGGCACCGACCTGGCGCACGCCGACCAGGCGCTGGTCGACGTCGAGCACGAGGTCGGTCGCGCCGCCACCCAGCGATGAGCAGGACCGGCCCCTTGTCCCCGGGGCGGGGCTGACCCGATGCGGCGCGGAGTGCGTCTCGGGGTCGACGTCGGCGACGCCCGGATCGGCGTCGCCCGCAGCGACCCGGCCGGCCTGATCGCCACGCCGGTCGAGACCGTGCGCGCCGGCGCGGGCGACGTGGCGCGGCTGCACGCGCTCGTCGTCGAGGAGGACGCGGCCGAGCTGGTCGTCGGCCTGCCCCGGTCGCTGTCGGGGGGCGAGGGGCCCGCGGCGGCCAAGGTGCGGCTGTTCGCGGCCCGGCTGGCGGACCGGGTCGCGCCGGTGCCGGTGCGGCTGTGCGACGAGCGGCTGAGCACCGTGTCCGCGGAGGCGGTGCTCCGCGGACGCGGCAAGAAGGGACAGAAGCGCCGCGCCGTCGTCGACCAGGCGGCGGCGGTGGTGATCCTGCAGAATGCCCTGGACACCGAGCGCGGCACCGGGGACGCTCCGGGCGAGCTCGTGGTCCCGAGCGCGCCGGAGGGCGGGGGAGGGCCAGGAGCGGCGACCGGACCGGCGGACAGCGCGGCCACCGGCCGGGGGACCCCCGACCGGCCACAGAGAGATGAGACCAGCAGGTGAGCCACTTCGGACTGGAGCTCCGCCCCGACGGGACGCGGCCGCGGCGGCGCCAGGCGTTCGGCTGCCTGGCGGTGCTGCTGGCGCTGGCCGTCCTGGTCGGCGGGGGCCTGGCCGCCTACTCGTTCGGTCTGCAGACCCTGCGCGACCGGCTCAGCCCGGCCCCTGACTACGACGGCAACGGCAGCGGCCGGGTCCTCGTCGAGGTGGAGCGCGGCCAGTCGGCCTCCGAGATCGCGACGTCGCTGGTCGCGAAGGACGTGGTCAAGTCGGTCCGCGCCTTCGCCGACGCCGCGCGCGACGACCCCAAGTCGGTGGGGATCCAGGTCGGCTTCTACCGGCTGCGCAAGCAGATGTCGGCCGAGGCGGCACTGGCGCTGCTGGTCGACCCGAAGAACCGGGTCCGCAACGCGGTCACCGTGCCCGAGGGCCTCCGCGTCGACCAGATCGTCGCGCTGCTGGCCAAGCGGACGTCGTTCTCCGTCCGGCAGTTCGAGCGGGTGCTGGCCCGGCCCGGCCAGCTCGGGCTGCCGTCGTACGCCCGCGACAGGCCGGAGGGCTACCTGTTCCCGGCCACCTACGAGCTCGCGCCCGACGCCACCCCGCGCTCGATCCTGACCGCGATGGTGCAGCGGTACGACGCGGCCGTCGCCGACCTGCGGATGGACGCACGGGCCAAGGCCCTGGGCTACAGCGTGCACGACGTGATGACGGTGGCCAGCATCGTCCAGGCGGAGGGCAAGCTGCCGCGGGACTTCCCGAAGATCGCCCGGGTGATCTACAACCGGCTGGACAAGGGCCAGCCGCTGCAGCTGGACACCACGATCGTCTACATCTTCCGCACCCAGGGGAAGCTGACCACCACTGACCAGCAGCGCTCCGCGGACTCGCCGTACAACACCTACAAGAACGCGGGGCTCCCGCCGACGCCCATCGCGGCCCCCGGTGAGCAGGCGATCCGGGCGGCCCTGCGGCCCACGCCGGGCCCGTGGCTCTACTTCGTCACCACCGATCCGAGCAACGGGGCGATGAGCTTCGCCACCAGCTACGCCGACCACCTCAAGAACGTCGAGAAGTTCCGCGCCTACTGCCGGACGCACGACTGTTGAGCGGACGGTGTGCGGTGCTCGGCTCGCCGATCGGGCACTCGCTCTCCCCGGCGCTGCACCGGGCCGCGTACGCCGAGCTCGGCCTGGACTGGACCTACGAGGCGCGGGAGGTCACCGAGGAGTCGTTGGCGGCGTTCCTGGCCGGGCTGGACGAGTCCTGGCGCGGCCTCTCCCTGACGATGCCGCTGAAGCGCAGCGTGGTGCCGCTGTGCGACGCGCTGACCGACCGCGCGGTCCAGGCGGGTGCGGCGAACACCCTGGTCCTGTCCGGCGGGCGCCGCACCGGCCACAACACCGACGTGCGCGGCTCGACCGACGCGCTGCGGGAGCGCTACGACGGTCCCGTGCAGAGGGCGGTGATCCTGGGCGGCGGGGCGACCGCGGCCTCGACCCTGCTCGGCCTAGCGGACCTCGGCTGCCGCCGGGTCACGCTGGTGGTGCGCGACGAGACCCGCGCCGCCGAGACCGTCGCCGTCGCGGCCCGGCACCCGGGCCGACCCGAGGTCGTCGTACGACGGACCGGGACCGGGACCCCGGAGCCGGCCGACGTGCTGGTCTCCACCATCCCGGCGACCGCCCAGGGGGCCGGTGCGCTGGCGTGGGCGGACCGGGCGGTGGCGGTCTTCGACGTCGTCTACGACCCGTGGCCGACCCCGCTGGCCCAGCACGCGGTCGCGACCGGACGGGTGCTGGTCTCGGGCCTCGACCTGCTGGTCCACCAGGCGGTGCTCCAGGTCGAGCTGATGACCGGGCACCGACCCGGTCCCCTCGCCACCATGCGCCGGGCCGGCGAGGAGGCCCTCGCGACGCGGGGAGCCTGAGAGTCGCCGGTCGCCGGTCGCCGACCCGGGTCCGCGACCGGGCCGTCCACGGGGCCGTCCACAGGGCGGGCGACGAGCCCGGCGGCGGGGCGCGGCGGCGGGGCCGGCGACGGGCCGGCGGCGGGGCCGGCGACGGGCCCGGCGGCGACCCCGCGGGTCCACGCGAACGCCCGCGCCGCACCGACACCGGCCACTAGGGTCCTCGCCATGACCTGGTTCCTCGACACCGCGCTGGTCGCGGCGGCCGTCGGCCTGGTCGGCGGAGCCCTGGTGCCGCAGCTGGTCGCCCGGCTCCCCGAGCCGGCCCCGGACCCCGAGGACCAGCGGCTGGAGCCGGCTGCGAACGAGTCGGACTTCTCCCGGCCGGTCGACGAGCCGAAGGAGCTCTACACCGAGGTCGCGGCTCTGCCCGGGCTGCGCTGGAAGGCGGCCGGAGTCGCCTCGGTGGCCGGGGGCCTGCTGGGTGCCCGCACCGGCTGGACGCCCGCCCTGGTCTTCCTGCTCTACCTGGTGCCGGTGTGCATCGCGCTCTCAGTGGTCGACTGGCGCACCCGCTACCTCCCGACCCGGCTGATCGCGCCGTCGTACCTGGTGGTCGCCGTGCTGGCCCTGCTGGCCGCCGCGGTGACGGGGGACTGGTCGGCGCTGGGCCACGCCGTCATCGGCTGGCTGTCCGCCTTCGGGTTCTTCTGGCTGCTGTGGCGCTTCCTGCCCGCCGGCGGGATGGCCTACGGGGACGTGCGGCTGGCCGGGCTGCTCGGCCTGGCGGTGGGGTGGGTCGGCCTGCCACAGCTGGCGCTCGGGCTCTACACCGCGTTCCTGCTCGGCGGCGTCGTCGGCGTGCTGCTCAGCCTGGTCCGGGTGTTCCACCACCGGCACTCGCCGTTCGGGCCGCACCTGGTGCTCGGCGCGTGGCTGGGCGTGGTGTTCCCGGCCCAGCTGGCCGCGGGCTACGGCGCGGTCGTCAACGGGCTGGTGTCGCTGGTCTCCCGGTGACGGTGGTCCCGCGGTGACGGGGGCCGGCGGTGACGGCGGACTCGCGGCGACGGCCTCGCGGCGCCGGTGGCACCGGCCCCGTGAAAGACTTGCCGCATGCTGCGATGGCTCACCGCCGGCGAGTCCCATGGTCCGGGACTGGTCGCCGTCCTCGAAGGTCTTCCCGCGCACGTCCAGGTGACGTCCGCCGACATCGTCGACGCCCTGGCGCGCCGGCGGCTCGGCTACGGACGCGGCGCCCGGATGAAGTTCGAGCAGGACCAGGTCGAGATCGTCGGCGGACTGCGGCACGGCGCCTCGCTGGGCAGCCCGCTCGCGATCCGGATCGGCAACACCGAGTGGCCGAAGTGGGAGAAGGTGATGGCCGCCGACCCCGTCGACGAGGCCGAGCTGGAGGCGCTGGCGCGCAACGCCGCGCTGACCCGGCCGCGACCCGGGCACGCGGACCTGGTGGGCATGCAGAAGTACGACTTCGACGAGGCCCGTCCGATCCTCGAGCGCGCGTCGGCCCGGGAGACCGCGGCCCGGGTCGCGCTCGGGGCGGTCGCGAGCAAGTTCCTGCGGCAGGCCGTCGGCGCCGAGGTGGTCTCGCACGTGGTGGCGATCGGGTCGGTGCAGGCGCCGGCCGGCTCGGTGCCGCTGCCCTCCGACGTGGCGGCGCTGGACGCCGACCCGGTGCGCTGCCTGGACCCGGACGCCAGCAAGCAGATGCAGGAGGCCATCGACGCGGCCCACGGCGACGGGGACACCCTCGGCGGCGTGGTCGAGGTCGTCGTGCACGGGCTGCCGCCCGGTCTCGGCTCACATGTGCACTGGGACCGCCGCCTGGACGCCCGGCTGGCCGGCGCGCTGATGGGGATCCAGGCGATCAAGGGCGTGGAGGTCGGGGACGGCTTCGCGCTCGCCGCCGACCCGGGATCGCGAGCCCACGACGAGATCGTGCGCGGGGAGGGCGGTCTGCGACGCAGCTCGGGCCGCTCCGGGGGCACCGAGGGCGGCATGTCCACCGGCGAGGCGCTGCGGGTCCGCGCGGCGATGAAGCCGATCGCGACCGTCCCGCGGGCGCTGCGCACCGTCGACGTCGCCACCGGTGAGGAGACCGTCGCCCACCACCAGCGCTCGGACGTGTGCGCGGTCCCGGCCGCCGGGATCGTGGCCGAGGCGATGGTCGCCCTCGTCCTCGCCGACGTCGTGCTGGAGAAGTTCGGGGGCGACTCCGTCCAGGAGACGAAGCGGAACCTGGACGGCTACCTGTCGTCGATGAGGATCAGGTGAGCGCGGGCGAGCCGGCCCCCCCGGACCGGCCCGCCGAGGCCGGCCCCGCTGACGCACCCCGGGTGGTGCTGGTCGGGCCGATGGGCGCCGGCAAGTCCACCGTCGCCGCCCTGCTGGCCGCCCGCTGGGGCGTCGCCGCGCGCGACACCGACCACGACGTCGAGGCGGTCGCCGGGAAGCCGGTCTCGGAGATCTTCGTCGACGACGGCGAGCAGCGCTTCCGGGCGCTCGAGCGCGACGCCGTGTCGGCCGCGCTGGCCTCGCACCGCGGCGTGCTGGCGTTGGGCGGCGGCGCGGTGCTCGACGAGCGGACCCGCGCGGACCTGCGCGGCCACACCGTCGTGCTGCTGCGTGTCGGGCTCGCTGACGCGACCCGCCGGGTCGGCCTGGGCACCGGCCGGCCGCTGCTGCTCGGCAACGTGCGGACCCGGATCAAGACGCTGCTCGACGAGCGGGCACCGCTGTACGCCGAGGTAGCCACGGCGACGGTGGAGACCGACGGTCGCACCGCCCGGGACGTGGCGCAGGAGGTGGCCCGCCTCGTGGAGGGCCGTGCCGCCACGGACTCCGCACCCACCCAGGACCAGGCCGAGGAGCACCCGTGAGCGAACCGTCAGACACCACCCGGCTGCACGTCGGCGGCGCGGCGCCGTACGACGTGGTCGTCGGCACCGGGCTGCTGGGGGAGCTCGGCGCGATGCTCGGGGACGGCGTGCGCCGGGTGGCCGTGATCCACCCGCGCGGGCTCGCGGCCACCGGGGAGGCGATCCGCGAGGACCTCGCCGCCCAGGGCTTCGAGGCGCACGGCATCGAGATCCCCGACGGCGAGGAGGCCAAGCTGGCGCCGGTGGCGTCGTTCTGCTGGCAGGTGCTCGGGCAGACCGGCTTCACCCGCAGCGACGCCGTCGTCACGGTCGGCGGCGGTGCGACCACGGACCTGGGCGGGTTCGTCGCGGCTACCTGGCTGCGCGGGGTCAAGGTCGTGCACCTGCCGACCACCCTGCTCGCGATGGTGGACGCGGCGGTGGGCGGCAAGACCGGGATCAACACCACCGAGGGCAAGAACCTGGTCGGCGCCTTCCATGAGCCGGCCGGGGTGCTGTGCGACCTGGCGGCCCTGGAGACGCTGCCCCGCAACGAGCTGATCAGCGGGCTGGCCGAGGTGGTGAAGTGCGGGTTCGTCGCCGACCCGACGATCCTCGACCTGGTCGAGCAGGACCCGCTGGCCGCCACGACGCCGGGCTCGGAGGTGCTGCGCGAGCTCGTCACGCGGGCCATCCGGGTCAAGGTCGACGTGGTGGTGGCCGACCTGCGGGAGACCGGAGGGACCGCCGGTCACCCGGGGCGCGAGGTCCTCAACTACGGGCACACCCTCGGGCACGCCATCGAGCGGGCCGAGCGCTACCGGTTCCGGCACGGCGCCGGGGTGGCGATCGGGATGACCTTCGTCGCGGAGCTGGCGCGACTGGCCGGCCGGCTGGACGAGGCCACCGCCGAGCGGCACCGCGCAGTCCTGGAGCTGGTCGGGCTGCCGACCACCTACGCCGGGGCGGACTGGCCGCAGCTGCTCGAGGCGATGCGCCTGGACAAGAAGACCCGCGGGGACCAGCTGCGGTTCGTGGTGCTCGACGGGCTCGCCCGGCCCTCGGTGCTGACCGCGCCCGACCCGGCGCTGCTGACCGCGGCGTGGGCCGAGGTCTCCGCCCCGCGGGTGGTCCCCGCGAGCACCGTCGACCTGGGCGGTCCTCATGGCTGAGTCGAGCCGGGTGCTGGTGCTCAACGGGCCGAACCTGCGCCGGCTCGGCTCCCGCGAGCCGGACGTGTACGGGCACACCTCCTACGACGACCTGGACCGGCTGTGCCGCACCGACGGTGCCGCGCTCGGGCTCGAGGTGGAGGTGCGGCAGACCGACGACGAGGCGGAGCTGGTCGGCTGGCTGCACGAGGCGGCCGACGCGGGCACACCGGTGGTGCTCAACCCCGCCGCGTTCACGCACTACAGCTACTCCCTCCGCGACGCCTGCGCCCAGCTGACCGCGCCGCTGGTCGAGGTGCACCTGACCAACCCGCACACCCGGGAGACGTTCCGGCACACGTCGGTGGTCTCCGGCGTGGCCACGGGGGTGATCGCCGGCTTCGGTGTGGACTCCTACCGGCTGGCGCTGCGGGCGCTGATCTCGCTGTAGCCGGCGAGCGCCGATTTCGGCGTGGAATCGGCTCTCGGTAGACTCCCAGGGCCGCGCCCCCGGGTGCGCCCGCACGCCCGGGACCAGCAGACGACGGACCGGCTCCGCCGGCCGAGCCGGTGACCGGCCCCGACCCACTCCGCGACAGACAAGGCATCCCTGAGCATGGCAACGACCAACGACCTGAAGAACGGCATGGTTCTCAACCTGGACGGGCAGCTGTGGTCCGTCATCTGGTTCCAGCACCACAAGCCCGGCAAGGGCGGGGCGGTGGTCCGCACCAAGCTGAAGAACATCGGCTCGGGGAAGACCGTCGACAAGACCTTCAACGCCGACGTCAAGGTGGACGTGGCCAGCGTCGACAAGCGGACGATGCAGTACCTGTACAACGACGGCACGTCCTTCGTCTTCATGGACACCTCGACCTTCGAGCAGCTCGAGGTCCCGCCGGACGTGGTCGGCGACGCCACCAACTTCCTGCTCGAGAACCAGGACGCGATCGTGGCCACCAACGAGGGACGCGTGCTCTACATCGAGCTGCCGGCCTCCGTCGAGCTGGAGGTCCAGTACACCGAGCCGGGCCTGCAGGGCGACCGCTCCACCGGCGGCACGAAGCCGGCGACGCTGGAGACCGGGCACACCATCAACGTCCCGCTGTTCATCACCACCGGCGAGAAGATCAAGGTGGACACGCGCGACAGCAGCTACCTGGGTCGCGTCAGCTCCTGATGGCCGCCCGATCCAAGGCCCGCAAGCGGGCGCTCGACGTGCTCTTCGAGTGCGAGGTGCGCGGCCTGCCCCTGGGCGCCACGCTCGACGAGCGGGTGATCACCGCCGAGCCGCCGGTCAACGAGTACACCGTCGAGCTGATCCGCGGCATCCGCGACCACCAGGCGCGGCTCGACGAGCTGGTCAGCACCTACGCCCAGGGCTGGTCGCTGGACCGGATGCCGGCGGTGGACCGCAACGCGCTGCGGATCGGCATCTACGAGATCCTCTACGTCGACGGCGTGCCCGACGCGGTCGCGATCACCGAGGCGATGAACCTGGTGCGGGACCTGTCCACGGACGAGTCGCCGGCCTTCGTGAACGGTGTGCTCGGCAACATCGTCCGCAACAAGCCCGCGCTCAGCGGCTGACCCGGCCGCCGCCGGTCAGCCGGTGGGCACCAGCTCCTGGAACGCCCACCGGTTGCCGTCCGGGTCGCTCATGGTCACGAAGCGGCCCCACGGCTGCTCGTCGACCTCGGAGCACTCGATGCCGTTCTCGCGCAGGTGGTCCCGGGCGTCCTCGGCCCTGGCCACGACCACCTGGATCATCTGCTGCGCGCCGTCGGGCAGCATGCCGAGCCCGATCCCGAAGCACACCGAGCAGGCCGAGCCGGGCGGGGTGACCTGCACGAAGCGCAGCCCCTCGTGGACGGTCCGGTCCATGTCCACCTGCCAGCCCAGCCGGCGGCCGTAGAAGTCCACCGCCCGGTCCACGTCGCTCACCGCCAGCGGCACCAGCTCGATCTTCCAGGTCAGCTCACCCATCACGTCACCGCCTCTCCCGCACCCGCCGTCCGGGTCCGCTCGACACCGACCCTAGGACCGACCACCGACAGGACCGGGGGCTGCTCAGAGTCGCAGCCGCAGGGCCCGCAGCCGCTCGTAGGCGGGGCGGCAGGCCTCCGCGACCGCCGCGTCGTGCGGGTCCAGGGAGACCTCCCGCGGACGGTAGGGCTCGAAGCCGGTGGAGCGCCACACCGCGTCGTACCAGTACGGCGCCCAGACACCGTCGGAGCGGCGTGGGCCGGCCGGCCAGGACAGCATCGCCGGCGTGAACGGCAGCCCGAGCCAGTCGCACAGCCAGCGCAGGTGCCCCTCCGGGTCACGCAGGAAGTCACCGGCGTCGACCACCGGGGGCGGCTGCTCCCACGCGTCGAGCAGCCACAGCTGCTGGAGCAGCCCGATGTCGAGCGGCTCGCAGGACTCCCGGGACCGCACGTAGGAGGCCACCACCTCGGCGGGGTCGCGGACCAGCAGCACGTTGCGGAACGCCGCCGTCCAGGCCAGGTCGCCGCCCTCGGGCAGGTGGTGGCTCATGTGCTTGGCGTAGTGCACGCGGACCCCGGCCGGCAGCGGGTCGTGCAGGCTCCGGATCGCTGTGTCCAGGTCGGTCGGCTGCGAGGCGAGGACGGCGGCCCGGCCCGGGTGGTCGAGCCCGGTACGGGCCAGGTAGGCGGCGTAGAGCGGCTCGTCCACGACGACGGCGTCCTCGCGGTTCTCGAACGCGCGCATCAGGGCCGTGGAGAGGTTCCTGGGTCCGGACCAGACCGCCAGCCGGATGGTCATGGCCGGGTGCGACCGGCCACGTCGGCGTCGACGAGGTCGACGTAGCGGCGCTGCAGCTGCTCGACGACCGGGCCGCGGGCCCCGGTGCCGATGGTCCGCCCGTCGACGGAGCGCACCGGGACCACCCCGGCGAACGTCCCGGTCACGAACGCCTCCGAGGCGCTGTAGACGTCGGTCAGGCTGAAGGTGGTCTCGCGGGCGGTGATCCCGTCGGCCCGGCACATCCGCAGCACGTTGCCGCGGGTGATCCCGCCCAGGCAGTACCGGCCGTCGGAGGTCCAGACCTCCGGTCCGTCCTCGGCCTGCTTCACCACGAAGAAGTGCGTGCTGTTGCAGGTCGCCACGAAGCCGTGCGGGTCGAGCATCAGGGCCTCGTCGGCGCCGGCGGTGTAGGCCTGGATGCAGGCGGTCACGTCGTTGAGCTTGCTGTGCGAGTTCAGCTTCGGGTCCAGAGTGTCCGGCGCGGCCCGCCGCACGTGGGTGGTGAACAGGGTGATCCCGCGCTCGATCGTGTGCGCGGTCGCCTCCTTGTGCTCGGCGACGATCACCACGGTGGCGGGCCCGACGGTCACCCGCGGGTCCTGGTACGGCGTGGACTTCACGCCGCGGGTCACCATCAGCCGCAGGTGGACGCCGTCGACCATGCCGTTGGCCTCGAGCGTGGCGTACAGGGCGGCGGTCAGCTCCGCGCGGGTCAGGCCGACGTCCATCAGCAGGGCGCGGGCGCCCTCGTAGAGCCGGTCCAGGTGCTGCTCGAGGAACGCGGGGTGCCCGGCGCGCACCCGCAGGCCCTCCCACACGCCGTCCCCGAGCACGAAGCCGGAGTCGAACACCGACACCACGGCGCGCTCGCGGGGCACCAGGTCGCCGTTGACCCAGACCAGGACCCCGGCGTTGCGCGGGTCGTCGGTGTGGTCGTGGGTGCCGTGAGCCATGCCCGCCAGCCTAGGGCGTCGAGCCCATGGCAGGCTGACCCCATGACTGCACACAACGAGGTGGACGTCGTCGTCGTCGGACTGGGTCCGGGGGGCGAGTCGGTGGCGACCCAGCTGGCTCAGGCCGGGCTGGACGTGGTGGGCGTGGACCGTCGGCTGGTGGGCGGCGAGTGCCCCTACTTCGGCTGCATCCCGAGCAAGATGATGATCCGGGCGGCGGACGCGCTGGCCGAGGGGCGCCGGGTCCCCGACCTGGCCGGGACGAGCACGGTGACCTCCGACTGGACGCCGGTGCACACCCGGATCCGCGACGAGGCGACCACCGACTGGGACGACCAGTCGGCGGTGGACCGCCTCAAGGACGCCGGGGTCACCTTCGTCCGGGGCTCCGCCAGGCTGAGCGGTCCGCGCACGGTCGAGGTCGACGGGTCGACGTACACCGCCCGGAAGGGCGTCGTGCTGAACACCGGCACGCACCCGTCCGCCCCGGACATCGACGGTCTCGCGGACACGCCGTACTGGACGAACCGCGAGGCCATGCAGCTCGGCGAGCTGCCCGGCTCGCTGATCGTGGTGGGCGGCGGCCCGATCGGCGCCGAGCTCGTGCAGGTCTTCTCCCGCTTCGGCGTGCACGTCACGATGCTGGAGGTCGGGGAGCGGATCATGTCCCCCGAGGAGCCCGAGGCCGCCCGGCTGCTGGCGGACGTGTTCGCGGCCCAGGGCATCCAGGTGCTGACCGAGGTCACCATCGAGTCGGTCTCCTTCGCGGACGGCCAGTTCACCGTCCGGGCGGGGGAGCAGACCCTGCAGGCCGACAAGCTGCTGGTCGCGGCGGGCCGGCACACCAACCTCGCGGACCTCGGGCTGGACACGGTCGGGCTCGACCCGGAGGCGCACCGGCTCGAGGTCGACGAGCACCTGCGGGTGCCGTCCGCCGACGGGGGTGGTCTCTGGGCGATCGGCGACATCACCGGCAAGGGCGCCTACACGCACATGTCGATGTACCAGGCCGCGATCGCGGTGCGCGACATCCTGGGCCAGGACGGCCCCGGGGCGTCGTACCACGCCGTGCCGCACGTGACCTTCACCGATCCCGAGGTGGGTGCGGTGGGGATGACCGAGCAGCAGGCGCGGGACGCCGGGCTGCGGGTCCGGGTCGCGACCACCGACCTGTCCACCTCCACCCGCGGCTGGATCGGCCAGGCCCAGGGGCTGGTCAAGCTGGTCGAGGACGCCGACCGTGGCGTGCTGGTGGGAGCCACCTCGGTGGGCCCCGCCGGCGGCGAGGTGCTCTCGATGCTGGTCACCGCGGTGCACGCGGAGATCCCCACCGACACCCTGCGCACGATGATCTACGCCTATCCCACCTACCACCGGGCCGTGGAGAACGCGCTCGCCGACCTGGCCTAGGCGCGTCGCCCGGACCGCACCGGGGCGGAGGCCAGGGCTACCCCTGGTCGCCGGCCCGCTGCGGGCCCCGCTGGCGGGGCAGGTCGACGTGGACGGGGGTGCCCGGCGTGAGCCGGGCCCCCGAGCGGACCGCGGCGCGCCGCGCCACCTCGGCCATCAGCTCCGCACGGCTGCGGCTGTCCTCCCGGTCCGCTCTCCGCGGGTTGCCGCGTCCCTGGTGCACGCCGTCCATGTCGACCCTTCTTCCCCCCACGACACACAGCGGACCGCGCGACCCCCCGCACGGTCACTCCGAGGCGCGGGCGGGCTGGCCGCCCGAACGTACGCCTCGGGGTGTCGGAACGGACATCGTAGGATCAAACGGACCATGCCGTCCATGGTCACAACGGGCCAGTGCGCAGTGGCACGAACCGGTAGCTGCCGTGCTCGGTGACCCGACGGTCCTCCCCGTGCCGGACCACCAGGAGCATCGTCCCGGCGACCGGGACGACCAGGCGGCCGTCGTCGGCGAGCTGGGCGACCAGGTCCTCGGGCAGGGTGCGGGCCGCGGCGGAGACCAGGATCCGGTCGAAGGGCGCCTCGTCCGGCCGGCCCAGCTCGCCGGGCCGGGCCGGCTCGATGCGCGCCCAGTCGAAGCCGGTCGCGTGCAGGTGGCCGGCCCCGGTGCTGACCAGGTCGGGGATGATCTCGACGCCCAGCACGCTGCCGCCCGGGCCGGTCAGATGCGCGAGCAGGGCGGTGGTCCAGCCCGAACCCGAGCCGACGTCGAGGACCCGGGAGCCCGGCTGCACGTCGAGCAGCCGCAGCATCCGGTCGACGGTCAGCGGCTGGGAGTTGGTCTGGCCGTGACCGATGTCCAGCGGCCCGTCGTAGGACGCGCGGCGGCGCAGCGACCTCGGGAGGAAGCCGGCCCGGGGGACTGCCGCGAACGCCGCGGCGACCGCGTCCATGAGTGCGACTCTACGGCCCCGGCCGCTCGAACCCTGCGGTCGGCCGCCGGCTCGTCGACGCCGGCGAGCACCCGGACGGTGCTCCGCGGGCGACGGCGTCAGCGCCGGGTCGCCACCAGGGGCGGCACCGGGTGCCCCTCCCAGGCCTCGAGCATGTCGAGCAGCGGCAGGTGCGGGGTCTGGGTGGTGCCGGCGGCCATGCTGCGGTTGCGGCCGGCGTTCTTCGCCACGTACAGCGCCTGGTCGGCACGGCGCAGCAGGTCGCTGATCTCGTCCTCGACCGTCGTCATGGTGGCGACGCCCAGGCTGGCGGTGAGGCCGTGCGGGAGCGAGGGCACCACCAGGGCAGCGATCGCGAGGCGGAGCTTCTCCGCGGCCGCCATCGTGCCGTCGGTGTCGGTGTCGGGAAGCAGGACCAGGAACTCCTCGCCACCCACCCGGGCGACCAGGTCGGCGCCGCGGCACTCCCCGGCCAGGGCCGTCCCGACGGCCCGCAGGACCACGTCTCCGGTCTCGTGGCCGTACTCGTCGTTGATCCGCTTGAAGTGGTCCAGGTCGAGGCTGACCACCCCGAGGGGCCGGCGGGTGTGCCGCGCGCGGGTGAGCATCTGCTCGAGCACGTCGTAGGCGCACCGCCGGTTCGCCAGCCCGGTCAGGGCGTCGTGGGTGGCGTGGTGCTCGGCGATCGCGGCCAGCCGGCGGAACGAGGCGAGCATCGAGACGACCGCGACCCCGGCGGCGACCAGGGTGAGCGTGCGGCCGCCGTACCAGCCGAGGCTGTAGCGGTGTCCCGAGACGTAGGTGAGCGTCAGGTCGCAGGCGCAGACCAGGATCGCGATCAGGCACCAGCGGTCGGGGCCGGTCCGTCCACGGGTGCCGACCCAGGCCGCGGCCAGGGCGAGCGCGACCAGCGGCAGCACCACCGGGGCGGTCAGGGCCGTCATCCGGCTGCTGTCGAGGCCGACGATGAGCGTGGGCAGGCTGGCTGCGTTGACGACCAGGAGCGTCACCACGGCGGCCGCCACGGTCACGGTGACGGTCATCGTGCGCCACGCGATGGCGGCCCGCCGGTCGAGCCTGGTGAGTCTCGGCAGGGCCGCGGGCCACGGGGACGCGGCCAGGCCGAGCAGCACCGGGAAGCCGCCGTGCCAGAGCAGGTACAGGTACGGCGCCACGGACGGCGTGCCGGCCAACGGCGGGTGCTCCGCGACGGTCCCCGGGAACGCCAGCGCGTACCCGGTCATCGCCACCAGCGACCAGCCGTAGGCCGCGGCCATCGCCAGCAGCCGGACGTCGCCCTTGTCGCGGTAGCCGCCGATCAGCAGGCAGACCGACAGCACGTCGAAGCACCCCACCGCCGCGAACAGGGCCGGCATGAAGCTCACGGCCGCGTGCAGCTGGGTCCCAGCCACCGGCAGCAGCAACGCGGTGACGGCCAGGACGAACCAGGCCGTGACGGCCAGGGCAGGCTGGGAGCCGATCGGTCGCAGGCGGGGCATACTGGACATATCGGCATGTTTACCTTGGGGCTGAAGTGTTTTGCCGCGGTGCCGGGCTGGTAGGTTCGGCCCCGATCGACATCCTTTAACGAGCCGTCCCGTGAGGCGGAGAAGGAGGTTGCACCTCGTGCCTGCCCCGTCCGCCTCACCCTCGGCGGTCCCACCGGACCCGCCGTCCGCCGGCGCCCGCACCGTCCTGGACCCGCACGACATCTCCCGGGCGCTGACGCGCATCGCCCACGAGATCCTCGAGCGCAACAAGGGCGCGACCGACCTGGTGCTGCTCGGCATCCCCTCCCGCGGGGTGCCGCTGGCCCGTCGCATCGCCGCGAGGATGGCCGCGGTCGAGGGACTCGACGTGCCCGCGGGGTCCCTCGACGTGACCATGTACCGCGACGACCTGCGGCTGCGCCCGGCCCGCACCCTGCTCCCGACCGAGATCCCCAACGGCGGCATCGACGGCCGGGTGGTGGTGCTGGTCGACGACGTGCTGTTCTCCGGACGCACGATCCGGGCGGCCCTGGACGCGATCGGGGACATCGGGCGCCCCCGGGCGGTGCGGCTCGCCGTCCTGGTCGACCGCGGCCACCGGGAGCTGCCGATCCGGGCCGACTTCGTGGGCAAGAACCTGCCCACGTCCCTGGTGGAGTCGGTCCGGGTGCGGCTCAGCGAGTTCGACGGCGAGGACGCCGTCACCATCGCGGGGACCGCCTCCCCGGTCGAGGAGGGGCAGCGATGAAGCGGCACCTGCTGAGCGCCGCGGACCTCACCCGCGCGGACGCCGAGCTGGTCCTCGAGACCGCCGCGGAGATGCTCTCGCTGGCGGACCGGCCGATCAAGAAGCTGCCGGCCCTGCGCGGACGGACGGTGGTGAACCTCTTCTTCGAGGACAGCACCCGGACCCGGATCTCCTTCGAGGCGGCCGCCAAGCGGCTCTCCGCCGACGTCATCAACTTCTCCGCCAAGGGCTCCAGCCTGAGCAAGGGCGAGAGCCTGAAGGACACCTCCCTCACCCTCGAGGCGATGGGCGCGGACGCGGTCGTCGTGCGGCACTGGGCCTCGGGCGCGCCGCACCTGCTGGCCAACGCGGGCTGGTCGCGCAGCAGCGTGGTCAACGCCGGGGACGGCACCCACGAGCACCCCACCCAGGCGCTGCTGGACGCCTTCACCATGTGGCGGCACCTCGGCGACCTCGACGGTCGCCGGGTCGCGATCGTCGGGGACGTGCTGCACAGCCGCGTGGCCCGCTCGAACGCGCTGCTGCTGAAGACCCTGGGCGCCGAGGTGACGCTGGTCGCGCCGCCGACGCTGCTGCCCGTCGGGATCGAGGGCTGGGACGTCGAGACGTCGTACGACCTGGACGCCGTGCTGCCCAAGACCGACGTGGTGATGATGCTGCGGGTGCAGCGGGAGCGGATGAACGCCTCGTTCTTCCCCACGGTCCGCGAGTACAGCCGGCGCTACGGGCTCGACGGGCGCCGGATGGCGACGCTGCCGGACCACACCATCGTGATGCACCCCGGTCCGATGATCCGCGGCATGGAGATCACCGCCGACGTGGCCGACTCCCAGCGCTCGGTGATCGTCGAGCAGGTCACCAACGGCGTCGCGGTCCGGATGGCGGTCCTCTACCTGCTGCTGGGCGGGTCCGAGCCCGCCCTGTCCGCCCCCGCGCACGAGGGCCAGGAGCCCACCCTGCCTGCTCCCACCCTGCCTGCCCCCACCCGCGAGGAGCCCACCCTGCCTGCCCCCACCCGCGAGGAGCCCACCCTGTGACCAGCTACCTGATCCGGGGTGCCCGGGTCCTCGGCGGCGAGCCGACCGATCTGCTGCTCCAGGACGGCCTGATCGCCGGGATCGGCGCGGACCTCTCCGCCGCGGGCGCCGAGGTGGTCGACGCGCGCACCGACGCGGGCGGGCTGGTCGCGCTGCCCGGACTGGTCGACCTGCACACGCACCTGCGCGAGCCGGGCCGGGAGGATGCCGAGACCGTGGAGACCGGCACCCGGGCCGCCGCCCTGGGTGGGTTCACCGCGGTGCACGCGATGGCCAACACCGACCCGGTCGCGGACACCGCCGGCGTCGTGGAGCAGGTGTGGCGGCTGGGCCGGGAGGCCGGCCACTGCGACGTCTTCCCGGTCGGCGCGGTCACCGTCGGCCTGCGGGGCGAGCATCTCGCCGAGCTGGGGGCGATGGCCGACTCGGCCGCGCGGGTCCGGGTCTTCTCCGACGACGGCAGGTGCGTCTCGGACGCGGTGCTGATGCGCCGGGCCCTCGAGTACGTCAAGGCCTTCGACGGCGTCGTCGCACAGCACGCCCAGGAGCCACGGCTCACCGAGGACGCGCAGATGAACGAGGGCGAGCTGTCCGGACGGCTCGGCCTGCGCGGCTGGCCCGCGGTCGCCGAGGAGGCGATCATCGCCAGGGACTGCCTGCTCGCCGCCCACGTCGGCTCCCGGCTGCACGTCTGCCACGTCTCGACCGCGGGGTCGGTGGAGATCGTGCGCTGGGCGAAGACGAAGGGCTGGAACGTCACCGCGGAGGTCTGCCCGCACCACCTGCTGCTGACCGACGAGCTGGCCGCGACCTACGACCCGATCTACAAGGTGAACCCGCCGCTGCGCTCGGCCGCGGACGTCGACGCGCTGCGCGCGGGTCTCGCCGACGGCACCATCGACGCCGTCGCCACCGACCACGCCCCGCATCCGCACGAGGACAAGGACTGCGAGTGGCAGGCGGCCGCGTTCGGGATGCTCGGCCTGGAGACGGCACTCTCGGTGGTGCAGCAGACGATGGTCGACACCGGCCTGCTGGACTGGGCCGGGGTGGCGCAGCGGATGTCGGTGCGGCCCGCCGAGATTGGCCGGCTGCCCGGTCACGGACGACCGCTGGCAGCGGGGGAGCCGGCCAACGTCGTCCTCTACGACCCGTCCTTCTCCCGCGTCGTCGACGGCTCCGGGCTCGCCTCGCTGTCGCGCAACACGCCGTACGTCGGCCGCGAGCTGCCCGGCCGCGTGGTCGCGACCTTCCTCCGCGGCGTGCCCACGGTGCTCGACGGTGCGGCCGGATGAGGCACTCCCCGGCCTGGCTGCCGGTGCTCATCCTGTTCGGGCTGCTGGGCCTGGCCTACCTCGGCATGTGGCGAGGCTGGCGGCGGCGCGCCCGCAGGCACGACCTGCCGCCCCTGGTCGAGGTGCCCCCGGCGGAGCAGCAGCCGGTCCCGGTGCTGCAGTCCGGCGCGCGGTACTTCGGGACCACGACGGCCGGTGACTGGCTGGACCGGGTCGTGGCGCGCGGGCTCGGCGCCCGCAGCACCTGCCGGGTCTCGCTGTCCGCGGAGGGGCTCGACGTGGTCCGGCTCGCGGGCTCGTTCCGGATCCCCGCCGAGGCGCTGCGCGGGGCCCGCCACGATCGCGGCATCGCCGGCAAGGTGGTGCCGCCGCACGGTCTGCTGGTGGTCACCTGGCAGCACGGCGACCTGCTGCTCGACACCGGGTTCCGGCTCACCGAGTTCGCGGGCGGCGGTCGCCCTCGGTCCACCGGCGACGAGCACGAGGCGTGGATCCGGGCGGTCACGGAGATGGCCCCCGAGGACGCGTGAGGCCCCCGCAGCCGGACTGGTAGGGTCGCCTGCGATCGGCATCCTTTAACGACCCGTCCTGTGAGGCGGACAAGGAGGTACGGCGTGACATCGCATGCCCGCACACCCGCCCGAGCCCGCTCCGCGATCCTGGTCCTGGAGGACGGTCGCACCTTCCACGGCGACGCGTACGGCGCCCCGGGGGAGACCTTCGGGGAGGCGGTCTTCTCCACCGGCATGACCGGCTACCAGGAGACGCTCACCGACCCCTCGTACCACCGCCAGGTCGTGGTGATGACCGCACCGCACATCGGCAACACCGGCATGAACGACGAGGACCCCGAGTCCCGGCGGATCTGGGTCAGCGGGTACGTCGTGCGCGACCCGGCCCGCGTCCCGTCCAGCTGGCGCTCGGTGCGCAGCCTCGAGGACGACCTGCGCGAGCAGGGCGTCGTCGGCATCTCCGGCGTCGACACCCGGGCGCTCACCCGGCACCTGCGGGAGCGGGGCGCGATGCGCGTCGGCATCTCCAGCACCGAGACCGACCCGCAGGTCCTGCTGGAGCGGGTGCTCGGCGCGGCCGAGATGACCGGCTCCGAGCTGGCCGGCGAGGTCACCACCGCCGAGGCGTACGTCGTCCCGGCGGTCGGCGAGCGCCTGCACACCGTCGCGGCGCTGGACCTCGGCATCAAGGCGAACACGCCGCGGCTGCTCGCCCAGCGAGGCATCGAGGTGCACGTGCTCCCCGCCACCGCGGGCCTCCAGGACGTCCGCGCCACCGGCGCCGATGGGGTGTTCTTCTCCAACGGTCCCGGCGACCCGGCCGCCACCGAGGGCCAGGTCGAGCTGCTGCGCCAGGTGCTCGCGGCGGGCATCCCGTTCTTCGGGATCTGCTTCGGCAACCAGCTGTTCGGGCGGGCCCTCGGGTTCGGCACCTACAAGCTGAAGTACGGCCACCGCGGCATCAACCAGCCCGTCATGGACCGGTCGACCGGCAAGGTCGAGGTCACGGCGCACAACCACGGCTTCGCCGTGGACGCGCCGCTCGACGAGCAGGTGGCGACGCCGTACGGCCTGGCGAGCGTGTCGCACGTATGCCTCAACGACGACGTCGTGGAGGGCCTCGAGCTGCGCGACGACCGCGGCCGGGTGACCGCGTTCAGCGTGCAGTACCACCCGGAGGCGGCCGCCGGGCCGCACGACGCGGGACACCTCTTCGACCGCTTCCGCGACCTGATCGCCCGGTCCGGCCCGACCACCAGGAGCAGCTGATGCCCAAGCGCACTGACATCGAGAGCGTCCTGGTGATCGGGTCCGGCCCGATCGTGATCGGCCAGGCGTGCGAGTTCGACTACTCGGGCACCCAGGCCTGCCGGGTGCTGCGCGCCGAGGGGATCCGGGTGATCCTGGTCAACTCCAACCCCGCGACGATCATGACCGACCCGGATTTCGCCGACGCCACCTACGTGGAGCCGATCACGGCCGAGTTCGTGGAGAAGGTGATCGAGAAGGAGCGCCCGGACGCGCTGCTGGCCACCCTCGGCGGTCAGACCGCGCTGAACTGCGCTGTCGCGCTGGACGCGGCCGGCGTCCTGGAGAAGTACGGCGTCGAGCTGATCGGGGCCAGTATCGAGGCGATCGACCGCGGGGAGAACCGCGAGTCCTTCAAGCGGATCGTGGAGGAGCTCGGCGGCGAGACCGCGCGGTCGGTGATCTGCCACACCATGGACGACTGCCTCGGCGCTGTCGAGGAGCTCGGCTACCCGATGGTGGTGCGGCCCTCGTTCACGATGGGTGGTACCGGCTCGGGGATGGCCTACGACGCCGAGGACCTGCGCCGCATCGCCGGGGCCGGGCTGGCCGCCAGCCCCACCACCGAGGTGCTCCTGGAGGAGTCGATCCTCGGCTGGAAGGAGTACGAGCTGGAGGTGATGCGGGACCGGGCCGACAACGTCGTGATCGTCTGCTCGATCGAGAACCTCGACCCGATGGGCACCCACACCGGCGACTCGATCACGGTGGCGCCGGCGATGACGCTGACCGACCGCGAGTCCCAGGCGATGCGCGACCTCTCGATCGGCATCATCCGCTCGGTGGGGGTGGACACCGGCGGCTGCAACATCCAGTTCGCGGTGAACCCGGCCGACGGCCGGCTGATTGTGATCGAGATGAACCCGCGGGTATCGAGGTCGAGCGCTCTGGCCTCGAAGGCGACGGGCTTCCCGATCGCCAAGATCGCCGCCAAGGTGGCGATCGGCTACACGCTCGACGAGATCCCCAACGACATCACCCTGCAGACACCGGCCGCGTTCGAGCCGACCCTGGACTACGTCGTGGTGAAGGTGCCGCGGTTCGCGTTCGAGAAGTTCCCGATGGCCGACCCCGCCCTGACCACGCACATGAAGTCGGTGGGCGAGGCGATGGCTATCGGCCGCAACTTCACCGAGGCGCTGCAGAAGGCGCTCCGCTCGCTGGAGGACAGGAAGGCGCCGTTCGACTGGCGCAAGGAGTGGGTCGACCTGGACAAGGCGACCCTGCTGGAGAGCATCCGGACGCCCCACGACGGCCGGCTCCGCGAGGTGATGGACGCCATCCGTGCCGGAGCCACCCCCGAGGAGCTGTTCGCCGCCACCGCCATCGACCCATGGTTCCTCGACCAGCTCGCGCTGATCAACGAGGTCGCCGCGGAGCTGGCCGCCGCCGAGGAGCTCACCCCCGGGCTGCTGCGGCACGCGAAGCGGCACGGCTTCTCCGACGACCAGATCGGCAGGATCCGCGGCCTCACCCCCGCCGTGGTGCGCGGGGTCCGGCACGCGCTGGGCATCCGCCCGGTCTACAAGACCGTGGACACGTGCGCGGCCGAGTTCGCGGCTCGCACGCCGTACCACTACTCCTCCTACGACGAGGAGAGCGAGGTGCAGCCCCGGGAGCGGCCCGCCGTGCTGATCCTGGGCTCCGGGCCTAACCGGATCGGCCAGGGCATCGAGTTCGACTACTCGTGCGTGCACGCCTGCCTCGCGCTGTCCGCGGCGGGCTACGAGACGGTGATGGTGAACTGCAACCCGGAGACCGTCTCCACCGACTACGACACCTCCGACCGTCTCTACTTCGAGCCGCTGACCCTGGAGGACGTGCTCGAGATCGTGCACGCCGAGACGCTGGCCGGGCCGGTCGCCGGGGTGATCTGCCAGCTCGGCGGACAGACCCCGCTGGGGCTTGCGCAGGGCCTGGAGGACGCCGGGGTCACGATCGTGGGCACGCCGCCCGCGGCGATCCACCTCGCCGAGGAGCGCGGCGCCTTCGGCCGGGTGCTGGCCCAGGCCGGGCTGCCCGCACCGAAGCACGGGATGGCCACCTCTTTCCCTGAGGCGCAGGAGATCGCGGCCGGCATCGGCTACCCGGTGCTGGTGCGCCCGTCGTACGTGCTGGGCGGCCGGGGCATGGAGATCGTGTACGACGACGTGGCGCTCGAGGGCTACATCGAGCGGGCCACCGAGATCAGCCCGGAGCACCCGGTCCTGGTGGACCGGTTCATCGACGACGCCGTGGAGATCGACGTCGACGCGCTCTACGACGGCACCGAGCTGTTCCTGGGCGGCGTGATGGAGCACATCGAGGAGGCCGGGATCCACTCCGGGGACTCCTCCTGCGCGCTCCCGCCGATCACCCTCGGCGCTCACGAGATCCAGCGGATCCGGGCGGCCACCGAGGCCATCGCCGCAGGCGTGGGGGTGCGCGGCCTGCTGAACGTGCAGTACGCCCTCGGCTCCGACGTGCTCTACGTCCTGGAGGCCAACCCGCGGGCCAGCCGGACCGTGCCGTTCGTGTCCAAGGCCACGGCGACGCCGCTGGCCAGCGCCGCCGCCCGGGTGATGCTGGGGGAGACCATCGCCGACCTGCGGGCCGCGGGGGTGCTGCCGGCCGCGGGCGACGGGGGAGACCTGCCCGCGCACGCCCCGATCGCGGTCAAGGAGGCGGTGATGCCGTTCAACCGGTTCCGGGCCCCGGACGGCAAGCAGGTCGACACGGTGCTCGGCCCGGAGATGAAGTCCACCGGCGAGGTGATGGGCTTCGACGCCGACTTCGGGACCGCGTTCGCCAAGGCGCAGACCGCCGCCTTCGGGTCGCTGCCGACCAGCGGCAAGGTGTTCGTGTCGATGGCCGACCGGGACAAGCGCTCGATGATCTTCCCGATCAAGGTGCTCGCCGACCGGGGCTTCGAGATCCTCGCTACCCAGGGCACCGCGGAGGTGCTGCGCCGCAACGGCGTCGCGGCGACTGTGCTGCGCAAGCACTTCGAGGGTCCCGGCCCGCAGGGCGAGCCGACGACGGTGCAGATGATCCAGGCCGGGGAGGTCGCACTCGTGGTGAACACCCCGCACGGCTCCTCCGGCGGGGGCTCGGCGCGCATCGACGGCTACGAGATCCGGACCGCGGCCGTGATGGCGAACATCCCCTGCATCACCACCGTGCAGGGGCTCGGCGCCGCGGTGCAGGGCATCGAGGCGATGCGGGCCGGGGACATCGGGGTGCGCTCGCTGCAGGACTGGGCGCGCCTCACGGCCGGCAGCCGGTGAGCCCCTACCGGCTGCTGTTCGACCGGGTGCTCACCCGGGTGGACCCCGAGCAGGCGCACCGCGCCGGCTTCGCGGCGCTCCGCGCGGCCCGCCCGCTGCTCGCCGCCCTCCCGCGGAGGTCCGCGGCCCCGGTCCGGGCGATGGGGCTCGAGCTGCCCGGCGTGCTGGGACTGGCGGCCGGCTTCGACAAGAACGCCGAGGGCATCGACGCGCTCGCGGCTCTCGGCTTCTCGTTCGTCGAGGTCGGCACGGTGACCGGCCGGCCGCAGCCCGGGAACGCGAGGCCGCGGCTGTTCCGGCTGCCCGCGGACCGGGCCGTGGTGAACCGGATGGGCTTCAACAACGACGGTGCCGAGGTGGTCGCGGAGCGGCTGGCGGCGCGCCTGGCGAAGCCGCACCTGGACGTGGTCGTGGGGGTCAACATCGGGAAGACCAAGGCCGTCCCCGACGACGAGGCGGTCGAGGACTACGAGCGGAGCACCCGGCTGCTGGCGCCGTACGCCGACTACCTGGTGGTCAACGTCAGCTCGCCGAACACGCCCGGGCTGCGCGACCTGCAGTCGGTGGAGCGGCTCCGACCGCTGCTGACCGCGGTCCGCCGGACGGCGGAGTCGGTCACCGGCGGACGGCACCTGCCCCTGCTGGTGAAGATCGCCCCCGACCTGGCCGACGCGGACGTGCTCGCGGTGGCGGACTTGGCCGTCGAGCTCGGTCTGGACGGCATCGTGGCGACCAACACCACCGTGGACCGCACCGGGCTGGCCTCCGCCCCGGCGCTGGTCGAGAGCGCCGGGGCGGGCGGGCTCTCCGGGGCCCCGCTGCGAGCACGGGCCCTCGAGGTGCTGCGGCTGCTGCGGGAGCGGGTGGGCCCGGACCTGACCATCATCGCGGTCGGTGGCATCGGGGGCGCCACGGACGCCCGCGAGCGGCTGGCGGCAGGTGCGACGCTCCTCCAGGCCTACACCGCGTTCATCTACGAGGGCGCGCTGTGGCCGTCCCGGGTCGAGCGGGCGTTGGCGCGCCGATGACCGCACCCGAGCCCAGGGCCCTGTCCGTCGCGGCCGGCGACGTCGGCTGCCAACGCACACTCCGGAAGGGAACCGCCGATGACGTTCGGCCAACGACTCGCTGAGGCCATCGAGGCCCGCGGCCGGCTGTGTGTCGGTATCGACCCGCACCCGGCGCTGCTCGACGCCTGGGGGCTGACCGACAGCGCCTTCGGGCTGGAGAGGTTCGCGATGACGGCGGTGGAGGCCTTCGGCGGCGCGGCCGCGGTGGTCAAGCCCCAGTCCGCGTTCTTCGAGCGGCACGGGTCCCGCGGGATCGCGGTGCTCGAGCGGGTGGTCGCCGGCTGCCGTGAGCTGGGCGCGCTGGTCCTGCTGGACGTCAAGCGCGGCGACATCGGTTCCACCGCCCAGGCCTACGCCGACGCCTACCTCGACCCGAGCTCGCCGCTGGCCGCCGACGCTGTGACCGCCAGCCCGTTCCTGGGGATGGGCTCCCTCGACCCGATCCTGGACACCGCCCTGGCCCACGACGCCGGGGTGTTCGTGCTGGCGCTCACCTCCAACCCGGAGGGGCCGCAGGTGCAGCACGCGCGCACCGCGGACGGGAGGACGGTCGCGGCGCAGGTGCTCGACGCGGTCGCCACCCGGAACGCCGGCGCGGAGGGCCTGGGCTCGATCGGCGCCGTGGTCGGCGCGACCATCGAGGCCCCGGAGGACCTCGGTCCCGAGCATCTCGCCGTGGGCGGCCCGCTGCTGGTGCCCGGCGTCGGCGCCCAGGGCGGGACCGTGGCCGACGTCCGGCGGATCTTCGGGCCGGCCTGCCGGCACGTCCTGCCGGCGAGCTCGCGGGAGATCCTGTCCGCCGGCCCGGACCGGGCCCGGCTGCACGAGGCGGTCCTCCGGGCCGCGGACTCGTTCGCCGCCCTGGGCTGACCGATCCGGGGAGATAAGCCTACTAAAGGGCTGAAAATGGAGTGGGAGGGCACCGGAGGCGCCGGTGCCCGTCGGGGGATCCATGTCCACGAGCCACGCGCTGGCGCGGATGGCGGCGCTCGCCCTCGCGCCGACCCTCGTCCCGGTCGTCGCCGGCGTCGCGGTGTCGCCGGCGTCGCGGTGTCGCCGGCGGCCGGCAGGACGGTCGGCGGCCACGCCGGCAGCACGCCGTACACCTTCGTCCGGAAGGTGGGGGACTTCAGCCGCACCGGCCACCGCGGGTTCCCGTACCGGGGGCAGACCGAGAACACCCGCGGGTCGTTCGAGGACGCCTACCGGCACCGCGCGACCGCCGTCGAGACGGACCTGCGCCTCACCCGGGACGGGGTGCCGGTGCCGATCCACGACGCCGACCTGCGCCGGACCACCACGTGCCGGTCGGCGGTGGAGGCGGTGACCCTGGACTGGATGATGGCGCACTGTCGTGCCAAGGACGGTCAGCGGCTGTGGACCGCGGACCAGATGCTGGCCTGGTCGGCCGGCCACCGGATGAACCAGATCCTGGACTTCAAGGCGACCGGCTGGCGGGACTGGACCGAGGACCGGCTGCGGGCGCTCGCCGACGACATCAGCGCGCACGGCCTGACCGAGCGGGTGCGCATCATGTCGAACGCCCCCGGGCTGCTGGACCGGGTCCGCTCCGTGGCGCCGCAGCTGCACACCCAGCTGATCGTCGCCGGCTGGCCGGGGGTGGCGTTCGTCGAGCAGCACGCGGACGGCGTGAACCTCTACGCCCGCGAGCTGACCGTCGACCGGGTCGCCGCGCTGCACCGCGCCGGGATCCTGGTGCTGGCCCGCAACAGCGACGCGGTCGCCGACTGGCGGCGGATCCACCGTACGCACGCCGACGGGCTGCTGGTCAACGAGCTGGCCGCCTACGACCGGCTGTTCTGAGGGCTCGTGAGGAGTGCGGCGGGGGGTGACGTTGCGACCGCGTCACCCACCTGGCTAGATTTCGGGTGTCCGTCCCGTTCGCTCTCTGCACACGACGAGGTCAGCACCGTGGCACTGCCGCAACTCACGCCGGAACAGCGCCAGGCGAACCTGGAGAAGGCCGCGGCGTCGCGCCGTGAGCGGGCCGAGATCAAGAACCGGCTCAAGCACTCCGGTGCCTCGATCGTCGACGTGCTCAAGCAGGGGCAGGAGAACGAGGTGGTCGGCAAGATGCGGGTCGTCGACCTGCTGCAGTCCATGCCCGGGCTCGGCAAGGTCCGCGCCCGGCAGATGATGGAGCGGCTCGGCATCTCCGAGAGCCGCCGGGTGCGCGGGCTCGGGGCCAACCAGGTCGCTGCCCTGGAACGCGAGTTCGGGTCGCGTGGCTGAGCGGTGACCAGTCGACCGGGCCGGCTCACGGTCCTGGCCGGTCCGACCGCCGTCGGCAAGGGCTCCGTGGCCGCGGACGTCCGGGCCTATCACCCGGAGGTGTGGATCTCGGTCTCGGCGACCACCCGGCCGCCCCGCCCCGGGGAGGTGCACGGGCAGCACTACTGGTTCGTCACCGACGAGGAGTTCGACCGGATGGTCGAGCAGGACGACCTGCTGGAGTGGGCGACGGTCCACCGGCGCGCTCGCTACGGGACCCCGCGGGGGCCCGTGGAGGAGGCGCTGGCGCAGGACCGCCCCGCCCTGCTGGAGATCGACCTGCAAGGTGCCCGGCAGGTCCGCGCGAGCATGCCCGGGGCACTCTTCGTGTTCCTCAAGCCGCCGTCCTGGGACGAGCTGGTGCGCCGCCTGGTCGGTCGCGGCACCGAGACCGAGGAGGAGCGCACTCGTCGGCTGGTGACCGCGCGGGAGGAGCTGGCCGCCGAGAGCGAGTTCGACGTGACCGTCGTGAACACCGAGGTGCACCGCGCAGCCGACGAGTTGGTAGCCTTGATGAAGGGCTCCTAGGGGCCCGCCCGTCCACACGCCCCTTCTTCATCGTCTATCCCCGAATCTGTGAGGCTGCATCCGCGTGTCCCGAACCCTGCCTGTTGCCGAGGGCATCACGAACCCGCCCATCGACGAGCTGCTGACGAAGACCGACTCGAAGTACAAGCTGGTCCTCTACAGCGCCAAGCGCGCCCGTCAGATCAACGCGTACTACTCCCAGCTCGGCGAGGGCCTGCTGGAGTACGTCGGCCCGCTCGTGGACACGCACGTCCAGGAGAAGCCGCTGTCCATCGCGCTCCGCGAGATCAGCGGGGACCTGCTCACCTGCGAGGACATCGACCCCGAGGCCGAGACGCCCGCCGAGGGCTGAGCCCCACGGCATGACCGACGACCGCCGCCCTCCCGTCCCGACCCCGGCCGCGCCCCGGGTGGTCCTGGGCGTGAGCGGCGGCATCGCGGCGTACAAGGCCTGCGAGCTGCTGCGCCGCTTCACCGAGAGCGGCCACGACGTGACCGTGGTGCCCACCGCGGCGGCGCTGGAGTTCGTGGGCGCGCCGACCTGGGCGGCGCTGTCCGGCAAGCCGGTCGCCGCGGACGTGTGGGCCGACGTGCACCGCGTCCCGCACGTCCGGATCGGCCAGGGCGCCGACCTGGTGGTGGTGGCCCCGGCGACCGCGGACCTGCTGGCCCGGGCGGCCCACGGCCTGGCCGACGACCTGCTCACCAGCACGCTGCTGACCGCCCGCTGCCCGGTGGTGTTCGCGCCCGCCATGCACACCGAGATGTGGGAGCACCCGGCCACCCAGGAGAACGTCGCGACCCTGCGCCGCCGCGGCGCGCCTGGTGGTCGAGCCCGCGGAGGGTCGGCTCACCGGGGCCGACACCGGCAAGGGCCGGCTCCCCGAGCCCGCGGAGATCTTCGAGCTGGCCCGCGACGCGCTCGCGCGGTCCGCTGCCGCCAACCTGCTCGACCTCGCCGGGCGGCACCTGCTGGTCTCGGCGGGCGGCACCCGGGAGTACCTCGACCCGGTGCGCTTCCTGGGCAACCGGTCGTCGGGGCTCCAGGGCTACGCGCTGGCGCGGGCCGCGGCCGCCCGGGGCGCGGAGGTCACCCTGGTCGCCGCCAACGTCGGGCTGCCCGGACCCGGCCGGCGTCAAGGTGGTGCACGTGGAGACCACCGCCGAGCTGCGCGAGGCGGTGCTGGCCGCCGCGCCGGCCGCCGACGCCGTGGTGATGGCAGCCGCGCCGGCCGACTACCGCCCCGTCGCGGTCAGCGCCACCAAGATCAAGAAGGCCGACGACGGCTCCGCGCCGCCGCTGGCCCTCGAGCAGAACCCCGACATCCTCGCCGAGCTGTCCCGGCACCGGGCCCGTCCCGGCAGCGTCGTGGTCGGGTTCGCCGCCGAGACCGGGGACGGCCGCGGCAGTGTCCTGGACCTGGCCCGGGCCAAGCTCGCGCGCAAGCGCTGCGACCTGCTCGTGGTCAACGACGTCAGCGGTGGCAAGGTGTTCGGCAGCGCCGAGAACGAGGCGGTCGTCCTGGACGCGGAGGGAGCCGCGACGCCGGTGCCCCGGGGCTCCAAGGCCGCCCTCGCCCACGTGGTCTGGGACCGGGTCGCCGCGCTGCTCGCGGCCGGCGCGCCGCACGCCTGAGTCGAGACCGCGGACCGACCCGGGGGCGGGCGGCTATCGTTGACGACGAACATGTTCCACCTACTCAGCAAGGGGTACGACGACGTGGCTGGACGCCTATTCACCTCCGAGTCGGTGACCGAGGGTCACCCGGACAAGATCGCTGACCAGATCAGCGACACCGTCCTCGACGCGATGCTCGCGCAGGACGCGAACAGCCGGGTCGCGGTGGAGACCCTCCTCACCACCGGGCTGGTCGTGGTGGCCGGCGAGGTCGACACCACGGGCTACGTCGACGTCAAGCAGCTGGTCCGCCAGCGGATCCTCAGCATCGGCTACGACTCGTCGGTGAAGGGCTTCGACGGCAGCTCGTGCGGGGTCATGGTGGCCATCGGCGGCCAGTCCGGTGACATCGCCCAGGGCGTCGACACCGGCTACGAGTCGCGCAGCGAGAGCTCGGTCGACCCGATGGACAAGCAGGGCGCCGGCGACCAGGGGCTGATGTTCGGCTACGCCTGTGACGACACCCCCGAGCTGATGCCGCTGCCGATCACCATCGCGCACCGGCTCGCGGAGCGGCTCTCCGAGGTCCGCAAGGACGGGACGATGCCCTACCTGCGTCCGGACGGCAAGACCCAGGTGACCATCGAGTACGACGACCAGGACCGGCCGGTGCGCATCGACACGGTGGTGGTCTCCTCCCAGCACGCCAAGGACATCAGCCTCGACGAGCTGCTCACCCCCGACGTGCGCAAGCACGTCGTCGACGTGGTGCTGGCCGGCTTCGACATCCCCTCCGACGGCTACCGGCTGCTGGTCAACCCGACCGGCCGCTTCGAGGTGGGCGGCCCGATGGGGGACGCCGGCCTCACCGGCCGCAAGATCATCGTGGACACCTACGGCGGGATGGCCCGGCACGGTGGCGGCGCGTTCTCGGGCAAGGACCCCTCGAAGGTGGACCGCTCGGCGGCGTACGCGATGCGCTGGGTGGCCAAGAACATCGTCGCGGCCGGACTGGCCCGCCGCTGCGAGGTCCAGGTCGCCTACGCCATCGGCAAGGCCCAGCCGGTCGGGTTCTACGTCGACTGCTTCGGCACCGAGTCGATCCCGGTCAGCACCATCCAGAAGGCGGTGCTCGAGGTCTTCGACCTGCGCCCGGCCGCGATCATCGCCGACCTGGACCTGCTCCGTCCCATCTACGCCCAGACCGCGGCGTACGGGCACTTCGGGCGCGAGCTGGCGGACTTCACCTGGGAGCGCACCGACCGGGTCGAGGCACTCCAGCAGGCCGCGGGCGTCTGAGCCCGACCCGCGACCGGTTCGCGGATAGCGGCGTGGACCCCCGCCGGTTCTTGTACGGTTCTTCTCGACCTTAGGGGGTCCCATGCGTCGGCATGTCAGCTCACTCCTCGCCGTCGCCCTCGGGCTCACCGGCCTGACCGCCGTCGGCGCCCCCGCAATCGCCACGACCGGTCCTCCCGCGGTCGGGGCCCGGGCGCACGTCCCCGGCGGGACGCCCGCCGACGCGCGGCGTGCCCTTCGGCACCTGCGTGCCGACGCCGACGGCGCCCTCCGGGTGCACCGCGACCAGGACGGCTCGGTCGACTTCGTGGGCACCGGTGCCCGGGACGCCGTACGCAACCGGGCGCGCACCCGGTCCACCGGGGTGGTGGCCGCCGCGCGCCAGGACCTGGCCCGCTACGGCGCCGCGCTCGGGGTGGACGACCCGGCCGACGACCTGGCCCTGTCCGGGCGGCACCCGTCCCTGTCGGGCGGGTCGCTGCTCCGCTTCGACCAGAGCGTCGACGGCGTGCCGGTGATCGGTGGCCAGGTGGTGGTCAGCCTGGACCGGGCCGGCCGGCTGAGCTCGCTGCAGGCATCCACCAGCGAGGCGCTCGCGGCGGCCCCGGCGCTGGTCGGACGTGCCGCCGCTGCGCACACCGCGCGGCGGGTCGCCGCACGCGCGCACCGGCTGCCGGCGACGGCACCGCGGGTCTCCGGCGGGGACACCTGGCTGTTCGACCCGGCCGCCCTGGGCGCTCCCGCTCCGGACGGCGCGAGGACGGTGCGCCGGTTCGAGGTGACCCACGGCGCGGACGTCCGCGAGCAGGTGCTGGTCGACGCCCGCACCGGGCGGGTGCTCCTGCACTTCAACGACGTGCAGGAGGTGCTGGACCGCCAGGTCTGCGACCGGGGCAACCGGCCGGTCGCGGAGATGCCCTGCACCGACCCGGTCCGCGGTGAGGGCGACGCGCCCTCCGGCGTCGCCGACGTGAACACCGCCTTCGACCTCAGCGGAGAGGTGTCCGCGTTCTACCAGCAGGTCGGCGGGCTGGACCTGACCGAGCTGATCGGCCGGGGCAGCCCCGGCTCACGCACCCTGGCCTCCACCGTGCGGTTCTGCGACCGCGACCTGCCGGCGCGCGAGTGCCCGTACGAGAACGCGTTCTGGAACGGGTCCGAGATGTTCTACGGCCGGGGGTACGCCGGCGCCGACGACGTGGTCGGGCACGAGATGACGCACGGCGTGATCTCCCGCTACTCCGACCTCTTCTACTACTTCCAGTCCGGGGCGATCAACGAGTCCATGGCCGACGTCATGGGCGAGATCATCGACCACCGGAACCCGTCACCCGGGGACTCCGCGGGCAGCTGGACGATCGGTGAGGACCTACCGATCGGCGCCATCCGGAGCCTGAGGAGCCCGCCCGCGTTCGAGCAGCCGGACCGGATGACCAGCGGCCTGTACGACGCGGACCCGGAGGTGCAGGACTCCGGCGGCGTGCACACCAACAGCGGCGTCGGCAACAAGACCGCCTACCTGATCTCCCAGGGCGGCACCTTCAACGGGGTCCGCGTCACCGGCATCGACGCCGGCGACCCGCGGCTGACCAAGACCGCGACCCTCTACCTCGACGTCATCTCGTCCCTCTCCTCCGGCAGCGACTACGCGGACCTCGGCCGGGTGCTCGTCCAGAGCTGCGCCGACCTCGCCGGTGCCGGCACCGCCGGCTTCGACAGCGCCGACTGCGTGGGCGTCGCGAGCGCGGTGCGCGCCACCGAGCTCGCCGAGCAGCCCCCCGCGGCCCGGACCGCGGGCGGGGTGCCGGCCCGGTGCCCGGCCGGCACCGTCAAGAAGGTGCTCTTCGACGACGAGACCGCCGCACCCAGCCGCGAGCTGCGTGCCGGTGCCCTGTGGACGCGCGCGCCCCGGGCCAGCTTCCACGGCGTCGCGGTGGAGACCAACGCGACCTCCGGCACCGGGTCGTGGTTCGGCAAGGACCCGGACCCGACGACCGGCGACCCCGCGCGCAGCTCGCTCGGGTTCGTCACGCCGCTGACCGTGCAGCGCGGCGTGAAGACCTACCTGCGCTTCAACCACTGGTACGCCTTCGACTACGACCCCGGGTCCCCCCGGGTCTACTACGACGGCGGGCTGGTGCTCGTCGACGACGTGAAGAACGACGCCGGTCCCCAGCGGACCGACCGGCTGCCCTGGCTGAACGGGCCTGGTCGGACCGTGGTCGGGACCGGGGAGCGGGCCCGTGGCTTCGGCGGGCTCAGCAACGGCTGGACCGCGAGCCGGGTCGACCTCTCGTCGTACGCCGGCCGCACCATCCGTCCGCAGTTCCAGGTGCGCGGCGACGCCGACCTCAGCTACGAGGGCTGGTACCTCGACGACGTCACGGTCTACAGCTGCGCGCCGGTCCTCCCCGGGCGTCCGCGGGCCCTGACCGTCACCGGCGGGATCGGGACCGCCCGCGTCGGCTGGCAGCCGCCGGGCTACCCGGGGACCGGCGTCGCGGGCTACCGGGTGACCGCGCCGGGGCTCGCCGTGCGGACCACCGCCGCGTCGACCGGCGCGGTCCGGTTCGGGTCGCTCACGCCGGGCCGGTCCTACACGTTCACCGTGCGCGCGCTCGGCCGGCAGGGGGCGTCGGGTCCGGGTGCCACCGTCCGGGCCGTCGGCACCCGGCTCAGGGTCGCGGTGGCGCGCGCGGGCGGCGGATCCACCCGGGTCAGCGGTCGGCTCTTCGACGCCACGTCGTCGGGACTGCCCCGCCGCACCGTGAAGGTGCAGCGACAGCGCGCCGACGGCGGCTGGGGCACGCTCCGCCGGGTCCGCACCTCGGCGAGCGGCCGGCTCGGGGTCACGGTCGGCGGCCGGAGCCGTGCCGCCTACCGGCTGGTGCTGCCCGGTGCCGATCGGGTGCTGGGCAGCCGGTCCGCCGCTCGGCGGCTCTGAACCCGGGCCCCGGGCCGACCCCCGGGGCGGGCGCGAAAGTGGCCGACGCCGACGTCGTACGGCGTGCTCGGGCTGTCGCGACCGGCCAGGACCCGGCGACGCTGTCGCGACCGGCCGGGTGCTGTGGACGGGGCGGCGCGGACTGTCAGCGGCGGCTGGGAGACTTCTCGGCGTGGACCAGCAGGAGCATGACGAGCCGACGGGGGAGCCGGCCGGCGCCGCGCCCGCCGAGGGCTCGGGCCAGCTCGCGCTGATGCCCGAGCTGGTCCGCGCCAGTGCGCGCGAGGCCCGCAGCAAGGCCCGCAGCAAGGCCGCCGGCGAGTCCTCCCGCAGTCCCGCGCCGGTGGACCCGGCGCCCCTGCTGCCGGTGGCGCGGGTGCTGGTCGACCTGCCGCTGGCGCATCTCGACCGGCCCTTCGACTACCTGGTGCCGGCCCGCCTGGACGAGTCGGTGGTCCCCGGCTCCCGGGTCAAGGTCCGCTTCGCGGGCCAGGACGTGGACGGCTTCGTGCTCGAGCGGGTGGCGAGCAGCGACCACGTCGGACGCCTCGCGCCGCTGCGCCGCGCGGTCAGCGCCGAGCCGGTGCTGTCCCCGGCGGTGGCCCGGCTGTCCGGGCTGGTGGCCGCCCGCTACGCCGGCACCCGCTCCGACGTGCTGCGGCTGGCAGTCCCGGCCCGGCACGCCGGCACGGAGAAGCGCCCGGCGGCCCCGTCCGGGCCGGCCCCCGAGACGGACGTCGACCTCTCCGCCGCCGAGCGGGCCTGGTCGCCGTACGCCACCGGCCCGGCGTTCGTGCGCCGGCTGGCCGCGGGGGAGAGCCCGCGGGCGGTGTGGTCGGCGCTGCCCGGCGACTCCTGGCCGGCGCTGCTCGCGCAGGCCGCGGCCGCGACGCTCGCCGCGGGCCGCGGTGCCCTGCTGTGCGCGCCCGACGGCAAGGACGTGGCCCGGCTGGACGCCGCACTGCGGGCCGCCCTGGGCCCGGGCCGGCACGTCGTGCTCACCGCCGACGCCGGTCCGGCCGCACGCTACCGGGCCTTCCTGGCCGTCTCCCGCGGGACCGTCCAGGTCGTGGTCGGCACCCGCGCGGCGGCGTTCGCCCCGGTGCGCGACCTCGGCCTGGTCGCGCTCTGGGACGACGGGGACGACCTGTACGCCGAGCCTCGGGCGCCCTACCCGCACACCCGGGAGGTGCTGCTGCTGCGGGCCGCCGAGGAGGGCTGCGCGGTGCTGGTCGGCGGCTTCGCCCGCACCGTCGAGGCGGAGTACCTGCTGCGCACCGGCTGGGCCCAGGAGCTCCAGGCCGACCGGGCCACCCTGCGTGCGGCCGCTGCCCAGGTCGCGATCACCGGGGCGACCGACCGGGAGCTGGAGCGCGACCCGCGCGCACGCAGTGCCCGGCTGCCGCGCAGCGCCTTCGACGCCATTCGGGACGGCCTCGCGCAGGGCCCGGTGCTGCTGCAGACGCCGCGGCAGGGGTACGCCACCGCGCTGGCGTGCGACACCTGCCGGACCCCGGCTCGCTGCCCGGTGTGCACCGGACCGCTGCAGCTGGCCGCGGCGCACCGGGCGCCGGCCTGTCGGTGGTGCGGCACCGAGCAGCACGGCTGGGACTGCCCCGTGTGCGGCGGCCGGGGGCTGCGGGCGCCCGTGCTGGGCGAGCAGCGCACCGCCGAGGAGATCGGCCGCGCGTTCCCGCTGGTCCCGGTCCGCACCTCCGCGGGGGACCGGGTGCTGGCGACCGTGGAGCCGGTCCCCTCGGTGGTGGTCGCGACGCCGGGTGCCGAGCCCGTGGTCGAGGGCGGCTACGCGGCGGTCGTCCTGCTCGACACCTGGCTGATGCTGGCGCGCACCGACCTGCGCAGCGAGGAGGAGGCGCTGCGGCGCTGGATCGGCGCCGCGGCGCTGGCCCGGCCCGCCGACCGCGGTGGGCGGGTGGTCGCGGTCGGGGAGCCCTCGCACCCTGCGCTCCAGGCGCTGCTGCGCTGGGACCCGGCCGGGTTCGCCCGGCGTCAGCTGGAGGAGCGGCAGTCCGCGCACCTGCCCCCGGCGTCCAGGCTGGCCACCCTCACCGCGACCGAGCCGGAGCTGGCGACCGCTCTGGCCGCCCTCGAGCTGCCGCCGGGCGCGGAGGTGCTGGGTCCGGCGCCGGTGCCGCCCACCCGCGCCCGCCTCGACGAGCCGGCCCTGCAGCGGGCCGTGGTGCGGGTGCCGCGGGCCGGCGCCGCCGCGCTGTCCCGGTCGCTGGTGGAGATGCAGGGGGTGCGCTCGGCCCGCAAGCAGCCGCCGGTGCGCGTGCAGGTCGACCCCGTCGGCCTCGAGTGACCGTGCCGGGTCCGTAGACTGGAGCGCCCGCCCACCCCCGCACCTTCCCCAGGAGCCGCCCCGTGCCCGTCCAGCCCATCCGCCTGTTCGGGGATCCGGTGCTGCGCACC
Organism: uncultured Actinomycetota bacterium; assembly: GCA_963784625.1. Classification (GTDB taxonomy): domain Bacteria; phylum Actinomycetota; class Actinomycetes; order Propionibacteriales; family Nocardioidaceae; genus Nocardioides_B. Next base: position 976,123 of record CAWARV010000005.1, read on the forward strand.
CCGGCCGTGCCGGTCGTGGACTTCGACAAGGAGCTGCGCCGGCTCGTTCGCGACCTCACCGACACGATGCTGGAGGCACCCGGCGCCGGCCTGGCCGCCCCGCAGATCGGGGTGGGTCTGCGGGTCTTCACCTGGTACGTCGACGGTGAGCTCGGCCACCTGGTCAACCCGGTGCTCGACCTGTCCGCGGAGGAGCAGCTCGGTCCGGAGGGCTGCCTGTCGGTGCCGGAGCTGACCTTCGACTGCCTCCGCGCGCTGCGGGTGGTCGCCACCGGGTTCGACATGCACGGGGAGCCGGTGCGGATCGAGGGTCACGAGCTGCTGGCGCGCGCGATCCAGCACGAGACCGACCACCTCGACGGGGTGCTGTTCCTGGACCGGCTGGACCGGGAGACGCGCAAGGCGGCGATGCGGGCGGTGCGCGAGTCGGAGTGGTTCGGCGCCGGGCCGCACCCGACGCCCACCTTCAAGGTCTCGCCGCACCCGACCCGGGGTCTCGGCCTCTGATGCGGGTGGTCTTCGCGGGCACCCCCGAGCCCGCCCTGCCGGCCCTGGAGGCGGTCGGCGCCAGCCGGCACGAGCTGGTCGGCGTGGTCACCCGCCCGGACGCGCCCGCGGGCCGGGGCCGGGGTCTGGTGGCCTCCCCGGTGGCCCGGCGGGCGGAGGAGCTGGGCGTCCCGGTGCTGCGCCCCGAGCACCCGCGGGATCCGGCCTTCCAGGACCGGCTGCGCGAGCTGCGGCCGGACTGCTGCCCGGTGGTGGCCTACGGTGCGCTGCTGCCGCAGAGCGCGCTGGACATCCCGCCGCACGGCTGGGTCAACCTGCACTTCTCCCTGCTGCCGGCCTGGCGCGGGGCCGCTCCGGTCCAGCACGCGCTGTGGGCCGGTGACGAGCTGACCGGTGCCACCACGTTCCGGATCGTCCCGGCCCTGGACGCCGGGCCCACGTTCGGGCTGATGACCGAGACGATCCGATCCGGCGACACCGCCGGCGACCTGCTGGACCGGCTCGCCCACGCCGGTGCGGAGCTGCTGGTGCGCACCCTGGACGGGATCGAGGACGGCAGCCTGGAGGCTCGGGACCAGCCGCTGGACGGGGTCAGCCTGGCCCCCAAGATCACCGTCGAGGACGCCCGGGTCGGCTGGGACCGGCCCGCGGTGGGCATCGAACGTCAGGTCCGGGCGTGCACCCCCGCGCCGGGGGCCTGGACGACGTACGGCGACGAGCGGGTCAAGCTCGGCCCGGTCACCGCCGCGGAGGACCGGTCCTCGCTGCCGCCGGGGCAGCTGGAGGTCGCGAAGAACGCCGTGTACGTCGGCACGGCGACCGTGCCGGTGCGGCTCGGCGAGGTCAAGGCCACCGGGCGGCGGCAGATGCAGGCCGCGGACTGGGCCCGCGGGGTGCGGGTGCCGTCCGGGGCGTCGTTCCGGTGAGCACGCCGTCCCGGCGTCCGCGGCGACGTCCGCGGGGTGCCGCGGCCGACCCGGTCCGTGCGGCCGCCTTCGACGTGCTCACCGCGGTCCGCGAGCAGGACGCCTACACCAACCTGGTGCTGCCACCGCTGCTGCGCTCGCGCGGTGTCAGCGGTCGCGACGCCGCGTTCGCCACCGAGCTGGTCTCCGGGACCATCCGCCGGCAGGGCACCTACGACGCCGTGGTCGCGGCCAACCTCGACCGGCCGCTCGCCAAGGTGGACCCGGCGGTGCTGGACGCCCTCCGGCTGGGCGTCCACCAGCTGCTGGCGATGCGGGTCCCGGCGCACGCGGCCGTCGGCACCACCGTCGACCTGGTGCGCTCCCGGGTCGGGCACGGGCCTGCCGGGTTCGTCAACGCGGTGCTGCGCACGGTGTCGACGCACGACCTGGACGGCTGGCTCCGCCGGGTGGCCCCGGACCCGGTCAAGGACCCGGTCGGCTACGCCAGCCTGACCCACTCGCACCCGCGCTGGGTCGTGTCGGCGCTCGGCGAAGCGCTGACCGCCGCGGGCTCCGGGGACGAGCTGGAGGCGCTGCTGGCCGCCGACAACGCCGCACCGAAGGTCACGCTGGTCGCCCGCCCGGGGCTGTCCTCGGTGGCCGAGCTGGTGGCGGCGGGGGGCACCGCCTCGACGATGTCGCCGTTCGCGGTGCGCCTGGAGTCCGGCGACCCGGGCGCCGTCCCCGCGGTGGCCCAGCGGCGGGCCGGTGTCCAGGACGAGGGGTCCCAGCTGGTGGCGCTGGCGCTGGCCGCGGCCGCGGTGGAGGGCCGGGACCGGCGCTGGCTCGACCTCTGCTCGGGGCCCGGCGGCAAGGCCGCCCTGCTGGCCGCGCTGGCCGGTGACGTGGAGGCCCGGCTGCTGGCCTCCGAGCGGCTGCCGCACCGCGCCGGCCTGGTCGCCTCCGCCACCGCCCGCACCGGGACCGGGCTGCTCGGCGTGGTCACCGCCGACGGCACCCACCCGGCCTGGCGCGACGGTGCCTTCGACCGGGTGCTGGTCGACGCGCCCTGCTCCGGGCTGGGAGCGCTGCGCCGGCGACCCGAGTCCCGCTGGCGTCGGCAGGTGAGCGACCTCGAGCAGCTGGTGCCGCTGCAGGAGGCGCTGCTGCGCACCGCGGTGGCCGCGGTCCGCCCGGGCGGCGTGGTGGCCTACGTGACCTGCTCGCCGGTCCTCGCCGAGACCGCGGGGGTGCTCGCCGCGGTGCTGGCCGGACGGGACGACGTCCACGTGGAGGACGCGCACGGGCTGCTGCCGGGGGTCACCGGCACCTCCGGCCCGGTGCCCGGCACCGTGCAGCTGTGGCCGCACCGGCACGGCACCGACGCGATGTTCCTCGCGCTGCTGCGCCGGACCTGACCCCGACCGGGCCGGACCCTGCCCGGCCGGGCCCAGCCGGACCCGCCCGGAGCCGGACCCGCCCGGAATTGGACCGGGAGTCGGGCGGGGGTCGGGCCGGGACCCGGATCGCTAGGCTCGGGGACCATGGCCCCCCAGATCTCGCCGTCCCTGCTGGCCGCCGACTTCGCGAACCTCGCGACCGAGGCGGGCCGCATCGCGAACGCGGACTGGCTGCACGTGGACGTGATGGACAACCACTTCGTCCCGAACCTCACCCTGGGCCTGCCGGTGGTCGAGGCGCTGGCCAGGGTGGTCACCACCCCGATCGACTGCCACCTGATGATCGAGGACCCGGACCGCTGGGCACCGGCGTACGTCGAGGCGGGCGCCGGCTCGGTGACCTTCCACATCGAGGCGGCCGCCGCCCCGGTCCGCCTGGCGCGGGAGCTGCGCGCCCGGGGGGGCCGGGCCGGGATGGCTCTCAAGCCGGCCACCCAGATCGAGCCCTACGAGGACCTGCTGCCCGAGCTGGACATGCTGCTGGTGATGACCGTCGAGCCCGGGTTCGGCGGCCAGGCGTTCCTGGATCTGTGCCTGCCCAAGATCCGCCGTACCCGGCAGCTCGTCGAGAAGCACGGCCTGGACGTGTGGCTCCAGGTCGACGGCGGGATCTCGCTGGAGACCGTGGAGCGGTGCGCCGAGGCGGGGGCGGACGTCTTCGTCGCCGGCTCGTCGGTGTTCAGCGCCGACGACCCCGCCGCGATGGTCGACGCCCTCCGCGACGCCGCCGCCCGCTGACGTCGCCACCGCCCCGGCGGTTCCGTGGCCGAACCCGACATCCCGGGGCCGTCGTCGTGTGTCGGGGGCGGCCACGACGGCGTGCAACAGTCGCGATCGGCCACGACCGCGCGGAGGGTTGCGCACCTCACGTCCCACGGCGGCGCCGGGGTCGCTACGCTGGCCGCACGAGTTGAACAGCTCGCGTGCTCTGGGGTCGGTGAAATTCCGAGCCGGCGGTGACAGTCCGCGACCCGGCTGCTTCGGCAGCCGGTTGACCAGGTGGAACTCCTGGACCGACGGTCAAAGTCCGGATGGGAAGCGCACGCAGGTGGTGTCGACGTCTCCGGATGCCGTCACGGCCTGACACGTCTCGACGCCCCGGGGTCCGCGCGCGCGGACGAGAGGGCCTCAGCATGATCCGCAGGGACGCAGAGCGTGCCGCAATGCTGCGTGCCCTCGAGCTGGCGCAGACGGCGGACGTGCCGACCGGCCCCAACCCCCGGGTCGGCTGCGTGCTGCTCGGCGCCGACGGCAGCATCGTCGCGGAGGGCTGGCACCGCGGCGCGGGCACCGCGCACGCCGAGGTGGACGCGCTCGCCCGGGCCGGCGACCGGGCGCGTGGCACCACCGCCGTGGTCACCCTGGAGCCGTGCAACCACACCGGCCGCACCGGTCCGTGCTCGACGGCGCTGGTCGCCGCCGGGGTCGCCCGGGTGGTCTTCGCGCAGGCCGATACCAGCGCCGCCGCGCACGGGGGCGCGGCCGCCCTGGCCGCGGCGGGCATCGAGGTCGAGGCGGGCCTGCTCGCGGACCGGGCCCGTGCGGTCAACCGGGCCTGGACCTTCGCCGCCGAGCGCGGCCGCCCCTTCGTGACCTGGAAGCTCGCCACCAGCCTCGACGGGCGGAGCGCGGCCGCCGACGGCACGTCCCGCTGGGTGAGCTCGCGGCCCGCGCGCCAGGACGCGCACCGGCTCCGAGCCGGCTGCGACGCCGTCCTGGTCGGCACCGGCACGGTGCTGGTCGACGACCCGCAGCTGACGGTGCGCGACCACGACGACCGTCCGCTGCCACGCGAGGAGCAGCCGCTGCGCGCGGTGATGGGCCTGCGCGACGTGCCGGCCGGCTGCCGGGTCCGGGACGACGCCGCCCGGACCGTCGTGCTGCCGACCCGCGACCCCGCCGACGCGCTGAGGGAGCTGTCCGCCGCGAGTGTGCAGCGCGTGCTGCTGGAGGGCGGGCCGACCCTGGCCGCCGCCTTCCTCACCGCCGGCCTCGTCGACGAGGTGGTCGCCTATGTGGCACCGGTGCTGCTGGGGCGGGGCCTCGGCAGCGTCGGCGACCTGGGCGTCGGCACCATCGCGGACGCGGTCCGGCTCCACCTCGTCGAGGTGACCGCCGTCGGCAGCGGCGCCGACGCCAACGCCCGTCTCACCCTGCACCCCGTCCCGAAGGAGAGCTGATGTTCACCGGCATCATCGAGGAGCTCGGCGTCGTCGAGGCCATCGAGGACCAGGGCGACGCCGTACGGCTGACCGTGCGGGGCCCGCACGTCACCGTCGACGCCGCTCTCGGCGACTCGATCTCGGTCAACGGCTGCTGCCTCACGGTCGCCCAGCGCGCGGGGGAGACCTTCACAGCCGACGTGATGCGCGAGACGCTCGACAAGACCTCGCTGGGGGTGCTCGTCCCGGGCGGCAAGGTGAACCTCGAGCGCGCGGTCACCGCCGCCACCCGGCTCGGCGGGCACATCGTGCAGGGGCACGTGGACGGCACCGGGACGGTCGTGCGCCGGGAGCCGTCCGCGCACTGGGAGCTGGTCGAGATCGCGATGCCCGCGCCGCTCACCCGCTACCTGGTGGACAAGGGCTCGGTGACCGTCGACGGCATCTCCCTCACCGTCGTCTCCACCGCCCCGCACGGCACCGGCCTGCCTTCCGGCACGGACGGGAGCGCGGACGGCGGTCGGGACGGCGGTCGGGACGGGGCCAGCTTCACGGTCTCGCTGATCCCCGAGACCCTGGCCCGCACCACCCTCGGCTTCAAGCAGCCCGGCGACCCGGTGAACCTCGAGGTGGACGTGATCGCCAAGTACGTCGAACGCCTGCTCGTCCACGACCGCGCCGAGCCCGGCAGCAAGGACCCCTCATGAGCCTCGCGACCACTCTCTACGACGCGCACCTGACCCTCGCGGGCCACCCGATCACCTGGCGGGAGATCCTCGGCAACGGCTTCGGGTTCGCCTCCGCCGTCGGCGGCCTGCGCCGGCGGGTGTGGGCCTGGCCGGTCGGCATCGTCGGCAACGTGCTGCTGTTCACGGTGTTCGTGGCCGCGACGTTCGACGCTCAGGCCCAGGTGCCGCTGTTCGGGCAGGCCGGGCGGCAGGTGTTCTTCATCCTCACCAGCATCTACGGCTGGTACCGCTGGCGCGAGGTCAGGGCGGCCCGCGGCGCCGGCGGGGGCCGGCCGGCGATCACGCCGCGCTGGGCGACCGCGGGGGAGCGGGTCGGGTATCTGCTCGCCGCGGCCGCGGCGGTGCTGGTCCTGCAGTGGGTGTTCAGCGTGATCGGCGCCGACTGGCCCGCGCCCCGCTGGTACTTCTGGTGCGACGCGTGGATCTTCGTCGGCTCGATGCTGGCGACCTACGCGATGGCCCGCGGCTGGACGGACTTCTGGCTGGCCTGGATCGCCGTCGACGTGGTCGGGGTGCCGCTGCTGTGGCACTCGGGGTACTACCCGACCGCGATCCTCTTCGTGGTCTACGGCGGCCTGGTGGCGTGGGGCTTCGTGGTCTGGCTCCGGGCCGCGCGGGTCGAGCGGGATCCCGAGCCCGAGCGGGAGCGGGTGGTCGCATGAGCGCCCCCCGGGTCCGGCTCGACAGCGTCGAGCAGGCCGTCGCGGACGTCGCTGCGGGCCGCGCAGTCGTGGTCGTCGACGACGAGGACCGCGAGAACGAGGGCGACCTGGTGTTCGCGGCCGCCAAGTCCACCCCCGAGCTGATGGCGTTCACGATCCGCTGGTCCTCGGGCGTGATCTGCGTCCCGGTGACCGCGGAGCCGCTGGACCGTCTCGGTATCCCGCTGATGACCCCCCACAACCGCGAGCGGATGCGGACGGCGTACACCATCTCGGTGGACGCTCGCGACGGCATCAGCACCGGGATCTCCGCCGCCGACCGCTCCCACACGGTGCGAACCCTGATCGACTCGGCGACCGAGGCGTTCGAGATGGTGCAGCCGGGGCACGTGTTCCCGCTGCGGTACGCCGAGGGCGGCGTGCTGGTCCGGCCCGGGCACACCGAGGCGTCGGTGGACCTGGCCCGTCTCGCCGGGCTCGAGCCGGCCGGGGTGATCTCCGAGCTCGTCAACGACGACGGCACCATGAAGCGCGGGCAGCAGCTGCGCGACTTCGCCGACGAGCACGGCCTGTCGATGATCTCCATCGAGCAGCTGATCCACCACCGCAGGCGCCACGAGGTGCACGTGCACCGGGTCGCCGAGACGCTGCTGCCGACCGCGCACGGGGGGTTCACCGCCTACGGCTACCGGATCACCATCGACGGCTCCGAGCACGTCGCGCTCGTGTACGGCGACCTCGCCGACGCCGTGGCCTCGGGGGAGCCGGTGCTGACCCGGGTGCACTCGGAGTGCCTGACCGGGGACGTGTTCGGCTCCGCGCGCTGCGACTGCGGACCCCAGCTGCAGGAGGCGATGGCCAGGATCGTCGCCGCGGGACGCGGCGTGGTGGTCTACCTGCGCGGTCACGAGGGCCGCGGGATCGGGCTGGTCGCCAAGCTGCAGGCCTACCAGCTCCAGGACGGCGGCCGGGACACGGTCGACGCCAACCTGGACCTCGGCCTGCCCGCCGACGCCCGGCACTACGGCGCCGCCACCCAGATCCTGCGCGACCTCGGGGTGGGCGCGGTGCGGCTGCTCACCAACAACCCCGCCAAGGTCTCGAGCCTCGAGGAGTACGGCGTCCCGGTCACCGAGCGCGTCAGCCTGACCCCGCGCCCCAACGACCACAACATCGCCTACCTGCTCACCAAGCGGGACCGGATGGGGCACCACCTGCCCGACCTGGACGCGACCGACCCGTCAGGAGTGACGCCATGAGTGGAGCCGGAGCACCCGACGAGACCCCGCTGGACTGCAGCGACCTGCGGGTCGCGGTGGTAGCCGCCCGCTGGCACGAGCCGGTGATGGCGGGCCTGCTCGCCGGTGCCGGCCGGGCCCTGGAGGCCTACCAGGTGCAGGACCCCAGCATCGTGCGGGTGCCTGGCTCCTTCGAGCTGCCGGTGGTCGCCAAGGCGCTCGCCGAGCGCGGCTACGAGGCGGTGGTGGCGCTCGGCGTGGTGATCCGGGGCGGCACGCCGCACTTCGACTACGTGTGCGCCGCGGCCACCGACGGGCTGTCCCGGGTGGCCCTCGACACCGGCGCCTCGGTCGGCTTCGGGCTGCTCACCTGCGACGACGAGGACCAGGCCCTGGCGCGCGCCGGGCTGGAGGGGTCCACCGAGGACAAGGGGTACGAGGCCACCTCGGCCGCGCTGGTCACCGCGAAGACGCTGCGGACGGTGCGCCTGGGCCTGGAGGACTCGTGACCCGGACGCTCCGTCGCCGGCGGGCTCAGCCGCTGCCCTCGATGACGTCGTCGATCGCCAGCGTGGTCCCGGCTGGCTGGTTCGCCTGGTAGACGTTGAGGTCCAGCGTGGAGCCCGGACTCGCCACCGGGTAGGACAGCTGGAGCTGCTGCCAGTCCCCGGTGGTGGTGGCGGTGGTCGTCCCGGTGCCGACGAGGGTGGCGCCGACGTACTCACGCAGCCGCAGCTTGACCTGCAGGCCAACGGTGTCGGAGCGGGCCCAGGCGCTCGCGCTGTAGCTGCCTGAGACCGTCTTGGCGACCCAGTTCGGGCTGTCGTTGAGGGCGCAGGTCTGGACGGTGGCGGAGGGGTTGGTGAGCGTGGCGGCCCAACCCTCGTTGTGTCCCCCCGCCGTGCGGGTCAGGTCGCAGCCGGCGAGCGCGTTCCACCCCGACAGACCTGTCTCGAACGTGGCGTTCCCGACGAGGTTGCCCGCTGCGCCGACGGCGATCTGCCTGGCAGTCGTGGTGGCCAGGCCTGCGGTGTCGGTGACGGTGACGGTGAGGTTGTAGGTGCCCGGCGTCGTGAACACGTGGGTCGCGGTGGCTGCGGACTGCGACCCGCTGGCGGAGCCGTCACCGAAGTCGAACGCGTAGCGGGACACCGGGGTGCTGTCGTCGTCCCGCGAACCGGAGGCGTCGGCAGTGACGCTCAGTGGCGCAGTCCCGGACGCGGGGCTCAGAGTCAGGACAGGGGTGGGGCTGGCGTCGGTGGTGCCCGGAGGGGCCTCGAGAGCGCCCCGGTCGTCGAAGGCGCGCGGCCCCGGGCCGGTGTTGGGGACCGCCGGGTCGTCGTAGCGCGGGACGCCCTCGAGGTCGATGCCCGGCTCCCCGGCGACCGAGGAGTCCGCCGAGTCGATGGCCGGGGACCCGGCGGTCAGGTGGAAGTTGCCGCCGTCCGGGGCGGCCCAGCGCGGGTCCGCCTGGAGGCCCCGGGGCTCCTGCCCGGTGGCGGCCGCGAACGCGGCCCGGGTCGCGTAGTTGACGGTGCCCCACACGTAGGTGGCTCCGGGCGCGTGCAGGTAGACCAGGTTGCTGTCCACGCTGGTGCCGGTCTGCGCGGTCGGGTCCACTCGGATGTCACCGACCGAGCGTGCGCTGGTCAGCCCGTTGTCCACGCTGACGTTGTTGGTCACGGTGCTGCCGGTGGAGCCGCCCTCGACGTTGATGCCGGCGGTGCTGTTGCGGTAGACGCTGTTGCCGATGATCCGGGCTCCGGGCGCCTGGTAGACGTCGATGCCGTGGTCGCCGTTGCGGTAGGACACGTTGCTGGTCACCAGAGCCCCGTCGCCGCCGGTGTAGAGCTGGATGCCCGAGTCCTCGTTGTCGCGGGTCACGTTGCCGGTCACGGTGTTGCCGCTGCTGCGCAGGTCGATCCCGGCTGCCGCGCGGGTGTACCCGCGGGCGTTGGCGTAGGTGGTGTTGCCGCTGACGGTGTTGCCGGTGGAGCCCTGGGCCAGGTAGATGCCGGAGTCCGTGTTGTGGTCGACGGTGCTGCGGCTGATCGTCGAGGCGGTCGTTCCGACCAGCTTCACGCCCTTGGCGTAGCCGGTCGCCGTGGGTAGGCCGGAGCCGGTGACACGCAGATCGGACAGCGTGATGTTCGAGCCGCCGGTGACGTAGACGCCGTCGCCGCTGCTACCACTGACGGTCAGCCCGGAGACTGTCACGTTGCTGCGGTTCGGCAGGTAGATCCCGTTGACCTGACCGGAGACGACCGGGCTGGTACCGGGGAGGTTGGTGACGGTGATCGGGGCGGCTGCGGTGCCGGAGACCCCCAGCCGCACCTGCTCGGAGTAGGTGCCGTCGCCGAAGTACAGCGTCTGGCCGGGCTGCAGCCGTGAGGTGCCTTTGGCGATGGTGCAGTAGGGCGTGGCCACGTCACCGGGTCCGGTGTTCGAACAGCGTGGGTTCGTCCGGTCGGTGTAGAAGGCGGTGACAGGTGGCGCCGCCGGTGGGGTGCCGATGGTGTACTCGTCGATGACGCTTCCGGGTGCGCAGACGATGTCGTCACGGCTGGCCGCGTCGTCGCAGATCTGCTGCAGGCGCATGCCGGACGCCGTGACGTCGACCCGCAGGTGACCGAGGTGAAGGGTGCGGAACGCGGTCCGGGCGTCGGTCGAGCTCCACGGGACCTCCGCCGATGACGGGGTGCCCACGGTGAGGTGCGTGACGCCGTCGATCGGCTGGAACCGCTCGTAGTCGTGGGAGTGGCCGTTCAGGTTGAGCACGTACTTGCTGTAGGTCGACCCCAGACTGTCGAGGATGCCGGCCAGGGTCCTGTCTCCGGGGTGGTAGCCGGTGGAGTATGCGGGGCGGTGCCCGAAGGTCACGATGTAGTGGACCGAGGGGTCGTTCTGCGCCTGGGTCATCAAGGCGTTGGCCCGGCCCTGCCAGTCGGGCCAGCTCGCGGACGTGTACGGCTCGGGGTAGGCGACGAAGCGCACCCCACCCGCGTCGAACCAGCCCCAGTCGTTGCCGCCGGCGGCGACGGCGGGGGCGCCGGGGGCGGCCGCGGCGTTCGGCATCAGCAGCCGCCCCTTGTAGTTGCGCAGGTCGTCCATCGCCGGGGTCTCCCACTCGTGGTTGCCCCAGGCCGGTATGTACGCCGCCGATGTGCTCCAGGCCATCACGTCGTTGAAGTGCTGGTCGATCACCGCTGGGGTGGCACCGGCGGCGTTGGCGTAGGTCAGGTCGCCCATCATCAGCACGAACGACGGCTGGTCGGACGCGATCGCGGAGAAGGTGTTCCCGAGGTGGCTGAACTGGGTGGTGTCGCCGACGTCCCCGATCGCGTCGAACCGGAAGTCACCGGTCGGCGGGGTGTGGAACCTGTAGTCGGGGCCGCCGCCGATGGAGTAGTGGTACGTCGTCGCCGGTCGGAGGCCGGTGAGTTGCGCCTCGCGGAACGGGCCCGGGGAGGAGACGGGGGTCCAGCCGGGTGCACCGCCGGTCACGGTGGTGCCGTATCCGGCGTCGAGCCCGTAGCGCAGGTCGGTGGCGGTGCCACGCCAGTCCACGGCGACGGAGGTGTTGCCGGTGAAGGTGTAGTGCACCTCGTCGACCGGGGCGTCCGCCTGCGTGGGTCCGCCGCCGAACGTCACGCCGACCGCGGCGATCAGCAGCCCGGCCAGCGCTGCTCGAAGGTGTCGCGCGCTCATGGCTACTCCTGAGGACGCCGGGGCTCGGGGAGCCTGGAGATGTCCTGGCCAGCCTGGAGGGGGCGCGTCGGTGCCGCATCGCGCGAAAGACGTAGGACGAGTGCGCCGAGCTCAGCGGGTCGCCGGGGCGAGCCCGACCTGCTGGTCTCCCTGCCGCGAGGAGATCTCGTGGCCCACGGTGCGCACCGCGGCTTCGAGAAGCGCCGAGACCTGGGCGGGGGTGCGCTGCGGGTGGTCGTTCCACCGGGTCAGGTCGCGCAGATGTGCCGCCCGCACCTCGGGGGACGGGCACCAGCGCACGGGCTCGCGCTCGTCCTCCCGTAGAGCGTGCCAGGTGACGTCGAGGGTGCGCTGCACGAGCTGCGAGCGCACTGCGAGCGGCCCGCCGCCGGCGTGCACCAGCCCGCCGACCAGGCACACCCCGACCACCGCGTGGTCGGTGGCCTGGAGCACGTCCGGCGCGGTGAGCAGCCGCTGCCGACCCTGCCCGTCGAGGACGGCGAACCAGGCGTGCTGGATCCAGCCGATGCTCACCAGGACGGTCGCGTCCTCCAGAACCGCCCGGATCCGGTGCAGCTCGGCGAGACGGACCGCGAGGGCGTCCTGCCGGACCAGCCGGCGGCGTTCGGCCGCGCCCCTCCCGCCGCGCCGGTGCCGGCCGCGCAGGCCAGGCCGCGCGGTGCGCCCCACGGACGGGCTCTGCACGAGCAGAGGCACCACGACGCTCCCCTCGACGGTGGCCAGGTCGGCAACGGCTCACCGACCACTGTTCTCTGTCGGGTGACCCGTGGCAAGGCCCCGTCCCGGCGCGACGCGGGGAGCGGCCGCCGTCGGCCGGCACCGCCCCCGAGGACCGGGGGCGCCCGCGCCACGCCGTAGGCTGGGACCGCCCAGGAAGCAGACCAGAAGGACACGATGAAGACGTTCGACGAGCTGTGGACCGAGCTCAGCGACAGGGCGGTCACCCGCCCGGCCGGCTCCGGCACGGTGGCCGAGCTGGACGCCGGCGTGCACGCGATCGGCAAGAAGCTCGTCGAGGAGGCCGCCGAGTCCTGGATGGCCGCCGAGCACGAGGGGCCTGAGCGGGCCGCGGAGGAGATCAGCCAGCTGCTGTACCACGCGCAGGTGCTGATGCTCAGCCTCGGACTGACGCCCGACGACGTCTACACCCACCTGTAGAGGACCGGACCCGTGCCCGACAAGCTCCCTGACAAGCTGCTCCGCCTCGCGGTCCCGAACAAGGGCTCGCTGTCCCAGGCGGCCACCGACATCCTCCGCGAGGCCGGCTACAAGCAGCGCACCGACGCCAAGCGGCTGACCCTGACTGACGGCGAGAACGGCGTCGAGTTCTTCTACCTGCGCCCGCGCGACATCGCGCTGTACGTCGGGGAGGGGACGCTCGACGTGGGCATCACCGGCCGCGACCTGCTGCTCGACTCCGGCGCGAAGGCGGAGGAGGTGCTCAGCCTCGGCTTCGGCCGCTCGCGCTTCCACTTCGCCGGGCCCGTCGACGGCGCCCGCAGCGTCGAGGAGCTGCAGGGCAAGCGCATCGCCACCTCCTACGCCGGCGTGGTGCGCCGGCACCTGGAGCGGCACGGCGTGGAGGCGACGGTGACCAGGCTGGACGGCGCCGTCGAGACCAGCGTGCAGCTGGGGGTGGCCGACGTGATCGCCGACGTGGTGGAGACCGGGAGCACGCTGCGGAACGCCGGGCTGGAGGTCTTCGGGGACCCGATCCTGGAGTCCGAGGCGGTGCTGGTGACCCGGGCCGGCAGTGAGCCGCCCGCCGGCTTCGAGGTCTTCCGGCGGCGGGTCGAGGGCGTCCTGGTGGCTCGCTCCTACGTGATGATGGACTACGACATCCACACCGAGCAGGTGGATCGGGCGGTGGCGCTGACCCCGGGCATCGAGAGCCCGACCGTCTCGCCGCTGCACAAGGAGGGCTGGGTCGCGGTCCGGTCGATGGTCCGGCGCGACCAGGCGCAGCGGGTGATGGACGAGCTGTGGGAGCTCGGCGCCCGCGGCATCCTCTCCACCGACATCCATGCCTGCCGCCTCTGACCCGGCGCTGCCGGTGACGTTCCGGCCGCTGGGGGTGCGGATCGCGATCCTGGTCCTCGGGGCGCTGCTGACCCTGGTCGTGCTGGTGCTGTGGTTCGCTCTGCCGCCGGAGATCCGCGCCCAGTTCACCGCGTTCCAGATCCTCACCGTGCTCGGGCTGGGCGCGATGTTCTACGCGGGCGGCTACGCCCTGGCCCGCAGCCGGGTGGTGGCCCGCGACGACGGACTGACCGTGGTGAACGGCTACCGCACCCGCCGGTTCGACTGGAACCAGGTGCTCGCCGTGCGGCTGCGCCCGGGCAGCCCGTGGGCCGAGCTGGACCTGTCCGACGGGACCACGGTGCCCGCGATGGGCATCCAGGGCTCCGACGGGCCGCGGGCCGCTCGGCAGGTCCGGGAGGTCCGGGCGCTCGTGGAGCGGCTCACCCGCCCGCACTGACCCGCCGTGAGGGCTCGCTCCTGACCCGACCCGGCGATGGTGCTCCGGCGGCCGCCGTACGACGATGGGGGGCAGGGTCGACGAGGGGAGGGCTGATGCTCGAGGTCAAGACGGGGCGGTGGCGGGCCGAGGTCGAGGGCGACTTCGTGGTGTTCTTGATCGGGGCGCGTCCGACACGGGGCAGGCTGCGCAAGGCGTTCGGCGACCTGGGGGGGCGACGCGGGATGCTGCACATGCTCAAGCATCTGAGCGAGCACCCTGAGAAGGGGCTGCTCGGCTACGAGATGTCCACCTTCGGGGGGCTGATCGTGCAGTACTGGCGGTCGTTCGAGGATCTGGAGCGCTTCGCCAACGACGGCAGCGACACCCACTCGGAGGCCTGGCGGAACTACTGGAAACGGGTCGGGAGCGACCGCGGCACCGGCATCTGGCACGAGACCTACCTCGTCCGGGCCGGTGAGTACGAGTCGGTCTACGCGAACATGCCGCCCTTCGGCCTGGGCCGGGCGACCAACCTGGTGCCGGTGCGTGCCGGCTCCTCCGCACGGCACCGGCTGGGCCGTCGGACCCAGTGACCGCTCAGCAGGGGAGCTGCGCGGCGAGGGCGTCGAGCGCGGAGGTGAAGCACGCCATCGGCGGCGTGACCAGCCCGGCCCCCACCTGTCCGGTGCCGGCCACCCGGCCGGCCATCCCGGTGTTGATCTGGGGGAGGAGTCCGCTGCGGACCACCGCGGTGACGTCCACCCCCGTAGGGGTGCCGCGGAACTCCAGGACCGGGATCGCGAAGGCGGGGTTCTCCCCGAGGGTGATGTCGTACATGCGCCGGGTCGTGGCGAGCGCGTCCGGCACGGAGCCGCCGACGAAGCGCACGATCGCGGGCGCGGTCGCCATCGCCATCCCGCCGAGACCGGCAGTCTCGGTGATCGCGGAGTCGCCGATGTCGGGGCTGGCGTCCTCGGGCCCGAAGCCGCCGAGGAAGAGCCCCTCGGGGGTGTTCGCCGGTGCGGTGAACCACCGGTCACCCGTGCCCGAGGTCCGGATGCCGAAGTCGGTGCCGTTGCGGGCCATCACCGTGACCGCCGTGCTGCCCGGAATGCCGGCCGCGGCCCGGGTGATCAGCTGGCACGCCGGCATCACGAGGTTGAGGAAGAAGTGGTCGTTGCGGGAGACGAACCTGGTCGCGGCGGCCACGTCCGCGGCGGGGGAGCCGCCCTCGATCATGGCGGGCAGCACCTCGCGCAGGAACATCAGGGTTCCCGCGCGGTTGCGGTTGTGTCCCTCGTCGCCCATCTGGAGCATCTGCGCGACGATCGCCCGCACGTCGGTGGGCCCCGTGGCCCGGACCGCCCGTTGCAGCAGCGGACCGAGCACCTCGTTCATCCAGCGCAGGCGCTGCAGGACCTCCGGGCCGTAGGCGCCGTAGCGCAGCACCTTGCCGAGCCCCTCGTTCAGCGAGCACCAGGAGTCGTGGCCGGTGCTCTCGTCGTGCAGCAGGAAGCCCCACATCGAGGGCGTGACCACACCCGCCATCGGGCCGACGGCACCGCGGTCGTGGCAGGGCGACCAGCCGACCCCGGCCCCGGCTGCGAGGGTCCGCTCGGCGGCCTCGGGCGAGTCGGCATGCCCCTCGAGCAGCATCGCCCCCACCAGCGCGCCGCGCAGCGGGCCGGAGGCGCGCTCCCAGTCGACCGGTGGGCCGGCGTGCAGGAAGTCTCCGGGCCCAGGCCCAGGGCGACCGAGGCGGGGACGACGTCGACCAGGTGCGGCCGGGCGGACAGCATCGCGTCCAGGGCGCGCCGGTTGGCCGGCACCCGGCGCGGGTCGGCCAGCACCGCAGCCAGCGCGGCGGGATCGCCGGTGGGCGGCCGCCACCGGACCCTCGAGACGTCGACGGACTGGCCGGCGACGGCGTCGGCGAGCAGCGGCGCGCCGGCGGTGACCACGCAGGTGGGGGTGGACAGCCTCATCGCGTGCCGTCGACGGGCAGCAGCCGGACCGCGCAGCGTGCCGCCTCGGCATTGGAGCGGAAGACCCAGGCGCCCGCCGCGTGCAGCGTGGCGACCTGGGCGTCGAGGTCCTGCGGGTCGTCGCGGGTTCCGGTGAGGCTGACCACGACCGGGACGGCGGCCGCGCTCGCGGCTTGCACCAGGTCGGCCAGCTCCCCGGCCGGGTCGGGGGCGCACCCCAGCCCCAGCACCACGTCGAGCAGCAGCACCCCGGTGGTCGGGTCCGCCAGCTCGTCGTACGCGCGACGCACGCGCGGCGTCCCGTCGATCATCGGGTGCGGCCGGCCCCGGGTGAGCCGGTCGTCGCCGAGGTCCAGCATCGTGTGACCCCGGGCGGCGAGGTCCTCGTCGAGTGCCCAGGACGGCTGCAGGGGGATGTTCGAGGCGACCGGCCCGACGGCGGCCGAGGCGACCAGCATCGCCTCGTCGCAGAGCGTCCCACCCACGAAGAGGCCGCGCAGGCAGCCACCCGGCCTGCCGACCGGGACGGCGCCCGGCCAGTGCTCCGGCGTGGTCCAGGCGCCGCCCGCTGCCGTCACCACGGCTTCGGCGACCTCGGTCAGGTCGGGGCGGCCGGGCCCGAGCAGGGCCAGCAGCACCGGGGTGCCGAGCGACTCGGCGCGCCGGCGGACCCGGTCGGCGACCTCCGGGGCGGGGGGCTTGGAGACGACCACGATCACCGAGGTCGAGCCGTCCTCGTCGAGCAGGTCCAGGGCACGCAGGGTGGACCGTCCGGCCACCGGCCCGCTCAGGTCCCGCCCGCCCACCCCCAGGCAGTGCGAGATCCCGGTGCCGGCGCCGTCCAGGAGGGCCATCAGCTGCTGGGCGCCGGTGCCGGAGGCGGCGACGACGCCCACCGGCCCGGGCCGGACCACGTTGGCGAAGCCGAGACCGACGCCGCCCACCACAGCGGTGCCGCAGTCCGGGCCCATCACCAGGACCCCGGCTCGGTCGGCGCGCTCCTTGAGCGTCACCTCCTGCTCGACCGGCACGTTGTCGCTGAAGACCATGGTCAGCAGCCCGGCGTCGACCGCGTCGACGGCGTCGGCGAAGGCGTGCCGGCCCGGGGTCGAGATCAGCGCGAGGGTGGCGTCGGGACGCGCAGCCGCGGCCGCGCGGACCGTCGACGGCTCCGGCAGGGCCCCGGCCGCGGTGCCCCCCGGGGTCCCGGGTCCCGGTGCGGCTGCGGAGAGGGCGGCGTCCACCTCGGCGAGAGCGCTGACGAGGACGGCCGGGGAGGCGGCCTCGACGGCGACAATCAGGTCGGCCGGGGACCCGTCCGGCACGTCGAAGCCCAGGTCGGCGGCCATCTCGCGGTTCAGGTCCGTGGCCATCGCCACCAGCGCCCGGCCGACCCCGTCGAGCGTGCCGATCGTCCGGCTCACCTGCATCAACGTGATCGAGTCGACGTACGTCCCCCGCCGGACCCGGACCTCCCTCATCTCGCCGCCCACCGGCCGGCGGGTGCCGGGGCCAGCACGTGCAGGGCCCCCGCGGCCAGCGCCGGGCCGGAGCTGTGACCGACAGCGAGCAGCCGGTCGGTCGCAGCCCCGACCACACCCTCGCAGGCCTCGGACAGGAAGTCAGCCAGCTCCGGGATCGCCCAGCCCTCGAGTGCCTGGTGCAGCAGTCCGCGGGACACCGCTGTCGTGCGCTGCCGCCGCAGCGCGGCCCGGGTCTGCGCCTGCCAGTGCGGCAGCCTCGGGTCGGCGACGGCGTGTGCCGCCACCAGGGCCCCGGCCAGGACGTCGTCGCCGCGGGGGGTCAGTCCCGGGCCCCGCCCGAGCAGCTGGACCGGCGCGACCTGGTCCGGCACGACGACCCCGTCCGGTACCCGGACCTCACGGGGCGGCCGCAGCCCGCTCGGACGCGGTGGTCGCCACCACCGGGTCACCCGCCAGGCGCTGCCGCCGACCAGCAGCCCGCCCCTCGCAGCAGCGACCGGACCGGTCGGCAGCTCGCGCACCAGCACCGAGCCTGGCAGTCGCACCGCTGCCCAGGACCCCACGCTGAGCACCGGCAGGTCGGCCCGGCCGGTCTCGTAGTGCACGCTGACCCGGGTGCGGGCCGCCTCGCGCAGCGGCACCGCCGCTCGACGGGAGTCGTCGAGCAGCGGTGCCAGCAGCAGCGAGGCGGCGCAGGTCACCCAGGGCTACTTCAGGAAGCCCTTCTCCTTCAGGAAGTCCTCGGCGATCTTCGCGGGGTCGACGCCGTCGGAGCTCTTCTCCTTGTTGAGGTTGGTCATCACCTCGGTGGTCAGCTCGTCCGCCAGCGGCTGCAGCACCTTGAACATCTCCGGGTGCGCCTTGTCGAAGTCCGCGCGGGTAACCACGGCGCCGTTGTACAGCGGGAAGTAGGTCTTGTCGTCCTCGAGCACCTTCAGGTTGAGGGCCGCGATCCGGCCGTCGGTCGTGAAGATCTCACCGAAGTCGCAGTTGCCCTTGTCCAGCTGGGTGTAGACCACGCCGGTGCCGAGGCTCTTGAGCTGCCCGCCGGTGAAGCCGTAGGCCTTCTTGAACCCGGGGTAGCCGTCCGGACGGGCCGCGAACTCCGACTCCACACACACCGTCGACTTCGGGTTCTTGTTGATGTAGGTCGCCATGTCCGAGTGGCTGTTGATGTTGTTCTTCTTGGCGAAGGCCTCGGTGGTGGCGAACGCGTAGGTGTTGTTGAAGGGCGCGAGCGGACCCCAGAGCAGCTTGTTCTTGGCGAGGTCCTCCTTCTTCACCGCCTCGTACTGCTTCTGCGGGTCGAAGATCGGCTTGTCGTGGCCGAGGTAGTTGATCCACCCGGTACCCGTGTACTCCCACACGACGTCCGTGACGCCGTCGATGAGCTTCTGCCTGGTCTGGGTGCTGCCCTTGGTGTTGGTCCGGTCCACCACCGTGGCGCCGGCGGCGCACATCATCTTCACGGTGAGCTGGCCGAGGATCAGCTGCTCGTCGAACTCCTTGGAGCCCACCTTCACGGTGACTCCCTTCAGGGCGCCCGAGTCGACCGAGCCGGCGGTGACGCCCTTGCAGGGGCCTCCGGTCGCCTGGTCGGAGCTCTCGCTGAGACTGCCGCAGCCGCTCAGGGTGAGGGCCGCGATCGCGACCGCGGACACCCCGGCGAGCAACCGCTTGGGCTTCTTCGTGGACATCGTCATCGGTGGGGCTCCTTCTGGTTCATCGTCGGACGGTGAGGGTGTGTCGGTGCCGTGCCGTCAGGGACTGCCGGCGGTCGAGCGGCCGGTCAGCGGATCCCGCGGGGAGTCGCCGCCCGCTGGGCGACCCCGCCCGCCCAGTCCAGGAGGAGGGCGAGCATCGCGATCATCACCGCGACCGTGAAGGTCGCCAGGGGCCGGTTCGTCTTGATCGCGCCGAACAGCGGGAGTCCGAGCCCGCCAGCGTTGAGCGCGTAGCCGAGCGGCACGGTGCCGACGGCCAGGACCAGCGCGGTGCGCACGCCGGCGCCGATCACCGGGACCGCGGTCGGCAGCTCCACCCGGAACAGGATGGCGGCCGGGGACATGCCCATGCCGCGGGCGGCGTCCAGCATGCCGGCGTCGACCTGCTGGAGGCCCACGATCGTGTTGCGCAGCACCGACAGCGCGGCGTACGCGGTGAGGATCAGGACCACGGCCCAGAAGCCGATGAAGTAGAACCCGAAGAGGGCCAGCAGGCCGAGGCTGGGCGCTGCCTGTCCCAGGTTCGCCACCGCGAGGACCGGGGGGGCGAGCCGCCGGGTCGCACGACGGGTGACGAGCACGCCGAGGGGCACCGCGATCAGGACGACCAGCAGCGCGATGGTCACGCTGACCCGGACGTGCTCCCACGTGGCGCTGGCCAGCTCGTTGCCGTCGAGCAGGTTGGCCTGGATCGTGTCCAGCGTCTGCCGCTTGACGTTCACGAACAGCAGGACGCCGATCACGACCACCATCGCCGGGGTGACCAGGTCCCGCCGCGACAGGATCGGCTGGCCGTGCTTGATCGGGCGGAAGTCGACCGCACCCGGGTCGGCGGGGTCCTCGGTGCGGGCGGTGTCCACCGCGCTCGTCTCGGCCATCAGGCTTCCACCGGGTTGTTGTCGTCGGGCGCGTGCACCCGGCTCAGGATGTCGTCCACGCCGACCACGCCGACAGGCTTCCCGTCCCGGGCGACGGTGACCGTCCGCAGGCCGTGGCCCACCATCAGGTCGAGAGCGGCGTGCAGCGTCGAGGAGACGTCGACCACCTCGCGGGAGCGGTGCGCCACCGGGGCGCCGGACAGGTCGAGGGAGTCGACCCGCTCGAAGTGCAGGCGCTTGAGCGCCGCGCCCTCGCCGATGAAGCTCTCGACGAAGTCGTCGGCCGGCGCCGCCAGGATGTTCTCGGGGGTGTCGAACTGGGCGATCTGGGAGCCTTCGCGAAGCACCGCGATCCGATCGCCGAGCTTGAGCGCCTCGTCGAAGTCGTGGGTGACGAAGACGATGGTCTTGCCGAGGGTCTGCTGTAGCGAGAGGAACTCGTCCTGCAGGCGGGAGCGGGTGATCGGGTCGACCGCGCCGAAGGGCTCGTCCATCAGCATGATCGGCGGGTCGGCGGCGAGCGCCCGGGCGACCCCGACGCGCTGCTGCTGACCACCGGAGAGCTGCCGGGGATAACGGTGGCGGTACTGCTCGGGGTCGAGGCCGACCACGGTCAGCATCTCGTCGACCCGGGTGGTGATGCGCTTCTTGTCCCACTTGAGCAGCTTGGGCACGAGCGCGACGTTCTGCGCGATCGACAGGTGCGGGATGAGACCGATCTGCTGGATGACATAGCCGATCTTGCGGCGCAGGTGCACGTCGTTGAGCTTGGTGACGTCGTCACCGCCGATCTCGATGGTGCCCGAGGTGGGCTCGATCAGCCGGTTGATCATCCGCATGGTGGTCGTCTTGCCGCAGCCGGACGGTCCCACGAAGACCACGATCTCGCCGGCCGGGATGTGCATGTTGACCGAGTCGACGGCCGCCTTCGGCTGGCCTGGATAGTGCTTGGTCAGGTTGGTCAGCACGATCGGGACGCCCCGCGCCGCGTCCACGCGGGCGCTCTCGGCGGCGGTCGGATGGCTCGGAGAACTCTCAGGCACGGCTCCCCCTCGGGGTGGTGAAACGACGGATGACCACGAAGACCGCGTCGAACAGCAGCGCGATCAGGGCGACGAAGATGATGCACACCAGGGCTTGGCTCTTGGTGTTGACCGACCCCAGGTTGTCCAGCGAGGAGTAGCCGTACTCGCCGAGGCCGACCGGGGTGACGAAGGCGGCGATGGCGACGATCCCGACGGTGAGCTGGGCGCTGACCCGGACACCCGCCAGCACCACCGGCCAGGCGATCGGCAGCCGGATCTGCCACAGCATCCGGAACGCGCCGACCCCCATGCCCCGCGCCGAGTCCAGCACCGCCGGGTCGGCGCCCTGGAGGCCGACGATGGCGTTGCGGACGATCGGCAGCATGGCGTAGGCGACCACCACCGGGAAGACCGAGGCGAGCCCGTAGCCGACCACGGAGACCAGGAACCCGAAGAGGGCCACCGAGGGCAGGGTGAAGATGACCGCCGCCGTGGAGATGGTGAAGTTGGTGCCCAGCCGCGAGCGGTAGACCGCGATCGCGATCAGCAGCCCGAGCACGGTGGCGAGCACCACGCAGTAGAACGAGAGCAGGGCGTGCTGCTCCGTGCGAAAGAGAATCTCGTCGCGGTTCTGCGAGAGATAGTCAGAGAACGAAAGACCGTTCACGTGCAGTCCCCCCCTTCCGGCTGCGTAGGCGCAGCGGTGGTCGACTTTCGGCACCATAACCGATCTGCCGCCCGAGGCCCCGAGTTTGCGGCGTCCGGGCGTCGTACTGGTATCAGATCGACACCTGTCACCACTTCGTCACGAGACTGTCATCGGCAATCGGAGGGCCTCGAAGCGGCGCGGCCCCTACCCATCGGCACCACCGCTCGGGCATGGTGTCCGGGCAGGAGGACGCGCCGCGACATCCGTGGCGGCCGGTCAGGGAAGGCGGCGCATGACGCTGGGCTGGAAGCTCGTCTACGACGGCAGGACGCCGCCGCCCGGTGCCGCCGTCGCGCCGGACGAGCGGCTCTCGTGGGGGCGCACCGCCGGGCTCGGTGCCCAGCACGTGGTGGCGATGTTCGGGGCGACCTTCGTGTTCCCGCTGGTGATGGGGCTCAGCCCCAACCTGGCGATCCTGATGAGCGGCATCGCCACCATCTGCTTCCTGCTGATCGTCAGGAACAAGGTGCCCAGCTACCTCGGCACCTCGGCGTCGTTCGTCGGCGGGGCCGCGGCGGTCTACGGGCAGGGCGGCGGCCCGGACGACGTCACCGGGGCGATCCTGGTGGCCGGGGTGGTGCTCGCCCTCGTGGGGCTGGTCATCCACTACCTCGGCGCGCACGTGGTCAACGCGGTCCTCCCCCCGGTGGTGACCGGCGCGGTGGTGATGTTGATCGGGTTCAACCTCGCCCCCGTCGCGGCGCAGACCTACATGCCCGCCGACCCGTGGGTCGCGATGCTCACCATGCTCGCGGTGATCATGATGGCCGTCGGCCTGCGCGGCTTCGCCGGCCGGATCGCGATCTTCCTCGGGCTGCTGTTCGGGTACGTCGTGTCGTGGCTGGCCGACCGCACGTTCGGCGCGATCACCTCGCCGCTGCCGGGGGCGGCCGAGGCCACCCGGCACCTGCGCGTCGACTGGTCCCAGGTCCGCGCCGCCGAATGGTTCGGCTTCCCGCCGCACACGCCCGACAACCTGGTCGGCAACCAGCTCCAGGCCGGCAACCTCGCCGCGGTCGGCTGGCACCTCCCGAGCTTCTCGGTCACCTTTGCCCTGCTGGTGCTGCCCGCGGTGATCGCGCTCGTCGCCGAGAACGTCGGTCACGTCAAGGCGGTCGCGGAGATGACCCACACCGACCTCGACCCGGTGATGGGGCGCGCCGTGGCCGCCGACGGCGTCGGGACCGTCATCGCCACCGCGGTCGGCGGGTCACCGACGACGACGTACGCCGAGAACATCGGCGTGATGGCGGCCACCCGCGTGTACTCGACCGCCGCCTACTACGTGGCCGCGATGGTGGCGATCCTGCTCGGCTTCGTCCCCAAGTTCGGGCAGGTCGTCAGTGCCACCCCCGGCGGCGTCCTCGGCGGCATCACGCTCGTGCTCTACGGGATGATCGGGCTGCTGGGCGCGAAGATCTGGAAGGAGAACGGCGTCGACTTCGCCAAGCCGGTGAACCTCGTCCCGTTGGCCGCCGGGCTCATCCTGGCGATCGGCAACGGCACGGTGCGGTTCAGCGACAGCTTCGAGCTCACCGGCATCGCGCTCGGCACGCTGGTGGCGGTCCTGGGCTACCACGTGGCCCGGTTCCTGGCGCCCGCCGACCTCGACGACGGCGCGCTGATGACCGTCGGGCGCGAGGGCCTGCTGCGCGAGGACGGCACCGACCCGGCGCCCGGTCACGAGGAGCCCCGGGCCTAGGGCGGCCCGGTCCCGCGTCGTGAAGCCCGCCGCGTTCACCTACCACCGCCCCCGCAGCGTCGAGGAGGGGCTGGACGTCCTGGCCTCGCTGGGCGGCGCCGGCCGGGTCCTGGCGGGCGGCCAGAGCCTGGTGCCGTTGATGTCGATGCGGCTCTCGGCCCCTGAGCACCTGGTCGACATCAACCACCTGCCGGGGCTCGACACCGTCGAGGTGGGGCCGCAGGCCGTGCGGGTGGGGGCGCTGGCGAGGCACAGCCGGGTCGAGCACGACAGCGCCGCGCACGCCGCGCTGCCGCTGCTGCGGCAGGCGCTGACGCACGTGGCGCACCCGACCATCCGCAACCGCGGGACGACGGTAGGCAGCCTGGTGCACGCGGACCCGGCCGCGGAGATGTGCGCCGTGCTGCGCCTGCTCGACGGCTCGGTCACGCTGCGACACATCGACGGCTCGCGGGAGGTGGACGCGGCCGCCTTCTTCGTGGGACCGATGCAGACGACGGTCCGCCCCGGCGAGCTCGCGGTGGCAGCCACCTTCCGGAGGCCGCCGGACGGCAGCGGCACCGCCTTCGTCGAGGTGGCCCGGCGGCACGGCGACTACGCCGTGTGCGGGGTGGCGGCCGTGGTCACGCCGTCCCCCGACGGCGGGCTGTCCGCCGCCCGGGTGGCTTTGATCTGCGTCGGTCCCGGCCCGGTGCTGGTCGACCTGGGCGCGGCGCTGTCCGGCGGGGTGCTGGACGAGGCCGGCTGCCGGGACCTGGTGGACACCGCGATCGACCCGGAGGCCGACCTGCACGCCAGCGCGGACTACCGCCGCCACCTCGCGCACGTCCTGGTGCGGCGCGCGCTGTCGTCGGCGCAGGACGACGCCGCATGACCGGCACCGTCGCGGTGTCGTTCCGGGTCAACGGCGCGCCGTACCACCTCGAGCTCGAGCCGCGCCGGCTGCTGTCGGACGCGCTGCGGCACGACCTGCGGCTGACCGGCACCCACGTCGGCTGCGAGCACGGGGTGTGCGGGGCCTGCACGGTGCTGGTCGACGGCGCCCCCGTGCGCGCGTGCCTGCTGTTCGCGGTGACCCTGGAGGGCGCCGAGATCACCACCATCGAGGGCTGCCGCTCCGCCGGGGGCGAGGCGGAGGGTGGGGCCGCGGGCGGGACCGAGCCGGGCATGGGGCCGGTCCAGCGGGCGTTCCACGAGTGCCACGCCCTCCAGTGCGGGTTCTGCACGCCCGGGTTCATCACCACCGTCACGGCCTATCTGCGCGACCATCCCGCGCCCACCCGCGAGGATGCCCGCGAGGCGATCGCCGGCAACCTGTGCCGGTGCACGGGCTACGTCAACATCGTCGACGCGGTGCTGCGAGCGGCCGAGCTGCTGGCCGTGCCCGGCGGCGGGAGCGCCGGGCGGGAGCCGCGGTGACGACGCGGATGTTCGGGGAGCGGGTGCCGCGGGTGGAGGACGCCCGGCTGGTCACCGGCCACGGGCGCTTCCTCGACGACCTGGGGCACGACGCCCTCGAGGTGGCCTTCGTCCGCAGCCCGCACGCGCACGCCCGGGTGCGCGACATCGACGTCAGTGCAGCCCTCGAGGTCGCCGGGCTGGTGGCGGTCTACACCTACGAGGACCTGGACGGGCGCACCGGGGAGCCGCTGCCGCTGCTGATCCCGCACCCGACCCTCACCCACGGGCGGACCCCCTACGCGCTCGCCCGCGACGAGGTCAACCACGTGGGCGAGGCCGTGGTGATGGTCGTCGCCGACAGCCGGTACGCGGCCGAGGACGCCTGCGAGCGGGTGCTCGTGGCCTACGAGCAGCTGCCCGCGGTGGTGGGCATCGAGACGGCGCGCGCGGCGGTGCACCTGGTGCACGAGGACGTGCCCGGCAACGAGGCGGCGGTGATGGTGCAGGCCACCGGTGACGCCGACGCCGCGGTGGACGCGGCACCGCACCGGCTGGAGCTCGAGCTGGCGATCGAGCGCAGCGCGTCGATGCCGCTCGAGGGCAAGGGCGTGCTGGCCCGGTGGGACCCCGACGACGAGTCGCTGCTGGTGCACACCTCCACGCAGACCTCGACCAGCGTCCGGCAGGCGATCGCAGCCAAGCTGGGGCTGCCGGTCGACCGGGTCGAGGTGGTCACCCCGGACGTCGGCGGCGGGTTCGGCGTGAAGATCGTGCACCCCTGGCCCGAGGAGGTGCTGGTCCCGTGGGCGGCCCGGCGGCTCGGCCGGCCGGTCAAGTGGACCGAGGACCGTCGCGAGCACTTCGTCTCCAGCGCCCACGAGCGCGGCCAGCTGCACCAGGTGCGGGTCGGCTACGACGACCAGGGCCGGCTGCACGGGCTGTCGGTGCGCTTCTGGCACGACAACGGCGCCTACACGCCGTACGGCCTGATCGTGCCGATCATCACCAGCACCCAGCTGCTCGGCCCGTACAAGCCGGGTCCCTACCGGGTGGAGTTCCACAGCCTCTACACCAACACCGTGATCGTGACGCCGTACCGGGGGGCCGGGCGCCCGCAGGGCTGCTTCGTGATGGAGCGGGTGATGGACGCGGTCGCGGCGGACCTCGGCCTGGACCGGACCCTGGTGCGCGAGCGCAACCTGATCCAGCCCGAGGAGATGCCCTACGACCACGGCCTGGTCTTCCAGGACGGGCGGCCCCTGGTCTACGACTCCGGCGACTTCCCGGCGTCGCTGGCGACCCTGAAGCGGCTGGTCGACTGGGACGGCTTCGCCCGGGTCCGCGCGCAGGCCCGGGCCGAGGGCCGGAGGGTCGGCATCGGTCTCGCCTGCTACGTCGAGGGGACCGGGGTCGGGCCGTACGAGGGCGCGCACCTGCGCGTCGAGACCGACGGCAGTGTGGTGGTGTCGACCGGCCTGACCTCCCAGGGGCAGGGGCACCGCACGATGCTGGCGCAGATCGTCGCCGACGAGCTCGGCGTGCCGTTCGAGGCCGTCACGGTCACCACGGGGGACACCCGGCGCTTCAAGTACGCGGTGGGCACCTTCGCCTCGCGGACCGCGGTGATGAGCGGCAGCGCGGTGGCGCTGGCCGCCCGGCAGGTGCGGGCGAAGGCGCTCACAATCGCCGCACAGGCGCTCGAGGCGGCGATCGAGGACCTCGAGATCGTCGACGGCCACGTGCGGGTCGCCGGGTCCCCGGCGGCGAGTGTCGACCTGGGGGCGGTGGCGGTGCTGTCCAACCCGCTGCGCTACGCCTTCGACGGGGCCGCCGCCCGGGCGACCCAGTTCGCGGCCCCCGCCGACCCGGACCTGCCGCCCGTCGCCCCGGGCGGGTCACCCGGGCTCGAGGGCACCGACTACTACTCGCCGTCCCGGTCCACGTTCGCCCACGGCATGCACGCGGTGGTGGTGGAGACCGACCCGGACACCGCCGAGGTGCGCATCCTGCGCTACTGCGTGGTCCACGACTGCGGCACCCTGGTCAACCCGATGATCGTGGAGGGCCAGATCCACGGCGGTGTCGCCCAGGGGGTGGGAGGGGCGCTGTACGAGCGGATGGTCTACGCCGAGGACGGGCAGCTGCTCAACGCGTCCTTCATGGACTTCCTGATGCCCTACGCCACCGAGGTCCCCGAGGTGGAGATCGACCACCTGGTCACGCCGTCCCCGCTGAACCCGCTCGGCGTCAAGGGGGCGGGCGAGGCCGGGGTGATCCCCGGCTCGGCGGCGATAGCCGCCGCGATCGAGGACGCCGAGGGGATCCGGATCACCCGGATGCCGATCTCCCCGAGCGAGCTGTACGCCCTCCGCGCATCCCGGCAGGAGACCACATGAAGATCATCGGCAACGCCCAGTTCGCGGAGCCTCCCGGCCTGGTCTACCGCGCGCTCAACGACCCGGCGGTGCTGGTGCGCAGCATCCCCGGCTGCGAGCGGCTCGAGGGGCTCGGCGGCGACGCCTACGCGATGACCGTCGCCGCCGGGGTCGGCTCCATCAAGGGCGTGTACGACGGCCGCGTCGAGCTCACCGACCACGACGAGCCCGGCTCGTTCCGGCTGCACGCCGAGGGCGCCGGCGCCGCGGGGACCATCGCGGCCGACGTGCACGTCCGGCTGGAGCCGACGCCCGCCGGCGGCACCTCGGTGACCTACGACGCGGACGCCACCGTCGGCGGCACGATCGGCGGGGTCGGCCAGCGGATGCTGGTCGGGGTCTCGAAGCGGATGGCGGCGGAGTTCTTCGGGAACGTCGAGACCGTGCTCACCGGCGCCCCGGCCGGGGGTGACCCCGCGCGATCCGGTGCGGGCGCCCCGGCCGCCACGGTGCCCGGGGGTGCGGTCTACACGGCTGCCGCGCCCCGGGCACGGGGCGGGCCGTCGTTCGGTGCCGGGGTCGCCCTGGGGGCGTCGGCGGCGCTCGCCGGGGCGCTCGTCGGCGCCGCGATCGCGGGGCGTCGGCGATGAGCGAGCTGGACGTGTACGCCTCGGCGCGCGCCATGGTCGCGGCCGTGGCGCGCCGGGAGATCTCGGCGCGGGAGCTGCTGGAGCTGCACCTGGAGCGGATCACCGCGGTCAACCCGCGGATCAACGCGGTGGTCTCCCTCGACGAGGAGCGTGCGCGGGCCGCGGCGGCCGAGGCCGACCAGCGGCTGGCGCGCGGCGAGCGGGTGGGCCCGCTGCACGGCCTCCCGCACGCCTTCAAGGACACCCACGAAGTAGCCGGGTGGCGCACCACGTTCGGCTCGCCGCTGCGCGCCGACCATGTGCCGCGCCGCGACGAGCTGGTGGTCGAGCGGATCCGCGCCGCCGGGGTGGTGACCATCGGCAAGACCAACGTGCCGGAGTGGGCAGCCGGCTCGCACACGTTCAACCCGGTGTTCGGCACCACGCTCAACCCCTACGACCCGACCCGCTCCGCGGGCGGCTCGAGCGGCGGCGCCGCCGCGGCCCTGGCCGCCGGGATGGTGCCGCTGGCCGACGGCAGCGACATGGGCGGCTCGCTGCGCAACCCGGCGTCCTTCAACAACGTCGTCGGACTGCGACCCAGCGTCGGGCGGGTGCCGACCTGGCCCGCGGCCAACGCCTGGGAGCCCACGTCGGTCGGCGGGCCGATGGCGCGATCCGTGGAGGACGTCGCGCTCCTGCTGTCGGTGATCGCCGGGCCCTCGCGCCGGGCCCCGCTGTCGCTGGAGACACCCGGGTCCGCCTTCGCGCCGCCGTTGCGCGGCGACCTGCGCGGCCTCCGGGTGGCGCTCTCGACCGACCTGGGGGGCGCGTTCGCGGTGGACCCCGCGGTCGCGGACGTGGTCCGGGCGCAGGGCGTTCTGCTGGCCGCCGCCGGGGCCGAGGTGGACGAGGCGCACCCGGTGCTGCACGGCGCGGACGCCGCCTTCCGGACGCTGCGGGCCTGGGTGTTCCAGACGCGGTTCCGCGCACTGCTCGACAAGCGTCCCGACGCGTTCAAGCCCGCGCTGCGGGAGAACATCGAGGCCGGTGCCCACCTCACCGGAGCCGACGTCGCCCGCGCCTACCAGCAGGTCACCGCCCTGCACGAGCGGATGCGGGTCTTCTTCGAGCGCTACGACGTGCTCGCGATGCCGGTGAGCCAGGTGCCGCCGTTCGCCGCCGAGCTCGAGTACCCCACGGACGTCGGCGGCGAGCCGCAGTCGTCGTACCTGGACTGGATGCGGTCGGCGTACCTGATCACCGTGACCGGCTGCCCCGCCCTCGCGGTGCCCGCGGGCTTCACCCCGGAGGGGTGGCCGGTGGGGCTGCAGCTGGTGGGCCCGCTGCGTGGGGAGCGGCGGCTGCTGGAGGTGGGGCACACCGTCGAGCGGCTGACCCGCGCCGGTGAGCGGCGCCCGTCGTTCGGAGCGCCCGGGTGAGCCGCCGGATCAGGGTCGGCATCGACACCGGCGGCACGTTCACCGACGTCGTCGCGGTCGACGAGGACACCGGCGAGCTGGCGGTGACCAAGACCCCGTCCACGCCGGCCGACCCCGCGGTGGGTTTCATGACCGGCGTGCACCGGGTCCTCGACCGGCTCGGGCTGGACGGGTCGTCGGTGAGCGCGGTCAGCCACGGCACCACGGTCGCGACCAACAAGCTCCTCGAGGGCAAGGTGGACAGCCTCGGCCTGGTCACCACCGAGGGCTTCGAGTTCCTGCTGGAGATCGCCCGGCAGTCGGTGCCCGACGGCTACGGCAACTCCTACTTCTGGGTGAAGCCGGAGCGGATCGTGCCCGCGCACCGGGTGCGCACCGTCGGCGGCCGACGGGCGGCGGACGGCAGCGAGATCCGGCCGTTCGACGAGGCCGGCGCCGTCGTGGTCGCCCGCTGGTTCCGCGAGCACGGCGTGGACAGCCTCGGCGTGTGCTTCCTGCACTCCTACGTCGACGACAGCCACGAGCTGCGGATGCGGGAGGTGCTGACCCGCGAGCATCCCCGGGCCGTCGTCTCGATCTCCAGCGAGGTGCTGCGCGAGTACCGCGAGTACGAGCGCGCGGTGACCACGCTCGTGGACGCCGCCGTGAAGCCGGACATCCGCCGCTACGTGGCGAACATCGCGGGGCACCTCGCCCGGCTCGCCCCGGTCGGCCGACGGTGCGCCGGTCCCGGTGCCGTTCTACGTGATGAGGTCCAACGGCGGCGTGCTCAGCGCCGCGGAGGTGGTCGACCAGCCGATCACCACCGTGCTGTCCGGGCCCGCGGCCGGCGCCCTCGGCGCCGCGGTGGTCGCGCAGGCGGCGGGCTTCGGCCAGGTGGTCACCTGTGACGGCGGGGGCACCTCGACCGACGTGAGCGTGGTCGTCGACGGCCGGCCGGCGGTGACCACGGAGGGCACGGATCGGGGCGTACCCCAGCAAGATCCCGATGATCGACGTGGTCACGGTCGGGGCCGGCGGCGGCTCGGTTGCCTGGCTCTCGCCCGAGGGCACCCTCAAGGTCGGCCCGCAGAGCGCGGGGGCGGACCCGGGGCCGCTCTGCTACGGCCGGGGCGGGGACCTGCCGACGGTCACCGACGCGCACCTGCTGCTCGGTCGGATCCCGCCGCACCTGCTCGGGGGCGAGGTGCCCCTGGACGCCGGGCTCGCCGCCCGCGGCCTGGACCGGCTCGCCGGGCGGCTGGACCTGACCCGGGAGCGGTGCGCCACCGGGGTGCTGGAGATCTCGGCGTGGAACCAGGCGAACGCCCTGCGCCAGGTGACCGTCCAGCGGGGGCTGGACGTCCGGGACTTCACGATGGTCGACCTTCGGCGGCTCCGGGTCGCTGCTGGCCTGCCGGCTGGTCGACATCCTCGGACTGGACGGCGTGCTGGTCCCGCTGAACCCGGGCAACCTGTCGGCCTACGGCCTGCTCACCGTCGACGTCCGCAACGACTACGTGCAGACCCACGTGTCCCGAGCGTCGGCGCTGGACCCCGGAGCCGTCCAGGACGGGTACGACGTCCTGGCCGGTCGGGCCGACGGCCGCGCTGGCACGCGAGGGCTTCGCGCCCGGGCAGCGGGTGCTGGAGCGGACCGCCGACCTGCGGTACTTCGGTCAGGCCTACGAGGTCCGCGTCGCGGTGCCGGCCGGGCCGGTCACCGAGCAGCTGGCCGCCGCGGTCGCGGACAGCTTCCACCGCGAGCACCGGGCCCTCTACGGCTACGACAACCGCGCGGACCCGCGTCAGGAGGTCGAGTGGGTCAACCTGCGCGTCACCGGCATCGGCCCGATCCGCCGGCCGTCGCTGCCGCGGGTCGTGGCCGGTCGGGGCAGCGACGCGGCGCGCACCGGCACCCGCCGCGTGCACTTCGGCCACTGGGTCGACGCGGAGGTCTACGACCGGGCCGCGCTCGGCGCCGGTGACGTGGTGACCGGGCCGGCCGTGCTGGAGGAGTTCAGCTCGACGGTGCCGCTGGACCCGGGATTCACGGCCGTGGTCGACGCGTACGGCAACATCCTCGTCCGGCGGTCCGCATGAGCGAGCCGTTCCGGAGACCGGAGGCGCCGGTGGACCCGGTGCTCACCGAGATCGTCGCGGGCTACCTGACCTCGGTGGAGCAGGAGGTCGAGACCGCGATCGGACGCACCTCGCGATCGCCGATGATCCGTGACGCGCACGACTACCGGGCCGGCATCCACGACCGCCGGCTGCGCAAGCTCACCGGCCGCTCCTACTCGGCGCTGGTGCACCCGGTCGTGCGCGA
The DNA here is from genome assembly GCA_963784625.1 of uncultured Actinomycetota bacterium. Lineage (GTDB taxonomy): Bacteria > Actinomycetota > Actinomycetes > Propionibacteriales > Nocardioidaceae > Nocardioides_B. The sequence continues at coordinate 1,007,661 of CAWARV010000005.1, forward strand.
CCACCCGGTCGAGACGATGCGGCCGGGTGACGTGTTCTTCCACAACGACGTGTACCTCTCCGAAGGTGGCATCGGGCACCTGCCGGACCTGTGCGTGACGGTCCCGGTGTTCCACGACGGCGACGTGTGTCGCCTTCGTCCAGGCCTTCGGTCACCACGACGACATCGGCGGCGCGGTGCCCGGCTCGATGCCGTCCTCGGCGACCAGCGTCTTCGAGGAGGGCCTGATGGTGCCACCGATCCGGCTGTGGGACGAGGGGGTGCCGAACCAGGCGGCGCTGCGGATCATGACCCGGAACTCGCGGATGCCGGACTCGCTCGCCGCCGACCTCGACGCCGAGTGCGCAGCCTGCCTGATGGGGGCCCGGCGGGTCGCCGAGCTGTTCGCGCGGTACGGGCGCGAGACCGTGGAGGCCTGCTTCGAGGCGATCCTGCGCAGCACGACCGAGACGTTCCGCCGGGAGATCCTTCCCAGGATCCCGGTGGGGCAGTACGTCTGGGAGGACTACGCCGAGCACGACGGCGTGGACGCGCCACGCCTGCACACGCAGCGCATCACGCTGACCCGGACGGCCGCCGACGACCCCGGCGGTGAGCGGCTGGTCGTGGACTTCCACGGCACCGGCCCGCAGGCCCGGGGACCGATCAACCACTGCGGCGACTACGCCGAGGGCAACTTCTTGAAGAAGTGGCTCGCCCCGGTGCTGCGCAACCTGGCCGACAGTCCCGAGCGGATGGCCCAGCTCGACGTCAACGAGGGGGTGGTCCCGCTGATCGAGATGCGGTTCCCGCCGCCCGGGACGCTGCTCACGCCGATCTTCCCGGCGCCGACCAACGCCCGGACGTTCGTGATCCTGCGGCTGCTGGGCGTGCTCGCGGGGGTGCTCGCGAAGGCAGTGGACGGCCGGATGCCCGCGGACCAGGAGACGATCCGCTACACCGGCGTGTACGGCGACGACGCGGACGGGACGCCGTACCTGATGCGCGAGGTGCTCGGCGGCGGGTCCGGCGGCCGCCACTACGCGGACGGCGAGGACACCATCCACGTGGTACCCGACTCCCGGAACCTGCCGGCGGAGTTCTCGGAGGCCCGGTTCCCGTTCGTGGTCGAGCGGCTCGGCCTGGCCGTGGACAGCGGCGGGGCCGGCCGGTACCGGGGCGGCCTGGGCTACGAGAAGCACTGCGGATGCTGCGCGACGCGCACTTCATGTCGATCGCGGACCGCTCCATCCTGGCCTGCTGGGGCGTGCGGGGCGGCAGGGCCGGTCGGTCCTTCGCGGTGACCGTCGACGCCGGCGGCCCGCACGAGCGCGAGGTGGACGCGCTGGCCGACGCGGAGCCGATGCGCGGCCGGGGAGACGGTCCGGATCCGGACCACCGGTGGCGGCGGGTGGGGGGACCCGCTGGACCGGCCCTACGACGAGGTGGTCCGGGACCTGCTGTGGGGCAAGGTGACGGTCGGCGGCGGCGCGCCTCGACTACGGGGTGCTGCTCGTCGCCGTGCCCGCGGCCGGCGACCCCGCGGTGGTCGACGTACCGGCCAGCGACGAGCTGCGGGCCCGCCGGCGCGCGGCCCGCGGCGAGCAGCCGTTCTTCGACCGGGGGCCCGGCTACGCCAGCCTGTCCGGCGGGGCGAGCAGCGCCGACGTGGACTGGCTCTGATCGCGGTGCGGGTGCTGCTGGCCCTGGGGGGCAACGCGATGACCGGCCCGGACGGCAGTGCCCGGCCGGAGGCGCAGATCGCGGCCGCGCCAGGTGGCGATGCGCGGCGTCGCGACCTCGTCGCCGGCGGCGTCGACGTGGTCGTCACGCACGGCAACGGTCCGCAGGTCGGCAACCTGCTGGTGAAGAACGAGCTCGCCGCCTCCGTCGTCCCGCCGGTGCCGCTGGACTGGTGCGGGGCGCAGACCCAGGCGACGATCGGCTTCGTGCTGATGAACGCGCTGGACGACGCGCTGCGGGCGCGCGGCGTCGACCGGCGCCAGCGCCGCCGTGGTCACCCGGACGCCGCGTGGACGCCGACGACCCCGGCTTCGCGACGCCCACCAAGCCGATCGGCCGCTACCTGCCCGCGGAGCGGGCCGCGGTCCTCGATCGAGCACGGCGAGACCTGGCAGGACCGCGGCGCCCGGGGCTGGCGGCGGGTGGTGGCCTCCCCGGAGCCGCTGGAGATCCTGGACGCGGCTGCCGTGCACGCGCCCTGGTCGAGGCCGGCTTCGTGGTGGTCGCGAACGGCGGCGGCGGGATCCCGGTGGTGCGCGAGCCGGACGGGCCTGCGCGGGGTCGAGGCGGTGATCGACAAGGACCTCGGAGCGGTGCTGCTGGCCAGGACGGTGGCCGCCGACGTGCTGGTGATCGTCACCGACGTCCCGCACGCGGTGCTCGGCTTCGGCACCCCCGAGGCCGGAGCCGATCGGCCGGGTCGACGTGCGGCGGCTGCGCGCGCTGGCCGCGCAGGGACACTTCGCCAGCGGCTCGATGGGGCCCAAGGTCGAGGCGGCGTGCCGGTTCGTCGAGCAGGGTGGCACCCGCGCCGTCATCAGGCGACCCTCGACGACCTCCCCGACGCCGTCGACCGGGGACACCGGGACCGTGGTCGGTCGCCGTCCGACGAGCCCGCAGATACCCCGACGAAGGAGAGAGCCATGCCTGAGCCCATCGAGGTGCGCAAGGTGCCGATCCACGAGCGTGTCCGACGCGAGCGGGCTCGACCGGCTCATCGACGACGGCGTGCTGGAGGCCGACCGGGTGGTCGCGGTCATCGGCAAGACCGAGGGCAACGGCGGGGTGAACGACTACACCCGGATCATCGCCGACCGGGCGTTCCGGGAGGTGCTGGTCGCGCGGGGCAGCCGCGGCGCCGCGGAGGTCGCCGGGGTGCCGATCGTCTGGTCCGGCGGCACCGATGGCGTGCTCAGCCCGCACGCCACCGTCTTCGCGACCCTGCCGCCCGGCGCCGTCGAGGCCACCGACGAGCCCCGGCTGACCGTCGGGTTCGCGATGAGCGAGGTGCTCGCTCCCGAGGACATCGGGCGCACCGCGATGGTCGAGCACGGTCGCCGACGCGGTCCGGTTGGCGATGGACCGGGCCGGCATCACCGACCCTGCCGACGTGCACTACGTGCAGACCAAGACCCCGCTGCTCACCCTGCACACGATCCAGGACGCCAGGAGCCGAGGGAGGACCGTGTGGACCGAGCACACCCACGAGTCGATGGACCTCTCGAACGGGTGCACGGCGCTCGGCGTCGCGGTCGCGCTCGGGGAGATCGAGATGCCCTCGGACGCGGACGTGATGCATGACCGGTCGCTGTTCTCGGCGGTGGCGTCCTGCTCCTCGGGGGTGGAGCTGGACCGGGCGCAGGTCGTGGTGGTCGGGAACGCGCGGGGCGTCGGCGGCCGGTACCGGATCGGCCACGCGGTGATGCGCGACGCCCTGGACGCCGACGGGATCTGGGCCGCGATCGCGGACGCCGGTCTCGAGCTGCCCGACCGGCCCCGCTCCTCGGATCTGCAGGGCCGGCTGGTGAACGTCTTCCTCAAGTGCGAGGTGAGCCAGGACGGCCGGGTGCACGGCCGGCGCAACGCCATGCTCGACGACTCCGACGTGCACTGGCACCGGCAGATCAAGGCGGCGGTCGGAGGGGTGACGGCCGTGGTCACCGGCGACCCGGCGGCCTTCGTCTCGGTCTCGGCCGCGCACCAGGGACCGGACGGCGGCGGGCCGGTCGCGGCGATCGTGGACCTGGGCCCCGAGCCGACCGGCTACCGTCCGCCGGCCTAGCCGCCTCCGGACGGGGCGGGCGTCAGATCCGGTGCGCGAGCAGTCCGGTGTCGACGTCGTACAGGAACCCGCCGACGGCGACGCTGTCGGGGATCAGCGGGTGCGCGCGGATCGAGCGCACGTCGTCGCGCAGCGCCGCCTCCTGGTCCTCGACCACGCCGAAGGTCTGCCAGGACGCGTCCTGGCCGGCGGACTCACCGACCCGGGCGCGCAGCTCCTCGAGTGTGGAGGAGGCCATCGCGCAGCGGGTGTGCGGCACGACGAGGATCCGGTGCACGTTCAGCAGGTGCACGCCGAGCACCAGCGCCTCCAGCCCGGCCTGGGTGACCCGGCCGCCGGGGTTGCGGAAGATCTTCGCGTCACCCGGGGACAGGCCGAGCATGCCCAGCGGGTCGATCCGGGAGTCCATGCAGGTCACCATGGCCACACCGGCGTGCGCGACGCCGTCGAAGCCGCTGAGCGCGAAGCTGGCGGCGAACGTGCGGTTGGCTGCGAGAAGGTCGTCGAAGGGGTCGCTCACGCCCCGCAAGTTACCCGATCCGGGCACCGGCGCGCTGACCGTCCCGGCACCGGGACGCCGGCGGGCGGGTGCCGAGCAGGAGCAGCGCGAGCGCAGCGGCCACCACGGCGCACCCGGCGGCGCCCACGAACACCGTCTCCAGCTGGGCCAGCCCGGCCTCCTTCAGCAGCCGCGTGTAGGCGGCGCACTGGGTGGCGCCCGGGCAGACCTCACCGGGGGCCGGCAGGTCGACCTGGACGGCGTAGTAGCGGCGCAGCCCGATCGCGGTGAGGGCCGAGATCCCCACCAGCATGCCGACCATCCGGGAGACCACGAGCAGCGCGCTGGTCACGCCGTGCACCGCCGGCCGGGTGGCCGCGAGCAGGGCGGCGTTGACCGGGGCCAGGGCCAGCCCGAACCCCAGCCCGGTCAGCACCAGCGGCACGGTGGCCACGGGGTGCTCGAGGCTGGTCAGGCCCCAGGTGGAGAGCCACGCGAACCCACAGGCGGCGAGCCCCATGCCCGCAGCCGCGACCACTCCGTTCGGCAGCGACCGCACCAGGACCCCCCGGCCAGCGCGCCCACCGGCAGCGCCACCAGCAGCCGGACCAGGACCAGCGCCGCGTCGAGCTGGGAGTCGGGGTACACCGTCACCCGGGCGAAGATCGGGATGTCGACGAGCGCCGCGATCAGCGCGGCTCCGACGAAGAGGCTCACCGCCAGCGCACCCCAGGCCGGGCGCGCGGCCAGCGCGTCCCGCGGCACCAGCGGCTCCGGGCTGCGCCGCACGTGCAGCCAGAGCAGGAGCAGCGAGGCCGCCGAGCCGAGCAGCAGCCAGGGGCCGACGGGCGAGAAGACGGAGACCTCGGGGTCGGCGGTCGCGAACGCCAGGATCACGCCGCCGAGCGCCAGGGCGAGCAGCGCCGCACCGGCCAGGTCGGCCCGCCGTGCGATCGACCACCAGCCGCGCAGGTCCACCAGCGGCCGGCGGGCGGTCAGGCACCGCGCCACGAGTGCCACAGCCAGGACCAGGGTGGCCAGTCCCACCGGAGCCAGCCAGCGGGACCCGCCGGCCACCGGTACGAAACCGAGGCCGAGGGTGACCCCCGAGGTCAGCGCCGGTGGCTGCACCATGGTCAGCACCAGAGCAGACCAGCAGCAGCGTCAGCAGCAGGCCGGCGAGCCAGTCCGGCCGGCCCGGCCGGCCCGGCCGTCCCGGCGACCGGTCGAGCGACCGCACGGCCGCCGCGAGCACCAGACCGACCGCCAGGTTGACCGCGAAGATCGCCTGCCACCCGGCCATGGCCAGCACCAGCGCGCCGTACAGCGGGCCCACCACGCTGCCGAGCTCCTGCACCGCCCCGACCACGCCGAGGGGCACGCCGCGCCGCGCCGGCGGGTAGAGGTCGGCCACCAGCGCCAGGGTGGCCGGGACCAGCCCGCCTCCACCGACCCCCTGGAGGAACCGGCCCACGACCATGCTCGGCAGGTCGTAGGCGGCCGCGGTGACCAGCGACCCGAGGGCGAACACCACCAGCGACCCCACCAGCACCGGCAGCCGTCCGCGCAGGTCGGCGATCCGGCCGATCAGCGGAAGCACCGCGACGTAGCCGAGCAGGAACCCGGACACGATCGGCGCGGCACGCTGGAGCTCGTCGATGGCCAGCCCCACGCCGGTCATCATGTCCGGCAGGGCGAGCACCACCACGTAGGTGTCGGCGGCGGCGAACGCCACCGCGGCCGCGGCCAGCGACAGCAGCAGCCGGCCCGACGAGTCGCTCACGGGGCCGTGATGCTCTTCTTGATCCCGTAGGTCGCGAACGTGATCGTGTAGGTGACGTTGTCGACCTCGGGATAGAACGGTCCGCTGAGCACCGCCGTGCGCAGCCGCTCCTGCTCGTCGACGGTGAAGATCGCCGAGAACGAGTCGGTCGCCGAGGCGCTGGGGATGACCCGGGCGACGGCCGTGCCGGGTACGTTCGCGCTGTAGCTGCTCAGCAGCACCTTGCCGTCCCGGACCTGCTTGCCCGCCTGGATCTCGGTGGCGGCGGTGAGCAGCGAGGACAGGCCGCCCTCCGGCCGCATCAGCGCCGCCGGGTCGGGGGCACCGAAGTCGGCGGGGTCGATCGGGGCGAACTTGGTGGTGAACGGCAGCTTGGCGAAGACCTTGCCGTCCACGGCGACCACGGTGGCGTCCGCGGTGACCCCGGTGGCGGAGACCTTGATGGCCCCGGAGAACGCGGGCGCGTGGGTGCCGACACCGTCCGCGGAGAGCAGCCCGCTCACCCCGGGCGGCAGCTTCTCGGTGGTCAGCCCGATCCGCACCCCCGAGGTCTCGTCGAGGTGCTTCTTGGCCGCGGCCAGGATCGACGCCGGGTCGGCCTTCGCCTGGTCCGTGCCTCCGGAGCACCCCGCCAGCGCCGCGGCGAGCACGAGGAGCAGCGCGACCAGGCCGGCGACCGGTCGGCCGGCGGCGCGGACGGGCACGGACACGACCGGGCGTCGACGGTGGGGGACGGTGCTCATGACGCCCACCCTGTCACGGACCCGGTCCCCGACCCGGTCACGCTCCGGGTCCGGTCCCGGGTCCGGTCCCGGGTCCGGTCACGGGTCCAGTCACGGGTCCAGTCACGGGTCCGGCCACGGGTCCGGCCACCGCCGCCACCGGCTGCGAGACCGGCACGCCGGAGCCGTCGCGGCGGCCGTTCGCCTCGGGCAGCTCGACGGGGGCCCCGCTGGCCGCCGCCGCCCGGGCCGGTCCGGGACCGACCCAGGCGAGCACCAGGGCGTCCTCGCCCTTGAGGAAGCGGTGGCAGCGGACCCCGCCCGTGCCGCGGCCCTTCGCCGGGTACTCGCTGAACGGGGTGACCTTGACCGAGCCCGGCTCGGTGCCCGGCAGCGCGGTGCTCGACCCGGACCCGGTCACCACGACCGCGTCGGGTCCGGGCTCGAAGGCGCCGAAGAAGACCACCCGCTCTCGCGCGGCCAGCCGGACCCCGGCGATCCCGCCGCCGGAGCGGCCCTGCGGCCGGACCCCGGCGGCGGGGAAGTGCAGCAGCTGGGCGTCGGAGGTGAGGAAGCACAGCTCCTCCTCCCCGGTGCTCAGCTCGACCGCGCCGACCACCTCGTCGCCGTCGGCGAGCCGGAGCACCTCCCAGGCGTCGCGGTTCGCGAGCGCCTCAGGGTTCACCCGCTTGACCACGCCCTGCCGCGTGCCCAGGGCGTAGCCGCGGGTGTCGGTCTCCAGGGTGGTCAGCGCCAGCACCCGCTCGCCGGTCTCCAGCGGCAGGAACTCGGTGACCGGCGCCCCACCCTGCAGGTGCGGGTGGTTCGCGGTGGCCGGCAGCGTGGGCAGGTCGAGCACGTCGAGGCGCAGCAGCCGTCCGCGACTGGTCAGCGCGCCGACCTGGCCGCGCGCCGAGCCGCGCACCGTCGAGACCACCACGTCGTGCTTGGCCCGGGCGCCCCCGGAGCCCGGCGGCTCGGTGTCGTTGGTGCGGGCCAGCAGCCCGCTGCCGGACAGGTAGACGTAGCACGGGTCGTCGGCGACCTCCAGCGGCGCCGAGGCCGAGACCGGCTGGCCGGCCGACTCGAGCAGCACCGTGCGCCGCGGGGTGCCGTAGGTGCGGGCCACGTCGGTGAGCTCGTCCGAGACGACCTTGCGCAGCAGCCGGTCGTCGGCGAGGACGGCGTCCAGGCCGCGGATGGTCTCCTCGAGCTCGGCCTTCTCCTTGTCCAGCTCGACCCGGGAGAACTTGGTCAGCCGGCGCAGCGGCATGTCCAGGATGTACGTCGCCTGGATCGCGCTCAGGTCGAAGACGTCGACCAGACGGGTCCGGGCCTGCTCCGCGTCGTCGCTGGAGCGGATCACCGCGATCACCTCGTCGATGTCGAGGATCGCGACCAGCAGCCCGTCCACCAGGTGCAGCCGGTCCGCCGCCTTGCCCCGGCGGAACTCGGAGCGCCGCCGGACGACGTCGAAGCGGTGCCCGAGGAACACCTCGAGCATCTCCTTCAGGCCCAGCGTCCGGGGCTGGCCCTCGACCAGCGCGACGGCGTTGATGCCGAAGGAGTCCTCCATCGGGGTCAGCCGGTAGAGCTGCTCGAGGATCGCCTCGGGGACGAAGCCGTTCTTGACCTCGATGACCAGCTGCAGGCCCTTCTCGCGGTCGGTGAGGTCCTTCACGTCGGCGATGCCCAGGAGCTTCTTGGCCTGCACCTGGGCCTTGATCGCCGCGCTGACCCGCTCCGCCCCGACGCCGTACGGCAGCTCGGTGACCACGATTCCCTTGCGCCGCGGGGTGACGCTCTCGATCCGGACGGTCGCGCGCATCTTGAACGAGCCGCGCCCCGACTCGTAGGCGTCCCGGATCCCGTCGAGGCCCACGATCTTGCCCCCGGTGGGCAGATCCGGACCTGGGATGAAGCGCATCAGGTCGTCCAGGCCCGCGTGCGGGTGCGTGACCAGGTGCTTGAGCGCCTGCACGACCTCCACCAGGTTGTGCGGGGCGATGTTGGTGGCCATCCCGACCGCGATGCCCGACGCGCCGTTCACGACCAGGTTGGGGATCGCCGCCGGGAGCACCACCGGCTCCAGCTCGCGGCTGTCGTAGTTCGGCTTGAAGTCGACGGTCTCCTCGTCGATCGAGGTGGTCATGGCCAGCGCCGGCGGAGCCATCCGGCACTCGGTGTAGCGCATGGCGGCGGGCACGTCGTCGGGCGACCCGAAGTTCCCGTGCCCGTCCACGAACGGGACCCGCAGCGACCACGGCTGCACCATCCGGACCAGCGCGTCGTAGATGGCGCTGTCGCCGTGCGGGTGCAGCCGGCCCATCACCTCTCCGACCACCCGGGCGCTCTTGACGTGCCCCCGGTCCGGGCGGAGGTTCATGTCCGCCATCGTGTAGAGGATCCGCCGCTGCACGGGTTTGAGGCCGTCCTTGGCGTCCGGCAGCGCGCGGCTGTAGATCACCGAGTAGGCGTACTCCAGGAAGCTGGAGCGCATCTCGTCGCCGATGTCGATGTCGAGGATGTGCTCCTCGAAGTCGTCGGGTGGGGGAGCGTTCTTGGTGGAGCGGGCCATGGGGTCATTCTCGTACCCGGACCCGACCGGCACGCCCGGGGCACGCCGCAACAACCGGACGGACGGTAGATTTCGACCGTGACCACCACCGAGCCGACCGCGGCCTACCCCCGCCACTGGGAGGCCGACGTGCTGCTGCGGGACGGGCAGGTGGCCCACCTCCGGCCGATCGCTCCCGAGGACCACGACCTGTTGGTGGACTTCTACGGCCTGGTCTCGGCCGAGTCGAAGTACTTCCGGTTCTTCGCGCCGATGCCGACCCTCTCGGAGCGGGACGTGCAGCGCTTCACCACGGTGGACCACGTGAACCGGGTCGCGTTCGTGCTGACCGTCGCGAACCGGATGATCGCGGTCGGCCGCTTCGACCGGATCCCGCCGGAGGAGACCCGCCAGACGGGGGTCACCGAGGCGGAGGTCGCCTTCCTGGTCCAGGACGCCCACCAGGGCCGCGGCATCGCCAACCTGCTCCTCGAGCACCTGGCCCAGGCGGGTCGGGAGCGCGGCATCGACCGCTTCGTCGCCGAGGTGCTCCCCGACAACCGCCGGATGATGACCACCTTCCGCGAGGCCGGCTACCAGGTGGTCGGCGGCTTCACCGACGGCGTGATGCGGGTGGTCTTCCCCATCGACGCGACCGGGACCTCGGTCAGCGTGATGCAGGCGCGCGAGCACCGTGCCGAGTCGGCCTCCATCCAGCGCTTCCTCAACGCCCGCAGCGTCGCGGTGATCGGCGCCTCGCGCCGGCACGACACCATCGGGCAGACCCTGGTGCGCAACCTGGTGCTCGGCGACTACCAGGGCCGGGTGTACGTCGTGAACCCGGCCGCCCAGTCGGTGGCCGGGCTGCCGGCGTACGCGACCGTGGGGGACATCCCCGACGACGTGGACGTGGCGATCGTCGCGGTGCCGGCGGAGTCGGTGCAGGACGTCGTGCTGGACTGCGCCGCGAAGGGCGTGCACGGGCTGGTGGTGATCTCCTCGGGCTTCGCGGAGACCGGGGAGGAGGGCCGGATGCGGCAGCGCCGGCTGGTCGGCCTGGCCCGCTCCTACGGCCTGCGGCTGGTCGGCCCGAACTGCCTGGGCATCATCAACACCTCCGCCGACCACTCGCTGAACGCCTCGCTGTCCACGGTGATGCCGCCGCGGGGAAGGGCCGGCTTCTTCTGCCAGTCCGGGGCCCTGGGCGTGGCGATCCTGGAGAAGGTCGCCCGGCGCGGGCTGGGGCTGTCCACCTTCGTCAGCGCCGGCAACCGGGCGGACGTGTCCGGCAACGACCTCCTGCAGTACTGGGAGGAGGACGACGACACCGAGGTGGTGCTGCTCTACCTGGAGTCGATCGGCAACCCCCGCAAGTTCAGCCGGCTGGCCCGCCGGGTCTCCGAGCGCAAGCCGGTGATCGCGGTGAAGTCCGGCCGCTCCACCCAGGGGGTCCCGATGGGCCACGCGGTCCGCTCGATGCTGGCACCCCAGGCCGCGGTCGATGCGATGTTCCGGCAGGCCGGGGTGATCCAGGTGGACACCCTCGACGAGATGTTCGACGTCGCCCAGCTGGTGGCCCACCAGTCGCTGCCCCGGGGGAACCGGGTCGCGGTGGTGGGCAACTCCGACGCCTTGGGGCTGCTCGCCGCGGACGCCGCGGTCGCGGTCGGCCTGCAGGTCAAGGAGCCGGTCGCGCTCGGCTCGGACGCCACCGCCGAGGACTTCGAGGAGGCACTGGACGCCGCCATCGACGATCCCGAGGTGGACTCCGTCGTCGCCGTGTTCATCCCGCCGTTGAACACCAGCGGCGAGGCGGTCGCGAACGTGCTGGCCGCGGTGGGCGAGCAGTCCGAGAAGCCGCTGGTCTGCACCTTCCTGGCCACCGAGGGCATCCCCGAGCTGCTGCGGGTGCCGGACGTGGCCGGCAGCACCGCGGGCCGGGGGTCGGTGCCGTCCTACGCCGCCGTCGAGGCCGCGGTCCGGGCGCTGGCCCGGGTCGTGGAGTACGCCGCGTGGCGGCGCAAGCCGCGCGGCGAGCCGGTCGCGCCGGAGACCGTGGACTCGCTGGCGGCCCGTCAGCAGGTCGCCCGGCTGCTCTCCGGAACCGAGGCGGGCCGGGACCTGGGCTTCGAGGAGACGCGGGAGCTGCTGGGCGCCTACGGCATCGACCTGTGGCGGCGGTTCCCGGTCGCCACCGTGGAGGAGGCGGTCGCGGCAGCCGAGCGGCTGGGCTACGACGCCGTGCTCAAGGCCACCGCCGACCGGCTGCGACAGCGGCCCGACCTCGCGCACGTGTGGCGCAACATCGACACCGAGGCGGAGATGCGGGACGCCTGGGAGACGATGCGCGACATCAGCGACGACCCGGCGTCGGCCGGGTTCATCGTGCAGAAGCAGGCACCCGGCGGAGTGCCGGTGTCCATCGCCGGCATGGAGGACCCGCTGTTCGGACCGGTGGTCTCCTTCGGGGTGTCCGGGCCGGCGGCCGAGCTGATGGGGGACCGGGCCTACCGGATCCCACCGATGCACAGCGGCGACGCCAGCGACATGGTCCGCGAGGTCCGCTCCGCGCCGCTGCTCTTCGGGTACCGGGGCAGCGAGCCGGTCGACGTCGTCGCGGTCGAGAACCTGCTGCTGCGCGTCGCCCAGCTGAAGAACGACCTGGCTCAGGTACGGTCCCTCGAGCTGAACCTGGTGCTGGTGGGCCCCCGGGGCGCGACGGTGCTGAACGCGGTGGCCCGGGTGGAGCCGGTCGCCGACGCCCGCTCGGACTGGTTCACCCGGCGGCTGTCCACCCAGGCCGGCGACACCCTGCACGGGTGAGGCGGGAGGACTGGTGACGGGCGACGCGGTGGGGGACTGGAGCGAGCACGACTCGGCGATCTGGCACACCAGGGAGATCGCGGGCGAGGTGGCGGCCGGCCAGGCGCTCGCGCGGCACATCTCGGCCACCCCGTTCCCCGCCGGGCTCGGCGCGGGCGAGGCCGTGGTGGCGCGGGCCCGGTTCGAGCTGCGCACCTTCCGCCCGGTCGGCGACGGGGGCTACCGCCACGACGGCGGCTGGCTGCTGGCGACCGGCCGGGGCGGACTCGCGCTCTCGGCAGGGGCCGCGCTGTGGCGCTCCTCGGAGAACCGCCGGCGCCGCGAGCAGGCGCTCAGCGACACGGTGCCGCGCTGGGTGCTGGACCAGCAGGGCACGCTGTGGGTGTCGACGCACGGCTTCTACCTGCAGACCGTCGGCGGCCTGTTCCCCTGGCCCTTCGAGGCCGTCGACTCGGTGATGCTGGTGGGTCCGGGGTCCCTGCACGTGCAGGGCGCCGGTTCGCACGGCCCCACCTCCTGGCTGCTCGACCTGGTGTGGGCCGAGCTGCTGCTGCTGCTGTGGGCACGCCGGCGGCACCCGGCCCATCCGCAGGTCGCGCAGGGGGCCTGGATCCCGCCCGGCTGGGCACAGCGGTGCTCGGCCTCCGGCTACGACCCCGAGCGTGGACTGCCGGCGCCGTCCTGACCCCGCGCCGTGAGATTGCGCCATGACATGCTGTGCACCATGAGTGACCGCACCGACGACCTCCGGGTCGCCATCGAGAAGTCCGGCTACTACCCCGACGTGGTGTCGGACGCCGTCAACTCCGCGGTCGCCCACGAGACGGTGGTGTCCTACCTGGTCCACCACGAGCCGACCATCGACGAGCGCGACGAGGTACGCCGGCACGTGACCGTGCTGGTGCTGACCCCCAGCCGGCTGATCCTCGCGCACACCGACGAGCACGCCCCGGACGACCTGCTGCCGGCGCCGTACACCTCGAGCTCCACCGAGGCGGTGACCCTCACCGCGATCCGCTCGGTGGTGGTCAACCGGATGGTCGCGAACCCCGAGACCTACGCCGGCCAGCCGGTCCCCGCGCCGGGAGCCAACGAGGCGGTCCTGACCATCGGCTGGGGTGCGGTGGGACGGATCGACCTCGAGCCCGCCGGCTGCGCCGACCCCGACTGCGAGGCGGACCACGGCTACACCGGGCTGCTGACCTCCGACGACTTCTCGCTGCGGGTCAGCGCGGCCGCGGAGGGGCCTGAGGCGGTCGCCAGCCTGCTCGGCTTCGCCGACGCCCTGTCGGCCAGCACGGCTCGATGAGCGACGTCTTCGTCGAGCCGGCCTACGAGGACCGGTCGCTCGGCGACGTGCTCCCGGCCGTCGCCCAGGCCCTGGGCGTCGACGCGGGCCTGCCGCCGACCTCGCTGGAGCTGCCGGCCGGCCGCGACTACGTGGTGTTCCTGGTCGACGGGCTCGGCTACGAGCTGCTGCGCGACCACGAGGAGCAGGCGCCGTACCTGCACGCGCTGCTCGCCGGGCAGGCCCCCGCGACCGCCGGGGTGCCGTCCACGACCGCGACCAGCCTCACGTCGCTGGGCACGGGCCTGACCCCCGGGACGCACGGCGTCGTCGGCTTCACCTCCCGCATCCCGGGCACCGACCACCTGTTGAACGCCCTGCAGTGGAGCCGCGAGGTGGACCCGCGCCAGTGGCAGCCGCACCCCACCGCCTTCGAGCGGCTGGCCCGGGCCGGGGTGCGCACCACCGTCGTCAGCAAGCGCGAGTTCGAGGGCTCCGGTCTCACCCTGGCCGGTCAGCGGGGCGCGGAGTTCCGCGGGGCGGACAAGGTCGGCGAGCAGATGGCCGCCGTGCTGGCCGCCTCGTCGTCGGGCCCGTCGGTGACCTACATGTACGAGGGCGACCTGGACTGGACCGGTCACCGGTACGGCGTCGCCTCCACCTCCTGGGAGCTCCAGCTGTCCATGGTCGACGCCACCGTCGAGCAGCTGCGGGAGACGCTGCCGTCGCACGTCCGGATCGTCCTGGTCGCCGACCACGGCATGGTCGACTCGCCCGCGGACCGGCGGCTCGACGTGGACGAGCACCCGGCGCTGCTGGACGGGGTCAGCCTGCTCGGCGGGGAGGCCCGGTTCCGGCACCTGTACTGCCGCGGTGGCGCCGTCGACGACGTGCTCGCGGCCTGGCGGTCGGCGCTGGGCGAGCGCGCCGAGGTGCTCAGCCGCGACGAGGCGCTGGCCCGAGGCTGGTTCGGCCCGGTCAGCCCGGCGGTGCGGCCCCGGCTGGGCGACGTGATGGTCGCCTCCCGCGCGGACTTCTCGGTGATGAGCTCGGCGGCGTTCCCCTACGAGACCTCGCTGGTCGGGCTGCACGGGTCGCTGACCTCCGCGGAGATGCTCGTCCCCGTCCTGGTGCTCTGATGGCGGAGCTGCAGTTCTTCACCGGCACCATGGACTCCGGCAAGTCCACGCTGGCGCTCCAGACCAACCACAACCACGCCGCCCGGGGGCGGGCCGGTCGGATCTTCACCAGCCAGGACCGGGCCGGGCGGGCCACCCTGTCCAGCCGGCTCGGGCTGCAGCACGACGCGATCGAGGTGGCCCCCGAGCTCGACTTCTGGCTCTACGTCGTGGACCTGCTCACCCGGGGCGGCCGGGTGGACTACCTGATCTGCGACGAGGCGCAGTTCTACGCTCCGGTCCAGGTGGACCAGCTCGCCCGGGTCGTCGACGAGCTGCAGGTCGACGTGTTCGCGTTCGGGATCCTCACCGACTTCCGCAGCGCGATGTTCCCCGGCTCGGCGCGCCTGGTCGAGCTGGCCGACCGGATGCACTTCCTGCAGGTGGAGGCGCTGTGCTGGTGCGGCAAGCGGGCCACCCACAACGCGCGCACCGAGAGCGGCGAGATGGTCACCGAGGGGGCGGTGATCGTCGTCGGCGACGTGGAGAGCGCCGAGGAGGAGCGGGCCGACGTGGGCTACGAGGTGCTGTGCCGCATGCACCACCGCCGCCGGCTCACCGCCTCCCGGGCCCGCGCCGTGTCGATGATCGGCGAGCCGCTGCCGTTCGCCTGAGCGACGGCCCGTCTGGGCTCAGGGCAGGGTGATCGTGGCCCGGACCATGTTGTGGTCCGAGGGCAGCGTGCCGACGACCCGCCGGGTGCGCGGGTTGTAGTTCACGACCACCTTGTACTCCGGGACGCGCAGCCCGTTGCTCGCGAAGACGTAGTCGATGCCGTTGCCGACCTTGTCGTGACGGTCCACGTAGCCGAACGCCGCGACGTTGCGCGACAGGTGGTTGTAGGTGTTCATCCAGCCGTTGATCCGGTGGCGAGCCCGGACCCCCCGGGCCGGGTTGACGGCGAACTGCTGGTTGAGCACGTCGCCGAAGCCGGCGTTGCGCATGGCCGGCAGCATCTCCCGGGTCATCGGGTCGAACTTCTGGGTGTTGAAGTCTCCGACGGCGATGACCGGGTAGCCGTGCCGGATGTTCCGGATCTTGGCGATCATCTGCCTCCACTGGGCGCGGCGGATCTCGCGGTGCGCCGGGTCGAGATGGGTGCTGGTGAACAGCACCTTGTGGCCGTTGGCCTTGGAGCGGAACCAGCCCCACGCCAGGTGCAGGCCGGTGTGCCCGGCGCCCTGGCGGCTGTACTGCATGGAGCTGGCGTAGAGCTTGGTCATGGTCCGGGTGTTGTAGAGGATCCGCTCGCTGTTCGACGCGCCCCGCTTGCGGTAGTGGCAGCGGTAGTTGGAGTTCGCGTTGACGCAGTTGTAGCCGGCCGCGTTGGCCAGGGCGTAGTGGCCCCCGGCCCGGTTCAGGCCGTTGCGCAGGTCGAGGTACTGGTTCGGCCCGGCGACCAGGCGGGACGCGAAGGCCCGGCTGGGGTTGGTCTCCTGGACGCCGATGACGTCCACCCGCTCGCCGAGGATCTGCCTGATCACGGGGCCGCGCCGGACCCGCCACGGACGCTGCTCGCCCCGGGTGCGGTCGAGGCCGACGCTCTGGACGTTGAAGCTGCCGACGCGCAGGTTCACCGGCGAGGAGCTGACCGGGACGACCTCGGGCGCAGTCGTGGTCGTGGTCGCGGGGAGCAGGGCGGCAACGGTCGCGACCGCCGCCACCGGCACGAGGGCCTGGGTGAGCAGCAGGAAACGGCGGACAGGGGTGGCACAGGTCATGTCAGATCCACACACTCGGGGGCAGTGACAAGATGAGGGTCGGCACAAAGAGGCGACCACTTAACCTTCAGGGCGAAATGCAACGTACACCACATGCCCACCGTTGCGCCTGAACCGGTCATACCGCACATGATGCGAGGAGGCGGTCGATAGTGACCTCACTGATCCAGCCCGAGGACCTCCGTACGACGCTCGACGCCGTCACGGTCCTGGACGTCCGATGGCGGCTCGGCAGCCCCGACGGGGCCGCGGAGTACCTTGCCGGCCACGTGCCGGGGGCGGCGTACGTCGACCTGGAGCAGGACCTGGCGGACCCGCCGGACCACCCCGTCGGTGACGGCGGGCGGCACCCGCTGCCGGACCCGGACCGATTCGCAGAGGCGATGCGGCGCTGCGGGGTGCGCGGCGACCGGCCGGTGGTCGTCTACGACGACTGGGCCGGGATGGCCGCGACCCGGGCCTGGTGGCTGCTGCGCTTCCACGGCCACGTCGACGTGCGGCTCCTCGACGGCGGCTGGTCGTGGTGGCTGCGGCAGGGTGCCGGGGTCGAGCAGGGCCGGCCCGAGGTGGTCCCCGGCGACTTCCGTGCCGAGCCGGGGCTGCTGCCGCTGGTGGACGCCGCCGGCGCGGCCCGGGTGGCCCGTGCCGGGGGACTGGTGGACGCGCGTGCCGCGGAGCGGTTCAGCGGTGCCTCCGAGCCGGTCGACCCGGTCGCCGGGCACGTGCCCGGGGCGGTGAGCGTGCCCACGGCGGCGAACCTCTCCGACGGCCGGTTCCGGCCGGTCGCCGAGCTGGCGACGACGTACCGGGCGGTGGCGAAGGCCGCGGAGGTGGCCGTCTACTGCGGCTCGGGGGTCACCGCCACGCACGACCTGTTCGCGCTGCACCTGCTGGGGCGGGAGGCCGCGCTCTACCCCGGCTCCTGGAGCGGGTGGGTGTCCGACCCGGAACGCCCGGTCGACACCGGTCCCGCCTGACCGCGTCACGCCGGCTGGATCGCGACGAGCTGACCGGGTGGTGGCCGATCGCGACGGGCTCTGCAGTCCGATCCCGGTCGGCATCGGCCACGAACAGGCGTCCGAGCCGCGGACGGCGCGGGGTCAGTCCTGCTTGCTGCCGCCGAACATGATCTCGTCCCAGCTCGGGACGGAGGGGCGCCGGCCCTTCTTCGCGGGCCGCCGGGGCGCGGGCTCGGTCGCGTTCGGGCTCTCCGGCTCCGCCGGCTCCGGTGACTCCGGCCCCGGCGAGGCAGCCGGCGAGGCCGCCGGAGAGGCAGCCGTCGCGGCGTCCGTCGAGGGGGCGGCCGGAGCGTCCGGGCCGTCGTGGGGGAGCGGCTCCCCCGAGGTCACCGGACGGGTCGCCAGGTCGGGCGTGTCGTCGGCCTCGCTGCCGAGCTCGACCGTGGGCAGGGGGGTCTGCGCGGCATCGCCGGACCCGGCCTCGGCCGGCCGGTCGGCGGGGACCGGGTCGGTCCCGGCTCGAGCGCGGGAGGGTCGCTCGCTGGCCTGGGTGGCGATCCAGTCGGCGTCGCCGGTGCCCCCGTCGCTGAACCCGTCGCTGAACCCGTCCCCGAGCCCGTCGTCGGACCCGGGGCGAGCCTCGCCGAGGTCCGGGCCGGCGGACCCCTGGACCAGGCTGTCGGCGGCGTGCCCGACGATGCTCTCGGGGTGGGTGGGAGGCTCGCTGACCATCCCGATGACGTCCTCGCCGAGCGGCAGCTCGATGTCGTCGGGGGTGGCGCCGGGGACGCTGGACAGCCGGCGTCCTCCGGCTCCGGCGCGCGGCTGGGGGCCGGTGAGGGGGGACTGCTCGCCGACCAGCCAGCGGGCCTCGTCGTCGTCGGCCAGGACGTAGCGGCCCGGAGCGTCGTACACGAACTCGGCGTGCCGGTTGCTCTCCCCGGAGCGGTAGTCGGCGACCACGGTCCAGCGGCCGTCCTCGCGACGCCAGGAGTCCCACTCGACGCTGTCGGGGTCCACGTTGCGGCCGCGCAGCCGCTCGGCGACGGCGTCGGTCAGCACGCCGGCGGAGCCGCCGGTCGCACGGCGGACCGAGGCGCGCTGGGCGCGGTCGGCGATGTGCGCCCGCTCGGCGAGGACCGGGGTTGCGTAGGTCATCACCTTGTCCAAGGTGGTCTGCGCAGCGGCGGCGACGTGCTCGGGGGACTCGCCCGCACGGATGCGGGACTGGATGTCGCGGGGGCGCAGGGCGCTGTCCATGGTGATCTCCAACTGGCCGAAACGGGCATGCTCGCCGCGCAGGGCGGCGCGGAGTCGGGCGTCGGCGGGAAGGGTGAACTCCTCACCCGCGTCACTGACCAGGACCAGCTTCTGCTTGTCGTCGGTCAGTCCCACGAGCGTGAGGTCCTGCACCTTCATGGGGACGCCGTGCTCCTTCATCCGGTTCTGGGCGGCCCGACGCGCACCGGGTGGCCCGCGCGGTCGCTGGGCCGAGCCTACTGTCTCGCGGGACCCCGCGCGTCAGTCGGCCCGCGCCGGGCCCGGCACACTGACCCGCATGGAGTCCACCCTGACCCACCCGAGCGTGGTGCTCGTCGCGCTCGACCTGGTCGGCATCTTCGTCTTCGCCATCACCGGGGCGCTGGTGGCGGTGCGCAAGGAGCTCGACGTGTTCGCGGTGCTGGTGCTCGCGGGGACCACCGGTCTCGGCGGCGGATTCCTGCGCGACGTGCTCATCGATGCCACCCCGCCGGCCGCCCTGGCGGACTGGCGCTACCTGCTGGTCCCGGCCGCCGCCGGGCTGGTCACCTTCTTCTGCCATCCGGCGCTGGGCCGCAAGGAGCCGGTCATCAACGTGCTGGACGCCGCCGGGCTCTCGCTGTTCTGCGTCACCGGCGCGCTCAAGGCGCTGGCGTTCGGGCTGGGGCCGCTGCCGGCGGCGCTGATGGGCATGCTGACCGCGATCGGCGGCGGCATGGTCCGCGACGTGCTGACCGGTCGGGTGCCGCTGGTCTTCCGCGGCGAGCTGTACGCCACCCCGGCGCTGGTGGGGGCGCTGGTCGCCGTGCTCGGGCACCAGGCCGGGCTGCGCACCGCCGTGGTCGCCGGGCCGGCTGCCGCGCTGTGCTTCGGCTGGCGGGTGCTCGCGATGCGACGCGGCTGGAACGCCCCTCGTGCGTCCGCGAGCACCTGAGCCGGTCACCAGGACATCGTGCCGGGGTCGCCCTTGAACGGGCCGACCACCGTGGAGGTCACCCAGCCGCCGTAGAAGCCGCCGGGCTGCGGCCTGACCACCTCGCCGTCGACGGTGCACCGGTCCATCGCGCCCGGGTAGAGCGCGACGTGGTGGGCCAGGTCCGCGAACGACCGGGTGGGCGAGGGGTAGTACCAGCCGGCGGCCGCCGCCACCGCGTCCCCGCCCAGGATGTCGAGGTAGGACGCCTGCCCCTTCCACTCGCACCACGAGCCACCCGGCGCCGGCCGCAGCGCGCCCTCGACGAACGCCGCCATCGGCAGGTAGTACGTCGGCGGGTGGCTGGTCTCGAGCACCCGCAGCGGCGCCGAGGTCCGGGCCACGACGACACCGCCCAGAGTCACCTCGACGTCGTGGGTGGTGTGCTCCAGCCGCGGTGGCCGCGGGTAGTCCCACACCGACTCCTGGCCGGGTCCGGGCTGCTGCGGGGTGGGCAGTCTCATGCCGGCGAGCCTACGTCGCGGCCGTGGTTCCGGCGCTGCTGCGGCCGGGGCTCGCTAGGGACGACCCGGCATACTTCACCCGTGGCTACCACCCTGGTCCCGAACGTGCTGGAAGGTGTCCGAGCGAGCATCGGGGACCGGTTGTTCGCGCGTGTCGCGGGCCCCGAGGGCGCGCGCCGCCGCGACCGGATCCACGGTGCCACCGGGCCTCGCTGGTTCGAGGAGGGCGCGGTGATCCGGCAGGTGCACGGCGACGCCTCGATGTTCGTCGGCGGGATCCGCGCCCTGTTGATGCAGTCGCTGCACCCGCTGGCGATGGCGGGGGTGATGGACCACTCCGGCTTCGAGGGCGACCCGTGGGGCCGGCTGCAGCGGACGTCGTACTTCCTGGCCGTGACCACCTTCGGCACCGCTGCGGACGCCGAGAGGATGGTGGCCGCGATCCGGGCGGTCCACGAGGGTGTCGTCGGCACCGCTCCGGACGGCCGCCCGTACGCCGCCTCCGACCCGCACCTGCTGGGGTGGGTGCACGTGGCCGAGGTGGACAGCTTCCTCGCCGCCTACCAGCGGTACGGCGCGCAGCGACTGGACCAGGACGGACGCGACGCCTACGTGGCCGAGACCGCGGTCGTGGCCGAGGCGCTGGGGGTCCTTGACCCGCCGCGGTCCGAGGCCGAGCTCCGCGAGCGGCTGGCGGCATACCGGCCGGAGCTGGCGAGCACCCCGGCCGCGCGGGAGACCGCGCGCTTCCTGCTGCTGCGGCCGCCGCTGCCGCTGCCCGCGCGCGTCCCGTACGGCGTCCTGGCGGCGTCCGCGGTGGCGATGATGCCGGTGTGGGCCCGTCGCAAGCTGCTGCTGCCCTACCTGCCGGTGACCGAGGGGCTGCTGGTCAGGACGGCCGGGGCGGCGATGACGCGGACGATCCGCTGGGCGATGGTCGCGCCGCGCTGAGGAAGGCGAGCGAGGCGCCGACCAGCCCGGCGGCCGCGGCCACGCCGTAGCTGGCGGAGGCCCCGGCGAGGTCGACCACCCCGCCGACCAGGGCGGCCCCCGGGGCGACGCCGGCCGCCAGACCGGTGGTGAAGAGCGTGATCCCCTCGGTGATCCGGTCGGGGGAGACGATCTCCTGGATCCAGGAGAACCCGGCGATCAGGGTCGGGGAGATCGACATCCCGCTGAGGAACAGCATCACGCCGAGCGGCACGAAGCCGTGCACGAACGGCAGCGGCAGCATCAGCACGCCGACCGCGAGCAGTCCCCAGCGGAACCGGGTGGGGTTCGGCACCGGAGAGTGCACGGACCCGGTCACCACGCCCGACAGCAGGCTGCCCAGCGCCCAGATCGCCAGCAGCAGGCCGGACACGCCGGTGGCGCCCTGCTCGTCGGAGAACGCCACGGTGGCCACCTCGGCGCCGCCGAGCAGCACGCCCATCGCGAACGCGCAGCCCACCAGCGGCGCCAGGACCCGCCACGGCACCCCCACCCGGGCTCCCCGGCGGGGGCCGCGTCCGGGTGGCTCGCTCTGCCGGTGGGAGACCAGGACGGCGGTGCCGACCAGGGTGGCCAGCACCGCGCAGCCCAGCCCGGCCAACGGGTGCACGGTGGTCGCGAGCACCGTGACCAGCGCCGGCCCCAGGATGAACACCGCCTCGTCGACGACGGACTCGAACGCGAAGGCGGTCCGCAGCTGCACCGGGTCCGGCACCAGGTGGGACCAGCGGGCGCGGACGCTGGGGCCGATCTGCGGCATCGCGGCCCCGGCCACCGCCGCGCACCCGTACAGCGCGGGCAGCGGCCAGCCCAGCTCGACCGCGCCCATCAGGCCCAGCATGCCGAGGGAGAAGACCAGCACCGCCGCGGGCAGCACCCGACCCTGGCCGAGCCGGTCGATCAGCCGCGCCTGGGCGACCGCGAGTGCCGCGCCGGCGATCAGGAAGGCCGCCGAGACCGACCCGGCCAGCGAGTACGACCCGGTGCGGGTCGAGATCAGCAGCACGATGCCGAGGCTGACCATGGCGATCGGGAGCCGGGCGACCAGCCCGCTCATCGAGAAGACCAGAGCCCCGGGGAGGGTGAGCAGGCGGCGATAGGTGGTCAACATCGGGGCTGATCCTAAGATCGAGCCATGTCCCACGACACCGCGCCCTACGACGCCCTGCTGCTGGTCTCCTTCGGCGGTCCGGAGAAGCCCGACGACGTGCTCCCGTTCCTCGAGAACGTCACCCGAGGTCGCGGCATCCCGACGGAGCGTCTCGAGGAGGTCGGGGAGCACTACCACCTGTTCGGGGGCCGCAGCCCCATCAACGACCAGAACCGCCAGTTCATCGAGGCCGTCGAGCAGGACTTCTCCAGCAACGGCGTCGACCTGCCGGTGTACTGGGGGAACCGCAACTGGGACCCGTTCCTGGCCGACACCCTGGAGCGGATGAAGGCGGACGGGATCGAGCGGGCCGCCTGTCTGGTCACCAGCGCCTACTCGTCGTACTCCGGCTGCCGCCAGTACCGCGAGAACCTCGCCGACGCGGTGGCCGCGGTCGGGGAGGGCGCCCCCCGGCTGGACAAGCTGCGTCACTACTACAACCACCCCGGCTTCGTGGAGTCGATGGTGGACGCGACGCTGAGCGCGCTCGCGGACCTCGGGGACGTCGCTCGTCGCGAGGCCCACCTGCTGTTCGTCACGCACTCCATCCCTGACTCCATGAACGACACCTCGGGCCCGGAGGGGAACGCCTACGTCGCCCAGCATCGGTCCGTCGGCGAGGAGATCGGCGAGCGGATCCGTCAGGAGACCGGTCACCGGTATCCCAGCGAGCTGGTGTTCTGCTCGCGGTCCGGTCCGCCGCAGGTGCCGTGGCTGGAGCCCGACGTCAACGACCGGCTCGCGGAGCTGGCCGAGCAGGGGGTCGGGGGTGTGGTGGTGGTGCCGATCGGCTTCGTCTCGGACCACATGGAGGTGATCTTCGACCTCGACACCGAGGCCAAGGCCACCGCGGAGAAGCTGGGCATCGAGTTCGCCCGGGCCGCGACCGCCGGCCTGGACCCGCGCTTCGTGGCGATGGTGCGGGACCTGCTGGTCGAGCGGGCCGCCGTCGAGCGGGGCCTCGAGGCCTCCCGGGCCGTGGTGAGCGGCCAGACCCCCTCGTGGGACGTGTGCCCGGCGAACTGCTGCCCGAACCAGCGCGGCGAACGCCCGGCGCTCTGCGGCAGGGACTGATGCGGTCCGACCACGACGAGCTGCTCGCGCTGGCCGAGTCGGTCGCCGTGGAGACCGCCGAGATGGTCCGGGTCATGCGCCGGGAGGGCGTCCAGGTGGCGGCGACCAAGTCCAGTCCCGTGGACGTGGTCACCGAGGTGGACCGGGCCGCCGAGCGGCTGATCTTCGAGCGGCTGATGGCGGCCCGCCCCGAGGACGGCTTCCTGGGCGAGGAGGGAGCCCGCTCGGAGTCCACCACCGGCGTCGTGTGGGTGGTCGACCCGATCGACGGCACCGTGAACTTCCTCTACGGCCTGCCCAGCTACGCGGTGTCGATCGCCGCGACCGTCGACGACGAGCCGGTGGCGGGCGTGGTGGTCAACGTGGTCAGCGGTGAGCGGTACACCGCCACCCGGGGCGGCGGGGCCTTCCTCGACGGGGTCAGGCTGCTGCTGTCGCCGACCGGGGAGGGCAAGGACCTCTCCCAGCGGCTGGTCGGCACCGGGTTCAACTACCTCGCCGAGATCAAGGTCCTGCAGACCGTCGCGGTGTCGGCGATGCTGCACGAGGTCCGCGACATCCGCCGGATCGGGTCGGCGGCGCTCGACCTGTGCGCGGTCGCGGCCGGGCGCCTCGACGCCTACGTCGAGGAGGGCCTGAACGCCTGGGACATGGCCGCCGGTGGCCTGGTCGCGACGGAGGCGGGTGCCCGGCTGGAGGCACACCCCGGGATCGGAGGCACCGACTGCTTCCTGTGCGCCCCCGAGGCCGGGTTCACGTCCTTCCGGGAGCTGGTGGTGCGCAGCGGCTTCCTGCGGGCCGAGCCGGGACGTGCCCCCGGGGAATAGCGACCGCCGCGGCGCTGTTGAGCCGGCTGCAGCACGCCGCCGCGGTGCCCGGCCAGACCCACCGGACTACACCGGTGCTGTGACTCTGACGACATCTGGTGGACCGGTCTCGCCCCCGGGCCCCGTGATGGTGCACAATCCGGCACGCACAGCAGCACGACCGGCTCAACCCCTAGCAACACCCAGACCACACAGGCCGCAAGCCCCTGCGGACGCATGACGGGGGCAGGAGACAGAACATGGCAACTGACTACGACGCTCCTCGCAAGAACGAGGAGGACCAGAGTGAAGAGAGCCTCGAGGAGCTCAAGGCTCGCCGGCACGACAAGAACTCCGGCAAGGTCGACGAGGACGAGGCCGAGGCCGCCGAGTCCTTCGAGCTGCCCGGGGCGGATCTCTCCCACGAGGAGCTCGCGGTGGAGGTTCGTCCGCGCCAGGACGACGAGTTCACCTGCATGAGCTGCTTCCTGGTGCACCACCGCAGCCAGCTCGCGGACGCCAAAAAGCTGATCTGCAAGGACTGCGCCTGACCCAGGCTCCACCACCGCGGAGAGGCAGCCGTCCCACGGACGACGACCAAGGCCGGGACCCCACGGGATCCCGGCCTTCGTCTTGCCGCGGCAGTCGTCTGGTCCCGGGCGGTGGTCCGCTCAGACCTCGACGTCCTCGAGGTTGGACGGCAGGTGTCCGGTCGAGCGACGGTAGTAGTCCGCGGCCTTGCGCGAGGCGAGCATCCGGGCCAGACCCACGGCGACGCCGCTGGCCGCCGCCCACGCGATCGCCTCGCCCATGGAGACGTCCGGGTGCTCGGGGTTGCTGGGCGGCTTCTTGCCGGTGGACAGCTTCCACCCCGCCGTCATCGCCTTGCGCGCGGCCATCGTGGCCGCCACGGTCGCGACCAACCCCAACAAGCTGTACGCCTTCGAGCCCGAAGCCATCTGGTGTCTCCTTCTCCTGCGCGGCGCCGGCTGCCACCGCGTGTCACCACCGTGCCATACCCGCGTCGCGGGCTGTGATGCGGATCAGCCGTGGCCTGGCTCGGCGCCGGCCGCAGCCAGCGCCCGCGTCAGCCCGTCGGGGTGCCGGGTGGCGACCAGCCAGTAGGGCGTCGGGTCGGCCGGGTCGGT
Organism: uncultured Actinomycetota bacterium; assembly: GCA_963784625.1. Classification (GTDB taxonomy): domain Bacteria; phylum Actinomycetota; class Actinomycetes; order Propionibacteriales; family Nocardioidaceae; genus Nocardioides_B. The sequence goes on from CAWARV010000005.1 coordinate 1,032,840, forward strand.
GATGTCCACGCGCACGGCCCGCCTCAGGTAAGGGCGGATCAGCAGGTAGGCCCGCGCGTCGGCGTCCCGGCCAGCCAGCAGCCGCGCCGCCTCGCCGTCCAGCGGCTGCACGCCGCCGAGGTGCCGCACCTCGATGCTGGCCCGCCCGGCCGTGAGCACCCCGTCGCGCACGGTCACCCGTGCAGCGCCGTACCCGAGAAACACCCCGACCACGCCGGCGACCAGCACGGCGGTCCCGGCCAGCGCGACCCAGGCCGGGGTGGCGACGAGGAAGGCGATGAGCATGCTGGCGAGGAACATCGTCGCCAGCGCCCACCAGCGCAGCGGGACGCCGAGCCGCTCGTCGTACGCGGGGGCCGGGGGCATGGACTCATCCTGGCACCCGGTCCGGAGCGGCCGGTGGATAGGGTCGCGGCATGGCAGCTGCGGGAGCCGGCGACGGCGTGGACATCCTGATCACCCGGCTGGACCCCGAGGTGCCGGTGCCCGGCTACGCGCACCCGGGCGACGCGGGCGCGGACCTGGTGACCACCGTCGCGGTCCGGATCGGGCCGGGGGAGCGGGTGCTGGTGCCCACCGGGCTGGCGATGGCGCTCCCGGACGGGTACGTCGGACTGGTGCATCCGCGCTCCGGGCTGGCGATGCGGCACGGCTTGGCGGTGGTGAACGCGCCGGGGACCATCGACGCCGGGTACCGCGGCGAGGTGAAGGTGCTGCTGGTGAACCTCGACCCGGTCACGCCCGTGGAGCTGGCACGCGGCGACCGGATCGCCCAGCTGGTGGTCCAGCGGGTCGAGCGGGCCCGTTTCGTCGAGGTGCAGCGCCTCCCCGGCTCGGCCCGCGGCACGGGCGGGTACGGTTCGACGGGCGGTTTCACCGACCGCACCGCAGCGACGACCGAGGAGACGCACTGATGTTCGGACGCAGGAAGGCTGCCGTCGACGGGCCGGTCGCCGAGACCGCCGGGACCGGCGAGGAGGTCGCGACCGAGGACGGTCCCGAGCAGGTCCGCGCGCACGGACCGTGGGACGTCTCCGAGGTGACCCTCGAGGAGGGCGACGAGTCCCGGGTGGACCTGGGCAGCCTGCTGATGCGCCCGCACCCCGCCCTCGACCTGCAGTTGCAGGTCGACGAGGCCAGCGGCGAGGTCGCGGCCGTGATGCTCGCCGGCGAGGAGGGCGCCGCCGAGCTGCGGGCCTTCGCCGCGCCCAGGAACGGCGACATCTGGCCGGACGTGCGCAAGGCCGTGCAGGCCGAGATCGCCCGGATGGGCGGGACCGCCACCGAGACCGAGGGCCGGTGGGGCACGGAGGTGGTGGTCTCGCTCGCGGTGCAGCTGCCCGACGGCAGCCACGCCCAGCAGATCTCCCGGGTGATCGGCGTGTCTGGCCCGCGGTGGCACCTGCGGGCGACCCTGTTCGGCCGGCCGGCCGTCGACTACCGCGAGGACGGCGACGTCGAGACCGCGTTCCGCGACATCGTCGTGGTCCGGGGCAGCAGCCCGGTGCCGCCCGGGGACCCGCTGCCGCTGACCCTGCCGCCCAACGCCGAGCGCGCCGAGCCACAGCCCGAGTAGCGCGTTACGCTGGACGCATGACAGACGTCAAGGGTCGACTCCGGCAGAGTCTCAGCCGGTGGGCCAGCAGCGCCGACATGGAGGCGCGCGAGCTCAAGCAGGACACCGTCAAGGCGGGCTGCTGCCCGATCGACGAGGCCTACGACCGCCAGCGCGTGGAGCTGCAGGGCAGCCTGCGCACGGTCACGCTCCGGCCCCGCGGCGGCGTCCCGGCCCTCGAGGCCGAGCTGTACGACGGCTCGGCGCTGATCACGCTGGTCTGGCTCGGCCGGCGCCGGATCGCCGGGATCGAGCCGGGCCGCGCCATCAAGGTGATCGGGCGGATCGGCGTCCAGGACAGCGTCCGGGTCATGTTCAACCCGCGCTACGAGCTGAAGTAGCCGTTGCCCGCCACCGCACCCGTGAGCCACGGCACCGTCGAGGAGGTCGTGCGCGCCCAGCTCGCCAAGGCGCTCGGCGGCCGCCGAGGGATGCTCGAGGCGGCCGTCCCCACGCTGGTCTTCACCATCACCTTCCTCTCCACGCGCAACCTCCAGGTGGCGGTCGGGGTGAGCGTGGCCACGGCGGTCGCGCTGCTGGCGGTCCGGCTGGTGCAGCGCTCGACGCTGCAGTTCGTGCTGAACAGCCTGGTCGGCATCGGCATCGGCGCGCTGTTCGCCTGGCGCTCGGCGCATGGCGGCGGCGACGCCAACGAGCAGGCGCTCGCCTACTTCCTGCCCGGAATCATCTACAACGCCGGCTATGCCGTGCTGATGGTGCTCAGCAACCTGGTCCGCTGGCCGGTGGTCGGCTTCATGGTCGGCAGCGTCGAGGGCGACCCGACCGCCTGGCATCGGGACCCGCAGGTGGTGCGACTGTGCCGCAACCTGACCTGGATGCTGGCGGCGCCGTGCCTGATCCGGCTGTTCGTGCAGCTGCCGGTCTGGCTGGCCGGACGTGCGGCCGAGGACCCGACCGCGATGATCGCAGCGCTCGGGGTCAGCAAGGTGCTCATGGGTTGGCCGCTGCAGCTCGTGGCGCTCGGAGGGATGGCGTGGCTGCTGTCGCGCAACGCGACCCCCGTGCAGGCTCCTGCTAGCGGGACGCTCCCGGCGCCAGCAGCTCCTGCAGGTCCGCCTCCCCGTCCGGGGAGCTGACGAACAGCAGCTCGTCGCCCTGCTCGATGGGCTGCTCGGGGGTCGGCGTGTACACCTGGCCGTCGCGCAGGATCGTCACCAGCGAGGTGTTCTCGGGCCACGGGATCAGCCCCACCGGCTTGCCCACGAACGGCGAGTCGGACGGCAGCGTCATCTCGACCAGGTTGGCGTTGCCCTGCCGGAAGGTGAACAGCCGGACGATGTCCCCGACGGTCACCGCCTCCTCGACCAGCGCCGACATGATCCGCGGGGTGGAGACGTTCACGTCCACGCCCCACGCCTCGCTGAAGAGCCACTCGTTGTTCGGGTGGTTCACGCGCGCGACCGTACGGGGGACCGCGAACTCGGTCTTGGCCAGCAGCGAGGTGACCAGGTTGACCTTGTCGTCCCCGGTCGCCGCGATGACCACGTCACAGGTCTCCAGCCTGGCCTCCTCGAGCGAGGAGAGCTCGCACGAGTCGGCGAGCAGCCACTCCGCGTCGGGCACCCGCTCGGGCTTGAGCGCGTTCGGGTCCTTGTCGATGAGCAGCACCCGGTGGCCGTTGCCGATCAGCTCGCGGGCCACGGAGCGGCCCACCGCGCCCGCCCCGGCGATCGCCACGCGCATCAGTCGGCCTCCGGCCCGTTGTTGAACACCTCGTAGACGCGGTCGGCGTTCTGCTCGCGCATCACCAGGTGCAGCAGGTCGCCCTCCTGGATGACCGTCTCGCGATCCGGGATCATGCCCTCGCCGAGCCGGTCGATCCAGGCGATGCGGCTGCCCGACTCCAGCTGGAGCTTGACGGTCCGCTGACCGATCCAGGCCTCGGTCACCGGGACGTGGTCCACCCGGATGGTCCCCGAGGGGTCCCGGAAGTCCGGCTCGGCGCCGGCGGGCAGGATCCGCCGCAGGATCTGGTCGGCGGTCCACTTGACCGTTGCCACGGTGGTGATGCCGAGCCGCTGGTAGACCTCGGCGCGGCCGGGGTCGTAGATGCGCGCCACGACCTGCTGGATGCCGAACGTCTCGCGGGCGACCCGCGCGGCGATGATGTTGGAGTTGTCCCCGCTGGAGACCGCGGCGAAGGCGTTGGCCCGCTCGATGCCGGCCTGCTCCAGGACGGTCTGGTCGAAGCCGATGCCGGTGACCTTGCTGCCGTTGAACGACGGGCCCAGCCGGCGGAACGCGTCGGGGTTGCTGTCGATCACCGACACGTCGTGGTGACGGTCCTCCAGGGACCTCGCCAGCGTCGATCCGACACGGCCGCAGCCCATGATGACGACATGCACGGGGGAGACGGTACTACGTCCCCGAGGGCGTCGTCGGCGATCGCGTCCTGAGTACCCGCCGGCTTGGTCTAGCCTTGCCCCTCGTGGGTGTCGGCGACGTCTCCAAGCGCATTCTTCTCGGCCGCAAGCTGCGTAGCACGCAGCTCGGCGAGACGCTGCTGCCCAAACGCGTGGCGCTCCCGGTCTTCGCCAGCGACGCGCTCTCCTCCGTGGCCTACGCCCCCGACGAGGTGTTCATCATGCTGTCGGTCGCGGGGGTGTCGGCCTACGCCTTCTCCTGGAAGATCGCGATCCTCGTCGCGCTGGTGATGCTCACCGTGGTGGCGTCGTACCGGCAGAACGTGCACGCCTACCCCAGCGGCGGCGGCGACTACGAGGTGGCCACCGTCAACCTCGGGCCGACCGCCGGCGTGACCGTGGCCAGCGCGCTGCTGGTCGACTACGTCCTGACGGTGGCGGTGTCGGTGTCCTCCGGGGTGCAGAACGCGGGTGCGGCGCTGTCGTTCGTCTCCGGTCACGAGGCGACGTACGCCGCCGGTCTGGTGCTGCTCCTCGCCGCGCTGAACCTGCGCGGCGTCCGGGAGTCCGGCACGCTCTTCGCGATCCCCACCTACGGCTTCATGCTGGGGGTGATCGGGATGGCGGCCTGGGGGTTCACCCAGCAGGCCTTCGGCACGCTGCCGGACGTGGAGAGCGCCTCCCTGCAGATGTCCCCGGCGCCCGGGTACGAGGGCCAGATCAGCCAGATCGCACTGATCTTCCTGCTGGCCCGCGCGTTCTCCTCCGGGTGCGCCGCGCTGACCGGGGTCGAGGCGATCTCCAACGGCGTCCCCGCCTTCCGCAAGCCCAAGTCGCGCAACGCCGCGACCACGCTGCTGCTGCTCGGCATGATCGCGGTGACGATGCTGCTGAGCATCGTGGTGCTGGCCCGGGACATGGGCCTGAAGTACGTCGACAGCAGCGAGATCTCCCGGCTGCGGCTCGCTGACGGCAGCCCGCTGCCCGAGGGCTACGACCAGCACACCGTGATCGCCCAGATCGCCCGGGCCGTGTTCGCCGACTTCCCGCCCGGCTTCTACTTCCTGCTCGCCACCACCGGGGTGATCCTGGTGCTCGCGGCCAACACCGCCTTCAACGGCTTCCCGGTGCTGGCCTCGATCCTGGCGCGCGACGGGTACCTGCCCCGGCAGCTGGGCTCGCGCGGGGACCGGCTCGCCTACAGCAACGGCATCCTGATCCTGGCGTTCATGGCGATGGCGCTGATCGTCTCCTTCAACGCCGAGGTCACCCGGCTGATCCAGCTCTACATCGTCGGCGTCTTCGTCTCGTTCAACCTCAGCCAGCTCGGCATGATCCGGCACTGGACCCGGCTGCTGCGCTCGGAGACCGATCCCGCGGCCCGTCGCCGCATGTACCGGTCCCGGGGCATCAACACCTTCGGCCTGGCGATGACCGCCGTGGTCTTCGTCATCGTGGTCCTCACCAAGTTCCTTGAGGGCGCCTGGATCGCCATCCTCGCAATGGGCATGTTCTTCCTGCTGATGAAGGGCATCCGCCGGCACTACGACAACGTCGGAGAGGAGCTGGAGATCGAGGCCGACGACCAGGTGCTGCCCACCCGGGTGCACGCGATCGTGCTGGTCTCCAAGATCCACAAGCCGACCATGCGGGCGCTCGCCTACGCCAAGGCGACCCGGCCCAACGTGCTCGAGGCCGTGCTCGTCGACGCGGACTCGGCAGGGACCTCGCGGATCCTCGAGGAGTGGGACGAGCGCCGCATCGACGTGCCGCTGAAGGTGCTCTACTCGCCGTACCGGGAGATCATCCGGCCGATCGTCGACTACGTGCGGATGATCCGCAACGCCAACCCGCGCGGGGTGGTGGCGGTCTACATCCCCGAGTACGTCGTGGGTCGCTGGTGGGAGCAGCTGCTGCACAACCAGACCGCGCTGCGGCTCAAGGGCCGGCTGCTGTTCACGGCCGGGGTGATGGTCATCTCGGTGCCCTTCCAGCTGCGCTCCTCGGTGGCCGCCCGGCAGCGCGCCGAGCGGTCGGTCAACCAGGTCCGGGCCGGCGACGTCCGCCGCGGCCAGGTGCGGCGGGCCCAGCCGAAGGACCACCACGAGGACCTGCATTGAGCCCGGACCGGGGTCGCCGCCGCCCGCGGGCGCGCAGGCCGCGCGGACGCTCCCTGGTCGGCGAGCGGTACGACGTGCGTGCCGAGCGGGTCGCGCACGGTGGCTTCGTGGTCGCCCGGCACGAGGGCGTCGTGGTGTTCGTGCGTCACGCGCTGCCCGGCGAGCGCGTCCTGGTCGAGGTCACCGAGGGCAACGAGGGGGACCGGTTCCTGCGTGCCGACGCGGTCGCGGTGCGGGAGGCGGCCGCGGACCGGGTGGCGCCGCCGTGCCCGTTCTCGGGGCCGGGGCGCTGCGGCGGCTGCGACTTCCAGCATGTCTCCCTGCCCGCCCAGCGCCGGCTGAAGGCCGCGGTCGTCGCCGAGCAGCTGCAGCGCCTGGCCGGGCTGGACGTCGAGGTCCTGGTCGAGCCCGTGCCGGGCGACGACGACGGTCTGTCCTGGCGCACCCGGGTCCAGTGGGCGGTCGCCCCCGGCGGGGCGGCGGGGCTGCGTCGGCACCGCTCGCACGACGTGGTCGCCGTGGACGACTGCGTGATCGCGCACCCCGACCTGCCGGTGGTGACCGGGCAGGAGTGGCCGAGGGCGCGGTCCGTCGAGGCGATCGTGTCCTCGACGGGCGAGCAGCTGCGGCTGGTGAGCACGCGGGACGGCGGCACCTTCGCCGACGGCCCGCTCAGGCTCACCGAGCGCGCCGCCGGGCGGTCCTGGCGGGTCACCGGCTCCGGCTTCTGGCAGGTGCACCCGGGCGCTGCCGACGTGCTGGTGGACGCGGTGCTGACCGGGTTGGAGCCACGCCCGGGAGAGCGCGCCCTGGACCTGTACGCCGGCGTCGGGCTGTTCTCGGCGGCCCTGGCCGGACGCCTCGGGCCCACCGGGCACGTGCTGGCCGTCGAGGGTGACGAGGTAGCCGTCGAGGACGCCGTCGCGAACCTGGCCGATCTGCCGCAGGTCTCGGTGCTGGCCGACCGGGTGGACCGGGCGCTGCGCGCGGTGCCCGCAGCCGACCTGGTGGTCCTGGACCCGCCGCGCACCGGTGCTCGTCGCGAGGTGGTCGCGGCGGTCGCCGCCACCGGTCCTCGCCGCGTCGCCTACGTGGCCTGCGACCCGGCCGCGCTCGCCCGGGACGTGGCGTTCTTCGCCGAGCACGGCTACCGGCTGTCCGCGCTGCGCGCCTTCGACCTGTTCCCGATGACTCACCATGTCGAGTGCGTGGCCATTCTCTCGTCGTTCTCATGTATCTTGACATCAAGAGATGTTGCCCACCTGTCCGACGTGCGACGGAGTGGGCAAGATGGAGCCGACGGGGAACCCCCGGCGAGCAACCCCGGACCTGCATGAAGGAGATGGCGGATGTCGAGTGTCGACAGCTTTGGTGCCAAGGGCACGCTGGACGTGGGGGACGCGTCCTACGAGATCTACCGGCTGGACGCGGTCGCGGGTGAGTCGCTGCCCGAGGGCGCCGTCGCCTCGCTGCCGTACAGCCTGAAGGTGCTGCTGGAGAACCTGCTCCGCACCGAGGACGGCGCGAACATCACCGCCGAGGACATCCTGGCGCTGGCCGGCTGGGACGCGGACGCGGACCCGAGCAAGGAGATCCAGTTCACCCCTGCCCGGGTGATCATGCAGGACTTCACCGGCGTCCCGTGCGTGGTCGACCTGGCCACCATGCGGGAGGCGATGTCCGAGCTCGGCGGCGACGCCACCAAGATCAACCCGCTCGCCCCCGCGGAGATGGTGATCGACCACTCGGTGATCGCGGACGTGTTCGGCACCCCCGAGTCCTTCGAGCGCAACGTGGAGATCGAGTACGAGCGCAACAAGGAGCGCTACCAGTTCCTGCGCTGGGGCCAGGGCGCCTTCGACGACTTCAAGGTCGTCCCGCCGGGCACCGGCATCGTCCACCAGGTCAACATCGAGCACCTGGCCCGCACCGTGTTCACCCGGGAGAGCAGCGACGGGTCCGGCACGCTGGTGGCCTACCCGGACACCTGCGTCGGCACCGACTCGCACACCACCATGGTCAACGGCATCGGTGTCGTGGGCTGGGGCGTCGGCGGGATCGAGGCCGAGGCGGCGATGCTCGGCCAGCCGGTCTCCATGCTGATCCCGCGGGTGGTCGGCTTCAAGCTCAACGGCGACCTGCCCGAGGGCGCGACCGCCACCGACCTGGTCCTCACCATCACCGAGATGCTCCGCAAGCACGGCGTGGTCGGCAAGTTCGTGGAGTTCTACGGGCCGGGCGTCTCCGCACTGCCGCTCGCCAACCGCGCCACCATCGGCAACATGTCCCCGGAGTTCGGCTCCACGATCGCGGTCTTCCCGATCGACGAGGAGACCACCAAGTACCTCGAGCTGACCGGGCGCTCGCCCGAGCAGCTGGCGCTGGTGGAGGCCTACGCCAAGGAGCAGGGCCTCTGGCACGACCCCGAGGCCGAGCCGCGGTTCTCCGAGCGGCTCGAGCTCGACCTGGCCAGCGTCGTGCCCTCGCTGGCCGGCCCCAAGCGCCCGCAGGACCGGGTCTCGCTCACCGACGCCAAGCTGTCCTTCCGCGGCGCGCTGGCCGAGTACGTCGACACCTCCGGGGACCAGGACGGGTACGACGAGACCGTCGCCGAGACCTTCCCGGCCTCCGACGCCCCCTCGCACGAGGGCAACGGCTCCCGGGCACCGCGCGACTACGTGTCCGCGGCCCCCAGCGACGGCGGCCGCCCGAGCAACCCCGCGATGGTCACCCTCGAGGACGGCACCACCTACGAGGTCGACCACGGCGCGGTCGCCATCGCGGCGATCACGTCGTGCACCAACACCTCCAACCCGTCGGTGATGATCGGGGCGGCCCTGCTCGCCAAGAAGGCGGTCGAGAAGGGGCTGACCACCAAGCCGTGGGTCAAGACCACGCTGGCGCCCGGCTCCAAGGTGGTCTCGGACTACTACGAGCGGGCCGGCCTCACGCCGTACCTCGACAAGCTCGGCTTCAACCTGGTCGGCTACGGCTGCACCACCTGCATCGGCAACTCGGGGCCGCTGATCCCCGAGGTGAGCAAGGCGGTCAACGACAACGACCTGTCGGTGGTCTCGGTGCTCTCGGGCAACCGCAACTTCGAGGGCCGGATCAACCCGGACGTGAAGATGAACTACCTGGCGTCCCCGCCGCTGGTGGTCGCCTACGCGCTCGCCGGCTCGATGGACCTCGACCTGTACAGCGACCCGCTGGGCCAGGACACCGAGGGCAACGACGTCTTCATGAAGGACATCTGGCCCACCGCGGCCGAGGTGGAGGAGGTCATCGCGCACGCGATCACCTCCGACATGTTCACCGACGACTACGCCGACGTGTTCGCCGGCGACGAGCGCTGGCAGAACCTCGACACGCCGTCGGGTGACACCTTCGCCTGGGACGCCGAGTCGACCTACGTCCGCAAGCCGCCGTACTTCGACGGCATGCCGGAGGAGCCGACCCCGGTCGAGGACATCGACGGGGCGCGGGTGCTCGCCAAGCTGGGCGACTCGGTCACCACCGACCACATCAGCCCGGCAGGTGCCATCAAGAAGGACTCGCCGGCGGGCCGCTACCTCGCCGAGCACGGCGTCGCCAACCGGGACTTCAACTCCTACGGCTCCCGGCGCGGCAACCACGAGGTGATGATCCGCGGCACGTTCGCGAACATCCGGCTGCGCAACCAGCTGGCTCCGGGCACCGAGGGCGGCTTCACCGTCGACCTCACCGAGGACGACCGGCCGGTCACCTCGATCTTCCAGGCGAGCGAGAAGTACCTCGCCGCGGGCACGCCGCTGGTGATCCTGGCGGGCAAGGAGTACGGCTCGGGCTCGTCGCGGGACTGGGCCGCCAAGGGCACCGCGCTGCTCGGGGTCAAGGCGGTCATCGCCGAGTCCTACGAGCGGATCCACCGCTCGAACCTGATCGGCATGGGCGTGCTCCCGCTGCAGTACCCGCAGGGGGAGAGCGCCGAGTCGCTCGGCCTCACCGGGGAGGAGACCTTCTCCTTCACCGGGGTGACCGCGCTCAACGACGGGTCGATCCCGCGCACGGTGCACGTCACCGCGGGGGACACCGAGTTCGACGCGGTGGTCCGGATCGACACGCCGGGCGAGGCCGACTACTACCGGCACGGCGGCATCATGCAGTACGTGCTGAGGAGCCTGCTCAAGAGCTGAACGGCTCCACCCGCCCGGGCAGGGCGCGCCGCCGGACCGGCTGCGCGCCCTGTGCCGCGTCCGGAGGCGTCCGGCTCCCGCGGCCGGGTTCCGACCCGCTGGGGCGGGATGTCACAGTAGCCACATGCTTGTTGCCTTCAGCATCAGTCCCTCCGGCGGCGACGACACCGGCGGTGTCAGCGAGGCGGTGGCCGAGGCGGTCCGCGTCGTCCGCGCCTCCGGTCTGCCCTGCGAGACGAACGCCATGTTCACCAACGTGGAGGGGGAGTGGGACGAGGTGATGGCCGTGGTCAAGCAGGCCGTCGACGTGGTGGCGGCCACCTCGCCGCGCGTCGGGCTGGTGCTCAAGGCCGACATCCGGCCCGGCTTCGACGGTCAGCTCACCGCCAAGGTCGAGCGGGTCGAGGCGCACCTGGCCGACCGGTCCGAGGAGGGTCGTGCGTAGCGAGACCTTCGGCGTCCGCACCGGTGGCCGGGAGGTGGTGCGCGACCTGACCCGGGAGTGCGCGGCGTTCGTGGAGCCCGAGCACGACGGTCTCCTGCACGTGTTCGTGCCGCACGCCACCGCCGGGATCGCGATCATCGAGACCGGCGCCGGCAGCGACGACGACCTGCTGGCCGCGCTGCGCGACCTGCTGCCGCCCGACGACCGGTGGCAGCACCGGCACGGCTCACCCGGCCACGGGCGCTCGCACGTGCTGCCCGGGCTGGTGCCGCCCTACGCGAGCGTCCCGGTCCTGCGCGGCCGGCTCGCGCTGGGCACCTGGCAGAGCATCTGCCTGGTCGACCTCAACGTCGACAACGCCGACCGGGAGGTCCGGCTCTCCTTCCTCGCCGGCTGAGCGCGGGCGTCACGGGCGGGCCCCGGCGCGGACCCCGGGGTCCGGCATCCGGTCAGGTGCGGGTCAGGTGCGGCGGGGAAGCCTGGACCGATGGACCCGATCAACACCGTGATCGTCGGCGTGGCGACGTACGCACTCGCCGTGGTGGCGCTGGGCGCCCTGGTCTGCTGGTGGCAGGCCGTGCCCCGGGAGCGGCTGGTGATGCTGGTGGCCGGCGCGCTGACCCTCGGCCTGAGCGGACTGGCGATCCTGGCGGCCGCGCACGCGTGGACCGACCCGCGCCCGTTCGTGGTCGACGGCCGCCCCCCGCTGATCGTCCACGTCGCGGACAACGGCTTCCCCTCCGACCACACCACGATCGGGGTGGCGGTGGCCGCGACGGTGCTGGCCTGGCGGCGGCTGCTCGGTGCGGCGCTGCTCCTGGTGGCCCTCGCGGTCGGGGCGGCCCGGGTCGCGGCACACGTGCACCACGTCCCCGACGTCGTCGGCGGCGCCGTGATCGGGCTCGCCTGCGCTGCGGCCGGGGTGCTGCTCGCCCGCCGGGCGGTCGCCCTCCTGGAGGCTCGCCGCCCGCCCAGCCGGTCGCGACGGCCTGCGGGCGTGGACCGGGCCCACGTGGGCGCGGACGGGGCACCGGAGCGACCTGAGGGCGCCTGAGCCGGCCACGGTCGTGTCGCGGCTCGCCGGTGTGTCGAACAGGTGTTCGAACAGCCGCTATCCTGGGGACATGGCCCAGCTCGTCGCACCGCCCGGATGGCCCGCCGCCGTACGCCCGCCCGGGGCGCCCGGCTGGGAGGCGCTCCGCCGTGGCCTGGCTGCTCGACCTGTGCCCGCCCGAGTTCCGCTCCTACCCGGTGCTGCGCCGCCACGACGTGGTGCTGGCCCGCTTCGCGGTGCTGCACGTGGAGGCGTGCCAGGCCGCCGTACGGCGGGGCCTCAGCGAGGCGCGCTCGGAGCTGCGCGATGTCACCGGGCAGGACACCATCGAGGCCGCGGTGCAGACCTGGCACACGGAGGCCGCCCGGCTGCTGGCCGAGCGCCGGGCCGTCGGGCTGGTGGAGGAGGCGCTGCGCGGTCGCCGCTTCGTGGCCCGGCTCTAGGGCGCAGGACCAGACGCCTCGACACCTGGCGGGGCTGCTCGCGGCGCCTCGGGGGTGACGAAGTGTCGGTCGGTGGGTACCGTGACGTGAGGACTGACGGGTAAAGCCTCCCGCAGCCCCCGGCTGACCGAGGAGGGTCCCATGAGCAACGCGCTGGACGTGGTGCTGGACGACGAGCTGATCGTGGACGAGATCCGACTGGTGACCGAGCTGATGGTCGTCGCCGCGATGTCGCCAGGAGACCTCGACCAGGAGGTCATCGACGATGCCCTGGGCATCGAGCGTCCGCACCGCACCATCCCGCGGCAGCGGCTGGCCGACTGAGCCCGGGGAGGGCTGCCCGGCCCCGGCCGGCTGTGCCCGGATGCCTAGACTTGCGTCGTCGACGACCGAGGAGGACATCCATGGGGCTGCTGGACCGGATCTCCGGCCCGCGTGACCTGCGTGCTCTGAGCGACGCCGAGCTCGACGAGCTCGCCGCCGAGATCCGCGACTTCCTGGTCCGCAAGGTCTCCCGCACCGGCGGCCACCTCGGGCCCAACCTCGGGCGTGGTCGAGCTGACCCTCGCGCTGCACCGGGTCTTCGACTCGCCCGACCGACCGGATCGTCTTCGACACCGGCCACCAGTCCTACGTGCACAAGATCCTCACCGGGCGCGCCGGCGGCTTCGACCGGCTGCGGCAGGAGGGCGGGCTGTCCGGCTACCCGAGCCGGGCCGAGTCCGAGCACGACGTGGTCGAGAACTCCCACGCGTCCACCTCGCTGTCCTACGCCGACGGCCTGGCCAAGGCGTTCGCCGTCCGCGGCGAGAACCGGCACGTCGTCGCGGTGGTCGGCGACGGCGCGCTGACCGGCGGGATGGCCTGGGAGGCGCTGAACAACATCGCCGGCGACCCGCGACCGGCGCTGGTGATCGTGGTCAACGACAACGGCCGCTCCTACACCCCGACCGTCGGCGGGCTCGCCAACCACCTCACCCAGCTGCGCACCAGCCCGCGCTACGAGCAGGTCCTCGACCTGGTCAAGAAGCGCCTCAACGGCGTCCGCGGCGTCGGCCCCGCCGTGTACGACGCGCTGCACGCGATGAAGAAGGGCATGAAGGACGTGCTGGCGCCCGCAGGGGCTGTTCGAGGACCTCGGCCTGAAGTACGTCGGGCCCGATCGACGGCCACGACCGGGCCGCGGTGGAGCACGCCCTGACCCAGGCCAAGAAGTTCGACGGCCCGGTGATCGTGCACGTGATCACCCGCAAGGGCTTCGGCTACGACCCGGCCGAGCGGCACGTCGCGGACCAGTTCCACAGCCCCGGCGCCGTTCGACGTGGAGACCGGCGAGGAGAACCCCCGGGGCCAGATCTGGACCGACGTGTTCGGCGAGGAGATCGCCGCAGCTCGGCGCCGAGCGCCCGGACCTGGTCGCGATCACCGCCGCGATGATGCACCCGACCGGCCTGGACCGGTTCGCCGCCCGGTTCCCCGAGCGGACCTTCGACGTGGGCATCGCCGAGCAGCACGCCGTGACCTCGGCCGCCGGCCTGGCGATGGGCGGCCTGCACCCGGTGGTGGCGATCTACGCCACGTTCCTCAACCGCGCCTTCGACCAGGTGCTGATGGACGTCGCGCTGCACCGCTGCGGGGTCACGTTCGTGCTCGACCGGGCCGGCGTCACCGGCGACGACGGCGCCTCGCACAACGGGATGTGGGACATGTCGATCCTGCAGGTCGTGCCGGGGCTGCGGCTGGCCGCGCCGCGCGACGCCACCCGGCTGCGCGAGCTGCTGCGGGAGGCCGTCGAGGTCGAGGACGCGCCGACCGTGGTCCGCTTCCCCAAGGGCCCGCCCAGCGCGGACCTCGAGCCGGTGAGCCGGGTCGGCGGCTGCGACGTGCTGGCGCGCGCACGGCACCCAGGACGTGCTGATCGTCGGCATCGGCTCGATGGCGGCCACCTCGGTGGAGGTCGCCCAGCGGCTGGTCGCGCAGGGCATCGGCGTGACGGTGGTCGACCCGCGCTGGGTCAAGCCCGTCGACCCGGCGCTGCTGGACCTGGCCCGCGAGCACCGGCTGGTGGTCAGCGTCGAGGACAACGGGATCGTCGGCGGCTGCGGGTCGGTGCTGCTGCAGACCCTGAACGCCGCCCGGATCGCCACCCCGGTGCGCCTGCACGGGGTGCCGCAGGAGTTCCTGGACCACGCCAAGCGCGGGGTGCTGCTGGAGCGGTTCGGGCTGACCGCGCAGAGCCTGGCCCGCAGCATCGTCGAGGACGTCACCGCGCTGGACGCGGGGGAGCCGCTGCTCCGCGTGGAGTGAGCGCCGGTCCCCGGCCCCGCGGCGGCCGCTCGTGGGCCGCTGGTTGGATGGCGTCATGGAACTCGACGTCGCGCGGGTGCGCGCCCACTTCCCCGCCCTGCAGGAGGGGACCGCCTACTTCGACGGCCCCGGCGGCTCCCAGGTGCCGTCCGGCGGTCGCCGACGGCGGTGGCCGCCGCGATGACCTCGGGCCTGGCCAACCGGGGCCGGGTCACCGCGGCCGAGCGGCGCGCGGACGACACCGTGCTCGGGGCGCGCACCGCGGTCGGCGACCTGCTCGGCTGCGACCCGGGCGGGGTCGTCTTCGGCCGCTCGATGACCCAGCTGACCTACGACCTGGCGCGGGCGCTGTCGCGGGCCTGGGGGCCCGGGGACGAGGTGGTGGTGACCCGGCTGGACCACGACGCCAACATCCGGCCCTGGGTCAGCGCCGCGCACCGGGTCGGTGCGACCGTGCGCTGGCTGGACCTCGATCCGGAGACCGGTGAGCTCTGCTTCGACCCCGGCGTGCTCACCGCACGCACCCGGCTGGTGGCGGTCACCGGCGCCTCCAACCTGCTGGGCACCCGACCGGACGTCGCCGCGATCGCCGCCGCCGTGCACGCAGTGGGCGCGCTGCTCTTCGTCGACGGCGTGCACCTGACCCCGCACGTCCCGGTCAACGTCCGGGAGCTGGGCGCGGACGTCTACGCCTGCTCGCCCTACAAGTTCTTCGGACCGCACCTCGGCCTGCTCGCCGCCGACCCGGCGCTGCTCGCGACGATCCATCCCGACAAGCTGCTGCCGTCGGTCGACGTGGTCCCCGAGCGCTTCGAGCTCGGCACGCTGCCCTACGAGCTGCTGGCCGGCGTCGAGGCGACGGTCGACTTCGTCGCCGACCTGGCGCCGACCGAGGGGGACCGGCGGACCCGGATCCAGGCGTCGATGGCCGCCGCCGAGCGGCACGAGGACCTGCTCTTCGAGCGGCTGCTGGACGGGCTCGCCGCCCTGGGTGGGGTGGTCCGGCACGGCCGGCCCGAGCGACGCACGCCCACGGTGCTGTTCTCCGTGACCGGCCGGACCGGCCGCGAGGTGCACGAGCACCTGGCGAGCCGTGGGGTGAACGCCCCCGCGGGCAGCTTCTACGCCCTCGAGGCGTCCCGCCGGCTCGGCCTCGGCGACGGCGGGGCGGTGCGGGCCGGGCTGGCGCCGTACACCTCGGGCGAGGACGTGGACCGGCTGCTCGCGGGCGTGGCGGAGCTGTCCCGGTGAGCCGGGCCGTGCTGGTGACCGGCGCCTCGCGCGGGATCGGCGCCGCAGTGGCCGCGGCCTTCGCCGGGCAGGGCGACCGGGTGGCGGTGCACTACGGCCAGGCCCGCGCGGAGGCGGAGCGGGTGCTGGCGGAGCTGCCGGGGGTCGGCCACTGCCTGGTGCAGGCCGACCTCCGGGACGCCGCGGAGGTGCGCGCCGCCGTCGACGGCGTCGCCGACGCACTCGACGGTCTGGACGTGCTGGTCAACAACGCCGGGGTGTTCCTGGCGCACCCTCCGCTCACCACCGGGTACGACGCGTGGCAGGCGGCCTGGGCGCAGACCCTGGCGACCAACCTGACCGGAGCGGCCAACGCCACGTTCTGCGCGATCCCGCACCTGGTGGCGCGCGGCGGCGGTGCGGTCGTGAACGTCTCCAGCCGCGGTGCCTTCCGGGGCGAGCCGGAGTGCCCGGCCTACGGAGCCTCGAAGGCCGGGCTGAACGCGTTCGGCCAGTCGATGGCGCAGGCGCTCGCGCCGCAGGGGATCACCGTCGGCACTGTCGCACCCGGGTTCGTCGAGACCGACATGGCGCGCGAGGTGCTCGACGGGCCGCGGGGGGACGACGTCCGCGCGCAGTCGCCGCTGGGCCGGGTGGCGAGGCCGGAGGAGGTGGCCGCCGCGGTGCTGTGGCTGGCCTCCCCGGCTGCCCGGTTCGCGACCGGCACCATCATCGACGTGAACGGCGCGTCGTACCTGCGCAGCTGAGCCGCGGTCCGGTGGGCCGGCCGCTCAGCCGTCGATCGAGGACATGTCGCCGTAGCGGGCCCCGGCCACGGCGTCACGCGGGACCGCTCGGTCGAGCGCGACGAGGTCCTCCGCGGTCAGGGTGAGGTGTGCGGCGGCGACGTTCTCCTCCAGGTAGCGCACCCGCTTGGTGCCGGGGATCGGCGCCACGTCGTCCCCCTGTGCGAGCACCCAGGCGAGCGCGAGCTGGCCGGGGGTCGCATCCTTGTCCGCGGCGATCTCGCGGATCTTCGCCACCAGCGCCAGGTTGGCCGCCAGCGCGTCGCCGGCGAAGCGGGGGAAGTACGGCGAGCGTCGGGAGTCGTGCTCCTCGAGGTCGTCAGGCGCGGTGATCGCGCCGGTGAGCAGCCCCCGGCCCAGGGGGGAGTAGGGCACCAGCCCGATCCCCAGCTCGCGCAGCGTCGGCAGGATCTCGTCCTCGAGGTCGCGGGTGAACAGCGAGTACTCGGTCTGCAGTGCGGTGACCGGGTGCACCGCGTGCGCGCGCCGGATGGTGTCCGCGGAGGCCTCGGAGAGCCCGAGGTGGCGCACCTTGCCGTCCTCGACGAGCTCCTTCATGGCGCCGACGGTCTCCTCGATCGGCACGGTCCGGTCCACCCGATGCTGGTAGTAGAGGTCGATGTGGTCGACGCCGAGCCGCTGCAGGGAGGCGTCGCAGGCGGCGCGGACGTACTCCGGCCGGCCGTTGATGCCGAGCCGGGTGCCGTCCTCGGCGCGCTCGTTGCCGAACTTGGTCGCCAGCTGGGCCTCGTCGCGACGGCCGGCGAGGGCCTTGCCGACCAGCCGCTCGTTGGTGAACGGGCCGTACATGTCGGCGGTGTCCAGGAAGGTGACCCCCAGGTCGAGGGCCCGGCGGATGGTCTCGAGACCCTGCCGCTCGTCACCGGTCCCGTAGAACTCGGACATGCCCATGCAGCCGAGCCCGAGCGCGGACACGGTGAGGGGGGAGGAGGTGCCCAGGACGCGGGTGCCGGGGCCGGGCACGGTCGACTCGTTGCGCATGACAACCAGTGAACCGGCCCCGACCCCCCCCGGTCGGCGTGGGAGCCGCGTGCGTCCCGGTCCGACCCGCAGGTCCGTGCCCCTGCCGACTGGCCTGCCTAGTGGAAGCGCCGCCCGTTCACCCGCTCGGCGACGCCCTCGCGGTCCAGCAGCCAGGTCAGGCCGCCGTTCCAGAACGAGAAGCCGGCGCCGGTGATCATCGCCAGGTCCAGGTCCTCGGCGGCGACGACGACTCCCTCCTCGAGCATCAGCCGGGCCTCCTCGGCGAGCGCGCCGAGGACGCGGGCGCGGACCTCGGGGCCGGTGAGCGCGGTCCCGTCGGCGGGCGGCGCGAAGATCTCGGCGACCTCCGGGTCCAGGGACAGATCCGGCTGGTAGACGCTGGTCCGTCCGGAGGCGACCAGCTTCTCCAGCTGCGGCGAGACCGCGAACCGCTCCGGGTACGCCCGGTGCAGGGTCTCGCTGTTGTGCAGGGCGATCGCCGGGCCGACGAGGGACAGCAGCAGGAACGGCGGCATCGGCGCGAGCCCGGCGAACGCCGCGTCGGCGACGGGCAGCGGCGTGCCCTCCTCGACGATCCGGCCGACCTCCCCCATGAAGCGGCCGAGCAGCCGGTTGACGATGAAGGACGGGCTGTCCTTGACCAGGATGCAGGTCTTCTTCAGGGAGCGCCCGGTGGCGAAGGCGGTGGCAAGGGTCGCCTCGTCGGTCCGCTCGGACCGCACCACCTCCAGCAGCGGCATCACCGCGACCGGGTTGAAGAAGTGGAAGCCGACCAGCCGCTCGGGGTGCGCGAGCCCGGACGCCATCTCGGTGACCGAGAGCGAGGAGGTGTTGGTGGCGAGCACGCAGTCGTCGGAGACGACCGTCTCCACATCGGCGAGGACCTGCTGCTTGACCGCCATCTCCTCGAAGACCGCCTCGATCACGAAGTCGGCGTCGGCGAAGGCCGTGCGCCGGTCCACCGAGCCGGTGACCAGCGCCTTGAGCCGGTTGGCCCGGTCCGGGGACAGCCGGCCCTTCGCGAGCAGCGTGTCGACCTCCTGGTGCACGTAGCCGACGCCGCGGTCCACCCGCGCCTGGTCGAGGTCGGTCAGCGCCACCGGCACCTGCAGCCGCCGGGCGAACAGCAGCGCGAGCTGGCCGGCCATCAGGCCGGCCCCGGCGACGCCGACCTTGGTGACCGGCCGGGCCAGCGCGCGGTCCGGTGCCCCCGCCGGACGCTTGGCCCGCTTCTGCACGAGGTCGAAGGCGTACAGGCTGGCGGCGAGCTCCGGGGTCACGACCAGGTCGGCCAGGGCCTCGTCCTCGGCTGCGAAGCCCTCGTCCCGGGTCGCGGTCCGGGCCCCGGCCAGCAGGTCCAGTGCCCGGTAGGCGGCCGGGGACGTCCCGCCGGTCCTCGCGTCCGCGACGCTGCGTCCCTTGGCCAGCGCCCGGTCCCAGGCCTCGCCGCGGTCGACCTCGGGCCGGTCCACGCTGACCGTGCCGGTGAGCACCCGGGCCGCCCACAGCAACGACTGCTCCAGGAAGTCGGCGCCCTGGAACTCGGCGTCGGCCAGACCCAGCCGGTACGCCGCGTGGCCGGTGAGGGTGCGGCCCTGGTTGAGCGGGTTCTCGATCACCAGCGTGACCGCCGCGCTCGCCCCGACGAGGTTCGGCAGCAGGTAGGTGCCGCCCCAGCCGGGCACCAGGCCGAGCATCACCTCCGGCAGCCCCACCGCGGGCGCGGAGTCCTGCACGGTCCGGTAGTCGCAGTGCAGCGCCACCTCGAGGCCGCCGCCGAGCGCGAGCCCGTTGACGAACGCGAACGTCGGCTTGCCGCCCTCGCCGAGCTTGCGGAAGACGCCGTGGCCCAGGCGACCGACCACCAGCGCGTCGTCGCGACCTGCCAGGCCGGTCATAGCCGACAGGTCCGCGCCGGCGGAGAGGATGAACGGCTTGCCGGTGACGCCGATCGCCGCCACGTCGTCGCGGGCGAGCGCGGCGTCCAGGACCTCGTTGAGGGAGGCCAGCGACCGGGGTCCGAACGTGTTGGGACGGGTGTGGTCGAGCCCGTTGTCCAGGGTGATCAGCGCCATCGTGCCGGCGCCGTCCGGGAGCGCCACGTCGCGGGAGCGGGCCTCGGTGACGACCTCGTCACCGGCCATCGCCAGGCCGCGGTCGAGCAGGGCGCGGAGCTCGGGAGTGGTGGTCATCAGGCGGCCTCTCCGGTGTAGTGCGGGTTCTCCCAGATCACGGTGCCGCCCATGCCGATCCCGATGCACATGGTGGTCAGCCCGTAGCGGACCTGCGGCTGGTCCTCGAACCGGCGGGCCAGCTGGGTCATCAGCCGGACGCCGGAGGAGGCCAGCGGGTGTCCGACGGCGATCGCGCCGCCGTAGGGGTTCACCCGCTCGTCGTCGTCGGGGAGGCTGAAGTGCTCCAGGAAGGCGAGCACCTGGACGGCGAAGGCCTCGTTGATCTCGAACGCACCGATGTCCTCGATGCCGAGGCCGGCCTGGCGCAGCGCCTTCTCCGTCGCCGGGATCGGCCCGGCCCCCATCACCTCGGGCTCGACCCCGGTGAAGCGAGAACGAGACGAGCCGCATCCGGACCGGGAGACCGAGCTCGCGGGCGGTCGCCTCGTCGGCGAGCAGGGCCGCGGTCGCACCGTCGTTGAGGCCGGCCGCGTTGCCCGCGGTCACCCGGCCGTGCGGGCGGAACGGCGTCCGCAGGCCGGCCAGGTCGGTCACCGTGGTCTGCGGGCGCGGCGGCTCGTCCACGGTGGCCAGCCCCCAGCCGTCCTCGGCGGAACGCACCGCGACCGGGACCAGGTCGGGCTGGATCCGGCCGTCGGCGTACGCGCGGGCGGTGCGCTGCTGGGAGCGGACCGCGTAGGCGTCCGCGCGCTCGCGGGTGATGGAGGGGTAGCGGTCGTGCAGGTTCTCGGCCGTGCTGCCCATCGAGAGCGCCTCGGGGTCCACGATCCGCTCCGACATGATCCGGGGGTTCGGGTCGACCCCCTCGCCCATCGGGTGCCGCCCCATGTGCTCGACGCCGCCGGCGATCACCACGTCGTAGGAGCCGAACGCGATGCCGGCCGCGGTGCTGGTGACCGCGGTCATCGCTCCCGCGCACATCCGGTCGACGGCGAAGCCCGGGACGCTCTGCGGCAGCCCGGCGAGCAGTGCCGCGGTCCGGCCGATGGTCAGCCCCTGGTCGCCGATCTGCGTGGTGGCCGCGATCGCGACCTCGTCGACGCGCTCGGGCGGCAGGCCCGGGTTGCGGCGCATCAGCTCTCGGATGCACTTGATGACCAGGTCGTCGGCACGGGTCTCGGCGTACTGGCCGTTGGCCTTGCCGAAGGGGGTGCGCACGCCGTCGACGAAGACGACCTCTCGCAGCTGTCGGGGCACACGGGCTCCTCGGGTGAGGGGGGTCAGGACCCCCTCATGCTACCCACTGGTACTACCCGTTGGTAACAACGCCTCCCGGTCGGCTCAGGCCAGTGCCGCGCCCATCGCCTCGATGTGCGCCGGGGTGGAGCCGCAGCAGGCGCCGATCACGTCGATCCCGAGAGCGCGCAGCGCCTTCGCGTGCGCCGCCAGGTCGTCCGGCGACCGGTCGTACTCGAAGTGGTCGCCGACCACCTGCGGCAGTCCGGCGTTCGACTGCGCGACCAGCAGCAGTCCCTCGGGTCGCGCCTGCGCCATGTCGGCGGCGATCGCCTCCATCTCCTCCGGTCCGCGGCCGCAGTTCGCCCCGACCGCGTCGACCCCGGCGGCGGCGAGGGCGCTCACCGCCTCCCCGGGCCGGACTCCCATCATGGTGCGCAGATTGGTGTCGAACGAGAGCGTGGCCAGCACCGGCAGCTCCGGCACGACGGCGCGGGCGGCGGCCACCGCTGCCTGCACCTCGGCGAGGTCGCTCATCGTCTCGATGAGCACCACGTCGATGCCGCCCGCGGCGAGCCCGCGCAGCTGCTCGGCGAAGATCTCCTCGGCGTCCTCGGCAGTCATCGTGCCCAGCGGTGCGAGCAGCTCGCCGGTCGGGCCGAGGTCGCCGGCGACGAGGGCGCCGTGCTCGTCGGCGACGCCGCGGGCGATCGCTGCCGCGGCCTGGTTCAGCTCGTGCACCCGGTCCTCGAGCCCGTGCATCTGCAGGCGCGGGCCGGCTGCCGCCGAACGTGTTCGTGGTCAGCAGCCGGGCGCCCGCCCGGGCGTAGGCCTCGTGGCACTCGCGGACGGCGTCGGGGCGGTCCACGTTCCACAGCTCACCCGCGCCGCCGTCGTCGAGGCCCCGCTCCTGCAGCAGCGTGCCCATCCCGCCGTCCGCGAGCGCCGGTCCGGCACCGAGCAGCGCGGCCAGCCGGGTCGGCCTGCTCATGCCGGGTCCTGCGCGGGGCCCAGGGAGTCGAGGTACTGGCGCAGGCTCGCGGGCGGCCACTGCTCCTCGAGCTCGGCCACCACCCGGTCCGCGACCTCGGTCGGAGTGCCCTCGGCCTCGGTCCAGGGTCCGCGGGTCCAGCCGGCGAGGTACTCGTCGCTGCCGATCTCCCCGAGCCGCATGGCGGCCTCGTCGATGGCCGCCTGCAGCCGGGCCGCGAGAGGGGACTTGGTCACGTGCTCGCCCTCGCGCGCCACCACCAGCGAGGGCAGGTCGCGCCAGAAGGTCACCTGGTACTCAGAATGCTCGGTCACGGCCAGAGCCTACGTGCACCCGTGCAGGAGCCGTCGACCCTCGGCCGGCCGGCGAGACGCGCTTGGGGCGGGTCAGCGCGCAGTCGCGTCCCGCACGCAGCGCACCGCCCACGGCAGCGCCTCGAGGCGCTCGGCGCCGATCTCCTCGCCGCAGACGTCGCAGCGCCCGTAGCTGCCCTCGTCCAGCTTGGCCGACGCGCGGTCGACGTCGGCCAGGGTCACCTGGAGCTTGTCGTGCACCGCGACCTGGGACAGCCGGTCCACCGCCATCGAGGTCCCCTCACCGACGCGCTTGCCGAAGGAGATCGAGCCCTGGTCGCCGGGTCGCGTCTCCAGGACCCCGAGCTGCGCCAGGATCTCGGCTCGTCTGTGCTCCAGGACGTCTGCGGTGTCAGGGGTCATCCCCCCACTGTGCCCCCTGGGCGGTCGGGGGCCGCGGTCGGATCGGGCATAGTGAGGACCGTGGCGGCGTTCACCCCCCTATGAGAGGTCACCGATGACAGAGGCGGCGCGGTACGTGCACATCGTCGACGCCGTGCCCGAGCTCGACGCGCTCGAGCAGGGGCCGGTGCTGCTGCACTCCCTGGAGGGGTTCCTGGACGCGGGCAACGCGGCGGCGCTCGCGACCCAGCACCTGCAGGTGCAGTCGACCGGGCGGGTGGTGGCCAGCTTCGACATCGACGCGTTCTTCGACTACCGGGCGCGGCGGCCGCCGATGACGTTCTCGGAGAACCACTACGAGGGCTACGAGCCGCCGCGGCTGGTGGTCCGGCTCGACCACGACAGCCTCGGGACGCCGTACCTGCTGATGACCGGGCCGGAGCCGGACACGCACTGGGAGGCCTTCGCGCTGGCGGTCCGGGCCGTGGTGGAGCGGCTCCGGGTGCGGCTCACCGTCTCGATGGGGGCGGTCCCGATGGCGGTCCCGCACACCCGGCCGGTGATGCTGACCAACCACGCGACGTCCGAGGACCTGCTGATCTCGGAGAACGTCTGGAAGGGCCAGATCAGGGTCCCGGCCAGCGCCCAGTCGGTGCTCGAGCTGCGGCTCGGAGAGTGGGGCCACCCGGCGATGGGGTTCGTCGCGCACATCCCGCACTACATCGCCCAGCTCGACTACCCGGCGGCGGCGGCGACGCTGCTGGAGTCGGTGGAGGTGGTCACCGGGCTGCAGTGGGACCTCGACGACCTCGAGGCAGCGGGCCAGGTGAGGATGGGCGAGATCGCCGCCCAGATCGAGGACTCCGTCGAGGTGCGGGACGTCGTGACCGGGTTGGAGCAGCAGTACGACGCCTTCCACCGCGTCGACGACGACGACCCGGCGTCGCTGCCGCTGGCGGAGGAGAAGGACCTGCCCACCGGCGAGCAGCTCGGCGCCGAGTTCGAGCGCTTCCTCGCCGGCCTCGACCGCCCCAACGACCCAGGAGAGTAGCCCTCCCGTGCCCAGTTCCGCCGACGAGCTCATCGCTCTGCTGGACCTCGAGACCATCGACCTGAACCTCTACCGCGGCACCCAGCCGGACACCCTGCTCCAGCGGGTGTTCGGTGGTCAGGTGGCGGCTCAGTCGCTGGTGGCCGGCACCCGGACGGTCGACAAGCCGCTGTCCGTGCACTCCCTGCACAGCTACTTCCTGCGGCCGGGCGACGTCGCGGTGCCGATCGTCTACGACGTCGAGCGGATGCGGGACGGCCGCTCGTTCTCGACCCGGCGCATCGTGGCCCGCCAGCACGGACGGCCGATCTACTTCATGACCGCGTCCTTCCAGGTGCCGGAGGACGGGTTCGACCACCAGGACGTGATGCCCGAGGTGCCCGAGCCCCAGGACGCCTTCGACGTGGGCGACCTGTTCCGCCGGCGGGACGCGGGCGACGCGGGCGACGCGGACGACGCGGGCAAGTGGCTCAACGAGTGGGCCGCCCTGGAGCTGCGGGCGATCGGCGACTCGCGTCCCGGCGGTCGCCTGGTCGACGCGGAGCACCCGGCGGTGTCCCGGCTGTGGATCCGGGTGGCGGGACGACTCGATGACGACCCGGTCACCCACCAGGCGGCGCTGACCTACGCCAGCGACCTGACCCTGCTCGGCTCGGCCCTGGTGCCGCACGGGGTCCGGATCTCCGACCCGGCCCTGCAGTCCGCGTCGCTGGACCACACGATCTGGTTCCACCGCCCCTTCCGGGCCGACGAGTGGCTGCTCTACGACCAGGTCTCGCCGTCCGCGTCCGGCGCCCGGGGTCTCGCGATCGGGCGGCTTTTCACCCAGGACGGCCGGCTGGTGGCGACCGTCGCCCAGGAGGGGCTGGTCCGTCCGCGCGGCTGACCTCCCGGTCGCACCCGGCCCGAAATGACAGGACTGGGACTACCACAGGTCCGCGACAAACAGTGACAGACACGCCGACTGCGGGGTACGGTTGCGCAGTTCTGGGGCGCGCGAGGTCCATGTGACTGCTGTGGTTCCCACCGGCTGACTGAGGAGAACCGATGGGCATCGCTGTCCGGGTGCGACGACGAGTGCTGGTCCCGGTGGCTGTGACCGCAGCGCTGCTGACCGGCCTGCCGGGTCCGACGTACGCCGCCGGGACCGACGGCCCCGACTACGAGATGCCCTTCCCGTGCGGGGACACCTGGAACGGCTCCAGCCGCTACAACCACAGCCCCAGCGCGCTCGCCATCGACTGGAACCGCACCGACGACCTCGGCGCGATGATGGTGGCGGCCGCTCCGGGCGTGGTCACCAGCGCGGTGAACCTGGGCAACCGCAGCTACGGCCGCTACATCGTGGTCGACCACGGCGGCGGCCGGAGCACCCTGTACGCCCACCTCAGCGCGTTCTGGTCCACGACCGGCCAGGCCGTAGACCAGGGCACCCCCCTCGGCCTGGTCGGGACCTCCGGCGGCAGCACCGGACCGCACCTGCACTTCGAGGAGCGGCTCAACCGCGCCGACCACCGGTCCTACTTCCACCGCAGGCCGTTCGTGATGGGCACCACCCAGGCCTCACAGGGCTGCGGCGACGTGCCCGTGATCGGGGACTGGGACGGCAACGGCGCCGCCAACGTGGGCGTCCAGCGGCGCGGCACCACCCCGACGTTCGTGCTCAAGCGACCGCACAGGGCCGCGCTGAGGGTCCCGTTCGGGTGGCGCACCGACCAGCCGCTGAGCGGCGACTGGGACGGCGACCGCACCATCGACATCGGGGTCCGCCGACCCGGCACGCAGCAGTTCGTGCTGCGCGCCCGCGACGGCGCGACCACGACGTTCGCCCTCGGCCGGGTCAGCGACACCGGCGTGAGCGGTGACTGGGAGGGGGACGGACGGACCAACGTCGGAGTCTGGAGCCCCTCGACGCGGATCTGGACGATCCGGATGGCCGACACCAGCACCCGGGCGATCCGCTTCGGATCGCTGGGTGACCGGCCGGTGACCGGCGACTGGGACGGGGACGGGAACACCGACCTCGGCGTGTTCTCGGCCGGCACCGCCATTTTCACGCTCCGCACGGTGAGCAGGACCGGCGCCGTGACGCTGCGGAAGGTGCCCTGGGGCACCTCGACCAGCCTTCCGGTCTCCGGGGACTGGAACGGCGACGGCATCGACGACATCGGGGTGTGGGACCCGGCCACCGCGGCCTTCTCGCTGCGGCTGACCCCGACCGCGGCCCATCCGGCCGCGGTCACCCGCACCCCGCGCTGGGGGCTGCCGCGCGGCTGAGGCCCGCCCCCTCCCGGGCGCACCGTCGTGCCGAGGGACCCGGCTGGGGGCCGGTGCCGGGTGCAGAGTGGAGCCGTGGCGGGCGCGCAGCTCGATCAGGTACGGCGCATCGCCCTGGCCCTGCCCGGGGTGAGCGAGCGGCCCACCCACGGGGCGGTGGGCTTCTACGTCACCGGCCGCCCGCTCTGCTACGTCCACGACGACCACCGGGGCGACGGTCGGGTGTCGATGTGGTTCCCGTCGTCCGCCGCCGTCCAGGAGGAGCTGGTGACCGGCGAACCGGACCGGTTCTTCGCGCCCCAGCCGTCGGCCTCCGGCACGTTCTCGACCTGGGTGGCCGTCTTCCTGGACTCGTCCCAGTCCGCCGTCGACTGGTCCGAGATCCGCGAGATCCTCCTCGAGACCTACCGCCGGCTCGCACCGCGCCGGCTGGTCGCCGAGCTCGACGCCGGTCAGGGTGGGTGAGCGGCCGGCCGGGGGTCGGGGGACCCGGTCCCGGAGGCCGTCGGCCGCAGCCCTGGCGGCGGGCTACCGCAGCGAGCGCACCGCGGCGACCGTGTCCGCCTCGGCCGCGGTCTTGTCGTCGCGGTAGCGCAGCACGCGGGCGAAGCGGAGCGCCATCCCCGCCGGGTAGCGGCTCGAGGTCTGGATCCCGTCGAAGGCGACTTCGACCACCTGCTCGGGCCGCACCCGGACCACGTGAGCCGAGCGGGACTCCTCGAGGGCGAGGAACCGCTCGGTCTGCCAGGCCAGCATCTCGTCGGTCATCCCCTTGAACGTCTTGCCCAGCATCACGAACCCGCCCGACTCCGGGTCCCGCGCGCCCAGATGGATGTTGGACAGCAGGCCGCGCCGGCGTCCGCTGCCCCACTCGACGGCCAGCACCACGAGGTCGAGGGTGTGCCGTGGCTTCACCTTCACCCACCCGGCGCCCCGGCGACCGGCCTCGTAGGGAGCGCCCAGCGCCTTGACCACGACGCCCTCGTGGCCTGCTGCCACCTGCTCGGCGAAGAGCCGGTGCGCCTCCGCCGGGTCGTCGGTGAGCGTGCGCGGCACCAGCAGCGCGGCCGGCAGCAGGTCCGTGAGCCGGTCGAACCGCACGTGACCCGGGGCGTCGACCAGGTCCTCGCCTTCGGCGTGCAGCAGGTCGAAGAAGTACGGCGTCAACGGCACCTGCTCGCGCAGGGTGGCCACGTCGAGGCGGCTCGCGGTGCGCGCGCCGGTCTCCTGGAACGGCCGCGCGCGGCCGTCCGGGGTCAGCGCGATCGCCTCGCCGTCCAGCACCAGCGAGACCGAGGGCAGCGCCGCCACGGCCTCGACGACCTCGGGCACCCGGGCGGTGATCTCCTCCAGGCTCCGCGTGAACACCCGGACCCGGCCGTCGTGCTTGTGCACCTGGATGCGGATGCCGTCCAGCTTGCTGTCGACCGCCACCGGCTCGCCACCGGGAGCAGCCTTGGCGAACGCCGCCGCCACGTCGGTGGCCGACGAGGCCAGCATCGGCCGCACCGGTCGGCCGGGCCGCAGCGCGAACCCGGCCAGCGCGTCGGGCCCCCGGCGAGCGCGGCCGCCGCCACCGGCAGCGTGGAGCCCGCGAACATCGCCGCCCGGCGCACGTCGGCGGCCGGCAGGTCCGCGGCCGCCGCGACCGCCTCGAGCACCAGCCCGTCGAGCGCGCCCTGGCGCAGCTCGCCCGAGACCAGCCCGCGCAGGTAGGTCTGCTCCTCGGCGGTGGCCCGGGCGAACAGCGCGTCGGGTCTGCGCGGCCCGGCGCGCCTGCGACCCGGGCCCGACCACGTCGGCGAGCTCCTCGAACGCGGCGTGCACCTCACCGACGGTGAGGCTGCTGCCGCTCGCGGGCGCGGGCAGCCCGGACAGGCTCCGCCAGCCGAGACCGGTCCGGCGCTGGCGCAGCACCCCGGACAGGTAGGAGGTGACGGTCTCGGCCTCGTCGGGGGCGGCGGCCCCCAGCGCGGCGGCCAGCGCCGCCACCTTCGCCTTGCGGGAACGGGTGGCGCCGACCTCCGCGGAGGCCCGGACCAGGTCTGCGAGCAGCATGCCGCCATTGTGGCCGAGCCCACCGACGTACCCTGTGCGGGTGGTGAGGGTGGTCGACGCAGGGGTGCAGCGGGTGTGGCGCCCCTCGTGGCCGTGTGCGGTCTCCACGACCCTGTCCATCCTGCGCAAGGGCACCGGGGACCCGACGTTCCGGGTTGACCCGGACGGCACCGTCTGGCGCGGCATCCGCACGCCCGAGGGGGTGGCGACGCTGCGCGTCCAGGCGCGACCCGCCGACGCCGAGGTGCACGCGACCGCCTGGGGCCCCGGCGCCGACTGGGCGTTGGGGAGCGTCCCGGCGATGCTCGGCGCCGAGGACGACCCCAGCGGGTTCGACCCGGTGCACCCGGTGCTCGCCGACGCGCACCGTCGCCAGCCGCACTGGCGGGTGTGCCGGACGGGCCTGGTGATGGAGGCGCTGCTGCCCGCGATCATCGAGCAGAAGGTGACCGGCCAGGAGGCGCTCGGCGGGTTCCGCCTGATGGTGCATCGCTTCGGCGAGCGCGCGCCCGGGGCCGGCACCGAGCGCGGGGTGTGGGTGCAGCCGTCCGCGGCCACGGTCCGGATGATCCCCTCCTGGGAGTGGCTGCGCCTGCACATCGACCCGGCCCGGTCGCGCACGGCGGTCGGCGCGGCCCGGGTCGCGCCGGCGGTCGAGCGGACCGCGGGGCTGGCCGCGGTCGAGGCCGACCGTCGGCTCCGCTCCCTCCCGGGCGTCGGGGTGTGGACGAGCGCCGAGGTGCGCTTCCGCGCGCTCGGCGACGCGGACGCGGTCAGCTTCGGCGACTACCACATCGCCAAGAACGTCGGCTGGGCGCTCACCGGGACCGAGGTGGACGACGACGGGCTGGCCGAGCTGCTGGAGCCCTACCGTCCGCACCGCTACCGGGTGCAGCGGCTGGTCGAGCTGGCCGGCCTGCGCCGGCCGCGGCACGGCCCCCGGATGGCCCCCAGGACGCACCTGCCGCGCTGAGCGACGCGGCTCGGATGCTCCTCAGTTCGGCGTGATCCTGAGCAGCACCCTGGGCTCCTGGCCCCGTCGCACGACCCGCTCCGCGAGCATGAAGACGCGGTACTCCAACCCGTACTTTGCTCGGAACACCTCCGGCCGGTCCTCGGGCAGGATCTCCACCACGCCGACCGAGACGGGTGCGTCGTCCGCGACCTTGCCGGTGCGCGTGCAGGGCCGCATCTCGACGCGGGGCGTGTGCCGCAGCCGCTTGACCTTCCCGCTGCCCTCCGGGGTGGTGACGAGCAGCGTGTCACCGTCGCGGACCACCCAGACCGGGGTGGGCACCGGGGTGCCGACGCGCCGGAACGTGGTCAGCGAGATGAAGCGCTCCTCGCCCAGGTCGAGCGGGTCGCTCATGCGCCACCGTTCGGGGTGATCTCGTCGCGCCAGGTGTGCTGCGGCTCGTAGCCGAGCACGCGCCGGGCCTTCTCGATCGAGAGCAGGGTCTGCGTGCCGGTGACCTCCCCCCGGATCTCCACGCCCGGGAAGACCTGGGCGGCGAGGTCGGCGCTGGGCGTGGACATCACGGTGTCGGCGTTCGCGATGATGTACACCTCGCAGCCCGGGGCGTCGTGCTCGAGGGCCAGCCGGCAGGCCAGGGCCCCGTCGCGGGCGTCGATGTAGCCCCACAGGTTCCACTTGCGCAGCATCGGGTCGGCGTCGAAGGACGGGAACGCCGCGTAGTCCTCGGGGTACATGACGTTCGAGAAGCGCAGCCCGGTCATCCGCAGGGCCGGGTCCCACCGGCACAGCTGGCCGGCCATCTCCTCCTCGAGCGTCTTGGCCAGCGAGTACGACGACTCCGGGCGTGGGTGGTAGTCCTCGTCGACAGGGATGTACGGGGGAGGCGTGTCGAAGGGCAGCCCCAGCACCGTCTCGGAGGAGGCCCAGACCACGTTGGCGATGCCGGCCGCGCGCGCCGCCGCGAACACGTGGTGCGTGCTGGTGATGTTGTGGACGAACGTGGTGGTGTTCGGCACGAGTCCCGGGGCGGGGAACGCCGCCAGGTGGACCACGCCGTGCACCTCGTCGTACCGGTCCTCGATACGGGTGAGCGCCTGCAGCGTCTGCCCGTAGTCGGTCAGGTCGACGCGCAGGAAGTCCCCAGGCGCGTCCCCGGGCGGCGTGCCACGGTCCAGGTTCACCACGTCGTACCCGTGCTCGGCCAGGTCGCGCACGACCGCCCTGCCCAGCTTGCCGCTGCCTCCGGTCACCGCGATGCGTGTCATGGCCGTCACTGAATCATGCCGGCCCCGGCGACACCATGCCGGCCCCGGCGACACTGACGGCCCCAGCGCCCGGCCCGGGCGACGCTCTACCGGCGCAGGCTCCGGGGCAGCAGGTCGGCGGCGAGGACGGCGTCCCGCAGCGGTCTGACCAGCTCGCGCAGCCGGCGTGCGGGCTCGGCACCGACCCGGGCCCAGCCCGCCACGGCCAGCCGGTCGGTGTCGTCCTCCACCTGCTGGCGCCCGGCCCGGCCCGCCTCGGTGAAGCCGCCCTCGGCGTCCAGCCACCCCCGCTCCCGCAGCCGGTCGGCGGCCGCGTCGTACTCCTCCTGCGTCCAGCCGCGGGTCTTGCGCAGGAAGCCGGTCGTCCCGGAGTGCAGCCCGCCGAGCACAGTGGCCTCGACCGGGTCGATCTCCTGGTGCTGGAGCACCGACAGGTGGCCGTCACCGCGGTGCTCGCGGATCAGGGTCGCCGCGTGCCACAGCGCCAGCACCGGCTCGTCGGGCCAGGGCAGGTCGGCGTGGGCCGCGTACAGCGGCCGGCCCTGGGGGGTCAGCCCCGCGCACACCTCGCGGGCGATCTCCAGGGCCTCGGTGACGTCGGGTGTCCCGACCACCCGCGCCAGAGCGACCGCCATCCCCGCCCGTCGCGCGTCCACCATCCGCTCCGGGGTGGTGACCGTCCACGCCGCAGGCAGTGCCGCCGTCACCAGCCGGGGTGCGAAGACGTAGAACGTGGCGGTCGTCAAGCCGGGCCCCGCCTCGCCGAACGCGGCGGCCCGCGCCGGGAAGTAGGCCAGCCGGGCGTCGAGGCCGAGCTCGACGTACCCGGCCAGGACCTCGGGCGCGAAGTAGCCGACGATGTGCAGGGCCTCGAGGTCGGCCCAGGCGCGCCGGGAGAGGGGCAGGAGCGCAGGATCCATGGGCCGACCCTAGACGGGGTGGGGGGGTGACGGCAGGATGTGCGGGCCGGGGGATCGACGCGAAACGTCCAGGAGTGCCAGATGCGCAGCACAATGCAGGACTTCCCGCTGACCGTGGGGGCGATCATGCGGCACGGGACGCAGGTGCACGGGGACGGCCAGGTCGTCACCGCGACCGCCGACTCGCTGCGCTCCCAGTCCTACGCCGAGCTCGGCCTGCGCGCGGCGCGGCTCGCGAACGCGCTGCGCGGGCTGGGCATCACCGGCGACCAGCGGGTCGGCACCTTCCAGTGGAACAACGCCGAGCACCTCGAGGCCTACCTCGCGGTGCCGTCGATGGGTGCGGTCCTGCACACCCTCAACATCCGGCTCTTCCCCGAGCAGCTGACGTACATCGCCAACCATGCCGACGACAAGGTCGTCATCGTCGACGACTCGCTGGTGCCGCTGCTCGCCCGGCAGCTGCCGACCTTCGAGAGCGTCGAGCATGTGCTGGTGGCCGGACCCGAGGCCGCCGAGGCGGACCTCGACTCGCTGCGGGCCTCCGGCAAGCAGGTGCACCCGTACGACGAGCTGCTGGCCGCCGCGGACGACCGCTTCGACTGGCCGGAGCTCGACGAGCGGGACGCGGCTGCGATGTGCTACACGTCCGGGACGACCGGTCACCCCAAGGGGGTGGTCTACAGCCACCGGTCCTCGTACCTGCACTCGATGGCCGTGGGGCTCGGCATCGTCGGTGGGCTGACCTGGAGCGACCGGGTGCTGCCGATCGTGCCGATGTTCCACGCCAACTCGTGGGGTCTGGCCTACGCCGCGGTGATGACCGGCGCCTCGCTGGCGATGCCGGACCGTTGGCTGCAGGCCGAGCCGCTGTGCCGCTTCATGGGGCAGGCCCGGCCGACCGTCTCGGGGGCGGTCCCCACGGTGTGGAACGACGTGCTCTCCTACCTCGACCAGCACGCGGACGTCGAGCTGTCCTCGCACCTGCGACTCGTGCTGTGCGGCGGGTCCGCGGTCCCGGTCTCGCTGCAGCGGGCGCTGGGCGAGCGGCACGGCATCAACGTGGTCCAGGCGTGGGGGATGACCGAGACCTCCCCGGTCGCCTCGGTCGCCCGCCCGCCCGCGGGGGCGAGCGGTGACGACGAGTGGTCCTACCGCGCCAGTCAGGGCAGGATCCTGCCCGGCCTGGAGGGACGCATCGTGGGGGAGTCCGGAGACGTGCTGCCGCGTGACGGCGAGGCGGTAGGGGAGCTGGAGGTCCGGGGCGCGTGGGTGACCGCGGCCTACTACCGCGACGACGACCCGGAGAAGTTCCGGGACGGCTGGCTGCGCACCGGCGACGTCGGCAGGCTCGACGAGCTCGGCTACATCACGCTCACCGACCGGTCCAAGGACGTGATCAAGTCCGGCGGAGAGTGGATATCGTCGGTCGACCTGGAGAACGCCCTGATGGCGCACGCGGACGTGCGTGGAGGCCGCCGTGGTCGGCATTCCGGACGAGAAGTGGCAGGAGCGTCCGCTGGCCTCGGTGGTGCTGCGCGAGGGCGCGCAGGTCACGCCGGCGGAGCTGCGCGACTTCCTGGCCTCGTCCGTGGCGAGGTGGCAGCTGCCGGACGCCTGGACGTTCATCGAGGCGGTACCGCGCACCTCGGTGGGCAAGTTCGACAAGAAGGTCATCCGCAAGTGGTACGCCGACGGCGACCTCGACGTCTCATCGGCCGGCGAGTGAGCGATCACGACCGGCCCGAGCCCGAGATCGAGGAGGCGTTCGACCGGCTGGTGGACGAGGGCGCCGAGCGCCTCGACCGGCCGCTGCTGGCGCAGATCTCCACCAGCCTGCTCGGCGGCATCGACATCGGCACCGGGGTGCTCGCCTACCTGGTGGTGCGCCACGAGACCGGCAGCCTGCTGCTCGGCGGCATCGCCTTCTCGATCGGCTTCGTCGCGCTTCTGCTGGCGCGCAGCGAGCTGTTCACGGAGAACTTCCTGGTCCCGGTGGTGGCGGTCGTCGCCAAGAAGGGCAGCGTCCTGCGGCTCGGCCAGCTCTGGGGCATCTCGCTGGCCGCCAACCTGGTGGGCGGCTGGCTGATGATGTGGCTGCTGATCACCTCGCACCCGGACCTGCGCAGCACCGCGATCGAGGCGGGGACGCACTACGCGGACCTCGGGGTCTCGCTGCGGAGCTTCACGCTGGCGGTCCTCGCCGGTGCGGTCATCACGCTGATGACGCGGATGCAGCACGCCACCGAGAGCCTGGGGGTGCAGATCGTGCCGGCCGTGCTCTTCGGCGCGCTGCTCGCGGGCGGCGAGCTGTTCCACTGCGTGCTGGACTCGCTGCTGATGTTCGCCGCGCTGATCTCGGGGGCCGACTTCGGGTACGACGCCTGGCTGCGGGCCCTCGGCTGGTCGGTGTTCGGCAACATGGTGGGCGGGATCGGCCTGGTCACCGCCATCCGGCTGCTGCGGGTGCCCCGCCGGGTCGAGGAGGAGCGCGAGGCGAGCTCGTGACGAGGAACGGAAGGTGCCGCCCGGGTGCGCCCCACCGCCGGGGGTGCGCGACGCTACGGTGACCCGGACCCCAGCTGAAGGAGACCCGCCATGGACATGCGCCTCGAGCTCGTGCCGCTTCCCACCTCCGACGTGGACCGGAGCAGGGCGTTCTACGTCGACCGGCTGGGGTTCACGCTCGACCACGACGTCGAGCCCGGCAACGGGATGCGGGTCGTCCAGCTCACCCCGCCCGGCTCCGCCTGCTCGGTCGCCGTCGGTGTCGGGATCGGCGACCCGGACGCCCCGCCGGTCCGCAACCTGCACCTCGTCGTCGACGACGTCGAGGCTGCTCGTGCGCACCTGGTGAGCCGGGGCGTCGAGGTGTCAGCGGTCGACGACATGGGCGGCGTCAAGTACGCGTTCTTCAGCGACCCCGACGGCAACTCCTGGGCGCTCCAGGAGATCTCGCGCTGAGCCTCCGCTATCCCTGACCGGCCTCTCGGAGGCTCCGGCACAGCCGCGCCACGTCGATGTCGAGGTGGTGCAGCAGCCCGGCGTCCCGGTCGGTGTCGACCCGGCGGGACAGCCGGCACTCGGCCTGCTGGGCCCGGTCGTGGTCGCCCTGCTCGCGCAGCGCTGCGGTGACGGCGGTCTTGCTCACGTTCACGGGTGGTTCCTCCACGCGGTTCGTGCACGGCCGGTCCGGCCGGCTCACTCCTGGGTATCAGTACCCGGGGGAAGGGTGACCTACGCCTCAGGTCTGGACCGGTCAGAGCAGCGGGCGCAGCGGCGCCAGCACCAGCTCGGTGAACTTCTTGTGGATCCCCCGGGCGGCCCAGGTCGCCGCGGTCAGCTCCGAGCAGTTGGTCAGATCGGTGCGGTAGATCCGCTCCATCTCGGCCGCGAAGGCCTGGTCGATCACCTCGACGTTGATCTCGTAGTTGCCGGTCATCGACAGCCGGTCGATGTTGGCGGTGCCGACCGTGGCCCAGCGGCCGTCGATCGTCGAGGTCTTCGCATGCACCATCGCGCCCTGGAACTGGAAGATCCGGACCCCGGCGGAGAGCAGCTCCCCGTAGTACCCGCGGGAGAGCCAGTCCGCGACCACGTGGTTGGAGACCGCCGGCAGCAGCAGCCGGACGTCGACCCCGCGCCGGGCGGCGGCCGAGACGCTGTCGACGAAGTCCGGGTCGGGGATGAAGTAGGCGTGCGTCATCCAGATGTTCCGCGAGGCCCGGTTGATCGCCTCCAGGTACATCGCCCGGATCGGGAACATCAGCTGGCGCGGGACGTTGCGGTGCACCCGGATCCGGGGCTCCCAGTCGGCGGCGGTGTCGAGCAGCAGCGGCCGGGTGCCGCGCCGCGGCCGGCGGTTCAGGTTCCAGAAGTCCGCGAACGCGCGCTTGAGGTCCCACACCCCGGGACCGGTGACCCGCACGTGCGTGTCGCGCCACTCGGTGGCGTAGGCAGAGCCCACGTTGTAGCCGCCCACGAACCCGACCCGGTCGTCCACCACCAGGATCTTGCGATGGTCGCGTCCGTAGCGTCGCAGGTCGAGGAACCGCCAGCCGGCCGTGTACACCGGGTACTCCAGCACCTTCACGCGGGGCCCGAACCGCTTGAACAGCGGCGAGACGACGAGGTTCGCGAAGCCGTCGTACACGGCGAACACCTCGACCCCGCGGCCCGCGGCGTCGCTGAGCGCGCACTTGAACCGCTCGCCGACCTCGTCGCCCTTCCAGATGTAGGTCTCGAAGAGCACCTGGCGCTCGGCGGCGGCGATGGCCGCGAGCATGTCGTCGTACAGGTCCTGGCCGTAGGTGTAGGTGGTCAGGGTGCCGCCGCCGATGGTCACCTCCACCGGGGGCGTGGTCGGGAACGCCTTGGGGCGTCGGCCACGGCGGCGGTAGGAGTCGACCAGGGTGAGCGCCAGGGCGAGCAGCACCTGCAGGCCCAGGACGGACAGCACGGTCCGGCGGACCAACCCGGCCACCGACGCGTGCCGGCCCGTCAGCGAGCCGGCCAGCGGGCCGCCCCATCGGCCGGCCGGCCGCGGCGCAGGTCCTCGGGTGCTCACGGAGCCGAACCTATCCTGTCGGTGGCCGGTCGTAGGCTGGCGGCATGAGGCCAGTGACCGACCTGCAACGACGCGTCGCCCCGTTCAAGGTGGAGTCCGACTACCAGCCGTCCGGGGACCAGCCGACCGCGATCGTCGACATCCAGCAGCGGATCGAGCGCGGCGAGAAGGACGTCGTGCTGCTCGGCGCGACGGGCACCGGCAAGACCGCCACGGTGGCCTGGGCGGTCGAGCAGCTCCAGCGGCCGACCCTGGTGATGCAGCCGAACAAGACGCTGGCGGCCCAGTTCGCCAACGAGCTGCGCCAGCTGCTGCCGAACAACGCGGTCGAGTACTTCGTGTCGTACTACGACTACTACCAGCCCGAGGCGTACGTCCCGCAGACGGACACCTACATCGAGAAGGACTCCTCCATCAACGAGGAGGTCGAGCGGCTACGGCACTCCGCGACCAACTCGCTGCTGACCCGGCGCGACGTCATCGTGGTCTCGACGGTCTCCTGCATCTACGGCCTCGGCACGCCGCAGGAGTACGTCGACCGGATGGTCCGGCTCAAGGTCGGCCAGGAGCAGGACCGGGACGGCCTGCTCCGGCGTCTCGTCGAGATCCAGTACACCCGCAACGACCTGGCCTTCACCCGCGGCACCTTCCGGGTCCGGGGTGACACCCTGGAGATCTTCCCGGTCTACGAGGAGCTCGCGATCCGGGTCGAGTTCTTCGGGGACGAGATCGAGCGGCTGATGACGCTGCACCCGCTGACCGGCGAGGTGGTCACCGAGGACACCGAGCTGCACGTCTTCCCTGCCACCCACTACGTCGCCGGTCCGGAGCGGATGGAGCGGGCGATCACCGGGATCGAGCTCGAGCTCGAGGACCAGCTCGCCACCTTCGAGAAGCAGGGCAAGCTGCTCGAGGCGCAGCGGCTGCGCATGCGCACCACCTACGACGTGGAGATGATGCGGCAGGTCGGGTCCTGCTCGGGCATCGAGAACTACTCGATGCACATCGACGGCCGGCAGCGGGGCTCGGCGCCCAACTGCCTGCTCGACTACTTCCCCGAGGACTTCCTGCTGGTCGTGGACGAGTCGCACGTCGCGGTGCCGCAGATCGGCGGCATGTACGAGGGCGACATGTCCCGCAAGCGCAACCTGGTCGACCACGGCTTCCGGCTGCCCAGCGCGATGGACAACCGGCCGCTGCGCTGGGAGGAGTTCCTCGACCGGATCGGGCAGACCATCTACCTGTCTGCGACGCCGGGGGACTACGAGCTGGCGAAGGTCGGCGGCGACGTGGTCGAGCAGATCATCCGGCCGACCGGGCTGATCGACCCCGAGGTGATCGTGAAGCCCACCAAGGGCCAGATCGACGACCTGATCCACGAGATCAACGACCGGGTCGAGAAGAACGAGCGGGTCCTGGTCACCACGCTCACCAAGAAGATGTCCGAGGACCTGACCGACTACCTGCTCGAGGCGGGCATCCGGACCCGCTACCTGCACAGTGAGGTCGACACGCTGCGCCGCATCGAGCTGCTGCGGGAGCTGCGCCTGGGGCAGTACGACGTCCTGGTGGGGATCAACCTGCTGCGCGAGGGACTCGACCTCCCGGAGGTGTCCCTGGTGGCGATCCTGGACGCGGACAAGGAGGGGTTCCTGCGCTCGGACAAGTCCCTGATCCAGACCATCGGCCGGGCCGCACGCAACGTCTCGGGGCAGGTCGTGATGTACGCCGACAAGGTCACGCCCTCCATGGAGAAGGCGATCGAGGAGACCAACCGGCGCCGTGAGAAGCAGGTCGAGTACAACACCGCGCACGGCGTCGACCCGCAGCCGCTCCGCAAGAAGATCGCCGACATCACCGAGATGCTCGCCCGCGAGGACGAGGACACCGCCGAGCTGCTCGGCGGTGGCGGTCGCCAGCAGTCGCGGGGGAAGTCGCCGGTGCCGGGACTGTCCTCGAAGGCCGCCGGGCACGCGGCCGAGCTCGCCGGGATGCCGTCCAGCGACCTGGCCGAGCTGGTGCAGGCGCTCACCGACCAGATGCACACGGCAGCCGCGGAGCTGCAGTTCGAGCTGGCGGCCCGGCTGCGCGACGAGATCTCCGACCTGAAGAAGGAGCTGCGGCAGATGGTCGAGGCCGGGGCGCGCTGAGGAGCGGACGGTGCGGATCGAGGACCTGCTCGCCTACTGCCTGGCCAAGCCCGGGGCCTGGCCGGACGACCCCTGGGACCACGACTACCCGGTGGCGAAGGTCGGAGCGGGGGCACGGGGCAAGATCTTCGCCTTCCTCGCCGCCGACAGCGTCGGGGTCAAGCTCGGCGGCACCCGCGAGGAGGCCGACGAGTGGCTCGAGCGGTACCCCGGCGACGCGGAGGTGATGCGCTACCTGGGCCGGTCCGGGTGGAACACGCTCACCGTCGGCGCCGCGATCCCGGACCAGGAGATCCGGGACGCGGTCGACGAGTCCTACGGGCGGGTCGTCGCGGGGCTGCCGCGCCGGCACCGTCCGCCGGGCTGGGACGAGCCGTGAGGACGCCGCGGCGGCACGAGACCCGGCTACTCCTCGGCCGGTCGCTCGGGAGCGGAGCCGAGCGCCTTGCGCTGCCGGCGCTCCAGCCGGCGTTCCTCCTCGGCGACCAGGTCCGTGCGGGTGACCTGCACCCGGACCAGGTTCGCGCCGGTGCCGAGCATCACGAAGACCGGCCAGGCGAAGCCGAACCCGCCGTCGAGACCGACCATGACCCAGATCAGCCAGCAGATCGTCGACGGGATCAGCAGGCCGACCAGCGCCTGTCGACGCTGGGACTGCCAGTGCTCCACCGCCTTCCGGTGCAGGTCACCGGCCGCCGGGTCCGGCAGGGGGGTGGCGACGACGAGGTCGGTCATCAGCGGCCGCAGGTCGCCGAGCGTCTTCGCCTCGGCGACCCGGCCAGCCCGCTCGTCGTACTCCTCGCGGGTCAGCCGACCGTCCGCGTAGGCGTCCCCGAGCAGCCGCAGCACCACGTCGCGGTCCCGATCGGCCGCGCGCAGCCCGGCCAGCTCGGGACGGCGCGGGTCGGCGGTGAACTCCCCCCACGGCCCGGGGGTCGGTGCGCTCATGGTCTCAGTCTAGGAGCCGGAGACTCCGGCAGAAGCGAGGTGTGACATGGTCCGTGCGGTCCAGGTGACGTTCGACTGCGGCGATCCAGGTGGGCTGGCGCAGTTCTGGGCGGAGGTGCTCGGCTACCGGCTGGAGCCGCCGCCGCCCGGCTTCGCCAGCTGGGACCAGGCCCTGGAGGCCTGGGGGGTGCCCGCGGAGAGCCGCAACGACCGGTCCGCGGTCGTGGACCCGAGCGGCGCCGGGCCGCGGCTGTTCTTCCAGCGGGTGCCGGAGGGCAAGACCGCCAAGAACCGCGTGCACCTCGACGTGCGCGCCGCGTCCGGCCTGGAGGCGGCCGCCCGGATGGCGGCGCTGGACGCGGAGGCCGTCCGGCTGGTGGCGCTCGGCGCCACCCGGGTGCGGCGCCTGGAGCCGGGGCAGGAGCTGGGCGCGGGTCACGTGGTCATGCAGGACCCCGAGGGGAACGAGTTCTGCCTGGACTGACCGGCCCGGCCGGGCGGGTCAGTCCGCGCGCGCGGGACGCAGCCATCGGCCGAGCAGCGGAGCGAACAGCAGCATCGCGAAGACCCGGATCACCTGGACGGCCAGGACGTAGGTCACGTCCGAGCCGCTCTCGGCGGCGGTCGCCAGGACCGCGAACAGCCCTCCCGGCGTGGTCGCCAGGTAGGCCGTCAGCGGGTCGATCCCGGTCACACCCGTCAGCAGCAGGCCGAGCAGCGCGCACGCCGCGATCACGGCCAGGATCAGGGCCGTGACCAGCGGCAGCAGCCGGGCGATGCTGCGCAGGCTGGCCCGGGTGAAGCGCAACCCCACCCGGACGCCGATCAGGGCGTAGCCGAGGTTGGTGAGCACCGCCGGCACGGCGACGTCCCCGAGCACGCCGCTGGCGGACAACGCGACCGCCACCAGCAGCGGGGCGAGCAGGGCAGTCGCAGGGGCGTGCATGAACCGCTGGACGGCGAGCCCGAGGGCCACGGACGTCACCACGAACACCAGGTCGGGCAGCCAGCGGGTCGGCCCGGTGCTGACCGTGCCGCCCCCGCCGGGCGGCGAGAAGACCAGCGCGGTCACCAGCGGCATCGCCAGCAGCACCAGCAGCACCCGCAGGTACTGCACGACGGTGACCACCCGGTCGTCGGCGCCGAGCTCCCGGGCCAGCGCGACGATGCCGGAGGCACCGCCGGCCACCAGCGCGAACGCCCCGGTGACCGGGGTGACGTCGCGGTGCAGCGCGAGCAGCCGACCGGCCCCGACGCTGATCGCCAGAGTCCCCAGGGTCACCACCGCCACCGAGGGCCAGTCCGAGACGACCCGCGTCAGGGTGGCGACCTGGACGAGCGCACCGATGACCGCGCCGACCAGGGCCTGGCCGACGCGGAACAGCGGCGCCGGCATGTCGAGCTCCACGCGGGCGGTGAGCGCCTGCAGCATGCCGGCGACCAGCGACCCGAACAGCACCGGAGAGGGCAGCCCCAGCAGCTGGAACGCGGCGCTGGCGAGCCCGGAGACGACCACCACGAACAGCCAGGTGCGGGCAGTGGAGGCGGCCGGAGTCATCGCCGAGGATGCTAGGCCCGGCGGCCCGATGTCGTGTCATCGGGCCGCCTCTGTCAGACTCGTCCGGTGGAGGGGAGTATTCCCGACGCCACGGTGCCGTCATCACGGATACCGGCCCCGGTGCCGGACCCGGTGCCGCGGGTCCGCCTCAGGCGGGTGGAAGAGACCTCCGGACAAGTGCTCGAATCGGTGCTGCTGCCTGCCGCACCGGCACCTAGCTCCGGAGGGGTAGTCCGTGGACGT
Source organism: uncultured Actinomycetota bacterium (assembly GCA_963784625.1). Lineage (GTDB taxonomy): Bacteria > Actinomycetota > Actinomycetes > Propionibacteriales > Nocardioidaceae > Nocardioides_B. Next base: position 1,073,494 of record CAWARV010000005.1, read on the forward strand.
TTCCACATGGGTCTGGTGGACCACGATCATCGTCACGATGTCGGTCCTGTTGTTCGACATCGTCGTGATCGGACGCCGCCCGCACGAGCCGTCCATGCGCGAGGTGTCGGTCGCACTCGCGCTCTACGTCGGGCTCGCGGTGGTGTTCGGCATCGGCGTGTGGGTCACGGCGGGCCACGACTACGGCGTCCAGTTCTTCGCCGGCTGGCTGACCGAGTACTCGCTGTCGGTCGACAACCTGTTCATCTTCATCATCATCATGGCCAAGTTCGGGGTGCCCCGGAAGTACCAGCAGGAGGCCCTGATGGTGGGCATCGTGCTGGCCCTGGTGATGCGCGGCGTCTTCATCGCGGTCGGCGCGGCCGCGATCAACAACTTCAGCTGGATCTTCTACGTCTTCGGGGTGTTCCTGGTCGCGACCGCCGTCAAGCTGGTCAAGGAGGCCCGCGACGACGACGACGAGTTCGAGGAGAACCGGCTGATCAAGTGGGTGGAGCGGCACCTGCCGGCCACCGACGAGTGGCACGGCGTCAAGATCCTGGTGAAGGAGAACGGGCGACGGCTGATCACCCCGATGTTCCTGGTGATCCTGGCGCTCGGGACCACCGACCTGCTGTTCGCGCTGGACTCGATCCCCGCGATCTACGGGCTCACCAAGGAGCCGTACCTGGTGCTCACCGCGAACATCTTCGCGCTGATGGGCCTGCGCCAGCTCTACTTCCTCATCGGTGGCCTGCTGCAGAAGCTGGTCTTCCTCTCCTACGGGCTCGCTGTGCTGCTCGGGTTCATCGGGGTCAAGCTGGTGCTGCACGCGATGCACGAGAACGAGCTGCCCTTCGTGAACGGCGGCGAGCACATCGAGTGGGCTCCCGACATCCCGACCCTGGCCTCGCTCGGCGCGATCGTGGTGATCCTGGTGGTGACCACGGTGGCCAGCCTGGTCGTGTCCCGGCGCGGGGCTGAGATCGACAACCCGCGCGACGTCCCGGAGCACCCCGTAGGCTAGCGCCCGCGCTCTGGCCCGCGGAGCGTACGTCGACCCTGTGGGAGGCCGGTTTGCGCGTCGCACTGCTGTCCTACCGCAGCAAGCCGCACTGTGGCGGCCAGGGGGTGTACGTCCGGCACCTGAGCCGCGAGCTGGTCGCCCTCGGCCACGACGTCGAGGTCCTCTCGGGGCAGCCGTACCCGGTGCTGGACCCCGGGGTGCGCCTCACCGAGGTGCCCAGCCTGGACCTGTACCGGGAGCCGGACCCGTTCCGGACCCCGCGCCCGGGTGAGATCCGCGACCGGATCGACCTGCTGGAGGTGGCGACCATGTGGACCGCCGGGTTCCCCGAGCCGCGGACGTTCAGCCTGCGGGCCGCGCGGCTGCTGCGGGGCCGGCTGTCCGACTTCGACGTGGTGCACGACAACCAGACGCTGGGCTACGGCTCGCTGGCGATCGAGCGTGCGGGCCTGCCGCTGGTGACCACGATCCACCACCCGATCACCTTCGACCGCCGGGTCGACCTCGCCGCCGCCACCACGTGGCGCCGGCGGCTCACGTTGCGGCGCTGGTACGGCTTCCTGCGGATGCAGCGCCGTGTCGCCCAGCGGGCCACGACGATCCTCTGCCCGTCGTCCAGCTCGGCACGCGACGTGGTCAGCGACTTCGGTGTCGACCCGGTGCGGGTGCAGGTGGTGCCCCTCGGGGTCGACGACGTGTTCGCGCCGCCGACGGCGCCGAGGGTTCCCGGCCGGATCGTCGCGATGGCCAGCGCCGACACCCCGATGAAGGGCATCGGCACCCTGCTCGAGGCGTTCGCCAAGCTGCGTACCGAACGGGACGTCGAGCTGCTGCTGGTCTGCCGGCCCATCCCCGGCGGTCCCACCGAGCAGCTCATCGACCGGCTCGCGATCGGCGGCTCGGTCCGCTTCGTCACCGGGCTCTCCGACACCGACCTCGCAGCGGTCGTCGGCTCCGCCGAGATCGCCTGCGTGCCCTCCCTGTACGAGGGCTTCTCGCTGCCCACGGTGGAGGCGATGGCCTGCGAGACCCCGCTGGTGGTGAGCCGTGCCGGTGCGATCCCCGAGGTGGTCGGGGAGGACGGGGTCTGCGCGGACCTGGTCCCCCCGGGAGACGTGGGTGAGCTCGAGGCCGCGCTCGGGCGGCTGCTCGACGACCCCGCCCGTCGCGAGGCGATGGGCCGCGCCGGCCGTCGCCGTGCCCGGGAGCGGTACAGCTGGCGGGCCGTGGCCGAGGCGACCGCGGCCGCCTACCAGCGAGCGATCGACCTGTCGCGGGGGGACCAGGATGCTGACCGTTGACTTCGACCGGCTCGGTCTCCGTGCCGGGGACCGGGTGCTGGACATGGGGTGCGGTGCCGGCCGCCACGCCTTCGAGATGTTCCGCCGGGGTGCCGACGTGGTCGCCTTCGACCAGGACGGTGACGAGCTCGCGACGGTCCTGGAGTGGTTCGCGGGGATGCGCGCCGCCGGCGAGGTGCCTCCGGGTGCGGAGGCCGACATCAAGCAGGGCGACGCCCTCTCACTGCCGTTCGCGGACGGAGAGTTCGACCGCATCGTCGCCGCCGAGGTGCTCGAGCACATCCCGGACGACGCCGCGGCGATCGGCGAGCTGGTCCGGGTGCTGCGCCCGGGCGGCACGCTCGCCGTCTCGGTGCCGCGCTGGCTGCCCGAGCGGGTGTGCTGGGCGCTCTCCGACGCCTACCACGCCAACGAGGGCGGCCACGTGCGGATCTACACCCGCTCCGCCCTCGTCGGGCGCCTGATCGGCGCGGGACTGGTCCACGAGGGCTACCACCACGCGCACGCGCTGCACGCGCCGTACTGGTGGCTCAAGTGCGCCGTCGGCGTCGACCACGACCGGCATCCGCTGGTCCGCGGCTACCACCGCCTGCTGGTCTGGGACATCGTGAAGCGGCCCCTGGCCACCCGGGTCGCGGAGCGTGCCCTGGACCCGCTCCTCGGCAAGAGCCTGGTGGCCTACTTCCGCAAGCCCGTGGACGCCGCATGAGCGGCCGCATCCCCGCCCTGGACGGCGTCCTGGACTGCGACCAGGTGGCCGCGACCGCCGCCTCGATCGCGCGCGCGCAGGAGCCCGACGGTGCGCTGCCGTGGTCGCCGGGGGAGCACACCGACACCTGGAACCACATCGAGGCGGCGATGGCGCTCGTGGTCGGGGGGCAGCCGGACGCGGCGCACGCCGCCTACGACTGGTGCCTGGCCACCCAGCGCGCGGACGGCTCCTGGCCGATGCGGCTGCTGGGGGGCGTGGTCGCCGACGCGAGCACCGAGACCAACATGTGCGCCTACCTCGCGGTCGGGGTCTGGCACCACTGGCTGGTCCGGCGCGACGAGCGGTTCGTCCGGCGCTGCTGGACCGCCGTACGGCGCGGGCTGGACGTGGTCGTGTCGCTACAGCTGCCGTTCGGCGGGGTCGCGTGGTCGCGGGAGGACGGCGGGCGCGTCAACGCCGAGGCGCTGCTGGCGGGCAGCTCCAGCATCTTCCACGCCCTGCGGGCCGGCATCGCGCTGTCCGAGCTGATGGATGACCACCAGCCGGAGTGGGAGCTGGCCGCCGGACGGCTGGGACACGCGCTGCGCCGGCACCCGGACCTGTTCATGGACAAGTCCGGCTTCTCCATGGACTGGTACTACCCGGTCCTCGCGGGCGCGGTGCGCGGGGACGACGGGCACGCGCTGCTGGCGACCCGCTGGGACGACTTCGTCCAGCCCGGTCTGGGCATCCGGTGCGTCGCCGAGAACCCCTGGGTGACCGGTGCCGAGACCTGCGAGCTGGTGCTGGCCCTGGACGCCCTCGGCGACCGGGGGCGCGCCCTGACCCTGCTGCGGGACATGCAGCACCTGCGGCACGCCGACGGCGGCTACTGGACCGGCTACGTCTACGCCGACGACGCCATCTGGCCCCGGCACCTGACCACCTACACCGCGGCCGCGGTGGTGCTGGCCGTCGACGCCCTCTCCACCACCACGCCGGGCGCCGACCTCTTCCGGGGCGGCTCCCTGCCTCAGGACTTCCGCCCGATCGGCCTCGAGTGCGGCTGCGAGGCGGCGCTCACCGCCCGCTAGCGCTGCCGGTCCCGCCTCAGCCGACCGGGTCCCCGGCGTCGCCCGCCACCCGTCGCAGCACCCGCAGCGACCCGCACACCTCGGTCTCCACGAAGCCCGCCGCGAGCGCGCGCCGGTAGACCAGGTACGGCGGCCGGCCGCCGTCCGCGGGGTCCGGGAACACGTCGTGCACGGCCAGCGTGCCGTCGCGGGCGACCCAGCGGCCCCAGCCCAGGTAGTCGGTGTCGGCGTTGGCCTGGGAGTGGCCGCCGTCGACGAACACCAGTGCCAGCGGGGTCCGCCAGTGCGCGGCGACCGTGCCGGACCGACCCACGACGGCCACCACCTCCTCCTCGAGGCCCGCGTCCTTGATCGTGCGCCGGAAGGCCGGGAGCGTGTCCAGCCGGCCGAACTCCGGGTCCGCGAGGTCCGGGTCGTGGTGCTCCCAGCCGGCTTGGTTCTCCTCCGAGCCGCGGTGGTGGTCCACGGTGAAGACGACGCTGCCGGTCATCCGGGCGGCGGCGCCCAGGTAGAGCGCCGACTTGCCGCAGTAGGAGCCGACCTCCAGCCCGGGGCCCGCTGCGAGCGCTCGGACGGCGACCTCGTAGAGCAGTCGGCCCTCGTCCTCGGGCATGAACCCCTTGGTCCGGTGGGCCTTCTCCAGCAGCTCCGCCGGCATCGGCGGCACGGCGCTCACGGCGACCAGGCGTCGTGGGTGGCTCGCAGGAACCTGTCCACGCCGCGCACCACGGCGGCGCTGCGCACCGAGGGGAACGTGTCGAACGCGTGGTGCGTCCCCGGCAGCTCGGCGTACGCCACCGTCGCCGTCGAGACCTGCCGCAGCGCGGTGACGAACCGGCGGGCCTGCTGCACCTCCACGAGGCTGTCGTTGCGGCCGTGCACCACCAGGAAGGGTGGCGCGTCCGCGCGGACCCGCAGCAGAGGAGACGCCTTCTCGAAGGGGCGCAGGTCGACGGCCGGGTCCTGCTGGAGCACCCGTGGTCCGAGGAACCGGTCCCGCAGCTGCCGGGCCCGGTGGGTGCCGGTGGCGCCGGCGACGTCGTAGACGCCGTAGTGCGGGGCCGCCGCCTGGACGGTGGTGTCGGCGCCCTCGAAGCCCGGCTGGTACTCGGGGTCGTTGGGCGTCAGCGCCGCCAGGGCCGCCAGGTGACCGCCGGCCGAGCCGCCGGTGACCGCGACGAAGCGCGGGTCCCCGCCGTAGTCGGCGGCGTGCCGGCGGATCCACGCGATCGCGCGCTTCACGTCGACCAGGTGCGCGGGGAAGGCGCTGCGGGGGCTGAGCCGGTAGTTGACCGCGACGCACACCCAGCCGCGGGCGGCCATGTGCCGCATCAGCGGGACGCCCTGGTGCTCCTTGTCGCCGATGCTCCAGCCGCCCCCGTGCACCTGGAGCAGCACCGGGGCATCCTGCAGGTCCGCGTCGCGACGTCGGTAGACGTCGAGCAGCCCCCGCCGTCCGTACGGCGTGTAGGCGATGTCGCCGATCACCTCGACCGCGGCGTCGTGCCGGCGGAACGGCAGGGCCAGCTGGCGCCAGGGCACGGCCGGGTCCGGTCCGGGGTGCCGGGCGGCCAGCCGCTCGAGGTACCCCTCGCCCAGCGCGTCGGCGAGGGCCTGGTCGACGTGTCCGTGGGCCCGGGCCGACTGGGCGACCATCGCCCCCAGACCGGCCAGGCTGCCGGCGGCGACCGCCAGCGCCGGCCGGTGCCGGCGGGGGCCGGCGAGCTCCCGGGCGGTGTCCGCCGCGGTGAGCGCCAGCAGGTGCGCCGCCAGCTCGCTGGTCAGCCAGCCCGCGACCATGCTGGGCACCCCGGCGGCGTAGCCCGGGACCGGCCGCACGGCGTTCGCGGTGAGCGCGGCGGTGACCAGCTGGCGGTGCAGGAAGGACATGGTGGTCGCGGGTCCGGCTGCGTCAGTCGCGGGCGGTGAGCACGAGCGGACCCTCGGGGGTGATCGCGATGGTGTGCTCCATGTGCGCCCCGCGGGAGCCGTCGCCGCTGCGCAGGGTCCAGCCGTCCGGGTCGGTGTAGAGCACGTCGGTGGTCTGCAGGAACCACGGCTCGATGGCGATCACCAGGCCGGGCTTCAAGGGGTAGCCGCGGCCGGGGCGGCCGTCGTTGGGGACGTGCGGGTCGCCGTGCATGGTCCGGCCCACGCCGTGGCCGCCGAAGTCGGTGTTGATCGAGAGGCCGTCGCCGTGCGCCACGGCGGCGATCGCCGCCGAGATGTCGCCGATCCGGGAGCCCGGCTGGGCGGCCTTGATGCCGGCGTCGAGGGCGCGGGTGGCGGTGTCGATCAGGTCCAGGTCCTGCTGCGCGGCCGACCCGACCACCACGCTCAGGGCGGAGTCGGAGACCCACCCGTCCACGGACGCCGCGAAGTCGACGCTGAGCAGGTCGCCGTCGCGCAGCACGTAGTCGCGGGGGAGACCGTGCAGGACCGCGTCGTTGACCGAGGTGCACAGCACCTTGCCGAAGGGCATCGCGCCGAAGCTCGGGTGGTAGTCGATGTAGCAGGACTCCGCCCCCCGCTCGCGGATCATCTCGTGCGCGAGCGCGTCCAGGTCGAGCAGGTTGACGCCGACGTCGGCCACCGCCTGGAGACGGGTCAGCACGTCGGCGACGAACCGGCCGGCCGGCCGCATCTGCTCGATCTCGGTGGGGGTCCTCAGCTCGATCACGTGGCCGAGCCTACGGGCCGGCGACGTTGACCGTGGGCACGCCCCCACCGGCCCGGGCGATCACGGCGACCGAGGGTTGCGCCCCCGGGTTGCTCTCGCGGTGCACCGTGAACGCGGGCACGTGCACGAAGTCGCCGGGTCCGGCGTCCAGGTGCCCGTCGTACCCCTCGAACTCCAGGCGCAGCACCCCGGAGACGACGTACAGGCTGGTCTCGTTGCGGTCGTGGTGGTGCCAGCCGGACACCGCCCCCGGCTCGGTCTCCACCCGGCCGGCCCACAGCGCCGGCACCTCGAAGGCGCGGGACCGCGCCATGCCGGGTGTCGGGTCTGCGTCGACCAGGTCGGCGCCGCGGATCACCTGCACGGGCTCGCTCATGCGTCGATCCTACGGTCGGGCTACCGCGTCGCCGGGCGGGGCGGCGCGACGATGCAGACGTTCTTGCGCTCCAGGACGAGCTTCTTGGTCTTCGAGAGGGTCGCGGAGGTGATCACCTGGATCGACCTCCCGGCGCAGCCGAGGCTGCCGAGGTCGGTCGCGACGGGTGCCGGGGCCGGGGCGGCCTTCCCGGCCTTGCCGGCCTTGCCGGGCTTGCCGGGCTTGCCGCGGGGTCCGACCCTGCCGTTCACGCCGTCCGTGCCGTTCTGTCCCGCCGGCCCCACCGCCCCCGGCGCACCGGTGAGTCCGGTCTGTCCCTGCGGTCCCTGCAGCTGCGCGTGGAACGCGGTCACGGCTCCGACGGCACCGCCGAAGCCGAACACCAGCGCCAGGACGCAGGTCAGCACGATCTTCCCCATGCCAGCAGGCTAAGGGCCGGGGACCCGCGCCGTCCCCGGAATGACGAAAGCCACTAATCGGACGAGTCGGTCACGCCACGTCGGCACGTCGCGGCGCCGGGACCACCAGCCGCCGGCCAGTGTGCAGGCGCCAACCGATGCCGGGCTCACCAGCCGCGGGTGCGCCACTCCGCCAGGTGCGGTCGCTGCTCGCCCAGCGTCGAGTCGACGCCGTGTCCCGGGTAGAACCAGGTCTCGTCCGGCAGCCGGTCGAACAGCTTGGTGGACACGTCGTCGACGAGCGTGGCGAAGTCCTCCGCGGACCAGGTCTTGCCGACTCCGCCCGGGAACAGCGAGTCCCCGGTGAACAGGTGCGGCGTGCCGTCCGGGTCGTCGTAGAGCAGCGCGACCGAGCCGGGGGTGTGCCCGGTGAGCCGGATCACCTCGAGCCGGCAGTCACCCACCTCGACGACGTCACCGTCGCCGACCCGTCGGTCGACGGCCACCGGCAGCGCGTCGGCGTCCTCCGCACCGGCCACCGTCGTCGCCCCGGTCGCGGCGACCACCTCGGGCAGGGCCCGGTGATGGTCCCAGTGCTGGTGGGTGGTGACCACGGCACTCAGCCCGTCCGCGCCCACCACCTCGAGGATCCGGGGCGCGTCGTCCGCCGCGTCGATCAGGACCTGCTCGTCGGTCTGCCGGCAGCGCAGCAGGTACACGTTGTTGTCCATCTCGCCGACCGACAGCTTGGTGACCATCAGCCGGGACAGCTCGCGGACGTCCGGTCGGCCGCCGGGCCGCACCTTGCCGGTGTAGCTCATCGCGCTCATCTCTCTCTCGGGGGTCCGGACGTGGTCTGCGCCCTCACCGCCATCGTCCCAGCACCGGCAGGTCACCGTGGGAGCAGGTCAGCCCGCGTCCGTCGCCGCGGCCGAGCAGCCACCAGGCCAGGTCGCCGACCGCACCGCCGACCTGCGGGCCGGTGCCGCCGCCCACGGACCAGGTGCCGTCGGTGTCGGTGGCCGTGAGCCGCATGCTCGAGGCGGGCACCGAGCTCGCGAGCCCGCATCTGCACGACGTGCCGGGTGAAGTCCAGCGGCCACTCGGTCGGCAGGTAGCCGGTCTCCAGGTCGGAGTGGTGCACCTCGACCTCGAGCCGGCGCCGGGGGCCGAGCGTGTCCAGGGCGAACACCTCCTCGCCACCCGGCACCCGGGTGTACGGCGTCGCGTGGTCCGCGGTGCACTCCCAGAAGGCGTCGGTGAGGCGGGCGGCCGACGCGATCGCGTCGGCGACCAGCCCGGCCGCGTCGTGGGTGGCGACCGTCTCGTCGATCGCGGCGTTTCGCTCCTCGGCCGAGGGGTACATGGACGCCGCCTCCCCGGCAGCCACCTGGGCGAGCACCCGGGTGAACGAGTCGGCGTTGCGCGAGACGTGCGCGACGACGTGCGCCCGCGTCCATCCCGGGAGCCCGGAGGGCCGGTGGACGGACGGCTCGTCGAGAAGTGTCAGTGCCTGTAGGTAGCGTGTCGTGGCGAGCAACGTCTCGTCGATCTGAGGGAGGGCCGAGGTCGTGTCCATCGGGCCATCCAACCCGTCCCGGCGTCCTTGCACCACCCCGCTAGGATGGCGAACGTTTGTTCGAAGGCCCCCCGTCCCGAGGAAGTGCAGTGGCTGACCAGCTCGTCATCAGAGGTGCCCGCGAGCACAACCTCAAGGACGTCTCCCTCGAGCTGCCCCGGGACGCGCTGATCGTGTTCACCGGGCTGTCCGGGTCCGGCAAGTCCAGCCTCGCCTTCGACACCATCTTCGCCGAGGGGCAGCGCCGCTACGTCGAGTCCCTCTCCGCCTACGCGCGCCAGTTCCTCGGACAGATGGACAAGCCCGACGTGGACTTCATCGAGGGGCTCTCCCCGGCGGTGTCGATCGACCAGAAGTCCACCTCGAAGAACCCTCGCTCCACGGTCGGCACGATCACCGAGGTCTACGACTACCTGCGGCTCCTCTACGCCCGCGCAGGGCGGCCGCACTGCCCGACGTGCGGTGCCCCCATCTCGCGGCAGACCCCGCAGCAGATCGTCGACCGGATCCTGACCCTGGAGGAGGGCGCCCGCTTCCAGGTGCTGGCGCCGGTGATCCGCGGCCGCAAGGGCGAGTACGTCGACCTGTTCCGCCAGCTCCAGACCCAGGGGTTCTCCCGCGCCCGGGTCAACGGCGAGACGCACCCGCTCGCGGAGCCGCCGAAGCTCGACAAGCAGAAGAAGCACACCATCGAGGTCGTCGTCGACCGGCTCGCGGTGAAGGCGTCCTCGAAGCGCCGGCTGACCGACTCCGTGGAGACCGCGCTCGGGCTGGCCAGCGGGCTCGTCGTGTTCGACTTCGTGGACCTGCCCGCCGGGGACCCGGCCCGGGAGCTGCTGTTCTCGGAGAAGATGGCCTGCCCGAACGAGCACCCGATCGACACCGACGACCTCGAGCCGCGCTCGTTCTCGTTCAACTCGCCGTTCGGCGCCTGCCCGGTCTGCCACGGACTCGGCACCCGGATGGAGGTGGACCCCGAGCTGGTGGTCGCCGACCCCAGCGCGACGCTGGGGGAGGGCGCGATCGGGCCGTGGTCCGGGGCGCACGTCGCGGACTTCTTCATCCGGCTGCTCGGCGCCCTGGGCGAGGAGCTCGGCTTCGACCTGAACACGCCCTGGCAGGACCTGCCGGCCAAGGCCCGCCGGTCGATCCTCGACGGTCACGCCACCAAGGTGCACGTCCAGCACACCAACCGCTACGGCCGCAGGCGCGCCTACTACACCAGCTTCGAGGGGGTCCGGCCCTACATCGAGCGGCGGCACCGCGAGGCGGAGTCGGACACCAGCCGGGAGCGGTTCGAGGGCTTCATGCGCGAGGTGCCGTGTCCCGAGTGCAAGGGCAGCCGGCTCAAGCCGGTCTCGATGGCCGTGACCCTCGGCGGGAAGAGCATCGCCGAGGTCTGCCGCCTGCCGATCAACGAGACCGCCGACTTCCTGCGCACCGTCGAGCTGTCGCCCCGCGAGAAGCAGATCGCCGAGCGGGTGCTCAAGGAGATCCAGGAGCGGCTCAACTTCCTGCTCGACGTCGGGCTCGACTACCTCTCCCTGGACCGACCCTCCGGGTCGCTCTCCGGCGGCGAGGCGCAGCGGATCCGGCTGGCCACCCAGATCGGGGCCGGACTGGTCGGCGTCCTGTACGTGCTGGACGAGCCGTCCATCGGGCTGCACCAGCGCGACAACCACCGGCTGATCGAGACGCTGGTCCGGCTGAAGAACCTCGGCAACACCCTGATCGTGGTCGAGCACGACGAGGACACCATCCGGGTGGCCGACTGGGTGGTCGACATCGGTCCCGGCGCGGGGGAGCACGGCGGGCAGGTGGTCGTCTCGGGTCCTGTCCAGGAGCTGCTGGAGCACCCGGACTCCGCGACCGGCATGTACCTCTCCGGACGCAAGGAGATCCCGGTCCCGGAGGTGCGCCGGCCGCGCACGCCGGGCCGCGAGCTGGTGGTCCGGGGCGCCCGCGAGCACAACCTGCAGGACATCGACGTGCGGTTCCCGCTGGGCATGTTCGTGGCGGTCACCGGCGTCTCGGGGTCCGGCAAGTCCACGCTGGTCAACGACATCCTGTACACGTCGCTGGCCAAGCAGATCTACAACGCGCGCACGGTCCCCGGCCGGCACCGCCGGATCGAGGGTCTCGACGAGGTCGACAAGGTGATCCACGTCGACCAGTCCCCGATCGGGCGCACCCCGCGGTCCAATCCGGCGACGTACACCGGGGTCTTCGACCACGTCCGCAAGCTGTTCGCCTCGACCGCCGAGGCGAAGGTCCGCGGCTACCAGCAGGGCAGGTTCTCCTTCAACGTCAAGGGCGGCCGCTGCGAGGCCTGTCACGGCGACGGCACCATCAAGATCGAGATGAACTTCCTGCCGGACGTCTACGTGCCGTGCGAGGTCTGCCACGGCGCGCGCTACAACCGCGAGACGCTCGAGGTGCACTACAAGGGCAAGACCATCGCCGAGGTGCTGGACATGCCGATCGAGGAGGCGGTGGAGTTCTTCGCCGCCATCCCGGCGATCGCCCGGCACATGCGCACGCTGGTGGACGTCGGCCTCGGCTACGTGCGTCTCGGCCAGCCGGCACCGACCCTGTCCGGCGGCGAGGCGCAGCGGGTCAAGCTCTCCTCCGAGCTGCAGAAGCGCTCGACCGGGCGCACCGTCTACGTCCTCGACGAGCCGACCACCGGCCTGCACTTCGAGGACATCCGCAAGCTGCTGCTGGTGCTGGGTCGGCTCGTCGACCAGGGCAACACGGTGCTGGTGATCGAGCACAACCTCGACGTGATCAAGACCGCTGACTGGGTCATCGACATGGGCCCCGAGGGTGGCAACCGGGGCGGCTACGTGGTCGCGGAGGGCACCCCGGAGAAGGTCGCCGAGCACCCGGACAGCTACACCGGCCAGTTCCTCGCGCCGCTGCTGAAGGGACGGGAGGCCCGGCAGCCGTCGGGCCGCGCCGCCCGTGCCAAGCAGGCGGCCCCGGTTGCCGCGAGGGCCGGCACCGGGCGGCCGGCTACGGCGGCACCCAAGGCGACCGGGGGCGCGGCGAGGAAGCAGCCACCCGGAAAACCGCCCGGGTGTCCAAGACCGTGCCCCCGACCGCTCGCAAGACGGCCCGCAAGACCGCCTAGGGGTTGCCCCCGCCCGGCTACGCTGGCCCTCGACCGGCAACGGACCACCAGGCACTGCCACGGGAGCTGACATGACCGACACCGAACACCCGGCACCTGTGTCCCGGCGGGGGGTGCTGCGGACCGCCGCCGTCGGTGGGGTCGCGCTGCCGCTGCTGTCGGCCTGCGGGGGCGGCGGGACGGCCGCGGGCGACTCGGCCACCTCGCCCGGCGCGAGCGGGAGCGCCGGCTCCGGCTCGGGCCCGGCCACGGTGCCGGTGGCCGACGTACCCGTGGGCGGCGGCAAGATCCTGGCCGACGCCCAGGTGGTGGTCACGCAGCCGGCCCAGGGCGAGTTCAAGGCGTTCAGCGCGATCTGCACCCACCGGGGCTGCACGGTCGGGTCCGTCACGGACGGCGAGATCGTCTGCCCCTGCCACGGCAGCCACTTCTCGATCAAGGACGGCGCCCCGGTCTCCGGGCCCGCGCCCACGCCCCTGGCCGCCAAGAAGGTGTCCGTCGCCGGGGGCGAGCTGACCGTCGGCTGAGGGGGGCGCCCCCCACCGGCTCACCCGAACAGCGCGTGGGTACGTCGGAAGACGTCCTCGAGCGTCGCCGCGAGCGAGCCGTGCACGTCGGCCAGGGCCCGGTAGGTCGCCCGCGTGCCCGGGTCCGGCTCCACCACCAGGTCGGGGTGCACCATCGCGCTCATCGCGGCGTCGTGGGAGGGGTGCTGCCCGACGGCCACGGCGGCGCTGATCGCAGCCCCGAGCGCCGCCGCGCTCGGCGCGGCACCGCGCAGGACCGGCAGCTCGAACACGTCGGCCATCACCTGCATCATCACCTCGGACTGCGACCCGCCGCCGGACAGCACCAGGTGGGTGGGTTCGGTCCCCAGCTCGCGGGTCATCCGCGTCGCGTGCGCGCGCATGGTCAGCGCGATCGCCTCCAGCAGCGAGCGGTAGAGATGGAAGGGACCGTGCCGGGCGTCCAACCCGAGCACCGCGCCGCGGCGCCACGGGGCGTCCACCGGGGCCAGCCAGTCGAGGACCGTGAGCAGCCCCTCGGAGCCGGGCGGGACCTTCTCGGCGCCGTCGTTGAGCAGCTGCTCCACGCCGGTGCCCGCCGCCCGCGCCCGGGTGAGCAGCTCCTCGCCCAGCAGGTCCCGCAGCCAGGAGACGGTCCACATGCCGCGGCGGATCCCGGTGCTCTCGTAGAGGTAGCGACCGGGCAGCGCGGCGAGGTTCGTCCAGAACGCGGCCTGCTGCCCGCGGTTGCGGTCCCCGAGCGTCATCGCGGTGATGTAGGTGCCGAGGGAGACGAGCAGGTCGCTGCCCGACCGCAGACCGCTGCCCAGCGCCTCGACGGCCTTGTCGTTGGCCGTCGCGACCACCGGCACGCCCGTCGGCAGCCCGGTCGCGGCCGCCGCGGCCCCGGTCAGCCCGCCCAGCACGTCGCCGGGCCGCACCAGCTCGAGGAGCTGCTGCCTGGGCACGCCGAAGCGTGCCAGGTCCCCGTCGTCGGCCAGCCACTGCCAGCTGTCGGTGTCGATCGGCCAGTGCCCCTCGTAGGAGGCCGCGGAGTCGCGGAACCGGCCGGTCAGCCGGTGGGTGAGGTAGCCGGAGGAGGCGCTCACCCACCCCACGTCCGCTCCGGAGCCGTCGTAGGGCCGGGAGAGCCGCTGGTCCATCCAGCTGATCACCGGGGCGGCCAGCGTGCCGTCCGGGCGCATCAGCACCCGGCACGACCGCACCCCGCAGAGCCCGACGCCCACGATCGAGTCCCGGGCGTCGCCGAGCGCGTCGGTGGCCGCGCGACAGGCCGCCGTGAGCGCCTCCCACAGGTCGTCGTCGGGATGCTCGACCACCCCGGACCTCGGGGTGTGCCAGGGTCGTAGCCGGTGCGTGCCGACGGCCTGCACCGCGCCCGTCGCGTCGTGCACCACGACCTTCGCGCTCTGGGACCCGACGTCGATCCCGACCAGCAGCCCGGTCATCCCGGCGTCCGGCCCGGCGTCCGGCCCGGCGTCTGGCCCGGCGGGAGTCGGCGGCCGGTGGGTCGGCGGGGAAGATGGTGCCCCGGTTCATGGTCCCGTTCGGGTCGAAGCCGGCCTTGAGTCGCGCCAGGATCGGGTAGGCGCTGCCGTGCTCGGCCGACGTCCACTCCGCGCGGTACTTGCCGATCCCGTGGTGGTGGGCCATCGACCCGCCCACCCGCAGCGCCTCCTCGACGATGATCGCGTTCAGGGGCTTGTGGTACTTCTCCAGCTCCTCGCGCGGCTCGCAGTCGATGTCGTAGTCGTAGACGAAGTAGAGGTTGGTGCCGTTCTGGTAGCTGTGCGAGGAGTGCGCGCCCAGGCGGGTCAGGTCACTGGCGTGCGGGAACTCGGTCCGGATCCGGTGCATGACGGTGTCGTAGAGCTCGCCGACGCGGGACCAGCCGGCGGACACCTCCGTGGTGTAGCCCAGGTTGCCGGTGGCCAGCATCGCGTCCTTCTCGGCCTGGATCTTGTCCTCGCCCCAGTTCAGCCCCTCGAACCACGCCTGCACCAGGGCGGGGTCCACCGGGTCGGCCGGGTGTCGCGCGACGATCTCGTCGATGGCCGCGCTGGTGGCCTCCGCCAGCCGAGGCGGCCCCTCGGCGACCAGCACGACCACGCACCTGCCGTCGGCGAAGTGCTCGAAGTGCTGGGCCGCGTCGTCCGGGGAGTAGACCCGGCACACCGAGGGGCGGTAGCCCTCGACGACGACCTCGCGGAGGATCGCGAGCCCCGTGTGCATGTCGTCGACCAGGTAGCCGTGGAAGCGCTGCTGCCCCGGGTGGTGCCGGAACACCTTCACGGTCACCTCGGTGACGAAGCAGAGCGCCCCCTCGTTGCCGATCACCACGTGCCGGATGTCCGGCCCCGCCGCCCGACGCGGAACGTTCTTGATCCGGCTCACGGTGCCGTCCGCGAACACCGCCTCCAGGCCGACGACCATGTCCTCGATACCCCCGTAGAGCGTGGAGAGCTGGCCGATCGACCTGGTCGCGACGAGTCCTCCCATCCGGGCCAGGGGCTGCGACTGCGGGGAGTGGCCCGTGGTGAGCCCCTGGGCGCGCAGCAGGTCCTCGAGCACCTGCAGGCGCACCCCGCACTGGACGGTCGCCTGCATGTCGACCGGGTCGACGGACAGCACGGCGTCCATCCGCGAGCCGTCCAGCACGATCGTGTCCGCGACGGTCGTCTCCAGCCCGCCCTCGGTCCCGGTGCCTCCGGTGCGGGGGACCACGTTGAGCCCGTGGCCGTCCGCGAACGCGAGCACCGCCGCGACGTCGCCGGCCGACCCCGCGTGGACCACCGCCGCGGGGAACGGCCCGTCGAAGATGCCGTGCACGCTGGTGTACTTCTTGTACCGGTCGACGCTGGCCTCACGCAGCGTCTGCGGGTCGGTGTCGACCCGGTCGGGGCCCACCAGCTCGCGCAGCCGGTCCGCGATGGCCTGGCCGCTCTCGGTGTGGATCTGCCTCTGCATCTGGTCCCTCTCCTGGCTGGTGGAAGTCGCCGTGGCCGCCGGTCAGCGCACCAGGTAGCCGCCGTCGACGGTGAGCACGTGACCGTTCACGTAGTCCGAGGCGCGGCTCGCGAGGAACACCACCGCGCCCATCAGGTCCCCGACCTCGCCCCAGCGACCGGCCGGCACGTGGTCGAGGATGCGCTGGCTGGCCACCGGGTCCAGCCGGGTGGGGCTGGTCAGGGCGGTAGCGAAGTAGCCCGGCGCGATGGCGTTGACCTGGACGCCGTACCCGGCGAGCTCGTCGCAGTAGGCCCGGGTGAAGCCGACGATCCCGTGCTTGGTCGCGGCGTACGCCGGGGACTGGCGACCGCCGAGGAACGAGAACAGCGAGGCGATGTTGATGATCTTGCCGCGGCGCTGCTCGATCATGTGCCGGGACGCCTCGTGGCCGAGGTCGAACGCGGCGGTCAGGTTCAACGCCAGCATCGCGTCCCACTCGGAGCGGCCGAACTCCTCGACCGGCGCGAGCCGGCACATCCCGGCCGAGTTGACCAGGATGTCCACGCCTCCGAACAGCTCGAGGCACCGGTCGACCACGAGGCGCGGCGCGCCCGGCTCGACGAGGTCGACGTGCCACTCCTCCAGCCGGACCCCGGTCTCGGCGACCAAGGCTCGGGTCTCGCCGGCGTCGTCGAGCAGGGTGGGCACGAACACGTCCGCGCCCGCCCGGGCCAGCGCCACGGTGAACGCCTGGCCCAGCCCGGTGTTGCCGCCGGTGACGATCGCGGTCCGGCCGGCCAGCGAGAAGTGGTCCAGCGAGAAGTCGGTGATGCCCACGTCCCCAGCTCCGCTCGTTCGAGTCCCGCCGGCCTCCGACGGGTCGGGGCGCGGCGAGCCTAGCCGGTGTCGCGGCGTACCGCACCGGCTCCGGACCGTCGGATCCGTGCGCCCGATCCGGTGTCGGAGGCGCCGCCTAGGCTGAGGGGGTGGCCGACCCGTCGACGTACCGCCCCGCCCCGGGGTCGATCCCCACCTCGCCGGGTGTCTACCGGTTCCGCGACGAGCACCGGCGGGTGGTCTACGTCGGCAAGGCCAAGAACCTCCGCGCCCGGCTGACCTCGTACTTCCAGGACATCGTCAACCTGCACCCGCGGACCGCCACCATGGTCACCAGCGCGGCCAGCGTCGAGTGGACGGTGGTCAACACCGAGGTCGAGGCCCTGCAGCTGGAGTACTCCTGGATCAAGGAGTACGACCCGCGGTTCAACGTGAAGTACCGCGACGACAAGTCCTACCCGTGGCTCGCGGTCACCCTCAACGAGGAGTTCCCGCGGGTGATGGTGGGCCGCGGGCGCCAAGAAGCGCGGGGTCCGCTACTTCGGCCCCTACTCCCACGCCTGGGCGATCCGGGAGACCGTCGACCTGCTGCTGCGGGTGTTCCCGATGCGCTCGTGCACCAACGGCGTCTTCAAGCGATCCGCGCAGATCGGCCGGCCGTGCCTGCTCGGCTACATCGGGAAGTGCGCGGCGCCCTGCGTCGGGCGGGTCGACGCCGAGGAGCACCGGGCGATCGTCGACGACTTCTGCGACTTCATGGGCGGCCAGACCACGGCGTTCGTGAAGCGGCTCGAGAGGGAGATGTACGCCGCCTCGGCCGCGACCGACTTCGAGCGCGCCGCCAGGCTGCGCGACGACATCGGCGCGCTCAACCGGGCGATGGAGAAGCAGCAGGTGGTGCTGGGCGACGGCACCGACGCCGACGTGGTGGCGCTCTCGGAGGACCCGCTCGAGGTCGCGGTGCAGATCTTCTACGTGCGCGGCGGCCGGATCCGCGGGCAGCGCGGCTGGGTCGCGGACAAGGTGGACGACGCGGACACCGCGGGGCTGGTCGAGGGCTTCCTGCTGCAGCTGTACGACGGCGAGCTCGGCGACTCGATCCCGCGGGAGGTCCTGGTGCCGGCGCTGCCCGACGACACGCCCGCGCTCGAGCAGTGGCTCAGCGACCTGCGCGGGGCCCGGGTCGCGATCAAGGTGCCCCAGCGCGGTGACAAGAAGGCGCTGCAGGAGACCGTGGCGCGCAACGCCCTGCAGTCGCTGGCGCTGCACAAGACCAAGCGGGCCAGCGACCTGACCACCCGCAACCGGGCGCTGGAGGAGATCCAGCTCGCCCTGGACCTGCCCTCGGCGCCGCTGCGGGTCGAGTGCTACGACATCTCCAACCTCCAGGGGACCGAGGTGGTCGCCTCGATGGTGGTCTTCGAGGACGGTCTGGCACGCAAGAGCGAGTACCGCCGCTTCCTGATCAAGGGCGTGGACGGTCAGAACGACGTGGCCTCGATGCACGAGGTGATCACCCGCCGGTTCAAGCGGCTGATGGACGAGCGCGCCGACAGCGGCGAGTTCGCGGCCACGCCGGACGAGACCCCGGAGGGCCAGGGACCGCTGCTGATCGACCCGGACACCGGCCGACCCAAGCGGTTCGCCTACGTCCCGGGACTGGTGGTCGTCGACGGCGGCCCGCCGCAGGTCGCGGCCGCGCAGCGCGCCCTCGACGAGCTCGGCATCGACGACATCCCGGTGTGCGGGCTGGCCAAGCGTCTCGAGGAGGTCTGGCTGCCCACCCAGGAGGACCCGGTGATCCTGCCCCGGACCAGCGAGGGTCTGTACCTGCTCCAGCGGATCCGGGACGAGGCGCACCGGTTCGCGATCACCCACCACCGGTCGCCGGCGGTCCAAGAGCATGGTGGAGAGCCTGCTCGACGACGTGCCCGGGCTGGGGGAGGTGCGCCGCAAGAGCCTGCTGCGGCGTTTCGGCTCGCTCAAGAAGCTCCGCGCTGCCACAGTGCAGGAGATCGCCGAGGTGCCCGGCATCGGCACCCGCACCGCGGAGTCGATCGTCGCCGCGCTGGCCCAGCAGGAGGGCCGGCGTGCAGTCAGCGTGAACACCGCCACCGGAGAGATCGAGGAGTCCTGATGAGCGACGGCTCGGCGGCTGCGGACCACCGCGGCGAGGTGGTGGTCGTCACCGGGATGACCGGCGCCGGCCGCAGCACCGCGGCCAAGGAGCTCGAGGACCTCGGCTTCTTCGTGGTGGACAACCTGCCGCCGCAGCTCGTCGCCGACGTGGTCCGGCTGGTCGACGAGACCCGCGGCCCGATGCAGCCGGTGGCGGTCGTGGTCGACGTACGCTCCGGGTCGTTCTTCACCGGGCTCCAGGAGGTGCTCGCCCAGGGCAGCACCGGGCGCCGCACCACCCTGCTGTTCCTCGAGGCCGCGCGACGAGGTGCTGGTCCGCCGGCAGGAGGCGGCGCGGCGGCCGCACCCGCTGCAGGAGGGCGGCCGGCTGCTCGACGGGCTGCGACGGGAGCGGGTGGCGCTCGACGACCTCCGCGCGGACGCGGACCTGGTCATCGACACCAGCGTGCTGAACGTGCACCAGCTGACAGCCAAGGTGGCCAACGCCTTCGGCACCGAGAGCAGCACCTCTCTCAAGGTCACCGTGGTCAGCTTCGGGTTCAAGTACGGCATCCCCGTCGACGCCGACCTGCTCGCCGACATGCGGTTCCTGCCCAACCCGTTCTGGGTGCCCGAGCTGCGGCCGCTGTCCGGCCGGGACCTGCAGGTGGCCGCCTACGTCAAGGCGCGGCCGGAGGCGCAGACCTTCCTGGACCAGTACCTCCCGGTGCTGCAGACGGTGGGCACCGGGTACCTCCGCGAGGGCAAGCGGTTCATGACCGTGGCGATCGGCTGCACCGGTGGCAAGCACCGCAGCGTCGCGATGACCGAGGAGATCGCCGCCCGGCTCCGCGACGCCGGTCTCGACGCGCTGCCCGTGCACCGCGACCTCGGGCGGGAGTGAGATGACCGGCCCCGCGCGGCCCGACCTCGACGCCCGGGTGGTGGCGCTCGGCGGCGGGCACGGCCTGGCCGCCTCGCTGGCCGCGCTGCGGCGCGTGACCGGCGACCTGACGGCGGTGGTGACGGTGGCCGACAACGGCGGCTCCTCGGGGCGGCTGCGCCGCGAGTTCGGGGTGCTGCCCCCCGGCGACCTGCGCCAGGCCCTGTCCGCGCTGTGCGGCGACGACGACTGGGGGCGCACCTGGGCCCAGGTGCTGCAGCACCGGTTCGTCAGCGACGGCGGCATGGACAACCACGCGCTCGGCAACCTGCTGATCGTCACGCTGTGGGAGCTGCTCGGAGACCACGTCGGTGGTCTGGACTGGGTGGGCCGGCTGCTCGGCGCGCACGGGCGGGTCCTCCCGATGGCCGTCATCCCGCTCGACATCACCGCGTCGGTGCGCGGGCTGGACCCGGCGTGCCCCGAGCGGCTGACCACGGTCCGCGGGCAGGTCGAGGTGGCCTCGACCAGCGGCCAGGTCACTGCGGTGCCCTGGACCCGCACGACCCGCCGGCCTGCCGCGAGGCGCTGGCGGCGGTGGCGGCGGCCGACTGGGTGGTGCTGGGGCCGGGCTCGTGGTTCACCAGCGTGATCCCGCACCTGCTGGTGCCCGAGCTGCGCAACCGCCCTGGTGCGAGTCCTCGGCCCGCAAAGCGGTGGTGCTCAACCTGGAGGCGCAGGTGGGGGAGACCGACGGGTTCTCCCCGGAGCGGCACCTGGAGGTGCTCGCCGCGCACGCCCCCGAGCTGCGGCTCGACGTGGTCCTCGCGGACCGGGCCGCGGCCCCGGACCCCGCCGGTCTGGCCCGCGCAGCACGCGCCCTGGGGGCCGAGCTGGTGGTCGAGGACCTCGCGGTCGGCGACGGGTCCCCGCGTCACGACCCGGTCAAGCTCGCCCGCGCTTATGCCGGTTTCTTGACCGGGGCATAAGGTAGCCCCGGTCCCGGCGGCTGCGGGCTCCCCGCAACCGGACTTCGGCGGACCGTCGGGTTTTCGGAGGGTGTCGACATGGCAGGATCGGGCATATGGCGATGACGGCACAGGTGAAGGCAGAGCTGGCCGCCACCCAGGTCACCAAGGCGTGCTGCCGCAAGTCCGAAGTCTCCTCGATGCTCCGATTCGCGGGTGGTCTGCACATCGTCAGCGGCCGCATCGTGGTGGAGGCCGAGCTGGACACCGGGTGCGGCCGCGCGCCGGCTGCGCCGTGACATCGCCGAGGTCTACGGCCACCCCTCCGACGTCTCGATGGTCTCGGGCAACGGGCTGCGCAAGGGCAGCCGGTACGTCGTACGCGTCGTCCGCGACGGCGAGGCGCTGGCTCGCCAGACCGGCCTGCTCGACGGTCGCGGCCGGCCCGTGCGTGGCCTGCCGCCCCAGGTGGTCTCCGGCGCAGCCTGCGACGCGGTGGCCGCCTGGCGGGGTGCCTTCCTGGCCCACGGCTCGCTCACCGAGCCCGGCCGCTCCTCCGCCCTGGAGGTGACCTGCCCCGGTCCCGAGGCCGCGCTGGCGCTGGTCGGCGCCGCCCGCCGGATCGGCATCCAGGCCAAGGCCCGCGAGGTCCGCGGCGTCGACCGGGTGGTGATCCGGGACGGCGACGCGATCGGGCAGCTGCTCACGCGGCTCGGCGCCCACGAGTCGCTGATGGCCTGGGAGGAGCGCCGGATGCGGCGCGAGGTGCGCGCCACCGCCAACCGGCTCGCGAACTTCGACGACGCGAACCTGCGCCGGTCCGCGCGCGCCGCCGTGGCCGCGGGCGCCCGCGTGGAGCGCGCCCTGGAGATCCTCGCCGACGAGGTCCCCGACCACCTGAAGATGGCGGGCGACCTGCGGCTCGAGCACAAGCAGGCCTCGCTCGAGGAGCTCGGCCAGCTGCACGTGCCACCGCTCACCAAGGACGCGATCGCCGGCCGGATCCGGCGCCTGCTCGCGATGGCGGACAAGCGGGCGCAGGAGCTCGGCATCGACGACACCGAGGCCAGCCTGACCCCCGACATGCTCGACGAGGCCGACGCCTGAGTCCTGCCTCGAGCCGCCGCGGGGTTACTCGCACGTACGGCGGACGCCAGGAGACCCGCCCCGAGGCACCCGGTAGGGTCGTCACGGGTGGTGCCGAGCATCGTCCGGACCGGTGACGACTGTCACAGATGACCTTGCACAAGGAGAGACGCCACATGACTGTTCGCGTGGGGATCAACGGATTCGGCCGCATCGGCCGCAACTTCTTCCGGGCCGTCGAGGCCTCCGGCGCCGACATCGAGATCGTCGCCGCCAACGACCTCGGCGACCTCAAGACCATGGCGCACCTGCTCAAGTACGACTCCATCCTGGGACGCTTCCCCGCCGAGGTGTCGGTAGTCGACGGCGGCATCAAGGTCGGCGACAAGACGCTGACCATCCTGGCCGAGAAGGACCCCGCCCAGCTGCCCTGGAAGGACCACGGCGTCGACGTCGTGATCGAGTCCACGGGCTTCTTCACCGACGCGACCAAGGCCCAGGCCCACATCGACGGCGGCGCCAAGAAGGTCATCATCTCCGCGCCGGCCTCCAACGAGGACGTCACCATCGTGATGGGCGTCAACCACACCAGCTACGACGGCGACGCGCACCACGTGATCTCCAACGCCTCGTGCACGACGAACTGCCTCGGCCCGATGGCCAAGGTGCTGCACGAGCAGTTCGGCATCGTCAAGGGCCTGATGACGACCATCCACGCGTACACGCAGGACCAGAACCTCCAGGATGCGCCGCACAAGGACCTCCGTCGCGCCCGCGCCGCGGCCCTGAACATCGTGCCCACCTCGACCGGCGCCGCGAAGGCGATCGGGCTGGTGATGCCCGAGCTCAAGGGCAAGCTGGACGGCTACGCGCTGCGGGTGCCGATCCCCACCGGGTCGGCGACCGACCTGACCGTCGAGACCGGCCGCGAGACCACGGCCGAGGAGGTCAACGCCGCGATCAAGGCCGCCGCCGACGGCGACCTGAAGGGCATCCTGAAGTACACCGAGGACCCGATCGTGTCCGCCGACATCGTCACCGACCCGCACTCGTGCATCTTCGACGCCGGCCTGACCAAGGTGATCGGCAACCAGGTCAAGGTGGTCGGCTGGTACGACAACGAGTGGGGCTACTCCAACCGCCTCGCGGACCTGGTCACCTACGTCGGCGCGAGCCTCTGACCGGATGAGCCAGCCTCTCGACGGGCCCGACGACCAGCTCGCCCGGCTCGGGGACCTCCGGGGCCGGCGCGTGCTGGTCCGCTCGGACCTGAACGTCCCCCTCGACGGCGACCGGATCACCGACGACGGCCGGATCCGCGCCAGCGTGCCCACCCTGCGACGGCTGGTCGAGGCCGGCGCCCGGGTGCTCGTGACCGCGCACCTCGGCCGCCCGAAGGGCGCCCCGGACCCGCGGTACTCGCTGCGTCCGGTCGCCGTCCGGCTGGGCGAGCTGCTCGGCAGCGACGTCGCGTTCGCCGAGGACACTGTCGGCGAGGCTGCGCAGGCCGCGGTGGACGCGCTCGGCGACGGGCAGGTCGTGGTGCTGGAGAACGTCCGCTTCAACGAGGGCGAGACCAGCAAGGACGACGCGGTGCGCGGCGCGTTCGCCGACCGGCTCGCCGCGCTCGCCGACGTGTTCGTCAGCGACGGCTTCGGGGTGGTGCACCGCAAGCAGGCCTCGGTGTACGACGTCGCCCAGCGGCTGCCGCACGCCATGGGTGGCCTGGTGGCGACCGAGATCTCGGTGCTCCGCCGGCTGACCGATGACCCCGACCGCCCCTACGTGGTGGTCCTCGGCGGCTCCAAGGTCTCCGACAAGCTCGGCGTCATCGACAACCTGCTCGGCAAGGCCGACCGGCTGCTGATCGGCGGCGGGATGGTCTTCACCTTCCTCAAGGCGCAGGGGCTGGAGGTCGGCCGCAGCCTGCTCGAGGAGGACCAGCTCGACACCTGCCGCGAGTACCTGCGACGGGCGGAGGAGTCCGGCGTGCAGATCCTGCTGCCCACCGACGTGGTGGTCGCGCCGGAGTTCGCGGCGGACGCGCCCGCGACCGTCGTACCGGCCGACCGGATCCCTGCCGACCAGCTGGGCCTCGACATCGGGCCGGAGTCCGGGCGGGCGTTCGCCGCCGCGCTCGCCGACGCGCGCACCGTGTTCTGGAACGGGCCGATGGGGGTCTTCGAGTTCGACGGCTTCGCCGGCGGCACCCGTGCGGTCGCGGCCGCCCTGACCGGCATCGACGGGCTGTCGGTGGTGGGCGGCGGCGACTCGGCCGCCGCGGTCCGCAGCCTCGGCTTCGACGAGGCCGCCTTCGGGCACATCTCCACCGGCGGGGGGGCGAGCCTGGAGTACCTCGAGGGCAAGCCGCTCCCCGGCATCGACGTACTGTCCGACTGACCGACCGACGACGAGGTAGCTGGTACTGATGGCGAAGCACACCCGGGTCCCGCTGATGGCGGGCAACTGGAAGATGAACCTCAACCACCAGGAGGCTGTCGTCCTGGTGCAGAAGCTCGCATGGACGCTCACCGACAAGAAGCACGACTACGGCCGCGTCGAGGTGGTGGTGGTGCCGCCGTTCACCGACCTGCGCAGCGTGCAGACCCTGGTGGACGGGGACCGGCTGGAGATCCGGTACGGCGCCCAGGACGTCTCCACCCAGGACGCCGGCGCGTACACGGGTGAGATCTCCGCGGGCATGCTGGCCAAGCTCGGGTGCTCCTACGTGGTGGTGGGCCACTCGGAGCGCCGCGAGCACCACCAGGAGTCGGACGCGACCGTCAACGCCAAGGCGGTGAAGACCCTGGCCGCGGGGATGACGCCGATCGTCTGCGTCGGCGAGGGCCTCGACGTGCGCAAGGAGGGTCGTCAGGTCGAGTACACGCTCGCGCAGATCGACGGCTCGCTGGCCGGGCTCAGCGCCGAGCAGGTGGCCGGTCTCGTGATCGCCTACGAGCCGGTGTGGGCGATCGGCACCGGCGAGGTGGCGACCCCCGACGACGCCCAGGAGGTCTGCGGCGCCATCCGGGCCCGGGTCGCCGAGGCCTGGTCCCAGGAGGCGGCGGACGCCGTACGGATCCTCTACGGAGGGTCGGTCAAGGCCAACAACGTCGCCGGCATCATGGAGAAGGCGGACGTGGACGGCGCGCTCGTCGGCGGGGCCAGCCTGCAGGTCGACGAGTTCGCCGGCGTGTGTCGGTTTTACGACATGCCTGTCATCTGACGACGATCCTGTGAGTTAGGCTCTCCCATCGTGGTTATCACCTTCACCGTGCTGCTCATCATGACCAGCCTGCTGCTCATCCTGCTCGTCCTCCTGCACAAGGGCAGGGGCGGCGGGCTCTCCGACATGTTCGGCGGCGGGGTGTCCAGCGGCCTCGGCGGCTCCTCGGTGGCCGAGCGCAACCTCGACCGGATCACCATCGGTGCGGGCCTGATCTGGTTCGCCTGCATCGTGGCCCTGGGTCTGCTGCTCAAGACCGGCTGACCCTCTCACCCCAGTACGTCTCGACAGGAGCTCACAGCGTGGCAGCAGGTGGAGGCAACGCCATCCGGGGAAGCCGGGTCGGCGCGGGACCGATGGGCGAGGCCGAGCGGGGCGAGGCTGCCCCCCGGCAGACGGTCGTGTACTTCTGCTCGCAGTCGCACGAGTCGGTGATCACCTTCGCCGTGGAGGCCCAGATCCCGGCTACGTGGGACTGCCCCCGGTGCGGGCTTCCGGCCAGCCAGGACTCCGACAACCCGCCGCCGCCGACCAAGATCGAGCCCTACAAGACGCACCTCGCCTACGTGAAGGAGCGGCGCTCCGACCAGGAGGCCGAGGACATCCTCGACGAGGCGATCAAGACCCTGCGCGACCGGCGCAAGCGCGGCGACCTGATCTTCTGACCGGGCTGCGCCGGGACTCACAGCCCCGAGGCGGCGTCCTCGTCGACGAACCAGAGGGTACGGCGGCGGCCGTGCACGCCGACCGCGGGGATGTCGTGCACGTCCGGGGCGTCGGGGCCGGTGGCGAGGGCGGCGGCGACCGCGTCGGCCTTGCCAGCCCCGGAGACCACGAACCACACCTCGTCGGCGCGGTTCAGGGCCGGGAAGGTGAGGCTGATCCGCTCCGGCGGCGGCTTCGGGGAGTCCGTGACGGCGACCGCGACGGTGTCGTCGACGTCCAGCTGGGGGAAGCCCGGGAACAGCGAGGCCACGTGACCGTCCGGGCCGAGGCCGAGCATCACCACGTCGAAGAACTCACCGCCGTGCGCCCGCAGCTCGCCGGCGAACGTCGCGGCGGCCGCGTCGAGCGAGCCGTGTCCGGCGTCGGAGGCGGGCATCGGGTGGATCCGCGCGGGGTCGAACGGGAGGTGGTCCAGGAGTGCCTCGCGCGCCTGGCCGACGTTGCGGTCGGGGTCGTCGGCGGGCACGTAGCGCTCGTCGCCGAACCAGACGTCGACCCGGCTCCAGTCGACCAGCCCGGCGTCGGGGGACGCCGCGACGGTCTCGTGGATGGTGACCGCGATGGTCCCGCCGGTCAGCGCGACCGAGGGCACCCGGCCCTCGGCCTGCACGCGGGCCAGCAGCGTGACCAGCCTGGCGGCCACCTGGTCGGCGAGGTCCTGGGGGTCGCCGATCGGTGCACCACCGGCGTCGCGCTCACGACGCGCTCCCGCCGCGGGCACGCCCCGGGAGCCCCGAGGGCACGCCGGACTCGGTCGCGGCCAGCCGGACCATCCGCTTGACCGTCGCAGCGTAGACGTCGTCCGGGTCGAGCCGGCGCAGCTCCTCGGACAGCAGCTCGTCCAGGTCCCGCCGCTTGAGCGCCACCGGCCGGTCCGGCTGTCCCGGGGAGGACAGGGTCGCCAGCCGACCGTCGGAGCGGGTGACGCTGATGTCGCCGTGCTTGGTGGTCAGCACCACCGAGGTGATCCCGGGACCCTCGGAGCTGGTCCGGGACACCTCGCACTTGAGCCGGTCCGCCAGCCAGGCCGAGAGCAGGTCCGCGCTGGGGCTGACCCGCTCGGCGGTGACGGAGGCCGCGAGCACCCGACCGGGCTGCTGGTCGAGCGCGGCCGCGAGCAGCGCCCGCCACCCGGTGATCCTGGTCCAGGCGAGGTCGGTGTTGCCGGGTGCGTAGGTGCTGCACTGGGTCAGCATCGCCCGGGCGCGGCTGGTCGGCACCGAGGCGGTGTCGGTGATCCGGCGGGTGCCCAGCCGCCCCAGCGGGTCGTTCGCCGGGTCGTCCGGGGCGCTGCCGGGCCACCAGACCACGACGGGGGAGTCGGGCAGCAGCAGCGGCAGGACCACCGAGGCGGCGTGCTTCGCGACCTCGCCGGTGACCCGGATCAGCGCCCGCTCGCCGGAGGCGCCCGAGCCGATGCCGACCTGGGCGTCCACCTGACCGGCGCCGCGCTTGTCACCGATCACCACCCCGAGGATCCGGGCGGGGTGCTCCTGGGACGCGGCGCGCGCGACCTTCATCGCCTCCTCCGCGTCCGCGTCGACGGTGACGATGACCAGGGTCATGATCATCCCCATCGCGGGGCTGCCGGAGCGCCGCCGGGCCCGGACGAACTCGGCGGCGATCGCCGCCGAGCCGGTGTCGATCAGCTCGATCATCGCGGGGCCTCCTGCGTCGTGCGCGGGCTGCGGGTCACGGTCTCCTCCAGCTGCGTCCGTCACGGGCCAGCATCTTGTCTGCGGAGGCGGGACCCCACGTCCCGGACTCGTAGGTGTCCGGGGCCCCGTGCTTCTCCCAGTAGGCGATGATCGGGTCGAGGATCCGCCAGGACAGCTCGACCTCCTCGTGCTGCGGGAACAGCGGCGGGTCCCCGAGCAGCACGTCGAGGATCAGCCGCTCGTAGGCCTCCGGCGACGACTCGGTGAACGACCCGCCGTAGGCGAAGTCCATGTTCACGTCGCGGATCTCCATAGCGCTGCCCGGGACCTTCGAACCGAACCGCAGGGTGATCCCCTCGTCGGGCTGCACCCGGATCACCAGCGCGTTCTGGGTGAGCTCCTCGGTGGAGGTCTCCGTGAACGGCAGGTGCGGGGCGCGCTTGAACACCACGGCCACCTCGGTGACCCGGCGGCCGAGCCGCTTGCCGTGCCGGAGGTAGAACGGCACACCGGCCCAGCGGCGGGTCTCGATGTCGAGCTTGATCGCGGCGAAGGTCTCGGTCGTGGAGGTCTGTGGGATGTCCTGCTCCTGCTTGTAGCCGATCACCTTCTCCCCGCCGGACCAGCCCTCGGTGTACTGCGCCCGGGCGGTGGTCAGGTCCAGCCGGCGCGGGAGTACGACGGAGGAGAGCACCTTCTGCTTCTCCAGCCGCAGGCTGTGCGCGTCGAAGGAGGTCGGCTCCTCCATGGCCACCAGGGCCATCAGCTGCAGCAGGTGGTTCTGGATCACGTCCCGGGCCGCGCCGATGCCGTCGTAGTAGCCGGCACGCCCCCCGATGCCGATGTCCTCGGCCATCGTGATCTGCACGTGGTCGACGTAGTTCGCGTTCCAGACCGGCTCGAACATCGCGTTGGCGAAGCGCATCGCCAGGATGTTCTGCACGGTCTCCTTGCCCAGGTAGTGGTCGATGCGGAACACCGACTCCGGGGGGAACACGTCGTGGATGGTGGCGTTCAGGGCCTGGGCCGAGGCGAGGTCGTGACCGAAGGGCTTCTCCACGACCAGCCGCCGCCAGCTGTCGCCGTCGGAGTCGGTCAGACCGTGCTTCTTGAGCTGCCCGATCACGTCGGGGAAGAACTTCGGCGGGATCGACAGGTAGAAGGCGTGGTTGCCGCCCGTCCCGCGGACCCGGTCGAGGTCCTGCAGGGTCTGCCGGAGGTTCGCGAAGGCGACGTCGTCGCCGAAGTCGCCCTGGACGAAGCGGAACCCCTCGGCCAGCTGGTGCCAGACCTCCTCGCGGAACTCGGTGCGGGCGTGCTCCTTGACCGAGTCGTGCACGACCTGGGCGAAGTCCTCGTCGGCCCAGTCGCGTCGTGCGTAGCCGACCAGCGAGAAGCCCGGCGGCAGCAGCCCCCGGCTGGCCAGGTCGTAGATCGCCGGCATCACCTTCTTGCGGGACAAGTCGCCGGTCACCCCGAAGATGACCATCGCGGAGGGACCCGCGATCCGGGGCATCCGCCGGTCCTGCGGGTCCCGCAGCGGGTTGGTCCAGGTGCTCATCGGCGGCACACCGGGACCGTCACGACAGGGCCGCCCGCAGCGCGGTCAGCCCGGCCCGCGGGTCGGTGAGGTGCACGCGCAGCACCGGTCGGCCGTGGTCGGCCAGCACCGTCGCGTCGCCGGCCGACTGCGCGGCGATCAGGCGGCCGAAGGTGTACTCCCGGCCGGGCACGGCCAGGTCCTCCACCGGCTCGGCCGTGATCTGCAGGTACACGCCCTCGGCCGGACCGCCCTTGTGGAACTGGCCCGTCGAGTGCAGGAAGCGCGGTCCCCAGCCGAACGTGACCGGTCGGCGGACCCGGTGGGCGAGGGTGCCGCGCACCTCCGCGAGGTCCGCGTGCTCGATCCGGTCGAGGTAGGCCATCACCGCGAGGTAGCCCTGCTGCCCGTCGATCTGCGCGAGGAGCGCGGCGACCGCGTCCTTCAGGGTCGTGGCGTCGCCGAGCCAGTCGCCGCCGAGGACGCGGACCTCCACGGGCCCGTCGACGAGGTCGGGAGCGCTGCGGTCCGGCTCGCCGTCCAGCATGGTCCGGGCGGCTGTCTTGGCGCTCTCCACGTCGGGCTGGTCGAACGGGTTGATGCCCAGCAGCCGGCCGGCCGTCGCGGTGGCGACCTCCCACAGCAGCATCTGCGCGCCCAGCGTGCCGGTCACGACGATGTCCGAGCCGGCCGACCCGGCGTCGTGCTCGGCCGGGTCGACGTGCGGGTCGGGAGCGGTGTCGTCGGCCAGGTGCACTACGGTCACGTCGTGCGGGGGGAGGGCCACCTCGGGAGCGGAGTCGTCGGCGACGACGACCGGCAGCAGCCCGGTGCCCTGCTTGCCGGTGCTCTCCGCGATGAGCTGCTCGGCCCAGTCCGCGAACCCGGTCAGACCGGAGCCCTGGTCGACGAGCACGAGCTTGTTGCGCAGCGGGCTGGTGCCCGCGATCGCCGCACCCAGACGCAGGCCCGGGTTGGCCTCGTCGTCGGCGGCCAGCAGGTCCGACACGGCCTCGGCCTCGTCCAGGAGCCGGCCGATGTCGGCACCGGCCAGACCGCTGGGGACCAGCCCGAACGCGGTCAGGGCCGAGTAGCGACCGCCGACGTCGGGGTCGGCGTTGACGACCCGGTACCCGTCCGCGCGGGACTGCTCGTCCAGGGGACTCCCGGGGTCGGTGACGATCACGATGCGGCCGGTGGGGTCGATGCCGGCGTCGCGGAACGCCTGCTGGTAGGCGCGTCGCTGGGAGTCGGTCTCCACCGTCGAGCCGGACTTGCTGGAGACCACCACCACGGTGCGCTCCAGCCGGTCGCCGAGGGCGGTGCGCACCTGGTCGGGGCTGCTGGAGTCGAGCACGGTCAGCTCGGCACCGTACGTCGCGCAGATCACCTCCGGTGCCAGTGAGGAGCCGCCCATGCCGCAGAGCACGACGTGGTCGACGCCGGCGTCGTGGAGCTCGCCGCGGAGCGCGGCGACCTCACCGACGAGCGGTCGTGAGGTGTGCGGGAGCCCGACCCAGGAGAGCCGCTTGGCGGACTCCTCCTGGGCGTCCGGGCCCCAGAGCGTCGCGTCCTGCGCGAACAGGCCGCCCGCGAAGCCGTCCGCGACCAGCGTCGGCACGTGGGCCGAGACCGCGTCGGCGGCGGCCCCGGTGGCGACGACCTCGAACGTCTCGCTCACCGGTCCCCGTCCTGCCGAGCCAGCTGGCCGCGGACGGTCTCCCCGAGCTCGTCCCAGGAGGCCACGAACTTGTCGACGCCCTCGTTCTCGAGCACCTCGATGACGTTGTCGTAGTCGATGCCGAGCTTGGCCAGGTCGTCCATCACCTGCTGCGCCTCGGCGTAGTGGGAGGTGATCTGGTCGCCCGCCACGTCGCCGTGGTCGGCGAAGGCCTTCAAGGTCTTCTCCGGCATCGTGTTGACGGTGTTCGGGGCGACCAGGTCGGCGACGTACATGGTGTCGCGGTAGTCCGGGTTCTTCACGCCCGTCGACGCCCACAGCGGGCGCTGCCGGTTGGCACCCTCGGCGGCCAGGGCCTCGAACCGCTTCCCGGCGAACTTGTCCTCGTAGGCCCGGTAGGCCAGCCGCGCGTTCGCGATGCCCGCGAGCCCCATCAGGTTGCCGGCCTGCGGCTCACCGGTGGCCTCCAGCCGCTTGTCGATCTCGGTGTCCACGCGGGACACGAAGAAGGACGCCACCGAGTGGATCGTGGACAGGTCCCTGCCCGCGGCCTTCGCCTTCTCGAGGCCGGCGAGGTAGGCCTCCATCACCTCGTCGTAGCGGTCCAGCCCGAAGATCAGTGTGACGTTCACGCTGATGCCCTCGGCGAGCACCGCGGTGATCGCGGGACCGCCCGCGGTGGTGGCGGGGATCTTGATGAAGAGGTTCGGCCGGTCCACCTCGGCCCACAGCCGCTTGGCCATCTCCACGGTGGCGGCACCGTCGTGCGCGATACCGGGGGAGACCTCGATCGAGACGCGTCCGTCGACCCCGTCGGTGGCCTCGAAGGTGCCGGCGAGCACGTCGCAGGCGTCCCGCACGTCGGTGGTGGTGATCGTGAAGATCGCCTCCTCCGCGTCGGCCCCGGCCCGGGCGAGCTCGCGGACCTGCGCGTCGTACCGTTCGCCGTCGGAGAGGGCGCTCGCGAAGATCGTGGGGTTCGTGGTCACCCCGACGACCGAGCTGTCCTTGACCAGCTCGGCGAGGTTGCCGGTCTCCAGCCGCTCACGCGACAGGTCGTCGAGCCAGATGGAGACGCCGGCGTCTGCCAGGGCCTTGAGTCGATCGGACATGGGATTCCTTCCGGTGGTTCGCGGATGTGCGGGGAGAGGGTCGGTGGGCGGTCAGCCCCGCGAGGCGGTGATGCTCTCCTCTGCTGCCAACGCGACCGCGTCGGCGGTGATTCCGAACTCGCGGAACAGCGTCGCGAAGTCGGCCGAGGCGCCCCAGTGCTCCAAGGAGACGATGCGCCCCATGTCGCCGACGACCTCGTGCCAGCCCATCGCCACGCCGGCCTCGACGCTGACCCGCGCCTTGACCGTCGGCAGCAGCACGGTGTCCCGGTACGCGGCGTCCTGACGGGCGAACCACTCGCGGCACGGCATGGAGACCACCCGGGCTGAGATGCCCTTCTCGGCGAGCAGGTCGCGGGCCTGGACGGCGAGCTGGAGCTCGGAGCCGGTGCCCACCAGGATCACGTCGGGGGTACCCCCCTCGGCGTCGAGAAGGACGTAGCCGCCGCGGGCGACGCCGTCCGTGGTCGCGTAGCCGTCGGTGCCGCGCGGGTAGGTGGGGACGTTCTGCCGGGTGAGCACCATCCCGGCGGGGTTGCCGGTGTTCTCCAGCACCGCGCGCCACGCGGCGACCGTCTCGTTGGCGTCGCCGGGGCGTACGACGTCCAGCCCGGGCATCGCGCGCAGCGCAGCCAGATGCTCCACGGGCTGGTGGGTCGGGCCGTCCTCACCCAGACCGATGGAGTCGTGGGTCCACACGTAGGTGACCGGCAGCCCCATCAGGGCCGCCAGCCGGACGGCGCCGCGCATGTAGTCGGAGAAGGTGAGGAAGGTGCCGCCGTACACCCGCGTGCCGCCGTGCAGGGCGATCCCGTTCATCACCGCACCCATGCCGTGCTCACGGATGCCGAAGTGCAGCACCCGTCCGTACTGGTCGCCGGAGAAGTCCTTGGTGGACAGCTCCTGCGGGATGAACGAGGACGCACCCGCGGGACTGGTGTTGTTGGAGCCGGCGAGGTCGGCCGAGCCGCCCCAGAGCTCGGGGAGCCCGGGCGCGATCGCGCTGAGGACGTCCCCGGACGCCACCCGGGTGGCGACCCCCTTCGGGTCCGCGGGGAATGACGGCAGCGCCTGCTCCCAGCCGGCCGGCAGGCTGCGCGTCTGCATCCGGTCGAAGAGGTCGCGTCGCTGGCGGTAGCGCGAGGCCCACGCGTCGAAGGTCTCCTGCCACTCCTTCTCGGCCTGCTTGCCACGCTCGACGGCGCCGCGGGTGTGCTCGATCACGTCGGCGCGGACCTCGAAGGTCTGCTCCGGGTCGAAGCCCAGCACCTTCTTGGTCGCAGCGACCTCCTCGGCGCCCAGCGCCGAGCCGTGCGACTTGCCGGTGCCCTGGGCGTTCGGTGCCGGCCACGCGATCACGGTCTTGAGGGCGATGAAGCTGGGCCGGTCGGTGACTCGGCGGGACTGCTCGAGCGCGTCCCACAGCTCCTGGACGTCCTCCTCGTAGCGGGTGCCGCCGTTGGTCCAGTCGATCCGGTGCACGTCCCAGCCGTAGGCCTCGTAGCGCGCCGCGACGTCCTCGGTGAAGGCGATGTCGGTGCCGCCCTCGATGGAGATGTCGTTGTCGTCGTAGATCAGGGTCAGGTTGCCGAGCTGCTGGGTGCCGGCGAGGGAGGAGGCCTCCGCGCTGACGCCCTCCTCGAGGTCGCCGTCGCTGCAGATCGCGTAGATGTGGTGGTCGAAGGGGCTCTCGCCGGGAGCGGCCTCGGGGTCCAGGAGCCCGCGCTCCCGCCGGGCCGCCATAGCCATCCCGACCGCGTTGCCGACGCCCTGCCCGAGCGGTCCGGTCGTGGTCTCGACGCCGGCCGTGTGACCGTGCTCGGGGTGGCCCGGGGTCTTGCTGCCCCAGGTGCGCAGCGCCTTGAGGTCCTCGACCTCGAGACCGAAGCCGGCCAGGTAGAGCTGCGTGTAGAGGGTGATGCTGCTGTGCCCGGCAGACAGGACGAACCGGTCGCGGCCCACCCAGTCCGGGTTCGCGGGGTTGTGACGCATCGCCTTCTGGAACAGCGTGTAGGCGACCGGCGCCAGGCTCATGGCCGTGCCGGGATGGCCGTTGCCCACCCGTTGCACGGCGTCCATCGCGAGCACTCGCGCGGTGTCCACCGAGCGCTGGTCCAGGTCAGTCCAATCGAGCTTGCTCACGAGCGATCGTTCCTCTCACACATGTCGTCCAGCGTCTGTCGTCCAGCGTCTGCGGTCCGGTAGCGGCGCGCCTCGGGGCCCCCGGTCCCGCGCGACCGGGTCCTCTCGGAGCGTGCCACGCCCAGGTGGGCCCAAACCCCGGGCCTCGCCGAGCACGGTTCCCGCCCCGTCTCACCCGCCTGAGCCTACTCATGCCGGGTGAGGAGCGGCACACCGTCCCAGAAGCGCCCCGGCGCCGCTTTCACCGGTCCGGCCACTAGACTCGAGGGGCCCGTCGCCCCGACCGCAGACCCGAGGTTCCGCTTGTGACCGCCGTCGACCCACACGTGTCCGTGCCGCAGCGGACCACGGGACCGTCGACGGCGCGCGACGTGCTGGCGGCGTACGTCGGGCTGATGAAGCCGCGGATCATCGAGCTGCTGCTCCTGACCACCGTGCCGGTGATGTTCCTGGCCCAGCGCGGCGTCCCGAACCTGGGCCTGGTGGTGGCCACCGTGCTGGGCGGCACGCTCTCGGCGGGCAGCGCCAACGCGCTCAACTGCGTGTACGACGCCGACATCGACGAGCGCATGCGGCGCACCCGTCGACGCGCGCTGCCCCGGCACCTGGTCACCACCCGCGCGGCACTGGTCTTCGGGCTCGCCCTGGGCGTGATCTCGACGCTGTGGCTGGGCCTGCTCGTGAACTGGCTCTCTGCCGGTCTCGCGCTCACGGCCAACGTCTTCTACGTGGTCGGCTACACGATGATCCTCAAGCGCCGGACCACCCAGAACATCGTCTGGGGCGGCGCCGCGGGCTGCTTCCCGGCCCTCATCGGCTGGACGGCGGTGACCAACCAGCTCGCCTGGCCGCCGGTCGTGCTGTTCCTGGTGGTGTTCTTCTGGACGCCGCCGCACTTCTGGGCGCTGGCGATCCGCTACCGCGAGGACTATGCCGCGGCGAACGTCCCGATGCTCCCGGTCAAGGCCGGGGCCCGGACGGTCGCCAAGCAGATCGTCGCCTACGCCTACGTGATGGTGGCCACCTCGGTGCTGCTGTGGCCGGTGGCCGGCACCGGCTGGTTCTACCCGGTGGTGGCCGGCGTGCTCGGCGCCGCGTTCCTGGTCGAGTCGCACCTGCTGCTGCGTCGGTCCGCCGGCAGCGACGACGTGGTGGCGCTGAAGCCGATGCGGCTCTTCCACTGGTCGAACATGTACCTCTCCCTGCTCTTCGTCGCTGTGGCCCTCGACCCGCTGCTGATGCGCTGACGATGCCGCCCACCCGCGCCGAGCTCGAGCGGGCACGGGACCGGGCCGTGCCGGACGTGCTCGGGCCGGGACTCCGGGTGCTCTTCTGCGGGATCAACCCGGGTCTCTACTCGGCCTGGACCGGGCAGCACTTCGCCCGTCCGGGCAACCGGTTCTGGCCGGCGCTGCACCGGTCGGGCTTCACCGATCGGGTGCTGCGGCCCGCCGAGCAGGACGGGCTGCTCGCGCGAGGTCTGGGCATCACCAACCTGGTGTCACGGCCCAGCGCCCGGGCGGACGAGCTCGGTCCCGGCGAGCTGCGCACCGGCGGCGAGCTGCTGCGCACCAAGGTGCGCCGGGCGGATCCGGAGTGGCTGGCCGTCCTGGGCGTGACCGCCTACCGCACGGCCTTCGACGACCGCGGGGCGAGGGTCGGTCCCCAGGATCTGCTGGTCGGGCGCAGCCGGGTCTGGGTGCTGCCCAACCCCAGCGGGCTGAACGCCCACTACACGGCCACGACGCTCGCGGAGGAGTTCGCCCGGCTCGCCGTCGAGGCCGGTGCCGTCGAGGCCGGTGCCGTCGAGGCGGGTGCCGGGGACGAGGGCGTTCACGGGGGCCGCGGACGAGGCTAGGCGGGCTCGCTCGCGCGCTCGCGGACGCTGACCAGCAGCCAGGCCAGGGCGGCGGAGGTGAGCGCGGCGCCGAGCAGGTGCAGCGCCACCAGCACCACCGGGAGGCCGGTGAGGTACTGCACGAACCCGACCAGCCCCTGGGCCAGCTCGAGGGCGAGCAGCACGGCGGCGGCACGGCGTACCCGGGCCGGCGCCCCGGCGGCGAGGGTGACCAGCACCATGGCCACCGTCAGGCCGACCAGCAGGAACACCGCGTCGGCGTGCAGCTGGCTGAGCGCCCGCGGGTCGAGACCGTTGCGGGGCGCGTCGACGTCGCCCGCGTGCGGGCCGCTGCCGGTGACGACCGTGCCGAGGTAGAGGACCGCCCAGCAGACCCCGAAGACGGCACGGGTGAGCAGGGTCACCCCGCGCGGGACGACCGGCAGCGGCGGCCCGTCACCCTCGCCCACCCGGCGCACGAGGGCGACGGCGAGCCCCACCATCGCCAGGGAGACCAGCAGGTGGAAGGAGACGATCCAGGGGTTCAGGTCGGTGAGCACGGTGACCCCGCCGATGACGGCCTGGGCAGGCACGCCGAGCGCCAGCAGGACGGCCAGCCGCCGCACGGACCTGCGTCCGTAGCGCCAGGCCAGCACGAGGGTCGCGATCGCCACCGCTGCCACCACGAAGGTGAGCATCCGGTTGCCGAACTCGATGGCCGAGTGGATGCCGAGCGCCCGGTGCGGGACGAACGACTCGTCGGTGCAGCGGGGCCAGGTCGGGCAGCCGAGGCCGGACCCGGTGAGCCGGACCACGCCGCCGGTGACCACGATCAGGACGTTCGCGACCAGCGAGGCGAGCGCCGCGGGAAGCATCCAACGGGCCGCCCAGGTGACCGGGGCGCGGTCGGGGGCCAGCGGCTCGGTCACGTTCACTCCCACGAGCACCACGCTACCCGGACGCCCGGGGTACGGCGGGGTGCGACGGCTGTGCCGCGTACCACTCGGCGAGCCGGGCGAAGCCCTCGTCCAGGGACACTCGCGGGGTCCAGCCCAGCACGGAGCGGGTGCTGCGCTGGTCGAACCAGTGCGCGGTGGTGAGCTGCTCGACGAGGAAGCGGGTCAGCGGCGGGGTCCCGGTGCGGGCGGTCGCGGCCCACACGCCCTCGACCACGGCGCCGGCGACCCGCCCTGCCCACGGCGCCACGTGCCGGGTGGGGGCCGGCGCTCCGGCGGCGCCGCAGAGCCGTCCCAGCACGTCGAGCACCGGACGGGGCTCGCCGTTGGAGACCACCAGGGCCTCGCCGTGGACGGGTCCGCAGGCCTCGACCGCGGCCACCAGCGCGGCGGCGGCGTTGTCGACGTAGGTGGTGTCGATGAGCGCGGCGCCGGAGCCCAGGACGGGGAGCCGGCCGGCCTGTGCCCGGGCCACGATCCGGGCCACCAGCTGGGTGTCCCCGGGGCCCCAGACCAGGTGCGGACGGACCGCCAGCACCGCCAGGTCGGGGCTGTCCGCCGCCAGCGCGGCCAGCTCGGAGACCGCCTTGGACCGCGCGTAGTGCCCTCGGGCCGCGGCCGGGTCGGCGGCCGCGGCGGGTGCCCCCACCAGCGGCCGGCCGGCGTGCGCCACCGAGGGGGAGGACACCTGGACCAGCCGTCCCACGCCGGCGGCCCGGCAGGCGGCGACCACGGCCCGGGTGCCGTCGATGTTGGCGTGGGCGTAGTCGCGCCACCGTCCGGTCACGTCGACTTTCGCGGCGAGGTGCACCACGGCGTCCTGGCCGCGCACGGCCGCACCCACCACGTCCGGGTCCGCGACGTCGCCCAGCACCTCCCGCAGCCGCAGTCCCGAGGACCGGCGCTGAAGCACGGTGACGTCGTCGCCCCGCGCCTCCAGCGCACCGGCCGTGCACCGGCCGAGCATCCCGGAGGCCCCGGTCACCAGCACCCGCATGGCAGGCTCCTCAGCCGCCGGCGAGCCGGCGCGCCGCCCGCCGGGCGACCTCGGTCCGGTCCACCTTGGAGGCGTGCCGGATGTCGCGGGGCAGCCGGTCCACGGTCAGCACCGCGGCCAGGTCCACGCCGGCAGCGGCGCGGACGGCGGCGCCCAGCGCGGGTGCCGCCAGCCTCGGCTGACCGGCGGCCCGGCCCGGAGCCAGTCGCCGGACCAGTCGACCGGGACGGGCCTCCGTGACCTCGACGACGGCCACCGTCGCCTGGCAGCCACGCGGGCCCACCCCGACCAGCGCGGCCGCCCGCACCGGCTCCAGCCGCTCCAGCCGCTGCTCGACGGCGACCGGTGTCAGCACCCCCGCGGGCGTGGTGAGCACATGCGCGAGCCGGCCCTCGACCCACAGCCGGCCGGCGCCGTCGAGGCGCCCCACGTCGCCGGTGCGGTGCCAGCCCGGGTCGCGCGAGCTGTCCCGCTCGGTGGCCCACAGCAGGTCGTAGCGGTCCTTCACGTGCGCGGCCCGGACACAGATCTCCCCGGTCAGGTCCGGCTGGTCGGTCAGGGCGCCCTCCGCCTTTCCGTCCGGGGTCAGCGGGCTCAATGCCACCTCCACCCCGGGCAGCGGCCGCCCGACGCACACCCCGGCCCCCTCGCCGGCCGCGTCGACCTCGGCCAGGGAGACGTCGGTGACCGGGAGCACCTCGGTCATGCCGTACGGCGTGTGGGGCTCGGCGTGCGGCAGCACCGCGTGCAGCCGGTGCAGCAACGGCGCCGGCACCGGCGCGCCCGCGCACATCAGGAGCCGGACACGGCCGAGCGCCGCGCGCTGCCGGCCGTCCAGCGCGGACCCGGTGGCGTCGACGTTGCGCAGCGCGGCCGGCGAGGCGAACACGACGGTGGCGTCCACGGCGGCGACGGCGTCGGCGAGCTTGGCGGCGGTCAGCGTGCCGGGCGCGGTGACGTCGATGGCCGGCACCGACGATCCGACGCCGAGAGCCGGGCCGAGAAGCGCGAACGGGGCGAAGGCGGCCACGAACCGGTCCTCGGGCGTCAGGCGGTAGGTGGTCCCGACCAGCTCGAGCTGGGCCAGCACCTGTCGGTGCCGGTAGACGACCCCCTTCGCGGGGCCGGTCGCACCCGAGGTGAAGACCACGGCGCAGTCCTGGTCCGGCGACGGCTCCGGCGGCAGCGGCAGCCGCGCGCCGGCCGCTGCCAGGCCGTCGAGGTGGCGCTGCACGCCCCAGGACGCACCGCGGGGCCGGCCACCGGACCGGTTCAGGGCCATGCCCAGGGGGGATCGGGGTGAGCCGACGGCGATCCGGGTGCCGGGGAGCCGCATCAGCCGCGCCGCGGCAAGGCCCGGTGCGCCGGCGACCACGTGGTCCACCGAGGCGCTGCGCAGGGCCCGTCGCATGCCTGCCAGCCCCAGGCCCTTGTCCGCCACCACGATCACGCCGCCGGCCCGCCAGATCGCGTAGACGGCGGCGGTCAGGTCGACGGACGGCTCGACGAGCAGCGCGACCCGGTCCCCGGGACGGACCCCGGCAGCGGCCAGCCCGGCCGCGAGGTGCCGCACCCGGCGGTCCAGGCCGGCCCAGCTGACGCTTGTGCCGCCCACCTCGACCACCGCGGGGCCGGGATCGCCGGCGCGGTCGGTCAGCCGGGACCACAGGGTGCGTGCCGGGACCGCGGCCGGGCCGGCCGGCTCGGCCGGCGGGGCGGGCCGCTCCTGGGCGGCGGGCTCGTCCAGGTCCAGCACCCACCGGCGTACCGCCTCGGCGTACTGCGGGGCGTCCTCGGTGACCAGGTGCGAGGCGCCCTCGTAGCGGTGCAGCTCGGCCTGCGGCATCCGCTCGCGCAGGTCGGCGAGGTACCGCTCACCGAACACGGGGTCGCGCGGACCCCACAGCAGCAGGGTGGGCACGTCGAGCGTCCGCACGCCCTCGGCGATCGCCTCGACAGCCGCGCGGGACGGGTGCTCCCCCGCGAAGGGCACGTCGGCCACGAACCCGCCGACCGCCCGGCGGCGCTCGGGCGAGCGGTACGGCGCCGCCAGCGCGCGCCGCACGTCGCGGGGCAGCGCCGGCCGGGACAGCCCGGCGGTGGCGTGCACGAAGAGGGGGGTGCGCACGCAGGACAGCTCGCGGAGCAGCGGCACGTGCGCGAGCCGGATCAGCGCGGGTCCGCGGTCGCCGGGCGGCTGGGCCACCGCGGTGTTGGTGAGCACCACGCCGCGCAGCTGACGGCGGTGCGCCAGCGCCCAGCCCAGCGAGATCGCCCCGCCCCAGTCGTGGCCGACCGTGACCACCGGCCCGGTCAGGCCGAGCGCGTCGGTCAGGGTGCCGAGGTCGGCCACCCGCTGCGCCAACGTGCGCGGCGACGCCGGCCGCTCGGACCAGCCCATGCCCAGGTGGTCGGGAGCCACCACCCGCCAGCCGGGGGAGCAGCGGCCAGCAGGCGCCGCCACAGGTAGGACCAGCTCGGGTTGCCGTGCACGCACAGCAGCGTGCCGACCGGGTCGGGCACACCGTTGTCGAGCAGGTGCCAGGTCCGGGGCACGCCGTCCGGGTCGGGCACGGTCACGGACCTGGACCAGGCCGGGTCCAGCCCCGGGAGGTCGAGCCCGTCGGGCAGGGTGCCGGCCGGGGGCCGGATCACCACACGATCTCGAGACAGGCGGCGTTCAGGCCCGACCCGATCCCCATCAGCAGCACCCGGTCGCCGGCTGCCAGGCCGGCGTCCTCCGTCGCGAACGTGTAGGGCACCGAGACCGGCCCGATGTTGCCGCGCTCGGGGAAGGTGCGGGGCACCAGCAGCGGGTCGATGCCGAGCCGCTCGCACAGCGCCTCGGTGTGCACCTGGGAGACCTGGTGGACGATGTACCGGTCCAGGCCCTTGCCCCAGTCGAACTCCAAGGTGGCCTCGGACCAGAGGTCGCTGGAGAGCTGGAGCCCCGCATCGAGGAGGCCCTTGAGGTCGGTGTGCATCAGGTCGTTGTCACCGATGCACAGCTCGTGGTGCGCGGTGCCCGCTCTGCTCACCGAGGCCACCATCCGGTGCGCCTCGGGGTGCCGGTCCGCGCGGCCGAGCAGCATCGCGGCGGCGCCGGACCCCAACGTGAGCGTGGCGAACTGCTCGATCACGTCCTTGGAGGTGATCCCCGGCTCGTTCAGCCTCGCGATGGTGGCCTCCTGGACCTGGCGGGCGTCCTCGCCGTCCACGACCAGGGCGTACTCGCAGTGCCCGGCGTCGATCATCGCCGCGGCCAGCTCCATGCCGTTGACGAAGCCGAGGCACGCGTTCGTGACGTCGAAGTTCTGGCACGAGCTCGGCAGCCCGAGCGCGTCGTGCACGGCCACCGCGGTGGCCGGCTCGAGGTAGCGCCTGCTCACCGAGGTGTTCACCATCAGCCCGATCTCGGCGGGGTCGACCCCGCTCTCGGCGATCGCCTTGCGTCCGGCGGCGGCCGCGCCGTCGACGAAGGTGACGCCGTCGGCCCACCACCGGCGCTCGCGGATGCCCACGAGACGCTCGAGCAGGCCGGCCCGCAG
Source organism: uncultured Actinomycetota bacterium (assembly GCA_963784625.1). GTDB lineage: Bacteria > Actinomycetota > Actinomycetes > Propionibacteriales > Nocardioidaceae > Nocardioides_B. The sequence continues at coordinate 1,114,543 of CAWARV010000005.1, forward strand.
GCCCACGCGTGCGTAGGTGCCGGCGAGCCGCTCGTCGAGGTCGTCGGAGGTGACGACCTCGGTCGCATCGACCGCGGCGGCGGCGAGGATCGCGGTGTTCTGGAAACGGTGGGTGGTGTTGCCCGTCAAGGAGCGGTCCTGTCTACGAGTGCTGGTCGGGCGAGGGCTGGGCTCATTCCCACCTGAACGTCCTGGCGGTCAGGACTGTTCCGAGCGCGGCCCACAGGGCCAGCACGAGCAGGGGCAGCACCGGGAAGCCCCCGTCGAGCAGAGCGGTGCGCATGCCGGTGCCGAGGGCACCCGAGGGCAGCAGGGCGAGCGCGGACCCGGCGGCGCCGTACGACGTCGAGGGGAACACCACCGCGCCGCCGGCCAGCAGCAGCAGGTAGATCAGGTTCGCGGCGGCCAGGGTCGCCTCTGCCCGCAGCGCACCGGCGACCAGCAGGCCGAGCGAGGCGAACGCGGCGGTGCCGAGCAGGGCGGTCGCCAGCGCGCCGAGGGCGCCGACCGGGGTGAGTGTGGGAGCCCAGCCCAGCAGCAGCGCAGCGGCGCCGATCAGGACGAACTGGCCCAGCTCCACCACCAGCAGCGCACCGACCTTGCCCAGCAGCAGGCCGGACCGGGGGAGCGGGGAGGACCCCAGCCGCTTGAGCACGCCGTAGCGGCGCTCGAAGCCGGTCGCGATCGCCAGCGACGTGAAGCTGGTCGACATCACCGCGAGCGCGAGGACCCCGGGGGTGAGCGTGTCCACGGGGCTGTGCGCGAACGACAGCGAGAAGTGCCGGGCCGCGGCGATCCCGCCGACCAGCACGATCAGCGGGACGACGACGGCGAGCACGAGCTGCTCACCGTTGCGCAGCAGCAGCCGGGTCTCCATCCGTGCCTGGGCGAGCACCATCCGCGGCAGCGGCGCGCCCCCGGGCCAGGGCGTGAACGCACCCGCCGGGCCGGGGGCCGGGGGCGGGGTCGGGCCGGGCGTGGTCGAGGTGGTCACACCGCCAGCTCCCGCCCGGTGATCTGCAGGAAGACGTCCTCGAGGGTGCGCTGGCCGAGGGTCAGCGACTCCGGCAGCACGCCCTGCTGCTCGCACCAGGCCGACACCTTCGCCAGCGTGCTGGCGTCGGCCGGGCCGGTGATCAGCAGGCTCTGCACGCCGACGGCCTGCACCAGCGTGCCGGGCCCGAGGGTGGTCTGCAGCGATGCGGGCGCGGAGGGCGGGAACGGCTCGGTGACCACCAGCCGGATCGTGCTGGCACCGCCGGTGCGGATCAGGTCCACCGGGGTGCCGGAGGCGATCAGCCGGCCCTGGTCGATGACGTGCACGTGGTCGGCGAGCCGCTCGGCCTCGTCCATGTAGTGGGTGGTGAGCACGATCGTGACCCCGTCCCCGCGGAGCTCCTCGAGCAGCTCCCAGGTGGTGCGCCGGGCCTGCGGGTCCATGCCCGCGGTGGGCTCGTCGACGAACACCAGCTCGGGGCGGCCGATCACCGCCATCGCGAGCGCCAGCCGCTGCTGCTGGCCGCCCGAGAGCCGCCGGTACGGCGTGCGTCCGCAGGAGCCCAGGCCGAGCCGCTCCACCAGCATCGCCACGTCCAGCGGGTGGGCGTGCAGGGCGGCCAGGTGGCGCAGCATCTCCACCGCCCGGACCCCGGACCAGGCGCCGCCGCCCTGGAGCATCACGCCGATCCTGGGCAGCAGGTCGCGCCGGTCACGCTGGGGGTCGAGGCCGAGCACCCGGACGGTGCCCCGCTGGGGTCGGCGGTAGCCCTCGCAGGTCTCCAGGGTGGTGGTCTTGCCCGCCCCGTTGGGGCCGAGCACCGCGGTGACGGACCCCCGCGCCACGCCCAGGCTCAGCCCGTCGACGGCCACCGTGTCGCCGTACCGCATCCGCAGGTCCTCGACGACCACGGCCGGGTCGCTGGGAGAGGGCACGGGGTTCACCCCTCCATCCTAGGAACCCGGGGGAGGGGTCCGCGCCGCGGGTGCCAGGTTAGGTGACCCTTATTTGAAGCGCGCGGGCAATAACGACACAATGATGTTGTGGAAATACAGGAGCGCTGGGGAGAGGTGGATGTGTCCACCCGCGAGCGGGTGGCGCTGACGCTGCTCGAGCTCGGTCCCAGCACCGCCGCGGCGCTGGCCGAGCGCCTCGACCTGACGCCGGCCGCGGTGCGCCGGCACCTCGACCAGATGCTGGTCGAGCGGGCCGTCGAGGCCCGGGAGCCCCGGGTCTACGGCACGCGAGGCCGCGGCCGCCCCGCGAAGGTCTTCGCGATCACCGAGTCCGGGCGCGACCGCTTCGACCAGCAGTACGACGATCTCGCCCTGCAGGCGCTGCGGTTCCTGGAGGAGACCGGTGGCGACGAGGCGGTGCTGGCGTTCGCCCGGCGCCGGGTCGCCGACATCGAGACGCACTACGACCAGATCGTCGCAGCCCAGCCCGCCCTCGAGCCGTCCCAGGCCCTCGCCCAGGCGCTCACCCAGGGTGGCTACGCTGCCTCCGTCCGGCAGGGCCCGGTCGGCGAGCAGCTGTGCCAGCAGCACTGCCCGGTCGCGCACGTCGCGCACGAGTTCCCGCAGCTGTGCGAGGCGGAGACCGAGGTCATCTCGAAGGTCCTCGGCCGCCACGTCCAGCGGCTGGCCACGATCGCCCACGGCGACGGGGTGTGCACCACCTGCATCCCGGGCACCAGGAGCACCGCCCCCCACACGCAACCGTCACACCCGTCTTCCGCACCGCCACACGAGAGGTTGACCTCATGACCACGTCCGAACTCGCCACCACCGACCTGGGCACCATCGACCAGCGCAACCCCGAGCTCGAGGGCATCGGTCGCTACCAGTTCGGCTGGTCCGACTCCGACACGGCCGGCTCGACCGCGCGCGTGGGCTCAACGAGGAGGTCGTCCGGGACATCTCCTCGAAGAAGAGCGAGCCGCAGTGGATGCTCGACATGCGCCTGAAGGGCCTCAAGCTCTTCGACCGCAAGCCGATGCCGACCTGGGGCGGCGAGCTCGAGACGATCGACTTCGACAACATCAAGTACTTCGTCCGGTCGACCGAGAAGCAGGCGGCCTCCTGGGACGACCTGCCAGCGGACATCAAGAACACCTACGACCGGCTGGGCATCCCCGAGGCGGAGAAGCAGCGCCTGGTCTCCGGGGTCGCCGCGCAGTACGAGTCCGAGGTGGTCTACCACCAGATTCGTGAGGACCTCGAGGAGCAGGGCGTCATCTTCGTCGACACCGACACCGCGCTGCGCGAGCACGAGGACCTGTTCCGGGAGTACTTCGCCACGGTGATCCCGACCGGGGACAACAAGTTCTCCGCGCTGAACACCAGCGTCTGGTCCGGCGGCTCGTTCATCTACGTGCCGAAGGGCGTGCACGTGGACATCCCGCTGCAGGCCTACTTCCGGATCAACACCGAGAACATGGGCCAGTTCGAGCGCACCCTGATCATCGTCGACGAGGACGCCTACGTGCACTACGTCGAGGGTTGCACCGCGCCGATCTACAGCTCGGACTCCCTGCACTCCGCGGTCGTGGAGATCATCGTCAAGAAGGGCGGGCGCTGTCGTTACACGACCATCCAGAACTGGTCGAACAACGTCTACAACCTGGTCACGAAGCGCGCGACGTGCGAGGCCGGCGCCACCATGGAGTGGGTGGACGGCAACATCGGCTCCAAGCTGACGATGAAGTACCCGGCCGTCTACCTGATGGGCGAGCACGCCCGCGGCGAGACGCTGTCGATCGCCTTCGCCGGCGAGGGCCAGCACCAGGACGCGGGCGCCAAGATGGTGCACGCGGCCCCGCACACCTCGAGCTCGATCATCTCCAAGTCGGTGGCGCGCGGGGGCGGCCGGACGTCGTACCGAGGGCTGATCCAGGTCAACGAGGGCGCGCACCACTCCGCGAGCATCGTGAAGTGCGACGCGCTGCTGGTCGACCAGATCAGCCGCTCGGACACCTACCCCTACGTCGACGTGCGGGAGGACGAGGTGTCGATGGCCCACGAGGCAACCGTCTCGAAGGTCTCCGACGACCAGCTCTTCTACCTGATGAGCCGCGGCATGGAGGAGGACGAGGCGATGGCGATGATCGTGCGCGGCTTCGTGGAGCCGATCGCGAAGGAGCTGCCGATGGAGTACGCCCTCGAGCTCAACCGCCTGATCGAGCTGCAGATGGAAGGCGCGGTCGGCTGACCGCCGTCCCCGACCCGCACCCCCGCGTAGAAAGCGAAGTAGTGACCGTTACCGACACCCCCAACGTGGCCGGTGCCGTGGAGAGCCTCGTTCCCGGCACCGTGGCCAGCCACCTGCACCCCGTCGCGTCGTTCGACCTCGACGACCACCCGCAGCCCACCGGTCGTGAGGAGGTCTGGCGCTTCACGCCGCTCAAGCGGCTGCGCGGAGCCCTGGACGACACCCCGACCGAGGAGGGGGCCGTCGGCTACGACGTGCAGGCGGGCGACCAGGTGCAGGTGGGCACGCTCGCCCAGCACGAGGCGCCGCGAGGCACCGCGCTGGTCCCGGGCGACCGGGCCGCCGCGGTCGCCACCCGGAACACCGAGAAGGCGCTGCACCTGCGGGTGCCCGCGGACGCCGTCGTCGAGGAGCCCGTGCACGTGGTCGTGCAGGGCACCGCGGGGCGGCGCAGCAACGCGCACACGGTGCTCGAGGTGGGCAGCCACGCGAAGGTCACCCTGGTGCTGGAGCACCGCGGCTCCGGCGTGCACGCCGGCAACCTCGAGGTGCTGGTCGGCGACGGCGCCGACGTGTCGGTGGTCAGCCTGCAGGACTGGGCTGACGACGCGGTGCACGTGGGGCAGCACGAGGCCAAGGTGGGCCGGTCGGCCCGCTACCGGCACGTCGCCATCTCCTTCGGTGGCGACCTGGTCCGGCTCACCTCGACGGTCCGGTACGACGGACCGGGCGGCGAGGCCGAGATGCTGGGGCTGTACTTCGCGGACGCCGGGCAGCACCTCGAGCACCGGCTCTTCGTGGACCACAACCAGCCGAAGACACGCAGCAACGTGGACTACAAGGGCGCGCTGCAGGGCGAGGGCGCGCACGCGGTGTGGATCGGCGACGTGCTGATCCGGCAGGTCGCCGAGGGCATCGACACCTACGAGTCCAACCGCAACCTGGTGCTCACCGACGGCTGCCAGGCCGACTCCGTGCCGAACCTCGAGATCGAGACCGGGGAGATCGTCGGCGCAGGGCACGCCTCGACCACCGGGCGCTTCGACGACCAGCAGCTGTTCTACCTGCAGTCGCGGGGCATCCACGAGGACGAGGCCCGCAGGCTCGTCGTGCACGGCTTCTTCGCCGACATCATCCGCAAGATCGGCGTCCCGCAGCTCGAGGACAAGCTCCTCGCCACCGTGGAGGCCGAGCTGGACAAGAACGTCATCGGGGGCGGCTCGTGACCTTCGAACGAGTCTGCGCCGTCGCCGACGTCGCGCCCGGCACCGCCGTGCGCGTCGACGTGGGGGACCGCGACGTGGCCGTGGTCCGGGACGGCGACGACTGGTACGCGATCGAGGACGAGTGCTCGCACGCGGCGATCCCACTCTCCGAGGGCGACGTGGAGGGCTGCGAGATCGAGTGCTGGCTGCACGGGTCGCGCTTCGACCTGCGCACCGGCAAGCCCTGCGGCCCGCCCGCGACCCAGGCGGTGGCCGTCTACCCGGTCACCGTCGAGGGCGACGACGTCCTGGTCGACGTCAGCAGCCCCCTGAACGACAACTGACCCACCGACGAAGAGGAACGAGACATGGCAACGCTGGAGATCCGCGACCTGCACGTGACGGTTGACACCGAGGACGGCCCCAAGGAGATCCTCAAGGGCGTCGACCTGGTCATCAACGGCGGCGAGACGCACGCGATCATGGGCCCCAACGGGTCGGGCAAGTCCACCCTGGCCTACTCGATCGCAGGCCACCCGAAGTACACCGTCACCGGCGGCTCGGTCACCCTGGACGGTGCCGACGTGCTCGCGATGAGCGTCGACGAGCGCGCCCGCGCCGGGGTGTTCCTGGCGATGCAGTACCCCGTCGAGGTGCCGGGCGTCTCGGTCTCGAACTTCCTGCGCACCGCGAAGACCGCGATCGACGGCGAGGCGCCCAAGCTGCGCACCTGGGTCAAGGACGTCAACAGCGCCATGGGCGCGATGAAGATGGACCCCGCCTTCGCGAGCCGCTCGGTCAACGAGGGCTTCTCCGGCGGCGAGAAGAAGCGGCACGAGATCCTGCAGCTGGAGCTGCTCAACCCGCAGGTCGCGGTCCTCGACGAGACCGACTCGGGGCTGGACATCGACGCGCTCAAGATCGTCTCCGAGGGCGTCAACCGCTACCGGGACCAGGGTGACCGTGGCGTGCTCCTGATCACGCACTACACCCGGATCCTGCGCTACATCACCCCGGACTTCGTGCACGTCTTCGTGGACGGCAAGATCGCGGAGGAGGGCGGGCCCGAGCTCGCCGACCAGCTCGAGGCCGAGGGCTACGACAAGTACGTCCGCGCCTCCGTCTGACCACCCTGACCACCGACCCGCCCGACGATCGACTGGAGGCCCGGCCATGACGGTCACCACCCCGCTCCCCGGGCTGCTGGACGGGCTCGACCTGATCCGGGCCGACTTCCCGATCCTGCAGCGCACCCTGGCCGACGGCTACCCGCTGGTCTACCTGGACAGCGCGAACACCTCGCAGAAGCCCCAGGTCGTCATCGACGCGATGGTCGACCACCTGGAGCGGCACAACGCCAACGTGGCGCGCGCCATGCACCAGCTCGGCGCCGAGTCCACGGCGGGGTTCGAGGGCGGCCGGGACCGGGTCGCGGCCTTCCTGAACGCGCCCTCGCGGGACGAGGTGATCTTCACCAAGAACGCCTCCGAGGCGATCAACCTGGTGGCGAACACGCTCGCCTGGGCGCAGGGCCCGCTCGCGGTCGGGCCCGGTGACGAGGTGCTCATCACCGAGATGGAGCACCACTCCAACATCGTGCCGTGGCAGCTGCTCACCGAGCGCAAGGGTGCCACGCTGCGCTGGTTCGGCCTGACCGACGACGGGCGGCTGGACCTCTCGAACATCGACGAGCTGATCAACGAGCACACCAAGGTGGTCTCGCTGACCTGGGTCTCGAACATGCTCGGGACGATCAACCCGGTCGCCGAGATCGCCCGCCGGGCGCACGAGGTCGGCGCGCTGGTGCTGGTCGACGCCGCCCAGGCGGTGCCGCAGATGGTCGTCGACGTCCAGGCCTCCGGCGCCGACTTCGTGGTCTTCACCGGCCACAAGGTCACCGGGCCGACCGGCATCGGGGTGCTGTGGGGGCGCGGCGAGGTGCTGGAGCAGCTGCCCCCCTTCCTCGGCGGCGGCGAGATGATCGCGACCGTGGCGATGGAGCGGTCGACGTACGCGGGGATCCCGCACCGCTTCGAGGCGGGCACCCCGCCGATCGTCGAGGCGGTCGGGCTGGGCGCGGCGGTCGACTACCTCGCAGCCATCGGCCTGGACAACGTCCGGGCGCACGAGGAGGCGATCACCGGCTACGCGCTGGAGGGGCTGGCCACGATCGGGGGCCTGACGGTCCTCGGTCCGAGGACCGCCGACCTGCGCGGTGGCGCGATCTCCTTCGAGCTCGCCGGGGTGCACCCGCACGACATCAGCCAGGTGCTGGACAGCCGCGGCATCGCGGTGCGCGCCGGGCACCACTGCGCGAAGCCGGCGCACAAGCGGTTCGGGGTGCAGAGCTCGACGCGGATGTCGTCGTACCTCTACACCACCCCGGCCGAGATCGACGCACTCATCGAGGGGTTGGAGTACACCAAGAAGTACTTCAAGGTGGACTGAGCCAGATGGATCTCGACTCGCTGTACCAGGAGATCATCCTGGACCACTACAAGCACCCGCACCACGCGGGCCTGCGCGACCCGTACGAGGCGGAGGTGCACCACGTCAACCCGACCTGCGGGGACGAGGTGACGCTGCGCGTGCACCTGTCCGAGGCCGGCGCCGGTGCGGACCCCGTGGTCGAGGACGTGTCCTACGACGCCGAGGGCTGCTCGATCAGCCAGGCCGCCACGTCGGTGATGACCGACCTGGTGATCGGCCGGCCGCTGTCCGAGGCGCTCTCGGTCCACGAGACCTTCCTCGCCCTGATGCAGGGCCGGGGCGGGATCGAGCCCGACGAGGAGGTGCTCGAGGACGCGGTGGCGTTCGCGGGCGTCGCCAAGTTCCCTGCGCGCGTGAAGTGCGCGCTGCTGTCCTGGATGGCCTGGAAGGACGCGACGACGCAGATCGTGGCGGCCGCTCCCGGCACCCCGAGCGAGGAGACCCGATGAGCACGCACACCCCCGACCACAGCGACCTGCCCGTGGTGGACACGTCCGCCCCGGCCCCGGGGTCGACGATGACCGTGTCGAAGGACGAGGTCACCGAGGCGATGAAGGACGTCGTGGACCCCGAGCTCGGGATCAACGTCGTCGACCTCGGCCTGGTCTACGACGTGCACCTCGACGAGGGCACCAACGTCGTGCTGGACATGACCCTGACGTCGGCGGCCTGCCCGCTGACCGACGTCATCACCGACCAGACGATGCAGGCCCTCGAGGGCCTGGTCAACGACGTCACCATCAACTGGGTGTGGATGCCGCCGTGGGGTCCGGACAAGATCACCGACGACGGCCGCGAGATGCTGCGCGCCCTCGGCTTCAACGTCTGAGCGAGCGGTGACCACCCAGCGCACGGTGCTGGTGCCCCGGGAGCGGGTGGTCCGCTGGTACGACAACTTCGCGACCCGGCACGGGACGGCGCGCTACTCCGTCTCGGCCGGGTCGCTGCACGCGGTCGCGGCGGACGGCGCCGTCGCGCTCGCGCGGCTCCCGTTCGGGACGACGTACGACGGCCCGGCCGACCCCGCCGCCCTGGTGGCCGCGGTGACGATGCCTGTCCGGTGGGGGATCCTGCTGGTCCGCAAGGGCGGCTTCGCGGTGGCGACCGTCGACCATGCCCGGGTGGACGACTCGAAGGTGGGCCAACGGCACGTCCAGGGCCGCACCAAGGCGGGCGGCCAGAGCCAGCAGCGGTTCGCCCGGCGCCGGGACAACCAGGCCCGACAGGCCTACGAGGCGGCCGCCGAGCACGCCGCCCGGGTGCTGGCCGGCCGGATCGACGCGCTGGTCTGCGGCGGTGACCGTCCCGCGGTCGAGCAGGTGCTCGCGGACCCGCGGCTGCGGCCGCTGGAGGCGGTGCGGGTCGGACCGTGGCTGCCGGTCCCCGACCCGCGGCGTGCGGTGCTCGACCAGGCGGTGCTGGACGCCGGCTCCGTCGAGGTGTCGGTGAGCGAGCCGGACTGAGGACCTCGGCCAGGCGCTGCTACGCGGAGTCGGGCTCGGCAGCAGCCGCGCCGGGCAGCACGTGGGCCACCTCGCAGTAGGTCTCGCCGTCCGCGGACTCGACGGTCGCCGCGTGCACCTCGACGGGCAGGCTGTGCCCGTCGGCGTGCAGGTAGCGCTTGGCGACCAGGTGCCGGCGGACCGCCCCGCTGCGCACCTCGGCTCGGTTCAGCTCGTCGACGACCAGGTCGTCGGGGTGGGTGATGTCGGCGACGGTGAGGCTCAGGAGCTCCGCGACCGAGCGGCCGAGCAGCTCGGCGAACGCCGGGTTGACCCGGAGGAGCCGGCCGTCGAGGTCGCTGAGCGCGATGCCGATCGGGGCGCCGCTGAAGGCGCTGCGGAAGAGCTCCTCGCTGTCGGCGAGGGCCCGGTCGCGCAGCACCGCGGCGGTCTCGTCGGAGAGCACGCAGAGGACCTCGCGCTCGTCCCCGGCGACGTCGTGCAGGGGCTGCACCACGCCCCGGAGCCAGCGCACGCTGCCGTCCTGGTGCTCGAGGCGCAACGTGACCGGCCCCTCGGGGTGTCGCTCGCCGAGCAGCTCGTGCAGGGGGCGGCCCACCAGCGCCGAGGGCATCAGGCCGAGCACCCGCCGTACCGAGGCGGACACGTAGGTGACCAGCCGGTCGCGGTCGGTGGTGACCACCAGGTCGTCGCTGCCGCCGATCGCGACCGGCGGCGCGGACGAGATGCCGAGCCAGGGCGGGACCGTCGGCGGTTGCGGCCACGGCTGCTCGGCCGTGGGTGCCGGCGAGGGGTAGCCGAAGAGCCAGCCCTGGCCGGTGTCGCAGCCCATCGCGACCAGCTGGTGCGCCTGGCTGGCGTGCTCGACGCCCTCGGCGCAGACCCGGCGCCCGAGCCGGTGCGCCGCGTCGATGACCAGCTGGACCAGCACCGCCTCCTGCGCGTCCGCGGCGACGCTGCGGATCAGCGAGCGGTCGATCTTCACGATGTGCAGCGGCAGGCTGCGCAGCAGCGTCAACGACGAGTGGCCGGTGCCGAAGTCGTCGAGCGCGAGCTGGATGCCCAGGTCGCGGAGGGTGGTGAGGGTCGCGATCGCGTCCTCGAGGTCGGTGACCATCGCGGTCTCGGTGATCTCCAGGCACAGCCGGTACGGCGGGAGCCCGCTGGTCGCGAGCGCGGACCGGACGTCGTCGACGAAGCCCGGCTCGCGCAGCTGGAGGGGGGAGACGTTGACCGACATCACGGGGTGGTCGTCGGCCGCGGACCAGCCGACGGCCCGGCGGCAGGCCTCCTGGAGCACCCAGCGGCCCAGCTCCACGATCAGCCCGGTGCGCTCGGCGAGTGGGATGAACTGGTCCGGCGGCACGGCACCGAGGTCCGGGTCGTGCCAGCGGGCCAGCGCCTCCACACCGCCGATCCGGCCGGTGCCCAGGTCCACGACGGGCTGGTAGACCACGCTGAGCAGGCCCGCACGGACGGCTCTCCGCAGCCGTCGGAAGAGGTCGGCGGCGTCCGCCGCGGCCCCGGTGTCCTTCTCCCGAGCCGCCTGCGCCGGGGCGACAAGGGGCTTCACCGGCTCAGCATGTACCAGCCCGGCCCGGTTTCGCGCCGTTTTGCCGATGGACCTAACCCCGGGATTCTCGAAATGCATGGTTCGTGGTGAGGAATGTCGTGAATGCCCGCCTGTGCGACGGCCCTGCCGGGTGTCCGGACCCGGTCTGCCGAGCTGGGGAGCGTGTCGCGGTAGCGTGCCCGCCGTGCCCGACCCACCCCCCGGCCCGCCTGGACCCGACCGGCCGCAGCCGTGGCCGTCCCGGCCCGCCCTGGTAGCCCGGCTGCGGCACGCCGGCTGCGTGTTCGCCGAGGACGAGGCCGCTGTGCTGCTCGCTACCGCGACCGGCCCGGCCGAGCTGGAGCGGATGGCGGCGCTGCGGTGCGCCGGTCACCCGCTGGAGCAGGCGGTCGGCTGGGCGGAGTTCTGCGGGCTCCGGGTCCTCGTGGACCCGGGGGTGTTCGTGCCCCGGCGCCGGACCGAGCTGCTCGCCCGCGAGGCGGTCGCGCTGGCCCGCGGGGCCGTCGACCGGGCGGCGGGCCGGACGGCCGACCGAGCAGCCCACCGGGTCTCGCACCGGGCGGCCCACCGGGCGGCCCACAGACCGGCAGAGGGCGATCCGGGCCCGGACGAGCCGGTGGTGCTCGACCTGTGCTGCGGGACCGGCGCGCTCGGGCTGGCTGTCGCCACCGCCGTACCCGGGGTCGCGCTGTACGCCGCCGACCTGGAGCCGGCCGCGGTGCGCTGCGCCCGGCGCAACCTCGAGGGCCGCGGCACGGTGCTGGAGGGCGATCTCGTGGAGCCGCTGCCGGGTGCCCTGCGCGGACGGGTGGACGTCTTGATGGCCAACGTGCCCTACGTGCCCAGCGCCGAGATCGCGCTGCTGCCGCCCGAGGCGCGGCTGCACGAGCCCCGGGTCACCCTGGACGGCGGTGCCGACGGGCTGGCCGTCCTTGCCCGGGTGGCGGCTCTCGCCCCTGCCTGGCTGCGTCCCGGTGGCTCGTGCCTCGTCGAGACCAGCGACCGTCAGGTCACCGGAGCGCTGGACCTGATGACCGCGCACGGGCTGCATCCCCGGCTGGTCGAGGACGAGGAGCTAGGCGCCACGGTGGTGGTCGGGGCCCGCCGCCGGGGACCCTAGTCGTCGACCCCGCGCGCCGTCAGCGCCTCGCCGAGCGCGTCCGCGTGCCGCAGCGAGCGGACGATGAGCGGCACCGCGAACGCGCGCGGGCTGGCGGCCAGACCGCGCGCCCGCTGGGCGTCGCGCACCTCCTCGGCCAGACCGATCACGACCGGGACGCAGCGCACCCCCAGCGCGATCATCAGGCCCACCCGGTCCGGGTCGATCCGCAGCACCCGCAGCGGGCGACAGGCCGCCACCACCGCGTCCACCAGGTCGGTGGTCCGGGTGGTCAGCGTCACCAGCCCGGCCAGCAGGACCAGCACCGCCAACAGTCCGACCACCTCCACGGCGCGCTCCCAGCCGCTGGCGAGCAGGTGGAAGCCTGCGGTGAAGACGCCGATCCACAGCAGCGGTCGCAGCTGGGCCCACGCGGTGCGCGGTCCCAGGCCGGCGAGCGCGTACGCCCCCAGCACGGCGGCCAGCGCGGCCCCGAGCTGCCAGGGCCGGTCCAGCAGCACCGCGACCACCCCGACCACCACGAGCAGGACCAGCTTGACGCCGGCCGGCAGCCGGTGCACCCGCGAGGTGCCGGGCCGGTACAGGCCGAGCGCGCTCATGCCATCAGCTTGCGGTAGTGCCGGACCGCGACGTCAGGGACGTCGTCGAGGACCAGCCGGCCCTCGTCGAAGACCAGCACCCGGTCGAACCCGTCCAGCAGGTCCAGGTGATGGGTCACCAGGAGCACCTGCTGGGGGAGTCCCGCGACCACCCGGGCGATCTTCTGGGCGTTGCGCAGGTCCAGCAGCGTGGTCGGCTCGTCCATCACGAGGACCGCGGGCTCGGTCACCAGCACCGAGGCCAGGGCGAGCATCTGCTTCTGACCACCGGACAGCAGGTGCGCCGGGTGGTCGGCGTGCCCGGCCAGCCCGTACGTCGCCAGCGCCGACGCGACCCGGGCACGCACGTCGTCCTTGGTGAGCCCCCGCCGCCGCAGCCCGAACGCGACGTCCTCGGCGACCGTCGGCATCACGATCTGGGCGTCCGGGTCGGTGAAGCAGAAACCCACCCGGCGGCGGACCTCCCGGCCCGAGGTGCGGGTGTCGAGACCGTCGACGGTGACCCGACCGGTGCTGGGGAGGACGAGACCGTTGAGCATCCGCGCGAACGTCGACTTGCCGGACCCGTTGGCGCCCACCACGCCGACCCGTTGCTCGGAGATCCGCACGTCCAGGTCCGCGACCACGGTCCGCTCGCCGTACCGGTGGCCGACCCGGAGAACCTCGATCACGGGCACCGCTCGACCACCGCCGCCACGCCCTGTCCGCCACCGACCGCGATCGCGGCGAGCCCGTACCGTCCGAGACCGCTGCCCACCAGCTGCGAGAACAGCCGCACCATCAGCACCGCCCCGGACGCACCCCAGGGGTGCCCCAGCCCGAGCGCTCCGCCCTGCACGCAGACCCGGCCAGGGTCCAGTCCCAGCGCGTCGCAGCAGGCCAGCACCTGGCCCGCGAAGGCCTCGTTCAGCTCGATGACGTCCAGGTCGTCGAGGCCCAGCCCGGCGGCGTCGAGCGCCTGCCGCGCCGCGGGCACCAGGCCGAGCCCCGGGAGGCCCGGGTGGACACCCGCGGCGGCCGTCGCCAGCACGCGCAGCCCGGGCGTCCCGAGCCGGCGGTGCGTCGACGCGTCCACCACCGCGAGGACGGCGGCGCCGTCGTTGACCCCGCACGCGTTCCCGGCGGTCACCGTGCCGCCCTCCTCGGCCGGCCGGAACGCGGGAGGCAGCCGAGCCAGGCGGCGCTCGCTCAGACCGTGCCGCGGCCGCTCGTCGCGGGTCACCCCCCGCACCTCGACCACCTCCGGGTCGTAGCCGCCACCGTCCCGGGTCTCGGCCGCGCGCGCGTGCGAGCGGGCCGCGTAGGCGTCCTGCCGGGTCCGCGACACCGCGGCCCGCTCGGCCAGCACGTCCGCGGCCCAGCCCATCTCGGGGTCGCCCAGCGCTGCCGGCGCGAACGGCGCCCGGTGGTAGGGGACCGGCGGCTGTCCCGGCCACGACCGCAGAGGGGCGGTCGACGCCGACTCGACACCGCCGGCCAGCACCATCCCGGAGCGGCCGCGCAGCATGGCCACCGCCACCTCGACCGCAGCCAGCCCCGACCCGCACTGACGGTCCACGGTCAGAGCGGGCACCTCGACCGGCAGCCCGGCGGTCAGGGCCGCCACCCGGGCGAGGTCGCCCCCGGGCCCGGTGCAGTTGCCGAGGACCACCTCGAGCGGCGGCACCGAGGGCAGCCTCGCGGCGAGCGCACGCAGCACCGGTGCCGCCAGCTCGGACGCCGGGACCTCGGACAGGCAGCCGCCGGCGGTCCCGATCGGGGTCCGCAGCGCGGCCACGACCACGGGTGCGTCGGGCTCCGTCGGGCGGCTCACGCCGTGCACGCTAGACCAGCCGCCGGTCGCGGCCGCCACTGCCGTGCAGCAGCGCCACCAGCGCCGGCCGGTCGAGCTTGCCCGCCCCGGTGCGTGGCAGCGACGGGACGTGGAACCAGAGCCGCGGACGCCACGCGCCCACCAGCTGGCGGCGGGCCAGTCCGCGCAGGGCCGGCAGGTCCTCGGCTCTGGTGAGCGCCACCGCCAGCACCGCGCCGAGCCGGCCGTGCGGCAGCCCGACCACCAGCACCTCGCCGTGGGCCGTCGGGCGCAGCATCGCCTCCACGTCGGCGGGCTCGACGGTGCTGCCGGCGACCGTGACGGCCGCCGGTCGACCGGTGACCGCCAGCACGCCCTCGCGCAGGGCGCCCCGGTCGCCGACCGTGGCGAACCCGTCGGCGCTTCTCCTCAGCGGGCCGGGGACGCCGTCGTACCCGTTGCACAGGTACGGCGAGCGCACCCACACCTCGCCGTCGCGGACCGCGAGCCGCACGCCGGGAAAGGCCCGCAGGTCCTCCTCGTGCCGGCCCCAGGCCACGAACGACAGCTCGGCGGCCCCGTAGTAGTGGTGCACCCGTGCCCCCGCCGCGACGGCGCGGTCGTGCAGCGACCGGGACAGCCGGTCGCCCGCGACCACCACCGTCAGCCCGGTCAGCGGCGTGCCCTCGTCCAGGCAGCCGGCCAGGTCCGACGGGGTGAGGTGGGCGTGGCTGGCTGCTGCCGGGGTGGTGACCAGGGCGGCTCCGAGGCTGGTGGCGTGCACAGCCGCGAACAGGTTCATCGTGGCGGTGAGCGGGCCCGGCACCCAGACCCGGGAGTCGCCGGTCATCGCGGTCAGGCGCGCCACGGCGCTGAAGGAACCGGTCCAGGAGCGGGTGGTGCGCACGACCCGACGCGGGCTTCCCGAGGTGCCCGAGGTGGGGAGGGCCACCGGCACGCCGTCGGCGTCCGCAGCCAGGAAGCCCGCCACCGAGTCCACCGGACGCCCCGACGCCTCGCCGACGGGAGCCGGCGCAGCAGAGGGCTGGGCGGACTCAGACAGCGCTGGCCTCCTGGGCGGCGCCGCGCCGCGCGTCACCGAGCAGCCCGGGGTAGGCGGCGTGCACGCCGCGGGCGACCACCGCCGCCACCACCACCTTGACCAGGTCTCCCGGCACGTAGATCCAGTTCGCGACCACGGCAGCGGGCACCGAGAGACCACCGACGAGCACCAGCCCCGCGATGCCCATCACGTAGAGCACCACGATGCCGCCGAGCACGTTGGCGACCAGGCCCCAGACCAACCGGTACGTCGGGCCACCCCGCTCGGTCAGCCAGCCGACCACGAACGCGGCGACCGGGTAGCCGAGCAGGAAGCCGACCGACGGCCCGGCGAAGACCCCGAGGCCACCGCGCGGCCCGGCCAGCAGGGGCAGCCCGACCGCGACCAGCACCAGCAGCAGCAGCAGCGCGAAGAAGCCACGCCGGGCGCCGAGGACCGCACCCGCCAGCATCACGCCGAGCGACTGCGCGGTGATCGGCACCAGGAACCCCGGCGGGGTGAACAGCGGGACCAGGCCGAGCGCGGCGACGACGCCGGTGAACGTCGCGATCAGAGCGAGGTCCCGGGAGGGGGAGCGGTGGGTGGTCACGACACGGGATTCTAGGCAGGGCCCCAGGAGGTCCCCCGCCGGGTCCGGCCCGCGGCCTCCGGCGCCTGGTCACCGGCCCTGGTCGCCGGCCCTGGTCGCCGGCCCTGGTCACCGGCCCCCTCGCGGGCGGATGCGGGGTCACCGCCCCGGAGCGCGTAGACTGGGCGATCATGAGGTGCGCCACCGACTGAGTCCGGACGCCGCTCCATGCCCGTGCTGTCCGCGTCCGATCGTCTGCTCGTCGAGGTTGCTGTTCCCATGATCACCGCCCACCATCTCGAGGTCCGCGCGGGCGCACGCCTGCTCATGGACGACGTGTCGTTCCGGGTCGCAGCCGGCGACAAGGTCGGCCTCGTCGGCCGCAACGGCGCCGGCAAGACCACCCTGACCAAGATCCTGGCGGGCGAGGCGCTCCCGGCCGGCGGCTCGGTCACCCGGGCCGGCGAGGTCGGCTACCTGCCCCAGGACCCGCGCACCGAGGACCCGGAGGTGCTCGCGCTGCACCGGGTGCTGTCCGCGCGCGGACTCGACGACGTGGTCCGGCGACTGCGCGAGGCGGAGCAGGAGATGGCCTCGGACGACTCCGCGGTCCGGGACCGGGGGATGCGCCGCTACGAGCGCGCCGACGCCGCCCTGCACGCCGGCGGTGGGTACGCCGCCGAGGCGGAGGCCAAGCAGATCGCAGCCAGCCTCAAGATCGAGGAGCGCACCCTGGCCCAGCCGCTGCGCACCCTCTCCGGTGGGCAGCGCCGCCGGGTCGAGCTGGCCCGGATCCTGTTCTCGGGCGCCGAGACGCTGCTGCTCGACGAGCCCACCAACCACCTCGACGCCGACTCCGTCGTGTGGCTGCGAGACTTCCTCAGCGCGTTCAAGGGCGGGCTCATCGTGATCAGCCACGACGTGGGGCTCCTCGAGAAGTGCGTCAACAAGGTGCTGCACCTCGACGCCAACCGGGCCGAGATCGACCTCTACAACATGGGCTGGTCGTCCTACCTGGCGCAGCGGGAGACCGACGAGCGGCGGCGCAAGCGCGAGCGGCAGAACGCCGAGCGCAAGGCCAACACGCTGACCGACCAGGCCAACAAGATGCGCGCCAAGGCCTCGAAGGCGCAGGCGGCGCAGTCGATGCTCAAGCGCGCCGAGAAGCTGATGGACGGCCTCGAGGGGGAGCGCCGGTCCGACCGGGTGGCGCGGATCAAGTTCCCGGCTCCCGCGCCCTGCGGCAAGACCCCGCTCACCGCCGCGGAGCTCTCCAAGTCCTTCGGGTCGCTGGAGGTGTTCACCGACGTCGACCTGGCCATCGACAAGGGCAGCCGGGTGGTCATCCTGGGCCTGAACGGCGCCGGCAAGACGACGCTGCTGCGGATCCTCGGCGGCGTCGACGCCCCGGACACCGGACAGGTGCACCCCGGGCACGGCCTGAAGCTCGGCTACTACGCCCAGGAGCACGAGACCCTGGACACCGGCCTCTCGGTGCTCGACAACATGCGGCACGCGGCGCCGCAGCTGACCGACACCGAGGCCCGCAGCGTGCTCGGGTCCTTCCTGTTCAGCGGCGACGACGCGACCAAGCCCGCCTCCGTGCTCTCCGGCGGCGAGAAGACCCGGCTGGCCCTGGCGATCCTGGTGGTCTCCAGCGCGAACGTGCTGCTGCTCGACGAGCCCACCAACAACCTGGACCCGGCCTCGCGCGAGGAGGTGCTGGGGGCGATCCGCAGCTACCAGGGCGCGATCATCCTGGTCACCCACGACGAGGGCGCCGTCGCCGCGCTGGAGCCCGACAAGGTGCTGATCCTGCCGGACGGCGTCGAGGACCTCTGGAACGCCGACTACGCGGACCTGGTCTCGCTGGCGTGAGTGTCCGACCCGGCCACTAGGGTGACCGCCATGACCAGCCAGCGCGTCGACCGGGACGTCCTCCAGGCGGGCGGGCTGCTCTTCGAGGAGAACGGCCTGGTCGCCACGATCACCCTGAACCGGCCTGCCACCCGCAACGCCCAGACCCCGGCCACCTGGCACGCGCTACGGGCCATCGGCGGCGCGCTGAGCCCGGGGGTCCGGGTGGTCGTGGTCAAGGGAGCGGGCGACACCTTCTCCTCCGGCCTGGACCGGCGGATGCTCGGCCCGGACGGCGTGGACGGCGAGCCCAGCGTGCTCACCCTGCTGAACATGCCGGACCCGGAGATGGCCGAGAGCATCGCCGCCTGGCAGGAGGGGTTCGTCTGGCTGCGCCGTCCCGACCTGGTCAGCATCGCCGCGGTGCGTGGCGCTGCGGTCGGCGCCGGCTTCCAGCTCGCGCTCGCCTGCGACCTGCGGGTGCTCGCCGAGGACGCCCGCTTCTCGATGCGCGAGCCGCTGCTCGGTCTGGTCCCGGACCTGACGGGAACAAAACCGCTGGTCGACCTTGTTGGCTACTCGCGCGCCCTGGAGATCTGTGCCACCACCCGGTGGGTACCGGCCGACGAGGCGCGTGAGATCGGGCTGGCGACCGCGGTCGTCCCGTCCGCGGAGCTCGACGACGCGGTGGCCGACCTGGTGGCCGCGCTGACAGCCCCGATCTACGGCGCGGTCACCGAGACCAAGGCCCTGCTGCAGAGTGCGTCCGAGCTCGACCTCGACGCACAGCGGCTGGCCGAGCGGGAGGCCCAGGTGCGGCGCCTCCGCGAGCTGGCCTCGCTGACCGGGCAGTAGCGACGACGACAAGGAGGTGAGCAGATGTCCATGGGAACCGGCATGGGCCCGGTGTGGCGGCACATGCGCACCGACCGCAGCATCGGCGACCAGAAGCTCGCCGCCGACACCGTGCGCCGGGTGGTCGGCTTCGCGCGGCCGCACCGGAAGCCGATCTCGCTGTTCCTGCTCCTGACCGTCTTCGACGCCGGCCTGGTGGTGGTCACCCCGCTGCTGGTGAAGAGGATCATCGACGACGGCATCCTCAAGCAGGACACCGGCCTGGTGGTGACGCTGGCCCTGGCCGCGGCGGGAGTGGCGCTGGTGGACGCGGTGCTGGCCCTGGGCATGGGATGGCTGTCCTCCCGCATCGGGGAGGGCCTGATCTACGACCTGCGGACCAGCGTGTTCGCGCACGTCCAGCGGATGTCGCTGGCCTTCTTCACCCGCACCCAGACCGGTGCCCTGGTCTCGCGGCTCAACAACGACGTGATCGGCGCGCAGCGGGCGTTCACCTCGACGCTGTCGAGCACGGTCTCGAACGTGATCAGCGTGGTGGTGGTCGGCATCGCGATGCTGGCGCTCTCCTGGCAGGTCACCGTGCTCTGCCTCGCGCTGTTCCCGCTGCTGCTCGTGGCCTCGCGCTGGGTGGGCCGCACGCTCGCCGGTCTGACCCGTGAGCAGATGCAGGGCAACGCCGACCTGGGCAACTCGATGACCGAGCGGTTCAACGTCGGCGGCGCGATGCTGCTCAAGCTGTTCGGGCGTCGCGACGAGGAGGACGTCGCGTTCGCGGGCAAGGCCGGCCGGGTCCGCGACCTGGGCATCCGGATCGCGCTGATCACCCGCATCTTCAGCGCCACCCTGATGCTCATCCCCGCGCTGGCGACCGCCCTGGTCTACGGGGTCGGCGGCACCCTGGCGATCCAGCAGGAGCTGACCGTGGGGACGCTGCTGGCCCTGGCCACCCTGCTGCTGCGGCTCCTCGGACCGATGCAGGGGCTCTCGAACGTGCGGATCGACGTGATGACCGCCCTGGTCAGCTTCGAGCGGGTCTTCGAGGTGCTGGACCTGCCCTCCATGATCAACGAGAACCCCGACGCGGTGGCGCTGCCGCCGACCGCCGCCCGGGTCGAGTTCGACCACGTCGCCTTCCGCTACCCCCGGGCCGACGAGGTCTCGCTGGCGAGCCTGGAGACCGTGGCGCGGGTGGAGTCCCGCGACAACGGGCTGGTGCTCAAGGACGTAAGCTTCACCGCCGAGCCGGGCCAGATGGTCGCCCTGGTCGGCCCGTCCGGCGCCGGCAAGACCACGATCACCCACCTCGTCGCCCGGCTCTACGACGTGACCTCCGGCACCGTGCGCGTCGACGGTCACGACGTGCGCGACGTCACCCTGCAGTCCCTGGAGGACGCGGTCGGCTACGTCACCCAGGACGCGCACATGTTCCACGACACGATCGGGGAGAACCTCCGCTATGCCCGGCCGGGTGCCTCCGACGAGCAGATCTGGCAGGCCCTGGACGCCGCGCAGATCGGCACCCTGGTGCGGACCCTGCCGGACGGGTTGGAGACCGTGGTGGGAGACCGGGGCTACCGGCTCTCGGGCGGTGAGCGGCAGCGTCTGGCGATCGCGAGGCTGCTGCTCAAGGCGCCGTCGGTGGTGGTCCTGGACGAGGCGACCGCGCACCTGGACTCCGAGTCCGAGGTGGCGGTCCAGCGGGCCCTGGACCGGGCGCTGGAGGGCCGGACCTCCCTGGTGATCGCGCACCGGCTCTCCACCGTCCGCGACGCCGACCTGATCCTGGTCGTCGACGATGGCCGGGTCGTCCAGTCCGGCACGCACGACGCGCTCCTCCTCGAGGGCGGGCTCTACGCGGACCTGTACGAGACCCAGTTCGCGGTCCGCACCCCCTGAGGGGGTGCGCGCCGCTGGCTAGGGTGTCGGCATGGATCTAGGGCTGGCCGGCAGGGTGTACGTCGTCACCGGGGGTGCGGGTGGCCTGGGCCGCGCGACCGCCGAGGCGCTGGTGGGCGAGGGGGCAAGGGTGGTCGTCTCCGGCCGGAGCCGGGACGCGCTGGACGCGGCCGTCGCGCACCTCGGTCCGGAGGCCGCGACGGCGCTGGTCGCCGACAACGCCGACGTGAAGACCCCCCGCCGGCTGGTCGAGGCGGCCCGCGCCGCCTACGGTCGGCTGGACGGGGTGCTGGTCTCGGTCGGCGGCCCGGCAGCCGGCACGGTCATGGACACCGCCGACGCGCACTGGTCCGCCGCGCTGGACTCGGTCTTTCTCGGCGGGCTGCGGATCGGGCGGGAGCTGGGCCGGGAGCTGGGAGAGGGCGGCTCGATCGCCTACGTGCTGTCCTCGTCGGTGAAGGCGCCGATCGACGGCCTCGCGATCTCGAACGGTCTGCGCCCCGGGCTGGCGATGATCGCCAAGAGCCTGGCCGACGAGCTCGGCCCCCGCGGTATCCGGGTCAACGGCCTGCTCCCGGGACGGGTCGAGACGGACCGGGTGCTCTTCCTGGACGCCCGCGGCGGTGACCCGCAGGGTGCACGGGAACGGAACACGGCACAGATCCCACTGCGCCGCTACGGCCGTCCCGAGGAGTTCGGACGGGCCGCCGCGTTCCTGCTGTCACCCGCTGCGAGCTTCATCAGCGGCGCGATGCTCCCGGTCGACGGCGGGATGGTCCGCGCCCTGTGAGGTGACCCCGCCCCGGCGAAGCTTGCGGCGCTCGTCGTAGGCGAGGTAGCCGAAGCCGAAGACCGCCAGCGCCCCGAAGAACCACCACTGCAGGCCGTAGAAGAAGTGCGGCCCGTTGCCGAGGTCCGGCAGCTCGGCGGGCACCAGCGGGGTCGCCGGGGACGGGGACTCGGTCTCGGCGTCCACGAAGCCGCCGTACACCGGCTGGTCGAGGGTCCTGCCGATCTGCACGCTGGAGATCGCTCGCGCCGACCCGTTCGTGACCGTCGCGGCGTCGCCGGTGGCATCGGAGCGCACCCAGCCGACCACGGTGACCCGCCCGCTCGGCGGCGCAGGTGCGTCCACGGTGTCCGCGCCCTTGTTGCCGGTGGCCAGCCAGCCCCGGTCCACCAGCAGAAGCGGACCTGCGCCGGTGCGCAGCGGCGTCACCACGTCGACCCCGGACGCGCCCTGGCGGGTCTGGTAGCGCACCACCACGGACCGGTCCGGCAGGTACGTGCCCGAGGCTCGGACCCGGAGCCACTCGTCACGGTCGGCGATCGGCCGCCCGGGGGCGAGCACCTCCTCGACCGGCACCGGGTCGGCCCGCAGGTTCACGCGGGTCTGCATGTTCGTGGCCTCGCGGTCGTGCAGCCGGTGGAACTGCCACTGCCCCAGCCACCAGCTGCCGTAGGCCAGCAGCACGACAGTCACGGCGAACAGGGCCCAGCGGCGGCTGAACAGGAACCTCACGGCTCGACAGTAGCCCGCGGCCCGCAGCCGTCCCGCGCACCTCGGCGCCGCTGTGACCCAGTCCACGCCGGGGTGCGCCGAACGACCACCGACCTCCTAGACTGGCCAGATGAGCGCCGCCCCCCTTCTCGACACCTTCGGCCGGATCGCGACCGACCTGCGTGTGTCCCTCACCGACCGGTGCAACCTCCGCTGCTCCTACTGCATGCCGGCCGAGGGCCTGGAGTGGCTGCCCAACGACGACGTGCTCACCGACGACGAGGTGGTCCGGCTCATCACCGTGGCCGTCGAGCGGCTCGGGGTGCGCGAGGTCCGGTTCACCGGTGGTGAGCCGCTGCTGCGCCGGGGACTGCCCGACATCGTCGCCAGGACCGCGGCGCTGCGCCCGCGCCCGGAGACCTCGATCACCACGAACGCCCTCGGCCTCACCCGCACGGCCGCTGCGCTCGCAGCCGCGGGGCTGGACCGGGTCAACGTCAGCCTGGACACCGTGCGCGCGGAGGACTTCCACACCATCACCCGCCGGGACCGGCTGCACGACGTGGTCGCCGGGCTGGAGGCCGCCGCCGCGGCCGGCCTCGGTCCGGTGAAGGTCAACGCGGTGCTGCTGCGCGGGATCAACGACGGCCAGGCCCCGGAGCTGCTGCGCTGGTGCATGGAGCGCGGCTACCAGCTCCGGTTCATCGAGCAGATGCCGCTGGACGCGCAGCACGGCTGGAGCCGCGAGGGCATGGTCACCGCCGACGAGATCTTCGCCGCGCTGGCCGGGGAGTTCCTGCTGGAGCCGGCCGAGGAGCCGCGCGGCAGCGCCCCGGCCGAGCTGTTCGCGGTGGACGGCGGCCCGCACACGGTCGGCGTGATCGCGTCGGTGACGCGACCGTTCTGCGGCGACTGCGACCGGGTCCGGCTGACCGCCGACGGCCAGGTCCGCAACTGCCTGTTCGCGCGCGAGGAGAGCGACCTGCGGGCGGCGCTGCGGAGCGGCGCCGACGACGCGGAGATCGCCGACCGGTGGCGCGCGGCGATGCTCACCAAGCGTCCGGGGCACGGGATCGACGACAGCAGCTTCCTGCAGCCCGCCCGGCCGATGTCCGCTATCGGCGGCTGACCGGAGCGCCCGGCCGCGTGGCGGGCCACCGGACCCGGTGGTGCGGGATGGCAGGATGGGGCTATGCGCCTGTTTGCTGCGATCGTCCCTCCCGGAGCGTGCTCGAGGAGGTCGTGCGCGCCGTCGACGCCGTCGACGCGCCCGAACCCGTCGCGGTGCCCCGTGGTCTGCTGCGCCGGTGGCGCCGGCCGGGACGAGCCGTCGACGACCATCGCCGCGCACGAGCGCGAGCTCGACCGGCCCGCTGTGGAGCACCTCTACATCCCGATCACCAGCTTCGGCAACGTCACCGCAGGGCGACTCGGTGAAGCTCGCCCGGGAGCTGCGCGAGCAGGCCGCGAGCTGGAGGCCCGGAGGTGCGGTTCCGAGGCGGCGCGGCGCTGGAGTTCCCCGGCGACGAGTCGGTGTGGGCCAAGCTCGACGGCGACGCTCGACGGGCTGCGCGCCATCGGGCGCGCGGTGCCGCAGGTCGGTCCAGCGGCTGGGCTTCTTCGTCGACCGCCGCCAGTTCCGGCCATGGCTCTCGGTGGGCACCATCACCGACGACGACCACCGCGCCGTACCTGCAGAGCGTGGTGGCCGCGCTCGAAGCGCTCGAGGGCCGCCCGTGGACCGTCGACGCCGTGTCCTTGATGCGTCGGCCGCTGGAGCGCGAGGTGGAGGCACGCTTCAGCGAGGTCGAACGGATGCCGCTGGCTCAGTCGGACGCGGCGCCGTTGCTGCTCGGCCCGGCGACCGGTCCCGACGACCTGACCCGGCTCCCGCCGCTGTCGGCGGCGGACCTCGGCCGGTTCTCGGCGATCACCTGGAGCAGCTGGTCCAGGGGCATCGGACGATGCATCAGGTAGCCCTGGGCGTACGGCGCGTGCACGTGGTCGCGCAGGTGCTCGAGCTGGCTGGCGCGCTCGATCCCCTCCACGACCACGTCGAGGCCGAGCGCCTGCCCCATCATCGTGATCGAGCAGAGCAGCGCACAGGACCGCTCGTCCCGGTCGATGCTCTCCGAGAAGGACAGGTCGGTCTTGATGATCTGCACGGGCATGTCCTGCAGGTAGCCGATCGAGGAGAAGCCGATGCCGAAGTCGTCGATGGCGAACGGCACCCCGCGCTCGGCGAGGGTCTTCATCGCGTCCATCGTGACCGGGTCGTTGCCGATGCCGTCCCGCTCGGTGATCTCCAGCACCAGCCCGGCGCCTCCCATCGAGGCCAGCGCGCTGCTCGACCTTGGAGACGAAGTCCGGCTCGCGCAGCTGCTTGGCGGAGATGTTGACGCTGACGTTGAGCCCGTCGCCGGCGGCCGCGAGCATCGGCCGGCGCATCACGGGCCGCCTGGGCGAGCACCACGTCGCCCAGGGCGACCACGAGGCCGGTCTCCTCGGCGACCCGGATGAAGACGTCGGGCGGCACGTCGACGCCGTTGCGACTTCCAGCGGGCCAGCGCCTCGACACCGATGATCCGGCCGGTGGCGGCCCGGACCACCGGCTGGTAGACGAGGGTGAGGTCGCCCGACGCCACCGACGTGCGCAGGGACTCGACCAGCTCGAGCCGCTGCAGCCGGGAGCGGCCGATGGCACGCTCGTACTCGACGTACTGGTTCTTCCCACGGGACTTGGCCTCGTACATCGCCAGGTCGGCGTTGCGGAGCATGCTCTCGGCGGTCTCGCTGCTGTCGCCGAAGGCGACCCCGATGCTGGCCGACAGCGACAGGTGGTGACCGGCCACGTGCGCGCCGCGGGAGAGCGACTCCAGGATCCGGTCGCAGGCCTTGCTCACCTCGGGCGGGTGCACGTCCTCCAGCAGCAGCGCGAACTCGTCGCCGCCGAGCCGGGCCACGGTGTCGCTCTGCCGCACGCAGCTGGTCAGCCGCTCCGCGACGTCGATGAGCACCGCGTCCCCGGCCGCGTGCCCGAAGCGGTCATTGACCGGCTTGAAGCCGTCCAGGTCGACGAAGAGCAGCGAGATCCGGGTGCTGCGACGGCGCGACATCTGCAGCGCGTGCTCGACCCGGTCCAGCAGCAGTCCGCGGTTGGGCAGGTTCGTGAGCAGGTCGTGGCGGGCCAAGTGGGTCATGTCCTCGGTCAGCCGGAGCCGTGCGAAGGCGTCGGAGGAGACCGCGACCATCGCCTCGAGGGCCTGCTGGTCGGCGCTGGTCGTGGAGCGGGCCCGGTGCGCGCCGGGGCGACGATCCACCGGTCCCGCTGCCCGTCGCGCAGCTGCGCGCCGACCTCCTGGGCGCCCGGCGGGGCGGCGCGCACCTCGACCTGCTTCATCCGCAGCAGCCGCTGCGCGTCGTCGACCAGCGCGTCGAGGACCTGCCGGGTGTCGGAGAGGGTCTGCGCCCGCACCGCGGCGTCGAAGAGCACCGCGAGGCGTCGGGCGTTCTCGGCGCCCCGGGTCACCGACCGGGTCGCCACCAGCAGCGAGGCGAGCGGGACGGCGAGCAGGCTCAGCGTCCACCACGGGTTGGAGCGCACCACCACCGCGCCGAGGTAGCCCAGCGAGTCGAACGGCACGAAGCAGGCGACCGCGACCAGGGTGCCGCGCTGCGCGAGATGCTCCATCAACGGGCTGGCGGTCTCGAGCGCGACCGAGACCGCGGACAGCAGGAAGTCGGTGGCGAAGTAGGCGATCGCGGACAGCGCCACCGCGAGCAGCTCCAGGAGGGTGCCCGTCGGTGTCCCCACGGACCCGGTAGAGCACCGCGGCCGCGATGCCACCCCCGACGATGCCGACGCCGATGTTGAACAGCTGCACCATCGCGCTCTTCTGCGTGGCGAGCTGGGTGGCGACCACCCCGATGGACCAGGCGGCCAGCGCCTCGGCCGGACCGACCGTGCAGAGCAGGAACATCAGGATGCAGGCCTCGAAGCCGACCTCGATGCCGCCCTCCCCACTGTCCAGCACCATCGGGAACCGGGCGACCCCGACGATCAGCGGGACGGCGAGCGCGAGGAGCAGGGTGTGGCGCAGCTCGGGGTCGGCCCCGACCACCTCGGAGACCGAGGCGACCAGCAGCGCGACGCCCAGCGCGAACACGCCGAGGTCGAACCAGCTGCTGCGCGAGCTCAGCAACGCAGCCAAGCGTGAGGCCAAGGAGATCTCCGGATCGTGTCGGGACGCCTCATTATCAGTGACACCGGGACGGGAACGTGCGGTTTTCCACTAGTCGGCACCCGGCTCGTCGTCCCGGTCGCCGGCCGGGCCGGTGGCTGGGTCGGCGGCTGGGTCGGCGGCCGGCTCGACGCCGCGCAGGAATCCCCGGGCGCCCAGGAAGGCCGACAGCGACTCGCGGTGGCCGTCGCAGGCCAGCCAGACCTTGCGCCGCTCCGGCGTGTGCAGCCGGGGGTTGTTCCACAGCAGCGACCAGGCGGCGACGTCCTGGCAGCCCTTGGCCGAGCAGGTGAGCGGCACAGGAACCTCCGTCGGGAGCGGGACGTGGGCACGGGAGCCGACAGGACCGGCAGAGCCGGCGAGGACGGCGTGGACGTGGAGAGGCGCCGGATGACCACAGGGGAAGTCGTCCAGCGCCTCTCAACGAGCGAGCCCAGACGGGGGAGGCTGAGCTCGCTCATCTTCCATCCTGCCACGACGCCCGGCACAGATCCAACAGCGTGTCAGATTCATGTCAGGGACCCTCAGGCGGCCGGACCCTCCAGCGAGCGGGTGCTGAGATCCGGCTCGAAGTAGTCCGGTCCGCCCGGATCGGTGTCGGTGTGCGCGTTGGCAACCACCACCGCGATGGTCGGCAGGAAGAACGACGCGGCGAGGAAGAGCCACAGGAACCAGTGCCCGATGCTCAGCACCGCCAGCACGAAGCACACGGTACGGATGCCCATGGAGATGAGGTAGCGCTTCTGACGACGGGCGATGTCCTCACCGTGGCTGCGGTTCGCGGTCGTGATCCGGACGGGTTCCGGCTGTCTGGGCATATGTCCACGGTACGTCGGTGGCACCTACCATCACAGGGCATCACCCTGCCAATCTCGCCACACCAGCCCTTCCGAGGAGTGACATGTCCAACCGTGTGTATCGCGTCACCGAGATCGTCGGAACGTCTCCCGACGGCATCGACCAGGCCATCCGAAACGGCATCGAGCGGGCCTCCCAGACGCTGCGCCATCTGGACTGGTTCGAGGTGACCCAGGTCCGGGGCCAGGTCAAGGACGACGCCGTCGAGCACTTCCAGGTCGGTCTCAAGCTCGGCTTCCGGCTCGAGGACGACTGAGCCGGGTCGCCGTCCCCGCCCGGGCGGATTGACGGGTACCCGTGGGTAGCCGATAGCGTCCCTGGCACCGCCTGCACGCCGGTCCGGGCCGGGCGAGACAAGGGGAGCGCGATGAGCAGATCGGTACTCGTCACCGGGGGCAACCGGGGGATCGGCCGGGCGATCGCCGAGGCGTTCGTCGCCAACGGCGACCAGGTCGCCATCACCTACCGCAGCGGCGAGCCCCCCGAGGGGGTCCTCGCGGTGCGCTGCGACGTCACCGACCCGGACGCCGTCGAGGCCGCCTTCACCGAGATCGAGGCCGCGCACGGGCCGGTGGAGGTGCTGGTCGCCAACGCCGGCATCACCGCGGACACGCTGGTCCTGCGGATGAGCGAGGACGACTGGAGTCGGGTCATCGACACCAACCTGACCGGCTCCTTCCGGGTCGCCAAGCGTGCGGCGAAGGGCATGCTGCGCCTGCGTCGTGGCCGGCTGATCTTCATCTCCTCGGTGGTCGGCCTGCTCGGGTCGGCCGGCCAGGTCAACTACGCCGCCAGCAAGGCGGGTCTGGTCGGGATGGCGCGCTCCCTGGCCCGCGAGCTCGGCAGCCGGTCCATCACCGCCAACGTGGTGGCGCCGGGCTTCGTCGAGACCGAGATGACCGCGGTGCTGCCCGAGGAGACCCAGGCCCGGTACAAGGAGCAGATCCCGCTGGGCCGCTACGCCTCGGTGCAGGAGGTCGCCGCGGTGGTGCGCTGGCTGGGCTCCGAGGACGCCGGCTACGTCACCGGCGCGGTGATCCCCGTCGACGGCGGCCTCGGCATGGGCCACTGACCCGACCTCATCCAGGCCGGTCCCGGCCGCACGACCAACGACATCAAGGGAGTACGACGGCATGGGCATTCTCGAAGGCAAGCGGATCCTCGTCGCGGGGGTCACGATGGACAGCTCGATCGGCTTCGCGGTGGCACGGGTCGCGCAGGAGCAGGGCGCGACCGTGCTGGTCTCGAACTTCGGCCGCGCGCTCAACATCACCAGGCGCATCGTCGGCCGGCTGCCTGAGCCGACCCCGGTGATCGAGCTCGACGTGACCGACCCCGACCACCTCGAGCAGCTGCCGGAGCTCGTGCGCGAGCACGTGGACGGTCTCGACGGCGTCGTGCACTCGATCGCCTACGGCAACCCGGAGACGCTGCTCGGCGGCAAGTTCATGGGCGGTCCCTGGGACGACGTCGCCCAGGCCGTCCAGGTCTCGGCATACTCGCTGATGTCGCTGTCGAAGGCCGCCCTGCCGTTGATGAGCGAGGGCGGCTCCGTGGTCGGCCTGACCTTCGACGCGACGGTCGCCTGGCCGGCGTACGACTGGATGGGCGTGGCCAAGGCCGGGCTGGAGTCCTGCTCGCGCTACCTGGCCCGGGACCTGGGGCCGCAGGGCGTGCGGGTCAACCTGGTCTCGGCGGGGCCCCTGAAGACCCTGGCCGCCAAGGCGATCCCCGGCTTCGAGCAGCTCGAGTCGATGTGGAGCGACCGGTCGCCCCTGGGCTGGGACGAGAAGGACACCACTCCCACCGCCAAGGCGGTCGTGGCGCTGCTCAGCGACTTCTTCCCGGCCACCACCGGGGAGATCGTGCACGTCGACGGCGGCTACCACGCGATGGGTGCCTGACCCGCTTCGGTAGCGTGCGCCCATGACGTCCGCGCTCGTCGAGCTCCGGGTCCTCGAGGGTCCGAACCTGTACTTCCCGCGGGCAGCGGTCAAGCTGACCCTGGACCTCACCCGGCTCATCGACGCGCCCTCCGCGACGGCGCTGCGCTTCGCTGCCCGGGTGGGACTGCGGACGTCCCGGCCGGGACAGCCGGGCAGCGGCTTCCGGCAGCGCTTCGCCGCCCGCGCGATCGAGCGGCTGCTGCGCCAGATCGCCGCCGAGTCCGGCACCACCCGGCTCGCGGTCCGGGTCCGGGCCACCGCCGACGTCCACCAGGTGGTGGTCGCGTTCCCGTGGCGCAACCGCACCCGGGCGCAGGTCCTCGGCCACGCGGTGGCCGACGTGCTCGACGGACTCGAGGGCTCGGCCGGCCGGGGCGCCGCGCTCGAGGACCTGGTGAGCCGCGCGGCGGAGACCGTCAGCGCCAGCGAGCCCGGGCCCGGTCCCACGACGCTGCGGCCGCGGGTGCCGATCGTGGCCGTGACCGGCACCAACGGCAAGACCACCACCTCCCGGATGGTCGCCCACATCGGCCGGGTCCACGGCCTGCACGTCGGCTGGTCGAGCACCGACGGCATCTACATCGACGGCGAGCTGGTCGAGCCGGGGGACTACTCGGGGCCCTCGGGGGCCGGCCGCGTGCTCGCCCACCCCGAGGTGCAGCTGGCGGTCACGGAGACGGCGCGCGGCGGCATCCTGCTCAAGGGCATCGGGCTGGCGTTCAACCACGTCTCGGTGTTCACGAACGTCTCCGCCGACCACCTCGGGCTGAACGGCATCGACACGCTCGACCAGCTCGCGGAGGTCAAGGGCGTGGTCTCCCGGATCACCCGTCCGGAGGGCTGGGCGGTGCTCAACGGTGACGACCCGCGGGTCTACGCGACCCGGACCTCGGTCCGGGCCCGGCCGTGGGTGTTCTCCCGCGACCCGGACTCGCCCGCCGTGCGGGACACGCTGTCGGCGGGCGGTCGCGCCACCACGGTGATCGACGGCTGGCTGTCGGTGCTCACCCCGGACGGGGACGCGGACCCCCTGGTCGAGGTGGCGGACATCCCGATGACGCTGGCCGGGCTCTCCCGCTTCAACGTGGAGAACGCGCTCGGCGCCGCCTCGGCCGCTCTCGGTGTCGGTCTGCCGAGGGAGGCCGTGGTCGAGGGCCTGCGGTCCTTCCGGCCCGATGCCGAGCACAACCCCGGCCGGATGAACTTCTTCTCCCGGGACGGCCTCAGCGTGGTCGTCGACCTCGCCCACAACGAGGCCGGGCTCGAGGCACTGCTCGAGGTCATGCAGGGGGTTCGCCGTCCGGGCTCCCGGCTGCTGCTCGCCCTCGGCGCCGTCGGCGACCGGCAGGACGAGGTCGTCGCCGGTCTCGGCGAGCGCGGCGCCCGGGACGCGGACGTCGTCGTGGTCGCGCACAAGGCGAAGTACCTGCGCGGCCGCACCACCGACGAGCTCGACGAGGTGTTCCGGTCCGGTTCCGCGCGGGTCGGCGTGGACCACCTCGCGTCGTACCCCACCGAGGTGGCCGGGCTCGACGCGCTGGTGGCCCAGGCCCGGCCGGGGGACGTCGTGGCGCTGATGTGCCACGAGGACCGGCAGGGCGTCTACGACTGGCTGGCCGCCGCGGGATTCACCCCGGACACCCCCGAGACGCTCCGCGACAAGGTGCGGGCGGCCCGGGGGTGATCCGGCCCCTGCGAGGCGCCGGGCGGGTCGACTGGCTGGTCGACTCCGCTCAGCGACTCAGCTCCGGGTAGTAGTCCCTGCTGCTGCCGGACCGGTCCCGCAGCATCCGCAGCTTGCTGGTCGGCTGCTCGATCACGTGGTAGCTGACCCAGCCCACGGCGACCGAGACGCCCGTGACCGCGAGAAGCGCCCAGGGCAGCCCGGCGCCGCTGCGGCTGGTGATCCCGACACTCTCCAGCAGCATCAGCACCGGCTCGTGCCACATGTAGGTGCTGTAGCTGATCAGCCCGAGCCAGGTCAGCCCGCGCCAGGACAGCATCCGCGACCAGAGCTGGCCCTTGACGCCCAGGACGGTGCTGGCCAGCACCAGGAACCAGCCGACGGCCGCGATGTCGTGGAAGACGACCTGGCCCCAGGAGTCCCGGGAGGTCAGGGCGGCGGCGAGGGCGACGACGCCGACGCCGACCACCCTCAGGACCGTCGGCCAGATGCCGGAGAACACGGGTCGGCCGTCCCGCGCGGCCACCACGACCGCGAGCGACATGCCGGCGGCGAAGGCGCCGAACCGGGCCTGCGGGCCGAAGTAGACCGGCCAGTTGTCGAAGGGCACGTTCGCCACGAGGAACGCGACGCTGTTCCAGACCGCCGGGACCACCGAGAGCGTCAGGGTGCCGGCCAGCAGCAGGGCGACCCGACGACGGCGGGAGTCGATCCCCGCGCAGGCCCGCACCGCCAGCGGTGCCAGCAGCACCAGGAGGGCGTAGAACATCACCTCCAGGCTCATGGACCAGGTGGGCCCCAGTGTGTAGAAGATCCGGGTGCGGTCGAAGACCTGCGTGAAGGTGAGGTGCTCGAGCAGGTCCACCCAGTCCCCGGGCAGGGTCGGGTTCCGGACCGCCCACACCGTGGTGACCCCGACCCAGTACAGCGGCAGGATGCGGACCGCGCGGCGGAACAGGAACTGCCGTGCGGGCTGGGCGCTGGTCCCGTTCAGGGCGGCCCGGGCGTAGGACAGGGTCAGCAGGTACGCCGACATCAGGAACAGCACGTCGACCGTCTCGAACCGGGCCAGGGCGGCCAGCACCGGGTTCAGGTCGGCGCCCCCCTGCGCGGCGTACTGGATGACGTGGAAGAGGACGATCGTCACCCCGGCCAGGCCCCGGTAGCCCTCCAGCTCGAGGGCCCGGCCCCGGCGGGGGGCGCCCTCGGGCGGGCCGCCCGCGGGGACGCCGTCGGCGTCGGTCGGGGTGACGTCGGGCGTGCGTTCGGTGGTCACGGCGGTCATGCGGTCACCTCCGGGGTGGTGGTGCGGGTGGTGGTGCGGGTGGTGGTGCCGGAGTCCGGTCCGGAGTCCGGTCCGGAGTCCGGTCCGGGGTTCCGGCCGTGGTTCAGGTCGGTGGCCCTGACGGCACTGCGCGGGGTCACGTTCCACTGCGCCTCGCCCGCCAGCTCCTTGATCTGCGCGATCCGGGCGATGATGTTCTTCCACTCGGTGTAGACCAGCGACGAGACCAGCAGGTGGCTCCAGAACCAGGACGACCGCTGCCGGATCTCGGGCACCGCCAGCCGCCAGGCGAACAGCGTCTGCGCCGGGCCGACGGCGAGGGTGAACAGGGTGGCCAGCACCAGCGCGGGCGCCAGCCAGCTCAGCTCGGTGATGCCGCCCTCGCGGTGCGCGGTGTAGGCGAGCACCGGGAACATCTGCAGCGACAGCCAGGGGTAGATCTCCCGCCAGCCGAGCAGGAACGCCAGGCCGCTCTTCTGCCGTGCGCTCAGGTGGGGGGACCGGAAGGTGAGGCTCAGGTGCTTGCGGGAGACCTGGAACCAGCCCTGCGCCCAGCGGGCCCGCTGCTTCCAGAGAGCGGTGACGTTGGTGGGGGCGAGCTCGTAGGAGACCAGACCCGGGTCGGAGGCGATCTTCGAGCCGGTCGCGAGCGCGCGCAGCGTCGAGTCGATGTCCTCGGTGAGCATGTTGCCGTGCATCCGGGTCTCGGCGAGCAGGCTGGTGCGCCAGTAGCCGTTCGACCCGCCGAACACCCCGAACCCGTGCAGGGCGGTGCGACCGGGATGGCTGACCGCGTAGATCGACTCGAACTCGACGGCGACCGTGCGGGCGACCAGCGACGCGTCGCCGTTGCGGATCACGCAGTGCCCCTGGACCACGTCGTACCCGTTCGACAGCCAGCGCCAGGCGCGCCGGAAGGATCCGGGCTCGGGGTGGTGGTCGGCGTCGAACATGCCGACGAACTCGCCGGTGACGTGGCTCATCGCCGCGTTCACGTTCTGGGCCTTCGAGGTGCTGTTGGCCACCTTCAGCGGCAGGATGCGCGGGTCGCGCCGGGCCATCTCGAACAGCTCGTCCTCGACTGCCAGCGGCTTGGGCGTGTTGTAGGCGACCACG
Source organism: uncultured Actinomycetota bacterium (assembly GCA_963784625.1). Taxonomy (GTDB): domain Bacteria; phylum Actinomycetota; class Actinomycetes; order Propionibacteriales; family Nocardioidaceae; genus Nocardioides_B. The sequence continues at coordinate 1,147,862 of CAWARV010000005.1, forward strand.
ATCTGGAAGTCGCCGGGGTAGTCGATCCGCTGGAACGCCTCGACGGTGTCCAGGATGGTGCCGGCCTCGTTGGGGAGGTAGGCCGCGATCAGCGCCGAGGCGGGGGGATAGGGCGCCCCCGGCTCCTCCGGTGGCCGCTGCGGGTCGAGCGCGTAGAAGCTCTCGATCCAGATCGAGGCGGCGGTGACCAGCAGCGCACCCATGACGACCCAGTAGGCGACCCCGGACACGTCCCAGCCGATGCTGCCCAGACCCCAGTACACGGCGTACGGCGCACCGATCCCTATCACCAGGGTGGCCAGGAACTGCAGCGGCAGCCGCAGCCGCTCGAACAGCCGGTGCTGCCACCGCACGGGGGCCGGCTTCGAGGGCCATCCGGCCAGGGCCGGGGTCCACTCGACGGGCAGCAGGTCGAGGTGGTTGGCCGCGACGTCGGCGGCGGTCCGGGCGCGGCTCATCAGGCGGCCGCCGGTGGCCGCCTCGGAGAACGGCAGCCACCCGGTGACCGGGGTGACCCGGACGGTGTCCTCGTTGCCGAGGGAGAAGCGGGCGGCGGCCAGCCGCTGGGCGAAGCGGGTGAGGTGCCGGGCGACGGCGTCCGGTGACGTCTCGGGCAGCAGCACCAGGAGGCGCCCGGAGCGGTCCAGCCCCAGCCGCTCCAACGGCTCCGGGCTCTCCCGCAGCAGCTCGATCACCTGGGTGGCGATCTGGGTGGCGGCGCCGCCTCCGAACCGCTCCTGGAGCTTGGGCATCTCCTGGAAGGCCACCACCGCGAAGCCGCCGTTGCGTCCGACCCGGCGGCCGCGCTCGAGCTCGCGTCCGGCCTCCTCGACCATCGTCGCCTCGGACAGCAGGCCGGTGCGCAGGTCACGGCTGATGAGGCCGGCCGGGACCGGTGGCCGGACCGTCTTGGCGCGGACCCGGGCGGCGATCTCGGCCCCCGAGACCGGCAGCCGGACGCAGTCGTCGGCGCCGAGCTCGAACCCGCGCAGCACCACGTCCTCGGCGCCCGTGGTGAGCAGGATCACCGGCACCGCGCGCCCCGGCCGGGCCGCTCGCAGAGCGCTCAGCAGGTCGAGACCGTCGGTGCTGCCGGGGGTGACGGCAGCGACGACGACGTCGGGCCGGATCCGGGAGAAGGCGACCAGCGCCGGCTCCCCGTCCCGGCAGGTGCTGACCTGGTAGCCCGTCGCGCCGAGAGCGTCCGCGGTCCCGGGGGCCGTGGCCGCGGGGTCGACGAGCAGCACGGTCGCGGCGGTCCCGGTCCCACCCTCCACGTGCGGAGGGGCGGACTGGTGGGGTAGTCGGTACGTGGTGGCGGTCACGGCGTCTCCTCGTCGGTGCGTGGTTCGGCCCGGAGGCACAAGGTGGCAGGCTGGGGGCGTGCAGGTCTGCGGGAGGGCGATGCCGATGGCTGGACATCGCCGTCCGGGTCTTCGTCGGGCCGTCGTCGCGGCGGTGCTGCTCGGCTGCTCGACGGCGGCCTGCACCTCGGCGCGGCCGCCTGACCGGGAACCCTCCCGGTCTGCTGGCACCAGTGCGGTGCCGGAGGTTCGGGTGATGCTGACCACGGCGGACGGTCGGCTCAGGCTGGCCGACCAGCAGTCCACCCGGTTCACCAGCCGGAGGTCTGCGGCCCCCGACGTCGTTGTCAGGGATTTCAGACGTTATCAGCATTTCTACGGTATGGCCGCTTCTGTGACCGGGGCCTCGGCGGCCGTGCTGGGCTCCCTGAGCGGCGCTGCCCGGACCCGTGTGATGCAGGACATCTTCTCCACCCGGGGTGCCGGGCTGCGGATCCTGAGGCAGCCCGTGGGAGCAAACGACTTCTCGGTGGGCAGCTATTCCTACGACGACGTCCCGCCCGGTGGCCGTGACCCGGATCTCACCCGGTTCTCCCTCGGCCGGGACGCCACGACGGTGCTGCCGCTGCTGCGGCAGGCCGCGGCAATCCAGCCCGCACTGGCCGTCGAGCTGTCGCCGTGGAGCGCCCCGGCGTGGATGAAGACGAGCGGCTCGCTGGTGGGGGGCACGCTGCGCGCCGAGGACGCGGACGCCTACGCCCGCTACCTGGTCCGCACGGTCCGGGCCTACACCGCCGAGGGCGTCCCGGTCCGCGGCCTGACCCTCCAGAACGAGCCGTCGTTCTCGCCGCCCGGCTACGCGGGCATGACCCTGGACACCGCTCAGCAGCGCGACCTGATCGACCGGCATCTGGCGCCGGCCCTGCGCGCGGCCGGCCTCCGCGTCCACCTGTGGGCGCTCGACGACAACTTCGACCGGTGGCCGCAGGCGGCCGCCCTGCTGTCGGACCCGACCACCCGGCGTCACGTGTACGGCGTCGCGTTCCACTGCTACCGGGGCGACGTGTCCGCGCTGCGGCTGCTCCGCGAGCGGCACCCCGACACGCCGGTCGCGGTCAGCGAGTGCAGCGGGATCGGTCCGGTCAGCGACCCCGGCAGCCACCCCGGGGGCGGCTCAGCAGCCGGGGCGGGGAGCGACTTCGCCCGGGACCTGCGCTACGAGGCGCACACCCTGGTCGTGCAGGCGATCCGGAACGGGGCGTCGTGGGTGACGAAGTGGAACCTCGCCCTGGACCCGGCCGGCGGCCCGAACAACGGCGGCTGCCTGCGCTGCACCGGGCTGGTCACAGTGGACCCGAGCACCGGGGACGTCACCCGCAGCGCCGCCTACGACGCGTGGGCGCACGTGGGCCGCTCCGTGGCGTCCGGGGCGCGAGTGATCGGCGCCACGTCGTTCGGTGTCCACCATCTGGAAGCCGTGGCGTTCCGGAACCCGGACGGCGGGCACGTGCTGGTCGCCTACAACGACGCCGCCGGCACGTCCCGGTTCGACGTCTCGTGGCGCGGCCGGTCCTTCGGCTACGCCCTGGAGCCGGGGTCGCTGGCGACGTTCAGCTGGTGACCCCGAGGGACGACCGGTGGGCGGCCCGGACGATCACCGGTGGGGAGACCGGCCGGTGACGGATCAGGACCCGCCGGAGGTGGGCGGGGCCGGACTGAAGTCCGGGTCGCCCCACGGCCCGTCCTCGGCCGCGGACCCCGCCTGGGCCTGCTTGGACCAGGTCTCCAGCTCGGCCATCACCGCGGGGTGCTTGTCGACGCAGACCACCACCAGATCGCCGGCGTTCGCCCGGGACATGGCGTGCCGGACTGCCTCGATCTCCTCGAGCACCACCTCGAGCTGCTTGCAGCGACCACCGGCGGCCATCGTGCTCCGCACGCCCTCGGCCACCAGCGCGGCGGTGTCACCGCGCTGCCGGCGGCGCAGCGACTGGTCCTCGCGGACCACCACCACGTCGAAGTGCTCGGCTGCGACCGCGCCCAGCTCCCGCATGTCGTCGTCACGGCGGTCGCCGGCGGTGGCGATCACACCGATCCGCGAGGGCCGACCGATGTCGCTGGTGGTGCTCATGGAGTCGCCGACCCGGTCCACGAAGTCGCCGAGCATCCGCATGCCGGGGGCGTTGTGGCAGTAGTCGACGATCACCTGCACACCGTTGACCTCGACCTCGTTGAGCCGACCGGGGGACAGGTAGTAGCTGGTGGAGAAGGTCCGCAGCCCCTGGCGGATGTCGTGCAGGGGGGCGCCGGCGGCGAACGCGGCGGCGGCGGCGGCCAGGGAGTTCTGCACGTTCATCCGGGCCCGGCCGCCGAACGTGGCGGGGAGCAGGTGGGTCCAGGCCAGCTGCATGTCGCGGCGGCCGTGCCGCACCACGATCATCTCGCCGCGGTCGCTGGGCTCGAGAACCAGGGCCTTGCCGCCCCGACGGCAGTGCTGGTCGATCATCTCGCGCGCCGGCGAGCCGGGCTCCGCCATCGAGAACCAGACCACCTGACCCGAGCAGCGCCTGCGCATCTCGCGGACCAGCGGGTCGTCCGCGTTCAGGACCGCGTGCCCGTCGCGGGGGACCGCCTCGACGAGCACCGCCTTGACGTCGGCGAGCTGCTCGACCGTGTCGATGCCGCGCAGCCCGAGGTGGTCGGGCTGCACGTTGAGGACCACCGCGACGTCGTTGCGCTCGTAGCCGAGGCCCTCGCGCAGGATCCCGCCACGGGCGACCTCGAAGACGGCGAAGTCCACCCGAGGGTTCTGCAGGACCATCCGCGCCGACTTGGGACCGGAGGCGTCCGCGCGGATCACCAGGCGCTCGTCGATGACCACGCCGTCGGTGGAGGTCATGCCGACCTTGCGCCCCATCCCCTTGAAGATGTGCGAGATCATCCGCGCGGTGGTGGTCTTGCCGTTGGTTCCGGTCACCGCGACGATCGGGATCCGGCTGGCCGCGCCCGGCGGGAACAGCATGTCGACCACGGGCTTGGAGATGAACTGCGGGTCGCCGATCGTCGGGTGGGTGTGCATGCGGAAGCCGGGGGCGGCGTTGACCTCGCAGATCGCGCCACCGGTCTCCCGGACCGGCTCGGTGATGTCGGGGCAGATGAAGTCGATGCCGGCGATGTCGAGCCCGACCATCCGGGCCGCCTCCTCGGCGATCTCGACGTTCTCCGGGTGCGCCTCGAACGTCCGGTCGATGGAGATCCCACCGGTCGACATGTTCCCGGTCAGGGTCAGCTTGACGGTCTCCCCGGCGGCGGGCACGTCCCCGGGCTTGTAGCCCTGGTCGGCCAGCAGTGCGAGCGCCGCGGCGTCGAGCTTGATCCGGGTCAGCACCTTCTCGTGGCCCACGCCGCGGCGGGGGTCGGCGTTGGTGAGCTCGACGAGGTCCTCGACGGTGCTGTGGCCGTCGCCGATGACGTGCGCGGGCACCCGCTCGGCGACCGCGGCCAGCTTGCCGTCGATGATCAGGCACCGGTAGTCGCGCCCGGTGATGTAGGACTCCACGATCACCCAGCCGCGCCGGGACTGCTCCTGGGCCACCGGGAACGCCGCCCGGACCGCGGCCGCGTCCTGGAGGTCGAGGCACACGCCGCGGCCGTGGTTGCCGTCCAGCGGCTTCACCACGACCGGGTAGCCGATCCGCTCGCCGACCGCGGCCGCCTGGTCGGCGGTGCGCACCGACTCCTGCCGGGGCACCGGCAGACCGGCCGCGCCAAGCAGCCGGGTGGTGAGGTCCTTGTCGGAGGCCACGTCCACCGCGATCGCGCTGGTCGCCGAGGTCATCGTGGCGCGGATCCGCTTCTGGTGGACCCCCTGGCCCAGCTGCACGAGCGAGTACTGGTTCAGCCGGATCCACGGGATGTCCCGTGAGACCGCCTCGTCGAGGATCGCCTGCGTGGAGGGGCCGAACGCGGTCCGCTCCGCGCGCAGGATGAACGCCTCCAGCTCGGTGTCCCAGTCGAGCTCGGGATCCGCCTCCACGAGATGGTTGACCAGGCGTACGGCGAGCCGCGCGGCGGCGAGACCGACGTTCTCGTCGACGTACCCGTAGATGATGTTGTAGCGGCCCTTCTCACCCTTCACCTGGCGGGTCTTGCCGCGGCGGATGTCGTGACCCACCACCTGCTGGAGGGCGAGCGCGACGTGCTCGGCCACGTGGCCCAGCCAGGTGCCCTCGTTCAGCCGCTCCACGAAGCCGCCGCGCCGGCCCCGGGAGCACGAGTGCTCGCGCAGCCCGGGCAGCATCGCCATCAGGTGCTCGGTGAAGCCCGGCAGCGCGCTGGTCGGATGGTCCTCGAGTGAGCCGAGGTCGACGACCAGGTGGATCGCCTTGTCGTAGGACCAGACGTTGGCCCCGCGGTAGACGCGGGTCTCCAGGATCGACAGGTCGGGCGACGGGATGCTCATGCGCGATCTCCTTCGGGGCTCTGCCGGGCGCGGCGCCGCCGCAGCAGGCTGGGGGACACGTCGCCGGCGGCGATGTCCCGAGCCAACCGCGTCAGGCCACGCCCCGCAACCGCGAGCTCCTCCACGTCGTCCGGGTCGGGCGCCTCGTCCTGGCGGACCAGCGTCTTGGTGGTCAGGTCGAACACCGAGCCGGCCGGCAGCACGTGCAGGACCACACCGGAGGCGAGCAGCGGGGCGGTACGGCGGGCCTCGTGCGCGTTCGACACGACGTTGCGGCCGTCGAAGACGGTGACCACGCCCTTGCCGACGACGCTCAGCACCTCGTGGCCGTCCTCGGTCGTCACCACCGCCCCGGTGTCCTCGTCCACCCCGATCCCCAGCAGCCCCGGGCTCTGCGCCACCAGCATCAGCAGCCGTCCGTAGCGGTTGCGCTGCCCGAAGTGCTGGTCGATGACCACGTCCCGGATCAGGCCGAGGCCCGCGGCCAGCTGGGTCATCCGCTGCTTGGGGGTCGAGCCTCCGGGCCCGAACGCGACCATGTGCGAGGACTGGATGCTGGCCCCGGCACTGGTGCCGCCGACCACCGCCCCGCGGGCACGGGCCGCGGTGATCGCGTCGCCGAACGCGGTGCCGTTCACGATCCCGGAGAGCTTGAGCTGGTTGCCGCCGGTCATGAACACGCCGGTGACGTCGTCCAGCAGCCCCACCACCGCGGGGTCGTCGGCCTCCTCGCGGGTCTGAGGGCCGGCCGAGACGACGGTGCTCGCGCCGAGGCGGCGGAACAGCGTGTCGTAGACCTCGACGATCTCGGAGCCCAGCGAGGACGCCGTGGGCACCACGGCGATCCTGGCGTCGGCGCCGCCAGCGAGCGACACGAAGGTCCGCAGGACGGTCCGCCGGCCGAGCTTGTCCTCGGCCCCCCCGATCGCCATCAGGGGACCCGGTCCGCTGAGCGGGCTGTCAGTTGGACCGATCGGCATGCAGCGCAGCCTACGTGGTGCGAGAGTTGACTCTGTGACGGACCGGTTGCGCCTCATCGTGATGCGCCATGCGAAGGCCGAGCCCTTTGCGGCGACGGACTTCGAGCGATCGCTGACCGACCGCGGGGTCCGTGCCGCGACCGAGGCGGGCGAGCACCTGCGTGAGCGCGGCCTGGTCCCGGACCTGGCCCTGGTCTCCTCCTCGCAGCGGACCAGGCAGACCTGGTCGGCCCTCGCGGAGGGCGCCGACGCCACCGACTGCGAGGTGACCTTCGAGGACGCCGCCTACACCGGCAGCGCCGACGTGGTGCTCGAGGCGCTGCAGGCCGTCCCGCCGGGCGCGCGCACCGTGCTCTTCGTGGGCCACAACCCCACCGCCGCGTTCCTGTGCCACCTTCTCGACGACGGTGCCGGGGACCCCGAGGCGGTCTCGGGCCTGCTCACCGGCTTCCCGCCCGCCGCGCTGGCGGTGTTCGAGGTGGCGGTGCCCTGGACGGGGCTCGGCTCCGAGAGCGGCCGGCTGGTCGGCTACCACGTGGGCGGCGCCTGACCCGCCGGTCACCGTCGACGACCAGCGGAGCGGCCGGTCAGCGCCGGTCACGATCCGAACGAGCGCGGGCTACCCGAGCGGAGGCTCCCCGGTCGTGAGCCCCTCCAGCGCGTCGGCGGCCTCGACCTCCTCGCGGCTGATCCCGAGCAGGTACATGATCGCGTCGAGGTACGGCACGTTCACCGCGGCGTCCGCCGCCCGCTGGACCACCGGCTTGGCGTTGAACGCGATCCCGAGCCCGGCGGCCGCGAGCATGTCCAGGTCGTTGGCGCCGTCACCGATCGCCACCGTCGCTCCCTCGGACACGCCGGCCGCCGCCGGCGAACCGGCGCAGCGCGTCCGCCTTGCCGGCCCGGTCCACGACCGGCCCGAGGATCCGGCCGGTCAGCACGCCGTCGGCGACCTCCAGCTCGTTGGCGGCCGCGAAGTCGATGCCCAGGTCCGCGGCGATCCGATCGGTCACCTGCGTGAACCCGCCGGACACGATCGCGAACCGGTAGCCCAGCCGCTTGAGGGTGCGCACCAGCGTGCGCGCGCCGGGGGCGAGCTCCACCTCGTCGTACACCGCGTCCAGGGCCGAGGCGTCCAGTCCTGCGAGCAGTCGCCACCCGCTCGCGCAGCGACTCCTCGAAGTCGAGCTCCCCGCGCATCGCGGCCTCGGTGACGGCGCGGACCTGGTCGAGGCAGCCCGCGTGCGCCGCCAGCATCTCGATCACCTCGCCCTGGACCAGGGTGGAGTCCACGTCCATGACCACCAGGCGCATGCCGTGGCGGAGCAGCGAGGCCGGCTGCACCGCGACGTCGACCGCCTGCACCGCGGCCTCCTCGGCCAGCAGCACCCGCAGCCGGTTCGGGTCGGCGCCGGAGACGTGCAGCTCGATCGCGGTGACCGGGTAGCGCGCCATCCGCTCGATCCGGTCGATGTTCGCCCCGGTGTCGGCGATCCGGCCCGCGATCGCCGCCACCGCGGCGGGTCGCAGCGGCATGCCCAGGACGGTCACGTGGCTGCGGCCCTCGGGACGCTGTCGGTTGTCGCCGGTGCCCGCGGTCGACCTCGACCTGCATGCCGAGCTCGTCGGCGACCCGCGTCGACTGCGTCGCGCAGCGCCTTCCAGTCGCGCGGCACGGTCACCAGGACCCCGAGGACCAGCCGGCGGCGGAGCACGATCTGCTCGATGTCGAGCACCGCCACCCCGAACGCGGCGAGTGTCGCGAAGATCGTCGAGGTGACGCCGGGCCGGTCCTTGCCGGTCAGCGTGATCAGCAGAGTGTTCGGGTCGTCGTCCATCGCTCGCCGAGGCTATCGCCGTCCGGCCGGGCCCGAGGCCGTGCGTCCGTCGCTCGGGCGGCCTCCCACCGGGTCACCGCGCCGGCGAGGGCCACACGCCGGCCGAGCAGGCCGCCACCAGTCCCCGACTGGCGGCCTGGTCCAGGGGGGTCAGCGCGGCCCGCCGGGACTCGGCCTCGGTGGCGCTGAGGCTGCCGCCGTCGTCCTCGAGCGCGAGCTCCACGATGGTCCGGCACCGTCCGGAGAGACCGGCCAGCCGCACCGCGCGCGAGGGCATCGTCGCGGGCAGCCCGAGGTCGGTGTGCCGGCGCAGCGCCATCAGCTCGTCGGCCACCTCCGGTCGCCAGCGGGCCACGTCGAGGTCGGCGAGCACGTCGGTGGTGCGCAGCAGCGCCTGGCGCAGCGCGGCGTCGGCCTCGAAGGGGTCGGGCAGCTGCCGGCGCGAGACCGCCGGGTGACAGGCCCAGACCACGCCGGCCCCCGCGCGGTGCGGGACCAGGCCGAGGTCGGCGCCGTCGAGGACGACGCCCTCGCCGACCTCGAGCACCTCCACGTTGAACGGCCCCGGCCCGGCCAGGCCGAGCGGGTCGCCGGGGACCGGCAGGGCGATCCCCGCGCCGGTCGCGCCGAGGTTGCGCATAGCCCCCAGCGCCAGGATCAGCGGCTGCGGCTGCGGCGATCCGGGCAGCCCGGCCACGTCGTGGGCGGCGTCGTCCCCGACGACGGCGTCCCGGGCGTCGTCGAGGCTGGTCGCGCCCGAGACCCAGGCGGAGAACCACAGCGCGAAGCGTGCGGAGACGGGCAGCGGGCGACGGAGCTCACCGCACGAGGTTACGCCAGCGGCCGTCGAGCCGCACCGCGGCGCCCGGAGCCGAGTCCGTACGGTGGTCCGCGACCACCCCCCAGCACGAGGGAGACCGCTCAGCCCATGGACGCCGTTCTCGAGCTCGCCGACGTCACCGTGCGCCGAGGCGCGGCCACCCTGCTCGAGGGCGTCGACTGGACGGTCGAGGAGGACGAGCGCTGGGTGGTGCTCGGGCCCAACGGTGCCGGCAAGACCACGCTGCTGCAGGTCGCGTCGGCGCAGATCCACCCCACCTCCGGGGTCGTCGGGATCCTGGGCGAGGTGCTCGGCACGGTCGACGTGTTCGAGCTGCGCCCGCGGATCGGCCTGACCAGCGCCGCCCTGGCCGAGCGGATCCCGCGCGAGGAGCGGGTGCACGACGTGGTCGTCTCCGCGTCGTACGGCGTGCTCGGGCCGGTGGCGGGAGCACTACGACGAGCTGGACCACGCCCGGGCCGACGGGCTGCTGAGCGAGGTCGGGCGTCGCGCGCCTCGCCGACCGCACCTTCGGCACCCTCTCCGAGGGCGAGCGCAAGCGGGTGCAGATCGCCCGGGCGCTGATGACCGACCCCGAGCTGCTGCTGCTCGACGAGCCGGCCGCCGGGCTCGACCTCGGCGGCCGCGAGGACCTGGTCTCGACGCTGTCGGTGCTGGCGATGGACGAGACGTCGCCGGCGACGGTGCTGGTCTCGCACCACGTCGAGGAGATCCCGCCCGGCTTCACCCACGCCCTGCTGCTGCGCGAGGGCCGGGTCGTCGCGGCCGGGCCGCTGGAGCAGGTGCTGACCGAGGAGATGGTGTCCGCGACCTTCGGCATGCCGATGCGGCTGACCCGCGAGGACGACCGCTGGGCGGCGCGTCGCCGCAGCCCGCTGATGCGGACCTCCTGGGTAGGCTCGGAGCATGGACTGGCTGCGGGACCACTGTGGGAGATCTGGCTCGGTCTGGCCATCGTGCTCGGCGTCGCCGAGCTGTTCAGCCTCGACCTGATCCTGCTGATGCTCGCCGTGGGCGCCGTGGTCGGCATCGTCGACCGCGCTGATCGGTCTGCCCGTGGCCGTCCAGGTCGCTGGCCGCGGTGGCCGGCTCGGTGGCGATGCTGGCGCTGGTGCGACCCAGCGTCGTCAAGCGGCTGCACGCCGGCCCGACCTGGTGCAGGGCCACGAGAAGCTGGTCGGCCGCAGGGCGTGGTCGTCGACGGAGATCTCCAGCGAGGGCGGCCAGATCCGGATCGACGGCGAGGTGTGGACGGCCCGTCCCTACGACGAGGACGCGGTCATCGAGCCCGGAGCGCACGGTGGACATCTTCGAGATCCGGGGCGCCACCGCCATGGTGCACGAGATCCCCGAGCTCGAGCTCCTAGGATCCGACGTCACACGAACGAGAGAAGGGGACTCCATGCCAGCAGCACGTGATCGTGCTCATCCTGTCTGGCTGGTGCTTCGCCGTGGTCGTGCTCGGCAAGACGATCCGGATCGTGCCGCAGGCCCGGGCCGGGATCGTCGAGCGGTTCGGCAAGTACAAGCGCCAGCCTGCCGGCCGGGCTGAACATCGTCGTGCCGTTCGTCGACAAGGTCCGCTACATGATCGACCTGCGCGAGCAGGTGGTGTCCTTCCCGCCGCAGCCGGTGATCACCGAGGACAACCTGGTGGTCTCGATCGACACCGTCATCTACTTCCAGGTCACCGACCCGGTCGCCGCGACGTACGAGATCGCCAACTACATCCAGGCCGTCGAGCAGCTCACCATGACCACGCTGCGCAACATCGTCGGCGGCATGGACCTCGAGCAGACGCTGACCAGCCGCGACGAGATCAACAGCCGGCTGCGCGGCGTGCTCGACGAGGCCACCGGCAAGTGGGGCATCCGGGTCAACCGGGTCGAGCTCAAGGGCATCGACCCGCCGCCGTCGATCAAGGACTCGATGGAGAAGCAGATGCGCGCCGACCGCGACAAGCGCGCCGCGATCCTCACCGCCGAGGGCCAGCGGCAGTCCGCGATCCTCACCGCCGAGGGCGGCAAGCAGTCCGCGATCCTCAACGCCGAGGGCGACCGCGAGTCGCTGATCCTGCGCGCCCAGGCCGACCGGGAGTCGCGGATCCTCAAGGCGCAGGGTGAGGGCCAGGCCATCCAGACGGTCTTCCAGGCCATCCACGACGGCCGCCCCGACCAGTCGCTGCTGGCCTACCAGTACCTCCAGATGATGCCGAAGATCGCCGAGGGCGACGCCAACAAGGTGTGGATCGTGCCCAGCGAGATCGGCAAGGCGCTCGAGGGTCTGGGCTCCACGATGAACAGCCTGCAGGGCATCCCCGACAAGGTCGACGGCCCGCGCACCCGCGTCGACATGGGCTCCGACCGAGCCGGACGTGCCCGAGGACGCCGCGCTGCGAGGCGCACCCGCGAGGAGGTGGCGCGCGGCGATCGCCGCCGCCGAGGAGTCGAGCAACCTGCGCACGCGCGAGGCCGCCGACGCCGCGGCGACGCGACGAGCGCCGGCGCCGCTCGACGGTGACCCGCGGGGAGCCCCCCGCTCAGTGACCGTCGCTGGAGATGGTGGCGATCTTCCTCGCGGGGATCGCCGCCGGCACCATCAACACCGTGGTGGGGTCGGGAACGCTGATCACGTTCCCGACCCTTCTCGCGCTCGGCGTCCCCCCGGTCACCGCCAACGTGTCCAACACCCTGGGCCTGGTGCCCGGCTCGCTGTCCGGGGCGATCGGCTACCGGCGCGAGCTGGCCGGCCAGCGGCCGCGGCTGCTCCGGCTGGGCGCGGCCTCGCGTGCTGGGCGGGGTCACCGGGGCGGTGCTGCTGCTGGTGCTGCCCGCCGGCGCCTTCGACGGCGATCGTGCCGGTGCTGATCGGGCTGGGCTGCGTGCTGGTGGTGCTCCAGCCGGTGATCAGCCGGCGGGTCGCGGCCGCGCCGAGGCCCGCGGCGTCGAGCGGCCCGAGCACGGCGCCGCCTGGGTGTGGGTGCTGGTCTACCTGACCGGGCGTGTACGGCGGCTACTTCGGCGCCGCCCAGGGGGTGCTGCTGATGGCCATCCTGGGGGTCGGCCTGACCGAGACGATGCAGCGCAACAACGCCACCAAGAACGTGCTGGCGCTGCTGGTCAACCTGGTCGCCGCCGTCGTGTTCGTCTTCGTCGCCGACATCGACTACGCGGTCGCCGGGCTGATCGCGGTCGGCTCGGTGATCGGCGGCCAGATCGGCGCCACGGTCGGGCGCCGGCTGCCGTCCTGGGCGCTGCGGGCCTTCATCGTGCGTCGTCGGGGTCGCGGCGCTGGTGCAGTTCCTGCGTCGGCGGCTGATGCGAGCGGCCCGCCGGTCGTGCTCAGTCGGTGAAGCAGATCGCCCGGAACCGCGCGAGCAGGTCGTCGGGCACCGCCGGAGGTGTCGAGCTCCGACGCGGCCGTAGAGCCACAGCAGCAGGTCGGCGGCGGTCGGCCTCGCACGACGGGCACGCCGGCGGCGGCGCCCGGCGGTGACCCGGGCCGTCCCCGGGCGCGCGCCGTCGGTGAGCGTCCACGCGTCGCCGGTGTCGGTGCGCGCGGAACGCGAGGGTGCCCTGCAGCGGCGGGCTTGACCGGGCTCGTCCGGGTCGTCGTCGGAGGCGACCGAGAAGTGCAGGAACTCGTCGACGCAGTCGGCGGCGACCGCCGGCGTCGATGCACCAGCGTCCCGCCCGGCGGCGTGGACGGCGTCCCAGTGGTGCACGGCGGCCTCCTGCACCTGGTGGCGGGTGACGAAGGCGACGTCCTGCTGCCAGCCGGCCCAGGTCCAGCACGGCGCGGACTGGTCGGCCTCGCGCAGCACCTCGACCAGCCGGGCCGCGCCGGCCACGAACGCGTCGACCAGCGCGGCGTCGTCGGGCGCGCGGCGGGCGCCGCGACCGCGTCCGGGGGCTGCGTCGAGCCGCTCCGCGACGATCGTGCCCCAGAACCAGTGCACCTCGGTCAGGTGCCACACCAGGTCGGCCACCGACCAGCCCGGACAGTGCTCGACCGGGGCGTCGAGGTGGTCGCGGGTGGCCTCGGCGAAGCCGGCGCTGTGCTCGGTGATGGCGGCGATCGCAGTCGAACGTGGAGAGGGTCATCGCGCCGGCACGCCTACCCGCGGTCGCCGCGCTGCGGCCCGACGTCAGCGACGTAGGCGTCAGCCAGCGGCTGATCTCGTCGAACACCCGGGTCCGCACCGGCTCCCGGGACAGCGTCACGTCGTGCATCGCCCCCGCGGACCGGCACCAGCGTGACGTGGTCGGGCGAGCTGGTGGGCCCACCTGCCGGATCAGCTCGACGTCGAGCACGATGTCGGTGCTGGTGCACGTCTCGTCGTACTCCTGCGGGTGCCCGCTCGCGTCCGAGGTGAGCACCAGGACCGGCGCCGGCACGGCGAGCCCCCGGTGCACGCGGGCGTGCCCCCGTCGTACGGCGCGCAGCCAGCCGGCGTACACCGGCCAGGACTCCAGCGGCTTCCAGGCCAGGTCGAAGTCCCACTCGCCCTCGTGGTCGCGGTGCAGGCTGCGGGCGTAGAGGCCGGACACGTCGCGCGGGATCGCGAGGTAGGGCCGCCGGCGGCCCGATCTGGTCGATGCGCCCGCGTGCCCGCCGTGCGCAGCAGCAGGCTGCCCTGCAGGTCCAGCCAGGGCGAGTTGAGCACCATCCCGGCCAGGTCGGGGCGGCCGGTCGTGCGCCCACAGCGGCGTGACCAGCCCACCGGTCGAGTGCGCGGAGACGACGACGTGGTCGTGGCCGTCGCGGGCGCCGACCCGGCGGAGCGCCTCGTCGAGCTCGGCGTAGTAGTCGGCGAGGTCGGCGACGAAGTTGGGGGTCTGGTGGGCGCGCAGCGACCGGCCGTACTTGCGCAGGTCGAGGGCGTAGAAGTCGTAGCCGCGCCCCACCCAGTAGTCGGCGGCCGCGGTCTGGAAGAAGTAGTCGGCGAACCCGTGCACGTGCAGCACGGCCCGGGGGCTGGTCCGGTCCGTGCGCCGGCTGACCAGCGTGGCGACGACCCCGCCCTCGTCGTCGTCGGGCAGCTCGATCGTCTCGGCGACGTAGGGCTCACCGAGGACGTCGACGACAGGGACGAGGTCGGTGTTGGCCATGCCGCCATCCTGTCCTACCGGCGGTTGGCCGGGGACGCCGGACGGCCCGGCCCCACGGGGGACCGGGCCGTCCGGGTGGTGCGGTGGCCGGCCTCGGCTCAGCGTCCGCCTTCGCGCTCGACGAGCACGCCCTCGCGCTCGGCGGGGTGCGGAGAAGGGAGCAGCTCGTTGCCGGCCATCACCAGCTCCTCGATCCGCTTGCCGGTGTCGGCGTCGACGTTCTTCCAGTAGTCGAAGACCTGCGGCAGCAGCCTCTCGGAGACCCCGCCGAGGATGTGGCCGGCGACGTTGTGCACGAAGCGCTCGCGCTGCGCGTCGTCCCACACCTCGCGCACCAGCGTGCCGGCCTGGCCGAAGTCGTCGTCCTCGGGGCGCAGGGCGTAGGCGGCGCGGACCATCTCGCCGTCGGTCTCCCAGCCGTCCTCGGCCGGACCGGTCTCGTCGGCGTAGCCGCGGCCGTAGCGAGTTCGGCGCGTACACGGGCTGGTCGCCGGTGTGCTCGTAGGCCATCGGACCGTCGAACTGGTAGGTGTTCGCGTCCTGCGACCCGGTGCTGGTTGACCGGCAGCTGCTGGTAGTTCGGGCCGATCCGGTAGCGGTGCGTGTCGCGCGTAGGCGAACACCCGGCCGAGCAGCATCTTGTCGGGGCTGAACCCGATGCCGGGCACGATCGCGCTGGGCTCGAACGCGGCCTGCTCGATCTGGGCGAAGAAGTTGTCCGGGTTCTTGTTCAGCGTCATCGTGCCGACCTTGATCAGCGGGTAGTCGCTGTGCGGCCACACCTTGGTCAGGTCGAACGGGTTGAACCGGTAGGTCTTCGCGTCCTCGTAGGGCATCACCTGCACCGTGCAGGGTCCAGGACGGGAAGTCCCCGTTGTCGATGGCCTCGTAGCAGGTCGCGGCGGTGGAAGTCGGAGTCCTCGCCGGCGATCTTGTTGGCCGCCTCCTGGGTCAGGTTCTTCACGCCCTGGTCGGAGTTGAAGTGGTACTTGATCCAGCACTTCTCGCCGGCCGCGTTGATCCACATGAAGGTGTGCGAGCCGTAGCCGTTCATCTCCCGCCACGAGGCCGGGATGCCCCGGTCGCCCATCAGGTAGGTGACCTGGTGCGCGGACTCCGGGTTGAGCGTCCAGAAGTCCCACTGCATGTCGTTGTCGCGCAGGCCGTTGCCGCCGCGGCGCTTCTGCGAGCGGATGAAGTGCGGGAACTTCATCGTGTCGCGGACGAAGAACACCGGGGTGTTGTTGCCGACCAGGTCGTAGTTGCCCTCGGTCGTGTAGAACTTCAGCGAGAAGCCGCGCGGGTCGCGCCACGTGTCGGGGCTGCCCTGCTCGCCGGCGACGGTGGAGAAGCGGGCCAGCATGTCGGTCTTGACGCCCGGCTGGAACAGCGCCGCCTTGGTGTAGGCCGAGACGTCCTCGGTGGTCTCGAAGACCCCGAAGGCGCCCGGAGCCCTTGGCGTGCACGTTGCGCTCCGGCACGCGCTCGCGGTTGAAGTGCGCCATCTGCTCGATGATGTGGTGGTCGTGCAGCAGGATCGGCCCGGTGTCGCCCAGCGTCAGCGAGTTGAGGTCGCTGGCGGCCGGGGAGCCGGTGCCGGTCGTGGAGCCGCCGTTGGGCCGTGCCGTGGTCTCTGTCATGGACTCTCCTTCGGGTTGCCGCTCGTCATCGGGGCCGGGCTGACGCACACGCCGGGTGTCTCGGTGCCCTGCGCCCTGTCGTCCGCCGCTCCCGTCCGCGCTCGGAGCGGTCCGCGACGGGGCGGCCCCTGGGAGCTGTGCCGGTGTCCGGGCCCGGGCATGCCCGTCAGCTCCGGGAATGTGCTGGAGCCGGCAGCCTCCGACCGTGTGCCGCTGATCGTGCCGCCGCCGGGCGGCGCCTCCGCCGGGCGCTGCCGTGGACTCAGTGCTGGTAGGTGCCGTGCAGGATCGGCCCGGGCGGCTGTCTTGAAGACCAGGTTGAAGGACACCACCGCCGGGGAGGCGTCGGCGTCGACGCCGAGGGTCTCCTCGTGCACCGCGTGCACGACGAAGAAGTAGCGGTGCACCTGGTCGCCCTCGGGCGGGGCCGCGCCCATGAAGGCATGGGTGCCGCCGTCGTTACGGCACATGAACGCGCCGCCGGGCAGCGTGGCTCCCTCGGCGCCGGCGCCGGTGTCCAGGCTGGTGGCGTCCGCGGGAAGATCCACCAGCACCCAGTGCCAGAAGCCGGAGGGCGTCGGCGCGTCCGGGTCGAAACAGGTGACGGTGAAGCTCTTGGTGCCCTCCGGTGCCCCGGACCAGCTCAGCTGCGGCGAGGTGTTGCCGGCATCCGCGACCTGGTCGTCCTTCAGGGGCGCGCCGTCCTGGACGTCGGCGCTGGTCACCTGAAGGACGGCACCGCGGGAAGCAGGCGTAGGGGTCCGGGCTGACGGGACGGTCGAGACTCATCGTTCTCCTCTGGGGAACCTGCGCTGACGGGACTGAGCCGAGGCTAGCGCGGTGGTCCCCCCTCGGTCCGTCCCTCGGTCCGCGCCGCCGTCGTCGGGACCGACGAAGGGACAATGGACTCATGACCGACACACGACTGGGGCGACTGCTGACCGCCGTCGGAGCCCTGGACGCACGCCGGCGCGCGGAGGCCGCGGGACCGTCATGCCCAGCTGACGAAGCCGGCCGGCGCGCTGGGCTACCTGGAGGAGCCTCGCGACGCAGCTGGCCGGCATCCAGCGCCGCTGCCCACCGGCGGCGATGACCCGGCCGGCGGTCGCGGTGTTCGCCGGCGGACCACGGCGTGCACGCTCAGGGGGTGAGCCCGTGGCCGCAGGAGGTGACCGCCGCCATGGTCGCCAACATCCGCTCCGGGGGTGCCGCGGTGAGCGTCCTGGCCCGCCAGGCCGGCGCCGAGCGTGTACGTCGTCGACATGGGCGTCGCGGCCGACTCCGGAGCCGGGAGACGACCTGCTGGCCACAGGATCCGGCGCGGGACGTCAGACCTGTCCCGGGGGCCCGCGATGAGCCGCGACGAGGCGGTGCGGGGCATGCTGGCCGGTGCGCCGTGGCGGACCGCCTGGTGGACGCGGGCTACGACTGCCTGCTCACCGGGGACATGGGGATCGCCAACACGACACCGTCCGCCGCGCTGGTCGCGGCGTTCACCGGCGCCGCGCCGGAGCGCGCGACCGGTCGGGGCACCGGCGTCGACGACCGCACCCTCGCCCTGAAGACCGCGCTGGTCGCCCGCGCGCTGCGGGACCGGCCACGCGGGCGCCGACCCGGTGCGGGGCGCTGGCCGCGTCGGGGGATTCGAGCACGCCGGGCTGGCCGGGTTCCTGCTCGGGGCGGCCGCGCGCCGGGTCCCGGTCGTCCTGGACGGCCTGATCGCCGGCTCCGCCGCGCTGGTCGCGGCCGCCCTGGCCCCGGCCGTCGTCGACCACTGCATCGCTGGCCACCGTGGCGCCGAGCCCGGCCACGCACTCGCGCTGAGCCATCTCGGCCTCCGCCCGGTCCTCGACCTCGACCTCCGTCTCGGCGAGGGCACTGGCGCGGTGCTCGCGTTCCCGGTGGTGGAGTCCGCGGGCGCCGTGCTCCGGGAGATGGCCACCTTCGACGCCGCGGGCGTCACCCGCAAGGACGCCGAGCGAGCGATCGACTGCGTGAGCGACTTCCCGCCGTACCCCTCCGGGCTGCGGCTCGCCGGTCGCCGGGTGCTCGTCGTCGGTGGTGGCCACGTCGCGCAGCGCCGGGTGCCGCGCCTGCTGGCCGCCGGGGCGGTCGTGGTGGTCGTCTCCCCGGTGACCACCCCCGCCGTCGAGGGGCTGGCGGGGGCGGGCGAGATCACCTGGCTGGAGCGCGGCTACCGCACCGGGGACGTGGACGGCGCGTGGTACGTCATCGCCGCCACCGACGATCCCACCGTGAACCGGCAGGTCGAGCGCAGGAGGCCGAGGCGCAGCGGATCTTCTGCGTGCGCGCCGACGACGCCAGCGAGGCCACCGCCTGGACGCCCGCTGTCGGCCGTCACGCCGGGGTGACCGTCGCCGTGCTGGCCAACCGTGAGCCCCGGCGCTCGGCGGCCGTCCGGGACGCGATCATCGCCGGTCTGCGCGACGGCAAGGTCGTCGCGCCCCACGACGACGAACGGGCTCCCGGCGTCGTGCTGGTCGGCGGCGGCCCGGGCAACCCGGAGCTGGTCACGATGGCCGCGCGGCGCGCCCTGTCGGAGGCGGACGTCGTGGTCACCGACCGGCTGGCCCCGCGGGAGCTGCTCGACGAGCTGTCGCCGGACGTCGAGCTGATCGACGTCACCAAGCTGCCGCGCGGCCGGTCCGCCGCGCAGGAGGAGATCAACCGGGTGCTCGTGGACCGGGCCCTGGCCGGCAAGCGGGTGGTGCGGTTCAAGGGTGGCGACTCGTTCGTCTACGGCCGCGGCTTCGAGGAGGCGCTGGCCTGCGAGGCGGCAGGCGTGCCCTGGACCGTCATCCCGGGGCTGACCAGCGCGATCTCGGTGCCCGCCGTCGCCGGCATCCCGGTCACCCACCGGGGCGTGGCGCACGAGTTCACGGTCGTCTCCGGCCACCTCCGGCCGGGCCACCCCGAGTCACTCGTCGAGTGGGACGCTGTCGCCCGGCTGCGGGGGACCGTGGTCCTGCTGATGGCGGTCGCGAACCTGCCGCTGATCGCCGAGCGGCTGATCGCCGGCGGCCGCGACCCCAGGACGCCGCTCGCGATCATCTCCGAGGGCACGATGCCGGGCGAGCGGACGCTGCTCAGCACCCTGGGCGAGGTGCAGGAGGACATGGCCCGCGAGTCGGTCCGCCCGCCCGCCATCGTCGTCATCGGCGGTGTCGTCGCGATCGCCCACCCTGAGCGGTACTGACGCCGGCATCGTGCGGCGGGCGCCCATCGAGGTCGGCTGCCCGGGTCCAGGACCGGGACCCACCTCATCCCGCGACCTGCCACGGTCCCTCCGCGCCGTCGGCGTCCTGGGCTCGGCCGACATCCCCAGGTGCGTCAGGCTCCCGGGGGGAACATGACCCGCAGAAGCAGGCGCCTCGGCGAAGGGCGGCCCGCAGAAGCAGACGCCTCGGCGCAGGGGGGCCCGCAGAAGCAGACGCCTCGGCGCAGGGGGGTGCGCAGAAGCAGACGCCTCGGCGCGGGGGCGCGCGGTATGGGGGGTGCGACGGGGCGGGCGGTACCGTGCGCGCGTGGCCCGCCTCCTCGAGATCGACGACCCCGCCGACCCGCGCCTGGGCGACTACCGGGACCTGCGCGACGTCCAGCTGCGCAGGCACCTCGAGGCGGAGCACGGGTTGTTCCTCGCTGAGGGGGAGAAGGTGGTCCGCCGGGCGGTGGAGGGTGGCTTCCCGGTGCGCTCCCTGCTGATGGCGCCCCGCTGGCTGGACGGGCTGGCCGACGTGCTGGCCCGCACCGACGCGCCGTGCTTCGTGATGTCGGAGGCGCTGGCCGAGCAGGTGACCGGCTTCCACGTGCACCGGGGCGCGCTCGCGTCGCTGGAGCGGCGGCCGCTGCCGAGCGTCGAGGAGGTGCTCGCGGACGCCAGGACGGTGGTGGTGCTGGAGAACGTGGTGGACCACACGAACGTCGGCGCCATCTTCCGCAGCGCCGCGGCGCTCGGAGTGGACGCCGTCCTGCTGGCCCCCCGGTGCGCGGACCCGCTCTACCGCCGGGCGGTCAAGGTGGCGATGGGCGCGGTGTTCACGGTGCCCTGGACGCGCCTCGACGACTGGTACGACGCGCTGCCCCGCGTCTCGGCGGCCGGGTTCACCACGGTCGCGCTCACCCTGGCCGGCGACGCGACCGACGTCGAGACGGCCGTCGCCGGTCTCGACCGGGTAGCGCTGGTGCTCGGCACCGAGGGCAGCGGTCTCTCCCCGCGCTGGGAGGAGAGCGCCGACCGGCGTGCGGTGATCCCGATGCGGGAGGGCATCGACTCGCTCAACGTGGCCGCAGCGACGGCCGTCGCCTGCTACGTGACGGCGCGCCGCTGAGCCGACCGGTCAGGCCGGCCAGGTGTCGGCGTACTCGGGAGCGACCGCGTCCGCCTGCTTGTAGAGCTTCTTGCGCGCCCGCTTGTTGAGCCGGTCCCCGAACACCGTGCCGTGGCAGTGGTCGGTCTCGTGCTGCAGACAGCGGGCCAGCAGCCCGCGTCCGCTGACGCTGACCGGGGACCCGTCCAGGCCCCGCCCCTCCACCCGTGCGTACGACGGGCGGGCGCAGTCCACGAATGCGCCCGGCAGGGAGAGGCAGCCCTCCTCGTCGTCGTCGAGCCGGCGCTCCTTGCCGACCGGCAGGAACAGCTCGGGGTTGCAGACCACCCCGTGGTGGCGCACCCCCTCGTCGTCGTGGCAGTCGAAGACGAAGACCGACCGGTCGACCCCGATCTGGCAGGCCGCGAGGCCGACGCCGTCCGCGGCGTACATCGTCGCCACCATGTCGGCGACGAGCGTCCGGAGGTCCTCGTCGAAGGACGTCACCGGCTCCTGGAACCGGTGCATGACGTCGGCGCCCCACCGGGTGATCGGGCGCACGGTCCCACCCCGGGGCAGGCCCGGCGGGACGTCGTGGGCGGGCGGCGGCGCGTCGGACATGGCCACAAAGTAGCCGAGCGGTGCCGACGGGACGCGACCCGGCCGGAGGACGCGGGTGTTAGGCCGGGCCGGCGGGTGGGTACGACGCCCGCATGACCGACAACAGCGCGCTGCGCCACGAGGAGAACGACGAGGCCGTGCAGGCCGTGCTGGACAGGGTGCTGTCGTACCAGGCGGGCGCCCCCGCCGCGACCGTCCGGGAGGAGCTGGAGCACGGGCTGGACGAGATCGGCGAGAGCCGTCCCGAGCAGTGGCTGGCCGAGAACGCGGAGGCGATCAGCGCCGCCGATCCCGCCCAGAGCTGACCGCGATGACGGTCCCCGACCTGCTGCTGAACAACGGCGTGACGATCCCGCAGGTCGGGTTCGGGGTCTGGCGGGTGCCGGACGAGCAGTCCCAGCAGGTGGTCTCGGCGGCCCTCGAGGCCGGCTACCGGCACATCGACACCGCGCGGCTCTACGGCAACGAGCGCGGTGTCGGCGCGGCCGTCCGGGCCTCCGGGTTGGACCGGGACCGGGTGTTCGTCACCTCGAAGGTGTGGAACGACGACCACGGGTACGACGCGACCCTCCGGGCCTTCGACGCGAGCCTCACCCGTCTCGGCTTCGACGTCCTGGACCTGTACCTCATCCACTGGCCGCTGCCGTCGCGGGGCACCGCCGCGGAGACCTGGCGCGCCCTGGAGCGGCTGTACCTCGACGGGCGGGTCCGGGCGATCGGTGTGTCCAACTTCCAGCCCGACCACCTGCGCCGGCTCGTGGACGGCGCCGCGGTGGTGCCGGCCGTCAACCAGGTGGAGCTGCACCCCTACCTCCAGCAGGCCGAGCTGCGCCGACTGGGCACGGAGCTGGGCGTGCTCACGGAGGCGTGGAGTCCGATCGCGAAGGGCGGAGAGCTCCTCGCCGACCCCGTCGTCACCCGCCTGGCCGACAAGCACGGGGTCAGCCCGGCACAGGTGGTGCTGCGCTGGCACGTCCAGCAGGGCACCGTGGTGATCCCGAAGTCGGTCACCCCCGAACGGATCCGGTCCAACCTCGACCTGTTCGGCTTCGAGCTCGACGAGACCGACCTGGTCGCCGTCGAGTCCCTGGACCGCGACGGTCGGATCGGTCCCGACCCCGACCAGCTCGGCTGAGCTCAGCGCAGCCGGCGCGCGCCCGCGCTGGGGGTCGCCGTGAGCAGCCGGGGGGAGTCCCAGCCGTGCCTCTCGAAGGCGGTCCCGACCGCGGTGGCGACCGGGCCGACGTCGTCGGTCCGGACCAGCGCGATCGCCGAGCCGCCGAAGCCCCCACCGGTCATCCGAGCCCCCAGCGCGCCGTGCTCCAGCGCGGTGTCGACGACCACGTCGAGCTCCTCGCAGGACACCTCGAAGTCGTCGCGGAGGGAGACGTGCGACGCCGTGAAGGTGGCGCCCAGCCCGTCCAGGTCCCCGGCTGCGAGCAGGTCGACCGCCTCGCGCACCCGGTCGATCTCGGTGAAGACGTGCCGGGCCCGCTTGCCGGCGACCGGGTCCAGGCGCGCCAGCGCCCCCTGCTGGTCGGTGACGTCGCGCAGCAGCCCGACTCCGAGCGTGTCGGCGGCGCGCTCGCAGTCCTCGCGCCGGGAGCCGTAGCCGCCGTCGGAGAGCGCGTGCGACGCCCGGGTGTCGACGACCATCAGGGTCAGCCCCGACGCCGCCGGGTCCCACGGCACCTGGCGGGTCGACCAGTCCCGGCAGTCCAGCATCAGCGCCGCCTGGGGCTCGGCGAACATCGCGACGGTCTGGTCCATGCCGCCGGTCGGGGCGCCGGCCACCTCCCGCTCGGCCCGCATGCAGGCCCGGACCAGGTCGGCGCGGACCTCGGCGCCGACCCGCACGCCGGCCGCCGCTGCCGCGGCCAGCGCCACGGCGCACTCCAGCGCCGCCGAGCTGGAGAGCCCGGCGCCGAGCGGCACCCGGCCGTCCACGACCAGGTCCATCCCGGGCAGCTCCCAGCCGTCCTCGCGCATCGCCCAGAGCACCCCTGCGGCGTACGCCGCCCACCCACCGACCGTGCCCGGTGAGAGCTCGGGCAGCGACCCGACGAAGTCCTCGCCGGCCTGGGCGCTGCGGACGGTGACGGTGTCGTCCTCGCGGGCCGCGACCGCGGCGTAGGTGCCGTGCGGCAGCGCCATCGGCAGGCACAGGCCGCCGTTGTAGTCGACGTGCTCGCCGATCAGGTTGACCCGGCCGGGTGCCGTGAACACCCCGAGCGCGGGGCGGCCGTGCTGCCGGACGAAGCGGTCGGCGACGGCGTCGGCGAGGGTGGTCGGGTCTCCGGGCTCCAAGGTCTGCACGGGCGACACTCTAGGTGCCGTGCGCGGGCGGCCCGACCGGCCTGGGAGACTGCCGCCATGACCGAGGAAGCGTCCGCCGGCTCGCCCGAGCACGACGAGCGACTCGTCGAGCTGGCCCACGAGATGTTCGACCTGGCCCGCGCGGGCGAGGTCGAGCGGCTGGTGGCCTACGTCGGGGCCGGGGTGCCGGTGAACCTCACCGACGCCGCCGGCAACACCCTGCTGATGCTCGCGGCCTACCACGGCCACGCGGCGACCGTCACCCGGCTGGCCGCCCTGGGGGCCGACGTGGACCGGGTGAACGACCGGGGCCAGAGCCCGCTGGCGGGAGCGGTCTTCAAGGGCGAGGCGGACGTCGTCGCGGCGCTGCTGCTCGCCGGCGCGGACCCCGACGCCGGCACCCCCACCGCCCGGGAGACCGCGGCGCTGTTCGGCCGACCGGGGCTGTTCGGCCCCGGCACGTCCGGCGCCCCGCGCCGCCGGTAGACCCGTCCGGCGGCACGCTGCCGCCGAACCACGCGCGGACCGCACGATCTCTGAGAGGCTCCATCCCATGACCCTGACCGACGCGCACACCTCCAGCACCGGGAGCACCGGCGGCGTGGCCCGTGAGCTGGCCGATGTCGTGGCCCCGCTCTTCGGCGGCACCCTGCCGATCCGGCTGCGGGCCTGGGACGGGAGCGAGGCCGGTCCCACGGACGCCCCGACCGTGGTGGTCACCGACCCGGCTGCGCTCCGGCGGCTGGTCTTCCGGCCCGGCGAGCTGGGGCTGGCCCAGGCGTACGTGACCGGCGAGATCGACGTCGAGGGGGACCTGCTGGACGGCTTCCGCCGGGTCTGGCGCTCGGTGCGGGAGCACGGCGCCTCGCCCCGGCTGAACCCCGCGACGGTGCTGGCCGGGCTCCGCGCCGCCAAGGACCTGGGTGCCTTCGGACGGCCGCCCGGGCCGCCCGCCTCCCAGGCCAGGCTCCGCGGCCGGCTGCACTCGCTGCACCGTGACCGGGCGGCGATCTCGCACCACTACGACCTGTCCAACGACTTCTACGCGCTGATCCTGGACCCGCACATGGCCTACTCGTGCGCCTACTACACCAGCGACGACCCGTCGTACACGCTCGAGGACGCCCAGCGCGACAAGCTCGACCTGGTCTGCCGGAAGCTCGGCCTGGACCGGGCCGGACCCGAGCACCGGCACCTCGACATCGGCTGCGGCTGGGGGTCGCTGTCGCTCTACGCGGCCGAGACGTACGGCGCGCGCGTGGTCGGCGTGACCATCGCCGCGGAGCAGAAGGCGTTCATCGACCAGCGCATCGCCGAGCGTGGCTTGCAGGACCGGGTCGAGATCCGGCTGCAGGACTACCGGGACGTCCCCGACGGCCCCTACGACACCATCTCCTCCATCGAGATGGGGGAGCATGTCGGCCAGCGCAACTACCCCGTCTACACCGGTCAGATCCATCGGCTGCTGCGGCCGGGCGGCCGGGCGCTGATCCAGCAGATGTCCCGCACCACCAAGCCGGGCGGCGGGCCCTTCATCGAGGCGTTCATCGCGCCGGACATGCACATGCGGCCGGTCGGCGCGACGGTCGACCTGATCGAGCAGGCCGGTCTCGAGGTCCGTGACGTGCACGCCCTGCGCGAGCACTACGTGTGGACCGTCGACGCCTGGTACGCCACGTTCGAGGCCAACTGGGACCGGGCCGTGGAGATGGTCGGCGAGGAGATGGCCCGGGTGTGGCGGCTCTACCTGGTCGGCGGGGCGCTGGCCTTCGAGGAGGGCCGGATGGGCGTCGACCAGATCCTGATGGTGCGACCGACCACCGACGGGCGCAGCCACCTGCCGCGTGTGCGGACCGCCTGATGACCTTCCCGTGGTCCTCCTTCCTGCTCTCGCTGCCGGTCACCGCGCTGGTGGTGCTGGTGGTGCTGGGCATCACCTTCGTCGTGGCGCTCCGCGTCGGCCGGCACGCCGTCGTCGACGTCACCTGGGGGCTCGGCTTCGCGACCATCGCCGTCGCGTCCTTCCTGCTGGCCTCGGGCGAGGGCGACCGGCTCCGCGGTGCCCTGGTGCTGGTGCTCACCGTCGCCTGGGGCGTACGGCTGGCGGTGCACATCGGGCTGCGCTCGCGCGGGCACGGCGAGGACCCGCGGTACGAGGAGCTGATGGCCAAGGCCCCGGGCCATCCGAACCTGCACGCCTTCCAGCGCATCTACCTCACCCAGGGGCTGGTGATGTGGTTCGTCTCCCTGCCGGTGCAGGTGGCCGCGTTCGAGCCGTCCGCGGTCAACCTGGTCACCTGGCTGGGGGTGCTGGTCTGGGTGCTCGGCTTCGTCTTCGAGACCGTGGGCGACTACCAGCTGACCCGCTTCCGCAACGACCCGTCCAGCAAGGGGCGGGTCCTCGACACCGGCCTGTGGCGCTACACCCGGCACCCGAACTACTTCGGTGACGCCTGCGTGTGGTGGGGCCTGTCGCTGGTGGCGTTCAGTGCCTGGCCGGGGGTCCTGACCATCCTCTCGCCGCTCGTGATGACCTGGCTGCTCGCCAAGGGCACCGGCAAGCCGCTGCTGGAGAAGGACATGGCCTCCCGCCGGCCCGGCTACGCGGAGTACGTCCGCCGTACCAGCGGCTTCGTCCCGCTCCCGCCGAAGGCCTGACCGCACCGAGGACCGCGGCCTGCGGGTGCGCACCCCGGTGTGGAACCCTGGTCTCGTGCAGTTCCTCAGCGACAGCTCACCCGGCTACGACCTCACCTACAACGACGTCTTCATGGTGCCGCGCCACTCCGACGTGGCCTCCCGCGACGACGTCGACCTGGCCACCAGCGACGGGACGGGGACCACCCTGCCGCTGGTGGTGGCGAACATGACCGCCGTCGCCGGCCGCCGGATGGCCGAGACGGTGGCCCGGCGCGGTGGCATCACGGTGATCCCGCAGGACCTCCCCCTCGAGGTGGTCCGCGACGTGGTGTCGTGGGTCAAGCAGCGGCACCTGGTGTTCGACACTCCGATCACCCTGGAGCCGCACCAGACCGTGGGCGACGCCATCGCCCTGCTGCCCAAGCGCGCCCACCGGGCCGCATTCGTGGTCGCGGACGGCCGGCCGGTCGGGGTGCTCACCCACGAGGACTGCCTCGAGGTCGACCGCTTCACCCAGGTGCACCAGGTGATGTCGGCCAACCCGCTCACCCTGCCCGACACCCTCGCCCCCCGCGCCGCCTACGACCGGCTGGAGACGGCGCGCCGCCGGCTCGCACCGGTCGTGGACGCGGACGGTCGCCTCGTCGGCGTCCTCACCCGGACGCTCGCGCTGCGGTCGACCCTCTACGAGCCGGCGGTCGACGGCCAGGGTCGGCTCCTCGTCGCCGCCGCCCTCGGCGTGAACGGCGACGTCAAGTCCAAGGCGGCCGACCTGCTCGAGGCTGGCGCCGACTGCCTGGTCATGGACACCGCGCACGGCCACCAGGGCCGGATGCTGGAGGCGCTGCGGGCGGTCCGCGGGCTCGACCCCCAGGTTCCCGTGGCCGCGGGCAACGTCGTCTCCGCGGAGGGCGTGCGCGACCTGGTCGAGGCGGGCGCCGACATCGTCAAGGTGGGGGTCGGACCGGGGGCCATGTGCACGACCCGGATGATGACCGGGGTCGGCCGCCCACAGTTCTCCGCGGTGCTCGAGTGCGCGGCCACCGCCCGGGCGCTGGGCCGGCACGTCTGGGCCGACGGCGGGGTGCGCTACCCGCGCGACGTCGCGCTGGCGCTGGCCGCGGGTGCGTCCTCGGTGATGGTCGGCTCCTGGTTCGCCGGCACCCACGAGTCGCCCGGCGACCTGCACCTCGACGCCGGCGGGCGCGCCTTCAAGGAGTCCTTCGGGATGGCCTCCGCCCGAGCGGTGGCCCAGCGGACCAGCAGCGACACGTCCTTCGACCGGGCCCGCAAGGGGTTGTACGAGGAGGGCATCTCGTCCTCGCGGATGTACCTCGAGCCGGACCGTCCCGGTGTGGAGGACCTCATCGACCAGATCTGCGCCGGGGTGCGCTCGGCGTGCACCTACGCCGGGGCGCGGTCCCTGGAGGAGCTCCACGAGCGCGCCCTGATCGGGGTGCAGTCCGCGGCGGGCTTCACCGAGGGCCGGCCGCTGCCGACCGGCTGGTGAGCGGCGGCCGGGCGGCTGCCCGACGACCGGGTGGCTAGGCTCCGCGCCGCGGCGACCTGGAGCTGTTCGCGGTCCGGCCGCGGACCACGCCGATGAACGTCTCGACCCGGTCGTCGTCGGTGTCCTGGCGCCACGCCAGCCCGACGGAGGTCGTTGGCAGGTCACGCACCGGCACGTAGGTGACGTCCTTGCGCCGATGCATCCGGGCCAGCGACATCGGCACCACCAGGACCCCAGCGCCGGCGGCGACGCTCTCGACGGCCTGCCGCATCGTCAGGTCGGCCGGCACCGGGTAGCGGGTGCCGTCGGCGACCTCGGTGGCGAGGTCCCGCCAGGCCGGCACCCCGTCGGGGTCCTGGAGCAGGTGCTCGTCAGCCAGGTCCCGCACGCCGACCTCGTCGTAGGCCGCGACGGGATGCTCGTGGGAGACCATGACCACCGGCACCTCGTCGTACAGCGGGATCAGGTGCAGGCCCGCCCGGTCCACCGGCAGCCGCACGAAGCACATGGCCAGCTCGCCGGACCGCAGCAGCGCCGGTCCGTCCCGCCCGGCCAGCGGCACCAGCACCAACGGTCGCCTCGGCATCCGGTCCGCCCACACCCGCGACCACTTGTCCGGGGTCACCCCGTCCACGAACCCCACCCGGAACCCGCCGCCGCTCTCGCTCATCGGCACAGACTAGGCAACCATGTGCGGATGAGCGCACTCGAGACCTGGACGGCGGGCAGCCACACCGCGGACGGGGTCACCCACCCGACGTACCGCAAGGGCCACGGGCCCGGAGTCGTGATCGTGCACGAGATCCCCGGGATGACCAGCCAGGTCATCGCGTTCGCAGAGGAGGTGGTCGCCGCCGGGCACACCGTGGTGCTGCCACACCTGTTCGGCCGGGCGGACGGGCCCGCCAGCCTGGGGGAGATCGCCCGGGTGTTCCCCCGGCTGTGCGTCAACCGGGAGTTCACCAAGCTCGCCCTCCACGAGACCGCCCCCGTCGCCGACTGGCTGCGCTCGCTCGCCCGCGACCTGCACGCCGAGCTGGGCGGCCCCGGTATCGGCGCGCTGGGCATGTGCTTCACCGGCGGCTTCGCGCTGGCGATGATGGTCGACGACGCCGTCGCCGCGCCGGTCCTCTGTCAGCCCAGCAGCCCGCTGCCGATCGGCCGGAAGCGGGCCGCCGACCTGAACCTCAGCCCAGCGGACCTCGAGACCGTCAGGGCGCGCGCCGCCGCCGGCTGCTCCGTGCTCGGGCTCCGCTACCGCCAGGACCCGGCCACCGGCACCCGCTTCGACACCCTGCGCCGCGAGCTCGGGGACGACTTCGTCGCCGTCGAGTTCGAGGGCAAGGGGCACGCAGTGGTCACCGAGCACCGGCAGCAGGAGGCGGTGGACCGGATCCTGGCGTTCTTCAAGGAGCGCCTGTCCTGAGTCCGGCTCAGTTGAGCACGCGCATGTCCTCGGGGAGACCGCCCCCCTGGTGCACCGTCTCGACGAGCTGGGCCAGCGCCGTGAGCGCTACTCGCTGCGAGTTCGGGCCGAAGGACACCCGGGCCACGCCCAGCTCGGCCTGCCGGGCCAGCGAGGGGGTGCCCGGGATCGCGATGGTGGTCAGCCGCTGCGGACCGAAGGCGGCGACCAGCTCGGTGATCTGGGCCTCGTCCAGTCGACCGGGCACGAAGACCACCGGCGCGCCGGCGTCGAGGTAAGCCCGGCCGCGCTGGACGGCGTCGGCGAGCACGTCCTGCGGGTCCCGGTCGCCGGCCTTGACGAAGGCGTCGGTGCGCGCGTTGAGCACGAAGTCGGGGACCCCCTCGGCCGTCGCAGCCGCCATCACGGCCTCGACCTGCGCGGCCGCCTCGGCCAGCGGCTTCATCTGGTCCTCCAGGTTGGCGCCGACGATGCCGACCCCGATCGCCCGGCGGATGGTCTCGGCCGCGTCGCCGTAGCCGCCCTCGAGGTCCGCGGAGACCGGCAGGTGGGTCGCGGCCGCGATCCGGCCGACCTCGGCGATCATCTCCTCGACCGGGATGTTCTCGCCGTCCTGGTAGCCCCGCGAGGCGGCGATGGAGTGGCTGGCAGTCGCCAGCGCGCTGGTGCCCTCGACGTCGGCGACCACCGTGGCGGAGATCACGTCCCAGACGTTCACCACGGTGAGCAGCTCAGGGGCGGTGTGCAGCGCCAGGAGCTGGCTGGCGCGGGTGGCGGTGTCGGGCTTGTCGGTCATGGGGGGCCTTTCGTCGAGGTGCGAACGTCCCGTGCAACTGCGCGACCGGGCCGCGGCATTCCCTCAGGTCGTACGACGCCTCAGGATCGCGACCACCAGCGCCCCGCCGAGCCCCACCAGCACCTCCTGCGGCATCCGGCGCGGGGACTCGTTCTGCACCCACTTGTGGAAGGCGTCCACCGCGCGGGGGAACGGCGAGACCCCGAAGAAGAGCAGGCTCGGCTTGTCCAGGTCGAGGAGGGCGGCGCCGGCCATCCCGGCGAGGACGGGCAGCCGCCGGGCGGCCGGCGTGGTCGCGGTGATGACGGCCATCGCCGTGGCCCCGATCAGTCCGTCGGGGACGGCCACGTGCAGCACCTCGCGGATCGGCCGCGGGACGCCCCAGTGCGGGACGGCGTCCAGCACCAGGTGGGAGGCCACGCCGACGGTGAACGCCGCGAGCGGGTGCGGCAG
Source organism: uncultured Actinomycetota bacterium (assembly GCA_963784625.1). Lineage (GTDB taxonomy): Bacteria > Actinomycetota > Actinomycetes > Propionibacteriales > Nocardioidaceae > Nocardioides_B. Next base: position 1,178,128 of record CAWARV010000005.1, read on the forward strand.
CGCGTAGCCCAGGACAGCACCGGACAGGACGTGGTTGGTCACCAGCATGCGCACGATTGTCCGCACCCGGCGCGACCGCCGGTCAGCGGGTCGGACCGGAGGACCGGCGGCAGGGTCAGGCGGTCTCGGTGGCCCGGATGGCGCTGATCAGCGCGTCCAGGTCCGTGTGGGCGGACTCCTGACCGGGGGGCACGCTCGCGTGCATCCGGTCCACGAAGTCGGCGACGTCCCCGGTGCGCAGCTGGAGCAGCGCCTCGCCGGACTCCGAGCACAGCTCCACGACGACCACGGCGAGACCCTCGTCGTCGAGGCAGGGCCAGACGTGCACGTCGCCGTCACCGGTGGGCTCGACCAGCCCGTCGCTGAGCAGGTCGCGGGCGAAGGTCCAGCGCACGGCGGCGGCGTCGGTCCCGAAGACGGCGGTCACGGCGTACGGGTCGGAGGCGTCGTAGGACAGCTCCGCGCCGAGGGGCATGCCCGGTCCGTCGTCGTGGATCAGCTCGACGACCAGCGACTGGCTGAAGGCGGTGGCGGTGCTGCGCGTGGTGTCCATCGTCGAGTCCTTCCCCGGGCCGGACGGTGCCGGCGTGGTTCCTCTACTTTCCCCACACCTAACATCGGCAGGCACCCCCCTCCGGTTGAGTACCCGAACGGCTAGTACTGGTAGCCCGACCGGCGGGGCGAGGCCGCCGCTGCGGCCAGCCCGAGGACCAGGAGGAGCATGCCGCCCACGGCCACCGGCGCCAGCGACAGCAACGCCGCGCGCTGCTGTCCGGCCACCACCCCGGCGGCCACCTCGGCAGCCGTGCCGGACGCGAGCGTGCGCACCAGCTCCGGCAGCAGCCAGACCGCGGCACCGACCAGCAGGCAGCACGCCAGGGCGACGAGCCCCACGCCGGCCACCGTGCGGCCGCGGCGGCGTGAGACCAGGACCGCCGCCGCCAGCAGCAGACCCGTCAGTGCCCCGCCCTGGGTGGCCACCCGCCAGGAGAGGTCGCGCGCGGTGTCGAAGCGGTCCCACGCCGAGGCGGGCACGCGCACGGAGGTGTCGCGGGCCGCGTCGGTGACCGCTCGCGCCAGGTCCGGGCGCCCGTTGGCGCGCAGCCCGCTGGCGAGCTCCCGGGCCAGCGGCGTGAGCACCACCCGGCCGCCGGGGGTCACCGAGAGGCGCTCGGTGACCTGGCCCGCGAGGGGCGTGCGGGCCAGCGAGTCGATCTCGCTCCGGGTCGCCGCGGGGAGCTGCGAGAAGCCGGGCACCACCTCGGCGAGGATCCGCGCCCGCAGGTCGGGCTGCTGCAGGGCGGCGTCGACCAGCGTCCCCACCCGGTCCGGGTCGAGGAACACCTGGTGGGCCACGTAGCCGGCCAGAGCCGCCGAGCCGGTCAGGAAGGACAGCATCAGGGCCAGCCCGGCGAGGAGGGAGCGCATGGCGGCATCGTGCCGGACGCACCTGTGCGGGCGGCGGTTGGTGGGGGTCCGTAGCGTGTCCAGTCCTTGACCCCGACACCCTGGAGCCCTCATGGCCGACCCGGACCGGACCCTCAACGAGCTCACTGTCGAGCAGGCGCACGCGGCCTTCAGGGACGGCTCGCTGACCGCCCGTGCCCTGGTGGAGCACTACCTCGGCCGCATCGCCGGGCTCGACCGCGAGGGGCCGCAGCTGAACGCGGTGCTCGCGGTGTCGCCGACGGCCCTCGACGACGCCGACCGGCTGGACGCCGAGCTGGCCCGGACCGGGACGCTGAGCGGTCCGCTGCACGGCATCCCGGTGGTGCTCAAGGACCAGGTCGAGACCGCCGGGCTGACCACCACCTTCGGGAACGAGCTGGCCGCGGACTACGTGCCGGAGCGGGACGCCACCGTCGTGACCCGGCTGCGGGAGGCCGGGGCTGTCGTCCTGGCGAAGACCACGATGCCGGACTTCGCGACCTCCTGGTTCTCCACCAGCTCGGTCAGCGGCCTGACCCGCAACCCCTACGCGCTCGACCGCGACCCGGGCGGGTCGAGCAGCGGGACGGCAGCCGCCGTCGCCGCGAACCTGGCCCTGCTCGGGGTGGGGGAGGACACCGGGGGGTCGATCCGGCTGCCGGCCTCCTTCTGCAACCTGGTCGGCGTCCGGGTGACCCCCGGGCTGGTCAGCCGGGACGGGATGTCCCCGTTGGTCCGGACCCAGGACACCGCCGGCCCGATGACGAGGACCGTGGCGGACGCGGCGCGGCTGCTCGACGTGATCGCCGGCTTCGACCCTCGCGACGACTACACGGCGGCCTTCGGGACCGCCCGCCCGGGCGGCAGCTTCACCCAGCACCTGGGCACTGACGCCCTGACCGGCAGCCGCATCGGGGTGCTGCGGCAGGCCTTCGGACCGCAGGACGAGCCCGAGTCCGCCGCGGTGAACGGCACGGTCGAGGCGGCGCTGGCCCGGCTCACGGACGCGGGGGCGGTGCTGGTGGACGTCGAGATCCCCGACCTCGCGGACAAGGTCGCCTACACGTCGGTCTACACGACCCGGTCGCACCAGGACATGGACCAGTTCTTCGCCAGCCGTCCCACGCTCCCCGTGGAGTCCGTCGACGCCGTCCTGGCCGCGGGTGCCTACCACGACCGGCTGGACCTGTTCGAGGCGATCGCGGCCAGCCCCGCCGATCCCCGGGACGACCCCGAGTACGTCGACCGGCTGCTCGCCCAGCAGGCGTTCCAGCGCGAGGTGGTCTCGCTGATGGTGGCGTCGGGCCTGGACGCGATCTGCTTCCCCGACGTGACGATCGCGGCCCCCACCCACGCCGACGTGATGGGTCGGCGATGGACCTGCCTGACCTTCCCCACCAACACGGTGATCGCCTCGCAGCTGCTGCTGCCGGCCGTCACCGTGCCGGCCGGCTTGACCGAGGACGGCCTCCCGGTCGGCCTGGAGCTGATGGGGGTGCCCTTCGACGAGGCCCGGCTGCTGGGTCTCGCCTCCGGCGTCGAGGCGGCGGTCGCCGCACGCCGGGAGCCGCAGCTGCCCTGACGGGATGCGAGCGCCGACGATTGTGGCCGCGCTTCCGGGGAACGAGGAGGGGAGCAGAGGCAGCCGGACCGAGGAGGGCGCAGCACCCGTGGACCAGGAACCGACCGCAACCCGCACGATCGACATCAACGCCGACGCCGGGGAGAGCTTCGGGCGCTGGCAGCTCGGCGCCGACGAGGACCTGGCACCGCTGGTCTCCTCGGTGAACGTCGCCTGTGGGTGGCACGCGGGTGACCCCGGCACGATGGTACGGTCGGTCGCGCTGGCCAAGGAGCACGGCCTGGCCCTGGGCGCGCATCCCGGCTTCCCGGACCTGGTCGGCTTCGGCCGGCGGATGATGACCTTCACCCCCGAGCAGGCCGCCCATGCGGTCCTGTACCAGTTCGGCGCCCTGCGCGCCATCGCCGACGCCCAGGGCGTGCCCGTCGTGCACGTCAAGCCGCACGGCTCGCTGTACGGGCTGTTCAGCCACGACGACGACGTCGCCGACGCCGTCTCGGACGCGCTGGCGACGGTCGACCCGGCGCTGCTTCTCGTGTGCGAGGCCGGGCACGCGGCCGACCGCCAGCGTGAGCGCGGGCACCGCGTGGTCGCCGAGGCCTTCGCGGACCTCGACTACACCGACGACGGGCACATCGTCGTCGACCCGGAGAGCCGCCGGCGCGACCCCGGCTGGTGCGCGGGCCAGGCCGGCGACATCCTGGCCGGGCGGGTGCACTCGGTCAGCGGAGTGGAGCTGGCGATCTCCGCGGAGTCGATCTGCCTGCACGGCGACCGCCCCGGCGCGGTGGAGAACGCCCGCGCCGTCGCCGAGCGGGTCCGGTCCGCCGGCTTCGAGATCCGCGCCGTCGGCGCGGCCGCGGGGAGGTCGGCGTGAACGCCTGTACCGTCCTGCCGCCCGCCCGCTACGAGTACGGCGGTGACGAGTTCGTCTTCGTCGAGATCGACCAGCAGATGAGCATGGAGGCCAACATCAAGGCGATGATGGTGACCACCGAGCTGGCCGCGCGCGAGCTCGACGGCATCGTCGACATCTGCCCCTCCAACGCGTCCTACCTGATCCGGCTGGATCCCGACGTGCTGCCGCCCCGCGAGCTGGTGGCGCTGCTGCGCGAGCTGGACGCCAAGGCCGGGCGACGTCCCGGACGACTTCGTGCTGGAGACCCGGGTCGTGGACGTGCCGGTGCTCTTCGACGACCCGTGGACCCACGAGGCGCTGATGCGCTTCCGGGACCGCCACCAGGACCCGGACTCCACCGACCTGGAGTACGGCGCGCGCACGAACGGCTTCGACAGCGTGCAGGCGTTCATCGACCACCTCTCCGGGAACCCCTGGATCGTCACCATGCTGGGCTTCGTCCCGGGACTGCCGTTCTGCTACCAGCTCGAGCCGCGCGAGCGGCAGGTGCAGGTGCCCAAGTACGTCCGGCCCCGCACGTTCACCCCCGAGCGTGCCTTCGGGATCGGCGGCGCGTTCTCGGTGGTCTACCCGGTGCAGGGCGCGGGTGGCTACCAGCTCTACGGGATCGCCCCGGCCCCGGTGCTCGACGTCCGCCAGGACCACCCCGACTTCGCCGAGTCCATCGTCTTCCCGAAGGCCGGAGACATCTGGCGCTACCGCGCCATCGACCGCAGCGAGTACGACGAGACGCGGGCCAAGGTCGAGAGCGGGGACTTCCGCTACCTGCAGCGGGACGTCGAGTTCTCGCCGGCGGCGTTCCTCGCCGACCCGCAGTCGGTCAACGACTCCCTCCTGGAGGTGCTCTACCGATGAGCAGCACGGTGCAGGTGCTCTCCGGCGGCCTGTCCACGACCGTCCAGGACCTCGGGCGGCCGGGTCGTTACGCGATCGGCATGCCTCCGTCGGGGGCGCTCGACCAGTACTCGCTGCGGGTGGCGAACGCCCTGGTCGGCAACGACGAGTCGGCGGCCGCCCTGGAGGCGACCTACGTGGGTCCCGAGCTGCGCTTCGGCGACGACCGGCTGGTGGCGGTCACGGGGGGAGACGCCACGGTCACCCTGAACGGCGAGCCGGTGCCGACCTGGGAGGCCGTGCCGGTCGCGGCGGGAGACACCCTGTCGTTCGGGATGATCACGTCCGGGGCACGCCCCTACGTCGCGATCTCCGGCGGGGTCGACGTGCCGACGTATCTCGGCTCCCGGTCGACGTACACGCTGATCGGCCTGGGCGGTCACGAGGGCCGCACCCTTGCCGAGGGTGACGAGCTGCCGCTCGGGGAGGACCCGGGACGCGGCCGCCGCGGTGCCCGGGTGCCCGACGACCTGGTCCCCTCGTTCGGGTCCGAGATCGACGTACGCGTCGTGGTGGGGCTGTGCTCCTACCGGCTGACCGAGTCCGCGCTGGAGTCCTTCCTGTCCACCCCCTGGCGGGTGACCAAGGATGCCGACCGGGTCGGGTACCGCCTGCGCGGCGGCTCTCTCGACTTCGTGGAGCGGGAGCAGCCGTTCGGAGCCGGGAGCGACCCCGCCAACGTGGTCGACCTCGGCTACCCGGTGGGCTCGATCCAGGTGCCCGGAGGCGACGAGCCGATCGTGCTGCTCGGCGACGCGGTCACCGGCGGCGGCTACGCCACCATCGGCACGGTCGTGTCCGTGGACCGGGACCTGTTCGGCCAGGCGCGGACCGGCGACACCGTCCGGTTCCGCTCCGTCGACCTCGACGAGGCGCTCGACGCACGTGCCCGACGTGCCGCCGACCTGCGGCGGGTGCGTACATCCCTAGGAGAGGAAACCCGATGACCAGTGTCCCCACGCCTCTGCCCGGCGTGTTCTACCGCCGCCCCTCGCCGGATGCCGACGCGTTCGTGGAGCCCGGCGACACGGTGACCGAGGGCCAGACGATCGCCCTGGTCGAGGTGATGAAGAGCTTCTCCGAGCTCAAGGCCCCGTCGGCCGGCACCCTGACCGAGTTCCTGGTCGAGGACTCCGACGAGGTCGCGGTCGGCCAGGACGTCGCGGTCATCGAGTGAGCGCGCCGCACCGGGTCCTGGTCGCCAACCGCGGGGAGATCGCGGTCCGCGTGGTCCGGGCCGCGCACACCCTGGGGTGGGAGGCGGTGGCCGTGCACTCGGACGCCGACCGGGACGCGCAGTGGGTCCGGCTGGCCGACGACGCCGTGCACCTGGGCCCGTCACCCGCCGCCAAGTCCTACCTCGACCCGCAGCTGGTCGTCGACGCCGCCCTGTCCAGCGGCTGCGACCTCGTGCACCCTGGCTACGGCTTCCTGTCCGAGCGCGCCTCGTTCGCCCGGGCGGTCGCCGACGCCGGTCTGGTCTTCGTCGGCCCGGACGCGGACCTGATCTCCCTGATGGGCGACAAGGCCACCGCCCGGCAGACCGCGCAGAAGGCCGACGTGCCGGTGGTCCCGGGCTCCGAGGTGGTCACCGACGCCGAGGACGCCGTCCGCATCGCCACCGAGATCGGGTTCCCGGTGCTCGTGAAGGCCTCGGCAGGCGGCGGCGGTCGGGGCATCCGCCGGGTGGACGGTCCGAGGAGATGGCCGAGGCGGTGTCCACGGCCCGGAGCGAGGCTCGGTCGGCGTTCGGTGACGACGCTGTCTACCTGGAGAAGCTGGTCCTCGATGCCCGCCACATCGAGGTCCAGGTGATCGCCGACCGGCACGGCCACGTCACCCACGCCTTCGAGCGGGACTGCTCGGTGCAGCGGCGCCGCCAGAAGCTGCTGGAGGAGGCGCCCGCCCCCGGCCTCGACGACGGCACCCGGCAGGCGATGAGCGACGCGGCGGTCCGACTGGCCGGGGAGATCGGGTACGTCGGCGCCGGCACCATCGAGTACCTGGTGGGTGGGGAGGGCTTCTACTTCATCGAGATGAACACCCGGATCCAGGTGGAGCATCCGATCTCCGAGATGGTGACCGGCTTCGACCTGGTAGCCGAGCAGCTGCGGGTGGCCGTCGGCGAGCCGCTGTCGCTCGACGGGGACGCCGACACCGCCCGACGGGGTGGCCTTCGAGTTCCGGATCAACGCCGAGGACCCGGACAACGGGTTCTTCCCGAGCCCGGGGGAGCTGACCAGGATGGACCTGCCGGGCGGTCCCGGGGTGCGGGTGGACACCGGCTACGTCGCTGGCGACACCGTGCCGCCGTACTACGACTCGCTGCTGGCGAAGGTGGTGGTGCACGGTCGCGACCGGGACGAGGCCCTGGCCCGGTCGGTGCAGGCGCTGCGCGAGCTGCGCATCGAGGGGGTGTCCACCACCCGGGACGTGCACCTGCGGCTGCTGCAGGACACTGCGGTCAAGGACGGTCCGGTGACCACTGCCTGGCTCGAGGAGCTCCTCGCCGGGGACTGACCCCGACCGGCAGCCGCCGGACGGAACGCGCCGCGTGCACACAGGCCGGGCGTGCGGAGACAGCGACCAGGAGGTCACCATGGAACGACGACGGCTCGGCCGGACCGGGCACCAGAGCTCGGTGCTGATCTACGGCGCCGCGGCGCTCTCCGACGTGGACCAGGACACGGCGGACGCCTCCGTGGCCGAGGCGCTCGCCGCGGGCATCAACCACTTCGACGTGGCCGCCGACTACGGCGACGCGGAGCTCCGGCTCGCGGGGTGGATGCCGCGGCTGCGCGCGGAGGCCTTCGTCGCGACCAAGACCGGGATCCGGGACCGGGACGGCGCCTGGGAGCAGATCAACAGGTCCCTGGAGCGTCTCGGGACCGACCGGGTCGACCTGGTCCAGCTGCACGCGGTCGGCGACCTGGAGACCCTCGACCAGGTCACCCGCCCGGGCGGCGCGCTCGACGCGGCGGTGCGGGCCCAGGAGGAGGGCCTGGTCGGGGCCGTCGGCATCACCGGTCACGGGCACAGCGCGCCGGGCACGCACCTGGAGGCGCTGCGCCGGCATCCGTTCGCGACCGTGCTGACCCCGCTGAACCCGGCTCTGTGGGCTCGCCCGGACTACCGGACCGACTACGAGGCGCTGGTCGCCGAGGTGCGGCTCCAGGACGCCGGGCTGATGACCATCAAGACCGTCGCGCGCCGCAACTGGCCGGAGGGCGCCGAGCACACGTTCGCGACCTGGTACGAGCCGGAGAGCGAGCCGGAGCGGATCCGGGCCGCCGTGTCCTGGGTCCTCGTCCATCCCGAGCTGACCGGGCTGGCCACCCCCGGCGACGTCCGGCTGCTGCGACACGTGGTCGCCGCCGAGCGGGACCGCATGGCGGTGCCCGAGGCCGAGGCCCTGCTGGCCACCGATCCGGCGTACTCGTCCCCGTTCGTGGCGATGCCGTTCGACTGAGGCCGCGGCCCGCCGGCTGGTCAGGAGTACCGCAGCGTCGCGCCGAGCAGCGCCACCGACAGGGCCAGGAGCAGCAGCCAGGGGCACAACCGGCTCGATCTCTCGACGCGGCCGCGCAGCACGCTCGGGATCGTCTCGGTCTGGAGGTGGCGCGCGGCCACCAGTCGTCCCAGGAGCACCGCGGCCAGCAGCACGCCGGCCTGCAGCAGCGTCGTGGCGACGTCGGCAGAGGCGCTCACGGCGGGGACCTCCTGACCGGGCGGCCGGGACCGCCCCTGGCCCAGGACCCTAGGCGTCACCGCGGGGACCCCCGGTCTCATTCTGAGACGGCTCCCGGAGGCACGACGCCGTACTCGTGGATCTTGCGGTAGATCGTGGCGCGGGACATCCCGAGGGCTCGCGCCGCGTTCAGCTTGTTCCCGTCGGCGACGACGAGAGCTCGCACGATGGCGTCCCTCTCCAGTGACTCCAGCGGGCTCAGCACCCGGCGGCTCGTGGAGTGCACCTCCGGCGGGAGGTCCCCGGGCTCGATGACGCCGCTGCGCCGGTGCCGGACCACCTCCCGCAGCAGCTGGTGGAGCTGCTCGACGTTACCGGGCCAGGGTGTCCGCATCAGCAGTCGCATCGCGTCCGGCGAGCAGGTCAGGTGTCGGCCCTGACCGATCCGGGAGAGGAGGGCGCCGACCAGGGCCGGGAGGTCCTCCAGGTGCAGCCGCAGCGGGGGCACCACGAGCGTCGTCGGGAACAGGCGCAGCAGCTCCAGGAGCCGCGCGTCGCTGCTCGTGCGCTCGAGCGTCACAGCCGCCCACAGGGACCGGTCGCGGGCCGAGACCCTGGCGACGTGCAACGCGGTCGCCAGACCTCGCACCACCGGGGTGGGCAGCCGGTCGACGTGCTGGACGACCACCGAGTCCGCGGTATCGAGAGCACCCCGGACGCGGGTCAGCCAGTCCGGGTCCTGACCTGCGAGAGCGGCGTCGACGACGAGGAGCCTGCCGATCGGCTGTCGCCGCAGCTGGACCGCCCGCAACAGCGCGGTCTTGCCGACGCCCGGCTCGCCCTCGACGACCATCCACTCGCCGAGGCGGTACAGCCGCTCCGCCTCGTGGCAGGCGTGCAGCCACGCCGGCGCCGCCCCGGCCAGCCCGGGCAGCGGTGGGACGGTCGTCCCCCCGGCCAGGTCGTGTCGATCGACGTCCCCGAGCCTGACGTGCACGACGACCCCGGCCGGACCGACGCCGGTGCGCACCAACCGGCAGAGCAGCCGCGCCGTCCGACCGGAGGGCAGATCCACCACGAGCGTCCGCGAACGGCCGCCCTCCAGCGCCTCGGCGGCGTGCGCGAGGAGCACCGGCTGGTCGGACACGTCGATCACGTTGCGGGCGTAGTCGTTGAGCATCACCACCTCGGGGTGGACGGCCAGGATCGCCCCGGACTGCCGGCTGCAGGTCCGCAGGTACTCCTGGAGCACGCTCATCTGCGACGCGGCCGCCCCGGCGAGCAACGCCTCCCTGATCTGACCGGCCGTCGCCTTGGCGAGCGTGAGCAGCAGCCCGCCCGCGTCCCTGCGCCAACAAGTCAGGTCGATGGCCCCCACCAGGCGCCCGGTGACCGGGTGATGCAGGGGGACCCCGGCACAGGCGAGGTCCTCCAGGTTCTCCGCGTAGTGCTCGTGACCGAACACGTGAGCGGGTCCGCCGACCTCGAGAGCGGTCCCGATGCCGTTCGTCCCGGCGAACTCCTCCGCGTAGCTGAAGCCGGGGGCGAGCATCACCCGGTCGAGGTGCCGCTCGAGGTCCCGGTCGCCCGTCAGCCGGCGCAGGACCAGCCCGGTGTGGTCGGTCAGGATGACGCTGACCGACTGTCCCTCCAGCTGCTCGCCCAGGTTCCGCAGCACCGGCTCGGCACTCACCGCGAGGGGGGTGTCGAACTCCACGTCGTCGAGATAGGGCAGCCGCACGCGATCGGCGGCGACGTGCAGCTCGTGCGACCTGCGCCAGGACGCCAGGATCGTCCGCCGGACCACGGACGACTCGGTGCCGCCGGCCCCCAGGAACCGCTCCCGGCTCTGCGCGACGTCGTGCTGGTAGGCGCCCGCGCTGTGTGGCGACGCTGCCCTCGACGGCTTCACACCCGGTCCCATCGTCGTGGTGGTGCGCAGACGACGTGCCGCCGAGCCGACGGCCGCTGCTGGTCGGTCACCGCCCATCCTGGTCCGGCCGGCGCCGCCTGGCAATGCTCAACCGGCCGGTTCTCGGCGCCGAGAACGCGCGGGCACGGAGGTGTCTCAAAGTGAGACGCCCCCTGCCGTGCTCCGGCGTAGCGTCGGGCGGCGAACGGAGACAGTCGATGTCAATCAGTGACGAATCCTCGCCGGAGACCTACAACCCGTGGAGCGTGGTGCATCTGGTCTTCACGCACCTGTCGGACCAGGGCCTGCACCCCGTCCTGGGAGAGAGCGGCGACCCCGGTGCGCCGGCTCGCGCCCTGCTCCAGGCTCTCGGCATCCGGCCGGCAGCCGAGGGCGACCACCGGGTGAAGCGCGACGTCCGCGCCCAGCTGGAGCAGCTCCGGACCGTGATGTTCGAGGAGGGCCCGGACTGAGCCGGGAACGTCTCAAGGTGAGACCGGACACGAGCCCGGTATGGGCTTGCATGGGAAACGACGGCACGAACCGGTGTGAACCGAAGGAAGGACTGGTGATGACTCGTCAGAGCGTGGCGAAGGCCCACGAGAAGATCCAGGAGCTGGCTTGGGAGCCCCTGTACCACGAGCCGGTCTCCCACTACGGGACCGACTACACGTTCCAGAAGGCGAAGAAGAAGGACCCGCTCAAGCAGGTGCTGCGGTCGTACTTCCCGATGCAGGAGGAGAAGGACCACCGGGTCTACGGTGCTGCCGACGGCGCCATCCGCGGCAACATGTTCCGCCAGGTCCAGGAACGATGGCTGGAGTGGCAGAAGCTCTTCCTGAGCATCATCCCGCTGCCGGAGATCTCCGCCGCCCGGGCGATGCCGCTGCTGTTCCGCACCGTCCCGAACCCCGAGCTGCACAACGGCCAGGCGATCCAGATGATCGACGAGGTCCGGCACTCGACGATCCAGCAGAACCTCAAGCGCCTGTACATGAACAACTACATCGACCCTGCGGGCTTCAACAGCAGCCTGCGGAACTTCCAGAACGACTACTGCGGCACCATCGGTCGCCAGTTCGCCGAGGGGTTCATCACCGGGGACGCGATCACGGCCGCGAGCATCTACCTGACGATCGTCGCCGAGACCGCCTTCACCAACACCCTGTTCGTCGCGATGCCCGCCGAGGCCGCCGCGAACGGCGACTACCTGCTACCGACGGTGTTCCACTCCGTCCAGTCCGACGAGTCGCGGCACATCAGCAACGGCTACGCCACCCTGCTGATGGCGCTGGCCGATGAGGGCAACCACCAGCTGCTCGCTCGGGACCTGCGTTACGCCTGGTGGAACAACCACCGCGTGGTCGACGCCGCGATCGGCACGTTCATCGAGTACGGCACCAAGGACCGTCGCAAGGACCGCGAGAGCTACGCGGAGATGTGGCGACGGTGGATCTACGACGACTACTACCGCAGCTACCTGGTGCCGCTGGAGAAGTACGGGCTGGAGATCCCGCACGACCTGATCGAGGAGGCCTGGAACCAGATCTGGAACAAGGGCTACGTCCACGAGGTCGCGCAGTTCTTCTGCACCGGCTGGCTGGCCAACTACTGGCGCATGGACCCGATGACCGACAAGGACTTCGAGTGGTTCGAGTACAAGTACCCGGGCTGGTATGACAAGTACGGCGCCTGGTGGGAGAACTACAGCCGCCTGTCGGTGCCGAACGGGCACCACCCGATCGTGGCCGAGGACGTCGCCTACCAGTACCCGCACCGGTGCTGGACCTGCATGGTGCCGTGTCTGGTCCGGGAGGACATGGTGATGGCCGAGGTGGACGGGCAGATGCGGACGTACTGCCACGAGGCCTGCCGTTGGACCGATGTCGAGGCGTTCCGGCCGACCTACCAGGGTCGTGAGACCCCGAACATGGGTCAGCTCATCGGCAAGCGCGAGTGGGAGACGCTCTACCACGGCTGGAACTGGGCCGACGTCGTCTCCGACATGGGCCACGTCAGGGACGACGGCAAGACCCTGGTGGCACAGCCGCACCTGGATCTGGACCCCAAGAAGATGTGGACGCTGGACCACCTGCGCAGGATGGAGCCGCTGCAGAGCCCGAACGTGCTGCTCAACCAGATGACTCCGGAGGAGCAGCAGGCGTTCCACGCGAACTACATCAAGGGCGGACCGGCCGGTCGACCGGCACCGGCGGACGCCTGACCGGACGGCGGACGTGCGGGGAGCGCCGGCGGGTCGCCGGCTCTCCTCGCGGGTCCGACCTCGCGCCAGACCCGGAGGGGAGCCATGGGCGAGAAGCATATGGTGCGGTTCGAGCCCGTCGGCATCGAGATCGAGGTCGACGAGGAGCAGAACGTGCTGCGCGCCGCCGCGGAGCAGGGCATCACGCTGATGCACGGCTGCAAGGAGGGCCAGTGCGCGTCCTGCAAGTCGTTCGTCCTGGACGGCGAGGACATCGAGCTCGACCGGTACTCGACGTTCGCCCTCCCGGACTTCGAGCTGGAGGAGGGCTTCACGCTGCTCTGCCGCGCCCACGTCTACGAGGACGTCACCATCGAGCTGCTCAACTACGACGAGGACATGCTCCGCGCCGGGCACCCGATCCAGGAGGCGGTCGCGGAGGTCGTCGCCAACGAGCCGGTCACCCATGACATGAGGCACCTGGTCCTCCAGCTCGTCGAGCCCACCGAGATAGCCTTCTGGCCCGGTCAGTACGTCGACATCGCCATCCCGGGCACCGACCAGACCCGGTCCTTCTCGATGGCCAACGTCTCCTCCAAGGAGTCCGGGCAGCTGGAGTTCGTGATCCGGGTCTATCCGGAGGGCCGGTTCTCGCACTTCCTGGACAGCGAGCTGGCCGTCGGCGACAAGCTGCAGGTGACGGGACCGTTCGGGGTCTTCACGCTGCGCGACGGCCGCGACTCGGACCTGGTGTTCGTCGGGGGAGGGGCGGGGATGGCCCCGATCCTGTCCGTGCTGAGGTCGCTGGCCGAACGCCGGAGCCCCCGCAAGACGACCTACTACTACGGAGCGAGGACCCGGCGCGACCTCTGCTTCGAGAAGGAGCTGGCGGCGCTGACCGAGACCCTGCCGAACTTCCGCTTCGTGCCGGCGCTGTCCGAGCCCGACCCGGACGAGCCCTGGGACGGGGAGCGGGGCCTCATCACCGACGTGGTCGCCGAGCACGAGAGCGACCTGGCCGGCACCGACTCCTACGTGTGCGGACCGCCGCCGATGGTCGAGGCGGCGATCGACGTGCTCACCGGGCTCGGCGCCCCCGAGAAGAACATCTACTACGACAAGTTCACCACCACCGGACCAGCCTGACCCACCACCGCTAGCGAGAGCGAGGCACAGCAGTCATGACCACCTTGGAACGCAGCTCACCGAAGCCCGTCTTCACCGATGCCGAGGCCGGCGCCAAGGTGTTCCCGGACTCCACCGCGCGCAACTACAGCTACTACACGCCGCAGAAGCGCAAGCAGTCGCACTACGAGGACGTCACCGTCGAGGTGCAGCCCGACCCGCGCCACTACCTGGCCCAGGGCTGGCTCTACGGCTTCTCCGACGGCCGCGGTGGCTACCCGCTGGACTGGACGGCTCTGAAGGCCTGGGGCGTGGACCGTCCCGAGCCCGACCGGTTCCCGGGCTCCGGAGGCAAGGGCTACGAGTGGCCGGCGCACGGCTGGCACGAGTTCCGCGACCCCAATGAGGAGTGGGAGCTCACCCTGTACCGGAACAACGCGAACGTCGTCCGGCAGATCAACCAGAACATCGAGACCGCGCGGGAGACCAAGGCGTTCGACCAGTGGAACCGCAACTGGGTGACCTTCGTGGAGCGGAACATCGGCGCCTGGATGCATGTCGAGCACGGCCTCGGGCTCTACCTGTTCGCGAACGCGCAGCGCCGGGCGCCGACGAACATGCACAACAACGCGATCTCGGTGAACAGCATGCACCGGATCCGGTTCGCCCAGGACCTGGCGCTGTACAACCTCACCCTGAGCGAGGAGATCGAGAGCTTCGACGGCGCCGCCCACGTGGAGACCTGGAACAGCGACCCCGCCTGGCAGGGGGTGCGGCGGGTCGCCGAGCAGCTGACCGGGATCGACGACTGGGCGGAGGCCATCTTCGCCGCGAACGTGGTCTTCGAGCCGCTGGTCGGCGAGCTCTTCCGCAGCCAGCTGGTCCAGCAGGCCTCTCCGGGGAACGGCGACTTCGTCACCCCGACGGTCGTGGGTGCGGGGGAGTGGGACTACGCCTCGCGCGACCTGCGCTACACGAAGGCGATGTTCGATCTGCTGACGAACGACAAGGAGTTCGCCGAGCACAACAAGACCCTGCTCGGACAGTGGCTGTCCGTGTGGGTACCACGATGCCTCGCCGCCGCGCGCGAGCTGTCGCCGCTGTGGTCCCAGCCCGACGCGAAGCCGCCGCGCTTCGAGGACGGGCTGGACCGGGCCAAGAGCCGCTTCAGCGGGATCCTCTTCGACCTGCGGCTGCACGACCCGAAGGAGCTGACCCAGTGAGCGCGTACCAGCCGACCGCCACCTCGTACAAGACCACCGAGAGCGCGTTCAAATCCGACAACACCCCGTCGAACAGGTGCGGCATCACGCTGATGAACAACCAGGTGGGTGCCGTGGTCGCCGACGTGATGAAGGGCAAGCAGGGCGTCATCGTGAGTCCGCTGCCGTCGATGATCCGGGTGGACGGCTACAACCGGATGGACTTCGTCTACGACGAGATCTCCGAGGCGCTCGGTGAGGAGCCGGGCTACTTCGACTCCGCCGAGTTCGAGGAGAACATGTCCACCCACTACGGCCGGATGATCCACGAGGACGACCGCACCATCATGTTCGCGAACCCGGAGGACGCCGCGGAGTATCTCGGGTTCGACCTCCAGACGTACTCGAAGTGACGAAGCAGCACTGATCCGAGCCCGAGGAGGACCCGTGTACGAGAAGGACGGCAACAAGTACTTCGTGGTCGACAGCCACATGCACTTCTGGGACGCCAGCCCGGCGAACTGGGTGCCTGGACAGGAGCAGTACGCGAAGGGATGGATCGAGTGCTTCCACGCGTACCAGGGGCTGGGCCCGCCGGCGACGCACTGGTCGATCGAGCACTTCCAGAGCTACTCCGAGCAGGACCTGATGAAGGACGTCTTCGAGGACGGCTACGTCGACGTGGCGATCTTCCAGCCGACGTACCTCACCGAGTGGTACACGCAGGGGTTCAACACCACCGAGCGCAACGGTGCGCTGTCCGAGAAGCACCCGGGCCAGTTCGTCGTCAACACCCGCTGGGACCCGCGTGACGGCGACAACGGGCTGAAGGAGCTGGAGCGGAACGTCGCTCGATGGGGCTCCACGGGTGTGAAGCTCTACACCGCCGAGTGGAACAACGGCTCGCGCGGCTGGACCCTGCAGGATCCCGGCGCGTACCGCTTCCTGGAGAGGAGCCAGGAGCTCGGCATCAAGAACATCCACGTCCACAAGGGCCCGACGATCTGGCCGCTGGACAAGGACGCCTTCGACGTCAAGGACGTCGACCACGCGGCGACGGACTTCCCCGACCTCAACTTCATCGTCGAGCACGTCGGGCTGCCCCGCATCGAGGACTTCTGCTTCATGGCCACCCAGGAGCCCAACGTGTACGCCGGTCTGTCGGTGGTGATCGGCGGTCTCATGCACGCCCGGCCGAGGTTCTTCGCGAAGGTGATGGGTGAGCTGCTGTTCTGGGTCGGGGAGGACAAGATGACCTTCGGCAGCGACTACGGCATCTGGGAGCCGAGGTGGCAGATCGAGGGGTTCGTCGACTGGGACTACCCGGGGGAGGAGTTCTCCGACTACCCGCGGGTCACCGTGGACACGAAGAAGAAGATCCTGGGCCTGAACGCCGCGAGGCTGTACGGCATCGAGGTCCCGGCCGAGCTCCAGCTCACGGGTGCCGGGACGCCCGCGGCGAAGGACGACGCGGTGCTGGTGGAATGACGACCCAGGCGCAGGTGCTGGCCGCGCTGGACGCGGTGCGCGACCCCGAGCTCGACGAGCCGGTGACCGAGCTCGGGTTCGTCTCGGCGTGCAGCGTGTCCGCCGAGGGCGACGCGGCCGTGCGGTTGCGGTTGCCGACGTACTTCTGCGCGCCGAACTTCGCGTTCCTCATGGTGGCGGACGCCTACGACGCGGTCAGCGGCGTGGTGGGCGTCCGGCAGACCGAGGTGGTGCTGGAGGACCACTTCGCCTCCGAGGCGATCAACCGCGGGGTGGCCGCGCGAGCCGGCTTCGCGGAGTCCTTCGAGGGTCTGGCCGCCGGGGAGCTCGACACGCTCCGCGCCGACTTCGTGCGCAAGGCCGTCCTCGCAGGCACCGACCGGGTGTGCCGCCCACTGCTGACGGCGGGCCGCACCCCGGAGGAGCTGGCCGGTCTGCGGCTCGGTGACGTGCCGCCCTCCGCGGACCTGGACCGGCTGCGCTGCCGGCGCGCCGAGCTCGGTCTCCCCTCCGACGACGCCTCGGCGCTGCTCGTGGACGTGACGACCGGCGAGGCCGTGCCGTCCGACGCCCTGGCCGGGCACCTGGCCCGCGCGCGCCTGAGCCGCGTCAACACCGAGGCCAACGGCAGCATGTGTCGCGGGATGCTGTCGCACCGGTACCGTGCCCGCGGCCTGGGCGAGAAGGAGGAAGTCGGATGAAGGCCGTCCGTTTGCACGCCTACAACCAGCAGCCGGTCGTCGAGGACGTGCCGGAGCCCACGCTCGCGAGCCCGCTCGACGTGATCGTCAAGATCGGCGGGGCGGGCGTGTGCCGCACCGACCTGCACATCATCCTCGGCCAGTGGGCCGAGGCTGACGGACGTCACCCTGCCTTACACGATCGGCCACGAGAACGCCGGCTGGGTGCACGAGGTGGGATCGGCGGTGACCAACGTCGCGGTCGGTGACACCGTCATCCTGCATCCGACCCCGACCTGCGGCCTCTGCCGGGCGTGCCGCGCCGGGCAGGACATGCACTGCAGCCACAACCGGTTCCCGGGGCTGGACAGCGACGGCGGGATGGCCGAGCTCCTGCTCACCTCCGCCCGCGCCTGCGTCAAGCTGGACCCCGCCACCCGGCCCGAGGACGTGGCAGCGCTGGCGGACGCCGGCATCACCGCCTACCACGCGGTCCGCAAGGCGGTCCCGCTGCTCCACCCGGGCACGACGTGCGTGGTCATCGGGGCCGGTGGGCTCGGACACATCGGCATCCAGTGCCTGAGCGCGCTGACGGCCGACCAGCATCGTGGTGGTCGACCGGAACGCCGATGCGCTCAAGCTCGCCGCCGAGCTCGGCGCGAACGAGACGGTGCTCGCCGACGGCGGTCAGGTGCAGGCCGTCAGGGACATCACCGACGGCGAGGGCGCCGAGGTGGTGCTGGACTTCGTCGCCGAGGAGGGTGCCGAGAACGAGGGGTTCGCCATGACCCGTCGTGCCGGGTCCTACTACGTCATCGGGTACGGCGGCACGCTGGTCGTCCCGACCCTCGACATGATCTCCACCGAGCGCAACATCGTCGGCAACATCGTCGGCACCTACAACGAGCTGGCCGAGCTGATGGTGCTCGCCCAGGCCGGCAAGGTCACGCTGCACACCAAGACCTACCCGCTCGACGGGGCCCAGGAGGCGCTGCCGACCTCGACGCCGGCCGGGTCCGCGGGCGAGCGATCCTCGTCCCGTAGTCGACGCCCGCCATCCATCACCACCCACGACCCAGGAGGACCCATGGCCAAGGACCTGAGATTCGGCGAAGAAGCGCGGAGACTGCTGCTGTCCGGTGTCGACCAGCTGGCGGAGGCCGTGAAGTCGACGCTCGGGCCCAAGGGGCGCAACGTCATCCTCGAGAAGATCACCGGCTCCCCGGTGGTGACCAACGACGGCGTCACCATCGCCCGCGAGATCCACCTGAGCGACCAGTTCGAGAACATGGGCGCGCAGCTCGTCAAGGAAGCCGCGATCAAGACCAACGACATCGTCGGGGACGGCACCACCACCGCGACCGTCGATCGCCCAGGCCATCGTCCACGAGGGCATGCGGCGATCGGCGCAGGGCGGCAACCCGGTGCTGGTCAAGCGCGGCATCGACCTCGCCGTCGGACGGCTCGTCGAGCGGCTGCGCGAGGTCGCCCACCCCGTCGTCACCGAGGACGACTACGCCCGGGTCGCCGCGATCTCGGCGAACAACGACGAGATCGTCGGCGAGGTGCTGGCCGAGGCGCTGCACACCGTCGGGTGACGGCGGCATCGTGACCGTCGAGGAGTCCCCGACGCACGGCATGAGCGTCGACTTCGTCGAGGGCTTCGAGTACGACAACGGCTACCTCTCGCCGTACCTGGTGACGCACCCGGCCAGCCTCGAGGCGGTGCTCGACGACCCGTACATCCTGCTGTGCAGCGAGAAGATCACCAAGGTCCAGCAGCTGATGCCGATGCTGGACAAGGTGATGCGGGCGCCCCGGCCACTGGTGATCATCGCCGAGACCGTCGAGGGCTCGGCGCTGAGCATGCTCGTGCACAACCACGTCAACGGCGTCTTCCAGTGCGTGGCCACCAAGGCACCCGGCTTCGGCGACCGCCGGCTGCGCAAGCTGGAGGACATCGCCACCATCACCGGCGGCGCAGGTCTACAGCAAGCACTCCGGCTTCAGCCTGGAGACGATGACGCTCGAGCAGCTGGGCCGGGCCCGGCAGGTGCGGGTCACCGCCGACCGGACCACGATCATCGACGGCGCCGGCTCCGCGGAGCAGGTGGAGTTCCGGGTGGCCCAGCTGCGGGCCGAGCTGGACCGCGCCACGTTCGGGATCGACGAGGACGTGCTCAGCCGAGCGGATCGGCTCGCTGTCCGGCAAGGTCGCGGTGATCCGGGTCGGCGCGCCGACCAACGCCGAGCTGGCCGAGCTGCAGCACCGCGTCGAGGACGCGCTGTCGGCGACCCGGGCCGCGATGGCCGAGGGCATCGTGGCCGGCGGCGGCGTCGCGCTGGTGCACGCCGCACCCGGCGCTGGACGAGCTGGACGTCAAGGACGACTACGCGACCGGCGTCGAGATCGTCCGCCGGGCGCTGACCGAGCCGACGTACCTGATCGCCGACCAACGCCGGCTACTCCGGCGACGAGGTGGTCGGCGAGGTCGCCGAGCATGGGCGTCGACGAGGGCTTCGACGCCCTCGAGGGCCGCTACGGCAACATGATCGAGATGGGCATCATCGACCCGCTGCGGGTCTGCCGGTCGGCCCTGCAGAACGGTGCGTCCGTCGCCGGGCTGCTGCTCACCACGAACACGCTGATCGCCGAGGAGCAGACGCCGTGGGGCGGCAGCCGGGCGCTGATGACCGAGTTCGGCCAGCTCGACGAGGGCCTGCACCAGCCCTCCCCGGACTGCCAGCACGCCGCAGTCGCTGGGCCTCGGCCCGTCGGTCGGCTGACGCGACTCGAGCGACGCCCGAGGACGCGTCGGCCGTCGACGCCACCGTCGTACGCCGGCTGGACACGCCCGACGCGGCGACGCTGGCCGGGCTCTCGGGACCTTCGAGGACCTGCAGACCGTGCTGCGGTGCTGCGAGCGGCTGGTCGACCTGGCCGAGCCGTCGGCCGACGGCACCGACCCGGCGGACCGCGACGTCGTGCGTCGAGGCGGTCTGGACGACGGCCCTGCTGTCGCTACGCCCGCTGCTTCGGGCGCGGGACGACGGCGCCGCGCTGACCGAGGCGGACGTCGCCGCGGTGCGGCCGGAGGAGCGACATGCTGGTCGTGGCACCGGGTGCTGCTCCGGCTGCGCGACCACTACGCCGACCCGCGGACCAACCCGCGCGAGCGTTCACGGTCGGGGTGGCCCAGGCCGAGGACGGCGCAGCGGCCGGGGTCGCCGATCACGTCGGCGCGGCAGCCGCTGGTGGACGACGTCACGGTGCGGCAGACGGGCGCCATCGCCTACGCGCTCAGCGAGCTGGTCGGCCAGCGGATCGAGAGCCAGCAGGCGAAGGTGTTCGACGAGGTCCACGAGGACCAGCCGCCGGGACCTGGACCGGCTCGAGCCGGATCGACGTCGTGACCCCGCGCCGGCGCCGTACGCGGCGAGCGGGAGACCGCCGATGTACCGAGCAGCACCGCGCTTCAAGCCAAGGCCCTGGTCGGCGGCCCGCTGCCGCTGCTCGGTCCGGCTTTCGTCGCCGCGGTCGCGTACGTCGACCCGGGGAACTTCGCCACCAACATCACCGCCGGGTCGAGGTTCGGCTACCTGCTGGTGTGGGTCGTGGTGGCCAGCAACCTGATGGCCATGCTGGTCCAGTACCTCTCGGCGAAGGCCGGCATCGCCACCGGCCGGAGCCTGCCCGAGCTGTGCCGCAACCACTACCGGCGCCCGGTGACGCGGGGCCTGTGGGTGCAGGCGGAGGTGGTCGCGATGGCCACCGACCTCGCCGAGGTGCTCGGAGGGGCCCTGGCGCTACAGCTGCTGTTCGGCCTGCCGCTGCTGGTCGGGGGGCTCATCACCGCCGTCGTCGCCTTCGCGCTGCTGGCGTTGCAGCGCGGCAGCGCCCGCCCCTTCGAGCTGGCCATCACCGGCCTGCTGCTGGTGGTGCTGGTCGGCTTCCTCTTCAGCGTGCTGGCGGGTGGGGTGGACGTCGCGGGCGTCGCAGGCGGGCTCGAGCCCCGGTTCGAGGGCACCGACACGTTGCTGCTGGCCACCGGGATGCTCGGGGCGACGGTGATGCCGCACGTGATCTACCTGCACGGCGCCCTGACGCAGAGCCGGTACGTGCGCAGCACGGAGGAGCAGCGTCTGGGGCTGCTCCGCAGCCAGCGGGTCGACGTGCTCACCGCGATGAGCATCGCCGGGGTGATCAACCTGGCGATGCTGGTGATCGCGGCGCAGGTGCTCTCCACGCTGCCGACGCCGGTGGAGACCATCCCCGCCGCCCACGCCGGCCTGGCCACCACGCTCGGCCCGACGGCGGCGCTGCTGTTCGCCCTGGCGCTGCTCGCCTCGGGCTTCGCAGCGTCCGGGGTCGGCACCCTGTCGGGCCAGGTGGTGATGCAGGGGTTCCTGCGGCGCCGGATCCCGCTCACCGTCCGGCGGCTGGTCACCCTCGCGCCGGCGCTGGTCGTGCTCGCGCTCGGCGTGGACCCGACCACCGCGCTGGTCGCCTCCCAGGTGCTGCTGTCGTTCGGCATCCCGTTCGCCCTCATTCCCCTGGTGCTGTTCACCCGGCGACGTGACGTGATGGGTGCGCTGGTGAACACCCGCCTCACCACCCTGGCGGCGACCGCGGTGGCGGCAGTGATCGTGGCCCTCAACGTCGCCCTCGTCGTGCTGACCTTCTCCGGGTAGCGCCCGGTCTGTCGCAAACTGAGACCCTCGTCCCCCGTCCCTCCGCCGATACTGGACTGCAGCCGTCCTGTCGCAGGAGGAAGCCATGACCGACGCGGACCCGGTTCCGGGAGCGACCAGCTTCCGGCTGATCTACCGCAGCCACTGCCTGATACCGGCCCCCGAGCGCAAGCGTGAGCTCGGTGCCCTCTTCGGGGAGGCGCGGTCGAACAACAAGCGGCAGCACGTCACCGGCGCGCTGCTGTGCGCCGGCGACGTGTTCGTCCAGGTGCTGGAGGGGCAGGAGGAGACCGTCCGCGCGCTCTACGCGCACATCGCGAAGGACCCCCGGCACGACTCGGTCTCCCTCGTGGAGACCGAGCCGGTCACGGAGCGGGTGTTCTCCCGCTGGGCGATGGCCGAGATCGCCGACGAGGGTCAACCCGACATCCCGCTGATCGCGCACACCGACGGGATCTCCCCGGCGGCCGGCCGGCGCAGCACCCCGGAGCAGGAGGCGGTGCTGGACCTGATGCGGCGCGCCGCCCGGGGCGACTCACACGCGGCCTGATTGATTGCATACGCGCAACCAACTGGGGTACGAGCCCGGCAGGCCCACGGTGGGCCGGAAGGGAGCGTGTCGAGGATGGACAGCGAGAGCAGGAGCCGGGTGGCGGTGGTCACCGGCGGTACGGCGGGGGTAGGCCGGGCGACGGTGCGCGAGATGGCCGCCGCGGGCTACGACGTGGCGGTGCTGGCCCGCGGAGAGGTCGGACTGGCGGGGGCGGTGGCCGACGTGGAGCGCGCGGGCCGTCGCGGTCTGGCCGTGCCCACGGACGTCGCGGACGTGGCGGCCGTCGAGGCCGCCACCGACCGGGTCGAGGCCGAGCTCGGTCCGATCGACGTGTGGGTGAACTGCGCCTTCGTCGGGGCACTGGCGTGGTTCTGGGACACCACCCCCGAGGAGTACCAGCGGATGACCGACGTGACGTACGGCGGCCAGGTCAACGGCACCCGCGCCGCCCTGCGCGTGATGCGGCCCCGGGACCGCGGCTCGATCGTGAACGTCTCCTCGGCGATGGCCTACCGGTCGATCCCGCTCCAGTCCGCGTACTGCGGCGCCAAGCACGCGACCAAGGGCTTCACCGAGTCGGTCCTCACCGAGCTGAAGGCCAGCGGCAGCCACGTGACCATCGGACTGGTGACGCTGCCGGGGGTGAACACCACCCAGTTCGGCTGGAACCTGAACAAGATGTCGCGCCACCCCCGGCCGGTGCCTCCGATCGTGCAGCCGGAGGTCTGCGCCCGGTCGATCCGCTTCTCCGCCGAGCACCCGCGCCGCAACCTGTGGGTCGGGGTCGCGACGGTCTACACCGTGCTCGGCAACCGCGTCGCGCCCGCGTTCGTCGACCGCTACCTGGCGAGGACCGGCGTCGGCTCGCAGCAGACCGACCGGTCCACCCCGCGCTGGGGGTCGAACGTGTTCGAGCCGCGGGACGCATGACGAGGACCGCGGTGCCCGGGGCTCGTTCCCCGCGCACGCCGCACGCCGCGACCCGGTCTCGTTCCTCGCCCGGCATCGTGCGGCGGCCCTGGCCACCGCAGCCCTGGCTACCGCGGCCGCCGTCGGAGTCGGAAGCGACCGTCGGTGACCGGGCGGTTCCGGACCATCGAGCTGCTGCGCGCCGGTTGGGGCGTCGGTCTGCTGCTGGCTCCCCGGCCGGTGCTGACCCACGTCCACCACCTGCAGGTCGATCGGAGCAGCGTGGTGGTGGCCCGCATCCTGGGTGCCCGTCACCTGGTCCAGGCGGTCCTCAGCGGGGTCGCCCCGAGCCCCGAGGTGCTCGCGCTCGGCGTGCTGGGTCGACGCCGTGCACGCCGCCTCGGCGGTCGGCCTCGCAGGCGTGGACCCCGCGCGCGCTCGGGCGGGGCTGACCGACGCTGTCGTCGCGGCCGGCTGGGCGGCCATCGGCTACCGCGACGTCGAGGTGGGACGCGCCCCGCACCCGGGCGGGCGGCGCCGTGACGTGCTGGCCCGATGGGTGCTGGACCGGGCTCCTGGTGCCGCGCCGCTGCGGGGGGCGCTCCGCCCCTCCCGTCGGGACGCGTGCGCGCAGTCCTGACCGCTCGAGCCGGCGACGGACCGTGGGGCCGCCGTCACCCGGACCAGGGCTCGGTCAGCCGCCGCGCGCTCTCGAAGAGCAGCGCGTGCACGAAGGCCTGGGGGAGGTTTCCCCGCAGCTGGCGCTGCTCCACGTCGAACTCCTCGGACAGCAGCCCCGGCGAGCCGCACGCCGTCCGGTTGCGCTCGAACCAGCGCAGCGCCTCGGCCTGCCGCCCCTGCTGGTGCAGGGCCAGCGACATGTGGAACCCGCAGACAGGAACGCACCCTCGGCCTCGTGCAGCGGTCGCGCGTCGTGCCGGAAGCGGTAGAGGAAGCAGTCGTCCGCGAGCTCGGCGAGCACCGACTCCAGCGTCGCGACGGCACGCGGATCGTCAGCGGGGAGCGCACCCCGGACAGCGGGCAGCAGCAGGGCGGCATCCACGCGGGAGTCGTCCGGGCTTCGCTGCCAGCGTCCGCTGGGGTGCAGGCTGTCGGCGGCGACGCTCGCGGTCAGGGTGTCGGCGAGACCGGCCCAGGCGGCCGCCTGCCGGGCCGGGGCGTGGAGGGCGAGCGACCGCAGGCCGGCCGCACCGATCAGGCGTGAGTGCGCCCAGCGCTGCTCCCGGGTCTCCCAGATGCCGGCCCCCGGCTCGTGCCAGCGCTTCTCGAGGGCCGCGACCGCGGTCTCTGCCGCGGCCCAGTGCTCGGTGCCCAGCCGGTCGTGCCGGGCGCCGGCGGCGAGCAGGAGCAGCGCCTCGCCGAAGACGTCGAGCTGGAACTGGCTGCGCACCCGGTTGCCGCGGACCGGGTCGGCCCCCGGGTAGCCGGGCAGGTCGAGCCGGGCCTGACCGGGGATGGCGCCACCGTCGACCGTGTAGGCCGGGCTCAGGTCGGGACCGTGCTCGAGCAGCCGCGCGGACACGAAGGAGACCGCCTCGTCCAGCAGAGGGTGCGCCCCGTCGGCGGCGACCGCCTGTCCGGCGAAGCACTGGTCCCGGATCCACGCGTACCGGTAGTCGTAGTTGCGCGGCGCCTCCGCCCGCTCGGGCAGGGACGTGGTCGCGGCCGCGACCATCCCCCCGGAGGGGGACGTGAGGCCGCGCAGGACCGCGTACGCCTGCCGCGAGTCCCGGGGCGCGAGACTGTTCTCGACGGTCGGCACGGAGCGGGACCACCAGCTCTCCGTCTCCGCCCACGCCACGTCCGGGTCGACCAGGGTCTCGGGCATCGCCGATCCGGTCACCTCCAGGACCAGGTCGTGTCGCTCACCGGCGCGCAGGTCGAGCTCGAGGCGGAGCAGGCCCTGCC
This sequence comes from uncultured Actinomycetota bacterium, assembly GCA_963784625.1. Classification (GTDB taxonomy): domain Bacteria; phylum Actinomycetota; class Actinomycetes; order Propionibacteriales; family Nocardioidaceae; genus Nocardioides_B. The sequence continues at coordinate 1,203,332 of CAWARV010000005.1, forward strand.
GCCGTACGGCGTCCCCGGCGCCGCACCAGCGCATCGCCGTCGTGCCGCTGCGCGCCGACCAGACGCCGTGTGACCTGGACAGGTCCGTCATCGGCTCGCTGCCGAAATCGGCGCGCACGTCCAGCGACACCGCGATCCGGCACCGGCCGCGCAGGCAGTGCAGCCGTCGCAGGACCACGGCACGATCGGGGTCGGCGGGGCAGGCCAGCGCCTCGCGGCACTCGACGACGCCGTCGCCGGTGACCCAGCGGCTGCGCCACACCAGCGTGCCCTCCTCGTAGTGGCCGCCCCAGGTGGTGCGGGGGTCGTCCGGGGTCACCGTGTAGCTGCCCGGCCCACCCAGCAGCGAGGACAGCACGGCAGCGCTGTCCCAGCGCGGCACGCAGAGCCAGACCACATCACCGCGGGGGCCGACGAGTCCGCCTCGGACCCCGTCGGCGATCAGGGCGTACTCACGGAGGACGTGCGGGGGGACGTGCGGCGCAGCGTACGGCGGAACCTGCGAGACGGCTGGCATGCCGACGACCTCCTCGGTGGAGCGAACCCCGCTGTTGATTGCATGAGCGCAACGACTCTACACGCGGAAGGAGCGGGGTGACTCGCGCGTAACCGGGGGTGGATGGGAGTCTGCGGGGGTGACCTCTGCGCCGGACCCCACCAGCCGTCCCCCGTTCACGCGGATCGCGATCGTCAACCGCGGTGAGGCCGCCATGCGGCTGATCCACGCGGTCCGCGACCTCAACCACGAGCGCGGCGACCAGCACCTCGAGGTGGTCGCCCTCTACACCGATGCCGAGCACGCCGCCATGTTCGTGCGCGAGGCCGACCTCGCCTACCCGCTCGGCCCGGCCTCCGCTCGCCCCTACCTGGACCTCGCGGTGCTGGAGCGGGCGCTGGTCGAGACCGGCGCCGACGCCGTCTGGGTGGGCTGGGGCTTCGTCGCGGAGGACCCCGCGTTCGCCGACCTGTGCGCGCGTCTGGGGGTCACCTTCATCGGCCCGAGCGCCGAGGCGATGCGGGCTCTGGGCGACAAGATCGGCTCGAAGCTGATCGCCGAGGAGGTCGGCGTCCCGGTGGCGCCGTGGAGCCGCGGCGGCGTCGACACCCTCGAGGACGCGCTGGCCGCCGCGGACCGGGTCGGCTACCCGCTGATGCTCAAGGCGACCGCGGGCGGCGGCGGGCGCGGGATCCGGATGGTGGCCGGCCCCGCCGAGCTGGAGGACGCCTACCAGCGCACCCGCGACGAGGCGCAGCGGGCCTTCGGCAGCGGGGTGGTCTTCCTGGAGCGACTGGTGACCGGGGCGCGGCACGTCGAGGTCCAGGTGATCGCCGACCAGCACGGCCACGCCTGGGCGCTCGGCGTGCGCGACTGCTCGGTGCAGCGGCGCAACCAGAAGGTGATCGAGGAGTCGGCCTCGCCACTGCTCGACGCGAGCCAGACCGACGAGCTGAAGGCGTCCGCCGAGCGGCTGGCCCTGGCGGTCGGCTACGTCGGGGCGGCCACGGTCGAGTTCCTGTACCACCCGGGTGAGCGGACGTTCGCGTTCCTGGAGGTGAACACCCGGCTGCAGGTCGAGCACCCGATCACCGAGGCCACCACCGGGATCGACCTGGTCAAGGCGCAGATCCTGGTCGCAGGCGGCGGGTCGCTGGAGGGCACCAAGCCCAGCGAGCTCGGGCACGCCGTCGAGGCGCGGTTGAACGCGGAGGACCCGGACCGGGACTTCGCGCCGTCGCCCGGCCGGATCGCGCTGCTCGACCTGCCGTCCGGTCCCGGCATCCGGGTGGACACCGGCGTGGGGGAGGGCGACACCATCCCGGCCGACTTCGACTCGATGATCGCCAAGATCATCGCGGTCGGCAGCTCCCGCGAGGAGGCGCTGGCGCGGCTGCGCCGGGCGGTCGGCGAGACCACGGTGGTCATCGAGGGCGGAGCGACCAACAAGAGCTTCATCCTGGACCTGCTCGCGCAGCCCGAGGTCACCGTGGGCGGCGGGGACGGCTGGGCGGACACCGGCTGGATCGACCGGGTCCGCGGCCAGGGCCGCCTACAGACCCAGCGACACTCGGGCATCGCGCTGGTGGCCGCCGCGATCCACGCCTACGAGGACGAGGAGCGGCTGGAGATCGACCACCTCCTGGAGACCGCCCGCGGTGGCCGTCCGCACGCCCAGCACGAGATCGGCCGGGCCGTGGACCTCAAGCTCCGCGGGACGTCGTACAAGGTGACCGTGCTGCGGATCGGGCCGCACCGGTTCCGGGTGACCGTCGCCACCGGCGACACCTCGCACGTCACCGAGGCGGACCTGGTCCGGGCCGACGGGTTCCACAGCGTGCTGAGCGTGGGCTCCCAGCGGTTCCGGCTGGTCACCGCGACGCACGGGCCGGTGCAGCTGGTCGAGGTCGACGGCGTGACCCACCGGGTCACCCGGGACGAGGGCGGCATGCTGCGCTCGCCGGCACCGGCCCTGGTGGTGGCCACCCCCGCCGCGGTGGGCGACGTGGTGGTCGCCGGCGCGCAGGTGCTGGTGCTGGAGAGCATGAAGATGGAGACGGTGCTGTACGCGCCGTTCGCGGGGCGGGTGCGGGAGATGCTGGTGAAGACCGGCAGCCAGGTCGAGACCGGAGCGCCGCTGCTGCGCATCGAGCCGACGCCCGAGACCGAGGAGGGGACCGCCGACCAGGCGGCGCCGGCCGGGCCCGAGCTGGACCTGCCCGCGATCCACGACGACGGCTCCGCCGCGGAGCGCGCCGAGCGCGGTCTCGTGGCGCTGAGCGCGATCCTGCTCGGCTACGACGCGGACGCCGGCGCCGAGAAGGCCACGCTCGCGGGCTACCTGACGGCTCGTGCGGAGTCCCGGGCCGCCGGGCAGGACGTGGTCGGGGGCGAGATCGAGCTGCTCGAGCTCTTCGCCGACCTCGCCGAGCTGAGCCGCAACCGCCCCGGGGGCGAGGAGCTGCACACGGAGCTGCGGGTGCACAGCTCGAAGGAGCACTTCCACACCTACCTGCAGAGCCTCGACGTGGACCGGCACGGCCTGCACGAGCAGTTCCGGGACCGGCTGGCCGCCGTCCTCGCCCGGTACGGCGTGACCGAGCTGGACCGGACGCCGGAGCTGGAGGAGGCGGTGTTCCGGGTGTTCCTGGCCCAGCGTCGCGCCGGCAAGGACGTGGCGCTGGTCACCGCCGTTCTCCAGCGCTGGATCGCGGAGCCGGCGCCGGCGGCTTCCGAGGCGTGGCCGGTGCGCGAGCTGCTGGACCGGCTGGTGCAGGTCACCCAGCTGCGCTTCCCGGTGGTCGGCGACCTGGCCCGCAGCGTGCGCTTCCGCTGGTTCGACCAGCCGCTGGTCGACTCCGACCGCTCCAGCGTGCTGGCCGGCGTGCGCGGCGAGCTCGCCGAGCTCTCCGACGACGCCGCGCCGGACCGCGCGGCCCGCATCGAGGCGCTCGCGGCGATCCCCGAGCAGATCGTGGGCTTCCTCTCCGAGCGGCTCCAGGACGGCCTGCCGGCCCGCGAGCCGATGCTGGAGGTGCTGGTCCGCCGGCACTACCGGGACTTCGACCTGCACGACCTGCGGGTGCTCGACGTGGCAGGTCGTCCCTTCACGGTGGCCGACTACGTCCTGGACGGCACCCGGCCGACGCACCTGGTCTCCACGGTCGGCACGTCAGCCGAGCTCGCGGACCCCTCCGGGCCGCTGTCGGCCGCCCTGGGCGACCAGGTCGCCGCCCGCCGCTCCGGGGACGCGGCCGTGGTGGACCTGTACCTGTCCTGGCCGCAGGTGCAGGGCTCCGCGGAGGAGACCCGGGCCGAGCTGGCCCGGCTGCTGGGGGCGCTGCCGGTCGCGGCCGACGTACGCCGGATCGCGGTGGCCGTCTGCCCGCCGGGCGGCGCTCCCGTCAGCTACTTCACGTTCCGTCCGGTCACCACTGCCGGCGCGACCGTGATGGAGGAGGACGACCTCGTCCGCGGCATCCACCCGATGGTCGGACGCCGGCTCAACCTGTGGCGCCTGCGGGACTTCCAGGTGACCCGCCTCGACGCCCCCGAGGACGTGCTCCTCTACTCCTGCGTGGCCCGGGACAACCCGGCCGACCACCGGCTGGTGGCGCTCGCCCAGGTCCGCCAGCTCGCGGTCGTCCGGGACGCCGACGGCAACGTCGCGGCGCTCCCGCACGCGGAGCGGGCGGTGGAGAACTGCCTGGAGGCGATCCGCCGGGCGCGCACCGAGCGCGGGGCGGCGGGCGCCAAGCTCGACATGAACCACGTCTGGGTCCACGTCTGGCCGGTCGTCGACGCCGACCTCGACCAGCTCACCGCGCTGCAGACCAAGATCACGCCGCTCACCGACGGGGCGGGGATCGAGGAGGTGCAGGCGCACGGCCGGGTGCCGGGTGCCGACGGCTCCCCGGAGCGGATCATGGTGCGCTTCCACGCCCAGCTGGGTGCGGGCGCGGTCGCCAGCATCGAGGCACCGCCGACCGAGCGGCTCAAGCCGCTCGACGACTACGCCGGCAAGGTGCTCCGCGCACGCCGGCGCGGTCTCGTCTACCCCTACGAGCTGCAGTCGCTGCTCACCGGCCCGGCCGGCTCCCTGGTCGAGCACGACCTCGACGACACCGGCGCGCTCGTGCCGGTGGACCGGGCGCCCGGCATGAACAAGGCCGCGATCCTGGCCGCGGTGGTCACCACGCCGACGGCGCTGCACCCCGAGGGGATCACCCGGGTGGTGCTCTGCGGGGACCCGACGAAGGCCCTCGGGGCGGTCTCGGAGCCGGAGTGCGCCCGGATCATCGCCGCGATCGACCTCGCCGAGCGGATGCAGGTTCCGGTCGAGTGGTTCGCGCTGTCCGCGGGCGCGCGCATCTCGATGGACTCGGGCACCGAGAACATGGACTGGGTGGCCGCGGCGCTCAAGCGGATCGTGCAGTTCACCCAGGACGGCGGCGAGATCAACATCGTCGTGGCGGGCATCAACGTCGGCGCGCAGCCGTACTGGAACGCCGAGGCCACCATGCTCATGCACACCAAGGGCATCTTGGTGATGACCCCGGACAGCGCCATGGTGCTGACCGGCAAGCAGTCCCTGGACTTCTCCGGCGGCGTCTCGGCCGAGGACAACTTCGGCATCGGCGGCTACGACCGGGTGATGGGCCCGAACGGCCAGGCGCAGTACTGGGCGCCCGACCTCGCCTCCGCGCTGGGCGTGCTCATGGAGCACTACGCGCACACGTACGTGGTCCCGGGCGAGTCCGGGCCGCGCCGCGTGGCGACCTCCGACCCGGTGGACCGGGACATCTCGCCGTACCCGCACGCGTCGCCGGACAGCGACTTCGGGACCGTCGGCGAGATCTTCTCCTCGACGAGCAACCCGGACCGCAAGAAGGCCTTCGACATCCGCACCGTGATGCGGGCGGTCGCCGACCAGGACCACGCCACCCTGGAGCGCTGGCCGGGGATGGCCGACGCGGACACCGCGGTGGTCCTGGACGCGCACCTCGGCGGCTTCCCGGTGTGCATGCTGGGCATCGAGTCGCGCCCGGTGCCGCGCCGCGGCTTCCCGCCCACCGACGGCCCGGACACCTACACAGCGGGCACGCTGTTCCCGCGGTCGTCGAAGAAGGCGGCCCGCGCGATCAACGCGGCCAGCGGCAACCGCCCGCTGGTGGTGCTGGCCAACCTGTCGGGCTTCGACGGGTCCCCGGACTCGATGCGGCACCTGCAGCTGGAGTACGGCGCCGAGATCGGCCGGGCCATCGTCAACTTCGAGGGCCCGATCGTGTTCTGCGTGATCTCGCGCTACCACGGCGGTGCGTTCGTGGTGTTCTCCAAGGCGCTGAACCCGATGATGACGGTGCTCGCCGTCGAGGGCTCGTTCGCCTCCGTGATCGGCGGTGCCCCCGCGGCGGCCGTGGTGTTCGCCGGCGAGGTCGAGAAGCGGGCCGCCGCGGACCCACGGCACCAGGAGCTCGAGGCCCGGGTCGCCGACGCCGAGGGACCCGAGCGGGTGCGGCTCGTCGTCGAGCTGGCCGACCTGAAGTCCACGCTGCGGGCCGAGAAGATCAGCGAGGTGGCAGCGGCCTTCGACGGCATCCACAACATCCACCGGGCCGTGCGGGTCGGGTCGGTCGACGCGGTGATCAGCGCCGAGGAGATGCGGCCGCGGATGATCGCCGAGATCGAGGCGAAGCTGGGCGGCTGAGGCACGTCGTACGCCCGGCACGTCGTACTGACCATGGGAAACTGGCACTGACCACGGTGATATCGCCGTGGTCAGTGCCAGATTTCCTGCATCACCTGGTAACCGGCCCCCGGCCCGCGCCGCGGGGGCGGGCGCCGTCAGAGCTCGGCGGAGGTCGCCCGCGCGCCGGGCGCCGGGTGTGGATGTCCCGGTCGCGGGCCGCGGCGGAGCGTGACCACCAGGAGGGTGAGCCCGACTGCGGCCGCCGTGACCAGCAGCGCCTGCGGGTAGCCGGTCAGCGGTGCCAGGAAGGTCAGCAGGTAGGGCACCAGCAGGCCGGCGTAGGCCAGGCTGTAGTAGATCGAGACCACCGCCCCGAGCTCGTCCGCGGCCGCCACCTCCTCGACCTCGCGCAGGCCGCTGCTCAGGCAGAGCCCGTAGCCGGCGCCCAGCAGCGCCGCGGCCGCACCGGCCGCGACCAGACCCGGCCTCGCCGTGGCCAGGGCGGCGGCCAGACAGCCGACGAGCACCACCAGCAGGCTGGCCGCGGCCGCCGCCCGACCGTCGCCGCGGCGGGCGGTCGCGGCGGCGTGCAGGCGTCGGCCCAACGGCTGGACCAGGTAGCCTGCGGCCAGGGCGACCGCCGCCAGCACCCCGGGGAACGCCACGCGCACGTCGTGCATCGGTGGGACGGCGTGCGCGGGGAGCGTCGTGAACACGATCGTCACGCTGCCGAACACCCACGGCGCCATCGGCACCACGATCCCGCGGAACCGGGGCTCCGCGGCCGAACGAGGAAGCAGCGGCGGCCGACCGGTGGGGCGCCCGGTCCGGGTCAGCGTCTCCTGCGCCCGGGGCAGCAGGACCAGGGCGACGGCGGCCAGCGCCACGTGCACCGCGTACGGCGTCAGCAGCGGCCCCGGTGCCCACTGCGCCAGCAGGCCGGCCACCAGTGGCCCGACGCCGAAGCCGGCCGTCAGCGCGACCCCGGCGCGGCGCGCCCCGGTCCCCGGCCTCTCGCCCGCGGACAGCTCCTTGAGCCACGCCGTGCCGATCGTGAACACCGTCCCCGAGACGACGCCGGTCAGCAGCCGGCCTGCGTACAGCCAGCCGACGCCCCACTGACCGCCGGCGAGCACCGCGGTGGCGACCAGGGACAGCGCCGCGAAGCCGAGCATCAGGCCGCGGCGGCCGAAGCGGTCGCTCGCGCGGCCGCCCAGCAGCAGACCGGGGATCAGGCCCAGGGCGTAGACGCCGAACACGGCGGTCGCCGCGCTGTCGGACAGCCGCAGGCTGTCGCGGTACACGGCGAGCAGCGGGACGAACTGGTTCGCCCCGTAGCCCACCGTGAACATCGCGAGCGCGGGCCAGCGCCACTGGCCTCGACCCGCCATCAGATGCTCGAGTGCGCCTCGACGGCCTTCTCCAGCGCGTCCTTGCGCCCGGCGATCATCTCGTCGACCGACGCCGGGTCCTGCCGGTTCGCGGCGATCATCTCGCTGCGCTTCCGGCCTCCGCGCACCACGGTCAGGCTGCCGTCGAGAATGCCCTCGACGGTGGCGTCGGCCACGGCCTCGGGGCTCTCGTACTGGAAGCCCTCCTCGGCGCCCGCCTCCGAGGACTCCATCATCGGCGTGCTGGTGGCGCCCGGGTACACCGTCAGCACGTGCACCCCCTCGCCGTACAGCTCGCGACGCAGCGCCTCACCGAAGTGCGCGATGCCGGCCTTGGTCGCCGCGTAGGTGGCGTAGAAGGGCATCGCGACCAGGCCGATCCCCGAGGACAGGTTCACCACCAGGCCGTCACCGGACTGCCGCAGCGCGGGCAGTGCCGCCCGGGTCAGCAGCAGCGGGGCGGTGAGGTTCAGGGCGACCTGGGCCCGGATCTCGGACTCCTCGACCCTCTCCAGACGCCCGGCGCGGACGTTGCCCGCGTTGTTGACCAGGATGTCGACCCCGCCGAAGGCCGCGACCGCCGCGGCGACGACCTTCGCCGGAGCGTCGTCCTCGGTCAGGTCGGCGGTGACCACGGCCGCCTCGGCGCCGCGCTCGCGCACGAGGTCGGCCAGCTCGGCGAGCGGCTCCTCCCGTCGTCCGACCAGGGTCAGCCGCGGGGCGTGCTTGGCCAGCGCGAGCGCCAGGGCCTTCCCGATGCCGCTGCCGGCACCGGTGAGCACGATCGACTTGTTCTTCGGGTCCATGGGGGGTCTCCTTCGGGGATTGCTGTCGACCTTGTCCCCAACGTCGCCCGCGGCAACCCCCTGCCCGGCCACGGCATGACAAGTCTCACCGTTCCCGGGGCGGCGGCAGCACGCGACGCTCGGCGAACCACACATGGTGGTCGAGACGGTCGACACCCACGCGGAGTGAGGTCCCGCGAACTCACAGGCTGAGCTCAGCCGTACGGGCCCGGTCTCACAGCAACGTCGTCCACACTGGTGCCCTCGCCCGCACCCGTGGAGGTCCCATGCACCGCAAGACCGTACTCGCCAGCGTCGCCGTCGCCGCTGTCACCGCGCTCGGGATCGGCATCCCGGCGGTGGCGCAGGGAGACCGGGCCCGGACCGCGTCGACGACGGCTGCGGTCAGCACCGCGGACTCCTCCCCGAAGCCCGGTGCCGACCAGCGGCGCGCGGAACGGCAGACCGAGCTGGCCGACCGGCTCGCCAAGGAGCTCGGGATCGACAGCACCAAGGTCGCGGACGCGCTGGAGAAGGTGACCGCCGAGCTGCGCGCCGAGCACCGGTCGGCACGGCTGGACGCGCTCGAGGCGCGCCTGGACAAGGCCGTCGAGAGCGGCCGGATCACCCGAGCCCAGGCGGACAGGATGCTGGCGGCAGCGAAGGACGGTGGCTGGTTCGGTCGGCACGGCATGCACGGCATGCACGGGATGCACGGGATGCACGGCGACGGGCACGGGATGCGCGGCCTGCCCGACGGGCAGGGGCCCGGCACCGCTCCGGGGTCCGGTGGCGGCGGCAGCGGCAACGACGCGTAGGCCAGCGACGGCAACAGGTCCCGGGCAGCCGGGACCTGTTCCTCTGTCCGGCCCCCGGGCGGCCCGCTTGGCTGGGAGCCACAGCACAGCGCGCCGCCACGGGCGCGGCCGGAGGGAGACATCATGAAGGCAGCAGTCGGCGACCGGCTGGTCGTCCACAGCCAGCACCTGGACGGCCCGGTCCGGGACGGTGAGATCGTCGAGGTGCACGGATCCGACGGGCTCCCGCCGTACGTCGTCCGGTGGTCCGACACCGGGCACACGTCCCTGTTCTTCCCCGGCCCGGACGCCACCGTGCAGCACTTCGCCGAGAACGGCTGATGGTCGGCCGCGCACCAGCCGTCGTGGTCGGGGTCGACGGCTCCGAGCGCAACCACGCGGCCGTCGACTGGGCGGTCACCGAGGCCGCCACAGGTGGGAGGGACCTGCTGCTGGTCGGGGTCGCCGCCGCGCCTGCGGTGCCGCCGCGACCGTGGGCACAGGATCCAGCGGTGCAGTACTCCCTCGTCGAGACCCGGAGGCTCCTCGACCGGGTCCGGCGTCGGCTCCGGTCCCGGTGGGACCGCGTCGAGGTCCTGACTCTCCTGGGGACCCCCTCGCTCGAGCTGGTCGACGCGCTGGTCCCGGGGGACCTGCTGGTGGTGGGTCGCCGCGGGCTGGGGCCCGTCGAGCGCGCGATCCTGGGGAGCACGTCGATCGAGGCTGCGGGCCGGTCCCCGGTCGCCACCGTGATCGTCCCCGACGACTGGGACGTGGTCACCGAGGCCCGGGCCACCGAGGACCGGGCCACCGAAAACCGGGCCACCCAGGACCGGGCCACCCAGGACCGGGCCACCGACCCGACCGGGCACGCCGGCCGCCCGATCGTGGTGGGTGTCGACGGCACGGAACGCGACGGCCCGGTGCTCGACCTCGGGTTCAGCGCGGCCGTGCTCCGCCATGTGACGCTGGTGGTCGTGGCAGCCTGGGAGGCGCCTCCGCTCGGAGCCTGGGACACGGTCGAGACGGAGCGGTGGACCAAGGAGGCCGAGACCCGCCTGGCCGAGCGGCTGCTGCCCTGGACCAGGCAGTTCCCGGGCGTCGACGTCGCCTGCTACGCACCCGCCGAGGAGCCGGCGGTCGCGCTGCTGGAGGACGCCCACGACGCCCAGCTGGTGGTCCTCGGCCGGTACCCGGGCGTGCATCACCTGCTGGGCTTCTCCGGCTTCTCCACCTGCCGCCGGGTGCTGCACCACGCCGACTGCCCGGTCGCGATCGTGCCGATGCCCGCACCGCGGTCCGCTTACGCGGGGTGATGGGTCCGTCCGGTGCCTAAGGGGCCTAGACGGGGGAGTCGCGCAGGTCGAGCACCGCGGCGCCGGCGACCAGGCCGCTCTCGAGGTCGTGCAGCGCACGGGGGGCCTCGGCGAAGGGGTACGCGGTCACCACCGGGCGGATGCCCAGGTTCGCCGCCAGGGCCAGCAGCTCGTCGCCGTCGGTGCGGGTGTTCGCGGTTACGCTGGTCACCGTCCGCTCCCGGAAGAGGTGCCGCTGGTAGTCCAGGCCGGGCACGTCGCTGAGGTGGATGCCGGCGACCGCCAGCGTCCCTCCGGCGTCCAGGGCCGCGAGCGCGACCGGCACCAGCGTGCCCACCGGGGCGAACAGGATGGCGCCGTCCAGCGGGACCGGCGGACGGTCGTCGGCGCCGCCCGCGGAGCTGGCACCGAGCCGCAGCGCAAGCTCCCGGGCCGCCGCGCCCCGGGTCAGCACGTGCACCTCGAGCCCTTGGGCGACCGCGATCTGGGCGGTGATGTGCGCGCTCGCGCCGAACCCGTACAGCCCGAGCCGCCCCCCGGTGGGCACCCGCGCCCTGCGCAGCGACCGGTAGCCGATGATGCCGGCGCAGAGCAGCGGCGCCGCCTCGAGGTCCCCGAAGCCGGGTGGGATCCGGTACGCGTAGGCGGCCGGGACGGTCACCTGGGTGGCGTAGCCGCCGTCCTCGTCCCAGCCGGTGTAACTCGACCACGGGCAGAGGTTCTCCGCGCCGCGGCGGCACCACCGGCAGGCGCCGCATGTGGACCGCAGCCAGGCCACCCCGAGGCGGTCGCCGACGGCATGCCCGACGACCTGAGCGCCGACCGCGGTGATTCTGCCGACCACCTCGTGCCCCGGGGCGACCAGCGGACGGCGCGGCGCCAGCTCGCCGGCCACCAGGTGCAGGTCCGTCCGGCAGACGCCACACACGTCGACGCGCAGGCGGACCTCGCCCGGACCCGGCTCGACGGGCGGTCGCTCCACCAGCGCGAGCCGGTCCGGACCCGTGGACCCGGTCACCACCCAGGCCCGGTCGCCGGTCATCGGAGGCGGCCGTCAGCTCACGCGGGCACGTGCCGGCCGGTGCCCCGAGGAGCCGGCACCGCGGCGGCAGGGGCCGGGGGCTCGTCCCGGTCCTGGTGCGGGACCAGGACGACCGGGCAGGTGGCGTCCCGCTCGCACCGCTCGGCGAGCGCCGAGCCCGACGCCAGCCCTGCCTCGACACCGTGCCCGAGCACCAGCAGGGCCGCGTCCTGTGAGAGCCGCACCAGCGCCGCGCCCGGCTCCTCCTCGACGACCAGCAGGTGGGTCCGCCAGGGCACCGCGTCGCAGTCGAACAGCGCGTCCCGCACCCAGTGCGTGGCCCGCGCGCGGGCCACCGGCTCCTCGGCCCGCGAGGCGTGCGCGACCACCAGCGGTACGGAGGTCCGCTGGCTCTCCCAGGCGGCCCAGCGCAGGGCCGCCGCGGCGGCCGCCGACTCGCTGATGCCCACGACGATCGGGGCGGTGGACATGGCTCGGCTCATGGCAGAGGTCCTCTCTCGGTGCTGTCGGCTCCACCCTGCCCGCCGGGGACGCCCGCGACGAGCGCCGAGGGTCCGTCCCGGGCGGGACGAAGGTCCCCCGTCGCCCGGACCTGAGCCTCTGCGGACCATCCCCCTCCCGACGAGAGAGTCGAAGCAGCCGCAGCATCGTGAGGTCCTGCGGGAGGACGTCAGGTCGGAGGACATCGTGCGCATCCCGGCAGCACATCGCAGAGCATCCGGGCAGGGTCCCGGCGTCGAGCCCGGATCCGTGGTCGTCGGCGTCGACGGCACGCCGTACAGCGACGCCGCGGTCGCCTGGGCGGCCTCCTACGCGGTCGCACGGCACGCACCACTCTGCGTCCTGCACGGCGCGGGCGACCTGGGCGGTGACCAGGTCCCGTTCCGGACCGACGCCCGGGAGATGCTGGCCGAGGTGTCCCGAGGGGTCACCGACCGCGCGCTGGCGCTGGTGGCTCGGCAGGCTCCCGGTCTCGAGCCCACGGTCCTCGCGCCGTTCGACGACCCGCGCCGGGCGCTGCTCGACCTCGAGGACGTCTCGATGGTCGTGCTGGGCACCCGGGGGAGGGGCATGGTGGCCGCCCTGCTCCTGGGCTCGGTGAGCCTTGCCGTCACCTCGCAGGCCCGATGGCCGGTGACCGTGGTCCGGCCCCTTGTCGACGACGCGGACGCCTCCGGCCCCGTCGTGGTCGGGGTCGACGTCGACGGCTCCGCGCAGGAGGCGCTCGACCTCGCGTTCGAGATCGCGTCGATGACGCACCGGCCGCTCGTCGCCCTGCACGCGTCCCCGCTGCCCGAGCCCCGGACCGAGCACGAGCGAGCCTTCGCCGAGACCCTCGCCGGCTTCCCCGAGAAGTACCCGGACGTGCCCCTCGGCCGACGGCTGGTCGAGGACACCGGCCCGGTGCACGCGCTCGTGGCCGCCTCCGAGCACGCCTCCCACGTCGTGGTGGGCAGCCGGGAGACCCGCCGGCTGACCCGGCACTTCGGGTCGGTCAGCAGATCGGTCGTCGAGCACGCACACTGCCCGGTCACGGTGGTGCGGCCATGAGCGCCGCGCTCCGCGGGACCGTGGTGGTGGGCGTGGACGGTAGCGACGACGCGCTGCGCGCCCTCTGGTACGGCGGTGCCCTCGCCCACCGCGAGGGGCTCGCGGTCCGGCTCGTGCACGTCGCCCAGGAGACCGCGATGTTCGCGCCCATGATGCCCTACCTGCCCGCGGACAGCATCACTGCCATCGGGGAGACGGTGCTCTCCGAGGCCGCCAAGCAGGCCGAGGAGGCCGGGATCGACGCGGCCCGGACCACGACCGTCCTGGCCCCCGGTCCCCGGAACCGGGGACTGCTGGAGAACCTCCAGGACGCCCGCTGCATCGTGCTCGGGACCCGCTCGTCGGCGGTCTCGCACCTGCTGACGGGGTCCACCTCCCTGTCGCTCGCCGCGCACGCTCCGGTGCCGGTGCACTGTGTCCCGGTCGACTGGGTGGCGGACCGTCCCGTCCTGGGTCACCTGACGGTGGGCGTCGCCGGGTCTGCGAACGACGCGGACGTCCTGGCCGAGGCCTTCGCGGAGGCCGCCGCCCGGGGGTCGGCGGTCGACGTCGTCCACGCCTGGCGACCGACCAGCCCCTACGACGCCGCGATCGCCGGCCGGACCCTGCGCGAGGAGTGGGAGGCCGAGTCCCGCGCGCGGATCACCGAGCTGGTCGAGGAGACCGCCGGGCGGCACCCGGACGTGGTGTGGAGCGTCCAGCTGCGCTTCGACCGGGTCGCCAGCGCCCTGCACGCGGCCGCGGGTGACGCGGACCTGCTGATCCTGGGACGGCACGGGCACCACGGGCCCTTCGGGCTGGGGGTCGGCTCGAACACCCGCACGCTGCTCCGCACCGCCACCTGCCCGGTCGTCGTGGTTCCGGTCCAGCCGCCCGAGGGGCCCTGAGGAGGGGACATGAGAGCTCTGCTGGTGTACGAGTCGATGTTCGGCAACACCGAAACCGTGGCGAGGGCCGTGGCACGGGGGCTGGGGGAGAGCATGAACGTGGTGACGCACGAGGTGTCTACCGCCCCGCCCCGGGTGACCGACCTCGTCGACCTGATCGTGGTGGGCGGCCCCACGCACGCCTTCTCGATGAGCCGCCCGGCGACCCGCGCGGACGCCCTGGACCGGGGCGCGACCCGCGGTGAGCAGAATCTCGGGATCCGGGAGTGGCTCGGCGGGCTTCCCGGCGGCCCGCACTCCGAGCTGTTGGCAGCCTTCGACACCCGGGTCTCCCGGATGCAGCGGCTACCCGGATCCGCGGCTCGCCGGGCCGTCCGGACGGCTCACGCCCACGGCTACGAGTCCGCGGGCTCGGAGAGCTTCTACGTCTCGGACACCGCCGGGCCGCTGGTCCCCGGCGAGCTGGACCGGGCCGCCGCCTGGGGGCGGGCGCTGGGAGCGGACATGGCCCGCGCGCCGTCGGCCAGCGGGTCGCCCGGCGGGTCGGCCGGCCATGACCGAGCACAGTGAGACCCTGAGCCGGCCGTCCGCCCCTCCGCCCGTCCCGCAGCGCATCGTCGTCGGCGTCGACGGCGGCGGCGCCGCTCGCTCGGCGGTCGCCTGGGCCGGCCCGGGAGGGGCAGGACCTGGGGCGGGAGCTGCTGCTGGTCGGGCCCACCCTCGAGCTGCTCCGCGACGTCCGCGACCAGGTCGCGGGAGAGGCCGCCGGGGTCTCGACACGCCGACTGTCCGGGGAGCCCAGCCTCGCGCTGGTCGGGGTCGCCGACGCCCGGGATCTGCTGGTCGTGGGCCGGCGGGGTGGGCACCCGGTCGAGCGGGTCGTGCACGGCAGCACGTCGATCGCGGTCGCGGGCCGCTCGCGCGGACCGGTCGTCGTGGTGCCCGAGCACTGGATGGCCGACCACCACCGGGCGGCACCGATCGTGGTGGGAATCGCCGGCGACCGGGACGGTCATCTGCTCGACGTCGCCTTCGAACGCGCCCACCGGCTGGGGACCGACCTGGTGGTGGTCGGCTCCTGGGAGGTCCTGGCGACGTACAGCCGCTCCACGGCCGACATCCGGGGCTGGGCGGAGGACTCGAGCGCCCACCTCACGGCGCTGGTCGAGCGCTGGCAGGAGCCCTACCCGGAGGTCCGGGTGCGGACCCGGTCGGAGTCGCTGACCCCGTCGGTGTCGCTGCGGGCGGCGGCGACCGGTGCCCAGCTGCTGGTCGTCGGGCGGCACACCGGCCCGCGACACGTCGGGGGCCTCCAGGTGGGCTCGACGACCCGCAAGGTGCTGCACCGGCCGGGTTGCCCGGTGATCGTCGTGCCGCCCCCGCCCGCACTGGTGGACACCGGATCTGAGTAGCAGAGCGGATGCGGCGTGGGTGCGTGCGTCGCGACGATCAGTCCATGACGAACACCACGAACCCCACGACCACGTCCCCGACCCCCGACCCCGGCGCTCGGCTGCGGCGCCGACGTCTGCCTGCCCGGGCGCTGCTCTGGACCGCGGTGACCGCGCTGTCGACCACCGCGGTCGGTGCGATGGCGGTCCTCCTGGTCAGCCCCGAGGTCCGCGCCGGCGGCCAGCCCGCCTCGGTGGCGACCGTGAACTACCTGTGGTGGGTGGGACTGCTGCTCTGCGTCCCGGTCTACCTCGCGTCCCGACGCTCGGTGCTGTTGGCACTGCCGGCCGTCGCGGTCGCCACCGTCCCGCAGTTCGCGGTGGCAACCATCGGCCTGAACCGGATGGTCGCCGACGACGGGCTCGAGGCACTGATCTACGTGGTGCCCGTGCTGATGACGCTCGCCTGCCTGCTCGGGGCTCTGCTGGGGGTGGTGCTGAGGCTGGTCGAGCTCAGGAGGGTCCGGACCAGGACCCCGGGCTGAGTTCCGGCCGCACCTGCGCGACGGCCTGGTCGACGGTGGCCGCCACCTCCAGCGAGGTGTCGAGCTCCACAGCCTCCGGCCACGGCTCGGCCCGCTCGATGAGCGTCGCCGTGACCGCCGCGTCCGCGTCGGAGTCGTGCGGCCCGAGAGCCGCCCGTCGCGCCACCCGCGCCGTCGCCACCGGCTCCGGTGCCCGGCAGACCAGCTCGACGACGTCGCTGTGGGTGCGCCGCGCCACCGCGCGCGCGAGCGCCCGCCGGTCCGCGCCGGTCCAGGTGGCGTCGAGGACCACGGACTCGCCCAGCGACAGCAGCCCTTCCGCCCGTGACAGCAGCTCCCGGTAGGTGCGGTCGGTACGCTCGGTGGTGTAGATCCCGCCGCCGTACGGCGACTCCGCCCGGACGAGCGGGTCGATCCCGGCCTGCTCCTTGCGGACCCGGTCCGAGCCGACCAGGACGTGACCGAGCCGGTCCGCGATCCCGGCGGCCACGGTGCTCTTGCCGGAGCCGGGTGGGCCACCCACCAGCGTCAGCGTGCACGCGGCGGCCGCCAGGTGCCGTCGCGTGCACGCCAGCAGGCTCGCGACCTCGTCCGCCACCTCGACCCCCTGGTCGGCCCGTAGGCAGGCCACCTTGAGGCGCACGAAGGACCGGTAGGCGATGTAGTGATGCACCAGCGCGGGCGGCGCCGGGTCTCCGGCGTACTCGGCGTACCACGCCACGAACTCGGCACCGAGGTCCGCCGCTCCGAGCCGTTCGAGGTCCATGGCCAGGAAGCAGGCGTCGTCGAGACGGTCGACGTACCTCAGGCGGTCGTCGAACTCGAGACAGTCCAGGGCGCGCGGAGCGTCGTCGAGACAGAAGATGTCGTCGGCCATCAGGTCGCCGTGACCGTCGACGGCACAGCCGTCCTCGACACGGCGGGCGAACAAGGGCCCCCGGCCGTCGAGGAAGGCGCGGGTGCGGCGTTCCACCTCGTCGAGGGCCGACGGGTCCAACGCCCGCCCGGCGGGTCGCCCGGCCGGTTGCCCGGCCGGTTGCCCGGCCAGTTGCCCGGCCAGTTGCCCGGCCAGGGTGCGGACCTGACCGAAGCTCTGCTCCCACCGGTCACGCAGCCGGTCGACGGACGCCTCCGCGTCGATCTCCGGCCCGCGCTTGCTCGCAGCGTGCACCACGGCCAGCTGCCGGGCCAGGCGGCGCAGGTCCGGGCGGACGTCGACGCCCTGGGTGACCAGGAGGGAGAGCCGCCGGTCGGCAGGCATCCGGCGCATCACCACGATCGGCTCGTGGCGGCCGTCGGGAAGGCTCAGGTCCGCGAGGCCCAGGTACACGTCGGGGGAGAAGCGCCGGTTCAGCCGCAGCTCCCGTCCGCAGGCGCGAGCCCGTCCCTCCGTCGTGCTGAAGTCGAGGAACCCGAGGTCGACCGGCTTCTTGAACTTCAGCACCCGGTCGCCGACCGACAGCAGCCCCGCGCAGTGCGTCTCACGCAGCTCCAGGTACGGCTCGGTCACGGCGGTCCTAGTGCGGGCCGGAGGGTCGCCCCGCCGAGCCCACCGGCTGCCGCGTGCGCGGGACGTCCGCGAGCGGACGGGGCACCACGACCAGCGGAGCCGGCGAGGAGCGCAGCAGGCGCTTGGCGACACGGCCCAGGTGCTCGTAGACCGGGTGGGAGGCGTCCCGCCGCCCGACCACGAGCAGGTCGTCATGCCGGACCGCGTCGAGCAGGACCTCCTCGGGGGGCCCGGCGACCACGTCCGTCTGGACGGCCAGCCGTGGGTGCTGCTGACGCAGCCGTGCCATCGAGTCGTCGAGCTCCGCGACCGCCTCCAGGCGCGCCGACTCCGCGCCGAGCGCGTGCACGACCCGCAGCGGGACCTGATGCTCGGCGGCGAGCCCGAAGCCCTGGAGCAGCAGGTTCCTCGACTCGTGGGGGTCACCGACTCCCACCACGATTCGGCGGACGGTGGACTGCGTGACGCTCCACGTGTCCGGGACCGAGACCACCGGCGACAGCGCCCGTCCGGCGATCGCGGCGGTCGTCCCGGCACCGGGGTGGGTCCGCCGCGGGAGACCCCGCCGCTGGAGCACCAGCAGGTGCGCGGTGCTGCTCAGGGACACCAGCTGGGCGACCGTGCGCCCGCGCGGGGTGACCCGGTCGACGCCGACGGCGCCGTGGGTGAGGTCCCCGAGCCGGGTGGCGACGTACTCGACCACGCGGGCGGCCTCCTCTTCCACGGCGGTCCAGGAGTAGACCAGCGACGGCGTGCCGCCCAGGCGCGAGCTGCCGTGCACGACGTGCACGACGGTCACCGGCCGACCGGTGCGCAGCGCCTCGGCCGCGGTGAACCCGATCGCCGCCGACTCTCGCGGCTCCCCGTTGGTCGCCAGCACGATGGCGGCGGGCGGTGGCGTGCTCATGGTCGTCCTCCTCAGCTGCGGCCTCCTGCTTCCCACCATGCTGGAGGGTGGCAGCCGCGACCGACAGAGGCGGAAGGCCCCGGTCCAAGGACCCGGGTCAGGGGCTGGGGCCGGGCCTCGGACAGGTGCTCCCGGCGCAGCCGCGGTAGGTCTCGTCGAGAGCCCGGAAGTGCCGCAGCCGGGTCCGCGCGGCCGGGTCGGGTGCGAGGTTGTGCATCTCCCAGGGGTCGCTGCCCCGGTCGTACAGCTCCTCGCCCCCACGGCCCTTCCGCAGATGCACGTAGGTCCACCGCCCCTCGCGGATGCCGGTGTACAGCGGGCGGGTGCCGCCGTGCACCGGGTACGCCTCGATCGGCACGACCCGGGAGGCGTAGCCCCGCCGCAGCCACGGGAGGATGTCGACGCCGTCCTGGGGACGGGTCGGACGGGCGTGTGCGAGAGCGGCGATCGTGGTGGCCACGTCGGGGTTCGTCAGCGTGGTCCGCACGGTCCGGTGCCGCGGGATGCCGGGTCCGGCCATCACGAAGGGGATCCGCTCGATGTCGTCGAACTCCCACAGCTTCCCGACGATGTTGTGCTGGCCGCTGGCCCACCCGTTGTCGGAGGCGAACATCACGACCGTGTTGCCCAGCTGGCCGGTCCGCCGCAGCGTGCCCACCGAGCGGGCGACCGCGTCGTCCACGCTCTGCAGGGCCTCCACCCGCTGCTGGAACGCTTCGCGCACGTTGCGCTTCCTCAGCGCCGACATCGGCGAGCCGCTCGACGGCGAGTGCGCACCGCTGCGGAACAGGTTCGGGGTGTCCGGCAGATCCAGGCGCGCGAAGGTGTCGCGGTCCCGGGGGGCCGGCACGGTGGTGGGGACCCAGGCGGACGGGCGCTTCGGGTAACGCGTCTGCGGGTCGTCGGACTCCAGTGGACCGCCGTGGTGCGGCGCGACGTAGTTCACCCACATGAACCACGGCCTCGCGGTCCGGCGGGGCCGGATGAGCAGCTCGTTCGCGTGGTCGGACAGCACGTAGGTGCTGTACCGGTGGTAGCGGACCAGGTGGCCGTTCACGTTCATCGTCGGGTGCATGAAGTTGTACGTCGACCCGCCCACCGTGGCCCGCCACTGGGTCCAGCCCGGCTCGACGCGGGTGGCGCTGGCCGGGGTGTCGCCGTAGCCGTTGAGGTACTTGCCGACGAAGAGGGTGTCGTAGCCGGCCGTGCGCAGCCAGGTGGGCAGCGTGCGGTGCGGGTCGAAGGACCGGTAGCCCCCGCCCCGGCCGTCGATGGTGTAGGCCCGGTGGTTGTGGGTGTACTGGCCGGTCAGCAAGGACGCCCGGGCGGGGACGCAGATCGGGGTGGGTGCCACCGCGTCGGTGAAGCGCACGCCACGGTCGGCGATCGCGTGCCGGGTCTTCGGCAGGTACCTCAGGTCCCCGGGAGCGGCGTCGTCGGCGGTGATCATCAAGATGTTCGGCCGGCGGTTCGCCGGCTGGGGGGGACGCGCCGCCGTGGCCGCGACCGCGACCGCGGCCGCCCGGGGCGCCCCCGCGGCCACGAGGGCTCCGGCGGCGGCCGGGCCCGCTGCGGCGGTTCCGCCGGTCGTCCCGCTGCCCGCGGTGGGCACCACCGTGCAGCCCGCCACGGCAGCGGCTGCGGCGGCTGCTGCGACTGCGGCCAGGGTGCTGGCCGGCACCCGGCCGGGGCGGCGGCGTCGGTTCATCGGCTCCGGTCCTTGTCGTCGGCCTCCGGTCGTCGGCTGGGCAACGATATGTCCGCAGTGCGACGCGGGTGCGCCTTTTGCCGAGGACGGTCCGCGCACCGGCGGGTCCTTGGTCCCTGTCCCCGGGACGGGCCGGCCGGAAGACTGCCGGAGGGAGGACCCCCGTCCCCCGGGAGGTGCTCGTGGAGGCCCGGCTGATCGGCCTGGACGGCCTGCAGGCACTGATCGACGCACTGGCCGCGCCGGGCTACACCGTCTGGGACCCGACCGTGCGCAGGGCGCCGTCGTGAACGCCCCGGTCCCGGGGTGGCCGACCTGCCGGTGGGCTGGGGCGACGAGCAGGACGCCGGCGCACTACCGGCTGCGCCGCCGCGACGACGACGGCGTCTTCGGCTTCGCCTCCGGCGCCCAGTCCGCCAAGCCGGTCTTCTTCCCCACCGAGGAGGTGCTGTGGCGCGGTCGGCGCGACGCACGACGGCTTCACACGTGACCCGGGTCCGAGGCCGAGCGCGCGGACGGCCCTACGCCCTGCTCGGCGTCCGGTCCTGCGACCTCGGCCGCCGTCGGCATCCACGACGCCGTGCTGCTCGACCGCGGCTTCCACGGACGCGGCGCTACGCCGCCCGGCGCGACGGCCGCGTTCGTCGTCGCGGTCACGTGCTCGGACCCGGGCGGCACCTGCTTCTGCGTCTCCATGGACACCGGGCCGCGACCCCGGCCGGGCCGCGGCGCGCCCTACGACCTGTCCCTCACCGAGCTGCTCCACGGCGGGCCGCACCGGTTCGTCGTCGAGGTCGGTCAGCCGGCAGGGCGCGGAGGTCCTCGACGAGATCGGCGCGGCGCACGGCGACGGACGACGACCTCGCCGCCGGCGACCGGGTCGCCGAGGAGGCCACCGGGACGGATGGGCCGCACGCTGGACACCGACGGGCATCAAGGAGCTGCTGTACGCCGGCGCGGAGAGCCCGCGCTGGGACGACGTCGCCTCCCGCTGCCTGGCCTGCAGCAACTGCACCGCGGTCTGCCCGACCTGCTTCTGCACGACCGTCGAGGACGTCACCGACCTGACCGGCGGGAGGCGTCCCGGCAGCCGGGTCTGGGACTCCTGCTTCACGCGGGACTTCTCCCACCTCGCACGGCGGCCCGGTC
Source organism: uncultured Actinomycetota bacterium (assembly GCA_963784625.1). Taxonomy (GTDB): domain Bacteria; phylum Actinomycetota; class Actinomycetes; order Propionibacteriales; family Nocardioidaceae; genus Nocardioides_B. The sequence continues at coordinate 1,224,496 of CAWARV010000005.1, forward strand.
CGCGCGTCCACCCGCTCCCGCTACCGGCAGTGGATGACCCACAAGCTGGCGTCCTGGGTGGACCAGTTCGGCATGTCCGGCTGCGTCGGCTGCGGCCGCTGCATCACCTGGTGCCCGGCCGCCATCGACATCACCGCAGGAGGCGGCCGCGCTGCGGGCCGAGGCCGCAGCCCCGGACGCGGCGGCCGCGAGCCGGGCCGGCGGGCGGAGCATGAGCCCGATGGAGACCATCGAGCAGTACCTGTCCCGAGCACCCGTTCTTCGCCGGCCTCGACCCGCGACGAACTCGCGCTGGTCGCCGGCTGCGCCGTCAACGTGCACTCGCGGCCGGGCGAGCTCCTGTTCCACGAGGGCGAGCCAGCCGACACCTTCTACGTGCATCCGCCAGGGCCGGGTCGCCATCGAGACGCGGCGTCCCGACCCGGGCGCGTGGTCCTCGACACCGCCTCAGGACGGAGACGTGGTCGGCTGGTCCTGGCTGGTCCCGCCGCTACCGGTGGACTGTTCGACGCCCGGGCCACCGAGGACACCAGCGCGGTCGCGTTCGACGGCAGCCTGCCTGCGGAGCAAGTGCCGGGAGGACCCCGGCGCTCGGCTACGCGCTGCTGCAACGGGTCGTCGGCGTGATGTCCGACCGGCTGCGACTCCGCGCGGGTCCGGCTCCTCGACCTGTACGGGCAGGCCGTGACCTCGCTCGCGCAGCGGGCCCGCCCCGGCGGCGCGATGGTGCCGCGGCCGTACCGGGTGGCCGGGACGCGGCAGGACACCGCGCGGACACCACGCACGCTGCGGCTCGAGCCCGTCGACGAGCGACGCCGTACGGTTCGCCTCCGGCCAGTTCACGATGCTGGACGCCTTCGGGGTCGGCGAGGTGCGCGCATCTCGATCAGCGGCGACCCCGCGGACGCCGGGCGTGCTGGAGCACACCGTCCGCGACGTCGGGTCCGGTCTCGCACGCCTGGTCGCGACGGCTGCCACCGGCAGCGTGCTGGGCGTCCGCGGACCGTTCGGCACCGGCTGGCAGGTGGCCGACGCCCGGGGCGGCGACCTCGTGCTCGTCGCCGGCGGCATCGGGCTGGCCCCGCTGCGGCCCGCCGTCCTCGAGGTCTGCGCGAGCCGACGGCGACTACGGGCGCGTCGCCGTCCTGTACGGCGCCCGCACGCCCGCGGACGATCCTGTACCCCGACGACCTGCGGGACTGGGCCCGGTGGCACGACATCGACGTGCAGGTCACCGTCGACAACGGCCAGGCGGGCTGGCACGGGCCGGGTCGGTCTGGTCACCCAGCTGCTCACCGGGGCCGGGTTGGAGCGCGCACCGCACCACCGCGCTGGTCTGCGGACCCGAGGTGATGATGCGGCACGCCGCACGGGCGCTGCTCGGGCTCGCGGCTGTCCCGCCGCCCGGGTGCGGCTGTCGATGGAGCGCAACATGAAGTGCGGCGTCGGCCTGTGCGGGCACTGCCAGCTGCGCGAGCTCCTGCTGTGCGTCGACGGCCCGGTGCTCGGCTACGACCGGCTGGCACCGCTGATGGCGCTGGCGGAGCTGTGAGCACGCCGCTGCCCGACCCCGTCGTGGCCCGCCGCAGGCCGAGGCTCGCCGTGTGGAAGTTCGCCTCCTGCGACGGCTGCCAGCTCACCGTGCTCAACTGCGAGGACGAGCTGCTCACCCTGGCCGCCGAGGTCGAGATCGCCTACTTCCCCGAGGCCACCCGGGCGGTGGTCGAGGGGCCCTACGACGTCTCGCTCGTGGAGGGCTCGGTCACCACCCCCGAGGACGCTGAGCGGATCCGCCACGTCCGCGAGGTCTCCCGCCGGCTGGTGACCATCGGCGCCTGCGCCACCAGCGGCGGCATCCAGGCGCTGCGCAACTTCGCCGACGTGGCCGAGTTCCGCTCCGTCGTCTACGCCCATCCCGAGTACGTCGCCACCCTGGCCGAGTCGACCCCGATCGCGGCCCACGTCCGCGTGGACTTCGAGCTGCGCGGCTGCCCCATCGACCAGGGGCAGCTCCTCGAGGTGCTCGCCGCCGAGATCCAGGGCCGGCCGCCACGGACCTCCCGGCACAGCGTCTGCGTCGAGTGCAAGCGCCGAGGCACGGTGTGCGTCATGGTCGCGGACGGGACGCCGTGCCTGGGCCCGGTCACGCAGGCTGGCTGCGGCGCGATCTGCCCCGCCTACGCCCGAGGCTGCTACGGCTGCTTCGGACCGCAGGACACCCCGAACACCGGCTCGATGGCGACCCGGCTGCGCGCCCTCGGCATGAGCGAGCCCGACGTGCTGCGGGTCTTCCGGACCTTCAACGCCGGCGCCGAGCCGTTCCGGCTCGAGAGCGATCGGCACCGACCGGATCGCGAGTCGGTCCCGTGACGCACCCGCCCGACGACGGTGAGCGGGTGCTGCACGTCGGCACCCTGGCCCGCGTCGAGGGCGAGGGCGCGATGCACATCGGTCTACCGCGACGGGGTCGTCAGCGACGTACAGCTGCGGATCTACGAGCCGCCGCGCTTCTTCGAGGCGCTCCTCCGGGGGCGCTCCTACACCGAGCCGCCGGACATCACCGCCCGGATCTGCGGGATCTGCCCGGTCGCCTACCAGATGAGCGCCTGCGCCGCGATCGAGGACGCGCTGCGGGGTGACGGTGCCGGACGAGGTCCGGTTGATGCGGCGGCTGCTCTACTGCGGGGAGTGGGTCGAGAGCCACGCGCTGCACGTCTTCATGCTGCACGCCCCGGACTTCCTCGGCTACGACGGCGCCATCGAGATGGCGGCCGGACCACCCGCGGCTGGTGGAGCGCGGGCTGCGGCTGAAGAAGGCCGGGAACCAGGTGATGGAGGTGATCGGCGGCCGCTCGGTGCATCCGGTCAACGTCCGGGTGGGCGGCTTCTACCGGATGCCCACCGCCGCCGACCTGCGCCCGCTCCGCCCGGTGCTCGAGCAGGCCTTGGAGGACGCCGTGCGGGCGGTGGCGCTGGTCGGCGACTTCGACTTCCCCGACCTGGAGCAGCCCCACGAGTACCTGTCGCTGCGCGCCGAGGTCGGCTACCCCCTGGAGTCCGGCAGCGTGGTCACCTCCTCCGGTCACGCTTTCGCGGTCCGCGACTTCCTCGACCACGTCGAGCGAGACCCAGGTGGAGCACTCCCACGCCCTGCACGCCAGCCTCGACGGCGGCGAGCGAGGCCCCTACGTCGTCGGCCCGCTGGCCCGCTACAGCCTGAACTCCGACCGGCTGTCGGCGCTCGGCCCGGGACGCCGCCCGCGACGCCGGGCTCGGGACCGACCTGCCGCAACCCGTTCCGGTCGATCGTGGTGCGCGCCGTCGAGATGGTCGAGGCGTTCCACGAGGCGATCCGCGATCGATGGACGCGCTGGACCACGGACGGGGCGCGCGGCGGTCCCGGTGCCGGCCCGGGCGGGCGCCGGGGTACGGCGCGCCAGCGAGGCGCCGCGGGGCCTGCTCTTCCACCGGTACGTCCTCGACGGGGAGGGGACCGTGCAGGAGGCCCGGATCATCCCGCCCACCTCGCAGAACCAGGCCGGCATCGAGGCCGACCTGCGGGTCGCTGGTCGAGGCGTGGCCCGACCTCGACGACGACGACGCTCCAGCACCGGTGCGAGCAGGCGATCCGCAACTACGACCCCTGCATCTCCTGCGCCACGCACTTCCTCGACCTCACCGTGGAGCGGCAGTGGTCACGATAGGCCCGGGCGAACGGCTGCCGGGCGAACGGCTGCTGGTCGGGCTGGGCAGCAGTGACCGCGGGGACGACGCCGTCGGCCCGCTCGCCGCGCGCGCGGTGGCCGCCCGCGGGCTCCCGGGGGTCCGGGTCGTGGAGTGCGTTGACCCGATCACGCTCCTGGACCTGTGGTGCGCTGTCGACCTCGTGGTGGTCGTCGACGCCGTCCGCTCCGGCGCGCCGCCCGGGACCGTGCACCGGCTGCACACCGTCGCCGGGCCGCGCCGTCCTGCCCGGGACGGGGACCGGCCGAGCCTGCCGGCCGCCAGCTGGCCGCGCACCGGTGGATGCGGGACGCACGCGTTCGGCCTCGGCACGGCCATCGAGCTGGGGAGGGCGCTGCGGCGGCTGCCGAGGCACCTCGTGGTGGTCGGCGTGGAGGCGGTCGGGTTCGACCACGGCGCGCGGCTGTCCGCGCCGGTGGCCGCGGCCCTGGCCGGCGTGGTCGACGACGTCGTCGAGGCCCTCAGCCCTCCATCTCGGGCAGGTACGAGCCCGTCCGGGCAGCCGCGTTGAGACCCGCCCGGTGGAGCAGCGTCGCCTGCGCCTGCCCCCGGTTCGACTCCTCGCCGGCCCAGGCCCGCAGCACCGGAGCCTGCAGCGCGCGCCCGAAGGAGAAGCTCAGCTCCCAGGGCTGCGCACCCCGGCGGTTCAGCTCGTCGAGACGGGACGTCGCCTCCTGCTCGGTCTGTCCCCCGGACAGGAAGACCAGACCCGGCACCGCGGACGGGACCACCCGTCGCAGGGTCCTGAGCGTGGCCTCGGCGATGGCGCCGTCACTGACCTGCGTGGCGCAGTCCGTGCCCGGCAGCACCATGTTCGGCTTGAGCAGCGTCGCCTCCAGCACCACCCGCTGACGGGCCAGCTGCTCGTAGACGGTCCGCACGGCCGCCTCGGTGACCGCGGCGCAGTCCTCGAGCCCGTGTGGGCCGTCCATCAGCACCTCGGGCTCCACGATCGGGGTCAGCCCGGCCTCCTGGGAGAGCGCCGCGTACCTGGCCAGCGCGTGCGCGTTGACCTCCAGGCAGCCGGTCGTCGGCAGTCCCTCGCCGATCCGGATCACCGCCCGCCACTTCGCGAACCGCGCGCCCAGGCCGGCGTACTCCTCGAGCCGCCCGCGGAGCCGGTCGAGACCCTCGGTGACCACCTCTCCGGGGAAGCCGGCGAGCGGCCTGGTCCCGGCGTCCACCTTGATCCCGGGGACGATCCCGCGGCCGGCCAGCAGCTCGGCGAACGGGGTGCCCGCGCTCGACCGCTGCCGGATGGTCTCGTCGAAGAGGATCACGCCGCCGACGTACTCCGCGAGCCCGTCGGTGGTGAAGAGGAGCTCGCGGTAGGCGCGTCGACGCTCCTCGGTCGACTCCAGTCCGACGCCCGCGAGCCGCTTGGCGATCGTGGGGGCGCTCTCGTCGGCGGCGAGGATCCCGCGGTTCATCGCGGTCACCGTCCTCGCGGTGTGGACCATCGGCTCTACGTCCATGAGCTCACCTTCCGTCAGGTCGTTCCTGCCAGCGTCCCGCCCGAGGCCGGCGGACGGCCACGGTCGTTGGTCCCGCGCGGGCCGGCCCGGGGTCGGCGCCGCCCCGCCGGGGGTACGGCGAGGTCGACGGTCTCGCCGGGACGCAGGCGGCGTCGCACCCGCCCGCACCGGACCGGGACGGCCACCTCGTTGTCGGGCGAGGAGACCACCCGGACCGCGTCGGTCCCGACGGTGACCTCGAGCGCCTGGCCGCGGTAGCGCAGCTCCAGGACCGCGCGGCCGAGCGCGGCCGGCCAGCACGGTGAGATGTCCAGGCGGTCCAGGCGCGGCTCGATCCCGGCGAAGCACCGTTGCACCAGGTCGATGCCGCTGGTCATCGCGGCGAGGTGGACGCCCTCGGCGGTGGTGCCCCCCTGGGTGTCGTGCACGTCGCTGTGCACCGCGTCCAGCAGGAACTCGACGGCCTCGTCCCGGCGGGAGCGGGCCAGCACCCACGCATGCACCACCGCGCTGAGCGTGGAGCCGTGGCAGGTGCGGCTCAGGTAGTAGTCGATGGTGGACGGGATGTCGGCCGGCTGGAACGGGTAGCCCAGCCGACCCAGGAGCGTCGCGATCTCCTCGGCGGAGAACACGTAGAAGAGCATCAGGACGTCGGCCTGCTTGGACGCCTTGTACGCGTCCACGGAGGAGCCCTCCGCCTCCAGGACCCGGTCGAGGCGACGGATGTCCCCGTGCCGCGCACGGAGGCCCTCCCAGTCCAGCTCGAGCAGATCGTCGTACCCCTCGAACTGGGAGAGGACGCCGTCGTGGAAGGGCACGAACATGCGGGTGGCCATCTGCTCCCACCGGCTCCGCTCCGCCGCGCCCACGCCGAGCTCGGCCTCGAGCTCGCGGCGCCGGCCGGCGGGCAGCAGGTCCAGCGTCCGCCCGGCGATACCGGCCAGCCAGGCGGCCATCACGTTGGTGTAGGCGTTGTTGTCGATCCCGGAGGGCACCGAGCCCGGTCGCCGGGTGTGGTACTCGTCGGGCCCCACCACCCCCGTGATGCAGAACCGCTGCCGCCGCTCGTCGAGCCGCGCCAGGTCCGCGAAGAACAGGGCGGTCTCCAGCAGCAGCTCGGCCCCGTAGTCGCACAGGAAGTCCCGGTCGCCGGTGGCCTCCAGGTAGCGCCACGTGGACAGCGCGACCGCCAGACCCACGTGCCGTTGCAGGTGCGTCACGTCGGGGACCCAGTGGCCGGAGAGCGGGTTCAGGTGCAGCGACTGGCTCTCCTCGCGACCCTCGCTGCCGGACTGCCAGGGGAAGCAGGCCCCACGGCAGCCGATCTCGCGGGCCGCCCGCCGGGCAGCCGGCAGCCGGCGGTAGCGGTAGAGGAGCAGGGACCGCGCGATGCCGGGCATCCGCGAGGCCACCAGCGGGAGCACGAACAGCTCGTCCCAGAACACGTGGCCCCGGTACGCCTCGCCGTGCAGGCCCCGCGCGGGCAGGCCTGCGTCCCGCTCGCGGCTGTGCGGCGACGCGGTCTGCAGCAGGTGGAACACGCCCAGCCGCAGGTTGCGCAGCAGGTCCTCGGGCAGGTCCGGGGACGCGTCTCGCAGGTCCACCCCGAACCTGCTCCACAGCCGGCTCCAGGCGCGGTCGTGGCCGGCCAGCAGCGTCTCGAAGTCCGGGGCGTGCGCCAGCTCGTCCAGAGCCTCGACGAGCGGCTCGGACACGGCCGGATCGCGGGAGGTGACGACGGCGGCGACCTTCTCCACCCGGAGCGACGTGCCCGCCGCGAGGCGGGCGACGACCTCGTCGCCGACCGTCCCCGGCGCGGGCTGGACCCGCTCGTGGGTCAGCGTGGCGTCCGTCCCGGGATCGGTGCTCGCCCGGGTCCGCGCCGCGACCGCGACCCGCAGCCGCGACTGGGTCGTCCGGGCCACCACGTACGCCGACCCGTCGGCGTGCCCCGCCTCCAGGTGGGACAGGTGCCGACCGCTCAGGCGGCGGTAGCGCGCGACGCCGGTGTTCTCGACCGTGCCGTCGACCAGCGAGCGGACCCGGAGCTCCCCGGACCAGTTCTCCGCGGTCACGGTGAGCTGGATGCCCGCCAGGTGTGGCGACCCCATGTGCACGAAGCGCCGCTCGGTCAGGGCCGTGACCCGGCCGGTGGCGTCCCGGAACCGGAGGGACCGGGTCAGGACGCCGTGCCGCAAGTCCAGCCGCTGCCGGTACGCGGGCAGGTCGGCGCCGTCCAGGTGGAACCAGCCGCCGTCCACGGCCAGCTCCACGCGCAGCCAGCTGGGAAGGTTGACCAGGCTCTCGTTCTCGATGTCGACGCCCTCGACGTGGTCGGCGAGGCGGTTGTAGAAGCCGGACGCGTAGGTCCCCGGGTAGTGGGTCCCGTCGGCGCGTGCCTCCGCGGCCGCACCCCGGGTCGCGAACCAGCCGTTCCCGAGCGTGCACAGGGCCTCGCGGCGGCCCTCGTCCGCTGCGTCGTAGCCCTCGAAGTCCAGGCACCAGCCGTCCATGACCGCCTCCGGGTGAGCCGGGGTCACCGGACGGGCCGTCGTACGGCCAGCAGCAGGATGCCCACCGCGGTGACCAGCAGCAGACCTCCTGGCACCAGCAGCGCCACGACGACGCGGTCGGCGTCGGGGAAGGTGACACCCACCGCGGCCCGGGCGGTGACCCCCGGGCTGCCATCGGCGTTCATCAGCACCACCGTCCAGTCGCCCTGCTGGGGCTGCCAGGTCGCGGTCTGCCGACCAGGCCCCTGGGCAGAGGCGCTCCACAGCGAGGTGCTCCCGGGCGCGCCGGGCGCGGTGCCGCCCTGGAGCTGGCGGTAGGTGACGCCGGCGGGCTTGCTGCCGAGGTCGACCAGGCGCGAGCGAGCGACACCGGACAGGTAGGCCGACGCGTCGCTGGAGCGGGCCACGCCCACGAACAGCTCCTTGCCGGTCCCCGCCTCGACCCGCACCCGGGTCCTGCCGAAGACCTGGTCGAGCACCTCGGCGCCGGGCTCGCTCACCTCGACGCCCTCGAGCACGACAGCCGAGCCCAGGGAGGCCACGGTCACCGCAGGCGTCAGCAGGTCGCCGTCGGCGTCCCGGAGCACCCGGTCGGCCACGCCCAGCGCCGCACCACCGGCGAACAGGGCACCGCCGAGCAGGAACACCAGGGCCCCGGCCACGACGGCGGCGAGACGCCGGGGACCCGCCGTCCGGTCGCTCAGCTCGCCGGGCCGGTCGGTGCCCGGCGCGGCGCTGGCCGGCGGGCCGCCGGGATCGACACCGCCCAGGTCCAGCCGGAACGGCGGGTAGTCGTCGGTCATCAGGGTCACGTAGGCGGCGACCCGGAGCACCCAGCGGTCGAGGCCGAGCACCAGGTCGAAGACCCCGGTGGGGTAGCGCCCGGTGAACAGCAGGACGACCGCCGCGACCAGCACCAGGATCCCCACCAGGCCCACCGTCACCGGCGAGGTGGTGACCGCGACGAGGCTGCCGCCGACCAGCGCCGTGACCACGAGGTAGTGCGGCAGCACCAGCAGCCACCACTTCACCAGGACCAGGCCGCGGGAGAGCCGCTCGGGGTAGGCGACGTGCAGCTGTGCCGGGTAGTCCGGCACCTCGCCGAGGCTGAACGGCGGGTACCGGTCGGTGCCGAGCGCGCCGTAGCCGTAGTAGGCGACTCGCCAGCTCCACCTCAGCACACCTACGTTGAAGTCGAAGATCCCCCGCGGGTAGCGCCCGGTGACCACGATGGCCACCAGCGCGCACCCGCTCAGCACGCCCATCGCCACCCACAGGAAGACCAGCAGGAGGTAGTGCGGGACCGCGAGCAGCCACTTGACCAGCCACAGCCAGCGGCTCAGTCCCGGCTCCAGCCTGCCCTCGACCCGCATGGGGTAGGCCTGCCCGTTGCCGGTCTGTCCGGGATAGGTCTGCCGGGGATAGGTCCGCCCGGAATGGGTCTGCCCGGAATGGGTCTGCCCGGAATAGGTCTGCCCGGTCATCTCGCCTCCTCGTCAGTGCCCGCGCACCTGCGTGGCCACCTGCCTCCCACGGTGGACAGGACGCCGGCCGGACGACAGGTGCCGAGGTCCCCCCGGGTCCGGGACCTCTGCCCGTCCCGCCGTACGCCGCCGGGACGAAAGTCCCCTCGCCGATGGCCAGCGACCCTGCCCCCGGCATGCGCGCCGCCGCCATGCTGGCCTGATGGGCAGCAACGTCAGCCGAGGAGCGGTGGTCGTCGGGTACGACGGGTCCGACGGCGCCCAGGCCGCGGTCGCCTGGGCCGCGGACTACGCCGAGTCCCACCACCGGCGCCTCGTCCTGGTGCACGGGGCCGGGGACCCGCGGCGGGTCGCCGGGGACGTCACCCGTGACGAGTCCCGTCAGGCGCTGGCCACGCAGGCGCGCCGCACCACCGAGCCCGCGGTCGCCCTCGTGCAGCGGCTCGCTCCCACTGTCAGTGTCACCGTGGTCTCGCCGATGCAGGATCCGCGGGACGCGCTGCTCGAGCTGTCCGAGGGAGCGGCCGTCGTCGTGGTGGGGACGCGGGGCCGCGGGCGGGTGCTCTCCCTGGTGCTCGGCTCGGTGAGCGCCGCGGTGTCGACGCACGCGGCGTGCCCGGTCGCCGTCGTCCGGCCGGCGCTCGGGCCCGACGACGACGAGCATGCCCGTCCCGTGGTCGTCGGGGTCGACGCGACGGACACCTCCACCGGCGCCCTCGCGTTCGCCTTCGACCTGGCCTCGACCGAGGGACAGCCTCTCGACGTCGTGCACAACTGGGTGCACCACGACCAGCCGCTGGCGACCAGCACCTACGACGACCTGCTCGTCGAGGCGGACGAGCACCAGCGGGCCCTGCGGATCGCGCTGGCCGGCTACGCCGACACGTTCCCCGACGTCCCCGTCCGCAGCCACATGCCGCGCAGCGACCCCGTGCAGACCCTGACGATCCTGTCCGAGACGGCCGGTACCGTCGTGGTCGGCGCCCGCCACCATCCTGGCACCCTGGGCATCCTCAGCTCGGTGAGCCGTGCGGTGCTGGAACGGGCCCACTGCACCGTGGTCGTCGTGCGCTCCTGAAGGTCGCGCCTGGTGTGGGCACCCGGTGCTGGACAGGGTCAGGCCGTCCTCGGTCTGCTCGGACCCCCCGCGCTCGCCGTGCTCGCCCGGGCCCGGGCAGGAACGGAGGTCACCTCGGCCCGGGACCTTGTCCCCTGACCGGGCCGACGCGGTGCGTACATCGTGGGGTCAGACCCTGTCGACCCCGGCCGGAAGGACGCCCGATGACCAGCCAGCACCCGCGCCCGGTCCTCGTGGCCGTCGCGGACGAGCACGACGCGGCTCTGCGCTTCGCAGCCACCGAGGCGGTCCGCGGCGGCCGACCGCTGCTGGTCGTGCACGTGGTTCGCCCGCCCCGGGGCCTGACCGGCCCGGAGTCCCTGCTCATCACGTTCGACGCCGTGGAGCTGGTGGCCGAGCAGCTGCTGCGCCGGCAGTACGAGCGGGCCCTGGACCTGGTCGACGGCGCCGTCACGGTCAGGAAGGCGCTGCGGCACGGCGCCGTCGTGGACAACCTGCTGGAGCTGAGCCACGACGCCGAGCAGGTGGTGCTCCAGCACCGGCAGCAGGGCCGGCTGCGACGGCTCCTCACCGGGTCGACCGCGGCCGGGATGGCGGCCCGCTGCCCGGTGCCGGTCGTGTCGGTCCCGGAGCTGTGGCCGGGCCCCAGGTTGACGCCGCAGGTCTGCGTCGGCCTCCCAGCCGACGCCAGCAGCGCCGACGACTGCCTGCTGGACCGGGCCTTCCACGAGGCGGTCGCCCGCGGCGCCTCGCTGACCGTCGTGCACGCCATCTCGCTGCCCACGGACTACGGCGGGCTGACGGTGTCCCGCCCGACCCTGGACGCCTGGCAGCGGCTGGCCCGCGGCTGGGTCGAGGAGCGCCTGGCGCCCTGGTGCCAGACCCACCCGACCGTCGACGTCCGGGTGGAGACGCCGCACGCCCGTGCCGTCGACGCGCTGGTCCACGGCTCGGGCGACAGCGACCTGCTGCTGGTGGGTCGGCGCCGTCCGCACGGCCAGGTCCACCTCGGGTCCATCACCCGCACCCTGGTCCGGGAGACGCTGTGCCCCCTGGTCGTGGTCGGCGAGCCAGTGCCGGCGACGACCACGCCGTCGGCTACGCACGCAGCGACGGCCCGCTGACCACCGAGCCCTGGGAGCAACGGGAGTGACCATGCATCAGCACCCGCAGCAGCCGGCCGACGAGGGCGTGGTCGTGGTCGGGTTCAGCCACTCGGCGGCGTCGTCCGCGGCGCTGCGCTGGGCGGTGCGCGAGAGCCGCCGGCTCGGCTGTCGGCTGCGCATCCTGCACGTGTACGACGCCGACGAGCGTGCCGACGCCCGCCTGCAGGATGCCGGTGCCGCCCTGGCCGAGTCGCGGCGGGCCGTCGAGCGGCGGGCGCTGAACGCGGTCCGCGCACTCGACGTCGACGTCCCCGTCTCGGTGGCGCACGTGGAGGGGTCGCTGGAGGAGGGCCTGCTCCGTGCGGCCGGGGGTGCCCGGCTGCTGGTGGTCGGCGAGCCGGGGGAGTGCCGCCACGCGGGACTCGACGAGCGCCTCCGCGCCCGGTCGCCGTGCCCGGTGACGTCGGTTCCCGCGGCGCCCGGCTGAGCCCGCGTCGCGCCGTGACACGTTCCAGGCGCTGAGAGACACCGACGACCCCGCTTCGTGCCGGGCCGACCGCCGGTCGTCGTGGACGACCAGCAACGGAGGTAGCCCAGGTTCACCGCTGCAGCGCGTCCATGCGCTGTGAGCCGGGCCGGATACTGGCCAGATGAGCCAGCTCTCCGGTCGACCGGGTCACGCCACCGACACGCGCCGCCACCCCACCATCGCGGCCTTCCACGCACGGCGGGCGGCAGACGTCCAGCTCCGCCTCGCGGACGCGGTCACCGCCTTCGCCGGGTCGATGCCCTTCGTCTACCTGCACGCGGCGGTCTTCACCGGCTGGATGCTGCTGTTCGAGCGCAGCCCCTGGCCGACCCTGACGCTGGTGGTCTCCCTCGAGGCGATCTTCCTGTCCACCTTCGTGATGATCGGCCAGAACCGGCAGGCAGCCTTCGCCCAGGTCAAGGCCGACCACGACTTCGTCGAGCAGGAGCTGCAGCTGCGCACCAACACCGACCTGACCCGGTCGATCCACGCGATGACCACCGAGCTGCACCGACGGCTGCTGGAGGAGCCGCCGGGCGGACCGGAGAGCCGGCCCCGCTGAGCCGACGGCTGTGAGCACTTTCTGTCCGGTATGACGCTTTTTACCCAAGACCTTCTCAGCCCGGGTGCCGGACAGCCGAAGGGATGCTCGACACGCAGGGATGCGGCGTCGTCGGCCCCGGTCGACCTCACACTTATGGAGGAGTACCCATGCCCAAGCCCCCCGTCTCCGGACGCTCGCGCACCGTGCGCGTGCTGGCCGCCACCGCCACCGCCACCGTGGCCGCCGCCGGCCTCGTCGCCGTCGGGACCACCTCGGCCGGTGCCGCCACCAGCACCCTGATGACGATCACCAAGACCAGCGTGCACCGCCTTCCCGCGCTCACCGCGAACCAGGTCATCACCGTCACCGGCACCGGCTTCGACGAGGACCTGATCAGCAGCGTGGGCATCGGCGGCTGCACCAGCGACCCGACCTACGTCGTGTCCAGCCCGACCACCCTGCTGGTCAAGACCGCCGCCGACTGCGCGGTCGGCACCGCCAAGGTCATCACCGTCACCGACACCTCCAGCAACACCGCGGTCAGCAACCCGGCCGCCGCCGGCGGCGCGATGACCCTCGACTTCGTCGCCGCCCCCACCATCAAGAAGGCCAGCGACACGGTGAAGCCGGTCGTGACCGAGAACAGCGCCGGCTCGGCGTTCGCCAAGCAGGTGACCACCGCGGTCACCAAGGGCGGCACCGTGATCCGCGTCTTCTCGGGCAGCACGCCCTTCACCACCAGCACCGCCTACCCGCTCTCGGCCAGCCTCGGCGGGGTCGCGCTCACCGGCGTCACCATGCCTACCGGTGGTGCCTACTTCACCGGCACCGTCGGCGCGCACGCTGCAGACGCCGCCCCGGTCCTGAAGATCACCAACAACGGCGTCACCAAGAGCTTCGGCTACGGCGCCGGCGGCACGGCCGCCGTCGACGGTACCCACGACTTCCAGTACGCCGGCACCGGCATCTCGGTCTCGCCGACCTCGGGCCCGCTGAGCGGCGGCGGCAAGCTGACCATCACCGGCAGCGGCTTCGGGTCCACCACCACGGTCAAGGTCGACGGCGCCGACTGCCCGAAGTCCGGCACCCCCACCGCGACCACGGTGGTCTGCACGCTCGCCGCGGGCAGCACCGCCGGCCCGGTCTCGGTGGTCACCACCACCGGCTCGGTCACCAGCTCGATCAGCCCCACCAGCGTCTACAGCTACCTGGACCAGTGACCGGTCGCGGTTGAGGCCGCACCCGGCAGGACACTACCGGCGGGCCGGTGCCGGAGCTCCGGCTCCTGGCACCGGCCCGTCGCTGTGCCGTCCCGGCGGATCGTCCTGACGGACGTGCGCCGAGCGCTCCGCCGTGGCGTCCGGGGACGCGGGTCGGCATGATGGGGTCGGGGCGGGGAAACGGGCGGGGAGAGGGCGGGCCTCGACATGGTGGAGCTGCTGCTCGTGGCGCTGGCGGTCCTGGCCTTCGCGATGGTGTCCCAGCGACTGGCCCTGTCCGCGGTCACCGCGCCGATGGTCTTCACCGGGGTCGGCATCGTGGTGGGCCTCGGCGGCCTCGCCTGGTTCGACCTGCCCCTGGAGGGTGAGGCCGTCTCGCTGCTGGTCGAGGCCACCCTCGTGCTGGTGCTCTTCACCGACGCCATCCGGATCGACCTGCGGGCGCTGCGGAGGCAGGCCGGGCTGCCGCTGCGGCTGCTCGGGGTCGGGCTGCCGCTGACGGTCGCGGCCGGGACCGGGGTCGGCCTGCTGCTGGAGCCGGGACTCGGGCTCGCGGGCGCGGCCTTGCTCGCCGCCGTCCTCGCACCGACCGACGCGGCGCTGGGACAGGCGGTCGTGAGCGACCCCCGGCTGCCGGTCCGGATCCGTCAGGCGCTCAACGTGGAGAGCGGGCTGAACGACGGGATCGCCGTCCCGGTCGTGACCGTGCTGCTCGCGGTCGTCGTGGCCGAGGAGGCCGGCGGCGCCGGCGACTGGCTCGACCTGGCTGCCCGGCAGGTCGGGTTCGGGATCGCCGCCGGCGTGCTGGCCGGCGCGGTCGGCGGCAAGGTGCTGGACCTGCGGGCGGCGGCCGGGGCCGTCGAGGGCATCTACCGTCAGCTGGCCACGGTGGCGATCGCCGTCGTGGCGTTCGCATCGGCCGGGTTGGTCGGCGGCAACGGCTTCATCGCCGCCTTCACCGCCGGGCTCGCCTTCGGCCAGGTCGCCCGACCGCACTGCGCGGGCGTGCAGGACTTCACCGAGGACGAGGGCGAGCTGCTCACCGCGGTCACCTTCGTGATCTTCGGTGCCGTCCTGGTGGGTCCGGTTCTCGACGACCTCTCCTGGCGCACCGGGCTGTACGTGCTGGCCTCGCTGACCGTCGTGCGGATGCTCCCGGTGCTGGTGGCTCTCGTCGGCTCGGGGACGCTGGTGGAGACCCGGCTCTTCCTCGGCTGGTTCGGGCCGCGGGGGCTGGCCTCGATCCTGTTCGCCCTGCTCGTCGTCGACGACCTGGACAGCCCGGTGGGCGACAGCGTCTTCACCGTCGCGGCGTGGACCGTGCTGGCCAGCGTGTTCCTGCACGGCGTCACCGCCTCCGCCTGGGCGGGCCGCCTGTCCCGACGGCTGACCACGGCCGCGGCGGCGGGCCCGGAGATGGGACCCGCCCCCGAGCTGCCCACCCGACGCGGCCTCACCCCGTGACCATGGGAGCCGGCACGCCAGAGACCGGGACGCCGAGACCCCGGACGCCGAGACCCGGGAGCACGCCGGGGCTCTACCAGGGCGCACCGTAGCCGGGGGGTCGGGTCGGCACGGCCGGCTCCGACTCCGGGGAGTGCGCGCCGAGCGGGTCGGCGTCACAGAGGTCGTAGCTGCCTCCCGGCGACGGGTCGACCCAGCCCACCTCGTGCACCTTGACGATCTCCCGGTGACACGTCCGGCACACCGACCGCTGCTCGTGCTCGGTGTCCGGCTCCCACCACTGCTTCATGGTGCGAGCCTGCGCCCGGTCCGACCAGCCGCGCCAGGGACTTTGCGCCCGCGCCGGGCGTGCCCTTCGGCCCGTGCGTGCCCTTCGGCCCGGGGGCGCCCGCACCCCGGCCGGGCTCAGCCGCGCATCCGCACCGCGTCGGGGTCGAACAGGCACGCGTCGAGCCTGGTCGCCTGCCGACGCTCCCCGAGCACCTCGATCTCGAAGCCGTCCGCGGCCGTCGCCAGGTCGCTCGGCACATAGCCCAGCGCGACCGACGCCCGGCAACCGTGCGCGTACCCGCCCGAGGTCACCGAGCCGACCACCGAGCCGTCGTGCCAGATCGGCTCGTCCCCGATCACGTCGGCGGCGTCCCGGCCGTCCTCGACGTCCACGGTGAAGCTCACCAACCGCCGGCTCGGTCCGGTCTCGCGCAGCCGCAGCGCGGCCCCGCGTCCCACGAAGTCGCCCTTCTCCGGCTTGACGAACGCCCCGAGCCCGGCCTCGTAGGGGTCGTAGAGGGGCCGGAACTCGGTCGCCCAGGCGCCGTACGACTTCTCCAGGCGCAGCGAGTTCAGCGCGTGGCCACCGAACAGCCGTAGACCGTGCTCGCGGCCGGCGGCCATCAGCAGGTCGAACAGCTGCGCCTGGTAGCCGGGCTCCACCCAGAGCTCGTAGCCGAGGTCCCCGGTGAAGGAGATCCGTCCCACCAGCGCCGGCACCATGCCCAGGTCGAGGCTGCGGACGTGCAGGAAGCCGAACGCCTCCCGGGACACGTCCGCGGTCGTGATCGAGGTGAGCAGTGCCCGCGACCCCGGGCCGGCGATCGCGAGGCCGGTCAGGCTCGGGCCCAGGGCGCGGTAGCGGACCGACCCGTCGGCCGGGAGCCGCGCGTCGAACCAGCGCTGGTGGTATCGCTCGGCGGCGCCGCTGCCGAACACCAGGAGCCGCTCCGGCCCGTCCGAGGCCGACCGCGGCGGGAGAGCGGCCACGGTGAAGTCGCCGACCAGCCGGCCCTGCTCGTTCAGCATCGGCGACAGCGCGATCCGGCCGCGGTCGGGGAGCCGGTTGGTCAGGATGCCGTCGAGGAAGGCGCGGGCGCCGGGTCCGGTGAACTCGTACTTCGCGAAGTTGGTCGTCTCGATCATCCCGACGCCCTCGCGCACCGCACGGCTCTCCTCGGCGACCGCCTCCCAGGCGTTGGAGCGCCGCAGGGTCGCGGTCTCGAGCCGGCGGAGCACCCGGTACGACGTCCTCGTCCCGCTGGAACCACAGGGCGTGCTCCAGGCCGTAGGAGGCGCCCCACACCGCGTTCGCGGCGTCCAGCCGATCGTGGATCGGCGAGGTCAGCAGCGGGCGCCCGGCGGGGAGCTGCTCGTTGGGGTAGGCGATCCGGAACCGGCGACCGTAGTTCTCGCGCACCTTCGCCTTGGTGTACGCCGGTGTGGCCCAGTCGCCGAAGCGGGCGACGTCCATGCCCCACACGTCGAAGCCGGGGTCGCCCTGGGTGATCCAGTTCGCCAGTGCCAGCCCGACCCCGCCGCCCTGGCTGAGCCCGGCCATCACGCCGCAGGCGACCCAGTGTCCGGGCTGGCCCCGCACCGGGCCGACCAGCGGGTTGCCGTCGGGGGCGAAGGTGAACGGTCCGTTGACGACCGACTTGATCCCGACGTCGTGGAAGACGGGGAAGTGGTCGAACGCGACCTCGAGGTTGTCGGAGATCCGGTCCAGGTCGGGAGTGAGGAGCTGGTGCCCGAAGTCCCAGGGGGTGGTCTGCGGCGACCACGGCACGCCCCCGCGGCTCGTAGGTGCCGAGGAGCAGTCCCGGCCCCTCCTTGCGCAGGTAGACCTCGCCGGCGAAGTCCATGGCGTGGAACAGCGGCGCGTCCTCGAGCCGGGGACCTCTCGGTGACGAGGTACATGTGCTCCATGGCGAGCACCGGCAGCTCGAGGCCGCACATCCGGCCGACCTCCCGGGCCCACAGGCCGCCGGCGTTGACGAAGTGCTCACAGGTGATCGTGCCCTGCTCACCGCAGTCCAGCTCCCAGCTGCCGTCGGGCAGCCGTCGGATCGCCTCGACGCGGGTGTGCTGGACCACCTCGGCGCCGGCGAGGCGCGCGCACCGCGCGAACGCGCGGGTCACGCCCGGAGGGGTCGACGTTGCCCTCCACGGGGTCGAACATGGCGCCCACGAAGTGCTGCTCGTCCATGATCGGCAGGAACCTCTTGGCCTCCTCGACGCTGATCATCTCGGTCTCGAGCCCGAGGTAGCGGTTGCGGGCGTGCGCCAGCCGCAGCCAGTCCATCCGCTCCTCGGTGTCGGCCAGCAGCAGCCCGCCGGTGAGGTGGATGCCGCAGTCGATGCCGGAGACCCGCTCGATCTCCTCGTACAGCTCGACCGTGTACTTCTGCAGCGCCGCCACGTTCGGGTCGCCGTTGAGGGTGTGCATGCCGCCGGCGGCGTGCCAGGTGGAGCCCGAGGTCAGCTCGCTGCGCTCCAGCAGGACGGCGTCGGTGACCCCCGCCGGGTCAGGTGGTAGAGCACGCTCGCGCCGACCACCCCGCCACCGATCACGACGACCTGGGCCGATGTCCTCATACGTGCTCCTTGTGCGGAGACCGGGCAGTCCGGTCAGAAGTCGGTCGGGACGCCGCCCTGCGCGACCCGCCGGGCGACGAAGTCGTCGAGCTCCGCGGCGGCGGCGGCGGCGAGCGCGGGCGGCTGGTAGGCGTCGAGCAGCTCGCGGACCAGGCGGCTCGCGTGGTCGGCCGCGGTGGGGCTGCCGGCCTCCTCCCACGACTCGAAGTTGCGCCAGTCGGAGACCATCGGCGCGAAGAACGCGTCGCGGAAGCGGTCCTGGGTGTGCTGGACCCCGAAGAAGTGTCCGCCCGGCCCGACCTCGGCGATCGCCTCGACCGCCAGGCTCGCGTCGTCGACGATGATCGGATCGAGGAAGGCCGCGACCATCTGCAGCGGTGTCCGCGTCGATCACCATCTTCTCGTACGACGCCCGCAGACCGCCCTCCATCCAGCCGGCCCCGTGCATCACGATGTTCGCGCCGCCCATCACCGCGCCCCACAGCGAGAACACGCTCTCGTAGCCGGCCTGGCATGTCCACGGCGTTCGCGGCGCACACGTTCGAGGAGCGGTAGGGGACCCCGACCCGGCGGGCGAGCTGACCGCCGACCAGCGCGGCCTTCATGAACTCGGGTGTGCCGAAGGCGGGGGAGCCCGACTTCATGTCGACGTTGGAGGTGAAGCCGCCGTACACCACCGGGGCACCGGGGCGCACCAGCTGGGTGAAGGCGATGCCCGCGAGCGCCTCGGCGTGCTGCTGCACCAGCGCGCCCGCGACGGTGACCGGGGCCATCGCCCCGGCCAGCGTGAACGGGGTGATCACCACCGCCTGGTTGCGCGCGGAGTACTGCAGGATGCCCTCGAGCATCGGCTCGTCGTAGCGCAGCGGCGAGCTGGCGTTGATGACCGTGTAGATCGACGGCTCCGCGTCCAGGGTCGCCGTCGTCGACCTGACGGGCGATGCGCACCATCTCCAGGCAGTCGATGTTGCGCTGGGCCCCGAGGCTGTAGGCGTGCGGCACCTTGTCGGTCAGGGTCAGGATCGACCGGGTGGCCTCCAGGTGCCGCACGGAGGCGTGCAGGTCGGTCGGCTCGACCGGATAGCCGCCGTTGAGGTGCAGCGCGTTGAGGCTCTGGGTGAGCCGGAGCAGGTTGTCGAAGTCGGCACGGTTGCCCTCCCGACGTCCCTGGGCCAGCGTCGCCGACGTAGGGCGCGCTGGCGACGGCCCCGAAGGCCACCGAGTCGCCGCCCATGTGCACGTCGTGGTCCGGGTTGCGGGCGTGCAGGGTGAACTCGGCCGGGGCGCGCGCGACGAGCGAGTCGACGAGGTCGCCGTCGAGACGCACCCGGTGGCCGTCCACGTCAGCGCCTGCGGCGGCCCACAGCTCGCGCGCCCGCGGGTGCAGGAAGTCGATGCCGGTCTCGGCTGAGCACCCGCTTGGCGGCGCACCACGATCGACTCGAGCTGGTCCTCCGAGACCGCCCGGACCGGCTCGATGAGCCGGCGCAACCCGGCGCCACGGTGGCTGGGCGGGGGCGCTCGGTCCCCTCGCCGCGCTGGCGGCGGCGGCCGCGGGCGGCCCGGCCGCCGCCGCACGGCAGCGGGCTCGGGGCCGGGGGCGGGGTCGACGGTCATGGCACGGCTCCGGGCGGGTGGCAGGGACTGGGGGCTCCGGTGCCGGGAGGACCAGGCCCGGGAGATGCGCGCGGCCCGGTCGCACCAGCGACGCCTCGATGGCTCACGGCGTGCGGCCGCGTCCGGGAACCGGTACGACGGACCGTAGGCGTAGAGGGTGGCGATGCCGTGGCCGTGCCCGTCGCGCAGCGGGACCGCCGCGCTGGTGAGCTCCTCCACGTAGTCGCCGACGCTCCACCAGACCCCGGACGCGGGCGCGTCCGCCAGCTGCTTGGCCAGGCCCGGGACCTCGGGATGGTCGCGGACGAAGGCCTCGCGCGCCTCCGGGGACCAGGTCGCGACCAGTGCCAGACCGGAGCCGCCCTGGTGCATCGGCCACCGGGTGCCCTCCCAGTTCTCGGCCTGGACCGGACGGGGGATGTCCACCTGGGCGATGGTGACGGTCTCCTCGCCGACCGGCACCGAGAGACCCACCGCCTCGTCGAGCGTGGTCGCGAGCTCCTCGAGATAGGGGAAGGCGATGTCGCGCAGGCTGGGCTCGCCCGCATCGGAGACCGCCAGCACCGCGACCGTGGGACCGATCCGGTAGACGCCGTCCTCGTCGCGACGCAGCGCGTCGACCCCCTCCAGGGTGGCCAGCAGCCGGGCCGTGGTCGAGGTCGGCAGCCCGGTGGCGTCCGCCAGCGCGACCAGCCCCGCGGGCCGGTGCGCCACCTGGCTCAACAGGGCGATCGCGCGCTCCACGCTCTTTACACCGGCCATAGTTCGCCGTACGTTACCGCTGAGCGGGAAGGTTGCCAAGCATTCCCGCCAGACGGTAATCAGAGTCCGCCCAGGGAGTCCAGCGTTGCCCAGAACTGACGTGGCGAGACCGGAGCCGGCCCCCGACGTCGTCATCATCGGCGCGGGGGTGATCGGGTCCGCGATCGCCTACGAGCTGTCCCAGCGGGGGCTCGCCACCCTGAACCTCGACGCGCTCGCCGAGCGCCGGCTACGGGTCGACGAGCAACTCCAGCGCGATCGTGCGCTTCAGCTACTCCACGACGGCCGGGGTCGCGATGGCGTGGGAGGGGCTGCACTACTGGCGGGACTGGCGCGGCTACCTGGGCGACCCCGACGACCCGGAGCTGGCCGGCTGGTCGGCTGCGGGATGGCCGTCCTGGACACCCCCGGCGGCCACGCGGCCAAGGTGATGCCGCTGTTCGACCAGCTGGACATCCCCTACGAGCACTGGGACACCGCCGAGCTGGAGCGGCGGCTGCCCCTGCTCGACGCCCGGGTGATGGGACCCCCGTCGCCGGTCGACAGCGACGAGTTCTGGTCCGAGCCCACCGTCCCGCTCGCCGGCGCGGTCTGGATGCCGGACGCGCGGCTACGTCACCGACCCGCAGCTGGCCAGCCGCAACCTGCAGCACGCCGCGCAGGCGCTCGGAGCCCGGTTCCGGTTCCACGCTCAGGTGGTGGGCGTCGAGCGCCGCCAGGAGCGGGTCACCGGCGTGCGGCTCGCGGACGGCAGCGTGGTGCGGGCGCCGGTGGTGGTGAACGCGGCCGGGCCGGACTCCAGCCGGGTCAACGAGCTCGCCGGGCTCGCGGGGACGATGGCGATCAGCACCCGGCCGATGCGCCAGGAGGTGCACCACCTGCCGTCGCCGGTCGGGCCGGACGGGCGCCCGCTCGACTGCGTGGTCGCCGACGACGACACCGGCATCTACGTCCGCCCCGACGTCGGCAGCATCGTCGCGGTCGGGTCGCTGGAGCCGGCCTGCGACGAGCTCGAGTGGCTCGACTCGCCCGACGACTACCGGCGCACGGTCAGCAAGACGGGCTGGGAGCGGCAGACGCTGCGGCTGGCCCGGCGGGTCCCCAGCCTGCGGATCCCGCACCAGCCGCTCGGCATCGTCGGCATCTACGACGTCGCCGACGACTGGATCCCGATCTACGACCGGACCGACCTCGACGGCTTCTACGTCGCCATCGGCACGTCGGGCAACCAGTTCAAGAACGCCCCGATCGCCGCGCACGCGTGATGGCCGAGCTGGTCGTCGCCGTCGAGGGCGGGCACGACCACGAGGCCGCGCCGGTCACCGTCCGGGGCCCCTACACGCGGCGCAGAGATCGACCTCGGCGTTCTTCTCCCGCAACCGCACGATCAACCTCGACAGCTCGTTCTCGGTCAATGGCTGAGCCGGGCTCCGCACGCACGACCCTGGAAGACACCCATGAGCGACGACGACCTCGACCTCGAGCACGCTGACCGACGACGAGCTCGTCGAGCAGATGCACGACGACCTGTACGACGGCATGGCCGACGAGATCGACGCAGGGCACCCGGATCCTGCTCGACCGCGGCTGGTCGCCCCAGCGGGTCGCTCAACGACGCGCTGGTCGAGGGCATGCGGATCGTCGGCGTGGACTTCCGCGACGGCATCCTGTTCGTCCCCGAGGTGCTGCTGGCCGCGAACGCGATGAAGGCCGGGATGGCCATCCTGCGGCCGCTGCTGGCCGAGACCGGGGCCGAGTCCGTCGGCAAGGTGGTGCATCGGCACCGTCAAGGGCGACATCCACGACATCGGCAAGAACCTGGTCGGGATGATGCTCGAGGGCGCCGGCTTCGAGGTGGTCGACATCGGCATCAACAACGACGCGGCGGCGTACCTCGCGGCCCTCGAGGAGCACCAGCCCGACATCCTCGGCATGTCGGCGCTGCTGACCACGACGATGCCCTACATGAAGGTGGTCATCGACGAGCTGGTCGAGCGCGGCATCCGGGACCGCTACATCGTCCTGGTCGGCGGCGCGCCGCTGAACGAGGAGTTCAGGGTCGCGGTGGGCGCCGACGCCTACTGCCGCGACGCCGCGGTGGCCGCGGAGATGGCCAAGCAGATGGTGCTCGCCCGGCAGAGCGCCCGTGCGCTGGACTCGGCTCCCGCGCACGCCTCCGTGGCGTAGGTCCGGGAGGGGGACCGGATGAGCCGCCGTCGCGACGCGGGCCGACGGTGCGCGGTGATCTGGTGGGGGGACATCCCGACCCAGGTCCTGGTCCGCGACGACCGGCAGACCCTGAAGGCCTCGCTCCCGACGCGGTTCCAGCACGCCATCGACCGGCGCCGCGATGGGCGGCGGACAGGCAGGCTCCGACGCCTACCTCGCCGGGCTGGACCCGCACCGAGCCGGCCCTGCTCCGAGGACCTGCAGGCCGAGCTCGACGCCGAGGTGGCCGAGCTGGACCGGCGGTTCCCGGACGCCGAGCTGGACCGCATCATCCGCTCCGTCCGAGGCGCCCGCCTCGCGGCGCGCGGCCCCGACCAGCATCCCGAAGGTGGAGCACCGTGACCGAGACCGAGACCGTCATCAGCTCCGCCACCCGCGAGGTCGTGCTCGGCTACCACCGGCCGTTCGTGATCATCGGCGAGCGGATCAACCCGACCGGGCGCAAGGTGCTGGCCCAGGAGATGAAGGACGGCGACTACAGCAGGGTGTGCGCGGACGCCCTCGCCCAGGTGGAGGCCGGGCGCGGCCGTGCTGGACGTGAACGCCGGCATCCCGCTGGCCGACGAGCCGGCCATCCTCGCCGAGGCGGTCCGGCGGGTGCAGTCGCTGGTCGACGTGCCGCTGTCCATCGACTCCTCGATCGTCGCCGCGCTCGAGGCCGGGCTGGCGGCGTACGAGGGCAAGGCGCTGGTCAACTCGGTGACCGGCGAGGAGGACCGGCTGGAGTCGGTGCTGCCGCTGGTGGCCAAGTACGGCGCCGCGGTGGTCGCCATCACCAACGACGAGAACGGCATCGACGAGGACCCCGACGTGCGGTTCGAGGTGGCCCGCAGGATCGTCGAGCCGGGCCGCCGACCACGGCATCCCGGCCTGCGACATCGTGGTGGACCCGCTGGTGATGCCGATCGGCGCGATCGGCTCCGCGGGGCGCCAGGTGATGGCGCTTGGTGCAGCGCCTGCAGGGCGAGCTCGGCGTGAACACCACCTGCGGCGCCTCGAACATCAGCTTCGGCCTGCCCAACCGGCCCGACCATCAACGCCGGGTTCCTGGCGATGGCGATCGGCGCGGGGCTGACCTCGGCGATCACCAACCCGCTGGAGCCGGAGATCCGCGAGATGGTGCGCGCCGCGGACGTGCTGACCGGCAACGACCCGCACTGCGCGGCGTGGATCACCCGGCACCGGCCACCGGAGACCGACGGCGACGCCGGGCGCCGGCGCACGAACCGACGCCGTGGTCGCGGCGCGGAGTGACATGACCGGCTCCCCGACCGGCCCCTGACCGGCCCGCCGAGCGGCCTCCCGGCCGGCCCGGCCGAGGTGTCCTTCACCCCGGCCGGCCGGCGGGGCAGCTTCCCCCGCGGCACCACGGTGCTGGAGGCCGCACGGTCACTGGGGGTCGACCTGGACTCCGTGTGCGGCGGTCGCGGGATCTGCGGCCGCTGCCAGGTCGAGGTGGGGTCCCGGCCCGGGGTGGCCGCGGACCCCGGACGGCTCAGCCCGCCGGGCGACACCGAGACCGGGTACGCCGGCCGGCGGCCGCTGCGGGCCGGGCGCCGGCTCGGCTGCTCGGCGCGGATCCTGGACGACCTGGTCGTCGACGTCCCGGAGACCAGCCAGGTGCACCGGCAGGTGGTCCGCAAGGACGCCGGGCGACCGGACGTGCCCGTCGACCCGATGCTGGCGCTGCGCTACGTCGAGGTGACCGGAGCCGACGATGCAGGACGCGGCCGGTGACCTGCAGCGGCTGCGTGCGGCGCTCGCCGAGGAGTGGGGCCTCAGCGACCTGCGCGTCGACCACTCCGTGCTGGTCGCCCTGCAACCGGCGCTGGAGCGGGGGCGTCGCTGCGTGACGGTGGCGACCCGCCTGGACCGGGAGGTGGTGGCGGTCTGGCCGGGGCTGCATGACCGGCTCTACGGGGTGGCGTTCGACGTCGGCTCCACGACGCTGGCCGGGCATCTGTGCGACCTGCTGTCCGGCGAGGTGCTCGCCTCGGCCGGGCGGATGAACCCGCAGATCGGCTTCGGCGAGGACCTGATGAGCCGGGTGTCCTACGTGATGATGAACCCCGGTGGCGAGACCCGGCTGACCGCGGTCGTCCGGGAGGCCCTGGCCGGCATGGTCGCCGACCTCTGCGCCGAGGCCGGCCTCGAGCCCACCGAGGTGCTGGAGGTCAGCCTGGCGGGCAACCCGATCATGCACCACCTGGTCTTCGGGCTGGACCCGCGCCCGTTGGGGTCCGCGCCCTTCGCGCTGGCGACCACCGAGGCGCTGACGGTCCCCGCCGCCGTGCTCGACCTGGGGGCGCACCCGGGGGCGCGGGTCTACGCGCCGCCGTGCATCGCCGGGCACGTCGGAGCCGACGCCGCCGCGATGGTGCTCGCCGAGGCGCCGCACCACGGCGACGCGCTGACGCTGCTGGTCGACGTGGGCACCAACGCGGAGATCGTGCTGGGCAACGCGCACCGGCTCCTGGCGGCGTCCTCGCCCACCGGCCCGGCCTTCGAGGGCGCGCAGATCTCCAGCGGTCAGCGCGCCGCCCCGGGCGCCGTCGAGCGGGTCCGCATCGACCGGGAGACGCTGGAGCCCCGGCTGCGGGTGATCGGGTCGGAGCTGTGGTCGGACCACGCGAGGTTCGCCCGCGCCACCCGGCGCACCGGGGTCACCGGCATCTGCGGCTCCGGGATCATCGAGGCGATCGCCGAGCTGTTCCTCGCCGGCGTGATCGGTGCCGACGGCACCATCCGCGAGGCCGCCTCTCCCCGGGTCGTGCCCAGCGGCCGCACCTTCTCCTACCGGCTCTGGGACGACCCCGTCATCGAGGTGACCCAGGCGGACGTGCGCGCCATCCAGCTGGCCAAGGCCGCCCTGCAGGCCGGCTGCCGGCTGCTGATGGACCAGCTGGGGGTGGACACCGTGGACGAGATCCGGCTGACCGGGGCGTTCGGCAGTCACATCGACCCGACGTACGCCACCGTCCTGGGGCTGATCCCCGACTGCGACCTGGACCGCGTGCGCTCGGTCGGCAACTCGGCGGGCCGCGGGTCGCTGATGGCGCTGCTGTCCGCGCGGTCGCGGGCCGACGTCGAGGATGTCACCGCCCGGATCGAGAAGGTCGAGACCGCCATCGAGCCGGCCTTCCAGGCGCACTTCGTGGCGGCGATGGGGTTCCCGCACTCGACTCTTCCCTACCCGCACCTCGCCGAGCGGGTCGCGCTGCCACGCAGCGACCTGCAGGAGGCGGGACGCCGGCGGACCGGGCGGCGGGCCCGGCCCGCCGGTGCCTGAGCCGTTCCCGGCCGACAGCAGGGTCCGGCGTCCCCCTCCGTTGAGGACCTTCGGCCCTCGCCGTCGCTGAGGTGGGTCGGTGCAGTGGGACACAGGACCCCACCCCGGGAGGTACCGATGGACAACATCTCGTTGACCGCACTGGCTCGCGAGCAGCTGGAGCTGGCGCACGCGGCCTCGAGCGGCCGGAGCGCCCGGACCGTGTACGGCGGCCGCGAGCACCGGCTGCGCCAGACCGTGATCGCCCTGGCCGCCGGACGGATGCTGGACGACCACGAGGCTCCCGACGAGGCCACCCTGCACGTGCTCCTCGGCCGCGTGCGCCTGGCGGCCGGCGACGCGGAGTGGCGCGGTGCTGCCGGTCACCTGATCGTCGTCCCCAGCAGCAGGCACACGCTGCACGCCGAGGAGGATGCGGTGGTGCTCCTCACCACCGCCGTGGCCGGTTGAGCCCGGGTGCGGTCCGGCCGGACACCGGTCTCATCGAGGTCCGCGGCCGCTCCTGGGCGTCGGCTGGGGGGCGTCGAGGTAGCGGCTGGCCCAGGTGGCCAGCATCGCGGCGGCGAACCGGGCGTCGGCCGGCCGGGTCAGCAGGTGGTCCGCGCCGTCCAGCGAGACGTAGGACTTGGGGTGCCGGGCGGCGTCGAAGATCCGCCGTGCGTTCTCGACCCCGACCGTGTCGTCGTCGGGGGAGTGCATCACCAGCAGCGCCGCACCCAGGTCACCCGTCCGCTCCGCCTGCGGCTGCTCGGCGATGTCGTCGAGGAGCTGGCGGCGGATCCGGAAGGTCCGCCCGGCCAGGCACACGTCGGCCGCACCGTGCCGCTCGATGTCGTGCCGGCGGGGACCGAGCAGCCGGGACAGGTGCTCGGTCCCGGCGGGCGCCGCGATGGTGACGACCGCACGCGTCTCAGGGAGCCGGCCGGTCGCCACCAGCACGGCGGCTCCACCCAGCGAGTGCCCCACCAGGACGGTCGCGGGCGCGTGCCGCTCCCGCAGGAACCCGGCGGCCAGCACAGGTCGGTGACGTTGGAGGTGAAGTTGCTGTTGGAGAAGTCCCCCTCGGATCCGCCCAGCCCGGTGAAGTCGAACCGGAGCACCCCGACACCGAAGCCGGTCAGCGCGCGGGAGATGCGCGAGGCTGCGGGGCCGTCCTTGCTGCACGTGAAGCAGTGCGCGAACAGCGCGAAGGCGCGGGGGGCGTCCTCCGGGAGGTCCAGGCTCCCGGCCAGCGCGGCCCCCTGGGAGCCGGCGAACTCGACCCGCTCGCTGTGCACCGTCGCGTCGCCTGCCCGGGTCCTCAGTCGCCCGCCGCGGCGGCGAGCGCGCCTGCGTCGAGGACCGTCAGCCGGCCGCGACCCAGTCGCAGCAGTCCCCGGCCCGCGTACTCGTTGAGGATCTTGGTGGTGGTCTCCCGGGACGTGCCGACCAGCGCGGCGAGCTGCTCGTGGGTCAGCGAGACCTGGAGCCCGCGGCCCCATGGGCGCCGGTGCTGGTCATCCACCAGCACGCACAGCGTGGAGGCGATCCGCTGCGGGACGGTCTTGAACACCGTGTCGGAGAGCCGGCGCTCCAGCTCGGCCACCCGGCCGCCGAGGATCGCCGAGATCCGCGCCGCGATCCTGGCGTCCGCGAGCAGCAGCCGCTGGACGTCCGGCCGGCTCATCACACAGACGGTCACCTCGTCGAGGGCCTCCGCGAAGTTGTCGTGCATCCGCTGGCCGAGCAGCAGCATCTCGCCGAAGACCGTGCCCGGGTTGACGATCGCGGTCGTGAGCGCGCGTCCGTCCGGGGCGACCCGGAAGATCCGCACCCGACCCTGCCTGAGGATGAACAGGGTCTCCACCGGCTGCGGCGGGGCGAATAGCAGCTCGCCGCGAGCGAAGGTGCGCTCCGGTGCGGCCGCGGCGATCGCGCCCATCTCGGCTGCGGAGAGGTCCCGGAAGATGTCCACGTCCGCCATGCACCACAGGTCCTCGGCCAGCCCGCCTCGTCCCTCCACGTCACCGCGCTCCTCACGACGTCCGGGAGCCCAGGCTACGTCGTCGCGCCAGCCGTCCTCCCGCAGTGCCCGGACGAGGCAGAGTGCCGAGGGGTTCATGTGTCCTCAGGACCGACCCGGAGCGTCTCGCGCCGGTCCGGCCCGAGGTCCCGCCCGGGGAGGCCCGGCCCGCCCACGTCGCGCCGCGCGCGGTGCCGGCGTACCCGCCAGGAGACCGTCGCCACGACGACCAGCGCGGCAAGGGCGACCAGGAAGCCCGTGGCCTGCAGGGAGTCCGCCCCCTGGGCGAGCCGCCGCTGCACGCTCGCGGCCGCGTCGATGACGGGGTCGCCGGTGTCGGCGCCGCCCAGCACCCGGATCTCCCACCAGCCGTAGTAGGCGACATAGGCACCGACCAGCGCCAGCAACAGGCCGCCTGCCCTCGGCACCACCGCGCCGAGTCGGCGGGCGCGCTGGATGAGCGAGCGCTGCGCGAGCGCGACCGCGAGTGCGGCCGTGCCGACGACCAGGCCCATCCCGGCGGCGTACAGCAGGAACAGCAGGGAGCCGTCCACGACGGAGCCGCTGCGGAACGCGGAGACCACCACGGCCAGGAACGGCGCGATGGTGCAGCTGAGGCTGGCGACTGCGTACGACACCCCGAAGCCGAACATGGACCGCCAGGTGCGGACCACCGCGGCACCTCCTCCGGCCCCGCTGCGCCGGCGCAGCCGGGGCAGCTCGCGGCCGCCCAGCACCCAGAGCCCGGCGCCCAGGAGCAGGCAGCCGACGAGCACGCTGAACCAGGGGAGGTAGCGCTGCACGGACGCCGCGACCGGGAGCACCAGCAGCCCGAAGACGGCGAACACCAGCGAGAAGCCCAGGGTCATCGCGGCGGTCATCCGCAGGGCCCGGGACACGGCCACCACGCGCCCCGGCCCGTCACTGGTGACGAGGAGGGTGAGGTAGGCGGGCAGGAGCGCGAACCCGCAGGGGTTGAGCGCAGCGAGGGTGCCCGCTCCCAGTGCCAGGGCGGCGTTGGCCTGGTCCATCTCAGCCCGCGAGCTCCGCGACCCTCGCCGACAGGGTGCTGTCGTCGAGGTAGCCGCGGGCGACGACACCGCCCTGGGCATCGACCACCAGATAGGTGCTCTGCGCTGTCACGCCGAAGTGCTTCCACACCGAGCCGGGGACGTCGACGAGGAAGGTGGGACCGGACACCTGCGCGGCGAAGTCGCTGATGTCGGCCCTGTCGGCCAGCCCGCCGACGCCCACGACGTTGACCTCGCCGGCGTACTCCGTGGCGAGCCTGCTGACCACCGATGCCTGGGCGCGACAGGTCGGGCACCACGGCGCCCAGAACCACAGCACGGTCGGCTTGCCCTGGAGCCGGCGGCCCTCGAACGACGTGCCCGCCAGGGTCTGCGCTGTGAAGTCGAGGTCGGCGGTCTTGGCGGTGGCGGCGGCCGCGCTGCTCCCGTCGGCCCCGGCGGTATCGTTCGCCGCGCATCCGGTCAGGGTCAGCCCGACGATGGCGCAGACGGCAGCCAGGGCGCGGCCGGGCCGGCGTGAGCGGGTCGTGGGCAGGGTCGTCTCGCGGTCGGGGTGCACACCTCAGGGTGACGCAGGCGGCACCAGCCGTCGGTGAGCGGGCTCACACGGACGGCTGCCGCCCGGTCGGCTCGCCCGCGCCGCCCTCACCCCCGGGCGTGGCCCGCCGGGGGCGCGGGGAAGCCGCCGGCCTGCGACTCGACGGCCTTCGCCACCTTGAGGCAGGTGGCGTCGTCGAAGTGCCGGCCGATGATCATCAGGCCGACCGGCAGGTCCCGGACCAGCCCGGCCGGCACCGAGGTGGCCGGGTGCCCCGTGCAGTCCGTGGGAGCGGTGTTCACGATCATCTCCAGGGCCCGGACGATGCTCGTGGTGAGGTCGTCGTCCTCGCTCACCAGGGGGGTGGCTGTGATCGGCAGCGTCGGCATGACCAGCACGTCGACGTCGGCGAGCGCGTCGTCGTAGGCCTTCGTCAGGTGCGGCACCAGGTTCTGCGCCATCGCGTAGTAGCTGCCGTGGTTGGTGGCCAGGGAGTGGCCGCCGCCGAGGGCGACCAGCTTGGTGGTCACCGAGAGCGAGTCGGCGCGTTCCTGGCGCTGGCGACCGTAGTGCGACATCAGCTCCGGGTCGTACCAGCCCTTGTAGTTGTAGCCGTAGGCGTTCCCGTCCAGCATCTGCGCGGTCGCACCGTCGGTCGCGATCACGTTCCAGATCGCCATGCCGTGCCGGTGCCAGGGGATGCTGACCTCCGAGACGGTCGCCCCCGCGTCGACCAGCCGGTCCGCGGTGGCCCGGACGGCCGCGTCGACCTCGGGGTCCGAGAGGCCCTCGTGGCCGAAGCCCTCGACCACCACGCCCACCCGCAGGCCGGCGACCCCGCCGGCGCTCTCCGCGTCGTAGTCGACGGCCGGCCGACCGGGAGTCTGGCGCGGGTCGCGGCCGCCGTCGTACCCCGCGAGCACCGACAGCAGCCGCGCCGCGTCGGACACGGTGCGGGTGATCGGGCCCAGGTGGTCGATGGTCAGCTCGATCGGGAACGCCCCGGTGTAGGGGACCAGCCCCCAGGTGGGCTTGTGCCCGACGGTGCCGCAGAACGCGCTGGGGATCCGGACCGAGCCGCCCTGGTCGCCGCCGACCGCCAGGTCGACCTCACCGGTGGCCACCAGCGTCGCACAGCCGCTGGACGAGCCTCCGCTGGTGCGGGTGGGGTCCCACGGGTTGCGGACCGGACCGCTGTCGGAGGTGTGGCTGGCCCCCGAGAAGCAGAGGCTCTCGCAGACCGCCTTGCCGGTGACGGTGCCACCCGCGGCGAGCACGCGCTCGACCACGGTGGCGTCCTGGCGCGGCACGAAGCCCTCCACGGTGGCGGAGCCGTTCATCATCGGCACCCCGGCGACCGCGATGTTGTCCTTGATCGCGACCCGGAGCCCGGCCAGCGGACCGTCGCTGCCGGTGCTGATGTCCGTGCGGACGTACCAGGCACCGAGCGGGTTGTCGTCGGCGTGCGGGGTGCTGCTGCTGCGGCCCTGGACCGCCGTCGGAGCCGTCTCCTCGTGCAGCGCGGCCACCAGGTCGTAGGCCCCGGCGGACCCCTCGACCAGGCCCTGGTAGGTCGCGAGCTCCTCGTCGGAGAGGTGCAGGCTGAATTGCGCCGCCGTCCTGGCGAGGTCGTCACGGCTGGGAAGGGCGAAGGACATCTCTGCTCCTGGCGTCAGGTCGCGGGGTGCGTACCGGCACGATCGCGGTCACCCTCGCACGGCGGGAACCGAGGTGTCTAGACGTCTCGCAGCGGCCCCCGCAGCCACCGCTCGACGTCTCCCGTCCGCGAGATCCGGACCACCGCCAGGGCGGGTCGCTCACGCACCAGGTCGGCGACCCGTCGTCCCGTCGTACGGCGGGTCCGC
The DNA here is from genome assembly GCA_963784625.1 of uncultured Actinomycetota bacterium. Lineage (GTDB taxonomy): Bacteria > Actinomycetota > Actinomycetes > Propionibacteriales > Nocardioidaceae > Nocardioides_B. Next base: position 1,255,854 of record CAWARV010000005.1, read on the forward strand.
CACGCCCAGCGCACGATGTGGTCCCGGTCGGTCAGGATCGTGCGCAGCGGCGGCTCGGTGTTCCCGTTCCAGAGCCGCTGCCGGCGCAGCCGCCGCCGCAGGGTCCGTACCGTGACCCGTCGCATCACCACGCGCACGGGAAGGTCGAGCCAGACCACCAGGTCGGCCCGCTCGGCGAGCAGCTCGCGCACCTCGGAGTACTGCCACTCGACCACCCAGGTCGGCTGCGAGACGAGCGCGGTCACGTCGGCGACGAAGGTCTCCCGCGGGGTCCACATCGGGCCATGGAACAGCGCGTCGATCTCCTGGTGCGGGGCCGCCAGGGCCTGGGACAGCCGGGCGGCGAGCGTGGTCTTGCCGCTGCCGGACGTGCCCGCGACCAGCACGCGGCGCGGTCTGGTCGGCAGCGGGTCCGCGGGGCTCAGCAACGGCACGCGGCCAGGCTAGGACACCGACCGGCCACGACCTCGCCGGTCACGAGCGGCCTCATCCGCCGACCAGCACCTGATGGGCCTGCCACTCCGGCGGGCACCCACCCGCGTCCAGCTCGTAGCACGGCCAGAACGACCAGGATCCCGCGCGGTCCACGGTCAGCGCGACGCGCACCGGCAGCGACCCGTCGGGAGGGACCTCCCAGCCGGCGGAGTCGTCGGAGTCCGCGTGCCGGTCCCCTGGCGCCCGCACGGCCACGAACGGGTGCAGGGTGACCGAGGCGTCCGACCGGTTGCGGAGCGTGAAGCTCACCGTGACCGAGTCGCCGGTCGAGGGCGGGCGGTGGGCACTGGTCCCGTGCAGGTCGCTGAGCTCGATCCGGTCGGGGGTGAGCACCGGCCCCGCGAAGCCGAACAGCTCGACGGTCTCCGCGGTCCCGGCTGTTCCCGCGGTCCCGGCTGTTCCCGCGGTCCCGGCTGTTCCCGCGGTCTCCGCGGTCCGGGTGGCGCTCGGGCCCGCCGAGGGCAGCCCCGCGGTGCCGGCCCGCTGGGCGGAGAGGAAGAAGCCCGCCACGAACGCCAACCCGAGAACGGCCGAGGCGATCCGCGACCATCGCGGCACCGGCGGCACCTGCACGCGCTCGACGGTGAACCCTCCACCGACGACGGCGATGACGAGGAAGAGAACCCCGGCGAGCAACGCGATCGAACTCGGCTCCACGACCGACCACCCCCAAGGGATCGAGCCGCTGACTCCTGCTTCTCAGTGTCCTGCCACGGTCAACCGACGACAACCCCCACGGCGCGGTCGTCCGCGGAACCGGGCTCGCGGGCGCCCTCAAGAACGCAAGAAGGGCCATTGACACGCCATCTACCGTCCTGCTCTGCTTCGTCCCTCGATCCGACAGAAGGCGCTTCATGCGTAGGTTGCTGGTGGTTCTCGGCGTCGTCGTGGTGCTGATGGCGACGGCGGTCTCGCCGTCGTCCGCCGGCACCACTGCGCGGTTCAGGAACTGCTGTCCCGGGAAGGCGCTGGTGCTGCACTGGCACAACTACAGGTGCGGCTACGTGGACGTCTACTGGTCCCGGATGCTCTCGAACTTGGCCGCGGGCGATGCGCAGTATGCGGCCAACCTCGGTACGGGCGACCACTCGGTGAACACCGGGATCAGCGCGCTGTACTACGGCTACGGCACCCCCGCGCTGAGGGCGGTCGACAAGACGTGGACCTCCTGCAGCAGCGCCGTCTGAGGACGCAGCCGGACGGCGTCCCTTGTGGAGGCTGCACGGGCGGCGGGAGCATCAGTCATGGACACCTCGATGACGGGTCGGCTGGCGCAGTTCCCCCTCGATGGCGGCGGCACCGTCCTGGTGCAGGTCGGGGACGCCGACAACGGGCCGGTGACCCGCGGCTGGGGGAGCGGCGACGGCCTGGGCTCGCCGGTCCAGATGCAGGAGACCTTCGAGCAGGTGGTCGGCAGGGTCGGGCCCGCCGCCAGTGCGCTGCTGGAGACCATGAGCGGCATGGCTCGCGCCCCGGACGACATCAGCATCGAGTTCGGCGTCCAGCTCTCCGCCAGAGCGGGTGCCTTCATCGCCGCCTTCGCGTCCTCGGCGAACTTCAAGGTCACGGTCTGCTGGCACAAGTCTCCGTGAGCGGACCGGCGACAAACCGTCGGGGGTGCGAGACGATGGCGGGAGATCGGGTCGTTCGGGAACGGTCGGGACGGCCAGGAGTGCCTCTCGAAAGCCGCCATGGACAACGACATCGAGCTCGAGATCAGCCGCGGCAGCCAGCCGGGCCGCTTCCAGGTGCACGTGGTCCGGTCCCCGGCCGGCGGCGACCAGCGGGAGGAGTTCGACCTCGACGTCGCGGCACTGCTGCGCAGCCGGCCGCAGCTGGAGGCGAGCATCCTCTCCTCGGCCGTGGGCGCGCGACGGGTCACCTCGACAGCCGAGCTCCCGGTCCGCGCGATGGGCCAGCACCTGTTCCAGTCCCTGTTCAGCCGGTCGGTCTACGGCGCCTACCGGGCCAGCCTCGGCGTCGCCCAGCAGCAGGGTGACCGGCTGCGCGTGATCCTGCGGTTCGTCGCGCCGGAGCTGGCGGCACTGCCCTGGGAGGCGCTGTTCGACCCTGAGCGGCAGACCTACCTGTGCCGCCAGGAGCCGATGGTGCGACGGGTCCCGGCGCAGTACAACCCGCGGGCACCGCTGCAGGTGGACCCGCCCCTGCACGTGCTGGCGATGGTGGCCTCGCCGCGCGGGCTCCCGCTGCTGGACGTGGACCGCGAGCGGGCCAACCTCGACGAGGCGCTCGGCGACCTGATGCAGGCGGGGCTGGTCGACGTCACCTGGGTGGAGCCCGCGACCTGGCGCGGCGTGCACCGGCAGCTGCTCTCGGGACACTGGCACGTCGTGCACTTCATCGGGCACGGCGACTACGACGAGCGGCGCGAGGAGGGCGTGCTGGCGTTCGTGGGCAACGACGGCCGGCCGGACCTGGTCGAGGCGGCCCGCTTCGCCGACCTGCTGGGCGAGGCCGACCCGACGCCGCGCCTGGTGGTGCTGAACGCGTGCTCCAGCGGCGAGGGCGGCAGCGACGACATGCTCTCCGCGATCGCCCCGGCGCTGGTGCACAGCGGTATCGAGGCGGTCGCCGCCATGCAGTTCGCGGTCAGCGACGACGCGGCCATCGCCTTCGCCCAGGGGTTCTACACCGCGGTCGCCCAGTCCCGCGGCGTCGACGAGGCCGCCCGCAGCGGCCGGATCGCGATCCTCGGCGCCGCCGGGAGCCTGGAGTGGCTCACCCCGGTGCTCTACCTGCGCGGCGACTCCACCCACCCGATCGTGATGCGCCCGATCGCGGCGACCCCGGAGCCGGTCCCCGAGCCGCCGGCACCCGCGGTTGCACGCGGGAAGGAACCGGCACCCGCACCGGCTGTCCCCGCCGCCGGGATGGAGCAGCCTGCGCCGACACCGGAGCCGGTGCGGCCCACGGCAGAGGCCGAGACCTACGACCGGGCGGTGCGCGCGCTCGCAGGCCGGGAGTTCGGCCGCGCGGTGCGGCTCTTCGACGAGGTGCTGGCGCTCAGCCCGCGCTACCGGGACGCACTCTCGCTGCGGGAGCAGGCCCGCCGCGGTCGCGAGTCCGACACCCTGTACGGCGAGGCCAAGCAGGAGCTCGCCCACGGTCGCTACGACACGGCCGCTCGCCTCTTCGACGTGCTGCTCAACGCCGAGCCACAGTTCCGGGACGCCGCCGAGCTGCGCACCGAGGCCCGCCGTCGCGGCCGCGACGCGGCGCTCAGGGCCCGCGAGAGCCCGCAGCGACGCCCGCCGGAACCGCCGCAGCATCCCGGCCGCGACCCCGGTCACGACCACCGACGCGACGCGCCGGATGCGCGCCCGCCGACCCGCGTGCCCCCCGCTTCGCAGGGTCCGTCGCCGGCGGCGGCGGCGGCTCCGCCCTCGTGGTGGAGCCGGCGACGGGTGGTGGCGGTCACCTCCGGTGGGGCGGCGGTGCTGCTGCTCGCCGCCGCTGCCGTGGTCCTCTGGCCCCGCCCGTCCCGGCTCAGCGACGCCACGGTGCTGGTCCCGGTCCGGGCCGGGCAGGACGCCGTCCGGCTGATGACCTACGACACCGGGACCCGGACGTTGGCGCCGTGGGCGGGGGCCGCCGACGAACACGGTGCCGCCGGCAGCACGCCGAGCGGCGAGGACCGCTTCAGCGCCAGCCCGTCCCCGGACCGGCGCACGGTGGTGTTCCTGCAGGAGCGGAATGGCTATCCGCCGGTGCCGTACCTCGCCGACGCGGAGGGCCGGGACGCACGGCGGCTGATGACCTCGCCCGACCGGCCCTGCGACTCCACCAAGCGGCCGGCGTGGAGCGAGGACGGCAAGCGGCTGGCGGTGGTCTGCCTCTTCGGGAACAGCAGCGCCGGGGACAACGTCGCGGACAAGGTCGACTCGTGGGGACTGTGGGTCGTGGACGCCGAGGACGGCGCCGGGCTGCACGAGGCGATCCCGCGTCAGTCGACCACGAACCTCGGCGCCCCGACGTGGGACGAGGCGAGCCACCTGATCTACACCTGGCAGGCAGCGCCACCCTCGGGTGGGCTCGGCGCCTTCGGACGCCCCGTGTCGGTGCGGGACGACGGCGCCCGGGGCACCCAGCCGCAGCCGGTCCCGGGAACGCAGGGCGACACCTTCGGCGAGGCGGACTGGGCGCCTCCGGGGCTGCTGATGGTGAAGCGCCTCGGGAGCGGCAACGAGATCGTCGTCGTCACGGCCGAGGGCGTCACGAGCGTCGCGACCGGACCCTATGCGAGCGCGGCCTGGTCGCCGGACCACGCGAGCATCATCGCCACCCGGGGCCGGGAGTCCTCGGACCGCGAGCTGGTCACCTTCGACTACCCGAGTCTGGCCGCGCACGAGTCGAAGGTCAGCCGCAACTTCGGGGCGCCCGTGTGGGGGCCCCGGTGAGCCGCGAGCAGGAGGTCACGTGATGGTGGTCGAGGCGCAGGTCGAGCTCCGCCTCAGCGGCGCGCCCGAGGCGGACCTCAAGGACCTGTCCGCCGTGTACCGGGACGGGCGGTCGCTGTGGCTGGCCGGCGACGAGCAGCCGCGCTTCGAGCGACTGCGGCTCGCCCCGGACGAAGAGGCGTACGGCGAGCGCGCGTCCTTCGCCCTGGGGGACTTCGTGGACCTTCCGGAGGGCGACGACGTCGAGGTCGACACCGAGGGACTGGACCGCCAGGGCGACTACCTGTGGCTGGTCGGCTCGCACAGCCGGACCCGCAAGCGCGTCGACGAGGACCGCGTCGACGACCGCGCGGCAGACGACCTGGCCACGGTCGAGGAACATCCCAACCGCAGGGTCCTGATCCGGATCGCGCTGGTGCGCGACGGCGACGACGTGGTCCCGGTCCGCTCGGCCACCACGAGCACGGGCGAGACCGTGACCAGCGCGCTCCTGAGCGAGGAGCTGGTGACGGCGCTGCGGGAGGACCGGCACCTCGCGGGCTTCCTGGACCTGCCGAGCAAGGACAACGGGCTGGACGTGGAGGGTCTGTCCGCCCTGGGCGACAGCCTGCTGCTGGGGCTGCGCGGCCCGGTGCTGCGGGGGTGGGCCGTGGTCCTCGAGGTGGCGCCGGAGCCGGACCCGACCGACCCCAGCAGGCTCGTCCTGGGCTCGCCGCCCTACCGCAAGCACTTCCTGCAGCTCGGCGGACTCGGGGTGCGGGACCTGTGCCGCTCCGGCGACGACATCCTGCTGCTGGCCGGTCCGACGATGGACCTGGACGGCCCGGTCCGGGTGTTCCGCTGGCATGACGCCGCCCACGCGCGCGATGTCGAGGTGGTCCCGGGCAGCCGGGTGTCACTGGCTGCCGAGGTGCCGTTCGGCGACGGCAAGGACCATGCGGAGGGCCTCACCCTGCTGCCGTCCGCCCATCCGGGCTCGCGGGCGCTGGTGGTCTACGACAGTCCCGCTCGGGCACGGCGACCGGCTCCGGGGGTCGTCCTCGCCGACGTCCTCCGGCTCGCCGCCCGCTGAGCGCGACCGGCCGCCGGCGACGGTACGACGGTCCGGCACCGTCTCGCTCTCACCCTGCTCCGCCGTCACCGGCGCCGTCCCGCCGCTCCAGGAAGGAGTCGAGCATCGCCGCGGACCGCTTGTGCAGCGCTGTCTTCACCGGAGGTGCCCACCCCAGCACCCGACCCACCGGGCCCAGGGCCTGGGTGGCCCAGGCGCGCACGTCGAAGTCGTCGTGGTGCGTCGCGATGCGTCCGTCCGCGAAGGTGAACGTCGACCGGATCACGTTGTGCACAGGACGGCGCCCGAACCGGTAGTCGGCGACCCACTGGCCGGAGCCGTTGCTCGCGTCCGCGCTGATGTCGCCATAGGTGATCTCGATCCGCTCGTCCCGCCTGAAGAACATCTCCCACATGGCGAGGGCACGCTCCCCGTGCAGGTGCCGGAACACCGGGTCGGAGAACTCGACGTCGGGGGCGTAGCAGGCCCGCACCGTGTCGATGTCTGCGTCCGCCAACGCCTGGTAGAACCGGGCGATCAGCTCCTCGTTCTCGTGCATCGTCCACTCCGGGTGTCGGCGTCGGTCTCCACTCAACACCGGCCGTCAACCCCCCGGCGCTCGTCGGCCGCTCATCTCCGAGCCGCCGACGCGTTGTTGCCCGTCGGCAGGTGCGGTATACCTGACTTCACCATCCAGTACTCGGGTGGCGGCCGCAGACCCTCGGAGGGTGCCGCATGACGGAGACCGGCGCGGTGCCGGCTAAGACACCGGAGCACCTCGCCCCGCGGGCGGTGGACGGCCGGACAACGGCGATCACCGTCCTCACCCCGATCCGCAGCGGCCACACCTCGCTGCTGCGGGTCGTGCTGTTCCTCGGCGCCCACGTGAGGCAGCTCAACGAGGCGCTGGAGAAGCTCTCGTTCATCCACTATGCGCGCTGGACCATCATCACCGACCTGCCTGACAACGGTCCGCCGCAGAAACGGGACAAGCTGCACTACGACTACCTGTTCTTCGAGACCAACTTCAACGGCACCTGGGACGAGTACATCGACGCGTTCTCCGAGGTCGTGCCCGACCGGATGAAGGCGATCTGGGGCAGCTCCTTCGGCTTTCCCGGTCCGCAGCCGGTGGGCCCGTTCAAGGCCTACATCCACGCCAACGACCTGCCGATCGCGCACTACTACGCCGCCTATCCGGACGCCACCACCAAGGCGGTCCTCGCAGCCCTGCGCGTCAAGCAGGAGGTCGCGGACTTCAACGCCAGGACGGCCGGGCTCCAGGATCCCGAGGAGTTCCAGCGGGCGTATCTCGACCTGCTCACCCGGATCCAGCACGATGTGTGACACGGAGGGGCGCTCGGATGGCTAACCAGAGCGGTCAGGCCTACGCGTTCATGGCCATGACGCCCATCCTCGCCGGACGCGAGGACGAGCTGGAGGCCCGGCTCGCGACCTGGGGGGCGGGCGCCGACAGCCCGCTGTCCCGCATGGGGAGCACGCACTTCGCGCGGTTCGTGGTGCTGCACGACCTCGTCTACCAGGGACCTCCGCAGGTGCGGGACACGCTGCAGTCGGCGTACCTGATCTTCGTCAGCAGCTTCGACGGCGGCTTGGAGCACTACCTGGAGTCGATGCTGGACCTGATGGCCGAGGAGTGCGACGCGGTCTGGAGCCTGTGCGTCGGCTTCCCGGGCACCGCGGACCGCGACGCCTGCCTGGCCTACCTCCTGCACAACCAGATCGACACCACCTTCTTCGTGTCCGCCTACCCGGACGCCACGGTGCCGGAGGTGCACAGCAGTCTCGAGCTCCGCCACCGGGTCGCCGACTTCGCGGTCTCCGCCCAGGGCCGGGACCCCGACGACCTGATGGCCTCGTGGCGCGAGGCCTTCGGGGCGGTGGGCTCATGAGCACCGCGGCGCTCGACCTGTCCGCCATCCAGGGCATCGTGCTGCGCGGGTACCGGATGCCGGTGGCGTCGTACGTCCTGCTGACGATCTCCGACGCCGAGGCGGGATGCCGGTGGGTGGCGGACGTCGTCGACCCGGTGACGTCGGCGGCCCTGTGGGAGGCCAAGCCCGACTGGACCGTGAACGTGGCCTTCACCGCGCACGGCCTGCGTGCGCTGGGGCTGCCCGCGGAGGTGCTGGCGACGTTCCCCGCGGCGTTCCTCGAGGGCATGGCCGCCCGGGCGGACCGGCTCGGCGACCTCGGCGAGAGCGCCCCCGGGCACTGGCAGGGCGGTCTCGGCACGGCCGGTGTCCACGTGCTGGTGATCCTCCAAGCGGTGGCCGCGGAGCCGCTGGCCGACCGGAACGCGTGGCTGGCGGGCACCCTGTCGGACGGGGTCCGGGAGGTCTCGCGGGTCGACGTCGAGGTGCTTCCCGGGGGGACCGAGCACTTCGGCTACGCGGACGGCTTCTCGCAGCCCGACGTCGAGGGGCTGGAGCAGTCCTCGCGGCACGGTCAGGGCGTGTACGAGGGACACGGCCGCTGGCGGCCGGTGCGGCCGGGGGAGTTCGTGCTGGGCTACCCCGACGAGGAGGGCGTGCTCCCGCCCGCTCCCCGGCCGGACGCGCTGTCCCGCAACGGCAGCTACCTGGCCTACCGCAAGCTGCGTCAGCATGTCTCCGCGTTCCGCGAGCAGCTCGCGGCGATGTCCGCGAGGACGGGTCTCGACGAGGAGCTGCTGGCGGCCAAGGTGGTCGGCCGGTGGCGCGACGGCACGCCGCTGGCGGTGTCCCCGGACCGTCCGGACCCGGACGTGGTCGCGGACCCGGACCGGTCCAACAACTTCGACTACGCCGACGACGAGGGCGGCTACGCCTGCCCGCTGGGAGCGCACATCCGCCGGGCCAACCCGCGGCTGTCGATGCCGTTCGACGGCAAGCTGGTGGCCCGGCACCGGCTGATCCGCCGCGGGCTTCCCTACGGCCCGCCGCTCGCTCCCGGCGCCGCCGACGACGGCGTCGACCGGGGCATCGTGTTCGTCTGCTTCCAGGCGGATCTGGAGCGCCAGTTCGAGTTCATCCAGTCCCAGTGGTTCGCGGACGGCAACGCCTTCGGTCTCGGGACGGACCAGGACGTGCTCCTCGGTGACCAGGAGGGCGGCAAGTTCGTCGTCAACGGTGCCCCGCCCGCGTTCGCGGCGCCGCTGCAACGGGTCACCACGGTGCTCGGCGGGGAGTACTTCTTCGCACCCGGGATCAACGGGCTCAGCTATCTCAGCCGGCTGACCGGCTGACCACTCCGGAGGTTCCCATGTCGCTGTTCACCGACCTCGCCGAGCTCACCGAGGACGTCATCGGCGACGGTCGACGCCTGGTGAGCCACCAGCTCAGCCTGCTGGACGCGAAGCTTCGGCAGGACCCCCGGGTGGTGTTCGCGCTGCTGCGGGAGGTGCGTCCGGTGTTCTTCAAAGGCGACGTGGCGGTGGTGACCCGGTACGACGACGTGGTGGAGGTGCTGGCCCACGACGCCGAGTTCAGCGTCCAGGGTTACGCCGGGCCGATGCGGGAGATCACCGGCGACTTCATCCTCGGCCTGGACCAGGGACCGCACTACGAGCGCGACGTGTCGCTGCTGCGGCTGGCGTTCCGGCAGAGCGACGTCGCCACGGTCGCCGGCGTCGTCGACCGCGCCGCCGAGCGATGCCTGGTCCGGGCTCGGACCTTGGGGCGTCTGGACGTCGTCCGCGACCTCGCCGACCGGGTGCCCGCGGCGATCGTGGAGGAGTTCCTCGGCGTCACCGGCCCGGACCAGGACACGCTCATCGACTGGGCCCGGACCCTGTTCACGCACATCTTCGTCGACCTCGCGGACGACCGGGTCCTGCAGGAGGAGGCGCGGGCCGCGAGCGTCGTGATCCGCCCTCACCTGGACGGGCTCGTCGCCGCGCGCAAGGCCGCCCTGGCGGCCGGCCAACAGGTGCCGGACGACGTGCTGACCCGGCTGCTGCGCGAGCAGGTGCTGGGTCCCGACGCGTTCACCGACGTCGAGATCCGCTGCCAGCTGGTCGGCATGCTGGTGGGCATGATCCCGACCATCTCGAAGGCCTCGTCGCTGGCCGTCGACGAGCTGTTCTCGCGCCCGCAGGAGCTGGCCGGTGCGCGGCGTGCCGCCCGGGACGACGAGGCGCTGCTCGCCCGCTACGTCACCGAGGCGATGCGGCTGGCGCCACAGGCGCCTGGGCTGCTGCGCAAGGCCGTGGTCGACTACCCGATCGCACGCGGAACCCACCACGAGCGGACGATCCGCAAGGGGATGACCGTCTTCGCGTCCACCCAGTCGGCGATGATGGACGGCGACGTCGTCGACGACCCGGACGAGTTCCGCCTCGACCGTCCCGACTCGGTCTACCTGCACTACGGCGTCGGCCTGCACGCCTGCTACGGGCGCTACGTGGCCGCGGTGGCGGTGCAGGCCATCGTGAGGGCGGCGCTGTCGCTGGAGGGCGCGGAGCGCGCGCCCGGGACGGCGGGCACCCTGGTCATGGACCGGACCTGGCCGGCGTCGATGACCCTGCTCCTGCCGTCCTAGCCCGGGCCGCTCAGTCGGTCGTCGCGCGCAGCCGACGCGCGTCCCGCGCGGCCAGCAGGCCACTGGCCGCCGCGCACAGTCCCAGGACCGCGGTGAGGCCCCACTCGAGGACGCCGCTGCCGCCGTCGGGATCGAGGCCGGTCAGTGCCTCGACCCACTCGGCCGACACCGCCGTCACCACGAAGAGGACCAGGAACGACGCCGAGAGCAGCGACTCGAGGTGCAGCCGCCGCCGCAGTCGGTGGGTGGTCATCGGGTGCCGTCCTTCCCGGTCATGCCGGCGCCGGTCCGGCGCTGGTGTCGCCACTGGGCGGGGTCGCCCGGGTGGCGTCGGGCGCAGGGGACCCGGACGCAGGGGACCCGGTCACGGGGTCGCCGGTGGGCGCCGGCCCCGCGTCGCGCAGGTCGGTCACCTCGACCAGGGACAGCCGCGCGCCCTCGGTCCCGGGGGACGGCGCACCGGCCTGCTGCCCGCTGACCTCCGCGGTCCCGTCGGTCTCGTGGATGTCGATCTTGATGCTGACCATGACTCTCCTAGTCGTTGAGAATGGCGTAGCGACCCTCGAACGAGACCGAGCTGCCCGTGCGGTTCTGCACGGTGAGCCAGTACGTCGTCTGGGTGCTCGAGGCTCTCTCGACGGCGACATCCCAGTCGAGCTGCGGTGCCCCCGGCTGGGGGGTGGTGGGCTGCACCGTCCAGACCACCTGCCAGGTCGCCGGCCAGCCGAACGTGAACCAGCGACCCGTGGCGTTCGGTGCCAGCGTGCCGGTGAACTGTCTTCCTGTGCGCATCTGCGATCTCCTTCTCAACAGCGGCTGAGGATCGCGTAGCGACCCTCGAAGCTCACCGGGTCGTCGACGAGGTTGCTGACCGTGATCCAGTACGTCGTACGGCGGGAGTCCCCGCGCTCGACCTCGACGTTCCAGGAGAGCTGGGGGGCACCGCTCCGGGGCGTGGTCGGCATCACCGTCCAGAGCACGTGCCAGGTGCTGGGCCAGTTGAAGGTGAACCACCGCGCGCGCTGCCGCGGACCCAGCGTGCCCTGCCACTGGACCCCGCAGATCGGGCTCTGCAGCACACCGTCGACGTCGACCTCCCACACCCCGCGGTTCCGGGTGCCGGCGCGGAGCAGCCGTGCGTCGGGATGGAACAGCAGATCCCCGACGAGGCAGTTCGGCAGGCCGGGCGCGAGCTGCTGCCAGGTCCCGCCGGTGTCGAGGGACTGGTAAACCCCGACGTCGCAGCCGACCCACACCCGGCTCGCGTTGCCGGGGTCGACGACCACCGCGTTGACCGCGACCTGGGGCAGGTTGCTGGTGACGTCGGACCAGGAGCTGCCGCCGTCGGTGGAGAGGAACACCCGCCCTCCGCCCAGGGCGCGGTAGGTCGCGAACAGGCGGGAGCCCGACGGGCTCAGGTGCAGGTCGGAGACCGCGGTCCCGCTGCGCGGGCTGCTCAGCTCGGTGACGCTCCACGAGCCGCCGGACCAGGACGCGCGGGCGACCCGTCCGTCGCTCATCCCCGCGTAGACGACGTCGGCGGAGGCCGCGTGCATCGCAGTCGCCACCCCCGGACCCGGCAGGTCCATCTCGGTGAAGCTGTCGCCCCGGTCCCGCGAGAGGAAGATGCTCTGCCCGGCCTGCGCCACCGTCGAGAAGCTCGCGTCCAGCGGCGGGTAGAACAGTGCGCCGTACCCGGCGGGGACGTTCGGCCCCCGCCACGACCAGCTGCCCCAGCCGCCGCCCGTGGTCGACCGCTCGAAGCCCATGCCGTAGAACGAGTGGTAGACCACTGAGGGCGCGTCGTCCACGACGCCGCAGTCGCCGCCGTCGCCGTCCTGGGCGTGCTCCCAGACATGGCTCCCGGTGAAGCGGGTGCTGCCGTTGTCCTGGGTGCCACCGAACAGGAACCGGCAGTCGCCGAGGTCCTGGGCGAGGTACTCGATCTCGGTGATGTAGAGGCCCCGGTTGAGCGCCTGCCAGGTGCCGCCGTGGTCGGGGGACCGGAAGAGGCCGCCGTCGTTGCCGACGTACACGACGGCCGGGTCGACGGGGTCGAAGGCGATCGCGTGCTGGTCGGGGTGGATGCTGTCACCGCTGGCGCGGGCCGTGATGTTGGACCAGAAGTACCGCCCACGGAACCGGACTCCCCGCCACACGTCGATCGCGCCGAGGAACACCAGATCCGGGTTGGCCGGGCTGACCCCGAGGAACCAGTCGTACCAGGACTGGTTGACCGCCACACCGCTCGGCACGCCGACCCGGCTCCACGCCCCACCCGCGACGCTCCGTCGCCACAACCAGGCCGCCCCGTCGCCACTCGCGAACACCCAGGCGACGTCCGGGTCGGACGGCGCGTGGCGTACGGCGAGGCGGGTCCACGACCCGGGTGGCGAGGGCAGGGCGACGGCGTCCCAGGTGGTGCCGCCGTCGGTCGAGCTCACGACGCCGCCGGAGGTGGCAGCGAGGAGCTCCCCGGCGCCGCGGGAGATCGTCCACGCGACACCCCCGAGGCGCTGGGTCCAGGTCAGCCCGGCGTCCTGAGACTCGTGGATGCCGTTCCTGGTCGCGGCCAGCAGGCGCGCCGGGTCGGCCGGGTCCACGCAGAGGTCCTGGAAGCCGACCCCGACGAACGGCGCCGTCGCACGCACCGACCAGCTCGCCCCCCCGTTGGTCGACCGCAGCACACCGGCTCCCAGAGCGCGGTAGAAGTCGCCCTCGCCGGTGCCGGCGTACACGATCGACGGGTTGGACGGGTCGAAGGCCAGCGCGCCCGTCGCCAGCGACGGCATGGCGTCGGACCGTGGCCACCAGCTCGCGCCGCGGTCCCTGCTCTCCCAGATCCCGCCGCCGGCCGCGCCCACCAGGAGGTGGTCGCGGTCGCCCGGGTCGACGGCGACGGCGCTGACCCGGCCGGCGACGTCGACCCGGTTGTTGCCCCCGGAGCCGTAGGTCTGGCCGTTGGGCATGTAGCTCGGGCCGACGGTCCGCCACCACGGGGCGAGCGGCGGGGTGAAGGCCGTCGCGTCGAGCCCGACGATCCCGGCGAGCGGCTCGTCCTCGTTCTCGTCCGGGGCGACCTCGCCCGGGGCGTCCTCGTCCGCCTCGGTCCGGACGTCGGTCACTGCGCCGGCGTCGAGCTCCTCGGGGACCGTGATGCCCTCCGTGGCCGACAGCGCGGCCGTCACCGTGTCCGCACCGTCGGCGTCCGCGGGCACGTCGGGGAGCGTCACATGCCCGAGCCTGGCGCCGGCGGCCAGCAGACCGGCGGCGAAGGCGACGGTGCTCGAGGCGGTCTCGGGTCGGTCAGGGGCGATGTCCTCGACCGTGAGCCCGCGGAGCTCGCTCAGCTGGTCGAGCCTCCGGCGCACCTTGCCCTCGGGAAACGCGTCTCCGTGGCCGGTCCGTCCTCTGTCGGGTCCCCGCATGTCCGCACCCCTCCGCGATCCGTCCCCTCACGACCGCCGGTCCGGCGCAGCCGCGCCTCGGCGTCGGAGGGTCAGGCCTGCTGCGGCGGCACGTCGTCGGACTCGACGGATGCGTCGCCCCCCTCGGCCTCGTCATCCCCTGGTACTTCCTCGACGCTTCGGTCGCGCAGACCCTCGAACTCCTCCAGCCGCCGTCGGGCCCGACCCCCGGTCTCGTCCGGCTCCGGGTCGTCCTCTGGTCGCCTGACCACGCGCACCTCCACCTCGACTACCTCCTTGGTTACCACGGGTTGCCGGGGTCTGAACAGGTTCCTGTACCGGCCGCTCTAGTCCACACGGGCCGCGAGGAAGTCGGGTCTGAGCGGATCAGTCCGGCGGCGGCTCAGGGCTCCCGAAGGCCCGACAACGCAGCGAGGGCTCGGCTCACATCGGGTAACGGTGCCCGGTCCTCCGGGCGCTCGCGCAGGCAGTCGTCGATGATGCGGAGCAGCCGGGACCGAAGGCCCAGGCGGCGTCGCAGAGTTTGGACGGGTTCGGGATGACGAGGCTTCTCGTCGTACGTGCGCCCGGTCAGCGCACAGTGCAGGACGGCGCCGAGGCCCCAGACATCTGTGGCCGGCGCCTGCTCTCCGCCCGCGGCCTGCTCGGGTGCGCGGTACCCACGGGTGCCCGACCCGGCCCGGACCGGACCTGGCGGCCCGGACAGGCTGAGGTCGATCAGCTTCGTCGTCCCCGCCTCGAGGATGATGTTGCCGCCCGTGACGTCACCATGCACGCTGTCGTGCAGGTGCAGATAGCGCAGCGCCGAGACGACGTGCGAGCCGAGCAGCGCGACGTCGCCGGGAGCGAGACGCGGTCGCACGTCGAGTACCGCCGACAGGCTGGGACCGGTCAGGGTCTCCATGACAACGGCGACCTGCGGCTCCTCGACGACCTCGTAGGCCCTGACCAGGTGCGGGTGGGCCAGGTCCCGCAGCAGAATGCCTTCGCGTCGCAGCATCCGGGCCGTGTGCGGCTCATTGATCCGGTCCGGGCGGACGACCTTGACGATGCAGCGCGCCTCGATGCCGGTGCTCCAGACGTCGTAGACGTCGAGCCTGTTTCCCCGGCGCAGGTGGGCGACCACCTCGTAGCCGGGGACCACCTCACGTCCCAGCGCCACGGTGGGCGGTTCCGCGGCCTGGACCCACTCCTGCTGGGCGGTCACGCGCTGGCCCTCCGGTCCCGGGCACTGTTGACCACTGGTACGTCGGCGAGCACCCGGCCCTCGTCGAGGGTGATGACCCGGTCGGCGATCTCGACCACGAGGGGGTCGTGAGTCACGACGATCGTGATGCGCCCGGCGTGCCCCTGCCGCAACGGCTCAAGGACGCGCCGCGACATGTCGGCGTCCAGGCCGGTGGTCGGCTCGTCGAGGAGCAGCAGCGGGCTGTCCCGCAGGAACGCCCTGGCCAGGGACAGCCGTTGCCGCTGACCGCCGGAGAGCGTGCGGGCCCGTTGACCGAGCATCGAGTCGTAGCCAGCGGGCAGCGCCCGGATGAACCCGTCCGCTGATGCGGCCCGCGCCGCCTCCTCGATCTGCTCGTCCGTCGCGTCCTCCCTGGCGAACCCGATGTTGGCACGCGCGGACGCGTCGAGGAGGGTGGTTTCCTGCGGGACGAACGCCACCGCCTCCCGGACCGAGCGGAGCGTGACGTCACGCAGGTCCTCGTCGCCGATGAGCACCTGACCCTCGGTCGGGTCGAGGACCCGCAGCAGCAGCTTGACGAAAGTGGACTTCCCGGCACCGCTGGGCCCTACGACCGCGACCACCGTGCCGGGCTCGAGCCGCACGGTCACGTCCGAGAGGGCGGCACGGTTGGCCCCCGGGTAGCGCACGGACACGTGGTGCAGCGACACGTCCTGCAGCCCGGGGCTCAGAGCCGTCGCCCCCGGGCGCTCCAGCGGCGGTCGCTCGTCGAGGAGCTCGGCGATCCGCTCGCAGCCGGCGGCGTCGTTCAACAGGCCGGGGACCAGTGTCGCGAGGGAGCGCAGCGGCCGGTAGAGCTGCACCAGCAGGGTCATGAACGCCAGCAGCCCGCCGAGGCTGAGCCGACCTGAAGCGAGCGCCTGCGTGCCGAGGAGGATCACCGTGAGGACCCCGACCAGCTCGGCGATGTCGACGACGGGGGAGAAGATGGCTCGCACCCGGGCCGCGGCCAGGGACGCCGCCCGGATCCCCAGGTTCTCGCGGGTAAAGGCGCGGACCGCGTCGGGCTGCCGGTTGAAGGCCTGGACGAGCGGCGCGTTCGCCAGATGCTCCTCAGTGACTGCCGAGAGGGACCCCCCTCGTCGACGCTGTTCGCGTGCACTGACCTTGATCAGCCGCGAGAACCGGTGGGAGATGAACCAGAAGACGGGCACCACCACCAGCGAGGCAGCGGTAAGTCGGGCATCCAGCAGGAACAGGGCGACCAGGTAGAAGATGGCCGTGACTGCCGTGGACACACCGGACCTGACCGTGCCCACCATGAAGCTCTCGACGTTGGCCGAGTCGCTGGTGATCCTCATCATGGAGTCGCCCAGGCGCCGTCGGTCGTGAACCTCCTGGGGCAGCGAGAGGACGTGCGCGAACACGCGGGTGCGGAGTCCCACCAGGAAGGTGTGGGTCAGCCAGGTCGAGAGGTAGGAGCTCAGACCGGACACGAGTCCCGAGAGCACCGCCAGAGCTAGGTACGCCCCCCCGATCCACAGCAGCGGACCGAGGTCCGCGGGCACCAGCACGTCGTCGACGACGTGCTTGAACAGAGCGATCTCCGAGACGGTGATCGCAGACAAGGCCGCAGAGAGGGCCGTACTGACCAGGATCCACCAGCGCAACGGCCGGGTGTCGGGCCAGAATCGTCTGGCCACCTCCGCGAGCCCCAGGGGAGGCGCCTCACCCACCAGGGCGTGGTGGTCCTGGGGAGGTTCGAGGAGCCTCCGGACCTGCCGCGAGAACCAGGTGTCGCGGCCGGCCTCCGTGCGGCGCACCGGGTGGGGCCACCGAGATGGCCCCACCGATGCGCTGTCCCCCCGGGTCATGGTCCTCGTCGCCTCGGAGCGGGCTCAGCTACCGCAGCCGCAACCGCAGCCGTGGTGATGGCCGCCGCCGCTCTTGCTCTTGGAGGACTTCGACGACTTCGAGGACTTGCTGGACTTGCTGGACTTGCTGGACTTGCCGCCTCCCTTGCCTGCCGGCTTCAACGCCTTGACCAGACCTGAACGTGACATGAGCGATCCTTTCGTCACAGGCCCCGATCGGGGGGCCCTCCGCTTGTCTTGAGTTACTGATGCTCACGGGGTCCGCTCCCGAGAACCAGACTTGTTCCTCACTGACATCGGGACTAGTCGCGCACCTGCGGTGCCGCGACGGAGGGGTCTTTGATGCGCCGGAGGGCCCCCGTTCCTTTGCCGCGGAACGCGCCACGACAGACACCCGAGAACGCGCGGAACCGCCCCTAGTAGACAAGTGCGTCGAGCACCTCCGGTTGATCCAGATGGTCAAGAAAAATGTCTCAGCGAGCACCCGGCAGGCCGACGGTTCCTGGCTAGGGTGGCTCCTGTCGACGCTTGCTCGTTCGGGCAGGCAGAGGGACACGAGGGGGGTCATGACACCGTCGCACTCGTCGTTGGCTCACGCGCGGCTCTCCTGGGAGTCGGAGACCGGGTCCCCCGAGAATCTGAGCGACCCCGCGCTGATGCTGCAGATCAGGGCAGGACGAAGCGACGCCTGGGACGTGCTCCTCGACCGCTATGAGCGACTTGTCTACAGCGTGGCAGTGCGTAACGGGCTCAGCCCCGAGGATGCAGTCGACATCACCCAGAGCACCTTCCTGGCGCTCCTCGAGTCCCAGTCCTCTCTGCGATCCGACGCCAGCCTGGCGTCCTGGTTGATGACAGTCGCCCGTCGGCAGTCGTGGCGTGTCCGCCAGCGCACCCGACGTGAGGTGCCGGTGCCCGGGGTGGCCTCGGTCCCCGCGGACGTGGACCTGGACTGGGAGGAGGTCGCCTCGGTGCACAGCGCCCTCGCAGCACTCCGCAGTCCCTGCAGGGAGCTCATCGTGGCGCTCTACTTCGATCCTGCCGAGCCGACCTACTCCGTCATCGCCCGTCGTCTGGGCCGCTCGATCGGCAGCATCGGTCCCTTGCGCGGACGCTGCCTGAGACGACTGCACAGCCTCCTCGAGGACATCGGATGGACATGAGGGCGTTGCGAGCGACCGCTCGGCTGGCCACGATCGCCGACTGGCTGCAGAGCCGGCTCGACGACGCCGAGTCGGACCTCGTGACCGAGGCCGTCGCCAACAGTGCCCAGCTGCGCACCGAGGTCGCCTGGGTCCGGCGGCTGTTCAAGGTCGCCGAGGATCTGCCTCTCGTCGACCCGCCCGCGCTCCTTCGGCAGCGGCTCCGCGAGCAGTTCCGCGGTCGGGTGCCGACTGATCCCGGCCGATCGGTCCCGCAGCTGGCGGGTGAGCTCGTCTTCGACAGCCGACGGGACCGACTGGAGCTGAGCGTGCGCGATGCCGGGCCCGACAGCGAGGTCGTGCACCTGGTCTGGCGGACGGAGGTGGCCGATGTGCTCGTCGAGGCGAGGCCGGGCACGGACTACGTCCTGCTCGAGGGGCAGGTCCTGCTGCGAGAGGCGACTGCGTCCCCGGTTTTCCAGGTGACCGCCACGGGTCCGGGTTGCTCCGTCCTTGACGTCGGCGGTGACGCCTTCGGTCGCTTCCAGGTAAGGGCGCCGGCCACGGTGCACACGGTGCGGCTCAGCAACGACGAGCTTGCGATCGTCCTTCCTATCGATCACATCGATCCTCTCGGCGGAGCAACCACATGACGCTCGCGGAGGCGGTGGTCGACCGACTGGCGACATCGGGAGGCGCTTCGGGTCTGGCCGTTCTGCGCGCTGTCGGCCTTGACAACGTGCCCGGTCTCGAGATGCTGCTCGACCACGCCGAGACGCTGCTGCACAAGGGTCCTGACCAGGCCCTGATGCTGGGCGCGCTGTGTGACCAGGCATCAGGCTCAGGCGCCCGCCAGGGGATCCGAGCACGAGCGCGGTATCAGCGGGCCCAGGTTCTCGCCGAGCGCGGCGAGCTCGAGGCGGCCTTGGACCTCATCCACCAGGCGCGAAGGTGCTGGCTCGAGGCCGGGGATGCACTGGCTGCCCTGCGCACCGATCTCGGTCGGATGCAGGTGCTCGACGACCTTGGCCGCCACTCGGCGGCGATCGAGGCCGGCGAGGAGCTCATCGACGCTCTGGCCGGGCCTCAGGGAAACCACCACCTGTCCCGGCGGATTCGTGCCCACGCGACCGATAACCTCGGCGTCGCCTACGGGTTGGTCGGCCGGCACCAGGAAGCGCTGGAAGCCTACGCCCGCGCGGAGGCCGCCTACCGAGAGCTCGGTATGGCCGATAGGGCGTCCCGTCCAGCGGCCAACCGT
Source organism: uncultured Actinomycetota bacterium (assembly GCA_963784625.1). Classification (GTDB taxonomy): domain Bacteria; phylum Actinomycetota; class Actinomycetes; order Propionibacteriales; family Nocardioidaceae; genus Nocardioides_B. The sequence goes on from CAWARV010000005.1 coordinate 1,275,254, forward strand.
GGAGTGGAGCTGCTCGCGCTGGGCCGCCCGCGAGACGCGTTGTCGGAGTTCACCCGCGCCATCGACGGCTTCCAGGCCCACGGCGACCGGTTGTTCGCGGCCCAGTGCCAGGGGGACTTGGCTCAGGCGCATCGCCAGCTCGGCGACGTCGCGGAAGCGCTGCGCCTCCTCGAGCAGGGACGGCGGACCCTCGACGAGCTCGGCGCCGCTGCGGAAGCGGCACGGCTTCGGCTCGCCCTCGCCGAGACGTATCTCTGGATCGGGCTGGGCGCCGAAGCGCGGAGCGCCGCTACCGTCGCCGCGCAGGCCACAGGCACATCAGGGATGCGGCACGACACCGCTCTGGCGTGCTTCCTGGTCGCTCTCGCGGACCTGGCGCGCGGGCTACCCGGAGAGGCTTTGGTCGAGCTCGACCGCGCCGAGGCTCTCTGCATAGAGGTGGACGACCCACAGCTTCTCGCGCGCACCCGGCTCGCGCGTGCGGAAGCAGCGCTACGGAGCGGGTCGTGTGCAGCCGCACGCGAGCAGCTGGCGGCGTGCGTCGAGGAGTTGTGGCAGGCACGATGGCCGATCCCACTGGTCTGGGCACTCCTGCTGCAGTCGGAGGTCGAGGAGGACCTCGCGATCGTGGAGCCCCTGCTGACCCGGGCACGCTCCGTTGCCGAGGGCCTCGCGATGCCCGAGATCAGCTACCGGGTCGAGCTACGCACCGGCCGGCTCCGGCGTCGTCAGAGACGCCTGTCGGAGGCCGAGTCGCACCTCCGTGATGCCATCGCCGCCCGTGACCGCGTGGGCGGCGATCTTCCGGACCATGCGTTGCTCACGACGTACCGGAGCAGGCGGATGGACGCGCACGTCGAGCTCGTCGACCTCCTGCTCACCCGGGGGCAGGGGACGGACATCGTGGACGCCTGCCGGGTCGCCGACCAGTCGAAGGCCCAGACGTTGACGGACCTGCTCACTCAGGCCGCCGGGCGCGGTCCCGCCCTGGCAACGGCCGGATCCGACCTGGTGGAGAGGTTCGCCGCGTTGGGATCCGCCTACCGGGCACAGCACGACGAGGCCGATCCCCGGCGTGGACCGGCGCTTCGCCGACACTCGGACGTGCTCGAGGAGCAGTTCGACGCCCTGAGACTGCGCCATCTTGCCTCGACGCCGCTCCCTGGCACGTCCAGTCGCACGCCCAAGGGGACACCAAGCAACGGCGCCCCGGTTCCCACAGTGGCCTACTCCGTCGTGGGCTACGACATCGTCGCCTTCGTGCTTAGCCGCGGCGACACGACGGTACGACGTCTGCCGGGAGCCCTGCGCAGGCTGCATGATCTCCTCGACAGTCTCGGGAACCAGTGGAACCGCTACTCGCTGGGTCTCGGACTCGGGCTCGGCCCGAGACAGCGGAACAGGTTGCTGCACAGCGCGCGCGCAGACCTCGCCGACCTGTACACGCTGTTGTTCGCGCCGCTCACAGACATGCTCGGCGCGACCGATGACATGCTGCGGGTGGTGCCGCACGGGCCGATGGGAGCGGTGCCGTTCCAGGCTCTCTTCGACGGTGAGCGGTACCTGGTCGAGCGCTGCGCCATCAGCGTCGCCCCCACGCTGGTCGCGGCCGGCGGCGCCGAGCTTGGCTACGCAGCCTCCGATCACGCTCTGGTCGTGGGGGTGCAGGACGAGTACGCACGCTCGGTCGGAGCAGAGGCAAGGCTGGTGCACGAGCAGTTCCCACAGTCCACGCTGCTACTCGAGGCCGAGGCGACCGCCGCGGCCTTCGCCCGGTCGGCACGCGATGCCCGGGTCGTGCACCTGGCCACCCACGGCGTCTTTCGCGCCAACCATCCGCTGTTCTCCCGGCTGCGGTTGGGCGACCGATGGATGACCGCGGGCGAGATCGTCGAGCTCGACCTGCGCGGTGCGCTGGTCACCCTGAGCGCCTGCGAGTCCGGTGCGCACGGTCGAGCCGCTGAGGCCGTGGGACTCGGTTGGGCGTTCCTCGCTGCCGGCGCCGGAGGTCTTCTGGTCAGCCAGTGGCCGGTGCACGACGAGGTGACCCTCGAGCTGATGAGCCGGCTGTACGACCAGCTGGTCACGGGGATCTCGCCCGCCACCGCCCTTCAGCGAGCTCAGCTGCAGGTCGCCGAGAGCAGTCCCCATCCTTTCATGTGGGCACCGTTCACGTACGTGCGAGGTTTCGTCGACCCGGATCCGGAGCCCTGACTGTGCCTTCTCTCCAGACTTGTCGCAGCACTATGGTGGGTCTCCTCATCAGCATGTCGGTCTTCGTCGCCTCCACGAGCCTGGGTGGGGCCCACGCCCAGGAGCAGCTCCAGGACAGCCAGGTCACCGGGGTCGTCGTAGCGATCGATCTCGAGGACGACCGCAGCGTCAGCGACCTCACCGACGCCTTCCCGGTCGTGGTGCAGCGCGCTCTCCTGGGATCCCGGGGTATCTATCTGCTGCGGCCGACCGAGCCGGACGTGGCCGGCGACAGGAAGGAGGCCGCCAAGCTGGCGAAGGATATCGCCCACTTCTCCGGGGTGCGGTACGCGGAGCCCGACTACGCGACCGGTCTCGCCGACCGCCGCTACCACAGCTGGCCCGAGGGAGTCCCGGACGCTGCCGGCGCGGACGAAGACGCGTGGCGGGACCAGTCCCTCAGCCGCACACAGCAGCTTGCGCGGGTCCACGGATTGGGCACCGGCAAGGGAACGGTCGTGGCTGTACTGGACACCGGGCTCGACCCGGCCCACCCCGCACTCGTGGACCACCTACTCCCGGGCTACGACTACGTCGCGGACGACGACGACCCCGCCGAGGAACGCTCGCATCTCGACGACAACCGCAACGGGGTCGTCGACGAGGCCTTCGGGCACGGGACGTTCGTGGCGGGGATGGTCACGCTGGTCGCCCCCGACACGCGGATTCTGCCCTTCCGGGTGCTCGACAGCGACGGCTCCGGCAGTTCGTTCGTCGTCGCGGAGGCGATCCTCGACGCCGTCGCTCAGCAGGCCGATGTGATCAACATCAGTCTCGGCAGCTCCGAGAAGATCGAGTCACACTTGATCGACGACGTTCTCAAAGACGCACGCCGGCACGGGGTCGTCGTCGTCGCCGCCGCCGGCAACGCCGCCAGCGACTCGAAGCAGTACCCTGCCCAGAACAAGGAGGTGCTCAGCGTCACCTCCGTCAACGACGACTCCCAGACCCTCTCGGCCTTCGCCAACTGGGGCGGCTGGGTCGATGTCGCTGCCCACGCGGAGCGCGTCGCGGGGCCTGTCCCGGGCGGCGGCTACGCATGGTGGGCTGGCACCTCGATGGCCGCCCCGCAGGTGAGTGGACAGCTGGCGCTCATCCGGTCACGTGCGAACGACCTGCCGCTCGACCGGCAGCTGGAGGCGGTCACCAAGAGCAGCCACAAGCTGACCGGCAAGACGAAGCTCAAGAACGGTGTCGTCGACCTGCTCGCCAGCCTCAGGCTGGCGGACAAGCACGACAAGGGCTGAGGCGAGAGGGGGAGCGGGTGCGTGCTCCCGAGCGCGGACAGCGGGTCGGACCTCGAAGCCCTCGGTGTGACGCCGGAGCCTCCGGGACGCCCAGCACCCGCGGTCTCGGACTGGGATCCGGTGGGACCGAGGCGACGAACCGGAGTGGGACGACGACAGGCCCCGGTCTCCCGGGGCCTGTCGGAGCATGCGTACGACGTGAGCGTCAGACCAGGTCGTACCGGTCCAGGTTCATCACCTTGTCCCACGCGGAGACGAAGTCGTCGACGAACTTCGCCTGCGCGTCGTCGCTCGCGTAGACCTCGGCGACCGCACGCAGCTCGGAGTTCGAGCCGAACACCAGGTCGTTGCGGCTGCCGGTCCACCGGAGCTCACCGGTGACGCGGTCGCGACCCTCGAAGGTCTCCTGCGCCTCGGAGGTCGACTTCCACTCGGTGCCCATGTCGAGCAGGTTCACGAAGAAGTCGTTGGTCAGCGACCCCGGACGGGAGGTCAGGACGCCCAGCTGGGACTGCTGGTGGTTCGCGTCCATCACCCGCAGACCGCCGACGAGCACGGTCATCTCGGGGGCGCTGAGCGTGAGCAGGTTCGCCCGGTCGACGAGCAGGTACTCGGCCGGCAGCCGGTGACCCTTGCCGAGGTAGTTGCGGAAGCCGTCCGCCGTGGGCTCGAGCGGCGCGAACGCCTCCACGTCGGTCTGCTCCTGAGTCGCGTCCGTACGACCCGGGGTGAAGGGCACCTGCACGTCGTGGCCGGCGTCGCTCGCGGCCTTCTCCACGCCGGCGCACCCGGCGAGCACCACCAGGTCGGCGAAGGAGATCTGCTTGCCGCCGGTCTGGGCGGTGTTGAAGGCCTCCTGCACGCCCTCCAGGGTGCGCAGCACACCGGCCAGCTCGTCGGGGTTGTTGGCCTCCCAGCCGCTCTGCGGCTCGAGGCGGATCCGCCCACCGTTGGCGCCGCCGCGCTTGTCACTGCCGCGGAAAGACGAGGCCGCGGCCCACGCGGTGGAGACGAGCTGCGACACGCTCAGCCCCGAGTCGAGAACCTGGGCCTTGAGCGCGGCCACGTCGTCGGCGTCGACCAGCTCGTGCGTGACCGCGGGGACCGGGTCCTGCCACAGCAGTCTCTCGGTCGGGACCAGCGGGCCGAGGTAGCGCTCGATCGGACCCATGTCGCGGTGCGTCAGCTTGAACCACGCCCGGGCGAACGCGTCCGCGAACTGGTCCGGGTGCTCCACGAACCGCCGACCGATCTCCTCGTAGACCGGGTCGACGCGGAGCGCGAGGTCGGTGGTGAGCATCGTCGGGGGGCGGGACAGCGAGCCGTCCTCGGGGTCGGGCACGGTGTTGGTGCCGCCACCGTCCTTCGGCTGCCACTGGTGGGCGCCGGCCGGGCTCTTGGTCAGCTCCCACTCGTAGCCGAAGAGGTTCTCCAGGTAGCTGTTGCTCCACTGCGTCGGTGTGGAGGTCCAGGTGACCTCGATGCCGCTGGTGATCGTGTCGCGTCCCCGGCCGCTCCCGAAGCTGTTCTTCCAGCCCAGGCCCTGCTGCTCCATCGGAGCACCCTCGGGCTCGGCGCCGATGTGCTCGTCGGGGTTGGCCGCACCGTGGGTCTTCCCGAAGGTGTGCCCACCGGCGATCAGCGCGAAGGTCTCCTCGTCGTTCATCGCCATGCGACCGAAGGTCTCGCGGATGTCACGGGCCGAGGCGAGCGGGTCCGGGTTGCCGTTCGGGCCCTCGGGGTTGACGTAGATCAGGCCCATCTGGACCGCGGCCAGCGGGTCCTCGAGGTTCCGGTCGCCTGTGTAGCGCTCGTCACCGAGCCAGGTCTGCTCCGGGCCCCAGTAGACGTCCTCGTCCGGCTCGTAGACGTCGGCACGGCCGCCGGCGAAGCCGAACGTCTTCAGGCCCATGGTCTCCAGGGCCCGGTTGCCGGTGAAGACGATGAGGTCGGCCCAGGACAGCGAGCGACCGTACTTCTGCTTGATCGGCCACAGCAGCCGGCGAGCCTTGTCCAGGCTGGCGTTGTCCGGCCAGCTGTTCAGGGGTGCGAACCGCTGCATGCCCGCACCGGCACCGCCACGGCCGTCGCTCACCCGGTAGGTGCCGGCGCTGTGCCAGGCCATCCGGATGAAGAACGGGCCGTAGTGCCCGTAGTCCGCCGGCCACCACTCCTGCGAGTCGGTCATCAGCGCGTCGACGTCTCGGGTCAGGGCGTCCAGGTCGAGGCTCTTGAAGGCCTCGGTGTAGTCGAACTCCGCACCCATGGGGTTGGAGACGGCCTGGTTCTTGCGCAGGATCTTCAGGTTCAGCTGGTCGGGCCACCAGTCGCGGTTGCCCGCCCCCTCGGTGGGGTGGTTGCGCGGACCGACGGTGGCGACGGGGCAGCGGGCCTCGCTCTCCTCCGACTGCATGTCTCCGACGACGGCGTCGTGATGCTCAGGCATGTCATTCCTTCCGAATTCACAGGGGTGGCGGGATCAGGAGCTGGGTGTGGCGGGGCAGTCGGGGCACCGGCCCCAGTAGATGACCTCGGCCTCGTCGATCGCGTAGCCGTGGTCGTCCTCCGCGGTGAGGCAGGGAGCGGCGCCGACTGCACACTCGACGTCCGCGATCGCGCCGCAGGAGCGGCACACGACGTGGTGGTGGTTGTCCCCGACCCGGGCCTCGTAGCGTGCCACCGAGCTGGACGGCTGGATCCGCCGGACCAGGCCGGCGGCCGTCAGCGCCCGCAGCACGTCGTAGACGGCCTGGTGCGAGACCTCACCGAGCTCCCGCCGTACGGCGTCGATGATGCGGTCGGTGTCCGCGTGCGGGTGCGCGTGCACGGCGCCCATCACCGCGACCCGCGGGCGCGTCACGCGCAGCGCGGCACCGCGCAGCAGCTGCTCGAAGCCGAGGGTGGTGGACACCTCGTCACTCTCGCTCACTTTCTGGAATGAGTCAAGATTTCACGCTGGGCGTGTCCAGCTGGCCGGGACCGCGCGGGGCCAGCGCGGGCGGCAGCCCAGAATCGAGTTGAGTTCGCGATCCTCGACCGGTTGGCTGTGCCCGTGACCCCCCCACGGATCAGCGTCGGCCGCGCCGACGACCCGCAGCGCTACCTCGCCACCGACCAGACCGTGTGGTTCTCCGAGGTCGGAGCCGCCAGTGTGCAGGAGCAGCTCCTCGGTCTCGACGAGCCGCGGCGTTTCGCCGCGCAGGTGGAGGGGGCCGAGCCGGCCACCTATCCGGGCATCTACGGCGTCTTCCCCCTGACGCTGCCCGTCCCCGGGGGGCGCCAGGTGCAGTGCGCCGGCCTGACAGCGGTCGGCGTCCACCCCGACCATCGCCGGCAGGGGGTGCTGACCGCGATGTTGCGGCACCACCTCGAGCAGGTGCGCGACCAGGACGGCACCCACGTCTCCGCGCTGCACGCCAGCGAGCCGGCGATCTACGGGCGCTACGGCTACGGGCTGGCCTCGCTGGAGCTGGAGGTGACCCTCGCTCGGGGCACGACGCTCGCAGCTCCGCACCTGGAGGACGCGGCGGCCCGGGTCTCGACGCAGATGGCCACGGCGTCCGACACCGACGTGCCGCAGCGGATGCGGGCGTGCCACCTCGCCTGCGCCGAGCTCGGCTCGGTGGTCGGAGAGAGCGGGTACTACGACCGGGTCTGTCACCAGCTGCCGGAGGAGCTGCGGGACAAGGAGCCCCGGCGGGTCCTGTTCGCGCGCCGCGGCGGCGTGGACGTGGGCTTCGCGATGTTCCGGCGGACCAGCAAGTGGGAGCGCGGCCGGCCCGCCGGGGAGCTCACGGTGTGGGCGGTGGTCGGCGAGCCGGCGGCCCGGCTGGCGCTCCTGCGCCGCCTGGTCGACTTCGACCTGGTCGGCAGCGTGCGGGTCGGCGCCGTCGGCACCGACGACCCGCTGCTCGCCTGGGTCGGCGGTCCCCGGGCCGCCTCGGACGTGGCGACCTACGACAGCCTGTGGGTGCGCCTGGTCGACCTTCCCGAGGCGCTGCAGGACCGGGCCTGGAGTGCGGCGTGCGACGTAGTGGTCGAGGTGGCCGACACCCACGCGCCGTGGAACCATGGCCGCTGGCGGATCGGGGCGGACTCGCGAGGGGAGGCCACCGTGCACCGCAGCGCGGAGGACCCGGACCTGTCGTTGGGCGTGGAGGCGCTGGGCGCTGCCTACCTCGGCGGTGGCAACCTCGTCGGGCTCCGGCGCGCCGGGCTCGTCGAGGAGCACCGGGCGGGGGCGGCCGACGAGCTGTGGCGAGCGATGCGCACAGACGTGGCTCCGTCCGCTGCGCTTGGGTTCTGACGCCGCAGACAGCTGGTCGAAGTGGCCCCCTCGGCAGGCCGTTCCGAGCAGGTGGTGGGATGACGCTGTCCAACACCATCCGTTTGAGGAGATCCACATGGCCCACTTCGTCCTGGAGTACCGCTACGGCGACGCCGACACGCGGGCGCGCGTGCGTCCCCTGCACCTGGAGTACATCGCGGACCTGCACACGCAGGGCAAGGTGCTGCTGGGCGGACCCATCGGTGACGGGTCCGGCGCGATGGTGGTCTACAGCGTCGAGGACGAGGCCGAGGCGCGGCGCCTGGTCGAGAACGACCCGTACGCCGCGGAGGGCGTCGCCACCGAGCCGCGGCTGCGCGAGTGGACCGTGGTCATCCCCGCGCAGTCCTGAGCCGACCGTCCCGGACTCAGCCGGGCTCGCCGTCGAGCAGGGCGAGCAGCGGCTCGCGGTCCCGTTTCGGGACGTAGCCGGCGTAGTAGTCGTAGAGGTTCTGCCGTGAGATCCGGGAGGCAGCGGGTCCGTCCCCGAGCCGGATCGCCTCCAGCACCTTGCGGTGGTGCTGCAAGGACTCACGCATCAGGGCCTGGCTGTTGCGGGCCCGGGTGACCTTGTCCGCGATCAGGGTCAGCACCACCCCCCGGACGACGGTGTTGCACACCTGGAGCAGCACGTTCCGGCTGGCCTGGGCCACCGCCTCGTGGAACGCGACGTCGGCCTCGCTGAACGGGCCGAAGCCCTCACCGATCGCGCTCTCCATCCGGTCGACCGTGCGCTCCATCGCCTCCAGCTCGGGTGGGGTGCGCAGCCGGGCCGCGAGCAGGCTCGACGACCCGTCCAGGACCATCCGGAAGCAGACCAGCTCGGCGATGGACATCTGGTCGACTTGGGCGAGGCGCGTCATCTGCTTGGTGAGCGCGGCGGGGGAGAACGCCAACACCTCCGGTCCCTGGGGGTCGCCGGGACGGGAGCGGACGACGCCGTTGCTCTCGAGGACCCGGAGCGCCTCGCGGACGGTGGACCGGCTCGCACCGAACTGGGCCACCATCTCCCGCTCGCTGGGCAGCCGTCCCCCTGGCCGCAGCTCCCCGCGGGCGACGGCGTCCTCGACCTGCTCGACGATCCGCTGGTACAGCCGCACCGACTCCACCCGCCGGAACGGCGTCCCCTCGGTCACCACGCCCGCCCGCCGGATGCCGGACCCGGTGCGGCGTCCCGGCCGACGGGGTCGGACTCCCGCACCGGTGGTCGGTCGGGCCACGCGGGCACGGCGTCCTCTGGCCGGTGCCGGTCGAACCAGGAGGCGCCCCGCAGCACCTCCAGGTCGGCGAACCGACGGCCGGAGATCTGCACGCCGATCGGCCGCCCGTCCTCGGTGAAGCCGGCGTTGACGGTGGCGGCCGGCTGACCGGACATGTTGTACGGCGCGGTGAAGCCGATGTGCCACATGCCTCGCCCCGGCTCCATGAAAGGCATCGGCTGCTCGGCCGCGAAGGCGGCGACCGGGGCGACGGGGGAGAGCACCAGGTCGTAGGGGGCGGTCGCCGCGACCGTGCGCGCCTGGATCTCCATGATCTGCTGGTAGCAGCGCAGCACCCGTGGTCCGGGCACGTCGGCTCCACCGTGGCACCACTGCGCGATGAACGGTAGGACGCGCAGCCGTCGCTCGACGGGCAGTGCGTGGTAGTCGGTCCAGGACCGGACCCGCCAGAACAGGTCGAGGTCGTCGAGGAGCTCCTGCGTCATGAACGGCGCCACCGGCTCGACAGTGGCACCGCCGGCCTCGAAGATCGCGGCCGCCCCGCGCACGGCGCGCGCCACCTCGGGGTCGGTGGGGGCACCGCATCCGGCGTCGAGGTGGACACCCACCCGCAGCGCCGTCGGGTCGAGGTCGAGGGCCGACCAGTCCAGCTCCTCGGGTGGGAGCGCCGTCCAGTCGCGCGCGTCGGGCCGGCTGAGCACCTCCATGAGGAGGGCGGTGTCGGCGACCGTACGGCACAGCGGGCCCGCGACCCGGCCGAGGTACGGCGCGTCCAGGGGCACCCTGCCTGCGCTGGGCTTGAGCGTGGCGAGCCCCAGCCACGTCCCAGGGAGCCGGATCGACCCGCCGATGTCGGTGCCGACGTGCAGCGGTCCGTAGCCGGCCGCCGCGGCGGCACCCGCACCGGAGCTGGACCCGCCCGTGGTCCAGGCAGGGTTCCACGGGCTGCGGGTGATCCCGTGCATGCTGGAGACCCCCGACGAGAGCATGCCCCAGTCCGGCATCACCGTGGAGCCCAGCACCACCCCACCGGACTCCAGGACGCGGGCGGTGATCGGGGCGTCGGCCAGGGGAAGCACCGGCTCGGTGCCCGCGTTGCCCGCAGGCATCGGCACCCCCCGACGGGCCACGTTCTCCTTGAGGGTCACCGGCACGCCGTCGAGCGGGCCGAGCGGCCGCCCCTGTACCCACCGGGACTCACTGGCGCGGGCAGCCGCCCGGGACTGGTCCGGGTCCCTGACCCAGAAGGCGTTGAGGTCCGGCTCGCGGGCCTCGATGACCTGCTGCACGGACTCGTGGACCTCGACCGGCGACAGCGTGTGGTCGGCGAACGCGCGCACCATCTCGACGGCCGGCATCACGGCGAGCTGCGGATCGGACACGTGGCTCCTTCCCGGGAGATCGGCACCGACCCGGTATTGACAACCGCCGATCCCAATGGCGAGGGTAGCGGACAATGCGAGGTAGGTCACTGGTCAGACCAGCTCACCTCAGCGCCGGAGTAGCGGAGAAGATGGAGGCCCTGACAGTGGGACGACTCAAGACGCAGACGGCCGCGGCGGTGGCCGTCACGGCGTCGCTGCTGCTGGCGGGCTGCTCCGCGGGAGCGCAGAGCGGGGCCGGGAACAACAGCAGTCCGAAGGACGACGAGCTCGGCATCGGACTGGTCGCCGAGCCGGCGAACCTGGACTTCACCCGCACGGACGGGGCTGCGATCCCGCAGGCGCTGCTCTACAACGTCTACCAGGGGCTGGTCCAGCTGAACCAGGCCGGCGACGTGGTCCCGGTCCTGGCGAAGTCATGGCAGGTCTCGCCGGACCGCAAGACCTACACCTTCCAGCTCAGGGACGACGCGACCTTCAGCGACGGCAAGCCGTTCACCGCCGCCGACGCGAAATTCTCGATCGAGCGGGTGAAGTCGGACTGGACCGTGTCCCTCAAGTCCGCCATGGACGTCGTCGACTCGGTGAAGGTCGTGACGCCCACCGAGCTCCAGGTGACCCTCAAGAAGCCCAGCAACGACTGGCTGTACCGGATGACCACCCGGATCGGCGCGATGTTCAGCCGTACCGGCGTCGACGACCTCGCCAACGACCCGGTCGGCACCGGGCCCTACGACGTGTCGAAGTGGACCCGGGGCGACTCCATCACCCTGCGGCGCACCCCCGGCTACTGGGGCGAGCAACCGCACTTCCAGACCGTCACCCTGAAGTACTTCAAGGACCCGACGGCGATGAACAACGCGCTGCTCAGCTCGACCATCGACGTCGTCGGCACGGTGCAGACCCCGGAGGCTCTCGGCCAGTTCGAGAACAACGACAAGTACAAGGTCCTCGAAGGCACCACGAACGGCGAGGTCGTGCTGTCGTTCAACAACGGCGCCGGGCCGCTGCAGGACCCGAAGGTCCGCAAGGCCGTGCGCTACGCCCTCGACCACCAGGCCCTGCTCGACACCTGCTGGGCCGGGCGAGGCCAGCTGATCGGGAGCATGGTCCCGCCGACCGACCCCTGGTACGAGGACCTGACCGGGCTGTTCCCCCACTCATCGGACAGGGCCCAGCAGCTCCTACGCGAGTCCGGTCGGCCGCACCCCACCCTCCGGCTGCGAATCCCGACCCTGCCGTACGCCGTGTCCTGCGGCACCGTGGTCAAGAGCCAGCTGGAGAAGGCCGGGTTCAAGGTGGACCTCGACCAGCTGGAGTTCCCGGCAGCCTGGCTCACCACCGTCTTCACCAACGCCGACTACGACATGTCGATCGTGGCGCACGTGGAGCCGCGGGACATGGCAGCCGTGTTCGGGGACCCGAAGTACTACACCCGCTACGGCAAGCCCGCGTTCCGGGCGCTGCTCGCGAAGGCCGACGCGGGGACCCGCGACGAGCAGGTCGCCGTCATGAAGCAGGCCGCGCGGAAGCTGTCGCAGGACGCCGCCGCAGACTTCCTCTTCCTGCTGCCCAACCTCATCGTCGCCACCTCCGACATCACCGGGCTGCCGAAGAACAGCATCTCGGAGTCCTTCGACGTCACCGATCTCGGTCGGTCCTGAGGAGGTCGGGCTCGGTGACGGTGCGGCTGCTGCGGCGGACCGGGATCTTCCTCGGCAGCCTCGTGGTGAGCTCGATGGTCGTCTTCGGGTTCATGGCGGTGCTCCCGGGTGATCCCGCCCGGGTCGCGCTGGGCGTGAACGCCTCCGAGTCGGCGGTACGGCAGATGCGGGCCCAGTTCGGCCTCGACCGCTCCCTGGTCACCCAGTACGTCGACTGGGTGCACGGTCTGGTGACCTTCCATCCCGGCCTCTCCTACGTCTCCCGGGCGGCGATCGGCCCGCAGGTCGCCGACCGTCTCCAGGTGACCGTCTGGCTGGTGGGAGCGGCCATGGTGATCGCTGCCGTGCTGGCCCTCCCGGCCGGCACGGTGATGGCGGTGCGACACCGGCGGCTGTCCGGTCTCGTGCTCTCGACGCTCTCGCAGGTGGGAGTCGCGGTGCCGGCGTTCCTGGCCGGCATCTTGATGATCACCGTCTTCGCGGTGTCGCTCGGCTGGCTGCCGGCCAACGGCTGGACCCCGCCGGCCGAGGACCCCGTGATGTTCCTCAAGCAGCTGGCGATGCCGGCCCTCTCCCTGGGGCTGGTGCAGGCGGCCGTGCTGACCCGTTACGTGCGCAGCGCGGTGCTCGACGTGCTGCGGGAGGACTACCTGCGCACGGCCCGCGCCAAGGGGCTGTCGCCCACCCAGGCCCTGGTGCGGCACGGTCTCCGCAACGCCGCCGTTCCGGTGGTCACCGTCCTCGCCCTGCAGCTCGCCACCCTGCTCATCGGCGCGGTCGTCGTCGAGCGCGTCTTCGTGATCCCCGGGCTCGGCAGCCTGCTGCTCGACAGCGTCGCCAACCGCGACCTGCTGATGGTCCAGGACGTGGTGATGATCCTGGTGCTGGCCGTGCTCCTGGTGAACTTCCTGGTGGACCTGCTCTACCTGCTGATCGACCCACGGATGAGGACGGGACGCGCATGAGCACCGAGGACGAGGTCGCCCGGCCGACGTACCGGCGCTGGAGCGGCAGCCTGGTCACGGGCGGCGCCATCGTCGCGACGATCCTGTCGATGGCCCTGGTGTCGTTCGTCTGGACGCCGCACGACCCGACCCTGGTCGACGCGGCGACGCGGCTGCGCACCCCGTCGGCCGAGTTCTGGTTCGGCACCGACAAGTTCGGCCGGGACGTGTTCAGCCAGATCCTGGTCGGCTCGCGCACGACGCTGTTCGTGGGCTTCGTCGCGGTCGGGGTGGCCGCCCTGGTGGGCGTCCCGCTCGGGATCGTCGCCGGCATGGCGCCGTCCTGGTTCGGCGAGCTGTTGATGCGCGGCAACGACCTGGTGCTGGCGTTCCCTGCCCTGCTGCTCGCGATCATGTTCGCCGCTGTGTTCGGCGCCAGCACGTTCGTGGCGATGGTCGCGATCGGGATCGCGACGGTCCCGAGCTTCGCGCGGTTGATCCGCAGCGGGACCCTGCAGGTGCTCAACACCGAGTACGTCCTGGCAGCCCGGGCCGCAGGCCGGAGCCCCTTCGCGATCGGCCTCCGGCACGTGCTCCCCAACGTCGGCAGCCTGGTGATCGTACAGGCGTCGGTGGGGTTCGCGATCGCGGTCCTGGCGGAGGCGGCGCTGTCCTTCCTCGGCATCGGCACACCGCCGCCGACCCCGTCGTGGGGACGGATGCTCCAGGAGAGCCAGGAGATGCTCTACTCCGCGCCCCGGCTCGCGGTCTTCCCGGGGCTCGCGATCGCCGTGGCCGTCCTGGGCTTCAACCTGCTCGGCGACGGCCTGCGCGACCGCTTCGACCCGAAGCTGGAGGGGGGACGGTGAGCACCGCGGACCACCAGCCGCCAGGACACGACGGTGCCGCCGGCCCCGCGACGGTGCTGACCGTCCGTGACCTCCACGTCCGGGCGCGGGGCCGCTCCCTGTTGTCGGACGTGGGCTTCACGATCGGGGCCGGCGAGCGGGTCGGCCTGATCGGCGAGTCTGGCTCGGGCAAGTCGCTGACCGCGCTCGGCATCATGGGGCTGCTCCCCGACGAGCTCGAGGCCTCCGGGTCGGTTCGCGTCGCCGGGGTGGACCACGACCTGGTGGGCGCCGACGAGCGGCGGATGTCGCAGGTCCGTGGCCGACACGTCGCCATGGTCTTCCAGGAGCCGATGACAGCGCTCAACCCGACCATGCGCGTGGGCCGACAGGTCACCGAGGCGCTGCTGGTGCACGGCACCCACCCCGACCGCCGGTCCGCCGCCTCGGCTGCCGTGGCCCTGCTCGACCGGGTCGGGCTGGCCGATCCCGCGGCGGCGGTGAGGGCCTACCCGCACCAGTTCTCCGGCGGCCAGCGGCAGCGAATCGTGCTCGCCCTCGCCCTCGCGAACGACCCGGCCCTGCTCGTGTGCGACGAGCCCACGACCGCCCTCGACGTGACCGTCCAGGCGCGCGTGCTGGACCTGATCGTGAGCGGGGTGGTCGAGCGCCGGTCGGCGATGCTGTTCATCACCCACGACCTGGCCGTGGTGGCGACTGTGTGCGAGCGCGTCCTGGTGATGTACGGCGGCCGCGTGGTCGAGGCGGGCCCCGTGCAGGAGGTCTTCACCCGTCCCCGGCACCGCTACACGCAGGGGCTGATCGCCGCGTCCGACCTCACCGTCGTCGACGCCCGCGGCCGGCTGGCGGCGATTCCCGGCAGCGTCCCCGCGGCCGGCGGCTTCCCCGACGGCTGCGTGTTCCGCAGCCGCTGCGCCCACGCGACCGCGACGTGCGCGGAGCGCCCCGAGTGGACGCCCACGGCCGCCCGGGGCGGGTTCGCCTGCCACCACCCCGCGCCCCCACGTCAGGAGCCGGCGCATGCCTGAGCAGACCGACCGCCGCCCGACGTACCCCGACCGGCCGGACCCGGAGGCCGCGATCAGCGTCCGGTCGGTGACTCGTGACTACCGGCGGCCGCGCACCTCGCTGCGCCACGGCACCCCGCCGGTACGGGCCCTGCGGGGCGTCAGCCTCGACGTGCAGCCCGGAGAGCGCTTCGGCATCGTCGGCGAGTCCGGCTGCGGCAAGTCCACGCTGCTGCGGATCGTCGCGGGCCTGGACCGGGCGACCAGCGGCGCGGTGATGGTCGAGGGCCGCGACATCACCGGGCTGCCCGAGCGCCGGCTGGGCTTCCTCCGCCAGGCCCTCCAGCTGGTGTTCCAGGATCCGATGGGCTCGCTGGACCCGCGGATGCGGGTGGGCGACATCATCGCCGAGCCACTGGTGGCGCAGGGCAGGGGCGACCACCGGGCACGCGTCCAGGAGCTGCTCGAGGCGGTGGGGCTGCGGCGCGAGGCGGGCGACCGCTTCCCGCACCAGTTCTCCGGCGGCCAGCGACAGCGGATCTCGATCGCCCGCGCTCTGGCCCCCCGGCCACGGATCATCGTGGCCGACGAGCCGGTCAGCGCACTCGACGTGTCGGTCCGGGCGCAGGTGCTGAACCTGCTGATGGACCTCGTCGACGACCTCTCCCTCACGCTGGTCCTGGTCTCCCACGACCTGTCCGTGGTCCGGCACGTGTGCGACCGGGTCGCGGTGGTCCACCAGGGCGAGGTCGTGGAGACCGGCGCGACCGGCCGGGTCTACGACGACCCGCAGCACCCCTACACCCGCGAGCTCATCACCGCCGTGCCGACGCTGGCCAAGGCGCTCGCCGGGCACGCCCCGGCCGCCCCCACCCCGGAGCCGCAGCCGTGACCATCAGCCCCGGACCCACCAACACCCTCACCGACGTGCCCGGTCTGCGCGTCGGACACGCGCAGCGCCGCGGCGACGGGTGGCTGTCCGGGACGACGGTGGTGCTCGCGCCCGCCGGGGGAGCGTGCGCCGGGGTCGACGTCCGCGGCGGCGGACCCGGGACGCGGGAGACCGACCTGCTCGACCCCCGCAACGTGGTGTCCCGCATTGACGCGGTGGTCCTCTCCGGCGGGAGCGCGTTCGGTCTCGCCGCCGCTGACGGGGTGATGCAGCGGCTCGCCGACGCCGGTGTCGGTCTGCGAGTCGGCGGTCCCGGCGAGGTGGTCCCGATCGTGCCCGCCGCGGTCATCTTCGACCTCGGACGCGGCGGTGACTTCGGGGCCCGCCCCGACGTGGAGCTGGGCCGGGCGGCGTACGACGCGGCCGTGGCCGCCGGGACCGGCGCCGTGCCCCTCGGCGTGGTCGGCGCCGGCACCGGGGCGAAGGCGGGCGGGCTCAAGGGCGGCGTCGGCTCGGCCAGCGCGGTCCTCGACGACGGCACCGTCGTGGCCGCTCTGGTGGTGGTGAACGCGGTCGGCTCCTGCGTCGACCCGGCGACCGGGGCGCTGTACGCGGCGGGCTTCGAGGTCGCGGACGAGTTCGGGGGACCGCGCACCCCCGCGGCCCACGAGGTGACCGCGGCCCGCGAGGCCGGTGAGGTGGTGCCCTCGCCGGGGCCCCTGGGGGTCTCGCTGGCGACCACGGTGGGCGTGGTCGCCACCGACCTCACGTTGACCAAGGCGCAGTGCGCGAAGGTCTCCGGGGTCGCGCACGACGGGATGGCGCGGGCCATCCGTCCGGTGCACACCATGTTCGACGGCGACACGGTCTTCACGATGGCCACCGGCGGTCGTGAGGCACCGGACGTGGTGGCCTTCCAGACGGTGCTCGACGTCGCCGGCGACTGCTTCACCCGCGCGGTCGGCCACGCCCTGCTCGCCGCGGAGACGGTGCAGACCCCCGGCGGCCGGTGGCGGTCCTACCGGGACGTGTTCCCCTCCGCGTCCGCGCCAGCACAGCCCACGCAGACGAGGGAGGGACAGTGATGGTCGATCTCAGGGAGGAGCTCCCGGACGGTCTGCCGATCGGGGAGCGCTGGGAGACGGTGGCGAGCACCGCCGAGGTCCGGTTCCCGTACGACGGCAGCGTCGTGGCGCACGCCCCGGTCGGCGACGTGCCGCTGGCCCGCCGCGCGCTCGAGGAGGCGTTCGGCGCCCGGCTCGCCGTCGCCCGGCTGGCCTCGCATGTCCGACGTGCCGCGTTGCTCGCGGCTCACGCGGCCCTCGCCGAGCGGCGCTGCGCACTCGAGGGCCTGCTGGTCCTGGAGACCGGGAAGCCGCTGGCCGACTGCCGGGTCGAGGTGGAGCGGACCCTGCTCACCCTGCACACCTCGGCGGAGGAGGTGGCCCGGCTGCACGGGGAGACCGTGCCGCTGGACGTGCTGCCCTCCGGGGACGGGCTGCTGGGCTTCTGGGTGCGCAAGCCGATCGGGCGTGGTGGTCGGCATCGCCGGCTTCAACTACCCGCTGCTGCTGGCCGCCCACAAGGTCGCCCCCGCCCTCGCGGCCGGCTGCCCGGTGATCGTGAAGCCGGCGCCCCCAGACGCCGCTGAGCACGCTGTGGCTGGTGCACCTGCTGCGCGAGGCGCTCGCGGACGCCGGCGGTCCACGCGCCGCCGTCCAGCTGGTCACCGGGGGACGCGGAGGTCGGCGTCGCCCTGACCACCGACCGGCGGGTCGGTGCGGTGTCCTTCACCGGGTCGGCCGCGGTGGGCCACCGGATCGCCCGGGACGCGGCACCGACGAAGGTGCTGCTCGAGCTGGGCTCGAACGCCGCGTTGGTCGTCGCCGCGGACGCCGACCTGGACGCGGCCGCCGACGCGGTGGTCCGCGGCGGGTACTACGCGTCGGGGCAGGCGTGCATCAGCGTGCAGCGGGTGCATCGTCGTCGAGTCGGTGCGCGAGGAGCTTCCTCGAGCGCCTGTCGGCACGGATGGGGCGGGTGGTGGTCGGCGACCCGCGTGACCCCGCGACGCGGGTGTCCGCCCTGATCGACGAGCGCGGCCACCGCACGCGTGCTGCGACTGGGTCGGCCGAGGCGCGTCGCGGCGGGCGCGCAGGTGGCGTGCGGTGGCGCGAGGAGCGGTCCGGCGCTCGACGCCGACGGTGCTGCCGGACGTGCCCGACGGCGAACCGCGCGTCTGGGACGAGGAGGTCTTCGGACCGGTGGTCGCCGTGCGTTCGGTCCCGGACGTCGAGACGGCCTTCGACGTCGTCAACGAGTCGCGCTACGGCCTGCACGCGAGCGTCTTCACCAGCGCGCTGCGCGACCGCGTTCGCCGCGGTGGACCGGCTGGAGGTCGGCGGCGTGGTGGTCAACGAAGTCCCCGGCTTCCGCAGCGACATGATGCCCTACGGCGGGGTCAAGGACTCGGGCATCGGCCGCGAGGGGCCGCGGTTCGCGATCGAGGAGCTGACCGTGACCCGGATGGCGGTGATCCGTCCGCTGACCGACCAAGGAGACCCCCGGTGACGTCCAGCCCCCCAGCCGACCGTCTGGCCGCCTACCGCGGGCTGTTCCGGCTCGACGGCCGCCGCGCCGTGGTGGTCGGCGCCGGCAGCGGCATCGGCCGCGAGGCGCCCTCGCGCTGGCCGCCCACGGGGCCGAGGTGGTCGTCGCCGACGGGACCGCGACGTCGACGCCGCCGAGGCGGCGACCGCCGCCGCGAGCGGGTCGACGTCGGCCTACCAGCTCGACGTCCTGGACACCGGAGCGGTCACCGCCGCCGCGGGCGACCTGGGGTCCGTGGACGTGCTCGTCGTTCACCGCCGGCGACAAACGTGCGCAAGCGCGTCGCCGACTACACCGGGGAGGAGTTCGACCGGGTGGTCTCGCTCAACCTGCGCTCGGCCTTCGACCTGGTGCGTTCGTTCGGCGCCGGGATGGCCGAGCGGGGCCGGGGCAGCATCGTGGGGTTCAGCCTCCATCCGCGCGGTCGACGGTGGAGCCGGGACAGGGCGTGTACGCCGCGACCAAGGCCGGGCCTGGTGCAGCTGCTGCGCACGGCCGCGGCCGAGCTCGGGGCCGTCGGGGGTGCGGGTCAACGCGGTCGCGCCCGGGATCGTGGAGACCCCGCTGACCGACGCAGATCGCCGCCGATCCCGGACTGGTACCAGGCCTACGCCGACAAGAGCGCCCTGGGCGGTGGGCGCGTCGCCGACGAGCTCGCCGGCGCGGTCGTCTATCTCGCTTCGGACGCGTCGACGTTCGTCACCGGCAGCCACCTGTTCGTCGACGGCGGCTGGACCGCGGTGGACGGGCGCTACACACCGCCCGCCTGAGCGCCGGCGCGGTCACGCTTCGCTGGACGAGGCGGCCAGCACCAGGACCCGCGGCAGGGTCCGCACGTAGGCCTCCAGGACGACCGCCATGCCCGGACCCGCGTCGCCGGCACCTGCCGCCGCCAGCGCGGCGGGTGTCGCCGCGACCGGCCAGTTGAGGTCGCCGGCCACGTCGAGCGCCCGCCGTTGAAGCGCGTCGGCGGCCGCCAGACTGGCCGCCACCTGCGGCCCCAACACCGACCAGGCCGACTCCAGCTGCCGCTGTGCCGCCAGCCTGCGCCAGATGGTGTTGATCATCGGGGTCTGCAGGGCGGCCCGGATCTCGCCGTACAGCCGGGGTGCGGAGGCCCCCCGCTGCGACGGTGCCGACCGCTGGGCCTCCATCGGACCTGGCGCGCGCGCACGCCCCGGGGACGGCGGCGCGGTCAGGTCACCGCGGACGGCCAGCAGCAGCCCGCTGGCGAGCAGCAGCATCCGCGACAGCGGCCCCACGAAGCCGGCCAGCGTGCGCCGTACCTGCGGGTCCTCGGGCGGAGTCACCGCCGGACGCGCCGCGGCAGTGAGCGCTGCCGCGGCGTCGGCGAACCCGTCCTCGTCCAGCACGCCGCTCGCCTGCTCCCAGGCGAGCACGAGGTACGGCGGGCACAGGGCCAGCGACTTGAGGATGCTGGGGACGAACGGCATCCGGGTCAGCGCTTCGGCGTACACGGCGGCGACGACGCCGGTGGCCCCGGCTTCCTCGACCATCGGGTAGATCGCGAACCGGTCACTCGCGTCATCAGGGTGCATCACGCCATCGTGGCACCGGTCGCGGCGACGACGCGCCACGACCCTCCGGCGGACGTGGCAGGCGGTGCATCTTGACGCCGACTCCGCCCGGTGCCAGCGTGGGTGGTGCGGGGGCTGACGAGGACGTCGATCCTAGGAGCGTCGCCATGTCGGTAGCCTTCCCCGGTCCTGGACATCCCTACGTCACCGACGGGGGACTGGAGACGGACCTGATCTACAACCGGGGCTTCGACCTCGACGAGTTCGCCGCGTTCCCGCTCCTGGACGACGAGGGGGGCCGCGCCGGCCTGCGCGACTACTACGCCGACTATGCGGAGATCGCCCGGCGGGCCGGTGCCGGCCTGATCCTGGCGGCGCCGACGTGGCGGGCCAACCCCGACTGGGCCCGGCGCATCGGCTACGACGAGGCGGCTACCGACCGGGTGAACCGCGAGGCGATGGCCCTCCTGCACGGCCTGCGCGCACGTTGGCCGGACCTGCGTGACGTCCTCATCTCCGGAGTGGTCGGCCCGCGGGGGGACGGCTACGTCGCCGGCGAGCGACCGCGCATCGGCGAGGCTGCCGACTACCACCGGGGTCAGATCGCGTCGTTCGCCGAGGCAGGAGCCGACCTGGTCGAGGCCCTGACGATGACCACGCCCCAGGAGGCCGCCGGGATCGTCCTGGCCGCGAATGCCGTGGGCGTTCCCGTCGCGATCCTGTTCACCGTCGAGGTCGACGGCACCCTCCCGGACGGGAGCATGCTGGGGGAGGCGATCGCGCTCGTCGAGGAGACCGGTGTCGCGGCGTACTTCGGGGTCAACTGCGCGCATCCGACTCATCTCGCCCCGGGCCTGTCCGAGGAGGACTGGGCCGGTCGGATCGTCGAGCTGCGTCCCAACGCCTCGACGCTGACCCATGCGGAGCTCGACGCGATGGCCGAGCTGGACGCCGGCGACCTCGGCCTGCTGGTGTCGACGCTGGACGCCGTGCGCAGGAGGCTGCCCGGGCTGTCGGTGGTGGGTGGTTGCTGCGGCACCGACGCGCGGCACGTCGCGGGGCTCTGGGGTCAAGGCCGGTAGCGCGACACCGCCGCGGGCGGTGACCCGCTCGCGGGAGAGGGCGTACTCTCGGGTCACGGAGCCGTTCAGGCTTCCCGTCAGGAAGAGCCCTCATGAGCGACAAGTCGCCGCGACACAGCATGTCCAAGAAGTCTGGCAAGTCTCTGAAGGAGAAGCGCGCCGAGAAGCGCGGCACCGGAGCCGAGCCGACCCTGGCCGACAAGATCCACCCGACGAAGAAGAAGTAGCCGCACACCAGGACCGGGCAGTCGGCCGGTCGGCGGAGCCGCGTCACCCCGCGGCTGTTCCCACAGCCTCGGGCGGCTGACGGAATCGGCTCGTGAGCGCACTGGTGATCTCCAGCCGGCGCACCAGGAAGCCGCGCTCGTCGAGACCCTTGCGCCGCAGCCACCCGGTGACCTCGTCGTTGCACTTGCTGGCGTTGCAGGAGGGGCAGGCCGGGGCGATGTTCTCCAGCGTGTAGCGACCGCCGCGAGACAATGCCTGCACGCAGTCACGCTGCAGCGCCCGGTCGGAGGCGCCGCAGTACGCGCACCCTCCCCACGCCGCCTTCAGTGCTGTCCACTCGTGGTCACTGAGGTCGTGGGTGACGCTGTCCATCCGGCGTTTGCGCCGGCGCGTCGCCCGCGCCCTGCGACTTCGGTCCACCGGCATCCGCGCAGTCTAGGTGCCGGACCTCCCACCGGGACGCGGGCGGCGGACCGATCGAAGCGTGTCGTCGGCACCCGGCGAGCCCGACCCTGTGCAGGCCTCCACGATGTCGTGCAGCCGGCTGCCGTGCGCGCCGCACCAGTACACCTGCCCACACGCCTCGCAGGCGCGGAAGCGCTGGTACCGGAGCCGGGTGCCGGCCGGCAGCCGGTCCTGGACCTGGCTCTTGGCCACCCCTCGCAGCATGCCGTTGCAGGCCGGGCACCTGGTCCACGGGCGCAGCGGCGGTGCGAACCGGTCCAGCACCTCGCGCAGCTGCTCGTCGGGCACCTGATGGTCGACGTGGGCGCCCCAGCGCAGGGCACGGCGGTGCAGCAACCCGCGGTCCCGGTGAGCAGGACCCGCCGCTGGGTCAGCGACCTCTCGAGCAGCGCCTCGTCGTCGGCGTCCCGGTCGTACGACGTGTCGAGACCGAGCAGCCGCATCCGGCGGGCCAGGGAGCCGAGGTGGACGTCCAGCACGAACCGCGGCGGCGACGTCGGCGCGGGCTGGGGAGTGGCGATCGGAAGGACCGAGATCCGGTCGCCGGCGCGGGGCCGGTACCCGGGCTCTACCCGGTGCCCGTCGAGCAGCAGCCCGCCGACCTCGGTCCGAGGCACCCCCGCCGCGGACAGCAGGTGCCCGGCCGTCGAGGTGCCGTCGACCCGTACCTCCAGCTCCGGCCCCCGCTGTCGCGGCGGCAGGAAGAACCACAGCGACGGCGGCACCAGCAACGTCGCGCCACGGCTGGTGTCCATGTCTCATCCTCCACCGCCCCGCGGCGTGGGGGAGCGTCGGCTGGGACGACGTCAGTGCCAGTTGCTGATCCTGACGTCGTGCGGCGCGGGCTCGCCGGTCCCGGTCTCGACCACCTTCTTCAGACTCATCAAGAAGGTGGCCCACTTGGTGCTGCAGTGGTGCATGAACTCCACCGGCGCCTCCCAGCCCTCGTGCCGGAACAGGACGATCGTGAAACCCTCCTCCTGCCTGAGGTCGAAGCGGACGCGCGTCCCGATCCACTCCTCGGGGCCGTCGACGACCTCCCAAAGGACGAGCTCGTCGGGCCGCGCATCGAGGACCAGCATGTCGAAGCCGCCGGGCTCGAACCGGAAGCGGAGCGTTCCTCCGACTGAGCCGTCGCCGTCCGTGTCCTGCGTCCACCAGCTCGCCAGCCCGTCGACCTTGGTCAGCGCCGCGTAGACCTCGTCGGGCGGCGCCGTGATCCCGATCCTGTGCAGGATGTCCACCATCTCGATACCTCTTCCTTCCTCAGCGCCCGGTCCCGGGCGCGGTCGGCAGACGTAGCCACGGCTGTGGCGACGCTCGTGCGCGCGAGCTCAGTCCTCCTGGTCGCGCTGGATCGCCTCGGCGATCCTCTTGATGCGGTGCAGCCGGGCGTCCCAGGTGGCTCCGACGGACGCCAGCTGGGCGACGGCCCGGGCGAGCTGGGCCTCGTCCACCTGGTACCGGCGCTCTCGCCCTGCGGAGGTGACGTGCACCAGACCGACCCGGTCGAGCACGCCGAGATGCTTGGCGACCGCCTGCCGGGTGACTGGCAGCTGATCGCTGAGCCCGGTCGCCGTCCCGCCCCCGTCGGCCAGCAGCAGGTCGAGCATCCGCCGCCGGGTCGGGTCGCCCACCGCAGACCAGAGTGCGTCGTCGACGGTGACGCTCACGTGGTGGAGACCAGCCCGGCGACGTACCGCTCGAGGCGCGGGAGGAAGTGGTCCCAGCCCCCGACGTGCTCGCGGTACTGCTCCTCCAGGACGGCCGCCTCCCAGCCCTGCTGCCGGAACCCGGTCTCGCTGAAGCGCACGAGCGTGCCGGCGCCGGAGGGGACCAGCTCGAAGCGGACCAGCAGCGAGTTCTCCGCCGTGGCGGTCTCGTGCTCGTCGTACACCCATCGGAACGAGAACAGCCGCGGCGGGTCGGCCTCCACGACGGTGAGCGGCACGACCTTGGCTCCGGGAGCCGACGTGTCGCCGAACGAGACCACCCCCGCACCGCCCGGCACCGGGTCGAGGCTGGCCTCGTCCGGCCACCAGCCCCGCAGGTGCTCGGGCCTGCTGACCACCTCGTAGACCACCTCGGGCGCCGCCTCGACGTGGATCTGCCGCTCGATGCTGCCGAACTCCATGCTGTACCCCTCGTCATGTCGCAACCTTTGGTTGCACACGACCCTAGTACGCACGCGCGTGACGCGCAACCATCGGTTGCCCCTGGGTGGTGCGGGCGTCGGAGATCAGCGCAGCGCGCCGGCGGCGGCCACCGCCACCCGCCGCAGCGTCCCGGCCGGCTTCCCGTCACCGCCGAGCAGATCCACCAGGCCGAAGCGGTTCCCGTCGCGGATGATCGCCACGCCGCCGCCGTGCGACCTGCCGTCGCTGCCGTAGTCCAGGAACAGGGTGGCCGTGGCGGAGCCGGACCTCACCACGCGAGCGGGGCCGTAGGAGTGCCCCTGAGCAGGGTCCTGCTGACAGGACCGGACCGAGGCGATCTCGCTCCGCAGCACCCGCACGTAGCGGTCGGTGTCTCGACCGCTCCTGCCTTCGGCGATCGCCTCACGCAGCCACACGTCCTTGTCGAGGGTGCTGGTCCAGGTCCCGTCGAAGTACGCCCTCGCCTCACCCGGCGCCGGGTACGCCTTGGCGGAGGTGATGTTCCGCATCGTCTTCTCTCCGAGGCAGCCCTCGTCGAAGCGGCCGGCGTCGCCCAGCAGCACGTTGCCGGTCGCGTCCAGCTGGGCCGAGTCCACCGTCAGCCCTGCACTGCGGAGACCCTCCAGCTGCAGCAGCGAGGTCGAGGTCATCGCGGTCGACACGGCAGGGGAGGCCGCTGCGACGCCGCCGGATCCGAGCAGCGCGGTCGAGACCAGCGCGGTCGAGAGCAGGGCGGCAGTGGTGGTCTTCGTGAACGTCTTCATGGTGTTCTCCCTCTCCGAGTGCAGCGGTGCGGGTTGTCCCGCTGTCGTAGAGAGAGATGCCGTGAGCGTGCGTTTCGTTGCGCCCGGTCGGAAGAAATCTTCAGATGACTCTGACGAGTGGTCGCCGAGCGTGGACCGTCGACCCGTCGGTCAGCCTCGGCGGATCGCGTCGTGGATGGCGTCGTACGACGAGGAGCCGAAGGCGACCAGACGGGCCTCCTCCACCATGGTGTCGGCCCCGCGGAACACCTCCAGGGCGGCGTCGATGGCGTCGCGCTTCGGCCAGCCGTAGCTCCCGGCGCTGATCAACGGGAACGCGACGGTCCCGGCGCCGAGCTCGTCGGCGACCCGCAGCGCCCGCTCGTAGCAGGAGGTGAGCAGGGGCCGCTCGCGCTCACCCCGGTTGTAGTTCGGACCCACGACGTGGATCACCCATCGCGCCGGCAGTCGGCCGGCGGTCGTCCAGCCGGCGTCACCCGTCTCGAGGCCGTCCGGGAACCGGCGGCGACAGTCCTCGAGGATCGCCGGACCGCCGCCGGCGTGGATCGCGCCATCGACCCCGCCACCCCCGCGCATCGCGCGGTTGGCGGCGTTGACGACCGCGTCCACCTGCTGGGCGGTGATGTCGCCCCTGACGACGGTGATCTCCATCGGGTCACCGTAGTGCTGTGGTCCGACAGGAGGCGGACGACCAGACGGGCGCGCGAAGATGGGTCGAGGCCGCAGACACTGTGCTTCGTCCTGGACCAAGACACGCTGTCGCCCTCCGCTGTCCAGGAGTAACTTCGGAATGAGGCACCCCGGACTGCGGCAGCCGACTGCTGGTCGCTGGTGGTCGCGTCGCTCCTGGGCTGTGCCCATCCCACCTCCGTGGATCTGCGGGGAGGGCAGAGAGGAGAGGTCGACATGAGCCCCGGACACGACCACACCGAGCTCCATGACCACGAGGGCGCGGACACATCGCCCACGATGGGGGTGCACGGCATGCTTCTCTTCGGCTCGGGGCCGATCTACCTGTCGCACCTGCCGATGTTCGGTAGCCCCCACAACTTCCAGGTCATCGTCGAGGTCACCTTCGATGAGGCGACCAGCAAGCTGGTCAGCGAGGATCACGAGGAGGTCTTCACGTTCAGACCGGTCAAGTTCCCGATCGCCGAGCTCGACCCCGTGCGGGAGCCGCCGGCCAGGACCTCCATCGAGGGCACTGTCTTCCGCGGTCACTTCGAGCGCGGGGGAGAGGCGATCGCCTCGGGCGTGGTGGCGGCTGTGCAGAACGTCGTCTACTTCAGCGAGCTGGATGTCGAGGCCGAGCACGATGCCGAGGGAAGACTGACCTACCTGTGCTTCGGTACCGCAGCCCAGCTCCACCTGGCACACCGGATCACTGCCCGTCCCGACTTCGACCAGATCCTTGACGCCGGCTTCGTCTCGGGCACCGTGGTCGACCCGTCTGGCCGCCCGGTGGGCGAAGACGTGACGACGGCGTTTCCGCGCGCTGTCCCGGTCGACATCCGAGACCGGACGGACATCCCCGACAGTCGGCTCGTCGCGGGCGAGACCGTGTCGGGGTTCTTCTTCGCGAGCGTGGGGCCCACGGGATCACATGGCTTCGGTGTGGACATGGCTATCGGCCGCCAACGCCATCTGGAGCGTCGAGAGCTGGGCTCCGAAGACACATCGTGAGCCGGTCCCGACCACGTCTGCCCCCGGTACACGAGGTGAGCCGCTGATTCCGAGGCGACGGCGCTGCGAGGCGCTTGGGTGCTCTGGCTGAGAGCCGTGGTCGAACGCGTGGCCGACCACCTCGTCCTCCAAGACCCGGACCTGCCGCGCTCCGGCTAGACAGAGAGGAGTGAGAGGCCTACCCGGAGCTGCCGGACTCATGAGCGGTCGGTCACCGCCCGGCCGAGCGCGTCGAGACTGCGTGCCACGTCGTCCTCGGTGGTCGACCAGTTGCTCACCGAGATCCGCAGCACGCTGCGGTCGTGCCACCGCGAGCCGGACATCCAGGTGGTGCCGTCCTCGAGGATCCGACGAACCACATCCTGGGTTGCCTCGTCGTCGCCGAAGGCGGCGCACACCTGGGTGAACACGACGTCGTTGAGAACCGCGGTCCCCGGCAGCTCCTCCAGCCCGCGGGCGAACGCGGCGGCGTGACCGCACAGCCGGTCGACGAGGTCGGCCACCCCGCACCGCCCCAGCGCGCGCAGCACCGCCCACACAGGGAACGCTCTCCCGCGCCGGGACAGCTCGGGCACCTTGTCGAGCGGCTCCCCCTGCTCGTCGTGGATCAGGTACGGCCCCTGCACCCCCATGGCCCGGCGGAGCGCGGCGGCGTCGCGGACCACCACGATCCCGCTGTCGTACGGGACGTTGAGCGTCTTGTGCGCGTCGGTCGCCCAGGAGTCGGCCTGCTCGGCCCCGGCGACGAGATGCCGGTACGTCGGCGACGCACCCGCCCAGAGCCCGAAGGCGCCGTCGACGTGCACCCAGGCACCACGACGGCGCGCCGCGGGCACCGCCTCACCGAAGGGGTCGAAGGCGCCGGAGTGCACGTTGCCGGCCTGCAGCACGACCAGGGTGGGTCCGTCCGCCTCACCCAGGGCGGCTTCGAGGGCGGCGGCGTCGAGGCGCCCCTGGTCGTCGACCGCGACCGGCTCCGGTGCCCCCAGCCCGAGGTAGCGCAGCGCCAGGTCGACGGTGTCGTGCCGCTCCGCGCCGACCAGGACCCGGACCCGCGGGCCGCCGTTGAGCCCGTGCTCCGTCACGTCCCAGCCGGCCCGGCGGAGCACCTCGTCCCGTCCGGCGGCGAGCCCGGTGAAGTTGGCCATCGTGGCGCCGGTGGCGAAGCCGACGCCGCTGCCCGGCGGTAGGCCGAGCAGGTCGAGCAGCCACTCCCCGGCGAGGTCCTCGACGGCGCTATGGGCCGGGGTCAGCTTGCGCAGCCCGCTGTTCTGGTCCCAGGCGCTGACCAGCCAGTCGGCGGCGAGCCCCGCCGGGTGGGTGCCGCCGATGACGAACCCGAAGAACCGGCCCGACGGCATCGCGGTCAGACCCGGGTCGCAGGCCGTGGCGAGCAGCTCGACCACCTCCTCCGCGGGCATCCCCTCGTCGGGCAGGGTCTCCCCGAGCGCCGTGCGGACCTCCTCGATCGAGGCCTGCGGCGGCACCGGCCGGGCGCCGAGCGACTCCAGCCACTCCAGCGACCGGCGGTGGGCTGCTTCGAGGGCGACTTCGTGCTCCATGACGGGAGTATCCATCGCGGCCGCAGACCAGCACAGTGCACCGCTCGTCCGGCCACCAGCGTGCCACAAGGCGATTGGACCAAGACGGGCTCGACTTGTGGCGATGGTGGATCAGTGGCGTAGGCGACCTCGGAAGACGTCTGGCGGGCGAGTCGAGTGGTCCGCCGGGCGTCGTACCACGCCAGCCAGGGGAGCGCAGCCGCGGTGAGGTGACGTCTTGTCCCTTGCGCCTGGCTCGCATCTGGTCGATGACCCACGTCGGCGCACGGCTGGCTTCGATGGCCTGGGTCTCGGTCAGCAACCTCCCGGTCTCGTGCGCGTGACGTCCTCGGGCCATGGACGGAAGGCCGAGGTCGACCGTGACGAGGTCCAGCCACCACCAGGGCCGGCCCGCTGCCCGCGCCCAGTATCCGTTGAGCTCGGCCAAGCAGGCACTGCGTACGTCGTCGTCGGTCACCGGCGGCAAGACATCGTGCGGGGCACGCCCCAGGACGGTGCACCCGTTCCGGAAAGCTCGGCCCGGGTGATCCCGGACAACGCACGATCGACCATGCGCCGGTGCCTCCGCGTCGGATGCGCGGCGTCGAGCTCAGCCAGCGACCCCTCGTCGACGTACTGGCATGCCAGGCTCAGCCCGGAGGCAGCACCGCTGTCGAGTGCCTGATGCAGGGCGACCGGCGCCGAACGGCGCTCCTGGTCCACCTCGTCGGTAACGACCGCACCAAGTTCAGGAGTCGGGGGGGTGGCGACGCAGCCGATTGCCATCGGGATCTACGAGCTCGCATTCCCGCGCGGGAAGCCCCCGCGCACCTTCAGTAGTCCATCGACATGGCCCGACGGACTTCGGTCAGAGTTCTGTCCGCGACCGCTGCAGCGGCGGCGTTCCCGGCGCGCAGGATCTCGCGCAGCTGGGCGGCGTCGGATGCGAAGGTGGATCGCCTTTCACGGTGGCGGCACAGACCCTCGTTGACGGCCTCGGTGACCAGAGTCTTGAGTGCTCTGCCGCCGCCTGAACCGAGACTGGCTGCGAGTTGCTCGGGCGGAGCTCCCGTGAAGCCGGAGGCGATGTCGAGCAGGTTCGCGACCTCCGGCCGACGCTCGGGTTCGTAGGTGACCGCAGGCTCGGAGTCGGTGCGCGCCTTGCGGATGAGCGCGGCCGTCTCATCGGCCGTGGCGGCGAGTGTGATGACGTTGCCGCGGCTCTTCGACATCTTCCGCCCGTCGAGACCGAGGATGAGCTGTTGGTCGGTGACCAAGGCTGCCGGCTCGGGGAAGACCTGCCTTCCGTCTGCATAGCGTGCGTTGAAGCGCCTCGCCACGACCCGGGTCTGCTCGACGTGAGGCAACTGGTCCCTTCCCACCGGCACGACGTCGGCCTTGCAGAAGAGGATGTCGGCGGCCTGGTGGACCGGGTACGTGAGGAGAAGACCTGACAGCGGCCGCCCGCTGACTCTCAGCTCTTCCTTGACCGTCGGGTTGCGCTGCAGCTCGGCGTGGGTCACCAAGCTGAGGAACGGCAACATCAACTGGTTGAGCGCAGGCACTGCCGAATGCGTGAAGATGGTGGAGCGAGCCGGATCGACACCTGCTGCGAGGTAGTCGGTCATCAGCGAGAGAGTATTCGCCTTGATCTGACCGACAGAGTCTCGGTCGGTGATCACCTGGTAGTCGGCGATCAGGACGAAGGACTCCACTCCCTTGTCCTGGAGTGCCACGCGGTTGCGCAGACTGCTCAGGTAGTGCCCGATATGGAGGTCGCCGGTGGGCCGGTCTCCGGTGAGCATCCGATGTCGGTCTGGGTTCGTCTCGACGGCAACGGCCAGCTCTCGACTGCGGTCGATCGCGGCGTCAACGGTGGTGATCATGCTTGCTCCTGAGGGTGAGCCCTCGGGCGTGCACGAACCTGGTTCGAAAGCACACGAGCCGCCCAAGGGCGGCTGGATGGGTCGTGACAATCGATGGCCGCCTACTCGGTCGGCCACCGCCACTGGGCTGCGCTGATCATCACCAGACGAGTCTAAGGCCAGTCGCGCACGACTCGAAGCGCACGGCCGGGATCACGTCACGCGATTCCGTAGCTGCCACCTACCACCGCGGGGCGGCGACGAAGCTCTCGGTGGCCCACCACTCGCGGTAGACCTCCGTCCCGACCAGGGCCTCC
Source organism: uncultured Actinomycetota bacterium (assembly GCA_963784625.1). Taxonomy (GTDB): domain Bacteria; phylum Actinomycetota; class Actinomycetes; order Propionibacteriales; family Nocardioidaceae; genus Nocardioides_B. The sequence continues at coordinate 1,305,308 of CAWARV010000005.1, forward strand.
AGGGGGCGGGTCTGCGAGGTGTGTGCACGCAGCGCACGGTTCTTCACCGTCAGCAGGTCACCGGTGCACTCCACCTGGGCAGCCAGCTCGGTGTGCGGGGTCACGGCAGGCACCGTCCCCTCGAACCACAGGTTGGCCTGCTCGTTCACCGACCCCCATCGCTCGTGGAACTCGGGGGTGAACGTGGCGTACCAGAGGTCCCCTGCGCAGCCGGTGGTCCGCCAGGCCTCCGTGACCCAGCTCGAGATCGTCTGGTGGTCGGTGTGGCCGGTCATGCCGTCCGGACCGAAGGTGACGATCGTGTCCGGCTGCACCTGGTTGATGGACTCGACCACCTGGGCGACACCCAGGTGTCGCGGCACGGAGGGCAGCGGACTGTCGTGGTGACCCAGCCATGCGTGCTCGTGCACGTCGAGTGCGTCGAGGCTCTTGCGCAGCTCACGCTCCCGGACCCGGGCGAGCCGCCTTGGCGGGCAGCCATGGGGGTCGTCGGTCCCGTGCTCACCGCGGGTCGCCGTGACCACGGCGACCCGGCCGCCGGAACGGCGCACCTGAGCCATCAGGCCAGCGGACAGGTACGCCTCATCGTCGGGGTGGGGCCCAGATGCCCAGAAGCGTGCTGATGCGGGGCGGGACAACGGTGGCAGTCATGGTGCTCCTCCTCGTTCCTTCAAGCCAGTGCGGCCGCGATCATCAGGTACGCCGATCCAGCCACCCCGACAGCGACCAGCAGCGAGCGCCCCTGGTAGGCCAGGGCAAGCCCGACGGTGGCCACCAGGGGGGCGACGGGGATGGACGAGTTCTTGTGCAGGAGGACCGAACGCACGGTGATGCCGGCGACCACGGCCAGTCCCGACCGACCAGCGGCGCGGGTGAGGCACTCGGGCATCCGCCTGGTGCTCAGCAGGGGAGCCAGCCGGAAGAGCAGGCTGGCGGCCCCGACGGCGAGCACCGCCAGCACCACGTTCATGACGCACGCTCCGCCAGGACGCTGACCGCCCCGCCGACCAGACCGGTCACCGCCAGCGCGAGCCCGGCAGACAGCGGCAGCGTGACGACCGCGCAGACGGCCGCGGTGACGACGGCCATCATCAGCGGCCACATGACGAACAGGGCGAGCGCGGCACCGAGGTAGTACTTCTGCGAGGAGCGCAGCCGGTTGCGGGCGACAACCCAGGGAGCGCGCTGGCGGCAACGTGTGCCCCGACGAGCAGGCCGGAGGGAGCGTAGGTGAGCACGGCGGGGACCATCGTCCGGGCGCCGGCTCGGAGGTCGCTCGTCGCGCCGGTGGCGGTCCCGATGGTGGACGTCGTGGTGGTGGACATGCCCCGAGGTTCCGGGACGTGGCTTCCCGTGGCCTTCCCCTGGTGCGACCGTGCGGGAAGGTCGCGGGAAGTCCGGGAACCCAGATTTGAGCCATGAACACGACTGAGACAGGCGCAAGCGCGCGCCGTACGCGCACGATCACCCGCCGCGACATCGAGCTCTTCACGGAGATCAGCGGGGACCGCAACCCCATCCACTACAACGACGAGCTCGCCCGAGCGTCCAGGTTCGGGGGCCTCGTCGTCCAGGGTGGCGTGACCTCCGGGCTGCTCAACGCCCTGGTCGCCCAGCAGCTCCCCGGTCCCGGAAGCGTCTTCCTCGAGGTGTCGTGGAAGTTCCTGGCCCCGGTCCGCCCCGGTGACGAGATCACCGCCGAGGCCACCGTGACCGACGCCCGTCAGGACAAGCCGGTCACCTCGCTGCGCACGACGATCACCAACCAGGACGGCGTCATCGTGCTCGACGGGACGGCCGTCGTGTGGCGCGATCCCGCCGTCGCTGGTGCGGAAGCCGCGGGGAAGGCCGCGGGAAGGCCACGTTCCTACCGTCGTCGACACACATCAACCGGTGCCGGAAGTCCGGCCCACACCAGGAGGAACCATGAGCACCACCACTGAGCGTCCCGCCGTCAACGGTGTCGACGTCCCGACCCTGTTCGCCACCCTCGACGCGGTCAAGGGACAGAACGAGATCGCCGAGTTCCAGTTCCGCGCCACCAACGAGTGGGTCAGCGGCACGTGCAGCCGCTCGACGTACTCCGGCTTCTACGGCGCCATGCAGGAGATGCAGCACGCCCACGAGACCGAGGTCGTCTCCGATCACCCAGCCGTGCTGGTGGGACAGGACAACGGACCGACCCCGGTCGAGTACCTGCTGCACGCGATCGCCGCATGCCTGACCTCGGGCGTCGCCAACATCGCCTCGGCCCGAAGGATCGCGCTCACCCGCGTGTCCTCGACCGTCGAGGGCGACATCAACCTGCTGGGCATCCTCGGGCTCTCCGACGGGTCCGTCCGCAACGGCTACCAGCAGATCAAGGTCACCTTCCACATCGAGGGCGACGCCGACGAGGCGACCCTGCGCGGGCTGGTCGAGCAGTCCCGCAAGCGGTCCGCGGTGTACGACGCCCTCACCAACCCCACCAGCGTCGTCATCGACGTGGTCACCACCTGAGAGGACACCACCCATGACCACCATCGACACCGTCGTCATCGGTGCCGGACACGCGGGCCTCGCGGTCAGCCGTCTGCTCACCGTAGCCGGGCGCGATCACGTCGTCCTCGACCGGGGACGGGTGGGGGAAAGCTGGCGCACCGAGCGCTGGGACTCGCTCCACCTGCTCACGCCGAGCTGGATGACGCGGTTGCCGGGGTGGCCCTACGCTGGTGCGGACCAGGACGGCTACCTCTCGGCCGGCCAGCTCGTGGATCACCTCGAGACCTACGCGACCTCGTTCGGCGCACCGGTGCTCGCCGGTACGACGGTGGAGGAGGTCCGGACCTCGGGCCGCGGCCGCGGGCGATACGTCGTCGTCACGGACCGTGGCACCTGGCACGCGACCGACATCGTGGTCGCGACCGGTCCGCACGGCCGGTCCATCGTGCCGGCCGGGCTGGACCGCGCCGAGGTGGTGACTGCGAGCGAATACCGCAACCCGGCAGAGCTCGCAGACGGCGGGGTCCTCGTCGTGGGGGCTTCCTCCTCGGGTGTCCAGATCGCCGACGAGCTCAGCCGTGCCGGCCGGCAGGTCACCCTGTCCGCCGGCCGGCACACCCGGATCCCCCGTCGCTACAGGGGCCTGGACGTGTTCTGGTGGCTCGAGATCACAGGTCGCCTGGCCCGGACCATCGACGAGATGCCGGACCCGGTGGCTGCCCGGCGCGAGGCCTCGCTGCAGCTGGTCGGTCGCGCCGACCACGACCGGGCAGCGCAGGACCTCGACCTGGCGGTGTTGCAGTCTCGCGGCGTCCGGCTGGTCGGCCGCTTCTCGGGGATGTCCGGTGGGGTCGCCGAGCTGGCTGACGACCTGCGCGAAACCGTCGGAGCGGCCGACCGGTGGCTGCACGGGTTCCTCGACTCGGTCGACCGCTACGTCGACCGGGCCAACCTGAGCCATGAGGTGTGGCAAGGCATCCGGCCGCGCCCGGTCCAGGTGCCCGCAGTCCAACGGAGGCTCGACCTGCGTGCCGAGCGGATCGGCACGGTCCTGGTCGCCGCCGGCTACCGGCCGCACCGCCCCTGGCTGCGGCTGCCGATCACCGGCCCCGACGGCGCCATCCGTCAACACCGCGGTGTCACCGAGGCGCCCGGTGTCTACACCGTGGGTCAGCGGTTCCAGCACCGGCGGGACTCGGCGATGATCGACGGCGCTCGCCACGATGCCCGGATGGTCGTCGACCACCTGCTCGGTCGGGACGGAGCCGCGGTGCGGCACGCGTGCGCCGGGACCCTGGCATGAACGCCTACGACGTGGTGGTCGTCGGCGGCCGGGTCGCCGGCGCCTCGACGGCCCTGCTCCTCGCCCGGGACGGGGCGAGGGTGGCCCTCCTGGAACGCGGGAAGCGGGGGGCAGACACGATCTCCACGCACGGGCTGATGCGCGCGGGCGTCACCCAGCTCTCCCGATGGGGCCTCCTCGACCGGGTGGTCTCCGCCGGCACACCACCGATCCGCCGCACACTGTTCCACTACCCCGACGGCGACGTCGTGCAGGTCTCCATCCGGCCCGGCCCCGGGGTCGACGCGCTCTACGCGCCGCGGCGTACGGTGCTCGACCCGCTCCTGCTCGACACAGCCCAGGAGGCAGGCGTCGATGTCCTGCACGGGAGAACCGTGACGTCGCTGCTCCGTGGGGCCGACGGACGCGTGCGCGGGGTGGTGGCCCAGGACGCCAGCGGGGCACGCACCTCCCTGACGGCCAGGACGACGGTGGGGGCGGACGGCGTCCGCTCGGTCGTCGCCCGACAGGTCAAGGCGCACGTTCTCCAGGAGGGACGTGCGGCGGGCGCGGTGCTCTACCGCTACGTGCACGGGATCAAGGGGACCGACTACGTCTGGATGTACGGCGACGGTGCGGCCGCCGGCTTGCTGCCTACCAACGACGGCGCCACCTGCGTGTTCGTCGGCACCACTCGCTCACGTATGCGACGCTTGCGTCGTTCGGGGCGGGAGTGCGCGTTCACCGAGCTGCTCGCGTCGGCCTCCCCAGCCATGCTCGACCGGGTGCTGGCCTCCACGGACTGGTCGCACATGCGCGGCTGGGGCGGCATCCCCGGTCACCTACGGCACTCCTGGGGTCCCGGATGGGCTCTCGTCGGCGATGCGGGCTACTTCAAGGACCCGATCACCGCGCACGGCATCACCGATGCCCTGCGCGACGCCGAGCTGGTCTCTGACGCGATCCTCGAGACGTTGTCGGGTGGCGTCCCGGAGGCGATCGCCATGTCCGCGTACCAGTCGACGCGCGACCGACTCTCCACCCGGTTCCTCGCGGCCACCGAGGAGATCGCCGGCTACGAGTGGGATGCCGCCCGAGCCCGCGAGCTGATGCGCGCCTCCAGCGCGGCGATGAGCGACGAGGTCGACCATCTGCTGTCGCTGCCCGAGCGCGCAACGTCGGAACGCCGCGTCGGCCCCAATATTGACGCTTTCATCCCGCCTGACTTTGCAGATCGCGCTGGGTAACGTGGATCTGTTGCTCGGAAGGGACGGTTCGTCGTGACCATCACCTTGCGCCTGCTTGGTGGGTTCGACGTCGCGCTCGATGGGGTTCCGGTGGCGCCTGAGCAGTGGACCCGTCGCCAGGCGGCCTCGTTGGTCAAGGTCCTCGCCCTGGCGCCGGGGCGTCGGCTGCACCGGGAGCAGGTGATCGAGGCGCTGTGGCCCGGCGCCAGCGTGGAGTCGGCGAGTCCCCGTCTGCACAAGGCGGCGCACTACGCGCGCCGTGCCCTCGGTGGCGACCTCTCCGCTGTGCTGCTTCGCAACGAGACGGTGGCCCTGCTTCCCGCGGGCGAGGTCCGCAGCGACGTCGACGAGTTCCGCGACCGCGCCAGGGAGGCTCTCGCGTCGGGCGCCCCGGAGGCGGTCGAGCGCGCGCTCGCGGCACACACGGGACGGCTGCTTCCCGACGACCTCTACGAGGAGTGGGCCGAGGAGCCGCGCGAGGCGATCCGTCTGCTCCACGTCGACCTGCTGCGACGTGCGTCCAGGTGGGAGGACCTCCTCGAGGAGGTCCCGACGGACGAGAGCGCCCACCTCGCACTCATCCGGCAGTACGCCCAACAAGGCGACGTGCGTGGTGCGCTGCGTCAGTTCGAGCGCCTCGACCATGCGCTGCTCCGCGAGCTCGGTACGACGCCGAGCCCGAAGGCGGAGCGGCTTCGCGCCCGGCTGGACGCCAGGGCGGCGCACGCGGACCGTCCCAGCAAGGGGGTCCGGCTGGTGGGTCGTCGCGACGTCGGGGACCGGATCCGCGATGCCCTCTCGCGGGCTGCCGGAGGCCGGGGGAGCACGCTGCTGTTCTCCGGGCCGGCCGGCGTCGGCAAGACAGCGGTGCTCGGACTCGCCGAGGCGCTGGCCCGACAGCGCGACTGGCGCACTGGCCGGGGCACGGCGTCGGCGGTCGAGGGCCCGTGGCCCTACGCCTCGGTCCTGGAGGCGTTCGCGGATCTCTGCCGGCAGCACCCGGCGTTGCTCGACGGGCTCGACGACGCCTACCGCCTGGAGATCGAACGGGCCCTCTCCGGTCGGGACGTGACCTGGAGCGGAGAGTCCAGCCATCAGCGACTCTTCGTCGCGGTGGCCGAGCTGATGCGCCTCGCGGTCGCGGGACGAGGGCTGCTGCTCGTGGTGGACGACGTGCAGGACGCCGACGAGGCGTCCCTGCGTCTGCTCCACTACCTCTCGCGGGCCGCTGTGACCCAACCGGTCCTGATCGCCGTCGCCCACCGTCCCCACGTGTCCGACACCGCGCAGGAGGTCGCCGAGAGCCTGATCCGTCGGGGCTTCGGTACCCGCGTCGAGCTCGCTCCGCTCGGGAGTGACGCGACTCGTCGTCTGCTGGGCGACCGGTTCCCCGAGCTGGCAGCCGACACGGTGGAGAGGATCGTCGAGTTCAGCGGTGGGCTTCCCTTCGCCGCGCTCGAGCTCGGTAGCCACCCGGAGTCGGGTCCGGGTCCGATGCTGCCTGTCCTGCCAGCAGGCTCGGTGGAGACCCTCCAAAGGCTGGCCCTCCTGGCTTCGGCGTTCACCACGGACGAACTGCTGGCCCTGTCGGACCTGGACGAGGACGCGACGTACCTGCAGCTCGAGGCGGCCATCTCGGCCCGACTGATCGAGCCCGCCGAGGCCGGCTACCGCTTCCGGCACGCACTGGTGCGGGAGCAGCTGGTCGACATGATGCCGCAGCACAGGCGAGCGAGTGCGCGGCGCGACGTCGCCGAGCGAATGGCACTGCTGGGCGGGCCCCCATCCCGGATGGCGCACCTGTTCATCGCTGCCGGGCTGCCCACCCGCGCAGTCCCCTATGCCCTGCGCGCCGTCGAGACGGCGGGCGCACTCGGTGCCTACCGCGACGGTCTCAGCATGATCGAGGCGGTACGCGGCCACGCCGGCCCCACCGAGCTGCCCAGGCTGCTGGCCCGGCGTGGCGACCTGCTGCAGGCCCTCGGCGACCCCGAGGCGGTGTCTGCCTACCAGGAGGCGGCCACGGTGACCACGGGCACAGCGCACCGGCTCGTCCGGGCACGGCTGGCCAAGGCCGCGGCCTTCGTGGGCGAGTACGGCACAGCGACAGAGGCGCTGGACGGCCTGGACGTCGAGGGCGACGCGGCCGACGGGTCGATCCTGGTGGCCCGCGGGAGCCTCGCCTTCTTCTTGGGGGACATCGCAACGGCCTGGGAGCTCGCGAATCGGGGACGCGACCTCTACAACCCGACCGAGGACCCGTGGCAGCTGATGGACCTGATGACGCTGCAGGGTCTCGTCGCCCACGAGCGCGGCGAGTGGTTCGAGCGATTCCGGATGGAGCTGCGACGCACCCGGGGCAAGCAGCGGCTCGCGACCGGACTGTTCGACGCGCACCTGTGCGTCGCGGAGTACCTCCTCTACGGGCCCGTTCCCTACCAGGAGGTCATCGAGGAGTCGCAGCAGCTGCTGCGCCACTCCGCCCAGGCGGGTGCGCTGCGTGGTGTCGCGTTCGCCCGGGCCCTGATCGGTGAGGCGTCGTTGCTGATGGGGGACCTGGACCGCGCCGAGCGCGAGCTGGTGGAGGCCGTCGACCTGCACCGTGACGTCGACGCCCCTGCCGGCGAGGCACACAGTCTCCAGCGGCTGGCCGAGGTCCGCCTCGCGCAGGGCGACTGGAAGGAGGCTCGACGGCTGCTGGAGCGCGCCCTCCCACTAGCTCGGTGGTCGGTGATCGCCAAGCACCTGCTCCAGCGCATCTACGGCACCATGATCCTGGCCGCACCCGATGCTGACTCGGCGCGAGCTCTCGTCGACCAGGCTGAGGCGACGCTGGGCACAGCCGACGCCTGCAGCTTCTGTGTCGTCATGCTGGCGGTGCCGTCGGCCATCGCCTGTGCCGACGTCGGTGACGTGGACGCCGCCCGGCACTACGCTGCGGTCGCCGAGAGGTCGGCCGATCGCTGGCCCGGCACTGCCTGGAGCGCCGCAGTGAGCGAGGTCAAAGCACACATCGCGCACGCCGAGAGCCGGGGTCGAGAGAGCGCGGAGCTGCTGCGCGAAGCCGCGAGCGGGTTCGAGCGGGCCGGTCAGCCCGGTGACGCCGCTCGGTGCGTGCGCACGCTCGAGGACCTTCAGGCCATCGCACCCTGACGTACACCATCACGCCGCGTGGACGCAGCCATGCGTGGCGCGAGGCTCGTCCCCGACACCCCCGGTCAGCTTCGGCAGCGACCGAACCCCGACCCCCGAGAGCCTGCTTGTCGGGTCCACGTCTTGACCGGTCAGCGATCGGCTATCGGCAATCCTCCGGCGTTGCCCGCACTCCGCCCTGGACGAGCCCGTGCCGGACCCTAGTGGTGGCGTGGCGGCACGTACCGGAGGCCACCAGCGGGTAGAGGTTGCGTGCCCGACCCGGTGGGGGAACCATGGGGCGATGGAAGCCGGCGCCCGCGCCGAGAGTGTCAACCTCGACGAGCTGCTTGTCACGGTCGTCGTCGACAACGCGACCGACACCTTGTCCTCCATCCCGGAGGGGATCCCGCAGCTCCCCGAGCTGGTCCACCTGCTCGACGGCCCTGCCATCGGGAGGCACGACGGGTACGCGATGGTCGCCGTCTTCGAGCAGTTGTGCCTCGCCTGTCACGGCTTCTCGGCGCTCGCCACCGCGCGGCGCGGCGAGGACGTCGTCACCGTCCTATTCGACGTCGGTCCGTCCGGCGACGTGTGGTTGACCAACGCTGACCGACTGGGCGTCGACCTGTCGGAGATCGCGGTCCTGTTCGTGTCCCACTGGCACGGGGATCACACGGGAGGGATTCCGACCGTCGTCAGGGCGATCGCCGGGGCGCGAGTCCACGCCGGTCGGCCGCCGCTTCTCGTCGACGTACACCCCGACCGACCCGACCAGCGCGGGATGCTCACGCCGTTCGGCGCGTTCGCGATGCTGCCCGAGGAACCCACGTTCGCAGAGATCGAGGCGGCCGGGGGGCAGATCGTCAAGCACGCGGACGTCCACTCCGTGGCCGGCGGACTCTTCCTCGGCAGCGGCGACATTACGCGTACGACGCAGTACGAGACGGGCCTCGCAGTGCACTACACCTGGCGAGACGGCCAGGCCGCCCCAGATCCGGAGATCCACGACGAGCGCTTCCTCGCGGCTCACGTACGCCGGCGGGGAACAACCGTCTTCTCCTCGTGCTCCCATGCCGGAATCGTCAACGTCTCTCTCGAAGCGCTCCACCTGTTTCCGGAGCGGCCCATCGACCTCCTGCTGGGCGGCTACCACCTAGCAGGGTCCGCCGTCGAGGACCGGATCAGCTCCACCGTCAAAGACCTCGACGACCTCGTCGCACCACGAATCGTCGCCCCTGGACACTGCACCGGCTGGCGTGCCGCGAGCGCCCTTGCCACCGCATTCGGCCCCGCCCGCTTCGCCTCCTGCGTCGTCGGAACACGCTTTGTCCTCAGGGCGGACCGAGATGGTGCCGGGGTGTGCCTCTGACGGGTCTCTCCTGCGAGGACCAGCGTCAGTCTCAGATTGCGCGTCCCGGACACCAGTCCGGTCAGGGAACCTCGACCGACGACTTACCGGCCACGCGCCCGGCCCATCGAGCGTTCCCCGATGCCGATCGGCGCGCGGCGCGTGCCACAGGCGGATGGCCGGACGGCCATCGGACGGCGGAGGCGCCTCGTCGTCGACCCGAGTCCGCTGTTCCGGTTGTCGTCGGCCTGTTGGCGGACCCGATGACGCATAGGTCTCGTCGGACCGCACCGCACCCGAGAGCCGAGGCGTGGCACAGCCCGAAGCGCGCCGCCATCCTGCGGACAGGCCCCGCCCCCCTCGAGGACCCCAGCCCTCGCTCCACGAGATCAGTGGACCTCGTTCGCTCGGCGGCGTGAGGCAGCTAGACCCATCGCCAGCGCCACGCCCCAGACGAGGAACAGGGGATCCCACAGGTAGGCGTGGCCGATCATGCCGGAGCGGTCGAAACCGTTCTCCGGTCGGATGACACCGGCAAGGACCAAGTTCCCCACGATGGTGTTCAGACCGCCCCACACCACAAGGACTAGGGCCCCCAACCAGCACGCCGATCTTGTCCCGATGCTGGCAGGCCATCCCCACCGAGCCAGTGTGAGCGGGGCCACAGCTCCGATCAGCTTGACTACCCCGATCGGAGCCAGCAGCCACTCCCGTCCCCGGAAGCTCTCCACCAGGTCATCACCCAGTGACCAGACGAGCACCGTGCCACCCACCGCCCAGTAGAGGCTGAACGCTGCATGGACCATCCCGAGGGCAGCGGCGGCGACCAACCCCCCGGGAAGGTTCGTGGTCGTTGCGGCCCTGTTGCTTGCCCTGGTCACGTGCTCATCCTCGCCGAGAACCCTCTCCGGCGGTACTCGACATCTCCCCGGGGCGACCCTGACCTGCCTGCTGAGCGCTGAGTCAGCATCAACCCGAGACTGCCTCTCGAAGGTGCCCATCACCTCGAACAAGCAGCGGTTCACCCGGTGAGAAGCGGCTTGAGGTCGTCCACGAGCAGAAGAGCCTGGCCGAGACCACCGGATCCCGCGGGACTGTGAGACGGGGTCTGGTTTCTGCAGACGTGGTCAGGCGCCGCGGGGGTTTGACGGTGCTGGTGAACCCTGATGGCTCGCCTGTCGTGCAGCAGAATTGACGCTTACGCAAAGCCGATGGGCACGCGGGACCCGCGCCGGCGCGAGGTCCTCGTGCGACCGACGGTCGCCGGCTTAGTTCCCCGACCGCTCGGCAGCGCTGCGCAGTACGCAGAACTCGTTGCCCTCGGGGTCGGCGAGCACAATCCAACCTGTACCCGGGCCGTAGATACCGCGGCGGTCCGCGACCTCGACCGCACCCATGGCCTCCAGTCGGGCGATCTCGTCGTCTCGCGGAGCCTCGACCGGCTCGAGATCGAGATGCAGACGATTCTTTGCCGTACTTGCTCGGGAAGCCACCCCTCCATCGGTTGGGCAACGCGATGGACTCACGGGCCGGACTTCCGGCTACCACGAACGGCGCCCACGAGGCCCTGCGAGACATGGCACCGAGCCGAGGGCGAACGAGTGGAGGCAGCCTGCGACAGCGGACGCGGGCTGGCGGGGTCGGCCCCGCCTGCCTCACCGTGCTGGACGGCGTACCCGCCGGTGAAGCGGTCGCTCATGTCCGAGGGCGCCACGCCTCCGAGCCGAGCGAATACGGCTTCGTCGCGGCAGCGGACCGGCTGGGACCACAAGACCAGGATCTGAGCAGCGATTCTCGCGCGGCGCGTACGGCATCGAGGGCGTCGACGGCATCCTCCAGCAGGCGGCATCGGCCCAGTCGATGGCCACTCGAGCCCCTGGGGCGTCGTCGACAGTAGGCGTGGACCGGAGTTGCCAATGAGCTGAGTGGTAGCTGATGCGCCTGACACAGTGAAGCCATGACCCATGCCCAGGACGACAGCCTGCTGGTGGACTGGCCGTTGTTTGGTCTCCGACTGCGATGCGGTGCAATCACTCTGAGGCCGGTGCGGGAGGCAGATCTCCCACTTCTGGCAGCGATCCAGCCCGACGACTACGAGCACGACCCACGCGCCGAAGAGTTCGAAGGGTTCGATCCTGACCGACATCGAACGCGGCTCGTCTACCAGGACTACTGGCGTTCCATGGGCACCTGGTCGCCCGCATCCTGGTCCATGGCCTTCGCGGTCGAATACGAGGGTGGGGTGGTCGGGGTCCAGTCACTAGTGGCCGAAGACTTCCTCTCAGTCCGCACCGTAGACACCGGCTCATGGCTCACACGGTCGGTTCGCGGTCGCGGCATCGGCGTGGCTATGCGCATGGCTGTCCTCGGGCTGGCGTTCGACCACCTGACAGCCCAAGCAGCCGTCACCTCGGCCCGCCACGACAACGGCGCATCGCGGGGAGTCTCCAAACGGCTGGGATACCGCGACAACGGTGTCAGCCTCAACGCGTCAGGCAGCGGTCTCATCGAACTCGCTCACATGCGGCTCACAATCGCAGACTGGCAGGCGTCGAATCTGAGTCGCCAGGTCCATGCAAGTGGACTGGAGCCCTGCTTGCCATGGTTCGGTCTAACGCTGCCAACGGCACCGTGAACAGCACGTCCCAAGGGCCGATGACCAGTGGGCCGTTGGCACGGTGACCGGAGCCGCGTTGAGGGCGGCTACGTTCGCCCGATGTAGCCGCGATCCGCTCGTTCAACACAGCGACAGAGGTGCGTCACAGCGCCTATGAGGAGCTCGCGGACCGGCTCACCGCGTCTCGGCCGATTACACCGAGGCGATGGATCCGGGCGATTGCTGGACGCCCGCCCGTTCACCGCCACCGGCGAGACGAACCCCACAGCCGCAGAGTCTGTGCCCTATTCTAATTCCTATACCTTGTAGGTAATTTCCTATCTAGTGGAGGCGTCATGAGAGCAGGACTCACCGCCGACCGCCTGGTCATGGCTGGCGCCGAGCTCGCCGACGCCGACGGCTTCGATGCCGTCACCGTGTCCGCACTCGCGCGCCACTTCGACGTCAGGTCGGCCAGCGTCTACTCGCACCTTGCGGGCTCGGACGACTTGCGCACCCGTATTGCCCTGCTCGCTCTCGCCGAACTCGCGGACCAGGCGGTCCTGGCTCTGGCCGGTCGCTCGGGCCGCGACGCGCTCGTCGCCCTCGCCGACGTCTACCGCGACTACGCCTTCGAGCACCCGGGTCGTTACGCCGCCGCACAGTTGCGCATTGACCCCGAGACAGCAGCAGCCAGCGCCGGTCCCCGGCACGCCTCCATGGCGCGTGCCGTGTTGATCGGGTACGACGTGCCAGAGCCCGACCTCACTCACGCAGTGCGGCTCCTCGGTAGCGTGATCCGCGGCTTCGTCGACCTCGAGCTCGGCGGCGCCTTCGACTACAGCGAGCCCGACGCCGAGTCGTCGTGGCGCCGCTCGCTGGACGCCCTCGACACGGTGCTGCGCAACTGGGAGAACAGATGAACCCGCTCACGTCCGACGCGATCCGCGCTTCGTTCGTCAACTGCTCCAAGGGCGAGGCGAAGCGCGCACTTCTGCCCGACCTCACCGCGACGCCGTGGGCGGACCTGGACTTCCTCGGTTGGCCCGATCCGTCGGGCTCGCAACGCGCATACCTCGTCCTCGAGCGCGAAGGCGTGCCGATCGGACTACTGCTGCGCCAATCATCAGGCCTCGGGGCCTCACGCAGCACCATGTGCCAGATCTGCATCACGCCACACACAGGCAGCTCGGTCGCCCTCAGCGTCGCTCGCAAGTCGGGCGCGGCCGGCAAGAAGGGCGACTCGACCGGCATCTACATCTGCCGGGACCTCGCCTGCTCGCTCTACGTGCGCGACAAGAAGGCGTCCCGCGCAGCGAGCCTGCGAGAGACACTCACCCTAGAAGCGTCGATCGAGCGGCTCCTCTACAACCTCGACCAGTTCGTCGACCGGGTGCTCGTTCACTGACACCGCCCCTATCCCTCACGATCACCAAAGGACCGTGACGCCGCCTGTGGCGCGAGGCCGGCACGGGGAGAGCAGCATCTGCGCGATCGCGAGGAGGGTCTTTTCACCGCCAAGGGGCTATGGCTACTGCCTGCCGGGTCAGGGGTAGGTACCTGCCTTGCGTTGGCGACCAGGAGGCCGGGGCATGGGTCTCGTCCGCACTCCGTGCCCGTCGGTCCCCACAGGGTGGGCGTCGAGTGCAGCGACGACCAGGTAGTACGCGGGGCGAGCGAGTCTGGAGTTGGAAGCACCCGCACCCAGGGTCGGGGGCATGGATGACTCAGCTCGAACCGGGCCGCACTGGTCACCTGCGTTGGTGCGTGGCGCGGCTGCCGCCGTCCACCTGGCGGCCGCAGCTGCTGCGTACGCAGACGGCGGAGTGCCGGTGTTCCCGTGCGCACCGCTCGGGAAGCAGCCGCTGACCAGACGCGGCTTCCAGGACGCCACGACCGACCAGGTGCGGGTGACCCGTTGGTGGCTGCGCTGGCCGGACGCGAACATCGGCATCCCAACCGGCGGCGTCGCGTCGGGTGTCGATGCCGTCGACGTCGACGGCCACCCCGGCGGCAACGGGTACCGGGCGATGGAGCGCGCCCGGGGGGGCGGGGTTCGCGACGAAGTGGGCCTGGCTGGTGAGGACGCCGTCGGGTGGCCTGCACGCCTACTACCTACGCAACCACGCGCCGGAGCAGCAGCGCTCGTGGCACGTCCCGGGCCAGCACGTCGACTTCCGCGGCGATGGCGGCTACATCATCGCCCCGCCGTCTCTCATTGAGACCGCAGGAGGCGAGGTCCGCAGCTACGAGGTCGTCGAGATCGCCCAGCACCAGCCAGGACCAGTGGATGCGGCGGGACTGCGGAGGTCCTCGACCCTCCCAGGCTGCACGTCGTTCCGGACTCCGCTCCTGGGCACCGCGCCGCACCAGAGCAACTCGCCTCGTGGCTCGCCGCCCGGCCGGAGGGTGGCCGGAACCATGCCCTGTTCTGGGCAGCCTGCCGGATGGGGGAGGGCGGGCACCAGCTCGATGCCGCACGGTCGTTGCTCGCCCCTGCGGCGCGCGCCGGTGAGGTTCTCCCCGCTCCCCAAGCGCGGCGTGCTCCTCGGCTTGTCCGGCCCGCAGCTGGCAGTTGTCGGGACCGGCGCCGCCGTACTCGTGGCGGCGCTCTACCTCGACGGTGGCGCGACCCTTGCCTACGCCTCGCCCATCATCGCGGCCTGCGCCGCGCTGGCATGGGTCAGCGTCGGGGGCCGGAGGCTCATCGCTTAGCTACCCGTCGTCGTTTGCTGGGCCTGGCGGTCCACTGGCGGACAACTGGTCTTCCGCCGCAGGGTAGTCAAGCCCAAGCCCCGCCCCGCGGGCCCCCTCGTCCTGCCAGGCGACGTGGCCTGCCTGCGGCAATGGAGCGACCCGAGACCGGTGCGGTGATGGTGCACGACCCGCACCGCGCCACCTTGACCGCCATTGTTGGTGTCACGCACCCAGCCCTCACGCTGCTCGACCCGACCGAGCAGGAAGGCCGAGTGACCGGCTGGGGACGGGTGCTGGCCACCGCCTGCCGCTCGGGCCGCATCGCCTCGCTGCAAGTGATGGAGCGGACGCTGCCCGACTCCGGCCGGGGCCTGGCCGACTGGTGGTCACGCCACGGCCGCGACGACGGATCCTGGGCCTCGACGACGTACGCCGAGCTCGTCGGCCGCGCCGGCCCCGCCGGGGAACGCCACGCCTCCACCATCTCCCTCTCCCTCGACCTGAAGGCCGCCGGACGGGCGATCCGGGCAGCCGGTGACGGCAACCGCGGCGCCGCGGCGGTGCTCCGCCAGGAGATGACAACCCTGACAGCGGCGCTCCGGGCCGCCGACCTCAACCCGGCACCGTGGCTGGAGCCGAGCGAACTCGCGCTGATCCTGCGCTCGGCGTACGACCCCGTCGTCGCAGGCGCGTTGGAGCGGCATGGCGACCTCGGCCGCAACCTGGCGACAGCCGGACCCGTCGCCGTGGCCGAGACCTGGTCGAGCCTTCGCAGCGACTCAGCCCACCACTGCGTGCTGTGGATCAGCGAATGGCCCCGCTCGCTCGTGTTCCCCGGCTTCGTCGCCTCACTGCTCCTGACCTCCGGCGTACGGCGGACCTTCACCCTGCTCTACACACCGCTGCGCACCGACCAAGCCTCCCGCGACATCCGGAAGAAGAAGACCGAGTACATCTCCGACGCCGCTCAGCGCCAGCGCATCGGCCAGATCGAGGACTCCCAACAGTCAGCGGAGTACCACGACGTTCTCCAGCAAGAAGCCGACCTCACCGCAGGCCACGGCATCCTCCGCGTCACCGGACTGATCAACGTCACCGCTGCGGACGCCGACGAGCTCGAGTCCATCGTCGCGGGGATCGAGCAGGCAGCTATCCAGGCATCCTGCGAAACCCGGCGACTCTGGGGGCAGCAGGCCCAGGCGTTCACCGCCGCCGCACTCCCACTCTGCCGGACGGTGTGAGGCTCTGCGCGAGCTATCGGCTACTCGCTGAGAGTCGCCCGACCCAACGCCGCTCCCGATCGGAGCAGCGAGCCGGCGTTGACACACTGATCCCGCTCGTTTAGAAGGGGTGTGACAGCGATCCCGGGTCACCGGAGGTACGCATGGCCACGCTTGAGTACGACTCCGAGCCGGAGGATGCGCGACGCGACTACGACCCGTCACCGCCGCCACGCCATCTCCTCGCCGGCCACCGGGCTAGGGTTCTCGATCCCGAGACAGCCGAACGAGTTGCTGGAGCGGTTCCGCGGAGCACCGTCTACGTGAGCGATCGGCTGATCTGCCCAGCCGCCGGCAACTCATCCCAGCTGGCCGACATGCTCGGCGAGGTGGCGCACGGGTTCGGCTTCGCCGTGGAGGTCGACGGCCTAGACGATGATGGGTTGGAGCATGGTGTGCGGGTGCTGCGGATCGTTCATCGGTCGGATGAGCCCGCTCACCCGCCGGACGCCTGGAGTCTGCTGCAATGGACCCGTTCTCGGTTCGGGCTCGGGACGGTGGCCGACCTGTCCCTCGATCACGTCCTGGGCGCCAACGCTCGCATCATGCAGATCACTTCCGCGACGCAGTTGACCTCGAACCCTGAGGACGAACGGATCGCGGAGTACATCCGGCAGGGTGGCGGCCATCGTCAGCCCGTTGCACCGCTTCACCTTCAGCCCCGCCGTACCGCGGACCGGGCACTTCTTGGCCGTCGACCGGTGGTCGCCATCGTGGACGCGGGGTGCGGGTCCCACGCCTGGCTCGACGGCGTCATCGAGCGGGGACTCAACCTGGATGGTCGGCCGGTCGGATCGGCGGACGCCGTGGAGACAGCCGCGGGCGGGATCGGTGACGAGATGTCGGACGCCGTGGCGGGTCACGGCACGTTCATGGCCGGACTCGTCCACATGGTCTGTTCCGACGCCGACCTCGTGGCGATCCGGGTCGTCGGTGATGACGGCTTGGTCGAGGAACACCAACTGGCTCGCGCGCTCGGCCGGCTCGTCGAGTTGGTGCGCCGTTTCGAGGCCGGGGAGGATGGCGGGCAGGCCGTCGATGTCGTGGTGCTGTCGATGGGTTACTACGACGAAACCGACGGGACTGGTCCTGGCGCCCCGCTTCTGGCCGGGACGGTGGCGGCCCTGGGGCGGATGGGCGTCATCGTGGTCGCGGCTGCGGGCAACGACGCGACGTCGCGACCGATGTTCCCCGCCGCGCTAGGCCCGTGGAGCGACGCGAAAGGACCAGTCAGAGTCGACGGCGCTGCCGTCCCGGTAGTCAGTGTCGGGGCCCAGAATCCGGCCGGCTCGGCCGCACTGTTCTCCAACGCCGGGCCATGGGTCCGGGCCTGGGCACCGGGTGCAGCCGTGGTAAGCACGATGCCGATCACGTCCGGCGGCAGCCGGTCTCCGGCTTCCGCTGGCACCGCACACGGTGCGATCGACCCGAACGACTACAGCTCCGGGTTCGCGGTATGGAGTGGCACATCGTTCGCGGCAGCGGTGGTCGCTGGCGAACTGGCTGCCGCCCTCAGTCGCCTGGACTTCGGCCACCGGGACGAGCTGGAACGGGTGGAGCGTGCGTGGCTGGCGGTGAGGACATGCACGGCACTGACACCCTGACCACGAAGACGCCGTCCTGGTGGCGCCGTCACGCGATCGCTCTCGGCATCGCCGTCCTGATCGTGGTCCCGCTCTACGGGCTGCTCTGGACGCTGCTTCTACGCTCGGGGCTGCTCGACCTCTCCGGCGAGCCGCCCGACAACCCTCCCACCAAAGAGCAGTTCCAGGCGCTGCTGGCGTTCCTCGGCGTCGCGTTGGGTGTGCTCGCCACCGTCGTCACCGCCCTACTGACGAAGACCGCCAACGACCGTGCCCTGGTCCAGAAGGAGGAGAGCGAGGTCCGGACACTCCGCCAGACCCGGGAATCCGAGAACCGACAACGGCTCGAGACCGCCATCGCGATCCTCACCCTGATCAAGCACGAGGGTGGGTACGCGGGCAAGGCCGTCACGGGAGCCGCCATCGCCACTCTCGTCGTCCTGGAGTACCCGGTCATCGCGATGCGCACCCTCCAGGCCGCCATGGCCGAGAAGGTCATCGACATCGCCAGCGCGGTCTGGGTCATCGACCAGGTGTTGGGCCAGCCCGCCCTACCGGCACCGCAGGCCGCAGCCACCGAGAAGAACGCGCGCCACCCCAAGTCTGATCAGAAGGACCTGCGGGCGAGTCGGGACGACGCGACCCAGCTCCTCTTCGACCACTCCGCCGAACTCACCCGCGAGGTCGAGCCCGGCGCCTTCCATTGGCCAACCTGCGCGCTCGGCCAGTGGCCAGCCGGGCTGTCCCTCCAGTGTGCGTGGCTGCTGACACATGCCCTCCTTCGGATGCTGATGTCACAGCGGCCCGAGTGGTGGACGACAGCCGGAAGCACCTGGTCCTGGGTCGTGTACACCCTCCACGAGATCACCCTGGACCCTGCCGCCGACCCGAGGCTGAAGCAGGAAACCTCTGTCTACGGGTTGATCCTGCTCGAAGCGGTGCCCGAAGGAGTGGTCGTCGGACCACGTGACCAAGAGATCGTGGCCCCTGAGCTGAGAATGAAGTTCGCCGAACTCGCAGGCCAGCATGCAGGCAACGCCGACATGGTCCGCGGCCTCCGGGAGTGGGTACAGGACGCCAAGGCCTGAGGGCCCGCGGCCTCGCTCCTTGAGCGATGCAACCACTCGATCTGCAGGTCCTCGGGGAACTCGCGGGTGCCGGGGGTGCCTGTCGAGCTTGGAGACTTGGGGTTGCGACGCCTCACGATTCTCGGGCTGGCACGCACTCCGCAGGTGAAGAGACACACCCGCTCCCTGGCGGATGTCACCTGTCCACCGTCGGCACGTTCTAGTCGGGCCCCAACTGGAAGACCAAGCAAGAGCTTCACCGCGTGCCGATCCGGCTAGTGGAGTCCAGCAGAGTGGTGTACGACGACCTGAGTGAGCGCGTGCCTCCAACGTAGGCGGGACCTGCTCACCACGTTCGTCAACGCGCTGCTCTCTGCCTAGGCCGACGCGGTGTGCGGGGCCGGGTTCGGTGAGCGGACCGACAGTGAGCCTGACCTCGACATTCCAACACATCGGGGCGAAGATGAAGGACGACCTGGGTGCACCGATTCATCTACTCCTTTTGACTGCAGCGAAACGAGTCCTGGAAGCAAGCCCGTGTCACAGTCCCCAACCACCCGTACCAAAAGATCCGCAGCGAGTCACCGGTAATGCCGAGGTCCGCGCACTGCGCGGGACTCCTCCAGCGACGGGGCCGGCGGCCGTCAGGCCAAAGCTCACCGCCAGCGTCATCGCCGGGGGCGGCCCCTTGTTCCCAAGGCCACCACTCCACCCGGTAACCCGCCCTGCCGAGGCCTGCCGCGGATTCTGCGACTCGCGACCCCACAGTTGAAGGAGCTCCCATGGTCACGATCACTGATGTGAGCCCGACCAGGTCCAACATGTCGTTTGGACCGAGTTGGCAGGACGTGACCGGGCGGATGCTGTCTCTCGCGAGCTCGGACGACGGGAAGCTCGTCTTCGCAGGGTCGCTGTCGAGCGGTCTATGGGTCTCCGAGGACGGCGGGGAGTCCTGGATCCAATTGGCATGGGATCAGCCCGCATCCGACCAGTTCGGTGTGCCGGGTGCCCTGGGTGGATGCTGCGTTCCGTCGATCGCGGTCGGGCCGGAGTCCGCGCGCTGGTTGGTCGAGCGCAATCCACGCTTCCTCGCCGACCTCACTGGTGACGGCAAGGCCGACATCGTCGGGTTCGGCGACACAGGGGTGTGGACGGCGATTGGCAACGGCGACGGTACGTTTCAGCCTCCACGGGTCGTGCTGGCTGACTTCTGCCACCTGGCCGGTGGGTGGCACGTCGACCGGCATCCCCGGTTCCTGGGCGACCTGACCGGCGACGGGAAGGCCGACATCGTGGGCTTCGGTGATGCCGGGGTGTGGACGGCGCGGAGCAAGGGCAACGGTCTTTTCGGCGATCCGGCGTTCGTGCTCGCCGACCTGGGGTTCGAGCAGGGCTGGCGAGTGGAGAAGCATCCGCGGTTCCTGGCCGACCTGACCGGCGACGGGAAGGCCGACATCGTGGGCTTCGGTGATGCCGGGGTGTGGACGGCGCGGAGCAACGGCGACGGGTCGTTCCAGGCACCGCAGTTCGTGCTCGCCGACCTGGGGTTCGACCAGGGCTGGCGAGTGGACAAGCATCCGCGGTTCCTGGCCGACCTGACCGGCGACGGGAAGGCCGACATCGTGGGCTTCGGTGATGCCGGGGTGTGGACGGCGCGGAGCAACGGCGACGGGTCGTTCCAGGCACCGCAGTTCGTGCTCGCCGACCTGGGGTTCGACCAGGGCTGGCGAGTGGACAAGCATCCGCGGTTCCTCGCCGACCTGACCGGCGACGGGAAGGCCGACATCGTGGGCTTCGGTGATGCCGGGGTGTGGACAGCGCGGAGCAACGGCGACGGGTCGTTCCAGGCACCGCAGTTCGTGCTCGCCGACCTCGGGTTCGACCAGGGCTGGCGAGTGGACAAGCATCCGCGGTTCCTCGCCGACCTGACCGGCGACGGGAAGGCCGACATCGTGGGCTTCGGTGATGCCGGGGTGTGGACAGCGCGGAGCAACGGCGACGGGTCGTTCCAGGCACCGCAGTTCGTGCTCGCCGACCTCGGGTTCGACCAGGGCTGGCGAGTCGAGAAGCATCCGCGGTTCCTCGCCGACCTGACCGGCGACGGGAAGGCCGACATCGTGGGCTTCGGTGATGCCGGGGTGTACATGGCGCTGGCAAGCACTGACGGCGCCTTCCCGGCACCCGTGCGGTTCGTGCTGCCGAACTTCGGCTACCTGCTGACCGTCCTCGCCATCGTCAGGAGCGACCGCGAGATCGAGGACGCAGGCATCTGGCGTTCCAGTGACGGCGGTCGAAACTGGTCGCCTGTCCATTCGTTCCCGCGTCCGGGCGCGGGCCCGCCCGCCGCTGGCCAGTTGGTTTGGACACCGGGGAGTGCGCATCTCGTCTTCGCCGCCGGTGAGGAATCCCTGGCTGTCAGCCGGGATGCTGGTGCGACCTGGAAGACCGCCACGCGTCGAACCGGCCCTCCCGGCCAGCCACCAACCCCCGTGCCGGCCAACCATGTGGCGGTCGCTGCCACGCCATTAGGGGAACTGCGTCCGGCGGCCGTCTATGCACTGGCCAGTGGAGCGATCCAGGTCTCCTTGGACGGTGGCGAGACCTGGGTCCCTGATGCCGGCGCGCGCCCAAGCCCGATCGGAGGCGCTGTCGGTCTGGCCAACTCGCAGAACGAAGGCGTCATGGTCGTCTCGCCACGCTCCCCCTTCGAGGTGTTCGTGACCCGTGATGCGAACGCACACCCGAACCTGCCTCGGCTGTTCCGTGGGGATTTCGGTGGTTTCGCCCAGACGAGCGCGTCGACCTGGCAGGACGTTCCGATCCCCAAGGTCGGCGGCCAGGACTCCGGGAATGTGTGGCTCGCCATCACCCGGCCAGGTCAGGGTGAGGCGCTGTTCTACGGGCCGCAACGCTTTTTCGGGGACAACATCGGGGAGGCGTCGGTCGCACCGCTGGATCCCCAGTCAGCGTCGGACTGGCGACAGCTCGACACCACAGGTGAGACCCACGTCGATCTCCATGGCCTGTTCCTATCTCCCGGTTTCCACGCCGGGTTCGACGGCGACGATTACGCGGCGACTGCAGGGACCGCTTGGATGCTGAGCGACGGCGGGATCGACCGGAGTACCGACGGCGGTATCACTTTCAAGCACGCTGGGAGCATCAGCTCTCTGTCCACGGTGAACTTCGCGGGCGCCTCGGTCACCGGGCAAGGCCCATTGCTCTCCCTCAACACCGGCGACAACGACGGGTTCGCCTCCCGCGACGGCGGACAGCACTGGCGCTCGATGCAGTACGGCGGCGGGGACAACGACACCTCCTGGGCCGATCCACTGCGACCGCACTCGATGCTCGTCTTCACCCCACGCTGGGACAAGACCGTAACTCTGTACGAGACCCAGCCCGGAAGCCTCCCCGACATCAGCTCTTCCAGTCATCGACAGATCATCCCCGGACCCCCGTTACGAAAGAGAAGCAACATCTGGAACGCCTCGAGCGGCTTCGGCATTCGCGGCCACCGTCCGCTGATTCAGAAGCTGACGTCCGAGGACCCGTCACTGCCCACCGACTACGTGGGCATTCGATTCTACGGCAACTTGTTCAGAGAAGATGGGAGTCTGGAGTTCTCCGACCACCTCGCCGTCCTCCTTCGCGCCCGTGACCTCCGCAAGATCACAAAGCGCACCGACTGGGACACTCCGGGAGGGTGGCTGGTCGACCGGCACCCGCGCTTGCTGGGCGACCTGACCGGCGACGGGAAGGCCGACATCGTGGGCTTCGGTGATGCCGGGGTGTGGACAGCGCGGAGCAAGGGCAACGGTCTTTTCGGCGATCCGGCGTTCGTGCTCGCCGACCTGGGGTTCGAGCAGGGCTGGCGAGTGGAGAAGCATCCGCGGTTCCTGGCCGACCTGACCGGCGACGGGAAGGCCGACATCGTGGGCTTCGGTGATGCCGGGGTGTGGACGGCGCGGAGCAACGGCGACGGGTCGTTCCAGGCACCGCAGTTCGTGCTCGCCGACCTGGGGTTCGACCAGGGCTGGCGAGTGGAGAAGCATCCGCGGTTCCTCGCCGACCTGACCGGCGACGGGAAGGCCGACATCGTGGGCTTCGGTGATGCCGGGGTGTGGACAGCGCGGAGCAACGGCGACGGGTCGTTCCAGGCACCGCAGTTCGTGCTCGCCGACCTCGGGTTCGACCAGGGCTGGCGAGTCGAGAAGCATCCGCGGTTCCTCGCCGACCTGACCGGCGACGGGAAGGCCGACATCGTGGGCTTCGGTGATGCCGGGGTGTGGACAGCGCGGAGCAACGGCGACGGGTCGTTCCAGGCACCGCAGTTCGTGCTCGCCGACCTCGGGTTCGACCAGGGCTGGCGAGTCGAGAAGCATCCGCGGTTCCTCGCCGACCTCACCGGCGACGGGAAGGCCGACATCGTCGGCTTCGGCCAGGCTGGTGTGTTCGTGGCGGTGAGCAACGGCGACGGGTCGTTCGCCTTCACACCGAAGATCGCCCTTGAGGATTTCGGCTTTGAGCAGGACTGGCGCGTGGAGAACCACCTGCGGTTCCTGGCCGATGTGACCGGCCCGGGGAAAAAGGCCGACATCGTCGGGTTCGGCGATGCCGGCGTGCTTGTCGCGCCCACTCTGGACAACGCCACCTTCCGCAAGCAGCCGCTGTTCGTGATCCCCAACTTCGGTCACCGCAAGAGCGGCCCGGTCGAGCAGGTGGGGCCATTCCTGCCTGAACCCGGCATCGGGGTCGTGCAGGCCACGGGTGGCCGCGAGGGCACGGTCTTCTACGTCTGCAACACCACGACCCAACGGCTGTGGAAGTGGACGGAGGGAATGGCCGCCTGGCAACAGCTGGTGCCAGGAGCCGGCGTCGGCCAGGCGAAACGAGTTCTCGTCAACCCATACGACCCGAACACGCTCTACGTGATCGACGGCGATCGGATCAAGCGCTCCGATGACGGTGGCACCTCGTGGCAGGTCGACGACAACCTGGAGCGCATGGTCACGTGCAACGGCAGGATCCCGGCCGATCGAGACGAGGTGGGCGACACGACCCAGGTCGTCCTGAGCGACGTACAGTTCGACCCGTTCGACGGGCGCAGACGGTTCGCGGTGGGGCTCGCTGGAGCCTTCATGACCACCGACGGTGTGACTTGGGAGCGTCTGCTGGATACCGGAGCGATCCGCGGATTGCCGACGAATTGCTTCTTCGACCAATGGTCGACGCCGTCGGATCCGTCCCTGTATGTCGGGTTCGCCGGACGAGGCATCGTGAGGATCGCCGAACTCGGCTTGAGCGGAGGAGTGATCCCGCGACAGGACCTGCCCGCTGCCGAAGCTGATCCCGCCCCGGTGGAGCGACCGGCAAGCAGGATCCGTACCGCTGATGGCCAGCTGGGCACCGCGCACATCGCTCCCGACGAGCGCTTCTTCATCACCCTCGACGACGGACAGTCCCTCGTGGTCGACGTCGGCGAAGTGACGATCCTAGAAGACTCCGTCCCGATCAGCGACTAGCCGGGATCCACATGATTGATCGGGTGATGCTGGCCCGGCCCTCGTCGGTGGCGTGGCTACCGTGGTGCGCGCGTAAGTGCTGGCCATGAGGAGAGTCCCCTGGGATGGTGGGGTTTGAGGCCCAGCGTGGTGGCGTGAAGTGGGCGGCCATCGGCGGGATCTTCGGTGTGAAACGACCAAGTCACGCACTGAAGGAGAACCACCGATGGCCTTGTCCCAGTCTGCCCTGTCCGATCGGCTCGAGGCGTTCCGCACCGGCGATGGTGTCGACATGATGCGTGAGTCGGTCCGCACCGTCTTGCAGGAGCTCGTCGAGTTCGAAGCCGCAGGGGTGATCGGCGCGGACCGGTATGAGCGCACCGAGGACCGTCTCACCGAACGCAACGGCACCCGCCCCAAGCTGTTGGCGACCAGGGCCGGCGACGTCGAGGTGCGGATCCCCAAGCTCAGGAAGGGCTCGTTCTTCCCCTCGATCCTCGAGCCCCGGCGCCGCATCGACCAGGCGCTGTACGCGGTGGTGATGGAGGCCTACGTCCACGGCGTCTCCACCCGCAGCGTCGATGACCTGGTGGTCGCACTGGGCGCGGACTCGGGATCTCCACGTCCGAGGTCTCCCGGATCTGCGAGGTCTCGATGAGACGGTCGGCGCGTTCCGCACCAGGTCACTGGCCCACACGACGTTCCCGTATGTCTACCTCGACGCGGCCTACCTACACGTCCGCAACAAGCCCGGCAGGGGCGGCCAGCGGCCTGGGTGGGGTGCGCCTGGTCATCTGTGATCAGCACTGCGGGCTCGTCGCGGCGTTTTCGAGGACGCCCTCGACGCGGTCGCCGATCGAAGCGGTCCTTCCAGGGCTCAGCCCACCAGCGGTGCCGGGTCCACTTCGCGCGCAACCTCTTGGCGCGCGTGACCAGTTCGCCGGCTCGTTTCCCAAGGTCGGTCCGCTGATGGACGACGCCAAGGCCGAGGTGCTGGCCAGAGTGCCTCGGTCGCGGCGCGGATCATCGCCCGCCTTCACCGGCTTCCCGAAGACTCACTGGCGCAAGATCTGGTCGACCAACCCGCTCGAGCGGGTCAACAAGGAGATCAAGCGCCGCAGTCGAGTCGTGGGGATCTTTCCCAACGCAGCGGCCGTGATCAGGCTCGTCGGAGCGGTGCTGATCGATATGCCCGACGAGTGGATCGCCGGCGACCGGCGCTACCTCTCAGAGGAGTCTATGGCGCTGCTCAACGACACTGTGGATACTGATGGCCACGCCGCCATCGAGAGCGGCGAATAAGGCACCGAGGATCACCTCGAAGCCCACCACCCCGCGGCGCCCTGCCCTCCGCGGGCAAGACACGTTCCACAGAATCCGCGTGCCTATCCGCACGCAAAGGGTGACCGGTGCGACATCCAGTTCCAGGCGGCCGTCAGTTGCGGCCGTGGCCCCGAATGTAAGGGCGGAGTGCTCGGCGTCCCAGCGGAATTCGTTTGACGCGACAAGAGCGCGCCGGAGAATGGCGATCACGGTGTGTGAGTTGATTCCCCTGACCTTCAGCTCGCCCGGCCCGGAGCGTCTCGCCGAGTTCTGGGGCGGTTTGCTCGGCCAGAACGTCACGATTGACCGGGGCGCACCGTCACTGTCGGCGGTGACTGAGGTGGGGTTCAGTCTGCGATTCGTCGCCGGAGCCGGTGAGAAGAAGGGGCCCAACCAGATGCACCCCGACCTGAAACCGACCTCCACCCACGAGCAGGCGTCCGCGGTCCACCGAGCCCTTGAGCTGGGGGCACGGCACTTGGATGTGGGCCAGGGACCGGACGCTGAACATGTCGTCCTCGCCGATCCTGACGGTAACGAGCTGTGCATCCTTGAGCCTGGAGGTCGCTTCCTGGCTGGCTGCCCGTCCTTAAGCTCGTTGGCCGGTGACGGTCTCGCCGAGGTCGGCTACTTCTGGCGCGATGCGCTGGCCTGGAATCTCGTCTGGGACCAGGACGGTGAGACCGCGGTCCAGGCACCCGCCGGAGGTCCCAAGATCACCTGGGGTGGCGAGCCGGTGGCGCCCAAGCCCGGCAGGAATCGGCTCCATCTCGACCTCACGCCCTCCGCCACATCAACCATCGCCGGCGAAGTCGAGCGCCTGTTGGCACTCGGGGCTACTCGCGTCGACGCTGGCTGCGCGGACGGCGTGGGCATGACTGACCCCAGGGGCAACGAGTTCTGCGTGGTGGGGTGACGGCCCGATGTGCCAGGGCCAGCGCCTCGTACCTGCCCTGCGTCAACGCGCCGGTGTCCCGCGAGGGTGTCGGACACGGAGATGCCCCGCCCCGCAAGGCGAAAACCCCGGGTTCGTGCGGTGGTCACAACACCTGATCGATCCTGTGAAGGTTTTGGTGACTAGGCGTTTGTCCAACCAGTTGGTCCCTGAGCTGTACCAGACGTTCTGGGCAGCCTGGCAGGGCGGGGAGTTCTTGACCGATGCGGCCGCGGTGGCCGGCACCCATCGACATCGAGGACTCGCGTGGCTGCGCCAGTCCGGTGGGGTGCGTCCACGTCGTGGCCGCAATCTGCAGGGGCGGTACTTGTCGTTCGCCGAGCGAGAGGGCATTGCGCTGGCCCGGGCAGCGGGTGAGTCGATACGTCAGATCGCGGCACGACTGGGCCGCAGCCCATCGACGATCTCGCGAGCTGGCCGCACGCGACCGGTCGGCGGTACCGGGCCAGCGCGGCGCAGTATAGCCTACCAACGAGCGAGACAGCTGATGCCAGCGAGGCTGGTGACCGACAAGTCGCTGCGGAGTGGTACGAGGTGACCCAGCGGTACTCCCCGGAGCAGATTGCTGGCCGGTTGCGCGAGGATCACCCCAACCAGCCGGAGATGTGGGTGTCGACCGAGACGATCTATCAGTCGTTGTACGTGCAGGCGCGCGGTGCGTTGCGCCGCGAGCTGACGCGGTGTCTGCGCACGGGTCTGGCGATGCGGATCCCCAACCGGCAAGGCGCTCGGCGCAGAGCCGGGTGCTCCCCGACATGGTCAACATCAGCGAACGCGCCGCCGAAGCACTCGACCGGGCCGTGCCGGGCCATTGGGAGGGAGATCTGATCATCGGCAAGGCCAACGCCTCGGCGATCGGCACGCTGGTCGATTGCACTACCGGCTACACGCTCCCGGTACCGCTCACCGAGGGGTACCGGGCCGAGCAGGTCGCACCCGCCCCGGCCGCGAAGATCCAGACCCTGCCCGAGCATCTGCGCCGGTCGCGGACCTGGGACCAGGGCGTGGAGCTGCGGGACTGAAAACAGCTGCAGGTCGTCGCCGAGGAGCTCAACGACCGACCCCGCAAACGCCTACAGTCCAAGAAGCCGATCGAGATGATCGGACCACTGCTGCTGCGATGACCGCCAGAATCCGCCGATCCGCTTGCGGCTCAGACACTACGAGCGGTTCAGCGTGCAGGACCAAACTCGCGCAGATCGCGGGCGCCGCTGGATTGCGTTCATGTTGAGGGGTGGCAATGTTCGGGTTGGCACTCGGCCCAGTGCCCCTCGCGCATATCGGCAGCGATCTCCTCCATCGCCACGTTCACCTGCGCCGGCATGGCGACCGCGCTCGCGTTGCTGGTCTTGGTCTGATACTCCTTGGTCACAACGGTCCCCTGTCTTCGGTCGTCTTCGAGGACGCCAACACCTACCGCAAGGCAGGCAGGCATCTGGCGGGGGACCGCCATCTCATGTTCCGAGAGATCCGGGGCAATCTCCCGACATCTACCCCTCGAACACTCCAATCGTCAAGCCATCGCGACCGTGGGTCGTGAATCCGGGCCTAGGCCACCGGTGGGAGCCGCAGGCTCAGATTTGCACAGTGAGAGATGAGGCCACGCAGAGCGGACTTCTCCAACGGGTCGATGCTGAGGCCCCATCTCCACTTCACCGCCGTGTAGGCCTTGCTGTAGCTGCACCGGTATGAGTGCCGGGTCGGCATCCACTGCGTCGGGTCCTTCTCGCCCCTGGCACGGTGCGACGACAGTGACATCGAGTTGAGTGAGGAGCCGTAGCCAAGGTCGTTAGCGAAGGCGGCGCGACGCTTCGCGGTCCAAGACCGCGCTCCGGAGCCCCACGCCTCGGCAAGCGGGACCATGCTGTCGACGGCGAGCCTCGAGGAATTTCGGGTCGAGAATCCGTCAAAGCGGGACACCCACTTCCCGTGGGAGAGAGAGCAGTCGTCACCGATGAGGACGCCTGTCAGGGACTCGGCGATCAATACCTCGTTGCGAGTATCGCAGCCGTTCCCGTCGGCGTCGTACGAGTCGGCGAACTTGGTACGCGTATATCCCGAGTTCTGCTCCGGGGTGA
Source organism: uncultured Actinomycetota bacterium (assembly GCA_963784625.1). Taxonomy (GTDB): domain Bacteria; phylum Actinomycetota; class Actinomycetes; order Propionibacteriales; family Nocardioidaceae; genus Nocardioides_B. The sequence goes on from CAWARV010000005.1 coordinate 1,333,884, forward strand.
CCTTCAGTTGGTTGAGGAGCCTTAGCGCCGAAACAGTAGGGGTCTTCGCTGCACTTACGCTGACGTGCGAGCTGACCGGTGAGGCGTGGTAGTAGCCATTTGCCGCCGGTGTCGTGATGGTTAAGCGGTAACGCCCTGGGTCGAGCCCAACCAGGGTCGTGGTTGCCCGACCGGCGCTGTCAGCGCGGATGATCTTCGTGTAGTCGGGGTGACTGGTGTTGTTGCCCGGCGCGAACAGTCGGAACCGGAGCTGCCCCCTCTTGATGTCTCCCGGGGTGCCGTCGTTGTTCGAGGCGAGCCTCGCTGAGAGCATGACCCTCCGTGCGGCGGTGGTCGGCACGGTCCTGTTGAGGATGGTGGCGTCTTCCGCACGAACGGGCATGAAAGCGTTGTAGGCAAGGTCGAAGATCCAGCTGGTGAGCCCGCCGCATCCATAGAGCGGGTAGCTTCCGGCCCTCGCCAGCAAGTTGCCGCGCTTATTGACGTAGACGGGGTTCAGGTCGCAGCCGGTCATCGTGCCCTGCAGATCAACGAAGTCACCGGCGGGGGTGACGTTGAGGATGGTCGGGATCGGATCGGAGTACTGGCCTTCGTCGCGCATCACCTCGACGTCGTAGTGAGCCCGGGTGACCTGGAAGGAGTGTGTGACGGTGGATGGGTCGCTGAAGAACGGGCCCAGGGTGATCTCGGTTCGACGAGCCGTCAAGGTGCAGGCCCCGAGCGAGAGTTCGGTGACGATCTGCCCGCTGCCGACCGGTGAGGCGTCAACGCGGCATACAGTCTGCGATTGCGGCGCAACGGTCACGCCGACGCCCAGTCCGGAGAAAGAGCCGACGGCAAGCGGCTGGGTGGCCGCCAGGCCGGGAGGTGGAACGTCGAACATGTCGTTCGGCGGGGTGAAGTAGATCTCGTCGAGAGCGGGAACCGTGTCGACGGTGAAGGTCTTGACGGTACGACCTCCCGCGTTGTCGGTCGCGGTCACGGTGATCGTGTGCGTGCCGAGAGTCCCCAGGGTGATACGCGGCGCGCTTCCTTGCACGGTGATTTGCTGGTTGGTCGGCCCGACGGGACAGAACTGGTTGTTCCCGCAGACGTAGGTCCAGGTATAGGTCACTGGGCCGTTCGGTTCGTCACTGCTGGCGTGGAAGTCAGCAGGGACACCTGCCCACATCGTTCCCGGATAGCCCAAGGTCACCTGCGGGTTGGGTTTGGGTGGTGGTGGCGGCGTTGGCATGATCCGGACGAACCCGAAGCGGCCGTCCGGCTTCGTGTAGGTGACGGTGTCCTCGAGACATCCCCAGGTGGCGCAATCTCCGGCCGACGCCCCGCTGCCGAATGAGGTTCTGCCGAACTGGTAGGTGTCGGTGTCCGGATCCCAGATGAGCTCGTTCATCCAGCTGAGCCCGTGGGCGTCGATCGTCGGTAGCTGCAAGGACGGAACCACAGCGCCCAAGTCGCCGGTGATCGGATTGACCTTCTGCGAGACGAACAGGCCATGTCCGCTGATCCGGGTGACCAGCGTTTCACCAAAGGGGCTGAGCGAGGTGATCGTGGGCGTGGACTCCAGAACCTGTCCCTGCTGGTCGACGATCTCGAAGTGCGGGTCGGTAGCCGCTGGTGCGGGCGGCTTCGGAGCGTTGGCGCACGGCACTGAATCCGGGCCGCGCACGACGACTCCGCCGTCATAGCAGTCGGGATCGGCCTCCGGCGAGGTGGCCTGCACGAACAGCGCGAGCAGGCCGGCCGTTTGGTGCTCGTCGGCGAACATCGTGGACAGGTTCGGCGTGGTCGTCCGCGCCGTGCTTGCGAGTTGCTGCAGCTTGCCGGGCAGGGACTTGTTCGCGTCGATCTGGATCGAGTAGATGACGGTGGTGACGATGATGTCCACCGCAGCGCCCACGATAGCCGTGATCGCGCCGACCAGCCTGGCGCCGGTCAACGCTGCCTTGCTTGCTAGCAATGCGGCCTCAGCAGCTTTAGCTGCGGCCGACACGAAATGTTTGGTGCCGAGGCGCACGATCCATGGGTAGATGGCCTCCACGATTTTCGAGGACTCTACGGCCGTCCTGCTCAGACTCTGCGCGATCGGAGCTGTGATCTGGGCCACGACAAGGGTGGCACCCACCGAGATTGCCGCGGCCATACCCATGGCGGTCGCCATCTGTTGTTGCGTCGTGAGTGCTGCGGTTTCGCTGTCGTACACGCCGTAGGCGACGAACTCGTCGTACGACGGGGTCGGGGGGAGGAAGTTGAAGAGTTCTGCTGGCGAGGGCGGGACGTAGCAGATCGACTGGTTGCGGCCCTGATAAGAATCCTTGTACGGCTCTGGCGGATGGTATGTGCAGAAGCCCGTGCCCGAGTATGAGAAGGGCACCGGCTCGCCAGTGAGCCACGTGTTCGCACCGAGGCCGGAATACTTCTGATACTCCGCGATCGCCGCATCGGCCGCGGCGATCTGACGCTGCTGTACGAGACTTGCGAACCACTCGAGCACCATGGCGTCGTTCGGGCTGAGCGCCGGTGTGGGTGTGTTCGCCAACACGGCCAGATCCACCCACATCTGAGCCCGTACTTCGTCTCGGCCCCATCCCAGGACCATGGCGCCGTCGTTCGGCGGCAGGTGATGACCAGCGAGAACCTCAGCGACTGCCTGGGACTCGAAGCTCTGCAGCGCTGGCCCATACTTCGTAGCGACATTCCACAGGTTGATTACCGACGGCGGTCCGGCCGCAGCAATCGCCGCCCCTCCGCCATCGACGACAACCAGGGCGACACCGAGCAAGGAAGTCGAAATGAAGATTGAAAGCCTTCTGCGAAGTGACAGATAGATACGTGGCATGGCTAGAAGGCCCTCGCTCAGTCCGCGGCCGCCCGCGGCATCCTTCCCCCGCACTCAGCCCGAAAACTGTACCACCGAGACTGTGCGGCTGGGTCTGTCCTCGGCTTGGTCGACCATCGGGATGGGTGGTTCTCAGGCCGCGTCCGCAACTGCGTCGATCATCCCCAATTCGACCGGGGTGAGCCTGCCGAGGACGCGTTGGCGGCGCCGGCGGTTGTACTGCGTCTCGATGCAGATGACGATCCGCGTCCGGCGACGCACGCACGCCCGCGCAGCGGCGTCAGGACTGGACGCCGGCGCCCGGCTGATGGCCGATGCGAGCGAGCAACTGCTCGCCGAGCACGACATCGTGTGGTACCCGTCCCAACTCCGCGGCGTCCACGTCAACGCCTTGGTACCGGAGGACCGCAGCAAGGGAGGCCCAGTGGTCTGCCTCCATGTGCTCCTGCGAGTGCCCATCGAAAGGCTCGTCCGGGCCGACGACCATGCGTGCCGTGTCCGCGACCTCCTCGATCGATGTCAACGCCCAGACGTTGGGCGGGCCCGAGGCGCTCCAGCCCCGGTCAGCCAGGAGCAGCACAAAACCGCCGTTCGTAAGGACGGCCTCGTGGCGCGCCGATACCACGGCGTGACGCATTCGGTTCACCCTTGCATCCGGCGCTGCGATCGCAATGAGACGGAAATCGACATCGCGTTGACGGCGCAGGGCGCGAAGCGCTGCCGATGTGTCGTCGCTCGGTGCTGCGGCGCGCCCAAGTCACGCCCGCGGGATGGAGCTATCCGCGGCTCGGCGATGTCGCCAGCCGACGGAGCCCCGGGCATGGGTCGTCCACCTGATCGCCAAGGGCGGCGCCTGTCGAGGCACTGCGCGGCATCAGGAGCATCGACCATGACGATCCCGACCCAGCTGCCTCCCACCGGCCGCAGCTGACCACGACGCCATCCTCGGGCTCGTCCGCGACCGGCTCCGCCCGCTACCCGAGACGGCGACTGCACCACCGGGTGCCGCTCGCAGCCGGGCCGAGCTACACGCCGCGATCGTCCACCGGCCCGAACGCCGGGCCGGCAGCAAGAACGGCGTCGGCATCTGACATCCAACCTCTCCAAGGAGCTCACCATGGCCGCGTCGAGACTTGATCGCGCACCCCACGAGGCAGCCGTCACGAGTGCGGTCGCGAAGCTGAACTGCCCGGAGGGCGTACCGGTGCTGAGCGCACAGGCCGCTGGGGCGCTGCTCCGGCTGCTGGAGGGCGCGCGCGAGCGCCGGCGAGATCGTGAGGAGCGTAGGAAGGCTCCTGACCGAGGATCCGTGGGCTGTTTTTGATGAGGCGGTCGTCGCCTCCCAAAGGGCCTCATCGGCACCTTGAACCGGCCTCAAGCTGGCTCTATACGCACGATGCTCGACGGAGGACCTACAGAGTCCGGAGGACTCACTTCAATGGCGGTTGCGGGCTGCGAGAGCGCTGATACAGCGCATCGACCCGGCGGCGGTCGTCGTCACCACCTACTTCGACGTCGGCGAGTCCCGGTCCCTGCCGTGGCGTAGGCGCACTCAAGCGCAGCGACTGCTCAGCGACCTCGATGAGCGCAGCCGACCATGGGGCGCGATCGTGGTCGGCGAGGGCAAGCGGTGCTGGTTCGGCTCGCAGTTCTCCGAGGTCGCGCCGGTCCTGGAGCACCGAGGCGTCCGGCTGTTCGTGCCCGAGCTCGGGGGCGAGTACGACCCGAAGAACCCGAGCCACTACACGCTGATGACGCTCACCGGGGGTTGAGCCGTGGCGAGCGGCAGACCGTGCAGGAGCGTGTCCGGCTGGGCATGGCAGCCCAGGTGGAGGTACAGGGACGCTTCCAGGGTGGCCGTCCGCCGTACGGCTACCGATCAGAGGGCTACATGCCCCATCCGAATGCCAGGAAGGCGGCCGAGGGGGTCCAGCTGAAGAAGCTGGTGCTCGACGAGCCCGCGGCCGGCGTCGTCCGACGGATCTTCGACGAGTGGCTGGGGGCGATCTGTTCTCGCCGGACGGGATCGACGGCACGGTCCGAGCGCTGCTGGGCGCGGCCGCGGCGCCGAGCCTTGCGAACGCGAGGGCCGCCCAGCTCAAGCAGCGGCCCAGCGAGGCCAGGACACGCCTGGGGAGGCTCTACGACTCGATCGAGGCCGGTGTGGAAGCGGTTGCGCTGGTGCCGAGGATCAACGCCGTGCAGGCCGAGGTCGACGCGTTGGAGGCAGAGATCTCGCTCCATCCCGCGCCGCCCGACGCGCTCAGCCGGGCCTTAGACGCTGAACCCCCACGCTCCGGATCTGATCTCCGGAGGTGGGGGAAAGGTCGTGTCCGAGGGGGGACTTGAACCCCCACGCCCGATAAAGGGCACTAGCACCTCAAGCTAGCGCGTCTACCTATTCCGCCACCCGGACAGGGTGTGAGCCAGGACCGTCAAGCCCTGATCGCGGCGCAACTGTAGCAAAGCCCGGACCCGATCGACGCACCGGGCGTACCGCGCGGGGGCCTGTCAGGATGGGGCCATGGACGCACGCACCGAGGACCGAGGGCAGCAGGCGTACGACCCGGCGGCCGAGGTCGTCGACATCTGTCGTGACCTGCTGCGCATAGACACCACCAACTACGGCGACGGGTCCGGGCCGGGTGAGCGGAAGGCCGCCGAGCACGTCGCGTCACTGCTCGCCGAGGTCGGCCTGGAGCCGGAGCTCTACGAAGGCGTCGCGGGACGCACCAACGTGGTGGCTCGCTGGGGGAGCGGGGACCGTGACCCGCTGCTGCTCCACGGGCACCTGGACGTGGTCCCGGCGGAGGCCGACGACTGGACCGTGCCCCCGTTCTCGGGGGAGATCAAGGACGGCTACCTGTGGGGCCGCGGCGCCGTGGACATGAAGGACTTCGACGCGATGCTGCTCTCCGTGGTGCGGGCACGCGCCCGGGCCGGGATCGAGCCGCCGCGGCCGGTGGTGCTCTGCTTCACCGCGGACGAGGAGGCCGGGGGTCACCAGGGCGCGGAGCAGATCGTGCTGAACCGCCCGGACCTGCTCGACGGCTGCACCGAGGCGATCGGCGAGGTCGGCGGCTTCAGCGCCACGATCCGCGGACGACGCGTCTACCTCATCGAGGCCGCCGAGAAGGGGATGGCCTGGATGCGGCTGACCGCGAAGGGCACCGCGGGGCACGGCTCGATGCGACACCCGGACAACGCCGTCACCGAGCTGAGCGCGGCCGTCGCCCGGATCGGCGCCCACGACTGGCCGGTGCGGCTGACGCCCTCGATGCGGGTGCTGCTCTCCTCCATCGGGGAGCTCGCCGGGGTGGAGGCCACCCCGGAGAACGCCGAGGCTCTGGTGGAGGAGTTCGGGTCCGCGGCGCGGATGCTCGGCGCGGTGATCCGGCACACGACGAACCCGACGATGCTCAGCGCCGGCTACAAGGTGAACGTGGTGCCGGGCGAGGCGACGGCGCACGTCGACGGCCGGTTCCTGCCCGGCTACGAGGACGAGTTCTTCGACACCCTCGCGGAGCTGGTCGGCGACCGGGTCGACATCGACTACGTGAGCAGGCAGCACGGGCTGGAGACCAGCTTCGACGGCGACCTCGTCGACGCGATGACCGCCGCCCTGCTCGCGGAGGACCCCGGCGCGCTGGTCGCGCCGTACCTGATGTCCGGCGGCACCGACGCCAAGCACTGGCACAAGCTCGGGATCCGCTGCTTCGGGTTCGCGCCGCTGCGGCTGCCCGGCGACCTGGACTTCACGGCGCTGTTCCACGGCGTCGACGAGCGGGTGCCCACCGACGCGCTGGAGTTCGGGGCGCGGGTCTTCGACCGGTTCCTCGACCGCGCCTGAGCAGGCTCAGGCCCGCTCGGGCCTGTCCAGCGGGTCCTCGGCCTCGTCCCCGTCCACCGGGACCACCACCACCGGGCAGCCGGCGTGCCCGACCACCTGGGTCGCGGTGGAGCCGGTCACGAGGCCGCGGAAGCCGCCGATGCCGCGGGAGCCGACCACCAGCATCTCGGCGCCCGCCGAGGACTCCACCAGCCGGCGTCCGGCTGTCCGTGCACCACGTGACAGCTGACCCGGCAGTCCGCGGGCAGGTCCAGGCCGGCGACGTCGTGCTCGAGCCGCTGCCGTACGGCGTCCTCGAAGTCGGTCAGCGGCGGCACGTAGCCGGCGGTCCAGGTCGACGGGCGCGGCGCCGAGGAGAGCGCCCAGCTGCGCACCACGAGCAGGGGAAGGCTGAGCCGCTCGGCGAGCCGGGCGGCCCACCGGACCGCCGTGGCCGCGGGCAGCGAGCCGTCGTGGCCGACCAGGATCGCCCCTGACGCGTCCACGACGTGGCGACGTTCTCCATGAGGCCTCCTTCGCTGCGGCTCAGCTGAATCCCGAGTAGTACGTCGACCGCTGCCGAATGATCTTGCGGCGCAGCACCACCCGGCGGGTGCCGTCCGGGGACAGCCGGAGCCGGTCCAGCTCCCAGCCGCCGTGCTCGGCGCGGTCGACGAGCATCCGGGTGACCGAGCTGCGCGAGAAGTCGCGCGAGATGGTGAGCCGCTCGAACTCGTACTCGACACCCGGGCCCAGCGCGCGTCGCCGCGAGAGCGTGTCGAGAGGTGCGCGAGACATGCGGCCTATCGTGGCACGGCCGCCCACAGCGTGTCGCGGCGAGGCACCCCGGCGCGTCACGCGCGGGCCGCCCCTCCCGGACACGTCGTCGAGCGCGGCGACGATCTGGGCCGGCAGCTCGCAGCCCTCGACGGTCAGCGAGCCGCGCAGCTGGGCCGCGGTGCGGGCCCCGACGATCGGCGCGGTGACACCGGGCCGGTCGCGCACCCAGGTCAGGGCCACCTCGAGCGGGGACCAGCTCCAGCCCTTCCGCCGCGCGGGCCACCGCCTCGACGATCCGGGCGTGCCGCTCGGTGAGGTAGCTGCCGACGAAGTTCGCGAAGTGCGGGGAGGCGGCGCGGGAGTCGGCGGGGGTGCCGTGCCGGTACTTGCCGGTGAGCACGCCGCGGCCCAGCGGCGACCACGGCAGCACGCCCAGCCCGAGCGCCGCGGCAGCCGGCAGCACCTCCGCCTCGACCCGGCGGTTGACCAGCGAGTACTCGACCTGGGTGGAGGCGAGCACGCGCGCCCGGGGACGGCGCGCTGCCAGGTCGCGGCCTGCGCGCTCTGCCAGCCGCGTGTAGTTCGAGACCCCGACGTACGCCGCCCGGCCGGTCGCTGACCGCGTAGTCCAGCGCGCTGAGCGTCTCCTCGAGCGGGGTGTCGTCGACCCAGGTGTGCACCTGCCACAGGTCGACGTGGTCCACGCCGAGCCGGCGCAGCGACGCGTCCAGGGTGCGGATCAGGTAGCCGCGCGAGGCGTTCGTCTCCCGGACCGTCGCGGCCGCGGCTGATCCCGGCCTTGGTGGCGAGCACCAGGTCGTCGCGCTGGCCACGACGTCACCGATCAGGGAGCCGACCAGCTCCTCGGAGGCGCCCTCGCCGTACCCGGCGGCGGTGTCGACGAGCGTGCCGCCGGCCTCGGTGAACGCGACGAGCTGGTCGCGCGCCTCGTGCTCGTCGGTGTCGCGTCCCCAGGTGAGCGTGCCGAGACCCAGACGGGACACCTGAAGACCCGTCCGGCCCAGGTAGCGCTGCTGCATGGCGGTCACGGTATCGACGTCCGGTACGCCGCGACCGCGGCGCCTCGCCGCCGACCGGTCGGTTCGACACCGAGCCGACATACCGGCCACGTCACGCTGCGTTCATCACGCGGCCTAGTGCTGTGCCCGGCCGCCCCGACCGCAGGAAGAGCAGATGGACTACATCCAGGCAGTCATCCTCGGCATCGTCGAAGGACTGACCGAGTTCCTGCCGGTCTCCAGCACCGGTCATCTCACGATCACCGAGAAGCTGCTCGGGCCTGCAGGTGGACGACCCGGCGGTGACCGCCTTCACCGCGGTGATCCAGATGGGCGCGATCCTCGCGGTCGTCGTCTACTTCTGCGACCGACATCTGGCGGATCGCCAAGGCCTGGTCGGTCGGGCTGGTCAGGCCCGAGGGCTGCGCGGCACCCTCGACCACCGGATGGGCTGGTACGTCATCGTCGGCTCGATCCCCATCGGGATCGTCGGCCTGGCCGCGAAGGGCCTCATCACCGGCCCGCTGCGCTCGCTGTGGGTGGTGGCGATCGCGCTGATCGCCTGGAGCGCGGTGATGCTGTACGCCGAGCGGGTCGGCCGCCAGACGCGCGGCGAGGAGAGCCTGACCCTGCGCGACGCGATCATGGTCGGACTGCTCCAGTGCGTTGCGCTCGTCCCCGGGCGTCTCCCGCTCCGGGGCGACCATCTCCGCCGGCCTGCTGCTCGGCCTGGACCGGGTCAGCGCCACCCGGCTGTCCTTCTTCCTCTCCATCCCCGCGCTGTTCGCCGCCGGCCTCTACGAGCTCAAGGACGCGCTGGGCGGTGACATCGGCATCGGCCAGACCCTGGTCGGCACCGCGGTCAGCTTCGTGGTCGCCTACGCGTCCGTGGCCTGGCTGCTGAGGTTCGTCGCCCGCCACTCGATCGGACGGTTCGTGCCCTACCGGGTCGGGCTCGGCGTGGTGCTGCTGGTGCTGCTCGGCGCCGGCGTGATGAGCGCCACCTGACCCGTGCGCGTCCGGCCGGACGGCGCGCCGCCAGCGGCGGGCCCGACGTCCGGGACGGTCACAGCCAGCCGGACCTCTTGAAGAGCCGGTAGAGCATCAGCGAGGCGCCGAGCATCAGCGCGAGCGCGAAGAAGTAGCCGTAGTGCCAGTGCAGCTCGGGGATGTTCACGAAGTTCATGCCCGTAGTTCCCGGCGATCAGCGTGCCCACGGCGGCGATCGCGACCCAGGCGGAGATCTTCCGCATGTCCTCGTTCTGCTGCAGGCTGATCCGGGCCAGGTGCGCGTCGAACGCCGTGGACAGCAGGCTGTCGAGGGTCTCGATGCTCTCCGAGACCCGGATGACGTGGTCGGCGACGTCGCGGAAGAACGGCGCCGCGTCCTGGGTCACGAACGGCACCGAGCCGGTCGCGAACCGCTTCATCGGCTCGCGGAGCGGGTTGACCGCGCGCCGTACCTCGGCCAGCTCGCGCTTGAGGATGTAGATGCGGCGGGAGTCCTGGGTGCGGTCGGGGGAGAACACCGACGCCTCGACCTCGTCGACGTCCTCCTCGAGAGCGAGCGCCACCGCTTCGTAGTCGTCGACCACCTTGTCGCAGATCGCGTAGACCACTGCGGAGGGGCCGTGCCCGAGCACCGAGGTCTGCTCCTCCAGGTCCAGGCGGGCGCTGTGCAGCTCGGTGCCCAGCCCGTGCCGGACGCTGACGACGTAGTCGCGCCCGACGAACAGGTTGATCTCGCCGGTCTCCACGGCGTCGTCCTCGTCGACGTACCAGAGGGTCTTGAGGACCAGGAACAGCCCGTCGTCGTAGCGCTCCAGCTTGGGTCGCTGGTGCGCCTTCAAGCGCGTCCTCGACGGCCAGCGGGTGCAGCGAGAAGACCTCCGCGACATCGGCCAGCTCGTCCTCGGACGGCTGGTGCAGCCCGACCCAGACGAAGTCGCTGTCGCCGGTGACCTGCGCCGCGGATCGGCTGCAGGTCGTCCTTCTCGCAGTCCACGGAGATGCGGACACCGTCGCGGTAGAGCGCGCTGTCGACGATCATGCGGCTCAGGGTACGTGTCCGGGGCCTGTAGGGTCGGGTCACATGCCGACTCTGATCCTGGCCCGACACGGCCGCACCACCGCCAACGCGACCGGCGTGCTCGCCGGCCGGAGCAAGGGCGTGCACCTCGACGAGCGTGGGGCTCGAGCCAGGCCCGCGTCGCGGGGGAGCGGCTCGCCGGCCTTCCGCTGGTCGCCGTGGTCTCCAGCCCGCTGGAGCGCTGCCGGGAGACCGCTCGCGAGGTGGTACGCCGCCAGGAGGGCGCTCCGCGGGTGTCCTCGGAGAAGGGGCCTGCTCGAGTGCGACTACGGCTCGTGGACGGGACGCGAGCTGAAGACCCTGGCCAAGGAGCCGATGTGGAAGACGGTGCAGTCGCACCCCTCGGCGGCGCTGTTCCCCGAGGGGGAGTCGATGGCCGACATGTCCGCACGGGCGGTCGCGACGATCCGCCGCTGGGACGCCCGCGTGGAGGCCGAGGAGCACGGCGCCGGACGCCGCGTGGGTGGCGGTCAGCCACGGCGACGTGATCAAGGCGATCCTGGCCGACGCGCTCGGCATCCACCTCGACGCCTTCCAGCGCATCGTGGTCGACCCCGCCTCGCTGTCGGTGGTGCGCTACACGCCGATGCGGCCGTTCGTGATGACCATGAACACCTCGGTCGGGGACCTGTCCCACCTCCGCCCCGCCGCCAAGAAGCGCCGCAGGCCGCAAGGTCAGCAGCGACGCAGCCGTGGGTGGCGGTTCTGGGACCACCCCCTAGGCTCGTCGTCATGGCATCGGTGATCCACAGCTTCGACCCGCCCGAGCGGTTCGTCGCGGGCACGGTCGGCCCACCCGGGCAGCGCACGTTCTTCCTGCAGGCCCGCAGCGGGCCCCGGGTGACCAGCGTCGCGCTGGAGAAGCAGCAGGTGCTGATCCTGGCCGAGCGCATCGACGAGCTGCTCGACGAGCTGCTCCGCTCCGTGGAGGGGGACAGCCGGATCCCGGCGGCACCGCCGGTGGCCCTGGAGGACAACGAGCCGCTCGAGCAGCCGATCGTCGAGGAGTTCCGCGCAGGCACCATGACCCTGTCCTGGGACGCCACCGACGAGCGGATCGTCGTGGAGGTCTTCCCGTTCAGCGAGGAGAGCGTCGTCGAGCCGGGCACACCCGAGGAGGACATCGAGGAGCCCGAGCCCGAGGAGGTGCTGGTCGTGCGACTGCCGGCCGGGCTGGCCCGCGCCTTCAGCAAGCGTGCCCAGGTCGTCGTCGGCGCCGGCCGGGAGCCGTGCCCGTTCTGCGGCGGCCCGCTCGACCCGTCCGGTCACCTCTGCCCCCGCGCCAACGGCTTCCGGCGCACCACGGCCGGCCCCCGAGGCGTGACCATGTCCGTGGACAGCGCCGAGGGTGGCCCCGGCAGCGCCGTGGACGAGCACGACCTGCTGAACCGCGGCGAGATCGAGCTGCGGGGCCGGATCATGCCGGCCTCCAACGCCACCTTCTTCGGCACGGTCAGCCTGGACGGCGCGCTATCGAGTGCGTCTACAAGCCGGTGGCTCGGGGGAGCGCCCGCTGTGGGACTTCCCGGACGGCACGCTGGCGCGCCGCGAGGTGGCGGCGTACGTCGTCTCCGAGGCGCTCGGCTGGGACGTCGTGCCGACGACCGTGCTGCGCGGTGACGGTCCCGCCGGGGTCGGGATGGTGCAGGCGTGGCGGGAGCCGGACCCGGCGCAGGACCCGGTGGACCTGGTGCCGGAGGGCGAGGTGCCCCGCGGCTACCTGCACGTGCTGGACGCCTACGACGCGAACGACCGGCCGATGTCCCTGGTCCACGAGGACAGCGACAGCCTGCGCCGGATGGCGGTGTTCGACGTGCGTGGTGAACAACGCCGACCGCAAGGGCGGTCACGTGCTGGCGATGCCCGACGGGCACCGCTTCGGCGTCGACCACGGCGTTGCGTTCAACGTCGACGACAAGCTGCGGACGGTGCTGTGGGGCTGGGCGGCGGCCCGCTCGACCCCGAGGACGCCGCCGCGGTGCGCCGCGTGCTCGAGACGCTCGCGCCGCCGACAGCGACCTGTCCGCCGCGCTGCTCGCACGGCTGGTCGCCCCGTGGGAGGTGGCCGCAGCCGTGCGCCGGTGCGAGCTGCTGCTGCTGACGCGACCGGATGCCGCGGCCGTCCGGCGGCCGTCCCTCGATCCCGTGGCCGGCGTTCTGACGCCTCGTCGGTTAGGCTGCGCGCATGCGTGCCTGGACGAGCCCCGACGTCCCCCGGGTCGACCTCGGGACGGGCGACGCCGGTCAGCGTCCACGACACCGCGGCCGGTGTGGTGGTGCCGACCGCTACCCGAAAGCGACCGGCCCGGATGTACGTCTGCGGGATCACGCCCGTACGACGCCACGCACATCGGCCACGCCGCGACGTACATCGCCTTCGACCTGCTGAACCGCGCCTGGCGCGACGCCGGGCACAGCGTCCACTACGTCCAGAACGTCACCGACGTCGACGACCCGCTGCTGGAGCGGGCGACCGCCACCGGGATGGACTGGTCCGAGCTCGCCGAGCGGGAGACCGAGCTGTTCCGCGAGGACATGACCGCGCTGCGGGTGCTGGCCCCCGACGACTACGTCGGGGCCGTCGAGTCCATCCCGCTGGTCGTGGAGATGGTCCAGCGGCCTGCAGCGACCGGGGCTACGTCTACGACGTGGACGGCGACCTGTACTTCTCGGTCCGCTCCGACCCGCGCTTCGGGTCGGTCTCCCACCTGTCGGACGAGGAGATGCTCGCGGTCTTCGCCGAGCGCGGGGGCGACCCGGACCGGGCCGGCAAGAAGGACCCGCTGGACTGCCTGCTCTGGCAGGCGGAGCGCCCGGACGAGCCGGCCTGGGACACCGTCGCTGGGCCGTGGCCGCCCCGGCTGGCACGTCGAGTGCTGCCGCGATCGCGCTGCACCACCTCGGCACGGCCTTCGACGTGCAGGGCGGCGGCAGCGACCTGGTGTTCCCGCACCACGAGATGAGCGCCTCCGAGGCGCAGGCCGCCGCCGAGGGGCTCGACGTTCGCGCGCGCCTACGTGCACGCCGGCATGGTCGGCTACGAGGGCGAGAAGATGTCGAAGTCGAAGGGCAACCTGGTGCTGGTCTCCCGGCTGCGCGAGAGCGGCAGTGGACCCGATGGCGATCCGGCTGGCGATGCTCGCGCACCACTACCGCTCCGACTGGGAGTGGACCGACGCCGACCTGATGCGCCGCACGGGACCGGCTCGGCCGTGTGGCGGGCCGCGGTCGGCGGCGTCGTCCCGCGGGCGGCCGCCGAGCGCTCGTCACGAGGTCCGAGCGGCGCTGGCTGCGGACCTCGACGCCCCGCCGCGCTCGCCGCCGTCGACGCCTGGGCCGCCGACCGAGCCCGGGGACGGCTCCGGCGCCAGCTGGTCCGTCGGCCTGCTCGACGCCCGGCTCGGCATCCTGCTCTGACTCCCCGCCGCCCGGACGTCCCGGGCCCCCGGCGGCCCGCGCCCGTCCTCAGCCGTCGTCGGTCTCGCGGCGCTTGAGGTAGCGCTCGAACTCGCGGGCGATCGCCTCACCGCTGGCCTCGGGGAGCTCGGCGGTGTCCCGGGTCTCCTCGAGCGCGCGCACGTAGTCGCCGATCTCCTCGTCCTCCTCGGAGAGCTCGTCGACGCCGCGCTCCCAGGCGCGCGCCTCCTCGGGCAGGTCGGCCAGCGGGATGCTGACCTCCAGCAGGTCCTCGAGCTGACCGAGCAGCGCCAGCGTCGCCTTCGGGCACGGCGGCTGCGCCACGTAGTGCGGGACCGCCGCCCAGAACGACACGGCCGGGCAGGTCCGCCTGCGTGGCGGCGTCCTGGAAGACCCCGACGATGCCGGTGGGACCCTCGTAGTTGGACTGCTCGAGCTTGAGCCGGTCCGCGATCTCGGGCTCGGTCGCCGTCCCGGAGACCGGGATCGGCCGGGTGTGCGGGGTGTCGGCGAGCAGCGCGCCCAGGGTCACGACGAGCTCCGCCCCGAGCTCCTCGGAGGCGGCCAGCAGCTCCGCGCAGAACTGCCGCCAGCGCATGTTGGGCTCGATCCCGCGCAGCAGGATGACATCGCGGGTGGCTCCCGGCGGGGAGCAGACGGAGAGCTGCGTCGAGGGCCAGGTGATCCGGCGCATGCCGTCCTCGGTGCTGCCGACCGTGGGCCGGTTGACCTGGAAGTCGTAGAAGTCCTCGGGGTCGATCGCCGCCACCACCCGGGCGTCCCAGACCCTGGCGAGGTGGTCCACCACCGAGGAGGCCGCATCCGCCGCGTCGTTCCAGCCCTCGAAGGCGGCGATCAGGACGGGGGACCTCAGGGCGGGCACATCCTCGATCTCGATCACCGCTCCAGCCTAGTCCCGGTCGCGTGCAGCAGTCCGCAGGTCGGCGTGCGCCGCCCAGGTCGGGTCCCGCCTGACACAATGTGAGACGTCCTGCCACGATCCGGACTCGGTCCGGGGTGCGCTCGGTTGGGACACCTACGCTTGACAGGGCTCCGGCCGAGGAGTCGCCGTTCACCGACCTAGCCGAGGGACTCCTTGACCGACTCGCTGACCCGACCTGACGCCACCGAGGCCCTGAGCGCGGCCCTGCGCTCGCGGATCCTGGTCATGGACGGCGCGATGGGCACGATGATCCAGCGGCACGGCCTCGGCGAGGCGGACTTCCGCGGCGCCCGGTTCGCCGACTGGGGGCAGGACGTGCGCGGCAACTCCGACCTGCTCAGCCTCACCCAGCCGGACCTGATCCGCGACATCCACCTGGCCTACCTGGAGGCCGGCGCGGACCTGGTGGAGACGAACACGTTCAGCGCCCAGCGGATCTCCCAGGCCGACTACGGCCTGCAGGACCTCGCCTACGAGCTGAACTACGAGTCCGCCCGCCTGGCGCGGGAGGCCTGCGACCAGGTCACCGCCGCCACCCCGGACCGGCCCCGCTGGGTGATCGGAGCCCTCGGGCCGACCAACACCACCGCCTCCATCTCGCCGGACGTCAACGACCCCGGCACCCGCAACATCACCTACGACCGGCTCGTGGAGGCCTACCTCGAGCAGGCCCGCGGGCTGGTCGACGGCGGCGCCGACCTGCTGCTGATCGAGACCATCTTCGACACCCTGAACGCGAAGGCGGCGATCTTCGCCCTGGAGACGCTCTTCGAGGACCGCGGCCGCCGCTGGCCGGTGATCGTATCCGGCACGATCACCGACGCCTCCGGCCGCACCCTGTCCGGGCAGGTCACCGAGGCGTTCTGGAACTCCGTGCGGCACGTGCGCCCCCTGGCCGTCGGCCTGAACTGCGCGCTCGGGGCCGCGGACATGCGCCCGTACGTCGCCGAGCTCGCCCGGGTCGCGGACACCTTCGTCTCCTGCTACCCCAACGCCGGGCTGCCCAACGAGTTCGGGGAGTACGACGAGGCGCCCCACCAGACCGCGGGGGTGCTCGAGGAGTTCGCCGGCAGCGGGCTGGTGAACCTGCTCGGCGGCTGCTGCGGGACCACCCCGGAGCACATCGCCGCGATCGCCGGAGCGGCCGCGGACAAGCCACCGCGGGAGGTCCCCAGCATCCCCGCGGCGCTGCGGCTGGCCGGTCTGGAGCCCCTGACCGTCACATCCGAGTCGCTCTTCGTCAACGTGGGGGAGCGCACCAACATCACCGGGTCGGCCCGCTTCCGCCGGCTGATCAAGGAGGGCGACTACGGCACCGCGCTGGCCGTCGCCCGTCAGCAGGTCGAGGCCGGCGCCCAGGTCATCGACATCAACATGGACGAGGGGATGATCGACGGCGTCCAGGCCATGGACCGCTTCGTCAAGCTGGTCGCCAGCGAGCCGGACATCTCCCGGGTCCCGGTGATGGTCGACTCCTCGAAGTGGGAGGTCATCGGGGCCGGCCTCAAGTGCGTGCAGGGCAAGCCGATCGTCAACTCCATCTCGATGAAGGAGGGCGAGGACAAGTTCCGCGAGCAGGCACGGCTGTGCCGCAAGTACGGCGCCGCGGTGGTCGTGATGGCCTTCGACGAGGACGGCCAGGCCGACAACCTCGACCGGCGCAAGGCGATCTGCCGGCGCGCGTACGACATCCTGGTCGACGAGGTCGGCTTCCCGGCCGAGGACGTGATTTTCGACCCGAACATCTTCGCGGTCGCGACCGGCATCGAGGAGCACGCGAACTACGGGGTGGACTTCATCGAGGCCGCCCGCTGGATCAAGGAGAACCTGCCCGGTGCGCTGGTCTCCGGCGGCGTCTCCAACGTCTCCTTCTCCTTCCGGGGGAACAACCCGGTCCGCGAGGCGATCCACGCGGTGTTCCTGTACCACGCGATCCACGCCGGCATGGACATGGGCATCGTGAACGCCGGGGCGCTGGTGGTCTACGACGAGATCGACGCCGGCCTGCGCGAGCGCATCGAGGACGTGGTGCTCAACCGCCGCGAGGACAGCACCGAGCGGCTCCTGGAGATCGCCCCGGACTTCGCCGGCGACGGCACCGTCCGGGAGGTCGCCTCCGAGGAGTGGCGGTCGCTGCCGGTCGCGGAGCGGATCACGCACGCCCTGGTCAAGGGGATCGACGAGTTCGCCGAGTCCGACACCGAGGAGCTGCGCGCGGAGATCTCGGAGCGGGGTGGTCGCCCGATCGAGGTGATCGAGGGCCCGCTGATGGACGGCATGAACGTGGTCGGCGACCTCTTCGGTGACGGCAAGATGTTCCTGCCGCAGGTGGTGAAGTCCGCGCGGGTGATGAAGAAGGCCGTCGCCTACCTGATCCCCTTCATCGAGGCGGAGAAGAAGCCCGGCGACGTCGAGGAGAGGAAGGGCACGATCGTGATGGCCACGGTCAAGGGCGACGTGCACGACATCGGCAAGAACATCGTCGGCGTGGTCCTGCAGTGCAACAACTACGAGGTGATCGACCTCGGCGTGATGGTGCCGGCCCAGAAGATCATCGACACCGCCCGGGAGGTCGACGCGGACCTGATCGGGCTGTCCGGGCTGATCACGCCCTCCCTCGACGAGATGGTCACCTTCGCCACGGAGATGCAGCGGCAGGGCTTCTCGATCCCGCTCCTGGTCGGCGGGGCGACCACCTCCCGCGCCCACACCGCGGTCAAGGTGGACCCGAGGTACGACGGCCCCGTGGTGTGGGTCAAGGACGCCTCGCGCTCGGTGCCGGTGGCCGCCGCGCTGCTGTCCGAGGAGCGCCGCGGCAAGCTGATCGACGAGGTGACCGCCGACTTCGACTCGATCCGGGAGCGGCACGCCGCCAAGCACAGCGAGCGGGTGGTACTGCCGTTGGCGGACGCCCGGGCGAACCGCACGCCGCTGGACTGGGACGACTACACGCCGCCGCAACCGCGCATGACCGAGCGGGTCCGGGTCCTCACCGACTACCCACTGGCCGAGCTGCGCGACTACATCGACTGGCAGCCGTTCTTCAACGCCTGGGAGATGAAGGGCCGGTTCCCCGACATCCTGAACAGCCCGTCGGCCGGCGAGGCGGCACGCCGCCTCTACGAGGACGCCCAGCAGATGCTGGACCGGGTGGTCGCCGAGGGCTGGCTGCGCGCCAACGGGGTGGTGGGGCTGTTCCCGGCGAACGCGGTGGGCGACGACGACACCCGGCTCTACACCGACGCCTCCCGCACCGAGGTGCTGACCACGCTGTGCCACCTGCGCCAGCAGGGGCAGCACCGCGACGGCGTCCCGAACCGCTCGCTGGCGGACTTCGTGGCCC
The DNA here is from genome assembly GCA_963784625.1 of uncultured Actinomycetota bacterium. Classification (GTDB taxonomy): domain Bacteria; phylum Actinomycetota; class Actinomycetes; order Propionibacteriales; family Nocardioidaceae; genus Nocardioides_B. The sequence continues at coordinate 1,352,143 of CAWARV010000005.1, forward strand.
CCGTCGAGACCGGTCTGCCCGATCATGTGGGCGCCTTCGCGGTGACCGCCGGCCTAGGCAGCTCGGACCGGGTGGCGGCCTTCAAGGCCGAGCACGACGACTACTCGGCGATCCTGCTGGAGTCGCTCGCGGACCGGTTGGCGGAGGCGTTCGCGGAGCGGCTGCACGAGGTGGTCCGCACCGACCTGTGGGGGTACGCCGCCGGCGAGGACCTCGACGCCGAGGGGCTGCTCAAGGAGCGGTACGACGGGATCAGGCCCGCCCCGGGCTACCCGGCGTGCCCGGAGCACACCGAGAAGGCCAAGCTGTGGGACCTGCTGGACGTCGAGAAGGCCACCGGGATCACGCTCACCGAGAGCATGGCGATGTGGCCGGGAGCCTCGGTCAGCGGCTGGTACCTGTCCCACCCGCAGTCGCAGTACTTCGTCGTCGGCCGGATCGCCAAGGACCAGGTCGAGGACTACGCCGCCCGCAAGGGGATGACCCTGGCCGAGGCCGAGCGCTGGCTGTCCCCGAACCTCGCCTACGAGCCGGAGGACTGACCACGTGACGAGCCGAGACGCCCGGTGGCCTTTCCGGGGACCCGCCGCGGTGCTGAGGGACATGGACGACTGGGACGTGGCAGTCGCCATCATCCGGATGCGTTGAGCTGCACGTCATCGCGGGTCAGGGAACCTGTCGCGGCTCGTGACGGACAATCAGCCTGATCCTGATCCTGATCCATGGGGAACCTGCCCCTTGGTCGCATGGTTCGTCGCATGGGAGGTCCCGCCGCGCCTGCGCCTGGGCAGGTCCCGCGACCTCGCGTCGTCGACCAGAGGTGAAGCGAGACGTCGACCGTCAGAACCCGCACAGGGCCCCGAGTACGCCGGTTGGGCTTGCAACGTTGGACTCGATGAGTTGGCGCATCGCTATCACGATGGTCCGTCAGAGTTTCGGAGGACTGGAGGGAGTTGACCCAGACCGACACCCCGCGGCCCGTGGTGCGCAAGCCCCAGCCGGCCCTGATCGCGCGCGGCTTCGAACCGCGCACCTTCCGGGCGCTGGAGTTGCTGGTGGGGACGGCCTTCCGGTCATGGTGCTGAAGGTGACCCTCTACGACGACGGAGACGGACGACGGTTTCTCAACGGTCGAGTGGGAGACCGAACCAGAGACTTCCGTGGATGCAGCGGCCACTCCGTCCGGTGGTGAATCCACTGATGACGCCACCAGTCCGCCTGTGCTGGACTTGCGCGAAGTGACGTCGCCGGGTCGCCGACGTCGCCGACGTCGCCGACGTCATTGGCTCCCCCCGCGACCTCGTGCGGACTCGGCCGCGCAAGGGGGAGAGGTACGAAGCGACCCTGCTGGACCCTGGACGGATCAAACTCCCCGATTCGCGGCATGTGAGTGCGTCCCTCGGAGCTATGCGGTACCAGGTCCGAGGCGGTGGAGCGACTGTCAGCCCGTCACGCCGGGCGTCGCACCACGACCAGAGCGACGTCGTCCTCGACGCTGTCGTCACCGAGCCCCTCTGCGATGATCCGACTGCAGGCCGTTTCAGCGTTGTCGCTGGCCACGAACGCTCGTCGTACAAGCCCTAAGCGTTCGACGTCCGGGTCCGTGTGCTGGTCGGATCCTTTTCGGCGCTCGACTAGACCGTCGGTGTAGAACGCGAGGGCAGCCCCCGGCGAGAGCGGGACCTGCTCGCTGTAGCGCCGCAGCCCTGCATCGAGACCCAGCAGCAGACCCGCCGAGACACTGGCGATCTTGGCGAAGGGTTGCCCTCGCTGGGCGATCAACGGTGCCGGGTGGCCCGCGTTGCAGATCGTCACGACCTCGAACGGGGGGGCGGTGACTGCGTACACGACGGTGGCCGAGATCTCGGTCTCGAAGTAGCAGAGTTCGCGATTGAGGCGGTACAGCACCTCTGCCGGATCGTCGTAATCGAGGGCGTAGGCACGCAGTGCGCTCCGCAGCCGGCCCATGGCGACTGCCGACCGGAGACCATGTCCCTCCACATCGCCCATGACGAAACCGACTTTGCCGCTGGGCAGCGTGAAGATGTCGTACCAGTCACCTCCCAGATCTCCTTCGGCGGGCAGATAGCGCACCGCGATGTCGAGACCCTCGATGAACGGGGGCGCGGCGGGAAGCAGACTGCGCTGCAAGGCCAGCGCCGCCAGGTGCGCATCATCCTCGGTTCTCTCGGACAGGCGCTGGCCAATCTCGGCTGCCGCGCCTTCCAAGCGCACCGTGTCCTCGGGCGTGAACGTTCGTGCCATCAGGTATCCCGTATGCAGAACCCCTAGCAAGCCCTCAGAACCGAAGACAGGAACCCCGAGGAGTCGCCGCACCCCGAAGTCTCGAAGGATGGGGTTGAGGACCGATATTTCGTTGACCTCGTTGAGGACGACAGGTTCGCGCCCCGCGGCGACTCGTCCGGCGAAGCCAGACCCGACGCGAACGTGCGTAGCACCGCGCCATCGACGACCCAGGCCGGCGGACGCAGCCGGCTCGAGGACTGTGCCCGTCTCGTCCAGCAACAGCAAGGTGGCAGTGTCCGAGTCCATGACGGCACGAACGTTCTCGATCAGAGTCTGAACTGAGACCAAGTTCACGGTCACAGCTGGGGCCTCCTCCAGCGGACGTGAACGCCTAGGACCACGCGACCATATCGGCTATACATTAGACAATCGAACTCTCTGAACGCCGCCCATGTCCGTACGCGCCGCGTGCTTAGACTCTACGTCCCGAGGGCTCCCGGTGGGCGGGAGAAGATCGGCCGAGATCGTCACTGAAACCGCCGCTGGAGGCCGTGCTCGTCAGCTGGTACCCGTATGAGCAGTGACGAGGTCAGCAACGGTCGGGCGCGGGCACAACTCAGTCGTTGCTGCTCCGAAACGATGACGAGGTCCCCTGGCGATGGGGTCAGGCCGCCAGGGCGCCGCCCTGTGGACTTCAGGAGGTTGAACCCCGGTGGCTCGCCGCCGCTTGAAGAGGTCGCGGCCCTCGTGGGTGCGGAGCCGGTGGGCGTTCGCCTGACGTGGGGTGGCACCGGGTGGTGGTGGGCCTTGGCCTGGTTCCTGGGCAGCGGTTCGGGCGTGGTCTCGTCCTTTGCCCAACGCGATCAACCGGTCCGGCCCGTTCGGGCCCGACCGGACGGTCGACCTCGGCAATCTCGATGGCGGTCCTCGCGGGCCGTGGACGGTGCCGCCCGGGTCGTGTTCCCGCTCAACCTGCCGGCGTGCCCCTCAGGTCTCATCGGCCGCGAGACTGGCCTCGCCGAGGTCGACTCGTCGGTTGCAGGCGACGTCCAAGACGCACCCCCGCTACGCCGCGGTGAGTACACCGCGGTGGGCTGACCGCCCGGGCCGCGCCGCTGTCTTCTTCATTCAGAACTCCCGGACCTCGTCTGGCGTCGGATCCAAGGATGCTGAGGGCATGCTTGTGGTCAGCCGGATCTCGGCTGTGGCGCTCTCGATCGCGGGCTCGACGAGCCCGGAGCCGGCGATCGCGCTCGTCGTCAGGCTGGTGTTGCTGTACACGGTCCCCGGCGTCTGACCCGTGGTTGGGCTCGCCTTCGTCGTGGCCCGGGTGGGCGCCGAGCCCGCCGTCGCTTGTGCACACGCTGCGTCGGAGGTCACCGCGGGGCAGGGCTCGCGGCCTTGCGCCGCCGCCCGACCTCAGCACACAGACACGGACCGGGTCGGCTACCCCAGGTCGGCGGGGGTCAGCCAGCCGAGCTCGACGGCGCGGGCGCCGACCTCGAAGCGGCTGCGCGCCCGCAGCCGCTGGGACAGGCTGTCGCTCATCCGCCGCACGGTGCGCTCGGAGACGCCCAGCCGGGTGGCCACCATGGCGTCGGTGCAGCCGCGTACCCACAGCGTCAAGGCCTGCCGCTCCTGCTCGCTGGGCAGGCCGGGCTCGCGGCTGGGCCGGTCACCGAGCGGCCGGGCAGTCGCCCACGTGGTGTCGAACAGTGCGACGAGCCCTGCGACCAGGGCCCGTCCGGACATGAGGAACGATCCGGCACTGCTGTCGGTCTCGTCGATCGGCACAAGTGCGCGGTCCTGGTCGGCCACGATCATCCGGATCGGCAGCACCGGCACCGTGCGGACCTGGCCGCCGAGGTCGGTGAGCCATCGGGTGTGCTCAACGGTCGGGCGGTCGTTGCGGACGCTGTCAAGGAAGATCGCCCGCATGCGTACGCCGCGGCGGAGGGTCTCCTCGTTGAGCGGACGCGACCGGGCCAGGCTCTCAGCGCTCTGCGCGCCGCCGGGGTTGAACGAGACCACCTCGTCGCGGCAGCCGCGGGCGAACTCCTCAATCCGCGTCCGCACGGCGTCCACACCGTAGATCCGCTCGACATCGACCCCCTCGTGGCGGTGGCTGTGCACCGCGAGCCACTGCTCGACCGCGAGCCGGCTCTGCTCGATCTCCATGTGCCGCCGGGCCACCTCGGCCTGCTGGCGTGCCAGCAGCGTGGCCAGGCCCACCTGCGGGTCGACCGGGCGGGTGCGACCGTCGACGCTGCGCACCAGCGCGAGCGTGGCGAGCTCATCGAGCGCGGCGCGCACCTCGGGGTCGTTCAGCCCGAGGGACTCACTCAGCGTCGCGACCGTCGAGTCCGGGTCACGCAGCAGCGCGACGTACACCTTCTCGACCGTCGGGCCGAGTCCCAGACCGAGCTCATCGAGCATGCGTACCCCCACAACGACACGCCCCTGGAAGGCTGGCCGCAGCATAACCCAGGCGTACGCACGCCGAGGGTCGTTTCCGCAGAGTTCACCACGGCACGGCCTGCAGCGGCTCGGACCGACCCCCGACGTGCCCGCCCAGCACCGCCGCCTCGACCAGCGCCACGCGCCGGCGTAAGTTCGCTCCGACTCCGTCGCCCACCCCGACCCCGAGCCGGTCGACGAGGTAGTCGATGTGGTGGTCGACGGCCCGGCGCGTCAGCCGCAACCCACGTCTCGACAGCTCGGCGGCGATGTCCGCCGACTTTGGCAGCCGGGTGTCGGGTCCCCCCGCCAGCCACGGCGCGCACAACGCCTCAAGCACCGCGTAATAGGTGGCCCCGCGGTTCAGGTGTACGTCGGGGGCGCTGCTCGCCACGCAGCACCGGCCGGGGCCGGCGCCGAACGCAGGCTCCGGGCCGAACACGGTGAGCGACTGCGTGGCTGCGTGACCGGCCCAGCTCACCTGCGCGAGCTCGAACGGCATCACGACGCCGAGCCGGCCCGGCCCCAGCCGGACGAGCTGCGTGGGGTCCTCGAGGTCGCGGCACAGCAGTGGCGTGGTCACGCTGAGGTTGTCCAGCCGCCAGTAGTCGGCAAGCGCGGTCACCCGGCCGATCAGGTCCCCCGGTCGAGAGGTCTCCACCACGATCGCGTGGCCACACGGCGCGCACCCACACGACCCGAAGCTCAGCTGGTCGCCCGGCCCGAGGTCCACGACGCGTCCTCCCGTGGACGCCGGGCCCTGCACGCTCACCGTGGTGGTGGGGGCTGCTCGCTTCGCTGTTGTCATCTGGGGCTCCTCGGTCCGACGTCGCCGGCTCTGACGACCCGAGTGAAAGCCCGCGGGGGCCGGTCGCGGCAGCGGTCGGTTGCGGCCAATGGGACGGCTGGCCGGGACCGGTCAGCGACGGCCTGCCCCGGCAGGTGTCCGCATCCGACCGTGGCCGGATCTGACCGCTAGAGCGGCCGCCCCCGACCGGGCCAATGTCGGCAGCAGCAGGCCGGAACCCCCAGGCCGACCACGAAGGGAACAGCCATGAACGCCCTCCGCACCACCTCCCGGCTCCTCGCCCTCACCGTCGCCGTCGCCGCCCTCGGCGCACCCGTCGCCGCGCAGGCCTCGACGACCGCACCCACCCAGATCCACACGCACGCCGGCGTCACCGTCCCGAGCAACTGGGGCTGGGACTAGCTGCGGCCCGGCCGCGGAGGTGCCCCGGTGCTCCTGATCCTCGTGCGCGTCCGCACGCATCCCCCCGACCTGACCGCGGAGCTGGTGCGGGCCGCGTTCACCGCCGCCGCCAGCCCCGGCGACCGGCTCGAGCACCTGTCCGTCCGGCCCGACGGCCACCACTGGGTGGTAGGACTCTGGCTCCAGCACCCCGACCCGGTCGCCCAGCGCCGGGCCACGGCCCTCGTCCGGCGGGTCCTCGCCGGACTGCCTGCCACCAGCTGGTCGTTCGAAGAGTGCCCTGCGAGGCTGCCCGGCCAGCACCTCGGCGCTGACCCGTCTGACCCGAGATAGACCCGCCCATACGCCCGGGAGCCACCGCATCGGGTCGCAGCCGTCCGTCGGGTCACTTCGACTGTGGCTTGGCATGCGGATGGCGAGCGGCCCCCGGAACGGGCACCCTTTCCAGATCGGGGCGGCAAGCACCGGATACAGGGCGGCTGCCGATGGGTCGGGTCGCCGGTGAGCGCGGCGCGGTGGCCGAACGCGGCTCGCGGAAAAGTGGCGCTTCCGAGCAGGCCGACGAAGGCGGGGATCCGGCAGCTGCGGGCCCAGGCCAGCTTGGCCCGTTGCCGGACGGTGCTTTCTCCTCGTTCTTCCACAACGCGTACCGGGCATGCCTCAACGCTTTCGCGTGTCCGGTTGATTGACCTGCTCGACGCTGCCGGACTGCGCCACGGGCCTCGTTCCACTCGTGGCGGCGGACCTCATCGATCTGGGCGCAGCGGTCCTCGCCCAGGGCGTCGAAGAACAAGCCCGGGTGGCCTTGTCGCGGCCCGGTGGGCCCACACCAGCCGGTCGCTGTCGTGGTCTACCACCACGCTCAGGTACCGGTGGCCGCGCTTGTAGGAGATCTCATCGATCCCGATCCGACGTAGCCCCGCGAATCGGTCATGCAGCTCCTCGACGTCGGCCCAGACCCGGGTGATGATCGCCCCGACCGTGCGCCACGCGATCCGCATCAGGTCGGTCACCGCGGACATCGAGCACTGGGTCGCCAACCAGGCGACCTGCTCGTCGAAGCGTAGGTGTGCCCGGCCGCGTGCCGAGCCCAGGGCACCGCCGGACCGTGGCCCCATGCTCACGGCAGCTCACCCGTGGCGCGTCGGGCTGCAGCCACTCCTGGATCGTGCCCAGGTCCAGCGCTCGCCATCGCCGGCGGCCTTCTCCCCGGTAGAACCGGGGTGAGCGCCGCTGACACCGGCCGCACCTGCTTCCAGCCCGTCGCGTCGGTCGAACATCAGCGAGGAGGACCTGCTCGACCTCGTCGTACTCGATCGACTCGATGACCGTCTTCTCGGCCCCCAGCAGGCCGCGCCGCAAGGTGGCGTTTCGCGCCGTTCTCCGATGACTGGTTCCTGTTTCTAGACAGCCCGAGAACCTGGACAGGGAACGACGTGTTCAGCTCTCAGACGCGCTCATCGACCCACGGGAGCAGCAGGACAGCCGGAAAGGTGGGCGCCGCAACGTGGGAAGGGGCGAACCTTGCGGTGCCCCGCCCAGACATGGCCCGCCCGGCTGCACTGGCCGGGCCGGCGAGCGCGGTTCGCGCACGGGGAAAGCCGGGCAGCGACCCGCGGGCGGGTGCCGTTCCCAGATCTGGGCCGGGCAGGCGCCGCATGCGGGGGAGACTGCCCGCCGTGCCGCTGGACCGACAGGGGGCGCTCTCCGGCGCGCTGCGGGAAGTCTCGGTCGACGGGGACCGGCGTCCGCCCCCGGCACGCGGGCGAGGAACGTCGCCTCAGCGAGCACGAACGGGGAGTCGGGCCGCCGGGCGGTCGCGTCGCCACCAGACCACGACCAGGACCACCCCCGCCGCCGCCTCGAGCGCCCAGACCGCGAGGTTCCACAAGCTGCGCGCGTAGTCACCGCCCGGGAACACGAGCGTGTCGAGCCCGGTCAGGTAGACCAGCGGCTCGACGACGAGCGTGAGCGCGAACAGCGTCCCGACCAGCCGGGCCCGCCACTGCGCCCACACGAAGCCGGCTACCCCGCAGCCAGCGCCGACGACCAGGCCGATCGTCAGCCAGGGGTAGCCGCCAGCACCCAGGAGCTGCTGCCGGACCCAGCCCTCGTACGCCTGGGTCAGCCGGATGGTCGCGGGCGTGCCCTCGGGCAGGCCCAGCATCGAGCTCGTGACGGCGGCGGTAGCCAGGACGTTGTAGAAGCCGCAGACCAGGCCGCCGCCGGCCAGCGCGCCAGCTGCAACAGCGCCGCGCAGCCGGAATCGCCAGCCGCCCGCCAAGAACGGGATCAGGACGTACGGCGCTGCCAGATTGCCCAGCCAGAAGGTCGACTCGTCGTGCGGGGAGGGCAGGTGGCTGGTCAGCAGGCCGTAGCAGAACGCGCCGGCTACGACCAGGAACAGGCGCGCGGGTGCGCCCAACCGAGACGACGCCGCCACCGGGGCGGTCCTCCGCGCGGAGATGCTCATCGGCTTCCTCGGGTCACTCGACGGGGCTGCTGGATGTCCTGCGCGGAAATGTACCCGGCAAGAGGCATGCGCGCGGCCCTACCATGCATCGCCGCGCTCGACAACCGGCTCTGCGGCCGGTTCGCCCCGTGGCGCCGGGAGGCGGTCGACTACGAGGGTGTGGTCACACGTTGAGCGGACCGCGAAGCACGGTCCCGAGGAAAGGATCCCAGGATGAAGCAGACGAACCGGTTCCGCACCGGATTGGTCGCGACGGCGGCGGCGACGATCGTGGCCGGCACCGCGATGACGGCTCAGGCGGCCGGCAACCACGCCATCAGCGGCACGGTCTACTCGCCGTGCTCCTCGTCGGGCTGGGTCTGGTACAACTCCCAGACCCAGCGCATCAAGTCCGGCACCGGCGCGATCAAGGCGCAGTTCACCGACATCAACCCCGGCGGCCTCAACTTCCGGCTGCTCGGCGCCAGCAACAACCAGATCGGCAGCACCCAACAGTGGGGGCCGCGCGAGACCGGAATCTGGCGCACATTCACCAGCAGCTACGGCGGCGGTCAGTCGTTCTACAACTCCTTCAAGGAGCTGGACGGCAAGTGCGGCTACGGCAACTACTCCTTCACCGGCACCGAGTACTACTGAGCAGCACGAGGCCGGCCGTCCGCACCAGCGGACGGCCGGCCTCGCGGGTCTCGACCCCGCACCGTCCCCCACCCTCCCGCACCCCCGCTCCTACCAGGAGGCCGTCATGTCGATTGCCCGCAGCGTGAGCGCTGCTCTCCTCCTCGCCCTTGCGACCACCGCCCTCGGCGCGTGCAGCGCCCAGGAGGGTGCCCAGCCCGACGCCCTGACCCCGCACCAGGCCACCGCCGAGTACCGCGCCGAGGCCGCCCACCTCACGCTGGCCCCGCACTGGAGGTGGCCGGCCACCCCGATCGAGAGCACCAGCCCGGACGGCAGCGGCAACGTCTTCCAGCCCGGTTTCGGCAAGCAGGCGGCCGACCACTACTGGTACTGCTCCTGGAGCCACCGCGCGGTCGACCCCGCGGTGACCCCCCGGCAGCGCGGGGCCGCCCTGCGCCAGGCGGTCCGGCTGCGCACGACGTACTACTTCACCGAGGCGCTCGCCGAGGACTCCAGGCCGATCATGCAGAACACGCTGGACACCGCCAAGCTCGGCGACCTGTCCCTGCTGCTCCGCGACGTCAGGCTCAACTGCCCCGCCGCCTCGGAGGGCTGATCCGGTGAGACGACTCGGCCCCCTGCTGGCGCTGCTGCTGCCCTTCCTGACCGGCTGCGCCGGCGCCGCGGCGGGTACGGCGGCCGGTACGGCTGCCCCGCCGGGCCCCACCGGCCCCGAGCTGGTCAGCGTGACCCGGGAATCGCTCACCCGGACGGTGGTGCTGCCGGCGACGGTCCAGGCCGCACCGCGGCTGCAGCTGACCGCGCCCGCGGCCGGCCGCTACGAGCTCGACGGGTCCCGGGTGCGCTTCCGGCTCGACACCGGCCGAACCGGGACGCTGCGGCTGCCGCACGGCGTTCGGGTCGTCTCGAGGCTGGTGCCCGACGGGCGGCATGTGCCTCGCAATTTCCCGCTGGCGGTCACCCGGCTGACTGGCTTCGGCCTGGTGGCGTCGCTGGACCGCGCGGCGACGTACCAGCTCGCCAGGACGCCTACGGCCGCCCGCGGCCAGGTTACGCAGGGCCCCGGCCCGTTCGCCTGCCCGCTGGCGGACCGGGTGCCGCTCGTCACGGGCGCCGCACCCGGCGAAGCCGGTGCCCCGGGCGCCACCCTCACCTGCGTGATCCCCGGCCGCTTCCCGGTGTTCGCCGGCCAGGCCGCGGTCATGGCGGTCTCGACGGGGTCGGTGCACGGCGTGCCGGCGCTGCCCGTCGAGGCGGTCGCCGGCTCCGTCGGGCGCGGCACCGTCACGGTGGTCGACGCCCGCGGCCACCGGCACGCCCGTGAGGTCCGGCTCGGGCTCTCCGACGGCACCCTGGTCGAGGTGCGCTCCGGCCTGCGGGTCGGCGACCGGGTCACCGTGCCCGGGCCGGACTTGCCGCACGGGGGGACGGCTTGATGACCGTCCTCGAGCTGGTGGCATTGACGAAGAGCGTGCGCTCCCCTGGCGGCGGCGCACCGATGGCGATCCTCGACGACGTCAGCCTGTGCGTCGGCTCCGGTGAGCGGGTCGGCATCCTCGGCCGGTCCGGGTCCGGGAAGAGCACGCTGCTCTCGATCCTCGGCCTGCTGGAGACGCCGTCCTCAGGGAGCTACGCGATCGACGGTGAGGACGTCAATGGGCTCCCGGCACGGCAACAGGACCGGCGCCGCGCGCACACCTTCGGGTTCGTGTTCCAACGGTTCTGCCTGCTCGACCAGCTGACCGCGCTGGAGAACGTCGAGGCCTCGCTGATGCACAGCGGCGTCCGCCGCGGGGCCCGCCGGGACCGCGCGCGCCGTGCGCTGCGCGACGTCGGGCTCGCCGACCGCGCCGATCACCGGCCGGGGCAGCTCTCCGGCGGCGAGCAGCAGCGGGTCGCTCTCGCCCGCGCGCTCGCCCCTGACCCCGCGGTGCTGCTCGCGGACGAGCCCACCGGCGCGCTCGACGAGGACACCGGCGCCGCGGTGATGGCGGTGATGCACGATCTGGTCGAGGCTCGTGGTGCCGCCCTGGTCGTGGTCACCCACGACCCCTTCATCGTCGACGGCTTCGACCGCACCCTCCACCTCGAGCACGGCCGGACGGTCGAGCCGTGAGCGCCATGGACGTGCTCGCGGTCGCTTGGCTCGGCGTTCGCCGGCGGGCGCTGCGCAGCCTGCTCACCGCCGCCAGCCTGCTGATCGGGGTGGTGACCGTGGTCCTGGTCCAGGGGTCCGGCACCCTCGTGCAAACTGCGACGACCGAGCGGGCGCTGCTGTCGGCCGGGCCCGCGACCACGCTCGGCGTGCCGATCGACCAGCCCGTGCGAGGCCTCCCGGACGACCAGCAGTGGTGGACCGACCGGGTCCGCGCCGCCACTGCTGACAGCGGCGCACGGGTGGCCGCCGTGGACCGCTACTCGTCGGCCAGCTTCGTCCGCGCCGGTGCGGCCCTGCCCGCGATGGACCTGCTCGCCGTCGGCGACGGTTTCCGCGCGATCCGACCGGTCCGGGTCCAGCGCGGCACCTGGCTCGGCGGGCCGACGCTCGCCCCGCAGGTCGTCGTCAACGTGTCCGGCTGGTCCTCGCTCGGCGCCGGAGGGGGGGTGGACCTCTCCACCCGGGACGGGTTCGGCAGCCTGCGCATGCAGGTGGTCGGCGTCGTCGACGACGGCGTCAGCGACCCGACGGCGTACGTCAGCCGGGCCAGCGCGCCGGCAATGTCCCGGGCCGGTCTCGAGCCGGTCACCCGGTCCCTGTTGGTGGCATCCTCGCGCCTGGACGGTGAGACCCTCACGACGCGGCTGCGCAGCATCGGGCAGTTCAGCGTCCGGTCCGCCGAGGTCGGCGAGGTCACCCGGGTCGACCAGATGAGCCAGTACGACGATCAGCTCGCCACCCTGCGCCGCGTGTTCCTGGTGATCGCCGCCCTGAGCCTGCTGGTCGGCAGCCTCGGCATCTTGAATATCGGCCTGGCCACGCTTGTCGAGCGCTCGGAGGAGTTGTCGCTGCGGCGGGCGCTCGGGGCGACGAAGGGCCAGATCCTCGCGGTGATGATGCTGGAGTCGCAGATCGTGGCGTGGACCGCGGCGGCCGGCGCGATCGTGTTGGCGCACTTCGCCGTGCCGGCCTATCTGCACCAGGTGACGACGGTGCAGGTCGACAGCGCGGGACTGCCTCTTGGCGCGGTCCTGCTCGGGGTGACTGCAAGCACTGCCGCGGCCGTCGTAGGTGGGCTCGCGCCCAGCCTTCGGGCGGCGCGGGTGCCGATCGCCTCGATCATGCGCTGAGCCGGGCTGCCAGCCGCGAGGCAGCGCGGTGTCAAGCTCGGCCTTGCACTCCACGCCGACCCGCCGGGCGGTCGCGGTGGCGCGGCCGTTCCGGGTCCGGACCACCGCGAAGAACTCCCGACGTCGGCGTCGAAGGCGTGCCCGGCGACGCTGCCGGCCCCGGCGGCGTACCCGTGGCCCCACAACGGCGGCGCCGACTGAGAGCACTACACGTTCTTGATGACCGAGGAGGAGCTCGACGAGATCTTCGCTTGGCGTCAAGGATCGGGGGCAGTCCTACCGGGTCCGATCCGATGTGTGACCAACCGCCGCCCTCCTCGACTGGCAATGGGAAGTCGACCAGGCCCGCAAGTCACGTCCACCGGCCGACATCCCGCTGCGCACCGGCGCACTGAACAAGGACCTCGACGACGTGGTTGTTCAACGTCCTCGACACCCCCGGCCACCCCGACTTCGTCGCCGAGGTCGAGCGCTCGCTCGGCGTCCTCGACGCGGCCGTCCTCGTGCTGTCCTCGGTGGAGGGCGTCCAACCGCAGTCGGTGGTGATCTGGCGGGCGCTCCAACGGATCGGCGTGCCTTCCATCCTGTTCGTGAACAAGGTTGACCGCTCCGGCGCCGACGTGGAGGGCGTCCTCGACCAGGTGCGTCGCCGTCTCACGCCGTCAGTCGCTCAACTGGCACGGGCGCACGGCGCCGGCACTCGGGACGCCCGAGTGACCGCCGTGCCGCTGATTCATGACGACGTGGTGACGGCGCTCGCCGAATGCGACGATCGGGTGCTTGACGACTGGGCCTCGGGCCGTCCGGTCAGCGTCGCCGTAGCCCGCGGCGGCGCTCCACGAGGCGAGCACTCGCGTGTGCCGCCCGGTCGACCAGTTCGAGCTCGACCTGCCCGCGCCTGCCTACTCGGTGGTCGCCGCGCTGCTGGGCCGGCTCGGGGCCGCCCTGCTGGAGACGTCAACCGACGGTGGCCACACGAGCCTGGTCGGGCACCTGCCGTCGGAGGTTGTACCCGACGTCGCATCGAGGCTGCCCGACCTCACCGGCGGCAAGGGCGTGCTGGTGACTTCGCTGGACCACCACGCCCCCGTACGCGGGCAGCCGCCGCGACGGCGCCGGCACGGACCCAACCCCCTCGACCGTGGCGAGCGCACGAGCGCGCTCGCCAGCATGCTCGGCGGCCCAAGCCGTTGAAGCTCGCTTCGGGACGGCTGCTTGATGAGGTCGCCCGTCGATTCCAACAGTTGTGGTCACCTCAGGAGTTCGCTGCGCGCCTACGGTCGGATCACGCCGAGGACTCTCCTGAGGACGACCTCGGAGATGCGGGTGAGCCACGAGACGATCTACCAATCGCTGTTCGTCCAGGGACGCTGCGAACTCCGCCGCGATCTCGCTCGGTGTCTGCGGTCCGGAAGAGCCGCACGCAGGGCTCGCGGAACCACCGATGGTCGTGCCGCATTCCCGCATGGTGATGCTCGGAGAACGTCCAGCAGAGGCAGACGACCGCGCGGTGCCCGGACACTGGGAAAGGCGATCTGATCCTCGGGGAGGGCGGTCGCAGCGCCGTCGGAACGCTCGTCGAGCGATCGGTGATCGACGTGGCGATGGTGTGGTTGCTCATGTCGCTGAGCTGAGCGGGCGGTGCCGCCGAGCGGGGCTGTCGGCGTCCGGGTGCGGCTGGTCCGTCGTGACGATGGCGAACGCCGCGCACCTTCGATCTAGGATGAGTCGTCGCATGGCTCGTCGCATGGAGCATTCCGGAGGGCATTCTGAGCATCGCCAAATCTCGATTATCTGCAGGTCAGCGCCCGGACGGGGGGGTGCAACTGCCCGCGGCCGTGCTGTGGGACATGGACGGCACGCTCGTGGACACCGAGCCGTACTGGATCGAGTCCGAGTTCGAGCTGATCGCCGAGCACGGCGGCACCTGGAGCCACGAGCACGCGATGAACCTGGTCGGCAACGACCTGATGGTCTCCGGGCGCTACATCGCCGAGCACACCGGCATCGACCTGTCCCCGGCCGACATCGTCGAGGCGCTGCTCGACCGGGTGGTGGCGCGGGTGGCGTCGAGCGTGCCCTGGCGTCCCGGAGCGCGGGACCTGCTCGCGGACCTGCGCGACAACGGGGTGCGCTGCGGCCTGGTCACGATGTCCTACCAGAGGTTCGTCGCCCCGATCCTCGTCGAGCTCCCGGAGGACACCTTCGAGGTGGTGGTCACCGGGGACAGCGTCACCCGAGGCAAGCCGCATCCGGAGCCGTACCTGGCGGCGGCCGAGCTGCTGGGGGTGGACCCGCGGCTGACCCTGGCCATCGAGGACTCCGACACCGGGGCGCGCTCCGCGGAGGCGGCCGGCTGCACCGTCCTGGTGGTGGAGCACCACGTGCCGGTGCTCCCCGGGGAGCGGCGGGTGTTCGCGGACACGCTGGCCGGCATGCGGGGCCGGGACCTGCCGCGGCCGGGCGTGCCCGTCCCGGGCGGCCCGCGCGACTGACGGCTCAGCCGTCGCGGCCCGCCACGTCCGGAAACGGCGCGGTCTCGGGCACCGCCCGGGGCTCCGGCAGCGGCGGGGGAGTGCCGCCCCAGGCGGGACAGATGGACTGGTGGGCGCACCACCCGCACAGCGGGCTGCGCCGCGGCTGCCACTCACCGGTCTCGTGGGCGGTCGCGATGGCCCGCCACAGCGCCTCCACCTTGCGCTGGGTGGCGAGCAGGTCGTGTTCGTCGGGGGCGTAGCGCAGCACCTCGCCGCTGCCCAGGTAGATCAGCTGCAGCATCCTCGGGACGATCCCACGCGTGCGCCAGATGACCAGCGCGTAGAACTTCATCTGGAACAGCGCCTTGCCCTCGAAGGCCTCGCTCGGCGCCCGCCCGGTCTTGTAGTCGACCACCCGGATCTCGCCGGTGGGGGCGACGTCGAGCCGGTCGACGAAGCCGCGCAGCAGGAGCCTGGAGTCCAGCAGCGTCTCGACGTACAGCTCGCGCTCGGCCGGCTCGAGACCGGTCGGGTCCTCCAGCGCGAAGTAGCGGCCCAGCGACTCGCGGCAGGAGCCGAGCCAGGCGCCGATCTCCGGGCCGCCAGCGCCGAACATCTCGGCGATCTCGGGCTCCGCCGTCAGCACCGCCTCCCAGGCCGGCTGCACCAGCTCCCCGGCCCGCCGCGGCGTGCGGTCGGGCGCGGGAAGGTCGAACAGGTCCTCGAGGACCTTGTGCACCACCGTGCCCCGGACCGCGTCGGGAGACGGCGGCTCGGGGAGCCGGTCGACCGTCCGGAAGCGATAGAGCAGTGGACAGCTCATGAAGTCGCTGGCCCGGCTCGGCGACAGCGAGCCGAGCACGTCGACGCCGTCGACCACGGTGCGCTCGGCCGGAGGACTGCTCATGACCTGGACCCTAGGCGACAGGACCGACAGGTTCCTTCGACGGCGCGATAGCCTCGCAGCGTGCAGCAGCCGACCGGCGAAGCCGGAGAGTCCCACCCGCCCGCCCGCAGGCGGCCCACGGGCACGCTCCGGGTCGGCCAGATCGCCGGGGTGGACGTCCTGGTGCGGTCCTCGTGGCTGTTGGTCGCCGCCCTCATCTCGCTGCTGGTGGCCCCGGGGGTGGACCGGGTCTCTCCGGGCCTGGGCGGCTGGAAGTACGCGGCGGGTGCCGCTTTCGCGGTGCTCCTCTACCTGTCGGTGCTGCTGCACGAGGTCTCCCACGCGCTGATGGCCAAGCACTACGGGCTTCCGGTCACCTCCATCACGCTGCACTTCCTGGGCGGCGTGACCGAGATGGACGGCGAGCCCGACACCCCCCGCAAGGAGTTCGGGGTGTCGGTGGTCGGACCGCTGACGTCGCTGGCGATCGGCCTGGTGTTCGGGGCGCTGCACCTGCTCGCGCCCCCCTCGGGCCTGCTCGGTCTCGCCGTGCTGATGCTGGCCGTCTCGAACCTCATCGTCGGGGTGCTCAACCTGGTCCCCGGCCTGCCGCTGGACGGGGGCCGGGTGCTCCGTGCTGCGGTCTGGAAGGCAACCGGCAACCCCCACCGGGGCACCATCGTGGCCGGCTGGGGCGGGCGGGTCAGCGCCGTGCTCGTGCTGTTCTACCCGCTGCTGCGCGAGTCGGTCCTCGGCACCCCTGTCACGATCACCGACTACCTCTTCGCCTTCATCATCGCCTCGTTCCTCTGGACCGGGGCGAGCGCGGCGATGCAGTCCGCGCGGGCGCGTCGGCGACTGCCGTCGCTGCGGGCGCGCACCCTAGCCCGCCGTACCCTCACCGTGCCGCACGACCTGCCGCTGGCCGAGGCGGTACGGCGCGCGCAGGCGGCCCAGGCCGGCAGCATCGTGGTGCTGGACGCACAGGGGCGCACCTCGGCGATCGTCAACGAGGCCGCCGTCCTCGCCACACCGGAGGACCGCCGTCCCTGGCTGCCGGTCAGCGCGGTCGCCCGCACCGTCGAGCCCGGCATCATGTTCTCCGCGGACCTGGCCGGCGAGCCGCTGATCCTGGCCATGCAGCAGGTCCCGGCCACCGAGTACCTTCTGCTCGACGGCGACGGTCCGTGTTCGGCGTCCTGGTCACCGAGGACGTCGACCGGGCGTTCGCCGCAGGGGGTATGACGGGCCGCGCTCCCGCTCGTGAGAGGGTCGCGCGCATGTCGTCACACACCTGGTCCGGAGTGCACCGCGGACCCCTCGAGGCGGGCGAGTGGGTCCGGCTGACCGACACCAAGGGACGCCGGCACAACATCTGCCTGACCCCCGGCAAGCAGTTCTTCACCAACCGGGGCTCGATCGACCACGACGCGCTGATCGGGCGGGAGCAGGGGTTCAGCATCGCCTCGTCCGCCGGCGGCGAGTACCTGGTGTTCCGGCCGCTGCTGAACGAGTTCGTGGTCTCCATGCCGCGGCAGGCGGCCGTGGTCTATCCCAAGGACGCCGCCCAGATCGTGGCGATGGCCGACATCTTCCCGGGTGCCCGGGTCGTCGAGGCGGGCGTCGGCTCCGGCGCCCTCACCTGCTCGCTGCTGCGCGCGGTCGGGCCGGACGGGCTGGTGTCCTCCTACGAGCGGCGCCAGGAGTTCGCCGACGTGGCCGCACAGAACGTGGACCAGTTCTTCGCCGGACGGCACCCGGCCTGGCGGCTGACCGTCGGCGACCTCGTCGAGGCGCTCGACGACCAGGACGTCGACCGGGTGGTTCTCGACATGCTGGCGCCGTGGGAGTGCGTCGACCGGGTCGCGGAGGTGCTCACCCCCGGCGGGCTGGTCTGCGCGTACGTCGCGACCACCACCCAGCTCGGCCGCACCGTGGAGACGCTGCGGGCGCACGGGGGGTTCACCGAGCCGGCCCCCTGGGAGTCGCTGGTCCGGGACTGGCACGTGGAGGGGCTCGCGGTCCGGCCCGGCCACAAGATGATCGGGCACACCGGGTTCCTGGTCACCGCGCGCCGGATGGCGCCCGGCGAGGTAGCGCCGGCCAAGAAGCGGCGTCCGGCCCCTGGCGCCTACGGCGTGGACTACGACGGCCCCCGGCCCTCCGGCCTGCCGCCCGAGGTCGCCGACGAGGTCTTCGACGCCTGACCTCGGCGCAGCCGCCTCGCCGCGTCCGCGACCCCTCGTGCCGGGCGGGTTTCCGGCAGGTCACGGTTGCGACAAACCCGGGGTAGAACGCCATGTTGGGGCCCACATCACCCGGCCGCCGGGTAGGGTCGAACGACGAGAAGCACCCCCGGTTTCGCAGGTGTGGAGGTGACACGGCATGCCAGCATCAGAGAGTGGACAGGGTCGGTCGGGAGCACGAACGCCCGAGGAGATGAGGAGCCAGCTCGGCTTCCTCGAGGACGAGGTCGCCGAGCTGCGCAGGCGCCTGGCAGACGGTCCCACGCACTCCCGCGCCCTCGAGCAGCGGCTCGCAGAGACCCAGCGTTCGCTGTCCGCGGTCACCTCGCAGAACGAGCGCCTCGCCCAGACCCTGCGCGAGGCCCGGGACCAGATCATGACGCTCAAGGAGGAGGTCGACCGGCTGGCGCAGCCGCCGGCCGGCTTCGGCACCTTCCTTTCCCGCAACGAGGACGACTCGATCGACGTGTTCACCGGCGGCCGCAAGCTGCGCGTGAACGTCAGCCCCTCGGTGGACCTCGATGACCTGCAGCGCGGCCAGGAGGTCATGCTCAACGAGGCCCTCAACGTGGTCGCGGCGCTCTCGTTCGAGAAGGTCGGCGAGGTGGTGATGCTCAAGGAGGTCTTGGCCGATGGCGACCGGGTGCTGGTCATCGCGAACGCCGACGAGGAGCGGGTGGTCCGGATCGCCGAGCCGCTGCGCGAGCTCAAGCTCCGTGCCGGTGACTCGCTCCTGCTCGACGCCCGCTCCGGCTACGTCTACGAGAAGGTGCCGAAGTCCGAGGTCGAGGAGCTGGTCCTCGAGGAGGTCCCGGACATCGACTACAACGACATCGGTGGCTTGTTCACCCAGATCGAGAACATCCGGGACGCCGTCGAGCTGCCGTACCTGCACCCCGAGCTGTTCGTCGAGCACGAGCTGAAGCCGCCCAAGGGCGTGCTGCTCTACGGTCCGCCCGGCTGCGGCAAGACCCTGATCGCCAAGGCGGTCGCGAACTCGCTGGCCAAGAAGGTCGCGGCCAAGACCGGCCAGGAGGGGAAGAGCTACTTCCTCAACATCAAGGGCCCCGAGCTGCTCAACAAGTACGTCGGCGAGACCGAGCGTCATATCCGGCTGGTCTTCCAGCGGGCCCGTGAGAAGGCCAGCGAGGGCACCCCGGTGATCGTGTTCTTCGACGAGATGGACTCGCTGTTCCGCACCCGCGGCTCGGGAGTCTCCTCGGACGTGGAGAACACCATCGTGCCGCAGCTGCTCAGCGAGATCGACGGCGTGGAGACCCTCGAGAACGTCCTGGTGATCGGTGCCTCCAACCGCGAGGACATGATCGACCCGGCGATCCTGCGACCCGGCCGGCTGGACGTCAAGATCAAGATCGAACGGCCGGACGCCGAGTCCGCCCGGGACATCTTCTCCAAGTACCTCACGGCGCACCTGCCGCTGCACGCCGAGGACGTCGCCGAGTTCGGCGGGGACCGAGACGCGACGGTGGCCGGGATGATCCAGGCGACGGTCGAGCGGATGTACACCGAGACCGAGGAGAACCGCTTCCTGGAGGTGACCTACGCCAACGGGGACAAGGAGGTCCTGTACTTCAAGGACTTCAACTCCGGGGCGATGATCCAGAACATCGTCGACCGGGCCAAGAAGATGGCGATCAAGGACCTGCTGGACCTCAACCAGCGCGGCCTGCGGGTCACCCATCTCCTCCAGGCGTGCGTGGACGAGTTCAAGGAGAACGAGGACCTCCCCAACACCACGAACCCCGATGACTGGGCCCGGATCTCCGGCAAGAAGGGCGAGCGGATCGTGTTCATCCGCACCCTGATCACCGGCAAGCAGGGCACCGAGCCGGGTCGCTCCATCGACACGGTCTCCAACACCGGCCAGTACCTCTAGTCCGGACTCGGGCAGGCCCGGACTCGGACCGGGCCGGCCTCCCGGACGGCGGGACGGGGGCAGACCCGTCAGGCGGCCGTCTGCTCCCGAATCACAGCATCGACCGGTACGACGACTCCGAGCTACTCTCAGCCATCGTCGACAGAAGGAGTGGAGAGGTTCTGGGCCGTCGTGGGCGTGGTCGTCGTCGTCAGCGTGAGTCTCGCGTGGTGGGGGAGTGGACGCGCCAAGCCCGGGCCGGCAGGATCGCCCAACGAGGACGATCATGCGGCCCGGTCGGCCGGTCAGCGCGGCACCAGGAACATCATCTGAGCGTCATCCGCGCTTGGGGGCTGACCTAGCCTGTGACCATGGTGTTCTGGATCGGCCTGGCCGTCGTCCTCGTCGTGTTCGTCGTCGCACTCAGCTGGGGCATCCGTGGCATCGGTGGCCGCTGGCTCACACCGGGCACCCAGTACATGAACCGGCCCCGCAAGGGGTCCGGCGCGGGCCCGCTCTCGGACTGACCCCGGCAGCGCCCGGCCTGCTGCCGGTCCGACCCGTCCGCGCAACGCGCTGGTCGAGAGCCTCGCGGCGGGAGCAAAGAGTTGGTTGACGCGCGCATGTGCCCTCGGCCGTCGGGCACAGGTTGGACCTTGCACACGAGGTCGCCCGCACACGCGTCGACCAACGCCGGGAAGGGACTTCGACCATGATCGAGACGGACCGAACCACCCCTGACTCCCAGTGGGCGCATGGCGCGGAGACGCGCGGCACGGACGCGGACCGTCAGGCCGCGACGCCGACGCGGGTCACCGACCAGCGGCCCCCGAGTCCCGTCGCGTCGGACCGGCTGGACGATGCCTCGCCTTCCCGATCCGGCTCCCCGGCCCCCCGGATCCGCCTCACCCGCCGACAGGCGCGCCTGATCAGGTCCGCCGACGGCGCCGGCACGGTCAACGCAGGTGGCCTGCGCGACCTCGCCGCGGTGGCCGCCCTGCAGCGTCGCGGGCTGCTCAACGGGTACCGGGTGACCGCGGGGGCGGCTGCTGCTCTCCGCCACCGGGATGCGCGCCGTCGGATCCGCCGCGCTCCTCGGTGATGTCCGCGACCGTGGCCCCGAGGGCGTCGACAAGAGCAACCGGCGTCCACGGTCAGCGCGGTGCCGGGTGCCGGACGACCTGGTGGACCCGCCCGAGCGCGTCAGCGGCCGCGAGCGCCCGCTCACCGGCCCTGACTCGACGCGCCACCGCCCAGTGACGCGTAGTCACCGACCCCGTCGCGGGCCAGCCGGCGCAGCAGCGCGCGGGTGTCGGGCACGAACGGCCAGGCCTCGTCGGCGAGGTGCTCACCGAGCTCCGGGAGCGTCATCCAGGCACCCCACACCACCTCCCCGTCCGCATGCCGGACGGCTCCGCTCCACGTGGTCTCGTAGCAGTGCTCCACGCACCGGGTGGTGTCGTCCTCGTGGACCGACAGGCCCAGGGGCCGCAGCCGCGCACCGGTGATGCCGAGCTCCTCGGCGAGCTCGCGGGCCGCGGACGCCTCCGGCTCCTCGCCGAAGGTCAGCACCCCACCGGCCGCCGCGTCATGGCAGCCCGGGGCCCAGTCCTTGTCGGGGGAGCGCCGGTGCACGTAGATCCGCCCCCCGGCGTCGCGGACCAGCACCCCGGTGGCGGCGTGCATGAGATTCTCCCGCCGTACGACGGACCGCTCGGCCTGACCGGTGACGGTGCCGTGGGAGTCGACGAGGGCGACGATCTCGGGCATGCCCGCATCCTCTCAGCCCGGGCGCGCGTAGGCTCGGGCCATGAGTGTGCGCCGCGTGATGGGCACTGAGACGGAGTTCGGGATCTCGGTGCAGGGCCAGCCCACGGCCAACCCGATGGTCGCGTCCTCGCAGGTCGTGAACGCCTACGCGAGCAGCAACCTGCGCGCCCGGCGGGCCCGCTGGGACTTCGAGGAGGAGTCCCCGCTGCGGGACGCGCGCGGCTTCGACATGTCACGCGAGGTGGCCGACCCCACCCAGCTGACCGACGAGGACCTCGGCCTGGCCAACGTGATCCTCACCAACGGGGCGCGGCTGTACGTCGACCACGCGCACCCGGAGTACTCGACCCCGGAGTGCACCAACCCGCGGGACGTCGTCAAGTGGGACAAGGCCGGTGAGCTGGTCGCCCTGGACGCCACCCGGTTCGCGGCCGCGATCCCCGGAACGGCTCCGATCGTGCTGTACAAGAACAACACCGACAACAAGGGCGCCTCCTACGGAGCCCACGAGAACTACCTGATGCGCCGTTCGACGCCGTTCAGCGACATCGTGCGGCACCTCACCCCGTTCTTCGTCAGCCGGCAGGTGGTCTGCGGGGCCGGCCGTGTCGGCATCGGCCAGGACGGGCGCACCGACGGGTTCCAGATCAGCCAGCGCGCGGACTACTTCGAGGTCGAGGTGGGGCTCGAGACGACGCTCAAGCGGCCGATCATCAACACCCGGGACGAGCCGCACGCCGACCCGGAGAAGTACCGCCGGCTGCACGTCATCATCGGCGACGCCAACCTCGCCGAGATCTCCACCTACCTCAAAGTGGGCACCGCGTCGCTGGTGCTGGCGATGATCGAGGACCGCTTCATCAGCGTCGACCTGGCGGTGCAGCAGCCGGTACGCGGCCTGCGCGACGTCTCGCACGACCCCACCCTCAAGCACCTGCTGACCCTGGCCGACGGCCGCAAGCTGACCGCCGTACAGCTGCAGATGGAGTACCTCGACCTCGCCAAGAAGTACGTCGAGGACCGCCTCGGCTCGGACGCCGACGAGCAGACCGTCGACGTGCTGGCCCGCTGGGAGTCGGTGCTCGACCGGCTCGAGCGCGACCCGATGCTGTGTGCGCGGGAGCTGGACTGGGTCGCCAAGCTGCAGCTGCTGGAGCAGTACCGGGACCGGGACGGCCTCGCCTGGGACCACGCGAAGCTGCACGCGATCGACCTGCAGTACGCCGACGTACGGCCGGACAAGGGGCTCTACCACCGGCTCCTGGGCCTGGGCCGCATCGACCGGCTGCTCGACGACGAGGAGGTGGTCGCCGCGATCCACCGACCGCCCACCGACACCCGCGCCTACTTCCGCGGCCGCTGCCTGGAGAAGTACGCCGACCAGATCGCGGCCGCCTCCTGGGACTCGGTGATCTTCGACCTGCCCGGGCGCGAGTCGCTGCAGCGGGTCCCCACCATCGACCCGATGCGCGGCAGCCGTGCGCACGTCGGGGAACTGTTGGACCGTTGTGACACGGCGGAGGCGTTGTTCGCGGCGCTGACTCGGTAGGGTCGAGACAACGCACCCGGGAGGACCTGATGGCACAGGAGCACAAGCAACCGAAGAAGTCCTCGGAGACCGAGGACCAGACCGAGGCCGCCGCACAGAGCGACGTCGCCGAGCGCAAGGAGCAGCTCGACGAGGACATCGACGCGATCCTCGGCGAGATCGACGACGTGCTCGAGACCAACGCCGAGGACTTCGTGAAGTCGTTCATCCAGAAGGGCGGCGAGTGAGTGAGCGACTCGCGTCTGGGGCCGGCCTTCCTTGCGACCGGCTCCTCCTCGTTCGCCGACTTCCTCTCCGTCCAGGCTCCTGAGCTGCTGCCCAGCCGTCGCGCCCTGGGTGAGGGCAGCGCCGCCGACCTGGCACCGCACGGCACCACGATCGTGGCGGCCACCTTCCCCGGCGGGGTGGTGATGGCCGGTGACCGGCGCGCCACGATGGGCAACATCATCGCCCAGCGGGACATCGAGAAGGTCTTCCCCGCCGACGAGTACTCCTGCGTCGGCATCGCCGGCGCCGCGGGGATCGCGGTGGAGATGGTGCGGCTGTTCCAGACCGAGCTCGAGCACTACGAGAAGATCGAGGGCATCACGCTCTCCATGGACGGCAAGGCCAACCGGCTCGCCGCCCTGATCAGGTCGAACCTCGGCATGGCCATGCAGGGGCTCGCCGTGGTGCCCCTGTTCGCCGGCTACGACCTGCTCGCCGAGCGCGGCCGGATCTTCTCCTACGACGTGACCGGCGGCCGCTACGAGGAGACCGCCTTCCACTCGGTCGGCTCGGGCTCGCTGTTCGCGCGTGGCTCGCTCAAGAAGCTCTACCACGAGGGTCTCGACTCCGACGGCTGCGTCACCGCCCTGGTGCAGGCGCTGTACGACGCCGCCGACGACGACTCGGCCACCGGTGGTCCCGACGTGACCCGCCGGATCTTCCCGGTGGTGGGGGTGATCACCGCGGACGGCTACCGGCGGATGCCCGATGCCGACGTGGCTGCCGTCGCCGACACCGTGATCGCTGCCCGGATGAGCCGTCCCGACGGCCCGTCCGCGCCCCTGACCTGAGGATCCTGCCCCCATGAGCATGCCGTTCTACGTCTCCCCCGAGCAGCTGATGAAGGACCGGGCGGACTTCGCCCGCAAGGGCATCGCCCGCGGTCGCTCGCTGGTCGTCATGCAGTACGCCGACGGCATCGTGTTCGTCTCGGAGAACCTCTCCCAGGCGCTGCACAAGGTCAGCGAGATCTACGACCGGATCGCGTTCGCGGCGGTCGGCCGCTACAACGAGTTCGAGAACCTGCGGATCGCCGGTGTCCGGCTCGCGGACATGCGCGGCTACGCCTACGACCGGCGCGACGTCACCGGCCGGGGGCTTGCGAACGCCTACGCGCAGACCCTGGGCACGATCTTCTCCAGCGGCGGCGAGAAGCCCTACGAGGTGGAGCTGTTCGTGGCCGAGGTCGGTGACACCGTCGCCGAGGACTCGATCTACCGGCTGACCTACGACGGTCAGGTCGCCGACGAGCACGGCTTCGCGGTGATGGGCGGCTCGGCCGAGCAGGCCACCACCTACCTGCGCGAGCACTACCAGGCCGGGTCCGGCCTCGACGAGACCGTGCGGCTGGCCGTGCAGGCGCTCGGACAGGGACCGGGGGAGACCCGGGAGATCCCCTCGGGGAACCTCGAGGTCGCGGTCCTCGACCGCACCCGCCCCCAGCAGCGCAAGTTCAAGCGGCTCACCGTCGGGCAGCTCGGTGTGATCCTCGGCAACGGCGGGTCCGGCTCCTCCGACGCCGGGCCCTCCGAGCCGCCGACGGGTCCCCCCGAGCCGCCGACGGGCCCCTCCGAGCCGCCGACGGGTCCCTCCGAGCCGCCGGCCACCCCGCCGAACGACGCTCCGGTGGCCCCGCCGGTCTCCTGACCCTGAGGGCCGTCCCTCGCCCGACCCGGTCCTGGCCGATCCCGACCTCCCGGCCCGGTCCTGGCCGGTCCCGACCTCCCGGCCGCCTTGTGGCCCCCCGCGACAGCCCGGGACCGCCGTACGACGTCGCCATCGGCCACTTCCGCACCGACCGGGGCCGGCCTCGTCCACAGCCGGGCAGATCCTGTTTCCTCGCCGGGGGCGCCCCCGCCAGGGTGACCTGATGCGAGCAGAGCGCGACGTCGTGGTGGGTCGGGTCAGGCGAGCCGGCTGGCACCGGGTCGGCTTCGGGCTCTACCGTCGCGAGACCGACCTGGCGGGCACCTGGTGCGACCTCGTCGCGTGGAGCCGGGTGCTGCCTTCGTCTGGCTGTCTCACCCACCTGACCGCGGCGGCGCTGCACGGGCTGTGGCTGCCCCGCTGCCCGCGGACCTGCCGGTCTTCGTCAGCATGTCGACGCGACAGGGCCGTCCCAAGCGCCCCGAGCTGCGGGTCGCCCGGCACCCGGAGCCGGTCGCGACCACCACCTGCCGGGGGCTCCGGGTCGCCACCGTCGAGGAGACGCTGCTGGCGTGCGCGCGGGACCTCGCCCTGCTCGACCTCGTCGTGCTCGGCGACGCGGCTCTGCACGCCGGGCTCACCACCCCCGACGACCTGCTCGCCTCCGCGGCCCGCCGGCGCTGGGGAGCCACGGCGCTGACGCGTGCCGTGGGCTGGATGGACGCGCGGTCCGAGTCGCCGTGGGAGTCGCTGCTGCGGGTGCTGCACCGGGTCTGCGCGGTCCCGGTCGAGCCGCAGCACGTCGTGCGCGACGCCGGCGGCGGGTTCGTGGCGCGCGGCGACCTGTGGGTGGTGGGGTCCCGCATGCTGCACGAGTACGACGGTGCGGGCCACCGGGACCGGCAGACCCATGTCGCGGACCTGGACCGCGACCGGCGGCTGCTGGCCGCGGGCTGGCAGCGGCGCGGCTACACCTCGCTGGACCTGCTGCACCGCCCCGAGGTGGTCCTCCGGGAGGCCGACCAGACCCTGGGCCGGGGGCACCGCGCGGACCGGCTGGACCCGTGGCTGGGGATGGTCCGCGCGTCGCTGTTCCACCCGGTCGGCCGCGAGCGTCTCGCCGTACGCCTGGCACCGCCCGCTCCTGGCCGATCCCGACGACGCGAGGCCGGCTGAGCCGGTCGGGATCGGCCACAACCGGGCGAAGGAGTGCGGGTCGGCTGCACGTAGTTGCCAGCTGCCCCTAGTCTGACCATGTGGACCGCCGCATCTTCGGTATCGAGAACGAGTACGGCGTCACCTGCACGTTCCGCGGGCAGCGACGCCTCTCGCCGGACGAGGTTGCCCGCTACCTGTTCCGCAAGGTGGTCTCGTGGGGCCGCAGCAGCAACGTGTTCCTCCGCAATGGCGCCCGGCTCTACCTCGACGTCGGCAGCCACCCGGAGTACGCCACCCCGGAGTGCGACGACATCGCCGACCTGGTCGCACACGACAAGGCGGGGGAGCGGGTCCTGGAGGGGCTGCTCGTGGATGCCGAGCGGCGGCTGCACGACGAGGGCATCGCCGGGGACGTCTACCTGTTCAAGAACAACACCGACTCGGCTGGCAACTCCTACGGCTGCCACGAGAACTACCTGGTCAGCCGGCACGGCGAGTTCTCCAAGCTGGCCGACGTGCTGATCCCGTTCCTGGTGACCCGGCAGATCATCGTCGGCGCCGGCAAGGTGATCCAGACCCCCCGCGGCGCCATGTACTCGGTCAGCCAGCGCGCCGAGCACATCTGGGAGGGTGTCTCCAGTGCGACCACGCGGTCGCGGCCGATCATCAACACCCGGGACGAGCCGCACGCGGACGCCGAGCGCTACCGGCGCCTGCACGTGATCGTCGGCGACTCGAACATGAGCGAGACCACCACGCTGCTGAAGGTGGCCACCTGCGACCTGGTCCTGCGGATGATCGAGGAGGGCGTGGTGATGCGCGACCTCACCATGGAGAACCCGATCCGGGCCATCCGGGAGATCTCGCACGACATGACCGGGCGCCGCAAGGTCCGGCTGGCCAACGGCCGCGAGGCCAGCGCGCTGGACATCCAGCAGGAGTACCTGACCCGGGCGCACGACTTCGTGGACCGTCGCGAGATCGCGACACCGGTGATCACCCGGGCCCTCGACCTGTGGGAGCGCACCCTCAAGGCGGTGGAGTCCGAGGACTTCGGGCTGGTCGAGCGGGAGATCGACTGGGTGATCAAGTGGAAGCTGATCGACCGCTACCGCGCCCAGCACGGCCTGCCGCTGAGCCACCCCCGGATCGCCCAGCTCGACCTGGCCTACCACGACATCCACCGGGGCCGCGGGCTCTACTACCTGCTGGAGAGGCGTGGGGCGGTCACCCGGGTGACCACGGACCTGCAGGTGTTCCAGGCCAAGTCCGTGCCCCCGCAGACCACCCGTGCGCGGCTGCGCGGGGAGTTCATCAAGAAGGCCCAGGAGCGCCGACGGGACTTCACCGTGGACTGGGTGCATCTCAAGCTCAACGACCAGGCGCAGCGCACCGTGCTGTGCAAGGACCCGTTCCGGGCCCACGACGAGCGCGTGCAGAAGCTGATCGAGGGCATGTAAGCAGGGTCACCCTCCCGCGGGCGCACGCTCTGGGCCGGCTCTCAGGGTCGGGGGCTATCGTGGCCGGTCGTTGCCTTTTTCCGACTGTCGTGAGGTGCTCGTTCGTGCGTCGTCTGTCTGCCCTGCTCCTGGCATCCGTGATGCTGCTCGCCACCGCCGCGTGCGGGAGCGACCCGGGCACCTCCCCCGCGAAGGCCGCCGTCGACATGGGGGACAAGATCGCCGGCCTGTCGGTCACCGGCAAGGTCGGCGAGGAGCCGAAGGTCGAGGTCAGCAAGCCGATCACCGCCGCCAAGCCCACCACCGAGGTGATCGAGGCCGGTGACGGCAAGCCGGTGCAGGCGAACAAGAAGGCGATGTTCGACATCTACCTCGCCCAGGGCTCGGACGGGAAGAAGCTCTACAGCAGCACCGACCAGGGCACCCCCACCCAGGTGAACATGACCGAGAAGGAGTTCTTCAAGGTCATCATCGACGGCCTGGTCGGCAAGCCGCGCGGCTCCCGGGTCGCGATCGCGGCCACTGTCAAGGACGTGTGGGGTGCCGCGGGCGCGCCGCAGCTCAAGCTGAAGTCCGCCGACACCGTGCTCTTCGTGCTCGATGTGCTCTCGGTCGAGCCGACCGACGTGCTGGACGCCCCGACCGGCAAGAAGGTCACCCCGCCCGCCGACGCGCCCGTCGTGAAGGAGAGCGGTGGCAAGGTCACCGGCATCGACTTCTCGAAGGCCCCGAAGAAGGCCCCGACCAAGCTCCAGGTGATCCCGCTCGTCGAGGGCACCGGCCCGGCCGCCCAGGCCGGACGGCTGGTCACGTTCAACTACTACGGCGCGGTCTGGGGCTCGAAGAAGCCCTTCGACTCCTCGTTCGAGCGCGGTACGCCGACCACCTTCGGGGTCGGCGTCAAGGGCCTGATCCCCGCGTGGGACAAGGTCATCCCGGGCCTCAAGCAGGGCAGCCGCGTGCTGATCATCGCCCCGCCCGGTGACGCGTACGGCGCCCGCGGCCAGCAGAACATCCCGGCGAACAGCACCCTGACCTTCGTCGTGGACGTCCTCGGAGTGGACGCCTGAGCACCACCCCCGGTCTGGGGTAGGTTCGCGCGGTAGTGAACCTGACGAGGGAAGAGATGACGGCGCGCAAGAGCGAGCGACTCCTGAACCTGCTGATCACGCTGCTGGTGTCGCGCAGCTACGTCAGCAAGGAGCGTCTGCGTGCCGTCGTCGAGCCCTACCGGGAGGCCGGTGACGAGGCGTTCGAGAAGATGTTCGAGCGGGACAAGGAGGAGCTGCGCTCCCTCGGCATCCCGATCGAGGTCGGCTTCGTGGACCGGGCGTTCGAGGACGAGCCCGGCTACCGCATCGACCGGTCCGCCTTCGAGCTCCCCGACATCGATCTCACCCCCGAGGAGGCCGCGGTCATCGGGCTGGCCGCGCGGGTCTGGCAGCACGCTGGCCTGGCCGCCGCCACCTCGGACGCGCTGGTCAAGCTGAAGGCGGCCGGGGTCACCGTCGACCGGGCGATGCTCGACGTGGTGCAGCCGCAGCTGACCGCGGAGGAGCCGGCGTTCGAGCCGCTGTGGGACGCTACCCGCACCCGCACACCCGTCCGGTTCGACTACCGGACGTCAACCGCCGCGACCCGGGCGACCCGGCACCTCCAGCCGTGGGGCGTGGTGTCCTCCCGGGGCCGCTGGTACGTCGTCGGCCACGACACCGACCGCGACGGACCCCGGGTGTTCCGGCTCTCCCGGGTGCAGGGGGAGGTCCGCCCCGACGGTCCCGCCGGCTCCTTCGAGGTCCCCGCGGGGACCGATCTGCGCGCGATCACCGAGTCGCTGGCACCCCCCGCGGCCGACCGGTCCGCTCAGGTGCTGGCCCGCCACGACGCCGCCCACGGGCTGCGCCGGCACGCCCTGCCCGCGCAGACCCCGCCGGTGCCGGTCGACGACGTCCCGGCCGGGTGGGACCGGCTCACCGTGTCCTACGGCGCGAGCGACGCCTTCGCCGACGAGGTCCTCGGGTACGGCGCCGACGTGGTGGTGCTCGCTCCGCCGGAGCTGCGCGAGACCGTCGTACGGCGGCTGCGAGAGGCCTCGGGCAGCGCGGAGGCCCGCACGTGAGCGGGGCCCGCGACCAGGTCGCGCGGCTGCTCGCGCTGGTGCCCTACCTGCAGTCCCGCCGGGAGGTCTCGCTGGAGCAGGCCGCGCGCGACTTCGGCGTGCGCCCAGCGCAGATCGTCAAGGACCTCAACGTGCTCTGGTTCTGCGGCCTGCCCGGCCTGGAGATGGGCGACCTGATCGACGTGGACATGGAGGCCCTCCAGGGCGCCGGGGTGATCCGGGTGTCGAACGCCGACTACCTGAGCCGGCCGCTACGCCTGAACAGCTCCGAGGCGTCGGCCCTGATCGTGGCCCTGCGCGCCCTGCGCGAGGGCGGCGACGACGAGGTGCGGGCGGTCGTCGACCGGACCCTGCGCAAGCTCGAGGCCGCCGCCGGCGACGGCGCCGCGCTCGCCGCCCGGGTGCACATCGCGCTCCCGGACCGGCAGCGGCAGCTAGACGAGCTCCGGAGCCGGCTCACCGCGGCGGTCGAGCAGCGGCATCAGGTGCGGCTGGACTACTACGTCCCCGCGCGCGACGAGTCCACCGAGCGCGTGGTCGACCCGTTGCGGGTGGTCACCGCGGACGGCAACACCTACCTGGACGCCTGGTGCCACCTCGCCGAGGACCAGCGCCTGTTCCGGCTCGACCGGGTCTCGCACGCCGAGGTGCTCGGCAGCCCGGTGCAGCAGCACACCGGGGTCCGGCCGCGAGACCTCGCAGACGGCATCTTCCAGCCGTCCACCGACGACCTGCTCGCGACCGTGCACCTGGCCGCGTCGGCCCGCTGGGTGGCCGAGTACTACCCGGTCGAGGACACCGCCGAGCTGCCCGACGGCGGACTGCGGGTGCGGCTGCGGGTCGGACACCCGGCCTGGCTGACCCGGCTGATGCTCCGGCTGGGCGGCTCGGCGGAGCTCGTCGACCCCCCCGAGCTGGCCGAGACCGTGCGCCGGGCCGCCGACGACGCCCTGCGGCTCTACGGGTGAACGTCGTCCGGGGCGCGACTCGTCCACCCGGACGTCAGGTACGAGTCAGCCGCGCGGCGTAGCATGGCCACGGCAGCCCACGAGCGAAGAAGGACGACATGTCACCGGTAGCAGTTCCCCTCATCGGCAACCTCGGCCCCACCGAGATCATCCTGATCATCCTGGTCGTGGTGCTGCTCTTCGGCGCCAAGAAGCTTCCCGAGCTGGCCCGGGGCAGCGGCCGCGCCCTGCGCATCTTCAAGGCCGAGACCAAGGGCCTGCTCGACGACGACGACGACGAGGTCAAGGACTCCCAGAAGACCGTGGCGCAGCGCGAGATCGACGCGCAGCGTCGTACCGAGGCCGCCGAGCGGATCGACACGCCCACCCCGGTCGAGCGGCCCCGCCCCGACACCGAGCGGTGACGCGCCGGACTCCCTCCCGTCCCTCGACGTCGAGCTGACATGTCGCTCACCGGAGTTCTCGGGCTGTTCCGCGCCAACCCCCACAACCCCATCGGGGACGACGGGCGGATGGCCCTGGCCGACCACCTGCGCGAGCTGCGCGCCCGCCTGCTGCGGGTGGTGCTGGTGCTGATCGTGGCCGTCACCGTCGCGCTGTTCTTCTACGACCAGCTGCTTGCGGTGGTCTTCGACCCCTACCAGCAGGCCGCGTCGCAGCTCAAGGCCGGCACCACCACGGTGGCCACCATCAACGGCGTGGGCGGCCCGCTGCTGCTTCAGCTCAAGCTGTCGGGTCTGGCGGCCGTCGTGCTGACCAGCCCCTACTGGCTCTACCAGATCTGGGCGTTCATCGTGCCGGGGCTGCACGCCAACGAGAAGCGCTGGACCCGGCTGTTCACGGCGGTCGCCGGGCCGCTGTTCCTGGTCGGGGTCGCTGTCGGCTACTACGTGCTGCCCAAGGGGCTGGCGGTGCTGATCGGCTTCACGCCGGTCAACCTGACCAACCTGGTCGACTTCGGCGAGTACTTCTCGTTCATGACCCGGATGCTGCTGGTCTTCGGGATCGCCTTCGAGATCCCGCTGTTCGTGGTGCTGCTCAACCTCGCCGGCGTGGTCTCGGGCCGGACGCTGGGCAACCACCGGCCCTGGATCGTGATCGGCACCTTCATCTTCGCCGCGGTCGCGACCCCGTCGACCGACCCGTTCTCGATGCTGATGCTGGCGATCCCGATGACCATGCTGTTCCTGGTCTCGGAGCTGATCGCCCGGGTGGTGGACCGCCGGCGCCGGGCAGCGTCGTTCGACGCGTTCTCCGACGACGTCGCCTCCCCGCTCGAGGGGCCCGACGACGTCGGCCGCTCCGGCCTGTCCGAGGACGAGGACTGAGCGGGCCGGCCAGCCACGGGGTGGCCGCCGTCGACCCGTTCGACCTGCCCGACTGGCTGGGCACGGGCGAGGTCGCGTGGACGGCCCTCTCGACGGTCCGCGGCGCCCCCCTGGTCGCGGGCGAGCTGAGCGCCGCCGCCGGCCGGCTGCCCTGCGACCTGCTGGCCGCCGACGTGGCCTACCCGCGCCCCGCGCTCGACGACGAGTGGCGTCGTCAGGCCCACCAGGCCTGGGAGCACGGCCAGGTGCTGCTGGTCAGGTACGACGGGCGGCTGACCCTCGCCGTCCCCGGCACCGCGTACTCCGCGGACGGGGTGCTGGAGGCGATCGGCCGGCTCGCGAAAGCGGTCGGCGTGCGTCCCGAGCGGTTCGTGGTCGCACTCCGGCTCTAGGCGCGGCCGACCCGGTGGCGCCTCAGCGACCAGCCAGGTCCAGCAGGTCGTCGAGGATCCTCGGCCGCTGCGCGAGCAGCGACAGGTGCCCCTCTCCCTCGACGAGGTGGGTGCGGACCCCCGGGATGGTGGCGGCCAGCCACCGGGCGTGCGCGAGCGGCACCATCATGTCCTCGGTGCCCTGCCAGACCGCGACCGGCACGGTGATGTCGGCGACCGAGAAGCCCCAGGGCCGGATGTGCGTCAGGTCGTCGTGCAGCCAGCCCACGATGCCCTGGGCGCCGGCCCGGGACATCGACGCGGCCATGTGCGCGGCGAGCTCCCCGGTCAGGGCATCCCGGTCCACCGGCGGCAGCAGGGTGCCCATCGACTCGACGATCTCCTCGGTCGACACCCCGAACATCCCGGCGGCGAAGCGCTCCAGGACCGCGGTGAGTGCCTCCGGACCCTCGAACGCGGCGGTGTACTCCTCGACGTTCTCCTCGCCCATGCCGTCGCGGATGTCACCGTCGAACTCCTGCGGCGGGGCCAGCCCCACGCCGCACACGGCTGCCAGGCACCGGTCGGGGAGCATCGCTGCGCACGCCAGCGAGCGCGGGCCGCCGCCGGACCAGCCCAGCGTGACGAACCGGTCGTGGCCGAGGTGGTCCAGGATCACCGCGACGTCGGCGGCGTCGTCGGCGACCGTCGCGGTGGTCAGCGCGTCGGTCCGCGGGGTGGAGGCGCCGTACCCGGGCCGCGAGTAGGCGACCGTGCGCAGTCCGCGCTCGGCGGCCGCCTGCTCGAGAGCCGGCTCCGGGACCGCGCCCTGCGGGGTGCCGTGGTGCACGACGAGCGGGAGGCCGTCGGCGGGGCCGGCGACCAGCACCTCCAGGGTGCGTCCGTCGGGGGTGGGCACGTGCAGGGTCATGGGGGAGTCCGTCCGGGTCGGTGAACGTGTCGGCCCCACGCTAGAGCGTCGCGACAACCCGGTGCGGGTGCCCCGCGTAGGCTCGCCGGGTGGCCAGAGAGATCGCGCTCCTGACGAACCCGGCCGCCGGCAGGGGACGGGCGACCCGGACCGCGGCGATCGTGCTGCCCCGGCTACGGGAGGCCGGCTTCGCGGTCCGCAGCCTGGTCGGCCGGGACGCCGACGAGACCCGGGACCTGGCCGCCGACGCGGTCGCCGACGGGGTGGAGGGCCTGGTCGTGGTCGGCGGCGACGGCATCGTGCACCTCGCAGCGCAGGCCCTGGTCGGCTCCGGCACCCGGCTGGGCATCGTGCCGTGCGGATCCGGCAACGACCTGGCCCGCGCGCTGGGCATCCCGCCCGGGGACCCGCAGCTCGCCGCCGACGTGGTCGTGGGGTCGCGGACCCGGCGCATCGACGTGGCCCGCGCCGGCGCGACGTACGTCCTGACCGTCGTCGCCGCGGGCTTCGACGCCCGGGTCGCCGAGCGGGCGGCGCTGCTGCAGCGACCGCACGGACCCACCCGCTACCAGCTGGCCACGGTCGCCGAGCTGCGGTCCTTCCGGCCGCTGCCCTACACGCTGGACCTGGACGGCGCCGAGCGCCGGGTCGAGGCGATGATGGTGGCGGTCGGCAACGGCCCCTCGTTCGGCGGCGGGCTCCGGATCACTCATGGCGCGGTGCTCGACGACGGGTGGCTGGACGTGGTGGTGATCCGGACGATCAGCAAGCTCGACCTGGTCCGCACCTACCCGCGGCTCTACTGGGGCGGACACACCCGGCACCCGCAGTACGAGCACCACCGGGTCCGCAGCGTCACCGTCGCGGCTCCTGACGTCGTCGCCTACGGTGACGGTGAGCGGCTCGCCCCCCTGCCCCTGACCGTCGACGTGGTGCCTGCGGCACTGGAGGTGCTCGTCCCGTGACGACCTCGGACCCCTCGGCCGACCTGAGCCCCGCCGAGCGGTACGCCCGCTCGCGGCGGACCAGCCGGTCCCCGCTCTTCTACGACTTCGCGGAGCTCTACGAGTTCGGCCTGGACCCGTTCCAGGTGGAGGCGTGCAAGGAGCTGGAGGCCGGCCGCGGCGTGCTGGTCGCCGCCCCCACCGGCTCCGGCAAGACGCTGGTGGGCGAGTTCGCGGTGCACCTGGCCCTGGAGCAGGGTCGCAAGTGCTTCTACACGACGCCGATCAAGGCGCTCTCGAACCAGAAGTTCGCCGACCTGGTGCGC
Organism: uncultured Actinomycetota bacterium; assembly: GCA_963784625.1. Taxonomy (GTDB): domain Bacteria; phylum Actinomycetota; class Actinomycetes; order Propionibacteriales; family Nocardioidaceae; genus Nocardioides_B. The sequence goes on from CAWARV010000005.1 coordinate 1,386,780, forward strand.
CGCTACGGACCCGACCAGGTGGGTCTGCTCACCGGGGACCACACGATCAACGGCGAGGCGCCGATCGTGGTGATGACCACCGAGGTGCTGCGGAACATGCTCTACGCGGGGTCCTCCACCCTGACCGGGCTCGGCTACGTGGTGATGGACGAGGTGCACTACCTCGCCGACCGGTTCCGGGGCGCGGTGTGGGAGGAGGTGATCATCCACCTGCCCGAGTCGGTGTCACTGGTCTCGCTGTCCGCGACGGTCTCGAACGCCGAGGAGTTCGGCGAGTGGCTGGAGACGGTGCGGGGCGAGACGGCCACCATCGTCGAGGAGCGCCGGCCGGTCCCGCTCTACCAGCACGTGATGGTCGGCAGGAAGATGTACGACCTGTTCGCCGACGAGGGCGCCGAGTCCGGCGGCCCGGACGCCCAGGTGAACCCCGAGCTGATGCGGGTGGCCCGCGAGGACTGGCGCTCCACGCGCACCTCGGACCGTCGGTCGCCGCGCGGTCGGGGCAACGCGCCGCGTGGCCGGGCCGGCGCTCGGGGGCAGAGCGGGTCCCGGGGACCGGGGCTGCCGAGCCGCGTCGACGTCGTCGACCGGCTGGACTCGCAGGGGCTGCTGCCCGCGATCGTGTTCGTCTTCAGCCGGGTCGGCTGCGACGCCGCGGTCACCCAGTGCCTGAACGCGAACCTGCGGCTGACCTCGCCGGCCGAGCGCGAGGAGATCATCGCGTTCGTCGAGGACCGCTGCCGCAACCTCCCCGACGAGGACCTGCACGTGCTCGGCTACCACGACTTCCTCGAGGGGCTCGCCCGCGGCGTGGCCGCGCACCACGCGGGCATGCTGCCCACCTTCAAGTCCTGTGTGGAGGAGCTGTTCGAGAGCGGTCGCTGCAAGGTGGTGTTCGCGACCGAGACCCTGGCGCTGGGGATCAACATGCCCGCCCGCTCGGTGGTGATCGAGAAGCTCTCGAAGTGGAACGGCGAGACGCACGCGGACATCACGCCCGGCGAGTACACCCAGCTCACCGGTCGCGCGGGGCGACGCGGCATCGACGTCGAGGGGCACGGCGTCGTGCTCTGGCAGCAGGGGTTCGACCCGAAGGCGGTCGCCGGCCTGGCCTCCACGCGCACCTACCCGCTCAAGTCGTCGTTCCGCCCGTCGTACAACATGGCGGTCAACCTGGTGCACCAGGTCGGGCGCGCCACCGCCCGCGAGCTGCTCGAGTCGTCGTTCGCGCAGTTCCAGGCGGACAAGGCGGTGGTCGGGCTGGCCCGGCAGCTGCGCAAGGCCGAGAACGCGCTGGCCGGCTACGCGGAGGCCGCCACCTGCCACCTCGGCGACTTCATGGAGTACGCCGCGATGCGCCAGCGACTCTCGGACACCGAGGCCGCCCAGGCGCGGCACCGACGGGCCGACAAGCGTGACGCGGTGACCGCCTCGCTGGAGGCGCTGCGTCCCGGCGACGTGATCGAGGTGCCCGCCGGGAAGTTCTCCGGGATGGCGGTGGTGATCGACCCGGGCACTGCCGCGGACCGCGAGGGGCCCCGGCCCTACGTGCTCACCGCGGACCGGCACGCGCGCAGGCTCTCGATGGTGGACTTCCCGGTGCCGGTGGAGGCGTTCACCCGGTTGAAGATCCCGCGCAGCTTCAACGGTCGCAACCCGCAGTCGCGACGCGACCTCGCCTCGACGCTGCGTGCGCGCACCCAGGGCTTCACACCGCCGCCGCGCTCCGCGGGCCGTGCCGGCGGCCGGGTGGCCGACCGCCAGGAGCTGGAGGGCGAGCGGCAGATCACCCGGCTGCGGGCCGACCTGCGGGCGCACCCGTGCCACGGCTGCTCCGACCGCGAGGACCACGCCCGCTGGGCCGAGCGGCACCGCAAGCTGGAGCGGGACACGCACACGCTGCAGCGGCGCATCGAGCAGCGGACGAACACCATCGCCCGGCAGTTCGACCGGGTGTGCGAGGTGCTCACCTCGCTCGGGTACCTCGCCGACGACGAGGTCACCGACGCGGGCGCCCGGCTGATGCGGGTCTACACCGACATGGACCTGGTGGCCGCCGAGGCGCTGCGGCACGGGCTGTGGCAGGGACTGTCCGCCGGCGAGCTGGCCGCCGCCCTGTCCGCGCTGGTCTTCGAGACCCGGCGGGCCGACGACGCCAGCGCGCCGCGGCTGCCCGGCGGCCGGGTCCAGCAGGTGCTGGCCGACATGGTCTCGCTGTGGGCCGACCTCGACGCGCTGGAGCGCGAGCACAAGCTCGACTTCCTGCGCGAGCCCGACCTCGGCTTCGCCTGGGCGGCCTACCGGTGGGCCGAGGGAGCGAGCCTCGACGAGGTGCTCACCGAGACCGACCTCGCCGCGGGCGACTTCGTCCGGTGGGTCAAGCAGCTGCTGGACCTGACCGACCAGATCGCCGACGCGGCCGGGGACGGAGCCCTGCGCCGGACCGCACGGGAGGCATCCGCCGCCCTGCGTCGCGGCGTGGTCGCCTACTCCTCCGTGGCCGACTGAGCGGGCCGGCGCCCGGTCAGCTCACCGGTCAGCTCACCGGACGGCTCTCGTACGGCGTGGACAGCACGATCGTGGTGCGGGTCGAGACGTTGGCCGCCGCGCGCACGCGGGCGAGCAGCTCCTCGAGGTCGGTCGGGGCCGCGACCCGCACCTTGAGGATGTACGACTCGTCGCCGGCCACGGACCAGCAGCTCTCGATCTCGGGGATCGGGCGCAGCCGGTCGGGGGCGTCGTCGGGCTGCGAGGGGTCGATCGGCCGGATCGAGATGAACGCCGTCAGCGGCTTGCCCATCTGGTCGTAGTCGATGAACGCGCCGTACCCGGTGATCAGCCCGCGCTGCTCCAGCCGCTTGACCCGCTGGTGCACCGCCGACGTGGACAGCCCCGTCGCCTTGCCGAGGTCGGTGAAGGACATCCGGCCGTCCGAGGCCAGCAACGTGAGGATGCGCTGATCCAGGTCTTCCACGAGCGACACCCTAACGGTCCTCCGCCGCACGGTGGACCGGACGAGGCTCGGGAACCTCGGCCCCGACTCCCTCAACCCCGACCCCCTCAGCCCCGACCCCCTCAGCCCCGAGTCTCTCGGGGCGGCGGCGGCGCGTGCCAGACTCGGCGCCGTGACCTCGCGCCTGATGCTGCTCGACACCGCCTCGATGTACTTCCGCGCGTTCTACGGCGTCCCGGACCGGTTCCACGCCCCCGACGGGACGCCGGTGAACGCCGTACGCGGGCTGCTGGACTTCATCACCCGCCTCGTCACCGACTACCGGCCCACCCACCTGGCCTGCTGCTGGGACAACGACTGGCGACCGCAGTGGCGCGTCGACCTGATCCCGTCGTACAAGGCGCACCGCGTGGAGTACGTCGTGGCGGAGGGTCCGGACCGCGAGGTGGTCCCCGACCCGTTGGAGGTCCAGGTGCCGGTGATCCGCGAGGTGCTGGCGGCGTTCGGCATCGCGGTGGTGGGCGCCGACGGCTACGAGGCCGACGACGTGATCGGCACGCTCTCGCAGGACGCCGGGATGCCGGTGGACGTGGTCACCGGGGACCGGGACCTGTTCCAGCTCGTCGACGACGACGCGCAGGTGCGGATCCTCTACATCGCCCGCGGCGTCGGACGGCACGAGCGGGTCACGAACGCGGTCGTCCGTGAGAAGTACGGCATCGACGGCGCCCAGTACGCGGACTTCGCGGCGCTGCGCGGGGACCCCTCGGACGGCCTGCCCGGGGTGACCGGCATCGGGGAGAAGACCGCGGCGACGCTGCTGCAGCGGTTCGGCTCGGTCGCCGCGCTGCTGGCGGCGGTCGGCGACCCCGGCTCGGAGCTCGCGCCGAGTCCCCGCCGCCGGTTGGCCGAGGCCGCGGACTACCTCGCGGTGGCGCCGACGGTGGTGGAGGTGGCCCGGTCGATCGACCTGGGGGACCCGGACCTGGCGCTGCCGCTGACCCCCGTCGACCCGGACGCGCTGGTCGGCCTCGCGGAGCGGTGGGCCCTGGACAGCCCGGTCGCCCGCCTGGTCGAGGCGCTCACCGCCCTCCGCTGAGGCGTCTCGTTCTGCGCTCCCCACCCCGCCGAGGCGTCCCGTTCTGCGCGACCCCCGACGCCGGAGCCGCAGAAGCAGACGCCTCGGCGGGGTGACAGCCGCAGAAGCAGACGCCTCGGCGGGGGGGAAAGGGTCAGGCCAGCGGGAGGAGCTTCTGGGACTCCGCCGCGGCCCGGGAGGCGGCCGCAGAACGAGACGCCTCGGCGTGGGGGTCGGCGGCGTGGTCGCGCCACCACGCCTGTCCCGCCTCGGGAAGCGTGTGGATCGGGTCGTAGTAGGCGTAGGTCCGGGTCAGCGCCTCGGGGTCGGTAGCCTCGATCGAGGTCCGGTAGTTCTTCGTCCAGTACGAGATGCCGCGCTCGTGGTCGTAGTCGGCGAGCTGGTGCACCCAGCGCTTGCCGACGAACGGCACGTCACAGACGATCCGTGGCGTCGCGAAGCCCGGCAGGTAGCCCATCAGGTGGTGCTGCAGCCGCTGCGCGTCGGCGACCGAGACCCGCCAGTGCTCGCTGAACGGGATCATGTCGCACATGTAGAAGTAGTAGGGCATGATCTGCGCGCCGTCGAGCAGCGCGAAGCACAGGTCGAGCAGTGCGTGCGGGTCGGCGTTCACCCCGTCGAGCAGCACCCCCTGGTTGCGGACGTCGCGGACGCCGGCGTCCAGCATCGCCCGCGAGGCCCGCGCGACCAGCGGCGTCACCGACGCCGCGTGGTTGACGTGGGTGTGCAGCGCCAGCGACACCCCGCGGCTGCGGGCCAGACCGGCCACCCGCTCGACGCCGGCGCGGACCTCGTCCTGCAGCCAGTGCTGCGGCAGCCCCATCAGCGCCTTGGTGGCCAGCCGGATGTCGCGGATGTTCTCGATCTCCAGCAGCCGGGTGAGGAACTCCTCGAGCCGGGGCCAGGGCATGTTCGCCACGTCGCCACCGGAGACCACGACGTCGCGCACCGCCGGCGTACGACGCAGGTAGGCGAGCATCTCGGCGTGCCGGTCCACCGGCTTGCCGAGGAACTTGAGCTTGTCGACCACCGCCGTGGAGTTGCCGACCAGGTCCATCCGGGTGCAGTGCCCGCAGTACTGGGGACAGGTCGGGAGCAGCTCGGCGAGCACCTTGGTCGGGTAGCGGTGGGTCAGCCCCTCGGCGACCCACATGTCGTGCTCGTGCAGCGAGTCGCGGCTCGCCTGCGGGTGCGAGGGCCAGTCCTCGCGCCGGTCGGAGAAGACCGGCAGCATGTAGCGGCGGACCGGGTCGGCGTACATCGGCTCGGTCAGCGAGCCGGGACCGCGGGGCGTCGTGCGCGGCGCCATCGTGTTCATCATCTGGGGCGGCACCAGCATCGACATGGTGGCCCGCTCGCGCTGGTCGCGCTCGAGGTCCTCGTAGAACGTTTCGTCGACCAGGTCACCCCACAGCACCCGCAGCTGCCGGACGTTCTTGATGCAGTGCGCGCGCTGCCACTGCACGGACTCCCACTCGGCCTCGGTGACGTCCGCCCAGCCCGGGAACCGGGTCCAGTCCGGCTCCACCAGCTCGACGCGCCGGTAGGGGTAGGGCTGACCGGTCTCCAGACCGATCGAGGTCTCGATGCTCATCTGCTGCCACCTTCCACGAGAGGGCGCGCCGGAAGTGGACGACGCGTCCCGTGCATGCCACGATACGCAGAGGATCTACGGCCTGTCGAACGAAACGCCGGAGGATTTCTTGCTCATCACAGACATCGAGAGAGGACCAGCCGTGACCGTCCCAGCCAGCCCGGTCGGGCTGCACCGCGTCCTCGAGCCGGCCGGGGTGCTGCCCCAGGCAGCGGAGCGGCTGGACACCCGGCCCGACCTGTGGCCCGACGAGGTCCGGATCCGGGTCGAGCGGCTGAACCTGGACGCGGCGTCGTACCGGCAGCTGGAGCGCACCCACGACGGGGACGGCGACGCGGTCCGCGCCGCGGTGCTCGAGATCGTGCGCCGGCGCGGCAAGATGCAGAACCCTGAGACCGGCTCCGGCGGCATGCTGGTCGGCACCGTCGACGAGGTCGGCCCGCAGTCGCCACTGGGGCTGCGGGTGGGGGACCGGGTGAGCACCCTGGTCTCGCTGACCCTGACCCCGCTCGTCATCGAGGACGGCCTGTCCCGGTGGGACGGACGCTCCGAGCAGGTCCCGGCCGACGGCTACGCGATCCTGTTCGGCCGCTCGATCGCCGCGGTGCTCCCCGACGACCTGCCTCCCGAGCTGTCCCTGTCGGTGCTCGACGTGTGCGGCGCGCCGGCCCTCACCGCCCGCGTGGTCAAGCAGTACGTCGACCCGGTGGTCGCCGTGGTCGGCGGCGCCGGCAAGTCCGGGTCGCTGTCGCTGGCCGCCGCCCACGCCGCCGGGGCCGCACGCACCATCGGCGTCGTGCCGCACCAGGCGGAGGCGGACCTGCTCGCCGACGCCGCGGTCGCCGACGTCGTCGCGGTCGCGGACGCCCGCGACCCGGTCGCGCTGGCCGACGCCGTCCGGGCCGCCGGCGGCCCCGCGGACGTCACCGTGGTCTGCGTCGACGTACCCGGCTGCGAGGGCGGCGCGATCCTGGCCACCACCGAGCGCGGGACCGTGCTGTTCTTCTCGATGGCCACCTCGTTCAGCGCCGCTGCGCTGGGCGCGGAGGGCCTCGCCGCGGACGTCACGATGCTGGTTGGCAACGGCTACGTCCCGGGACACGCCCACTACGCCCTGTCCCTGCTCCGCGGGCACGCGGGGGTGCGCTCCCTCTTCGAGCGCCGCCTGTGAGGATGACACGGTGACTCGCATCCTGCTCCGCGGTGGCTACGTCCACACGCCCGCCGACCCGCACGCCTCCGCCCTCTGCATCGAGGACGGCGCGATCGTCTGGACCGGTGACGACGACGCCTCCGTGCACTTCGTCGACAACGCGGACCGGATCGTCGAGCTCGACGGCAGGCTGGTCACCCCGGCCTTCGTCGACGCGCACGCCCACCTGGCGCAGACCGGCTTCGCGACCGCCAGCGTGGACCTGGGCGGGACCGCCAGCCTGCACGAGGCCCTGGACGCGGTGGCGGCCGCCGCGCACGCGTCCAGCCAGCCGGTGCTGCTCGGCTTCAACTGGGACGAGACCGGGTGGCCCGAGCAACGGGCGTTCACCCGGGAGGAGCTCGACCGGGCCACCGGCGGGCGGGCCGCGTTCATGTCCCGGGTGGACGTGCACTCGGCCGTGCTCTCCACCGCGTTCCTCGACGCCTGCCCGGAGGTCGCGCACGCCGAGGGGTACCACGCCAGCGGCCTGGTCGCGCGCGACGCGCACCACGCCGCCCGGGACGGGCTGTTCCGGCTGCAGCCGGCGTCGGCGCGCGAGGACGCCATCCTGCGCGCGCTCCAGGACGCCGCGCGGCACGGCATCGGCATGGTGCACGAGCTCGGGGCGCCGCACATCTGCCCGCCCGAGGACCTCCTGGTCGCCGCCGGCCTCGCCGGACGGGTGCCGCTGCCCGAGGTGGTCGGCTACTGGGGCGAGCTCGACGGGGTGGAGCGCGCGGTCGAGCTGGGCTGCGCGGGGGCCGCCGGCGACCTGTGCATGGACGGGTCGATCGGCTCGCACACGTCGGCGCTGCACGCGCCGTACGCCGACGCGGGCACCGCGGGACACCTCTACCTGGACGCCGGACAGGTCCGGGAGCACGTGGTGGCCTGCACCCGGGCCGGGCTCCAGGCGGGCTTCCACGTGATCGGCGACCGCGCGGTCGCGGAGGTGGTCGCCGGGTTCGAGGCCGCCACCGAGGTCCTCGGTGCGGCAGCGGTGGTGCAGGGTCGGCACCGGCTCGAGCACGTCGAGATGGCGAGTCCCGCCCAGATGGCGGTGCTCGGCAGCCTCGGGGTCACCGCCAGCATGCAGCCGATGTTCGACGCCTACTGGGGCGGCGGGGACTCCCTGTACGCCCAGCGGCTCGGCGCCGGCCGCGCCCGGCCGATGAACGCGTTCGCGTCGATGAACCGCGCCGGCGTCGCGCTGGCGTTCGGCTCGGACAGCCCGGTGACGCCGTTCCACCCGTGGGCCGGGGTGCGGGCGGCCGCCTGGCACCACACCGAGGAGGAGAGGATCACCGCACGCGCGGCCTTCAACGCCTACACCCGCGGCGGCTGGCGCGCGGCCCGGCGCGACGAGGGCGGCGTCATCGCACTCGGAGCACCGGCCAGCATCGCGGTCTGGGACGTGCCCGGGGACCTGGTGGTGCAGACCCCGGACTCCCGCGTCGCGGCCTGGTCCACCGATCCGCGCGCCGGCGTCCCCCAGCTGCCCGACCTGCACCCCGACCTCGACCTGCCCACCTGCGTGATGACGCTGGTGCAGGGCGAGGTCGCCTTCGAAGAGACCGGAGCACTCGCATGATCACCCCTCGCCGCCCCAGCCGCGGCAAGCTCGACCTCGACCCGGCCGCCGTCCGCACCGCGCGCACCCTGGCCCGCCGGGCGGGCCGGCCGATCGTGGACCTCGCCAAGCAGCACACCACCGTCTCCGTCGAGCGCGCCACGCTGCGGCTGGCCGGCCTCCAGGGCGCCGACCCCGACGGGATCCCGTGGGTGAACCGGCTGCTCGACGCGGCCCGCGGCGACGTCGGCCTGGAGCACGGGATCGCGCTGCCGGTGTGGGACGCCCTGGTCCGGGGTGAGGCCGAGGACCTGGCCGCGCTGGCCGAGAAGGCGGGAGCGGGGTCCGTGCGGTTCCGGATCCCTGAGGGCCGGGACCTGACCCGGGCGCGCTCCGCGGCGAGCCGCCAGGTGGGCACCGGCGTACGCCGTATCGACGCGCGCCGCCGGGAGCGCGAGCGGATGGTCAAGCGGCACGGCGACCCGGACCACCAGCCGTGGATCTACCTGATCGTCGCCACCGGCGACATCTACGAGGACATCCCGCAGGCTCAGCAGGCGGCCCGGGAGGGGGCCGACGTGATCGCGGTGATCCGGTCCACCGGGCAGTCCCTGCTCGACTACGTGCCCGAGGGCGCCACCCGGGAGGGCTTCGCGGGCACCTACGCCACCCAGGAGAACTTCCGGCTGATGCGGGCAGCGCTCGACGAGTCGAGCCGGGAGCTCGGTCGCTACGTGCGGCTGACCAACTACGCGTCGGGCCTGTGCATGCCGGAGATCGCGGCGCTGGCCGGCCTGGAGCGGCTGGACATGATGCTCAACGACTCGATGTACGGGATCCTGTTCCGCGACATCAACCCGGTCCGCACGTTCGTCGACCAGCGCTTCAGCCGGCAGGTGCACGCCCGGGCGGGCATCGTGATCAACACCGGCGAGGACAACTACCTCACCACCGCCGACGCGGTCGAGGCCGCGCACACGGTCACCGTCAGCCAGCTGCTCAACGAGTACTTCGCCAAGGAGGCCGGTCTCGAGGACTGGCAGCTCGGGCTGGGGCACGCGTTCGAGATCGACCCCGACCTGCCGGACAGCTTCCGGATGGAGCTGGCGCACGCGCTGCTGGCGCGGGAGCTGTTCCCGAAGGCGCCGCTGAAGTGGATGCCCCCCACGCGGCACATGACCGGGGACGTCTTCCGCGGCTACCTGCTGGACGCCTTCTTCAACCTCGCCGGCACGATGACCGGCCAGAGCATCCTGCTGGTCGGGATGATGACCGAGGCGGTGGTCACCCCCTGGCTCTCCGACCGGGACCTGGCGCTGCAGTCGGTGCGCTACGTGATGAACGCGGCCGGGAACCTGCACGAGGACTTCCAGCCGACCCCGGACGGGTTCATCGCGAAGCGCGGCCGGCAGGTGCTGGCCGAGGGCATCGAGCTGCTGGAGCGGATCCTGGCCCACGACTCGCGCACCGGGCTGCTGGACGCGATCGCGGACGGCACGTTCGGGCTGATGAAGCGACCCGCGGACGCCGGCCGCGGCCTGGACGGCGTGGCGCGGAAGGCGCCGGACTACTTCAACCCCGCCATCGACCTGCTGGAGGTCACCTCGTGAGCATCGTCCGACCGTACGGCGACACCACCGGCGACGGGATGGTGCAGGTGTCGTTCACCCTGCCCGTGTCCTCGCTGGGTGAGGACGCCAAGCTCGCGGAGGGCGCGGCCGCACAGCTGGCCGCGAAGATGGGCCTCGAGCCGGCGCTGGTGGTGCACGCCAAGCCGATGGGACCGGGCTTCACGTTCTTCGTCGTGTACGGCCGGGTGCACCACCTGGTGGACACGTCGCTGGTGGAGGTGGTCGAGCGCGACTACCCGCTGCTGAGCCCCAAGGAGGTGAACCTCGCGATCCGCAAGGGTCTGCGGCGCCGGCTCACCGTGGTGGGTGGCTGCATCGGCACCGACGCGCACACGGTCGGCATCGACGCGATCCTCAACATCAAGGGGTTCGCCGGCGAGAAGGGGCTCGAGTACTACCGCGAGCTGAAGGTGGTGAACCTCGGCGCCCAGGTCTCGGTGCCCCAGCTGGTGGCCCGGTCCCGCGAGGAGAAGGCCGACGCGATCCTGGTCTCCCAGGTGGTGACGCAGCGCGACGCGCACATCGCCAACACCAAGGAGATGTCGGCCGCGTTCCGGGAGTCCTACCCCTCCGACCGGCGACCGCTGCTGATCGTCGGTGGCCCGCGCTTCGACGAGCGGATGTCCGGGGAGCTGGGCGTCGACCGGGTGTTCTCCCGCGGCACCACCCCCGGCGAGGTCGCCTCCTACCTCGTCCACCAGCTGGTCGGGCGACGGCTGCCGGCGGATCCGGCGGTACGGCGGGCGAGCGCATGAGCGCCGCGCACGTGGGGCTGACCGTCACCCACCGCCGCTACGTGCCGTTCTCCCACGCGCACTACGCGGGCGACCTCGTCGACGGCGCCTACGGTCTGGGCCTGTTCGGGGACGTCGCGACCGAGGTCTGCATCCGCGGCGACGGTGACGAGGGGCTGTTCGCGTCCTACTCCGACGTGCAGTTCCTGGCCCCGGTCCGGGCGGGGGACCTGCTGGAGGTGACCGCGGAGGTGGTCGCGGTGGGCCGGCGGTCGCGGACCCTGGAGTTCCGTGCGGTGGTCGTCGGACGGGGGCGTCCGGACCGCTCCGCGTCGGCCGCCGAGATGCTGGCCGAGCCGCTGGTCGCGACCACGGCGCGCGGCGTCGTGGTGGTGCCCGCCCCGCCCGGCTGACGCCGTCGGCGTGTCCGGTCGCGACACGCCGGATACCACCAGAATCCCGTACGAAGTCGGCCGTCCCGCACCCGACGCTGACCTGCGGATCTTCCCCAAAACACCAGTTCACAGCCGGGTTGACACCCCGCCCCTGTGTCGGACAGTCTCACCGGGTTCCATCGAGCAGGCCGTCGCCGGTGCTGGCGTTCGGAAGGCCGCGTGACCGGGTCGGATACCACGAACCCGTGTGTGCCGCGGTCAGCGGACGTCGGCGCTGTCTCGAGGGGGTGGACGCGAACAAGAGCCTGTTGCCCAGTAGACAACGGTCACGATCTCCGCAGCCGGCGGGGACGGGATCGGTCCGAAGGGTGACGGGCTCTTGTCGCGCCTGACCCGGCGCCGACGGACCGCACAGCCCCTGTCGGTAGGTTTGCCTACGATCGCGCGGCGCCCTGCTGTGCGACCCCGCTCCAGGGAGGTTGCTCGTGCGGCTGTTCGCGCGCACCGTGCCGGCTGCGCTGGCCGGCGTCGCGGCGGGGCTGTCGTTCGAGCCCTACCGCTGGGTGCTGCTGCTGCCGGTCTCGGTGGCGGTGCTGACCCTGCTGTGCGTGGGCCGGCGGCCGCGGACCGGGTTCCTGCTGGGCAGCGTCTTCGGCACCGCGTTCATGCTCGTGCTGCTGCCGTGGCTGCAGGTGATCGGCGTGTACGCCTGGATCCCGCTGTCGGTGCTGGAGGGCCTCTTCTACGGCCTCGGCGGGCTGGCGGTGGCGCTGCTGACCCGCGGCGGCGCCGGTGCGCGGCGGGGGCTGCCGGGGTGGCCGGTGTGGGCAGCGTGCGCGTGGGTCCTGCTCGAGGCGCTGCGCGCCCTGGGACCGTTCGGCGGGTTCCCCTGGGGCCGGCTCGGGCTCGCCGTCGAGGACACCCCGGTCGCGCCGCTGCTGGCCTACGTCGGTGGGGCCGGCGCGACCTTCGCGGTGGCGCTGCTGGGGACCAGTCTCGCCTGGGCGGTGCTGCGGGTGCGCGCCGCGCCGGTGCGCGCGGCCGCCGGCCTCACCGCGGCGGTGGTGGTGGCCTGCGTGGCCGGCCTGGTCCCCTGGCAGGCGACGCGTCCCGGTGACCCCCGGGCCACCGTCGCCGCGGTCCAGGGCAACGTGCCGGGGGAGGGCCTGGAGGCCTTCGCCGAGCGGCGCGCGGTCCTGGACAACCACGTGCAGGCCACCCAGCGGCTGGCGGCGCGCATCGATGCCGGTCAGGTGCGCCGGCCCGACCTGGTGGTCTGGCCGGAGAACTCCTCGGACATCGACCCGTACGCCGACCCCACCGCGGGTGCCGCCATCGCCGACGCGGCCCGTGACGTCGGCGCGCCGCTGCTGATGGGAGCGGTGGTCGGGGACCGCGCCGACCGCGGCTGGTACAACCGCGCCATCGTCTGGTCGGCGTCCGGCCGCACGGTCGGCTGGTACGACAAGACGCACCCGGTGCCGTTCGGCGAGTACATCCCGCTGCGCGGGCTGCTTGCTCCGCTGGTGCCGGCGCTCGCCCAGATCCCCACCGACATGGTCCGCGGCACCCGCTCCGGGGTGCTCAGCGCCGGACCGGTCCGCGCCGGGGTGCTGATGTGCTTCGAGGTCGCCTACGACGGGCTGCTGCGCCAGCGGGTGGACCAGGGCGCGACGCTGATCGTGGTGCCGACCAACAACGCCACCTACAGCGGCACCGGCCAGGTCGCCCAGCAGTTCGCGCTCTCCCGGCTGCGGGCCATCGAGACCGGCCGGTACGTCGTGGTGGCCTCCACCAACGGCATCTCCGGAGTGATCGCGCCGGACGGCTCGGTGCTGCAGCGGGCGCCGCAGCGCCGCCAGGTCGTCCTGGAGCAGACGGTCGGGCTGATCAGCCGCCGCACCCCGGCCACCGTGCTGGGTCCGTGGCCCGAGGTGGCGCTGTCGCTGGCCGCGGTCGGGGCGGTGCTGCTGGCCGCCGCGGGTGCGCGCCGACCGCGCCGCCGGTCCACGGCCGCCGGGCCCGACCCTGAGGACCAGGGGAGCCGGACCGGCGAGGAGGTGCGGGCCGGATGAGCGAGACCGAGAGCCGCCGGGTGCTGATGGTCGTCCCCACCTACAACGAGCGCGAGAACCTGGAGTGGATCGTGAGCCGGGTGCGGGCCGCGGTGCCCGGGGTCGACGTGCTGGTGGTCGACGACGGCTCACCCGACGGCACCGGCGCGGTGGCCGACCGGATCGCGGCCGCCGACCCCCAGGTCACGGTCCTGCACCGCACCGAGAAGGCCGGTCTCGGCGCGGCGTACCTGCACGGCTTCCGGGTGGCCCTCGAGCGGGGCTACGACGTGGTCGGGGAGATGGACGCGGACGGCTCGCACCAGCCCGAGCAGCTGCCGCTGCTGCTCGCGGCCCTGGCCGACGCCGACCTGGTCATCGGCTCGCGCTGGGTGCCCGGTGGCTCGGTGGTGAACTGGCCGCGGAGCCGTCAGGCGCTCTCGCGAGGGGGCAACCTCTACGCGCGGCTGCTGCTGGGCATCCCGGTGCGGGACGTGACCGCCGGCTACCGGCTCTTCCGGCGCAGCACGCTGGAGGCGATCGACCTGGGCAGCGTGGAGTCGGCCGGGTACATCTTCCAGACCGACCTGGCCTTCCGGACCGTCCGAGCCGGACTGCGGGTGCGCGAGGTGCCGATCGAGTTCGTCGAGCGGGTGCGGGGGGAGTCCAAGATGAGCCCGGACGTGGCCCGCGAGTCGCTGCGCCGGATCACCACCTGGGGTCTGCGCGAGCGCGTTCGCCGTCTGCGCGACGTAGTCTCGGGGGAGACCCGGCGACGCCGGGACCGAGTGACCGCAGATCGGGGAGCGCGACGATGAGTGGACCGCGGGGAGGGACCGCACCGCGTGCGAGCGGCGGGTTCGTGCGACGCCGGGTGCCGTGGTGGGCGCTCGCCCTGCTGTTCGTGGCGCTGCCCGTGGCCGAGATCTACGTGCTGATCCAGGTGGGCCAGACCATCGGCGCCTGGTGGACGGTGGTGCTGCTGTTCGCCGACGGCCTGCTCGGCGCCTGGCTGATGAAGCACCAGGGCACCCGGGCCTGGGCCGCGCTGAGACAGGCGCTCCAAGAGCACCGGATGCCGGCCCGCGAGCTCGCCGACGGCGCGCTGATCCTCGTCGGCGGCACGCTGCTGCTCACCCCCGGCTTCCTCACCGACCTGGTCGGGCTGCTGTGCGTGCTGCCGTTCACCCGTCCGCTGGCCCGGCGTGGCCTGACCGGGTTCGTGAGCAGACGGTTCCTGGCGAGCCCCGGTCCCGGTGCCGGTCCGTTCGGCAGTCCCTTCGCGGGTCCCGGTGCCAGTGGCTTCACCGCGCCCGGCCACGCGGACGACCCCCGGACGCGACAACGCCCCGGACCCGATGGAGTGGTCCGAGGCGAGGTCGTCGACGAGGACTGAGCCTCAGGCGGTCTTGGCCTTCTTCTTCGAGGGCCGGTGCAGGTGCGCGGGCCCGATCTCACCACCGCGCAGCAGCTCCAGCCGCTCGGTGAGGATGTCCTCGAGCTCCTTGACCGAACGCCGCTCGAGCAGCATGTCCCAGTGCGTCCGGACCGGCTTCTCGACCTTGGTCTCCCGGGTGAGCCCGTCCTTGTTCATCGCCTCGGCTCCGCAGCGCGGGCACTCCCAGACCGCGGGCACGTCGGCCTCGACCGACATCGGCACCTCGAAGTCATGTCCCTGGGGGCACCCGTAGGCGATGTTCTGCCGAGCTGCGAACTCGATGCCGCGCTCGTCCTCGAAGCTCTGGCCCCCGAGTCGGGCGCCACGCAAAGTGCGCTCTCCCATGAGCCACCTCCTGGTCTTGTTTTCCCCGTTGGTTGTCCTGACCCTCAGCCGGCGCAGAGCCGGCCTGAACGTCCTGCACTCGCACAACGACCGAGCACCCGGCGGCATTCCCGAGACGCGGGCGGAGCGACGTACGTCATCTGTCGACCCTTTACCCACCTGGGCGGGCTCCCAACCGTCCGGGAGCCCCGTTCGACGGCCGGGATGGCTCAGAGCACCACGGGGGCGGTGTTGCCGGCCTCCCGGATCCCGCGAGCGGGGTCCAGGCGGTGCAGGAACACCGCGCCGAGCACGAAGAAGACCATCAGTGCCACGATCGCGGGCCGGTAGGAGCCGGAGACCTGGAAGACGACCGCGAACAGGAACGTCCCGAACCACGAGGTGCCCCGCTCGCAGGCGTTGTACAGGGCAAAGTACTCGCCTTCGCGCCCGCGGGGGATCAGCAGGCTGAAGAACGAGCGGGAGAGCGCCTGCGTGCCGCCCAGCACGACCGCGATCGCGGCGCCGAGCAGGAGGAAGAGGGGCAGGTTGCCGGCCGGCAGGATCATCGCGGCGACCACGATCAGCATCCAGCCGTAGGTCCCCCACAGGATCGACCGGTAGGAGCCGAACCGGGCTGCCAACCGGCCGAACAGCAGCGCCCCGGCGAACGCCACGAACTGGATCATCAGGATCGTGGCGATCAGCACCGACTGCCCGAAGCCGAGCTGCTTGGCGCCGTACGTCGACGCGACCCCGATCACGGTCTGGATGCCGTCGTTGTAGAAGAGGAACGCCACCAGGAAGGTCAACGTCATCGGGTAGTTGCGGGTCTCCCGCAAGGTGGTGACGAGCTGCCCGAAGCTGCGCTGGAGCAGGCTGCCCGGCGCGGCGACCACGGCGACCGGAGGACGGTCGCGCAGCCGCAGGAACGGGATCAGCGTGAAGCCGGCCCACCACAGCGCGGCCGAGAGCAGCGACAGGCGCACCGCGAGCTCCTGGGTGATCCCCAGCAGGTCGTGGCCGAGGAACATCGCCAGGTTCACCGCCAGCAGCAGGCCGCCGCCCAGGTACCCCCAGGCCCAGCCGCGCGACGAGACCCGGTCGCGCTCGTCCTCGTTGGCGATGTCCACCAGGATCGCGTAGTAGCTCACCAGGGAGCAGCCGCCCAGGATGCTGCTGGCCACGATGGCGACCGCACCGATCTGCCAGTTGTCGCCGGTGAGGAAGAACAGCAGCGAGGTGCAGGAGGCCCCGGCCCACGCGAAGCCCGCCATGTGTCGCTTCTTGTGAGCGGACCGGTCCACGAAGGCGCCGACGATGGGCAGCAGGAAGGCGCTGGTGACGGTCGCGAAGCTGGTCAGGTAGAACGGCAGCGACCCGGCCGCGAGGTCCAGGCCCAGCAGGCTCACCGTGCGGGTGCAGGTCTCGTCCAGGGCGCGGCAGCCGGCGGCCCGGCTCGCGACGGTGATCATGTACGGCGCGAACAGCACGCTGAGCACGGTCGTGTAGTAGGCGGAGTTGGCCCAGTCGTACCAGTTCCACGCCTTCTGCTCGCGCCGCCGGGCGTCCTGCTCCCGGTCGGCGGCGCCGGCGGGCCTGCCCGGCCGGCTCACCTGCCCCCCAGCCACTGCCCGCGCTCCTGCAGCACGGCGCGCAGCAGGTCGGTGCGGTCGGTCATCAGCCCGTCCACGTCGAGGTCCAGCAGCGCGCGCATGTCGTCGGGCTCGTCGACGGTCCACACGTGCACCGGCCGGCCGGCCTGGTGCGCGCGCCGCACGAAGGCGGCGGTGACGATCGGCGTGCTGCCGCGCCGGTGCGGCACCTGCAGGGCGTCGCCACCGCCGGCCAGCACCCGCTCGGCGAGGGGCCGCGGGGCGAACCGGCTCAGGCCCACGCCGACGGGTCCGTAGGAGGTGGCCACCGGGCGGCTGACCAGGCGGCGGAACCGGCGCAGGCGGCGCTCGGAGAAGGACCCGATGCAGACCCGGTCGTGGGCGCCGGTCGCCTCGACCAGCGCGGCCAGCGGCGCGACCGACTCGTCCGACTTGAGGTCGATGTTGAAGCAGGTCTGCGCGAACTCGTCGAGCAGGTCGGCCATCAGCGGGATCGGCTCCCGGTCCCCGATCAGTGCCTGCGCCAGGTCGCCGTACGGCGTCTCCGCGATGCGGCCGGTGCTGGAGGTGACCCGGTCGAGGTGTCCGTCGTGGAAGGCGAGCAGCGCCCCGTCGGAGGTCAGGTGCACGTCGGTCTCGAGGTAGCGGTAGCCCAGCGCGACCGCGTGCGCGAAGGCGGTCCGGGTGTTCTCCAGGCCGACCAGGTCCGGGTGGCGCGCGCCACCCCGGTGCGCGAAGGCCAGCACGGCTCCCTCGTCCCGCCCGGCGTCCAGGAACGGGAAGCCGGTGCACGGACGGGTCACCCGTGCAGTATGGCCCGCGAGCCCGCGCGCCGCCGCGGAACCGCACCTCGGCCGCGTGTCCCCTCACCGGCGAAGCACCGCCCCGGGGAGTACGGTCGTCCCATGTCAGAGACCGAGGAGATGACCTGCCCGCAGTGCCAGTCCGAGATGTCCGCGCGAGCGATCGGTGACGTCACAGTGCACCAGTGCACCTCGTGCGAGGGTCTCTTCCTCGAGCGGGCGGACCTCGGCAACCTGATCGAGGCGGAGAACGACTGGCACCGCGACAGCGGCCCGCGCACGCAGCCGCTGCCCCGGATCACCCCGGACATGACCGCCCCGCCGCCGTCGCCGAGCCGCCCGGTGACCCGGGCCTACATCGAGTCGCTGTTCCACTGACCTACCGGGGTCGCCGTCGCCGTACTGCGACGGCACCCTCGGTGAGGACCCCGGCGCTCAGATGTCGCGGAAGGTCTCGATGCTGGCGCCGAGGTCGTTGAGACGGGTGGCGAGGTCCTCGTAGCCGCGGTTGATGACGTACACCGAGCGCAGCACCGAGGTCCCCTTCGAGGCCAGCATGGCCAGCAGGATCACCACCGCGGGACGCAGCGCCGGCGGGCAGACCACCTCGGTGCCCGACCAGTGGGTCGGTCCCTCGATCATCACCCGGTGCGGGTCGAGCAGCTTGACCGAGGCGCCCAGCTTGGTGAGCTCGGTGAGGTAGATGGCCCGGTTCTCGTAGACCCAGTCGTGCAGCAGCGTCTGGCCCTCCGCCACCGCGGCGATCACCGCGAAGAACGGCAGGTTGTCGATGTTCAGCCCCGGGAAGGGCATCGGGTGGATTTTGTCGATGGGGGAGTGCAGGGTCGAGGTGAGCGTGTCGAGGTCGACCAGCCGGGTGTGGTTGTTGGCCGCGACGTACTCCTCACTGCGCCGGTAGCGGAAGCCCATCTCCTCCAGCAGCGCCAGCTCGATCTCGAGGAACTCGATCGGCACCCGGCGGATGGTGATCTCGGAGTCGGTGACGATGGCGGCCGCGAGCAGCGACATCGCCTCGATCGGGTCCTCGGAGGGCGCGTAGTCGACGTCGACGTCGATCTCGGGGGTGCCGTGCACGGTCAGCGTGGTGGTGCCGACCCCGTCGATGCGGACCCCGAGCTTCTCCAGGAAGAAGCACAGGTCCTGGACCATGTAGTTGGGGCTGGCGTTCCGGATCACGGTGACCCCGTCGTGGCGGGCGGCCGCGAGCAGGGCGTTCTCCGTCACGGTGTCGCCGCGCTCGGTGAGCACGATCGGTCGGGTGGGGGACACCTCGCGGGTGACGGTGGCGTGGTAGCTGCCCTCGGTCGCCTTGACCTCCAGCCCGAACGGGCGCAGCGCTGCCATGTGCGGCTCCACCGTGCGGGTGCCCAGGTCGCAGCCGCCGGCGTAGGGCAGCTCGAACACGTCCTGGAGGTGCATGAGCGGGCCCAGGAACATGATGATCGAGCGGGTCCGTCGGGCCGCCTCCTCGTCGATCCGCTCCAGGTCGAGGTGTGCCGGCGGCACGATCTCGAGGTCGTTGTCCTCGTTCAGCCACCGGGTCTGCACGCCCATCGAGGCAAGCACCTCCAGCAGCCGGTTGACCTCCTCGATCCGGGCGACCCGGCGCAGCGTCGTGCGGCCCCGGTTCAGCAGCGAGGCGCACAGCAGTGCCACGCCGGCGTTCTTGGAGGACTTCACGGTGATCGCGCCGGAGAGCTTGGTGGGGCCGGTGACGCGCAGGTGGGTGGGGCCGGCGCCCAGCGACACGATCTCGGAGTCCAGCGCCTCGCCGATCCGGGCGAGCATCTCCAGCGAGAGGTTCTGGTGACCGCGCTCGATCCGGTTCACCGCGCTCTGGCTGGTGGTCAGGACGTCGGCCAGCTGCTGCTGGGTCCAGCCACGGTGCTTGCGGGCATCGCGGATGAGGTTCCCGATGCGGGACAGGTAGTCGTCAGCCATGGCGCGGACTTTATCTCACATGTGAGATATCGCGAAGCCTCCGGCTCGGCGTGGCGCGGCGCGGCGGGGCGAGCCATGGACAGCGGGGGAGTCCGGCGCGATAGTGCTGAGGGCAGTCCTCGACGACGAGACGGGTCCCTGATGCCAGTGCACCGACGCCGCTTCGTCCCGTCGGCCGCCCTCCTCGGCCTGGTGGCGAGCCTGCTGCCCGGCGCGGGACCGGTGGCGGCCGGAGCGCGCAGCTACGTGGCACTGGGGGACTCCTACGCCTCCGGGCTCGGCACCCGCGACTACCGGCCCGGGGCGGGCGCCTGCTTCCGGTCGTCGCGGGCGTACCCGGTCCCCGCGGTGTGCGACTCCCCGGAGTGGCTGAACGGGCTGTCGGAGCCGCTGTGGGACTCCTACCACCCGAACCGTCGCGGCCAGCGCGGCCACGCCGCCCTCGTCGCGACGCGACTGTCCTGATGCCGACACCCAGGAGCGCGGCCACGCTGGTGACGCTGCTGGCAGTGCTGGCCGGGCCGGTGGCGGGTTGCACCGCGCGGTCCGACCGGCCGCCGCCCGCACCCGGGCCCACGCCGGCGACCGGGACGCTGCAGCTCGACGCCTCCGTCGCGCAGTTCCGCTTCGACGAGGGCACCCACCGGCTCAGCGCCGGGGTCACCAACCAGGGGGACCGTCCGGTCCTGGTCTCCCGCGCCACCATCGAGTGGCCGGCGATGCTGTTCCCCACGGTGCGGCTCTACGCGGCGGGGCACGCCCTGCCCGGCCAGACCGCCGCGTTCACCATCAGGTACGGCACCCCGGTGTGCGGCCATCCGACGGCGACCGCACCGACGCTGGTCGCGGTGGTGGACGGGCGTCCGCTGAGGCTGCCGCTGCGGGTCGAGGACCCGGGGCTGCTGCGCCGCCTGCACGCCTCGGCGTGTGCCACGCGCCGCCTCCGTGCCGCGGTGTCGGTGCGGCTTCGGCTCGCCCCCGCCACGGTGCGGGTCGACGGCGACGAGTACCTGCCGGGCACCGTGGTGATCCGGCACCTCCCGGGGTCGCGGGCCCGGGTGCGGCTCACCGACCTTGGCGGCAGCGTCCTGCTGGTGCTCCGCCCGCGGGCGGGTCCGACAGCACTCCCGGGCCGGCTGCTCCCGGGCCGGGACGAGCTGCGCTTCCCGGTGCTGCTCGGCTCCGCGCACCGCTGCGACCCGCACGCCCGGGGACAGAGCTCCCAGACCTTCCTGATCAGCGCCTACGTGCGCCTCGAGGACCGACCCCAGCAGCGGGTGGTGCTCCCGCTGTCGCGCGCGGAGCGCGACCGGGCCATCGCGGTGGTGGACCGGGACTGCCGCTGACCGGACCGGCTCCTACGATGACCGCATGCGCGTGACCACCATCTACGGCCCGGGCGACATCCGCCTCGAGGACCGCCCCGACCCCACCATCGAGCAGCCGCACCAGGCCGTCGTGCGAGGTGGTCGCTGCCTGCATCTGCGGCTCCGACCTGTGGCCCTACCGCGGCGAGAACCCGATCGACCCCGGATCCCCGATCGGCCACGAGATGGTCGGCATCGTGCAGGAGGTGGGCTCCGAGGTCCGGCAGGTCCGCCCCGGCGACTTCGTCGTGGTCCCCTTCGTGCACTGCGACAACACCTGCCCGCACTGCCGGGCGGGGATGACCTCGGTGTGCGACCGGCAGGGGTTCACCAACGGCGGCCAGGGCGAGTACGCCCTGGTGCACCAGGCCGACGGCAGCCTGGTGCGGACCGACGGCGTCCCGGACCCCGGCCTCGTCCCGTCCCTGCTCGCGCTGTCCGACGTGATGGCCACCGGCTGGCACGCGGCCGTCGCGGCGCAGGTCCGGCCGGGCAGCACCACCGTCGTGATCGGCGACGGCGCGGTCGGGCTGTGCGGCGTGCTGGCCGCCGCCCAGCTCGGCGCCGAGCGGGTGATCGCGATGTCGCGGCACGAGGCGCGCCAGGCGATCGCCCGGGAGTTCGGCGCCACGGACGTCGTCCCCGAGCGCGGCGCGGAGGGGGAGGAGCGGATCCGCGACCTCACCGACGGGGTGGGCGCGGACGCTGTCCTCGAGTGCGTCGGCACGCACGCCTCCATGGACACGGCGTTCACCATCGCGCGGCCGGGCAGCACCGTCGGGTTCGTCGGCGCGCCGCACGGTGTCGAGCTGCCCGTCCGTCGGATGTTCGTGCGCAACGTCGGCCTGGCCGGCGGGATGGCGCCGGTGCGCACGTACCTGCCCGACCTGCTCGAGCGGGTGCTCTACCGGCGCCATCGACCCCGGGCGCGTGTTCGACCTGACCCTGCCGCTGGCCGAGGTCGCGGAGGGCTACCGGGCGATGGACGAGCGCCGGGCGATCAAGGTGCTGCTGGAGCCGTGAGCCCCGCCGGCGTGGACGCGTTGTGGGGCGACGCGGCCCACCCGGCATGCTGGTCCCCGTGACCGACCCGATGCAGCGCCAGGTGTCCGCCGTCCTCCAGGGGCAGGTGGCCGGCCAGGCTCGGGTCGAGCTGCAGCTCGCCGTGAGCGAGCAGCCTGGACTGGTCGTCGAGGAGCAGCTCACCGTGCAGCTGGACGGGCAGCCCGTGCAGCCGCAGCAGGTGCTCGGCGACCACGGCAGCCGGGTGCACGTGCTGTCCGGCTCCGGCCGGCTCGAGGTCTCCTACACCGCGACCGCCACGGGCCGGGCGCAGCCGGTCGAGCCGAGCGAGCAGGACCTGGTCGCCTACACGCGACCCAGCCGGTACGCAGAGTCGGACCGGCTGCTGGGGTTCGCGGCCAAGCAGTTCGGGTCCCGCCGCGGGACCGCGCTGGTCCAGGACGTGAGCGCCTGGGTGGGCACCCGGCTCAGCTACGTGCCCGGCAGCAGCGGCCCCACCGACACCGCCACCGACACCCTGCTCGCCGGGGCCGGGGTGTGCCGCGACTACGCGCACCTGACCATCGCGCT
The DNA here is from genome assembly GCA_963784625.1 of uncultured Actinomycetota bacterium. Lineage (GTDB taxonomy): Bacteria > Actinomycetota > Actinomycetes > Propionibacteriales > Nocardioidaceae > Nocardioides_B. Next base: position 1,409,108 of record CAWARV010000005.1, read on the forward strand.
GCTCCGGGCCCTGGACACGCCGGCCCGGCTGGTGGCCGTCTACGCCCCCGGGTGCGACCCGATGGACTTCCATGCGGTGACCGAGGTCGCGGTCGACGGCCGCTGGCTGGTGGTCGACCCGACGGGTCTCGCGCCACGGCAGTCGCTGCTGCGGATCGCCACCGGACGGGACGCCGCGGACACCGTGCTCCTGACCAACCTCGGCGGGCACCTGCAGCTCCAGTCCAGCGTGGTGACCGCCGTCGTGAACGGCGACCTGCCCATGGACGACCCGGACACCGAGGTCGACCTCGGCTGACCCGTTTGAGCGGCAGCGCAGCGGGTATCCCGGACCCATGACCGACTCGAACACACATTCGAACCCCTCCGACGCCACCGCCGATCCGGGGACCGACGACGACATGCTCGGCGCCCCCCGGCCGCAGCAGGCCGGCACCACCGAGAAGGACCCGGGGGACTGGGTCACCGGTGACGAGCCGATGACCGGCGCCCAGCGCAGCTACCTCGACACCCTGGCCCGCGAGGCCGGCGAGCAGCTGAGCCCGGACCTGAGCAAGGCGGAGGCCTCCGAGCACATCGACCGGCTTCAGGACAGCACCGGCCGCGGCGCCAGCTGACGCGTCCGTTTACCAGGTGATGCAGGAAATCTGGCGCTGAGCATGGGGAACCGTCCATGTTCAGTGCCAGTTCTCCATGCGCAGCACGACGGACCCCTCGGATCCGCGGCGCGCACTTGGACCGCCCGCGGCTGGCGGATTGCCGTCAGCCGCGGCTCCGGACATGACACGGGGGCGTGACAGCGACAAGGATGAGCGCGGGACGGGTGCCGTCTGGCCTTGAACGGGGGACGAGGCCGGGCGGTGCCCGTGTCCGTATCCGGTCCGTGTCCGGGTCCGGGTTTGCCGAGTACCGGCCGGGTGGCCCCGCATTAGATACGGACTTCTCAGTTCCGCGTCTTCCCTACGCCGATCTGAGAGACTCCCGCCCGTGCCCTCCACGCCCGCTCCACTCCCGGACCCGCAGTCCGACGACGTGCGCCGGCTCCGGGACGCGTCCGTGGCGCTGAGGACGACACTGTCGGACTACCAGCGCGACGGCGCACCGGCGGGGGTCCAGCACCTGGTCGGGATCCAGCGGATGATCGAGCGGCTGCGGGCGATGGCACCGCGCGCCCAGCGGTCGGTGTGGATCCTGCAGCCGAGCTACTTCTGGGACCCCGAGGACCCCGGCGTCGAGTTGAACTACTCGATGCAGGCGCGGGGTGTGACGTCCCTGTTGGTCACCCGTCCGGCGACTCTGCACGTGCACCCGCTGCTGCCCTCGATCTTCCCGACCACGCGGATCGCCCCGGTCTTCCTCGGCGCCCTGGTGATGGACGAGGAGCACACCATGATCGCGGGGGAGGACAGCCCGCTCGGCGAGCGCACGGTGTGGGTGACCTCCCGCGACGACCTGGTCGCCGATGTGCTGGAGATCTGGAACCTGACCCTGGCGCTGTCCCTCCCGATCCTGCCGCCGGGCACCCAGCCGCCGCTGTCCCGGCGCCAGCTGCGGGTGGCCGAGCTGCTGGCCGTGGGGGAGAAGGACCAGGTGATCGCCCGCCGCCTGGACCTGTCGGTCCGCTCGGTGGAGCGGGACGTGCACGCGATCTTGCAGGAGCTCGGGGCCCGCAACCGTACCGAGGCCGTGCTGCTGATGCGCGGTCGCGGGGTCAACGGCGGCCGGCCGGACGTGCGCTAGCCGCGGTCCGTGCCGTACGGCGGGAGGCCGTCGAGCCCGGCCGCGAGGCCCGTCAGCCGGCGGTCGACTCGGCCGCCAGCACCGCCGCACCCACGATCCCGGCGCTGTTGCGCAGGGTCGCGGGCACGATGGGCGTGCCGAGGTCCAGCAGCGGCAGGAACCGGTCCGCGTGCTTGCTGACGCCGCCGCCGACCACGAACAGCTCGGGCGACAGCAGCCGCTCCAGCGTGCGGTAGTAGACCTGGAGCCGCTCGGCCCACTTCGCCCAGGACAGCTCGCGGGTCTCCCGGACACTGTTGGCGGCCCAGGTCTCGGCGTCCCGGCCGTCGATCTCGATGTGCCCGAGCTCGGAGTTGGGCACCAGCACGCCGTCGTGCACCAGCGCGGACCCGATGCCGGTGCCGAGCGTCGTGACCACCACCAGGCCGGACTGGCCGCGCGCGGCACCGTAGCGGGCCTCGGCCAGGCCGGCGGCGTCCGCGTCGTTGACCACCACCACGTCGCGGTGCAGCCGGTCACGGAACATCGTCACGGCGTCGGTGTAGATCCAGGCGTCGTCGATGTTCGCCGCCGACTTCACGACGCCGTGCACCACGACGCCGGGTACGGTGACGCCGACCGGTGCTGCGTCGCCGGCGCCCCGGCCGACCAGGTCAGCGACCACGTCGGCCACCTCGGCCGGCCGGCCACCGTCCGGGGTCTCGATCCGGATCCGGTCCGCGGCGAACTCGCCGGTGGCCAGGTCGACCGGCGCCCCTTTGATCCCGCTGCCGCCGAAGTCGATGCCGAAGGGATGCACCGTGCCGCCGTCCGGGGAGTCCGCCATGTCCGGGAGGGTACCCGCCGGCGTCCGGGTCGCCGACGACGCGTCGGCAACGACCGCGCGGGTAGGGTCATCCGGGGCGGGCGCCCCCACCCCCGGGTCTTCAAAGTTCGCCGATAAGCGACATTATGTCAACTAAAGCACAGGGACCACGGGGACCCCTCTCGGACCGGCCTACTCGCCGACCCGGCCGTCGATCCGCTCGCGGATCAGGTCGGCATGCCCGTTGTGCCGGGCGTACTCCTCGATCATGTGCACCAGCAGCTCGCGCAGCGAGATCGCGCCCTGGTCGCGCCGGTGCCCGACGACCCCCAGGTCGGCCGCGTCGGCGACGTACCGCTCGGCGAACGCCACCTCGTCCCGCCAGGCCGACCAGGCCTGCGCCACCAGGTCCGGGTCGGCCACCGAGCCGGTGAACGCCGCGTCGCGGTCCTGCTCGGTGCGGAACAGCGGCGGCGCGTCCTGTCGGGCCATGGTGCGGCGGAACCAGCCCCTCTCGACGTCGGCGAGATGCCGCACCAGCCCGAGCAGCGACAGCGACGACGGCTCGACGGTACGGCGCGCCAGGTCGGCGGCGTCCAGTCCGTCGCACTTCAGCTGCAGGGTGAGCCGCTGGCAGCGCAGGAACTCCACCAGCGTGGTCCGCTCGTCGCCGAGGCTCGGTCCGCCCTCCCGGGGGTCGTCGTCGGGGTCGACCCACTGGTCGGGCAGCACGCGGTCAGCCATGCGGGCCATCCTCACAGGGGACGCGGCGCTTCCTCAAGACCGTCCGGGTCGTTCAGTTGAGTACCCGGACTCATGACAGCGGCACCCGCCGGGAAGCATCGTGGGTACATGAGCCTCCTCTCCCGTCTCGGCACCGCCCGCAACGTCCGCCGCTCGCTCGTCGCCACCCTTCTCGGGTTCGTGGCGTTCCTGTTCGCGCCCCCCGTGGCGCACCCGGTCGCGGTCGCCGCGCTGCTCCTCGCCTGCGCCGCGGCGATGGTCAGCGCGGTGACCTGGCTGCGCACGCCACCCGGCTCGCCGGTGACCGGCGGGCTCGCGCTCGTCTCGACCGCCGGCCTGCTCGCCTCGGTCGGCTACCTGTCCACGGTCGCCGACGAGCCGGCCGCGATCCCTGTCGCCGGGACCCTCGCCCTGCTGCTGTCCCTGGTCGGCCTGGCCGTGGCTGCCGTCGTCCTGCACGACCGGGGCGTCGCCCCTCTCGGACCGGCGCCGGGTCAGTCGTGAGGCTGCGTGACCTGCCGGCGCCGGACCTCCGGGTCCGGTGCTGCTGAGGGGACCACCTCGGGCTGGAGGTCGAACCGGACCGCGTGCACGACCCCGGAGAACCGGTTGCGCACCGCCGGGTAGTCGTCGGTGACCGGTGCCCCCCGGTCCACGCCGACGTTGAGGGTCTCGTCGAACCCGAAGTAGTAGGCCGTGGTCGCCGGGATCGCCCCGGCGCCGACCTCGGCGCCGTCGACCAGCAGCCGCACCGTCGCCCCGTCCCCGGGCGGTCCCCCGCCGTACTGGAAGTCCAGCGCCACCTCGTGCGGGCCGGGGCTGAGCAGGCTCCCGGCGCGCACCGTGGTCAGCTCGCGTCCGTAGCAGCTGTAGGCGTACGCCGGCCGGCCGGCTACGCAGTACAGCGACCAGCCGCCGAACCGGCCGCCCTGCGCGACCAGCACGCCGTCGTCGCCTCCGGCCGCCTCGAGCGTGACCGTCAGCCGGTGCGAGCGGTTCTTCACGTTCGGCGCGGCCTCCTCGGTGAGCCGCCCGGCCCGCGGCCCGAGGGTGATGGTGGTCCGGCCGTGGTGAAGGTCGAGCCGGCCCGCGACCGCGGGGTTCTCCCGCTCGGTGACCCGGTCGTCGAGCGGGAACACGTGGTACCTCCTCGCCTCGACCTCGAACAGCTCCTGGAGCTCGCGCAGCCGCTCGGGCTGCGCGGCCGCCAGGTCGTGCGCCTGGGTCCAGTCCGTGCGGGTGTCGTAGAGCTCCCACACGTCGTCCTCGAAGGGCCGGTCGCCGTCGTGGACCATCAGCCACGGCGTGCCGTGCCGGGTCACCGCGGTCCAGCCCTCGTGGTAGATGCCCCGGTTGCCGACCATCTCGAAGTACTGCGTGGTGCGGCGGTCCGCAGCGTCGCCGTCGTCGAACGAGTAGCGCATGCTGGTGCCCTCGACCGGCTGCTGGGGCACGCCGTTGACGCTCGCCGGGTGCGGCAGTCCCGTTGCGTCGAGCACCGTGGGCAGCAGGTCGATGACGTGGTGCCACTGGTGCCGCAGCTCTCCCCTGGCCCGCATCCCGTTCGGCCAGTGCACCACCAGCCCGTCGCGGGTTCCGCCGTAGTGCGAGGCGACCTGCTTGGTCCACTGGTACGGCGTGTTCATCGCCAGCGCCCAACCGACCGGGTAGATCGGGTACGTCGTCGGGTCACCGAACCGGTCCCGCACCTCGTCCATGGCGGTCGTGTCGTCGGCGAAGCCGTGCCCGACCAGGTGCTCGCGCACGGTCCCCTCCGGGCCGCCCTCGCCGGAGGCGCCATTGTCGCCGAGCAGGTAGAGCACCAGAGTGTCGTCGAGCACCCCGAGCTCCTCGAGCGCGTCCACCAGCCGGCCGACGTGGTGGTCGGCGTGCTCGGCGAAGCCGGCGTAGGTCTCCATGAACCGGGCCGCGACCCGCCGGGCCACCGGGTCCAGCTCGTCCCAGTGCGGCACCCCGGCCGCCCACGGCGCGAGCCCGGCCTCCGGTGGCACCAGGCCGAGCTCCTGCTGCCGGGCCAGGATCCGCTCCCGCTCGCGGTCCCAGCCCTCGTCGAAGCGGCCGGCGTACCGCTGCTGCCAGGCCGGGGCGACGTGGAACGGCGCGTGCGTGGCACCGAGCGCCAGGTAGGCGAGGAACGGCTTGTCCGGGGTGAGCGCCTGCTGCGTGCCCACCCAGTCGATGGCGTGGTCCACCAGGTCCTCGGTGAGGTGGTAGCCGTCCTCGGGCAGCCGGTCCGGCTCGACCGGGGTGGTGCCGGCGTACAGCTGGGGGTACCAGTGGTTCATCTCCGCGCCCATGAACCCGTAGAAGCTGTCGAAGCCCTCGCCGGTCGGCCAGCGGGTGAACGGTCCGGAGGCGTTGACCTCGACCGGCGGGGTCTGGTGCCACTTGCCGAAGGCCGCGGTGCTGTAGCCGTTGCCGCCGAGGATCTGGGCGAGGGTGGCCGCGCTGGCCGGCCGGTAGCCGGTGTAGCCGGGCTCCAGGGTGGACATCTCCGAGGTCACCCCCATGCCCACGGAGTGGTGGTTGCGGCCGGTCATCAGCGCCTGCCGGGTCGGTGAGCACAGCGAGGTGACGTGGAAGCGGCTGTAGCGCAGGCCCTGCGCGGACAGCCGCTCGGCGGTCGGCATCGTGCACGGGCCGCCGTACGCGCTCGAGGCCCCGAAGCCCATGTCGTCGACCAGCACCACCAGCACGTTCGGGGCGCCCCGGGCGGCGGACCGGCGGACCGGACGGCATCGCTCCCCTCGAGGCCGGGGGCGCCGCCGGTGGGACGGCGGCGCCGACGGGTCGGACGGTGGAGGTGCGCACGTCGATCGGCAGCACGCTGCGATCCGGACCAGGCAGCGTCGTCACGCCATGGGGAACACGCACCACAGCCGCCGGGGCGGTGGCCCTCGACGGGCCGCCGAGCCCATCAGCCGGCGACGACGCTCCCCCGCGCGAGCACCGGACGCGGCGCCGCCATGGTGCGGCCGCGCAGGAAGAGCGCGGCGTCCTCGGCTGGGAGCGGCCGTGCGAACAGGTAGCCCTGGCCGATCGCGCAGCCGCTGCGGCGCAGCCGCAGCCGCTGTGCCTCGTCCTCGATGCCCTCGCCGTAGACCTGGATGCCGTGCGCCTGCCCGAAGACTGATCACGCCACGCAGCAGGTCGTCCCCGCGCTCACCGCCGGGCAGCTCCTCGTCGATGCTGGCCAGGTAGGAGCGGTCCACCTTCAAGATGTCCACGGCCAGGGACTGCAGGTAGCCCAGCGCCGACCGGCCCGTGCCGAAGTCGTCGAGGGCGATGCGCACGCCCAGCTCGTGCAGGGCGTCGAAGCGCCGGCGCGCGGTGTCCAGGTCCGGCTCGACGGTGGTCTCGGTGACCTCGAGGACCAGCTGGTCGGCGGCAGGCCGCTGGCCTGCAGGCACTCCTGCACCATGTCCACGAAGCCCTCGTGGGCGAGGTCGCTGGCCGGAGATGTTGACGTGCGCGTCCAGCGGGACGCGGAAGGTCGAGGACCACTGCTGGACCTGCGCGCTGGCCGTCGACAGGACCATCCGGCCGAGCTCGGAGATCAGCCCGAACTCCTCCGCCACCGGCAGGAAGCGGCTCGGTGAGACGTGACCGTGCACGGGGTGGGTCCAGCGCACCAGGGCCTCGAAGCCGAGCACCGAGCCGTGGCTGAGGTCGACCAGCGGCTGGTAGCAGACCCCCAGCCCCTTCTCCTGCAGCGCCAGGCGCAGGTCCTTGCCGATGGCCAGCGTCTCGTCGGCGACCGCGACCAGCTCGGGAGTGCACACCTCGATGCGGTTGCGCCCGCCACGGCGGGCCTCCCGGACCGCGAGGCCGGCGCCGCGGAGCATGTCCGAGGCGGTGGGTCGGGGTCCGACGGACTCCTGGGTGATCAGGCCGCAGCTGGTGCCCAGCTGCGCCTGGCGCTGGTTGGCCAGGACGGCCGGCGCGCGATCACCGACGGCGAGATCCGGTAGGCCAGGTCGAGGGCCACGGCGGGGTCGGCCAGGTCGGGCGAACAGCACGCCGAGCTGGTGGTCCGACATCCGGGCGAGCAGGCCCAGCGAGCCGACCTCCCGCGCGACCCGCGCCGCGGTGAGCCGCAGCAGCTCCTCGCGCCGGCGGAGTGCTCCTCGGCGCGGTGGCCTCCGCGACCCCCTCGAGGTCGACGCAGCAGCACGGCCGTGCCGACCCCGGTCGTGCGCGGCGCCAGGGCGTCGGCGCAGGCGGTGCACGAAGGCGTGCGTACGGCGACCAGACCGGTGACCTCGTCGCGGGCGTCGCGCCAGCTCGCCGCCCGCACGCTCTGCGTGACTTCGGACCCCACCGCATCGGTCGACCCCTTGAGCTCGTTCGGAGGCGCCGCGGCACGGATCGCCCGGCGTGCACAGCGTACGAGGGCCGGGAGCCAGATATGTCCGTTTTCCGGTCCGCCCGCTGGAGTCTTTACCTGCCCCCGTGCCTCGCTGTCCGGACCGCTGGCTAGCGTGACCTCTGGTCCCATCCCCCAGCCCCCCAGGAGCAACCCCATGGCCGATCTGCGCGTCGTCGCCTTCATCCCCGCCAAGCCCGGCTCGGAGGACGTGGTCCGGGCGGCGGTCGACACCCTCGGCGAGGCCAGCCGCGGACACCAGGGCTGCGTCGACTACGAGGTCTTCGAGTCCGCCTCCGCCCCGGGGACGTTCGTCACCGTGGAGACCTGGCAGAGCCAGGACGAGCTCGACGCGCACCTGCGCACCGAGGACATCGCCGCCGCCCTGGGCGCGGTCGGCGAGCACCTCGGCGGCGAGATCGTCGATCCACCCGCTCCAGGCCGTGTGACCCCGGGGCCGGTCTCGCCCGGACCCGTCCGACACCTCCCCCGCGACGAACGGCCGGCATGCCACTTCGGGCGGATCTGACCGCATGGCTCATCCAGAAGTCCGCACCGCTGACCGTCCGCTACGGCAGGGACCTGACCGTGGCCGGTGCGGACCTGGCAGCGCCGTCCCGGCTCGACGTGCCCACCCGGCACGGCCGGGTGCGCTGTCGACGTCTACCGCCCGGCTCCCGGCGGCGCGGCGTCCCCCCCGGTCTACGTGCACCTGCACGGCGGCGCGTTCGTGATGCGACATCCGCGGATGGACGACTTCTTCGCGTCGGTACGTCGCCTCCGCATGTGACGCCGTCGTGGTCAACGTGGACTACGCCGTCGCCCCTCAGGCCAGGTACCCGGTCGCCCAGGAGCAGGCCCACGACGTCGCTGCCTGGGTGGCGGCGAACGGCCCGTCGCTGGACGCCGACGGGCGGCGGGTCGCGATCGGCGGGTTCAGCGCCGGTGGCAACCTCGCGGCGAGCGCGGCCCTGCAGGCGCGGGACCTGGCCTCGTTCCGGCCCGTCCTGCAGGTGCTCGGGGTGCCCGCGCTCGACGTCGCCGGGGACGTCCTCGCCAAGACCTCGCCGCTGCCGGACCCGATGGTCAGCCCGGGCCTGCTGCGGCTGGTGCGGGCGACGTACTTCCGGGACGCGGCCCGGCGTTCGGAGCCGTACGCCTCTCCCCTGCTGGCCCAGGACCTGAGCGGGGTCGCCCCCGCGCTCGTCCTGACCGCGGAGCACGACGTGCTGCGGGCCGAGGGCGATGCCTACGCACGCCGGTTGGCCGAGGCAGGGGTCGAGGTGACGCATCAGGTGCTGACTGGTCGGGACCACTACTTCCTCGAGGGGGACGGGCCCTGCGGTGTGCACGCGACGCTGGGCCTGATCGGCGCCCGGCTGCGCACCGCCTTCGCGTAGGTTGCCGGGATGACCTCCGTGGCTCCGCCTCGGCCAGCGGGAGAGCCGGAGCGGCCCACGCCGTACCTGCTCGTCGACCCGGACGTGCTGGACCGCAACATCGCGGACATGGCCGCCCATGCCCGCAGCAGCGGCCTGGCGCTGCGGCCGCACGCGAAGACCCACAAGTCGGCCGCGGTCGCGCGACGGCAGCTCGCGGCCGGCGCCGCCGGGCTCACTCTGGCCACCGTCGCCGAGGCCGAGGCGCTGGCGGCAGCCCTCCTGGGTCCGCTCGACGTCTTCCTGGCCTACCCGCTGTGGGTGGACGCGGCCCGGGGTGCGGCGGCTGCGCGAGCTGTCCGCGCGGGTGACCCTGTCCCTGGGCGTCGACTCGGCGGCCGGAGCCGAAGCCGTCGCGGCCGAGGTGCCGGGCGCGGTGGTGCTGGTCGAGGTGGACAGCGGCCAGCACCGGTCTGGGGTCGCGCCCGACGAGGCCGGGCGGGTCGCCGCGGCCGCCCGCGACGCCGGCCTGGAGGTGCGCGGCGTCTTCACCTTCCCGGGGCACAGCTACGCTCCGGGCGCCTCCGTGGACGTAGCGGCTCAGGAGGCGCAGACGCTCGGCCTCGCGGTGGCTGCACTCGCCGAGGTGTCCATGACCGCAGACGTGGTGAGCGGTGGCTCGACCCCGAGCGTGGCCGAGGCGGACCCCGGCGTGCTCACCGAGGTCAGGCCCGGCGTCTACGTCTTCGGCGACGCCCAGCAGTGGGAGCTCGGCATCGTCGATCCGGCCCGGATCGCGCTGACCTGCGTGGCGACGGTCGTCAGCCATGCAGGCGGCAACGTGGTGCTCGACGCCGGGAGCAAGGTGCTGGGCGCGGACCGGGCGCCGTACGCCACCGGGCACGGGCGCCTGCTCGACGTCCCTGACGCCCGCATCATCCTGCTGTCCGAGCACCACGCGGTGGTCACGTGGCCGGACCGCTCACTTCCGCTGCTGGGGAGCCGTCTGCGCGTGGTGCCCAACCACGTGTGCACCGCGGTGAACCTCGCGGACGACCTGGCCCTCACCGACGGCAGCCGGTGGCCGGTGGACGCCCGGGGAGCGAACACCTGAGTGCTGCAGCGACCCGCCGCAGCACTCGGCCAGTCACTCGGTCGAGGCGCCCGCGGCCGCGGCGGCCGTCTCGGACGACGCGCCCTCAGTGGCGATGTAGCCGCCGGAGTTCTCCAGGTGCGCGCGGATGAACCAGTGGAACAGCTCCAGCTTGTCCAGCTGGCCGATCAGCATGTCCTGGGTGACCAGGTCCAGCTTGTCCATCTCGTCGGCAGCGGAGCGGGTCTCCCCCACCACCCCGCGGTAGACCATGTCCAGCGCGCCGAGGTGCTCCTGGGTGGTGGCCCGGGCGATGCTGTAGTCGTCCCAGGTGCGCTCGGTGACGATCGAGCCGGGGGTCCCTTTGGGCGAGCCGCCCAGCGTGGCGATGCGCTCCGCGGTGTCGTCGGCCATCGCGCGGACCTGGTCGACCTGCGGGTCGATCATCTCGTGGACGGCGATGAAGTGCGGGCCCACCACGTTCCAGTGCACGTGCTTGAGCGTGAGTGCCAGGTCGTTGTAGGCATGCAGGCGCGACTGCAGGAGCGTGATCACCCGGGTGGAGTTCTCGTCGCTCATGCCGGGGACGGTGTAGTGGATCTTCGTGTTCTCAGCCATGGGCTTCTCTTACCCAGCCCGGTCTCCGGATAACGAGCCCTGTGAAGCAACTAACAGGCTCCTGCCATCATCGGGGGCGTGACCGCACCGTCGAACGCTCTCGCGGACCTGGCCCAGCGCTACGGGATCGCCACCCACTACACGGACTGGCAGGGCCGCGCCGTCGACGTGCCGGCCGCCTCGGTGAGCCAGGTGCTCGCCGCGATGGACGTGGACGTCGCCGACCCCGCGGCCGCGCTGGCCGACCTGCGGGACGCGCCGTGGCGCCGGCTGCTGCCGCCCTGCGTGGTGGTGGTCCAGGACGAGCCGCGCACCGTGCCGGTGCACGTGCCGCACGGGGACCCCGCCGCGGTCACGGTGCAGCTGGAGGGTGGTGGCACCCGCACCCTGGCCCAGACGACGCGCTGGGTGGAGCCGCGCGAGGTCGACGGCGCGCTGGTCGGGGAGGCCACCTTCGAGGTGCCCACCGACCTGCCACTGGGCTACCACACCCTGGTCGGCCGCTCCGGCGACCGGGAGGAGCGGTCCACGCTCATCGTCACCCCGGCCTGGCTGGGGGTGCCCGGGCGACTGCAGGGCCGCCGCGCCTGGGGTCTCGCCGCCCAGCTCTACAGCGTCCGCTCGCGCCGCTCCTGGGGGGTCGGGGATCTCGTCGACCTTGCCGACCTGGCGGTCTGGTCGGCCTCCGAGCTGGGCGCGGACTACCTGCTCGTCAACCCGCTGCACGCGGCGGAGCCGGTGGCGCCGCTGGAGCCGTCGCCGTACCTGCCCACCTCCCGCCGCTTCTTCAACCCGCTCTACCTGCGCATCGAGCGGATCCCCGAGTACGGCGACCTGCCGCCCGCCGCCCGGGCCGTGGTCGACGACCTCGCACGTGGCGTCCACGCGGCCCTCGACGACGCCGACGTCATCGACCGGAACACCGCCTGGACGGCGAAGCGCGCGGCGCTCCGGCTGGTCCACGCCGCCCCCCGCAGCGCCGGTCGCGAGCTCGACCTCCGCGCCTACCAGGCCAGGCACGGCCAGGCGCTGCACGACTTCGCCACCTGGTCGGTGATCGCCGAGGAGCACGGCAACGACGCCCGCTCCTGGCCGGTCGAGCTCCAGGACGTCGCCTCCCCGGAGGTGGCCGCCTTCGCGGAGGCGCACGCCGCGGAGGTGGCGTTCGAGTCCTGGCTGCAGTGGGTGCTCGACGAGCAGCTCGAGCACGCGCAGGCCAAGGCGGTCGGCGCCGGCATGGCCCTGGGCACCATGCACGACCTGGCCGTGGGCGTGCACCCGGGCGGCGCCGACGTGTGGCGGCTGCGGTCGACGTACGCCACCGGCATCCAGGTGGGGGCACCGCCGGACCCGTTCAACCAGCGAGGCCAGGACTGGAGCCAGCCGCCGTGGCGGCCCGACCGGCTCGCGGAGGTGGCCTACGCGCCCTTCCGCGACCTGATCGCCGCGGTCCTGCGGCACGCCGGCGGCGTCCGGGTCGACCACATCATCGGTCTGTTCCGGCTGTGGTGGATCCCGGCGGGGCGGCCGCCGTCGGAAGGCACCTACGTGCACTACGACCACGAGGCGATGATCGGGGTGCTGGCCCTCGAGGCGCACCGCGCCGGCGCCGTGGTGGTCGGGGAGGACCTCGGCGTGGTGGAGCCCTCCGCACGCGACTACCTCCGGGCCCGAGGCATCCTCGGCACCTCGATCCTCTGGTTCGAGCGGGACGGCGAGGGGCGGCCGCTGCCGGCCGAGCGCTGGCGCGAGCTGTGCCTGGCCTCGGTGACCACGCACGACCTGCCGCCCAGCGCCGGCTACCTGGCCGGTGAGCACGTGGCGCTGCGGGACCGGCTCGGCCTGCTGACCCGGCCGCTGGACGAGGAGGTGGCCGCCGACGACGCGGAGCGTGAGTCGTGGCTCGCGGAGGTCCGCTCGCGCGGACTGCTGGCGCCCGAGGCCGACGTCGCCGACACGGTGTCGGCCCTGCACCGCTACCTCACGCTCACCCCCGCGCGGCTGCTGTGCGTGGCCCTCACCGACGCGGTCGGCGACCGCCGCACCCAGAACCAGCCCGGCACCACCGACGAGTACCCGAACTGGCGGGTGCCGCTGTCGGGTCCCGACGAGCGGCCGATGCTGCTCGAGGACGTGCTGGCCTCGAGCCGGGCGGCACGGCTGGCCCGCACCGTCGACCCGAGCGCGTCGCACGACGGGGCGCGGGCGCACTAGCCCGAACGGGGCTTGCCGTGCCCCTCCGGCGCGCGTTCACTCGACCTGAGGGGGTTTCTCATCCGGGCGGCGGAGGTCGCCGCCCGGGTGTGCGGGAGTGAGGGGCCGGCCATGACCGAACCGGGCGACGTACGCCTGCTCGAGGACCCGATCGCACAGGAGCTGCTGGCGTCGCGCGAGGTCGCGCGCCTCGCGTACACGTGGACAGACGGCACCCCGCGGGTGGTCCCGATCTGGTTCCACTGGACCGGCAGCGCGCTGACCTTCGGCACGCCCGTCGAGGCCCCCAAGGTAGCCGCGCTGCGGGTCAACCCCCCGGTGGCGGTGACCATCGACCAGTCTTCGTCGTGGCCCTTCCACGTGCTGCTGCTGCGCGGCCACGCGGACGTCGAGGAGCTCGACGACGTCTCGGACGAGTACGCCGCGGCCGCCCGCCGGTACTTCGGGGACGAGCAGGGCGGCGCCTGGGTGGACCAGCTGCGCGGCCGGCCGATGGTGCAGATCACGGTGGCGCCGACCTGGGTGACCGTGCTGGACTTCGAGACCCGCTTCCCGAGCGCACTGAGCCGGTAGCGGCGGGAGGCCGACCTAGGATCGCGGCATGCCCTTCGAGAGCCGCACCGAGTTCCACACCGACGACCCGTCGGTCAACGCCTACCGGCTGATGACCGCGGTCGTCGTGCCCCGGCCGATCGCCTGGGTGACGACGCTGTCCAGCGAGGGCACCGTGAACCTCGCCCCGCACTCGTTCTACACGGTCGCGTGCGCGAAGCCGCCGATCGTGCAGTTCACCTCGGTCGGCGTCAAGGACACGCTGCGCAACGTGCTCGCGACCGGCGAGTTCGTGGTCAACCTGGCGCACGGGCCGCTGATGGCGGCGGTCAACAACACCTCGGCCGCGTTCGACCCCGACCAGAGCGAGCCCGCCCAGCTCGGCATCACCATGGAGCCGAGCACGTCGGTGCGACCCCCACGGGTCAAGGACTCCCCCGTGTCCCTGGAGTGCACCCTGCACAGCACCGTGGAGCTCGGCGACTCCACCGTGGTCCTCGGTCACGTCCGGGTGATCACGGTGGCCGACGCCGTGCTGGTCGACGGGCATCCCGAGTACGCGCTGCTGGACCCGCTGTCCCGGCTGGGCCGCAACGAGTGGGGCGTGCACACCCAGGTGACGTCCGTCGACCGGCCCCGGACCCCCGCGGACATCACCTAGACAGCGGGCCGGTCAGCCGCAGTCGGCGAACAGCCGTCCGTCGTAGAGCTCGGGGCTCTGTCCCCGGAGCAGCGGGTCGGCGGCCGCCTCCCGCACCATCGTCGTGCCACCGACGCTGGCCACGCCGCCCTCGATGTCGTACGTCGTCCGGCGCACGTCCCAGGCCAGCACGATGCCCGGCGGGTGGTGCGCCTTGGAGGTGAGCACCGCGACCCCGCCGTCGGCCGTGCAGGTGACGTCCATCGGGGCGCTCCCCCGCTGGGTGTCGACCTGGGGCAGCAGCGGCCGGCCGTCGAGGGTGACCTCGGTCAGCCCACCGTCTCGCCCGGCGGCGAACAGGCGCGGCTGCCAGCGTGCGTCCGCGCCGGTCCGGGACCGCAGCAGCACCAGCTCGTCGCCGCCGTGCGGGCGGACCACCTGGGCGCCGCGCGCGAGCAGGTCCATCCCGGCCACCGAGGTCCCGACCACCCGGCCGCCGAGCACGGCGACCAGGCTGTCGGGGCAGGCCGCGTCCGGTCCCGTGAGCACCAGTCGGTCGGCCCGGCCGTCACCGTCGAGATCGGGACGGGGCAGCGATCGGCCCGCGCCGGCCAGGTCCCCGGCCGTACAGCCCCGATAGCCGGGGACGTCGCGGTCTCGACCGCCGTCTGTGGGGGCACCCGGGGTGCCGCAGGCGGCAGCGGCGAAGGAGAGCAGGAGCAGGACGGCGGCGTTCCGAGAGGTGCGCATGTCCTTGTGACGCAGCAGGTCGGGCACTGGTTCCCTCCCCTCAGGACGCGTCCCGGTGCACGACCACTCCGGGAGCCGCGGTCGACCCGGGCGCGGGCTCGGGGGGCTGGTCGGCCCCGCGGAGCCGCTGCCGCACGGTCCGGAACAGCCGGCCCGGCCCCCCACGCAGCGCGTCCTGCGGCACCTTGGCGTCCACGGCGACGGTCAGCTCCAGCACCGTGGCGCCGACCAGGAGCCCGGCGACCAGGTCCGCGAACCAGTGCCAGCTCAGGGTCATCGAGGTGCCCACCATGGTCAGCGAGAGAGCGGCGACCACGGCCCACATGATCCCGCGGGTGACCTGCCGTACGCCGCGGTACCGGCCCATCAGGTACACCACCAGGCCGTACACGAGCACGATGTTGGAGGTGTGCCCCGACGGGTAGGCCATGCCGCCGACGAAGAAGGACGGGTCCGCGCTCTCCGGCTGCGCGCGCCCGAGGAGCAGCTTGAGCACCAGCACCACCAGGTTCAGCGAGAACACCGACAGGGCCGCCACCCAGACCGGCCGCCACGACTCGCGGTAGCGGCAGCACACCAGCGTCGCGACGGCGAGCACCGGCAGGCACACCGCACGCTGCCCGATCCGGTCGAGCACGTGCAGGACCGGCACCCAGCCCCGGGGCGGGGTGGCCAGGTTGAAGTAGGCGTCGATGGAGATCAGCGGTCCCATCGCGAGCAGCGTGAACGCGACGAAGACCAGGGCCAGGAAGCCCGCCAGGGCGAGCGCCGAGGACACCTCGGAGGTCCAGCCGTCCCCGGGCGGTGGCGCGTCGCGACGTCGTCTGCGCAACCGTCCGCCCTCCTGTGCCCCGGAACCCGGTCCCGGACCGTCCCGGCCCGTCGGCCGGGGACGCGGGGCGGATGCCGGCTGCCCCCAAATATAGGCTGCCCCCATGAGTCGAGACCGTCGACCGGGTCCCAGCACCCGCGTCCGTGTGCATGAGGTCGCGACCGGCGACGGAGCCGCGGTACGTCGCCACGAGGACCGGCTCGCCACCGAGGAGCCGCTGGAGATCAGACTGGCGTGGCCCGGCCGGCCCGCCGAGCGGGTGGCGGTCACGATGCGCACGCCCGGTCACGACTTCGAGCTGGCCACCGGCTTCCTGTTCGCCGAGGGCGTGCTGTCCTCGGCGGAGGACCTGCGCACGGTCGCCTACTGCACGGACGTCACGCTGAGCCCGGAGCAGGAGTTCAACGTGGTGACCGTCGAGCTGGACCGGCCGCCGCGACGGGCCCCGACCGAGCGGTACGCAGGGCTCTCCGCCGCCTCCTCGGCGTGCGGCGTCTGCGGAACCGAGAGCATCGACGACGTGCTCGCCATGTGCGACGTGAGCACCTCGACGCGCTGGTCGGCCCTGCGGGTGTCGCCCGAGCTGGTGCTGGACCTGCCGGAGCGGCTGCGCGCCGAGCAGCGGGTCTTCGACAGCACCGGCGGGCTGCACGCGGCCGGTCTGTTCGACGAGCAGGGCGCCAGCTGGGTGGTCCGCGAGGACATCGGGCGGCACAACGCCGTCGACAAGGTGGTCGGGGCCCGGATCCTGGGCGCCTCCTCCCCCGCCGCACCGGTGCTGTGCGTGAGCGGCCGGATCGGGTTCGAGATCGTGCAGAAGGCGGTGGTCGCGGACATCGGAGTGCTCGCCGCGGTCGGCGCGCCGTCGAGCCTCGCCGTGCACCTGGCGCAGCGCGCTGGGCTGTGCACCGCCGGGTTCGTGCGCAACGGGCGTCTGGTCTGCTACTCGGGGGCCGAGCGCCTCGGCGTGTGAGGGCGGATTCTGTCGGTGCCGCCGCCTACCGTCGTGGCGTGCGCATCCTCCACACCTCCGACTGGCACCTGGGACGTTCCTTCCACAGCGTGGGGATGCTCGGTGCCCAGGCGGCCTACGTCGACCATCTGCTCGACGTCGTCGAGACGGAGGCGGTGGACCTCGTGGTGGTCGCGGGTGACGTGTACGACCGGGCCCTGCCCCCGGTGGACGCCGTGGAGCTGGCCGACGACACGTTCGCCCGGTTGGCCGGATCGCGGGCCGAGGTGGTGGTCTCCAGCGGCAACCACGACTCCCCCGCCCGGCTCGGGTTCAACGCCCGGCTCGCCGACGCCGCCGGCGTGCACCTGCGCACCCGCTGGCAGGACGTGGGCGCCCCGGTGCTGCTGGAGGACGGTCGCGGCCCGGTCGCCGTCTACGGCATCCCCTACCTGGAGCCGGACGCGGTGCGGGCAGCCTGGGACCTGCCGACCCGCACCCACGAGGCCGCCCTGACGGCCGCGATGGCCCGGGTCGAGCACGACCTGGCGGCGCGTCCGGGGACCCGGTCGGTGGTGCTCGCGCACGCGTTCGTGGCGGGCAGCGCCGAGGCGGCGGCCCCGATGGCCTCCGACAGCGAGCGCGACATCTCGGTCGGCGGCCTGCAGATCGCCCCGACGAGCCTGTTCACCGGGGTCGACTACGCCGCCCTGGGACACCTGCACGGTCGGCAGACGCTCACCGACACGATCCGCTACAGCGGCTCGCCGCTAGCCTACTCGTTCTCCGAGGCCGGCCACACCAAGGGCTCCTGGCTGGTGGACCTCGGCGCGGACGGGGTCTCCGGCGTCGAGTTCGTGCCGGCCCCGGTGCCGCGCCGGCTGGCCCGGGTCCGGGGCCGCCTCGACGACCTGCTGACCGGTCGCGAGCACACCGGTCTCGAGGACACCTGGCTCCAGGTGACGCTGACCGACCCCCGACGGCCGCTGCGGGCGATGGACCGGCTGCGGGAGCGGTTCCCGCACACCCTGATGCTGGGTTTCGAGCCGGAGGGAGCCGTCGCGTCCCGGGGGCCGGCGCTCCCCCGCGTCGACGGCCGCAGCGACCTGGACATCGCGCTCGGGTTCGTCGCGGAGGTGCGCGACCTGGAGGCGACCACCGAGGAGGGGCTGCTGCTCCAGCTGGCCTGCGACTCGTGCCGCGTCAACGAGGACGGGGACGCCGACTTCCGGCTGCGGCACGAGGACGTCGGCTGATGCGGCTGCACCACCTGACCGTCTCCGCGTTCGGACCGTTCGCCGGCACCGAGCGCGTCGACTTCGACGGCCTCAACGCGGCCGGCCTGTTCCTGCTGACCGGGCCGACCGGTGCAGGCAAGAGCAGCCTGCTCGACGCGGTCTGCTTCGCGCTCTACGGCACCGTCCCGGGAGCCCGCGGAGTCAAGGCCCTCAAGTCGCAGCACGCGGCCGCCCACGTGGCCCCCGAGGTGGTCCTCGACTTCAGCGTCCAGGGCCGCCGCTTCGTGCTGCGCCGGACCCCCGAGTGGAGCCGTCCCAAGAAGCGCGGGGACGGCCAGCTGGTCGAGAAGGCGTCCGCGTCGATCGCCGAGACCACCGGTGGCGCCGCCCACTTCCTGAGCTCGCGCGCCGCCGAGGTGGGGGTGCTCGTCAACGACCTGATGGGGATGAGCGCCGCCCAGTTCGTCCAGGTCGCGCTGCTGCCTCAGGGCGAGTTCCAGACCTTCCTGCGGGCATCGTCCCAGGAGCGGCACGCGGTCCTCCAGCACCTGTTCCGCACCGACCGGTTCTCCCGGATCGAGGAGTGGGTCGACGAGCACAGCCGGCGCCTGCGGGCGCTGTCCCAGACGGGTGAGGTCACCGTGCGCAGGACGCTGGACACCGTCGCCGACCGGTGCGGGGTCGCCTGCCCCGAGCACCTCGAGGGGGAGGCTCTGGCTCCGGCGGCCGCCGACGGACGTGCCCTCGCCTGGGTGGAGCAGCGGTGCGCCGAGGCCGCGGAGGCCGCCGCCACCGCGCGGCAGCAGGACACCGAGGCCCGGCACCGGCTGGAGCTGACCCGGGACCGGCAGGCCGCGGGCCGTCGGCTCGCCGACCTGCTCGAGCGGCGGGATCAGGCCCGGGAGGTGCTGCGGACGCTTGCCGCGGACGAGCCCGCCACCCGCGAGCTGCTGCTGCGGCTCGGGGCGCACGAGCGGGCCGAGCGCTGCGGCCCGCTGGTGGCCCTGCGTCGGCAGGCCGAGGAGGCCCGGCACTCCGCCGTCGTGGCGCACGACCGGGCGGTGCGGCACCTCGACGCCACCTCCGCCGGGTCCGTCGCGGGGGTGTCGCTCCCGCGTCCGGTGACCCTCGAGGCGCTGGACACCGTGACGGAGGAGGTGCGCACCCGGGTCGCCCGCCTGACGGCCCTGCTGCCCCGGGAGCGGGCCGCCTCACGGGTCCGCGCGGAGCTGGGCCACCTGCGGTCCCGGCTCGCCGAGGCCGAGCGCGTGCTGCGCCAGACCACCGAGCGCGCCCACCGGCTGCCCGGCGAGGTGGACGACCGCGCGACCCGGCTGGTCACGACGTCCGCGCGCGCAGCCCGGCACGAGGCGCTGGCGCTGGATCTCGCCGCGGCCCGGCGGACCCTGGACGCGAGCCTCCGGCTGGACGACCTGGCACCGGCCCGCACCGCGCTGGAGGACGACCGTCGCGATGCCCGCGACGGGGTGCAGGACGCGCGCGAGCGGGTCCAGCGGCTGGCGGCCCGGCGGCTCGCGGGCATCGCGGCCGAGCTGGCCGGCGCCCTGGCCGAGGGGGTGCCCTGCCAGGTCTGCGGCAGTCCCGACCACCCGCTGCCGGCGCTGCCCGCGCATGACGCGGTCACCGACGTGGAGCAGGAGCGCGCGGAGCGTGAGCTGGCCGCGCGTGAGCGGGCCCTGGCGGCCGTCGACGCCGATCTGGAGCGGCTGCGCAGCCGACAGGACGCGCTGCGTGCCGCCACCGACGGCACCCCGACCGAGCAGAGCACACTCCGGGTGACCCGTCTCGAGGCCGGGCTCGCGGACGCGGACGCGGCCCGAGCCGAGCAGGCCGTGCTCGAGACCGAGCTCCGGTCGCTCCGCGAGGAGCAGGCACGGCTGGCCTCCCGGCAGACCGAGTCGGCGGCCACCGCCGCGACGCTGCGACAGTCCGTCTCCGACCACGAGCGCGCGCTGGCCGAGGTGGCGGCCGAGCTCGCCGAGGTGGTCGGCGGGCGCCACCCGGTCCCGGCCTCGGGTCCCGGCATCGAGCGGCTGCTGGCGGCGCTGGACACCCTGGCCGGCGATCTGTCAGCGGCCCGGCGCACCCTGGTCCAGCTGCGCGACGCGGTGTCGCACACGGACGACCTGGAGCAGCAGCTGCACCACGTGGCGCAGCAGCACGGGTTCGGCTCGGCCGACGAGGTCGAGGGCGCACTCCTCCCCGAGGCCGAGCGGCGGCGCCTGGAGGAGAGCCGGCACCTGCGGGAGACCACCGAGGCGCGAGCCTTCGCGGTGCTCGAGAGCCCCGACCTCGACGGCCTGCCGGACACACCGCCCGAGGACCTGGACGCGCTCGGGAGGCTGGTCGCCGAGACGGACGCCGCCGCGGTGGAGTCGGCCCGGGTGCTGGCGCTGCACGACGAGCTGGTCCACGCGCTGCTGGCCCAGCGCGGGCGGCTCAGCGCCGCACTCGACGCCTGGGCACCGGCGCGCGACGACTCGCTGCGGGCCGACTCGATGTCGCGGCTGGTCCGGGGCATGGGCGACGACAACCAGCTGCAGATGCGTCTGTCCGCCTACGTGCTGGCCACCCGTCTCGACCAGGTGGTCGCCGCCGCCAACGAGCGTCTGGGGCAGCTGCGCGACCAGCGCTACCTGTTGCAGCGCACCGGCCGGGCGGAGCGCCGTCGGGCCCAGGCCGGGCTCGGTCTCGAGGTGCTCGACCAGTGGACCGGGGACGTGCGCGCCCCGAGCACCCTGTCCGGCGGCGAGACGTTCGTGGTCTCGCTGTCCCTGGCCCTCGGCCTGGCCGACGTGGTCACCCAGGAAGCCGGCGGCACCGAGATCGAGACGCTGTTCGTCGACGAGGGCTTCGGCACCCTGGACGCGGACACCCTCGACGACGTGATGGACCGGCTCGACGGCCTCCGGGCCGGGGGCCGCACGGTCGGCGTGGTCAGCCACGTCACCGAGCTGCAGAGCCGGATCCCGACCCAGGTGCGCATCGAGAAGGGGCGGACCGGGTCGACGGTCTCGGTCCGCACGCTGGTCGGGTGACGGTCCCGGACCCGGCGTCCCCCGGGACCGGCGCTGGTGAGGCAGGCGACGACGGCGCCGGGGACGGGGAGCCGGAGGGCACGGAGCCTCCCCGGATGGTCGCCGTGGTCGACATCGACGGCGTCGTGGCCGACGTCCGCCACCGGTTGCGCCATGTCACTGAGAGGCCGAAGGACTGGCCGTCCTTCTTCGCGGCGGCCGCCGAGGACACCCTGCTCGCCGAGGGGGCGCACACCGTCGCCCGGCTCGCGGAGGTCTACGACATCGTATGGCTGTCCGGACGGCCGGAGCGGCTGCGCCGGGTCACCCGGGAGTGGCTGGACGCCCGGCTCCTGCCTGCAGGGGAGCTGATCCTGCGCGGACCCGACGACTACCGGCCCGCCCGGCTGGTCAAGGTCGAGGTGCTCCGCGCGCTCGCCCGCGACCGGACCGTGGTGGTGCTCGTCGACGACGACCCCGAGGTGCTCGCGGAGGCGCGCCGCGCCGGCTTCGACGTGCTGCCCGCGACCTGGATGGGTGAGCATCGGGCGCTCCGCGAGGTGCAGGAGGACGACGGACGCAGCTGAGCCGAGCCTGTCGGCGAGCCCAGCGCCGGCCGGTCGACTCGCTCGGCATAGCCTCGGCCCATGACTCGGCCGGACATCGACAGCTCGTTCACGGCGCTCCCCTACCGTCGGCTCGGCGAGGCCGCACTGGCCCGGGCCCGCGACTTCCACGCCAGCCACGCCGACTTCCGCTTCGAGCGCATCCGCTCGCAGTCCGTCGGAGTCCGTGACGGGCGCCTCCAGGGCGCCTCCGACACCGAGGACATCGGCTTCGCCGTCCGGGTCGTGCTTGACGGCGCCTGGGGGTTCGCCTCGGGCGTGGTGCTGACCACGGAGGCGGCGGTCGGCGTCGCCGAGACCGCGGTCCGGGTGGCGCAGGTGGCCGCTGCGATGACGCTGCGGCCCGTCGAGCTGGCGGCCGAGCCGGTCTACGACGACGTCGTGTGGGTCTCCGACTACGAGGTCGACCCGTTCACCGTGCCGCTCGACGAGAAGGCCGACCTGCTGTCGGGCTGGTCCGCCGGGCTCGTCGCCGCGCCGGGGATCGAGCACTGCTCGGCCTCGCTGCGCCAGGTCTTCGAGAACAAGTACTACGCCGACCTGGCCGGGACCACGACCACCCAGCAGCGGGTGCGGCTGCAACCCGAGGTCGAGGTGTACGGCAGCCACGACCGCACCGGCGTGTTCGACTCGATGCGCACGCTGGTCCCGCCGGTGGGACGTGGCTGGGAGTTCGTCACCGGCGGTTACGACTGGGACACCGCCCTGGGCGAGCTGCCCGCCCAGCTCGCCGAGAAGCTCACCGCCCCGACGGTCGAGCCGGGCCGCTACGACCTGGTCATCCACCCGTCGAACCTGTGGCTGACCATTCACGAGTCGGTGGGCCACGCCACCGAGCTCGACCGGGCGCTGGGCTACGAGGCCAACTACGCGGGCACCTCGTTCGCGACCGTCGACCAGCTGGGCACGCTCCGGTACGGCTCCCCGGTGATGAACGTCACCGGCGACCGCACCCAGCCGCACGGGCTGGCCACCGTCGGGTACGACGACGAGGGGGTCCGCACCCAGAGCTGGGACATCATCCGGGACGGGGTGCTGGTCGGCTACCAGCTCGACCGGTCGATGGGACAGATGATGCCGGAGCTCAACGACGGCCGCTCCAACGGCTGCGCCTACGCCGACTCACCGGGGCACATCCCGATCCAACGGATGGCCAACGTGTCGCTGCAGGCCGACCCGGACGGTCCCGGCACCGAGGAGCTGATCGGCCGGGTCGAGCGTGGCATCTACGTGGTGGGCGACAAGTCCTGGTCGATCGACATGCAGCGCTACAACTTCCAGTTCACCGGGCAGCGCTTCTACCGGATCGAGGACGGCAGGCTCACCGGCCAGCTGCGCGACGTCGCCTACCAGGCCACCACCACCGACTTCTGGGGCTCCATGAAGGCCGTCGGCGGCCCCGCGACCTGGGAGCTGCACGGCGCGATGAACTGCGGCAAGGCCCAGCCCGGACAGGTGGCTGCGGTCTCGCACGGCTGCCCGACCTCGCTCTTCCGCGCCGTCAACGTCCTGAACACCACCGCCGAGTCTGCTCACTGAAGGGTTGGACACCATGACCACCGCCAGTCCCCAGCAGCTCGTCGAGCACGCGCTCGCCACCACCACGTCCGACCGCTGCGTCGCCATCGTGCGCGACTCGACCAGCGCCAACCTGCGCTGGGCCAACAACACCCTGACCACCAACGGCGTCATGCACACCGTCACGGTCACCGTGGTCGCCCTCCACGGCACCGCCCAGGGCACCGCCGTCGGCTCGGTGTCGGCGAGCGCGTCCTCCACCGAACAGGTCGACCGCATCGTCGAGGCGGCCGATGCTGCCGCCCGGGCCGGTAGCGCAGCCGAGGACGAGGCCGAGCTGCCCACCGGCGACGTGGCGCCGGACTGGGACGAGCCCTCCGGCCGGACCTCCATCGACGTGTACGCCGACTTCGCCCCGGCCCTGGGTGACGCCTTCGCCCGCGCCGGTGCGGAGCGGCGCATCCTCTACGGGTTCGTCGACCACGACGTCTCCACGACGTACCTGGGCACCAGCAGCGGCATCCGGGCCCGCCACGTCCAGCCGACCGGGCACTACGGCTGCACCGCCAAGCCCACAGACCTGTCCACCAGCGCCTGGGTCGGCGGAGCCACCCGAGACTTCACCGACGTCGACGCGCACGCCCTGGACGCGACGCTGGCCCAGCGGCTCGGCTGGGCGTCCCGGCGCGTCGACCTGCCGGCCGGCCGGTACGACACGGTGCTGCCGCCGGCGGCGGTCGCGGACCTGATGATCTACGCGTACTGGACCGCCGCCGCGCGCGACGCCCACGACGGGCAGACGGTGTTCTCCCGACGGGGCGGCGGCACCCGCATCGGGGACCGGCTGTCGGACCGGCCGCTGCAGGTGTTCTCCGACCCCTGGTACGACGGGCTGCAGGCGGCGCCTTTCGTCACCGCCGCCACCAGCAACGCCATCGAGAGCGTCTTCGACAACGGGCTGCCGCTGGCACGCACCGACTGGATCAAGGACGGCACGCTGACCGCGCTGCTGCAGAACCGCTACTCGGCACGGCTCACCGGCCAGCCGGTGACGCCGTACGTGGACAACCTGGTGGTCGAGGTCGACGGCGCCACCGGGGGCACCGAGGACCTCGTCGCCGGCGTCGAGCGCGGTCTGCTGGTCACCTGCCTGTGGTACATCCGCGAGGTGGACCCGCAGTCGCTGCTGCTGACCGGGCTGACCCGCGACGGCGTCTACCTGGTGGAGGACGGCGAGATCACCGGGGCCGTGAACAACTTCCGGTTCAACGAGAGCCCGGTCGACCTGCTGCGCCGGTTCTCGGACGCCTCCGCGACCGTCCCGAGCTTTTCCCGCGAGTGGGGCGACGACTTCACCCGCACCGCCACCCCGGCGTTGCGGGTCCCCGACTTCAACATGTCCACGGTGTCCCAGGCCCACTAGGCACCCGGCGGCTGGTCGCCGTCCGTGCCTTTCTCGGCAGGACCCTTCAGGTGCCGGCCCGGCCGGCCGAAGACCGGGCACACCCGTGGCCACGGATGACTGGACGACGAGGGGACGCACGAGTGAGCAGCGACATCGAGGAGCAGGAGCTCATCCTCGAGTTTGTGGTCGAGAGCCGCGAGGACCTCGAGCTCTTCGAGCGGCACATCGTGGCGCTCGAGCAGGACCCCACCTCCCGGGACCTCGCGGACTCCGCCTTCCGCGCCCTGCACACGATGAAGGGCACCTGCGCGTTCTTCGGCTTCGACCGGCTCGAGGCGGTCAGCCACCTCGGTGAGAGCGTGCTGGTGCATCACCGCGAGGACACCGCGGTCTTCGCGGCGACGACGGCCACCGCACTGCTCCGTCTGGCCGACACGCTGCGCTCGCTGCTGGACGGGATCGAGCAGTCCGGGCGGGAGCCCGACCTGGACACCACCGACGTGGAGGCCGGGCTGCGGGCCTGCCTGGTGGCGCCGGCCCCCGACACCGCACCGCGGCAGCGGTTCGGTGAGACCCTGGTCGCCGCCGGCGCCGTCACGCCCGCCGAGGTGGCCTGGGCGGTCTCCCAGCAGGCCGGCGGGGACCCGCGGCCGATCGGGGCCATCCTGCTCGAGGCCGGCCTGGTCGACCAGACCCAGATCGAGTCGGTGCTGACGCTGCAGGGACGAGGTGGACCCGACACGACGGTCCGGGTGGACGTCGAGGTGCTCGACGGGCTGGTCCAGCTCGTCGGCGAGCTGGCCCGGACCCGCGACGCGGTGGTCTCCTTGGTCCCCGCCGAGCTGGCGGACCGGCTGGACCGGGTCGCCCACGCGCTGCGGGTCTCCGTGCTGCGCACCCGGGTGGAGCCGGTGGACCGGTCCTGGTCGTCGCTTCCCCGGCTGGTCCGCGACCTCGCCGAGGAGTCGGGCAAGCAGGTCCTGCTGCGCACCGAGGGCGGTGACACGCCGATCGACCGGACGCTGCTGGCGGCCGTGAAGGACCCGATCACGCACCTGGTCCGCAACGCGGTCGGCCACGGGATCGAGGTCCCGCGACAGCGGCTCTCGGCCGGGAAGGCCGCCGAGGGCACCCTGACCGTGCGGGCCCACAGCGACGCCGACGAGGTGGTGATCGAGATCGCCGACGACGGCCGGGGCATCGACGTGGCCCGGGTCGGCCAGACCGCGGTGGCGCGTGGCCTGCTGACCGACGCCGAGCTGGCCGCGATGAGCGTCGACGAGGTGGTCCTGCTGGTGCTGCGTCCCGGCTTCTCCACCGCCGCCCGGGTCACCAACCTGTCCGGCCGCGGGGTCGGGCTCGACGTGGTCCGCCACGACGTCGAGCGGGTGGGTGGCCGGATCGAGATCCTGAGCACACCCGGTCGCGGGTGCTCGCTCCGCCTCCACCTTCCGCACGCCGACGGGACGACCAGATGAAGATCCTCATCGCCGACGACAGCCGGGTCATGCGCCAGATCGTGACGCGCACCCTGCGCCAGGCCGGCTACACCGGGCACACCATCATCGAGGCCGCCGACGGCGCGGCCGCTCTGGACGCGGTCCGTGCCGAGGGACCGGACCTGGTGCTCTCGGACTGGAACATGCCCGGCGTCAGCGGCATCGAGCTGCTGCAGCGGCTCCGCGGCGCCGGCAACCAGGTCACGTTCGGGTTCGTCACCTCCGAGCGCTCCCTGGAGATGCGGGAGCGGGCGCACGCGGCCGGCGCCGAGTTCGTGATCGGCAAGCCGTTCACCGCCGACGACTTCCGCGACGTGCTGTCCCCGGTCCTGCCCGCCACGCCCCCGGCGCCCATCGAGACCACGCTGCCCACCAACAAGGCCGTGCGGGACCTGTTCGAGACCCTGCTCGGGCGCGACGTCACGGTGGTGCCCTGCGCCCCGGTCGAGATCGGTCCCGCCGACCCGACGCACATGGCGGCGTACGTAGATGACGCGATGCGGATGGCCGCCGCCGCGGTGAGCGACCTGCCGCTCGCCATCCGCTGCGCCTCGGCCCTGGCGCTGATGCCCCGCCCCGACGCGGCCGCGGTGCAGGCGGCCCGGCAGCTCACCGACGACGCGCGGAGCACCATGGACGAGGTCCTCAACATCGTCGCGACGCTGTTCAACCTGCCCGGCGCCCCGCACGTGCGGCTGGACCGGACCTACCCGCCCGGTGGCGCGGTGCCCACGGACGTCACCTCCGCGGCGCGCACGCTCGGTCGCCGACTGGACCTCTCCGTGGACATCGCCGGGTACGGCGCCGGCCGGCTGTCCCTGGTGCTCGCGACCTGACCGCCCGCTCCTGACGGGTGCGGCTCAGCGTGGCTCCGGGTGCCCGCCCGGGATCGGCGCCGCCGCGTCGTAGGGCACTCGTGTGTAGACGAACGTCTCGCACACCAGGTGGTTGATGCGGCCGTCGCCGTCGCGGACCACCTCGAGGATCTCGCCGTGGTGGTAGCCCTCGGTGCCCGAGAAGGTGCCGCCGGCCTGCGGGCTGAAGCGGTGTGCACGGCCGCCGGAGCCCAGGCCGGTGACGACGACCTGCCGCCCGTCCCAGGCGAACGCGTGCGCCGTGTTGCCCCAGTACCAGACCCCGAGCACCTCCGCGACCGACGGCGGCACCTCCCGCACCGGCACCCACGGCTCGGGCAGGGTGCCCTCGGAGTCCTCGAGCGCGTCAAGCAGCTCGATCGCCAGCGCGCCGCAGCGCAGCCCGGTGGTGCCGTTGGCCGCCAGCACCGCGCCGGTACGGCGGACCGGGTCGACGAACAGCCCGGCGAGGAACCCGGGCATCGACCCGGTGTGGCCGTGCAGCATCCCCGAGCCGCCGGCGAGCAGCTGCAGCCCGAGGCCGTGCGCGGAGGTCAGCCCCGAGGCGCGGGCCGCGGACTGCGGGGTGGTCATCTCCTCGACCGTGCTGCGCGACAGCACGCCGTCGTGGCCCTCGAGCAGGAACACCGCGTAGCGCGCCAGGTCGGTGACCGTGCTCCACACCTGCCCGGCCGGGGCCATCGCGCCCGCGTCGTACGCCGGCTCCGGGGTCAGCGTGCCGGCGAAGTGGTCCACGCTCCACCCGGTGGCGTGCGGGGCCTGCGGCAGGTACGACGTCCGGCTCATGCCGAGCGGCGCCAGGATCCGGTCCTCGACCTGCCGCCACCAGCCGGTGCCGCGGTGCCGGGCGACCACCTCGCCGAGGAGTCCGTAGGCGACGTTCGTGTAGTGGAAGGTCTCCCCCGGTCCGAACGCGGGCGCGGCGGCGTCCAGCCGGGCCGCGAGGTCGGCGAAGGAGCCGCCGGGTGAGCGCTCCCACCAGGACCCGGCCGGCTCGGAGTGCATGCCCGTGGCGTGGGCGAGCAGGTCGCGGAGGGTGCGGTCGCCGTAGGCGATCCCGGGCAGGTGCTCCGCCAGCGGGTCGTTGAGGTCCAGCCGGCCCTCGTCGCGCAGCTGCAGCACCAGCACCGCGACCAGGGTCTTGGTGATGGACCCGATCCGGTACTGCACGTCCGGACCCGGCCTGCCCTCCTCGAGGGTGCCGGCCGCTCCCGTCCACACCAGGCCGCCGTCCCGGACCAGGCCGCCGACCACCGAGGGCAGCCGACCGCGGGCCTGCTCCCCGGCCAGCAGCACCTCGAGGCGCCGCGCGGTCAGGCCCTGGACGGGCGTGGTCACGACTCGTCGTCCGTCGTGGCGAACGCCTCCGGGGAGGGGCAGGAGCAGACCAGGTTGCGGTCGCCGTACGCCTGGTCGATGCGGCCCACCGGGGGCCAGTACTTGTCGGGGTCCCAGCCGGTGGGGAAGGCCGCCACCTCGCGGCTGTACGCGCGGTCCCACCCACCGCTGAGCACCGCCGAGGTGTGCGGCGCGCCGCGCAGAGGCGAGTCCTCCGGTGACCACTCCCCCGCCTGCACCCGGTCGATCTCGTGCCGGATCGCGATCATCGCGTCGCAGAAGCGGTCGATCTCGGCGAGGTCCTCGGACTCGGTCGGCTCCACCATCAGGGTGCCGGCCACCGGGAAGCTCATCGTGGGCGCGTGGAAGCCGTAGTCGACGAGCCGCTTGGCGACGTCGTCCACGCTCACCCCGCTCTGCCGGGTCAGCTCGCGCAGGTCCAGGATGCACTCGTGGGCGACCAGGCCCCCGTGTCCCCGGTAGAGCACCGGGAAGTGCTCGCCGAGCCGCTCGGCGACGTAGTTGGCCGACAGGACCGCGGTGGCGGTGGCCTCGGTGAGACCGGCACCGCCCATCATCCGGACGTAGGCCCACGAGATCGGCAGGATGCCGGCGGAGCCGTACGGCGCCGCGCTGACCGGTCCGATCCCGGTGCGCCGCGCGGGGTCCGGGTGCCCGGGGTGCGAGGGCAGGTACGGCGCCAGGTGCTCGCGCACCCCGACCGGGCCGACGCCAGGCCCGCCACCGCCGTGCGGGATGCAGAAGGTCTTGTGCAGGTTGAGGTGGGACACGTCTCCCCCGAAGGCACCCGGCCGCGCGTGACCCAGCAGCGCGTTCAGGTTCGCTCCGTCCACGTAGACCTGGCCACCGTGCGCGTGCACGGTCTCGCACAGCTCGGTGATGCTGTCCTCGTAGGCGCCGTGCGTGGAGGGGTAGGTCACCATGATCGCCGCGAGGTCCTCGGCGTGCGTCTCGCACTGGGTGCGCAGGTCGTCGAGGTCGACGCCGCCGTCCGGTCCGGACTTGACCACCACCACCCGCATCCCTGCCATCACCGCGGACGCCGCGTTGGTGCCGTGCGCGGAGGACGGGATCAGGCAGATGTCCCGGGCGGCCTCGCCGTTCGCGACGTGGTAGGCGCGGATCGCCAGCAGCCCGGCGAGCTCGCCCTGCGAGCCGGCGTTCGGCTGGATGGAGACCCGGTCGTAGCCGGTCACCTCGGCCAGCCAGGACTCCAGCTGGTCGATCAGGTCGGCGTAGCCGAGGGCGTCCTCCGCGGGGGCGAACGGGTGCAGGTCGGCGAACCCGGGCAGGCTGACCGGCTCCATCTCGGTGGTCGCGTTGAGCTTCATGGTGCAGGAGCCGAGCGGGATCATGCCGCGGTCGAGCGCGTAGTCGCGGGCGGAGAGGCGGCGCAGGTAGCGCAGCATCGAGGTCTCCGAGCGATGGGTGTTGAACACCTCGTGGGTCAGGAACGAGGTCTCGCGCAGCAGACCCGACGGCAGCTCCTCGCCGACCCGCGCGTCCACGGCGTCCAGGTCGACGTCGCCGGCACCGAAGGCGGCCAGCACCGCCTCCAGGTGCGCGCGACCTGTGGTCTCCGAGGTGGACACCCCGACGGTGTCCTGGTCGGCCAGGCGCAGGTGCACGCCGCGCTCGCGGGCCGCGTCCACGACCTGCGCGGCGCCACCGGGCACCCGCACGGTGACGGTGTCGAAGTAGTCCTCGTGCAGCACGTCCGCGCCGGCCTCGCGGAGCGCGCCCGCCAGCACCGCCGCGTAGCGGTGGGCGCGCCGTGCGATCGCGGCCAGGCCCTCGGGTCCGTGGTAGACGGCGTACATCCCGGCGACCACGGCGAGCAGCACCTGCGCGGTGCAGATGTTCGAGGTCGCCTTGTCGCGGCGGATGTGCTGCTCGCGGGTCTGCAGGGCCAGCCGGTAGGCGCGTCGGCCCTCGGCGTCCACCGAGACGCCGACCAGCCGCCCGGGCAGGTGCCGCTCCAGCCCGGAGCGGACCGCCAGGTAGCCCGCGTGCGGACCGCCGTAGAACAGCGGGACGCCGAAGCGCTGGGAGGACCCGACGACCACGTCGGCCCCCATCGTCCCCGGAGCCTCCAGCAGCGTCAGCGCGAGCAGGTCTGCGGCGACCACGGCCATCCCGCCCTGCTCGTGCACCGCGTCGATCAGCGGCCGGGGGTCCAGGATCGCGCCGTCGGCCCCCGGGTACTGGACCAGCACGCCGCTCGGGGCGGCCACGCCGGACAGGGTGGGCAGGCCGTCGGTGAGGTCCGCGACCACGACGTCGATGCCCATCGCGCCGGCCCGGGTCTGCACCACCGCGATCGTCTGCGGCAGGGCGTTGGCGTCCACCACGAACGGGCCGGTCGCCTTCTTGTTTCCCCGCCGGACCAGCGTCATCGCCTCGGCGGCGGCGGTGGCCTCGTCCAGGAGGGAGGCGTTCGCGGTCGGCAGCCCGGTCAGGTCCGCGACCGTGGTCTGGAAGTTCAGCAGCGCCTCGAGACGGCCCTGGGAGATCTCCGGCTGGTACGGCGTGTAGGCGGTGTACCAGCTCGGGTCCTCCAGCACGTTGCGGCGGACCACCGGTGGGGTCACCGTGCCGTGGTAGCCGAGCCCGATCATCGGCTCCCGAGGCTGGTTGCGCGCGGCCAGCGCCCGTAGCTCCGCGGCGGCCTGCTGCTCGGTGGCCGGGGCGGGCAGGCCGAGCTCGTCCGCGGAGCGGATGCCGTCCGGGACCGCGGCCGCCATCAGGGCGTCCAGCGAGTCGAAGCCGACCGCCGCGAGCATCCGCGACAGGTCCTCGGGCCCGGGCCCGATGTGCCGCTGCACGAAGGGGCTGGCGTGGTCGAGCTCGGACAGGGTGGGGTGGTCGGACACAGAGGCTCCTGAGGGCTGGCCGGTGCAGGTCGCCTCCCCCTCTGTCGGCGACGACGTAGGCGTCCTCCTCCAGAGTTGCCTCGCCCGCACGGTCCTGGCGCCTGAGAGGTTCCGGGGAGGATTTGCCCCTTCGGCGCTCCGACCATCGTCTCGCCGGTCGAAGACTCTCCCGTGCGGTGTCAGCAGCACTTCTCATCCTACCCAACCCTCTGAGGCGTCTGCTTCTGCGGACCGTAGTCCGCAGAAGCAGACGCCTCAGAGGGTGGCGGGACGCAGAAGCAGACGCCTCAGCGGGTGGCGGGACGCAGAACCAGACGCCTCGGCGGAGGGGGGGTGGGCCGGGTCAGACCGCGGAGCGGGCCCGGCGCCGGGCGGAGAGCTCGTCGGTGCTGGTGCCCTCCTCGGCCGCCCGCTCACTGGGCAGCTCGGCCAGGGAGCCCTCGATCTCGCGCCAGACGCCGCCGATGGCGATCCCGAAGACCCCTTGGCCGCCCTGGAGCAGGTCGATGACCTCGTCGTTGCTGGTGCACTCGTAGACGCTGGCGCCGTCGCTCATCAGGGTCACCCGGGTCAGGTCGTCGGTGCCCCGCTGGCGCAGGTGCTGGACGGCGATCCGGATCTGCTGGAGGGAGATGCCCGCGTCGAGCAGTCGCTTGATCACCTTGAGCAGCAGGATGTCGCGGAAGGAGTACAGCCGCTGGGTCCCGGAGCCGGTGGCACCGCGCACGGTCGGCTCGACCAGGCCGGTGCGGGCCCAGTAGTCGAGCTGCCGGTAGGTGATGCCGGCGGCGTTGCAGGCCGTCGGACCGCGGTAGCCGGTGTCGCTGGGCAGCGGCGAGACGTCGTCGTCGAAGAGCAGACCCTGCTGGTCCGCCACCTCGGCAGCCTCGTGCGCCGCGCTCTCGCGGGCGGCGTCGTGCACAGCCGCGTCGTCGTTGCCGTTCACCGGTGACCTCGTCTCGTCAGCTCCGCTCAGCCTGTCGCTCCGTGGGAAGCCGCCCGCCCTCGGAAAGATCGAGAGCCTCGATCAGGAGAACAACGGTGGAGTTACAGCGAAGACACTTACAAGGTAGGCCCCGGGATCGGGGTGGTCAACGAGGCCGCTCGGCGTGTCGAAGTCTCAACTGGAGGTTTAGGTTGAGACTCAGGTGGCTTCGAAGTCCTCGGGGGACACCTGGTCGAGGAACTCGCGGAACTTCTCCACCTCGTCCTCCTGCTCGTCAGGCACCTCGAGACCGACCTCGTCGAGCACGTCCTCCGCGCAGACGATCTTGCTGCCCGTGCGCAGAGCCAGGGCGATGGAGTCGGAGGGCCGGGCGCTGACCTCGACCCCGGAGTCGAAGACCAGGACCGCGTAGAAGACGCCGTCCTTCATCTCGGTGATCCTGACCTCGGCCAGGCCGTTGCCGGTGGCCGCCAGCAGGTCCTTGATCAGGTCGTGGGTGAGCGGCCGGGGTGGCACCACCCCCTGCTGGGCGAACGCGATCGCGGTGGCCTCCACGGCCCCGATCCAGATGGGCAGGTAGCGGTCCCCCGCCACCTCGCGCAGCAGCACGATGGGCTGGTTGGAGGGCATCTCGACCCGGACACCGATCACGTCGACTTCGCGCACGCGGTCAGCCTACTCCCGCGTTGCAGACCCGCCCATGGGACGCGCTCAGCCGCGCAGGGCGGCCTTGACCAGGGTGGCGTGCAGACGCACCGACAGCGCCGCCATCGCGCCGATGGCCTCCTCGGCGCGGGCACTGGCGCCCGCGTCGCGGCCCCGCCGCATCGGCGCGACGACCTGCTCCACGAGCCCGATCTCGCGGTCCGCGGCGGTCTTGAAGGCGCGCAGGTGCCGGGGCTCGAGCCCGAAGGCGGCCAGCTCGCCGGCGGTCTTGGCGATCACCAGCGCGTCCCCGTCGTACGGCGCCGCGCCGGTGCGCGGGCGCACCAGACCGAAGGTCTCCAGCTGCTCGAGCAGGCTGTCCTCGATCTGCGCCGAGGTGAGCAGCTCGTTGCGGGAGAGCCGCAGCTCGGCGCCGTCGGGGGCGAAGGACCCCTGCGTCGGGTACCCGTCACCGTCGAGCACCACCCGCGGCACCTGGGGGCCGGCCGCGCCGTTCATGGCCGGCGGCTCGAGCCCGCGGTCGATGGCGTCCAGGTGCTCCCGGATCACCTTCAGCGGCAGGTAGTGCTCGCGCTGGCAGGTCAGCACGTAGCGCAGCCGCTCCACGTCCTGGTGGGAGAACTTCCGGTAGCCGGACGGCGTCCGCTCCGGCTCGATCAGCCCCTCCGCCTCCAGGAACCGGATCTTGGAGATGTTCAGGCCGGGGAACTCGGCGCGCAGCTGCTCGAGCACCTCACCGATGCTCAGCCGGGCCCGCGACGAGGCGGGCTGTCGCATGGCCATGCCCGCTCAGGCGTGGCTGGCGAAGAAGACCAGCCGGTACTTGCCGATCTGGACCTCGTCGCCGCCCTGGAGCGCCACCTCGTCGATCCGGTCCCGGTTCACGTAGGTGCCGTTCAGGCTGCCGACGTCGGCGACCCGGAAGCCGTCGGCCGTCCGGCGGAACTCGGCATGCCGGCGGGAGACCGTCACGTCGTCGAGGAAGATCTCGCTGTCCGGGTGCCGCCCGGCGGACACCACCTCGGTGTCCAGCAGGAAGCGGCTGCCGGCACTGGGCCCGCGCTGCACGACCAGCAGGGCGCTGCCGGCAGGCAGCGCGTCGACCGCGGCGGCGTCCGCCTCGTTGAGCGAGCGCTCCTCGCGGTGCTCGGTCTCCGCGGGGCCGCCGAACGTGATCGTCGCGGTGGTCTCCCCCGGCGTCTCGGTCTGGGCGCCCGGCGTGGTGGCCGCCTCGAGCCGGGACCCGCACTGGGAGCAGAAACGCGACCCCTCGGGGTTCTGGTGTCCACACTGCGTGCAGAACGGCATGGCGGCCTCCGGGCTCCGTCGACGTACGAACTGGGGAGCAACCCTCAACCGGCACTCGAGGTTCAGAGTTGCTGGCATGAACCTACCAGTGAACCGGGCTCGATCAAGCGCGGGCGGCGGACCCCTCCCGGGGCGCGACCGCCCGGCCGGATCAGGCCTCGAGGCCGGCCTGGTACCTCGCGGCGTCCAGCATCGCGTCCACCACGGAAGGGTCGGTGGGCACCACCTCGAACAGCCAGCCCTCGCCGTACGGGTCGGAGTTGACCAGCTCGGGGGTGCCGTCCAGGGCCTCGTTGACCGCGACCACCGTGCCGGCCAGCGGCGCGTACACGTCGCTGACGGACTTGGTGGACTCCAGCTCGCCGACGGCGGCCCCGTCGGCCACGTCGCTGCCGACCTCGGGCAGCGAGACGTAGACGATGTCACCGAGGGCCTCCTGGGCGAAGTCGGTGATGCCCACACGAACGGAGGACTCGCTCTCGCCGGGGCTGCGGACCCACTCGTGCTCGGGGGTGTACTTGAGGTCGTCGGGGAACACGGCACTCCTCGCTTCGGCGGATCACGGTCGCGGATCGGACCGGTGCAGGCTATCCGGTGCCGCTGGGGGACGCGTACTGCGGCTGGCCGAGGTCGCGCACGCTGTCGATCTCGACCCGCTGGAGCTGGCGCACCTCCACGTCGCCCCCGACGTCACGCACCTGGGCGGTGAACCCGTCGACGAACCCGAGAGCGGTGGCCAGCGTGTGCGGGTCCCCGATGGCGTCGATGACGAAGGGCGCCTTGAGGCGGGTGTCGTCCACGACCACCCCGCCGCCCGGTGCGTCCCGCAGCGACGTCTGAGCGACCACCCGGACCTCGTCGTTGATCTCGATCACCTCCGCGCCGGCGTCGCGCAGCTCCTGGAGGCCGTTCAGCAGCTGGTTGGTGCCCACGCCGGTGCCGTCCTCGGTGACCGTGATCCGGATCCCGGGACCGACGGCGGGCACGGTCCCGGCCAGGATCCCGAGGGTGCTCGCCTGCTCACGGGCCAGCGCCAGCGCGGTCTGGCGCGCCTTGGTGTCGCTGCCCAGCGCGTCCCGGGTCTCCTGCAGCTTGGTGATCTCGCTCTGCGCGCGCTGCGAGGCGAGGGAGAGGTTGTTGATGTACTGGATCAGATCCGCCTGCCGGGCCCCGACGTACTGGTCGCTTCGCCCGTTGGACGTCACCTGGGTCACCGCCGCGAAGCCGAGCACCGCCAGCAGCAGTCCTGCCACCACCTGCCCCCGGGAGCCGGGCCGGCGCAGCGCCGCGAGCAGCCGGGCGCGGCCGTCCTGGGGGTCGAGGTCGCCGGCCGGCTCCTCGGGCCCAGGGGCGGGCGGCAGGCGGTCGTCGAGGCTCATGCGCGGCTCATGCGTGGAAGATGTGCCGGCGGATCGCCGCGACGTTGGAGAAGATCCGGATGCCGAGGACGACGATCACGCCGGTGGACAGCTGGCCCCCGACGCCGAGCTTGTCCCCGAGGTAGACGATCAGCGCGGCGATCAGCACGTTGGAGACGAACGAGACCACGAAGACCTTGTCGTCGAAGATCCCGTCGAGGAACGCCCGGAGCGCCCCGAACACCGCGTCGAGGGCGGCCACCACCGCGATCGGCAGGTACGGGTCGAGCCAGGTCGGCACCGTCGGCTGCAGCAGCAGCCCGAGCAGCACCCCGAGGAGCAGACCGACCGCGGCGATCATCCGCGCGCCGCCGGCACGCGCGCCGTGCGCAGGGTGGTGCGTTTGGCCGCAGGCAGCAACATAGTGTCCTTGGTCGTCACGTCGAAGAGCAGACCGAAGGATTGTAAGGTCCCCCAGGTCTGTCCCCCCGCAGTGTCGAGCAGCGCGGCGCCCATGGTCTTCGGGTCGCCGATCGCCGAGAGGGTGTACGGCGCCCGCAGCGACCGGTAGTTGACCGTGATCGCGCCCGCCGCCTCCCGGATGGCGGTCAGGCTGGTCAGCCGCTGCCCGTTGATCGAGACCGCCTCCGCCCCCACCTGCCAGAGACCGTTGACCAGCTTCTGCAGGTCCGGCGCCTGCACCTGCTTCTCGTACGACGTCGCGCCCGGCGCGTCGTCGACCAGCACCTGGATGCCGGGACCGCGGACGGGGTCGGCGCCGCTGTCCACGCCGAGGCGCACCAGCCGGTCCTGGAGCGCCCGGCCGGTCGAGGTCGCCTGGAGGTCGAGCCCCTGCAGTCCGGCGATCTGCTGCTGCAGCGTGAGGACCAGGGCACGGCGCTCCTCCAGCTGGGCGCGCCGGCCGTCGGCCTGCCGGATCAGGGACTCCCGTGAGCTCGCGGACTGCTCGGCGTTGCGGGAGGTCTGCACCCCCGCGGTGGCCACCAGGATCCCGAACACGGCCAGCACCACGAGCGCGACCCGGCCGGGCCGGCCGCGGTCGGGTCGCCCGGACGCCTGCCGCCGGGCGGAGACGTGCGCGTAGTCCTCGTCCAGCGAGGTCGCCGTCAGATAGTTCAACAGCCCCATCACCGCCTGCGGCGGGGGCTCGTGGACAGGACGCGCCGGTCGTGCAGCGCGCCGCCGGTCAGCCGCCATCGAGCACCGGCGCCCGGCGGTCGTGGTCCGCCAGCAGGGTGCGGACCTGCCAGGCGTAGAGCAGCCCGGCCCACCAGTACAGGGCGGTCCCCCAGATCGCGAACGCCCAGCCGAAGACCTTCGCCAGCAGCGGCAGCGTGCCGTTCGCGTCCCCGAGCAGCAGCAGCGGGAACGCGTAGAGCAGGTTCGCAGTGGCGGCCTTGCCCAGGAAGTGCACCGGGAGCGAGCTGTACCCGCGGGTGCGCAGGAACGGGACCAGGCACCACAGGAACGCGTCCCGGGCCGGCAGCAGCACCGCCACCCACCACGGGATGATGTCGCGCATCCCCAGCCCGATCACCGTGGCCAGGATGTAGAGCCGGTCCGCGACCGGGTCCAGGATCTCGCCGACCCGGGAGGTCTGGTTGAGGCGCCGGGCCAGGTAGCCGTCGGCCCAGTCGCTGATCCCGGAGACGAACAGCACGGCGAGGGCCCAGCCGTCGGCCTCGGGCACCAGCACCAGCCACAGGAAGAGCGGGACGCCCGCCAGCCGCACGACCGAGATGAGATTGGGGATGGTGAGGACCCGGTGGCTGACCGCCACCTCGCTGTCCCGCATGTCCACCAGGTGTTCCTCGCTGACCGAGCGCCGACCGAACTAGACGGTCACCCTAGCCCGTCCAGGTCTCGGCCCGGTCTCGAGCCGGCGCGCTGCTGGTCAGCCGAGGCGGAGCGAGCGCCCGCAGCGCGGGCAGTGCGCCCCCGCGCACATGTCGAGCTGCTGCCCGCACGCGCAGTCGCGCACGCGCTTGCAGGGCACCACCAGCCGGTGGTCCCCCGACCCGGCGTCGGTGGCGGTCCTGGTCTTGGTCATGGTGTCGGTCTCCGAACGTGTCATGCGTCTCATCTCCCCGGTGGTGTCATCCATGAGGGAAACCGACGATGG
The DNA here is from genome assembly GCA_963784625.1 of uncultured Actinomycetota bacterium. Classification (GTDB taxonomy): domain Bacteria; phylum Actinomycetota; class Actinomycetes; order Propionibacteriales; family Nocardioidaceae; genus Nocardioides_B. The sequence goes on from CAWARV010000005.1 coordinate 1,446,666, forward strand.
CGGGAAACGTGACGGCGAAACTCCGGCTATGGCCCGATCTGACTAGACGATTTGACCTGATGGACCAGAGAGCTCCCCGGGTCGCTCATCCGTGGAAGCCGAGCGCCCGCCTCACCCAGTCGAGCGTCTCGTCTGCCCAGCCGAGGACGGCGAGCCCGTCGGCGATGTTCTGCGGTGGGTGCGTCACCAGCGTGTCCCGGCGCACCAGCCGCGCGAAGTCGACGTCGACGATCCCAGGCCGGGGGCTGCCGTCGCGGGACCGGAACTCGACGCCAGCGTCCTGCATGACCCGGATCACCTCCTGCGCGAGGATGCCGTAGCCGACCGTGGTGGGGTGCACCCCGTCGAGGGAGAAGAGGCCGCCGCCGCCGCGACCTCCCCGTCGGTCGCCGACCAGGAACCGCGAGTCGGGGACCGGCCGCAGGGAGGCGAGTGCGTGCGGCAGCGGGTACGGCGTCCACCAGGGCGGCCGGGCGTTGGGGTCCTCGATGTAGCGGCGGGAGGCCAGCCGGTCCAGGAGACCGGCGGTGTCCAGCAGCCGCCAGTCGCGAGGGGCCTCGTCCGCCGAGCCGAGCCGTGCGGCCCGCACGGCCTGCTCGATCGCCTCGTTGTACATGTCGACCGCGGTGTCGACGGCGCGGGCCTGGGCGCCGGTGATGTGCGGGTCCTGTCGGGCGTCGAACTGCTCGTCCCGTACCCAGGGCCGGGTGTAGTAGGGGAAGTAGCGGGACCCCGTGGCGACCTTCCCGCCGACCCCGCGCGCGATCGGCGGGATGGTCACGTGCGGGACCGTGCACCAGATGACGTGCCGGGCCCGGATCTCGCGGACCGCGGCCACCAGCTCGGCCAGCTCGGCGGCGAAGTGTGGCGGTCGCCAGACGGTGTAGGCGGACTTGGCCACCGGGTCTGCGAAGTCCGGTCCGCTCCACACGACACGGAGCCGGGTCACCGTCTGCAGCACGTTGTTGGCGCCGAGGAAGACCACCAGGGTCTCGATGCCGGCCTCGGTACCGGCCCCGTGCGAGCGGCCGAGGCGGCTCGCCGCGTCGACCAGGCTGAGGTCGTTGCCGGCCTCGTCGGCGGGGTAGACGCGCAGCGCGGCCCGCTCGCTGCTGTCCTCGACGAGCTGGTCGACCAGGTCGTCGCGCGGACGGCCGATGCCGGCGCGCAGGTCGCGGGCGGTCCTGCTCAGCGCGTCTCGGAGGTCCCAGCCGTAGACCGACAGGTTGTCCATCACCCCGGACAGCTGCGGGACCTCGGTCCCGGGGCCCCGCTCCCAGTAGTCCTCGACCCGGTCCATGAACGAGCGGACCGTGAACAGCGCCAGCGGCAGCTCCCAGAGGTCCAGAGAGGGGCCGTGGCGTCGCTCGAGGTCACGGGCCAGCAGCTCGAGATTCAGGGGCAGGCCGCCGGGGCCGCCGTAGCGCGGGTAGCGGAAGTGGCCCAGCCAGCCGAGCTCGTGGGCGATGATCGCCGGGAACGACAGGTCCGTGTTGAACACGGCGCCGCTCTGGAAGCCGTGCGCGAGCGAGTCGCCCAGGACGACCAGGCGGTGGGGCGGCTCTCCGCGCGTCTCCCGGCGCACCGCGACGCCGAGCGTGCTGTCGGTCGTCGGCACCCGCCACCAGCCCGCGAGGATCCGGGCGCGAACCTCGGGCGGGGTGCCCACCGGGACCTGCGGTGCCGACGGCACGGCGTCCTCCTCCCTCCGCGAGGCGGCGGACGGGTGGGTCCGGTGCAGCGCTCCGCGCGCAGCTACAGCTTGCTGAGGCGGTCGAAGGGCCGCATCAGCCGGATCCGGGCGTTGCCGAAGTCCACGACCACCGCCTGGTCGCCCTCCACCGTGACCACCCGGCCCAGTCCGTACTTGTCGTGGGTCACGCGCTCGTCCACCTCGAAGATCGTCACCACCTGGGGCGGTGGCGGCTGGAAGGGGCTGCTCGCGAGGTGTCGTCGACTGCCGGCGGAAGATGTCATCGAGTTCAGTATGTGCCTCCGTGACGCCGTTGTCGCCCGCCGGGGTGCCGGGTCTGGTCCGGACCAGGCCCGAGGCTTCGCTGCGGACGTGCGCGACCCGGACTCGCGGGTCGCGGCGCTCGAGCAGGCGACCCTGGGAGCTCGGCCCGATCGAGGTGCTCGCCGAGCACCTGTGGGACCTGCACGTCGCGCGGGACACGTTCCGCGTGCAGGTCAGCGAGGACTGAGCGGCCGCCTAGTCTGGACCGATGACGAACCCGCAGCAGCTCCCGGGCAGCCCGGTCAGCCTCTGGCGCAGCGACGCCCGGGCGATGATCGTGGCGCTGGTCGCCCTGGAGCTGCTGCTCCTCGGATTCGTGCTGTGGCGCGCCAGCCTGCCGTCGTACGTCGGCCCGGTGGCGCCACAGCTCTTCGTCACCGCCTTCGACCTGCTCCTGATCTTCCTGGTCTCCCGCGGCAGCCGGATCGCGCGCTACGCGCTGATCGGTCTGGCCGGGATCTCGGTGATGCAGATCTTGGCCCTCTCCGCGACCGGGACAGTCCGCTGGGACGCGCTCTTCTTCGTCCTGCTCGCCGCGGCGCAGATCCTGCTGCTGGTCTCCCCCGCCCTGCGCGAGCGCACCCTCCCCCGGACGGCTCCTCCGGGTCGCTGAGACCCCTGCGTGGCGGGATCCCGACACCGCGTCGACATTGACCGTTCGGCCTCTCGCCAGATGCACCCCCCGGACCTAGAGTGACGCAGGCAACACCCCGGCTGCGAGCGGGCGGCCGACTCCACCTCACCCGGGCGAACGAGCGCACGACGTCGCACGTCCGGAGGCCCTTCCAGTCGAGAGGCACTACCGCTCATGAGTGACACATCCCGGCGCCGTTTCATCGGCGTTGCCGGTGCTGGCGCGGCCGCAGCCGGCGCCACCGCCCTGATCCCCTCCGCCGCCTCGGCGGCGCAGACCAGACTGCACGGACGCAGCGCGAAGACCTCGGTCGTCGCCTACGTCGACGACGCGAGCTCCGACCAGGTGACGCTGATGGTCGACGAGCGCGAGGTGGTCGTCCGCGACCGCGACCTGGTCGCCCGACTGCTCAACGCTGCGGGGGAGTGACCGATGTCCTCCCACCGCGAAGCCCCGGAGATCTCCAAGGACCCGGTCGCCGACAACACCGACGTCTACGCGTTCGTCAGCCGCAACCGCCCGAAGTCGGTGACGATCATCGCCAACTTCATCCCGCTGCAGAAGCCGGACGGCGGGCCGAACTTCTACGAGTTCGGTGAGGATGTCCTCTACGAGATCCACATCTCCAACAAGGGCAAGGCCGAGGCGGACATCACCTTCCAGTTCCGCTTCCACACCAAGATCCGGAACAACAAGACCTTCCTCTACAACACCGGCCCGATCCGCTACGTGCGCGACTCCAACTGGAATCGCCCGCAGTTCTACTCGATCACCAAGATCGAGGGCGGACGGTCCCGGGTGATCGCCGAGAACCTCACCTGCCCGCCGGTGAACGTCGGCGAGCGGTCGACCCCTAACTACCGCAACCTTGCAGTGTCCACCTACCACAAGATGCTCGGCGGACGGAAGGCGTTCGCCGGCCAGCGCGCGGAGGGCTTCTTCGTCGACCTGGGCAGCATCTTCGACCTGGGCACGCTGCGTCCCTTCCAGAACGCGCACCTAATCCCCAGTGCCGCCGCGGTCGGGGTGGACTCCACCAAGACCTACAACGTGCACAGCATCGCGCTGCAGGTCCCGATCCACGAGCTGACCCGCAACGGCGACACGCCCTCGGACGTGATGGACCCCGGCAGCGTGATCGGGGTGTGGGCCAGCGCGCGGCGCCGCCGCTCGCGGATCATCGACCGCCGGTCCGGCAAGACCGTCGGCCACGGCCCGTGGACCCAGGTCTCCCGGCTGGGCAACCCGCTGTTCAACGAGGTCATCGTCCCGATGGCCGAGAAGGACGAGTGGAACGTGCGCACGCCGCGCGGGGACTCCCGCTACGCGAAGTACGTCAACAAGCCCGAGCTCGGCGTGCTGCTGCCGGTGCTGTACCCGGGCGTGTTCCCGAACCTGGCGAAGTACCGCAAGCCGCGAGCCGACCTGAACGCGATCCTGCTCACCGGGATCCCGAAGGGTGTGGTGCCGGGCTTCCAGAACTACACCGGTCCGGTGGAGTCCGACATGCTGCGGCTCAACGTGGCGGTGCCGCCGACCAAGAACCCGAACCCGCTCGGGCTGGTCGCGGGTGACCCGGCAGGCTTCCCCAACGGCCGTCGCGTCTTCGACGACACCACCACCATCGAGCTGCGGGCTATCGCCGGGCTCACCATCCCGCTGGTCGACCCCGGCTACGAGGTGGACGACGCGGCGAAGGGCATCAAGGACGGGACCAGCAACGAGAACCCGCCCTACAGCAAGTACTTCCCGTACCTGGGGCTGCCCAACAGCGGCTCCAAGACCAAGCCCGGGACGTCGTCGGTCTGATGGGTCAGGGTCAGGGGGAGAACCCGTTCGCCGGGCTCGGAGCCGCGGTCCTGCTCGACATCGGCGGGGACATCGGGGCGCTCGTCGTCGAGATGCCCTCCTCGATGATCGACGAGGAGATCGAGGTGCGACCGGTCGGCGGCGCCGATCACGAGCACCACGAGAGCGGCGTCCCCCACGACCACGGGCACGACCAGCACCACGGGCACGGGCACGGGCACGGGCACGGGCACCATCCGCACGTCGCGGTGGTGGCCCGCACGGCCGGCGGGCGGACCGTGCCGTCCCTGGTGTTCGGCGAGCTGCGCGAGGGGACCTACGAGCTCTACGCCAAGGGCGGTGGTCCGGTCCGGCTGACCGCGGTCGTCCGGGGCGGGGAGGTCACCGAGCTCGCCTGGCCGCACGACGGCTGAGACCTGCCGGAGGGGTCCACCCCGTCGGTCCGGAGCCGCGTGCAGCGGTCCCGGACCGACGGGACGAGCCGCCCCCGACCCGCCGTGCGGGTCAGGGGCGGCCTCGCGCACGTGGGCGAGCTGCCTGGTGGAGACCCTCGGCCTGCTCCGGGGCCCTGAGCCCTCACCGGAATCTGCGGGGGCCTTCCCCGGGTTCCACCTTCACAGGGGCGCGCGCACGACCCGCCCCTGTGAGGAGGAACCACACGATGGCAGCGCCGATGCGGTCGCCCACCGCCCGGGCCCGGGTGGCCCGGCGTCTCCTCGGCCGGGTCCGGGACGCCGAGGTCGGCACCCGTCCCGTGCACCCGGAGGCAGCCGCGGCGCTGGCTCGTCGGTGGGCGGCGCTCCCGGCCGCGGTGCGGGTGCCGGGCCAGCTGCTGGGGCGGCACGCGCTCGGCTGCGAGGGCACCCACGGCGTCTTCCCCCGGTGCAACCTCGCGTGCACGCCCTGCTACCACTCCAGGGACGCCAACCGGGTCGCCGTCGACGGTCAGCACACCGTCGCCGAGGTCACTCGGCAGATGTCGATGCTGCGCGCGGTCCGAGGACCCCGCGCCCACGCACAGCTGATCGGCGGCGAGGTGAGCCTGCTGCCCCCGGACGCGCACGCCGACGCCCTGCTCGCGATGCGGGCGCACGGTCGCGAGCCGATGAGCATGAGCCACGGTGACTTCGACTACGACTACCTCGAAGCGCTGGCGCTCGGTCCCACCGGGGTGCCGCGCTTCTCCCGGCTCTCGTTCGCGGCGCACTTCGACATGCTCATGTACGGCCGTCGCGGCATCGAGCGGCCTCCGGACGAGGCGTCCCTGAACGCGCACCGGCGGCGCTTCATTGCGATGTTCGCGCGGCTGCGTCGCGAGCACGGCGTCCGCAGCTTCCTCGCACACAACATGACGGTGACGCCGCGCAACCTCGACCAGGTGGCCGGCGTCGTCCGTGCGTGCCACGGCCTCGGCTTCTCGCTGTTCTCCTTCCAGCCCGCCGCCTTCGTCGGCGACGACCGGCGCTGGCACGACGCGTACGGCGACGCGACGGCCGACGACGTGTGGGCGCAGGTCGAGGCCGGGGCCGGCACCCGGCTGCCCTTCCGCGCCCTGCAGCACGGCGACGAACGGTGCAACCGGACGACGTACGGCTTCTACGTGGGCGAGCGTTACCACCCGATCCTGGACGACCGGGATCCCGCAGACCTCAGGGTCCGCGACGCCTTCCTGAGCCGGCTGGGCGGTGTCGCGTTCTCGGGAACGCCGCCGCTGCTGCTCGCCGCCCGGCTGTCACGGGTCCTGGTCCGGCACCCGGGGGTGATCGCCGTCGCCGTCGGCTGGCTCCTGCGGGCGGTGCGCCGGGTCGGGATCCGGCGGCTGCTTTCGCACCGGGTCCGACCGGTGACCTTCGTGATGCACTCGTTCATGGACGCCGCCGACGTCGTGCCGGCCTGGGCGGCCACCCGGCGCGGCGAGGTCAGTCCGGACCCGGAGGTGGCGGCCACCCAGGAGCGGCTGGCGGCCTGCATGTACGCGATGGCCCACCCGGACACCGGGGAGATCGTGCCCGCCTGCGTGCAGCACAGCGTCCTCGATCCCGCCGAGAACGCCGCCCTGCGCCGACTGCTGCCGCTGACCCCGGTCGGACGGGCCCGCGGTGCCGTCGACACCTGCCCGGGTCGCCCTGCCGCCCCCGACCCGGACGGCTGCCCCGGGGTGCCTGGATAGGGCTGCCGGCCCCGGCGGGCGTCCGGTTGAGCCACCCGGCCGCCACCAACGGCCCCGCTGGGGCCACCCGCGTCAGGCCCCGGTCGCGGGGAAGACCACCGTCCGGTCCGCGGAGAGCCTCACCTGGACCAGGTCCCCCACCGCGACGACGGCGAGCACCGGCACGTGGACGACGAGCCGGGTGTCCCCGGTCCGCACCCGCACCTCCTGGTGGGAGCCGCCGAACCTGACCCGGGTCACCCGGGCGTCCACCCGGCCCGAGCTCGTCGCCGAGGTCTCCTGTGCCGGCCCGGGGGCAGGCGCCGGGTCCTCCGGGCGCGTGAGCGTGATCGCCTCCGGCCTGGTCATCAGCACCGCGGCCCCCGGGCCGGCGGTGGTGGCCATCCTCAGCGCGCTCTCCGCGTCCACGAAGACGCCGTCGGCCACCCGGCCGCGAACCTCGTTGACGAACCCGAAGAACCGGGCCGCGCGCGGCGAGGGCGGCGAGGTGTAGAAGGACTCCGGGGGCCCCTCCCCCAGCAGCCGACCGTGGTCCATCAGCGCGATGCGGTCGGCCACGTCGACCGCCTCGGCCTGGTCGTGGGTCACGAACAGCGTGGTCACGCCGGACTCGTCGTGCAGCTCGCGGACCAGCGACCGCATCTCCGCCCGCAGCGTCGCGTCGAGCTGGGAGAACGGCTCGTCGAGCAGCAGCAGCCGCGGCCGGACCACCAGCGCCCGGGCCAGGGCGACCCGTTGCTCCTGGCCACCCGACAGCTGGTGCGGGCGCCGCCCGCCGAGACCGCCCAGCCGGACCCTCGACAGCATCTCCGTCACGGCCCGCCGCGTGTCCGCGCGGCGCCAGCCGGCCATCCGCAGTCCGAAGCCGACGTTCTGGGCGACGCTGAGGTGCGGGAAGAGCGTGGGCTTCTGGAAGACCAGCGAGACCGGGCGGAGCTCCGCCGGCTGGCGCAGCACGGAGGTCCCGTCGAGCCGGACGTCCCCCCGGTCCGCGCTCTCCAGGCCGGCGAGCACCTGCAGCAGCGTGCTCTTGCCGCAGCCCGAGGGGCCCAGCAGCGCGGTGAACGACTCCGCCGGCAACCGGACCGCGACGTCGTCGACCGCCACGGTGTCCCCGAACGACTTCGAGACCCCGGCCAGGGTCACCTCGGCGCCGCGCCGGGTGCTCACAGCCTGCCCAGCCCGAGCGAGGTCCCCGGATGGCCGGCCAGGAACCGGGCGACCACCGCCACCAGCAGCAGCGGGGGGGCCGCCATCGCCACCGCCACGCTGGCCGCCTGCGTGCCGTCGGTCGCGGTCACCGCGGACACCAGCAGCAGCGGCAACGTCTGCACCTGCCCACCTCCGATCAGCAGCGTCAGCACGTACTCGTTCCAGGAGATCAAGAAGGCGAACATCGCCGTCAGGACCAGGGCGGGGCGCATCAGCGGCAGCGTGACGTGCCACAGCGTCCGCGCCGGCCCCGCGCCCAGCACCCGGGCCTGGAGCTCGAACCGCTCCTCGAGGTTCGCGAACGCACCGCCCAGGATGGTCGCCGCGTACGGCACGGTCGGCATCAGGTGGGCGAGCACCACCCCGGGCAGGTGGTCCGCGAGGCCGTAGCGGATGAAGAACACCTGGAGCCCGAGGGTGACCGCCAACCCCGGGACGACCACCGGCGCGAGCAGCAGGAACTGCACGAGCCGACGGCCTCGGAACCGGTGCCGGCCGAGCGCCCGACCCGCAGGGAAGCCCACCAGGCAGGCGAGGACGGCGGTGAGCCCGGCCACCAGCGTCGAGGTCAGCATCCCCGCGAGCAGCCGCTCGCCCGGGTCGAGCAGCAGCCGCACGCCGCGACCGGACACGTCGTCGGGGAGCAGCGCCGGGTAGCGCCAGCTCTCCGCCACCACGCTGAGCAGCAGCGGGACCAGCGGCAGCATCGCCAGGACCAGCAGCACCACGAGCAGACCCCGTGACGCCACCTGCCCGGCCAGCTCCGCCGGCCCCCCGGCCGCGGCGCGGCGCCGGCCCCGGGGCGAGCTCACAGGGACCGCCGGGTGAGGCGGCCGGCCAGCGCCAGGTAGCCGGCCACGGCCAGCGTGGACAGGACGGTGATCACCACCGCTGCCGCCATCGCCGTCGGTCGCAGGGTCAGGTCGGTGTCCCGGAACAGCTGGTAGGACACCACCGGGAGGGTCGCCGGGTAGGGCCGGCCCAGCAGGTAGGGCACCTCGTAGGACCCGGCCGCGAACGCCAGGACGAGCACGCTCCCGGCCAGCACCGGTGGCGCCACCACCGGCAGCGTGACTCGGCGCAGGCGCTGCCACCGCCGCGCACCGAGGGTCCGAGCGGCGTTCTCGAGGGCCTCGACGTCCCGGGTCAGCGCCACCAGCGCGATCAGCCCCAGGAAGGGGGTCTCCTTCCACACGTACTCCGCGATGATCCCCCACCCGAACGCGTCGTTGACCAGGCTGGGGAACGCCTGCGAGGAGGAGACCAGTCCGGCCGCGTGCGCCAGCCGTGACACGAAGCCGGTATCCGAGAGCAGCAGCAGCATCGACACCGCCCCCACCAGGTGCGGGACCGCGAGGTTCGCGGTCAGGACCGCCGTCACCGCTCGACGGCCCCGGGTGAGCCGCCGTACCAGCAGGGCCATCAGCACCCCCAACACCGTCGCCAGCGCCGTGGACACGAACGCGACGCGGGCGGAGACGCCCAGTGACGCCCGCAGCGCGGGATCGGCCCACAGGCTGCGATAGGCCTCCAGGCTGAGGCCGCGAGAGCCCAGGTACGGCTGGTAGCCGAGACTCTGGGACACGGTCCCCACGGCGCCGGCGACGAACGTCACCGCGACCACCAGCAGCGCCGGGGTGAGCAGGAGCGTGACCCGCGCCCGGGGGCTCAGCACCACGACGGTCCAGACGTGCCGCTCACCGCTGCAGGACCCGTGCCTTCCAGTCCCTCTCCAGGGCGGTGACGTACGCGCTGGACAGCTCCGGGCGCACGTCGCGCTTGAGCTCCTCCAGCGACAGCACCGACGGACCGGTCGGGACCGCCGCGAACCTCTTGCGCAGGGCCGGGGTGAGCCGGTCCAGGTCGACGCTGGGGAAGATCCCCTCCGCCCGGTACAGCGCCAGCTGGGTGGCCGGGTCGCCGAGCACGTTCGCCAGCACCAGCGCCCCCGCCCGGTGGGCGGCGTTCTCCGGGATCCCCAGGAAGCTGTTGTTGCCGAGGTTGCCACCGGCCAGGACGGCCTGGCGGGTCGAGGCCGGATAGACCTTCCGTCTCACCAGGTCCGCCACCGCGCCCGGGCCGTAGGTGAAGTACGCGCTGACCGCCCCGTCCGCGTAGAGCCGCTCGACGTCGGTCTGGGACTGCGGGTAGGTGCTGCCCCGTCGCCACAGGCTCGGCTCGAGCCGCTGCAGCCGCTGCCAGAGCGGGGCGGTGGCGGTCGCGTACGTCGACTGGTCGAAGCTCGACGGCAGCCTGCCGGAACCCGGTTCGTCGCCGAGGAACGTGCGCACCACCATCGACCCGGTGAAGTCCGGCGGCGCCGGGTAGGCGAACCGGCCGGGATGCGCGCGCACCCAGCGCTCCAGGCTCGCCAGGGACTTCACGTCGTCGGAGGAGAGGGCGCTGCTGTCGTAGACCAGCGCGGAGTTCGCCTGCTGCCACGGTGCCTCGCACCCCCGCACCGGCACCCCGAAGTCGTGGCTGACCGCCGGGTCGGTGGGGTCCACGTACCTCGCGCTCGGCAGGTCCGCGGCCCAGTCGCAGTACCACAGGTCCGCCTGCGCCCCGGTGGCGAAGTTCTCCCCGTTCACCCACACGGCGTCGACCGTGCCGCCGGTGCGGCGTCCGGCCTGGACCTCGCCGAGGACCTTGTTCACGGCGTCGGCGGTGTCCTGGACCCGGACCTGCCTCAAGGTGACGCCGGCCTCGGCGAGCCGGTCCGCGACATAGTCGTTGACGAACGCGTTCAGGGTGCTGTCCCCGCCGTACATGTACCAGCTGACCGTCTGTCCGCGCGCCTCGGACAGCACCGAGGACCAGTCGGACGGGTCGGCTGCGGACGCGGCCGGGCTGTCACGGGGCGCTCCAGCGCAGCCGCCCAGGATCAGCAGCCCCGCCAGCAGCGGCACGACGGCACGGACTCTCGACAGGTGCACGGGGCTCCTCAGCGCAGACGCGACGACACCGAGGCGTCGTCGGGGGACGGGTGTGCGGCGTCCGGGACCGGCGCACGCAGCAGGACGACACCGAGAGCGACGCGCTGACCCGCGGTCACCAGCACCGCTGCCGCGAACACCCAGACGATAGCCGTGGCGTGGTCGGGGAACAGGCAGATCAGCAGGTAGGCGACCACCGTCTCCGTGCCCTCGGCCAGGCCTCCGACGAAGCGCAGCGAGCGGCCGTCGTCCCATCCGCGGCCGCGCCGCTCGATGATCGAGGACAGCGCCAGGAACGCGGTACCGGAGAGGTAGTAGGTGGTCAGCAGCACCAGGCAGGCGAAGAGCGCCCCGGGGACCGCGACCGCGACGGCGACCACGAAGCCGGCGTAGATGCTGAAGTCGGCGACCACGTCGAGGAACCCGCCGAGGTCGGTGGCGCCGCGACGACGGGCGACCGGGCCGTCCAGACCGTCCAGGAGCCGGTTCAGCAGCCAGAGCACCAGCGCGGCCGTCCAGCTCGCCTGGGCCGCGGCGAGGCAGGCGGCGACCCCGACCAGCCACCCGGCGCCCGTGAGCGCCAGCGGGTGCACCCGCCCCCGGTCCAGGGCCCCGGCCGCCGCGTCCAGGGTGGGCGCGAGCGCGCGTCGAACGCGTGTGTCCAGCATTCCCGGGTCCGACCTCCGCCTGGTTCCATCGCACCTCGCCGGCGCGCGAGCCCAGGACGGCCGTCCGCCCTGCGACTGCTTCTCATGGTTCGTCCTACTTCGACATCATCCCGGGAACCCGGTGACGTGGTCTGGTCCTTCCCGCGACGGCAGGCCGCGGCGAGCGCTCCTCAGGCAGGCACCGCGCTGGGGCTGCGCCGACCGGACCGGGCGGCGACCAGACCGCGGACCCGCGTCGCGCCTCCGACACCGAGGGCCATCGACCCCACCACCACCCAGGAGGAGACGTTCAGCTGGGCGGCGCCGGACAGCCCGTGCCCGAGGTTGCAGCCACCGGCCAGCCAGCCCCCGGCGCCCAGCAGGAAGCCGCCCGCGACCAGCTGGAGGTACCGGGGGCGGGTCTCTCCGCGTGGCCACCACTCGCCGGTCACGCGTGCGGCGAGATGCGCGCCCAGGACGATGCCGACCAGGAACGCGACCAGCCACCAGCTGGGCGTCCCGGCCTGGACACTGCGCGCCGCCCCGACGGTGCTGGGGCCGAAGGTCGCCCCGCCGAGCAGAGCCAGCAGCCAGCCGGCCACGGTGACCCCGCCGAGGGCGACTCCGGTCAGCGGCCAGTCCCAGCCGCTGCGCTCCTGCGTCCGCCGGGACCGGGACAGCCCCAGGCAGGCCAAGACCACGAGCACGAGCAGGACCGCGGCGGCCGCGAGCCGGGGAACGCCGAGCACCCCGGGAATGGTGCCGCCCGTGCCGCCGGGGAGCACCGTGGGACCGCCCACCGGGACGCGTGCCATCGCCAGCTCGCCCGCAGCCCAGCCGACCAGGCCGACGGTCGCGCCGAGCATGCCGTTGCCGAGCTTGTAGAACATCCCCGACACGCAGGACCGGGCGACCACCATCCCGGTGCCGATCACCAGGCCTCCCAGGACGTTCTGCACCGGCCGGAACGCGAGGCCGCTGTTCAGCGGCGCGGACCAGGGCGCGAGATAGACCACCGACAGACCCAGCCCCGCCACCGCGACGCCGAGCAGCCAGCCACGCAGCAGCGTCGTGCGGCCCTGCCAGGCCCCCGCGAACAGGGAGTGGAAGCACAGCCGGGAGCGCTGCAGCACGACGCCCAGCAGCGTGCCGGCGACGAGCCCGGTGAGCACCGCGACCCACATCAGCCCTCCCCCTCGGTGCGCGTCGCGCCGGAGGGCCCGTGCTCCAGCCAGAGCCGCCGGGCACCGGTCAGCCCGCGGGTGAGCCGGGCGACCGCCGGGCGAGCCAGGCTCTCCCGCAGGTCCCCCACCGCGGCGTTCCAGACCCCGTCGCCGTACGTCGGGTAGGGGTGCACCACACCCGCCAGGTCACGCGTCCGCATGCCGTGCTGGATCGCCAGCGTCAGCTCGGCGAGCACCTCGCCGGCTCGCGGTCCGACCACGACCGCGCCGAGGATGCGCCGCCGCCGGTCGACGACCAGCTTGACCACCCCCTCGGTGCGCTGCTCGGTGACGGCCCGGTCGACGTGCTCGTTGTGCCAGGCGACGACGCTGAGGCCCGGGTCCCGCTCCACCGCCGAGGTGGGCACCCCGACCGCGGCGACCTCGGGGTCGGTGAAGGTGACCCGCGGCACGACCGTGGTGTCGACGGAGCGACGGAGCCCCAGGACGGCGTTGCTGGCCGCGAGGGACCCGTGCACGCCGGCGACGTGCGTGAACCTGGCGTGGCCGGTCAGGTCGCCGGCCGCCCAGATGCGGGCGTTGGACGTGCGCAGGTGCCCGTCCACAACGACCTGCCCGTGCTGGTCGACCTCGACGCCGGCCTGGGCCAGCCCCAGATCCGCGGTGGTGGGCGTGCGTCCGACCGCGACGAGCAGCCGGTCGTAGCCGAGCCGCCGGCCGTCGGTGAGCCGCACCTTGCCGGGCCCGCCGGCTCGGTCCGCCGCCACCGACGCGACGTCGCAGCCGAGGACCAGCTCGACGCCGTCGGCACGCAGGCTCGCCGCGACCGTCGCGGAGGCCTCGGTGTCCTCGGCCGGCAGCACCCGCTCCGCTCCCTCCACCACGGTCACCTCGGCGCCCAACCGGGCGAACGCCTGGCCCAGCTCGCAGCCGATGGTGCCGCCTCCGAGCACCAGCAGCCGCTCGGGCAGCTCGGTGAGCTCCCAGACCGTGTCACTGGTGAGCGGACCTGCGTCGCCGAGCCCGGCAATCGGCGGCAGGGTCGGGCTGGCGCCCGTCGCCAGCAACGCCTGCCGGAAGCGGACGTCCTGCCCGTCGACGACGGCCGTCTCCGGGTCGGTGAAACGCGCCGTCCCGCTCAGCACCGTCACGCCGGCCGCACGCAGCGCGGCCGGGGAGTCCACCGGCTCGATCCTGGCCGTGGCGGCCCGGACGTGGTCTATCACCCGGTCGAAGTGCACTCGCACCGGACCGGTGTCGATGCCGAACCGGTCCGCCCGTCTCAGGTCGGCGACCCGGGCCGCAGCGGCCAGCAGGGCCTTGGACGGGACGCACCCCGTCCACAGGCAGTCCCCGCCGGTGCGGTCCCGCTCGACGAGCAGCACGCGGGCACCGAAGCCGGCGGCCGTCTTCGCACCGACGATGCCCGCCGTCCCCCCGCCCACCACCAGCAGGTCCCAGGTGTCCCGGTGGTCGTCGGTCACGGTGTCTCCGCCTCGGTGAGCTGGCGCAGGAAGCCCTGGACCCGCGCGACCGAGTCCTGGCTCGGGCCGGCGCCACGGGTCCAGCGGCCGAGGGCGCCCCTCAGTCGGCGGTGCTCCTCGAGCACCGCCGAGCAGCGCGTGCACACGGCCAGGTGCGCCTCGAGCCGGCGGACCTCGCGGGGCCGGAGCGGAGCCGCAGGGTCGCCGTCGAGGTACCGCTGGATCCGGTGCGCGGACCAGCGACAGGTGACCATGCTCATCAGCGACGAGATCAACACACGCTCCCGGGGTCGACGGTGGGGCTCTTCAGCGAGGCGCGGACCCGGTTCCGGGCCCGGTGCAGCCGGGACATCACGGTGCCCACCGGGACGCCGATCGCCTCGGCGGCCTCGGCGTAGGTGAGCCCGTGCACGTCGACGAGGACCAGGGTGGTCCGGAACCTCCGGTCGAGGCTGCGCACGGCACGGTCCAGCCGCTCGTCCAGGGTGTGGTCGACCATCACCTGCTCCGGGTTGGGCTCCGGCCGCGCGCCGAACGCGGGGCGCCCCTGCTCCAGTACCGTCCAGTCGTCGGTGGCGTAGGGCCGCTGACGACGGTGCATGTTCACGTTGGTGTTGCGCAGGATCGTCAGCAGCCAGGCCCGGGGATGCCGTCCGTCGAAGCGGTCCACCGCGCGGAACGCCCGGATCAGTGTCTCCTGCACGAGGTCCTCGGCGTCCATGCTCGACCCCGTGAGCGCGCCGGCCACTCTCAGCAGCACCTCGATCTCGGGCTCGACGTGCCGCCGGAAGTCGAGGGCGCGAGTGCGCGCGGCTGCGTCATCCGGATCCTCTGGCACATGATGGGAACCCTGGGAGGGACTCACCGTGTTCCCCTGGCGAACGACATGGTTCCCATCATGTCGGAGTGGAGGAGATCTCGTGGAGCGCCGTCAGCGTTACACGTGGAGCGCACCGCTCTACGACGTGGTCTCGCTGGAGCCTCTCTACCGGGTCGGCCGGCGAGAGGCGGTCCGTGAGCTGCGCCTCGCGCCCGGGCAGCGCGTGCTGGACCTGGGCTGCGGCACCGGCCTGAGCCTGCCCCTGCTGCGCGCACGCGTCGGGGCGCAGGGCGCGGTGGTGGGTCTGGACGCCAGCGACTCGATGCTCGACCAGGCCCGGCGCCGGGTACGTCGGGCGGGGTGGTCGAACGTCGACCTGGTCGCCGGGGACGCGACGGCGGTGGCCGAGGGACTGCTGGGGCGCCGGTTCGACGCGGTGCTGGCCACCTACGTGCTGTCCCTGGTCCCGGACTGGCGGGCGGCCTGGCGCAGCCTCCACGCCGCGGTGCGGCCGGGAGGGCGGGTGGCGGTGGTGGACCTGGCCCGACCCGACGGCGCGGCGAGGCTGCTCACCCCGCTGGCCCGTCTCGCCTGCGCCGTCGGCGGGTCCGACATCGACGCCCGTCCCTGGCAGGAGCTCAGGCGGCTCGAGGACGTCGGGTCGGCGACGTTCCGTGGGGGGCATGTGCAAGTGTGGTCCGCGACACGTTCCGATCCGGCAGCAGCCGCCCTGCGGTCCTCCACCACTGTTGCGACGAACGAAGGACGTGAACTGCGATGAGCACACCGACCCGGCCGGCGGGCCGCCCCACCACCGCGCTGACGTGGCTGCTGGCACCGGCGACGGACAAGGTGCCGTTCGGGCACGCCCCCGCGGCCGCCGCCGTCCGGGTCCTGGTCGGCCTGCTCTGGCTCTACAACGTGGCCTGGAAGCGCCCGCCCGACTTCGGCGAGAGCTCGGGCAAGGGCCTGTACGGCTTCACCAAGGACGCGGTGCTGCACCCGGTCTTCCCGCCGTACAGCTGGGTGGTGGAGCACCTGGTGCTCCCGAACTTCGCGGTGTTCGGCTGGGCGGTCCTCGCGGCGGAGACCGCGCTGGCGGTGCTGCTGCTCACCGGTGCGTTCGTCCGGGTCGCCGCGCTGCTGGGGATCGCGCAGTCCCTGGCGATCGGGCTCTCCGTCGCCGAGACGCCCGGCGAGTGGCCGTGGTCCTACTGGCTGATGATCGGCGTGCACGTGGCGCTGCTGTTCAGCGCGGCCGGTGCGGTCCTCGCCGTCGACGCCCTGCGCTCGCGGTACCCGGTGCCCGGCGGCCGGTCGCGGCTGGCGCTGGTCTGGGGTGGGCTGGTGGCTGTCGCCGCTCTGGTGGCCGTGCTGCTGTCCCTCGGCGAGCCGGTCCTCGCCGCCTCCGGGGCGCAGCTCGGCGGCTCCGGTCTGTCCGTCAGCCTGGGCAGCTACAACCTCGTCGGCGCCCTGGTGCTGCTGCTCACCGGCCTCGCGCTCGCCGCGTCCGCGCGCACCGGGGACGGACGCCTCGCCGTCGGCGCCGCGGCGCTGGCCGTGCTGGCCGCGCTGTCCCTGGTCGTGCAGAACACGTTCACCGACCCCTGGCTGGGCGGCAACAACACCTCGGCGGCGTTCTTCCTGTGCGTGGCCGTGGTCGGCCTGGTCACCTGGCACGCCGGGCGCGGGAAGGCCTGATGGGCGCACCGGAGGTGGTCGACGGCAAGGACCGCGCGTGCGGTGAGCTGCTGCTCGTGCTCGCTGCGCGTGCCCGCGGTCTGGCGCCGGGCACCGACCTGCGGCTGATCGCGACGGACCCGGCCGCCGTCCTCGACCTGCCCGCGTGGTGCCATCTCACCGGCCACACCTACGTCGGTCGCGGCGAGCAGGACGACGGTCGCCCGCACTACGACCTGCGCACCGCGCGGTACCCGCGACAGACCGACCCGGCCCGGCCGTGGCGGCTTCACGACCCGGCACCATCCAGGGTCACTACCCGAGAGGAACCATCCCGATGAACGGTCTCGTCATCAACCTCACCCGCTCCACCGACGACCCCGACCGCGCGAGCGTCGCCATGGTCGTGGCCGGCGCGTCCGTGGCCTCGGACCAGGACACCACCGTCTTCCTGTCCTCCGAGGGAACCCGGCTCGCGGCTGCCGGGGTCGCGGAGACGATCACCGAGGAGGGCTTCGCACCGATGGCCGACCTGGTCTCGTCGTACGTGGCGGCCGGTGGCAAGTTCCTGGTGTGCAGCCCGTGCGCCAAGAAGCGCGGCATCGGCGAGGACCAGCTCATCGAGGGCGCCACCATCGTGGGTGGGGCCTCCCTGGTGGCGCTGCTCGCCGACGGCGCCTCGTCCCTGTCGTTCTGAGCGTGCCGTGACCACCCCTGAGACGTTGCCCGTCCCCGCCGTCGAGTTCGACGGCGGGGACATGGACTGCGGTGGCGGGCTGCTGCTCGCGATCACCGGACAGATCCGCGGGATCGCGGAGGGCGAGGTGATGCTGCTGCACACGCGGGAGCCGTCGGTCCTTGCCGACCTGCCCTCGTGGGCCCGTCTCGCGGGTCACGAGCTGGTCTCCGTGCTCGACGACGACGGGGAGGGCGCGGGCCCGTGGAGCCTGTGGATCCGGCGCGGCAGGTCGCGGGCCGGGCGGGCCGCACCGGACCCGGAGGTCGAGTACACCTCCGGGGCGCCGGCGCCGCTCGGCAGCCGGCTGTGGCTCTACTCCAACTTCCACTGCAACCTGGCCTGCTCGTACTGCTGCGCCGGGTCCTCACCGCAGGCAGAGGCCCGGTCGATGCCGGTGGAGATGGCCGCGGCCGCGGCGCGAGAGTTCGCGGCCCAGGGCGGGCGCGAGCTGCTCGTCACCGGCGGCGAGCCGTTCCTGCATCCGCAGCTCGACGAGCTGGTCGCGGCCTGCGCGGCGCTGGTCCCGGTCACTGTGCTGACCAACGGCATGGTCTACGGGCGGGGTCGTCGGCGCGAGATGCTGGAGTCCTTCGACCGGGAACGGGTCACCCTCCAGATCAGTCTGGACTCGGCCGGACCGGGGCTGCACGACCGGCAGCGAGGCATCGGGTCGCACGGGCGGGCGATGTCCGGCATCGAGCTGGCCCGGACGCTGGGCTTCCGGGTGCGGGTCGCCACCACCTACCTGCCGGAGGACGCTCACGAGGCAGGCGACCTGCACGCCGCGCTCGAACGCCTCGGCGTGCGGGAGGAGGACCGGTTGATCCGCCCGGTCGCCAAGGAGGGGTTCGCCGACGAGGGGATGGCGATCAGCCTCGACTCCGTCGAGCCCGAGCCCACGCTGGCCGTCGACGGCGCCTGGTGGCACCCGGTCGCGATCACCAACCGGCACATGAAGGTGGCCGACAGCCCGCTGCCGCTGGCCCGGGTGCTCGACGTGATGCGCGACGTGGTGCACGTCCAGGAGGCCGCCGGCGCGCAGGGCCGGTCCGTGTTCCGCTGCACCTGACACCCCGGGTCGACGTGGAAGTGGCCGATCGAGACACTTCCCCACGCCTCGGCCCTGTCCCGCGAGGCCAGAACGGGGTGGGTGCGCCGGGACCGGCCAGAACCAGGCGCCGGCGGGCGGTCACCTGCGGTCGCCGCCGGCGTTCCCGGCCCGGCGCCGGCGGACCGCGAAGCCGACCCCGGCCAGGCTCAGGAGCACCAGCCCGCCCAGCGCCACCTCGAACGGCCAGGACCCCGGTGCGCTCGCGTAGGAGCCGACCGCGACGTACGCCACGGTGCCGGGGATGATCCCCACCGCGGTCCCCACCGCGTAGTCGCGGCGGCGGACGGAGACCAGCCCCGCCGCGTAGTTGAGCGCCGTGAACGGGACCACCGGCACCAGCCGCGCGACCAGGACAGCGGTCATCCCCCGGCGCGACAGCATCGCGTCGATCCGCGCCAGCCGGCCGCCGCTGAGCCGCTCGACCGCCGCGCGGCCGAGACCCCGGCCGAGCCCGAAGGCCGCCGCGGCGCCCAGCAGCGCGGCGACGTAGACCAGCGCGACACCCTCCGCGAGCCCGAAGACCGCTCCCGCGGCCGCGGACAGCACGTTCTTGGGCAGCGGCGCCAGGGTGACCGCGGCGTAGGTCAGCACGAACAGCACCGGGCCCACCGGCCCGGCCCGCTCCACGCGGCCCCGGACCGTGGCCACGCTCGGGACGTCCGCGACCAGGGAGAGCACACCCACCGCGACCAGGAGCACCACAAGCGCGGTCAGCCGGAGCCAGACCGCGTGGTCGCGCATCCAGGGCATCGGGCTCCTCGGTGGCGACGGGTGGTGCGGCCATGGAACCCTAGCTTGTCCGCCGACCCGAGGAGCCCCATGTGCCACCTCACCGGACTGCCCGCCGACGCCGAGGCGGTCCGGGCCGCCGGCTGGGACGACTGGGCGCTGCTGCACGACGCCGTCTCGGTCTGCGCGCTGTTCAACCTGAGAAACCGGCTGGTGGACGGTCTGGGCGTCGCCGCGGACCCGGAGTACGCCGACCTGTCCGGCCGGCGGCTCGCCGAGGGCGGCTACGCGGGCCTGCGCGACCTGCTCTCTGAGCCGCCTCGGTCAGCCGGAGCGACGCCGCGACCGGCCCTGGGCCCGCAGGCCGTACTGCGAGAGCTTGCGGTAGACCGTCGCGCGGCTCATCCCTAGCTCGGCTGCGGCGCCGGCCACGGTGAGCCCCGGACGGTTCAGCACCCGGATGATCTCCTCGCGCTCCAGGGTCTCCAGCCGGCTCAGCCGGTGCCCGGAGCGGCTCAGCACCTCGGCGGGCAGGTGCTGGACGTCGATCGCGTCGGTGCGCTGCGCGACGGCGCGGATCACCTTGCCGAGCTGGTCCACGTTGCCCGGCCAGGCGCAGTCGCGGAGCGCGTCCTCGGCCGTCCTCGAGAAGGACACCTCGCGGCCCCGGGCGCGCCGGGCGATGTGCCGGGCCAACGGGACCACGTCCTCGGTCCGCTCCCGCAGGGCGGGGACCCGAACCACCGTCTGCGCGAGCGACCCGAGCACCGCCGGGATCGCGTGCAGCTCCTCCGCGGTCAGCACCAGGGACAGCTGGTCGGCCGCGTCGCGGCGGGCCCGCTCGACGTCGATGATCTCCCGCAGCCGCTGCGCACCCCACAGCGGCAGCGTGTCGACGTCGCACACGATCACCCCGGTGTGCGCCTTGCCCAGCTCGGGGGTCCACAGCGCGAGCCACGCCTCGAGGTCCTGCGGGTCCGGTGGGCTCGCACTGAGGATCCGGTCCCGCGGGTGCACCTGCCGCTGCGCCTGCGCGGTCAGCGTCGCCCGCCCCGACCCGGGCTCCCCGACCGCGGCGACCACGTGTCCGGCCGACAGCGCCGCCACCGTCTCGGCCACCGCCTGCGCCCAGACCGCGGACAGCGGCAGCAGCGACCCCGAGCCCGGCTCGAGCGTGGCGGTCTGCACCCGGAAGACCTCACCCCGCGGCTGGGGCCGGGGGGTCCGTCCGCGGGAGCGGGCGAGCATCAACGCCGAGGTGTTGCCGGCCGCCGACTGGGCGAGGGCCAGCAGCAGGGCACTCGACGACTGCGACCAGGTGGTCAGGTTGACGCTGCCCTCCAGCCGCCCGCTGAGCGGGTCCAGCACCGGGACGGCCGCGCAGGTGTAGCCACACAGGCCGGCGCTGTAGTGCTGCTCGGCGTGCACCACCACCGGCACCCGGTCGGCCAGCGCCAGGGCCAGCCCGTTGGTGCCCGCCTCGCGCTCGGAGAAGGCGAACCCCGGGGCCAGGTGCACCTCGTCGAGCGCGCGGAGCAGGGCGCCGTCGCTGCTCAGCCGGTTGAGCACCAGCCCCTCGCTGTCGGTGAGCATCAGGCTGATCGGCTCGTCCCCGAGCGTCGCGTGCAGCCCGGTGAGGACCTCGCGTCCGCACTCGAAGAACAGGGACTCCCGGTCGTAGGTGCCCGAGAAGACCGGGTCCACGGTCTCCGCCGAGACGCCGTACTCCTGGCTGCGCTGCCATGAGGCGAGCAGGCGCTCGGGGACCGGGACCGGGCCGCGGACCAGGCCGCGACGCACGTGCTCGGGTAGTTCGTCCGCCATGGGCGCCCCCTCACTCTGTGACCAAGGTTACAACTGCCCCCGAAGTGCCTCGTGTGACCGGTGTCTCAGATTGAGACATCGGCCCTCTGTCCGGGACCGCACCGGCTTCCTACCGTCGTACCCAGACGTGTGACACCGGTCACCGGAGACGGAGAACCCATCCATGTACACCAAGAACGGCGAGAGCTACTTCATCGTGGACGCCCACGTCGCCCTGTGGGACGCGCGGCCGGAGAACCAGCGCAACATCCATGGCAAGCAGTTCATCGACTGCTTCTACGACTACCACCGCAACCTCAGCCCCGAGTCCGAGGTGTGGAGCTACGAGGACTACCTGTACTACGGGTCCGAGCGGCTCAAGAAGGACCTCTTCGAGGACGGGTACGTCGACCACGCGATCGTCCAGCCGGCGCGTCTCGGCGAGTTCTACGGCACCGGCTTCGGGCAGACCGAGGAGGCCTTCGCGCTCTCCCAGGAGATCCCCGAGCAGCTGACCTACAACCACTACTTCGACCCCCGCGACGGAGAGAAGGGCCTCGAGCAGCTGCACGCCGACGCGGAGCGGATGAACCTCAAGGGCGTCAAGCTCTACACCGCCGACTGGCACGGCGAGTCCCGCGGCTGGCGCCTGGACGACCCGATGGCGTACCGCTACTTCGAGGCCTGCCGCGAACTCGGGATCCGCAACATCCACGTCCACAAGGGCCCGACGATCCGGCCGCTGGACCGTGACGCCTTCGACGTCGCCGACGTCGACCACGTGGCCACGGACTTCACCGACCTGAACTTCGTCGTCGAGCACTGCGGGCTGCCCCGTCTCGAGGACTTCTGCTGGATCGCCACCCAGGAGCCGAACGTGCACGCCGGCCTGGCCGTCGCGATGCCGTTCATCCACACCCGGCCCGGCTACTTCGCGCAGATCCTCGGCGAGCTGCTGTACTGGATCGGCGAGGACCGCATCCAGTTCTCCAGCGACTACGCGATCTGGACGCCCCGCTGGCTGGTGGAGCGCTTCGTGGACTTCCAGATCCCGGAGTCGATGACCGAGTACGCCCCGGTCACCACGGCACAGAAGAAGAAGATCCTCGGCCTCAACGCGGCCGCTATGTACGACATCGACGTGCCCGCCGAGCTGCGCCTGCCCGATGCCGACGAGCCCGAGGTCGGACCGCGCGGTGCCGACGCCGCCGAGATGGTGAGCGCCTGAGATGACAGTGACCGACATCCGGCCCCGGACGGTGGTCCTGCAGACCGACGTCCGCCGGGCTCTGGACGTGGTGCTCGACCCCGAGCTGGACGAGCCGATCACCGATCTCGGCTTCGTGCGGAGCGTCGACATCGGCGAGGACGGGACGGTGGAGGTGCACCTGCGCCTGCCCACGTCCTTCTGCTCGCCGAACTTCGCCTACCTGATGACCTCCGACGCGAAGGACGCCCTCCAGGGTCTCGCCGGGGTGCGTCGGGTGGTCGTTGAGCTCGACGACCACCACGACTCCGACCTCATCAACCGGGGTCTGGCCGCCGACCTGGGCTACCGCGGGACCTTCGGTCACGAGGCCGACCAGGACCTCGAGGAGCTGCGGACCACCTTCCGGCGCAAGGCCCACACCGCGGCGACCGAGCGGTCCCTGACCGGGCTGCTGCGCGCGGACCAGAGCCTGGATGTCGAGGACCTCGGCACGGTGAGGCTCGCCGACCTGCCCGCCGGCCAGACCACCGAGGCACTGCTGCGCCGGCGGGCCGCGCTCGGCCTCGACGACGACCCGCAGTCGCTGGTCTTCGTCGACCACGAGGGCCACGGCTTCGCAGCCGAGGACGTGCCGCTCAAGCTGCGGATGGCGCGCTCCACCCGCATCTCCATCGACGGCAACGCGCACTTCTGCCGCGGTCTGCTCCGCACCCGGTACCCGGGCTCGGAGACCGACCAGACCCCCGGCCGGACGGCGCCCACCCCGAGTTCGACCAGCCGTTCATCCCCCTCTCCGCTCTGAAGGAGCCCCAGCCGTGAGCAGCACCATGCGCGCCGTCCAGGTGGTCGGCTACCACGAGAGCCTGCAGATGACCGAGGTCCCCGTGCCCGAGCCGACCGGGCCGCTGGACGTGGTGGTCAAGATCGGTGGTGCGGGAGTCTGCCGCACCGACCTGCACATCCTCGAGGGCCAGTGGGCCGAGAAGACCGGGGTCACCCTCCCGTACACGATCGGCCACGAGAACGCGGGCTGGGTGCACGCGGTCGGGAACGCGGTCACCAACGTCGCCGTCGGCGACAAGGTGATCGTGCACCCGCTGATCACCTGCGGGCTGTGCCGGGCGTGCCGGTCGGGTGACGACGTGCACTGCGAGCAGAACCAGTTCCCGGGCATCGACACCAACGGCGGGTACGCGGAGTACCTGAAGACCTCCGCCCGCAGCGTCGTCAGGATCGACGACAGCCTCGAGCCCTCCGACGTCGCCGCCCTGGCCGATGCCGGGCTGACCGCCTACCACGCGGCCGCGAAGGCGGCCCGGCGACTGCGCCCCGGCGACCGGTGCGTCGTCATCGGTGCCGGCGGGCTCGGGCACATCGGGATCCAGGTGCTCAAGGCCATCACGGCGTCCGAGCTGATCGTCGTCGACCGCAACCCGGACGCCGTCAAGCTGGCGCTCTCGATCGGGGCCGACCACGGTGTCGTCGCCGACGACACCGCTGTGGAGCAGGTGCTCGAGCTGACCCACGGTCACGGGGCCGAGGTGCTGGTCGACTTCGTGGGCGAGGGCGGCTCCACCGCGCAGGGCGTGCAGATGCTGCGCCGGGCCGGCGACTACCACGTGGTCGGCTACGGCGAGAACATCAACGTCCCGACCATCGACGTCATCTCCACCGAGATCAACTTCATCGGCAACCTGGTCGGCTCCTACAACGACCTGACCGAGCTGATGGTCCTCGCCGCCCGTGGCGACGTGCGCCTGCACACCGCCAAGTACGCCCTGGACGACTTCCAGTCCGCCATCGACGACCTGGACGCGGGGCGCATCCGCGGCCGCGCCATCCTCACCCCCTAAGGAGCAGGACCATGAAGGGTTTACTGGGAATCGGCATCTCGGTCGGGGTCCTGGCAGGACTGTGGACCTACGTCAGCGTCGAGCTGGCGCTGGTCACCTGGGTGGCGTTCATCGCCTGGGCGTGCTTCTTCGCCGCCGGCGGCGGGACCACCGGCCTCCGCAAGGGGCTGGCGGCCAACCTGTCCGGCGTGTTCTGGGGCTATCTGATCAGCCTGGCCCTCAAGCTCGACGGGTCCACGCTGGTCCTGGCCCTGCTGGTCACCGTGGTCGGGTTCATCCT
Organism: uncultured Actinomycetota bacterium; assembly: GCA_963784625.1. Lineage (GTDB taxonomy): Bacteria > Actinomycetota > Actinomycetes > Propionibacteriales > Nocardioidaceae > Nocardioides_B. The sequence goes on from CAWARV010000005.1 coordinate 1,470,984, forward strand.
GTGCGTGCAGGCCGCCTGGCCGGTGCTGTCCTTCATCCCGGGCGCCTTCGCCGGGACGGCGGTCTTCTTCGGCACCTCGTTCAACCTCACCGGGACCGTGCTGGCCCTGGTGATCGGGGCGGCCCTCGGGTTGGTCTCCGAGCTGGCGGCGGGCCGGATCCAGGCGCTCGTCGACGGGCGGAAGCCGGTGAACTCGGTCAGCGACACCACGGCAGCGGCGTAGCCGTCGCTCCCCTTCGGTGCCGCGTCGACCCCGGTCGGCGCGGCACCGGCGCCTCCCTCCCGGCTCGTCTACCCCGGCTCGTCTACCCCGGCCCGGCGGCCACCGACCCCGACCGGCCCCTCGTCAGCCGACCGACTCAACTTCTAGGAGCCTCCGTTGATCTTCAACACCGCCAAGTTCCGGATCCTGCCCGAGCACGCGGACGACTGGCCGCAGATCGCGGGACCGTTCACCGAGGCCGCCCGCGCCGAGCCGGGCTGCCTGTGGTTCGACTGGTCGCGCAGTCTCGACGACCCGCACGAGTACGTGCTCCTCGGCGCGTTCCTCGACGACGAGGCCGGGGTCGTGCACGTCCGCTCGGAGCACTTCCGGAAGGCGCAGGAGACGCTGCCGGCCTACCTCGCCGAGACGCCACGCATCGTCAACTTCGTCGTCGACGGCTCGGAGTGGTCCGAGCTCGGCGAGCTCGCCGTGTCCCGCTAGCCTCCGACGGCCGACCAGTCGGGGAGCGGCTGCTCCTGCAGGGCCCAGTGCGCCTCCTCCAGGAGGATCCGCTCCGCCTCGCGACAGCGGCGGTCCGCCTCGGCGGCGGTGTCCCCGATAGCGGTGAGCCCGACGCGACCGTGCTCGGTGAGGCTGCTGATCATGTGGAAGACGATCCCGACCTGGCGGGACTGGTCGAAGTGCAGGCCGTGCCGGGCCACGATGTCGAACAGGTCGGCCGGCGTCAGCCCGCGGAGGGACTCCGCCTCCAGGTGATCCGTCGCCACCAGGTGCTTCTCGTGGCCCCGCGGCGTCAGGAACAGCGCCGTGGCGGGGTCGTAGCGGCCGTCGGTGAGGAACTGGAGGGTGAGGAACGGGTGGGTCGTGCCGCCCTTGCGAAGGTTCAGCTCGATCGCGTACGGCGTCCACGCGCCGCTGCCGCCCCGGACCACCACGAAGTCCACCGCGAAGCGGCCGAGCGCGCCCTGCTCCGCCAGCCGACGGCCCACCGCCATCGCGTGGTCGGCGATCTGTCGCGCGTAGGCGGGCGCCGCCGGGAAGGTGCACCCGAGATAGCTCTGACCGCCGGCGCCTCCCAGCAGCTGGTCGTGGGTGGAGAGCAGCTCGACCCCACCCTCGGGCAGCACCCGCAGCTGCACGCTGGGGCTGCGCAGCTCCTCTCCCACGATTTGCTCCTCGACGACCCCGGCGCCCTCGGCCAGCTTGGCGAGGTAGACCTCGAGGGGCGTGTCGGTCGCCTCGAGCTCCATCGCGTGCAGCCGGTCCAGCACGGCGGACCGTTCGCCGGAGTCGCCGGGCGCGGGAAGCCCGGCGAGCCGCACCACCGCGTTCCCCTGGCCGGACACGCCCTCGTTCAGCTTCACGATGACACTGTCCATGGCCGGACGCTGGGCGCGCATCGACAGCACCGCGTCGGCGACGTCGTCGACGGTGCGCAGGTCCTCGACCCCCAGGGGGTGCGGCACCCGCACCTCGGCGAACAGCCGCCGGCAGCCGGTCTTGGAGCCGAGCGCGGCCAGTCGCGGGTCGGCGCCGTACATGGGGATGCCGAGGCTCAGCGCGACGTCGCGCTCGAGCTCGGTGGTGTTGTACGGCACCAGGTGGCAGCGCGCCGGGTTCGGCACCTGCGCTGCGATCCGCCGCAGCAGCCGCGGCCGCTCCAGCAGCTTCTCGCTCAGGGAGCGAGAGGACGAGTCGTTGACGGCGACCAGGGCGAGCCGGGCCCGTGCGTGGCTCGGGATCACCCCCGGCAGCAGCGCCAGGTAGTACTCGACGATCTCCGGGGCGATCGGCATCGACGTCACGTAGACCATCCGCAGCCGGGGCTGCCGCAACAGCACCAGGAGGAACAGGAACCGCTCCTCGTAGGCCTGGGTGAGGCTGCCGCTCGCCGCCACCGCGCGGTCCAGGGTGATCGACGGGACGACCACGACCGACTCGTCGTCGTGGTTGAGCCGCATCGCGTCCCAGACCCCGGGCATCCGCCGCTGGAGGAGGTCGAACCGCTCGTAGCGCTCGTCCTCGCTGAGAGACGACAGCACCGGCGGGGCGACCGCCGGAGGGGTCCACAGGTCCCCGGTCACGACGCGCTCCTGGAGCCGTCGACGCCCCGTACCTCGAAGGCGTGGGTCCGGCGGAGGAAGCCGCGCAGCTCCCGGTCGCCGGCGTCCTCGCCCACGACCGTCGGCCCGGCCGCGGCGAAGGCACGCGCGGACACCAGGATCTGCCAGGCGTCGGCGTCGGCGCAGAGCCTGGCGGCCAGGTTGGTCACGCTGCCGATCGCCGCATAGTCGAAGCGTCCCTCGAAGCCCACCTTGCCGAGAGTGGCGAACCCCTGGGCGATCCCGATCCCCATGGCGAGGTCGTGGCCCTGACGGGCCCAGCCCTCCGCGAGCCCGCGCACCCGGGTGCGCATCGCCAGGGCCATCCGGATCGCGCGCAGGGCGCCGTCCGTGCACCGGACCGGGTCGTTGAAGAAAACCATCAGGCCGTCCCCGGCGAACCGCTCCAGGGTGCCCTCGAACCGGAAGATCAGGTCCCCGAGAGCCTGGTGGTACTCGCCCAGCACCTGCATCACCTCCTCGGGCTCGCTGGCCTCTGCGAAGGTGGTGAAGCCGCGGAGGTCGCAGAAGACCACGACGATCTCGCGGCGGTGGCTCTCCAGGAACGACTCGTCGCCCGTGTCCACGACCAGCTCGACCAGCTGAGGTGACAGGAACCGGCGGAGGGTGGCCATCCGCGACAGCTGGTCGACCTGAACCCGCACGCGGGACTCCAGCTCGCGGTTCCAGGCCGCCAGCTCCTCCGACTGCCGCCGGATGGTGTCCTGGTAGCGCTTGATCCGGGCGAGCGAGGCGACCCGGGCCAGCAGCTCGTTCTGCCGGATCGGCTTGGTCAGGAAGTCGTCGGCGCCCGCCTCCAGCGCCTCCACCTTCTGCTCCTCGCCGCTCGCGGTCACCATCACCACCGGCAGGTAGGCGGTGTCGGCCTGCTCACGTATCCGGCGGCACACCTCGTACCCGTCCATGCCGGGCATCACGATGTCGAGCAGCACCAGGTCGACGTCGGTCTCCGCGACGACCTTCAGCGCCTCCTCGCCGGAGCCGGCCGAGCGGACGTCGTACCCGCGCGGCGACAGGATGGCGTCCAGCAGCCGGATGTTCGGGGGCTGGTCGTCCACGACCAGCACCGTCGACGTCGCTCGCTCGGTCACGACACCCCCCCGAGGCTCAGGAAGTCGGTGATCTGCTGGAGCAGCCCCCGCACGCTGATCGGCTTCTCGACGTAGCCGTCGAAGCCCGACCGGAACGCCCGCTCGCGGTCGTCGACCATGGCGAACGCGGTCACCGCGACCACCGGTACCGGCGGGTGCGCGTGGTCGGCCCGGATCCGGCGCAGCGCCTCGACGCCGTCGATGCCGGGCAGCTGCAGGTCCATCAGGATCAGGTCCGGGCCGGTCTCGACCGCCAGACGGACCCCCTCCTCGCCGGTGCTGGCCTCGATCACCTCGTACCCCGACACCTGCAGCACGTCCCTGACCAGCTTGAGGTTCCTCGGGTTGTCTTCCACGACGAGGATCCGGCGGCCGCTCACGACGCCACCATCCCGTCCTTCGACCCGGGACCCGGCGCCGAGGCCAGGGCACCGGTCGCCGTCAGGGCCGAGATGAGCGCGTCCCGCTTCACCGGCTTGACCAGGTAGGCGTCCGCACCGAGTGCCAGCCCACGGCTCCGCTCGTCCAGGATCGACACCACGACGACGGGGATGTGACGGGTCTCCGGGTCCGACTTGAGCGCCTGCAGCACCGCCCACCCGTCCAGGCCGGGCAGCCGGAGGTCGAGGATCACCGCGGCCGGGTGCACTCGCCGGACCGCGTCCAGGCCGGGCTGACCGTCCCGCGCGACGGTGACCTGCAGCGCGAGGCCGGACAGGTACGCGGTCAGCAGGTCGAGCGACGGCCGGTCGTCCTCGATGACCACGATCCCGCCAGCGCTCGGGAGGTGGTCCGGCCCGTCGGGGTGCTCGCCGACCTCGGCCGTCCGCTGCGGCAGGGAGAACCCGAAGGTGCTGCCGACCCCCTCCTCGCTGGTCAGCCACATGCGTCCTCCCAACAGATCGACGAGCCGGCGCGAGAGGGTGAGCCCGAGCCCGGTTCCCTCCTCACGCGTCGGTCCACGACCGCCCTGTTGGAACGACTCGAAGATGCGCTCGCGGTCTGCCTCCGGCACCCCGATGCCGGTGTCGGTGACGGTGACCTCGAGCCCGGCCCGAGTCCGCACGGCCGCGACCGTCACCGAGCCACCTTCCCCGGTGAACTTCACGGCGTTGGTCAGCAGGTTGATCAGCACCTGCTTGAGGCGGAGCTCGTCGGTGTAAGCCACGCCGACGTCGTCCGCGACGTCGACACGCACCTCGACGCCGTGCAGGGCCGCCCGCTCGCGCAGCATCGCCGCCGCGTCCTCGACCGCCGTCCCCAGCTCGAAGTACGAGTAGTCCAGGTCCATCCGGCCCGCCTCGACCTTGGACAGGTCGAGGATCTCGTTCAGCAGCTCGAGCAGGTGGCGTCCCGACCCGTGGATGTCGCGCAGGTACTCCTCCTGGCGCTCGTTCAGGTCGCCGAACATCCGCTCCAGGAGCACCTCCGAGAAGCCGAGGACGGCGTTCAGCGGGGTGCGCAGCTCGTGGGACATGCTGGCCAGGAACTCCGACTTGTGCCGGCTGGCTCGCTCCAGCTCGAGGCTCTGCTCCTTGAGCTCGCGGTACAGCTGGGCGTTCACCATGGCGAGGGCGGACTGGCCGGCCAGCGTCTCGAGCAGATCGAGGGTCTCCTGCGGGAAGTCCCCGACGGTCTTGCGGCGCACGACCAGGCAGCCGACGATCCGGTCCTCGCGCAACATCGGGACGGCGACGAGGGACCGCCAGCCAGCGTCGTAGAGGATCCGCAGGTGCGGGTCCAGGTCCAGGCTCCCGAGGTCCCGGACCGCGATCGGCCGCCGCGTCCGGGACGCGCGGCCGACCAGCGTCCGGTCCAACTCGATGCGGACCTCCCGCAGTCGGTCCACGACTCCCGGCTCGGTCCGGTACACGCTGCGCACGAGGAAGCACCGCTGCCGCTCCGCGTACTCCATGATCGAGCCGCCGTCGGTGCCGGACAGCCGGACGGCGTGCATGGCGATGGTGGCCAGCACGTTGTCGACGTCGAGGCTCGACCCGACCGCTTCTCCGACCCCGCGCAGCGCCTCCAGCTCCTCGACCTTCCGGGCCAGCTCGACCCGCCGGGCGTCGAGCTGCTGGACGAGCGTGACGTTGTTGACGGCCATCGCCGCCTGGCCGGCGAAGGCGGACACGATCGCCATCTCGCGCTCGTCGAACGGGCTCACGTCGTTGCGCCACACGGCGAGCGCACCGACCACCCGGTCGTCGATGAGCATCGGCGCTCCCATGGTGGTCCGGAAGCCGGCCACCCGCTGCAGGTCATGACGCCCGTAGTCCGGGTCGGCCAGCACGTCGCTGATCTGCTGGGTCCTGCGGTCCAGCCCGACCCGACCGATCAACGTCTTGGAGTCCACCGGCATCGGGTGCTCGGCGATCAGCGCGACCGCCTCGTCCGAGATCCCGACCGACTGGATCAGGCGGTAGACCCCGTTCTCGAGGAGGTAGAGGTGGGAGGCCTGCGAGCGGCAGAGCCGGCGCGCGCTCTGCACGATCGTCGCCAGCACGGCGCCCGCGTCGCCCCCGGAGCGGCCGATCGCCGCGATCACCTCGTTGGCGGCCCGGAACTGGTCCTCGAGCGCGGCGAAGTTACGCTGCAACAGCGCGTGCTCAGCGGCGCTGACGATACCCTCGACAGCGGACGGCTCGCCCATTCTCGCTCCTCGTCGCCGGTCGGCGACGTGCTCCATCGAGTGTCGTCTCGCCGGCGGCCCGGCGCAATCGTCACGTCGGCACAGGTGGTCGCCCTTTCGGACTAGTCAGCGCGCGTCACCGGTCCCGTTGCCGCGCGGCGGCGAGCGGCGGCGAGCGGCCTAGCCTCCGTCCCGAGGTGAAAAAAAGACCGAGACCCTGGATCCCATGTTCTACCGGACCGCCAGCGACGCGGCCGCGGCGCCCGTAGAGAGGCTGGCGTACGTCGTGGCGTTCGACCGCACCGGGCGCACCCCCGACGCGCTCACGGTCGTCGACATGGACCCGGAGTAGGACAGCTACGGCCGGGTGGTCGGCTGGGCCGAGGCTCCCGCCCTCGGCGACGAGTTCACCACGTCGGCTGGAACGCCTGCAGTAGTGCGTTCATGCACGAGGGGGCACGACATGTCGCAGCCGGCCGGGCGGTTCCTGCTGGTCCCCGGGATCCGCTGGTCCAACGTGCATGTCTACGACACGGTGCCGGGCCCGCGACAGCCCACGCTGCACAAGTCCGTCAGCGCCGCGGAACTGGCGGCCAAGGCCGGCTACTCGCGTCCGCACACCCTGCACTGCGGACCCGACGGGGGTTCCTGACCTGTCTGGGAGCCGCGGAGGGCGACGGCGGCCCCAGGGGGATCGCGCTTCTCGACCACAGCACGTTCGACGTCGTGGGCCCCTGGGAGAAGGACCGCGGCCCGCAGCGGCTGGCCTACGACGCCTGGTGGCACCCGCAGCAGAACCCGGTGGCCAGCAGCGAGTGGGGCCACCCACGTGCAGGAGGTCGACCTCGGCGCCCACCACCAGATGCCCTGGACTGCGCCCGTCCCCTGACCCGCAGGCGACCTGGGGGTTTCGTCGGGGTGGTGATCTCCACCGAGGACCTGTCGGGCTCGGTGTTCCGCTGGCATCACGAGAACGGTCCCTGGCAGGCCGGCAAGGTGATCACGATCCCGGCCGAGCCCGCCGACCCCGACCTGCTGCCGCCGGCCCTGAAGCCGTTCGGCGCCCCCCATCATCACCGACATCGACCTGTCGGTCGACAACCAGCGCCTGTACGTGTCGTGCTGGGGCACCGGCGAGCTCAAGCAGTACGACGTCTCGGAGCCGGCCCGGCCGCGCGACGTCGGCTCGGTCCACCTGGGCGGGATCGTCCGCCGCAGCCCGCACCCGGCGGCCCCCGGCGTCCCGCTCTCCGGCGGGCCGCAGATGGTCGAGGTGAGCGGGGACGGGCACCGGGTGTACTTCACCAACTCGCTCTACGGCGCGTGGGACGACCAGTTCTACCCCGGCGGCGTCGGCGCGTGGATGGCCAAGCTGGACGTCGACCCGGCCGGTGGTCTCGCTCTGGACGAGCGCTTCTTTCCGCACGGTGAAGGGTTCCGCGGGCGCCGGGTGCATCAGGTCCGACTGCAGGGCGGCGACGCCTCGTCGGACTCCCATAGCGACCGCTGACCGGACGGTGCCCCCTTCCCGTCCTACTCGACGGTGTTTATTACTTGACGATCTCTAGTACCGGGCATACTCTTCACGGGTGACCGCCAGCCACGACTCCCAGCTGCTCAAGGGCGTGCTGTCCCTGCTCGTGCTCCAGCTGCTCGCCGAGCAGGAGTCCTACGGGTACGAGCTGGTGCAGCGGCTGCAGTCCGCGGGCCTCACCGACGTCCTGGAGGGGACCGTCTACCCCGCCCTCGCCCGGCTGGAGCGCGAGGGCCGGGTCTCCTCCCGGCTGGTCCGCTCCACCAGCGGCCCGGCCCGCAAGTACTACCGGCCGACCGCGGCGGGCCACGACGCCCTGGTCGCGGGCGCGGCCAGCTGGCGCTCCCTGACCTCGATCGTGGACGCCGTCCTGACCCCACCCGGTCCCACCCCGAGCACAAGAGGACCCTGCTGATGCCCACCTCCCTGACCCTGGTCGACCGGCTCCGGATCGAGCGGGTCGTCTGGCTGCTCGACCAACGGCTCTACGACCTGCCGCGCCGATCCCGCATCGCGAACCGGCGCGAGGTGCGGGAGAACCTGCTCACGGCGGCCCGTGACCTCGGCACCGGACCAGCGCTCCGCCGGTTGGGCGACGGCCGGCAGCTCGCAACCGACTACCTGACCGCCGAGTTCGGGGAGGGGCCCCGGCACTCATGGATGGCGGCCGGCGTCTTCGCGGCAACGACCGCGCTGCTGCTGAACTGGGTGCTGTTCGAGGCGGTCCTCGCCTTCCGGGACGGGCTGCTGGCTGCGAGTCCGCACGCCACCGGCAGCTTCGAGTGGGGCGGTCTCGCCCTCGTGCAGAGCGCGGTGACGTTCCGTCTCGTCGACGGGCGCGCGTCGTGGGTGGGAGGGGCGTGGACCCCGTGGCTGTACCTGTTCTGGGTCACCGCGTCCGTCGTGGCGGGCCGGCTCTGGCGGGCCCTGCCCTGGCGGGCCCTGCCCTGGCTGGCCCGGCGCCGGGCCGCGGCCGCCGGCTGACCCGGGTCAGCCGCGCAGCTCGCGGCGCAGGATCTTGCCGGTCGTGGTCTTCGGCAGCTCCTCGACGAACTCGACGGAGCGCGGGTACTTGTAGGCGGCCATCTGCTGCCGGGCCCAGTCGACGAGCTCCTGCTCGGTGACCTCGGCCCCGGGCTCGAGGGCCACGAACGCCTTGACGGTCTCGCCCCGGTACTCGTCGGGCACCCCGACCACCGCGACCTCCCTCACCGCCGGGTGCCCGTAGAGCACGTCCTCGACCTCCCGTGGCCACACCTTGTAGCCGGCCGCGTTGATCATGTCCTTCTTGCGGTCCACCAGGTAGAACCAGCCCTGCTCGTCCATGAACCCGACGTCGCCGGTGCGCAGCTCACCGCCGGGCAGCGACTCCAGGGTCGCCTCCGGCTTGCGCCAGTAGCCTGGGACGACCTGCGGCCCGGCGGTGGCGATCTCGCCGATCTCGCCGGGCGGTGCCTCGGTCCCGTCCTCGGCGAGGATGCGCACCACCGTGTTGAAGACCGGCACCCCGACCGAGAGCGCCCCTGACGCCGGGTCCACCGGCGCCCGCCGGCCGAGCGGTACGGCGTGGGAGGGGCTGTTGGTCTCGGTGAGCCCGTAGATGTTGTGGATGTAGAGCCCGGTCCGCTCCTCGAACCGGTCGGTGATCGCCGGCGCGATGGGGGCCCCGCCCGAGTAGACCACCCGCAGCGACGACCAGTCCTCGCGCGTCGTGCCCTCGACACCGCCCAGGCTGATGAACACGGTGATCGACGCGATCGTGAAGGTGGGCCGGTGCTCCCGGATCGCGTCCATCACGACGTGCGGCTCGAACCGGTGCGCGAGCACCAGCGGGCAGCCCACCAGCAGCGCCACCCCGAGGTGGCCGACGAGACCGGTGATGTGGAACAGCGGTGCCACGCCCAGCACCGTGTCCTGCTCGTCGAGGCCCATCCACCTGCGGTAGGTCTGGGAGTTGAACGCCATGTTCGCGTGCGTGTTCATCGCCCCCTTGGGGACGCCCGTGGTCCCCGAGGTGTAGGTCAGCACCGCCACGTCGTCACCCGCCGGGCGCGCCGGGGCGGGCGCGCGGCCGGCGTACTCCTCGACCACCGCGCGCAGGTCGAGCGTGCCCTCGGGGCGGCAGCGGGTCGTCTGCGCGAACAGCCGCGGGTCGTCGCGGGTCTGGTCGTCCAGCGCCGAGCAGGTCACCACCGTCGTCACCTCGGTCTCCCCGGTGGCGAGCACCGGGGCGACCACCGGCTCGTACAGGTCGTCCAGGCACAGCAGCGCGGTTGCGCCCGAGTCCGCCAGCAGGTAGGCGAGCTCCCGCTGCTTGTTCATCGGGTTCACCGCGACCGCGGCGCCACCCGCCTTCCAGGCGGCCAGATAGCCGACCACGAACGCGGGGTTGTTCTGCGTGTAGACCGCGAGCCGGTCCCCCGGCCGGAAGCCGCGATCGACGAGCGCGGACGCCAGCGCCCCGGCTCGCGCGTCGAGGTCGGCGAAGGTGAGGACGCCGTCGAAGTACCGGACCGCGACCGCGTCCGGGGTGCGCGCCACGGTCGCGTCGAAGAGCCCCAGCATGGTGGCGTGGTCGGCGACGAGGTCGGCCGGCAGGCCCTCGGTGTAGAGCCCGAGCCACGGGCGGTCGGTGTAGCGGGTCATGACGTCCCGTCCTCACTCGTGGAGTGGCGTGCTGCCCGCGGACCGGCCGGCCGCGGGCGGGGCGGTCCGGCGCCCAGACCGCCGAGAACCTCGTCGGTGTGCTCGCCGAGGCGCGGAGGCGACCGGCGCACCGCCGGTGCGCGACCGTCGACCTTCCAAGGACTGTTCACGACCTCGAACGGGTCCTCACCCTCGCGCTCGACGGACACCAGCATCCGGCGCCCGCGGGTGGCCGGGTCGTCGAGCACCTCGGCGAGGTCCGGCACCGCGCCGACCGGCACCCCCGCGCGCTCCAGGCGCTCGATCGCGTCGGCCGCGGTCAGGTGTCGCAGCCTGCCCTCCAGGACCGCGAGCAGCTCGCCCTTGCGGTCCAGCCGCTGCGGGTTGGTGCGCATCCCCGCGTCCCGGGCCAGGTCGGGCAGGTCCAGGGCCTCGCACATCCGCTGGAACTGGGCGTCGTTGCCGACGCAGATGTTCACGTGCCCGTCCGCGACCAGGAACAGCCCGTACGGCGCGATCGTGGCGTGCCCGTTGCCGTCGTTGGCGGGCAGGTCCCCCGTGACCAGGTACCGCGCGCCGTGGTGGGTCAGCATCGAGACCAGGCTGTCCTGCATCGCCACGTCGAGGTCGCGTCCGCGCCCGGACACCCGTCGCTCGTACAGCGCGGCGACCACCGCGGTGGCGGCGAACATGCCGGCGGAGAGGTCACCGGCCGGCACCCCCCACTTGGTCGGTCGACCGGCAGGCCCGGTCAGGGACATCACCCCGGCGGTGCCCTGCACGATCTGGTCGTAGCCGGCCCGGGGGTCCCCCTGCTGTCCGTAGCCGCTGATCGAGCAGATCACCAGCCCCGGGTTGTCCGCCCGCAGGACGTCCGCCCCCAGGCCGAGCCGCAGCGCGGTTCCCGGTCGCCAGTTCTCCACCATCACGTCGGCGTCCGCGACCAGCCGACGGGCCGCGGCCAGCCCGTCGGCCTGCTTGAGGTCCAGCGCCACGCTGCGCTTGTTGCGGTTGACGGACATGAAGTAGGTCGCGTCGTCCCCGACGAACGGCGGTCCCCAGTGCCGGGCGTCGTCCCCCCGGCTCGGGGACTCGACCTTGACGACGTCGGCTCCGAGGTCGGCCAGCAGCATCGTCGCGTAGGGGCCCGACAGCGCCTGGGTGAAGTCGACCACCCGAACCCCGGCCAGCAGGTCGAGGCCGCGGTCCGGATCCACGTCGGCCGGACCGGCCGGGCCCGGGTCGGACGCCGGGTCGCTCATCGCGGGACTTTCATCACCACGGTCTTGGTCTGGCAGAGCTCGGCGAGAGCGTCGAACCCCTTGTCCCGGCCGTACCCCGACCGCTTGTAGCCACCGAAGGGCAGCTCGACACCGCCGCCGGCGCCGTAGGTGTTCACGTAGACCTGGCCGGCTTGCACGTCGCGCGCCATCCGGTGTGCGGTGTCCAGGTCCGCGGTCCACACCGCGGCGATCAGCCCGTAGTCGGTGCCGTTGGCCAGCGCGACCGCCTCGTCCTCGTCGCCGAACACGCTGACCGCCAGGACCGGGCCGAACACCTCCTCCCGGGCGATCGGCGCCGCCGGGTCCACCTGGTCGAAGACGGTGGGCGGGAAGTAGAAGCCGCGGTCCGGCGTGTCGATCCTCCCGGGGCCGCCGATCCGGGGGGCGCGGCGTCGCTGGCCGCCTCGACCATCCCCGTCACCCGGCCCAGCTGCTTGGCGGAGATCAGTGGTCCGAGGTCCGGGTCACTGGGCCCGGGGCCGATCCGGACCGCGCTCAGCACCCGGTCCAGCCGGTCCAGCAGCTCCTCGTGCAGGTCGGCGTGGACCAGCAGCCGGGACCCCGCGGAGCAGGTCTGGCCGGCGTTCTGGAGCAGGGCTCGCACGATCGTCGGGACGGCGGCATCCAGGTCGGCGTCCGGGAAGACGATGTTGGGCGACTTGCCACCGAGCTCGAGCGCCACCGGGACGACGTTCCCGGCCGCGGCCCGGACCACGGACTGTCCCACCGGCAGCGACCCGACGAACGAGAGGTGGTCGACGCCGGGGTGCCCGGCCAGCGCGGCACCGGCCTCGGTGCCGTAGCCGGGGACGACGTTGAGCACCCCTGCGGGCAGACCCGCCTCCAGGGCGAGACGGGCGATGCGCAGCACGGTCATCGGGGCATCCTCGGCCGGCTTGACGACCAGACAGTTGCCGACCGCGAGCGCGGGCGCGATCGTCCGCGCGCCGATCTGGAGCGGGTAGTTCCAGGGGATGATGTGCCCGGTCACACCGTACGGCTCGTGCCGGGTGTAGGCCACGAAGCCGTCCAGGTCCGGCAGCGTGTGCCCGAAGAACGCCTCGACCACGCTGGCGTAGTAGTCGAAGTACCGCGCGGCGACGTCGGTGTCGGTCCGCGCCTGGCTCAGCGGCTTGCCGGTGTCGCGGCTCTCCAGCGACGCCAGCTCCTCCCGGTCGCGGCGGACCAGCTCCGCCAGGCGGCGCAGGGTCTCCGCCCGGTCCTGGGTGCTGCGGGCCCGCCACGACGCCGAGGCCTCCCGGGCGGCCGAGACCGCCTGGTCGACCTCGTCCGGCCCGCCCCGGGCGATGCTGCCCAGCAGCTCACCGGTCGAGGGGTCGAGCACGTCGATGACGTCGGCGGTCGGCACGTCCTTGCCGTCGATCAGGCAGGGCTGGGTCTCCATCAGGGCTCCTTCCCGGAGGCGCTGCGAGGCGGTCTCAGTCCGCGGCGGGCGGCGCCGCGAGAGGGACGTCCCCGGCCCGCAGCGGCGCGCCGTGGTAGCGCCCCTCGTGGGCCAGGACCGGTCGGCGGTCGCCCTGCAGCTCGGGGTACTTCTCCTCGAGCCGCTGCCGGGAGTCCCACTGCCGGCGCAGGTGCCCGACGTACTCCCGGTCGGCACCGCCGGTGCCCTTCCAGGTCTGCGGCATCTCGTCCCGCGACAGCCCCGGGCTGGCGAGCCCGCCGAGCGCCACGCGCGAAGGGATCTTCACGCCGTCCTGGTCGCAGGCCGGGCACGGCTGCGAGTCGCCGGCCACGATCGGCACCAGGCGCTCGAAGAAGTGCCCGCCGGCGCAGCGGTAGTCATACATCGGCATCTCAGGTCACCAGTTCGTGATCGACTTGGTCAGGATCGCCGCGATGTCGTCCTCGGTCACCGGCCGCGGACAGGTGGCGAGCAGCCGCTGCTGCTTCATCGTGCCCGGCACCAGGTCGGGGACGTCGTCCTCGGTGTACCCCACACCGCCGATCCCGTTCGGGATGCCGATGTCCCGCATCAGGTCGGTGAGGGCGCGGGGCAGCTGCTCCGACGGGTCGTTGAGCGTGTCGAGACCCGGGGCCAGCAGGGCCGCGGCATGCAGGTGCCGCTGAGGGGCGCTCTCGAAGCTGAACCGGAACGCCTCCGGGGCGGTCAGCGACACCGACTGGCCGTGCGGCACCATCGGCTCGTCCTGCGGGTAGCCGGCAGGACGGTAGTCCTTCACCATCCCGGCGATCGGGTAGGCGTTGGCGTGCGGGATGTGCACCCCGGAGTTGCCGAACCCCATGCCCGCGAACGTCGCGGCCATCATCATGTTGCTGCGCGCGGCGAGGTCCGACCCGTCGTGGACGGCGGTGCGGAACGACTCAGCGAGCAGCGTCATCGCCCGCTCGCACCACAGGTCCGAGACCGGGTTCGAGCCGCAGTAGGTGACCCGCTCCTCGGGCTTCTTGCGGTCGAAGGTCTGGTACCACCGGGCGGTGTAGGACTCCACCGCGTGACACACGATGTCCATGCCCGCGGCGGCGGTGACCTCGGGGGGCAGCGTCAGGGTCAGCAGCGGGTCGATCACGGCCAGGGTAGGCCGGAGCCGCCAGTGGCTGATGCCGCTCTTGACCTTCATCGACAGGATGTCCAGGACGCACATCGCGGTGCTCTCCGAACCGGTGCCCGCCGTGGTCGGCACCGCGATCAGCGGCTTGAGCTGCCCCTGCGGCAGCCATCGCCTTCCCGATCGGCTTGTTGATGTAGTCCATCAGCTCGCCGCCGTCGGTGATGATCAGGTTCACCGCCTTGGCGGTGTCGATCGCCGACCCGCCCCCGACCGCGACGAAGCCGTCCCACGGGCCCTGCTCGCGGGCGTAGCCGGCGGCCTTGTCCATGCTGTCGTCGGTGGGCTCGACGTGCACGCCGTCGAAGACCTCCGAGGTGATCCCGTGACTGCTCAGGGAGTCCGCGATCCGCTGCGGGATGCCGGTGGCGTTGATCTTCGGATCGGTGATGATCAGGACCCGCTTGGCGCCGAACTGGGTCATCTCGAAGCCGATCTCGTCGACCGCGCCGGCGCCGAACTTCAGGGGCGGCGCCCCCCAGGTGAAGATGGTCTCCTCGGTCAGGTCGACCGGTGTGTCAGTGCTCACGATGCGGCTCCCGGTGGGTCGCGGAGGTCAGGGTCAGGGTCGAGGCGTGCGGGCCCGGGCTCAGCGGTAGCTGCCGGTGGGCGCCACGCGCAGCTGGTGGATCTGGTCGGCGTCGTGGCCGAAGACCAGCGTGGCGTCGGACTCCTGAGCGATCCCGCGGAGCTTCTCCACCGAGGCGTACCACTCCTCGAGGTTGTTGACGATCGCGGCCGGGACCGACGGCGGGCCGAAGCTGTCGCCCATGTAGATGGCATCCGCCGTGAAGATCATCGTGCCGCTCTCGGGCAGGTCGATCCGCATCGACATGCTGCCCTTGGTGTGCCCCGGCGTCTGGATGAAGCTCACGCCCGGAAGGAACTCGACGTCGCCGGAGACCGTCTCGAACTCGAGGCCCTCGTAGTCGGCCTTGAGGTGCGCGCCGTTGAAGGGCCCGTCGTACCCGAACGCGAACTCCTTCTCCACGTCGCTGCAGATCAGCTTGGCGTCGGTCTCCTTGAACATCTGCGCGTTGCCCGCGTGGTCGAAGTGCAGGTGCGAGAAGACCACGAAGTCGATGTCGCCCGGCGACAGGTTCAGCTGGCTCAGCCGCGAGTCGAGGTACTCGTCGTCGGAGACCTTGTCGTAGGGGAAGAAGTCCTGCAGCCCGGTCGGCGCCCAGCGGTCCTCCCAGTCCCGCGGGCAGCTCGTGTCCCAGAGCAGCTTCCCCTCGGGGGTGTCCACCAGCACGCAGTGGCTCGGGACGTCGACCCACTCGGCGGGCTTGTTCTTGTCCTGCCGGGTGCGGATCGCTCGCCCGGGCGCGAGCAGCAGCCAGGTGAGGTCGGCGGTCATCGCTCCGCACGGGAGGATGCTGACAGTGGTTCCGTTCGCCACGAACTGCCTCCAGGGTTTGCCGTCGGCCACGCACCACACCGTCGGGGGGCGCCGCTGCCGAAGCCAACCCGAGGACGAAATGTACGGCCAAATCAGTGGGTGACTGCACCTTTGTCCCTGATGACGGGCACTGTCAAGGGTCTGCGCCCGCCCGCCTGCCGGATCAGCGGGGATGTCGCCGCAGCCGCACCCGGTAGGAGTAGTGCCGGGGGTCGAAGTGGCTCACCGCCCACTCGACCGGATGGCCGGCGGCGTCGAAGTAGTTGCGCTCGACCCGCAGCACCGGGGAGCCCACCGGCACCAGCAGGTGCTCCGCGACCTCCGCCCGGGCCGGCATCGCGGTGACGCTCTGGTCGGCGTCCCTGATCCGGCGCCCCAGGCGGCTGTCGATCAGCCCGATCACGGTCACCCGGCTCCGGGCTCCCCGCACGGACAGCTCGGGGGCGTCCCGCAACGGGTCGCCGACCTCGGGGGGAAGCGCCACCGCGGTGTGGCAGAACGGCGTCTCCCCGAGTCGTCGGACGAACGAGACCGCGCACACCTCGTCGTTGTCCAGCCGCAGCCGTCCCGCCGAGACGGGGTCGACGCGCGTCCGCAGCGGCTCGACGATCTCGCAGTCGGTGTCCAGCGAGAGGCTCATCAGGTCCTCGATGGAGCCGAGGTGGCGGAGGTAGCGGTCGGACTCGGTGACCGGATAGGTGCCGCGTCCGGCCACCCGGTAGACCAGACCCTCGGACACCAGCTCCTGCATGGCCCGGCGGACCGTCTGCCGGCTGACCGACCTGCTCTCCGCCAGCTCGGCCTCCGTCGGCAGCCGGTCCCCCTCGCCGTACTCGCCGCGCCGGATCGCCTCCCGCAGGTGCGCGGCCAGCGCACCGTAGGTGGTGACCCTGCCCCCTCGAGACATCCGACCGATCCCTCACCGCCGCGCCGAGTTCCGGAGCCCGCCGGCGTACGCCGCTCCGGTGTCCGGACACGGTACTCCTCGTCGCGGGCCCGGCCGCGCGCCACGACGGGCACCGCCGACGGGCCGGGTCACCCGGGGAAGCCACCCGCCCTCAGCAGCGCCGAGGGCAGCACCCGGTCCAGCCGCTGCTCCAGCCAGGCCGCCGCGGCGGTCGTGCCCGCCAGGTCCAAGCCGGTCGACAGCCCCATCCGGTCGAAGAGGTAGACCAGGTCCTCGGTGGCCACGTTGCCGGTCGCGTCGGGGGCGAAGGGACAGCCGCCCGCGCCGCCGATGCTGGCGTCCAGCGTCGTCACCCCCGCCTGCACCGCCGCGACCGCGTTGGCGACCCCGGTGTGCCGGGTGTCGTGCAGGTGCAGCCGCAGCGGCATCGCGGCACCGGCCATCTCACGAGCGAGCCGGAGCCGCGTGGCGACGTCGGAGGGCACCCCCACCCCGATCGTGTCGGCCAGCGACAGCTCGTCGGGACCGGTGTCCACGACGCGGGCCAGCACCTCGCGGAGCCGGTCCACGGGGACCTCCCCCTCGAACGGGCAGCCGAAGGCGGCGCCGACGGTGACGGTGGCGAACACCCCTGCCGCCTGCGCCTCGGCCACCAGCGCGGCGGCCGTCTCGCAGGCCTCCTCGGTGGTCATGCCCTGGTTGCGCTGGCAGAACGTGTCCGTGGCGACCACGACCACGTCGATCTCGTCGACCCCGGCCTCGAGAGCCCGCTCGAGCCCGCGGCGGTTCATCACCAGGCCGGCGTACCGCACGCCGGCGACCCGCGGCAGCGCCGCCAGCACCTCTGCGGCGTCCGCGAGCTGGGGCACGCGGGCGGGGTTGACGAAGCTGGTGACCTCGACCCTTCGGGCTCCCGCCCCGACCGCCCGGCGCACCAGGTCGACCTTGTCCTCCGTGGAGAGCAGGGTCGCCTCGTTCTGCAGCCCGTCCCGGGGGGACATCTCGACGATCTCGACGTGCGATGCCTCGCTCATGGCTGCTCCTGTGCTCGATCGTGCGGGGGGGCGTCCGGGGCGGGACGGACAGTCCGCAGGTAGCCCAGCGCCGTCGCCTCGTCGACGACCTCGGCGTACTTGGCCTGCAGGTCGGCGAGGTTGACGTCGTGCGTGGTGGTGTCCCGGTCGCCGACCGCGTCGGCGACCACCCAGGGCACGAAGCCGTGCTGGATGGCGTCCACGGCGCTGGCCCGCACGCAGCCGCTCGTGCTGACACCGACCACCACGACGGTGTCCACCCCGAGGGCGTGCAGCGTCGAGGCCAGCGTGGTGCCGAAGAACGCGCTCGCGTACTGCTTGGTCAGCACCAGCTCGCCGTCGGCCGGCGCGACCTCCGGCATCAGCTCGCTGAGCGGGCCGCCGCCGTACAGGTGCCGCAGCGCCCCGACCTTGCGGACGAACACCCCACCGTCGGAGCCGTCGTCGGCGTAGGCGACCCGGGTGTGCAGCACGCGCACGCCGTGCTCCCGCGCCGTGAACAGCACTCGCGCCGCCGACTCCAGGCAGTCCCTCGACGGCAGCTCCAGCGGGCTGCCCGGCTCGAAGTAGGCCCGCATCAGGTCGACCGCGAGCACGGCCGGCCGGTCCCCCGGGCGCAGCCGTCCACCGAAGGCGTCCTCGTTCGCGGCCGGCACCCGGGTCACCGCGGGATGGGGGCCGAGGGAGCCGGCAGGCCGGTCTCCTCGAGACAGCGCTCGAGGATGGCGGTCAGCCCGGGCCCCTTGTCGAAGGTGGGCAGAGGGTCGGGCCGGCCCTCGCGCAGCGACGCCCTCAGGTCCTCCGTGCCGGCCGCGTCGACGCGACCCCTCCCGTCGCAGACCACGCCGTAGCGTCGCGCGCCCTCGGCGCTGACCAGGCCGCGCCGCACCTCCAGGGCGACCAGCTCGGGGTCGCGGGCCAGGGCGTCGCCCCAGCCACCACCGCCCCAGGTCACGAAGTGCAGCAGGTCACCTGCCCTCACCGGCACGTCGTGGACCTTGCTGCCCAGGACCTCCCGGCTGCCGTCGGCCCGCTCCAGCCACTTCCGGCTGCGGGCACCGGGCTCGCCGCCGTTGACACCCCAGGGGTACGTCAGCCACCGGTCGTCGTGGATCGCGATGGTGCCCCCCTCCAGGAAGCGGTACGCGACGTCGACGGCGTTGCCGCCGCGGTGCAGGCCCGCGCCGCCGGTGTCGCTGAGGGTCTCCCAGCGCTCGATCCGCAGCGGGTAGTAGGACTCCAGGTACTCGCAGGGGATGTTCACGAACGACGGCCACAGCGAGTGCCCGTCGGGACCGTCGCCGATCGGCCGGCCGGGGATCCCGCCGAAGCCGATCGAGTACAGCTGGAACCACTCGCCCTTGCGGTCGCCGGAGCTGTAGTTGCCCGAGTACATGAAGTGCGGGGACGAGGAGAACCCGGCGGCGTTCAGCAGGTCCGGGTTGGTCTGCCCGAGCAGGCCGCCGAAGAGGTCGAACACCCGCCCGATGCCGTGGTTGCGCGCGTTCAGGGCGGCTGGGTACTTCGGCTTCCAGAAGGAGTCGTCGGGGATCTCCACGTCGACGAGCGGGTAGAAGCCGTCGTTCCACAGGATCTGCGGGTCGGCGACGGTGATCATGTAGATCCCGAAGAACATCCGCACCAGGTTCTCGTTGATGAAGTAGTTGATCGGGCCCTCCGCCTGCGGGCTGCTGCCGGTGAAGTCCAGCAGCACCTTGTCACCGGTGCGGGTGAGGCTCAGCTTGAGCTCGTAGGGGCCGTAGCCCACGCCGTCGTCGTCGATGTAGTCGGTGAACGACAGCGTCTCCCCCTCCTTGAACACCATGTGCAAGAGGGTCTTCATGGCCCGGTAGTTGCGGTCCAGCAGGCCGTTGAGCGCCGAGGTGTACGTGTCCACCCCGAACCGGCCGCACATCTCCTGCACCCGGCGGGAGGCGGTCCGGCAGGCGGCGACGATGCCGTTGAGGTCCGCGCGGTTCCAGTCCGGCTTGCGCACCTGGTTGAGGATGATCCGCAGCGCGTCGTCGTCGAGCACGCCCTTCTTGTAGAGCCGGAACGGCGGGATGACCACGCCCTCCTCGAAGATGGTGCGCGCGTCGGTCGGCATCGAGGCGGGGCTCTTGCCGCCCACGTCGGACATGTGCCCGAACATCGACGCCCAGCCGACGATGCGGCCCTCGAAGAAGATCGGCATCACCACCAGCCAGTCGTTGGCGTGGCTGATCGCGGCCCCACACGAGTACGGGTCGGAGGTCAGGAGGACATCGCCCTCCTCGATGGTGCCGTCGAAGTTGTCGAGGAAGTCGGGGATGGACAGCCCGAACTGGCCGACCACCATCTTGCCCTCGGGGTCCCCGATCAGCGGGAACTCGTCGTGCTGCTCTCGGATGCCGGGCGAGAGGGCGGTGCGGAAGAGCACCTCGTCCATCTCGTAGCGTGCGTTGCGCAGCCCGTTCTCGATGAGGTCCATCGTCACGACGTCGACCTCGACGGTGCGCAGCGGGTCGGTCGCGGTCTCGATGAGGCGTGCCATGGCTCAGCCCTCCGGGGTGTGCGTGGTGTCGGTCGGTCGGATGAGCAGGCTCCCGCTCGGGTGCACCGTGGCGGCATGCCCGGGAAGCACGAGGGTGGTCGAGTCCATCTCGGTGACCACGGCAGGCCCCTCGACGACGTTGCCGGCCTCCAGGAGCGACCGGTCGTAGAGTCCGGCGTCCACCTGGCCGCCGTCCACCCAGATCTGGTGCCGCCCGAGCAGCGCCTGCTCGGCGGACGGGCCGCCGTCCGCCAGCGTGGGGGCGGCGACGTCGGGCCGGGGGCCGCTGGCGGTGGCGCGCACCGTGACCAGCTCGTGCTCGGTGCTGAGCAGGAAGTTGAACAGCCGCTGGTGCTCCACGTCGAAGGCCGCACGCAGCGCGGCCAGGCCGCCGCCCTCCCCGTCGAAGCTGGAGATGTCGATGACCACGGGGATCTCGAAGCCCTGCCCGTGGTAGCGAAGGTCGGCCGAGTAGGTGATCTCGTGGTCCTCCTCGGCGATACCGCCGGTCGTCAGCGAGGTCCGGGCCTCCGCGGCGAGCTCGTCCAGCATCGTCTTGAGACTGTCGTCCGAGAGCTCGCCGAAGCGGCGGATCAACGTGCGCACGGACTCGTCGCGCATGCTCGTGGTCGCGTCGCCGTAGGCGCACAGCACCCCCGGCGACGGCGGGATGATCACCGGCCAGGCGCCAGTGAGCCGGCCCAGGGCGTTGGCGTGCAACGGTCCGGCACCGCCGAACGCCACCAGCGCGAAATCCCGCGGGTCGAAGCCCTGCTGGACCGAGACCAGCCGCAGTGCGCCGAACATGTTCTCGTTGACGATGTCCACGATGCCGGCGGCCGCGGCCTCCACCGAGCCCAGCGCGGTGGCGTCGGTGATGGACTTGACCGCGGCGTGCGCGGCCTCCCGGTCCAGGGTGATCTCTCCGCCCGCCAGCTGGGAGGGCAGGTAGCCGAGCACCACGTTGGCGTCGGTGACGGTGGGCTCGGTGCCCCCGGCGCCGTACGACGCCGGACCCGGCGACGCGCCCGCGGACTGCGGCCCGACGCGCAGCGCCTGGGTCAGCGGCGGAACGTGGGCGATCGAGCCGCCCCCGGCACCGACGGTCCGCACGTCCACCGACGTGGCCCGGACCTTGAGGTCGCCGACGCTGGTCTCCCGGCCGATCCGGGGCTGGAGGTCCTGCACGAGCGCCACGTCCGTCGAGGTGCCGCCCATGTCGAAGGTCAGGAAGTCCCGGAAGCCGGCCTGCTCCGCGACCCAGACGGCACCGGTGACACCGCCGGCCGGCCCGGACAGCAGCAGGGACACCGGGTTGTCGGCGGCCATGCCCGCCGACATCAGGCCGCCGTCGCTGCGCAGGATCGACAGGGTGCCCTCGACGCCGGCCTCGTCGAGCTGGCGCTCGAGGCTCGCGACGTAGCGGGACACCTGCGGCTGGACGTAGGCGTTCGCGACCGTGGTCATGGTGCGCTCGTACTCGCGCAGCTCAGGCAGCACCGACGAGGACAGCGAGACCGGCACGCCGGGCAGCTCCTCGGCGGCGATCTCGCCGATCCGCCGCTCGTGGGCCGGGTTGGCGTAGGCGTTGATCAGGCTGACGCTGAGCGCCTCCACGCCCTGCTCCGCGAGCACCCGCAGCTGACGGCGTACGTCGTCCTCGTCCAGCTCGGTGACCACCTCACCGCTGCTCGCCATCCGCTCGGTCACCTCGACGGTGTCCTCGAGGGCGGCCAGCGGCTCCGGCTTGGGCCAGATGATCCAGCCCGCCAGGCCACCGGGCACGAACGAGCGCGCGATCTGGAGCACCTGACGGAAGCCACGCGTGGTCAGCAGCCCGACCCGGGCGCCCTTGCCCTCCAGGATCGCGTTGGTGGCCACCGTCGTCCCGTGCAGGATCTCCGCGACCTGGGACAGGGTCACCCCGGCCTGCTCGCAGACCCGCTCGATGCCGCGCAGCACCCCGACGGACTGGTCCTCCGGTGTGGACGAGGTCTTCGCGCGGTAGGTGTCGCCGGTCTCCTCGTTGATGAGCAGCACATCGGTGAACGTGCCACCGACATCGACGCCCAGGCGGTAGGTCATGGTCTCCTCCTCAGATCACGCCGGCCGAGCGCAGCGACGAGATCTCGTCGTCGGGCAGTCCCAGCAGGTCGCGGTAGATGGCTTCGTTGTGCTCGCCGAGCTCGGGGCCGACGCTGCGCACCCGGCCGGGGGTGGCCGACAGCTTCGGTGCCACGTTGTGCATGGCGAACTCGCCCAGGTCGGGGTGCTGTAGCCGGACGATCGCCTCCCGCGCGGCGAAGTGCGGGTCCTCGAACATGTCCTTGGCCCGGAAGATCCGACCCGCGGGCACGCCGTTGCCGTGCAGCCGCTCCAGCAGGTCGTCGGCCCCGATCGTGGAGGTCCACTCCGCGACCTCGGTGTCGAGCTCGGCCATCCACTGGCCGCGGGCACCGTGGGTGGCGTAGCGCTCGTCCGTGGCCAGCTCGGGACGACCCATCGTCTCGGCGAGCCGTCGGAAGACGGTGTCCTGGTTGGCGGCGATCAGGACCATCTCCCCGTCGACGGTCGGGTAGACGTTGCTCGGTGAGACGTTGGGGAGGGTGGTCCCGGTGCGCTCCCGCTGGTAGCCCGCGATCTGGTACTCGGGGATCAGCGACTCCATCATCGAGAGCACTGCCTCGTAGATGGCCGAGTCGACCACCTGGCCGCGCCCCGTGCGGCCGCGCTGGTGCAGCGCGACCAGGGTGCCGAGACAGGCGAACGTGGCTGCCAGCGAGTCACCGAGCGAGACCCCGGCGCGCGCCGGGGGGCGGTCCGGGTCGCCGGTGACGTAGCGGATCCCGCCCATCGCCTCGCCGATGGAGCCGTACCCGGCACGCGCGGCGTACGGGCCGGTCTGTCCGAAGCCGGTCACGCGGGTGATCACCAGCCCGGGGTTGGTCTCCCACAGCACCTCGGGGGCGAGCCCCCACCGCTCCAGGGTGCCGGGCCGAAAGTTCTCGATCAGCACGTCGGCCCGGCCGATCAGCCGGCGCAGCAGGTCCTGACCCTGGTCGGTGCGCAGGTTGGCGGTGATGGACTTCTTGTTCCGCGCCACCACCGGCCACCACAGCGACTTGCCGTAGGGCTTCTCCCGGCCCCACTGCCGCATCGGGTCTCCGGTGCCGGGGTCCTCGACCTTGATCACCTCGGCCCCGAAGTCTCCGAGGAGCTGGCCGCAGAACGGTCCCGCGAGGAGCTGGCCGAGCTCGACGACCCGGAGGTCGTCGAGCGGGAGGGCGTCACCGATGGCCACCTGAGAACCTCAGTTCGTATACATCGCTTAGGCTGGCTGTGAGGGCAGTCACAGCCAGTGCAGGCGAACCTAGCCAGCCCGGGATAGACGGGTCAACCCCTGGTCTAGAGATTGCATACAAACCCGCCTACGCTCTGTGGCCATGGCGGAGCAGAACCTGACCGAGGGGCGTGGCGCGGCCGAGTACGCGTACGGCGAGGTGCGCCGGCAGATCATCACCGGGGAGCGGGCCGGCGGCGACTGGCTGCGCGAGGGCGACCTGGCCACCGAGCTCGGCGTGAGCCGCACCCCGGTCCGCGAGGCGCTGCAGCGTCTGACCGCCGAGGGGCTGGCCCGGCACGAGCCGAACCGCGGGGTCCGGGTGGAGCGCTGGACCTCGGCCGACCTGGACGAGATCTTCAGCCTGCGGTCGATCCTCGAGCCGTGGGGCAGCGCCCGAGCCGCCAGCAGCGGTGCGGCCGACCTCGACCGGCTCGACGGCCTCGCGCTCGAGATGGACCGCTGCGCGGCGCGGCAGCCTCCCGACATCGACGAGATCACCCGCCTGAACAACGAGTTCCACCGGCTCGTGCTCGAGGCCGCCGGGCACGCGCGACTGGTGCACCTGGTGACCGCGGTGGTCGACGTCCCCCTGGTCTGGCGCACCTTCTCGCACTACACGCCCGACGCCCTCCAGCGGAGCCTGGCCCACCACCACGAGCTCGTGGACGCGCTCCGAGCCGGGGACCCGGACTGGGCCGAGTCGGTGATGCGCAGCCACGTGCGAGCCGCCTGGAGCTCCATCCGCGACGGACAGCCCCGGACCGGCGAACCGGGCTAGACGACCACCCGCGGCCCCGCGTCGCGGCCGTGGGGGTCCGCGCCGGCTACTGGACGCCTGCGGACCGTCGCAGGAGCATGGAGGGCATGCGCGTGCCAGCCGCCGTCCTGCGTCCGGGTCTCGGCGTGCTGCGCCGGACTGTGTTCAACGCCGACGTCCCTCTCCACCGGCAGCGCCGCCGCCAGGAGCGGATGGTCCGCCTGACCATGCGCGTGCCCCGGAGCACGGCACAGGAGACGGTGTCGGTCGGCGGGGTCTCCTGCCTGCGGCTCGCCGCACCCGGTCTCAGCACGGACCGAACGGTCGTGCACCTGCACGGCGGCGGCTTCTGCATCGGCTCCCCGACGATGGTGAGGTCCTACGCCGCGGCCCTCAGCGCAGCGACGCGGGCCGCGGTGCTCGTGCCCGACTTCCGGCTGGCCCCCGAGCATCCCTACCCGGCGGCCCTCGACGACCTGATGACCGTGTGGGGCGCCGTCAGCCAGGACGAGACGGCGCGTGTGGTGCTCACCGCCGACTCGGCCGGGGCCGCACTGGCGCTCGCCTGCACCGTGAGGCTGCGGGACGCGGGGCGCCACGGGCCTGCGGCGCTGGGACTGGTGTCCCCGTGGCTCGACCTGGCCACCCCGCGGACGGACGGCGCGCGGGACCCACTGCTCTCGCCGGGCTGGCTGGCCAGCTGCGCGCGCGCCTACGCCGACGGACACCCGGTCGCGGACCCCGACCTCAGCCCCCTGCACGCCGATCTGCACGGGCTGCCGCCCACGCTGATCGTCTCGGCCAGCCACGAGCTGCTCGCTGAGGACGCCCGCCGGCTCACCGACGCGCTCCGGGCCGCCGGGGGCGTCGTCGAGCACCACCAGGAGGATCTCTGGCACGACTTCGCCCTCCAGGCGGGCCTGTTGGCGGAGGCGGACTCCTTCGTCGACCGGCTCGGCTCGTTCCTCGGTCCGGTCTGGACCTGACCCGGACGTTCGGTGCACGACCGGACCCCGACCGCGCCTTGCCAGAATGCGTTAGTGACGACTAACGTATTTTGCATGACCGACGCTCTCTCCGCAGCTGCCGAGCCCACCCGGCGACGCATCCTGCAGCTGCTGGCGTCGCAGCCACGCACCGTCGGCGACATCGCCGGCGAGTTCACCATCACCCGGTCCGCGATCTCCCAGCACCTGCTGGTGCTGGCCGACGCCGGCCTCGTCGACGCGGAGAAGGTCGGCCGTCAGCGGATCTACCGGGTCCTTCCCACCGGCCTGCGCAAGCTGCAGGCCGAGATCGACCGGTTCTGGACCGCTGAGCTCGATCTGCTCGCCGCCGACGCACATGCCCTGAGGAGGAACCGATGAGCTTCACCGCGTCGACCCACCTGCCCGTCCCGCCGGACGAGGCCTTCGACCTGATCACCCAGCCGGAGCGGCTGCGCCGCTGGCAGACCGTGACGGCGTACGTCGACCTGCGAGCCGGCGGGGACTTCCGATGGACCGTCACGCCCGGCCACGTCGCCGCCGGCACCTACCGGGAGGTCGAGCCCGGCCGGCGTCTCGTCGTCGGGTGGGGCTGGGACGGCAGTGCCGACGTACCCCCGGGCTCCTCGACGGTCACCGTGACGGTGGAGCCCGCCGAGGGCGGCAGCGTGGTGACGATCGTTCACGAGGGTCTCAGCGAGGAGCAGGCCGCGATGCATGCGGAGGGCTGGAACCACTACCTCGAACGCCTCGAGAGGCTCGCCTCGACCGGCCACGCCGGCCAGGACGAGTGGGCCTGGGCGCCCGAGCACCTCGACGCGGTCGTCGCCACCGAGGCGGCCCTGGCGGTGGTCCAGCCGATGCTGCGCAACCTCACCCCCGAGGACCAGCCGAAGCCCTCGCCGTGCACGGACCTGACCTGTCACGAGCTGGCCGAGCACCTGCTGACCTCCCTCGAGCAGCTCGGCGCGCTGGCCGGCGCCACCGTGACGAACCCGCTGGAGGGGTCGCTGGAGAACCGCGTCTCGGTGATGACCGCACAGGCAGTCGACGGATGGCGGGCGCGCGGCCTCGAGGGCGACGTCGACGGGCCCGGAGGCCGCAAGATGCCGGCCTCGTTCGCGGCCTCGATCCTCCCGCTGGAGCTGATGCTGCACGGGTGGGACCTCGCGCAGGGCAGCGGTCAGCAGCTGCACGCCTCCGACGAGCTCGTCGCCTACCTGCGGACGCTCGCCGAGACCGTCGTGCCGGGCGGCCGGGGACGGTCCTTCGGCCCGGAGGTTGCCCCGGCCGACGACGCCAGCGCGCTCGACCGGCTCGCGGCGTACGCCGGACGCAGCCCGCTCCCGGCCTGAGGAGGCCCGCCGCTGCTCCCTCGCTCCCCCGCCGCGCCCGTCGTCTCCGGGCCCCGGTGACCACCGAGGCCGGTCAACCAGCAAGGAGAGGCACCATGCACAAGTACGTCTTCGTCTACCACGCCCCGATGAGCCCGGCGGACGCCGCGCCCCCCACCCCCGAGCAGATCCAGGCCGTCATGGCCGAGTGGAGCGCCTGGGCGGCGCGGGTCGGTGACCGGATGGTCGACTTCGGCACCCCCCTCGCCGGCGGCACCCGGGTGACGGCCGAGGGCTCCTCGCCCAGCGCCCGCGAGGTCAGCGGCTACTCGATCCTCGAGGCCGACGACCTCCAGGACGCGCTGGACCTCGCGCGCGAGCACCCGCACCTGACCATGCCGGGCGGCTGCGAGATCGAGGTCCACGAGGCGCAGCCCGTCCCGGGCATGTGACACCCCGTCGGCGCCGGCCGGTCACGGCCGGCGCCGACCTGCGTCATCAGGAGTCCCGGTCGTCGGGAGTCCCGGTCGTCGGGGCCAGCCCGTCAGGAGGCCAGGAAGTCGAGCAGCGCCGCGTTGAACTGCTCGGCGTGGCTGGCGTTGATGCCGTGCGGGCCGCCCTCGATCACGACCAGCGGGCGTCCGCGATCAGCTCGGCGGAGCGCTTGCCGCTGACCTCGAACGGGACGATGGCGTCGGCGTCGCCGTGGATGACCAGCGTCGGCACGTCGACCTTGGCGAGGTCCTCGCGGAAGTCGGTGCGCCCGAACGCGGCGATGCAGTCCAGCGTGCCCTTGGGCGAGGCGAACGCCGCGATGGTCGCGGGCGTAATGCCGCTGCGCCTCGCTGACCAGCAGCTCGCCGCCGGCGGTGAAGAAGCCCGTCGTGAAGTCGTCCAGGAAGGCCGACCGGTCGCCGGTGACGCCGTCCTGGAAGCCGGTCGATCGTGGCGTCGTCCAGGCCGCCCTCGGGGTTGTCGTCGGTCTTGTAGAGGTACGGCGGCACGGCGCCGGCGAGCACGGCCTTGGCGACCCGGCTCGTGCCGTAGCGTGCCGAGGTAGCGCACGACCTCGCCGCCGCCCATCGAGAACCCGACGAGCGTGACGTCGCGCAGGTCGAGCTGCGGTCAGCAGCGCGTCGCAGGTCGCGCGGCGAACGTGTCGTAGTCGTAGCCGGTCCACGGCTGCGAGGACTCGCCGAAGCCGCGGCGGTCGTAGGTGATCACCCGGTAGCCGGCGTCGACCAGCGCCGGGACCTGCTTCTCCCAGGACCGCCCGCTCAGCGGCCAGCCGTGGATCAGCACGACCGGGCTCGCCGGTGCCGTGGTCCTCGTAGTGGAGCTCGACCGGGGTGCCGTTCTCGGTGTCGACCTGGATGCTCGCCATCGTCTTTCCTCCACTGTTGGGATGCGCTGATGCCCGCGAACCATAGCGAGCGATCTAGATCGTGCACAATCTTTCCTAGCGGCGCGGCGCATGAGTCGGGTCACGCAGCTGCGCCGACCAGCGTCGCCTGCTGGGCCAGCGGCAGGCCGGCGGCGTCGCAGCATCGCGACCACGACGTGCGGCGCGCGGGCCTCCAGCGCCCGCCCGCCGCCGTGAGCCGACCGTCACCGCCCGCTCGTCGCGCGGATCCCGCCGGCGGGTCAGCAGTCCGATTGCCTCCAGCCGCTTCAGCAGCGGCGACAGCGTGCTGGACTCCAGGCTCAGCCGGGAGCCGACCTGCCCCACCGACCGCGGCCCCTCCTCCCACAGCAGCACCAGCACCAGGTACTGCGGGTAGGTCAGACCGAGGTCGTCGAGGAGCGGCCGGTACCGCGCGGTCATCGCCCGCGAGGCGGTGTAGAGCGCCAGACAGAGGCGGTCGTCGAGCCGCAGGGAGGTCGGGTCGTCCGGCAGGCTGGTCACAGGGCGAGGTTAGCGCGCGATCTTGTCGGGCACGACCGGGTCGGCGTCCTCACGCGCCCGGCTAGGACCCCGTCGAGCCAGCCCGTCCCCGCTGCTCCCGCACCCGGAGGCGGCGGCCGTGGACCACATGTGAGACGACGGCGACGACGATGAGCACCACGTAGGTCAGCCGGAACGTGAGGTCCCGCCCCGCGGACCCGGAGGCGGACCACCTCCAGCCAAGGGCTCCGGCGCCGCCCGACAGCAGCACCGTGGCCGTCACGTTCAGGGGGACCGCGGCGCGCGCGGCCCGCAGGTGATCCCCGAGCGTGCCCGGCTCGACGAGGTCGCCCCAGGCCCGGGCGCACCGCAGCAACAGGTCGTACCAGTGCGTCGGCGTGGGCCGGGGTGCCACGTCGAGCGCGTAGGCCAGCGTCCAGGCGGCTGCGCCGGCTCCCGCGGCGACCAGCAGGCTGCGCCGACCGGGCAGGTAGTCGTAGGGGACCACCGTGCCGTGCAGCTGAGCATCCAGCGCGAGGACCAGCAGCACACTGGAGCCGACCGAGGCGACCAGGAGGACCAGTACCCCGAGCCACCACTGCCGCCGCGCGGCGCCCGACGCGGGGACCCGCTCCTCCCGCGAGGGTCCTGTGGAGACGACCGGAACCACCGCGGGGACGGTCCCGAGCCGGGGGCCGCCGGGCGCCTGGGGGGTCCTGGCCAGCACGATCGACCCGGCGACGTCGAAAGCCCATTTCCGGGGACTCTGGGGACGGGCCTGCTCCGAGAGCCGGCGGCGCGCGTACTCGTAGGCGTCGTCGACCGAGACCAGTCCGTCCCCGTCGACGTCCGCGGCCCCGGAGCGCAGGCCCTCGACGAGGCTGGTGGTGAAGACCGACGGCGCCGCGAGCCCGGAGACCGCCTCGCCCTCGAACGCGTACTGCGTCGCGTCGGAAGCCGTCACCACCACCAGGCCCCGCGCGTCGAAGTGGTCGGCGGTGTGCACCGCCAGGTCGGACTTGACCGACAGGCCCTTGGCGAAGGCGCCGCTGTAGCAGCAGTCGAGCAGCAGCACCTTGCGACGGGAGCGGCAGTTGAACAGGACGTCGTTGACGAACGCGGCCGGCACCGCGGTCGAGCGCAGCCGGTCCCGGCGGGTGTTGCGGGCGGCGAAGTAGAGCCGACCCTGCTCGTCCTTGAGGCCGTGGCAGGACAGGTACAGCAGCACCAGGTCGCCACGGTCGGACTCCGTGGCGAAGTCCTCGATCCGTCCGCAGATCTCGGCCGCGATGCCGTCCTCGACCGCGCTCACCTCGAAGTCGCCGATGGCCGCCGCCGCCAGCACCGCCGCCAGGGCGGTCGCGTCCTGGGCCGGCGAGACGAGGTGGCCGAGCCCGGGGTCGTCGTACGTCGACGTGGCGACCAGCAGGGCCAGCCGCCGGGGGCCGTCAGGGCTGTCGCTCATCCGGACCTCCGGCGCCGGCCGACGGCTGGTGTCGCCGCAGCCACTCCGCGGTCAGCTGTCGGCGCTCCGCACCGGTGACGCCGTTGACCTCGAGCCGGTCACCGTCGATCTCCAGCACCACCTGGCGGGCCGAGCTGCGCAACAGCCACGCCTGCAGGGCTCCGACCAGGGTGGTGAGCACTCCACCCGAGGCCGCCAAGGTCACGACCAGGGTGCTCAGGGACACGGGATCGACACCCTTCGTGCCCTGGGGCGGTGCCGCGATGAGCCGCCGGTCGGCGACGTCGAAGTCGTGTTCGACGAGCATGGACCGGACCAGGTCACGCAGCGTCGCCGTCTCCTCGTCGTCGGCCGACGCCTCGGGCCGGACGGTCACGCGCACGCTCAGCCCCTCGGGACGGGTCACCCCACGAGTATGCGCTCCCGGCCACTCGACACGACAGCCCGGAGCCGCCCGGAGCCGGCGCGGGTGCCCTCAGAGGTCAAGGACCAGGCGGTCGCCGCACGACCTCGACACGCAGATCATCATGCAGTCGTTCGCCGCCCGCTCCTCCTCGCGGAGCACCGAGTCCCGGTGGTCCGGGACCCCGGCGAGCACGCGCGTCTCGCAGGTGCCGCAGGTGCCCTCCGCGCAGGAGGAGACCACGCTCACTCCGGCCTCCTCGACCACCGCCATCACCGACCGTCCCGGAGGCACGCTGAGCGTGCGGCCGCTGCGCTCCAGCACCACGTCGAAGGCCTCCGCCCGGACCGGCTCCCCCACCGGCTTGGGCGCGAAGCGCTCCAGGTGCAGGGCGCCCGGCGGCCACGTCGCGCACCGCTGCTCGACAGCGGACAGCAAGGCCTCGGGACCGCAGGCGTAGACCAGAGTGTCCGCGCGGGGCGTGCCCAGCAGCGCGTCGAGGTCGAGCAGTCCGACCTCGTCCTGAGGGCACACGGTGACCCGGTCGCCGTACGGCGCCAGCTCCTCCAGGAAGGCCATCGAGGCCCGCCGGCGGCCGCCGTACAGCAGCTCCCAGGTGGCGCCGGCCGCCTCCGCGGCGGCGATCATCGGGAGCATCGGCGTGATCCCGATGCCCCCGGCGACGAAGAGGTAGCGGGCGGAGGGGGCGAGCCCGAAATGGTTGCGCGGACCCCGGACCCGCACGGTGTCCCCCGGCCGGAGCCGATCGTGCACGAAGAGCGACCCGCCGCTGCCCGCCGGATCCCGAAGCACGCCCACCCGGTAGTGGGCCGGATCCTCGGTGCTTCCGCACAGGGAGTACTGCCGGGTGGGCGCGGTGCCCAGGACCAGATCGACGTGCGCCCCCGCGGACCACACGGGCAACGGGTCCCCGCCCGCCGGCGCCAGGGTCAGCGCGACGACTCCCTCCGCCACGACCTCCTTGGCCAGAACCGTCACCTCGGTCTCCGGTTCCACGGCCGAGCCCGGGAGCGCGGGACCTTCGACCACCGGGCGCGCCAGGGCCGGGTCGGCCACCCGCCGGGCCCGACCCGGGTCCACGCTGAATCGCAGCGGCAGGCTCGACCAGACGTACATGTTGGGCGTGGTGGCGTAGCGTTCCGGCTCGCCGGCGAGCTCGTAGCGTCCGAGCACCGGCAACGCCTCCTCGAGGGCGGTCTGCACCTCCAACCGGGCCAGCGGCGCCCCCAGGCAGCCGTGCATCCCCTCTGAGAAGCCGAGGTGCCGGACGCGCCCGCGGCTCAGGTCGAACCGGTCCGGGTCCGGGTACTGGCGCTCGTCGCGGTTCGCGGCGCCGTACAGGAGCACCACGCGGCCGCCGGCCGGGATGGTGACCCCGTGCAGCTCGACCTCGCGCGAGGTGGTGCGACCCGCCAGCTGAAGGGGGGTGGCGAAGCGGAGCGTCTCCTCGACCGCGTCCGGCACCAGCGTGGGATCCGCCAGCACGAGGTCGCGCTGGTCGGGGTTCTCCGTCAGCAGCTTGAAGGTGGTGCTGGTCAGCCCGGCCGTCGACTCGACGCCGCCCAGGAAGAGCACCATCATCAGGCCCATGATCTCCGAGGCCGGCACGATGTCCGCGTCCGCGAAGGGGACCCCCTCGATGTCGGCCTGGACCAGGTGGCTGACCAGGTCGTTGCGGGGCCGCCGGCGGCGGTCGTTGAGCAGCTCGGCGAAGTAGTCCTGGATGCCCCTGGTGGCGGCCTTGGCGACCGGGGTGAGCCGGATGTCGTTGGGGGCGCGGTCCTTGAGCTCGTGCACCCAGCGCATCAGCTGCCCACCGCCCTCGTCCTCGGAGTACGGCAGGCCCATCACCCGGAAGAACACCTCGTTGGGCATCGGCCAGGACAGCTCGGTGGCGAGGTCCACCGAGCCGCGGTCGCGCCAGCCGTCGACGAGGCGGCGCACCACCTGGCGGACGTTGTCCTTCTGCCCGTCGATCCGCCGGGGCAGGAAGTACGGCTGGATGACGCGGCGGATCTGGTCGTGCCGCGGGTTGTCGAGGTCGGGCAGGAAGCCGGGACCGCTCTGGTCCTTGGCGGTGTCGTCGATGTCGATGCCCTCGAAGGACAGGTACGTCGCCGGGTCGAGCACCGCGTTGCGGACGTCCTCGAACCGGGACAGCGCCCACCAGTTCCACTTCTCGCTGTAGTAGACCGGTGCCTCGTCGCGCAGGCGACGGTAGGTCTCGAAGGGGTCGTGGCGCTGAAACGCGGGGCT
The DNA here is from genome assembly GCA_963784625.1 of uncultured Actinomycetota bacterium. Taxonomy (GTDB): domain Bacteria; phylum Actinomycetota; class Actinomycetes; order Propionibacteriales; family Nocardioidaceae; genus Nocardioides_B. The sequence continues at coordinate 1,503,436 of CAWARV010000005.1, forward strand.
GAGCGGGTCGAAGTCGAGCTGGGTCGTGGTCATCGAGGTCCCCTTCGGGGTCGGGCCGGGCTGGTGGTCGACGTCGCCGTCGCGGGCGTCTGTCAGTCGAGGGTGAAGGCGTCGCGGAAGCGGGTCAGGGCGAGGACGCTGTCGCCCGAGGCGAAGGCCTCCAGACCGACCGTGCCGCGGTAGCCGATCTCGTGGAGAGCGCGGGCGATCCGGGGATAGCTGATCTCCCCGGTCCCCGGCTCGCACCGTCCGGGCACGTCTGCCACCTGGACCTCCCCGATCAGGTCGCCGCAGCGGCGGATCAGCTCGACGAGGTTCCCCTCCCCGATCTGGGCGTGGTAGACGTCCAGCATCATCCGCAGGCCGGGACCGCCGACCGCCTCGACGAGCGCGAGCGTGTCGGCCGCTCGCGCGAACGGCACCCCCGGGTGGTCGACGGCCGTGTTGAGGTTCTCCAGGCAGAAGGTGACACCTGACTGCTCGCCGAGCCGGGCGAGCCGGCTCAGTGTGCGCTCCGCGGCGAGCCACATGGCCCCGGTGACGACCTCGACGGGGCTGGCCGGCAGGCCACGGCCGTCGAGCCCGGTGCCGTGCAGGTTCAGGCGTGGCACGCCGAGCCGGCCGGCCACCTCGATCGAGCGCTCGGCACTCGCCACCAGCTCGTCGGCAGCCGCCGGGTCGGTGAGGTTGCCGCTCACGTAGCCGGTCATCGAGGAGAACGTCGCCTCGGTGGCGACCAGGGCGTCGACGTCGTGCCGGGTCCAGTCCCAGATCTCCACCTGGAAGCCGAGGTCGTCGATGCGCCGCACCCGCTCGAGGAGCGGCAGGTCGGTGAAGACCATCTCGGCACACACCGCGAGCGTGAACGGGCAGCTCACGCGAGCACCTCGCCGCTCAGCGGGTCGAGGCGGACCGCGGAACCGCGCTGCATCGACTCGATGCAGGCGACCGCCACGCTCAGCGCGCGGCGGGCGTCCGCGCCCGTGACGTACGGCGCCCGCCCCTCACGGGCCGCGGCCGTGAACTCGACGAGCTCGCCGACGTAGGAGTCGAGCATCAGCTCGACGTCACCGCGGGCGGTGTCCTGGCGCAGGCCGGCGGCGTCGCGCAGCACCATCGCGGTGCGGGCCCCTTCCCCGGCTGTGACCATGCCCCTGGACCCGAAGACCTCGGCGCGGACGTCGTACCCGTACGTCGCCGAGAAGCTCGCCTCGGCGACCGCCCGGGCACCGTTGTCGAAGGTGACCACCACCATCGCGGTGTCCAGGAGCCCGGCGTCCTTGAACGCCGGGGCCACCAGCGCGTCCGCGGTCGCGTACACCTCGACCGGGCTGGCCCCCGGGTTCAGCCACAGCAGCGCGTCGAAGTCGTGGATCAGAGTCTGGGTGAAGATCGTCCAGGGCGGCACCGAGCCGGGGTCGGCGAGCCCAGGGTCGCGGGTGAGCGACCGCATCAGCTGGACGCTGCCGACGGCGCCGGCCTCGATGGCGTCGTGGGCGGCCCGGAAGTCCGCGGCGAAGCGGCGGTTGAAGCCCACCTGCAGGATGACGTCGGCCGCCGCCACGGCGTCGAGGGCCCGGTCGGCCTCGGCCAGGGTCATCGACGCCGGCTTCTCGCAGAAGACCGCCTTGCCGGCGGCGGCCGCGGCGACGATCAGGTCGCTGTGCGCCTGCGACGACGCGGCGATCACCACGGCGTCGACGTCGTCGGCGGCCAGCAGCGCGGCCGGGTCGGCAGCCGCCTCGGCACCGAACCGCTCGGCCAGCGCGGCTGCCGCTGCGGGACGCGGGTCGGCGACCATCGCCAGCCGGGCCCCGGGCACCCGCTCAGCGACGACCTGTGCGTGCGAGCCGCCGATGCGGCCGGCTCCGATGAGCCCGATCCGAACCTCGTCCATGCTGTCCCACTTCCTGGCACGTTGGTGACTAGAGCGCGCTAACTAGCGCGCTCTAGTATGTGACTATCGGATGTCGTGTGCAAGAGCCCGACCGGAAGGAGCCGCCCGTGTCCCGTCCCCGCACGCCGACCATGAAGGACGTCGCCGACGACGCCGGCGTCTCGCGCGCCCTGGTGTCGATCGTGTTCCGTGACCAACCGGGGGCCAGCGAGGCGACCCGTCTTCGGGTGCGCGAGTCGGCGGCCAGGCTGGGCTACGCGCCGGACCACCGCGCCCGGCTGCTCAGCCGCAGCCGCACCCAGCTCGTCGGTGTGGTCTTCGGGCTCCAGCACGAGTTCCACGGGGAGGTCGTCGAGGCGCTCTACGCAGCGGCGGCGCCCCGCCACTACGAGATCGCGCTCAGCGGCTCGGCGCCGGGACGCGAGGAGTCGGCCGCCATCGCCAGCCTGCTCTCCTACCGCTGCGAGGCGCTGATCCTGGTCGGCTCGAGCCTGAGCGGGCCGGCGCTAGCCGACCTGGCGGCACGGGTCCCCCTGGTGGTGCTGGCCCGCGCGGTCGCCAGGTCCACCACGGACGTGGTGCGCACCGACGACGTCGTCGGTAGCGCGCTGGCCACCCGCCACCTGCTCGGTCTCGGCCACCGCGACATCGTGCACGTCGACGGTGGCCGGGCTTCCGGCAGCCGCGAGCGGCGGCTCGGCTACCGGCGCGCGATGCAGTCCGCGGAGCGGGTCGTGGATCCGTGGGTGGTGACCGGCGGCCTGACCGAGAACGAGGGCATCGGCGCCGCCGAGGAGCTGTTGGCCGAGCACCGGAGCGGCACCCGGGCGCTACCCACCGGCGTGGTCGCCTTCAACGACCGCTGCGCGCTGGGACTCGCGACGACGTTCCACAGCCACGGGATCGACGTACCCGGCGAGCTGTCGGTGGTGGGGTACGACGACACCCGGGTCGCGCGGCTGCCCTGGGCCGACCTGACCACCATCCGGCAGGACACCGCGCTCCTCGCTCGCGAGGCGGTCCGGTTGGCGGTCGAGCGCATCGAGCGCCCCGGACCGCCGCACGACGTCGTGGTTGCCCCGGAGCTGATCGTCCGCGGGTCGTCCGCGCCGGCTCCGGCGTAGCCCGGCGGGGTCGCGGTGCACAGGCCGTGCCGGACCGGGCTAGAACGACCCCGTCCACAGCGGGTCGTCGGCGACCGGGCGCTCCTGGTCCACCACCTCCCGGTGCAGCAGCTCCATCCGCTGGTCCAGCTGACCGGCTACCTCCGCGGCGGACCTGAGCTCGCCCAGCAGCTCGGGAGGCACCGTGCGGTGGTACTTGTACTGGATCTTGTGCTCCAGGCTGGCCCAGAAGTCCATCGCGACGGTGCGGATCTGCACCTCGACGCGCACCTGCTCGACCCGGTCCGACATGTAGACCGGGGTGTCCACGACCAGGTGCAGGCTCTTGTACCCGTTGGCCTTCGGCTGCTCGATGTAGTCGCGGACCCGCACCACCTGGACATCCGGCTGCCGGGTCAGCATCTCCATCACGGTGTAGGCATCGGAGATGAAGCTGCACACGATGCGCATCCCGGCGACGTCCCAGATCTGACGACGGACCTCGGCCAGGGTCAGCGGACAGCCGATCCGCAGCGCCTTCTCCGTCAGGCTGCCGAACGACTTGACCCGTGAGCTGACGTGCTCGATCGGGCAGTAGCTGGCGCCGTAGGTCAGCTCCTCCTTGAGGATGTTCACCTTCGTCAGCATCTCGTCGAGCCCGAACTTGTAGGCCATCATGAACAGCGTCAGCTCACGCGTCAGCGGGCCGTTGAAGGGGCTGTCAGCGGTCACCCGACCATCACACCACGGCGCACCGATCCCCCGGGCGACCGTCTCGGGACCGTCAGCCGCCCCGGACGGAGCCGGCCTGCGGTACGCCGGCGGGCGGTCGGTAGCGCGACATCGCGGTGATCCCGACCACCGGGCCGAGGCCGAGCAGCAGGAACGCGAACTGCCAGCCGACCGCGGCGGCCAGCACCGGCACGAGGTGGATCGTGACGATCGTGAGCAGGAACCCGATCGCGGTCTGCGCGGTCAGTGCGGTGCCGACGTACCGAGGGTCCGCCGACTCGCTGAGTGCGGTCGAGAAGACCCCCGAGTCCGCGATCACGGCGGCACCCCACACCAGCAGGAAACAGGTCAGCGCGGCGACCGGGGCCGCGAAGAACAGCGGCGAGAGCAGGCAGCAGGCGCCGCTGACCGAGAGCGCGACGACGGCGGTCGGTGCCCGCCCGAGCCGGTCCGACGCCCAGCCGCCGAGCAGGCAGCCGGTCACCCCGGCCAGCCCGATGGCCGCGAAGGCGACGACGTTCACGATGCCGCCGGTCGAGGACCCCCGCGCGGCCTGGCTGGCGGCCACGAACGCCGGGAGCCAGGCCCACAGGGCGTAGAGCTCCCACATGTGCCCGAAGTAGCCGAGGTTCGCCGCGCGGGGACCCCGCTCGCGGAACATCGCGACGGCGTACCGCGGTCGCAGCTCGAGCGGGCGCGCCTGCGTGTGCGGACCGGTGCGCAGCGCCAGCCACGCCAGCGCGCTGCCGGTGAGCGTCAGCGCCGCCGCGACCAGCAGCACGCCCGGCCAGGCCAGTCCCTCGATGCCCCGGATCAGCTGCGGCAGCGCGGACCCCAGGGTGAGCGCTCCGACGAGCACGCCGAACGCCCGGCCCCGCTGCTGGCTCGTCGACCAGGACGCCATCACCTTCATGCCCACGGGGTAGACGCCGGCGAGGGCCACGCCGGTGAGGAACCGCAGCGTCGCGACCACCGCGAAGCCGTTGCCCGGGACGGCCACCAGCGCCGTACAGAGGGCCGCGGCCGCCGCGCTGCTGGCGAGCAGCCGGGGAGCGTCCAGACGGTCGGCGAGGTTCAGCGCCGCGGAGCTCACCGCTCCCACGACGAAGCCGGCCTGCACGGCGGAGGTGAGCACCACCGCCGCGGCCGTGGAGATGCCCAGCGAGGACTGCAGGCTCGGGCCGACGGCGGAGGCGGAGAACCACGACGTGAGCGCGAGGACCTGGACCACGGCGACCAGCGACCGCTGACGACGACCGTCGAGGTCCATCGGTGCCCTCCCGGATCCGTGGTCGGCGCTGACCTGGCGTCAGTGAACCACCAGGACGGGCACGCGCGCAGCCGGGGTCGGCTCAGGCGGCGAGCTTGTAGCTGCCCCGGTAGGGGAACCGCGCCGAGGCCGGTGCGGCGAGCTGGGCCATCGAGTCCCCGAGTCGGCCGCGGGCCACCGAGTGCAGCGTGCGCCTCGGCGGCAGCCGGTGCCGGAGGATCGCGGACTGCAGTGCCACCGCGACGACGCTGCACACCGCCACACCCGGATCGCCCACGGCGACCCCGTAGACCGCCCAGCCGGCCATCCCGAGCCAGGTCAGCACCGTGGACCACGGGCACAGCCCCCACAGGGGGGCGCCCGAGAGGGCGACCCGGGCCTGGGGGAACAGCCGCGAGGAGCTGGCCAGCGTGCCGAGGATCGCCAGCGTGAAGGGGCTGGTCAGGTCCACCACGACCGACGAGACCGCGACGGTGCCCAGGACCGCCGCCACGGCGGTCCAGTACGTCCCGGTGACCCCGGCCCGCAGGACCGCCACCGCCAGCGCGATGAGCAGGCCCAGACCGAGCAGGTTGTTGACGATCTGGATCCCGTCGGCGACCGCACACGAGTACACGGCCCACACGGTGAAGGTCATCAGGCTCATCACCATGGAGTTCCAGGACACCCCCTCGGCCGAGCGGCTCCGCGCGGCGCGCAGGATCTGCGGAACCGGGGCACAGAGGGAGAAAAAGGACGCGACGAGTCCAACCAGGACGACGACAGACATGGGCAGCCACATTCGAGCGAGGGGTGGGTGGGGGGAACGACTTCGGTCCGCCGTCTTGCTTGTCTGCCGGGACACGTGACCTGATCTCGGGGAAAACGGTACCCCTCGACGCACACCCGCGCAGACCCTCTGCTTTACCCAGGACTGAGATCTCGGCCACACCGCCCGCGGCGGGTCTGACGGCGCCCTCCCACCGCGTCCTGGACCCGTCCTGGACGCTCAGCCGACGAAGACGCAGAACGGGTGGCCGGCGAGGTCGGCGAGCACGTAGAGAGGCTCGTCGGGATCGTCGGTCCGGTCCAGCAGCTCCTCCGCGCCCAGGGCCAGCGCCCGCTGCCGGTGCCGCTCGAGCGCGGCCCGGTCCGGGACCGTGAAGTCCAGGTGCAGCTGCTGCGGCACTCCCGGCGGCCGCGGCCAGGTGGCCCGCGGCAGGTCCGTCACCTGCTGGAACGCGAGCACCCGCCTGCCCGCCTGGTCGGTCAGCACCAGCCAGTCCGCGTCGTCCTCGACCGCCTCCGCCGGGGGCTCGTCGCCGGGGCGGTAGCGCAGCCCCAGCAGCCGACGGTAGAACTCGGCCAGCGCCCGTGCGTCGGTGGTGTCCAGGGCCGTGTGCAGCAGGCGGGGGTAGTCGTCAACCCCGTCGGCCGGCTCGTCGTCCACCCCGTCATCCACCGGGACCCCCCTCTCCAGCCGGCGCGGAAGCCCGGCACCGGCAACGTAGAGCCGCAGCCGACACCCCGCAAGGGTGCCGGTCCGGTGCCGTCGGCGGGGGCCCGCATCCGTCCTGATGACCTTCGCCCCTGGCGCACCGGCCGGTCCGGGCATCCACTGGTGCCGTGGACGGACCCCAGCTGTGGCGCGACGTGTGGTCCGTCGGCTACGTCCTGGTGGGCATCGCCCTCTCCCTGGCGGTCGGGCTCGGCCTGCTCCGGCTCGAGCGCCGGGCCCGGCGGGACCGGTCCTCCGAGCCCGACGACCGGGGCCCGACCCACCGGGGTTGACCCGCTGCCTCCCGCTGCCTGGGCCCGGAAGGGGCCGATCCCGGCGGCGATGCACCCCGAACCGCTGTCGCCATGGGCCAGACCCGGTCAGCCCATCGGTCCGGACAGGTATCAATCCCGGCCGCGCCGGCTCATCCTGGGCGAGAGAGTCCGATCAGGGAGGCCGGCCATGCCGCTGCGTCAGTACGTCGTTCTCGTCGGCCAGGTGGTGGCGCGACGCGCCGAGGGGGTCACCGACACCCCGCACTTCCAGATCCAGGTGCGCGCCGCCGGGACCGACTACCGGGTCGCGGTCAACGTGCTCTCGCAGCAGTCACCTCCCGAGCTGCTGTACGTCGCCGTCGAGGACTTCCGGCACCCGCTGCTGGAGGTGGCAGCGGGGCTGCCCGAGGGGGTGACCGCGCTGCCCAGCGCGCCCGGCGGGCTGGCTCTGGACTTCATCCGCGGCAACCTCGTCGAGCGGTCCCGGCTGCGCCCCATTCCCGCCACCGCGCCGGGCCCCGACAACGACCTCGCCGACGCGCTCGACCACTTCTGCGAGCGCGCGCAGGCCGATCCGACGGCGCGCATCTACGCCTTCGGCGAGCGGTGGGGACCGGAGCCCGACATCCCCGACAAGGTCTTCGGCTTCTCGCCGGGCAACGGCGTGCACGACATCCACATGAACCAGGGCAACAGCGGCCGCTTCGTCCGCGACGACGGGGTCTGGCAGGACGGTGGCCTGATCTTCCACTTCCCGGGCGCCGACCAGTGGGTGGCGGTCTTCCTGGCGTTCCAGAGCCAGTCCTGGCACACCGACGACGAGACCGGCCACGCCCTGCCCGGTCCGGAGGACCCGCACGGCCGGCTGCGGATCGTCGCGGCGCTGGTTAACGCCGCCGGCCCCGGTCCCGAGGCCGAGACCGTCACGGTGCTCAACCCCGGGGCCGAGGCGGTCGACCTGTCCGGGTGGACGCTCGCCGACCGGCTGGACCGCCGGATGCCGCTCGGCTCCGCGACACTCCCGGCCGGCGACGCCACCCGGCTGCCCGTGACCGAGCCGGTGCAGCTCGGCAACCGCGGCGGCACCCTCACCCTGCTGGATCGCGACGGGTTGAAGGTCGACGGCGTCTCCTACACCGCCGAGCAGGCTGCGAGCGAGGGCACCTCCGTCGTGTTCTGAGCGGCCGGGGCCACGTGACCGCCTACGGTGCGCAGTTCGGTGAGGACGCCAGGTCCGCCTCCAGCGCGGCCCTGTCCTCGGCATCGGCGATCGGCACCGCCCGCGCCTGCTGCAGGGCCCGCTCGGCCTCCGGCTCGCGACCCAGGGCGTGCAGCGCCCGCCCGGATGCGTCGTAGGCGTAGGCCAGGTCGACGTCGCCGATCAGGTGCTCCTCGCAGACCGCGAGGCACCGGGCGGCATGGTGCAGCGAGAGCTCCGGTCGCCCGACGAGCAGGTGCACCGTGGCCAGCAGCCAGTCCGCGCGCGCGTCGTTGGCCGGTCCCCGACCCGCGGCCCGCCGCCAGTGGTAGGCCGCCGCGTAGGCGCGCCGCAGCATGTCCTCGTCGTCCTCGACGGTCCGCCGCTCGCACCCGATCAGGTCCCAGGTCGAGTTGTTCGCCTGGACCGCCTGCATCCGGTGCCACTCCTTCTCGACGTCCCCCCCGACCCGTCCCGCGACGTCCCCCTCGGCGGGAGGCTGCGCCGCGACCGGCGGGAGGGCGGACCCGGTCTCCAGCAGCGTCTTCATGCTGTCCAGCACCCACACCCAGCCGTGCTCCACCCGAGCCCAGGTCAGCGGGCTCTGCGCGAGGTCGGCGTGCACCAGGCGCAGCTGGGTCAGCCCCGGGCCGGCCGCGTCGATGTGCCACTCGACGCGGCTGACCGGCTCGGCGGCCAGCTGCGCGTCGTACAGGACGTGCCAGGTGAGCACCAGGAGCCGGGGTGGCTGGACCACCTCGGCGGTGCCGTCGACCGCGGGCGACCCGTCCGGCAGCAGGGTGCGGTACGCCTCGCCCTGCACCGGCGGCCGGTCGAACGCGGTCCCGTGGAAGTACTGACGGGTGAACCCGGGGTCGATGATCGCCTCCCAGACCTGCTGAGGCGTCGCGCGCAGGTAGATCTCGTACTGGTGCCGGGCTGTGCCCATGGGCTCGTCCTCCGCTCAGGAGCCGCTCTCGAGGCCGGTGCGCAACCCGACCATGGCCTTGGTGAACGGTGCGGCGTACTTGCTGACCCACCGGTCGGCGACCAGGCCGATCGGCACGGGGTTGAGGTAGTGCAGCCTGGTCCGGCCGAGACGACGGCTGGTGACCAGGCCGGCCTCCTCGAGGACGCCCACGTGCTTCATGACCCCGAACCGCGTCATCCGCGGCACCCGGGCGCACAGCTCGCCGGCGCTCTGCCCGTCGCGGGCGAACAGCGCGTCCAGCAGCAGCCGGCGGGTCGGGTCCGCCAGGGCACGGAAGACCGCGTCCATCTCGTCGACGCCCTGCTCGGTCACCCGATCATGATAGGTGACTGTCCGGTCACACGTCTAGGTCGCCACCCATACGCAGGTCCTTGACCTGCGTCGCGGGACTGGCAGACTCCCCCGCATGACGCGGTACGGACAGCAGTTCGGCCCCGACTTCACCTTCCTCGGCGTGCCGGCGTGCGACCTCGACGACCCGGCCTCCTATGCCGACGCGCAGGTGGTGATCCTCGGCGCGCCCTTCGACGGCGGCACCTCGCACCGCCCCGGCGCCCGGTTCGGGCCGATGGCGATCCGGATGCAGGACTACCTCGCGCATGACGGCTCCCGGCCGAGCCTGGCCCTGCGGACCGACGGCCTGGTCGATCTGGCCGTGGTGGACGCCGGGGACGTCGAGATGTACTCCGGCACCATCGAGACCGCCCTCCCGGCCCTGGAGGCGGCCGTGGAGAAGGTGACCCGCGCCGGCGCGATCCCGGTGGTCCTGGGCGGCGACCACTCGATCGCCTTCCCGGACGCCAAGGGCGTCGCGAACGTCCTGGGCCACGGGCGGGTGTCGATGCTGCACTTCGACGCGCACGCGGACACCGGCGACATCGAGTTCGGCTCCCTGTGGGGACACGGCCAGCCGATGCGTCGTCTCATCGAGTCCGGGGCGCTGCGGGGTGACCGGTTCCTGCAGATCGGGCTCCGCGGCTACTGGCCCCCGCCGGAGACGCTGGGCTGGATGGCCGACCACCGGATGCGCGCCTACGAGATGACCGAGATCGTGCACCGGGGGCTGGAGGAGTGTCTGTCCGAGGCGTTCACCATCGCCACCGACGAGTGCGAGGGGGTGTTCCTCTCCGTCGACATCGACGTCTGCGACCCGGGGCACGCCCCCGGCACCGGCACCCCGGAGCCCGGTGGCCTGAGCGCCCGGCAGCTGCTCGACGCCGTACGGCGCATCTGCCTCGAGCTGCCCGTCGTCGGCATCGACGTGGTCGAGGTGAGTCCCCCCTACGACCACGCCGACATCACCGCCGCCCTCGCCAACCGCGTCGTGCTCGAGGCCCTGAGCGCGATCGCCCGCAAGCGCCGGGACGAGCGCGACGGCACCACCTGGGACCCGGCCCAGCCGCTGCTCGACGGCCGCTGACCCGCCGGGTCAGGCCTCGTCCACCGTCAGCACCGGCGTGTCCTTCCGCAGCGTCTCGCCGCGGAAGAACGCCCCGTCGTGCGCACGCATCCACAGCATGAAGCCGAGCCCGACCACGATGAGTCCCAGCCCGAGGATCAGGACCAGGCCGACCCCTCCGATGCTGGCTCCGCTGCCGTAGTCCGGCGACGCGCTGTCGCGCAGGGTGACCAGGAGGACCGCGAACAGCCCCAGGCCACCGAGCAGCGGGAACACCAGCTTGAAGACGACGTTGTAGGCGTTGTCGAAGAGCTCGTTGCGGAAGTACCACACGCAGCCGAAGGCAGTCAGCCCGTAGTAGAAGCAGATCATGATGCCGAGCGAGTAGATGGTGTCGATCAGCACCCGCTCGCTCACGAACGTCAGCGTCCCGTAGAACACGCCGGCACCGACGCCCGCTGCGACGGTGGCGAAGGACGGGGTCTGGTGCACCGGGTGGATCGTGGCGAACCGTGGGGGGAAGGCGCGGTAGGACCCCATGGCGAGCATGGTGCGTGACGTGGGCAGGAAGGTGGTGATCAGGCTGGCCGCGCTCGAGGCGAGGACGGCGAGGAACAGCACCAGGTCGAGCGGGCTGCCCAGCACCGGACCGGCCAGCGCACCGAAGACGTTGTCGGAGATCCTCTCGTTGCCCAGCCCCAGGCCCTCGGTACCGACGCCGGCGTACATCTGCAGCGCCACCGCGACCATCAGGTAGGTCAGCAGGATCGACACCACGCACAGCAGGGCGGCCCGACCAGGGGTCCTGTCGGACTGCGTCGACTCCTCGTTGACGGTGAGCGCGGTGTCCCACCCCCAGAAGGCGAAGATCGATCCGGACAGTCCCGCGATGAAGGCGGACATGGTCAGGCCGGACGGACTGAACCAGCCCAGGTCGAACGACATCCCGGTCAGCGAGTCGCCGGACTTCGCGAACGCGACCACCGAGAGCAGCACGAGCACGACGAGCTGGAAGCTCACCAGCACGATCTGCACGCGCTCGGTGGTGGTGATGCCACGGTAGGCAACCCAGGTCGCGACGGCGAGGAAGGCGAAGCAGGTGAGCACGTTCACCGGCCGGTTCGTCCAGAGGGCCCCCAGCCCGTCGCTGTTCAGCAGCTCGCCGGCGAACTGGTAGAAGAACTGCACCGCGACGCCGGCCAGGTTCGACAGCACGATGACCGTCGCCATGATCGCGGACCAGCCTCCGAGCCAGCCGATGTAGGGGCCGAAGGCCTTGGTGGTCCACGTGAAGGACGTGCCGCAGTCCGGGGCGACCCGGTTGAGCTCCCGGTAGGCGTAGGCGGCGAGGAACATCGGGAGGAAGCCGGCGATGATCACCGCGGGCATCTTCGCTCCCGCCTCGGCGACGAGGATGCCGATGGTCGCCGTCAGCGCGTAGGCCGGGGCGACCGAGGAGATACCCAGGATCGTGCCTCCGACCAGACCCACGGCGTCCTCGTGCAGCCCCTTCCCCACGAGATCCGTCTCAACCCTGTGACCGGGGTCGTGCTCACTGTGCATGGTGCTCTCCGCTCTCGGGCCGGTCCGGCGTGCGTCGAGCCCCGGTGGTGCCAGGGGACTGCTCGACGGGAATGTTCCTGCGGTCAACCTAGAGACGTCGAAGCCGCGCGTCGACCGATTCGCCGGACTCGCTCGCCGTTGGTGGCGCACCCCTGGGCGCAATGGTTGGATCCACTGGACGCCACCGCTTCGGACGAGGAGACTCTGATGCCGCACCACCCGCTCGAGCCGCTCGATGCGTCGGAGTTCCGGCGCACCGCCGCGGTCCTGCGTCGCGACCGGGGCGTGGACGCGTCCTGGCGATTCGCGTCCATCGAGCTCCGGGAGCCGACCAAGACCGAGGCCAAGGCGTGGCGGCCCGGCGCACCGGTGCCACGTGCCTCCCTCGCCGTGCTGTGGAACCGCATCGACAACCGGGCCTACGAGGCGGTCGTCGATCTCAGCGGCGACCGGGTCGAGTCCTGGACCCACGTCCCTGACGTGACCCCCAACTTCACCGTCGACGAGTACCACGACGTGGACGTGGCGATGAAGGCGCACCCCGACGTGGTGTCCGCCCTCGCGGCCAGAGGGATCACCGACCTGTCCCTGCTGCTGGTCGACGTGTGGACCTACGGCAAGGCGTTGATGCCCGAGCAGTGGCGTGACCGCCGGCTCGGCTGGTGCGACCTGTGGTACCGCGCGACCCCGGACGGGAACCCCTACGCGCACCCGGTGGCCGGCATCAAGCTGATCGTCGACATGAACACCCTGGAGCTCCTCGAGATCGACGAGGCGCTTGACCACGGCCTGCCGGAGGTGGACGCGGAGTACGTCCCCGGGCCGTGGCAGGGCGAGCAGCGGACCGACCTGGCGCCCCTGCACATCACCCAGCCCGACGGTGTCTCCTTCACGGTGGACGGCACCGAGCTGAGGTGGCAGAGCTGGTCGATGCGGATCGGGTTCAACTACCGCGAGGGTCCGGTCATCTACCAGGTGGCCTACGACGACCGCGGCACGGTCCGTGACGTCGCGTACCGGCTCTCGTTCGCGGAGATGGTGGTCCCCTACCGCGACTCCTCCTTCGACCACTACCGCCGGACCGCCTACGACATCGGCGAGTGGGGGCTCGGCTTCATGACCACCTCCCTCGAGCTGGGCTGCGACTGCCTGGGCGAGATCCGCTACCTCGACGCCGTACTCCACGACTCGACCGGCGAGCCCGTCACCATCTCCAACGCGATCTGCCTGCACGAGGAGGACAACGCCGTCCTCTGGAAGCACGTCGACCCCGACCACGGGGCCGAGGTCCGGCGGATGCGCAGGATGGTCGTGTCGTGCCACGTGACCGTGGCGAACTACGAGTACCTCGTCTACTGGCGGTTCTACCAGGACGGCAACATCGAGTGCGAGGTCCGGGCCACCGGGATCATGGTGACCACACCGCTCGCCGAGGGAGCCGAGACCCCGCCCACCGGCACCCTGGTCGACCGGCGCACCTACGCGCCGCTGCACCAGCACTTCATCGTGGCCCGGATGGACCTCGACGTGGACGGCGAGGACAACACCGTCTACGAGGTCGACTCGGAGGCGATGCCGGTGTCGCCGGAGAACCCGTACGGTCTCGATGTGGTGACCCGGGCGACCCCGGTCCGCTCGGAGGCGGAGGCCGGCCGGGACTACCGGTGGGAGACCCAGCGCACGTGGAAGGTCGCCAACCCGACCAAGACCAACCGACACGGCACGCACCCGGCGTACAAGCTGGTCCCGACGGCCTCGATCCCGGTCCTGATGGATCCGGCGACCCCGCAGTACCTCCGGGCACCGGTGATCGCCCACACGGTGTGGGTCACCCGTCAGCACGAGGACGAACGCTGGCCGGCCGGCGCCTACCCGACGCAGTCCACCACGGATGACGGCATGTCGCGCTGGATCGCGGACGACGAGCCGCTTGAGTCCACCGACGTGGTGCTGTGGTACGTCTTCGGGATCCACCACGTCACCCGGGTCGAGGACTGGCCGATCATGCCGGCCGACACGGTCGCCTTCTGGCTGAAGCCGTTCGGCTTCTTCGACCAGAACCCCTCGATCGACGTGGCACCGACCACGAAGGTCCAGGACGCGTCCTGCCACACCGGCGCCGGCCACGACCGGGCCGGGCAGCACTGAGGGGTCGCTCCCGGGTCAGCGCGCGCCGGCGACCGCCGGCCTGATGTTCGCGTTGCGGTGGAAGACGTTGTCCGGGTCGTACGTCGCCTTGATAGCGGCGAGCCGTTCGTACTTGTCGTGCCCGTACGTGGCACGCACCCGCTCCTGGTCGAACTCGGTCACCGAGTTGACGTAGGCGCCGGCTCCCGGCTCGAGCGCCTGGATGCGCGCGCACGTGGCGCGCACCCACGCCCGGTCCGCCTCCAGCAGCTCGGGCCCCGGGCACACCGCGATGATGAAGACGCCGAGGCGCGACGAGCGACCGCCCCCGAAGGCCGTCTCCTCCTCGCCGACCTCGGTGTAGGCGCCGTCCAGCGGGTAGAACAGCATCACCGACAGTGGCGAGGACTTCTGGGGCAGCTGCTGCAGGACGGCATCGATGATCTCGTCGGACAGCTGCTCCACGAAGCAGCCCTTCTCGTAGCAGTAGCTGCCCCAGCCGTTGGGCTCGTCCAGCATCTGCTGGAGCTGGACGTACGGCATCGGGCTCGCGAACTGGAAGAGCGGCGGCAGCGCCTCCGCCAGATGCGCGAGCAGCTCCTCGTGGGCCTCGGCGGCACCGAAGCCGGTGACCAGCATCGCCACCCGGGACGGAAGTGGTGCTCCTCGGGCACGAACGGAGCCGGCGGTGCGTTCAGGCCGGCGATGACGATGTTGAGGTCCCGTGGGCAGCGACTCGATCGTCTGGCGTGCCAGCCGGAGCACCTCCGGACCGCGGTCGAGGTCCCAGAAGACCATGCCGACGCGGAACGAGTGGCCCCACCTCGTGCAGCCGGAACTCGAACTCCGTCACGACGCCGAAGTTGCCGCCGCCGCCGCGGATCGCCCAGAACAGGTCCGGGTGCTCGTCCGCCGAGGCCCGCAGGACGCTGCCGTCTGCGGTGACGACCTCCGCCGAGACCAGGTTGTCGATGGTGAGGCCGCCGAGGCGGGTCAGCCAGCCCATCCCCCCACCGAGGGTCAGCCCGGCGACACCGGTGTGGCTGACCAGCCCCGCGGGCACCGCCAGACCGTACTCCTGGGTGGCGGCGTCGACGTCGCCGAGCAGTGCCCCGCCACCGACCCGGGCTCGACGAGCCTCCGGATCCACCGTCACCTGGTTGAGGCCGCTGAGGTCGACGACGAGGCCGTCGTCGACGGTCGAGGCACCCGACATGCTGTGGGCGCCCCCACGGACCGCCACCTCCAGCCGGTGCTCGACGGCGTACCTCACCGCGACCCCGACGTCCGTCTTGCTCGCGCAGCGCGCGATGACCGCGGGCCTGCGGTCGATGTCCGCGTTCCACACCCGTCGCGCCTCGTCGTAGTCGGCGTCCCCGGGAGCGACCACCGAGCCCGTCATCGAGCCGCGCAGCACCGCGAGGTCGGCGTCCATCGTCTGGGTCATGAGGGTCTCCTGACTGATCGTGACGGTCGTCCGGGATGCGGCCTCTCGACCGCACTCTCCTCACGCTAGGCACCGGCCCCGGGCCCGACGATGACGAAGCCGGGTGGTTTGCGGGCGACGGCCGGGCTAGGTCGGCCGGGGGCGGAAGGTGCTCAGCGCTCGTCGTCCAGGGTCAGCACCCGGACGTCCGGCACCTCGTCCCCCGCGGACTGCCTGAGCCACGCGGGGCGCAGCCGCAGCACCTCGCGCCACCCCGTGCCCGTGTACAGCGACAGCGCACCCGGGTGGACCGGCAGGACCTCCAGGCACGGACGCAGTCCGGCCGCGCGCATGTCGTCGACGACCGTGGCCAGCAGCCGACGTCCGATCCCGAGCCGGCGTCCCTCGAGCCCCACGAACAGGGTGGACACCCAGGCGAGCCGGTCCAGTCCGCAGCCGTGCGCGCGTGCGCACGCCCGGCTCATGGCGTCTGCGTCCGCGAAGCCCGCGCGGGGTCCGGTCCGGCACACGTGCCCCACCGGCCGCCCGCCGAGCTCCGCCGTCCAGGCGGCCGCGGCGTCCTCGGCGTGCAGGAACTCCTCGACCGGGAAGGGCAGCGGGTCACGGAAGGGGTAGCGGCTGGTCGCCTGCTGCGCCAGCAGGACGTCGCGCAGCACCGCGATGTCCTCGGGCCGCCGCCGCCGGACCAGCGCGGTCGGGCTCGGAGGCCGGTCCGGGTCGAGCGTGACGTGGTGGTCGTCCAAGGAGCGGCTACCGTCCCAGCAGGGTGAGGGCGGCGTCCGTGATCGACCCGGTGTCCAGGTGGTGCAACCGGTACGCGTCGGTCAGGTCCGAGGACTGCCCGAACTCGGTCACGCCCAGGCAGTGGATGCGGTCGCCGCGGGCCCCCGCCAGGAAGGCCAACGTGTGCGGGTGGCCGTCGAGCACGGTGACCAGCGGCGCCGGGTGGTGGGCCGGGAACAGGTCGTCGAGGATGCTGCCGCCCACCCCCGCCGTACGACGTCCGCGCTGCTGGAACGAGCGGAACACCAGGTCGGGGCTGGTCAGGCAGACGACACCGGCGCGGATGCCCACGTCGGCGAGCGCCGCGGCGGCCGCGACCACCTCGGGCATGATCGCCCCCACCCCTACCAGCGTCACGTCCTCCGCGGTGGGGTCGAAGCCCGCCGGCAGGCGGTACCCGCCGGCGACCGCCTGCTGCCGTCTCCGCTCGACCAGCGTCGCGTCCTGGGGCAGACCTGACAGCGCCGGGTCGACGGGTCGCGTGGAGAGCCGGAAGTACGACGACGTCCCACCCTCGACCCCGACCCGCGCCATGGCGTGCAGGAAGCACCACTCCAGGTCCTGGGCGAAGGCCGGCTCCCAGGCGATGCAGCCGGGCTGCTCGAGGCCGATCGACGGCGTGGTGATCGACTGGTGGGCGCCACCCTCGGACGCCAGCGTCACCCCCGACGGCGTGCCGACCAGGATGGACTGGCCACCGGCATAGATGCCGTAGGACCACGGCTCCAGCGCTCGCGACACGAACGGGTCGTACAGGGTCGCGATAGGGATCAGCCGCTCGCCCCACCGCGACCAGGTCGCACCCAGCTCGCCGAGCAGGGACACCAGGTTGACCTCGGCGATCCCGAGCTCGATGTGCTGTCCGTTGCTGACCTCGTGCCAGCGCAGCACCCGCTCGGAGTCGTCGGCGAACCAGTCGCGACGGTCCTCGACCGACCAGACCCCGGTCTTGTTGATCCAGCCTCCCAGGTTCGTGGACGACGCCACGTCCGGGCTGCACGTGACCACGCGCGCGGCCGCCTCGGGGGTGTCCCGCTTGAGGTCGGCCAGGAAGCGGCCCAGCGCCGCCTGGGTGGAGACCGGCTTGCGGTGCGGGTGTCCCAGCGAGACCGGCACGGTCACGGCGGCGGCCGCGGTCACCGGCTCCCGCCGCAGGTCCCGTCCACGCTGCGCGCACAGCCGGCCGGCCGCGGTGCCGACGTCGAACCTCTGCCAGGGTGCCGCCGGGTCCATCCCGGACGCGGCGGCCAGGGTCTCCATCTGCGCCCCGGTCAGCAGCGCCGAGTGGTTGTTCGGGTGCCCCTCGGTGGGCAGCCCGCGTCCCTTGACCGTGTACGCGAAGACCACTGTCGGCCGGTGGCCGTCGATGCTGCGGAAGGTGTCCACCAGCAGGCCCAGGTCATGTCCGCCCAGGTCCCGCACGGCAGCGGCCAGCTCGGCGGGGTGCATCGAGTCCAGCAGGCCGCGCAGCCGTTCGCTCCCGGTCTCGGCGATGATCCGTCCCGCGATCTGCGAGGAGTCCACCCGGAGCATGCGCTGGTACTCCTCGTTGGGCATCGCCTCCAGCCGCTGCCGCAGCTCCGCTCCCCCGTCGCGCTCGAAGACCTCGCTGATCCGCCGCCCCCACTTGAGCACGACGACCTGCCACCCGGCAGCCGCGAACATGCCCTGGAGCCTCTGGATCTGGATGTCCGGCACGACCCGGTCCAGCGACTGCCGGTTGAGGTCGACCACCCACAACAGCTCGCCCAGCTTCGCCACCGCGGGGTCAGCGACCGCCTCCCAGATCGCGCCCTCGTCGAGCTCGGCGTCGCCGAGCAGGCTGACGAACCGGCCTGCCGGCGGGGAGCTGGTGAACTGCGAGGCCACGTAGCGGTGCGCCATCGCCGCCCACAGCGCGGCCGTCGCCCCGATACCGACCGACCCGGTCGAGAAGTCGACGGTGTCGGGGTCCTTCAACCGGGACGGGTAGGACTGCAGTCCGCCCTTCGCCCGCAGGGTCGGCAGGTACGACTCGTCGAGGTCCCCCAGCAGGTAGTTGACGGCGTGCAGGACCGGGGACGCGTGCGGCTTGACCGACACCCGGTCGAGTGCCGTGAGCTCGGCGAACCACAGCGCCACCATGATGTCGACCATCGAGGCGCTGGACGCCTGGTGCCCGCCCACCTTGACGCCCGTGTCGTTCGGCCGGCCGGCGTTCGCCGCGTCGACGATCGCCGCCGACAGCCAGAGCACGCGCCCGGCGATCTCTCTCAGCGCCTGCTCGTCGTACGACGTGCCCTCCGAGCCGACCGACGGCGGGGAGCTGCTGGGGTCGGTGCTCGCGCTCATGGGCGTCCCTTCGCTCGGACGGCACCGGGCGCCCGGGTCGGTCGACCCCGGCGGAGGCCGCACCCGGACGATCCAACAGCATCGACCACCGTGGCCTCAACCGACCACGTCGCCGGAGCGGTCGGCTGTGAGACCGGACGCCCGCCGCCGAGAACGTCAGGCGCGCCTGATCGTCCACCGCTGTGTGTCGTTCTCCTGCTTCGGTCGGGTGACCAGGCGGAAGTCCTGTCCGGCGTGCTCGTGCGCGTCCACGAACCTGCCGTTTCCCACCTGTTGCAGCGTGTAGGCACCGTCCCCGACGTAGATCGCCGCCCAGCGTTGGGTGTCGTTGTTCTGGGCGGTGCGGGTGACCAGCCGGAAGTCCTGCCCGGCGTGCTCGTGCGCGTCCACCCAGCGCCCGGTGTTCACCTGCTGGACGGAGTAGACGTACCCGATCACCCGGACCGTCCACCGCTGGGTGTCGTTGTTCTGCGCGCCGCGGGTGACCAGCCGGAAGTCCTCGTTGGCGTTCTCGTGCGCGTCCACGAACCGGCGGTTGCGACGCTGCTGGAAGGTGTAGGTGTCGTCCCCGAGATCGGAGGCCACCCAGCGCTGAGTGTCGTTGTCCTGCGCGCCGCGGGTGACCAGCCGGAAGTCCTCGTTGGCGTGCTCGTGCGCGTCCACGAACCGGCCGTTGCTCAGCTGCTGCAGGGTGTAGGTCGAGATCAGACCCGGCACGGGCGTCAGTACCCATCGCTGGGTGCTGTTGTGCTGGGCGATCCGGGTGACCAGCCGGAAGTCCTGCCCCGCGGTCTCGTGGGCGTCCACGAACCGGCCGCTGCTCTTCTGCTGGAGCGTGCACACCGTCGCCACAGGGGTGAAGACCCAGCGCTGGCTGTTGTTGCTCTGGGCAGTGCGGGTGACCAGCCGGAAGTCCTGCCCGGAGTTCTCGTGTGCATCCACGAACCGGCCGTTGCTCTTCTGCTGGATCGTGTAGCGGCCGGACAAGGGAGCAGGCCCACCGGTCCTGGAGGCGAGCAGCACCGCCCGGCGCGCGTTGATGCGCCCACTGCCGAGCAGACCGGCGAAGCCGGGGTTGGCTGCGTTGACGCTGTCGCAGGTGCCCTCGATGATGTCGCGGACCTGGTGGTTCGTCAGATGCGGAGCGGTCGACCACACCAGGGCGGCGAGACCGGCGACGTGGGGGGAGGCCATCGAGGTGCCGTCGAGGAAGCCGTAGTTGTCCCCACGCGTAGTGGACCAGATGTTCACACCTGGAGCAGCGACGTCCACGTTGGAGCCGTAGTTCGAGAAGCCGGCCTTGCGGTTGCTCTGGTCGAGAGCCGCCACGGAGATCACCTGGGGGTAGACCCCCGGGAACTGCGGGGAGGTGTCGGTGTTGGCGTTGTTGTTCCCCGCTGCGAAGACGGTCACGACGTTGTTGTCGACCGCCCGGCGGATCGCCCTGCGGACGCCGGCGTGGTCGCCGTTCATCCGCCAGCTGCAGTTGATGACGTACCGGCGCTCCGAGTGCCGGCGCGCCTGTGCGGTGACGTAGTTGATGGCGTCGGCACGGTTCTGGTTGCGGCCCGTGGTGAGGTCCACCCGCAGCGGCATCAGCCGGCAGCCGGGAGCCACCCCGATCACCCCGACGTTGTTGTCGACGGCCGCGACCGTACCGCACACGTGGGTGCCGTGGCTGTTCGATGCGTTGTCCTGCGGGACGCTGTCCGAGGAGTCCGCGAAGTCCCAGTCCTCGCTGCCCCGGCTGAGGATGTTCGCCTGCAGGTCCTCGTGGTCGAGGTCGGCTCCGGTGTCGATCACGGCGACGATCACGTCGCGCAGACCGGTGACCAGGTCCCACGCCTGCGGGGAGTCGATGTCCGCGTCGGAGACCCCGGCCACGCCGTCGACGACCTGACCGGTGTTGTGCAGGCCCCACAGCAGGGCGAAGTCCGGGTCGGTGGGGATGTAGCTGAGCGCGCTGTTGAAGCTCACCTCGCTCGGCTCGGCGAACTCGACGTCGTCGACCGCGGCGAAGTCGCGGATCGACTCGAACAGCCCCTGGTCCTCCGGTACGGCCACCGTGAAGTAGCCGGGGGTCCGCTGCTTGACCAGGATCCTGCTGCCGCGGTCGAGGATCAGCCGCTCGGCGCGCCCCTCGTCGACCTCGTCACGGAACTGGACGGTCAGCTCGTCCGGGAGGAAGTAGCGCGAGGCCCCGTCCTCGTCGATCATCACCGGCACCGACCCTGCGATGGCCGGGGTGTCCGTGGCGGCGCGGAGAGCCTCGTCCTGTCCGCGGGCCGACTCGACGCCGTCGGAGACGTCCAGGCGCACCGCCGCGAAGCCCTGCTCGGCGTTGACGCCCTCGCTCACCGACAGGCCGCGAGCCTGGCGCAGGGAGGTTCCGAGGTCCTCGGCGTCCATCGACCGCTGGAACGTCACCATGGCCTCGTCGAGCTTGGGCGTGAAGGAGAGCGAGCGGCCGCTCGACTTGTCGACGTAAGCGAACTGGCTTTCCGGTTTCATCATGATGTCCTCCATGGACCGTGTGGTGGGCTCCCGCCTGCGGCCACGCTGGTGGTGCTCCTGTCCGCGGGCGGACTTGCCTCACCTCATCGAAGCGAGGCCCCGTCACATCTGCATCAACTTCGCCAGATTTGCGAATCCTCTGCACTGGTGCCTCTTGACCGCTGGTCGTCCAACAGAGGAAGGTCGTTTCCAGTTCGTCTTTCAGCGCGATTCCACGGCGTCGGGCCACACGCAGGTTTGCTCCGCCGGGCGAGATATGGGGCGGGGTGTGCAGGCATGGGTGCTGTCGGCTTGTTGTACGTCGGCGCGATCCTGTTCCTCAACGGGACGATGTTGCTCGGCTGGGTCGAGGCGCGGTCCGCGGCGCCGCTCAACATCTTCGTGGGCGCGCTGCAGGTGGTCACACCGACCTACCTGATCATCAGCGCAGACGGGGACATGACCAAGATCCTGGCGGCGTCCGGCCTCTACCTCTTCGGCTTCACCTACCTGTACGTGGGATGGAACCTCCTCGCCGGTCTGGACGGCACGGGGGCCGGGATGTTCTCGCTGTTCGTGGCGGTCTGCGCCGTGGTCTTCTCAGTGATCAACTTCGACAACAACGACCCCGTGTTCGGCGTGATCTGGCTCTACTGGGCGTTCCTGTGGACACTCTTCTTCCTGCTGCTGGGACGCAAGATGGACGCCCTCGGCCGGTACACGGGCGCGGTCGCGGCCATCCAGGGCTGGGTCACCGGCGCACTGCCCGCGTTCCTGCTGCTGACCGACCGCATGGACTTCATCGCCGCGAACACGTTCGCGATCGTCCTGGCGGCGTTCGCCGTCGTCGTCTTCGCCGCGCTCGCCTACCTGATGCGCACGCCGACCTCGGCGGCCAGGACCTCTGCCGCGGCGACGGCATGAGACCGACCGGACTGACCTTCCATGAGCGCCTGACCGAACCGGATGGGGAGTGGCAATGCCGAAGAACCTGTTTCCGCTGAACAACAAGAAGTCCTTCACCGACCAGCAGCACGTCGGTCACAACCGCTGGCACCCGGACATCCCCGCCAACGTGACGGTGCGACCCGGTGACACGTTCCGCGCCGACTGCCGCGAGTGGTTCGACGGCGCCATTCGCAACAACGACTCCGCCGACGACGTCCGTGATGCCCCACTTCCCGGTGTCCACGTCCTCAGCGGCCCCTTCCGCGTCGAGGGTGCCAAGCCCGGCGACCTGCTCGTCGTCGACATCCTCGACATCGGGCAGGCCGATGACGAGGACGTCGACGGGATCGCGGGGCAGGGCTGGGGGTACACGGGGGTCTTCCCGAGGGAGAACGGCGGCGGCTTCCTGGTCGACCAGTTCCCCGACGCCTACAAGGTGATCTGGGACTTCCGCGGTGGAGTGGCCACCTCGCGCCACATCCCCGGCGTCTCGTACACGGGCATCCAGCACCCCGGCCTGATGGGCACCGCGCCGTCGGCGGAGCTGCTGGCCCGGTGGACCAAGAGGGAGACCGACCTGATCGCGACCGACCCGGACCGGGTGCCCCCGCTGGCGTTGCCACCCCTCCCGGACAGCGCCATCCTGGGCTCGCTGTCGGGGACGGAGTTCGACCGGGTCGCCGGTGAGGCCGCACGCACGGCGCCGCCCCGGGAGAACGGCGGCAACCAGGACATCAAGAACTTCACCAAGGGCACCCGTGTGTTCTACCCGGTGTACGTCGACGGGGCGAACCTCTCCTTCGGGGACCTGCACTTCTCGCAGGGCGACGGCGAGATCACCTTCTGCGGTGCCATCGAGAGCGGCGGCTTCATGGTGCTGGGTGTCGACGTCATCAAGGGCGGCATGGACACCTACGGCGTCCACGAGAACGCCATCTTCATGCCGGGCATCACCGACCCGCTCTACAGCGAGTGGCTCGCGTTCTCCGGCACCTCGGTCACCCTCGACGACGAGCAGCGGTACCTGGACCCGTTCCTCGCCTACCAGCGAGCCTGCCTGCACGCCATCGACTACCTCACGAAGTTCGGCTACAGCCCGGTCCAGGCCTACATGATCCTGGGCTCGGCGCCGATCGAGGGGCGGCTCTCCGGTGTCGTCGACATCCCGAACGCCTGCTCGACGGTGTACCTGCCGACCGCCATCTTCGACGTCGACATCCGGCCCTCCGCCAGTGGCCCGACTGCGGTCAGCGGGGGTATGGACGTGCCGGTATCGCACTGGGCGGACCACACCGAGTGGGCGCCGTACCCGTGGTGAGGCGCTCGCGGTAGCCCGGGAGGGCGGGCTCCCCGGGGAGTCCCCGCCCTCACCGCGGTCGCGGCAGCTTCTGCAGCCTCGGGTCCGGCGGCGCCGTCGGCTGCCGACGGCGGCGTCCCGCCGCCGGGATCGAGGTGACCACCTCAGGGGTGTCGCTGGTGGCCCCGGTCCTGTCCAGGAGACCCACCACCCGCTGATCGGCCGTGGACAGCATCGGTCCCGAGAAGACCCGGCGGGCGGGTTCATCGCAGACCGGGCAGGGGATGGTCGCGGTCGCCGTGCCCATGGGCAGGCCGACCTCGGTCGGACCGTCGACGTCGCAGGTGTACTGGTAGGTGACCACGGCAGGCTCCTCCCGGCTCGGCACGCCCTGGTACCAGGGGTCCGGATCGAACGGATGGATGGCCTCCATCGTAGTCGTGGTCCGGCCAGCCTGGCGGGTCCGGATGCGCACCTCCCGCGATGACACCGTCTCTCGATGACTTCGCGGTGCCGCCTCGGTCTGCACATCAGCGACCACGCACGACGCGAGGAGGAACCGTGCAGCACATCACACCGAACCTGTGGATCAACGGCGGACGGATCGAGGAGGCGGTGGACTTCTACTGCTCGCTCTTCGCCGAGAGCCGCGTCGTCGGCTCCAGCGACTACGGACCGGATGCCGGGAGGTACGCCGGGCAGAAGATGGCCGTGAGCTTCGAGCTCCAGGGCAGGCCCTACACCGCGATCAACGGCGCCGGCAGCCGGTTCGAGGCGAGCGAGGCACTGTCGCTGGCGGTGCCCTGCGACACCCAGGACGAGATCGACCGCCTGTGGGGGTCGTTGACCGACGGTGGCCGCCCCGGCCCCTGCGGGTGGCTCAAGGACCGCTTCGGGTTCAGCTGGCAGGTCTACCCGGCCGTGCTGGACAAGATGCTCGCCGACCCCGACCCGGAGAAGGTGCGGCGCGTGACAGCCTGCTTCATGGCCGTGGACCAGCGCGCGTTGCGCATCGACGAGCTCGAGACCGCCTTCCACGGCTGACCGGTGGACGGTGACCGCCGCCGGATCGGCCCCTCGTCAGGGGCCGAACCAGGTCAGCAGGTCGCGGATCATCTGCTCGGCGTCCTCGAGCGCGCCCGCGTCCCGCCGCGCTCCCCCGACCGCCACCGCCCCCTCCAACAGGTAGAGCACCCGCCTGGCCAGCACTCCCGGCTCGGGATATCCCGCCTCGCGGAGCAGCGAGCAGATTCCGGTCTCCATCTCGTCCAGCGAGTGCTGGATGACGGAGAGGGCCTCGCTCTCCTCGTCGGCGAGCTCGGCGGCCGCGTTCAGGAACGCGCTGCCTCGGAAGACCTCGGGCTGCACGGGCCGCGCGTAGGCCCGCACGTACGCCACGATCCGCTCGACCGGGTCCTCGCCGAGCTCATCCCAGACGCCTCGCAGCTTGGCCTGCCAGTGCTCCTCGCGCTGGCGCAGGTATGCCGCGACCACCCCGTCCTTGCTGCCGAAGTGGTTGTAGAGCGTGCGCTTGGAGACCTCCGCCTCGGCGGCCAGCGCGTCGACACCGCTCGCCCAGATCCCGTCCCGGTAGAAGCAGCGTGCCGCCGCGTCCAGGATCCGGATGGAGACGTCGTCGTGGCCGAGATCACGCGAGGAATCTTCGTCGTCCGAGTCATTCACGTGGCGAGGGTACACCGACCGGTGTACGCTCAGGGACGTAGGTACACCGACCTGTGTAGTAAAGGATCTGAGCTCGATGTTCGATGTCATCCCCACCCTGTCGCAGCGCTTCGGCCGGATGCGCGCCAAGGGCCGTGTCGCTCGCGGCGCCCACGCGACCGCGACCGGCTCGCAGCGGCGTACGTCGCTCGGCGAGACCATGGCCATCGGCCTGGGCTGCGACAGCTGGAAGCGCCAGGCCTGATCGACCGCGGGCGCCGCGCTCCGTGCGCGGTGGGCGGACACACGGGCCACCCCGTCCGGGCTATGGACGGGCCGCTGCCCCTGGATGGACAGTCGGAGGATGGCCACTAGGTCGCTCCGCTGTCACCTCGGGGTCCACCGCTGGGAGGACCGCCGCAACGCGGATGGCGAGCCTTACATGGTGTGCCGCCGGTGCGGCAAGGAGAGCGAGCGGGTCCATCTCAGCGACTACGGCGACACGGGCGGCGGGTCGATGGGCTGAACCTTCCCAGCCGCCTCCGCCCGGGTCCGGCGTGGGCCGGGTGTCCGCGGGTACTCGCTCCTCGTGCCCGGGGGAACGTTCGCCGAGACCCTGACGCGGTCCGCCGCGGCGCTCGTCCCAGTCCTGAGCACTCTCACGTCCCTCACGCTCCGAAGGGGGCTCCTCCGGTGACCAGTCGGCGTCCTCGTTCGTAGTCGTCGTCGGCCTCGTGGGTGAGCACTCCGACGAGGGTGCCGTTCGAGCCGTACCACGCGGTGAAGGCGCCGCCACCGTGCGCGACGAGGCGGACGGTGTCG
Source organism: uncultured Actinomycetota bacterium (assembly GCA_963784625.1). Classification (GTDB taxonomy): domain Bacteria; phylum Actinomycetota; class Actinomycetes; order Propionibacteriales; family Nocardioidaceae; genus Nocardioides_B. The sequence goes on from CAWARV010000005.1 coordinate 1,529,251, forward strand.
TGACCGTCACCCCAGGCGGCGTGCTTGAGCGTCCGTCCCCCGATCTCACTCCAGAATCCGGGCGCCTCCGCCCACGCGTCCGCCGCGCCCGCTGCCGTCGTACCCGCCACCTCGCCCATCCGCGCCGCATCGCCCCAGTGCTCGACGGCGACGGTCCGCCGGGCCGAGGCGTTCCACGCCAGGGCGGCGTCGCCGGCCGCCAGCAGGTGCGGCTCGCTCGTCCTCATGGACGCGTCGACCTCGACGCGCCCGTCCCGGCAGGCGACCCCGGACGCGTGCACCCAACCCTGCTCCTGGTCCACGCCTGCGGCGACGAGGACGAGATCGCCGGACAGCTCGCGGCCGTCGGCCAGGCGCACGATCCGGCCATCGCGAACCGCGTCGATCTCAACCCCGGTGACCAACCGGACGCCGTCGTCGCGGAGCCACTCCGCCACGGTTGCGGCCACCTCGGGACCCAGACGCGCGTGCTGCGGAAGCGGCTCCAGGGTGACCACTGTGACGTCATGGCCGCGCGCGGCCAGCGAGGCCGCGGCCTCGCAGCCGATGAAGCCCGAGCCGACGACCACGGCGCTCGTCGCGCTGTCCGCCCGGTCGCGCAGTCGGTGCGCATGGTCCCAGGAGCGAAGCAGCAGCAGGTCGGGATGGTCGCCACCGGGGACCGGAAGGGGACGGGGCCGGCTGCCGGTCGCCAGCACGCAGCTTTGATACCGGACTTGCTCCCCGCCGTCGAGGACGAGCGTGTGGGAGCCGGGTTCGAGCCCGACCGCCTCCCGGCCGAGCCACAGCTCGAGGCCGTGGTCGGCATAGAACGACGGTCCCTCCAACGGCAGCCCGTCGTCCTGGGTCTCACCGCGCAGGAAGTCCTTGGAGAGGGGCGGACGGGCGTAGGGGGGCCGGGGGTCCTCCGAGACCATGACCACCCGACCGGCCCCGCCGTGCTTGCGGAACGCGCGGACCGCCTCCAGGCCGGCCGGACCACTGCCCACCACCACGAGGGCGGCCGCCTCGTCTCCGGCCATCTCAGAGCACGGGTCGTCCGCCGGTCACGGCCACGCGCGCCCCCGACATGTAGCTGCCCTGGTCGGAGGCGAGCAGCACGTAGGCGCCGGCGAGCTCCGCAGGCTGGCCGGGGCGACCCAGCGGCGTGTCCTGGCCGAACTTCTCGACCTTCTCCGGCGGCATGGTGGCAGGGATCAGCGGCGTCCAGACCGGACCGGGCGCCACGCTGTTCACCCGGATCCCCCGCGGCCCCAGCATCTGGGCGAGGCTCGCGCAGAGGTTGGCCACTGCCGCCTTCGTCGCGGCGTACGGCGCCAGGTCGGGAGACGGCATGTCGGAGTTGACCGAGGTGCTGCCGATGATGGACGAGCCGGGCCCCATGTGCGGCACCGCTGCCTTGACCAGGTAGAACATCGCCGACACGTTGGTGGCGAAGGTGTGCTCCCACTCCTCGTCGCTGACCTCCTCGATGTCACCGTGGCTCATCTGGTACGCCGCGTTGCTGACCAGCACGTCCAGCCGACCGAGCTCGCGCACGGTGCGGTCGACCACGGCGCGGCAGTGGGCGGCGTCGGACACGTCGCCCTTGACCAGCAGAGCCCGCCGACCGGCCTTCTCGACGTACCGCGCGGTGTCGTGGGCGTCCTCGTCCTCGGACAGGTAGGAGATCACCACGTCGGCACCCTCGCGGGCGTAGGCGATGGCCACGGCGCGTCCGATGCCGCTGTCTCCCCCGGTCACGACCGCGACCTTCCCGGCCAGCCGACCGGACCCCTGGTACGACTCCTCACCGCAGTCGGGGACCGGATCCATCGCGGACTGGATCCCGGGCGGGCTCTGCTGCTGTGCCGGCTGGCTCATCGGTGTGCGCTCCTCGACTCGTCGGGTGGTCGGTCGTCCCTCACCCCAGGGACGTCAGCCCCCAGGCAGGGCACCGGTGCCCCGGATCGCTCGGCTTCACACGTGGCGCACCCGGGCGCCCGCCCTGGGTCAGGCATCACCCGCCACGTCGCGCCCGTCCGCGGTGTGGGGGTTCTCGTCGATCGCCTCGACGGCGGGCGTGGGCTCGACCTGGATGCCCGGAGGGCGGCGGTCGAGGTGGACACCGGCGATCATGCAGCGGACCGAGCCGCCGGCCAGCTCGATGGTGGGGATGTCGACGTCCACGATGGTGCACGACTCTTCGATCACCGCCACCTGGTCGGGGCGCAGGCTGCGACGCGCCCGCGACGACATCGCCATGATGTAGTGCCGACGGCCCTCCGGCGTACGCCCGCACAGCTCGACGGCGTTGCCGGCGAACTCGCGGATCTGCCGCTCGGTGAGCTCGACGACCCTGCGGCCGTTGACCGTGAGGCGCTCGCGGACCGCCACGCGACGCGCCTCGTCCGGGATCATCTCGAGCGCGATCATCGCGACATCGGTGCCGATGCAGGCGATGACGTTGGTGTGGTAGACCGGCACGCCGGTCGAGTCGACCGCGTCGAACGCCATCGGCTCGTACCCGAAGTCGGTGCAGAACCGCTCCAGCACATGCGTGTCGGCGCGGTGGCTGACCGCGGTGTAGGCGACCCGGGAGACGTGGTCGAGCACCATCGCGCCGGTGCCCTCGAGGAAGATCCCGTCGGGCTCCAGGCCGGAGTAGTCCACGATGGTCTGGACCCGGTAGGAGGACTTGAGCAGCTCCAGGACGTCGGCGCGTCGCTCGTGGCGCCGGTTGGAGGCGTACATCGGGTAGACCGCGACGTTGCCGCCTGCGTGCGTGGACAGCCAGTTGTTGGGGAACACGCTGTCCGGTCGCGTGTGGTCGCCGTCGGCGAACACGTGAACGCGCACGCCCGCCGCTCGCAGAGCCTCGGCCACGGCATCCATCTCCGCCATTGCGCGGCGAGACGTCACGTCCTGGGACTGTCCCACCGGCGCGTCGGACTGGAAGGCGTTGTCGGCTGCCGTGTGCGGGTTCGGCACGAACCGCTCGGCACGGATGAGGATGACTGCAGAAGGGGCCTGGGCGCTCACGGTCGGAATCTAGTCGACATCCAGGGGACCACGCGCCACAGACCCCTCGGGCAGGTCGCGGTCCGTCGGGCACCCGACGTCCGTAGGCTGGGCCCTGCCGATGCCACCTTCCGACCCCCGCCTCCTGCTCGTCGTCGACGCGCCCTCGTTGCTGCACCGCAACCACCACGCCCGCGCCGCCACCGCACTGCGCGACGCGGGTGGTCGACCGGCCTGGGCGCTGCACGGGATGCTGCGCCAGATCCTGGAGGTGGTCGACCAGTTCGCCCCGGACGCGTTGCTCTTCGGGTTCGACGACCGGACGGCGTCGGTGCGCGCCGAGAGCTATCCGGCGTACAAGGCGGGCCGCGCGGAGAAGGACGCCCCGCTGATCGACCAGCTGGACCGTGCCGGCGCCCTGCTCGAGGCCCTCAGCCTGCGGACCGTCACCCCGCCGGGTCTGGAGGCCGACGACGTCAGCGCCTCCGCGGCCGCGTGGGCCGCGCAGCGCGGGTGGGACTGCGTGATCGTCACCTCGGACCGCGACGCGTTCGCCCACATCAGCGAGCGCACCCGGGTCCTGCGCCTGATCAAGGGCGGCGTCAACGCCTCCCCGCTGCTCAACCCCGCCCGTTTCCGCGCGCTGTACGGCGTCGAGGCAGGGCAGTACCTGGAGTACGCCGCGCTGCGCGGGGACGTCAGCGACAACCTTCCCGGCGTGCCGGGCATCGGCGAGAGGACCGCGTCGGTGCTGCTGTCGCAGATGGGCACGATGCAGGCGGTCTGGGCCGACATCGAGCACTGCGCCGGCGCCAACCTGGTCGCGACGCTCGACTCGTACTGCGAGGAGCAGGGAGTACGGCGGATGGGCGCGAGCCTGCTGAGACGGCTGGCCGATCCGGCCACCCGGGAGCGGTTCGAGTTCAACACCGCGATCATGTCCGGGCGCACCGAGCTCGACCTCGGTCTGGCACCGGATGCCGCAGGCACGTCCGCTGCGCCGCACGTCGACGCGGACCGGGTCGCCCGGGTGGTCGGCCACCTGGGCGTGCCGACGACGACCGACCTCGCCGTGCGCGTCCTCGCGGGAGGGCCGGGATCCGGCTCCCGCCCAGACGCGAGAGGGGACCGATGACCGACTACCCCCCGTTGGGTCGTCACGAAGACCCTCGAGCCCTCGTCCTGACCGACCTGGTGGCGCCGATCAGCAGGCTGCGCCCGTCACCGAAGACCGGCAGCAGGAAGAGCAGGTGGGCCAGGAACCACCAGTGCAACCCTGCCTGCGGGACCGCCACCCAGAGCACGAGACCGACCGCGGCCGTCGTGCCGGGACCTGCCAGGGCCACCCGGACCACCTGCCCGGGGGTGATGACGCCGCGCGGCTCCAGCGAGAGCCGCCACGGCGTCGCGGACACGATCAGGTGGCTGACCCCCGGGCAGTGTCGAAGCACCGCCGCGTGTGCCACCTCGTGCACCGCGAACGCACCGCCGAGCCCGATCGCGGCCATTGCCTCGACGCGCCCGGCGGCCCGCAGCGGCATCGCGTCGCCGGAGACGAGGAACCACCACGTGGCTGCCAGCAGCATCCCGGCGGTCAGGGCCTGCAGCGGCCACGTCTGGCCGACCACCCGCAGCGCGACGGCGCCCAGGCTGAGGTCGGACCGGGCATGGACACGGACCCTGCCGCCGCCCGGCCTAGTGATTCCTCTCCCCGCCGTCGAGCAGCCGGATCCGGTAGCCCTTGAGCACGACGTAGACGACCTGCACCCAGGCGAGCACGAGCGCGAGGATCCCGGCGAGGAGCAGGAGGGGGGTGGTCCCGGCGACGCCCATCGTCACCCCCAGGCCTCCGTCGGAGATGCGGGCGGTCTGGAAGAACAGCGCGCCGAACAACCCGGTCTTGCGCACCACCTCGTCACCGGTCGAGAACATGAGGTACAGCAATGTGCCCGCGGCAAGGACGGCGGTGAGCAACGAGGCGCCCACCACGCTGTTGAGCACCAGCAACGACTTCCTCATGACGTCTCCTCTGTTGGTTGATCCGGATTCCGATGACGGTGTAGGTCGCGATGACCAGGGTGAGCAGGGTCAGGACCGCGAGCAGCACGGTCGGGTCGAGGCGGAGGATCCCCAGGGCCGCGGCGAGGATGAACCCCACCATCGCCGTGGAGGAGATCCCGATGAACACCGAGAAGGGGTTGTCGTGCTCGGCCGGGAACATCACGCCGATGAACGTCGCCAGCACCGTGGCGAGCAGGGCGCCCCCGACCGCCGGACCGGCGCCCGAGACGGAGGCGAGAGCGAGCGCCCCCAGCACCGGCACGGTCGTCAGGAGACCACCTGCCACCAGCAGCAGCTGGGATCGCACCAGCCGGGTGTACACCTGCCACGGCGTGCTCCGGTCCCAGCCCGAGGTGCGCAGCGGCTCGGTCGCGGCGAACTGGTAGAGCCCTCCCATCGGCAGGAGGCTGAGCGCCCATAGCGGGTTGACCGCTGGACGCAGGCACAACGCCACGAACACACCGGCGGCGGCGAGGCCGGCCAGCCACGTCTGCGAGCTGCGCAGCAGGCACCGGTCGTACGGCGTGAGCAGCGCGCGCGAGGACCATCCCGGCCAGGCCTTGAGGTAGCGCGACGGACGCACGTACTGCCGGGGGGTCAGGACGAGCACGACGGCGACCAGCGCGCCGAGGGTCGCGCCTGCGGCGATGACCAGGGCGAGCGGGCCGTAGCGGTCCGCCAGCCAGCTGGGGGCGGTGACCAGGCCGAACGACGTGTCGTGCTCGAGGTAGCGCAGCGAGACGCTCCTGACCAACGGCGCCAGCTGCCGGGCGTAGGCCAGCAGCAGGGCGAAGACCACCAGGATCCCCACGAGGTGGGCGACCCGCCGCAGGCGGGTCCGCCCCAGCACCCGCAGCACCACAGCGTGGACCAGGCTCAGCGCCCCGTAGGTGACCAGCACCGGGACCACGATCGTCTCCAGGAGCAGCAGGGCGGCGCCCGGCCCCAGGACGAGGATGGCCGCGGCGCTGATCGAGAACAGTCCGGCCGAGGCAACCGCCAGCACCATGCCGGCCTCGTAGACGAGCATGGCGACGGCGCGTTCACGACCGGTGAGCGGCAGGTGGAAGGAGAGCTCGAGCAACCCCTCGGAGTTCAGGAAGAGCACCTTGACGAACAGGAACGCGCACTGCGTCCAGAGCAGGGCGGAGACCGTGGTCGTCTCGAGCACCAGCTGCCAGACGGCACGGTCCGCCGCCATCGGCCGCAGGAACAGGTACGCCGCGCCGGTGCAGATCCCAGCCAGCAGCAGCGCCCCCGAGGCCAGCAGGACCCGGACCGCCGGAGAACGGAGAACCCCCACGGAGAGCACCTTGCGCACGAAGAAGACCATCAGCATGCGCGCGAGCACGAGGGCGTGGCCGAGACGCATCTCAGCTCCTCCCGCCGTCGAGGCGGTCGAACACCAAGGTGCTGAGCGAGCCGTGCTCGTGCATCAGATCCGCGGTGGTGCCCGAGGCCACCAGCTCGCCGAGGTCGAGGAAGAGCACGTGATCAGCCAGGCGTTCGAGCAGCGCGAAGTCGTGGGTGCACAGCAGCACCGCACAACCCTCGGCACGCATCTGGCGCATCTCCTGCTCGCACAGGTGCAGAGCCTCCAGGTCGATGCCGTTGAGGGTCTCGTCGACGATGGTGAGCGGCCGCCGCAGCAGGAAGGCTGCGATCAGCTGGGTCTTCTTGCGCATGCCGTGCGAGTAGTCCTCGATGAGGTCGTCGATCCGACCGGCCATCGAGTAGCGCTCGAACATCGCCTCCGCGGCGCCTCGCTCCAGCGCGGTCCCGTACAGCCGGCGCAGCATCACCAGGTACTCCCAGGCACTGAGGAACTCGGGGAGGTAGTCGTTGCTGGCGAGGTAGACCACCTCCGACCGCGCCGCGACCGAGTCGTGCTCGTGAGAGCCGACCACGATGCGTCCGGTCTGGAGGCGGACGAGGTCGGCGACGTTCTTGACCAGGGTGGACTTGCCGGAGCCGTTCGGGCCGATCAGTCCGACCACCGACCCGCCCGGCACCGAGAAGCTCACCCGCTCCACGGCGGGCGGCCCGGCGGTGTAGGAGAAGCTGACGTCACGGACGTCCAGGACCAGGTTCACGGCGTGGCTCCTTGCACGGGGAGGGACCGACCGGCGCCAAGGCGGCTCGCGAGCTCCTCGGCGCCGGTCGTCGACGGGATGTCGTGGTCAGGACCTCATCGGCACTCGAAGTAGACCTTCAGGCCGAAGTTCTTGAAGCTCCAGCGACCGGTGAAGGTCTTGTGCTGGTTGACCACGCACCAGATCGCCATACCGGCGAGCAGCGCTGCCCCCAGCGCCAGGATCACCGCCACGAAGACCAGGAACCACGCGTCGAAGCGCACCAGCGCCTCGTCGAAGCGCCGCTTCACCGACTCCACACCACGTGCGGACCCGAGGTACAACGCGACCGGAACATCCCCACTCATGGTTGACAGCGACATCGCTCTGCCCCCTCCCTGACTCAGATCGACCCGGCGACTTGCTGGGCCGACTCGAAGTCAACCCAGCCGCGGGGTCCGCCGACAGATGCCGATCGGCTGCAGGTTCGGGGGGCGAGCACCGGCTTTCGGGCATGCGTCCATGCTGACGAAAGGCAGGTGCCGGCGGTACTAACGATCGGCCAGGCCCGGCTGTCGCGGCCCCGGTGGCCGCGCCTCAGGGTGGGCTCAGCCGTCGGTGGTCGGCGGCAGCGCGGTCAGGTCGACCAGGCCCTGCTGGATGGACCTGACCAGGATCTGGGTGCGGGACTTGGCGCCGAGCTTCTCCCCGATGTGGGAGAGGTACTGCTTGACCGACCCCTCGGAGATGTACATGCTCGCGCCGATCTGCTGGTTGGTGAGCCCCGCCGCCAGCCAGCCCAGCAGCTCGCTCTCGCGCGGGGTCAGGCCGGGGCCGACCTGGGCGGGGGGCGATGCAGGCTCGACCAGCATCGAGGAGACCAGCTCGCGGCGGACGACGGGCGACAGCGGCATGTCGCCGGCCACGGCCTGGCCGATGGCCTGCGCCAGCGCGTCGCCGTCGGTGTCCTTCACCAGGTAGCCCGCCGCGCCCGCTCGCAGGGCGGCGGTGATGTAGTCGCTGGTGCCGAAGGTGGTCAGCGCGACCACGCACGCTCCCGGCCAGCGTGACGCGATGGCAGCGATCGCCTCGATCCCGGACATCCGCGGCATCTGCAGGTCCATCAGCACGACGTCGGGCCGTAGGTCCGCGTAGGCCTCCAGTCCCGCCTGGCCGTCTGCGGCCTCCCCGCACAGCTCGAGGCCTTCGCGCGCGGCGAGGAACGCCCGATAGGCGTCGCGCACGACCGGGTCGTCGTCCACGACCAGGACCCGCACGGCTGCCATGACGACACCCTAGGACGCCGGTGGCCGGGCGGGCGCGACCGTCCGCTGGGCGTGCCGCCCGGAACTGGCCCTTCGTCAATGGTGCCGACCGCGCACACCCGGCAGCCTCGGAGCCGTCGTACTCGGTTCCGTTCTCCCCTGGGGGTCACCATGAGGACTCTGATCCGCACCATCGTCGCCGTCACCACCGTCGTCGCGGTCGCCAGCCTGGGCCCGCTGCCCGCGGAGGCCGCCGCCCCCGGCCCCGGGGTGATCTCCGCCGCACCGCAGGGCTGGTGGTGCCGCCTGACCCACCTCTGCTGACCCGGTGCCGACCAGTGCTGGACGGCGTCGACCGACCACGGCCCACCGAGGCCAGGCTGCGTGCCCACGCCCGGGAGCGACTCGCCCGCGAGCTGCACGACGAGCTCACCCACCGGGTGGCCAGCGTCTCGTTGCAGGTGATGGGGCACCGCGACAGTGACGACGTCGCCCAGCTGCGGTGGTCGTTGGACACCATCGCTGCGACCACGACCGACATCCTGGCGCACCTGGGGCTGCTCGACCGGGTCCTGCGGGCGGATCCCTTCGACACCGACAGGTCTCCCTTCGGGGCGGGGTCGGGACTGGCGCACCTGGCCGTCTGCGACCCGGTGGCTGTCGTGGTGGAGCGGCAGGTCCGGGCGCTGCGCGAGGCGGGGTTCGGCGTCGACGTCCTCGCTCCCGACCCCGCCGACCGGGTCGGACCGCTGGCACGGCGTACCGTCGAGGAGGCGCTGGCCGCGGCCAGGGCGACCATCGACCTGCACGCGGCACCGGGCACCCGGTGCACGGTCGAGGTCAGCACCGCGCCAGGCTCGGTCTCGCTGCGGGTCACCGCCCCGACGCCGGGATGGCGCGCCGCGCCGGACGACTTGACGCTGGTGGCGCTGCACGAGCGGGTCCGTCTCACCGAGGGCACCTTCTGGGCGGGCCACCAGGAGCACCTGGACCCCCGCACCTGGTCGCTCGCGCTGCGGCTACGAGATCGATGAGCTGTGCTCGGCACCCGCCCTCCCGTGCTCGAGTCGACGCCTTCGCGCACCGTTGGGGCTAGTCTGACGCCGTCGGTGCTGCCCTGGTGGAGCCGGCGAGCAGTCGAGTCCCGCGGGGAGGAGGGCCGGATGGCCTCGCGCGATGCTGCCACCTGGCCCGGTCCGCTGCCCGGCCGGCTCGCCACGGACCTCCGTGTGGTCCGCTGGGCGGCCCTGCTGTTCCTGGTCGCCGACTCCACCGACTCCGTCGTCGGGGTGCTGGCGCCGAACTCGGTCGTCGCCCGCCCGACCGGGCTCGATGTCGCCCAGACGGTGCTGGGGCTGGTGGCCTGCGCCTGTCTGCTGTGGTGGCGCTGGCGGTGGGCCGCGCCCCTGGCCGCCGGGTTGGTCACGATGATGCTGCTGCGGCACCCGGTGGGGATCGAGATCAACCTGCTGATCGTCGGTGCCGCGGTCCTGGCGGTGACGCTGCGTCCGCGAGCGGTGGTGGTGAGCCTGGCCGGGTCGGTCGCGTTCGCCGCCGTGCTCGGCTACGCCCTGCACCGCGACCGGGGCACCGACTGGCTGCTGGCCACCCTGACCGGGTCGTTCTTCGCGGCGCTCGCGACCGCCGCGGGCGTGGTCGCAGGTCGGCTGCTCCGGGAGCGCGAGGAGGCGCACCGGGCACTGCGCCGGCTGCACGCGGAGAACGTCCGGATCCGGGCGGACGAGCGCCGGGCTCTGGCAGAGGAGCTGCAGAGCATCCTCACCCACGACCTCAGCGCCATGCGCACGACCGTCCGGGGGGTGAGCCGGTCGGACGACCCCCGCGAGCTGCACCGCATCCTGTCGCTGGTCGGTGACCAGAGCCGGTCGACGCTGGCGTCGGTGCGCGTGGCGCTGCGAACTCTGCGCGCCGAGCTCGCGCCCGCACCCGCTCCGGCGGCCCGCCCGCCGGCCTGGATCGACGCTCTGCAGTCGCGCCGCAGCCGACGGCTCCTCAGCGTGGTCTGTCTGGTCGTGGTGTGCCTGGCCGTGGTGCCACGCCGCCTGGTCAGGCATGACGGAGGGGGTCGGGCACCCCCTCGCCCTGGGCCCGGCCGTCACGGTGGCCAGCCCGTTGACGGTGGCCGTGGCTCTGTGGCGCCTCCGGGTGGGGCTCGCGATGGCTGTCACGGTGCTGGCGGTGGGCCTGGCCACGCCACAGCCGTCGCTGTGGGTGGCGATGCCGGCCGCACTCCTCTGCTTCGTCGCCGCCCGGGGTGGCCGCTGGTACTGGATCACGGCTGCGGTCACCGTGCAGCTCGGCTACATGGCGGTGCACCTCGCCCGGCACGGACGCGAGGCCGGCACCCTGGTGGGGGTCCTGGAGGGCGCCGTCATCAGCAGCGTCCTGCTGGGGCTGACGGTGTGCCACTTCGAGACCGTGCGGAGCCGCACCAGGGCGGAGCTCGAGCAGCTGCACACCGAGCAGGGACGGATCGCGGCCGAGGAGCGGGCCGGGGTCGCGCGCGAGCTGCACGACGTCGTGGGGCACCAGCTGTCCCTCGTCAGCCTGCAGGCCCTGGCCGCCGAGCAGGAGGGGGACGTGAGCGTGCTGCGCGACCTCGTGCGCCGCATCGGCGAAGCGCTGGCGACCGGCGAGTCCGAGATCAGCGGGCTGGTGGGCGCGCTGCACTCCAGCACGGGCGCGACCACGGGCGCCGGGCCGGCGCTGACCCCCACCGTGGTGGCGACCGAGCTCTCCCGCCAGCTGAGCGGGCACGACTACCACGCCCGGTTCAGCATCGACCCCGGTGTCGACGGCCTGGACCCGACCACGCAGAGCACGGTGGCGCGGATCCTGCAGGAGTCCGGGACCAACGTGCTGCGCCACGCGCCGACCGGCTCGGAGTGCACGTTCGCGGCGACCCTCGACGAGGGCACTCTTGTCTTCCTCGCGCGCAGTCCGATGCCCTCGTCCACCCCCGAGCCGTTCCTGTCCGGAGGCTACGGCCTGCGCGGCATCCGGGAGCGGGTCGAGCTCACCGGCGGCACCTTCTTCGCCGGCTCACGGGACGGCTCGTGGGAGGTGGAGGTGCGGATCCACGCTGCCTCCGCTCCGGGACCGGGATCACCCGGCTCCGTCCGTCCCGGGCAGCGGGGCTCTCTGGCTCGCTGACCGACGGCCGGACCTGCGCTAGAAGATCGACCAGCCGGTGCGCGTGGTGAACAGGTCGAGCGCCGCGAGGCCGGCCGCGGAGTTGCCCGACGCACCCAGCCCCGGGCTCCACACGCAGATCGTGCAGACGCTCGGGATGACGGCGAGGATCCCGCCGCCGACCCCGCTCTTGGCGGGGAGACCGACCCGGTAGGCGAACTCCCCTGCCGCGTCGTAGGTGCCACAGGTGAGCATCACCGCGTTGATCCGCTTCGCCTGGCTCAAGGAGAGCAGCCGGCTGCCGTCCGCCAGCGCGCCGTGTCGAGCCAGCAGGCCCGCGGTGAGGGCCACCTCCCGGCAGCTCATCGACAGCGAGCACTGCCAGAAGTACTGCTCGAGCACGGCATCGACGCTGCACTCGAGGTTGTCGTAGCTGGCCAGCAGGTGGGCCATCGCCGCGATCCGGTGACCTCGCTCGCTCTCGGACCGGGCGATGCGGGGGTCACCGTCGATGTCCGGGCTGCCGCTCTCCCGCCGCACCAGGTCACGCATGGTCGCGGCGGCGTCGCCGGTGACCCGGTGCAGCCGGTCGGTGACGACGAGTGCGCCGGCGTTGATGAACGGGTTGCGCGGGCGGCCCCTCTCCTGGTCGAGCTGCAGCAGCGAGTTGAAGGGGCTCCCCGAGGGCTCGCGCGAGATCCTCTGCCAGATCCCGTCGGTGTCGTGCGCCATCACGAGCGCGAGACTGAAGACCTTCGAGATGCTCTGCACCGAGAACCGCGTGTCGCAGTCACCGACAGCGTGGAGCGGGCCGTCGTTCATGGCGACGACCATCCCGAACTGGTGCGGGTCGACCGAGGCGAGTCCGGGGATGTAGTCGGCGACCTTACCGGAGCCGAGCAGCGGCGCCACGTCCGCACAGATCGTCTCGAGCACCGTGTCCAGGTCCACGAGGTCGATTCTGCCCGGCGGGTGTCCTCCCCGGGCGGGCGGGCGGTCAGTAGCGGTACGTCGCAACGTCGCTCTCGAGCCGGTCGTAGCGCTCCTCGAGCGCCTCGCGCCTGGACTGCCGCGGTCGGCCGTCCGGTGCGGTCGGTGGAGGCACCGGGACCATGGACGCCGCCGCGAGCCGCGCGAGCTCCGGCACGTCGTCGAGGCCGGGGATCTGCGCCCTCTCCGCGAACATGGCCAGCGCGCGGCGCTCCCAGTCGAGCTTGCGCGGTGGGTAGCGGATCAGGTGGTGCAGCACCTGCTCCCAGTCGATCCGACGGTCGGGCCGGGGCGCGGCCAGCTGCTGGAGCAGGATCGTGAAGACCGAGGACGAGGCGACGGTGGCCAGCACCCGCGCGTCGTCGAAGAAGGGCACCGAGGTCAGCGTGTCCTTCGACATCAGAGAGTGCGAGCCGACGATCTCGTTGAAGGCGCCGTTGTCGGTGGCTCTGTCGAGGACGGACTGCTCCCTCCTGTTCAGGCTCTCGACGGCAACCCGGCTCTCGTCGAGCTTCTCCTGGAGCTCCAGGCCGAACTCCATGAGGAAGCCGCCACACCCGGGCGCGTCCGTGGGCAGGTGCTCGGAGCGTCGGTCCACCTCGAAGGCCGCGACCATCGCCTTCCTCCCGGTCTCGTTGAGGAACCCCCCCTCGGCGAGGTAGCGCACGAACTGCTCGTAGTTGCTCTCGGTGCCGCCGTCCCTGGTGTGGTGCGGCTCCAGCGCGTCGACGTGACGCTTCTGCTGCAGCTCGGTCTCGGTCTTCGTCGTGGTGCGCGGTGGCGGGGTGGCCCCGTCGGCGAGCGGCCAGTCCTCCGGCGCGACGTTGGCGACCAGTCGCTGGCGCTCGCTCTCGTTCAGCAGGGTGAGGACCAGGGGGATCCACTCCCGGAGCTCGCGCACCGCGAGGCTCATCAGGAGCGGGCGCCCGAGCCGCTCCACGACCGGCGGCAGCTCGAGCCCGCGCCGGTCGAGCGCCGCGGACAGCCAGGCAGGCAGCTCGTCCTCGGACCCTGTGGCCTTGGTCTCGAGGTTGCCCAGCGCGTGCAGCAGCGTGTGTGCGGTGTCCGCGGCCGAGGGGAACGCCGGGTAGGCGTGCTGCACGCTCGGCGAGGACGGCGTCCTGGTGCTGATCCGGCCGTAGCTCTCGATCCTGGTGCCTGCCTCGTAGGCGGGATAGCGCAGCCGCCGGTGCAGCCGCCGCGTCAGACGCCGGCGCTCGACCGGATCGGCCCGCTGGAACTCCGGGCGCTTCGCGGCCACGTCCTCGACGAAGCGCTCGAGGAAGCACTCGTCGCCCTCGGTGTCGCCCTGCGGTGGGCGGAGACCGCGGAGCGCGAGCAGCTCGACGACGTTGGAGTGGAAGAACCAGTCCTCCACGCCGTGCAGCAGCTTGCCGGTCCGGACGAGCAGTCGTTGCCGCCCGGTCACGTCGTCGCGCTTCAGAGCCCGCCACTCGTCCTCGACCCCTGCCAGGCCCTCGGCGAGATAGCCGATGTAGAACGTGTCGACGACTGCCATCACCCCCACCTCACCGTCGACCAGGTTGCGTTGCCGGCGGGCGGGGCCGTAGAGCTTGGGCTGGGTGGGCCGCCTGCTCGCGTCCCAGACGTACGGCGGCTGGTCGCTGTGCTCGTGGGGGAAGTACTGCGTGTAGAACTCGGCGTACACCTCGGACAGCCGGTCGACCGGGACCGGGTCGACCCGTCCCCAGCCGTCCTTCGACCGCCTGGCCACGTCGTCCGCGAACAGCAGCTGCGTGGTGCCCTCGATGAAGTGGCGGAAGAACTGCCCGAGGTGGCCGTAGTGCTTCGCGTCTCGCTCCTCCAGCGCCGCGGCTCGTTGGGCGCTCGTCCCGATCCCCGGGGGTGGCAGCGGTGTGCGGTCGATGGGCGTGCCCAGCAGCTCGTCGATCCAGGTGTCGGCGCCGACGAGGTCGGCCACGAGGTCCGCGGGCAGGCTGGCGAGGAGGCCGGCGAGCGCGCCCGCGCCGAACCCCGCGCCCTCGGCGACGTCACCCAACCGGCCCGCGACGATGCGCTTGACCGCAGTGCCCCCCGCCAGGGCCAGTGCCCCCACCAGCGCCGTGACCGCTCGGTCGGGGAGCTTCGTCTCGACCTTGGGCAGCACCTTCTCCCGCCAGACCCGCTGCTTGGCGAAGATGTAGGTCACCGGGTCGCGGAACTGGGAGACGTCGGTCAGGTAGTTGCCCAGCTCGAGGTAGGTGAGGTCGCCCGCGGTCAGCCGTGCGTCGGTCAGGCGCTGCGCCGCGACGGTGTCCTTGGTGAACAGGTAGATGTCGCGATGCCGCGAGATGTCACCCATGCCCCGCCTCCGCCGCCGCCGCGGCCGAGACCGCCGCCGTCGCCGTCACCCGTCGCCGCCTTCGACCCAGTCGCCCGAGGCGTCCTGGTGCCACCGCGGCAGCCGGTCGTCGGCGCGCAGCCTGACCAGGTTGGTCGGCACCCGCACCGTCCACGGGTCGCCCTGCGCGACCTCGTCGCCCGGGCGGTCGAGCCGCTCGGCGAGCTCGTCGGCGATCGGCAGGTAGAGCGGGCTCGAGATGGTCGGCAGCGGGCCACCGTTCCAGATCTCGCCGAACGTGAGGTAGTGGTCGATCGCGCCCTCGAACCCGAGCCGGGCCGGGACCGTGACCCTGGCGTAACCGGCCTGCAGGAAGTCGGCGAACGCGGGGTCCGGGTCGTCGTACCCCAACCGCTCGTCCCACTGGTCCTTGCTGCCCCAGAAGTACGGATAGGTGATGTAGGACATGTGCTCCCACTCGAAGGCCTGCTCGAAGAAGCGGACGTAGGCGCCCTCCACGGCGGCCTCGGCGACGTCGATCTGCGGCAGGCCGTTGACCGGGGAGTCCACGACGGCGTCGAAGAGGTCGAAGTGCTGGTCGGTGAGGACGCTGAGGCAGCTCTTCTGCAGCTCCCGGCGGATGGTGACGTCGTTGGCCACCGGGTTGCGGCCCCGGATCGCGACGCCGGCCTGCAGCTTGAGCTTGTTGAGCTTGTCCTCGTAGTCGGCGACGAGGCCCTGGTGCGCGGTCTTGAGCTTGGCGTGCGTCTCCAGCCGCCACTTCTCCAGTGCCCGATCGGTCCGCTGGCACTTGACCTCGATCGCCACCGCGACCTGCGAGCAGTGGAAGGTGTCGATACCCAGCGGGATGGAGTCGCGCTCGTCGTCGAGGCTCGTCGTCCACAGCCACTGCCCGTTGGGCAGCCGTTGGGTACGACGTCCCAGGACGACGTCCACGGAGCAGTCGGGCTCCCAGTTGTTGCGGACCACCCCGACGCTGCCGTAGACCGCTCGGTAGCCGTCGTCGATCACGACCTGCGCGGAGTGGTTGTAGTTGGTCTTGCTGTCGCCGCCTCCCGCCTTGAAGTCGGCGGACTTGGTGCGGTAGAGCTCCGGGGGCGGGGCTACGTCCGTGGCTCCGCACACCTTGACCCAGTAGGAGTAGTTGCTCTCGGTGACCTGGCTGGGCAGCAGGGTGAAGTCGGGCGGCTTGGTGAGGGTGACCGCTGCCTTGCCGGCCTGTTCGAGTGCCGCGATCAGGAAGGCGGCCGGCTCGGGGACCATGAAGTCGAACATCACCCGCAGCCCGTAGTTGAACATCTGCGCCCGGTAGAGCTTGTTGACCCACTGATAGACGCCCGAGACGTGGCCGGTGCCGGCGACGTTGTCGAGCTCGTGGAGGTTCTTCTCGATCGTCTCGGTCAACGTGCGCACGGTCGTGCGCTGCAGCACCCGCTCGGCGATCTTGCGCGAGCTGCGCTCGGTGACGTCCTGCGAGAAGGTCGACGCGGACTTGGTCGCCTGCTCCTTGGATCGGGAGACCGAGCCCTCCGCGCTCGCGGCGAACTCGACCACCGGGCCGTAGCTGCCCGAGATCTTCAGTCCTGCCTTGAGGGCGACGTCCTCCTTGATCGTCTCGCTCGTCTCCCGGGTCATCTCGAACCGGTCGGTCGACTCCAGCTCGTGCTCCTCGCTGGTGGTGGTCTCGGTCTCGGTGAGCGTGGTGATCTCGCTCTCCTCGCGGCGGGTGTGCTCGCGGGTCTTCCGCTCGCCCTTGAGCACGTTCTCGATGTGCGCGACGTCGGCACCCTCGTAGCCGACGAGCTGCTGCTTGATGAGGAGCAGGTCGGCGATGCCCGCCGGGGCGACGGCGCCCTTGGTCTCCGGGACGCTGCCCGTCATCGGCAGCGACGGGAGGCCGAGCACTCCCCCGGTGCCGAGGGCGCCCCAGCCTTCGACGACCGGTGTCGTCACGAAGACGACCGCGTCACCGATCCGCAGGAACGAGCGACGCTCGGGGTGACCCGCGACCGCCTCGAGCGCGGCGACCGTGGTGGCCAGGTCGGCCTCGAGACGCTGGGTGACCCGGTCGAGGGGGGCGGTGGACGGGTCGAGCCCGCGCCGCTTGAGAGCGCCGACGGTGCCTCGGGACAGCCGGTCGACGGCGGTCGGTTTGAGCACGAACCCGACCTCGGAGAGGTCCGGCGGCTGGAACCCGCCCCGGACCGGCAGCACGACGTCGGGTGCCGCTACCAGCGTCCGGGCCAGCTCGGCGAACGCCGTACCGGGCTCGATGACGGCCGTGGCCTCCGTCTCCGGCCCGGCCCCCTCGACCGCGCTAGGGGAGCGCTGACCGACCTGCAGCTCGCGCAGAGCACGGGTGAAGCCGCCTGCGCCGGTGACGGCCTGCGTAAGACGGACCACCTCGGGTGCACTGGTGGGCTCGCTGGCGACGCGCTCCGAGGCGCGGAACTGTCCCGCATCGAACGTCGCGAGCTCGGCGACGGCTCCGCGCAGCACGTCGTGCTCGGCCAGGAGCTGCTCGATCCGCTTGTCCCGCTCCGCCACCAGATCACGGCGGCGCTTCTGCAGCTCGTCACGCGCGTCGCGCGTGGAGAGCCGGGAGGTGAGCCCCAGGTCGAGCGGCAGGGCCAGGGAACGCCGTCCCCGGGGGACGGTCGAGGCCGAGGGGTGCTCCGTGGCGGCATCCGCGACCAGCTCGGCAGTGCGCAGCTGCCGGGTGAGCTGCTCGATGGGCAGCGCATGCAGCTGCTGGAGGATCTTGATGGCGACCAGGCTGTCGCGGAGCCGGCGCACCGTGGAGCGGTAGTCGTCGCTGCCGACGACGTCGTCGGCGGACCGCCCGAAGACGTCCTCGACGAGCTCACGAACCGCGCTCCAGGGCAGCTCCTCGTCGCTCTCGACGGTGCCGAGTCGCTGGGCGAGCTCGTCGAGCGGGGCGCCCAACGGTGTCGCGCCCGCGCTGCCGGCGAAGCTCCCGGAGGCGGCGTACCGCTGCGACACCGCCTCGATCCCCGCTCGGCCGGCGCCGGTGGACACAGCCGCCCGCAGCGCGGACTGGTAGTCGGAGTCCTGCCCCAGCTCGATGGACGGCCGCTCGGGGTCCTGGCTCACGGCCGGGCGGACGAGCATCAGACGGAAGAGATTCTCCATACCACCAGGAGTCGCCGGCACAGCCGGTGATACCGCGGTCTAGGCGGGAGGTTGACAACATACAACCAGTCGGTTGTAGATTGTGGAGGTGGACGAGACCAGCGAGGACCGGGCGGACGCCCTGTTCCACGCGCTCGCCGACCGGACCCGGCGCGACGTCATGCGCCGCGTCCTGGCCGGCGAGCACTCGGTCTCCGCCCTGGCCGCGGCGTACCCGATGAGCTTCGCGGCCGTCCAGAAGCACGTCGCGGTCCTGGAGAGGGCCGGCCTGCTCACCAAGCGGCGCAGCGGCCGGGAGCAGATCGCCACCGGCGACGTGGACGCCGTCCGCTCGGTCGCCTCGATGCTCGACGAGCTCGAGGAGGTCTGGCGGGGCCGGATCGACCGCATCGACACGCTCCTCGCCCACGAGGACGCGCAGACATCACCACACCAGCACGCGGAGGAATGACATGCCTGTCACCGACATCACCAAGGACGTCGCGCACCGCACCCTGACCATCACTGCCGTTTTCGCGGCACCGGTCGAACGGGTCTGGGCGCTCTACGCCGACCCGCGCCGGCTCGAGCGCATCTGGGGCCCGCCGACCCACCCTGCGACCTTCGTCGACCACACGTTGGAGCCCGGCTCCCGCTCCACCTACTACATGACCAGCCCTGACGGCGAGCGGTACCCCGGCTGGTGGCGCATCACCAGCGTCGACGCGCCCCACGGGTTCACCTTCGACGACGGCTTCGCCGACGACGGCTTCGCGGAGCGGCCGGACCTCCCGGTCGGGCACAACGCCTACCGGTTCGAGCCCGACGGCGGGGGCACGAGGGCCACGTACACGACCGTCTACGACTCCGCCGAGGACCTTCAGACGATCCTCGACATGGGCGTCGAGGAGGGGGCAACGCTCGCGATCAACCAGATCGACGACGCGCTGGCCGGGGCGTCCCGACCCTGACCGGCCACGGATGGGTGGCCCGCGGGGCGCACCCGGGACACGGTCGACTACCGCGCTGAGACCGGCGGGGTGCCGGACAGCCCAGCAGCCCGGGCTGTCCGGCGTGCACTGCGCAGGAACGCCGAGACGGCAGGCCGGCCGTGCGCGGACTGGTCGTAGGCGACCAGCAGCTGCCGGCGCACCGTCTGCCGGAGCGGCAGCACGTCGACCCCCGCCGCCGGCAGGAACGCGCGGCCCAGGTCGGACATCAACGTCACCCCCAGCCCCGCGGCGACGAGGGCCAGCGCCGTGGGCTGCTCGTCGACCTCGTGGACCACGCGCGGCTCGAAGCCCGCACCCCGGCACGCGCTGCGCATCGCGCGACCGTAGTAGGTCCTCGCCCCGGCCAGCACCCAGTCATGGTCGGCGAGGTCGGCGAGGTCGGCCGGGCCGTGGTCGAACCATCCCGAGGGAGCACCCAGGTAGACCTCGTCCATGCCGACCGGGACGGACGTGACGCCCGCGAGCCACGGCTCCGGCGCGTCGGGATAGTCGAGCAGGAAGGCCAGGTCGAGGTGGCCGTGCCGCAGGTCCAGTGGCGCGTCGTCGGGATCGGTCTCGCGGGTGGTCAGACGCACCTCGGGGTGTCGTTCGGCCACGTCCTTGATGATCAGGGGCAGCAGCCCGGCTGCCGCGGTGCAGAACACGCCGACCCGCAGCTCGACGGCAAGCGAGTCCCGAGCCTGCTCGACCGCCGCCCGGGCCTCCCGCTCGGCGGCCAGGAGGATCTCGGCATGCTCGAGCAGCACGCTGCCGACCGGGGTGAGCCGCACCCCGCGGCCCCGGCGCTCGAGCACCTTCGCGCCGAGGTCGTGCTCGAGGGCACTGAGCTGCTGGGAGATGCCCGAGGCGGAGTAGCTCATCGCCTGACCCGCCGCGGTGACCCCACCGTGGTGCGCGACCTCGCGCAGGATGCGGAGCCGGCGCAGACCGAGATCGTCCATGCAGCAATTGTGCATGATACTTCCACTTTCCTTCACTGGACATGCACACACGCTGGGATCGAGAGTGGGGGCGTGCCGCCCGGAGGGGGCGTCGCCGTGACGAGGAGTGCAGGTGTGGGTGTTGCTGGACGTGATGGGCTGGCTCGGCGGACTCCTGGTCGCCGGTGGCTACGTCATGGTGTCGCTGCGGCTCGTCGCTCCCGACAGCGCGCTCTTCCAGCTCCTCAACGTCGTCGGCGCGGCGGCGCTCGGGACGTCGTGCGCGGTCGACGGCGCGCTCCCGCCGGCCTGCCTGAACGCCATCTGGCTCGTCTTCGGCGTCCGCTCCCTGACGGCAGAGCGCATCCGCCGCCGCGCCGGCACCGAGACCGTGAGCCCGGCCGACACGGGCACCCCTCCGGCCCGGCCCCGGCGGGGTCATCGGAGCGCCGGACACGCAGGCCGGGTCTGCCAACGGCCTTGCTCAGCGCGGCGCTCGGGCGTGATGCCGGTCCTCACCCGGGCGTCAACACGACGCCCCGTCGCGAGAGTCTGCGCCTCAGACTCGGCGACGGCTCCACCCCCAGCTCGCGGTGCAGGAGCCGTCGGAACAGGTGGAACTGGTGGACGGCGTCGATGACGTTGCCCTCGGCGAGATAGACCTCCATGAGTGCCGCGTTCGCGGTCTCGCGCAACGGCTCCGCTCGGACGGCCTCGAGCGCGAGCTGCAGCGCCTCGACCAGATGGTCGCCGCGAGCCATCACCAGAGCCGTGTGCTCGAGTGCGTGCAGGCGGAGCTGGCTGAGCCGCTCCCTCTCGAACGCGACCCAGTCGTCGTACCACCCCGGCAGCAGCTCGACCGGCCACAGCACGTCCAGGCGCGCCGCGATCCACCGCGGGTCGTCCACCCCTCCTCGCAACAGCCGGGTCGCGAGCTGCTCCTGGTCGCGGCTGTCGATCGCCATGGTCCGAGGGGTCGCGATGCACACCCCGTCGTGCACGATCGACCCGGGGAGCAGCCGGTTCATCCGCCACATCCCGGTGCGCAGGCTCGCCAGCGCCTGGCTCTCGGGGACCTCGGGCCACAGGGTGCCCGCGACGACGCACCGGTGCGCCGGCCCCCTCAGGGCGAGGAAGGCGATCAGCCGCTGCATCCCCAAGGGCAGGTCCACGCGAGCATGGGCGTCCTCGAGGGCGAATCCCATCAACAGCTGAAGCTGCGTCCCGGCCATCCCTAGCCCCCTACCGATGCGGCGTCCTGCGCTGTGTCGTGGCGGGTCCTGTTCCTCCCAAAGTAAAGGAGTCGACGGGCCTTGTCATGACACAGAGGGGGCATGGGACCGGACCGGAGAGCTCCAGCCCGCTCAGCCGCTCCCGTCCTCGCGCAGCGGGGAACGGCGTGACATCCGCCCTCCCGGGTCGTCGATGACCCGGTTGAGCTGAGTCAGGGCGGCACCGGTGGCGCCGATGCCGTCGTCGGCCACGTGCACCTCCACCCTCGGCGGCGCCCACCGGGCGGACAGGACCCGCCGCCGCAGGCCCTCCTCGAGCGGTGCCAGGAGGACGTCGGCGATCTGGGCGAGGTGGCCGCCCAGGACCACGACGTCGATGTCGAGGATGTTGACCGCACCGCCCAGGGCGACCGCGAGCGCGGCGGCGGCCCGGTCGATCGCGCGCCCGACGTCGGCGTTCCCCGCACGCGCCAGGGTGACCACCTCGTGCGGGGACGTGTCCTCGGCGAGACCGGCCGCGGCGAGGATGGCCTGCCGTCCGGCGTACAGCTCCAGGCACCCGGTCGACCCGCACCGGCACGCGGGCCCCTCCGGGTCCACGCACACGTGGCCGACCTCACCGGCCCACCCGTGTCGCCCCGCCATGATCTGCCCCTGCACCACGACAGCCGCACCGATCCCGGTCTCGCCCGAGAGGTAGAGGTAGTCCTGGAGCGGACCGGGGCGCCCCGGGACCACCTCGGCCAGGGCCCGCGCCGCCATGTCGGCCTCGTTGGCCAGCAGGACCTCCTCGCCCGGTGCCGTCCCGGCGGCCAGGTGGTCCCCGGGACGCACGTCGGACCAGCCCAGGTTCGGAGCGACGAGCAGCATCCCCGCCGACGCGTCGACGAGGCCCGGCAGCGCCACCGCCGTGCCCACCAGCTCCAGGCCCGGCTCGACCTCCGCGACCAGGCGCGCACCCAGCGCGTCCAGCCGCTTCAGGACCCGGCCGGGCGAGCTGGCCCGGAAGTCGCCCGTGGTGCGCCGCTCGGCCACCACCTCGCCGCGCAGGTTCACCACGCGGGCGACAAGGAAGGTGGTGTTGACCTGCAGCCCCAGGGCCCCGATCCCCGCCGCGGCGGCGAGCGGGGTGCCGGGACGCCCCGGACCCGACGGGTTCCGCACCTCGAGCTCGGCGAGCACCCCGGCCGAGACCAGCTCGTCGGCCAGCCGGGAGGCGGTCGCGCGCGTGACGCCCAGGACCGCTGCCACGTCCGCCCGGGACAGCGGCCTGCCCGACCCCAGCACCGTGCGCACCACCGCGGCGAGGTTCGCGGACCTCACGGTGGACTGGCGGGCCGCGACGCCACGGTCCGCGCCGGCCTGCGTGCGGGCTGGGAAGAGCGGTCCGCGATCGGTCACCCCTTGACCCTACAGGCGAACGTGGATTATGTTTTTTCCCAATACAAACTCGAAGGAGATTCTCCATGACCCGACAGCCCACCTCGGAGGACCAGTTCTCGTTCGGCCTGTGGACGGTCGGCTGGACCGGCATCGACCCGTTCGGCTCGGCCACCAGGCCCGCGCTCGACCCCCGGGAGTACGCCGCGAAGCTCGCCGAGATCGGCGCCTGGGGCGTGACGTTCCACGACAACGACGTGTTCCCGTTCGACGCCGACGAGGCGACCAGGGCGCGGATCTGCACCGACTTCAAGGCCGCCACCGACGCCGCGGGGCTGGTGGTCGAGATGGTCACCACGAACACCTTCAGCCACCCGGTGTTCAAGGACGGCGGCCTCACCTCCAACGACCGCGGCGTGCGCCGGTTCGGGCTGCGCAAGATCCTGCGGGCGGTCGACCTCGCCGCGGAGATGGGCGCCTCCACCTTCGTGATGTGGGGCGGACGCGAGGGCAGCGAGTACGACGGCTCCAAGGACGTGCACGCCGCGCTCGACCGCTACAAGGAGGGCCTGGACACGATCGCTGGGTACATCAAGACCAAGGGCTACGACCTGCGCATCGCCCTGGAGCCCAAGCCGAACGAACCGCGGGGTGACATCTTCCTCCCCACCGTCGGCCACGCCCTCGGCTTCATCGCCGACCTCGAGCACGGTGACATCGTCGGCCTCAACCCCGAGACGGGCCACGAGCAGATGGCGAACCTCAACTACACCCACGGGATCGCCCAGGCCCTGTGGAGCGGGAAGCTGTTCCACATCGACCTCAACGGCCAGCGCGGCCTGAAGTACGACCAGGACCTGGTCTTCGGTCACGGCGACCTGATGTCCGCCTTCTTCACCGTCGACCTGGTCGAGAACGGGTTCCCCGCCTGCCCCGACGGCCCCCGCTACACCGGGCCCCGTCACTTCGACTACAAGCCCTCGCGCACCGAGCACATGGAGGGGGTGTGGGAGTCGGCCAAGGCCTGCATGTCCACCTACCTGCGGCTCGCCGACAAGGCACGCGCGTTCCGCGCCGACCCGCGCGTCCAGGAGGCGATGGCCTACTCCGGGGTGCTGGACCTCGCCCAGCCCACCCTCGCCGAGGGCGAGACCGTCGAGCAGCTCCTCGCCACCGACGACGGCTTCGACGTCGACAAGGCGGCCGAGCGCGACTTCGGCTTCGTCCGGCTGCAGCAGCTCGCCGTCGAGCACCTGGTCGGCTGACCCAGCCGACGTCGGACCGCTTCTCCCCGCGGCGGCCGTCGCCGTCTAGGGCCGCGGATCGCCGTCCGCGTGGGTCAGGCGTGTCACGGTGCTCACCGCTCGGGAACCAGGAAGGCGCTGGCGGCCGTGCTGACCTCGGCCCACACGGCGGCGTCCACCAGTCGCCCGTGCCGGGCGGCGGCTGCGCGGGTCTCTCGTTGCTGGACGGCGGTGAGCCAGGTGGTCGGCGCACCGGGCTCTTCCTCGCAGAGCATCAGCGACACTCCCGGCAGCGGGGACTCGGAATCCGGACCGCGATGGCCCGACACGCTCGCCGCGCCGACGCCGACCGCCCCGTCGGGCGCGGCGACCCGGAAGTCGAGTGACGCGGCAGACCGGTCGGCGGCGACCGCCCAGCACCCGGTGAGCCACGCGGTCCGGATCAGCGGCTCGTCGAGCAGCGGCGACAGCGAGGTCAGCCCGTCGCTGACCACCACGGTGCCGGCGTCGGCCTCGGCGGCCAGCAGGTCGAGCAGCAGCGCGCCCTGGCGCAGCGCTCCCGGCCTGCCGGGTCCGGTCACCCGCAGCACGCGCCGCTCGTCGGAGTCATCGCGCTCGCAGGTCAGCCCACACCGGGTCCACGGCCCCCGCGACAGCTCCTGGAGCAGCGCGACCAGACCGGAGCCCCGGTGCAGCTCGGAGAAGAGCACCTGCTCGGCCGCCACCCTCGCCTCGGCGCTGCTGGCGCCCCCAGCGACGAGGGCCCGGAACGTCGCCTCCCGCACCTCGCGGATCGCGACCCGGGTGGTGCCTGTGGTGGTGCGGACGCCGGGGAGGTGCTCGTCCCGGGTGGCGCTCATCGGGCGCTCCTTCCGGTGAAGACGTCGTCGAAGAGGCGCAGCCAGTTCTCGCCCAGCACGCCGCGGATGGACTCCTCGTCCAGGCCGGCCGCGACCAGCCCGTCGGTCAACCGGGGGAAGTCCTCGGGGCCGCCGAACCACTGCGGCCACTCCGGCCAGGTCGCCGGCTCCGGTTGAGGGGCGCGCCAGCGGCCGTTCCGCAGCCAGCCCACATAGTCCTCACCCCAGTTGCGGGTGCAGTCGCTGCCGAGGGCGACGTGCTCGCTGCCGAGCCCGTCGACCAGGCGCGCCACCATCCGGCAGAACTCATCGAGCGTGGTGCGCTGCCCGCCCAGGACGATCGGGTAGAGGCAGCAGCCGAGCACGCCGCCGCGCTCGGTGACCGCGCGGATCACCTCGTCGGGCTTGTTGCGCGGGTTGTCGACGAACCAGGTCGGGTTCGAGTGCGTGATCGCCACCGGCGCACCGGAGGCCTCGACGGCGTCCAGCGAGGTGCGGTTGCCGACGTGCGAGAGGTCGACCAGCATGCCGACCCTGTTCATCTCCGCCACCACGGTGCGTCCGAAGCGGGTGAGCCCGGAGTCCTGGGGCTCGTAGCAGGACCCACCCACGGCGTTCTGGATGTTGTAGGTGAGCTGCGCGACCCGTACCCCGAGCCGGGAGAACACCTCGACCAGGCGGTAGTCGTCCCCGAAGGGGCTGGTGTTCTGGAAGCCCAGCAGGACCGCGACCCTTCCCTCGGTCTTGGCCTTGCGGATGTCGTCGGCGGTCTCTGCCAGCACCACCAGGTCCTCGTTGCGGGCCGCCAGCTGGTACCACTCCCCCACGGTCCGCATCGTCTCCTCGGGGCCCTCCCAGACCGCGCAGGTGGCGTTGACCCCGGTGACCCCGCCGGTGCGGAGCTCCTCGAGGGTGGCCCGGTCCCAGTTGCTGATCTGCAGCCCGTCCACGACGGTGGCGTCCTCATGCAAGGTGGACATGGTCGGTCCCTTCCTGGGGCCGGGGCGTGAAGGCCCAGTCGTCGTCGGCGGTCCCGGTCAGCAGGTCGCCGATCCGGGGGGCTCCGGAGAGGAGCGTGACGCGCAGCCAGTCGGTGGACTGCGGGTTGAAGTTCTCCATGCCGTAGACGGCGAGCTGGAGCCGTTGCACGTGCAGCGGCACGAAGTCCGCGGCCAGCAGGTTGGCGCGGACCTCGCCGTACGCGAGCGTGCCGACGCTCTGGACCCGGGTGACGCTGGTGCGGTGCCACGGGTGGGCCAGCAGGAACTCGGCGACCGTGGTGGTGCCGTGGAACGCGGCCAGGTCGGCGCGGAGCGAGGTGACCGCTCGGGCGACGTCGATGCCGTGCTCCACCGGCTCCCCGGGGTCCTCGCCGCGGCGCGCCCGGCGAGGCTCCTCGTTGTCGGCGGAGGAGAACCAGAAGTGCCGCGTCTGGGACGGGTCGGTGAAGTCGAAGTCACCCACCCAGGCGTAGCAGTCGTCGATCGTGGCGAGCAGCTCGGCACAGCGCATGCCGGGCACCAGCGGACGGCTCTCGTCGCAGCGCAGCGACGCCTCCAGTGACTCGTCGAGGTCGGCGCTGAGCTCGGTCAGCACCGAGGCGACCACGCCGCGGCACTCGGGTCCGGTGGCCGCGGCGGCGCCGTGCAGGGTCCGCCAGATCGTGGTGACCGGGTCGCCGGAGACCTCACCGGTACGGCGCCACTCGTCGAGCAGCCCTGCCACCCGGGCCACCTGCGCCGCCAGGACCGGGTTGGCCAGGTAGGGCGCCGGCACCACCTCGGTCTGCTCAGCGAGACAGGTGACCGCCCGGCCGAGCAGGTCCGCGACCCGGCCGACGTCGGGGTCGTGCCAGGCCACCGGGCGAGCCAGGACGGCGGCGAGCGGGACCTCGCGCAGGCGCGCCCACGCGTTGAGCACCTCGGGGTGGTTGACGACGTAGGGCACCATGCCCAGGCCGGTGGCGTTGCCGAGACCGAGATAGCGGCGCCAGTCGCCGCCGAGCCGCGCCGCCGCAGGGTTGCGCAGCGCAGCGCAGCGCTCGACCAGGTCGTAGCTGAGCTCACGCAGCAACCAGGCGGCGAGCATGTGCGCCCGGTAGGGCACCGCGAACGGGTGCTCCCCCGAGAACCGCTCGAAGTCGGCCAGGCCGCACTTGCCGTTGCTGTAGAAGGCGGTGCTGCGCATCACGTACGGCGAGCAGCCGAACCTGTCGCGCTCGGGCTGCTGTCCCTCGGCGAGCCGGTCCACGACATAGTCGAAGAACCGCTCGCTGCGGTTGGCGCGGGTCCAGATCAACGCACCGGCCTCGGCCCGCCCGTTCTCCTGCAGCGGCACCTGGGCCGCCATCCGCTGGACCCGGGCGCGGTCGACGTCACCCTCGACCAGCGCGGCGGTGACGTCCCATGACCTGGCGATGACCCGGTCGGTCCGCTCCCCCTGCGCCAGGCGCTGGGAGAACGCCACGAAGCTCCACACGTGCCCCTCGGCCTCCACGCGGTAGACGGCGGTGCCGCAGCCGAGCTCGTCGATGTCGAACCGGGTCCGCTGGACGCGCCAGTCCCGGGCGACCGCGCGGCGCACCAGGGCCCGGGCGAAGCTGTGGCGGGTGGACCGGGCCCCTGTCATGTCCGCCGGGTCCATGACCACCGCGGCGGGTCGCAGAGCCGGTCGGATCGCGGCGACCGGCTCGGCAACCGGGTCAGTGGCCGGGTCAGTGGCCGGACGGGTCGGGGCCGAGGTCATGAGACCGCTCCCGTCGGGGCCAGCCGCAGGTAGGCGGTCTTGGTGATCGTGAAGAACTCCGCGGTGGCGTCGCTTCCCTGCTCGCGCGGGGCCGGGAACGAGGAGTCCCGCAGCCCGCCGAAGGGGGCGTGCACCTCGGAGCCGGTGGAGGGGGCGTTGACCTTGACCAGCCCGGCGACGACGTCGTTGAGGCAACGGCGTACCGCTCGCTCGTCGCGCGTGAAGACCGAGGCCGTGAGCCCGAAGTCCGTCGCGTTGGCCAGGGCGATCGCGTGGTCGAGGTCGTCGGCCCGCAGCAGCGTGACGACCGGGCCGAAGACCTCCTCGCGGCTGATGGTCAGGGACGGGGTGCCCGCCAGCAGCGTGGGCGCGACGTAGTGGCCGGGGCCGTCCGGGACGCCGGCGCGGGCGAGCACGGTGGCCCCCTCCTCGACCGCCTGCTGCACCGATGCGGTGATCTCGGTGCGGGCCCGGGCCGAGACCACGGGACCGATGCCGGAGTCCGGGTCGGTGCCCGGCCCGACCCGGATCGCCGAGACGAGCGGCGTCAGCTCGGCGACCAGCGCGTCGTAGCAGGAGCCGACCGCGATGATGCGGCGGGTGGCGGTGCACTTCTGCCCGGTGCTGCCCGTGGCGGCGGCGACGATCGCCTGCGCCGCGGACGGCAGGTCGGCGTCCGGCAGCACGATGGCGGCATTGTGCCCGCCGAGCTCCATCTGCAGCTTCGCCCCGCGCGGCACCGTCGCCTCGCGGATCGCGTGCCCCACCGGCACCGACCCGGTGAAGGTCACCGCGGCCGACCTCGGGTGGCCTACCAGGCTCGCCCCCAGCGCACCGGGGCCGAGCAGCAGGTTCAGCACCCCGGCCGGGACTCCCGCCTCCACGAGGATCTCGGCGAGAGCCACCGCGACCGCCGGGGTGTCGCTGGCCGGCTTCCACACCACCGTGTTGCCCCACAGCAGCGCGGGCGCGATCTTCCAGGCGGGGATCTGGAGCGGGAAGTTCCAGGGGGTGACCACCGCGACGGTGCCGACCGGACGCCGGATCGTGCGAACCACCTCGTCGGGGTGGCTGGAGGGGTACGTCGCACCGTCCGGGCGACGGGCCGCGCCGGCGTGGTAGTGGAGGGTCTCGACGGTGGCGCCGACCTCGCCGCGGGAGTCCGCGAGCGTCTTGCCCTGCTCGCGGGTCATCAGCAGGGCCACCTCGTCGGCGCGGCTGGTGAGAAGCTCCGCTGCCCGGCGCAGCACCTGGCCGCGGGCCAGGATGCCGGCCCGGTCCCACGCCCCGGCGGCGTGGTCGGCGGCCGACATGGCCTTCTCGAGCAGGTCGTCGGTGGCGGTGCGGTAGGTGGCCACGACGGTGTCGGGCGCGGCCGGGTCGGTGCTGTCGGCCGTCGGACCGTCCCCGTCGACCCAGACGCCCCCGACGAGGTGCTGGAGGGCTGCGGGTGCTGCGGAAGGACTGGTCACCTGGGACTCCTCGGATCGGCACGCGGTGTGGTGCAGGTCATGTGCTACGACGGTAATCCGGTGGTTGATCGTTGTGAAGTATGGATAAGTGATTGACTGATAAGCCAGTACGATGACTGCCATGGAGCTCCGTCAGCTGCGCTACTTCGTCGCCCTCGCCGAGGAGATGCACTTCAACCGGGCCGCCACCCGCCTGCACATCGCCCAGCCGGCCCTGAGCCAGCAGATCCAGCGTCTCGAGCGCGAGCTGAAGGCCCCGCTGTTCCTGCGGACCACGCGCTCGGTCGAGCTCACCGACGTCGGCCAGGTGCTGCTGGTGGAGGCACGCCGCCTGCTCGCCGACGCGGACCACGCGCTGGTCGCCGTCGAGCACGCCACCGAGGGCCGGACCGGACTGCTGCGGGTCGGCTTCGTCAGCTCCGCGGCCCTGCACACCGTGCCGCGGCTGGTCCTGGGGCTGCACGAGCGGTGGCCCGGCATCCGCCTCCAGCTCCAGGAGAGCACCACGGAGATCCAGATCGAGGCGGTGGTCGAGGGCCGCCTCGACGTGGGCGTCGTCCGGGAGGTCGCCTCCCACGAGGGGGTCTTCGTCCAGGACCTCGGGCACGAGGTGCTGGTGCTGGCGGTCCCGGCCAACCATCGACTGGCCGGCCAGGAGAGCACCTCCCTGGCCGAGCTCGCCGGAGAGAGCTTCGTCGTCTTCCCCCGAGGGCAGGTCTCGCGGCTCTACGACCACATCGCCGCGCTGTGCCACCGCGCCGGTGTCCGCTTCGAGGTGGCCCAGGAGGCTGTGCAGTTCCCGACCATCCTGGGGCTGGTGGCGGCGCGCACCGGGATCGCGATCGTTCCGGATGCCTTGCGCTCGCTGCAGATCCCCGGGCTGAGCTACGTCGCGCTCACCGACCCGGACGCGGTCTCCGTCGTCTCGATGATCTGCAGCGAGAGCCGGCGGCACTCCCCGCTGGTGGCGAACTGCCTGGACAGCGCGAAGCGCCTGAGCCTGGTCGGCGTGGGAGAGCACGACGGGATCCGGGTTCAGGCGCCCGCTGCACAGGTCTAGGCGGTCGTGGCCGCCCCGGGGGTCGAACCTGCGACCAGGCCCTGCTGGATGGCCAGCCGGCGCACGAAGACCGGCGCCGCGAACAGCGAGGGCAGCATGATGAAGCCGACCGGGACCGCGGTGATCACGATGAAGGACTGAAGCGCCGAGATGCCGCCGTCGCCGATCGAGATCAGCACCGCGGCGGCCGCACCCATGATCAGGGCCCAGGCGGCCCGGAGCCGCGCTGACGGCTCGCCCGTCGGGGTGCAGGACTGGGCGATGCTGTAGGCCATCGAGTCGGTGGTGGTGGCCACGAACATGATCGTCAGCAGCAGGAACGCCACCCCCAGCAGACCGCCGAGCGGGAGCTGGTCGCTGATCGACATGACGGCCGCCGGCAGCCCGGCGTCCGCGAGCGGGCCCGAGATCGATCCGGGCCTCTGCTGCTCCAGCATGATGCCCGTGCCGCCCAGGACGGTGAACCAGAAGGTGGTCACGACCGGGGGCAGGACGGTGGTGCTGACGACCAGGTCGCGCACGGTCCGGCCCCGCGAGATCCGCGCGACGAAGATCGCCATCAGCGGCCCGTAGCCCAGGAACCAGCCGAAGAAGAAGACGGTCCAGCCGGAGGTCCAGGCACCGTCACCGGCGTAGAGCGAGGTGCCGACGAAGCTCTGCACGTAGGTGACGAAGCCGCCGGCGAAGGCGTTGAGCACGTAGCCGAGCGATCCCAGGGCGAGCACGGCTCCCATCAGTCCCAGAGCCAGCCAGACGTTGACCCGGCTCAGCAGCTGGATCCCGCGGTTGACCCCTGACGCCACCGAGACCACCGCAACCCCGGTCAGCACGGCGATCACGGCGAGCTGGGTGGCGTAGCTGTTCGGCACTCCGAACACGCTGGAGAGCCCGTAGGAGACCTGGAGCCCGAGGAAGCCGATCGGGCCCACGGTCCCGGCCACCACGGCGACGATGCAGACGATGTCGGCGGTCGCGCCGACACGCGAGGTGGCCACGCCCTTGCCGAGCACCGGGTAGAGCAGGCTCCGGGGACGCAGCGGCATCCCCTGCTCCCGGGCGTACATCATCACGATCGCGCCGAGCGAGCCCAGGATCGCCCAGGCCAGGAAGCCCCAGTGGACGAAGCTCTGGGCCAGGGCCGCGTTCGCCGCGTCCGCGCTCCCCGCGGCGACGTCTCCGAAGTACGGCGGCGTGTTGGTGAAGTGGTACATCGGCTCGGCGGCCGCCCAGAAGACCCCACCGCCCGCGAGCAGGGTGCACATGATCATGGCGACCCACTTGAAGCGGCCGAACTCAGGAGCCGCGGTGCCCCCGAGCCGGGCCCGGGCATACGGCGTGGCCGCGACGGCGATCGCCACGACGAAGGTGGCCAGCATCAGGTACTGCCAGTACAGGCCGAACCACGCGGCGCTCTTGGCGAAGCCGGTGTCGACCCAGCCGGTCACGAGTCCGGGGAAGACCAGCGCCCCCAGGACGAAGACCAGCAGCGAGCCGGTGCTCACACCGACCACTGCGCGGTCGACGGTCCTCGGCGCGACGGTCGGCGCCTCGACGTCTCGGGTGTCCACGGACATGAGTTCCTCGCTCCTGCGGTGCACTGCACCGCGCTTCTGACGGAAGGCCGTCCGACCCGCAGATCCAGCAGGCTGTGACGGGGTTCACGTGGTGAGACAGTGAACGTACGCTGCACTCACCGAGTCAGTCCAAGACCTGTTTCGAGTTGATCGATGCAATGCCGACATCGTTGAAGGAGTGCGTCCGGTGGATCTCCGGCAGTTCCAGTACGCCGTCGCCGTGGCCGACGAGCTGCACTTCGGCCGCGCGGCCGAGCGGTTGCACGTCGCCCAGCCCTCGCTGTCGCGCCAGATCCGGGACCTCGAGCGCGACCTCGGCGTGGACCTGTTCACGCGCACCAGCCGGCACGTGGAGCTGACGCCGGCGGGAACGGCGTTCGTGGCCGCGGCCCGGCGCGCCATCGCCTTGGCGGCGGAGTCACGCGAGTCCGCGGTGGCGGCCGCGCACGGGGTGCAGGGGCGGGTCGCCCTGGGCTTCGTGGCCTCCGCCGCGGTCGAGATCCTGCCGCGGCTGGTCGCCGAGCACCGGGCTGCCCGCCCGCTCGTGCGACTGATCCTGCACGAGATGACCACCGAGGAGCAGATCGAGGGCCTGACCAGCGGCGACATCGACGTGGGGCTCAGCCGGGACCTGGAGCCGACACCCGGGTTGCGGGTGGAGACGCTGCGGCGGGAGCCGCTGATCGCGGCGATCCCCAGCGGCCACCCGCTACAGCACCGCCGGCGGATCTCGCTCACGGACCTCGAAGGCTCGGCGTTCGTGACCCTCCCCCGGCAACGGGTGCCGCGGGCCTGGGACAGGCTGCTGCTGATGGTCCAGGCCGCCCAGGTGCGGCCGACGTACGTGCAGGAGGCCAACCAGTTCGTGACCCTGCTCGCCCTCGTGGCGGCGGGCCTCGGCGTCGCGATCGTGCCCGAGTCGGTCCGTACGCTGCGCCACGAGGGCGTGCACTACGTGCGCCTCCGCGACGCCGGAGCCTGGTCGGAGATCACCTCGGCGGTGCGGGCCCGCGAGCGCCAGCCCGTGGCGCTCGACCTGCACCAGCTGCTCCGCACGAGCAGCACCAGCCCATGAGCCGCCCGCGGTGCCGTCGAAGCCGGGCCCGGGGGCGGTGTCGGGACCGGGGACGATGCCCGTGTGACCGAAGCGGGGTCCCGCAGCGTCAGAGTGGGAGACCGAGGAGAGGACATCATGGACCAGCGTGCGACGCGGGACTTCGAGGAGTTCGCCCTCGCCCGGTCCGGTGCGCTCTACCGCCAGGCATGGGCGCTGTCCGGTGACCGGCACGGCGCCGAGGATCTCGTCCAGGAGACCTTGGCGAAGGTCTTCGTGAAGTGGCGCCGGATCGATACGCCGTACGCCTACGCGCAGCGCACGCTGATGCGGACCTACCTGAGCGGACGACGCCGCCGGAGCAGCACCGAGCAGTCGTGGGCCGAGGTCCCCGAAGACGTGGACACGTGTGACCCGAGCGCTTTGAGCGACCTGCGGATGAGCCTGCAGGACGCCCTGGCCGAGCTGTCCCCGCTGGATCGCGCCGTGCTGGTGCTGCGCCACCTCGAGGACCTGTCGGTCGCCCAGACCGCCGACCAGCTGGGACTCTCCCCCGGCGCGGTGAAGAACCGGAACCTGCGCGCCCTGAACCGGGTGCGGGACAGGAGCCTGCGATGAACGAGCAGGAGATGGCCGACCTGCTGGACCGCGCCACCCGCGACCTGACTCCCAACGTCGACGCCCTGGTCGTGGGCGGCCTGCGCCGCGGACAGGTGCGCCTGCGCCGCCGCCGGGCGACGGCCGCCCTGGCCACGGTGGCGGCGGTGCTGACGGTCATGGTGGCCGGCTCGCAGCTGCTCGGCCCGGGCGGCGCCGGGGGCAGGGCCGTCGACCCCGCCGGCCCGTCGGCCCCGATGGTCAGCCCCTCACCCACCCTCGGCTCACCCGCGCCCACCGGGCCCGCCCCCACGACCAGGGCCAGGCTGGCGGTGACCACGGCGCAGGTGCCGGCGACGTTCGCCTCCCTGGAGCCCGGTCGGGTGAGTGCGCCGTCCGCGAAGTCCGGACCCGACAGAGCACCGGTCGTCGACTTCACCTGGAACGGCTTCGGGGTCCGGGTCGGGATCACGCCCGACGACTACGTCAGCGGCCGGCCGGTCCCGGACCCGTCGGACCGCTGCGCCCAGCAGGCCGGTGGTGACGTGTGCCGAGGGGGTCCCGACGGGACGGTGACCAGCACCTCCAGCTCCACCAGCCCCCCGGCGGACGGCGGGACCGCCGTACGCTCGGTGTGGGTCTTCCGCCCGGACGGCTGGGACGTGCTGGTGGTGGCCTACAACGGGCCCGCCAAGCAGGGTCCGGTCACCGCCGACCAGCCGCCCTTCACCCTGGCGGAGCTGGGGCGGATCGCCGCGAGCGACGTCTGGTTCCACTGACCCCCGGTGACGCCGGGGTCCGCCGTCTGCACAACGCCGAGGTGGTGCACACCCGGCGTCGCTAGGCGGACAGCCCGGTGACGGCGGACCCGCTCCCGAGCCGGCTGGCGGGGATCACGCTGAGCGTGCCGTTGGTCTCCAGGACCACCGCGGCGACCAGGTCCAACCCCCCGATCCCGGCGCTGCGGACCGCCTGTCGCAGGCTGGCCTCGGAGATCCGCTCGTCGGCCAGGGCCGCCCGGTCGGGCTGACCGTCGCGCAGCAGCACGGTGGGCGTGGACGTGACCGCCCGCCGGAGCGGGGAGATCCGCACCGAAGCGAAGGCGAGCACCCACTGCAGCCCCGCGAGCAGTCCCAGGGCGACGGCGCCCTCGACCCACGCGACGGTGCTGCTGAGGACGACGGTGGCCAGCGTGGAGCCCAAGGCGACAGTCACGATGAAGTCGAAGGCGTTCAGCTGTGCCAGCGTTCGCTTCCCGCTCACGCGCAGCAGGGCGATCAGCCACACGTAGGCGAGCGGGCCCACGATCAGGACCCGTACCAGGCCGGACATGGTGTCGAAGAACAAGGCAGGTCCTCTCGTCGGTGTCCCAGTGCCACCGACCGAGGTGTCGCCAGGCCGGGTGGGGTGCCAGTGAAGCACCCACACGGGGTCAGCCGGCGCGGTCCAGCGCGGCGAGCGCCGCCTGCAGTCGTTGCGTGGCGTCGTCGGCAACGGTGCGGAGGTGCTCGTTGTCGGCCAGCCCCATCATCGTCTGGGGGTCGAACGCCTCGACCACGGTCGTCCGCTCGTCGAGGGATCGGACGACGACGTTGCACGGCAGCACCGCGGCGATCGACGGCTCGGCCTGGATCGCCTCGTAGGCGAGGGGCGGACGGCAGGCGCCCAGGATGACTTGCGGCGGCACGTCGACGCCCAGCTTCTGCTTCAGCGCCGCCGTCAGGTCGATCTCGGTGAGGATCCCGAAGCCCTGCTCCTCGAGGGCGGCTCGTACGGCGTCGAGAGCCTCGTCGTAGGTCCGGCTCAACGTCGTGGCGATGGTGTAGCTGCTCATCCTTGCTCCTCGTCGTCGGACCCCGCCTGCGTCGTCCCTGCCGTGGTCGGGGCCGGTCGTTCGTCAGTCCTGGTCAGGGGATCTCTTGCCCACTCCCGGTCCGATGACACCTGCGGATGCCGGTCCACTCCATCGGGTCGACGACCAGGACCTTCGGCAGCCGTCTCCTCGGTCACCTGGTCACCCTCCCACATGGGTGGACGCTTCGACGCGCGGGCGCTCGAACGGGAACGTCGCAGGGCTACCGCCGTCGCCACCAGTGCGACGGCCGAGGGGACCGCCCAGGCCGGGACCGCACCGAACCAGGAGGACAGGTGCTCCTGGGCGGTCACCTCGAAGGCAGTCGCGTCCCCGTCCCCGAAGACGCCGATGATGCCGGCGGTGCCTTGGTAGCGCAGGAACAGCACTCCGATCGCCACGAACAGCGCACCCGAGACCAGCGAGGTGCTGTGGGTGCGGACCGGACCCCACCGCACCGGACGGCCGCGCACCCATCGCCGTCGGGACAGGTCGAAACGGTCCCAGGCGTACGACAGCACGAACAGCGGCGCTGCCATGCCCAGCGCGTAGACGGCCAGCAGCGTCGCCCCGCCCACCGGCGACGTGGTCGCCGCCATGGTGAGGATGGCACCCAGGATCGGTCCGGAGCAGAAGCCGGCCAGTCCGTAGACCGCGCCCAGGGCGACCAGCGACAGCGCGTTCACACCCCGGGACCTGCCGGTCAGGGCGTGGAGCCTGGCTGCGAACGGGACCCGGAAGCTCTTCCCCAGGACCTGGTAGGCGCCGAGCGCGATCAGCGTCCACCCGGCGACACCGATGAGCACGTCCCGGTGCCCGTAGAACAACCTCGCAACCAGGCTCGCGCCGGTGCCCAGCGGCACCAGGGTCAGCAACAGGCCCGCGTAGAAGCCGAGGGTACGGCGCAGCAGGAGTGACGGGCTCGCGAACGCATAGGCGAAGAACGAGGGCAGCAGCAGCGCACTGCACGGCGAGAGCAGGGCGAGCACCCCGGCCGAGAAGGCCACCAGCAGGCTGACCTGGCCCATCGGCTCAGCCGGCCTTCCGGGTCTCGGCTGCGGCCCGCTGGGCGAGGTCGATCGTGCGCTCGAACTCGGCCAGCGGAAGTGCGCCTATGACCGGTCGGCCGTTGACGAGGAACGCCGGCGTGCCCGTCACGCCGGCCGAGAGCCCCTCGTTGAGGTCGTGCCGGACCAGCTTGGCGGCGAGACCCCCCTGCAGGTCCGTGGTGAAGCGGTGCACGTCGAGCCCGAGCCGGGCCGCCACGTCTCGCAGAAAGGCGACGGTGAGGTGGCCACTGTTCGGGGGGAACTGGTGTGCGTACAGGGCATCGTGGAAGGGCCAGAACTTGTCCTGGGCCGCCGCTGCTCGTCCGGCGCGGGCGGCGAGCTGGGACTCCCGGCCCAGGTAGGGGAAGTCGCGCCACTCGATGCGCAGCACCCCGCTGTCGACGTACTTCCTGACCAGTGCCGGCTCCGTCTTGCGCGCGAACTCGCCGCAGTAGGGGCACTGGAAGTCGGAGTAGGCGACCATCACCACTGGCGCATCCACCCTGCCGAGCGCGGTCGGGTCTCCCGACTGCCGCCGAGCCATCGAAGCCGGCGTGTCGTCCTGGCTCGACGGTCCGGAGGAGGGGCTGGCCGGGGACGTGCTGGCGGCTCCCCGGTCAACGGGTGCGGCCCCCAGCCCCGGTCCGAACGCGGCGAACGCGGCCGCCATCAGCGCCACCGCCGCCACGACCCACGGAACAACGGACGAGCGCGGTCGTCGAGCGCGGTCCGTGCGTGTCATCGGCTCTCCTCGCGATCCGCGGCGTCCCGAAGGTCGGGGACGTCCGGGAGCGGACACTGGTTGCGGTTGCGGATCCTGCGCACGAGGGCGCCGGCCAGAAGCGCCACGGCGACGACCTGGAGGAGTGGCTGGAAGGGCGCGAACCAGCTCACCGCCCCGGCGCTGCCCAGCGCGACGAGGACCAGCTTGTTGCATACCGGACACCCCACTGCGAAGAAGGTGAGGATGCCCCCGAGCAGGCCTCGCCGGGTCGTCGCGGGCGCCGACGAGGGACCCGCGGGCGGTCCGACGTAGGTGGCGACCAGCAGCCCGCTGAGGAGCGAGGAGATCGCCAGGCCGGGCCACGCCCACCATGTCGGCGGGATCTCCCGGCTGAACAGCGGTGTGTCGATCAGGTCGGTGGGGATCGCCACGAGCAGCGCCACCGCCGCCGCGGCCGCCGTCACGACGAGCACGGTGCGTGCCGCCCCGCCCGGCCGCGTCAGGCCGTGACGGTCTGCGGCCGGAGGGCCGGCGCGAAGGGCGGCGTTCTTCACGCGCCCGCCTCGACGGGGTGGCCCGCGGTGCGCCACTCGAGCATCCCACCCTCGAGCCGGCGGGCCCGCACGCCCTGCGACTGCAGCAGCCGGACTGCGTCGTGGGCCATCACGCACCAGGCGCCGCGGCAGTAGGCGACGATCTCGCGGTCCGGTTGCCAGCTCTCGACGGTGGCGACGTCTCCGAGCGGCATCGATCGGGCGTGCGGGATGTGCCCGGCGACGTACTCCTCGACCGGTCGGACGTCCAGCAGGGTCACCGACTCGTCCGCCAACCCGTCGAGCAGCGCTTCGTGGGACACCTGTTCGATCTCGTCCAGCCCGACCTCACCGAGGTAGGCGCGCAGCGCGGCACCGACGTCGGCGGACTGGATGCGGGCGACCTCCCGCATGGACGCGTAGAGCCGAGCGACGTCGTCGCCGGCGAGGCGGTAGAAGACCCGGGTGCCGTCGCGACGGGTGCGCACCAGGTTCGAGAGCTTCAGGATCTGCAGGTGCGCCGAGGCGGTGGTCACGCCCATACCGCCCTCCCTGGACAGGGAGTCGACCGTCCGCTCGCCCTGCGTCAACAGATCCAGCAGGACGAGCCGCTTCGGGCTGGCGAAGGCCTTGCCCACGACGGCGAGCCGGTCGAAGAGCTCGGCCCGCTGCTCCGGTCGCTCCATCTGGTCTCTCCGTCCTCGGTGTTCGCTTGTTCCAGAGATCACTGGAAGATGCTAGCAGCCGGGGGCTGCCGGATGAGTAGGAGAGCACGATTTTGCGTATACCCCCAGGGGTGTTATCGTCAAGGCATGCAGCGATACCCCCATAGGTATCTCCCTGCGAATCCGACAGTATCGAGGAGGGCCTTGTGAGCATCACAAGCATCCAGGAGAACAACCACCCCGTGACCGTGATCCCGCTCGAGACACCCACGTTGGGCGACCGCAGCTACCTGGTCCACGACGGTCAGGTCGCGTTCGTGGTCGACCCGCAGCGCGACATCGACCGCGTTCTGGACGTGCTCGCCGAGCACGACGTCCAGCTGACGCACGTGTTCGAGTCCCACATCCACAATGACTACGTCACTGGTGGTCTCGCGCTCGCACAGCGCACCGGTGCGGCGTACCTGGTCAACGCCGAGGACGAGGTGTCCTTCGAGCGCACGCCGGTCCGCGACGGCGACACCCTCGAGGTCGGCCCGCAGATGCGGGTCACGGCGGTCGCCACCCCCGGTCACACGTTCACCCACCTGTCCTACGTGCTCACCGACGCCGCTACCGGCGAGCGGGAGGCGGTCTTCTCCGGGGGCTCGCTGCTGTACGGCGCGACCGGTCGCCCGGACCTGCTGGGCCCCGAGCACACCGACGACCTCGTGCGGGCACAGCACGACTCCGCCCACCGGCTGGCCGAGATGCTGCCCGACGACGCGGAGGTGTTCCCCACGCACGGGTTCGGCTCGTTCTGCTCGGCGACCCAGTCCGAGTCGACCTCGTCGACGATCGGGCAGGAGAGGGCCGTCAATCCCGTCCTCACGCAGGACGCCGAGACCTACGCCCGCGAGCTGGTCGCCGGCCTGGCTGCCTACCCGGCCTACTACGCCCACATGGCCCCGGCGAACGCTGCCGGTCCGTCCGAGCCTGATCTGTCCCCGCCCAGCCTCGCCGAACCGGCCGAGCTGCGACGCCGTATCGAGTCCGGCGAATGGGTGGTGGACCTGCGCACCCGCACCCTGTTCGCCGCCGGCCACGTGCCCGGCTCGCTCAACTTCGGTCTCGACGGCGGATTCGCCACCTATCTCGGGTGGCTCATCGAGTGGGGCACCCCGGTGACCCTTCTCGGCGAGACCATGGACGACGTGACGCAGGCGCAGCGCGAGCTGGTCCGCATCGGCATCGACCGCCCCGGCGCGGCGGCCACCGGCAAGCCGGAGGACTGGGTCGCCGGCACCGGCCAGGAGCTGGGCTCGTTCCCCACCGCAACCTTCGCCGACCTCGCCCAGGTGCGTCATCACCGCTCGGTGGCTGTGCTCGATGTCCGCCGTGCCGACGAGTTCGCCGCTTCGGCGATCGAGGGCGCTGTGAACATCCCGATCCACGAGCTCCCCCGGCGGCTTGCCGAGGTGCCCGCGGGCGAGGTGTGGGTGCACTGTGCCGGCGGCTACCGCGCCGCCGTCGCGGCGTCCTTCCTGGCCGCGGCGGGAGTGCACCTCGTCGCCGTCGACGACGGCTTCGACAAGGCCGCGGACGCCGGTCTGCCGATCGTCACCCCCGCGGCGTGACCCTCGCCGTCGCCGTCGTCGCCGGCGCACTCATCGGGCTCAGCCTCGGTGCGCTCGGCGGCGGCGGGTCGGTCCTGGCCGTCCCGGTGCTGGTCTACCTCCTCGGGCAGACAGCCACCCAGGCCACCACCGGATCGCTGGTGGTGGTCGGCGTCACCTCCCTGGTCGGCGCCGTCACCGCCTATCTGTCCGGCAACGTGCTGCTGGGCAGGGGCGTGGCGTTCGGCGTGGTCGCTATCGGTGGTGCCGCAGCCGGCGCGAAGGCCTCCGGCCTGGTGCCCGGTCCGGTGCTGCTGGCAGCCTTCGCCGCGCTTCTGCTCGTGGTCGCCGTCGTCATGCTGGCTACGGCAGGTCCGCGCCTACCGGAGCTCGAGGGGCGGTGGCGACCGCACCGGAAAGCACGGCACGGCGGGCGCAGCTTGACGACCCGATCATCACGTTCAGTCCGTCGTTCGGGTGCCACTGCCCGCGGGCCCTGAAGGTGCTGGTCACCGCCACCGTGGTGGGCCTGCTGACTGGGTTCCTCGGTGTCGGCGGCGGCTTCCTCGTCGTACCCGCCCTGGTCCTCGCGCTCGGCCTGCCGATGGCCTACGCAGCCGGCACCTCCCTGGTGGTCATCACCATCACGTCGGCCTCCGCGCTCGCCGTCCGCGCAGGGACCGGCGCTTCCCCCGACTGGGCCCTGGTCGGCGTGCTCACTGCGGCAGCCATCATCGGCGGGTGGGCGGGGGCCAGGCTCGCGGCCCGCACCGACACCGGCAGGCTACAGGTGGCGTTCACCGTGCTCCTGTTCCTGGTGGCCGGCTACACCGCAGCGCAGGCGCTGCCCAGCCTTCTCTGACCGACAGCTCTTCCCGTCATCACGACACTCCCACCCACAGAAGGAGACATCCCATGTGCCGAGCAGTCACCTGCAAGAAGTGCGGCAAGACCACCTGGGCCGGTTGCGGCCAGCATGTCGACCAGGTCCTGGGCGGCGTCCCGGCGGCACAGCGATGCCCCGGCCATGACACGGAGCCCGCCTCCGCGGGCAACGACGGCTGGCTGGGCAAGCTGTTCGGCCGGCGCTGAGCGTCGCACCCCCCCCCGAGCCCCCCGACCCCCCGGCCCCCCCGACGAGCACTGTCCGTGCTCCTACGACTCCCCCCGGAGGAACCTTCATGACCACCACCACAGCGACGAAGCCGGCCCCGACTGCGGCCGGGACCATCCCGCGCGTCGTCGACGTCGCCACAGTGCGCGCCCAGCTCGACGACGACACCTTCCGCATCCTCGACGTTCGCACCCCCGCCGAGTTCGAGACCGCGCACATCCCCGGCTCCTACAACGTCCCCCTGGACCTGCTCCGCGAGCACCGCGACGAGCTGGCTCGCCACATCGATGACGATGTCGTCCTCGTCTGCCGATCCGGCGGCCGCGCCTCGCAGGCAGAGCAGGCTCTCGGCCAGGTCGGGCTCCCCGGCCTGCACGTCCTGGACGGTGGCATGGTCCGCTGGGAGCAGGACGGCGGCCCGGTCAACCGCGGCCGCCAGACCTGGGACCTCGAGCGACAGGTCCGGCTCGTCGCCGGCTCCATCGTCGCCACCAGCGTCGCAGGCAGCGCGGTGAAGCCAGGCCTGAAGTGGATCGGCGCCGCCATCGGCACCGGCCTGGCGGTCGCTGCGCTGACGAACACGTGCGCGATGGGCATGGCACTGTCCAAGATGCCGTGGAACCGCGCAGCCGGCGACGTCGACGTCCGTGACGTGCTGCGGGCACTGGCGAGCGACTGAGCCCTGCATCCCCGTCACCCGGAGTGGGCGCGCCAGCGCTCTCCGGGGAGGGGCTGGGTCGGACCCGACCGGGGCACGGTTCCGCTGCCCCGCGGCGCCAGGGAGCTAGGCGAGCCCCTTGAGCATGAGATTCCAGTACAGGGCGGGGAGTCCGTACTTCTTCAGGTACCACATGTCGCGGCGTTCTCTGGTCGTGTCGATGATCGGGAAGCTGGGCGCTGGCTTCATGTCGTAGTCGAACTCTGCCAGCAGCATCTTGTTCCGGGCGGTGGTCAGAGGGCACGAGGCGTATCCGTCGTACCGCTTGGTCGCGGGCCTGTCGGCCATCACCGACACCAGGTTCTCGGCCACCACAGGGGCTTGCTTGCGGATGGCGGCGCCGGTCTTGGAGTTGGGGGTCGACCCTGCGTCGCCGAGAGCGAAGACGTTGGGGTAGCGAGTGTGCTGCAAGGTGTGCTTGTCGACGCTGACGTAGCCGGCCGGGTTGTCCGGGTCGGCGAGCGGGGTGCTCTTGACCCAGTCCGGTGCCGACTGCGGGGGCACGACATGCATGAAGTCGTAGCCGATCGACTCCTTGGTGTCGTTGGCGTTGTCGGCCACGACGGCCTGACGCCCGGCGGGGTCGATCTCCACCACCTCGCTGCTCTTGTGGACCTCGATGCCGTAGTGCTTGACGACCCTCTCGAGCTCCTCGGCGAAGACCGGGACGCCGAACATGCCCGGGGTCGGGAGGACGAGCACCACTCGGATGTCCTTCAGGATGCCTTGCTGGCGCCAGTAGTCCGCGGCGAGATAGGCGATCTTCTGTGGTGCGCCTGCGCACTTGATGGGACCGGACGGCATCGTGAAGACCGCGGTCCCCGAGCGCAGGGCCTTGATGCCCTGCCAGGTCTTCGGAGCCAGGTCGTAGGTGTAGTTGCTGGACACCATCGGGGTCTCGAGCGCTTCCGACATCCCGGCGACCCGGCCCCAGTCGAGCTGGATGCCAGGACACATGACCAAGTAGTCGTAGCCGATCGTCGAGCCGTTCGCGGTGCTGACCGTGTGGTTCTCGGCGTCCACCGCCGTCGCGGCGTCCCTGGTCCAGGTCACCCCCTGCGGGACCAGCGGTGCCATCGCGCGGACGGTCGTCGCGGCCCTCGCGCAGCCGCCGCCGACCAGGGTCCACAGCGGCTGGTAGTAGTGCACCTCGGACGGGTCGATGAGGCCGATGTTCGCGACCCCGGCGCGTCGCAGCCGGGCGGCGACGCTGATCCCGGCGCTGCCACCGCCGACGATCAGGACGTTGTGATGGGTGTCTGTGCTCATCAGGTCTCCACGCCAGTAGGCATCAATGGACATACCGTCAGTCTTGTACGGACATTACGCGGACAGGCAGGCGACGACAAGGGACCGGGGACGGTCCGTCGACCAGCGAGCCGGACGGTGCCCTAACGCTCGTCGACAGCGCCCCCGGACAGGCGGTAGCCGGCGGGCTGCGAGAACTGCGCGCTGACCGCGAACCGGTCACCCCGCACGAGGGTGTGCCGCCATTCGACGGGTCGGCTGCCGACGAAGCCCAGCCGCTCGATGGCCAGCGCTGCGACGTTCTCCGGCATCTCCAGCAGGCTCCGCTCGGCGCCGGTCGGCACCACTGCTCGCAGGTGCTCGCTCCCCCCGGTGAGGGTGACCCCGCACCGGTGGCGCAGCTGCTCGTAGAGTGCGGTCCCGGTGAAGTCCACCTCCAGAAGTGGTCTCGCCACGTCCGCCGGCATCCACACACGGTCCAGGGCCAGCGGGCGTTCGCTGGCCAGCCTCACCCGCTCCAGGTAGAACAGCGGGGACGAGCCCTCGAGGGACAGGCGTTCCGCAACCACGGCGTCGGCGCGGATGTCGCGCCGCCGGACCACGCTGCGTTGCGTCTGTCCGGCTGCCTCCACCGCGGAGAACAGGCTGTACAGCGAGCCCATCACCTGGTCGATCTCGGCCGGACCGGTGAGCCGCGACGTCCGTCCCCGCTCCCCCGTGACCACCCCCGCCTGCCGCAACCGCCGGACTGCCTCGCGGACGGTGTGCCGGCTGACCGCATACTCCTCAGCCAGGACCAGCTCGCCTGGGAAGGCATCGACGAACTCGCCCGCCCGCACCCTGCGGAGCAGGTCCGCGTGCACCTGCTCCCACAGGGGCGCCGCGCGGTCCCGGTCCACGGCGAGAGGCCCGGGTGCCGCCTGCCGGTGGGGACGGCTCACCGGTCGTCCCACGCGACCCTCCTCATGACAGGGGTGCGTCCCGGAGCTTGAGCACGTCGAGAAGGAACCGCGCCGCTGCGCCGCCCTCGGCCAGGGCGAGCTCGACGGCGCCGGGGACATCGAGGTCTGTGACCAGCAGCCGCAGCACGTCGTCGCGCGCGGCGCTTCGGGCGGGAGTGCTGGCGCCGCCGCCAGCGGCGACGTGGAGTCGCTCGAGCACCCCGGACGCGCTCTCGAACTCGACGTCCGTGCACTCCCACGGCTGGTCCCAGGCCCGGTTCAGCAAGGCCAGCCG
Organism: uncultured Actinomycetota bacterium; assembly: GCA_963784625.1. Taxonomy (GTDB): domain Bacteria; phylum Actinomycetota; class Actinomycetes; order Propionibacteriales; family Nocardioidaceae; genus Nocardioides_B. The sequence goes on from CAWARV010000005.1 coordinate 1,573,132, forward strand.
GACCGCCGGCGCGCTGTGCCGCTGCAGCACGTCCCCGATCAGGACGAGGTTCCCGGTCGACTTCGCCATCTTCCGACCCGCTAGCCGCACCTCGCCGACGTGGACGACAGCCCGCGCGAAGGGAGCGACACCGCTGGCGGCCTCGACCATCGCCGACTGGTAGGCGTGGTGCGGGAAGGCGAGGTCCGCTCCCCCGACCAGGATGTCGACCGAGTTCCCGAGACAGGCCATCGCCATCGCGGCACACTCCGCGTGCCATCCCGGTCGGCCCCAGCCCCACGGGCTCGGCCAGGCGGGGTGTTCCTCGGGCGAGGGTCGCCAGACCGCCACGTCGAACGGGGATTCGCGTCCGGGGACGTCGCTCTGGTCCCCGAACTCCTGTGAGGCAGCCAGGGCGGCGTCCTCGTCGAGCCCGGCGCCGACCGGGATCCCGTCACCGCGGAAGTAGACGTAGCCGTCGTGCTCGTAGGCCGCACCGGCGTCGAGCAGGGCGCTGGCCAGCCGTTGCACCGGCCGGATGAACGAGCGCGCGTGCGGAGTCATGCCAGGACGTGCCGCCGAGAGGGCGCGCATGTCCCGCTCGAACAGGAACTCCTGGGTCAGTGCGAAGTCGTCGTAGGGCTTGCCCGTGCCTCGTGCCGCCGCCGTGAGGACGTCGTCCACATCGGTCACGTTGCGGCAGGTCACCGCGTCGACGCCGGTGGCGTGCGCCAACGAGGCGATCAGGTCGGCCCACACGAACGTGGACGCGTGGCCCAGGTGCGTGACGTCGTACGGGGTGATGCCGCAGGTGTAGACGCGCAGCGGGCCGGGAGTCAGCACCGAGCGGCCTGCCAGGGTCAGCGGCACCGCCCGCGGTGAGTCGACCGAGTGGCGACCTGCGGTCCCCACCACGCTGGGCAGCGTCGAGTCGGTGAATCGGGACGTCTGGAGGGACATCCCCCGAGTGTGCCACCGACGGGCTCGGGTCATCCACGTCTGCGGCTGCCGTGTCCGACACGCACGTCATGCGCTTGGCCTCTTGTCGGGACCTGAGCCACGTCGTACGGTGGTCGTCCAAATGTCCGGTCATTGGGAGCGGAGGTGCGTTTATGCTCGACGTCGAGGTCATCGACACCAGCGAACTCGGCGACCGCAGCTACGTCGTGCACGGCGCAGGCGTAGCCATCGTCATCGACCCGCAGCGCGACATCGACCGGGTGCTGTCCGTCCTCGGAGACCACGGTCTGGAGGTCGCCGCCGTCGCCGAGACCCACATCCACAACGACTACGTCACCGGTGGCCTCGAGCTCGCCCGGCAGTCCGGCGCCGACTACCTCGTCTGCGGTGACGACGACGTCACCTTCGACCGCCGTCCGGTCTCCGACGGCGACGTGCTTGCCTACGGCCCACTGGTGATCCGCGTGATCAGCACGCCCGGCCACACGCACACCCACCTCTCCTACGTCGTCTCGCACCAGGACGACGCCGACGACGTGGCCGTCTTCACCGGAGGCTCGCTCCTGTACGGCAGCGTGGGGCGCACCGACCTGCTCGGCTCCGAGCACACCGACGAGCTGACCCGGGCGCAGTTCCACTCCGCGCGAAAGCTCGCCGGCCTCCTGCCCGAGCAGACCGGGGTCTACCCGACCCACGGGTTCGGCAGCTTCTGCTCCTCCGGCTCGGCGTCAGGCGGCGATGGCTCGACCATCGGCGAGGAGAAGAAGCGCAACGACGCCCTGACCGAGGATGACGAGGACACGTTCGTCGCCAACCTCGTCGGCAACCTCACCGCCTACCCGGCCTACTACGCCCACATGGGAGCCCGCAACGCCGAGGGGCCCGGACCGATCGATCTCAGCCCCCCTGCGCAGGTCGACGCACCGGAGCTGCGCCGCCGGGTGGACGCGGGCGAGTGGGTGGTGGACCTGCGCGACCGGAAGGTCTACCCGACCGGGCACGTGCGCGGCACGATCGGCATCGACCTGGGTGGGCAGTTCGCCACCTATGTGGGCTGGCTGATGCCGTGGGGCACCCCTGTGACCCTGGTGGGCGCCTCCGCGGACCAGGTTGCCGACGCCCAGCGGGAGCTGGTGCGCATCGGCATCGACCGGCCCGCGGGTGCCGCGACCGGGGAGCCGGGCGCGCTGGTCCCCGACGAGGAGCTGGGCAGCTACCCGTCGGTCACCTTCGAGACCCTGAAGAAGGCGCTCACCGATCCGTCGTACGACGAGAAGCCGTTCACGGTCCTCGATGTGCGCCGGGACGACGAGCGCGCCTCCGAGGCGATCCCGGGGTCGAGCCACATCCCTATCCACGAGCTCCTCGGGCGTCTCGACGACGTTCCGGAGGGCAGGCTCTGGGTGCACTGCGCGAGTGGCTACCGGGCCTCGATCTGTGCCAGTCTCCTGGCGCGCGAGGGCCACGACGTGGTGCTGGTCGACGACGAGTTCGACAAGGCGGTCGAGCTGGGACTGACCGCGTCGCCGAGCTGAATCCGTCAGACCACGGACAACGGGAGCGAGCGGCCCACCAGGCTGCGCCGGACGACCGGCAGCGTCTGCGCGATCCGGCGGATCTCGATGACCGAGGCGGCCGTCGGGGCCGCCACCATCGCCGGCACGCCCAGGTCGCCAGACGTGCGCAGCGGCAGGTCGAGCGGCACCTGACCCAGCAGCGGCGCGGCGATCGCCTCGGAGAGCCGGGCACCACCGCCCTCCCCGAAGATCGCAGTGCGCTGGTCGCACGACGGACATACCAGCGTCGACATGTTCTCCACGACCCCCGCGATCGGCATCCGCGCGTCGCGCGCCATCCGCCCGACCCGAGCGGCCACGGTCTGGGCTGCCAGCTGTGGCGTGGTGACCGCGAGCAGCTGGGCTTCGGGGAGCAGCTCCAGCAGCGTCATCGTCACGTCGCCCGTGCCAGGGGGCAGGTCGATCAGCAGGGTGTCCAGGTCACCCCAGTGCACGTCGGTCAGGAACTGCTCGATCGCCTTGTGCAGCATCGGGCCGCGCCACACGACCGGCTGCTCCTCCTCCACGAAGAACCCGACCGACATCAACGACACACCGTGCGCCCCGACCGGGAGCATCACACCCTTGAGCGCCACCGGTGAGCGACGCACACCGAACAGCTGCGGGATGGAGTACCCCCACACGTCGGCGTCGAGCACCCCGACCCGCCTCCCCTGCTGGGCCAGCGCCACCGCCAGGTTCGCGGTGAGCGAGGACTTCCCGACGCCGCCCTTGCCGCTGGCCACGGCGTAGACGTTGGTGGCAGAGCCGTCCCCGAACTGGTGCGTGCCCTCAGCGCGGGCACCGCGCAGCCGTCCGGCCAACTGCAGCCGCTCGCCGTCGCTCATCGCGCCGAGGGTGACCTCGACCCGGGTCACGCCGGCGACGGCGCTGAGTGCCTGGGTCACGTCCGCGACCAGCCGGTCCTTCATCGGGCACGTGACGGTGGTCAGGCGGACCGTGACCCGAACCAGACCCGACGGGTCGAGCTCGATCTCGCCGATCATGCCGGCTTCCGGCAGCGGCATCTTCAGCTCGGGGTCCTCGACTCCCGTCAGCGCCGCTTGCACGGCGTCGAGGTCCACCGCGGATCCGGAGCGGTGCCGGGAGAACAGGCTCATGTCCCAGCCCCCGTGCCCTTGGCGCGTCCGCCGTCGACGCGGAACGCCCGTCGTTTCGGCTTGACCGGCCGCATCAGGAACTCGGGCCGGCGCAGCCCCGACGCGCTCGGGCCCGGCCTGGTGGTGTCCATCCAGGCACGGTAGACCTCGCGCGAGCGCTTGGTGTCGACGACCACGTCGCCGTACTGGTCCTCGGCATGCGCCTTCTCCAGCCGCACCTTCTGGTGCCAGCAGTGCATGCCGGAGAGCGGGTCCGGGTGGACCGCGAAGGCCAGGTTCTGGTGGACGCCAGGGTCCTCCCAGTCGATCCTCTCGCTGTCGGGGTCGTCGCTGGCGAACGGCTTGACGCCCTCCTTGTAGCGCAGCTTCCAGATCCCGTCGTCGTTCTTGGTGAGATCCACCAGGCCCATCGCCCACCGGGAGCCGGCGTTCTCCGCGGTCCGCCAGCGACCCATGTGGTGGGACAGGCCGACGACGCCGGGGCGGATCGCCTCGGTGGACCACGCCCGCGCCACGAAGTAGCCGATCTCGGTGTTGACCCGCACGAGGTCACCGGTTGCGAAGCCGAAGCGGGCCGCGTCGAGACTGTTCATCCACATCGGGTGGGTGTTGCTCAGCTCGTTGAGGTACTTCGCGTTGCCGGTGCGAGTGTGGATCAAGGTGGGCAGCCGGAAGGTCGGCATCAGCACCATCTCGTCGTTGTCCTCGTCGATGGAGCGGCGACTCACGTGCGACTCGATGTAGCCCGGGGCCGCGTACTCCTCCCAGCCGAAGTCGACCATGGTGTCGCTGAACAGCTCCAGCTTGCGCGACGGCGTCAGCCACCCCTGGGTGCGGCTGCCGTCCCCGTGGACCAGTCCGACCGAGCCCGCCTCCCCCACCAGCGGCGGGGTGGAGTCCAGGGTCACCGGCCTGCGCAGCACCCCGTGCGCGTCCGGGGTGGTGCCCTCCATCTCCGCGTCGGTGAGCGGGCGCTCGTCGAGCCGGTAGGCGTCCTTGGTCACCTCCACGACACCGTACTTGCGCATGTACTCCAACGGGGACAGGCCCTGCTCGGCAGCCTTCTCGGGCAGCCCCGGGACGCTGTTCTCGAAGACCCATCGGTAGTACTCGTCGACCGTCACCTTCTCGCCCGGACGGTACGGCGACTCGAAGTACCGGCGGATCCCCAGCGAGCCGTCCGGGTCGATCCGCCAGGAGAGCTCGAACCAGAACTCGTTCTCCTCCCACACCTCCCCCGGGTTCGACTCGCGGGAGTCGGAGACGATCCGCCCCATCTTCTCCATCGCCACCCGGGTGACGGGTTGCCGGAAACCCAGCCACTTCCCGGCGTACTGCTCGTAGGACTGGGTGTCGTGGCGCTCGGTGCTGTGCCCCATCGGCAGCACGTAGTCGGCGAACGTCGCGGTCTCCGACCAGGTGGGCGTCAGCGCGACGTGGCACTCCACCAGGGCCTCGTCGGTGAGTGCCTCGAGCCAGCTGAACCCGTCAGGGTTGGTCCAGACGGGGTTGTAGACGCGCGAGAAGTACATCGCGAGCTTGCCCCGGCCGTCCTTGAGCAGGTGGGGCAGCAGGATCGACATCTCGTTGGTCGACATCGGGAACTCTGGTGGGTAGAGCAGCTCGTTCCACGAGTCGTGCCCCTCGGGGACGTTCGGACCGTGGGCGATGATCTTGTCCCAGCCGTTCGGGCTGGTGCCCCCCTTGGTGCCGACGCTGCCGGTGAGCACGTTGAGGAAGAACAGCGCGCGGGAGACCTGCCAGCCGCCGAGGTTCCCGGCGGTCGCAGCTCGCCACACGTGGGCGGACAGGGCGCTGCCGGCGGTCGCGACTATTCCGGCGAGCTCCTCGATCTGCTCGAGCGGTACCTGCGCCTGCTCGGCTGCGTAGGCGAAGGTGTACTCCGCGTAGTCGTGCGTCAGTGACTCCATGAACACGTCGAAGTCGTCGGCGGCGAGGTCGGGATGCAGGTGCTGCATGTAGGTTGACCAGTTCACCCAGCGGCGCACGAAATCCCGGTCGACCTGGTCGGTGCGCAACAGGTGCGACGCCACGGCCAGGAGGATCGCCGCCTCGCTGCCGGGCCAGGGTGCCATCCACAAGTCGGCGTGCGATGCGGTGTTGGACAGGCGCGGGTCGAGCACGACGACCTTCGCGCCGCCGGACACCTTGCCCTCCATGATCCGCTGAGCGTGCGGGTTGAAGTAGTGACCGGCCTCAAGGTGGCTGGAGATCAGCAGGATCACCTTGGCGTTGGCGTAGTCAGGCGAGGGCCGGTCATAACCACCCCACAGCGCGTAGCCGAGCCGGGCGCCGGCCGAGCAGATGTTCGTGTGGCTGTTGTGGCCGTCGACCCCCCAGGCCAGCAGGAATCGCTCGGCGAATCCGTCCTCGCCGGGGCGGCCGACGTGGTAGAGCACCTCGTCCTTGCGGTCCTCGACGATCGCCGAGCGGATTCGGCCCGCGATGTCGTCGAGCGCGTCGTCCCAGCTGACGCGTTCCCAGTCGCCGCCACCGCGCTTCCCGGTGCGGCGCAGGGGGTGCAGGATCCGCTCCGGGTCGTTGATCTGGTTGACGGTCGCCGGGCCCTTGGCGCAGTTGCGCCCACGAGAGCCGGGGTGCGCAGGGTTGCCCTCCAGCTTCTTGATGGACAGGTCGGACTTGTCGACGTAGGCCAGCAGGCCGCAGGCCGACTCGCAGTTGAAGCACGTCGTGGGGACGAGCATGTACTCGTGCGGCACCTTGCGCGGGTGCGCCTTCGCGTCGTACTCGACGTGGTGGTCCCAGTCGGACACCGGCGGGAAGTTCCGGAGCCGCTCGTGGCTGCGCTCTCCAGGCAGCTTCGGGGTCGTGGTCTCGCGCTCGTGCTCCAACGTCATGGACGGGTCCCTTCGAGACGGTCTGCGGGGGTCGGCGGTCGGGTCACGACAGCGGCGGGTCCTGGCCCGCCCTGACGAAGACGCTCTCGTAGGCCAGCAGGGCCGGCTGCACGATCACTCCGGCCACGGCGAGCAGCACGACACCGACCCCGCCCCAGGCGAGTCCGCCCAGCACCACGGCCACCGCCACCGGGAGCACGCCGCCGAGCCAGAACGTGCGGGCGTACCGCCCCGACCGGACGATGCCTGCGGCCACTGCTGCCTGTCGGCTGGCGTGCTTGCCGCCGTACTCCACCGCGAGCATCGCCAGGTGCAGCCCGGCGCCGACCACGAACGCCGCCGCCAGCAGGGTCCACGCGCGGTCGGAGAGGTCGACGAACAGACCGGCCACGGCGAGCGCTCCGCTGCCCACCATCACGGCCTGGACGAGCAGGTGCCAGAACAGGAGAGGCGACTGCCACAGGTCTCGGCCCTCGGCCTGACCGAACAGGAACGCCGTGTACCCCGCCATCATCGCGCTCGCGGGCAGCGCGAGCCAGGAGAGCACGGTCATCGCCCAGCCCACCTCGAGGAGCGCGGCGAGCAGCCAGAGCACCGCTCCGCCCGAGAACAGGGTCAGGACGTAGGCACCCAGCACCAGCCAGGACGTCCAGTTGGACTTCAAGAAGATGTAGAGGAACCGCTCCGGCCGCTTGAGGTCCCACACCAGCAGGGCACCGGTGGTGGCGGCGCCGAACAGGCCGAGCAGTGGTGCGACATAGTCGCCGACGGGTCCGAGTCCGATCCCGAGGAGGTGGGCGAGCGCGGCCAGCGCCAGAGCCCCCGCGCCGACTCCCTTGCTCCACAGGTAGGTGGTCACCTTCCAGCCCCAGGGGCGGGGATGGGCGGTGTTGAGAGTCGTCCGGGCGTTGGTCGTCGGATCGCCCGGAAGGTCGCCCGCCGTCTTCAGCCGCTGAGCGTCGGGCGTGGCCCAGATGTAGGTGTCCTCGACGGGGGCCGCCAGCGGGTCCAGCACCGCACGGTCCGCGCCCAGGTAGAAGACGTTGGGCCCGGTGTTCTGCTCCGGCGACCGGACGGTCGTCTCGTTGCTGCTCACCAGGCGCGCGATGCCACTGGTCGGGTCGTCGAGGTCACCCACCCAGATCGAGTGGGTCGGGCACACCACGACGCAGGCCGGCTCGAGGTCCTCGTCGACGCGATGCGCACAGAGGTTGCACTTGGCGGCGGTGCTGGTGTCCTTGTCGATATAGATGGCGTCGTACGGACAGGCCTGCATGCAGCTCTTGCAGCCGATGCAGCGCTCCTTGTCGAAGTCGACGATGCCGTCCTTGCGCTTGTACAGCGACTCGGTCGGGCAGATCTTCACGCAAGGCGCGTCGGTGCAGTGGTTGCAGCGCATCACCCCGAACGAGCGGGTGGTGTCCGGGAACGAGCCGCTGTCGACGTACTTGACCCAGGTGCGGAACTGTCCGAGCGGGATCTCGTGCTCGGTCTTGCAGGCCACGGTGCAGGCGTGGCAGCCGATGCAGGTGCGCTGGTCGATCGCGAAGCCGAGCTGCATGCGGTCAGACCTTCCTGATGAGGTAGCGGTAGACGCCTTGCTCGACGGAGCTGTCGAGCAGCTCGTTGCCGGTGTCCTTCGCCCAGGACGGGATGTCGCTCTGCGAGCCGCCGTCGGTGGCCTCGACCAGCATGACCTGCCCCGGACTGAGGCCCTTCATCCCGCGCGATGCGAGCAGCACGGGCATCGGGCACTTCTGCCCTTTGGCGTCCACGGTCGCGTCCGTGTGCTGGTCCATGACAGCTCCTCCGTTCGATGGCACCGGTCAGACCGGCTCGTGTCGTCAGATGAACAGGTTGATCTCGGAGCGGCTCATCTCCGAGAGCGCGGTCGCGGCACCGACCGCGTCGCCGGCGCCTGCGACCAGCTGGTCCCTGCGCAGACCCATGAGCTCCATGGTCATCTCGCAGGGCCACAGGTTCACGCCGAGCTCGCTGCACATCTCCAACAGCTCCTTGGGGCTGGCCACCTTGTTCTGTCGGGCCAGGCGCTTCATCATCCAGGCGCCGGCACCGCCCATCTGGAGCTTGGAGAGCTTCATCTTGCTGACCCCGGGCGGGTTCACGCCTGCCAACGCCCTGGTCATGGCGTTGGTGCCGGTGATCCGTACGTCGTCCCGGACCAGGGGGAACAGGCCCCAGAAGGTGAAGAAGATCGTGGTCTTCATGCCGTACGCCGCACCGGTGGATCCCAGGATCAGCGTGGGCCAGATCTTGTCCAGGTCACCGCTCCACGCCACGATCGTCATGCTCTGGGGGAGGTCATCCTCGGGGTTCGCGTCGGCCATCTCACGTCCTTCACCAGAGGGGATTGCCCTGTGCTCGACGTCACACTACTTTCGGACTCACGCATACAACAACCCCCTGTGGCCAACGAGTTGTCCGGACATTGCGTGACCGCGGTACACGTGCCGTCCGCGCGATGACCGGCGAGGAAGAGGACGAGCACATGGAATGCTGGACCATCTCCCCCCGCGAGCTCCACGACGAGATCGCGCGCGGTGCCATCCCCGAGATCCTCGACGTCCGTAACAGCGACGAGTTCGCCGCCCACAGGCTCGAGGGTCGCCGCCCCGTGCCGACCCGGCACGCCGCGGTGTACGACGTGCTCGAGGATCCCGAGCGGTTCGCGGCCGACACCGCCGAGGGCGCAGTCGTCGTGTGCGCACACGGGAACGGCTCGGCCATGGTCGTCCAAGAGCTCAGCTCGGCCGGCACCGAAGCCCGGTCGCTGGCGGGTGGGATGGACGCGTGGTCGAAGCTCCTGGTGCCGGTGGAGCTCGACGGAGACCTCGCGCCGGTACGCGCCTGGCAGCTGCAACGCCCGGCCAAAGGCTGCCTGTCCTACGTGATCGGCGTCCCTGGTGACAGCTGCATCGTGGTCGATCCAGCCAGGCACCACGCGTCGTACATCGAGCTCGCGCAGACCCACGACATGGCCGTGAAGCACGTCATCGACACGCATGTGCACGCCGACCACATCAGCGGCGGTCCGCGTCTGGCCGAGCGGCTCGGCGCCGAGTACCACCTCCCCCCGGAGGACAGCGCCCACCAGATCCCCTTCCCCAGCCGTCCCCTCGAGGACGGCGAGGAGCTGCGCCTGGGTGCCGACACCGTCGTCCGCGTCCTTGCGATGCGCCTTCCTGGTCACACCCCCGGCACCACGGCACTCCTGGTCGGCGAGCGGTTGCTCCTGGTCGGGGACACCGTCTTCGTGCGCGGACTGGGTCGACCGGACCTCACCGGACAGGCCGAGGAGCTGGCCCGTTCGCTGTTCCGTAGCGTCCACGACCGTCTCGAGCCACTCGTGCCGGACACGGTCATCGCTCCGGCGCACTGGTCGAGCCCGCAGGAGTTCAGTGAGTCCGGTGCCGTGACGACGACGGTGCGTCAGGTCTTCGAGGCCACCCTCCTCAACGAGCGAGCCATCGATCGCTTCGTGGAGGAGATCGTGTCGACGCTCCCCGACGCCCCGGGCACCTACGACACGATCCGCCTGGTGAACGCCGGACAGCTGTGCCTCCCCGAGGACGAGCTGCTGGTCCTGGACGTCGGACGGAACCAGTGCGCCGCGTCGACCTCGCTGACATGATCGGACCCGACAGTCAAGGAGTCGCGTATGTCATCTGACAGCTCTCCGCGGACGCCGCGCCCGGCCAGCGGGCAAGACATCGGTGAGGATCCCGACTACCGGTTCACGTTGGCCAACGAGCGCACGTTCCTGGCTTGGGTGCGCACCGCCCTGGCCTTGATGGCCGCCGGCGTCGCTGTGATCCGCTTCGTGCCGGGACTGAGCCTGATGCGGCACGGACTGGGCTTCCTCCTGATCGGACTCGGGGGGTTCCTCGCGGCGATCTCCTACCGCCACTGGCAGCGCAACGAGCGCGCGATGCGGCTCGGCCTGCAGCTCCCTTCGTCGTTCGTCCCACGGCTGGTGGCCGCGTCCCTGGTCCTGGCTGCCGGGGTGGCGCTGGCGCTGGTGATCGCCGACCTGGGCGGCTGACATGGACCCCCACTGGCACCGTCGCAGTGACCGCCAGGCTCCCCACCACGATGCTGGCCTGCAAGCCGAGCGTACGGCCATGGCCTGGCAGCGCACCGCACTCGGGGTCGGCGGGGTCTCCGCGCTCCTGCTCCACGAGACCGGGGGCAGGCTCGTCGCAGCGCTGCCGGGGCTGCTCGGGCTGGTGGTTGCCGTGATCCTGCTGGTGCTGACCGAGGTGCGCTACGAGTACACCGTGCATCGGGTCGGTGCCGGACGCGACCCGGTGGCCGCTCCCCTGGTGCGGCTGATGGCCGGCACGGTAGCGTTGTTGGCTGTCCTGTCGATCGGGCTCATACTCGTTCAAGGTTCATCTTGAGCGGTGACCATCCTCGGAGGGGTCCGCCGGAGGTCGCCGGGTGCGCCGAATCCGTCGTACGCCGAGGAGATGAGCACCGTGGACGAGACGGTCGAAGCCGAGTTCCGTGAGCTGCACGAGCGCGTGTGCAAGGCGATCGCCGACCCGAAGCGGCTGCTGATGATCACGGTCCTGCGCGACGGGGAGCTCAAGGTGGGCGACATCGCAGAGATGCTGGGGGTCAGCCAGTCCAACGCCAGCCAGCACCTCGCGGTGCTCCGCGACCGCGGCATCGTCGCGACCCGACGCTCTGGCACGAGCGTCTACTACTCGCTGCGCAGCCAGAAGGTCCTGGCTGCGATCGACCTGATGCGGCAGTTCATCGCGGAGGAGGACGCCACCCGACCCCCGCCGGCGCTGCAGGACGTCCGAAGCGTCTTCCTTGGCTGAGACGGCCCGACCCCTCGGTCTGCCAGACCATCCGCGGTGCCGCCGACGGCCGACCCGCTAGGACCGCCCGACCCCGGCAGCGTCCTGCTCCAGGCTCCTGAGCCCGCGGCTGTGCAGCAGCCAACCACCGATGACGAGCAGCACCCCCAGCGCGAGGAACCCGAGGTCCCAGGAGAGCGGCGCTCCCAGGTCGTCCCGCACGTGGTGCACGCCGAGGATCTGGTGGTCGACGATCCCCTCGACAAGGTTGAAGATCCCCCAACCGGCCAGGACGAGCCCGAAGTGGAAGCTCCAGTTGGGGGCGAGCCGTCCCTGCCGCCACGCGACGATCGCGCTGATCGACCCGCCGAGCACCAAGAACCAGGCGGCCACGTGGAAGAAGCCGTCGGCGAGCGTGTTCACCTCGAGCCCGGCCACCGTAGTCGTCGGGTAGCCCGTCACGTCCGAGACCATGTGGTGCCACTGCAGGATCTGATGCAGCACGATCCCGTCGATGAAGGCGCCGAAGCCCAAGCCGTACAAGAGCCCCGAGACCTTCGACGGCGGCGCAGGTGCAGCTAGCGGGCGAGAGGTCGAAGATCGTCCAGTCGACATGACCCACCCTTACCCTGTCGCGTCTCGCCTAGTCGCTCAGCACGGGCAGAGGACCGAGCCCGATGCGCGAGCACCTGGACCCCGGGCTCAGAAGCCGATCGGCAGCCCGGCGTAGTTCTCCGCCAGACCGGTCGCGCCGGCCTCGCTGGAGGCGACCCAGCGCAGCTGCGAGAGCTGCAGCTGCGCCTCGAAGGGGTCGCCGCTCTGGTGCAGCATCGAGGTCATCCACCAGCTGAAGTGCGTGCAGCGCCAGACCCGGCGCAGCGCGGTGTCGGAGTAGGCCTCGGCCGGCCTGGGGTCCTGCTCCCGCAGCAGGCTGACCAGCGCCGGGGCGAGCAGGCCGATGTCGGCGACCGCGAGGTTGAGTCCCTTGGCTCCGGTGGGCGGCACGATGTGGGCAGCGTCTCCGGCGAGGAAGAGGCGGCCGTGCCGCATCGGCGTCTGCACGAACGAGCGCATCGGGAGCACGCTCTTGTCGGTGACCGGGCCGGGCCTCAGCTGCCAGCCGTCCTGGCCGTGGCCGAGGCGGGTGGCGAGCGCGTCCCAGATCCGGTCGTCGCTCCAGGACTCCGCGGCGGTGCCGCTGGGCACCTGGAGGTACAGCCGGCTGACCGACGCGGACCGCATGGAGTGCATCGCGAAGCCATCGGGGTGCCAGGCGTAGATCAGCTCGTCGGTCGAGGGCGCGACGTCGGCGAGGATGCCCAGCCAGGAGTACGGGTAGACCCTCTCCCACGCGTGCCGCACGCCGCCGGGCACCGCCGCGCGGCTCGGACCGAACGACCCGTCGCAACCGACCACGACGTCGGCGACCAGGCGCCGGGACGCGCCCGTCGGGTCGGTGAAGGTCACGGACGGCAGGTCGGTGTCGAGGTCGTGCAGCTCGGTGTCACCGACCTCGTAGTGCACCTCCTGACCGTCCGCTCGGCGGGCCGCGACCAGGTCCCTCTGCACCTGGGCCTGGCCGTAGAGGTGGACGGACCGGCCGGTCAGGTCGACGAAGTCGAGGTGGTGCCGCTCGTGCGGCCACTGCAGGTAGATCCCGCGGTGCTCGTGCCCCTCGCGGCCCAGCCGCTCGCCGAGCCCGGCCGAACGGAGCAGGTCGACGGTCGACTGCTCGAGGATCCCGGCGCGGATCCGGCTGGCGACGTACTCCTCGGAGCGCGTCTCCACGACCACGGACTCCACGCCGTCGGCGGCGAGCAGGTGGGACAGGAGCATGCCGGCGGGGCCGGCGCCGATGATCGCGACCTGGGTGCGCAGGTCCGGTGCGCGGGTGGCGGTGGTCATGTGCGAGTACAGCCCACCCAGCACGGGTCGAGCCACGGCCTGATTCCACTGGACGGAAGCATCGAAGGTGTGACCTGCCGACCGGGACGCGGACTGACGTGGACGCCGACGAGGCCGACGCCTACCCGTTCCGACTCGCGCCGATCACGCGAGCGAGCGCCCGATCCCCTGGGCGGCGACCTGCAACGCGGCCACCAGCCGGGGACGGTCGCGCTTGAAGTCCGGCACGACGATGCCCAGCGCGGCAACGACGTCGGCGCCGCGCCGGATCGGGACCGCCACGGAGCAGGCGCCGAGGCTCATCTCCTCCACGGTGGTGGCGTAGCCCTCGCGCACCGCGCGCGCGAGCTGACGGCGCAGCAGCCCGGGCTGGGTGACGGTGTACGGCGTGACCCGCGCCAGGTTGGCCAGCACGGCGGCCTGCACCTCGAGCGGAGCGTGCGAGAGCAGCACCTTGCCCACGCCGGTCGCGTGCAGGGGAAGCCGGGACCCGACCCGGCTCACCACCGGCACGGACGCGTGCCCGGAGAGCCGGTCGACGTAGAGCACGGCGAGGTCGTCGCGGACGGCCAGGTGGACCGTGGCCAGCGTCGCGCCGTACAGGTCGTGCAGGAAGGGCGAGGCGACCTGCCGGAGTCCGGTCTGCATCGGCGCGAGCATGCCGAGGTCCCACAGCCGCCGCCCGACGACGTACTCGCCGGCCGAGGTCCGGGCCAGTGCCCCCCACCCGGTGAGCTCGCGGACCAGCCGGTGCGTGGTCGACACCGGCAGCCCGGCCCGGTGGGCCAGCGCGGTGAGGGTCAGCCGGCGGTGCCGGTCGTCGAAGGCGCCGAGCAGTGCCAGGGCACGCGAGGTGACGCTCGCGCCCGGGGACGAGGCGTTGCCAGCCATGGGCGCATCCTTCCACTGGCCGAAAGCCTGTGATCGGCGCCACCCGCGGAAGGGTCGTACGGTCGTCGGTGTGACCGCTGCTACCCAGACCGAGATAAGCGCCGAGATCGCGCGGATCGGCAGCGACGTCGAGCGGGCCGGCGTCGCCGAGCACCGGCCGCGGCTCGACTACGTGCCCTACCGCTCCAGCCTCCTGCGCCACCCGACGAAGGACCTGCACCACGCCGACCCCGAGGGGATCGAGCTGTGGTCGCCGGTCTTCGGGCACCAGGACGTCGACCCGCTCGAGGCCGACCTGACCATCCAGCACAGCGGCGACCCCGTCGGCGAGCGGACGGTCGTGACCGGTCGGGTGCTCGGCGGCGACGGTCGCCCCGTCCGGCACCAGCTGGTCGAGATCTGGCAGGCGAACGCGGGCGGGCGCTACGTCCACAAGCGCGACCAGCACCCCGCGGCGGTCGACCCGAACTTCACCGGTGTCGGACGCTGCCTCACCGACGCGGACGGCGTCTACTCGTTCACCACGATCAAGCCCGGTCCCTACCCGTGGAGGAACCACCACAACGCCTGGCGGCCTGCGCACATCCACTTCTCGCTCTTCGGCACCGAGTTCACCCAGCGGATGGTCACCCAGATGTACTTCCCCGACGACCCGCTGTTCGCTCTCGACCCGATCTGCCAGTCGATCGTGGACCCGGTCGCCCGCGAGCGCCTGGTCGCCGTCTACGACCACGACGTGACCTCGCACGAGTGGGCCACCGGCTACCGCTGGGACGTCGTGCTCACCGGCCGCCACCGCACGCCGCTGGAAGAGGAGACCGAGAGGTGAGCCGCGCCCCGGACGACCTCACCCCCACACCCGGCCAGACGGTCGGCCCGTTCTTCGGGTACGCACTGCCCTTCGACGGTGACGCCCGGCTCGTGCCGGGCTCCCACCCGGGCGCGATCCGTCTGCACGGGCGGGTGCTCGACGGTGCCGGCGACCCGGTCCCGGACGCGCTGGTCGAGATCTGGCAGGCCGACGCCGACGGCGGGGTCTCCCGTGCGGCGGGGTCACTGCACCGCGACGGCTTCACCTTCACCGGCTGGGGCCGTGCGGCCACCGACAACGTCGGCCACTACTCGTTCACCACGGTCGTGCCCGGTGCGACGGTCCCCGGTGCTGCGCCGTACGTCGCGGTGTCTGTCTTCGCCCGTGGGCTGCTCGACGTGCTCCGCACCCGGGCCTACCTGCCCGGCGCAGCCGACAGGCCGGACCGCTTCCTCTCCTCGGTCCCGCGAGACCGGCAGGCGACGCTGGTGATGGCACCCGACGAGCACGGCCTCGTCTTCGACATCCGGCTGCAGGGCGAGGGCGAGACGGTCTTCCTCACCCATCCGCGAGACTGACCCGATGGGCGACCTCTTCTGGCCCGGCGACGAGCGGGCCGGTGACCTCCTGTCGAGCCCCGCACTGCTCGACGCGATGCTGCGCGTCGAGGCGGCCTGGCTCGGCACCCTGGTCGAGGCAGGCCTCGCACCGTACGACGCCGCCGACCGGCTCACGGATCTCGCCGGCCCGGACGACATCGAGACGATCGGCGCGGGCGCCGAGTCCGGCGGCAACCCGTGATCGGGCTGGTGGCCCTGGTGCGTGACCGGGTCACGCCCCGCAACGAGCAGGCGGCCCGCTGGCTGCACCGGGGGCTGACCAGCCAGGACGTCCTGGACACCGCCTTGGTGCTGTGCGCGCGCGACGCCGTGGCCGCCGTCCGCGGCGGACTCGTCAGCCAGGTCGTCTCCCTCGCCGCACTGGTGGAGGATCATCGCGACACCCACATGGTGGCGCGCACGCTGACCCAGCACGCCGTGCCGACCACCTTCGGCCTCAAGGCCGCCGGGTGGTTGACCGGAGTGCTCGACGCCGCGGACGCACTCGCAGCGCTCACGTTCCCTGCCCAGGTCGGCGGGGCCGCCGGCACCATGGCAGCGACGGTGGAGCTGGGCGGTGACCCGGTCGCGCTGACCGGATCGCTCGCGGTCGGGCTCGGCCTCACCGCCCGCACGCCGTGGCACACCAGCCGGGTGCCCCTGACCCGGATCGGCGACGCCGCGGTCACCGCCACCGATGCGTGGGGTCGTCTGGCCAACGACGTCCTGACGCTCTCCAGACCCGAGATCGCGGAGCTGTCCGAGGACGCCGCGGGTGGCTCGTCGAGCATGCCGCACAAGGCGAACCCCGTGCTCTCGACGCTCGTCCGTCGCGCCGCGCTGACGACGCCGCAGCTCGCTGCCACCCTGCACCTGGCCGCGTCCGGTCAGGTCGACGAGCGAGCCGACGGCGCCTGGCACGCCGAGTGGGCCACGTTGCGCACGCTGCTGCGGCGCACCGTCGTCGCCGGCTCACAGGTCACCGACCTGCTGGCGGGGCTGCGGGTGCACGCCCAGCCGATGCAAGCCACCCTGGACGCCGCCTGCCCCGACGTGCTGTCCGAGCAGCGCAGCATGGCTGCACTGGCGGGCCACGCACCGGACGGCGCCTACCTCGGCGCAGCCGGTCCCCTCGTCGACGCCGTGCTGGACCGCGCCCGCACCCACCTGGAGGAGAGCCGATGACCCCGGCCATCGCCGCCGCACGCCTGACCGGGGCCCGCAACCGGGCCGAGCTGCCACTGCTGGTGCTCGGCCCCTCGCTGGGCACGTCGGCCACCACCCTGTGGGCCACCTGCGCCGCCGGCCTCGCGGACGCCTTCGACGTCCTTGCCTGGGACCTGCCGGGCCACGGCCACAACCGCTCGGTGCCCGACGAGCCGTACACGATGGCCGAGCTGGCCTCGGGCGTCCTGCAGGTCGTCGATGACGTGCTCGCCGAGCGCGGCGAGACCCACGGGGCGTTCTTCTACGCGGGCGACTCCGTCGGCGGCGCGGTGGGGCTGCAGCTGATGCTCAACGCGCCCCACCGCGTCGCGGCGAGCGTGCTGCTGTGCACCGGCGCCCGGATCGGCGACCCTGCGATGTGGACCGGCCGGATGGCCCAGGTGAGCGTGTCGGGCACGCCGGTCATGGTCAGGGGCTCGGCGGAGCGGTGGTTCGCGCGGGGCTTCCTCGAGCGCGAGCCGGACCGCGCCTCCGCGCTCCTGCACGCGCTCAGCTCGGCCGACGACGAGGCCTACGTGCAGGTGTGCGGGGCGCTGGCTGAGTTCGACGTGCGCGACCGGCTCGCCGAGATCGGGGTCCCGGTCCTCGCCGTCGCCGGCGCCGAGGACGTCTCCACCCCGCCGAGGAGCCTGACCGAGATCGCGGACGGCGTGCAGGACGGACGTCTCGTCGAGCTCCCGGGCGTTGGGCACCTCGCCCCCGTGGAGGCACCCGAGACCGTCGCGGACCTGCTGCGCGAGCACCTCCTCGGCCAGACCGGCGCGCCGCCCCTCCCCACCCGCACCGTCCAGGAGGTTCGCGACGCCGGGCTCGTCGTACGGCGGGACGTCCTCGGCGACGCCCACGTTGACCGCGCGACCGCCGCCACCACCGACTTCACGCGCGACTTCCAGGAGCTCATCACGCAGTACGCCTGGGGCAGCGTCTGGACGCGCCCAGGGCTCGACCGCCGGAGCCGCTCGATGGTGACGTTGACGGCGCTGGTCGCCCGCGGGCACCACGACGAGCTCGCGCTGCACGTGCGGGCCGCGCGGACCAACGGACTCAGCGTCGAGGAGATCAAGGAGGTGCTGCTGCAGACCGCGATCTACTGCGGCGTGCCCGACGCCAACACCGCCTTCAGGGTCGCCCAGGGCGTCCTGGACCAGATGGACGCAGAGCAGACAGGAGAGCAGCCATGACCGCTTCGTTCGTGTTCGCCGCCGCCAGGACGCCGTTCGGCCGGTTCAATGGGGCCCTGGCGGAGACCCGGCCCGACGACCTCGCCGCGGTCGCGCTGCGGGGCGTGGTGGACAAGGCGCCCCGGCTCGACCCCGCCGAGATCGGCGACGTGGTCTGGGGCAACGCGAACGGTGCCGGCGAGGACAACCGCAACGTCGGCCGGATGGCCGTGCTGCTGGCCGGTCTGCCGGTCTCGGTCACCGCCACCAGCGTCAACCGGCTCTGCGGGTCCAGCCTGGACGCCGCGATGATGGCCTCGCGCATCGTCGAGACGGGCGACGCCGATGTGGTGGTCGCCGGCGGCGTGGAGTCGATGACCCGCGCGCCGTGGGTGCTGCCCAAGCCGTCGCGGGCGTTCCCCGCCGGCAACGTCACCGCGGTCTCGACGACGCTGGGCTGGCGGCTGGTCAACGAGCGGATGCCCGCCGAGTGGACCACCTCGCTCGGCGAGTGCAACGAGCAGCTCCAGGAGCGGTTCTCGGTCTCGCGCGAGCGCCAGGACGAGTTCGCCGTCCGGTCCCACCGCCTGGCCGCGGCGGCCTGGGGGGCCGGGTTCTACGACGACCTGGTGGTGCCGGTGCCCGGCGTCGACCTGACCCGCGACGAGGGCATCCGGCCGGACAGCACGGTCGACAAGCTTGCCGGGCTCACGCCGTCCTTCCGGCCCGGACGGCACCATCACCGCCGGCAACGCGTCCCCGCTGAACGACGGCGCCTCCGCCCTCCTGCTCGGCTCGGAGTCCGCGGCCACACGCCTCGGCACCGACCCGCTGGCCCGGGTCGCCGGACGGGGCGCCGCGGCGCTGGAGCCGCAGATGTTCGGCTTCGCGCCGGTCGAGGCGGCCAACCAGGCGCTGGCCCGCGCCGGCATCGGCTGGGCGGACGTGTCGGCGGTCGAGCTGAACGAGGCCTTCGCGGTGCAGTCCCTCGCCTGCGTGGACGCCTGGAAGGTCGACCCCGACCTGGTCAACGCCCGCGGCGGCGCGATCGCGATCGGCCACCCGCTCGGCGCGTCCGGCGGCCGTCTCCTCGGCACCCTCGCTGCCCGGCTGCGCGAGGACGGCGGCAGGTACGGCGTGGCCGCGATCTGCATCGGCGTCGGCCAGGCCCTGGCGATGGTCCTGGAGAACGTCGCGTGACCCCTGTGTGCGAGGACGCCGACGGCTCGGGTCCTCCCGGGCCTACTCGAACCGCGTCGGCTGCCCGGTGGCCTCCAGCACCGACATCCACAGGTCACCGGCGAGGTCGACGTGGTTGCGCCGGCTGACGACGAGGCTCATCGGCAGGTGCACGAACCGCCGGCGGCGCCGCCCGACGATGATGCCGGTCCGACCGGCCATCGCCGCATGGACCGCGGCCTGCGCCAGCCGCAGGCAGTAGGCGCTGTCGAAGGGGTTGGCCGGAACGCTGCGAATGGCGTAGCTGGGGTCGAGATAGCGGACGTTGGCCTCCATCCCGTGCCTCTGGAAGTCCTCGACGACGACCCCGCACAGCAGGCGGCCGATGTCGCCGAGCCGGAGGTTGCCCGAGGCGTCCCTGCCTGACTCCTGGCCCACGAGGTGCTCCTGCCCGGCTCCCTCGGCGACCACGACCACGACGTGTCCCGACTGCTTCACCCGGCAACGGAGGTAGTCCAGCAGCCCGGTGCGTCCGTGCAACGCGAAGGGCACCTCGGGGATCAGCACGCAGTGGGCGTCGTCCTTGGCCAGCGTCGCGTAGCAGGCGATGAACCCGGAGTGCCGGCCCATCAGCTTGACCAGGCCGACGCCGTTCGGAGCCGCGCGGGCCTCGACGCTCGCCGCCTGGATGGACTTGGTGGCCTCGGCCATCGCCGTCTGGAAGCCGAAGCTCTGGTCGATGTAGGGGATGTCGTTGTCGATGGTCTTCGGCACCCCGACGACCGCGATGTCGAGACCCCGGTCCGCGATCACCTGCTCGACCCCCATCGCCCCGCGGATCGTGCCGTCGCCGCCGATGACGAACAGCATGCTGATGCCGAGGGACTCCAAGGCGTCGACGATGCGCTCGGGGTCCTGGGCTCCTCGCGAGGTGCCCAGGATGGTGCCCCCCTCGTCGTCGATGTCCGCGACGACCCGCGGCGTGAGCTCGACGACG
The DNA here is from genome assembly GCA_963784625.1 of uncultured Actinomycetota bacterium. Taxonomy (GTDB): domain Bacteria; phylum Actinomycetota; class Actinomycetes; order Propionibacteriales; family Nocardioidaceae; genus Nocardioides_B. Next base: position 1,593,225 of record CAWARV010000005.1, read on the forward strand.
TCCTCGCCGTACTCGGGGATGAACCCACGGAACCCGTGTCTGAAGCCCACCACCTGCGTCACGCCGTAGTGACGGTAGAGCTCGAGCACCAGTCCCCGGATGACGTCGTTGAGACCGGGACACAGCCCGCCGCAGGTCACGATCCCCGCCCGGGTGACGGCCGGGTCGAAGTAGATCAGCTTCCGCGGCCCGCCCGGCTCCAGGCTGGGCAGCTCGTCGAGCGTGGCGCCGCGCTCCCCCGCCGTGCCCACGGTGTCGTGGAAGAGGACGCGGTCGTCCTCGGCGACGACGTGCTGGGTCGTCTCACGGGCACGCAGCCGCGCGGCGAGGGGCGACTCGAGGCGGCAGGGACCGAGGGTCCGCACCGTCAGGTCCTCCCGGCTCACCATCGCAGGGTGCCTCTCGGTGGTGCGCTCAAGCCTCGGCGGGCGTCCGCGCGGCGGCTCGGATGCAGTCCCGGACCACCTCGAGGGTGACGAGGTCCCCCACCTGCACGCCGCAGCGGTTGGCGAGCACCTCCACCGGGTCGCGGCCGGGGTCGCCCAGCTCGGAGACCACGAGGGCCGCTTCGTCGAAGCTCTCCTCGCGCGTGTACCCGTTGACCGTGACCAGGCAGGGCAGGCCCGCGCCCACCGCGGCCCGCAGCCCGTTGCGGGAGTCCTCGACCACCAGGGTGTCGGCGGGGTCGAGCCCCAGCGACTCCACCGTCAGCCGGTAGATCGCGGGGTCCGGCTTCTTCGCCGGCACGACGTCGCCGGCGAAGACCGGGATCCGGTCGGCCGCCTCCTTGCCCACCGCGTTCTGCAGCACGCTGCGGACCGACTCCTCGGCCGACGTGGAGGCGACGGCCACCGTCCACCCGGCCTCCAACGCCGCCAGGATGATCCGGGTGATGCCCGGCCTCGGTGGCAGCTCCCCCTCCGCGACCCTCCGCTTGAAGTCGGCGGTCTTGGCCTTGTGCCACTGCACGAGCAGCTCGGCGCGCACGTCGGCGTCCTCGGGGATCCCCGCCTCCCGGACGAAGTCAGCGTCGCGGAAGAGGCTGGCCATGCGCTCCTTCCCACCGCCGATCTTGAGCCGCTCGGCGTACTCCTCCTCGTCCCAGGAGACCGGGAGCCCGAACTCCGCGAAGGTGGCGTTGAAGGCCGGCAGGTGTCCGTAGCGCTCGGTGTCGGCGAGCACACCGTCGCAGTCGAAGATGAGTGCGGTCATCACGCACGCCCCGAGCTGCCGAACGTGCGCATGTGCTCGCGCGCCATCTCGGTCACCGCCGCCGTCTGGTGGCGGAACAGCGACGGCGGGTCCCACTTGCCCGTCTCCTCGGCACCCTTGAGGAACTCGAGGCTGGACTTCATGTAGACCTCCTTGAGCGCGGTGGAGATGTTGACCTTGGCGCAGCCACGCGAGATCAGGGCCTGGAACTGCTCGGCCGACAGACCCGTGCCACCGTGCAGCGCCATCGGGACGCCGGTCGCCTCGACGAGGTCGCTGACGCGCTGGTGGTCGAGCACCGGCGCCGCCTTGTACTGGCCGTGCGCGTTGCCGATCGACGGGGCGAAGCAGTCCACGCCCGTGCGCTTGATGAAGTCGACAGCCACCTCGAGCGACTGCTGCACGGAGGCATCGTCGGACCCGATGCCGTCCTCGACGCCCTGGATCCCCTCGATCTCGCCCTCGACGTGGGCACCGTGTCGCCGGGCCTCGGCCACCACCTCGGTGGTCTGCCGGAGGTTCTCCGCGACCTCGAGCTCGTGGGCGTCGAAGAGCACGGAGCCCCAGCCGCCCTCGAGACAGCTCGAGATCACGGCCCGGTCAGGACAGTGGTCCAGGTGCAGGGTCACCGGCACCGGCACGTCCTTGACCATCGACGAGAAGATGGCGAACAGCTGGTCACGGCCGTACATCTGCACGGTCTTGACCGAGGTCTGGAGGATGACCGGCGACCGTTCCTCGACCGCTGCCGCCAGGACCGCTTCGATGGTGAGGTCGTTGACGATGTTGATCGCTGGTACGCCGTACCGTTCGGTGAACGCTCTGTCGAGCGTCTCCTTCAGCGAGACGACAGGCACGAGCAAGCTCCTTCGTGTGGTGGGCCCGGTGTGTCCGGGTACTAGCAGTCAACTTGCTTTCCCCACCCTTGCCCATGGGGGAAATCCCCCGAGCCGACGACGAGCCACCCACGGCGAGGGCGACGGCGTGGGCGGTCGCGGGCTAGAGCCAGCCGCGCTCGATGCAGGCCACGACCGCCGCGGTGCGGCTGGTGGTCCCGGTCTTGCGCAGGATCGCGCTGACGTGCTTCTCCACGGTCTTGGGCGACAGGCACAGCTGCTCGGCCGCGACGCGGTCGCTGAGACCGCGGGCGAGCAGGTTGGCGACCTCACGCTCCCGCACGGAGAAGGGGGACTCCGGGTGCTCGCTGCCCGGCGGGTGGGTCCCCGACCCGTCGCCCTCGTCTGCCTGAGCCGGCCGGAGGCGCACGGCCCCGTCCTGGGCGTCCACCAGCTCGTGCCACGAGTCGGCCCGCCCGGAGGCGGCGGACCTGTCACCGGAGCCGTCCCTGCGGATCAGCAGCCGAGGGCGCTCGGAGTCGTCGACGACGCGGACATGGAGCCCGCCGGCGGCGTGGTCGACCGCCGACCGCTGTGCCAGGTCGACCAGGCCGAGAAGCACCTGGTTGACCGAGCCGCCACCCGGCTGCTGCCCGTCGGCTTGGCCGGCGGCGACCGGCAGCCGGTTGAGGCTGGCCGGCATCTCCCGGCCCAGGGCGTTGACGAGCCCCGGGGCGACGACCTGGGTGACCAGCTCGAGATGGTCGACCTCGCTCATCGTGAACGGGCGGGCCGCCCCGGCGAAGATGACGTTCACCGCCACGATGTCACCGCGCCACCAGATCGGGATCGCGACCACGGCCCCGTTCGACGCCGGGTGGTCGGCGGCCAGGTGTCCGGTCCCGATCTCCCGGTAGGTGCCGAGGATCACCGGCTCCCGGCGCTTGAGCACCCGGCCGGTCACGCCCTCGTGCAGCGGGAAGGTCTGTCCGAGCCGGCAGGCGGTGCCGACCTCGGCGATCTTGGTGTAGCGACCGGCGTGGACGTCCACGACGGAGATGCTCCCGCCGATGGCGTCGGCGAGACCGCAGCTGGTGCGCACCAGCTGACGCAGCATCGGCATCAGGCGCGCGTCGTTGTACAGATCGGCCGCGTGCCGCGACAACGAGTCTGGACGGTCCCCGTCGAGCGGACTGTCTGGCGGATGGGCTGACATGACACCGGCATGGTAAGGCCTTGAGAGCCCCGGCGCACGTGGCCACGACCCCGGGAGTCGGTCTCTCACAGCCGCAGCTGGGCGACCGCCGAGTGGACCTCGGCGACGGCGGGGCTAGGAGCCGCATCCCAGCAGGCCACGACGATCGCCCGCAGGCCGTCGGGCGCCTCGCCCGTCCCGGCGAGCCGGACCCGCCCGCCCACGACCGTGCACTCCCAGCCCCGGCAGCACCAGCCCGAGGCCGTCCGCTCCACTCGCGGGTGCGGACGCAGCAGTCCGGCCCGCAGGTCGGCGGCGAGGTAGGTCGGGCGCTGTGCCGGCGGGGCCAGGGCCACGTCGGTCGGACGCGTCACGCCGGTGAGGACCAGGAGGCTGTCCACGCCGGCGTTGTTGGCTCCCTCGATGTCGGTGTCGAGGCGGTCCCCGACGACGACGGGCGAGCCGGCGCCGGTCCGGCGCACCGCCTCCTCGTGCAACGGCCGCTCGGGTTTCCCCGCCGTCACCGGCTCGCGCCCCGTGGCGAGCGCGATGACGCTCACGAGAGCGCCGTTGCCGGGCGCGAGCCCCCGGGCGGTGGGCACGGTCACGTCCCGGTTGCTCGCCACCCACGGCAGTCCGTCCCGCACCGCGTAGGTCCCCTCGGCCAGCATCCGCCAGCCCACCTCCGGCGCCCATCCCTGAACGACCGCGGCGGGGCCCTCCTCCGCCGACTCGACCGGGCGCAGGCCCCGGTCCTCGAGCGCGGCGCGGAGCCCGTGCCCGCCCACGACCAGGACGGCGGAGCCCGGAGTGACCAGCTCCGCCACCAACGCCGCGGCGGCCTGTGCGGACGTCACCACATCCTCCGCCTGGGCGGCGATGCCGAGCTCGGTGAGATGCTCGGCGACCGCCTCCGGAGTGCGGGCGGCGTTGTTGGTGACGAAGGCGACCCGCATGCCCGCGGACCGTGCGACGACGACGGCCTCGGCGGCACCCGGGACCGCCCATCGGCCCCGGTAGAGAACCCCGTCGAGGTCGAGGAGGGCTGCGTCGTACCGCGCGACCAGCGGGTCACGGCTTCCGTCGGCGACGGGTCTCACGGGCCGACCTGCCTGCTCCGGTGCGAGCTCATGAGCCCATGCGGTCCGCGATCGTTCGCACGATGTAGGCGAAGGACATCGCGCCTGCGTCCGCGTGACCGACGCTGCGGTCCGCCAGGGGCCGGGCGCGACCGATGCGCGGACGCATCGGCGCCGTCGCCTCGGCTCCCGCCTGCGCGGCCCCAGCGGCCTTCTGCCAGGCCGCGTCGAGCGGCGCGCCGGCGGCCACCTCGGCCTCGAGCGTCTCGACCGCGGGGATGAACGCGTCGAGCATGGTCTTGTCGCCCGGCTGCGCGCCACCGATCCGCTGCAGCGCGTCCAGAGCGGCCCGGGCCGCGTTCGCGTGGGCCTGGGTGTCGACGGCGGTCTCGTCGCCGAGCGCCTGACCCGCCGCCGCGAGCATGGCTCCCCACAAAGCCCCGGAGGTTCCGCCGGCGCGCTCGGACCACTGGGCTCCCGCACCCACCAGGACGGTTTGGGCACCCGCTCCCTGACCCGCGAGCTCCCGCGCCGCCTCAAGGCCGTTCAGGGCGCCCCGCACCATGCCCACCCCGTGGTCACCGTCCCCGGCGAAGGCGTCGAGCTGGCCCAGCTCGTCCTGGTGCTCCGACAGCATCTCGAGCACTGCCCCCAGGCCGGACACCACGTGCGCGGCCGCGGCCTGCGAGTCGGCGCTGCCCGGCGCCTTGACGGTCACCGTGGGCGCTTCGGTGGCAAGCGTGGACTCGTCGATGTACTCCGCCTCGACAACCGCGCCCTTGCGGATGGCGGGGGTGTCGCACGGCGCGTTCCACAGGCGCTCGATCTCCTCGTCGACCCAGGTGAGCGACAGAGAGACACCGCCCATGTCCATCGAGGTGGTGAGCTCGCCGACCTCGCAGTCGACCAGGCTGACCCCGGCCTCGTTCAGCAGACGCTCGATGGCTCCGTAGGTGACGAAGAGCTCCTCGTAGGTGGTGGAACCCAGCCCGTTCAGCAGCGCGATGACCTTGTCACCCGCGTTGTCGGGCTTGTCCTTGAGCAGTCCGTCCACGAGCAACCGGGCCACCTGCTCGGCCGAGCCGAGGTCCTCGTCGTAGATGCCGGGCTCGCCGTGCACGCCCAGCCCGACACCCATCTTGCCCTCCGGCACCGTGAACAGAGGCCCTTCGGCTCCCGGCAGGGTGCAGCCGGAGAAGGCCACCCCGAACGTCCGGGTCCGGTAGTTGACCTTGTCGAAGACCTCGATGACCTCCTGGAGGGACCGGCCCTCCTCGCATGCCGCGCCGGTGACCTTGTAGACCGTCACCCAGCCGCAGATGCCGCGCCGCTTGTGCAGCTCGTCGACGGGTGCGGAGGCGATGTCGTCGGTGACGACGGCGATGCTGGCCTCGATGCCCTCAGCCTTCAGCGTCTCTGCGGCCTGACCGAAGTGCAGCACGTCTCCGGCGTAGTTGCCGAAGGCGATCAGGACGCCTCCGCCCTGGTCCGCAGCCCGTGCCACGCTGACCGCCTGGCCCGCGGACGGCGAGGAGAAGATGTTGCCGAAGACCACGCCGTCGGCCATGCCCTGGCCGACCCAGCCGCCGAAGGCCGGGTAGTGACCGGTGCCGCCGCCGACGATGAGCGCTACCTTGCCGGGCGTGCTCCTGGTCGCGCGGACGGCGCCGCCGAAGACCTTGCGCACGTAGCGGCGGTTCGCAGCGATGAAGCCGTCGGCGAGCTCGGTGGGGAAGTCTGCGGGGTCGTTGACCAGGAACGTCATGATCGTGCCTTTCTGGAGTGGATGACGCGAAGGGGTCGGGGTGGAGCCACCCGGCGGACGGTCCGACCGCCGGGCGGCGCTTGTCTCAGACGAGGAGCCGGAAGGGGTTCTCGACCAGCTGCTTGAAGGACCGCAGCCACTGCGCGGCGATCGCCCCGTCCACCGGGCGGTGGTCGACGGAGAGCACCACCGTCATGCACCGGCCGAGGGCGAGGCCGCCGTCCTCGTCCTCCACCGCCTGGGGGATGACCGCCCCGACCGCCAGGATCCCGACCTGGGGTGGGTTGATGATCGCGGCGAACTCCTCGGTCCCGAACATCCCGAGGTTCGACACGGTCAGCGACCCGCCCTCGAGCTCCTGCTGCTTCAGCCTGCCCTCACCGCCCCGGACGGCCAGGTCCTTGATCGTGGCCGACAGGCTCGACAGCGAGCTGGACTGCACGGACCGGACGACCGGCGTCAGCAGGCCGCGCTCGGTCGCCATCGCGACCGCGATGTCGACGGACTCGAAGCGCCGTACCGCGTCCTGGGTCCAGATGACGTTCATCTCCGGCACCTCGACCAGGGCCAGCGCAGCCGCCTTGACGACCAGGTCGTTGATGGTGACCTTCGTCCCGCCCTGCGCGTTGACGCGCTCGCGCAGCTCGAGGAGAGCCTCCGCCCGGCAGGTCGCCTTGAGGTAGAAGTGCGGCACGCTCTGCTTGCTGGCAGTGAGTGCGGTGGCCACCGCCCGCCGGAACCTCGAGTGCGGGATGTCGGTGAAGCCCCCCGTTGCGGCGGGTGCGGCCGGGGTGGGCCGCGGCAGCGCCGGGCTGGGTGACTGGCCGGAAGCCGCCGGCTCCGTCGGCGCCGCGTCCGCGACCGGCGCCGCTGAGCCGGCCTCCGCGGCGGGGGCCAGGGTCGGCGCCTGCCGCTGGGCCAGCACCGCTGCGAGGTCGCGGCGCCGGATGCGGCCACCCGGACCGGATCCGGTGATCGCCTCCAGCGCGACGCCGGCCTCCGCCGCCAGGCGGCGTACCAGCGGGGTGGCGAAGATGCGGCCACTGGCCGGCCCGGAGCCGTTGCCGTGCACGGTGGCGACCGCCGCCGGGGCGTAGGTCGCCTCCTCGGCGCCGGGCAGGAGCGCGTCCTGCGAGCGCTCCTCCTCGGCACCCGACAGCGGGCCGGACGCCTGCGGCCCCAGTCCGAGTCCCGCGAGGACCACGGTCTCGTCCACCTCCTCACCGCTCTGGGCGAAGACCGCGATCGGTCCACCGATCGTGACCGACTCCCCCGCGGCCGCCAGGGTCTTGAACAGGATCCCGTCCTCCTCGGCCTCGAGGTCGACGACGGCCTTCTCGGTCTCGACGGTCGCCACCACGTCGCCCCGCTTCACGGAGTCCCCCGGCGAGATCGCCCACTCCACGAGCGCTGCCTCGTTCGCGTCCGCTGAGACCCCCGGCATCCTCAGCACGGTTGCCATGTGATCAGTCCTCCAAAGCCAGATGAGAGTGAGTGCGGGGAGTCGTGTCGGGCGCGGTCACGAGCCGTCGACCAGTGCCTGCAGCGCGGCTGCGATGTCGGCGCTCTGGCCGAGGGCGGCCTGCTCCAGGATCTTGGACACGCTGGGCGAGGCCTCCCCGCCGGTGACCCTCTCGACCGGCGCGTCCAGCCAGTCGAAGAGCCGCCGCTGGATCTCGTCGGACAGCCAGGAGCCGTACGAGGTGCCGACGGCGCCCTGCTCCACGAGGAGGACGTTGTTGGTCTTCTTGACGCTTGCCTCGATGGCGTCCCAGTCGAGGCTCCCGCGGTCCAGCCACCTCAGGTCGATCACGTCAGCGCTCACCCCGGTCTCCTCGACGGCGTCCAGGCATCGTTGCACCATCGACAGGTAGGAGATCACGGTGACGTCGGACCCCTCGCTGCGCAGCGCGGCCTTGCCGACGGGGAGGAGGTAGTCCAGGTCGTCGGCCGGCACCTCACCCACGGCCGTGTAGAGGTCCTTGTCGTGCTCGAGGACGGCGACCGGGTCGTCGCACTGCAGCGCGGTGTTCATCAGCCCCACGTAGTCGTACGGCGTCGACGGCGCGACGATGCGCCATCCCGGCGCGGAGGCGAGGATGCCCGCCGGGTCCATCGAGTGCTGGGAGCCGTATCCGGTGCCGGTGCCCACCTTGATACGCAGGATGTACGGGACGGCGCTGTGGCCACCGAACATGTGCCGCATCTTCGCGACCTGGTTGAACAGCTGGTCGGCCGAGACCCAGATGAAGTCGGCGTACATCAGCTCGGCCACCGGCCGGTACCGTCCGTCGAGAGCCATCCCGCCCGCGAGGCCGACAAAGGCGTTCTCGGCGATCGGCGTGCCCAGCACGCGTCCGGGGAAGGCCTGCGCCAGACCCCGGGTCGCTCCCCGGGGACCACCCTTGAGCTTGTGCACGTCCTCGCCCATGACCACGATGCGCTCGTCGGTCTCCATGCGGCGGTGCATGACGTCGGCCACCGTGTCGACGAACTTCTTGGTGACCCACTCGCCCTGGTACTCCGGCGGCTCCATGTACCGAGACCCGTCCAGCTCGGAGAGGTCACCGCGGATACCGGAGTCGACGTCGGAGGCGTCGGGCAGCAGCTCGGGCTTGTAGCGGTTCGACCCGGGCTTGCCGTGCGGGTCCGGCTCCAGCAGCGCTCCGGAGATGTCCTGCATCGTCTGCTTGCACCGCGACCACAGGTCGGCGACGTCTTGCTCGCCGAGCTCTCCGCGGCGCACGAGCTGCGCCGCCACCCGGATCAGGGGGTCCCGCTCGCGCCAGCTCTTCTCCTCCTCCTTGGTCCGGTAGCCGAAGGCGCTGCCGGGGAACGGCCCGTTCTGGTGCAGGTAGCGGTAGACGTCGGCCTCGATGATGGTGGGACCCCCGCCTGAGCGCATCACCTCCACGGCCTGCTCCATGGCCAGCTGCACCGCGAGCGGATCCATGCCGTCCACGCGCCAGCTCGGGATCCCGAACCCGATGCCGCGCCCGGAGAGCCGGGGCTCACCCGTGGCCTCCTCGGGCGTCGTCGAGACGGCATAGTGGTTGTTCTCGATGAAGAAGCAGACCGGCACCTTCCAGGCCGCCGCCAGGTTGAACGTCTCCAGCACGGAGCCGATGTTCACCGCGCCGTCGCCGAAGTAGGTCACCGAGACCGCGTCGGTGCCGGCGTGCTTGTCGGACCACGCGAAACCGGCGGCCTGCGGAACCGCGCCGCCGACGATGGCGTTGGTCCCCATCGCGCCGGCCTCCTCCCACTGCAGGTGCATGGAGCCGCCACGACCTCCGCAGTAGCCGGAGGCCAGGCCGCAGATCTCCGCCAGCGACCGCTCCAGGACCTCCCGGAGCTCGACGGAGAAGTCGAGCTTCGGGTCCAGGCCGTCCGGCGCCACGTGGCCGAACGCCTTGGCCAGGAACTGGTGGTGACCCCGGTGTGACCCGGTCACCTGGTCCGCCGACGTCAGCGGGGCGCAGGACCCGACCGCGCCGCCCTCCTGGCCGATGCTGGAGTGCGCGGGTCCGTGCACCAGACCCTGGCTGGCCAGGGCCAGTACCTCCTCTTCGAAGGCGCGGATGAGGTACAGCTGGACCAGCATCGTCTTGAGGATCTGGGGTGAGACCTTGTCCCAGTCCTCCTCGGTCGAGGACAGCTCGACCCAGTCCGTGGACGGTGCGAGAGGGGTGACTTTCGGCATGAGGTTTCCTGATCTGTCTGCTCGGAGGAGCGATGAGCGGGCTCGTGGTCCGCACTGCCCTGGGCGGGGACACGGGGCCCGTGGGTCATCTCAGTAGAGGGCCAGTCCGGTGCTGGGGTCGAAGAAGTAGAGCTTCTCCGGCCGGTGGCCGACGTAGACCGGTGCATCCAGGCTCTCGTTGGTGATGGTGCCGAGCTCGGCGCGGACCAGGAGCCGGTCCGCTCCCACCCGGACGTCCACGATCTCGACGTCACCCAGCGGCTGGACGGAGTAGATCTTGCCCGCGATCGGATGGGCCTCGTCCGGCGTCGACGAGAGCCGGAGCGCCTCCGGCCGGATGCCGACGTCGACCTGGCGGTCCGAGAGCTGCACCCCGGTCAGTGCACCGGCCTTGTCGCGCGGCACGTCGATGCGGAACCCGTCGCCCTTCACCACGAGGCCGTCGTCCTCGCTCAGCACCTCCCCGCGGATGACGTTCATCGGCGGGTCACCGATGAACGTCGCGACCCACAGGTTCGCGGGGCGGTTGAAGACCTCGTGCGGAGTGCCCACCTGCTGCAGCACCCCCTCGCGCATGATGGCGATCCGGTCCGCCATCGACATGCCCTCGAGCTGGTCGTGGGTCACGTAGACGGTGGTGGTGCCGAGGCTCTTCTGGATGTGCTTGAGCTCGCCCCGCATCCGGGCCCGGAGCTTGGCGTCGAGGTGGGCGATGGGCTCGTCGAACAGGAACGCCTTCGGCTCGCGCACCAGCACCCGGCCGATGGCCACGCGCTGCTTCTGTCCACCCGACAGCTGCGACGGCCGGCGGTTGAGCAGACGCTCGATCTCCAGGATGCGCGCGGCCTCGTTGACCCGCTTCTCGATCTCCGCCTTACCCATCTTGCGCAGCCGCAGCGGGTTCGCCATGTTCTCGAACACGCTCTTCTGCGGGTAGAGGGCGTAGGACTCGAAGACCATGGCGATGTCACGGTGCCGCGGCTCGAGGTCGTTGATGCGCTGGTCGTCGAGCGTGATCTCACCCTCGGAGATGAACTCCAGGCCGGCGATCATGCGCAGCGAGGACGACTTGCCGCACCCGGACGGGCCCAGGAGGCAGAGGAACTCCCCGTCCTTGATCTCCAGGTTCATGTTCTTGACGGCTTCGACCTGGTCGTAGCGCTTCCAGACGTTGTTGAAGGTCAGAGCGGACACGGGAACTCCTTGGTCGGCGACACGCGGATCGTGCGTGCACGCTGGTTGAGCTGGACTTGCCAGGACGACGCGGGACGAGAGGCGGTCACTGCTTCACCGCACCCATGGTCAGGCCCTGCACCATGTACTTGCGGATGATCACGCCGAGCAGCAGCATCGGTGCGACGGTGACGATGCCCGCCGCCATGATCTGGCCCCATTCGATGCCGCTGGCCGACTTCAGACCCTGGGTCGCGACCGGCAGCGTCTTGGCGGACTCGCCACCCATCACGGCAGCGAAGATGAAGTCGTTCCAGGCGAGCAGGAGGCACAGCACGACGACCGCGGCGAGGCCGGGGACCACGAGGGGCAGGATCTTCAGCAGTGCCTGCCACCGCGAGTGGCCGTCCACCATGTAGGCCTCCTCCAGGTCGTAGGGCACCGAGTCGAAGAAGCCCTTCAGGATCCAGATCGAGAACGGCAGGTTGAAGACCGTGTAGGCCAGGATCAGCCCCGGGATCGAGCCGAGCAACCCGAAGTTCTTGAAGATCGCGTACAGCGGCACCGTGACGGCCACCACCGGCGCCATCCGCGTCGAGATGATCCAGAAGTACAGGTCGCGCTTGCCGCGGAACCTGCCCCGCGAGATCGCGTAGGCGGCGGTGGTGCCGAACACGACGGAGATGACCGCCGATCCGAGGGCCGCCATCACGCTGTTGCCCATGTACTTCTCGAAGTCGCCCTGGGTGAACAGGGCGGTGAAGTGCTCGGTCGTGGGCTTGAACAGCACCAGCTTGGAGAAGGCTCCGCCCCAGTCCCCCTCGGCCGGAAGCTTGAAGGCGTTGCCCTTGGCCTTGAAGGCGGAGGTGACCATGATGTAGAAGGGGGCGAGTGTCCAGATGACGTAGATCGTGAGGAACGCACCGATCACGAAGCCGGTGACCCTGGCCCCCCGGCCGCGAACCACCTGGTCACGTGCGTTGACCGTCGGCGCCGAGACCACGTCGTCCTCGGCCTGCGTCGGCCGTGTTGCGGTGTCTGTCATGGCTAGACCAGCTCCTCGTCTTTCTTGGCAGGCTTGGGCTCCCGCTCGTCGAAGACCCCGACCACGAGCTTGCCCATGATGATCGTGACCAGGAGCAGGGTCAGCGCGACCGACGAGCCGTAGCCCAGCTCGAAGAACGAGAACGACTGTTCGTAGAGGTAGAGCGGGAGGATCTTCGTGCTGTTGGCCGGGCCCCCGCCCGTCAGCGCGATGAAGTGGTCGATGATCCGGATGTTGTCCATGAAGCGCAGCAGGATCGCGATGAGCAGCGACGACTTGATGCTGGGCAGCGCCACCTGGAAGAAGCTGCGCACCGTCCCGGCACCGTCCATCCAGCTGGCCTCGAGCTGGTCCTGGGGAACGAGCTTGAGCCCGGACAGCACGATCAGGGCCACCAGCGGCGTCCACTCCCACACGTCGACGGCGACGATCGCCCACAGCGCGTGGTCGGAGCTGCCGAGGATCGTCCCGCCCTCCAACAGGCCGAGGCTGCGGAGCAGCCAGAAGTACCAGCCGAAGGTGCCGTTGTAGAGGTACTGCCACAGCAGTCCCGCGACGACCGGTGCCATCATCATCGGCATCAGCAGCACGGTCATCAGCAGCTTCTCGTGGCGGGACCGGTTGATCAGCACCGCCAGGAGGGTCCCCAGCCCGACCTCCAGGATCATGCTGACCGAGGAGTACTTCGCCAGGATCAGCCAGCTGGACCAGTACTGCTGGTCACTGAGGAGCTGCTTCCAGTTGTCGAGCCCGACGAACTCGTCGGGTGCCCCCGGAGCCAGACCGACCGTCGTGAACGACATGTAGATCAGCCAGCCCAGCGGGTAGATGCTCAGCAGCGCCAGCAGGATGACAGCCGGCAGCAGCAGCGGGAGCAGGAACTTGCGGGGCCTCGGCTTGTTGATCCCGGGTGCCGTCGACGGCGGTGCGCCCCGGTCGCGTGCGACGTCAACGCTCATGCTGACGACTCCTTCGGATGTGCTGCGCCGGCCGCCGCCGGGTCGCCGTGGGGGTGGATCAGCTCATCACTCAGACTCCGTGCAGCTGGTCGGTCTGGGTCTGGATGGAGCGGGCGGTCTGCTCGGGCGACAGCCGGCCGGCGCACATCTTCTGCACCTCGTTCCCGATGATGGTCACGTACTGGTTGAACTTCGGGATCTTCGGACCGAGGACGGCGTTGGGCTCGGCCATTCCCTTGAGCACCGCGGGGAAGGTCAGCGCGTTCGGGAACCGCGAGGGACCGACGCGACCGGTCGACCCGGTGCCGTACTTCTTGCCCTCCGCCTTCTCGACCTTGGGCAGCTGGCCCACGGCGAGCCGGGTCGGGGTGCCCCCTGAGATCGCCAGGTTGGCGACCTGCGTGTCCACGCTGGTCGCCCACACCGCGAAGATGTAGGCGGCCCGCTTCTTGTCCTCGGTGGAGGCCGCGTTGATGGCGATGCTGCCGATCCCGCAGTTGGTCCCGTTGACCAGCTCGCCGCTGCCGACGAGGTACTCCGGGTCTCCCTTGGGACACACGTCGTAGGCGGTCTTCCCGCCACCGCCGGCCGAGGACGACGCCTCGAACGACGCGGCGAACTCGTGGAACTGCGGCAGCATGGCGACCTTGCCCGCGTTGTAGGCGTCGGCGATCTCCACCGTGCCCAGGGACAGGGCGTCCGGTGTGGACGCGTCGAAGAGGGCCTTGTAGAGCTCGAGGCCCTTGATCGACTGCTCGTCGCCCCAGCGCGTCGGACCGGGGTCCTTCGAGCCCTGGATGTCGTCGATGTCGAACTCACGCCACTGCCCGTGGGAGTAGAGGATGCGCTGGACGTCGAGCTGGGTCGTCCAGGCGAACTGGCCCAGGTGAAGGCCGATGCCGTAGGGGACGCTGGAGTCGGACTGACGCAGCTTGTTGAAGAACTGGGCGAACTCCAGGACGTTCTTCCACGTCGTGTCCGGTCCGTACGCCAACGCGTAGCCGTTCTCCGCCTCGAACTGCTTGGAGTGCTTCTCGAACAGGTCGCGCCGGTAGCAGAACACCGAGTCCGCGGCGTCGTAGGGCAGGCCGATCAGCCGGTCGCTGTAGGCGTAGCCGGCCACGTCCAGGTAGTTCGGGTACCAGCTGTCGTCCGCGTAGCCGACGTCTGCCTGCGGCAGTGACTTGTCCTTCAGGTAGGGGTTGAGATCCTCGAAGTAGTCGGCGAGCACCGACGTCACCGGCTTGTCCTGGCCGTAGATGAGGTCGTAGGCGGTTCCGCCGGAGCGCAGGTCCAGCTCGGCCTTCTGCAGCATGACCGGAAGGTCCTGCTGGATGATCTCGACGTCCATGCCGGTGAGCTTCTTGAAGTCGCCGCGGTCCACCAGCTGCTTGATGCCGGTCGAGGGCGGCGTGTTCTCGGTGAGGAACGTGAGCTTGGTGCCCTTGTACTGCTTCCACTTCTCCGCCTCGTTGGCGAAGGTCCGGTTGGCGTTGCTGCTGCTCGACCCCCCGCCGCAGCCGGCGAGCAGGACGGCGGCGCTGGCGGCACCGCCGCCCAGGAAAAGCCTACGCGACACATTTCGCCGCATGATCGGCTGGGACTCGTTCATGATTCCTGCTCCCTCTGCAATGAATTGGACTGCTCCGCAGCCGAAAAAGGACCGTGAAATCATCGGCAGGCGGAATTGCCGGTGATTTCCGGGTGAAGATCAGATCAGGGTCTCTGCCGCGTGCTTCGGGTTGAACAGCCTCGTGGCGCCGGTCTTGCGGGCCTCGTTGTCGTAGGCCGTCCCGTCGGGCGCGGACACGATCTCGAGCTGCTGGCCCCACGGAGCCATGAAGTAGCACCACGTCAGCCCGAGGTTCGGGCCCTCGGTGTAGGCGGTGGGCTCACCGAGGATCTCGACGTCGTTCTCGCGGAGGAACGAGATCGCCTTGTCCATGTCCTCGACGTAGAACGCGAGGTGGTGCCCGCCGATGTCACTGTTCTTCGGAGGGGTGGTGTCCTGGTCCGGCGACTCGTACTCGAAGACCTCGAAGTTGGTGCCGTTCCCGACGCGCAGGTACCGGAACTCCTTGATGACAGCGCGCGGGTGGACGTGCAGGTGCTCCTGCATCCAGTCGTCGTCGTCCCTCCGGAAGTCCGTCGCGGCCGTGTACAGCGTCTCGGCGCCGAGGATCCGCTCGAAGAAGTCGCAGGCCTCGTCGATGTCTGGAACGGTGAAGCCGATGTGCTCGGTGCCGTGGATACCGGGGATGGGCATGGTCGCTCCTCTGGTCGCTGGGTGGCACTGCGGCAGACGACGGTGTGACGGGGGCCACGCGGCTGCTTGGAGAGCGAGGTTAGTCACGGCACAACCCCCCGGCCTATGGGGGAGATCCCCCATGAGCGACCTCGTCGCGCCCGAGAAGGAGTCGCGTCTTCCCCGCCGGCTGCGACGTGCCGCGCGGCCCCTCGACCACAAGGAGGAGAATGCAGAGAGATCCCGGCGACGGTCCCGAAGCGCATCGAGAACGGAAAGCGCTCCGGTTTTTGCTGCTACCGTCTGCGCTCATTCCCGCGTCCCATCCCAGCGGAGGCTCACGTGACGTCGGCGGCTCAGTCAAGTCTTTCAAAGAATCACCACCCAAGCCTTTCCATCGACACCCTTCGTGCTCTGTGGATGGACGCGGTCCAGGCAGCGAGCTCCGGGCACCCCGGCACCGCGATGGCCTTGGCCCCGGTGGCATACACGCTGTTTCCCCCCTTAGCCGCGCCGGCCCGGCCCGCGGCGCGCCTTCTCGAAGGAGCTGAACACCATGAGTGACTCGTCACTGGAGGGACAGGTCGCACTGGTCACCGGTGCCTCCACGGGTATCGGGCGCGAGCTCGCCCTGGCCCTCGCCAGGCGCGGGGCGGCCGTGGCTGGCTTGGCCCGCGGCCGGGAGCGGCTGGAGTCCGCCATGCAAGAGATCGCCGACGAGACCGGTGCCCGCACCGTGGCGGTGGCCGCCGACGTCAGCGACCGCCCCGGCATCGAGGCGTCGGTGGCCTCCGTCGTGGAGCAGCTCGGTGACATCGACCTGCTGGTCAACAGCGCCGGCCTCATCGACGCCGCCGAGGTGCCGGTCTGGGAGGCGGACTCCGACCAGTGGTGGGCCGTGGTGACCAGTCACATCCGCGGGGCCCAGCTGACCATCGGGGCGGTCGTCCCGCGGATGGTCGAACGCGGACGGGGCCGGGTCGTCAACCTGGCCAGTGGCATGGGGACCCGACCGGTGCCGGAGTACTCGGCGTACACGGTGGCGAAGGCCGGGCAGATCCGGCTGACCGAGACGCTGGCCGCGTCGCTCGAGGGCACCGGTGTCTCCGCGTTCAACATCGCCCCCGGCCTGGTCGAGACCGAGATGACGCGCTCCATGCCGATGTGGGAGGGCCACACCGCGTGGACGCCGCCCGAGCGGGTGGTGGAGCTGGTCTGCGCCGCCGCGGGCGGGGAGCTGGACCAGTGGTCCGGACGGTTCCTGCGCGCGGGCGGCGACCTGCCCGAGCAGGTCCGCGAGGTCACCCCCCGCGACGGTGCGCGGCAGCTGCGGCTGCGGCCCTACGGTCCCGAAGACCCGATGGGCTGAGGATCTCCCGTCGCGCGTGCACGACGCCCGCGGCCCGACGCCCCAGCCCGCCATGTCAGGCCGGTCCCGCTCCCCCGCCCCGGGATGGGGGAGTCTCCCCATAGACCCGGGCGGCGTCCGCGTCCTGTACTCGACCTATCCCTGAGCATCAGGTCCCGGGGCCGACGGAGAGGAGAGTGACATGGTCGAGCTCACGCGGGGACGGGTCCGCGCCAACGGCATCGAGTTCGAGTACCTGGAGGCCGGCGAAGGTCCCCTGGCCCTGTGTGTGCACGGCTTCCCGGACACCCCGTTCACCTACCGGCACCTGTTGCCCGCACTCGCCGACGCCGGCTTCCGCGCCGTCGCGCCCTTCGTTCGTGGCTTCGCTCCCACCGAGCTGCCTCCGCTGCGCCACCACGTTCACACCAGTGTGATGGTGGCAGACCAGATTGCCCTGACCGAGGCCCTGGGCGGGGGCTCGGACGCGCTGCTGGTCGCCCATGACTGGGGAGCGGTCGGGGCGTGGGGGGCCCTCGGCCGGGCGCCCCAGCTCTGGGGCCGCGCCGTCATCCTGAACATCCCGCCGTTCGAGATCTTCGGGGAGAACCTGTCGACGTACCCGCAGATCAAGAAGAGCTTCTACTTCTGGTACTTCCAGATGCAGCGAGTCATCGAGGACCGGATCCGTCAGGACGACTTCGCCTTCATCCGGGACATCTGGGGCGACTGGTCCCCCGGCTACAACGCCGACGAGGACATGGTCCACATCCGGGAGGCACTGAGGCAACCCGAGCACCTGCACGCGGCCCTCGGGTACTACTGGGGCCAGTTCGACCCCACCCGGTTCGGATCGCCGGAATGGGCGGCTGAGCAGGGGGCAGCCTGGGGTGGCTCGGTGACCCAGCCCACGCTGTACCTGCACGGGACGAACGACGGGTGCCACGGTGTCAGCCAAGAGCAGGTGGACCGCGTGCCGGGCTACGCCGGACCGGGTTCGGACTCCGAGCTCATCGAAGGGGTGGGGCACTTCATGCTCGTCGAGCGGCCGGACGAGATCAACAAGCGGATCATCGACTGGTTGGACGCCACCACGTCCTGAGAGCGCCGGCGGAGCGACCGCCTGCTCGGACCGGACCCCGGTGCAGCGTCCTGGATCGACGGCGTCGTTCAGGCCCTCGGTCTGCCATGATGCTGCCATGGCAGGCCAGCTCCCCCGCCCGACGGTGCCCTCGCTCCCCCCTGTCTCCTTGGGGTTGGCAGCGCTCGGCCGACCGGGCTACCTCAACCTCGGGCACGGGCACGAGATCACCGACCGGTCCGTCCCGGGCATGCGACACCTCACCCATGACGTGCTCGACGCCGCCTACGCGGCCGGCGTACGCCACGTCGACGTCGCCAAGTCGTACGGCCTGGCCGAGCAGTTCCTTGCCGAGTGGATCGACTCCCGCTCGCCCGCCGACGTCGTCGTGACCTCGAAGTGGGGTTACACCTATGTCGGAAACTGGCAGGTCGGTGCGCATCCCCAGGAGACGAAGGACCTGTCGGCGACGCAGCTCCGGCGCCAGGCCCCGGAGACCGTGGCGATCTTCGGCGAACGGCTCGTCGGGCTACTGATCCACTCGGCAACGATCGAGTCCGGGGTCTTCGAGAACGACGCGGTCCTCGACGAGATGGCCGCCCTCGCCGACACGGGCGTGCCCGTCGGCCTCTCGACCTCCGGCCCCCGCCAGGCCGACGCGGTGCGCGTCGCGGTGGGGCTGGCGCAGTCGGGCCGGGTGCCGTTCTCCCTTGTGCAGTCCACCTGGAACCTGCTCGAGCCGTCGGTGGGGCCGGCCCTCGAGGAGGCCCGGCAGGCCGGGTTCACGGTGTTCGTCAAGGAAGCCGTCGCCAACGGGCGCCTCACCGAGGCCGACGCGGTGCCGGCCGCGCTGGCCGACGTGGCCGCCAAGCACGAGGTGGGCGCCGACGCCGTGAGCATCGCCGCCGCGCTTGCGCAGCCGTTCGCGCCGGTCGTGCTCTCCGGCGCCGTCACCTCCGACCAGCTGCGCGAGAACCTCCTCGCGACGCGCGTCTCCCTGGACACCGAGGACAAGGACGCCCTGCGACAGCTGGCGCAGGATCCGGAACCCTACTGGGAGACCCGTTCCGCTCTGCCCTGGCTGTGACCCCGCGGCACTGACACGACGACCACGGCGACTGCGCTCGAGGCATCACGTCGTCTGGACTTGAAGCAACGTTCCTAGAGGCGGATGCGCCCGTTCATAGGGCATCGGAGGCGCTGCTCTGAGACAGTGCGTGATGGACTACAGCGATGTCATTGCCCGTGTGGAGCGCCGGCACCAACGCCGCCCTGGCCGCGCACGGACTCGACTTCCTGAGCAGCTACATCGGTGGACGCGCGACATCGCTGGGTCAGCCGGTCGGGGCCGTGGTTGCGAGCGCCTTCGCGTGGTTCGAGCCGGCGCTGGTCACCGCGATGTATGACGCCGCGGGTGCCGCCCTGCCTCACGCACAGCTGGTCTCGATCCGCGAGGAGGCAACCGTCGCGAGCCTTCGCGAAGCACTGGAGGTCGAGGACCCCTCCGAGACAGCCGACCTGCTGACGGCGGCCGTGGAGCGCGCCGAGAGCGCCGGCCGGCCTCTGTTCAGCGGCCTGCTGCAGCGCGGTCGGCCGAGCGATCCCGTGCACCGGCTGTGGTGGGCCTGCGACCTCGTGCGCGAGCACCGCGGCGACAGCCACGTCGCGGCCGCCAACGTCGCCCGCCTCAGCCCGGTCGAGATGAACATCCTCACCGAGCTGTGGATCGGCATGCCGCTGCTGTCGTACACCGCCACCCGCGGTTGGTCCTCCGAGGTCATGCAAGAGGCTGTCGACGCACTGACTGATCGCGGCCTCATCAGCGGCGATCGGCTCACCGAGAGCGGACGTGCGCTGCGCGCTTCGGTCGAAACCGCCACCGACGCTCAGGAGCAGTCGATCGTCGACGCACTGGGGGACAGGCTCGACGAGGTGTGTGCGCAGCTCGAGCGATGGTCGGCGCGCTGTATCGAGGCCGGGGCGTTCCCGCCCGACATCCTCAAGCGGGCAGCGGGGTGAGCGGTCCCTAGCGGAGGTACGGCTGGGCTCCTCGCCCAGCACGGCTCGGACACCACCCGGGGCGGCGTGAGCCACCGGATGCCGAACGTCCACGATCCGGCGTACATTGCCCGCATGTCCGTGCTCGCTGTCAAGGCGCTCACGCCGGAGACGTTCGAAGACTTCGCCGCTCTCGTCGAGCGGAACAAGGGGATGTTCGCCAGCTGCTGGTGCACGAAGTTCCATCCCGACTGCGCGGAGAAGGGCCAGAGCGCCGAGGGGAACCGGGCACTCAAGCAGCGGCTGGTGGCCGAGGGGTTCGCGCACGCGGCGCTGGTCTATGACGGCGACCGGGCGGTCGCCTGGGCCGAGTACGGAAGTCCCGGGGAGCTGCCCGACATCCATCACCGCAAGGAGTACGTCGCCACGGCCGAGCGACTGCCCGACTACCGCGTCACCTGCATCCTGGTCGAGCGCGGCCTTCGCGGTCAGGGCCTGGCGGCGGTCGCCCTGCGCGGAGCCGTCGAGCTGATCGCGCAGGCCGGCGGTGGCCTGGTCGAGGGCTACCCGCACGACACGGGCGGGGTCCGGAAGAAGAACTCGTCGTTCCTCTACAACGGCACCCGCACGATGTACGAGCGCGAGGGCTTCACCTACGACCGGCCCAAGGGCCAGGGCAACTGCGTGATGGTCCGCGAGGTCGCCCCCAGCACCCACGACTGAACCGGTCTTCGAGACCCATCGCCCCTCACTGGGGGTTCACCTGCAGCAGGACGCCGTCGTCGGACGAGGTGGTCCACAGGGTGTCGCTGGTGACCAGGACATCGCCTCCGCCGCGGTACGCCGAGCTGGTGAAGGTTTCGAGGAACCGGTGTCGCCGTGGGTCGAGGTCCACGTCGTAAACGGCCTCCACCTCGAGGGTGCTCGGGTCGACCTGAGCGAGGCCGTCCGCGAACCCGACCCACAGTCTCTGGGAGATCGTGGCGACGCGCGCGTCGGCAAGCTCCCGTCGCCCGGTGACCTTGCCCGAGGCCACGTCGACGGCGAGCACCCGCCCGTCGGTGGGGCAGACCGCGTAGACGGCAACGAACCGGGTCTGGTCGCTGAGCCGCGCGACCCGGATGTGGTCGGCGGCACCGCCTGGCACCGGGTCGTGGCGGGCGAGCCTGACCGTCGTCTCGCTTGACCCACAGCTTCCCGGCGGCACCCTCCAGCCAGTCTGGATCTCCGGGGAGGTTTCGGACAGCGGAGAGGTGGGGGGCAAGCTCGACTCTGGGTGCATGGTCGGCGACGGGGTCAGGCAGTACCGGCTGCGCCGAGACACCCGGGCCGCGAGGACCATGACGAACGCGACCAGTGCGAGTCAGCACAGAGGATCACCACATCCCGTGCAGTCACGAGCCCGTGGGGTCGGCACCCCCGCCCCGCCTGCCAGTACCTGCAGTCGAACGCCGCCGCGGCCTGGGGGTCGATGGGTGGCGCGCGCCGGGCCTGCGTCCCCCCGTCGGACCACCCGCTACTCACAGCCGCTGCCGTCCCCGTCTCGGTCGAGATATGAGGCGTATCCGGGATCTCCTCGGTGGACCGGAGCTGCGCCGGCTGCCCGGGCAGCGTCGCAGTTCTGGTAGTGGACGCCCCGTCCACCGGTGGGCTTGCCGGCTGGTCTCACCTCGCGGGTCGGGGTCCCCTTGTGCGATGCGGGGGTCGCGACGGTCACGGGTGCGACCACCGGGGCGCCGGAGTCTGGAGGCGGCTTCTGGTCCGGGCAGGTGCTGAGCACTCGTCGCATGGCGGCCTTCTGCGGTGTGGTGACCCAGAGCCCGTACTTGGCCTTCACCGAGATCTGGCGGGCGACGTACGAGCAACGGTAGGGCTTGTTCGCGGGGAGCCAGGTGGCCGCGTCACCGTCGCCCTTCTGCCGGTTCGCGGACGCGTCGACGGCGAGCAGGTTCACCGGGTCGTTCGCCAAGGCGGCACGTTCGCGGATCTCCCACCTGAACGCCCCGGTCGCCCAGGCGTTGCCCAGGGCCACCAGGTGGTCGATGTCGACCAGCGTCCCGTCCCCGCGGACGAAACCGATGACCTTCGAGGTGTAGGGGTCCCGCAGAACCCCGGACAGGACGACGCAGCCGCGGGTGCTCGGGTCGTAGACCCGGCGGGTCAGGTCCCGGGTCAACAGGTCGTTGCGGGTGTCGCACCCGTTCCGGTCGGTGTCGAGCCACGCCTGGCCGAACTGGCCTCGGTCGTAGTCGGTCATCGGCGCTCGCCCCTTGACCGCGATCGTCTCCAGTACCGCGAGCGCCGTGCCCGGGCCACTCGACTCCGGTGCCCGGGTCCGCCTCGCCGCCGCGGGCGTCGTGGCGGGGGCAGCGGGGGTGCTGGGGACCGTCCTCGGGGTCCGCGGGGCGGTGGTAGCCGGCGGAGCCGTCGGGCTCGTGGTGGGGCGTGCCTCTTGCGCACTGGTCTCCGATGCCGAGCAGCCACCGAGAGCGACCACACCGACCACCGTCAGGGTCAGCACACCCACCGACCGGCCGACCCGCCTCCAGGACAGGCCCGAGCGAGGGACGGCGGTCATCGCGCGGACGTGATGGACACCGGAGGCGTGAGGTACCAGCAGCGTGGGTGAGGCATGGTCGCCACTGTGAGGGCCGGGCCGGCTCGGCGCAGCGACTTCGCCGAACCGACACATCGGGGACACGGACGGACCACCATGGCATCACGTTGTGTGACCGCTCGAGCTCGCGAGGGCGCTCAGCGACACCGAGCACGGCCTGGGAACCGCGGAAGCTCAGGCGGTCTCCCAGAGCCCGACCAAGTTGCCCTCGGTGTCGGTGAAGTAGCCGGTGAAGCCCATGTCCCCGACAGGCATCTTCTCCGTCACGGTCTTTCCGCCGGCGTCCTCGACCTTGCGCAGGGCCTCATCGACGCTCGGCACGTCGATGACGAGATTCGGCGCCTTGCCCGGGAACTGCGCGCTGCGCTCGAACATCCCCCCGTTGACGAAGCCCGGCTCGGTCGGGCCCTGTTCGGGGTCGGTCGGGCCGGTCATCACCATCGTGTAGTCCATGCCCGGGACGGGAACCATGTGCCAGCCGAACGTCTCACCGTAGAATCCCCGGGCCCGGTCCCCGTCGTCGAACGGGATCTCGAAGTGCACAACCTTGCCAGACATGCTGCCTCCTCGGTTGGTCCGATGTTCAAGTGAACTGCGGCCTCACGCCCAGGTCAACGGGCGCGTCAGCGAGAAGGTCGGCACGCGAGCTCTCCGGGTCCCCGCCATTGTCGCGTCCAGGAACACCGCGGTCGCCAGGCCGAGACCGAGCATCTTCAAGACGGGGTCGTCGCCGAAGCCGAAGCCGACGAAGACCGAGACCATGATCGCGGCACCGCACGTGATCGTTCGCGCCGCGACACCGATCCCTCGCACCACGGCGTAGCCGTTGTCCCGGGTGCGCCGACACTCCTCGCGCACCCGCGAGAGCAGGAAGACCTCGTGGTCCATGGAGAGCCCGAAGAGGATCGCGAGCATGAACAGCGGGATGAACGAGATGATCGGCACGGTCGACTCCAACACGATCAGGCTCGCGGCCCAACCCCATTGGAAGACCCTCACCAGGACGCCGTACGACGCGGCGACGCTCAGCAGGTTCAGCACCGCCGCCTGGAGGGGCACCAGGAGAGAGGGGAACAGCACCATCAGCAGCAGGTAGGACATAGCGACGACCGCGACCAGGAAGATCGGTAGCCGCTCCTCGACGCGCTGGCTGAGGTCGGACATGGCGGCGGTGTAGCCGCCGACGTGCGCGGTCGCCCGGCTGCTCGCCAACACCTCGGGCAGGACCTCGCCGCGTACCCCGTCGAGAGTTCGGGCCGTCGTGGCGTCCTGTGGTGTCGTCGTCGGCTGGGCGATGATGACGGCGACGTCGGACGTGCCATGCCGTGGGGCGGCGTCGGCTTCTGGGACGAGCGGGCGTCTCGTGCTTTCGGCCGGTCCCCGACGGCTCGGAGGTCCCTAGGCTGGCTGCGTGATCACCACTGCCCTGCGCACACTGTGGGCCGAGCCCCGCGTCCCGGACGCTCCCGAACGGGTTCCGCGCGACTGGGTGCTGGTCGGGGTGTTGATGCTGACGGCGCTCCTCGAAGGCGTTCTCCGGGACGACGTCGCCTGGCGGCCGTCCGTGACGATCGTGGCGGTCGGGCTCGCCCCGGTGCTGTTGTGGCGGCGTACCCACCCGTTGGCCTGCGTCGTGATCGCCTTCGGCACCGCGATGGTGCTGGGACTGGCGAGCCTGATGAGTGGGGTCGCGAACGTGGGCCTGAACACGATGGTCTACATCCTGGTGTTCGTCTACGCATTGGTCCGCTGGGGCTCCGGGCCCGAGATAGCGACCGGGCTGACGGTGGTGCTGGTGGCTGCGGTCGTCGGCACAACGACCCCCCACACGGCACCGTCCGAGGCCATCGGCGGGTTCGCCATCCTGGCGGCGGCTGCGGCGGACGGAGCGGCGTTCCGCTACCGCGCCGAGAGCTGGCGCCGGGCGCTCGACCAGATCCGCAGCCAGGAGCGGGTCGGCCTGGCCCGCGAGCTGCACGACATGGTCGCCCACCACGTCTCAGCGATCGCGGTGCAGGCGCAGGCGGGCCGGGCGATGGCCGGGCAGCGACCCGAGGCGGCGCTCGGGGCGCTGTCGGTCATCGAGGGGGAGGCGTCGCGGACGCTGGCGGAGATGCGGGCGATGGTCCGGGTGCTGCGCGACGCAGCGCCGGCGGAGTACGCTCCCCAGCCCGGCGTCGCCGACCTGGTGTCCCTGGCCCGCCGCGACCCGGTCCCGGTCGTCGACGTGGAGCTGCCAGCTGACCTGGTCGAACTTCCGCACCAGGTCGACGCGGCGGTCTACCGGCTTGGGCAAGAGGCGCTGACCAACGCCCTGCGACACGCCCGCAACGCCTCGCGGGTGGAGATCAGGGTCGTCGAGGGTGGAGGAAGGCTGCGGCTACGCGTCACCGACGACGGACAGATCGACCAGGCACGGCCAGTGACCCACGGCTTCGGGCTGCTGGGGATGACCGAGCGCGTGCAGCTGCTCGGCGGCACGCTGCGTGCCGGGCCGGCGCCCGAGGGCGGATGGACCGTCGACGCCGAGCTGCCGACGAAGGTACCCCGATGACGGTGCGCGTGCTGGTGGCCGACGACCAGGACCTGGTGCGCACCGGCCTGTCCATGATCCTGGACGCGCAGCCCGACCTCGAGGTCGTCGGCCAAGCCGCCGACGGCCACGCCGCGGTCGACCTGGCGCGTCGGCTCCGCCCCGACGTGTGCCTGGTCGACATCCGGATGCCCGGGCTGGACGGCATCGAGGTGACCGAGCGCCTCGCCGGGCGGGGCGTCCCGGACCCGATCGCGGTGGTGGTGATCACGACCTTCGACCTCGACGAGTACGTCCACGGCGCGCTCCGGGCCGGCGCCCGCGGGTTTCTGCTCAAGGACGCCGGGCCGGACCTGCTCGTCCAGGCCGTCCACGCCGCCGCCGTCGGCGATGCCCTGATCGCGCCGAACATCACCCGGCGGCTGCTGGCCACCCTCGCCGCCCGGGCACCGTCGTCACGACGCACCCAACCGATCGAGCCGCTCACCGACCGCGAGGAGGAGGTGCTGACGCTGGTCGCCCGTGGCCGCACGAACGCCGAGATCGCCGCCGAGCTCTTCATCGGCTTGACGACCGCCAAGACCCACGTCGCGAGCCTGCTGACCAAGATCGGCGCCCGCAACAGGGTCGAGATCGCCATGTGGGCCTACGACACCGACCGGGTAGGGAGCTGAAGTTCGAGCCGGACCAGGCCCACGCACTCGCGCGACGACCGGAGATCCATCACACACCCCGGCACCGCTCCTGGCTCGACTCCGCCAAAATCGAGCGCTCAGCCCTGACCCGACACATGTCTCGACCGCCGCATCAGCGACATCGACGTCCTCAACGCCGGGCTGGCCGCCGTCCACACCGCCGAGCGCCAGGTCAACAGGCGCTTCACCACGGGCGACGCACCCCCCTGCTAGACCTGTGCACCGGTCCTCGTGACTGGTAGGCGTAGGCATCGACAGGTGCCTTCGCCGTGGCCCCTTTCAGGCGCTGTCACATGCAGGCATTCACGTGGTTCACTGGTGGCCTGCCCCGGACCCCGGCAGGGCCCACCATCACGCGCACTGTGGAGATTCGGGGATCCTGATGTCGACTGATACCGAGGTCACAATGAGCCCACTTGGTCCTCGCAAGGTCGTCGGGCAGGCCAACGATGTGCCCATGAGGCGCGATGGCGCCTTGGGGCCGCTCGTCCAGGGATCCACTGGGTCTGCATCGCCATGCGTGGGGGCGCCTGTCTGGTCGGGCTCGGCTGCACGGCATCGCTCGTGGCCGCCTGACTCGCGACGCTCCCGCCGCCCGGTCAATGCATTCTCCCTACTCCAGAGGAGCTGATCGGTGGACCAGACCGCGGAAGCAGCCAGTCAGTTGCCGTCGGGCGAAGTGGCTTTTACTGCCGTCGGCGTCAAGAAGTACTACCCGGGCGTTCGGGCTCTGGACGGCGTGGACCTCGAAGGCTATGCCGGTGAGGTTCTGGCCATCTGCGGTGCGAACGGGGCAGGCAAGTCGACTTTCGCCAAGCTTCTGGCAGGCGTCGACACGCCAACGGAGGGTGAGCTCCGGGTAACCGGCTATCCGCACCCCGTCCGCAATGCGGCGGAGGCGGAACAGGCAGGCGTGCTGATGATGCACCAGGAACCACTCATCATCGACGACTTCACGATCGGCGAGAACGTCTGGCTCTACAAGCTCCGCCAGGGTCGAGACATCCGACCATGGGCGACCAAGGCGAACACCAACAGCCAGGAGACTCGCGACGTCCTACGCGACATAGGTCTGGGTCATCTGCGCACCTCACAGTTGGCCCGAGATCTCGGGCCGGGGCAGCGTCAGATGTTGTCTCTGAGCCGCGCGCTTGTCACTAGCCACAAGATCATGATCCTGGACGAGACGACGGCGTCCACCAGCGAGGAGCATTTCAACGACATTCTCGACCTGGTCCGCCGAGAGAAGGCCGCGGGAACTTGCATCCTGTTCGTCTCGCATCGCTTGAACGAAGTCTTTGCGATGGCCGACCGGATCGTCGTCCTGCGCAACGGTCGTCTGGTGGACGTGGTGACCGCCGCAGACAGTAACCCGGACGAGATCACGACCTTGATGATCGGAGAGGCACTCAAGGCTCTGAGCCGGCCGGCCCCGGCGCAGACCCACGGGGAGACGCCGGTCATCTCTGTCCGCGATCTCTACGGAGGCTCTGCGAAGGGTGTCTCCTTCGACGTGGCGCCAGGCGAGATCGTCGGCCTGTACGGGCTGGTCGGTAGCGGTCGGTCCTCCGTTGCCCGGACCATCACCGGGCAGAAGCCGGCGGCAGGCGGCACGATCGAAGTACACGGCGAGGTCGTACACCTGAACTCCCCGGGCGCTGCACTGAGCAAGCGCATCGCATATCTCACCGAGGACAGACGCCTGGAAGGCTTCGTCAAGGACTTCGACAACGGCGAGAACATGAGCCTCGTCGTCCTGCCGCGCATGGCCAGAGCTGGCGTGGTTGACGCTCGACGGGAGAAGAAGCGGGTTCGGGAGCTGATCCAGGAGTTCCAGGTCAAGGGTGGAGCCAAGACGCTCACCAGCACCCTCAGTGGGGGGAACCAGCAAAAGGTCGTGGTCGCAAAGTGGCTGGAGTCCGACCCCGACCTGGTCGTCCTGGACGAACCGACCAAGGGGATCGACGTCGGCGCCAGAGCCAACATCTACGAGATCATCCACGCGCTCGCCGCCCGCGGGAAGGGGATCCTCGTCGTCTCGAGCGAGGCCGAAGAGCTGCTGTCTGTGTGCCACCGCATCCTCGTGATGCGCAACGGCCAAATCGTACAAGAGTTCGACCCTGAGGTCGCCGACACCGACGACCTGATCCGAACGGCTCTGACGCACCAGGACTGAATGCCTTGTCCAGAATCCGGCAGCAAAGGAGCATTTGCCATGACCGCAGGATCGGTGCCCCCTCCCGTTCATCACTACGAGGAACAGAATGAGTCCAGGGGCCAGCAGGTCGCCCAGTGGCTCGTGGGTCAATACGCGCTCTACATCCTGATCGCCCTGCTCTTGGTCGCCACCGTCACCAAGGGGTCCGTCTTCTGGGGCAGCACCAACCTGACCAACCTGTCGTTACAGATGTCGATCATCGGGGTCGTCACGTTGGCTGAGCTCATCGTCGTGCTGACCGGAGGTATCGACATCAGTGTGGGCTCCGCCCTCGGCCTGGCCGCTGTTGTCGCCGCTGGGCTGCTCGACGGTCCGTCGGTGTTCTTGGCGCTCGTCGTCGCGCTCATGATCGGCGGCATGATCGGGGCGGTGAACGGCTGGCTGGTGTCGTTTCGCGGTCTGGAGCCCTTCATCGTCACCCTGGGCATGCTGGCCCTGGCCCGCGGCCTGGTGTACGCCTACGGCAACGGAATCCCGATCACTCCGAAGGCAGCCAGCTCTTTTGCCACCATCGGCCAGACCACCGTCCTTGGTATTCCGGTGCTGGCCCTCATCTGGCTGCTGATGGTGCTTCTCATCGCATTCCTGCTGTATCGCACCGTGTGGGGCCGCAGGGTGTATGCGATCGGCTCCAACAAGGAGGCTGCTCGCAGCTCGGGCATCCCGGTGAAGACCACACTGTGGTCGGTCTACATCCTGGCCGGCCTGCTCGTCGGCTTGGGCGGCTGGATGTTTCTTGCCCGCTTCGCCAGCGGCACCTCCACGGCCGGCAACCTGCTGGAACTCGAAGCGATCGCCGCAGTCGTCATCGGCGGCGCACGCCTGTCCGGCGGCCATGGCAAGGTTTTCGGAACCGTGGTGGGCACCATCATCTTCGCTGTGATCGCCAACCTGCTCTCCTTGCTCAATGTCTCCACCTTCCTCCAGGACGCCTTCCGCGGTGCCCTGATCTTGGTGGCGGTGACCCTGGCCACCGTGCAATTCACCGGACGCCGCAAGCCACAGCCGGCGCAGCCGGCGCAGCCGGCGCAGCCTGCGGCCAAGTGACCTCGGCTCGTGGGTGACTGGAGAATGTCGTGAAGATCAGCGGACGATTCCGTGCGGGGCTCAGCGTCTGCACGCTGCTGCTGACCGTCAGTGCCTGCGGGCAGATCTATCCCTCCTCCACGCCGGCGGTTGGTCCGGCCAACGGCGTCCAGCCCGATGTGACCAAGGTGGTCGTCGGCTTCGCCCAGCAGCAGCTTCAAGCGCCTTACTTCGCGGCCATGGAAGTTCGTGCCCGGCAGATCGCCAAGGAGCAGGGTTTCAAGCTGCTGTTCCAGGCCGCCAACAAGGACCCTGTGATCCAGATGAACCAGATGCAGGCCATGATGGCGCAGGGCGCGAACGTGCTGGTGGTCAACGCGACGAGTGTCAAAGGCCAGAAGCAGATGATGACCCAGATCGCCTCGAAGATTCCGGTGATCTACATCGACACGAGTGTTCCCGGCACAGGTACTACCAGCGTCCAGTCCGACAACCTGACCATCGGACGGGAATCCGGCAAGATCACCGCGCGACGCTTCCTCGACATGGGCAAGAAGAACATCAAGATCGTCATCCTCACTGGACCGGCAACCGATGAGTTCGTGGGTCCGCAACGACGCAAGGGCTTCTTGGACGGCCTCAAGGAAGGCGGTGTGACATTCGAGATCAAAGCCGAGCAGGCCGGCGACTACGCCCAGGACAAGGGCCAGGTCGCCGCGGAGAACATGCTGGCCGCCAACCCGGATGTCGACCTTGTCGTCGGACTCAACGACTCGATGACGCTAGGCGCCTATAACGTCATCAACGGGAGGGCCCGCTACAAGAACGTCTACGTCGCTGCGGCCGCCGATGGGCAGAAGGAGGGGTTGGCGCTGATCAAGTCGGGCAACTGCCGCGGCCGATACATCTCCACTGGACTGAACTCTCCGTCACTGGCCGCCGAGGACGCCTTGAAGATCGCGGTCGCGATCGCGACGGGGGCCAAGAAGCCGGCCGACTACCCGCCGGAGTCCTTCACCAAGGCCGTCGGCATCGGGTGCAAGAACATCGACGAGTACTACGACCCCAACAGTGTCTTCTGATTCCTACGGCGCTGGCACTACGAGCCACCGATGCGTGCAGTGTTTTTTTTCGTCACCGGGTCAGGGCAGCAGACCATTGCCACGATCGATGGTACCTGCGCCCGGGATCCGGATGTCGTGGCGCTGTCGATGTATGCGGCATCGGTGGCACCGACAGCCACCTGATCGATGGCGAGCTGCCTGGTGGGCCTCCCCTCATCATCGCCGCACACGATTCGGTTGGACTGCCTCCTGGCCGCCTGACCCATCCCTCCTCCATCGATAGGCCAACCTCGAGAGGGCGCTGAGGACCATGCGGCGGTGGCAGGACGCCGGTGTCCCGCCGGGTGTCGCATACGGGACAGCCGGCGCCGCGGACTGCGGTCAGTGCCTCGATGTCGCTCCCGCGCGACCGGGCGCCCCTCTTGGCGAGGGTTGGGCCTGGGCTGTATCCACGCAGGCGACCCTTGCCTTGGCGAGCTTCGTGCCTCGCGGGCACGAAGCCGGATCAGGACGGACTCGAACCCTGACCGTCTTGTCGGGAACGATCCCTTTCGATGCTGCTGGAGACGCTGGCCCAGCAGGACGAGACCGCCCTGACGGGTAGCGGTCCGGATCGTCTACGACTAGCAGACGACCGTTCTGGAAACCTCGCTCCTCGAGAGCGGATCGCGCGTCGCCGATCGCCGCCGTCGTACGGCTGACACGGTGGTGGCCATCGCGTCGTCGCTCATCACTGGCTCCTTCTCGCTCGATCGGTGGGCTCGGTTGTTTGTCCAGTTTTAGCCGCGTCTGAGTGTTCGCCACGTCTGAGCTCGGCACGGGTCGCCCGCCTGGCCGGCCGCATGGTCCACCACGCCAGAACAGCGAGCAGGAACACGGCCGCGGCTGTCAGGATCCACGCTCTGTCGCCGGCGATCCCAGGTCCCACGCTGGGCAGGCCAACGGCCTCGAGTGCGGACAGGGGGAAGTCATTTACCGAGATCATGTTGTCCTCGTACCCTCATCTGGCTGATGCTCTCCGGGACCGGATTCACTGGTCGGTGTCCCCCCGGATGTGGCCGAGGCGG
The DNA here is from genome assembly GCA_963784625.1 of uncultured Actinomycetota bacterium. Classification (GTDB taxonomy): domain Bacteria; phylum Actinomycetota; class Actinomycetes; order Propionibacteriales; family Nocardioidaceae; genus Nocardioides_B. Next base: position 1,624,084 of record CAWARV010000005.1, read on the forward strand.
TCCTGGTACTCCTCGTCGGTGAGCTCGCCGCGGGCATACCTCTCGTCGAGGATCTCTCGCGCTCGCGTTCGTCCGGTCCCGGGGCCCGACGGTGGCGCGCTGCCTTCGCTGCGGCGATCGCCGCCGCTAACGCCGCGAATCAGTAGCGCCACTACGAGGACGAGGGCGAAGATGCCGATCGGCCAGATGAACCACATCCAGCCCATGCCCCATCCGTTGCCCATCATGGGTCTCACCTCTCTTACGATCCTGAAGGCTGTGATGGCTCCGCTATGTGGTGGTGCGGTCCGCGCTCCTGGCCGGGACCGCCCATGGTCAGGTGGCCCGGACGACGCCCATCATTCCCCGGTCCTCGTGGTCGAGGATGTGACAGTGATAGACGGTCCGGCCGCCGAAGTCCTCGAACGCGACCCGGACTTTGACCCGGCTGCGGGCGGGAACGTTCACCACGTCGAGCCAGACCGGCTCCGAGACCTGTCGGCTGTCGACCTCCACCACCTGCATCGGCCAGACGTGCAGATGGAAGGGATGGTCCATGGGGCTTTCGTTGCCGATGGTCCACTCCTCCACCGTGCCCATCCGCACCTGTTGGTCGATCCGCTCGGGGTCGAACTTCTCACCATCGAAGGTGAAGCTCATCGGGCCGTCACCGCCCCCCATCATCCCGCCCATGCCCATCTGGAAGGTGATCGACCGACGGTCGTCGACGTCAGCGTCACGCAGGTCGCGGACCGTCGGGCCACGTGGGATCTCACCCGCGCGTGAGTTGCTGCCACTGGCGGCGACACGCAGGTGCGCGAGGGTCACCGGGCCGCCGCCACCTGGCATCGGGCCGCCGGCCATCATGGAGCCCCGATCGACGGGGGTGGCGGTGAGCTCGCTGTCTCCTTTCGAGAGGTCGACCACCAGGTCGAGTCGGTTCCCGGGCGCGAGGACGACGTCCGCCAACGCCATGTCCTGGGCCAGTCGACCCACGTCGCGACCAACCACCCGAGCCTGTTGGCCCGGCAGTCGCAGCGCGAGGTACCGGGAAGTGCAGGCGTTCACGAGGCGCCACCGCTCCCGCTCGCCTGCCCGCCCCTCGAGGGCCGGCTCGGCACCTCCGTTGACCAGGACGAGCTCACCCTCGCGGCCCATCATCTGCTCCATGGTGGACGGGCTCACCAGCGAGCCACTGGGGTCCAGGGTGATGTCGGAGACGACCATGACCCGTTCGCGGTCGACGGGGATCGCCTCGTCGTCCTCCACGATGATGGCGCCGTAGAGGCCGCCGAAGACCTGGTCGGCGACGGTGCCGTGCTGGTGCGGGTGATACCAGTACACCCCCGGCGGGTGGTCGTCGGGCAGTCGGTACTCGTACTGGTGCTCCGCGCCCGGCTCCACCGCGACGAACACGTTGTCCCCCTTGCCCTCGGGTGACACGTGCAGCCCATGCAGGTGCAGGTTCGTGACCCCGTCGAGACAGTTCACCAGCTTCACCCGCAACGTGTCGCCCGGTCGCACCCGCATCGTGGGGCCCGGCAGGCCACCGTTGTACCCCATGGTCGTCGCGGTGCGGCCGGCAACCTCGTGGCTGCCCTGCGCAGCCTTCAGCCGGACCTCCAGCAGACCGCCGTCGCTGCGAAGGACACCCGGCTCGGCGAACGACTCCCCGGCGACCGGGTCCAGGACCGAGGTGGACAGCCCACGCCACAGACCCGTGCCACCGACGACGGTGCTTGCCAGTCCGACACCACCCATCGTCAGAGCCGTACGCCGACTGATCGGCCTCATGTCGTCTTCCCCTCCTCCAGCACCCGCAACCGGTGCTGGTACTCCGCCGTGCTCAGCTCGCCTGCCGCGTACCGCTCCTCGAGGATCTGTCGCGCCCCACCGCTCGCGCTCGGCCGACCGGACCGCCCCGAACCGGATTCGAGACCCCCCATCAGCACGCGCACGGCGGTCAACACGAGCAGCACGACACCGAGAAGCAACAGCGCACCGTAGAACAACGTGGTCATGGCCGATCATCCTGGGCCACGGGCTCGAGGAATGGCCCGCAGGGCGGTTTCGACGTCATCCGGCGCCCACCCCGGACCACGTGGCGCCGGCGTCTTGGGACACGACAACGCCGCCCTCAGTGGCGGAGTACCACCGCGACTCGCTCGCGGCCAGCGCGTGAGGCACATCCGGGAGTGATCCCACACTGCGCCAGGAGTCCCCGCCGTCCTCGCTGCTGTAGACCGAGCCCTCCGGGCCCGCCCCGACCAGCAGGTCCTCGCTGTCCCAGTCCAGGAGCACCAACTGCGGCGCCGACTCAACCAGCTGCGGACGACCTGAGCCCTGGAGCCGGAAGAGCGAGCCGCGGCCATCGGTCAGCAGCACACGATCAGGGCTGCGTGGGTCGGCGGCCACGTCGACAGCGGGCAACTGGCCCAAGGTGCGCCATCGCTGTCCGTCGTCGGTGAGCATGAGACGCCCGCTCTGGGAGTCGACCCCGTATACGCGGTCCCCAGCCGCTTCGAGCACATGGAAGTCCGCCTCTCCTTCCAGTGAGATCGACTGCCACGTCCGACCGGCGTCCGTGGACTCGGTGAGTCCGAGATTCGCGGGCCCGACGCCCCCGGGTTCGGGGTGGCCGCTCATGAGGAAGCGGTCCGGGGCGGCGATGGTGAACGACATCGCGTCGAAACGACCCTCCCCCACCCGCTCGAATCCGTCGGCACCGAGCGCGAACACCCCCTCGTGAGTCGCCACGTAGAGCGTGTCGTCAGCCGGGTTCACGTCGAGAGAGTGAGTGTGCCCGAAGTCCTTCCCCACCGTAGCGGCGCTGGAGGCGGTCGACTTCTCCGTGGAGCTGCAACCGGCGAGCAGGGCCGCGGCCGAGAAGAGACCGACGACCATGGGGAGACGAGAAGGCACCTTCGAGAGGTGGCGCGTTGTGCGCATGTGAGTCTCCACGGGGTCGAATGACAGGGCGGGGCCTTCGCACCAGACGCTGTGCGCGGCGCGCATGGGGCTGATCAGATCCGGAGTACGGTCAGTTGTCGTTCGAACCGTGGTGGCAGCCCAGCCGCGTCGAGCGCTACAACTCGCCTCGCCAGGCGCGGGAGGCGCCAGTTTCCGCCCCGTGCCGCTGTGGCGAGCATCCACAGGCTCAGCACCACGCCGGGTGCGAGCACCATCAGGCACAGCGCGAGCAACCCTACGTCGTCGACCGGCGGGGCCTCGTCACCGGCAGCTGCACCGATCGAACCGGCCGCGTCCACCGACGTGTCGACTGTCAAGATCATCCCGGTGGCGTGGTGCCCGACGTGCTCACCGGAGGCCGGGCCGGATCCGAGCCCGTGCATGCTCACGATTCCCGGCGCGATGGCGCACAGGAGGATGACCAAGGGGCGCCGTGTTCTCACGGCTCCCGAGCAGTCGTGGTCGGCACGAGTCATCCCTTACGAGTCTAGGCACAGCCATACCTCGCCACCAGGCGGGGACCTTGGTCCCGCCGCCGTTCAGCGGCGGCAGGACCGTCCGAACCGAAGCGGTCTCCCAGCTCACCATCCTCGAAGCAAGCCCGGTCCGGACGAGATGGATGGCACGGCGGCCTACCGAGGGTGCCGCGAGACGGCCCACCCGTTCCAGGCGCATGAGGGCGAGCAGATTCTCCCGATCACCCCAGCGGCCGTCTCCGATCTGCCACGACGCGTGATGGTGGCTCAGTTGTGCTGGTTCAGGACATCGGACACTGCTCGGTCGTGCCGCAACCCACGTCGAGGGCCTGCCTGCTCGGTCAAAGTGGCGCCGTCGGGGCGCCCGGCCGTCCGGGCTCAACGCCGTCCTTCCTCGGAACGGGAATCCCCCGGACGAAGACAGTCCCGACGGGCGTACCGGGTCTCAGAGCACCGTGGTGCCGATGAGGTTGCCCGCCGGGCTGCGTTTCCCCGGGTGAAGAACCTCCGCCCCGATCCGCGCGCCGTGCCCGCTGAAGTCGAGGGATGGGTAGTCGATACGCCTCGCCGGCAGCCCTCCCACCTGGCGTTAGACAGGACGCCGCGTGGCAAGTCATACAGCCGGATGGCCGGTAGGACCCCTCTTTCAGCCCAGGCCAGTCTCGTGCCGTCCGGCCACAACGCCAGCCCGGCCACCGCGGACGCGATCCGGACCAGCCAGGGTCGGTCGTCCTGTCCCCGGAGCCGGGCCGCGACTCGGTCGCTGGGGAGGGGCCTCGCTGTGCGGCCCGCACCCAGCGTACGGATGCTGGCCACCGGTGCGCGGGTCGGCGAGATCCTTGCGGTGCGCCGAACCGGCGCCACCCGTCCCCGCCCCATCACCAGCAGCCACGCGACTGCTGCGTGTGTGTCCCGAACCCATGAGCCGCGTCCCTCGCGGGTGACGCTCGCCTCCCTGACTAGGCTGGCTGCCGTGACTTCTGACGACGGCAAGCTTTCCTTGGCCGGCTCAGTCTCCCTCGGCACGGGCGTCATGATCGGTGCGGGCATCTTCGCTTTGGTGGGCCAGGTGAGCGAGCTGGCCGGCACGCTGATGCCGCTGGCGTTCCTCGCCGGTGCCGTGGTCGTGGGCTTCAGCGCGTACTCCTACATCAAGTACTCCGACACCAACCCTTCTTCCGGCGGCATCGCCATGCTGCTCAAGGCGGCCTACGGCCCCGGCGTCATTGCAGGCACGTTCTCTCTGTTCATGTACGTCTCCATGGTTGTGGCCCAGAGCCTGCTTGCCCGCACCTTCGGCACCTACGGCCTGCGCCCGTTCGGACGTGAGGACTCGGCGATCCTCGTGCCCCTGCTGGGCGTCGTGGTCATCGTGGTCGCGGTTCTGGTCAACCTCATCGGCACCGAGTGGGTCGAAAGGTCGGCCACCGTGACGGCAGGACTGAAGATCGTAGGCATCGCAGCGCTGGCGATCGGCGGGATCGTCGCGGCTGGGCCCTCGTCGATGTTCGACTTCGCCAGCGACACGAGCGGAAGCAGCGACCAGGGCCTCCTCGGCTTCCTCGCCGGAACGACCTTGTGCATCTTGGCCTACAAGGGCTTCACGACCATCACCAACCAGGGTGGGGACATCGCAGAGCCGAAGAAGAACGTCGGTCGCTCGATCATGATCTCCATCGCGCTGTGCGCGGTGCTCTACCTGCTGCTCACCGTCTCGGTGGCCGCCAGCCTCAGCGTCGAGGAGATCGTGAAGGCCCGCGACTACGCGTTGGCCGCCGCGGCCGAGCCCCTCTTCGGCTCCTGGGGAGTCGGCCTCACGATCGCCGTCGCGATGGTTGCGACCTTCTCCGGACTGTTGGCCAGCATCTACTCGGTCTCCCGGCTCTACGACATGTTGCGTGACATGGGGCAGGCCCCGAGGCTGCCGTCCCGTGTGCACCACCAGTCGCTGGTGATGACGGCCGGTCTGGCCATCGTGCTCGCGGCGTTCCTCGACCTCAGTCAGATCGCCTCCATGGGCGCGATCCTCTACCTCGCGATGGACATCGCCATCCACTGGGGCGTCATCCGACACCTGCGCTCGGACATCGACGCCAACGTCGTCACCCCAGCCATCGCCATCGCGCTCGATGTCATCGTGCTGGGCGCCTTCATCGCGGTCAAGGCACGCGACGACGTCCTCACGCTCGGGGTATCCCTCGGTGTGGCAGCGCTGCTTGCAGCCAGTCAGGTGATCGTTGCGCGTCGCGCCAACGGCGCCGATCAGTCCGCCTGATCGCAACCGATGCGGGGTGAGGGGACGCACACCGCCGGGACCGCCGGCGCCCGGCTCAGCTGACGACGAGCTGGCACCTTCAGTGGCCTGAGTGAGCCACCACATCGGGCCTCCGGACATCCCGGGGCGGTCCATTTCGATGCTGCTGGAGACGCCGGCCCAGTGGGACCAGACTGCCCCCGACGGTCAACTGCCTGAAATCGTTTACGACTGACGAACGACCATTCTGGCGTTGTACGTCAGAACCAGAACCGCCTCTGATCTGCGTTTCCGCAGGTCAGAGGCGGTTTGTCGGTCGGGCTGACAGGATTTGAACCTGCGACCCCTTGACCCCCAGTCAAGTGCGCTACCAAACTGCGCCACAGCCCGATGTCCGCCTCGTCGACGCAGCGACGTGCGGGCGAGGGAACCTTACCGCAGCCCCGGTCTGGTCGCCGCATCGGCACTCGGCGTTGGGCCCTCAGCAGCTTCTTCCCTGGCCCATGGCGGACGCTGACCTCGCTCACAGGGAACTCTCCGGATCCTCGCGTTGAGTGGATCCCGAAGCACTTCACAGCGGAGGATCCTATGGACGACCAGCAACAGACCCCGTTCCCCCAGCCCGCCCACCCGGCATCCGGGCCGGGCCTCCCCCGGCCGCACCGCCGGCGCCGTCTGGCGGCGGGTGTGGCCGCCGTCGCGCTGGTCACCGGCGCGGCCGGCGTCGGGGGCGGCTACGCGCTGGGCCACGACCTCCAGGGCGGCTCGACGGGAGGCAGCCGGAGCGCCGGCACGTACGGCGGCCCCGGCATCGAGACGGTCCCGGGCGCCGGATGGGGCTGGTCCGGCGGCGGCGCGGTCCCGCTGCCCCCGCGCCCGTTCGCCGGCGGCTCCGGCTCGTCCGGCAGCCAGAGCGGCTCGGCCGACACCACCACCCGCGCGTCCGGGTCGCAGCTGACCGGCCTGGTCCGGGTGTCCTCCACGATGAAGTACGCCGGCGCGGCCGCCGCGGCGACCGGGATGATCCTCACCCCCGCCGGCGAGGTGGTCACCAACCACCACGTGGTGGAAGGCTCGACGTCCGTGAAGGTCACGGTGATGAGCACCGGGAGGACCTACGCGGCGACCGTGGTCGGCACCGATGCGAAGGACGACGTGGCCGTGCTCCGGATGTCGGGTGCCTCCGGGCTGAACACCGTCACCCCCGACACCGACGGGGTCTCGGTCGGCGACAAGGTCACCGCGGTCGGTGACGCCAACGGCACCGTAAGCTCCCTGAGCGCCGCGAGCGGCCGGGTGCTCGCCCTCGGCCAGTCGATCACGACCCGCAGCGACGGCACCGCGACGGGCGAGCGGCTCCACGGGATGATCCAGATCAGCTCCGACGTGATCGCCGGCGACTCCGGCGGCGCGACGTACGACCAGGACGGCCGGGTGGTCGGGATGACGACCGCCGCATCCGCCGGCGGCACCGACGTGGTCGGGTACGCCGTCCCGATCGCCACGGTCCTGCGCGTCGCGAACGACCTGGAGCAGCAGGTGCCCGGCCCCCGCTACGACTACACCCGTCCGGCCTTCCTGGGGGTGGGCCTGGCCCGGACCGGCGACACCGTGCGGGGGGTCTTCGCCGGCACACCCGCCGCCACGGCCGGGATCCGCGCCGGCGCCCGGATCAACGAGATCGGGGGCACCCCGGTCGCGACGGCCGCGCAGCTACGGAAGGCGGTCGCGGCGCGCTCCCCCGGCGACCACGTGTCGGTCGGCTGGGTCGACGCGGGAGGCAGCCGGCACCGGGCCACCGTGACCCTGGTCGCCGGCGGGGTCGACTAGTCCGGGAGGGGGTCAGCGACGCTCACGCTTCTTGCGCGGGCGCTGCTGCACGTGCACGGGGCTGCCCACGAAGCCGAAGTCCTCGCGCAGCCGCCGCTCGACGTAGCGCAGGTATGACGCCTCGAGCTGGGCACTGGTGAACAGCACGAACGTCGGCGGCTCGGTGGACACCTGGGTGCCGAACATGATCTTCGGCTGCCGTCCACCGCGCACCGGGTGCGGGTGCTCGGCGACGAGCCTGCCCAGGAACGAGTTCAGCGCCCCGGTGCCGACCCGGGTGGACCAGCCCGCCAGTGCCGCGTCGAGGGCCGGCACGAGCTTGTCGACATGCCAGCCGGTCTTCGCGGTGATGTTCACCCGCGGCGCCCACGGGACCCGGACCAGGTCACGCTCGACCTCGCGGTCGAGGTAGTAGCGGCGCTCCTCGTCGACGAGGTCCCACTTGTTGAAGGCGATGACCAGCGCGCGACCCGCCTCGGCCACCGCGGTGATGATCCGGGTGTCCTGCTCGGAGATCGGCGCGGAGCCGTCCACGACCACCACGCACACCTCGGCGCGCTCGATGGCGGTGTTCGTGCGGAGGCTCGCGTAGTACTCGTGCCCGGAGGCCTCCTTCACCCGCTTGCGCACCCCGGCGGTGTCGATGAAGCGCCAGGTGCGTCCACCGAGCTGGACGAGCTCGTCGACCGGGTCGACCGTGGTCCCGGCGACGTCGTCGACCAGCACGCGGTCCTGCTTGGCCAGCTTGTTCAGCAGCGAGGACTTGCCGACGTTGGGACGACCCACGATGGCGACCCGGCGGGGGCCGCCGACGACGCCGTACGACTCGGGCGGCGGCTCGGGCAGCGCCGCGAGGATCGCGTCGAGCATGTCCCCGGAGCCGCGGCCGTGCAGGGCGGAGACGGGGTAGGGCTCACCCAGGCCGAGGTTCCACAGCCCGAACGCCTCCGCCTCGGCGCGCTGGTCGTCGACCTTGTTGGCGGCGAGGATGACCGGCTTGCCGGACCGGCGCAGGATCTTCACGACCGCCTCGTCGGCGTCGGTGATGCCGACCGTCGCGTCGACGACGAACAAGGTGGCGTCCGCGATGGTCACCGCCACCTCGGCCTGCGCGGCGATCCGCTCGGCCAGCCCCCGGGCGTCCGGGTCCCAGCCGCCGGTGTCGACGACGGTGAACGCGCGGCCGTTCCAGGTCGCGTCGTAGTAGACGCGGTCCCGGGTCACGCCGGGGATGTCCTGCACGACCGCCTCGCGGCGGCCGATCATCCGGTTGACGAGGGTGGACTTGCCGACGTTCGGGCGGCCGACGACGGCCAGCACCGGAACCAGGGCCGGGGCGTCGTCGGTCAGCGGGCCGTCGGGGCCTTCGGACTCGGAGGTCATGCGTTCTTCCTTCGTGAGCGGTCCCGGGCGTCGAGGACGTCCGCGGGACCGGTGCCGGGAGTGGACCCCGGAGGGCGGAGAGCCGGGTGCGGCCCTCGCGTCAACCAGATCGTCGACGGGGTTGTTCCGCTTTCCGGCTTCCTCCAGTAGACCGGAGCGCCCGGTGCGAAGTCGAATCGGCCCTGAGGGGCGCGGGACGGAGGCTCAGACCCGGGACTCCTCGACCAGGGCGACGACCCGCTCGACGACCTCGTCGAGGGTGTACGGCGTGGTGTCCAGGTGGTGGGCGTCGACGGCCATCGCCAACGGGGAGGAGACCCGGCCCGAGTCGATCGCGTCCCGCCGGGCAAGGTCGGCCCGGGTGGCGTCGACGTCGGAGCCGGACTGCTCGGCGGCCCGACGCTCCGCCCGGGCGCCGGCGTCGGCGGTGAGGTACACCTTCACGGCGGCGTCGGGCGCGACCACCGTGCCGATGTCGCGGCCTTCGACCACGATGTCCCCGTGCCCGATGATGTCGCGCTGCTCGCGCAGCAGCCGCTCCCGGATCCGCGGCACGGCGCTGACCGCGCTCACCGCGGAGGTGACCCGCTGCCCGCGGATCGGCACCTCCACGTCGACGCTGTCGACGGTGATCGTCGGGGACTGCGGGTCGGTGCCGGAGACCAGCAGCGGCGCGTCGGCGTGCGCGGCCACCGCGGCCGGGTCGTCGGTGTCGACGTCGTGCTCCAGCATCCACCAGGTCATCGCCCGGAACATCGCCCCGGTGTCGAGGTAGCGCAGTCCCAGCCGGGTGGCCACGCCTCTCGCGGTGCTCGACTTGCCCGACCCCGAGGGACCATCCATCGCCACGACCACACCCACAGCTGCTCCTGCTCCTCGACCGGCCTCTCGACCACGGCAGCCTACCGGTGCGTGGTCCAGCCCCGGTCCTCCAGCGCGCCGCGCAGCTGGTCGGCGGAGTCGGCGGCGATGCTGAGCTCGACCAGACCGTAGGCACGACCGGGGTCGTGGTCGATGCGGAGGTCCTCGATGTTGACGCCGATCTCGGTGGTGTCCGCGAACAGCCGGGCCAGCTCGCCGGGATGGTCGGGGACCGCCACGAACACGGTGGTCTCCTCCCCCGTCGGGCCGCCGTGCTTGCCGGGGATCACCGTAGTGCCCTCCACGCCGCGGTCCAGCAGCTTCCCGATCGAGGTGCGGTCCCCGTCGGCGAGCGCAGCGAGCAGCGTGTCCACGTCGTCGCGGACGTCCCGCAGCAGACCGGTCAGCGCCGCCGTGTTCGCGGTGATGATCTGCTGCCACAGGGCCGGGTCGCCGGCCGCTATCCGGGTCACGTCGCGCACGCCCTGCCCGGACAGCGCCAGATGCGAGCGCGGCGCGTCGGTGAGGCGACCAGCCACCAGCGCCGCCAGCAGGTGCGGCAGGTGCGAGGTCCGGGCCACGGCCTGGTCGTGCTCCTCGGGCGCGAAGGTCACCGGTGTCGCGCCGCACAGCCGCGCCAGCGCGGTCACCGTCTCGACGCTCGCCGGTGTCGAGGTGGGGTGCGGGGTGAGCGCCCACGGCCGTCCGTCGAAGAGCGCCGCCGAGGCGGCGAACGGCCCGGACCGCTCGCTGCCGGCCATCGGGTGGCTGCCGACGTAGCGGGCGAGCTGCTCGGGCTCGACCCGGCGGCGGGTGTCCTCCAGCGGGGCGCTCTTCACGCTGCCCACGTCGGTGACCACCGCCTCGGTCCCGCGCAGCGCCGCGGCGACCTGCTCCGCGAGGTGGTCCGGTGGCACCGCCACAACGACCAGCCGCGGCCGTACGGCGTCCGCGTCGAGGTTCCCGGCCCCGAGCCCGGTGGCGATCCGGAGGTTCTCCCGGCTCGGGTCCCGCAGCGCCACGTCGACACCGGCCTGTCGCAGCGCGAGACCGATCGAGGTCCCCAGCAGCCCCGCGCCGACGACCAGGACCGGCCCCTCAAGCCTCATCGGGGACCTCGCGGACCCGGGTCAGGTCCCGGCGGAGCGCCGCGGCTCCGTGCAGGTAGACGTGGGTGATGTCCGCGCGGGCCAGGTCGGTCTCGACGTGCGCCATCATCCGCACCACCCGCGGCATGGAGCCGGCGATCTCCAGCTCGCGCGCGCAGATCAGCGGCACGTCCCCGAAGCCCAGCCGGCGCGCGGCGTACGCGGGGAACTCCGAGACCAGGTCGGAGGTGGCCGTGAAGATGACGCTGATGAAGTCGTCGACGCGCAACCCGTTCGAGGTCATCACGTCCTCGACCATCTCCGCGACCCGCTCGAGCATGTGCTCGCGGACGTCGTCCTCCAGCTGGGTCGCTCCTCGTACCGCTCGCACCGCCACGCGCACACCCTAACGACCGGCCGGCGTCAGAGCCGGGCCGCGTCCAGGAGCACGCCGAGCTCGTCGAGGGTCAGCTCGCGCAGCTCGCCGGAGCGGAGCCCACGCAGGAGCACCGGGCCGATCGCGGTCCGGGTGAGCCGACGGACCGGGTGGCCGACCTCGTCGAGCAGCCGGCGGACGATCCGGTTGCGACCCTCGTGGATGACCAGCTCGACGATGGAGCGCTCCCCGTGGCTGGAGACCAGCTTCGCGCTGCTCACCTGGACCGGCCCGTCCTCGAGCGTGACCCCTGCGCGCAGCCGCTCCAGGGTCGGCCGGGCGACCAGTCCGTCCACGTCGGCCACGTAGGTCTTCTGCAGCTCGTAGGAGGGGTGCGCCACCCGCTGCGCGAAGTCGCCGTCGTTGGTCAGCAGGATCAGCCCCTCGGTGTCGGTGTCGAGCCGGCCCACGTGGAAGAGCCGCTCGGGCCGGTCGCCGAGGAGGTCGGAGAGGGCACGACGGCCCTCGGGGTCCGACATCGTGGAGACCACGCCCCGAGGCTTGTTCAGCACCAGGTAGACGTGCGCACTGACCGGGGGCAGCCGCTTGCCGTCGACCCGGACCACCGCGGTCGTCGGGTCGACCTTGGTGCCCAGCCGGGTGACCACCTCGCCGTCGACCTCGACCAGGCCCGCGAGCATCAGCTCCTCGCACTTGCGGCGGCTGGCCACCCCGGACTGGGCGAGCAGCTTCTGCAGCCGGACCAGCCCCTGGTCGTCGGGCTCCAGGCTCATGCCTCTCCCGCGCCCGCGGCCGGCACGTCGACGACCGGACGCTCGTCGGGGTCGTCCAGGTCGACCATGTCCGGCAGGTACGGCGCCAGCTCGGGCAGCTCGGAGAGGTCCGTGACGCCGATCCGCTCCAGGAAGTAGCGCGAGGTCCGGTAGAGGGTGGCCGTGGTCTCCTCGTCGTGGCCGGCCTCCTCGACCAGCCCCCGGGTGACCAGGGTGCGCATGACGCCGTCCACGCTCACCCCCCGGATCGCGGAGACCCGGGCCCGGCTGACCGGCTGCTTGTAGGCCACCACGGCCAGCGTCTCGAGCGCCGCCTGGGTGAGCCGGGCCCGCTGGCCGTCGACCACGAAGCGCTCCACGACGGCGGCGTACTGCTCGCGGGTGTAGAACCGCCAGCCCCCCGCGACGTTGCGCAGGTCGAAGCCGCGCTCCTGCTCGGCGTACTCCGCGGCCAGCGACGTCAGCGCCTCGGCCACCTCACCCGGCGGGTAGCCCACCGCGGAGGCCAGCGTGACGTGGTCGAGGGGCTGGTCGGCGACCATCAGCACCGCCTCGAGCGCCGGGCGCAGCGCGGCCAGCGGGATCTCCAGCGTCTCGGTCACTGCTCGTGCTCCCTGTCCTGCTCGTCGGTCCCGTCCGTCCGGTCCGCGGGCCCCTCGCCGCCCGCGGAGGCGGCGCCGTCCTGGGGCTGCCCGTCGAACTCGTCGGTGATCTCCACCTCGGCGTGCTCGTCACCGGTCCAGCGCACCGTCAGCTCGCCCAGGGGGGTCATCTGGTCGAAGCTGACCACGCCCTCGCGGAACAGCTCCAGCAGCGCAAGGAACCGGGCGACCGTGGTGAGCGTGTCTGGGGAGTCGCCCGAGAGCGCCCGGAAGGTCATCGTGCCCTGGCGGCGCAGCCGGTCGACGACCAGCGCGGCCTGCTCACGGACGCTGACGGTGGGGGCGTGGATGTGCGCGAGGGAGACCTCCTGGGCGGGCTTCGGCTCCATCGCGTGTGCGGCGAGGGCCGCGAACTCCTCCAGCCCGAGCCCGATCAGCACGTCCGGCAGCAGCGTGGCGAAGCGCTCCTCCAGGCCGACCGAGCGCGGGTGCCGCCGGGACTCGTCGGCGAACCGGGTCTCCAGCACCGCCGCCACCTGCTTGAACGCCCTGTACTGCATCAGCCGGGCGAACAGCAGGTCCCGCGCCTCCAGCAGCGCGAGGTCCTCCTCGTCCTCGACGTCGCCCTGCGGCAGCAGCCGGGCCGTCTTCAGGTCCAGCAGGGTCGCGGCGACCAGCAGGAACGAGGAGGTCTGCTCGAGGTCCCACTGCTTGCCCGCGAGCCGGATGAACGCGATGAACTCGTCGGTGACCTGCGAGAGCGCCACCTCGGTGATGTCGAGCTTGTGCTTGGCGATCAGGCTCAGCAGCAGGTCGAAGGGACCCTCGAAGTTGGCCAGGTGCACCGCGAACGGAGCGGCCGGGCCGCTCTCGTCGACCGGCGCACCGGGACGGTCCTCCACCAGGCCTGCCGTCATGCCTGCTTCAGGCGGCGGACCACGACGCTCTCGTCGCCGTTGGCGTCGAGGTCGGCCAGGGCGACCGCGATGGCGGCCCGAACCAGGCGGCCGCGGTCCACGCTGAGACCTGCGCGGCGCAGGGTCAACCGGGCGTGCTCGAGCTCCAGCAGCTCGTCGGCGGTGACGTAGACGGTCATCTTCTCGTCGTGCCGCACCCGGCCGCTCGGGACCCGGGGCCCCTCCGGCTCGGTGCCCGAGGGGTCGTCGGCGTCGCGACCGGCCGGGCCGGCGACCCGGGCCGTGGTCTCGGCGGCGACCGCCTCGGAGACGACGGTGGGCCGGAACAGGTCGTCGGCGGCGGGCAGGCTCACTCGTCGAGACAACGAGCCAGCACCTCCTTGGCCAGCTGGCGGTAGGCCTCCGCACCCGGTGAGGACGAGGCGTACGTCGTGATCGGCTCGCCGGCCACCGTGGAGTCCGAGAACTTCACGGTGCGGCGGATGACGGTGTGGAACACGGTGTCGCCCCAGGCCTGGACCAGCCGCTCCATGACCTCGCGCCCGTGCAGGGTGCGGCCGTCGTACATGGTGCCGAGCACACCGTCGATGGTGAGCTTGGGGTTCAACCGCTCGGTGACCTTGTCGATGGTGGTCTTGAGCAGCGCGACCCCGCGCAGCGCGAAGTACTCGCACTCCAGCGGCACCAGCACGCCGTCGGAGGCGGTCAGCGCGTTCACGGTGAGCAGGCCCAGCGACGGCTGGCAGTCGATGAGGATGACGTCGTACTCGGAGATGGCCGGCTGGAGGACCCGCTGCAGGGTCTGCTCGCGCGCCACCTCCTGCACCAGCTGGACCTCGGCCGCGGACAGGTCGATGTTCGAGGGCAGCAGGTCCATGCCGGGGACGCCGGTGGGCACGATCACGTCCTCGATGCCCACGTCGCGCTGCATCAGCAGGTTGTAGATGGTGAGGTCCATCTCGTGCGGGTTCAGCCCGAGCCCCACCGACAGCGAGCCCTGCGGGTCGAAGTCGACCAGCAGCACCTTGCGGCCGAACTCGGCGAGCGCGGCTCCGAGGTTGATGGTCGTCGTGGTCTTGCCGACGCCACCCTTCTGGTTGCACATCGAGATGATCCGGGCGTTGCCGTGGATGCTGATCGGCCGTGGCTCGGGCAGCTCGGGCATCGGTCGGCCGGTCGGGCCGAGCCCCAATTCGGGGGCAGGCGCGGGGACCGTGGCCCGCTCCTGCTCGACGGGCGGGTCGGCGACGTGCAGCTCCTCGGCTAGGGCGGGCTCGCGCGCAGGCTCGCCGACCGTCGGGACGGACGGACGACGGAACGGGATGGGGTCGCTCACGCGGTCGGGTCCTCCTGCGGACTGGTCGGGGCTGGGGGGTCGGGCGGGCGAGGGCATCAGCGGCGGCATCTCGGGTGCGCCGGTCCCCTGCCAGGGCTGTCCTGGGCCGTACTGGTTCACGCCGGTGCCTCTCGTCTGGCCACGCTGCGCGAAGAAGTCGACTGGTCGGTCTGTCGCGCGCAACGCGGCGACTCTATGTGGTGCGCGGAACGACCGACAACACGATCGCTCGACGACCCTGTCCGTCCAGTACATCTGGGGAGGCAGTGTGTACGGCGCAGGCGCGCCGTACACAGCCGAGGTCTAACCTGTGCATGAACCTGGGGACGGCGAAGGTCAGCCGAGGGCCCGTGGATGTGCGGTGGCATAGACCTCTCGCAGGCTGTCCACGGTCACCAGCGTGTAGACCTGGGTCGTGGTCACCGAGGCGTGGCCGAGCAGCTCCTGGACCGTGCGGACGTCGGCCCCGCCGTCGAGCAGATGGGTCGCGAAGGAGTGCCGCAGGGTGTGCGGGGAGACCTCGGCGGTGACGCCGGCCCGGTCGGCGGCCTTCGCCAGGACCGTCCAGGCGCTCTGCCGGGACAGCCGCCCGCCCCGGGCGTTGAGGAACATCGCCGGCAGACCGCGTCCCGCCGACGACAGCTCGACCCTCCCGAGGCGCAGGTACGCCTCGACCGCGGCCCGGGCGTAGGAGCCGACCGGGACGATCCGCTCCTTGCTGCCCTTGCCGCGCAGCAGCACCTCCCCCTGCTCCAGGTCCAGGTCGTCGACGTCCAGGCCGACCGCCTCGGAGATCCGGGCACCGGTGCCGTAGAGCACCTCGAGCAGGGCCCGGTCCCTCAGCGCGAGCGCGGTGCCCGGCGCGCCGGCGGCGTCCAGGATCCGCTCGATGTCGGCCAGCGGCAGCGCCTTGGGCAGCCGCTTGGCCGGTGCCGGCGGCCGGACCGCCGCCGAGGGGTCGACGGTGGTCAGCCCCTCCCGCACCGCGAACCGGTGGAACCCCCGCACCGCCACCACGGTGCGGGCCGCCGACCCGGCACCCAGCGGCGGGTGCTCCGCGTCACCCTCCCGCAGCGCCACCAGGAAGCCGGTGACGGTCTGCTCGCTGACCTCGTGCAGGTCGAGGACGTCGCGGCCGGCCAGCCAGCCCGCGTACCGGCGCAGGTCCCGCCGGTAGGACTTCAGCGTGTTGTCGGCCAGTCCCCGCTCGACCAGGAGGTGGTCGAGGTAGGTCCGGACGGCTCGCTGCAGCGACGACGGACCCGCGCTCACCGTCACCCTCGTGCCCGGTCGCCCGGCCTCAGCCGAGGACCGACTCCACGGACACGCTCTCGAGGCCGTGCGCCTCGGCCACCGGCGCGTTGGTCAACGACCCGGCATGGGAGTTGAGCCCCAGCGCCAGCGAGGGGTCGGCGGCCAGCGCCGCCTGCCAGCCCCGGTCGGCCAGCGCGACGACGTACGGCAGCGTGGCGTTGGTCAGCGCGTAGGTCGAGGTGTTCGGCACCGCGCCGGGCATGTTCGCCACGCAGTAGAACACCGAGTCGTGGACCATGTACGTCGGGTCCGCGTGCGTCGTGGGCCGGGTGTCCTCGAAGCAGCCACCCTGGTCCACCGCGATGTCGACCAGCACGGAGCCGGGCTTCATCCGGGAGACCAGCTCGTTGGAGACCAGCGTCGGCGCCTTCGCCCCGGGGATCAGCACCGCGCCGATCACCAGGTCGGCCTCCATGACCTGCTGCTGGATGGTGAGCTGCGAGGACGCCAGTCCGTGGACCCGGTTGGCGTAGCGCCAGAACGACATCCGCAGCTTGTCCAGGTCGGTGTCGAGCAGCGTGACGTCCGCCCCCATCCCGAGCGCGATGTTGGCGGCGTTCTGCCCCGACACGCCGGCACCGATCACCACCACCTTCGCGTTGGCCACCCCACCGACGCCGCCCAGCAGCACTCCGCGGCCGCCCTGGGCGCGCATCAGCGAGTGCGCACCCACCTGCGGGGCGAGACAGCCCGCGACCTCGGACATCGGGTAGAGCAGCGGGAGCGAGCCCGAGGGCAGCTGCACGGTCTCGTAGGCGATCGCGGTGACCTTGCGGGTGACCAGCTCGTCGGTCAGCGCGCGGTCGGCGGCGAGGTGCAGGAAGGTGAACAGCGTCTGGCCCTCGCGCATCCGCGCGTACTCCTCGGCCACCGGCTCCTTGACCTTGAGCACCAGGTCCGCGTCACCCCACACGTCGTCGGCCTCGTCGACGATCACGGCCCCGGCAGCGACGTACTCCGCGTCGGGGATCAGCGATCCTGCGCCGGCGCTCCGCTCCATCAGCACCTGGTGCCCGTGCTGGGTGAGCTCGTGCACCCCGATCGGGGTGATCGCCACCCGGTACTCGTGGTTCTTGACTTCCTTGGGGACGCCGACCCTCATCGCCAGGTTCCTCTCACCGTGTGAGCCACCTCTCCGTTGAGATGGCCGCGTGTGAGTCTATGACGGCCGCCCACGGGCGTGTCACACGCCGACGCCGCGCGCGTCGCCGGTCAGCGCCGGCGCAGGGTGTAGGCGAGCACGGCCTGGGCGGTCGGCCCGTTGCTCACCCGGCCGTCCAGGACGCCGGTCAGCAGCTCCTCGACCGGGACCCAGGCGAGGGTCATGTCGGCCTCCTCGTGGGCGGGCTCGAAGCCGCCACGGTCCGGGGCTGGGGACAGTCCCTCGGCGAGGTAGAAGCCGATCCGCTCACTGGACAGCCCCGGGGAGGACCATGTGGTGAACAGGTGCGTCCAGCGCTCGGCGAGCACCAGGCCCTCCTCGCGCAGCTCTCGCTTGGCGGCCTCGAGCGGGTCCTCGTCCGGCACGTCGAGCAGTCCGGCGGGCAGCTCGACGAGCCGCATCCCGGCCGGGTGCCGGTACTGCTGCAGCACCAGGGCCCGGTCCTGGGCGTCCAGGGCGAGGACGACCACCGCGCCCGGATGCTCCAGGACCAGCCGTCCGAACCGCTCGTCGGGCCGGTCCGGGGCCGAGATGGTGTCGCGGCGGACCGCGAACGGCGCCTTGCCGTCCCAGATCCGCTCGACCTCGTGCACCGGCCAGGACGCGGGCTGGTCGGCGACCTCGCTCACGGGAGGGCCGGTGCCTGCTGGTCGGCCAGCTGGTCGAGCTCGCCGGACCGCTTGCTCTCCGCGTGCTCGCGACGCCGCAGCGCGGTCTCGTCGATCGGGAAGCGGAGCTCCTTCTGGCGGGCGATGGCCGCCTCGACCAGCCCCGCGAACAGCGGGTGCGGGCGGGTCGGTCGCGAGCGCAGCTCCGGGTGCGCCTGGGTGGACACGTAGTAGGGGTGCACCTCGCGGGGCAGCTCCACGAACTCGACCAGGCTGTTGTCCGGGGAGATGCCGGAGAACACCAGGCCGGCCGCCTCCAGCCGCCCCCGGTAGGCGTTGTTCACCTCGTAGCGGTGCCGGTGCCGCTCCTCGACCTCGGCCGCTGCGTAGGTCTCCCGGACCACCGAGCCCTCGCGCAGCAGCGCCGGGTACAGCCCCAGGCGCATGGTGCCGCCCAGGTCGCCGGCCCCCTCGACGAACTGGTGCTGCTCGGCCATCGTGGCGATCACCGGCTCCGGGCAGCCCGGGTCGAACTCGGTGGAGTCGGCGGCCGCGATGCCGGCCTCGTGCCGGGCGTACTCGATGACCATGCACTGCAGGCCCAGGCAGAGTCCCAG
This sequence comes from uncultured Actinomycetota bacterium, assembly GCA_963784625.1. Taxonomy (GTDB): domain Bacteria; phylum Actinomycetota; class Actinomycetes; order Propionibacteriales; family Nocardioidaceae; genus Nocardioides_B. Next base: position 1,642,651 of record CAWARV010000005.1, read on the forward strand.
CGTCGGGATGCCGTGGGTGCGGGTGTACTCCAGCGCGCCCACCTTGCCCTCGATGCCACGGATGCCGAACCCACCGGGCACGCAGACGGCGTCCATGTCGGCGAGGTGCCGGGCGGCGCCCTCGCGGGTCTGACACTCGTCGGAGGGCACCCAGACGAGGTTCACCTTGGCCTCGTGCGCGAAGCCGCCCGCGCGGAGCGCCTCGACCACCGAGAGGTAGGCGTCGGGCAGGTCGACGTACTTGCCGACCAGGGCGACCTGCACCTCCTCCGCGGGGGAGTGCACCTTGCGGAGCAGGTCGTCCCACTCGGTCCAGTCCACGTCCCGGAAGGGCAGGTTGAGCCGGCGGACGACGTACGCGTCCAGGCCCTCGCTGTGCAGCACCTTGGGGATGTCGTAGATCGACTTGGCGTCGCTGGCGTTCACGACGGCCTCGTTGTCGACGTCGCACATCAGCGAGATCTTGCGCTTCATCGACTCCGGGATGGGCCGGTCGGAGCGGCAGACGATGGCGTCCGGCTGGAGGCCGATCGAGCGCAGCGCCGCCACCGAGTGCTGCGTCGGCTTGGTCTTGAGCTCGCCGGAGGGCCCGATGTACGGCACCAGCGAGACGTGCAGGAAGAACACGTTGTCGCGGCCGACGTCGTGGCGGATCTGGCGTGCAGCCTCCAGGAACGGGAGCGACTCGATGTCACCGACGGTGCCGCCGACCTCGGTGATCACCACGTCGACGTCGGGGCCGGCCATCGCCCGGACCCGGTCCTTGATCTCGTTGGTGATGTGCGGGATCACCTGGACGGTGTCGCCCAGGTAGTCACCGCGACGCTCCTTGGCGATCACCTCCGAGTAGATCTGACCGGTGGTGACGTTCGCGATGCCTGCCAGGTCGGTGTCCAGGAAGCGCTCGTAGTGCCCGATGTCCAGGTCGGTCTCGGCGCCGTCGTTGGTGACGAACACCTCGCCGTGCTGGAACGGGTTCATCGTCCCCGGGTCGACGTTGAGGTACGGGTCCAGCTTCTGCATGGTGACCCGCAGGCCGCGGGACTTGAGCAGGCTGCCGAGGCTGGAGGCGGTCAGGCCCTTGCCCAGGGAGGAGGCGACGCCTCCGGTGACGAAGACGTGCTTGGTCGGCTGTCCAGCGGCCAAGAGAACTCCCGTGGTCGGTCCCGGTGGTGGGTGCTTCGAGGAGGTCGATCACGTCGGCGTCAACGACCGTCCACGGGGTTCGAGCCTACCAACCGCCTCGCCGCTCCGCGAAAGCCGGGCGCGTCCCCGGGGTGCGTGTCCTCAGCCGGCGCTGCTCTGCGCGCCGGGCATCGCGCCGTCGGCGGCGTCCACCGCGCCGTACTGACCGCTCCTGCCGGCGGCCTGCCCCGCGAGTGCCATGATCGCCACCACCTGGCCGGCGGTGCGGCCCAGCGAGTCCACGGTGGAGACGTCCTTGGCGGCGCTGACGTCGTCGCGCACCGCCTTGACCTGTCCAGCGGCGCGGGCGGAGGCCGCCGGGCCGGCCAGCACCACCCCGGCCGTGCCGGCGTCGACCGCCTGCACGAGCTGGGTGACGATCGTCGCGGCGCCCTGCTGCTCCTGGCTGCTGCCCTCGCCGGCGCCCGCCACGAACAGGATCAGGTCGCCGCGCCGGTCCAGGCTGCCCTCGGCCGACATCAGGTTCGTGGTGCTGAGCCCCGACAGGATGCTGGTCGCGGCGGTGTCCACCGCGGCCCCACCGCGGCGGTCGGTGCCGATGGCCCGCGCGACGAGCGCACCGATGCGCTCGTAGGGACCGGCGTCAGCGGGGACCGAGACCCCGCTCGCGCGGCTCTCCAGCTGGGTGCCGAGCTCGTCGACGAGCTGCTTCTGGCCCGCGTCGAGCAGCTTCTTGCCGACCCGCACGGTGCCGCCGACGCTGCCGCCGGCCACCCCGACGAGGTCCTTGAGGGCGGAGACGTCGGAGGAGGCGGCGGTGGGGAGCACCACCAGCGTGACCACCCGACCACGCAGCGTCCGGCCGATCAGCCTCGGCGCGACGGTGGCGGCGAACTCGTCGGTGAAGGCGTTGCCGGCGCGCAGGGAGCTGATCTGTGCCTGCAGCCGGTTCTTCTCCGCCCGGTCGCTCTGCACCTGGTCGACCAGGGTGTTGTCCACCTCGCCCTTCAGCGGGCCGCCGCCGAGGGCGACCCCGATCGCGAGTGCCAGGAAGACCGACACGATCGAGACGATGTGGTAGCGGAAGGAGATCACGTGACGAGTCCTTGGATCCAGTCGAGTACGTCGGTGAGGGTGCCGCCGGTCGACGACCACCAGGTGGCGCCCACCGGGGTCGCCGCGATCGCGACCGCCAGCGCGATCAGGCCGGCGAGCAGGACCAGCACCAGGTGCCACACCCGCACCCGGCCGGCGTACAGCTGGGGGACGCCCTTGGCGTCGACCAGCTTGGGACCGACCCGCAGCCGGGTCAGGAAGGTGCTGGCGAGGCCGGCGCGCTGCCGGTCCAGGAACTCGTCGAGGGTGGCGTGGCTGCCGACGGCGATGATCACGCTCGCGCCCCGCACATCGGCCAGGAGCAGCGCCACGTCCTCGCTGGTGCCGGAGGCGGAGAGCCGCTGGTAGCGCAGCCCCAGCCGGTCCAGCCGGTCGGCGCCGATCGCGCGGCCCGAGGGGTCCGCGTGCAGCACCACCTCGCGGGCCCGGCGCAGACCGTCGTCGGAGACGGTGCCGCCACGGTCGGAGGAGCCGCTGCTCCCCTGGGTCAGCCCATCGGCGCCCACCACCAGGATGTCGGGCCGGAGCCCGACGGCCAGCAGCGCGTCGGCGCCGCCGTCGACGCCGACGAGCACCGGCCGCTGGTCGCGGATGAACCGTCTGAGCCCGCGCAGGTCCTCGCGGTAGTCGTAGCCGGCGACCACCACGACCACCGGCCGGCCCTCGAGGGAGGTCCGGGTCCGGGGGACGCCCTGGCCGTGCAGCAGCAGGTCCTGCTCCCGGCGCAGGAACTCGGTGGTGTTGTGGGTGAAGCTGAGCAGCTGCGTGGACAGCCCGCTGCGGGCCTCCTCGAGCAGCGTGCCGATCTCGTCGGGGCCCAGCTCGTGCCCGGTGACCACCGGCTGTTCGTCGACCAGCACCGCACCGGCATGCACCCGGGCCTTGCTGCCGTCACGCAGCCGGGTGAAGACCTCGGCACCGACGTCGTCGAGCATCGAGACCCCCGCCCGGGCGAGCAGCTCGGGGCCGAGGTTGGGGTAGCGCCCGGAGATGAACGACGAGGCGTTCACGACCGCGGCCACGCCCCGCTCCACGAGGGCTTCCGCGGTCCCCCGGTCGAGGTCCAGGTGGTCGATCACGGCGATGTCGCCGGGCCGTAGCCTCCGGAGCAGGGCGCTGCTGCGGCGGTCCATCCGGACCGTGCCCGACACCCCGGGGAGGTCGACCGGGGCGTGGCGCAAGGGGATTCTCATGGCCGCCCAATCCTGACACGCGGTGCCACGCAATTCCGGGACGTGCCCCGGGCGTGCCCTCCGCTCAGCCGGCGCCGCTGCGGGCCTGCTGCGCGGTGGCCAGGAGCTCCTCGGCGTGGGCCAGCGCCGTCTCGGAGTCCTCCAGGCCGGCCAGCATCCGGGAGAGCTCGCGCACCCGGCCCTCGTCGTCGAGGGTGGTCAGACCGGAGGACGTGACGGTGCCGTCGCTGCTCTTGACCACGACCACATGCCGGTCCGCGAAGGCCGCCACCTGGGGCAGATGGGTCACCACCAGCACCTGGGCGTGCCGGGCCAGCAGCGCCAGGCGCCGGCCGACCTCGACGGCAGCCTTGCCGCCGACCCCGGCATCCACCTCGTCGAAGACGAAGGTCGGCACCGGGTTGGTGGCCGCGAGCGCGACCTCGACCCCGAGCATCACCCGGGACAGCTCACCACCCGAGGCGCCCTTGCCCAGGGGCCGCGGCTCCGCGCCCCGGTTGGCGGCCAGCAGCAGCTCGACGTCGTCGACCCCGGCCGGACCGAACCGCACCCGGCGTCCGGCGACCAGCAGCCCGTCGCCGTCGTCGGACTGGGAGACCGTGACGCTCAACCGGGCGTGTGGCATCGCCAGCGAGGCCAGCTCGGCGGTGACCACCCGGCCCAGGCGGACCGCGGCCCTGGTCCGCTCCTGGGACAGCGCGCCGCCGACCTCGGCGAGCCGGTCCCGGAGCCGGTCGCGGGTGGCCGTGAGCTCGGCGATGCGCCCGTCGGTGTCGTCCAGGTCGAGCAGCCGGGCCGCGGAGTGCTCGGCCCAGGCCAGCACGTCCTCGACGCTCTCGCCGTACTTGCGGGTCAGCCCGACGAGCGCCGCCCGACGCTCCGACACCGCCGCGAGCCGTGCCGGGTCGGTGTCCAGGTCGGCGGCGTACGACGACACGTCCGCGGCCACGTCGGAGAGGAGGTAGCTGACCTCGGCGAGCCGGTCGCCGAGACCGGCCACCTCCGGGTCGTGGTCGCGGACTCCGTCCAGGAGCTTGCGCGCGGCCGAGACCGCGCCCAGCGCGTCCGGGCCGTCGTCGGCGGAGAGCAGCTCGCGGGCCTGCTCGGCGGCGGACCGCAGCGTGTCGGCGAAGCCCAGCCGGGCCTCCTCCGCGGCGAGGGCGTCGTCCTCTCCAGGCCGCGGGTCGATTGCCTCGACCTCGCCGAGCCCGAACCGGAGCAGGTCGGCCTCCCGCGCCCGCTCGCGTGCGGACGCGACGACGGTCGCGAGCTCGTCCTCGGTGGCGCGCAGCTCGAGGAACCCCGTCGCGAACCGCTCCCGGAGGGCGGTGGCCTTGGCCCCGGCGAAGCTGTCCAGCGCTGAGCGCTGCGCCGCGGGCTGCAGCAGCCGGTGCTGGTCGGACTGGCCGTGCACCGCCACCAGCGGGTCGGCGAGCGCGGACAGGGTGGCGACCGGCACCGAGGCGCCCCCGGCGAAGGCGCGCGAACGGCCCTCCGCGGAGACCTGCCGGGCCAGCACCAGGCGACCGTCCTCGATGGCACCCCCGGCCGCGTCCACGGCCTCGGCCAGCGCGGTGCCGGCATCCCCGGTCAGGACCAGGCCCTCGACCCGGGCGGACCGGGCCCCGGTGCGGACCGCGCCGCTGTCGGCCCGGCCGCCGAGCAGCAGTCCGAGGGCGGTGACCACCATGGTCTTGCCGGCCCCGGTCTCCCCGGTGATCGCGGTGAACCCGGGTCCGAGCTCGAGCACGGACTCCTCGATCACCCCGAGCGCGGTGATCCGCAGCTCCTCAAGCACGGTGCGGGCCGTCAGCCGGGCCGGCGGCGGGGCCGTCGGTCGGGGTCGCGTGCGGTGCCGGGCCGTCGGTCGGGCTCGCGGTCGGACGGTTGGCCGGGCCGGTGAGGCCGCCCTCGACCTCGGCGCTGCCGTTCTGACGGCGCCGCCGCTCGGCTGCGCCGCGCCAGCCCTCGACCGACAGCCCGAACTTGGCCACCAGCCGGTCCGTGAACGGCGCCTGGTGCAGCCTGACCAGATGCACCGGGGTGCGGCCGCGGCGCACCTCGATCCGGGCGCCCGGGCAGAGCTCGATCGTGCGGCGGCCGTCGCACCACAGGACCCCGACCCCGTCGGTGCGCGCCATCACCTCCACGGCCAGCGTCGAGCTGGGCGCGACCACCAGCGGGCGCGCGAACAGCGCATGGGCGCTGATCGGCACCATCAGCAGTGCCTCCACCCCCGGCCACACGATCGGTCCCCCGGCACTGAAGTTGTAGGCGGTCGAGCCGGTCGGTGTCGCGCACACCACCCCGTCGCAGCCCCAGCGCGACAGCGGGCGGCCGTCGACCTCCACGACCACCTCGAGCATCCGCTCCCGCGCGGCCTTCTCGACGCTGGCCTCGTTGAGGGCCCAGTCGGTGTAGACCAGCTCCCGCTCGCCGTCCACCTCCCGGTAGACGGCCACGTCGAGGGTCATCCGCTCCTCGGCGGAGTAGCGCCGGTGCACGATGGCGTCGATGGTGATCTGCACGTCGTCGGACTCCGCCTCGGCGAGGAAGCCCACGTGACCGAGGTTGATGCCGAGCAGCGGCGTCCCGCACTCGCGAGCGAGCTCCGAGGCTCGTAGGATCGTGCCGTCGCCGCCGATGACGATCACCACCTCGCAGCCCGCGGCCGCGTCGGCGCGGGCGTCCACGACCTGGACGTCGGGGAGGTCGAGGTCGAGGTCCCCGGCCTCGTGCGACAGCAGCCGCAGCGCGATGCCGTTCTTGTACAGCCCGAGGCAGAACTCGGCCGCGACCTCGCGTGCGTCCGCGCGTCCGGTGTGGGCGATCACCAGGACTCGACGCTCCTGGAGGTGCTGCGGCGGGCTGGTCACGGGTCCACCCTCTCACCGGGGACCCCCAGGTCAGCGGTCCGGAGTACCTCGGCGCGGATCTCGGCCTCCCGCACCGCCGGCTCGCCGCGGCGGAGCCAGACGAAGTACTCGACGTTGCCGGCGGGGCCGGGGAGCGGGCTGGTGGTGACCGCCTGCGCGCCCCAGCCGCGTCGGGCGGCCGCCGCGGCGACCGCGATGACCGCCTCGGCCCGCAGGTCCGGGTCCCGCACCACCCCACCCTTGCCGACCCGCTCCTTGCCGACCTCGAACTGGGGCTTGACCATCAGCGCGAGGCTCCCGTGCTCGGCGGTGACCCCCAGGAGAGCGTCCAGCACCAGCCGCAACGAGATGAAGGAGAGGTCGCCCACCACCAGGTCGACCGGCTCCCCGACCAGGTCCGGGGTCAGCTCACGGATGTTGGTGCGGTCATGGACCACCACCCGCTCGTCGGTGCGCAACGACCAGGCCAGCTGTCCGTAGCCGACGTCCACGGCCAGCACCGAAGCCGCCCCCGCGCGCAGCAGCACGTCTGTGAAGCCGCCGGTGGACGCGCCCGCGTCCAGGCAGCGCAGGCCTGAGACCTGCAGGCCGAGCGGCTCGAAGGCACTCAGCGCCCCGGCCAGCTTGTGTCCGCCGCGGGAGACGTAGTCGGGGCGGTCGGGATCGTCGGCGACCAGCAGTGCGACGTCGGTGCTGACCCCGGTCGCGGCCTTCGTCGCCACCGCGCCGTTCACCCGGACCCGGCGGGCGGTGACGAGGTCGCCGGCGTGCTCCCGGGACCGGGCCAACCCGCGGCGGACCAGCTCGGCGTCGAGGCGGAGGCGGCGCGGCATGGTTCGTCCTGGTCGGGGTGAGGGGGCTGGGCCCGGGTGTCGGCTGGACTGTGGTCAGCCCGCTGGGGAGTCCGCAGGCACTGGTGCGGTCGGAGGGTCAGCCGGCGGAGCCGCCGGCGTCTGCGAGCGCGGCGCGCAGCCGTTCGTGCGCGGACTCGAAGACCGCGACGTGCTCGCCGACCGGTCGGTCCTCGAGCCCGTCCAGTGAGGCGATCACCTCGTCGACGGCCGGATGTCCGGTCGCGGCAGTCCGATGCCCGGTCGCGGCGGTCTGGTCCTCAGCTGCGCTCACGGCTCGCCTCTCGTCCAGGTCGGGGCTGCGGGCCGCTCAGCGGCCGGCGGGATCGTCTCCCACGGTACCGGGCACGGACAGCCCCGAGACGTCGACGCTCCTGCCGGTGGCGTCCAGGTGCCGCCACCCGGTCACGGCGACCACGCGCCACCAGTCGTCGAGCGTGCCGCTGCCGGACACGACGACGCGCTCGTCGCGCACCGTGCCGTGCCAGCCTCCCCCGCTGACCTCCGTCTCGGCGAGCACCGGCGCCTCGTGCGCGGCACCGAGCCCGGACAGGTCCGCGGCGACGTAGCTCGGGCGCTCACCGGGCTGGGCACCGACCAGCTCCGCGGCGCCGGTGACCCCGGTCATCACCAGCAGCGAGTCGTAGCCGACGTTGTTGGCTCCCTCGATGTCGGTGTCGAGCCGGTCCCCCACCACCAGCGGCCGCTGCCCGCCGACCCGCCGCAGGGTCTCCTCGAAGAGCGGCGGCCGGGGCTTTCCCGCGACGACCGGCTCGCGGTCGGCGAAGCGTGCCACGACCTCCACGAGCGCACCGTTGCCCGGTCCCGGGCCGTCCGGCGTCGGCACGGTCAGGTCGGTGTTCGAGGCCACCCACGGCAGCCCCGAACGCACCAGGATCGCCCCGGCGATCACCCGCGACCAGCGAAGGTCGGCGGCGAAGCCGGACACCACGGCGACCGGGCCGTCCGCCGCGGAGTCGACGGCTCGGAGACCGCGCTCGGCCAGCGCGACCTCGAGGCCGGCCCCGCCGATCAGGAACACCGGCGAGCCCTGCTCGAACCGGTCGCTGAGCAGCCTCGCGGCCGCCTGCGCGGACGTCACCACGTCGTCGGCCTCGACGTCGACACCGAGCTCGCGCAGGTGCTTAGCGACCGCCTCCGGCGGCCGGGAGGCGTTGTTGGTGACGTAGGCCAGGCGCATCCCGGCGGTGGCGGCGTCCTTGAGGTGGCCGGGCGCCCCCGGGACCGCCTCCGGGCCGATGTAGACGACCCCGTCGAGGTCGAGCATCGCTACGTCGTAGCGGCTCCACAACGCGTCCTCGCTGGCTCTCAGCACGGTCGGTCCTGCTTTCTCGTCTCTGGTGCTTGCGGCTCCGGTTCCCCGGGAAGGCAGCCGGTGGGCACCGGCCCCGGGTCCGCGGGGAGCGGCTGTCGATGCCGCGAACCGGCCCTCGTACGATGCGCGGATGGTCCCTGCGCACCGCCCGTTCACGCTGCGACCGTTCCGGGGACTGCGTTTCGCAGCCGAGACCGTGGGCGACCTCGGCACCGTGATCTCCCCCCCGTACGACGTGCTCGACGCCGAGACGGTCCGCGAGCTCGAGGCCGCGAACCGCCACAACATCGTGCGCCTGATTCTGTCACGCCGCTTCGAGCGGCCCTATCTGGCAGTCCGGGAACGGTTGCAGACCTGGCGTCGCAAGGCGTTCCTGCGGGCGGACGACGAGCCCGCGCTCTACCTCTACGAGTACGCGGTCGCCGGCACCACGGTCCGCGGCCTGATCGGGCTCGTCGGCCTGCGCACCGAGCAGGAGCGAGTGGTCCTGCCGCACGAGGACGTCATGGAGGCACCGGTCGACGACCGGACGGTGCTGATGCGCACCACCGAGACGAACCTCGAGCCGATCCTGCTGGTGCACGAAGGCACCGGTCGGCTGCGCCGGCTGATCGAGGACATCGCCCGCGCCGAACCGGTCGCCCACTTCGTGGCCCTGGACGCGAGCCGGCACTGCCTGTGGGCGGTCACCGACCCGACGGTCCTGTCCGGGATCGCAGAGGAGCTCTCGGGCACCCAGGCGCTGATCGCCGACGGCCACCACCGGTACGCCGCCTACCTACGCCTGCAGCAGGAGCTCCGCGACCCGGCAGCCGCCGACGGCACCTCGCCGTGGGACCACGGTCTCGCCATGCTCGTGGACCAGCGCGACCATCCGTTGCAGGTGGGGCCGATCCACCGGTCGGTGGCGGCGCTCACGCTCTCGGACCTGCAGGACGTCTCCGCCGACCGTGGTGACACCTTCGACCTGGTGGCCGACCGGGAGACCGCCTTCGCCCAGCAGTCGACCTCCTGCGACGAGGAGCGGCGGTCCACGTTCGTGGTGTCCGACGGCCGCTCCTGGGCCGTGCTGCGCACCCCCCGCACCAGCCCGGTGGACGCCGCGGTGCTGCACGAGGTGCTGCTGCCGGCCTGGGGGGTCGCGGAGGAGCAGATCGGCTACCACCACAGCATCGACCAGGCCCTGCACACGACCGCTCGGCAGCCCGGTCTCGTCGTCGCCGTGCACCCGCCGTCCGTCGCGGACGTGATGGCGACCGCGGCGCTGGGGGTGCGGATGCCGCGCAAGTCGACCTCCTTCGGTCCCAAGCCGCGGATGGGCGTGGTGATGCGCGACCTCCAGGACACCTGACCGGGTCACGAGGGCGAGCCCGGGTCCGGGCGGACGCGGCGCGCCCCGAGCACCTCCACCTCGAGCCGGCTCGCCGACGCCCCGCCGGCACGGAAGAAGCGCCGCCGCAGCGCGCCAGTGACCTCGACCCGGTCGCCGACCACCCAGGACCCGACCACTCGTCGGCTGCGAGCGCTCCAGGCGCTGCAGTCGAACCAGTCCACGCTCTGGCCGGATCCCGCGGTCATCGGCGTGCGGGCGCGGGCGACCGAGACGCGTACCGTGGTGATGACCGCACCGCTCGGCAGCTCGCGCTGCTCGGGCACCGATGTCACCCGGCCCCGGATGGTCACCGCGTTGTCCTCGCCCGCACCTCGCAGGACGACCGATCCGCTGCTCGTCGAACCACCTCCTTGCCCAAGTCTTGCGTGACGTTCAGGTCGTGTTAGGAGAGGTGGGTCATCCTGGGGATCGCGGCCGGGGCTCCTCAGTGGTGGACGGGACCTGGCCCGACGCTGACGAAGGAGCGTGGCTGCATGTCGATGACGGGGACCCTCTTCCTCTCGCTGGTGGTCGGTGTCACGCTCGGGAGCTTCGTCGCCGCCGTCGTCCTCTGGCCGCGGCTGAGCGGCCCGGGGCCGGGGCGAGTCGCGGGCCGGGTGACGATGCTGCTCGGCGTCAACGTCCTGGTGCTGCTCACCGCAGCCACCCAGCTGAACGCCCAGTACCTCTTCTTCGCGGGCTGGACCGACCTGCGCGGCGCCATCACGGGCAACATCACCTCGACCTCGGTCGACCGCGGCGGGGCCGCCGGGACCGCTGCCCGGCAGCACGTGGCCGGGCAGGCCGCTCGCTCAGGCCGGTCGCTGCCGTCCCTGCCGAGCGGACGGGTCAGCGCCTCGGGTGTGGTCACCTACCGCGTGACGGGGGCGGCCAGCGGCCTCACCGGGCTGGTGGCGGTCCAGCTGCCGCCCGGCTACGCGAGGAGCGGCGCGACCGAGCGCTACCCGGTGATCGAGGCCTTCCAGGGCTACCCGGGCACCCCGCTGCAGTGGATCAACACCATGGACCTCGGCGGCGCGATGCAGCAGGCGGTGGCGGCCCGGCAGATGAGGCCGGCGCTGATCGTGGAGCCCCAGGTGGAGTTCCCGCCGGGCACCGACACCGAGTGCGTGAACGGGGGCCCGGGTCTGCCGCAGGTGGACACCTTCCTGACCAAGGACGTGCCCACCTGGGTGGCGCGCACGTTCCGGGTCCAGACCCAGCGCTCGTCCTGGGCGACGATCGGCCTCTCTGCCGGCGGCTACTGCGCCGCGATGGCGACGATGCTGCACCCGGCCCAGTACTCGGCCGCGATCGTGATGGGCGGCTACTTCCGGCCGGAGTTCGGACCGCTCTATCAGCCGTACCACCGCCCCGGGCCGATGGCCCGCCACTACGACCTGGTGCGCCTGGCCCACCGGGCACCACCCCCGGTGGCGATCTGGCTGGAGACCTCCCACGTCGACGCCGTCTCCTACAACTCCAGCGCGCCGCTGCTGCGGTCTGCGAGGAAGCCGGTCTCCCTGCACGCGGTGGTGCTGCAGCACGCCGGCCACCGGATCGGCCTGTGGGAGTCGCTGCTGCCCCAGGCCCTGGCCTGGCTCGGCACCAACGTCCCCGGCTTCCGCTGACCCGACCGGGCGGGCGGCGCTGACGACCAGGAGCGCCGGACCACGGGGGCTCAGCCCAGGACCAGACCAGCACTTGACCGGGCGGTCAGTCAGGAAACCACTGGAAGGACCCTGGTCCGCCTCCGATCGACGGGCCACGATCAAGGAATGGTGGTACATCATGAAGAGATGGAGTCACCCCCAGGACTTCGTCGCCCTCATCGTGGGCGCGTACGCCGTGCTGTCGCCGATCTGGACGACCACGACCACCCGGGCGACCTGGTCCCTCGTCGTTCTGGGTGTCGTGGTGGCAGGACTCGCGGTGCTGTCCCTGGCGCGGCCCGGGATGATCGCGGACGGGTTGATCGCCGTGCTGGGCGTGCTGCTGGTCGTCTCACCCTGGGTGATGGCGTTCGACGGCACCCGCCCGATGGCGTGGACGGCCTGGATCGCCGGCGCGGTCGCGTTCGTCGTCGGCAGCTCCGACCTGGTGATGGAGCGGCTCTCCCACCGCGGTGGCGGTCTGGCAGCCTCCCACTGAGGACAGACCGATGATGGCGCGCGCTCGTCCGTCGCAGGGCGGACGAGTCGTGCCCTCGCCGGCCGACCCCGAGTCCGCCCGGACCCGTGCCCGCATCCTCGACGCCGCCGAGCACCTGATCGCGGACCACGGGTTCGACGCGACCCCGACCGCCCAGATCGCCGCCCGGGCCAGGGTTCCCAAGGGCCTGGTCTTCTACTACTTCCCGAAGAAGATCGACCTGCTGCGCACCCTGCTCGCCGAACGGCTCCCGAGCCATCCGATGCTCGCGGCCGCCGACATCGCGCTGCGCGGGGACGTCCCCGGCTCCCTGATCCGGCTCGCCAGCGGCATCGACCTTCGACGAGCCGAGTCGCCGGTGCTGGCGACCATCCTGTTCCGTGAGGCCGGCACCCATCCGGAGGTCGGGCAGCACCTGCGTGCGATGCACGGCGGCCTGGTCGAGCTGACCGAGCGAGTGCTGGACGCGGCCACCCTCACCCCCTTGAACCGGCTGCGCCGGCTGCAGGCGGCCGAGACCTACGTGGCGCTGCTGCTGCACGAGGCCAACTGCCGACGGTACGACGGCCCGCTGCCGGACCTGGCCGCGGCTGCGACGATCGTCTCCTCGAGCCTGGCCCCCCGCCCCGTCGCCTGACCTGAACAGTCACCTGACTGCGGGCGTGCCGGCGGCACGTCACCGGCCCACGAAGGCGGGGTGTTAAACGGCTCATCACAATCGACGGTGTAGCTGGGGCCTGAATCCGCCGACTTCCAGTAGGCATCGGGCGATGTAGTTGGTGAGGTTGCGGAAGCCGAGGGCGGAGCCGCGGAGGTGTTCGATGCGGCCGTTGATCGCCTTGGTTGGTCCGTTAGAGGTGCCGGGCTGGTCGAAGTAGGCCAGAATGTCCGCGGCCCGCTGCTTCAGTGTTCTGCCGAGGGTGATGATCTCGGTCAGCGCGGCAGGCACGTCGCGGCTGAGCGATCCGATGAGCGTGACCATGATGGTTCGACCGCGGGTGCGGTCGGGTTCGCGGTAGGCGGCGATCATGCGTTGGTAGACGCCCCAGGTGGCTTCGACCTCGACATGCTCCTCGGTGGCGAACACATCCTCGAGGCGTCGGCGCTGTTTGTCGGTGAGGAGGTTGGCGCCGGTGTGCAGGGTGCGCCGCGCGCGGTAGAGCGGATCGCCGGTGCGGCCGCGGTGAGCGTGGATGGCCTGTTGGACACGACGCCGGCAACGGTCCAGGGCATCGCCGGCCAGCCGGACGACATGGGCCGGATCCATCACCGGCACAGCGTCGGGAAGTTCCTCGGCGGTGGCTGTCTTGAACCCGGTGAACCCGTCCATCGCGACGACTTCGACGGCATCGCGCCACTCGGGTGGCCGGTCGGCGAGCCAGGTCTTGAACGCCTGCTTGGAACGGCCTTCGACCATGTCGAGCAGCCGGGCCGGGCCGGTACCGTTACGGATGCCGGTGAGGTCGATGATCACGGTGACGAACTTGTCGCCGCGGCGGGTGTGCCTCCAGCAGTGTTCGTCGACCCCGATCGTGGTGACGCCGTCGAACCGGTGAGGGTCGTCGATCAGCTGGCGTTGGCCCTCGGCGAGGACGGCGTCGTTGGCGGTGTTCCACGACACGGCCAGGCCTTCAGCGACGCGGGCGATCGTGAGGTGCTGGATGACCAGGCCCTCCAAGGCCCACCGCAGCCCGCGCCGGGACAGCTTCGCCCGCGGTTCGGCGGCTCGGCCGGTGTCTTGCCGCCACACGTGACTGCAGCCGTCGCAGCGGTAGCGGCGCACCGTCACATGCAGGATGGTGGGTCGCCACCCGAACGGCTCGTGCGCCAACTTGCGGATCACGGTTCCGCGCGGGACACCTTGGCAACCGCAGCGGTGGCACCAGTCGTCCGGCTCGACGACCCGGCACGCAAGCACCGCACAGTCGGAGTCGAGACGTTGCCCGGTCACGACGAGCCCGAGCTCGTCCAGCCGGCAGAACATGGTCAGGTCAGGGCAGCCGAAGCCGGCATCAGCAGTAGCGTCGTACAAGTCGAGGTCTTCCAGATGGGCAGTGTGAGAACTTCCATCCTCGGGAGACCTCGACACCTACCCGGCCAGCGACGCGCCGACGTCTAACCCCTCATCTGCGAGCTAGTTTCGAGTTAGCAGGGTGCTGCTTTCAGGCGATCGACCGGCTGTAGGAAGTGATGCCGTGAATGCCCTCGAGATGGCTACCGCCGAGCGGACCGAGCTGGCGGATTTCTTGGCGACGCTGACGCCGCGAGCAGTGGGAGGCCCCATCGCTGTGCGAGGGCTGGCGGGTACGTGACGTGGTCGCTCACGTGATGAGCTTCGACGGCGTCAGTCCACTTCGGATGCTTCGCCGCGCCATCCGCGGTCGGATCGTCCACGCCAACCAGGTCGGCGTCGACGAACTCGCGATCGCTGAGTCCCGAGCAGCTCCTCACAAGCTGCGTGCTCACCTGCGGCCACAGGGGCTGGCCACAACCTTCGGAGGACGGCTCGCCCTGCTCGATGTCACCATCCATCATCAAGACATCCGCCGGCCGCTCGGTCTGCCACGCGAGATCCCGGCTGAACGGCTGCGCCTGGTCCTGGACTACAGCGTGCGCAGCCCGGAGTTGCCGGCGTGGCGACATCGCCCGCGGTGTACACCTGACCACGTCCGATCTGGACTGGAGCCACGGCTCAGGGACCAGAGGTCTCAGGACCGGCGGAAGCCATGCTGATGGCGATCACCGGTCGGGCATGCGCCATCGGTGAGCTGACCGGTCCAGGGCAGCCAGTGGTGGCCGCCCGGCTTGCCCGCTGACCACATCGGCGCACCATCCCAGAGCGCGGCCAGGATCGCTGAAAGGGGTTGGAGGCGTGGATGTTGGCGCGAAGTTCCTCGGCACACGGTGGGCGGCACGAGCCCCCATAACCTTGTTCAAGGCGCACCTGGGCTTCCTCTTCGCAGGCCGCCTGCTCCTGCTGGTTCACCGGGGCCGCAACAGCGGTGCCGAACGATCCGTCGTCGTGGAGGCCGTAAAGCGCGAGGACCCCGACACTGTGCTGATCGCGTCCGGGTTCGGAACCACTTCCCAGTGGTATCAGAACCTGAAGGCCGAACCTTCCGGTCTGGTGTCGATCGGATTCCGAAACCGGGTCCCGGCCACGGCCGAACTCCTCGACGCTTCAACGAGCTCAGCGATTCTCGCACGGTATGAGACAGAGCACCCGAGACTGTGGAAGCACCTCAGCCGGTCGATCACCAGACTCGCCGGTGACGACCACCCGGAGATACCCATGGTCCGGCTGCATCTCGAACGACGACCCAACTGAACGAGATCGAACGCGCTCCCCGGACTCACGTCGCAAGTACACCCTCGTTTGCGAAGAGCCTGTTAAACGGCTAGAGGCCACCCGACCGGGTGGCCTCTAGGCGAAAGTTTGTCCGGCGACGTCCTACTCTCCCACAACCTCCCGGTTGCAGTACCATCGGCGCTGAAAGGCTTAACTTCCGGGTTCGGAATGGAGCCGGGTATTTCCCTTTCGCTATGGCCGCCGAAACTCTATGGAGTTATCAGGTCTCACCCCGGACACCACACACAGGAGCTCTCGTGGTGGTGGGAGGTGTCCCGACCGTAACTCGGGAACCACACAGTGGACGCGCAACATCTTTGAGGGACAAGCCCTCGGCCTATTAGTACCGGTCGGCTCCGTACATTACTGCCTTCGACCTCCGGCCTATCAACCCAGTCGTCTACTGGGGGCCTTACCCGGTTACCCGGTGGGAAACCTCATCTTGAAACGTGCTTCCCGCTTAGATGCTTTCAGCGGTTATCACTTCCGAACGTAGCTAACCAGCCGTGCTCCTGGCGGAACAACTGGCACACCAGAGGTTCGTCCATCCCGGTCCTCTCGTACTAGGGACAGCCTTTCTCAAGTTTCCTGCGCGCGCGGCGGATAGGGACCGAACTGTCTCACGACGTTCTAAACCCAGCTCGCGTGCCGCTTTAATGGGCGAACAGCCCAACCCTTGGGACCTACTCCAGCCCCAGGATGCGACGAGCCGACATCGAGGTGCCAAACCATCCCGTCGATATGGACTCTTGGGGAAGATCAGCCTGTTATCCCCGGGGTACCTTTTATCCGTTGAGCGACGCCGCTTCCACATGCCAGCGCCGGATCACTAGTCCCGACTTTCGTCCCTGCTCGACATGTCTGTCTCACAGTCAAGCTCCCTTGTGCACTTACACTCGAAACCTGATTGCCAACCAGGCTGAGGGAACCTTTGGGCGCCTCCGTTACATTTTAGGAGGCAACCGCCCCAGTTAAACTACCCATCAGGCACTGTCCCTGATCCGGATAACGGACCTAGGTTAGATATCTAGTACGACCAGAGTGGTATTTCAACGTTGACTCCACCCGAACTGGCGTCCGAGCCTCACAGTCTCCCACCTATCCTACACAAGCCGAACCAAACACCAATACCAAATTGTAGTAAAGGTCCCGGGGTCTTTCCGTCCTGCCGCGCGTAACGAGCATCTTTACTCGTACTGCAATTTCGCCGAGTCCATGGTTGAGACAGCGCCCAAGTCGTTACTCCATTCGTGCAGGTCGGAACTTACCCGACAAGGAATTTCGCTACCTTAGGATGGTTATAGTTACCACCGCCGTTTACTGGGGCTTAAGTTCTGCGCTTCGCTCCGAATGAGCTAACACGTCCCCTTAACCTTCCAGCACCGGGCAGGAGTCAGTCCGTATACATCGTCTTACGACTTAGCACGGACCTGTGTTTTTAGTAAACAGTCGCTTGGGCCTGGTCTCTGCGGCCATCATCCGCTTCACACCGTGAAGTCCTGACGAATCCGGCCCCCCTTCTCCCGAAGTTACGGGGGCATTTTGCCGAGTTCCTTAACCATGGTTCACTCGATCGCCTTAGTATTCTCTACCTGATCACCTGAGTCGGTTTGGGGTACGGGCGGCGCATAGCTCGCTAGAGGTTTTTCTCGACAGCATAGGATCATCCACTTCGTCCATAACGGACTCCCTATCAGATCTCAGGCACGTGATCGAACACAGAGAGACGGATTTGCCTACGTCTCGCCCTACATCCTTAGCCGTGGTCTACCATCGCCACGGTTGGACTACCTTCCTGCGTCACCCCATCGCTTGACTACTACCAGTTCGGGTCATGCGCTCCACCCCCACGTCCCCGAAGGGATCCAGAGGGCTTTGGGCACTTAGCATCACTAGGTTCGTCATGGGCGCTATTTTGCCGGTACGGGAATATCAACCCGTTGTCCATCGACTACGCCTG
>CAWARV010000005.1:1665000-1938572 GCA_963784625.1 uncultured Actinomycetota bacterium
CGCAGCACCAGCCACGAGCCGCCGAGCAGGTCGGCGTCGGTCGGGACGAGCTCGGGGTCCGCCACTCGCTCGTTGTTGAGGTAGGCGCCTCCCTCGCCGACGGTGCGCCGCGCCTCACCCTTGCTCTTCGAGAGCCCGGCCAGCACCAGCAGGTCCACGACCGGGGGCAGTCCGCCCGACCGGGACACCTCCGCCGAACCGGCCTCGCCGAGCGCCGCCCCCAGCGTCGCCGGGTCCAGCGCCCGCAGCTCCCCGCCGCCGAACAGGGCCGCCGAGGCGGCCTGGATCCGCTCGGTCTCCTCCGCACCGTGCACCAGGGTCGTCACCTCCCGGGCGAGGGCCCTCTGCCCCGCCCGCAGGAACGGCTTGTCCGCGGTCTGCGCCTCCAGGTCCTCGATCTCGTCGCGGTCCAGGAACGTGAAGACCCGCAGCAGCTCGCCGACCTTCTCGTCCTCCGCGTTGAGCCAGAACTGGTAGAAGGCGTACGGCGAGAGCATCTCCGGGTCGAGCCACAGCGCCCCGCCCTCGGTCTTGCCGTACTTGGTGCCGTCGGCCCTGGTGACAAGCGGCGTCGCGAAGGCGTGCACGCGGGCTGCCTCGGCGCGCCGGATGAGCTCCACGCCACCGGTCAGGTTGCCCCACTGGTCGCTGCCACCGAACTGCAGCGTGACCCCGTGGTCGCGGTAGAGGCTCAAGAAGTCCATCGACTGCAGCAGCACGTAGCTGAACTCCGTGTAGGAGATCCCGGCCTCCAGCCGCGAGCGGACCACGTCGCGCGCCAGCATCCGGTTGACCGGGAAGTGCTTGCCCACGTCGCGGAGGAAGTCGATCGTGGACAGCCCCGCGGTCCAGTCGTAGTTGTTGACCATGGTGGCGGCGTTCTCGCCCTCGAACGAGAGGAAGGGCTCGATCTGCCGCCGCACGTTGTCCACCCACTCCCGCACCACGTCGAGGGAGTTCAGCGAGCGCTCACCGGAGTCCTTCGGGTCGCCGATCATCCCGGTCGCTCCGCCGACCAGGGCGTACGGCACGTGGCCGGCGTCCTGGAGCCGTCGGGCGGTGAGGATCTGCAGCAGGTTGCCCATGTGCAGGCTCGGCGCGGTCGGGTCGAAGCCGACGTAGAACCGCACCGGTCGCTCGTCCATCTCGGCGCGCAGCGCGGCGAGATCCGTCGAGTGCGCGATCAGGCCGCGCCACTCGAGGTCGTCGAGGACGTGCGGGTCAGGGCTCACGGGTTGCCTCTTTCGGGTGCCGGGTGTCGGGTCTGGGCTGTCGGGGCCAGCCTGCCGTACGGGGAACGCGCAGGTGCACGGTGCCACGAGGAGCGCGGCTCACGGCCGCTCGCCGAACGCGAGCGGCGCGCGGCTGACCAGGTACGTCGCCCAGTTCATCTGAACGGGGCGGCCGGCGGCGTCCCGGGTCACCCGCAGCAGCTCGCCCTGCTCGCGGCCCGCGACCGTCCGGAACAGGTCGGGCTCCAGCTGCTCGAAGACCGAGGCGGGCTTGTGCTCCGACAGCGAGGGGGCCCGGGACTCCAGGCGGCCCTGACGCACCGAGAACGTGAACGGGCTGCCCTCGGTCCACCAGACGCCGACCAGGTCGGCCAGCTCGTCCGGGACGCCGGCCCCGGGGCGCCACGGCTCCGCCTCGACCGGGTCGCGGTCGGTGACCAGGTCGGCCAGCGCGATCGCGAAGCCGGCGATGTCGGGGGTGGTGCCCGAGTTGGTCAACGCCAGGCCGCCGGTCCGGGCGGTCCGGTCGGTGAACAGCGCCGTGATGTGGCCCGGCATGCCTCCGGTGTGGCCGGCGTACGTGCGGGTGCCGGAGCGGACCAGGAAGAAGCCGAGACCCATGGCCGCGCTCCAGTCGTCCCGGTCGATGAGGGTCTGCGGCTCGCACATCTCCTCGACCGTGGCCGGCGCCAGCACCTCGGCCTCGGGGTCGGCGAGGAAGCCGGACCAGCGCGCCAGGTCGCCGGCGGTGCTCGCCAGCCCGGCGCAGGGGTCCAGGGCGCGCAGGTCGTGCGGCGGCTGGGCGACCGGGACGTCGGTGTACGGCGGGACGAAGTAGCCGTCCGCGTGCCGGCCGTCGAAGCCGACCGTGGTCCGGTGCATCTCGAGCGGGTCCAGCAGGCGGGCCCGCAGCGAGGCGTACCACTCGCGGCCGTCGAGCCGGGCCACCACCTCTCCGAGGACGGAGTAGACCAGGTTCGAGTAGTGCCAGAGCCGGTGCGGCTGGTGCACGCGCTCGGCGCGGTCGAAGTCGGCCAGCAGCGTGTCGCGGTCCGGGAACTCCAGGTGCTCCCACACGTCGCCGAGGGGCTCGCGCTGCATGCCGCTGACGTGCGCGAGGCACTGGCGCACGGTGAGGTCGCCGCGACTCAGTCCCGGGACCAGCGTGTCGAGGGTGTCGTCGAGGCGGAGCCTGCCCTCGTCGCGCAGCTGCATCACCATCGCGGCGGTGAACGTCTTGGTGTTCGACGCGACGAGGAACTGGTCGTCGGGACCCGGGGGGACGTCCGGCTGGTCGAGGCGCGCGGCCCCGACCCCCTCGTGCCACAGCAGCGAGCCGTCGCGCACCACGCCGGCGAGCACTCCCGGCACCCGGCCCTTGCGCTGGCGCTCCAGCACGATCCGACGCAGCTCGCGGGTGGTGTCGTCTCGAAGGATCACCCGACGACCTTAGACAGCCGGGTCCACCCGGGCGCGACCAGCGTTCCGGCGGACCCGGGAACGCGGAAGGGGCCGGCCCGCCGGCCGGCCCCTCCTCGCTCGGCTCCGCTCAGCCGAACAGGCCGGAGACCTTCACGAAGGTCTGGAACAGCCCGTAGGCCAGCGGCAGACCGACGACCGCCCAGGCGACGGCCAGCAGGACCGGTCGGGTGGTGGTCGCGGTGCGGGTCATCGTGTCGACGCCGCCTCCGGTCCCGACCCCGGCGGTGGCCTCCGCACGCGCCGGCTCGGCCGGCTCGTGGAAGCGCTCGGAGACCTGCCGGATCAGCAGGTTCGCGACGAACCCGACGGCGAGCACGCCCACCATCGTCAGCAGCGCCGGCTTGTAGGCCTCGTAGGTCAGCTGGCCCGGGGTGCCCTGGGCGTCCAGGAAGCGGTTCACGATCAGCGGCCCGGCCACACCCGCAGCGGACCACGCGGTCAGCAGGCGGCCGTGGATCGCGCCCACCTGGTAGGTGCCGAACAGGTCGCGCAGGTACGCCGGAGCGGTCGCGAAGCCACCGCCGTAGAAGGAGATGATGACCGCCGCGAAGAGCACGAACAGCCCCGTCGAGACGTGGCCCGCGAGGGCCAGCAGCGCGTACAGGATCATGCCGACCCCGAGGTAGCCCATGTAGATCGGCTTGCGGCCCACCACGTCGGAGGTCGAGCTCCAGATGAAGCGGCCCGCCATGTTCGCGAGGGACAGCAGACCCACGAAGCCCGCGGCCGCGGCCGGTGCCACGCTCGAGCCGGAGCCGCTGCGGAAGAAGTCCTGGATCATCGGCGACGCCTGCTCGAGGATGCCGATGCCGGCGGTGACGTTGCAGAACAGCACCACCCACAGCAGCCAGAACTGCGGGGTCCGCACGGCGTTGGACGCGGAGACGCTCGCCGTGGTGACCATGGACTTGGCCTTGACCTTGGAGGCGTCGAAGCCGTCCGGCTTCCAGCCGTCGGCGGGGACCTTGATCAGCCAGGCGCCGAAGAGCATGACCACGAGGTAGACGATGCCCAGCGTGACGAACATGCTGGCCACCGCCGAGCCGCTCGCGACCGTGGTGGCGTCCTTGGCGCTGAACCCGCTGTCGTAGAAGGCCAGCAGCTTGCTCTCCACCGGCGAGGCCACCAGGGCGCCGCCGCCGAAGCCCATGATCGCCATCCCGGTGGCGAGGCCCGGCCGGTCCGGGAACCACTTGATCAGCGTGGAGACCGGGGAGATGTAGCCGATCCCCAGGCCGATCCCGCCGATCACGCCGTAGCCGAGGTAGAGCAGCCACAGCTGGTCGGTGGCGATGCCGGCGGCGCCGACCATGAAGCCGAGGGCCCAGGCCAGGGCGGCGGCGACCATGGCGCGCCGCGGGCCGCCGGTGTCCACCCAGGTGCCGAGCACCGCCGCGGACAGCCCGAGCATCACGATGGCGATCGAGAACACGATCCCGATGGAGGTGAGCGTGGTGTCGAAGCTGTTGACCAGGGAGAGCTTGTAGACGCTGGTGGCGTAGACCTGGCCGATGCAGAGATGGATGGCCAGGGCCGCCGGGGGGATCAGCCAGCGGTTGTAGCCGGCCGGCGCCACGGTGCGCTGGCGGTCGAGAAGGGCGAGGGACATGTTTCCTCCGTCTGGATGGCGGCGATCGCGCCCGAATTGTGCCAGACGTCACAGGTGCCCCCGGACCCGGTGGTTGAAACCTTCACCGTCGGGCCGGTTCGGCACCCGCCCCGGGCCCTGTCCTACACCTGAGGAAGCACCACGATCTTCCCGACGTGGGCGCGCTCGCCCAGTGCGCGATGCGCGGCATGGATCTCCTCGAGCCGGCAGCGAGCCGCCACCCGCGGGCTCAGCCCGCCGGACCTGGCCTGCTCGGCCAGGGCGGCGAAGTGCGCCGGAGCGTGCATCGTGGACCCGATCAGCCGCAGGTTGTGCAGATAGAGGCGGCGCAGGTCCAGGGAGACCACCGGACCGGCCACGGCCCCGGCGACGACCCACCGGCCGCCGGGCCGCAGCTGGGGCAGCAGCCGCTCCAGGAGTGGGCCACCGACCACGTCGATGACCGCGTCCAGCCCGTCGGGGGTGGCCGCGACCAGCCCGTCCCCGGAGCGGTCCAGGATCTCGGAGGCTCCCGACCCGCGCACCAGGGTGGCCTTGTCGGCCTGGGTGACCGCGACCACCCGAGCCCCCCGTGCGGCCGCGAGCTGCACGGCGGCGAGGCCGACCCCACCTGACGCGCCGGTGACCAGGACGGTCTCGCCGGGCTGGATAGCGCCGCGCTCGAGCATGCCCATCGCGGTGCCGTAGGCGATCGGCAGGCAGGCGAGCTCCTCGTCCGACATCGGTGACCCGGTCATGTCGTGGACGGTGCCGGCCGGCACCACGACGAGCTCGGCGAACCCGCCGTCCTGCTCGCTGCCGAGCACCCCGACCAGCCGGGGATCGGGACCCCCGCCCGCGAACCGCGCCGGGTCGGCCAGCACCCGCCGGCCGACCAGGGCGGCGTCCACCCCGGCGCCGACCTCGTCGACCGTGCCCACCACATCGGCGCCCTGGATCCGGGGGAAGTCCACCGGGCCCATCCAGCCCGCGAGCGCGTCGGGTCGGCCCGGCAGCCCGTAGGCACCCTCGCGGGTCCACAGGTCGGTGTTGTTCACCGCCGCCGCGCTGACCCGCAACCGCACCTCGCCGGGGCCGGGATGCGGGTCCGGGACGTCTCGCAGCTCCACGGCGTCGGGTCCGCCGAACCTGGTCAGCACCGCAGCTCGCACACGCACCCCTCCTCGGCCCGTCGCCGGGCCCAGTCTCACACGTCGCGGCGGTCCCGGGGGGTGGTCGCCTCGCGGGAGCGGCGCGGGCTCGCCGGTCGGTAGACCGACACGCTGGGCTCGCCCTCGAGCCAGAAGCGCCAGGGCCGGTCCGCCGCGTGGCGCAGCCCGACGCGCGGACCCGTGCGGACCGGTCCCGCCGCGGGTCCGGGCTGCAGCGTCAGGGCACCGGTGGTGAGGTCGGTGCCGTCGTGGGTCAGGTCGATGCCCAGCGCCTGGCAGAGCCGGGCGGGCCCCCGGGCGAGGTCCCGGTCGACCGAGCCCCGACGGGCCCGGGCGGTGCCCAGCCCCTCGACCACCTCCCCGGCGCGCAGCAGCACCGCCGCCGGGCTGCCCGGCGGTCCGACCACGACGTTGCAGCAGTGATGCATCCCGTAGGTGAAGTAGACGTAGAGCCGACCCGGTGGCCCGAACATCACCGCGTTGCGCCGGGTCTCGCCCCGGTAGGCGTGCGAGCCCGGATCGTCCGGACCGTCGTACGCCTCCACCTCGGTGACCCGGACCGCGACGGCCCCGCTGTCCGTGACGTGCCGCAGGACCGCGCCCAGCAGCCTGGGCGCGACGTCGAGGACCGGCCCGGTCAGGACGTCAGGCCAGCCACGCACGATGGTCCGCGACAGCCCTCCGGAGCTCGGCCAGCTGCTCGGTCACCCGCACCGTGGCGGTCCCGCCGCGGCCGTGCCGCGAGGCCACCGACCCCTCGACGGTCAGCACCTCCCGGACCCCGGGCGTCAGGTGCTCGGAGAGAGCGGCGAACTGCTCGTCGCTGAGCCCCTCGAGCTCCACGCCGAGCTCCTCGCAGCGGCGCACGCACGCCCCCGCGAGCTCGTGCGCCACCCGGAAGGGCACCCCCCGCCGGACCAGCCACTCCGCGACATCGGTGGCCAGCGAGAACCCCTGCGGCGCCAGCTCCGCCATCCGGGCGGTGTCGAAGCGCAGGGTCGCGACCATGCCGGTGAACGCTGGCAGCAGCACCTCGAGGGTGTCCACGGAGTCGAACACCGGCTCCTTGTCCTCCTGGAGGTCCCGGTTGTAGGCCAGGGGCAGCGCCTTGAGCGTGGCGAGCAGCCCGCTGAGGTTGCCGATCAGCCGGCCGGCCTTGCCCCGGGCCAGCTCGGCGATGTCGGGGTTCTTCTTCTGCGGCATGATGCTCGACCCGGTCGAGTACGCGTCGTCGAGCTGCACGAAGCCGAACTCCCGTGTCGCCCAGACGGTGACCTCCTCCGCCTGCCGGCTGACGTCCACGCCGACCATCGCGGTGACGAACGCGAACTCCGCGACGAAGTCCCGCGCCGCGGTGCCGTCGATGGAGTTCGGGCTGGAGTCGGTGAAGCCCAGGTCCCGGGCCACCTCCTGCGGGTCCAGCCCGAGGCTCGACCCGGCCAGCGCGCCCGAGCCGTACGGCGAGTCGACGGCCACCCGGGCGTCCCAGTCCCGCAGCCGCCCCACGTCGCGCAGCAGCGGCCAGGCGTGCGCGAGCAGGTGGTGGGAGAGCAGCACCGGCTGGGCGTGCTGCAGGTGGGTGCGGCCGGGCATCGCCGCGCCCAGGTGCTGCTCGGCCTGGTCGGCGAGCGCCTCGGCGAGGTCCAGCACGAGCCCGGTCAGCACCCGGGCGTGGTCGCGCAGGAACGCCTTGAACAGGGTGGCGACCTGGTCGTTGCGGGACCGGCCCGCACGCAGACGACCGCCCAGCTCCGCGCCGACCTCGTCGAGCAGCAGCCGCTCCAGGGCGCCGTGCACGTCCTCGTCGGTCTCGTCGGGCCGCAGCTCGCCCCTGGCGAACCGCTCCCCCAGCCGGTCGAGACCGGCCACCAGGGCGTCCCGGTCGGGCTCGGTCAGCAGCCCGGCCCGGTGCAGCACCCGGGCGTGCGCCCGCGAGCCGGCAAGGTCATAGGGCACCAGCCGCCAGTCGAAGTGGGTCGACCTCGACAGGGCGGCGAGCGCGTCGCTGGGACCGCTGGCGAACCGGCCGCCCCACAGGGCACCGGTGTTGGTTGTCATGTGTGTGCGCTCTCCACTCCGTCGTCCTCCCGGACCTCACCCGTACCGACCACACCGTATGACGTCCGTCAGTCGGTGCCGGCCTCCATGGCCGCGTGGTCCAGCGCCAGCTCGCCGGTGTCGCCGGCGGCGCCCGGGTTGGTGGCGATCCGGTCCGCCCCACCGGCCTCGATCACCCCGAACAGCGTGCCGTTCTCGACCAGCACCTGGCCCTGGTCCAGCGGCTGCGCCGCGTACGCCTCGAGCTTGGAGCGCGAGTCGGCGATGTCGAGGTTGCGCATAGTGAGCTGGCCGATCCGGTCCGTGGGACCGAAGGCGGCGTTCTCGGTGCGCTCCATCGACAGCTTGTCGGGGTGGTAGGAGAACGCCGGCCCCTCGGTGCGCAGGACCGTGTAGTCCTCCCCGCGCCGCAGCCGCAGCGTCACCTCGCCGGTCACCAGCGAGGCGATCCACCGCTGGATCGACTCCCGCAGCATCAGCGCCTGCGGGTCCAGCCAGCGCCCCTCGTAGAGCAGCCGGCCGAGCCGCCGGCCCTGGCTGTGGTAGCTCTCGATGGTGTCCTCGTTGTGGATGGCGTTGAGCAGCCGCTCGTAGGCGATCCACAGCAGCGCCATCCCGGGCGCCTCGTACACGCCGCGCGACTTGGCCTCGATGATCCTGTTCTCGATCTGGTCCGACATTCCGAGCCCGTGGCGGCCACCGACCTCGTTGGCCTTCGTCACCAGCTGAACCGGGTCCGAATACGTCGTGCCGTCGATGGCCACCGGGCGGCCCTGCTCGAAGCGGATCGTGACGTCCTCGGTGTCGATCGCGACCGCCGGATCCCAGAACCGCACCCCCATGATCGGCTCCACGACCTCCAGGGAGACGTCGAGGTGCTCCAGCGTCTTGGCCTCGTGGGTGGCGCCCCAGATGTTGGCGTCGGTGGAGTACGCCTTCTCCTTGCTGTCGCGGTAGGGCAGTCCGTGCTCGGTGAGCCACTGGCTCATCTCCGCGCGACCGCCGAGCTCGGTGACGAAGGCGGCGTCCAGCCACGGCTTGTAGATGCGCAGCTCCGGGTTGGCCAGCAGCCCGTAGCGGTAGAAGCGCTCGATGTCGTTTCCCTTGAACGTCGAGCCGTCGCCCCAGATGTCGACTCCGTCCTCGTGCATCGCCCGGACCAGCATGGTCCCGGTGACCGCACGACCCAGGGGCGTGGTGTTGAAGTAGGCGCGGCCGCCGGAGCGGATGTGGAACGCGCCGCAGGCCAGGGCGGCCAGCCCCTCCTCGACCAGCGGGGTGCGGCAGTCCAGCGAGCGGGCCAGCTCGGCGCCGTACTCCACGGCCCTGGCCGGGACGCCGTCGATGTCGGCCTCGTCGTACTGCCCGATGTCGGCGGTGTAGGTGCACGGGATGGCCCCCTTGTCGCGCATCCAGGCGACCGCGACGGACGTGTCGAGGCCTCCGGAGAACGCGATGCCGACGCGCTCGCCGACGGGCAGGGAGGTGAGGACCTTGCTCAAGAGATTTCCTTCGTGGTTGGCGTGGTGCAGGTTCAGTGGTCGGTGGGCGCGGCGCTCTGCGAGCCCGGTCCGGTGGCCGACGGGTGCGTGCCGCTCGCGAGCGCCACGAGCCGCTCGGCGAGGGCCGGCCCGCCGTCGGGTCGTCGGCTGATCACCAGCACGGTGTCGTCCCCGGCGATGGTGCCGAGGATGTCGTCCAGCTCGGCGCGGTCGAAGGCGGAGGCCAGGAACTGCGCGGCCCCCGGCGGAGTGCGGAGCAGGGCCAGGTTGGCCGAGGCGTCCGCCGAGGTGAGCAGCTCCCCCAGCAGCCGGGCGAGCCGGTGCTCCGATGCGTCCGAGGCCGGGGTCGCGCGGGGGGTGCGGTCCCCGCCCTCGGCGGGCACCGCGTAGACCAGCGACCCGCTGACGGTGCGGATCTTCACCGCGTCCAGCTCGACCAGGTCGCGCGACAGGGTGGCCTGGGTGACGCCCACCCCGGAGGCGAGCAGCAGCTCAGCCAGCTCGGTCTGGGAGCGCACCTCGTGCCGGGAGAGCAGCTCGACGATGCGCTGCTGGCGGGCGCTCTTGGTCACCGGGATCCCCGCGCTCACGACTGGTGCTCCAGCAACCAGGTCAGCAGCGCCTTCTGGGCGTGCAGACGGTTCTCGGCCTCGTCCCAGACCACGCTCCGAGGCCCGTCCAGCACGTCGGCGGAGATCTCCCTGCCCCGGTACGCCGGCAGGCAGTGCATCACGATCGCGTCCGCGTCCGCGTGCTGCAGCAGCCCCGCTGTCACGGCGTACGGGAGGAACGGCTGACAGCGCCCGTCGGCCTCCTCCTCCTTGCCCATCGAGACCCAGGTGTCGGTGACGACCACGTCCGCGCCGGTCACGGCCGCCACCGGGTCCGCCACGTACGACGCCGAGCCACCCGTCGTGCCCGCGACCTGCTGGGCCCGGGTGAGCACCTCCGGGTCGGGCGTGAACCCCGCCGGCCCGCTGACGGTCACGTGCATGCCGGCCGTGGCGCCGGCGAGGAGGAACGAGTGCGCCATGTTCGAGGCGGCGTCGCCGAGGAACGCGACGGACAGCCCGGCGAGCGTGCCCTTGCGCTCCTGGATGGTCTGCAGGTCCGCGAGCAGCTGGCAGGGGTGGAACTCGTCGGTGAGGGCGTTCACGACCGGCACGCCGGCGTGCGCCGCCATCTCCTCGAGCCGGTCCTGGCCGAAGGTCCGCCAGACCACGGCGTCGACCATCCGGCCGAGCACCCGGGCCGTGTCCGCGACCGACTCGCGGGCGCCGATCTGGGCGAGCCCGCCGTCGACCAGCATCGGGTAGCCGCCGAGCTCGGCGATCCCGGCGGTGAAGGACGCCTGGGTGCGCAGGGTGGGCTTGTCGAAGATGACCGCCACGGCCCGCGGCCCCTCGAAGGGACGGGCCTCGTACCGTGCGGCCTTCAGCCGGCCCGCGAGCGCGAGCACCTCGGCCTGCTCGGTGGGCGACAGGTCGTCGTCGCGCAGGAAGTGCCGGGTCATGTGCTCCCCCCGGCGGCGCGCGCCTCATAGGCCTCGTCCAGGATCTGCGGCCAGATCGCGGTCAGCTCGGTCGCCTGGTCCGCGGTGAGCACCAGCGGCGGCGCGATCCGGATCCGGGTCGGCGCGCAGGCGTTGAGGATCACGCCGTGCCGCTGCGCGGCGTCCACCACCTGGGGTGCCACCTCGGCGTCGAGGTCCAGCCCCAGGAACAGGCCCCGGCACCGCACCTCGGTGACCCGCGGTTCGGCCAGGCCGTCCCGGAGCAGCTCGCCGACCTCGGTGGCGTTCTCGAGCAGCCCGTCCTTCTCGATCGTCTCGATGACAGCGAGCGCGGCGGCGGCGGCCACCGGGTTGCCCCCGAAGGTGGTGCCGTGGTTTCCCGGGCCCAGCAGCGTGCCGCACTCCCCCACCGCGACCAGGGCGCCGATGGGGATGCCCCCGCCCAGCCCCTTGGCGAGGGTGACCAGGTCGGGGGTGACGCCGCTGGCGGTGTGGGCCATCCAGGAGCCGGTGCGCCCCATCCCGGACTGCACCTCGTCGAGCCAGAGCAGCGCGCCGTGATCGGTGGTGATCTCCCGGGCGCGGGCCAGGAAGTCCTCGGGCGGCAGCACCACGCCGGCCTCGCCCTGGATCGGCTCGATCACGACGGCCGCGGTCTCGTCGGTGACCGCGGCGGCCAGGGCGTCGGCGTCGCCGTAGGGCACGAAGGTGACGTGGCCCGGCAGCGGCTCGAAGGGCTCGCGGTACGCCGCCTTGGAGGTCAGCGCCAGCGCACCCATGGTGCGCCCGTGGAAGCTGCCCTCCATCGCCACCACGTGGCTGCGCCCGGTGCGCCGACCCAGCTTGAACGCCGCCTCGTTGGCCTCCGCGCCGGAGTTGCAGAAGAACACCCTCCCGCCACCCTCGGGCAGCCCGAGCAGCGCGACCAGCTTCTCCGCGAGCGTCACCTGGGGCTCGGTGGCGAAGAAGTTCGACACGTGGCCGAGCGTCTCCAGCTGCCGGGTGACGGCGGCCACCAGCGCCGGGTGCGCGTGCCCGAGGGCGTTGACGGCGATGCCGCCGAGCAGGTCGAGGTAGCGGTTGCCCTCGGCGTCCCACACGTAGGCGCCCTCGCCTCGGACCAGCACCATCCGGGGCGGGCCGAAGGTGTTCATCAGGGACTCCGCGTAGCGGTGCTGGAGCCGTTCGCTGGCGGTCATGCCCCTGGGTCCTTCCGGGCGGTCCTGATCGTGGTCCTGGTGCCGGGCAGCACCTGGGTGCCCACGCCGTCGTCGGTGAAGGTCTCCAGCAGCACGGCATGCGGCTCGCGTCCGTCGACGACCGTGGCCCGGGGCACCCCGTGGGTGACCGCGTTCAGGCAGGCCTGCATCTTCGGGACCATCCCGCTGGCCAGGGTGGGCATCATCTCGGCGAGGTCCTCGGGGCTGATGTGGCCGATCACGTCGTCGCTGTCGGGCCAGTCGCGGTACAGCCCCTCGACGTCGGTGAGGACCAGGAGCTTCTCGGCCCCGAGGGCGACGGCGAGCGCCGCGGCCGCGGTGTCCGCGTTCACGTTGTGCACCTGGCCGTGCACGTCGGGGGCCACCGACGAGATCACCGGGATGCGTCCGGCCTCGACCAGGTCCCGGACCGCCTCGGGGCGCACCTCGGCGACCTCGCCGACCAGGCCGAGGTCGACCTCCTCGCCGTCCACGACCGTGTTGGTGGGGCGGGCGGTGAACAGCCCGGCGTCCTCGCCGGACAGCCCGACCGCGAGCGGACCGTGCTGGTTGACCAGCCCGACCAGCTCGCGGCCGACCTGGCCGACCAGCACCATGCGCACGACGTCCATCGCCTCCGGCGGTGGTCACCCGCAGCCCGGCCCGGAACTCCGAGTCGATGTCGAGGCGGTCCAGCATCGCGCTGATCTGCGGACCGCCGCCGTGGACGACGACCGGATGCACGCCGGCGTAGCGCAGGAAGACGATGTCCTCGGCGAAGGCGCGCTTGAGCGTGTCGTCGGTCATCGCGTTGCCGCCGTACTTCACCACGATCGTCTTGCCGTGGTAGGCCTTCAGCCAGGGCAGCGCCTCGGCCAGCGTGGCGGCCTTGGCCGTGGCGCGCTTCCAGTCAGCAGCGGCACACCGTCCGAGGGGTCGACCGGGTGGCTCGTGCCCGGTCTGGCGGTCTCGGCGGCGTCGGATCCGTGGGGTCATGGTGGCTCTCAGCTCGAGTAGGCGGAGTTCTCGTGCACGTAGGCGTGCGTGAGGTCGTTGGTCCAGACGGTGGCACGGGCCTCGCCGGCCTTGAGGTCGATGGTCACGGTGACCTCGCGCCGCGTCCAGGTCGACGCCGCTCGGGTCCTCGTCCGGGGTGGACCGCCGGCACACCCACACGCCGTTCATCGCGACGTCGAGGTCGGCCGGGTCGAAGGCGGCGCCGGTGGTGCCGACGGAGGCCAGCACCCTGCCCCAGTTGGGGTCCTTGCCGAACACCGCGGTCTTGAACAGGGCGCTGCGCGCCACCGAGCGCCCGACCTCGACGGCCTCGTCCTCGCTGGCGGCGTGCAGCACGGTGATCGCGATCTCGTGGTCGGCCCCCTCGGCGTCGGCCAGCAGCTGCATGGCCAGCTCGGTGCAGGCGCGGGAGAGCGCCTCGGTGAAGTCCTCCTCGGTCGGGGTGATACCCGAGGCGCCGCTGGCCAGCAGCGTGACCGTGTCGTTGGTGGACATGCAGCCGTCGGAGTCGAGCCGGTCGAAGCTGCACCCGGGTGGCGGCCCGCAGCGCGCGGTCCGCGGTCCCGGCGTCGACCAGCGCGTCGGTGGTGAGCACGACCAGCATCGTGGCCAGCTGCGGGGCGAGCATGCCGGCGCCCTTGGCCATCCCGCCGATGCTCCAGCCGCTCCCCTCGACCACGACCTGCTTGCTGACCGTGTCGGTGGTCATGATCGCGGCGGCGGCGTCAGCCCCGCCGTCGGCGTCCAGCGCCGCGACGGCCGCGTCGACGCCGGCGACCAGCACCGCGCGGTCGTTGGCGAGCCCGATCAGCCCTGTCGAGCAGACCACCACGTCGACCGCCCCGATGCCGAGCCCGCCGGCGACCTGCTCCGCGACGGCGTGCGTGGTCTGGAAGCCCTCGGCTCCGGTGTAGCAGTTCGCGCCGCCGGAGTTGAGCACGACCGCGCGGACCACGCCGTCCTTGACCACCTCCTGGCTCCACAGCACCGGGTTGGCCTTGCAGCGGTTGGCGGTGAACACCGACGCCGAGCCGGTGCCGGGGCCGTCGTTGACCACGAGCGCGACGTCCTTGGTGCCGGACTGCTTGAGTCCGGCGGTCACGCCCGCGGCGCGGAAGCCGCGGGGATGCGGTGACGCTCACGGGGCGAGTCCGATCGTGGTCAGGCCGGCGGTCTCCGGCAGGCCGAGCGCGAGGTTCATGCACTGGACGGCGGCGCCGCCGGTGCCCTTGGCGAGGTTGTCCACGGCCGCCACCGCGACCAGCCGTCCGGCGGCCTGGTCCACCGTCACCTGGACGTGCACGGCGTTCGAGCCGACCACCGACTTGGTCTGCGGCCACTGTCCCGGGGGGAGCAGGTGCACGAACGGCTCGTCGGCGTAGGCCGTCCGGTACGTCGCGTAGGCGGTGTCCGCGTCCACGCCGGTCGGCGCCGAGCAGGTGGCCAGGATGCCGCGCGGCATCGGCACCAGCAGCGGGGTGAAGGAGACCCGCACGTCGGCGCCGGTGAGCAGCCGGAGGTTCTGGAGGATCTCGGGGGTGTGCCGGTGGGTGCCACCGACGCCGTACGCGCTGGCCGAGCCCATCACCTCCGAGCCGAGCAGGTGGGGCTGGGGCCCCTTGCCCGCGCCGGAGGTGCCGGAGGCCGCGACCACCACGATCCCGGCCGGGTCGACGATCCCTGCCGCCACGGCCGGCGCGAGGGCCAGGGTGGACACCGTCGGGTAGCAGCCGGGCACCGCGATCCGGGTGGACGTGGAGAGGACCGCGCGCTGGTCCGCCAGCTCCGGCAGGCCGTAGGGCCACGAGCCCGCGTACGTGCCGCCGTAGAAGCTGGCCCAGGCCGCTTCGTCGGTGAGCCGGAAGTCCGCGCCGCAGTCGATCACCACGGTGCCCTCGGGCAGCGCCTGCGCGATCGCTGCCGACTGCCCGTGCGGGAGCCCGAGGAACACCACGTCGTGCCCCGCCAGCACCTCGACGGTGGTCTCCTGGAGCACCCGGTCGGCCAGGGGAACCAGGTGCGGCTGCAGGGCGCCGAGGCGCTCGCCGGCGTTCGACCCGGCGGTGACCGCGCCGATCTCCAGGTCCGGATGCCCCAGCAGCAGCCGGAGCACCTCCCCGCCGGCGTACCCGCTGGCACCCGCCACCGCTGCCGTTCGCTTCGTCATGCGCATAATCATACAGGCTTTTGAATACTCAGTCACCAGGGGTTCCCGGCGACGTTTGCACCCCCCAATATTTTGTCCGGCAAACCTCTGGCGCGTCGGCAGAACTGGTTGCAGTATGACCCGTTGGGCCGCCGGTCATGCGTCCGTGACCCGGCGGCACGGCTCGCACCGTCGCGAGCACCTCATCGCATCCAGAGGAGAACCATGCAGGTCACCAGGCGGCATCGCCGCGCTGCCCTCAGCATCACCGCCGGGGTCGCCGGCCTCGCCCTCGTCGCCACGGCCGTGACCGCGCGGTACGGCGGCGCCGGCGAGCATGGCGAGCGTGGCGAGCACGAGGGCGCCCGCGTGATGGCCGAGGCGCTCGAGCGGCACCCGGGCCTCGCCGCGCACCGGCTCCCCCTCGCCTTCGTCTCGGAGAAGCTCGAGCAGCAGGGCGGTGAGGCCAGCCGGGAGATCCTGAACGGCCCGGCCCAGGAGACCTACGAGGAGCGCGCCTTCCCGCGCCCCTACGTCCAGCCGGCCGAGCAGGCCGCGGCCAAGGCGTCGTTCACGCGCGCCCGGGACCGCGCCGACACCAGCACCGGCAAGGCGCAGCTGCGCCGGGCCCAGGGCAACCCCTCGGTCCAGCCGTGGCAGCCGCTCGGACCCGACGGCGGCCTGCAGGTCGCCGAGACCACGTACACCGGCACCCCGGCGGTCGTCTCCGGCCGGACCACCTCGCTGGCGACCGGTCCGACCTGCACCGCCTCGGCGTGCGTGCTGTACGCCGGCACCGCCGGCGGCGGGCTGTGGAAGACCTCGAACGCCCTCGCCAGGACCCCGTCGTGGTCGACGATCGGGGCGGACATCCCGTCCACCGCGATCGGGACGGTCTACCGCGCGCCGGACGGCAGCCTCTACGTCGGCACCGGCGAGCCGAACGGCTCCTCCGACTCCGAGGCCGGCCTCGGCGTGTACCGCTCCGCCGACGGCGGGCGCACCTTCGCCAAGGTGCCCACCTTCGTCGCCGGCGTCGACTTCGCCCGGGACCGCTCGGTCTCCTCGGTGAACGTCGACCCCACGGACCCCCGGCACCTCTACGTCGGCACCGCGGTCGCCCGGCACGGCTCCTCCTCGGTCAACGGCGGTCGGTTCACCCCGCCCGGAGCGGCCAAGGTCGGCCTCTACGAGTCCCGGGACGGGGGCCAGAGCTGGACCCTGAGCCTCAGCCAGGACTCCGACGTGGTGAACCCGGCCAGCCCCACCGGCAGCGACTACTTCCGCGGCGGCATCTCCAAAATCCTGCCGGACCCGACCCGCGACGACACCGTCTACGCCTCGATGTTCGACTACGGCCTGTTCCGGCGCACCGGCGCCGGCGCCTGGGAGCAGATCTACACGATCAAGACCCCCGGCAGCCCGACCACCTCCACCACCAGCCGGGTGGAGTTCGCCACCGCCGCCCTGCCCGGCGGTGCGACCAGGATCTACCTGGGCGACGCGACCTACTTCGGCAGCGTCGCGGGTCTGCTGCGGACCGACGACGCGACCGCGGCCAGCCCGGTGTTCACGCCGTTGTCGAGCCCGACGCCCGGGACCCCGGGCTACGGCTCCTACAACTTCTGCGAGGGGCAGTGCTCCTACGACATGGTCGTGAGCAGCCCGGCCGGACACCCGGACGAGGTGCTGCTCTCCGGGTCGATGAACTACGACGAGCTGCAGGCCTTCGGCGGCCCGGGCAGCAGCAACGGCCGCGCCGTGGTCCGCTCGTCCGACGCCGGCGTGCACGTCACCGACATGACCAACGACGGGCAGCCGGACCCGAACGGACTGCACCCGGACCACCACGCCCTGGTGTTCGCGCCGACGGCCTCCGGCCCCGAGGTGTTCTTCAGCGCCTCCGACGGCGGCGTCGTCCGCCAGAGCGGGCCCTACGTCGACCGCAGCAGCGACTGTGCCGCACGCGGCCTCACCGGCGCCGAGCTCGCGGACTGCCAGCAGTACCTGTCGGCGGTCCCGACCCGGAACGACTCGCTCAACCGCGGCCTGCAGACCCTGCAGTTCCAGTCCGTCAGCGTGTCCAGGAACGGCGGCATCGTCCAGGGCGGCACGCAGGACAACGGCACCTGGGAGAGCGACGCGCGGGCCGGCTTCGCCGAGACCGTCGGCGGGGACGGCGGCCAGTCCGGCTTCGACGCGAAGAAGCGCGACATCCGCTACCACTCCTACTACTCGGCGGCGCACGACGTGAGCTTCGACGGTGGCAGCCCCACCGGCTGGGACTACATCAGCGACCCGCTGTCCGACTCGGGTGAGTCCTCGTCGTTCTACACCCCGTTCACCGCCGACCCCGCGGTCTCCGGCACCGTCTTCGACGGGCTGCAGCACGTGTGGCGGACCACCGACAACGGCGGCGACCGGGCCTTCCTGGACCAGTACTGCAACGAGCTGACCGGCGACTACGGGCACCGTCCCCAGCCGTGCGGCGACTTCCAGGCCCTGGGCGGCCCGGCCGGGGACCTGTCCGGGGGCGACACCGCGAACTACGTGGTCGCCGTCGAGCGCGCCCAGAGCGACACCTCCACGATGTGGGCGGCGACCCGCAAGGGCGGCGTGTTCGTCTCCGGCAACGCGGACGCGGCCGACCCGGCCGCGGTCGGCTACCAGCGGATCGACCAGGCCCTCGGCCTCCCGCGGCGGTTCGTGTCCGGGATCTCCATCGACCCGGCCGACCCGGGCCACGCCTTCATCTCCTACTCGGGCTACTCCGCGTACTCGCCGGGCGGCCACGTCTACGAGGTGCGCGTCGACCCCCGGACCGGCCAGGGGACGGCGCGAGACCTGAGCTCGAACCTGGACGACCAGCCGGTGACCGACGTCGTGTACGTGCCACGCACGAACGCGCTGTTCATCGGCACCGACTTCGGTGTGCTCACCCGCACCCTGGGTGACAGCAGCTGGGTGGCCACCCCCGGCCTGCCGCGCGTGGCGGTCTTCGGGCTGACCCTGGACGCGAAGGGCAAGCGGCTGTTCGCGGCGACGCACGGGCGCAGCATCTGGAAGCTGCGCGCCGGCTGACCGGAAGCAGCCGGGCCCGGCACCCCCCGTGGGGGGGTGCCGGGCCCGTTCCGTGCCGCGCCGGCCGCTGGCTGGCCCCCGGGGCCGCCTGCCTGCGGTCTAGCGCTGGACGGCGCCGTGCCGGCGCGCCGCGAGGGCCACGGCGGCGTCCCGGGCGGCGCCGGTCTCCGCCTCGGTCAGCGTGCGGTCGGGGGCCCGGAAGCGCATCGCGAACGCCAGGGACTTGCGGTCCGCGCCGAGCTGGTCGCTGACGTAGACGTCGAAGAGCCGCAGCGACTCCAGCAGCTCCCCGGCCCCCTCGCGCAGCGTGCCCTCCAGCTCCGCGGCCGGCAGCCCGGCGTCGACCACCAGCGCGACGTCCTCCTTCGCGACCGGGTACGTCGAGAAGGTCGGCGCCTGCGCGACGGCGGGCGCGGCGCGGATCAGCAGGTCCAGGTCGACCTCCACCGCGCAGGTGCGGGCCGGGACGCCGTACGCCTGGCACACGGCCGGGTGCAGCTCGCCGGCGTGGCCGAGCACCGCGCCGTCGACCAGCAGCCGCGCGCAGCGGCCCGGATGCCACGGCTCGCGGGTGGCCTGCACGACCTCGACCGGCACCCGGAGCACCCGGGCGACCTCGCGGACCACCTGCACCGCGTCCGCCCAGCCGACCGGGCGGCCGGCGCCCCACCAGCCCGACGCCTGCCGGTCACCGGCGAGCACCACCGCCAGGGTCAGCGGCTGCCGCGGGACGGCCGCGAGCAGCTTCGCCAGGTCGGCGTCGTCGGGGCGCCAGTCGACGCCGAGGATCGGGCGCCTTGGCCCGGTCCGGGGTCGGGAAGAACACCGGGGCGGTCTCGTAGACCCCCACCGACGCCCTGACCACGACCGAGGTTGCGGGCGGCGGTCTCCAGCAGGCCGGGCAGCAGCGTCGTGGTCAGCAGCGGCGCCCGCTCGGAGAGCGGGTTCGCCACCCGGATCGTGTCCCGCAGCGGGTCGTCGTCGGGCAGGCCCAGCCGGTCGAAGTCCGCGGCGCCCACGAACGGCCAGGACGCGCACCTCGACGAGGCCCGCTGCCGGCCAGCGCGAAGCCGACCCGACGCCGCAGCCGCTGCGCAGGCGGTCAGTCCGCGGCCGGGCGGTGCGGCCGGCAGCACCGACGGCACCTGGGTGTAGCCGACGACCCGGGCGACCTCCTCGACCAGGTCGTAGGGGTCGGTCAGGTCCGGACGCCAGGTCGGCGGCAGCGCGGTCAGCCGGCGTCGCCGCCGCCGCTCGGTCGCGTGACCGTGCAGCCGACGGTGCGCAGGTGCGCCACCGTGGTGTCGGCGTCGATCGGCATGCCGGTGACCCGGGCCGGGAGGTCCAGGGCAGCGGTGATCGACGCGGCTGCTCCGGGGGCGCGCCCGACGTACGTGACGCCGTCGGTGACGGTGCCGCCGCCGTGCTCGACCAGCAGCTGCGCGACCCGGTCGGCGGCGTACGCCGGCAGCAGCGGGTCGACGCCGCGCTCGAAGCGCTTGGACGCCTCGCGAGGGCAGCTTGTGCCGGCGCGCGGTGCGGAAGATCGTGGTCGGCTCGAAGTGCGCCGCCTCGATCACCACGTGGCTGGTGGTCGCCGGACAGCTCGGTGGTCCGGCCGCCCATCACGCCGGCGATGCCGATCGGCCCGCTGTCGTCGGTGATCAGCAGGTCCTCGGCGGACAGCGTGCGGGTCACGTCGTCGAGGGTGGTGAGCCGCTCCCCCTCGGTCGCCCGGCGTACCACGATCGGGGCCGGCCAGCCGGTCGCCGTCGTAGCCGTGGATCGGCTGGCCGAGCTCGAGCATCACGTAGTTGGTGACGTCGACGGCCAGCGAGATCGGCCGCATCCCGGCCAGCTGCACCCGGCGCGCCATCCACCGCGGGGTCGGCGCCGCCGGGTCGAAGCCGGTGACCGTCGCGGGTCGCGAACACCGGGCAGCCGTCCGGGGCCTCGACCCGGACCGGGTAGCCGTCGTCGTTCGGCGCGGGCACCTCGCGGTCGGCCGGGTCGTGGAACGGCACGTCGTAGGCGATGCGCCGCCTCGCGGGCGATGCCGCGCAGCGACAGCGCGTAGGCGCGGTCGGGGTTGATCTCGAACTCGATGACGTCGTCGCGCAGGCCGAGCAGGTCGCATCGCGTCGTCGGCCGGGCTCCGACGTCGCCGTCGAGGCGCGGGTCGAGCACCAGGATGCCGCCGTGGTCGTCGCCGATGCCGAGCTCCTTGGTGGAGCAGATCATCCCGTCGGAGACGTGGCCGTAGGTCTTGCGCGCGGCGATCGCGAAGCCGCCGGGCAGCACCGCGCCGGGCAGCGAGACCACGACGAGGTCGCCGGCCGCGAAGTTGTGCGCGCCGCAGACGATGCCGTGCTCGCCGTGCTCGGGGCCGCAGTCGACCTGGCACCAGTTGATGGTCTTGCCGTTCTTCTGCGGCTCGGCGACCGAGCTCGAGCACCCGGCCGACGACCAGCGGGCCCTCGATGTCGGCGCCCGGCGGCCTCGAGCGCCTCGAGCTTGAGCCCGAGCGCGGTCAGCCGGTGGGCGAGGTCCGCCGGGCGTGACGTCGGCCGGCAGGTCGACGTACTCGCGGATCCAGGAGAGCGGGGCGCGCATCAGATCTCCGTTCCGAAGGCAGTGGTGAAGCGGACGTCGCCCTCGACCATGTCGCGCATGTCGGCGACGCCGTGCCGGAACATCAGCGTCCGCTCCAGGCCCATGCCGAAGGCGAAGCCGGTGTAGGTCTCGCTGTCGATCCCGCAGGCGGCCAGCACCCGGGGGTTGACGACCCCGCAGCCCCCCCACTCGATCCAGCCCTCGCCCCTGCAGGTGCGGCAGGCTCGCACCGCCGGCGCCGCCCCGCGGCACACGAAGCAGACCAGGTCGACCTCCGCGGAGGGCTCGGTGAACGGGAAGTACGACGGCCGGAACCGGGTGCTGATGCCGTCGCCGAACATCGCCGCGGCGAAGTGGTCCAGGGTGCCCTTGAGGTGGGCCATCGTGATGCCCTTGTCGACGACCAGCCCCTCGACCTGGGAGAACACCGGGGTGTGGGTGGCGTCCAGCTCGTCGGTGCGGAACACCCGGCCGGGGCAGACCACGTAGATCGGGGGCGTGCGCTCGAGCATCGTGCGCGCCTGCACCGGGGAGGTGTGCGTGCGCATCACCAGCCCTCCGTCGGCCGGCTCCAGCCAGAAGGTGTCCTGCATGGTGCGGGCCGGGTGGTCGGGCCCAGGTTCAGCGCGTCGAAGTTCAGCCACTCGGCCTCCACCTCGGGGCCCTCGGCGACCTCCCAGCCCATCGCCACGAACACGTCGCCGACCAGCTCCTGGAGCGTGGTGAGCGGGTGCCGGGCGCCCTGCGGGGCGAGGTCCCAGGGGAGCGTCACGTCGACGGTCTCCTCGGCCAACATCCGGGCCTCGTGCTCGACCTCGAGCTCGGCCTGTCGCGCGCCGAGGGCCTGGTTGACCGCGCCCCGGGCCCTGCCCACCCTCAACCCGGCGTCCTTGCGCGCCTGCGGCGGGAGCGCGCCGATCTCGCGGTTGGCCAGCGCGAGCGGCGAGCGGTCGCCGGCGTGCTCGGTGCGCACCCGCTTGAGGTCCTCGAGGTCGCCGGCCGCGGCGACGGCCGCCAGCGCCGCCTCGCGCATCGCCTCGACCTCGTCCGCCTTCAGCGGCGTGACCTCGACGGGGTCGTACTCGGTGTTCGGGCCCGACATGAGCTGCCTTCCTGGCGCGGTGGGTGACAACGCGCAGTCTAGGAAGCCGGACCCCGGCGTGACGAACCGGTCAGTGGGCGCGGTGGTCGTGCTCGGGCCACAGGATGCTGACCCGAGCCCCGCCGGCCGGCGAGTCGGAGATCTCGACCGCTCCGCCGTGCGCCTTCACCAGGCCGTGCACGATGTACATGCCCAGCCCGGAGCCCCCGCGGGTGCCGTGCTTCCAGAACTTCGTGAACACCCGGCTGCGGATGTCCGGGCTGATCCCGTCGCCCTCGTCGTCGACGTGCAGCAGCACACCGCTGTACGGCGCCTCGCCGTCGATCGACCTCGCGGTGAGGGTGACCTGCCCGTCTCCGTGCCGGATCGCGTTGTCGACGAGGTTGGTCACGACCTGGGCGAACTTGTCCGGATCGGCGCTGACCGGCGGCAGCTCCCCCTCGACGCTGAAGGCGATCTCCCGGCCGGTCCCGGCCCGCACCGAGGCCACGACCCGGTCGACGGCGGCGCGGGAGTCCACCGGCCGCGGATAGAGCGGCAGCCGCCCGGTGTCGATGCGCGCCACGTCGAGCAGCTCGGCGATCAGCCGGGTGAGCCGGTCGGCGTCGACGTTGACCGTCTCCAGCATCATCTTCTTCTGGTCGTCGTTGAGCCGGTCCCACTTGGACAGCAGCGTCGCGACGAAGCCCTTCACCCCGGTGAGCGGCGAGCGCAGCTCGTGGGCGACGGTGGCGACCAGGTCCGAGCGCTCCCGGTCCAGGCGCTCCCGGGCCCGCGCCGACCGGAGCGACACGGTGACCTGCTGCACCGG
Organism: uncultured Actinomycetota bacterium; assembly: GCA_963784625.1. GTDB lineage: Bacteria > Actinomycetota > Actinomycetes > Propionibacteriales > Nocardioidaceae > Nocardioides_B. The sequence goes on from CAWARV010000005.1 coordinate 1,687,517, forward strand.
GCTGCGGGGCCCCGCGCGCACGATCCGGGCGGTGACCAGCAGCTCGGTGCCGTCGGAGAGGAACCACGCCTGCTCGCTCATCCGGCTGCGGCTGGGCAGTCCGGTGTAGGGACGCGTGCAGCTGAACCAGCTGTTCCCGGCCCGGTCCTGCAGCGGCACCACCTCGGCGAGGTGGCGGCCGATGCCGTTCTCCGCGCGCAGCAGCGTCCCGGCCGCGGCGTTCACCCGGGTCACCACCCCGGCGGCGTCCGCGATCACGATCCCGTCGGGCAGCAGGTCCAGGACGTCCCGCTCGTCACCGTCGCTCCCCGCAGCCATGGCGACAATCTAGCCGCATTCGGGACGGCGCCACCCGTCCCCGACGGTGCGAAAGTGGCCGATCCCGACGCCGTACGGCGCTCCGGGACCGTCACGGGCGGCCAGGAGCCGGCCGGCGTGGCCGGATCGGCCACTCGTCAGCCGGGGGTGCCGCGGCGCTGGGCCCGGGCGGAGGCGTACAGGCAGACCGCGGCCGCGGTCGCCAGGTTCAGGCTCTCGGCCCGGCCGTGGATCGGGATCCGGACCCGGTGGTCGGTCAGCGCGGCCAGCTCGTCCGGGAGGCCCCACGCCTCGTTGCCGAACAGCCAGGCGGTCCGGCCCGCGAGCAGCCCGGCGTCCACGGCGTCGTCGAGGTCGAGCTCGCCCCCGCCGTCGGCGGCGAGGACCCGCACGCCGTCGGCCTGCAGCGTCGCCAGGACCTCGGCGGTGCCCCCCTCGACCACCAGCGGCAGGTGGAACAGCGACCCGGCCGAGGCCCGGACCGCCTTGCCGTTGTAGGGGTCCACCGAGGAGCCGGTGAGCAGCACCCCGCCGGCCCCCGCGGCGTCGGCGCAGCGGATCACCGTCCCGGCGTTGCCGGGGTCGCGGACGTCGGCGCAGACGGCGAGCAGCGACGGCTGCGCGGCCAAGACTGCGGACAGCGGGCGGTCCAGGAAGGCGCAGACCGCCACCACTCCCTGCGGCGCGACCGTGTCGGTCAGGGAGGCCAGCGCGGGGTCGTCGACCGCGAGCCAGTCCAGGCCGGCCGCCGCGGCGGCCGCCCGGAGCCCGGGGTGCGCCGACGCTGCTCCGGCGGAGGCGAACACCTCGCGCACGCAGCCGGGGAGCGCAAGCGCCTCGCGGACGGCCTGCGGCCCCTCGGCGAGGAACAGCCGGTGATCGGCCCGCGACGCACGTCTGGCGAGCCTCCGCGCGGCCTTGACGCGCCCGCTCCTCGTGGTGAGGAGCGGGGCGTCCGCGGGGAGACTCGCCATCGACGTGCGGTGAGCGGTCCGGGACGGACCGGTCAGGCGGTCGCCTCGGCCCGGGGCGCGTTGACGTCCTCGGGCAGGGCGGCCTTGGCGGTCTCGACGAGCACCACGAAGGCGGGCAGGTCGTTGACGGCCAGGTCGGCCAGGATCTTGCGGTCCACCTCGACCCCTGCGGCCTTGAGGCCCTGGATGAGGCGGTTGTAGGTCATCCCGTTCGCGCGGGCAGCGGCGTTGATCCGCTGGATCCACAGCTTGCGGAAGTCGCCCTTCTTCTGCTTGCGGTCCCGGTAGCTGTAGACCAGCGAGTGGGTGACCTGCTCCTTGGCCTTGCGGTACAGGCGCGAGCGCTGTCCGCGGTAGCCGGATGCGCGCTCGAGGGTTACCCGGCGCTTCTTGTGGGCGTTGACGGCCCTCTTGACGCGTGCCACTTGTTACTCCTTGATGCTGTGAAAGGTGGTCCCGACGGACGCGACCACCCGGGGGGCTCGGGGACGTCGGCGCTCAGCGACCGAGAAGCTTCCTGACCTTGGCGGTGTCCGCCTTGGAGACCTCGGTGGTGCCGCTCATCCGGCGGGTCACCTTGGACGCCTTGTGCTCCAGGTTGTGGCGCAGTCCGGCCTTCTGGCGGCGGATCTTGCCCGATCCGGTCACCCGGAACCGCTTGCTGGCGCCCGAGTGCGTCTTGTTCTTCGGCATGTGTCGTCAGTCCTTCGTCTGTACGTGCGTGGCGGGTCGGCGGTCGGCCGGCCCGGTCACATGTCGGGGTCGATGTTCTCCGAGCGACGCCGCGGCTTCTTGTCCTCCGGGGCGGTCGGCGCGGACGCCGTGCGCTCCGCGTGCTCGGCCTCGCGCTCGGCCTCGCGCTCGGCTGCACGCTCGGCCTTGGCGGCCTGGACCTCCAGCTTGGCCTCGGCCTTCTTCTTGTGCGGCCCCAGCACCATGATCATGTTGCGGCCGTCCTGCTTCGGCGAGGACTCCACGAAGCCGAGCTCGTCCACGTCCTGCGCGAGCTTCTGCAGGAGCCGGTAGCCCAGCTCGGGTCGGTGCTGCTCACGACCGCGGAACATGATCGTGATCTTCACCTTGTCGCCCGCCTTCAGGAAGCGGACCACGTGACCCTTCTTGGTCTCGTAGTCGTGGGCGTCGATCTTGGGACGAAGCTTCATCTCCTTGATGATCACGTTCGTCTGGTTGCGACGCGCCTCGCGAGCCTTCTGGGCGTTCTCGTACTTGAACTTGCCGTAGTCCATGAGCTTGCAGACCGGCGGTCGCGCCGTCGGCGCCACCTCGACGAGGTCGAGGTCGCTCTCCTGCGCGAGCCGCAGGGCGTCGTCGATGCGGACGATGCCGACGGTCTCGCCGTTCGGGCCGACGAGGCGGACCTCGGGGACCCGAATCCGGTCGTTGATGCGCAGCTCCGTGCTGATGGGTCCTCCAGTGCTTGGTCCGAATGGTCGACCTGGGGAGGACACACAGATGGCCTCCGCCATACCAAGCGGAGGCCAGTCTCGGGCCACGTCCGTCCAGGCACGCGACACCGTCTTCAGCGGGCTCGGGGAGCCCACCTCAGGACCGGACCCGACGGCCTGGTGGAACGGCGGCCGATGCGGGTGGGAGACCTCGTCTCCGCTTGTCAGATCTCGACGATGTCAACCGGCGGCGCAGCCCGGAAATTCCGTCCGGGCCGCACTGACGATCGACCTCGGGAGATCGGTCGCAAACAGACTAGCGGGTCCGGGGTCGTCAGCGCACATCGAGAGCCCGGATGCCACGCTGCTCCCATGACGTCTGCGCCCGACCCCGCTCAGCCCGACCCCGCCCAGCCCGACCCCGCCCAGCCCGACCCCGCCCAGCCCGACCCCGGGACCGCTCCGGGCTCCTCCCGCGACATCGCCGAGGTGCCGGCCCTGGAGATCGTGTCCACCGCCGCACTGCACCTGATGAGCGCCGCAGCGGTCAACCTCGGCCTCGCCGAGGACCTGCCCGAGCACCGCGACCTCGATGAGGCCCGGACCCTGATCGAGGCGCTCGCCGGCCTGGTCGTCACCAGTGCGCCGCGGATGGGCCACCACCACGCCGCCCCCCTCCGCGACGGGCTGCGCAGCCTGCAGCTGGCGTTCCGCGAGGCCTCCGACGAGCCCGACGCACCGGGCGAGGGGCCCGGGGAGAGGCTCACCGGTCCGGTGTCGCCCACCCGTAGCGGGCGCTGACCGCGGTCCCGGGCCGGTCGAGCCGCACCAGCACGCGGCCCCGGGCGAGCTCGGCGAGGTCGCCGGTCTCCACGACGAAGAGCACCGGTCCCGCGACGTCGACGACCAGCGCCTCCGCGCCGTCCTGGACCGCGGCCTCGGCGGCCCGGCTGACCGGGACCGGCACCGGTCGGGCGTCCGGGTTCCAGCGGTGCAGGGCCTCGGTGCTCGTGAACGCCAGCAGTGCTGTCCGGCCGTCGCGCCCGCGCATCAGCACCGTCGCCATGTCCGAGGACTTGTCGTGGGCCAGCCCGCGGTCGTCGTGCTCGACCTCGCCGAGCACCGCCACCACAGGCACCAGCAGCCGGGCCCGCTGCAGCACGGCCAGGGTCTCGGCGTGCCGTCCGTCGGGGTCGTCGTCGTAGCGCCGCAGCGCCTCGACCACCTCGGGCGGGGCGGTGCCGTCGTCGCCGGCGAAGCCGGGGTCGGGGATCTCGCGCACGAGCGTCATCCTCTCGTGACCGGCGGTCCGTAGGCTGGGGGGGTGGACAGCTTCGACTCCTCGACCTGGCAGGCCCTCGGACTGGTGCTGACCGTGGTCGGCCTGCTCGTCAGCGTGCTGGTCTGGCGCAGCCGCGGCGCCGCCGCCGGACTCCGCGGCGTGGCCTGGTCGCTGCTGCCGGTGGCGGCCGGCCTGACCGGGACGCTGCGGCTGCTGTGGCAGATCGGCGACTCGGTCGTCTCCTGGGCGACGCGGCTGGTGTTCAGCCCGGTGGTGTGGCTCGGCCTCGCGACCGCCGGCGTGTCGCTGATGCTGTTCGCCCTGTCCGCGCTGATGCGCTCGCGGGGGGTCGGCACGAAGACGGGCCGGGACACCCGCCGGGTCGACGGCGAGCAGGCTCCGTCGCTGCCGCGGGAGCGGTCCGCCAAGCCGGCCGCCCCCGGCAGGTCCGCGAAGCCCAGCAAGCCGGCGGTCGGGGACGAGGACATGGACGACATCGAGGCGATCCTGCGCAAGCACGGCATCCAGTGAGGTGACCGCGCGGCTGCCGCACGTCGACGTGCTCGCGCGCGACCTGGTGGGCGAGGTGCTGGCCCGCCCGGCCCGGCTGGGCGCGGGCCGGCTGGTGTGCGTGGACGGCCCGGCCGGCTCCGGCAAGACCACGCTGGCGTCGGCGCTCAACCGGGGGTTCCGCGACGCGCTGCGGAGCACCGACCCGCTCTCCGGCGGCGCCCGGGTGCGGATGCTCCACATGGACAACCTGTACGACGGGTGGGACGGGCTCGCGGCCGGCATGGCCACCGTCGCCGACTCGGTGGTCGGGCCGCTCCGCGCCGGCTCCCCCGGGCGCTACCGGCGCTACGACTGGCACCGGTCGTGCTTCGCGGAGGAGCGGGAGGTGCCGCCGTGCGACGTGCTCCTCGTCGAGGGCGTCGGCGCGGGCGCCTCGGCCTATGCCGACGCGGTCACCTGCCTGGTGTGGGTCGACACGCCGCCCGACGTGCGCCTGTCCCGCTGGCGGGCCCGGGACGGGGTGCAGATGAACGCCCACTGGCCGGCCTGGCGCAGCCAGGAGGAGGCGATGTTCGCCCGCGAGCGCACCCGGGAGCGCGCCGACGTGGTGGTGGACGGGCGGACGGGCGCGCCCCGGCCCCGGGGCTGAGCCGGGGACCGGGGCGCCACTCCGCCCGGTCGGTGTGCGCTCGTCGGGTGCGCTCGTCGGGTGCGCTCGTCGGGTGCGCTACAGGTACTTCGCCCAGGGCCCGCGGATGGCGAACGTGTGCCCGGGCTCCTGCACGCTGCCGAACAGCACCAGCCCGTCCGGGGAGAAGCACGGGCCGGTCATCTCGCTGTAGACGTCCGTGCCGGCCGCGTTCGTCTCCTGCACGATCAGGTTGCGGGCGATCGCCTGCGCACCGGTCTCCCGGGTCCAGGACAGCATGTGGTTCGCGGTGCTGCCGTCCTCGGTGAGCACCAGGCTGCCGTACGGCGACACGTGGCACCCGTCCGGTCCGTCGAAGGCCAGGTCGAGGCTGCGTCCCAGACCGGTCTCGGGGTCGACGGTCTCGCTGTGCAGGACCTCGTTGTAGGGGAAGTAGGCCACCAGGGTCAGCGTCTCGTCGGCGTAGCGGTAGTACCAGAGCTGGCCGTCGTGCCGGGTCGCATCGGTCGGCAGGTCCCCGGCGCCGAAGGCGAAGCTGGCCACGAAGTAGGCACCGCGACGGTCGCCCCAGGCACCTTCGAGCTTCTTGGAGTGGGTGACCGTGCCCTCGGCGAACTGCCTGCGGATCGAGGTGGTCGGGCGCGAGCGGTCCGGCACCCGCTTCCAGCTGGTCCGGAACGGCCGGCCGATCTGGGCGGAGGTGACGTAGGCGAGGTCCGGCAGCACGCTGCCGTCGCGGTCGATCACGGCCAGCGCCTCGAGCCTGCCGTCCTCGGGGCCGAGCGCGTCCGCGAGGTGCGGGCGCAGCCGGTAGCCGTCGGGCGCGGTCCACCGGTAGAACAGGCCGGTGGGCTTGCTGGCGTCCTCGGTGAGATAGGCCCGCGGTGCGACCCGGCTCGATGACCACGGCCTCGTGCGGGAAGCGACCCCAGGCCCGGATCGGCTGGGGCGTCTGGCCGGACGGCTTGTCGGCGAAGACCTCGAAGACGTAGCCGTGGTCCTTGGCTGCAGCGTGCCGGTGCCGGCCGTGGCCTCGCTCTCCTCGCAGGTCAGCCAGGAGCCCCACGGGGTGGGTCCGCCGGCGCAGTTGCTGATCGTCCCCGACAGCCCCACCCACTCCGAGCGGCGGCGGCCGTTGCGGGCGACGTCGATGACGGTGCAGCCGCCGCCCAGGGCGCCGGGGTCGTAGACGGTGCCCTCCACCAGCGGCACCGGCTGGGGGCTGCCGGGGCTCGCCTCGTGGTTCTGGATCACCAGGAAGCCGCGTCCCGAGGCGCACCACCAGCGTGCCGTCGGGACGCTCGGGGGTGGTGCCGATGACCCTGTCGGTCCCGTCGGTGAGCGGCGTCTGCCCGGAGACCGCCACCACCTCGTAGGAGAACCCCGCGGGCAGGGCGAGCAGGTCGCCCGGCGAGGACTCCAGGGGCGGGAACAGCCGCTTGTCGCCGCGACCTCCCCGAGACGTCGCGGCCGCGGGTGTGGCGAGACCGAGGGACGCCGCGGCGAGGCCGGCTCCGGCCGCGCCGCCGCGGTTGATCAGCTGACGACGGTTCAAGGACATGCGTCTCCGTTCAGAGGTACCCAGGGCTTCGGGGTGACTGTGGCCGGTGGCCGTGAACACGTGGTGAACGCAGCCGAGCCGGCGCGGGAAGAGCCTGCGGATCTCCGGCCGGCCTCTCTGGCAGGGTGAGCACCATGGTGGCGCCGAGCGGTGAGCAGTTCGAGATCAGGGGCAACGGATACCGGGCGGTGGTGACCGAGTCCGGGGCCACCCTCCGCACCCTGGAGTACGACGGCCGTCCGCTCGTCCTCGGCTTCGACGAGGACCAGACGTCCTCCTCCGGGCGGGGTCAGCTCCTGGCCCCCTGGCCGAACCGGATCCGCGGCGGTCGCTACCGCTTCGGCGAGCGCGAGCACCAGCTCCCGCTCAGCGAGCCGAAGCTCGGCAACGCCAGCCACGGCCTGGTGCGCTGGGCCGCCTGGGCCCTCGAGGAGCGCACCGGCCACTCCGTGTCGCTGGTGCACCGGCTGATGAGCCAGCCGGGCTACCCGTGGACGCTGGACCTGCACGTCCTCTACGACCTGTCGGCCGACGGCCTCACCACGACCGTCACCGCGACCAACCTGGCCGGCTCCCCCGCGCCGTACGCCCTGGGCGCACACCCCTACCTGACCACCGGCACGGGACCGGTCGACCGGTGGGAGCTGATGCTGCCCGCGGCCACCCGGCTGCTGGTCGACGAGCAGCAGATCCCCACCGGACGTGAGGACGTGCGTGACACCGACCTGGACTTCCGGGTGTCCCGCCCCATCCGGTCCGTCCGGCTGGACACCGCCTTCACGGACCTGACCCGGGGTGCCGACGGCCGGACCGAGGTGCTGCTGCGCGACCCCGGCGCCGGAGCGGGGGTGGCGCTGTGGATGGACGCCGGACACCACTGGATCCAGGTGTTCACCGGCGACGTGCTGCCCGAGCACGCCCGCGAGTCGCTGGCAGTGGAGCCGATGACCGCGCCCCCGAACGCCTTCGGCACCGGTGAGGACCTGCTCACCCTGGCGCCGGCCGGCGAGGACGGGGACCAGCACACCGCGTCGTGGGGCATCCTCGCGCTGTGAGCCGCGCTCAGGTGTCCAGGGTCTCCGCGTCCACCTCGTAGGCCCCCTGCACGATGAAGTCCTTGCGCGGCGCCACGTCCGAGCCCATCAGCAGCTCGAAGACCCGGCTGGCTGCGTCCGCGTCGTCGGCGGTGATCCGCCGCAGGGTGCGCTGCCGTGGATCCATGGTGGTCTCGGCGAGCTGGTCGGCGTCCATCTCGCCCAGGCCCTTGTAGCGCTGCACGGGGTCCTTCCAGCGAACCCCCTTCTTGGTCAGCTCGGCGAGCCGTCGCTGGAGCTCCGCGTCGGAGTAGGTGTACACGTACTTGCCCATGCCCTTCTTCGGGTTGGACAGCTCGATGCGGTGCAGCGGCGGCACCGCGCTGTACACCCGCCCCTGGGTGACCAGGTCGGGCATGTACTTGAAGAACAGCGTGGCCAGCAGGCAGCGGATGTGCGCGCCGTCGGAGTCCGCGTCGGCCATGAAGATGATCCGGCCGTACCGGCGGGCGTCGATGTCGAAGGTGCGGCCGGAGCCGGCACCGACGACCTGGATGATCGAGGCGCACTCGGTGTTCTTGAGCATGTCCCCGACCGAGGCCTTCTGGACGTTGAGGATCTTGCCGCGGATCGGCAGCAGCGCCTGGAACTCGGAGTTGCGGGCCAGCTTGGCGGTGCCGAGCGCCGAGTCCCCCTCGACGATGAAGAGCTCGCTGCGCTCCATGTCGCTCGAGCGGCAGTCGGCGAGCTTGGCGGGCAGGGCGCTGGACTCCAGGGCGTTCTTGCGGCGCTGGGTCTCGCGGCTCTGCCGGGCGGCCAGCCGGGCCCGGGACGCGTTCGCGACCTTGTCGAGCACCAGCTTGGCCTGGGCCTTCTCGGTGCGCTTGGTGGAGGTGAGGAACTGCCGCAGCTCGGCGGCCACGACCTTGCCGACGAGCTTGCGCACCGCCGGCGTGCCCAGCACCTCCTTGGTCTGACCCTCGAACTGGGGCTCCGCCAGCCGGACCGTCACGACCGCGGTCATCCCCTCGAGGACGTCCTCCTTGATCACGTCGGCCTCGTTGGCCTTCAGCGTCCGGGTGGCCTTCAGCACCTCGTTGAAGGTGCGCGTGGCCGACTGCTCGAACCCGGAGACGTGGGTGCCGCCCTTCGGGGTGGCGATCACGTTGACGAAGGACCGGATCTCGGTGTCGTAGCCGGTCCCCCAGCGCAGCGCGACGTCGACCCCGAGCTCGCGCTCGACGTCCTGCGGAATCATGTGCCCGTTGTCGTCCAGCATCGGGACCGTCTCGGTGAACCGGTCGCTCCCGGTCAGCCGCAGGATCTCGCTGACCGGGTCGTCGGCGGCCAGGAACTCGCAGAACTCGCCGATCCCGCCGTCGTGCCGGAAGCGCTCCTCGACCGGCTCGTCCCCGCGCAGGTCACGGATGACCAGCTCGAGCCCGGGGACGATGAACGACGTCTGCCGGGCCCGGGTGACGAGCTCGTCGAAGACGAAGGTGGCGTCCTTGGTGAAGATCTGCCGGTCCGGCCAGAACCGGACCCGGGTGCCGGTCAGCCCCTTCCGGACCCGGGCGCCCTTGCGGGAGAGCCCCGAGGAGGCCGTGAACGGCGCGGCCGGGCCGGGGCCGTCGAAGACGCCGGGGTTGCCCCGCTGGAACGACATCCCCTGGATCGCCGGCGAGCGCTCCACGTCGACGTCCAGGCGCGCCGAGAGCGCGTTCACCACCGAGGCACCGACCCCGTGCAGGCCGCCGGTGGCGACGTACGAGCCGCCGCCGAACTTGCCACCCGCGTGCAGCTTGGTGAAGATCACCTCCACGCCGGGCAGACCGGTCTTCGGCTCCTTGTCGACCGGGATGCCGCGGCCGTCGTCGTGCACCTCGACCGACCCGTCCGCGTGCAGCGTCACCTCGATGCGCCCGGCCGCCCCGGCCAGCGCCTCGTCCACACCGTTGTCGATGATCTCCCAGACGCAGTGCATCAACCCCCGCGTGTCCGTGGAGCCGATGTACATGCCCGGCCGCTTGCGGACCGCCTCGAGACCCTCGAGGACCAGCAGGTGGTGCGCGTTGTACGTGTTGTCGATGGCGGTTCCTCCGGCGGTGCGGGTGGGCACGGGACTCCTAGCTCGCGTCGGGACGGCTGCTGCCTGGAATCTACTCGCGACACGCCCGCCGGCCACGATTCGCCACGCCTACCCGCCTAGGGGTCCGTCAGCCGCCACGATGGACCTGTACAGGCGTCGGGACGCAGGCGTGGTTTGCGTCACGATGCGACAACGAGTTGTTTCAAGTCTCGTGGATTGGCAACGACATCGTCCCAACCACGTCACACTTGGCTGCGAACGACCTGTGTGTACGACATGTGGGAGAGGTCACCCGGTCTCACGGGTAGAAACCACTCGCAGGGTGGAAGCGTCAGCCGTGATGCACTGTTGATCCTGGTGAGACGCAGCGACAGGAGCCGACTTGGCACCTGGGCTACGTTGAGCAGGACACCAAGGAAGGAAAGAGGCCTCAGATGACCACTGCAGTTGCCCCTAGTACGCCACTGTCAGCCGTTGACCGCTGCGACCGTTGCGGAGCACAGGCCTACCTCCGTGTCGAGCTCGCGGGCGGTGGTGACCTGCTCTTCTGCGCCCACCACGCGCGAGAGCACGGTGACAAGCTGCGTGAGATCGCCGTGGCCGTCCACGACGAGACCGACAAGCTGGCCGCCACCCCCGCGGGAGCGCCGCAGGCGGGCTGAGACCGCCGCGTCTCCGGACGAGACCACCACGCAGGCCCCGGGCATCGCCCGGGGCCTGCGTCGTCCCCGGGGGCCCGTGACGACCGCGTGGCGGCCCGACGACCGCCCTGTGACAGGCTGACGGCATGCTGACGACGGACCTGCTCGTGGGTCTCGCCATCGCACTCGGCCTGGTGGGCATCCTGGTCCCGGTGCTGCCCGGCTCGGCGCTGATCCTGGCGGCCGTCGCGGTCTGGGCGGTCCAGGTGTCCTCGGCGACCGGCTGGTGGGTGCTGGCCTCAGCAGCCGTGGTGCTGCTCGCCGGAGCCGTCCTGAAGTACGTCGTACCGGGGCGACGGCTCGCCGACGCCGGGGTGCCTCGGCGGACCCTGCTGCTCGGCGCGCTGCTCGGGGTGGCCGGCTTCTTCGTCGTGCCGGTCCTGGGCCTGCCGCTCGGCTTCGTCCTCGGCGTGTACGTGGCCGAGGTCCGGCGACTGGGCCGGGACCGGGCCGGGCGGTCCACCCGCGCGGCCCTCGCGGCGGTCGGCCTGTCCCTGCTGCTCGAGCTCGGCGCCGGGCTGGTCGCCGCGACGGTGTGGCTCGTGGGCGCGGTCGTCGTCTGAGATGGCCGTCGTCCTGGCCCTGTGCTCCGCGCTCGCCTACGGCCTCTCCGACTTCCTGGGCGGCATCATCTCGCGCCGGACGTCCGCCTGGTCGGTGGCGGTGGTGGCCCAGACCTCCTCCACGGTCTGCACCGCCGGGGTGGCACTGGCAGCGACCTCGGGCACGGCCACCGGCGTGGACTTCCGCTGGGCGCTGCTGGCCGGTCTGGGGAGTGGTCTGGGCACCGGCTTCCTCTACCGCGGGCTCTCCTCCGGACGGATGAGCGTGGTGGCGCCGGTCTCGGCCGTCGGTGCCGCGCTGGTGCCGGTCGGCGCCGGCGCTCTCGGCGGGGAGCGGCCCGCCCTGCTGGTCTGGGCCGGGGTGCTGGCGGCGCTGCCGGGGATCTGGCTGGTGTCCAGCTCGCCGCGCGACCCGATGGGACCGCCCCGCGCCACGCTGGCCGCCGGTCTCACCGACGGGCTGATGGCGGGCCTCGGGTTCGGCGTGCTCTTCGCCGCCCTGGGACAGGTCCCGGACTCGGCCGGCTGGTGGCCTCTGACCGTGACCCAGGCGGTCAGCGTGCCCACCGTCGTCGTGCTGGCCGCCGCGCTGGGAGCGCCGTGGGTGCCGCGGGGGTCCGCGGTCCGGCTCGCCGTCCTGCCCGGCCCGCTCGGTGCGACCGCCACCGGGCTCTTCCTGCTCGCCTCCCAGCGTGGCTACCTGACGGTCGCCGGGGTGCTGGCCTCGCTGTACCCGGCGGGGACGGTGCTGCTCGCGGCTCTGGTGCTCAAGGAGCGCGTGCACCGCACCCAGGCGCTCGGACTGGTGCTGTGCGCAGCCGCGGTCGTGTGCGTGGCCGCGGGCTGACCCCTCAGGACATGGCAGCGGCCCGGCTCGTCACGAGGACGGCCGGGCCGTTGCAGCCGGGTCAGTGGGGGGCAAAGAGAGCCGGCGCCGCGGGGCACAGGGGGGGTTGCACGTCCGCGGTTCTTGGTTGCACCGAGATCATCGGCAGCCACTCGGGGGTACTTGAGGGTCCGACCGGATATTTCTCGGATCTTTTTTTCGGCGGCTGCGGCGGACCCCGCCGGTCACCGCGCCCTCTGCGCGCACGCACAGGCACCGCGCACGGGTCCGGGAGCCGGTCCTGTGCGCGGTGCTGGTGGTTGCTGGGGCGGACGTCAGCGCCAGGCGGACGACTGCCAGCCGCGCGAGGCCAGGTCGGCCGTCCGCCAGCTGCGCGCGGACCACAGCGCGTCCCGCCAGCTGCGAGCGGACCAGTCCACGCCGGTCCAGGCACCGTCCCGCCAGGACCGGGCCGTCCACTGGTCGTCGCGCCAGGACCGGGCCGACCAGGTGCCGGCCGACCAGGACGCGTCCCGCCAGGACCGGGCGTTCCAGCCGTCGCCGCTCCAGGTGTAGCCGCGCCAACGGCCACCCGACCAGACCGTCTGGTTCGCAGCCTGCTTCGCCCACTCCGAACCGTTCCAGGGGTGGCCGAAGATGTCCACCTCGCCCGTGAGGTCAGAAACGCCGTCGTTGACGTGGGAGGAGCCGCGGCTGGCCTCGACAGAGCCGGTGCCCGTTCCGAAGAAGCTGGCCGACTGGCGGGCGGTGTTGCCGGCCTTGACCTGCGCGGCCCGCACGTCGGTCAGCCCGTTGCCCCGGTACTGGTTCGGGGCGGAGTCGAAGGGGTGCGCGCTCGCGCTCAGCTGCCGCTTCACCTGGTCGGGCGTCATCCGCGGGTAGCGCTGCAGCAGCAGCGCCACCTCGCCGCTGACCACCGCGGCGGCCTGTGACGTCCCGGAGGCCCTGGCGAAGCGGCTGCCGGTCCGGGCCTGGGGGTTCCGCTCGTCGGCGTACCCGTTGGGGACGCGCAGGCCCAGCACCGAGACGCCGGGGGCCACGACGTCCACGTGGCGGGTGTTGGTGCCGCGGGTCCCCCAGGCGGGGACGGTGTCGTCCACGAAGTCGGCGGTCCCGCGGGTGTCGGCGGCCCCCACCGCGAGCACGTAGGGGCTGCGGGCCGGGTTCGCGAGGTTGTAGTTGTCCGACCCGTCGTTGCCTCCTGCGACCACGACCACGATCCCGGCGGCCCACGCCCGCTCCACCGCGTAGACGAGCGGGTCGACCGCCGGGTCCTGCACCGAGTCGGTGCCGTAGGACAGGTTGAGAACGCGGATGTTCAGCCCGGTGTCGTTGCGGTGCTCGACCACCCAGTCGATGGCCGCGATCACCTGGGTCACGTCGACCGCACCGTCGCTGGCCCCGACCTTGACGCTGAGGAGGGTGGCGTCGGGAGCCACGCCGTGGAAGCTGCCCTGCTCCCCGTAGCTGGCCGGGGTGCCCACGACGTCGCGTCCGGCGATGATCGAGGCCAGGTGGGTGCCGTGCCCGTAGGCGTCCCGGTGGGCGAGCTCGGGGTCCTGGCTGTCGAAGGAGAGGTCCGGCCCGTGCCAGACGTTCCCGGTGTCGAGTCCCGGCACCTCGGTGACCCCGGTGTCGATCAGCGCGACCCCGACCCCCTCGCCGGTGTAGCCGGCACGGTAGGAGTCCAGGGCGTTGACCGCGTCCTCGATCTGCCACAGCGAGCCCTTGTTGGCGGCGGGATCATAGCCCAGCGACGCCGAGGAGGTCGCGAGAGCCGGGTCGGGGGTGAGTGCGGCGCCCGCCGTGACGGCACAGAGCGCGGTCACGACCGCCGCCGCGCACAGGCTCCGCCGCAGCAGACGAACGGGTCGAGCATGCATGGTGGGTCCTGCCCCTTGAAGAGTCGCGGTCAGCACGAACACTCTGAGGCTACGCGGGATAATTCGGACAATCTATGGCAGACCCGGAGTTTTGCCTAGGATTTGCCGCAGCCGCCGGACCGCGGCCCTCAGTCGAGGTAGTCCCGCAGCACCTGGGAGCGCGACGGATGCCGCAGCTTCGACATGGTCTTGGACTCGATCTGCCGGATCCGCTCCCGGGTCACCCCGTAGACCTTGCCGATCTCGTCGAGGGTCTTCGGCTGGCCGTCGGTGAGGCCGAACCGCATCGAGACCACTCCCGCCTCGCGCTCGGACAGCGTGTCCAGGACGGCGTGCAGCTGCTCCTGGAGAAGCGTGAACGAGACCGCGTCGGCCGGGACGATCGCCTCGGAGTCCTCGATCAGGTCACCGAACTCGGAGTCGCCGTCCTCGCCGAGCGGGGTGTGCAGGGAGATCGGCTCGCGGCCGTACTTCTGCACCTCGATGACCTTCTCCGGGGTCATGTCGAGCTCCTTGGCGAGCTCCTCCGGGGTGGGCTCCCGACCCAGGTCCTGCAGCATCTGCCGCTGCACGCGGGCGAGCTTGTTGATCACCTCGACCATGTGCACCGGGATCCGGATCGTGCGGGCCTGGTCGGCCATCGCCCGGGTGATCGCCTGCCGGATCCACCAGGTGGCGTATGTCGAGAACTTGTAGCCCTTGGTGTAGTCGAACTTCTCCACCGCCCGGATCAGACCCAGGTTGCCCTCCTGGATGAGGTCCAGGAAGAGCATGCCGCGTCCGGTGTAGCGCTTGGCCAGCGAGACGACCAGCCGCAGGTTGGCCTCGAGGAGGTGGTTCTTGGCGCGACGGCCGTCCTCGGCGATCCACTCCAGCTCCTCGAGCGGCTTCGCGGCGATCTTGCCGCCCTTGGCCAGCTTCTCGTCGGAGAACAGACCGGCCTCGATCCGCTTCGCGAGCTCGACCTCCATCTCCGCGTTGAGCAGCGGGACCTTGCCGATCTGCTTGAGGTAGTCCTTGACGGGGTCCGCCGTCGCACCGGCGACCATCACCTGCTGGACCGGCTCGTCCGACTCGTCCGCCTGGGAGACGACGAAGCCCTTGCTCTCGTCCTCCTCCTCCTTCAGCGTCGGGTCCGTCGCGACGTCCTTCTCGAACTGCTCGTCCGGCAGGTCGGGGAGGGCCTTCTTGCCGTCGGCACCGACGATCAGCGGCGCGGCGCCGACGCTCTCGGAGCCGACGATGTGGCTGTCGGGGGTGCTGGTGCCCACCGCCTTCTTGGCGGTGGACCGCTTGGCAGCCGGCTTCTGGGCGGCCGGCTTCTGGGCGGGCTGCTTCTGGGCGGCCGGCTTCTGGGCGGGCTGCTTCTGGGGGGCCGGCTCTGGGGCGGCCGCGCCACCGGAGGCCTCGTCGGACGCCGGCGCGGCGGTGTCCTTCTTGGTGGCGGCCTTCTTGGCACTCGCCTTCACGGTGGTGCGGGCGCTGGACGCCGCGGCAGCGACCTTCTTGCGAGAGCCGGACTCCTCCGCCGAGACCACCACGGCCACCCCCTCCTCGCTCAGGTGCCGGAGCACGGCCTTGAGGTGCTGGGGAGAGGTCGCGGCGGTGATCGTCGCGGCCCGGAGCGCGTCGGCGGTCACCTGTCCCGAGGCTCGGCCCGAGTCGACCAGAGCGACGATGTCAGGATGAGACAGGACATCTGCGGAAAGCTTGCGGGACGCGCTCGAGGACACGAACTACCTCTCGTACAGCGGTTGATGGGCGCGGCGAGGCCCGTTCACGTCAAGAGCCGCAGGTCCATTGTGACACGACGACGGTCGATTCCAAGTCCGGCCCGGTCGCGTCGGCTGCGCGCAGCACCGCCGGGCGACCGGTGTCGGGCCGGTCACGCCGAAGGCGCGGACCGCTTCTTCTGCTGCTGCTTGAACGAGCGCACCTTCTCCAGCGAGGACTGGTCGACCACGTCCGCGACCGAGCGGTGCGCGCCCCGCTCGGCGTAGTCCCCCGCCGCCTCCTCCCAGCCGTCCGGCCGGACCCCGAGCTGCTTGGCCAGCAGGGCCGTGAAGATCTGCGCCTTCTGCCTGCCGAACCCGGGCAGGGCCTGCAGCCGGCGCAGCAGCTCCCGGCCCGGTGTCGGCCTCCTCCCAGAGCCGTTCGGCGTGGCCGCCGTACTCGTCGGCGACGACGGCGGCGAGCTGCTGGATCCGCGCGGCCATCGAGCCGGGGAAGCGGTGCACCGCGGGCGGCACCGCGCACAGCGCCGCGAACTCCTCCGGGTCGGCGGCGGCGAGGCGGCCGGGTCGAGCAGCCGAAGCGGTCCAGCACCTTGGCCGGCCCCGCGAAGGCGCGCTCCATCGGGAACTGCTGGTCGAGCAGCATGCCCAGCAGGAGCGCGAACGGGTCTCGGTCAGCACCTGGTCGCGTCGCGTCCTGGGCGATCTGGAGCCATGGCGCATCCTGCACCGCCCCGACCCGCCCGGGGTCAGTCCTCGTCGGCCTTGACCGCCAGCACCGGGCACGGCGCGTCGAGCAGCACCCGCTGGGCGTTGCTGCCCAGGATCAGCTTGCCGACCGGCGAGCGCCGGCGCAGCCCGATCACGATGAAGTCGGCGTCCACCTCGGTCGGCGACGTTGACCAGGTCGTCGGCGGGGTCCATGCCCGCGGACCAGCTGGCGGACCTCGTGCTCCACGCCGGCGGCGCGCAGCTCGGCGCGGATGGCGTCGAGGTCCTCCTCGGACTCCACGGCGTCCTCGCGGTCGAACTCGCGGCCGCCCCGGTGGGAGTTGACCACGACCAGCCGCGCGTCGCGCAGCTGTGCCTCCTCGGCGGCCCGGCGGAGAGCGGCGTGCCCCTCCGGCTTGGGCACGTAGCCCACGACGATGGTGCCCATTGGACCGTCCTCCTGCGGATGCGACACGGTGCACGGCAGAGCGCGTGCGGCTGACGAGGGCGACGCTAGCGCAGCGGCGTACCTGCGCGCTGCTGTGGACGACCGACGACATGACCGGGTGCCGCCCGGCATGCTGGCGCCGTGCGCGAGACGGCCCCCCTCACCGGTCCCGGACGGCTGCGGCTGCTGCGTCAGGAGGTCGGCCGGTTCCGGCAGCAGGAGAGCCGCCGCGTGTTCGACACCGCGGTGCACGTCGGGGTGCTCGCCGGCCCCCGGACCGGCTTCGTGGTCCGCGCCCGGGACCTCCCCGCGGTGGACGCCGCGTTGCGGATCGACGTCGTCTCGGCGCTCCTCGCGGACTGCCCGCCCGCGTGGCGCACCGTCTGGTGGACCCGGGCGGGCACGCCCGAGCAGCACGACCTGGACCTGGCGTGGCTGGCCGCGGCCGACACCGCCTTCGGGATGCACGGCCGCACCCTGGACGGCTGCTTCGCGGTGACCCGGGCCGGCTGGCGCGACGTCCGCAGCGGCGAGACCCGGGTCTGGGCGCGGCTGCGGCTGTGAGCGGGAGCGGTCTACGGTACCAGGTGTGCACGGGCTCGTTGGTGTGCATCAGCTCCCGGTACTCGTTCAGGGTTCGCCGCAGCGCCTCGAGCCGGTCGCCGCCGTTCCCCTCGAGGTGCCGGTGGACGCGGGCGGCGAACCAGGAGGCGCCGTTCTGCCCGGCCACGCACCGCTGCTCGATGATGCCGAGCAGCCGGTCGCGCTCCTCGGGGACCACGCCCCAGGCGTCGAGGCCGGCTCGCGCCATCGGCAGCAGCCGGCGCACCACGAGCTCGGTGGCGGGCACCTGGCCGAGGCCGGGCCAGTAGATGTTCGCCTCGATGCCCTGACGGGCGGCCACGTGGAAGTTCTCCTCCGCGGCGCTGAACGACATCTGCGACCACAGCGGCCGCTCGTGCTCGGCGAGGGTGCGCGCCAGGCCCACGTAGAAGGCGGCGTTCGCCATCGTGTCGGCGACCGTCGGCCCGGCCGGCAGCACGCGGTTCTCGACGCGCAGGTGCGGGGTGCCGTCCACGACGTCGTACACCGGCCGGTTCCAGCGGTAGATCGTGCCGTTGTGCAGCCGCAGCTCGGCCAGCGTCGGCGTGCGGCCCGACTCGAGGACCTCGAGCGGGTCCTCGGTCTCCAGCACCGGCAGCAGGGCCGGGAAGTAGCGGACGTTCTCCTCGAACAGGTCGAAGATCGAGGTGATCCATCGCTCGCCGAACCAGACCCGCGGTCGGACGCCTTGGGCGACCAGCTCCTCGCTGCGCGTGTCGGTGGCCTGCTCGAACAGCGGCACCCGGGTCTCGGCCCACAGCTCGCGGCCGAGCAGGAACGGCGAGTTCGCCCCCAGCGCGAGCTGTACGCCCGCGATCGCCTGGGAGGCGTTCCAGTACGCCGGGAACTCCTCGGGGCTGACCTGGATGTGCAGCTGGGTGCTGGTGCAGGCGGCCTCCGGCACGATCGAGTCGCTGGTGGTGCGCAGCCGCTCGGGGCCGTCGATGTCGATGACGATGTCCTCGCCGCGGGCAGCGAGGATCTGGTCGCTGAGCAGCTGGTAGCGCGGGTTGGGGGTGAGCGAGCTGGGGCTCATGTGTCCCGAGGACAGCGTGGGCAGGATGCCGATCATCACCAGCTGCGCCCCGACCTCCGCGGCTTTGGTGTCCGCGTCGTTCAGGCTGGCCCGCACCCCCTGCTCGAACTCGGTGAACCCGCGCTCCCGCAGCTGCTTGGGCGGCACGTTGATCTCCAGGTTGAACGAGCCCAGCTCGGTCTGGAAGTCCGGGTCCGCGATCGCCTCGAGCACCTCGGCGCTCTTCAGCGCGGGGTCACCGAGGGCGTCGACGAGGTTGAGCTCGATCTCCAGCCCGATCATCGGGGCGTCGGCGTCGAAGCGGGACTCCCGGAGCATCCGGGCGAACACGTCCAGACAGCGTCGGACCTTCTCGCGGTACCGCGTGCGGTCGTCGCGGGTGAACTCCTGTTGCGTGACCTTCTCGCCCATGGTGGGCAGCCTAGGGTGCGCGGGCGGCCGGGGACAGGACGACGGAGCGCGGGACCCGACCCGGTCAGGGCCCGAACAGCGTCAGCGCCTCGGCCGGGATCGGCTGCCACGCCGACGGGGGGACGGCGCCGGCCAGCGCCTGGCCGAGCAGCTCCGCGAGGCCGTAGTCCGGCTCGGCGGCCCGGGCGCAGTCCACCGCGCACCAGGCCAGCGCGCCCTGACCGGACAGCCACGCCGCGAACCCGAGCAGCGCGGCCGGCGCGGCGCGCAGGTGCACCGGAGCCCGGCGCACCGCATCCAGCCAGAGGGCGACGTGCCGACCGGCGTTGTCGTGGGTCATCTCCGCCCACGCCACGTCGCGCAGCTCGAGCGAGACCGAGAGCAGGGTGAGCAGCCGGGCCAGGTCCGGCCCCCCGAGCGCGCCGCCGTCGGCGAGCGCCCCCCGGACCCGGCCCCGGAGCCAGTGCCCCTCGGCCACGAGCCGCCGTCGACGGCGCTCCGGGGTGGCGCGGTCGAGGTCGTCGGCCAGCCTGGTGACGAGCTCGGCGGCGAGGGCGTCGACGCCCGCTGCCGCGCGCGGGTCGCCGACCAGGCTGTCGTCCAGCTCGCGGCGGCTGGACAGGACCAGCCGGCCCTCGAGCGCCGCGCTCGCCAGCAGCGGGTGGGAGCTCAGGTCGTAGGGCGTCCCGGGGGCGTCCGGGGCTCCGTCGCAGCGCCACCACCGCTCGCCGTCCGCCCGGATCGCGCAGACCAGCCTCACCCCCGACCCGGCGAGCCGGCCGGCCAGCTCGCCGGCGACCGCGTCCGCGAGGCCGGCGTCGGCGGTGTAGAGCACCGTGGCGGCCCGGGACAGGCCGTGCCACCCCGCGACCCGGGCCAGGTAGGTGGCGAGCTCCTCGATCCCCACCGGGTCGTCCGGCAGGTCGGCGCGGGCGTGGAAGCGGTGGGCGGCGTCCCCCACGGTCAGGACGACCACGGAGTCCTGGGGATGGAACCCGAGGACAGCGGGGACGAGGGCGAGCAGGTCGCCGGGGCCGCCGACGCGGACGGTGTGGGTCTCGGTCATGGTCCGACCCTGTCCGGCCGGGCCGGAGCCGGACAGGCCCCGCGTCCCACCTGGGGACGACACGCGATCCGCCGCGGCGGGGGACGCAACCCGGCCGGTGGGCGCCGTGCACGACAATGGCCGGGTGCGCCCCGACCCGACGATCCTCCACGTCGACCTGGACGCCTTCTTCGCGGCTGTGGAGCAGCGGGACAAGCCCTCCCTGCGCGGCAAGCCGGTGGTGGTCGGCGGGGTCGGCGGCCGTGGCGTGGTCGCCACCGCGTCGTACGAGGCGCGGGTCTTCGGGGTGCGCTCGGCGATGTCGACCCGCGAGGCGCGGGCCCGCTGCCCGCACGCGGCGTACCTGAGCGGTCGCTTCGACGCCTACCGGGAGAGCAGCCGCCAGGTGATGACGCTGCTGCGCGAGTTCTCCCCGCTGGTCGAGCCGCTCTCCCTGGACGAGGCGTTCGTCGACCTCCGGGCGGCCGACGTGGACGACGTCTCGGTCGAGGGGGTGACCCGGGTGGCCCGGGCGCTCAAGGACGCGGTCCGCGACGTCACCGGTGGCCTGTGCGGCTCTGTCGGGGTCGCCTCCTCCAAGCTGGTGGCCAAGATCGCCAGCGACCTGGACAAGCCGGACGGGCTGGTCGTCGTGGCACCGGGCACCGAGCAGGACCTGCTGCGGCCGATGACTGTCAGCGTGATCCCCGGCGTCGGCCCGACCACGGCCGAGCGGCTGCGCAGGGTCGGCGTGCACACGGTCGCGGACCTGGAGCGGGTGCCGGCCGACGAGCTGGTGCGGGTCGTCGGGCAGGCCCACGGCACCTCGCTGTTCCGGCTGGCCCGCGCCGACGACGACCGGCCCGTCGTCGCGGAGCGGGAGGCGAAGTCGGTCAGCGTCGAGGGCACCTACGACACGGACCTGGTCGACAGGCGGCTGCTGGAGGGCCTCGTGGACCGGCAGGCCGGGCAGGTGGCCGAGCGGCTGCGCCGGGCCCGGCTGTCCGGGCGCACGGTGACCGTGAAGATCCGGCTGCACGACTTCAGCACGCACACCCGCTCCAGCACCCTGCCCGCCCCGACCGACAGCACCCGGGTGGTGGCCCGGCTGGCCCGGGCCCTGCTCGGCGAGGTGGACACCTCCGGCGGCGTCCGGCTCCTCGGCGTCGGGGTCTCGGGGCTGGCCGACTGGATCCAGGAGGACCTCTTCGCGGAGGCGGACGTCACGCCCGACCCGCCCGAGGAGCCGGGCGCCGAGGCGGCCGTCGCGGCGGTCACCCGGGCCCGGGAGTGGGCCCCGGGCACCGACGTGGTGCACGCCGTGCACGGCGCGGGCTGGGTGTGGGGGGCCGGTCTGGGGAGAGTCACGGTGCGCTTCGAGAGCGCGCACACTCCTCCGGGTCCGGTGCGCACCTTCCGGATCGGGGACCCGGACCTGGTGGCCGTCCCGCGCCGCCAGGAGGAGGAGCCGGAGCTCAGGGACGGCTGAACCGTGCCTGCTCCCCCGGCCGCAGCTGCGCGCACTGCCACAGGTCGCGCGGGTCGACCAGCGCCACCACCGGGTAGCCGCCGGTGGTCGGGTGGTCGGCGAGGAAGACCAGCGGCTGGCCCGACGCTGGCACCTGGACCGCGCCCAGCACCAGTCCTTCGCTCGGCAGCTCCTCCGCCCGGGTGCGCCGCAGAACAGGACCGTCGAGCCGCAGCCCGACCCGGTTGGAGTCCGCGGTGACCGTGTACGGCGACGAGGTGAGAGCGTCCAGCACGCCGCCGTCGAACCAGTCCAGCCGGGGCCCCGCCAGCACCCGCAGCCGGGCCGGCCGGGGCGGCTCCCGCAACGGGCCCAGGTCGGTCCCGGCCGGCAGACCGGTCGGCTCCCCGACCGGCAGCACGTCGCCGTCCCGCAGCGGCGGCGGCCCCACCAGCCCGAGCGTGTCGGTGGACCGGGAGCCGAGCACGGGGGCGACGTCGAGGCCGCCGGAGACCGCGACGTAGCTGCGCAACCCCGCCACCGCCGCGCCGACCACCACCGTCTCCCCCCGCCGGACGGCGAACGGCTCCGCCAGCGGCATCGCGCGCCCAGCCACCGACACCGCGCACGGGGCCCCGGTGACCGCCAGGGTGAGCCGGCCGTGCGCGGTCAGCACCACCCCTCCGGCGGTGGTCTCCAGCAGGGCCGCCCCGGGCTCGTTGCCCACCAGCCGGTTGCCCAGCCCGGCGGCCGGCGGGTCCAGGGCCCCGGCCCGGGGCACCCCGAGATGCGCCCATCCCGTCCGGCCGCGGTCCTGCACCGTGGTCAGCGGTCCGGCGTCGACGACCGTCAGCGCCCTCACCCGGCCACGAACCTCACCCGGGTGCCGGGCGGCAGGGTCGCCGGGGTGGCGCGCCCGGTGTCCCACAGCGTCAGCGTGGTGCGGCCGACCAGCCGCCAGCCACCGGGCGAGGCGGTCGGGTAGATCCCGGTGAACGCGCCCGCCAGCCCGACCGAGCCGGCGGGGACCCGGGCACGGGGGGACTCCAGCCGCGGCACCGCCAACCGCTCGGGCAGGCCCGTGCAGTAGGCGAACCCGGGCGCGAAGCCGCAGAAGGCAACCTCGAACAGGGTCGAGGTGTGCGTGGTCACCGCCTCCGCACGGGTCATCCCCCACAGCCGCGCGACGTCCTCCAGGTCGGCGCCGTCGTAGCGGGTGGGCACCTCCACCACGTCACCCGCCCGTTCGGGCCCGGTCGGTGCCCACGACTCCAGCGACGCGGCCAGCCGCGCCGGGTCCGGGACCCCGTCGAAGAGCACGGTGCTCGCCCCGGGCACCACCTCGACGGCGTCCACCCCGCGAGCCCGCGCCTCGCGGTAGAGGCCGAGAGCCTCCCCCGCGTCCCGCACGGTGACCAGCAGCGCGTCGCGCCCGAGCCGCCGGATCTCCACCCGGTCAGTGTCGCTCACCGCGGGGTCGACGGCACCGGCCGGACGTCGATCCCGCCGGCCTCCAGCGCCACCCGGACGGCCCGGGCGCTGTCCACGGCGCCGGGGGTGTCCCCGTGCACGCAGACCGAGTCGAACCGCCCCGACCGGGCCATCTCCAGGGCCCGGGCCGCGATCACGCCGGGGTCCCGGAGCACCGCCCCCTCCTGGTCGCGCGGCAGCAGCCCGCCGTCGTACCCCGCACCGGTGTAGGCGCGGTCCGGGAACCCCTCACGCCACACCGCCCGGCCGGCCGAGGCAGCCGCCTGCAGCAGGACCGAGCCGGCGAGGCCCAGCACCGGCAGCCTCCCGGAGCCCTGGAGGACGGCCTCGGCCTGCTCCTCGTCGTCGACGACCCGGTGGTAGAGCGCCCCGTGCGGCTTGACGTAGGCGACCCGCGCCCCGAAGCGCCGGGCGATCCCGTCGAGCACCTGCACCTGGTCCCGGACCTGCTCGCCAGCACCGCGTAGTCCACGTCGTGAGGCACCCGGCCGAAGTTCGCCCGGTCCGCGTAGGAGACCTGCGCGCCCAGCACCACCCCACCCCGCGCCGCCTGCCGGCACACCTCGGTCATCGTCGCCTCGTCGCCGGCGTGGTAGCCGCAGGCCACGTTCGCGCTGGTCACCACCGCCAGCAGCCCGGGGTCGTCGGTGACCCCCTCCCCGAGGTCGGCGTTCAGGTCGACGCCCGTCACGATCGCCTCATACGGACCAACGTAGGCTCCCCGCATGCCTGAGGAACAGCCCGTCACCACGTCCGTCGCACCACCGGTCGCCCGGCGGGTGCCGCACGAGCGCGTCCACCACGGCGACGTCTTCGTCGACGAGTTCGAGTGGCTCCGCGACCCGGAGTCGCCCGAGACCCTGGCCTATCTGGAGGCGGAGAACGCCTACACCGAGGCCCGCACCGGTCACCTGGCCGGGCTGCGCGAGCAGATCTTCTCGGAGATCCGCTCGCACACCCAGGAGACGGACCTGTCGGTGCCGTACCGAATCGGCGAGTGGTGGTACTACGGCCGCACGCACGAGGACAAGCAGTACGGCGCCACCTGCCGGTGCCCGGTCTCCGGGCCCGACGACTGGACCCCGCCGACCCTCGAGGCGGACGTCGCGATCGCCGGGGAGCAGGTGCTCATCGACGCCGACGAGCTGGCCCAGGGGCACGAGTTCTTCGCCCTCGGCGGGGTCTCGGTGAGCCCCGACGGCGGGCTGCTCGCGTTCAGCACCGACGTGGTCGGCGACGAGCGCTACCTGCTCCAGGTCAAGGACCTGCGCACCGGCGAGATGCTGCCCGACCAGGTGCCGAACACCTTGGGCGGCGGAACCTGGGACCGGGCGGGCAGCACGCTGTTCTACTCCACCCCGGACGACGCCTGGCGTCCCGACAAGGTGTGGCGGCACGTGCTCGGCACCCCGGTCGAGGACGACGTCGTGGTCCACCACGAGACCGACGAGCGGTTCTGGACCGGTATCGGGCGGACCCGCAGCGACCGCTTCCTGGTCCGGGTGTCGGAGTCGAAGACCACCTCGGAGTGCGCCGTGCTGGACGCCGACGACCCGACCGGCGAGTTCCGGGTCGTCGCCGCCCGCCGCGACGGGGTCGAGTACAGCCTCGAGCACGCCGTGATCGCCGGCCAGGACAGGTTCCTGCTGCTGCACAACGAGGACGCGGTGAACTACGCGCTCGCCTGGGCGCCCGTCGAGGCCACCTCCGCCGACCAGTGGGAGCCGCTGCTCGCCCACGACCCCGCCGTGCGCCTGGAGGAGGTGGAGGCCTTCGCCGACCACCTCGTGGTCAGCCAGCGCAGCGCGGGCGTCACACAGCTGCGGATCATCACGCTGACCGAGCAGGGTCTCGGCGAGGACTTCCTGGTGGACTTCGACGAGGAGGTGCGCAGCGTGGGCGCGGGCAGCAACCCCGAGTTCGCGCAGCCGACGGTCCGGCTCGGCTACGTCACGCTGGCCGACCCGGCCGCCGTCTACGACTTCGACGTGGCCACCCGCGAGCTCCGCCTGCTCAAGCGCACCCCCGTGCTGCCCGGACCCGACGGCACGCCCTTCGACCGGGCGCGCTACACCCAGGCCCGCGAGTGGGCGGTCGCCGAGGACGGCACCCGGGTGCCGATCTCCATCGTGGTCCCGGCCGACGCGCCCCGCGACGGGTCGATGCCGATGGTGCTCTACGGCTACGGCTCCTACGAGGCGTCGATGGACCCGTCCTTCTCGATCGCCCGGCTGTCCCTGCTCGACCGGGGCATCGGCTTCGCGATCGCGCACGTCCGGGGCGGCGGCGAGATGGGTCGCCCCTGGTACGACGACGGCAAGATGCTGAACAAGCGCAACACGTTCACCGACTTCGTGGCCTGCGCCCGGCATCTCGCCGCCACCGGCTGGACCTCCCCGGATCGGCTCGCCGCCGAGGGCGGCAGCGCCGGCGGCCTGCTGATGGGCGTGGTGGCCAACACCGCCCCGGACGCGTTCGCCGCCGTCGTCGCCACCGTCCCCTTCGTGGACAACCTGACCACGATCCTGGACCCGGCGTTGCCGTTGACGGTGATCGAGTGGGAGGAGTGGGGCAACCCGCTCGAGGACCCCGAGGTCTACGCCTACATGAAGAGCTACTCGCCGTACGAGAACGTCACGGCGCAGGCGTACCCGGCGATCCTGGCCGAGACGTCCCTGCACGACACCCGGGTGCTGTTCGTCGAGCCGGCCAAGTGGGTGGCCCGGCTGCGGACCACCGCGACCGACGCCGCGGACATCCTGCTGCGCACGAAGATGTCGGCCGGACACGGCGGGGTGAGCGGGCGCCACAACTCCTGGCGCGAGCGCGCCTTCACCCTGGCCTGGGTCGTGGACCGCCTCACTCCCTGAGAAGTGGCTGAATTGTTGGGCTGATTGCAACTTCAAGCGAGTGCCGGTCGTCGTTCTGGGCAGAAGGACCACAGCACCACGCGGCGCCGCTGAACGGGCGACCCGAGGGTCACCGGCTCCGGTGGCGGCAGCGGGGAATCTCGAACATGCGTTCGTCGTTGTGGTGATTACGAGGGCTCCCCTGTGGGTATGCCCTTGGCCCCAGAGGAAGGGACGGCACGCACCGTGGCAACGACTCGCACCGCTTCGCGTGAGATCGAGGGACGCGACAGCGTCGGCATGTATCTCGACGAGATCGCGCGGACCCCCCTGCTCGACGCCGTCACCGAGGTCGAGCTCAGCAAGACCATCGAGGCGGGGCTGCTCGCCGAGCGGCTGCTCGCCGAGGGCCGCGTGGGACGCCGCAAGGGCGGAGCGCCCAAGTACGCCAGCGCCGAGGAGCTCGAGTGGCTCGCCGAGGAGGGCCAGCAGGCCATCCAGCGGTTCATCGAGGCCAACCTGCGTCTGGTGGTCTCCATCGCCCGCAAGTACGGCCGGAGCCAGATGCCCATGCTGGACCTGGTCCAGGAGGGCAACACCGGCCTGATCCGGGCCGTGGAGAAGTTCGACTACGCCAAGGGCTACAAGTTCTCCACCTACGCGACCTGGTGGGTGCGGCAGGCGATCACCCGCGGGATCGCCCAGCAGGCCCGGGTGGTGCGGCTGCCCGTGCACGTGGTCGAGGAGCTGAACCAGGTCGGCGCCGCGCGCCGCACCCTGGAGCGCCAGCTCGGCCGCGACCCGGAGCCGGAGGAGATCGCCGCCGAGCTCGACATGGACTTCGACCGGGTGCTGGACCTGCTGTCCTGGGGCCGTGAGCACGTGAGCCTGGACACCCCCGTGGACGAGAACGGGGACACCTCCCTGGGCGACCTGATCGCCCAGGAGACCGCTCCGGGACCGGACAGCACGTTCCTCGACGTGGAGTCGCGGGACCGGCTGGGTCACCTGGTCGAGCTGCTCGACGACCGGGCGGCCGACATCATCCGGTCTCGCTACGGCCTGGTCGACGGCCGGCAGCACAAGCTGGCCGACATCGGCGCCAAGCACGGCATCTCCGCGGAGCGGGTGCGCCAGCTCGAGCGCGAGGCCCTGCAGAAGCTCCGCGACCTGGCCGACCCCGACCTGGCCGCCTGAGCGCGCGGGCCACCGCCCGCTGCACCGACCCTCCCGCCCGCCGGCCGTCCTCCCCAGGGCGGCCGGCGGTCCGCTAGCCGCCCACGGCGCGCAGCGCCTCGACGACCTCCGTGACCCGAGCACGGAGGCTCTCCAGGCTCCCGGTGTTGTCGACCAGGTACGTCGCCGCCGCCCGGCGCTGCTCGCGGCTCGCCTGCGCGGCCACCCTCGCCGCGGCGTCCGCGTCACTCCAGCCGCGGTCCCGCACCATGCGCTCGACCTGGGTCTCCAACGGCACGTCCACCACGATGACGGCATCGAAGCTGCCGGCCTGGCCGGTCTCCACCAGCAGCGGGATGTCGTGCACGACCAGCGCGTCCGGCGGGGCGGCCGCCTCCAGCTCCGCGGCCCGCGCGCGGATCAGCGGGTGCAGCAGCGCCTCGAGGCGCCGACGGGCGTCGTCGTCACCGAAGACCAGGGCGCCCAGAGCGGGCCGGTCCAGGCGCCCGTCGGCGGTCAGCACCCCCGGGCCGAAGGCCTCGACCACCGCCGCCAGCCCCGGGGTCCCCGGCTCCACCACCTCGCGCGCCAGCCGGTCGGAGTCCACCACCACCGCGCCCAGCTCGGCGAGGAGGGAGGCGACCGTGCTCTTGCCGGCGGCCACGCCTCCGGTCAGTCCGATGCGCACCGAGCCTCAGCCCGCCGGACGGTGCGCGAGCATCACCATCTGGCCGACGTGGTTCAGGCCGGTGACCTGGTCGAACCCGGCGTCCTCGAGCATCGCGGTGATCTCGTCGAGGGTGATGGGTCCCCCGCCGGTCAGGTGGGCACCATGAGCGTAGACCGCCCGCTGGAAGTCGTCGGCCCCGCTCGGGGCGGCCATCACCGGGGCAACCAGCCAGCGGTCCGGTCGTAGCGCACGGAAGACCGATGCCAGGCCCGGGACCAGGGCGGGGCGCGGGATGAAGGCCTGCGGCAGCCAGACCAGGTCGTAGGCGCGGTCCTCGCGCAGGTCCGCCACCGACTCCAGCCGCAGCTCGACACGGTCCGCGAGCCCCGCCTCCGTCAGCTCCGCGCGGGCCAGGTCGAGCACCGGCTCCAGGACGTCCAACCCGACGGCGCGCACCCCGGGGAACATCCGGCACAGCCGGGCCGACACCACGCCGATGCCCACGCCGACGTCGAGGAACCGGGCCTGGCCACTCAGGAACGCCTCGTGCGCTCCGGGCATCTGGGGCAGCAGCCCCTCACCGACCGCGATCGCGGCCGAGTCGCTGGCCCGCCCCTGGGCCACCACGATCTCCAGGTCGTCGGCCGTCCAGCCGGCGTCGGCACCCTCGGCGTGTCGCAGCGCGCGCTTGAGGGAGGCCATCATCCCGCCGGCCAGCGAGACCGGGTCGAAGTGCCACGGGTGCGGATGCACCGGCTCCAGGGAGTCGTCGGAGCAGCGACGCAGCACGTGGGCCGCGAGCAGCAGCTCGGCGTCGTTGATGTCCATGACGTCCTCGAGCGGCTTGCCGGCCAGGATCCTCGCCCACCCACCGTGCGTGGCCAGCCTCGCCATCGCGCTGAGCACCATCGGATGCTCGCTCGACTCGATCATCGGTGCTTCCGACATCGTGCCCCTCTCGTCACCACCACGGTGGTGAGCACAGCCTGCCCAGAACGCCGCAGGTCAAGCCCGCACGACGACCTCTCCCGGCCCGCGGACCAGCAGAGCGTAACCGGCCGCCCGACCGCCGCCCCCGGCCCGGCTACTCCGCGGTCGCGGCGGCGGTGGGGACCCGCGAGCGGCCGGGCGCGGCGAACGTCCGGCGGTACTGCTGCGGGCTGACCGACCGGGCCCGGACGAAGTGGTGGCGCAGGATCGCGGCGGTGCCGAAGCCGACCTCGCGCGCGATCCACTCCACCGGCCGGTCGGTGGTCTCCAGCAGCTCCTCGGCGAGGAGCACCCGGCGGCTGCTGACCCAGGCGTGCGGCGTGGTGCCGGTCTCGGCCCGGAAGCGCCGCGCGAAGGTCCGTGGTGACATGCTGACGGACCGGGCGAGGCTCTCGACGGTGTGCGGCTCGCCCAGGGTCCGGGTGAGCTCGGTCAGCAGCGGACCCAGGGTCTCCGCGTCGCAGTCCGGGACGGGCGTGCGGATGAACTGGGCCTGGCCGCCCTCCCGCTGCGGCGCCACGACCATCCGGCGCGCGACGACCCCCGCCGCGGCCGCGCCGAACTCCTCGCGCCACAGGTGCAGGCACGCGTCGATCCCGGCCGCGGTCCCGGCGCTGGTGAGCACCGGACCGTCGTCGACGTAGAGCACCTCGGGCTGGACCCTGGCCCGGGGGAAGCGCTCCGCGAGCCGCTGGGCGTACCGCCAGTGCGTGGTGCAGGTGCGGCCGTCGAGGAGCCCGGCCTCGCCCAGCACGAACGCACCGGTGCACAGCGACAGCACCCGCGCTCCGCGGTCGTGGGCGGCCCGGACGGCGGCCAGCACCTGCTCGGGCACCGGCCGGCCCTCCTGGCAGGACGCGACCGCCACCAGGTCGGCCTCGGCGGCCCGGCCCAGGTCGTGGGGCACGGTCATGCCGAAGCCGCCCTGGGTCTGCACCTCCCGCGCACCGGGGGCGCAGACCGCGAAGTCCAGCACCGGGAGCCCCTCGTCGGAGCGGTCGGTGCCCCAGGCCTCGTGCAGCACGCCGACCTCGAACGGCGCGACCCCGTCGTAGACCAGGACGGCCACGTTGCTGATCATGATCCCAGCATGACAGCAGCTCTGGCAGAAAATCGATGCGAAGTGTCATCTCTGCCACTCGTGGCCTCATCTCGACGGACGCATGATTACTGCCATGACCCTGACCGCCGTGCTCGTCTCCGTGTCCGTCGTCCTCACCATGGCCCTCGTGGTCCTCGCCCTGCTCCACCTGGTCTCCACGGACGGGCTGGGACGCCGCACCAGCCCGCCCCGCAGCCATCCGCCCGACCTGTTCGAGCCGCACCGGTTCGCCTGAGCGGGCAGCCGACGGCACGAGGGCCCGGCCACCTCGCGGTGACCGGGCCCTCGTCCTGGTGTGTGGCTAGGCCACGGGGTGACTACTGCTGACCGCCGGTGAGCTTCTCGCGCAGCGCCTGGAGCGCCTCGTCCGAGGCGAGCGAACCGCCGCCGGCAGCCTCGCTGCTCGCACCGGTGCTGCCGGCGCTGGGAGCGGCCTGCTCGGAGGAGTAGGACGTCGCCTCGCCGGCCTCGACCTCGGCCTGGGCGGCCTCGGCCTGCTGCTTGACGTGCGCCTCCCAGCGAGCGTGCGCCTTGGCGTACTGCTCCTCCCAGGCGGCGCGCTGGTCGTCGAAGCCCTCGAGCCACTCACCGGTCTCGGAGTCGAAGCCCTCCGGGTAGATGTAGTTGCCCTGCTCGTCGTACGACGCGGTCATGCCGTACAGCGTCGGGTCGAACTCCTCGCCCTCGGCGGCCGTGGCGGTCTCGTTGGCCTGCTTGAGCGACAGCGAGATCCGGCGACGCTCGAGGTCGATGTCGATGATCTTGACCATCACGTCGTCGTTGACCTGGACGACCTGCTCGGGGATCTCGACGTGACGCTCGGCGAGCTCGGAGATGTGCACCAGGCCCTCGATGCCCTCCTCGACCCGCACGAACGAGCCGAACGGGCACCAGCTTGGTGACCTTGCCCGGCACGATCTGGCCGATCTGGTGGGTCCGGGCGAAGTGCTGCCACGGGTCCTCCTGGGTCGCCTTGAGCGACAGGGAGACCCGCTCGCGGTCCATGTCCACGTCGAGCACCTCGACGGTGACCTCGTCGCCCACGGCGACGACCTCGCTCGGGTGGTCGATGTGCTTCCAGGACAGCTCGGAGACGTGCACCAGGCCGTCGACGCCGCCGAGGTCCACGAACGCACCGAAGTTGACGATCGAGGAGACGACGCCCTTGCGGATCTGACCCTTCTGGAGCTGGGTCAGGAAGCCCTGGCGCACCTCGGACTGGGTCTGCTCGAGCCAGGCGCGACGCGAGAGGACGACGTTGTTGCGGTTCTTGTCGAGCTCGATGATCTTCGCCTCGAGCTCCTTGCCGACGTACGGCTGGAGGTCGCGGACGCGTCGCATCTCGACGAGGGAGGCGGGGAGGAAGCCGCGCAGGCCGATGTCCAGGATGAGACCACCCTTGACGACCTCGATGACGGTGCCGGTGACGACGCCGTCCTCCTCCTTGACCTGCTCGATCGTGCCCCAGGCGCGCTCGTACTGGGCGCGCTTCTTGGACAGGATGAGCCGGCCTTCCTTGTCCTCCTTCTGGAGGACGAGGGCCTCGACCTTGTCGCCGACGGCGACGACCTCGGACGGGTCGACGTCGTGCTTGATCGACAGCTCGCGCGAGGGGATGACGCCCTCGGTCTTGTAGCCGATGTCGAGCAGGACCTCGTCGCGGTCCACCTTCACGATGGTGCCCTCGACGATGTCGCCATCGTTGAAGTACTTGATGGTGGCGTCGATCGCGGCGAGGAAGTCCTCTTCGGACCCGATGTCGTTGATCGCGACCTGCGGGGCGTCGGAGAGAGTGGGGGTGATCGTCATAGGGGAGCGGATTCCTTGGGATGGGTGGAGTTGTCGCGGCGCGCGGGAGGCCCTGTTTCACTACCGGTGGGTCTGGCTGCCGGCGACCCCGTGTCGCTGGTCGGGGAACCGCAGGATAGCGAGCGAGAGTCTGCTAGGTCTGGGACTCGGGCAGACTCCTGCGCACCGCTCAGGATACGCAACCCCGGCCACCCGCGTCCAACCCGGCCCCTCACCTGGCCGCGTGCAGATCCCCGCTGGACGCCACCGCGAGCAGCAGCCGGTGCGCCTGCTCGGCGACCGGGTTCTCCCCCCTCCTCGCGGCCAGGTCCACCAGCGCGTACAGGTCCGCGGCCCGGGCCCGGTCGAGCAGTCGTGGCGGCGCGTCCGGCACCAGCTCCCGGTAGGTGTCCAGGACCGTCCCGGCGAATACCTCCTCGCGCTCGAAGCGCAGCAGGTTGCCCAGGTCGGTGACGGGCAGCCCGGCGTGCGCGAACTCCCAGTCGACGATCCCGGTCACCTGGCCCGTCCCCGCGTCGACCAGCAGGTTCTTCGGGTTCAGGTCGCCGTGCACCAGGCAGCAGCGGGTCAGCGGGTCCAGCAGCCGCTGGGCCCGGTCCGCGACGTCGAGCAGGTCTCCGTACGCGGCCCCGGGCCAGTCGGCCAGGGCGGTGCCGGTACGGCGTGCCTCGACGAAGCCCACCAGGTCGGCCGCCGGCAGCGGCTCGACGTGCAGCTCGCGGTCCACGAACCGGCCGGGCCGAGGCAGCGGCATCGTCGCGAGCCGGGCCAGCAGCTCGCCGAGCCGCCGGGCGAGCACCCGACGGCCGGCGTCGGCCAGCTCGGGCAGCACCAGGTCCAGGCGGGCGCCCGGCAGGAAGGAGGTGACCAGCAGCCCCGGGGTGCCGGCCGCCGGGTCCGGCCGCTGCGCCTCGAGCACCTCGGGCACCGGCAGCAGCCCGCGGACCAGTCGCAGCACGGCGGCGTCCACCTCCGGGGCCTGCGGGCCGCGTGCGGCGCCCCGGCCCCCGTAGACCCGGACCACGGTGCGCTCCCCCGCCGCCTGGGCGGCGAAGGTCTCGCCGCTGAAGCCGCCGGCCAGCGGCGCCAGGCCGAACTCGTCCGGGTCGCCGAACGGGATGCTCACGGCCGCGATCCTGCCACCCGGCCGGGTGCCGGCCGGGCTAGGGTCGGCGCATGGCGTCGCCCCACCCGACCCGGCGCGAGGCGCGCAGCAGCGCCCGCGCGGACTGAGCTGTGCACCCCGCACGACGCACCCTCTCGGAGGCCGAGACCCAGCACGCCAACCGGCGCGAGTGGGACGCCTACGCCGACGAGTACCAGGCCACCCACGGCGAGTTCCTCCGCGACGTCGGCTTCGTGTGGTGTCCGGAGGGGGTGCAGGAGGCAGACGTCCGGATGCTCGGCGACGTCGAGGGCCGCGACGTGCTGGAGATCGGCTGCGGCGCGGCCCAGTGCGCCCGGTGGTTGCGAACCCGCGGCGCGCGCGCGGTCGGCCTCGACCTGTCCGAGCGGCAGCTGCAGCACGCCCGCCGCATCGACCTGGCCACCGGCGTCGCGGTGCCGGTCGTGGTCGGCACCGCGACCGCGCTGCCCTTCGCGGACGCGTCCTTCGACGTGGTCTTCTCCGCGTTCGGTGCCCTGCAGTTCGTCCGGGAGGCGGGGCGGGCCGTCGCGGAGGCGGCCCGGGTGCTGCGTCCCGGCGGCCGGTTCGCGTTCTCGGTCACCCATCCGGTGCGGTGGACGATGCCCGACGACCCGACCGCGGCCGGCCTGGTGGTGACCAGCTCCTACTGGGACCGGACGCCGTACCTGGAGGAGGACGACGACGGCGAGGTCACCTACGCCGAGCACCACCGCACGCTCGGCGACTGGGTCGGCCATCTGGCACGCTGCGGCTTCACGCTGACCGGGCTGCTCGAGCCCGAGTGGCCTGCGGGACACGAGCGGATCTGGGGCGGCTGGGGGCCGGAGCGCGGCCGGCTCGTCCCGGGGACCGCGATCTTCACCGCGCTCCGCCCGTAGACCTTCCCGTCCTGGGGGTTGCCGGGGTCGCGGGGCCGGGCCGGGGGGTGCAGCCGACCGGGCCCGCCCACGACCTACGCTTCCGGGGTGAAGCCACGCCCGCTCAGCCGCCAGACCCTCCGAGGCGGTGCGGCGATCGCGGTCGCCATGGCGGTCATGAACGTCACGACGTACGCCTTCACGATCCTGGCCGCGCGTCTCCTCGGCCCCGCCGAGTACGGCGCCCTGGCCGCCGTGATGGGTCTGCTGCTCGTCGTCAACGTGCTCTCCCTGGGGCTGCAGGCCACCGGGGCCCGCCGGGTCAGCGCCGCTCCCGGCGACCTGGCTGCGATCGAGCGGGAGGTGATGTCGACCAGCTACGCGTCCGCGGCGGTCCTCGGGGTGGTCGTGCTGCTCGCCACCCCGCTGGTCACCGTCGTGCTGGATCTCGACTCGTGGGCCGCGGCAGCGCTGATCGCCGCGACCGCGGTTCCCCTCTCGGTGATGGGCGGCCAGGCCGGCATCCTGCAGGGCGAGCGTCGGTGGGGACCGCTGGCCGGCATCTACCTCGCTGTCGGGGTCGGCAGGCTGGGGTTCGGCGCGGTCGCGCTGCTGCTCGTGCCGAACACGCTGGGGGCGATGGTCGGGGTCACGGTCGGCGCTCTGCTACCCGCCGCGGTCGGCGCGCTGGCGCTGCGACATCCCGCCCGCCGGAGCCCGGGCCGGGCCGCCACGGCTCCGCGGCCACGTCGCTGGGCCGCCGGAGGCGTGCTCCGCGAGACGCTGCACAACTCGCACGCGCTGCTCGCCTTCTTCGCGCTCTCCAACGCCGACGTGGTCATCGCGCGGAGCACGCTGGACGCCCACCAGGCGGGGCTGTACGCGGGCGGGCTGATCCTGACGAAGGCGGTGCTCTTCCTGCCGCAGTTCGTGGTGGTGGTGGCCTTCCCCTCGATGTCGCGCGGCGGGGCGGGCAACCGGATGCACCTCACCAGCCTCGCCCTGGTGCTGGCCATCGGCGCGGTGACCACGGCCGGTGTGGCGTCGCTGTCGGGGACGGCGGTGGGGTTCGTCGGCGGCGCCGAGTACGGCGCGCTGCGGGAGCGGCTGTGGCTGTTCGCCGCCGTCGGCACGCTGCTGGCCATGCTGCAGCTGCTGACCTACCACATCGTCGCCCGACGCCGGCAGCGCACCGTGCTCCTGGTGTGGGCAGCCCTGGTCGCGCTGCTGGCCCTGTCCCCCGCGGTGGGGTCGCTGATCTTCCTGCTCGTCGCGGTCCTGGTCGTGGACTCGGCGCTGTTCCTGCTGCTGCTGGTGCGCAGCGTCGCCCCGTCCTACCGCCAGCAGCCGGTGCCGGTCTGAGCGTCCCCGCCGGACCTCAGACCGCGAGAGCCGACAGCTCGCGACTGGCCTCGAACAGTCGCAGCGCCACCGGGTCCCGTCCGACGCCGGTGTTCTCCAGGACCTGGCCGAGCAGCCGCAGCAGGGTCCTGAGCTCGCGCCGGTCTCCCTCCATGGGGGCCGGGCTCGAGCCGCTGCGGAGCACCGCGAGATACAGGCGTCGGCTGGCCGGCCCGGGCTCGAGGCCGAACTCGTCGAGCAGCGTCTCGCGCAGCCCGGCGTACGTCTGCAGGGCCTCGGTGCGGTAGCCGGCACGCCACAGGGCCCGCACCAGCTCCTGCGTCGCGGCCTCGGAGGCGAACCGGTGACGCACCGCCGCTCGCGACAGCCGGAGGGCCAGGTCGCCGCACCGCTGCCGGTTGGCGTGCCGGGCACCCGCCAGAGCTGCATCGGAGAGGACGGCGGAGAACCGCTCCCTCTCCTCGGTGGCCCAGGCTGCGTACGGCTCGTCGGCGAGCAGGTCGCCGGTGACCAGGTCCAGGGCGCGCGCCACGCTCCGGGCCAGGCCCGGTCCCGTGGCTCCCGCCCCCGCCGCGGCCAGCATCCCGCGCACCTCGACGGCGTCGACGCTGACCTGCGCCGGGTCGAGCCGGTAGCCGCACCCGGTGGTCACCAGCGCGGTGCGCTGCATGCCCGCAGCGCTCAGCCGGCGTCGCAGCAGGCAGACGTAGCTCTCCAGCGTCGAGATGTACGACGCCGGCGGCCTGCCGTCCCAGAGTCGTTCGGCCAGCCGCTCCTTCGGCACCGCGGTGCCGAGCTCGAGCGCCAGCATCTGCAGCAGCTGGCGAGGCTTGGCCCCACCGAGCTCCCTGGCGTCCACGCGTGCGACCGGACCCCATACCGTGGTCGCGCCCAACAATGCGATACGCATCATGTCGTACCCCCCAATCCCCGGTGCCAGCCTCGCCCGGTCGCGGGTCGCCCGGTAGCCCCACGTGGAGGGACGGGCCCACCTCAACGTGGGGGGACCCGCGCACCACGTCCGGCGTAGTCATCCCCGGGTCAGACAAGGGTCACGTGGGCGTTGACGGATGGTCAGATCGGCGTCAGGCGCCCGTCACCTGGCCGCCATCGACCGGCTCCGGTGCGCGTGACCACGCTCACCAGGCCGGCCAGAACCGGAACAGCACCCGGCCCACCAGCATGTCGGTGGGGACGGCGCCGAAGTCGCGGGAGTCCAGGGAGTCGGCGCGGTTGTCCCCGAGCACGAAGACGCAGCCCGGTGGCACGGTGACCGGGCCGAAGTACGTGCCGTCGACCGCCGTCTGGACGACGTACTCCTCAGGGACCCATACCCCGTTGACGACGAGCCGGCCGTCCCGGACGCCGACCTGGTCCCCGGCCACGGCGGCCACGCGCTTGACCAGCAGCTCACCCGCCGCCTCACCGGGTCCCGGACGGTGGAAGACCACCACCTCACCCGGGTCGGCCCGGCCCTCGCCGATGACACCGGTGCCCACCAGGAGACGGTCCCCGGTAACGAACGTGGGCGTCATCGACGCCGAGGACACCCGCATCGGCTCGGCCAGGAGGCGGCCGGCCACCAGCAGCAGCAGCGCTAGGACGGTGGCGACCGTGAGCAGGATCCGTCGCGGCTGGGTCGCGGCGGCTCCGGTGCTCATCCCCCGACACCGACAAGCCGGGCGAGCAGCCCCGTGACCGCGAGCCCGGTCATCGCCGTGGTCACCCGCGAGCGCAGCCGCTCCGGCAGGAGGGCCGTGAGCATGCAGAGCATGACCAGCTCGACGCCGAGGCATGCGGCGTCGAGCCCGCCGACCGGCTCCAGGTGCGCTCCGGGATAGACGGGGATCCCGTCCCCGACCCCGCCCGCCACCGGCAGGTGCTCCTCGCCGTGCGTCGGCAGGAAGGGCAGGTCGACGGTGCGGCTGGCCACGTAGAGCGCGACCACCCCCAGGTGCCCGACGATGGCGGCGAGCAGGACGACGACCGGCAGCGGGCGCAGCAGCGCCACGGCGAGTGCCGTCTGCACCACGGCCAGGGTGATGAAGAACCACCCAGCAGGCGGCGCCTCGGCCAGATGCTCTGGGACCACCGCGGCGTGGATGGCCGCCGCCACCAGGCCGGACCCCGCCGCGACCGCAGCGAACCGCCGCTGGCCTGCGTCCTCCCGACGGCCGTACGGATGGCGCGGGGGCTCCGGGTTCGCGTTCCGGCTCACGGAGACGAGTGCCATCCCGGGCACCTACAGGTCCCACTCGGGCAGCTCCTGGGCCGGCACCGCCCAGGGTTCGTAGGCCGCCATGACGGAGTCCCTGATCTCGAACTGACCCATCATGTCGTGGTCCTCGTGGACCAGGTTGTGGCAGTGCACCATGTACTTGCCCCGCCCCCCTCGAACTTGATGAGCACCTGCACCGTCTCGTTCTCGCCGAGGAAGGCCACGTCCTTGGGGCCGACCTCGTACGGCAACGGCGGCCGGCCGTTGCGGCTGAGGATGCGGAAGTCGACGAAGTGGACGTGCAGCGGGTGGTGCCAGCCGCCCGAGGGGTTGCGCAGCTCCCAGATCTCGACGTCCCCGACGCTCGGGATCGGCCAGCACCTTGGTGAACCCGCTGGCCACCACGTCGTCCCAGGTCTGCCCGTTGATCGTCCACTGGCCGTTGACGCGCACCAGGTCGAGGGTGCGGGTCCGGATCGCCTGGTCTCGGGGACGACCATGGCCGGGTGCGCGGGGAAGAGCGTCGAGGGCACGGCGTTGTTCCGCTTGGTGAAGGAGTCGCCGACGACGTCGAAGGCCATCACCTTGTCGGTGTGGGTGTAGCTGATGTTGTTCTTCGTGCTGCCGTTCTTCAGGAGGATCCGCGCCCCGGGTTGTACTTCGCGAAGTCGATCACGACCTCGTAGCGCTCGGCGACCCCCTGCCGGAAGCCGGTCACGGTCTTGCGGTGCCGGCATCAGGCCGGCGTCGGTCGCGATGACCTTCATCGGTGACCCGTCACTGAGCGACCAGGCGTACGAGCGCGACGGCGAGGCGTTGAGGATGCGGAATCGGTACTTGCGCCGCGCGACCTTCATCGCCGGCCACGGCCGGCCGTTGACGGTGATGACGTCGCCGTACGACGCCGGAGCCGTCGTTGGTGTCGAACAGCAACGAGCCGTCGCTGTTGAACATCCGGTCAGAGACGATGAGCGGCACGTCGTACTCACCCTGCGGGAGCGGCAGGGAGCGCTCCAGCGGGTCGGAGACCTGGTAC
This sequence comes from uncultured Actinomycetota bacterium, assembly GCA_963784625.1. Taxonomy (GTDB): domain Bacteria; phylum Actinomycetota; class Actinomycetes; order Propionibacteriales; family Nocardioidaceae; genus Nocardioides_B. Next base: position 1,725,499 of record CAWARV010000005.1, read on the forward strand.
ATCCCGGCCAGACCCATGTGGACGTTCTCGGCGGTGTGGTGCAGCCCGTGGTCGTGGTACCACAGCGTGCGGGCGTTCTGCCAGTTCGGGTAGCGGTAGTCCTTCCAGCTGCCCGGGTTGGTGATGTCGCTGGCGTAGCCGTCGTACTGCGGGAGCGACGCGGAGCCGTGCAGGTGCACCGAGGTCCACGGCGTGTAGCCCAGGGTGGGGTGCCGGCTCGGCAGGTTGTTGATCTGCCGCACCACGGCCTCACGCCCCTTGGTCACCTGGAAGGTGGGGCCGGGAACCTCACCGTTGTAGCCCCACATCCGGGTCGGCAGCCCGGGGATGATCTCCACCGTGGTCGGCTCCATCGAGACCCGGAAGTAGTCCGAGGTCGCGTCGGAGCGGACGGGCCGGATCACCGACGGCACCCTGAACGGCACGGTGAACGGCGCCGGCAGCGCGCTCTCGGCGATGCGGTTGGCCTGGGCGGGGGATCCGCTGACCGAGCGCTCGAGGGGAAGCGCGATCGTCGCACCGGTCAGGAGCGACAGCTTGAGCACATCTCGGCGGGACAGCGGCATGACGGCCTCCTCGGGCGTGGGTGCCGAACCGTAGGCAGAGGTCACTGGGGAAAACCTGGGGGGTTCGCCCCAGGAATTCCCCAGGTCCCAAGGACGACGGTGCCCCTGTTCTGTCCGTCGGCCGAGCGCCGCCCATGTCAGGGGTCATGCGAGATGAGTGAGATGAGGAAGTCATGAGATATCTGGGGGGGCCTCGAAGGGTCCGGGCACGGGTGGCGGGAACCGCGGCAGCGGCGACGGCACTGGCTCTGTTCACGCCGCTGCTGCCGCCGAGCGCGGTCGCCGCGGTCGGGCCGGTGGGGGCCGGCTTCAGCGTCACGGCCGGGGACCTGTCCTACATCCTCAAGCAGATCAAGGTCGCCGAGCGGCACGCCGGCACGCTGACGGCGGGCAACCCGTGCGGAACCCTGGTCGGTCCGGCGGCGAACCAGGTCCCCGACCGGCTGACCGCCTACGGCCTGCGCACCGTCGACGGCTCCTGCAACAACCTGTTCCCCGGTCGGGAGACCTTCGCGGCGGCAGACGAGCTCTTCCCGCGGCTGACCCGGCCGAGCTTCCGGGACACCGACGCCCCGGGACCCCTCTCCCGCTTCGTGCAGCCCGGCTCGGTCCGCGACGACGGAACCACGTCGTACAGCACCCTCAAGGACGTCGTGGACTCGGCGCCCCGCACCGCCAGCAACCTCATCGTCGACCAGACCTCGACCAACCCCGCCGCCGTGGCCGCGGCGGCGTTCCCGGTGCGCACGCAGGGCAACCCCGGCGTGCACCCGTGCACGACCGACCCCCAGCTCGACGCGGTCCCGCCGGTCGAGGGTGTCCCCGCCGGCTGTGTGCCCTCGCACCAGACCCTGTTCATCCCCAACGTCACCACCGACGTGGGCCTGTCCCCGCCCTACAACTCGATGTTCACGTTCTTCGGCCAGTTCTTCGACCACGGTGTCGACCAGACGGTCAAGGGCGGCGCGACGGTCTACGTCCCGCTGAAGGCCGACGACCCGCTGGTCACCCTCGGCCCCGACGGGAGACCGGGCACCGGTGACGAGGTGCCCGCCAGCCAGCGGTTCATGGTTCTCACCCGCGCGCAGAACCAGCCCGGACCGGACGGTGTGCTGGGCACGGCCGACGACGTCCAGGACGCCGGGAACACCGACTCCCCCTGGGTGGACCAGAGCCAGACCTACTCCTCTCACGCCTCGCACCAGGTGTTCCTGCGTGAGTACGCCATGAACGCCGGCCGGCCCGAGGCGACCGGCAAGCTGCTGGGCGGGTCGGACGTGGACGGGAGCTACCCCGGCTCGCCCGACGGGCGCACCGGCATGGCGACCTGGGCCTCGACCAAGCGGCAGGCAGCAGCCAAGCTCGGCCTGCTGCTGCGCGACCAGGACGCGACCAACATCCCGATGCTCGCCACCGACCCGTACGGCGAGTTCATCCCCGGACCCCACGGCCTGCCGCAGTACCTCACCGGCGACGGCGCGACGGTAGAGGGCGACCTCGCCGACCCGGTCCCCGTGCCGGCCAACGCGCTCTACTTCGACACCCCGTTCCTGACCGACATCGCGCACAACGCCGACCCGTCGCCCCAGGACACCGACCACAACCCGGCGACGCCCAAGGTGGCCCCCATCCCCGACGCCGACGACACGCCCTCCACCGACTTCGCGAGCCAGCCGGCGGGCACCTACGACGACGAGATGCTCAACGCGCACTTCATCGCCGGTGACGGACGGGTCAACGAGAACATCGCCCTGACCACGATCCACCAGGTGTTCCACTCCGAGCACGACCGGCTGGTCGACGACATCGTGGCCACCCTGGACCGGCCGGCGAACGCCGTACTCAAGGCGGCCTACCTCAACGTCAACCCGACCGCCGAGGGAGCCGCACACACCTTCGGCTACGGGGACCGGCTCTTCCAGGCCGCCCGCTTCGTCACCGAGATGGAGTACCAGCACCTGGTGTTCGAGGAGTTCGGACGCAAGGTCGTGCCGGCGATCCGGCCGTTCCATGTCTACAGCCCCGACATCAACCCGGCGGTGCAGGCGGAGTTCGCGCACGCGGTCTACCGGTTCGGACACTCGATGCTCGACGACACGGTGGCCCGCACCCGCGAGAACGGGACCGACAACTCGCTGACCCTCCTGCAGGCCTTCCTCAACCCGCCGGAGTACCAGAACGACCACACCGGCGGCGGGGCGCTCACGCCCGAGCAGGCGGCAGGACAGATCGTGATGGGCTCATCGGACCAGGTCGGCAACGAGCTGGACGAGTTCGTCATCGAGACCCTCCGCAACAACCTCCTCGGGCTCCCTCTCGACCTGGCCACGATCAACATGGCCCGGGCCAGGGACGCCGGCATCCCGCCGCTCAACGGGGTGCGGCGTCAGATCAACGCTCAGACCAACGACGGAGCCCTGACGCCGTACACCAGCTGGTCCGACTTCGGGCAGCACCTCAAGCACCCGGAGTCGCTGGTCAACTTCGTCGCAGCCTACGGCCGGCACCCGAGCATCACCGGAGCCTCCACCCTGGCAGCGAAGCGGGCGGCAGCGAAGGCGATCGTGGACCCGTCCTCCGCTCCGGCGACGGACCCGGCGGACATCCCGGCCGACGCCGGCGCGTTCGTCTTCGGCGTCGACGGGCGCACCATGAACGGCTGCGACGCGCCGAACGCCGACTGCCGGGACTGGTCCGACGACGCCCAGGGGACGACGGTCACCGGACTGGACGAGGTCGACCTGTGGGTCGGCGGGCTGGCCGAGGCGACCAACAACTTCGGCGGCCTGCTCGGCACGACGTTCAACTACGTCTTCCAGAACCAGATGGAGGACCTGCAGGACGGTGACCGGTTCTACTACCTGCTCCGGACGCCCGGCATGAACCTGCGCACGCAGCTCGAGGGCAACTCGTTCTCCGAGATGATCCAGCGCAACACCGACGGCACGAACACGCTCAAGGCCGACGTGTTCGCCACCTCGGACTGCAAGTTCCAGCTCCGCAACCTCAGCGGCACGGCAGCCGCCTTCGCCAGCTCCGGGTCGGTCGTGACCGACGACCCCGGGACGGAGTGCAACGAGACCGCCCTGCTGCAGCGGACGCCCAACGGCACCATCGCCTACAAGCAGCGCAACACCGTCGACCCGGCCGGCATCAACGGCCAGTCGGTCTACAACGGCACCACCGGGGTCGACCGGGTCCAGGGAGGGAACGACAACGACACCTTCTGGGGCGGCGACGGCCGGGACTTCATCGACGGACAGGGTGGCGACGACGTCGCGCTCGGCGGCGAAGGGAACGACGTCCTCACCGACCTCGACGGGGCCGACGTCCTCAAGGGCGGTCCCGGCAACGACGCGATCGACACCGGTCCCGGTGACGACCTGTCCATGGGCGGCGACGGCCAGGACTTCATCAACGGCGGCGCCAACGACAACGAGCACTTCGCCGGCCCCGGGGACGACTTCGTCATCGCCGGCCAGGGCGCTGACGCGGTGTTCGGCGACGGCGGAGACGACTGGATCGAGGGTGGATCCGGCCAGGACCTGCTGATCGGCGACCACGGGGCCCCGTTCTTCGACGACCCCGCTGAGGCGGCACCTGGCCACGACATCTTCATCGGCCAGGTGGGCGAGAACGACTACGACGCCGAGGGCGGGGACGACATCATGTCCCAGAACGCGGCCGTCGACCGGAACGCCGGCTCGGGCGGGTTCGACTGGGCCATCCACCAGTACGACACCGTCGGCGCCGACGACGACATGGCCATCAACAACTTCCTGGCCGGCGCGCCCATCCAGGTCGTGGTCAACCGGGACCGGTGGCAGGAGGTCGAGGCCGACTCGGGCTCGGCGTTCAACGACTCCATCAAGGGCACCAAGGACATCCCGGGCCTCGTCGGCGGCGCCGGCTTCACCGGCTGCAACGCGCTCGACCCGGCCGGCGTGGCCCGGATCGCGGGGCTGGGCACGCTGGTGACCACGTTCCCCTCGCCGCTCCAGCCGATCGTCGACGCCTCGGCGGCGGGTCACTGCCCGCTGACCGGCCAGGGGGCGACGGCCACCAGCGCCGGCACCGTCTGGGCCGAGGGCGACATCCTGCTCGGTGGTGGCGGCGACGACACCATCGAAGGACGGGCCGGCGACGACATCATCGACGGCGACAAGTCGCTCGCCGTGCGGATCAGCGTCCGGACCGACCCGACCGACCCGGCCACCGAGATCGGCAGCACCGACCTCATGGAGCACAAGGCACTGTCGGGCAGCTTCGGCCCCGGCACGGCCGGGGAGACCCTGCAGAAGGCGGTGTTCGACGGTGACGTCGACCCGGGCAGCCTGGTGTCGGTGCGGGAGATCCTCTCCCCGCCTGCCGGCGACGCCTCCTCGATCGACACCGCAGTGTTCTCGGGGGCCAGCGGGAGATACACGATCACGGTCGTGGCCGGGAAGCTGACGGTGACCGACACCACGGGCACCGACGGCGTCGACACCCTGACCGGGATCGAGCGGCTGCGCTTCACCGACCGCACCGTCAACGTGAAGGCTCCGGCGGCTCCCGCCGGGGTCAGCGCGCAGGCCGGGAACCGTCAGGTCACGGTCACCTGGAACGCCCTCGCACCGGGGAACCCCGACGGGGTGACCAGCTTCCGGGTGCAGCCGTTCGACGCCGCCGGCAACCCCGTGGGCGCCGCACGCCCGGCCATCGCGACCGCCAGCTCCCTGGTGGTGGGCGGGTTGACCAACGGCACGACCTACACCTTCTCGGTGGTGGCGCTCAACCTGTTCGGGACCAGTCCGGCCGGGACCAGTGGCGCGGTCACCCCGACCGCCCCCGTCGCTCCGGTGCTCAGCGCCCGGGCTCCGGCCGACACCGCGATCGGGGTGGCTGCCTCCAGCAACGTCACCGCGACGTTCGACGTCAACGTGGCCGGAGTCCGGGGGGCGACGTTCACCCTGCAACGCCTCAACGGTGCGGGCGTGGCGGTGGCCAACGTGGCGGCCGCGGTCGGGTACAACCCGGCCACCCGGACCGCGACCCTCAACCCGACCGCCAACCTGGCGGCGGGGACGCGATTCCGGGCGACGCTCAACCCGGGGGCGGTGACCGCCGACCCGATCCGGAACGCGGCCACCGGGGTGCCGCTGGGGACGACGTCCTGGTCCTTCACCACGGCGTCGGTGCCCGGACCGCCGGTCATCGGCACCGCCACCTCGGGGGTGGCCGGTGCCCCGGTCACGGCCAGGGCGACGTGGTCGGTCCCGGTCAACAACGGTGGGACCCCGATCACGGGCTACGTGGTCCGCGGGCTCCGCATCGCCGCCAACGGCACGGTGGCCTCAACCACCGTCTCAGCGACCCAGCCGGCCACGGCCAGGTCGTTCACGATGACGCTGCCGGTGAACAACGCCAACTACCGCTTCACCGTCCAGGCGGTCAACGCGGTCGGACCGGGCACCCAGTCGGGCCGTTCGAACCAGGTGGTCGGCCGCTAGCGACCGCCACCCTCAGCAGGAAGGCGCCCCGGTCCCCCCACCGGGGCGCCTTCCGACGTCCCGACCCGGCTCAGGGCACCAGCACTGCTGGCAACCGGGCCTCCAGCACCGAGCCATGGGGCTCCCCCGCCCGCAGCGTCAGGGTGCCCCCCACGTCCGAGACCAGCCCCGACAGCAGCCGGAGGCCCACATGATTCCCGTCCCTGGACTCGTTGTGTCCGGGTCCTCGACCGTCGTCGCTGACGACGACGTCGACGAACCCGCCCCGGCAGTGCACCACGACCTCGGCCGACCGGCCGCCGGAGTGCCGGGCCACGTTGCGCAGTCCCTCTCTCACCACCCGGTAGACCACGCCGGACATCTCCTGCCCGATCTCGAGGTCCGGAGCGACCTCGACCTCGACGGCCACCCCACTGTGCGCGGACAGCCTGGCCAGCTCCTCGATCGCCGTCGGCAGGCCGGCCCGGGTGAGGTCGGCCGGGAACAGGTCGGTGACCAGGGACCGGAGCGCGGACAGGTCGTGCTGGAGCATCGCGGACAGCTGCTCGCCGACCCGGCGGGCCTCCCTGGCCCCCTCGTCGTCACGAAGGTGGTCCAGCAGCATCGGCAGGGCGTAGCCGGCCGAGGAGAGGTCCGCGATCACCCCGTCGTGCAGGTCGTGGGCCAGGCGACGACGCTCGGAGTGCCACGCGGCCATCGAGCGGCTGAGGATGTCCGAGCGCTGCCGGCGCCCCCGGTCGACCCGGCGGGCCAGGGACCAGGCCAGCGGCAGCACGGCGAGCTGGAACAGCAGCAGCGCACCGAGCCCGAGCGGCAGGAGCTCGGCGAAGATCGCGTCCGCGTCCGCGTCGACCCGGTCGGGGGAGAAGTAGGCCTCGAACGCGAACGGCTGGCGGTCCGCGCCGAGGTGCCCGACGTACACCTCGATGAGTCCGTGGCCGGCGACGGCAGCGTTCTCGGACTGCTCGGGCGAGGTGCCGCGGACGACGGTCCCTCGGGAGGCGAACAGCGCGACGACCTCCGGGGACAGCTCGAAGCGACGACCCTGCAGCCGCGGGTCGTCAGACCACAGGATGCGCCCGTCACGGTCCCACACGTTGACGTGCGCCACCGAGCCGTCGCGCATCCGGTGACGCATCGCGACCGTGAGCTTGCGCACGACGTCCCGGTCCCGCCGACGCAGCTCGGGGCCCACCAGGGGCGCGACGATACCCGCGGCCATCCGCTGGCTCCGTACGCACGCGTCGCGGATCGCCTCCCCGTGCGCGATCCGCTCGCTCTCCACGACGATCCCCAGGCCGAGCACGGTCAGCGTGACCAGGCTGAGCAGAAGGAACCGGAGGAGGGAGGACCTGACGATCGAGGGCTCGCGCGCAGTCACCGCCACGCCCTTCAGGCGGGCCGCTCCAGGATCGCGAGCCCGTGCCGCCGCGCGATCGCGACGGCCTCGAGCTGGGAGTGCGCGTTCAGCTTGCGCATCAGGCTCTTGACGTATCCCCGGCAGGTGTTGACCGAGATGCCGAGGTGACCCGCGATCCCCCGGGCGTCCATCCCCGTCAGCATCATCGAGAGAACGTCCTTCTCGCGGCGGCTCAACGAGGGGATCGGGGTGCGCGTGCGCTCCTCGGTGATCAGGCTGCGCAGCAGCGTCGGGTGCACCACCAGCCCTCCGGGCCGGGCTGTCCGCACGGCGCGGAGGAGCTCCGGCAGCGAGCCGTCCTTGAGCAGCAGCGAGCACACCCCCGCGTCGGCCGCCCGGCGCATCAGATCGGCGTCGGCCCGGGCGGTGAGCAGCACCACCCGCGTCTGCGGGTGCGCGGCGGTGATCGCGGCAGCCGCGACCACCCCGTCCCGGTCGTCCCCCTCGAACTGGACGTCGAGGACGACCACGTCGGGACGTCGCTGCATCACGAGGGCGAGCCCCTCGTCGAGGCGGTAGGCGGCGCCGACACAGTCCAGGTCTGGCTCCCGGGAGAGAGCCATGACCAGCAGGTCGGCGAAGGTCCGCTGGTCGTCGATGACGGCGATCGTGCGGTAGCCGGCCGACGACCGGAGCTCGGTCTCGTCCACCCGCCGCGGTCGCGGAAAGTCGTTCATGGGTCCCCTCTCGCACCCGCCCCCCACGGGGAGTGCGGCGACCCCCGCGAGAGGTCTCCGCGACCGAGTGTGGGGCCTTCGGGGGCCGGGGACCATAGTGCGACTGGTCCATACCGCGAGTTCCACATGTGCCACAAAGCCGACAAACACCGGAGCTGCCGGTGCGGGCTCACGCGGTGTGCCGCTAGTGAGCCGCTTCGTGCCAGCTCGAACCGGTGCCGACCGAGACGTCGAGCGGGACGGTCAGCCGGGCTGCCGCCGCCATCTGCTCGCGGACCAGACCGTCGAGCGCGGCCGCCTCCCCCGGCGCGACCTCGAAGACCAGCTCGTCATGCACCTGGAGCAGCATCCGGGACCGCAGTGAGGACGCGGTGAGCGCCGCGTCGACGTTGAGCATCGCGACCTTGATGATGTCCGCCGCCGACCCCTGGATCGGCGCGTTCAGCGCCATCCGCTCGGCCATGTCCCGACGCTGGCGGTTGTCACTGGTCAGGTCCGGGAGGTAGCGCCGCCGCCCCATGATGGTCTCGGTGTAGCCGGTGCGCCGGGCCTCGTCGACGACACCGGCCAGGTAGTCGCGGATCCCGCCGAAGGTCTCGAAGTACTCGTCCATCAACCCGCGCGCCTCGGCCGGCTCGATGGCGAGCTGCTGGCCGAGTCCGTAGGCGGACAGGCCGTAGGCCAGCCCGTAGTTCATCGCCTTGATCTTCGCGCGCATGGCCGAGGTGACCTCGCCGGGCTCGACCTGGAACACCCGCGAGGCGGTCGCGGAGTGGAAGTCGCGGCCCGAGCGGAAGGCCTCGACCAGCAGCGCGTCCTCGGACAGGTGCGCCATGATCCGCATCTCGATCTGGCTGTAGTCAGCCGTCAGCAGCGACTCGTAGCCACCGCCGACCACGAAGGCCTCGCGGATCCGCCGGCCCTCCTCGGTGCGGACCGGGATGTTCTGGAGGTTCGGATCGGTCGAGGAGAGCCGTCCCGTGGCGGCGATCAGCTGGTTGAAGGTGGTGTGGATGCGGGCATCCCCGGCCACCGTCTTGAGCAGGCCCTCGACGGTCTGCCGGAGCCGGGCCACGTCACGGTGCCGCAGCAGCGCGAGCAGGAACGGATGCTCGGTCTTCACGTACAGCGCCTGCAGCGAGTCCGCGTCCGTGGTGTAGCCGGTCTTGGTGCGCTTGGTCTTGGGCATCCCGAGCTCGTCGAAGAGCACCACCTGGAGCTGCTTGGGCGAGCCGAGGTTGATCTCCTTGCCGATCACCGAGAACGCCTCGTCCGCGGCGCGCTTGACCTCGCCCGCGAACTCCGACTCCAGCGACTCCAGCCTGTCGACGTCGACGGCGATGCCGACCCGCTCCATCTCGGCCAGCACCAGCACCAGCGGCAGCTCCACCTCGGCCAGCAGCCGGGTGCCGCCCCGCTCCTCCAGGTCCGCGTCGAGCGCCTCGGCCAGGTCGAGCACCGCTCGGGCCTGCAGCATCGCCGTGTCGCCGGCGGAGTCCTCCCCCACGCTGTCGAAGCTCAGCTGACCCTGGTCGTCGGGCTCCTCGGCCTTGAGCTCCCGCTTCAGATAGCGGACGGTCAGGTCGGCCAGGTCGTACGAGCGCTGGTCAGGACGGGCGAGGTAGGCCGACAGCGCGGTGTCCCGCACGAGCCCGGCCAGCCGCCAGCCCCGGGCGGCCAGTGCCAGCATCGGGCCCTTGGCGTCGTGCAGCACCTTGGGCACCGATGGGTCGGCCAGCCAGCCGGCCAGCGCGGAGTCGTCCTCCGGCCCGATCTGCTCGACGTCCAGCCAGGCCGCCGCCCCGTCCCCGGCCGCCAGGGCGATCGCCAGGACGTCGCCGCTGCCGGCCCGCCAGGTGCCCTGCACGTGCATCCCGACCCGGCCCGGGCCCGCCGCGTGCGACCGCAGCCAGCCGGCCAGAGCGCCGGCCTCGAGCCGGGTCCCGTCGAGCTGGAAGCCCGACTCGTCGATCTCCTCCTCCGACTCCAAGGTGGCGAAGAGCCGCTCGCGCAGCACCCGGAACTCGAGGCTGTCGAAGAGGGTGTGCACCTCCTGGCGGTCCCACGGCTGCGCGACCAGGTCGGTCGGCGTCGCGGTCAGCGACAGGTCGCAGACCAGCGCGTTGAGGCGGCGGTTGCGGATCACGTCGCCGAGGTGCGCGCGGAACGAGTCCCCGGCCTTGCCCTTGATCTGGTCGGCGTGGTTGATCACGTTGTCCAGGCCGTCGTACAGGCTGATCCACTTGGCGGCCGTCTTGGGGCCCACCCCCGGCACGCCGGGCAGGTTGTCGGAGGTCTCGCCGACCAGGGCGGCGATCTCGGGGTAGCGCGCCGGCGGGACGCCGTACTTCTCCAGGACCGCCTCCGGGGTCATCCGGGCCATCTCGGAGACGCCACGGCTGGGGTACAGCACCGTGGAGCGATCGCTGACCAGCTGGAAGGAGTCCCGGTCACCGGTGCAGATCAGCACCTCGAACCCCTCGGCGAGCGCCTGGGTGGTGAGCGTGCCGATCACGTCGTCGGCCTCGAAGCCGTCCTTCTCGACGGTGGTCACCCGCAGCGCCGCGAGCACCTCCTTGATCAGCGACACCTGGCCGGAGAACTCGTCCGGTGACTTCGACCGGTTCGCCTTGTAGTCGACGTACTCCTCGGAGCGGAACGTCTGCCGCGAGACGTCGAAGGCCACCCCGACGTGGGTCGGCTGCTCGTCGCGCAGGACGTTGATGAGCATCGAGGTGAAGCCGTAGACCGCGTTGGTGTGCTGGCCGGTGCTGGTGGAGAAGTTCTCGACCGGGAGCGCGAAGAACGCGCGGTAGGCCAGCGAGTGCCCGTCCAGCAGCAGCAGCCGCGGTCGGGTGGTCACCTCACCGGAGGCGGCACCGGGCTGGTCGGACGGGGCTGCGGGCTGCTCGGACACGGCAGCCACCCTAGTCGCCGCCACCCCCCGAGCGAGGGGCGGTCAGCGGGCCGCGGTCCGGGCTAGGAGGGACGTGCCTGTGAGCGTCGCAGCGAGCGCCGCTGGACCAGCACCTGGCCGACGCTGCGGTGCGTGCGGCTGCCGACGCGGGCGGCGACCGGGGTCTCCACCGGGAGCTTGGCGCGCAACGACGCGACCGTGGCACCGCGGACCACCGCCACCTGGCCGAGCCCGAGCCGGGCCATGAAGCGGTTCGCATCCCGGGAGGTGGCCGAGACCGCGGCCACGACGTGCGAGGTGTCGGTCTGCTCGGCCCAGGTGACCGTCGCCTCGATCAACGCCCGGCCGACCCCGTGCCGACGGAGCTCCTCGATGACCTGCAGGTGCAGCACGTACACGGCGGTCTCGGCATGGATCGGCGACAGCGGCGCCCGGAGCAGGTGGACCGCGCCCGCGACCTGGTCCTCGACGTGTGCCACGAGCAGCCGCTCGAGCGGGTCCGAGGCGATCCTGGTCACCGAGGCGGCCGCCTCCAGCAGAGCCGAGCCGGCGGTCTCGCCGACGGGCGTGCGACCGGCGCCGCCCCAGACCTCGACGAGGGCTGCGGCATCGTCGAGCGACGCATCGCGGATGTGCACCGGGCTGCGGAACACGGGGGCACTCCTTCCAGCCGGACGGCCGGCACCGGTGGGACCGCGGGCTTCCGCGGCCTGCCCAGTCGTGCGGACGCCCCCGAACGCACACGAACCGGACCGAGGTGAGAGATTACGCCTACCCCGGGCCGGTTGGGTAGCCGGGGAACATGACCGGTGGATGACGGTCGTGACGGACCCCCAGGCGAGGAGTGGAGTGTTTCCCGGGATCGGAACGGTCGTCAACATGTCCACGGTGCTGCTGGGCACCGGCATCGGCGTGCTCGTCGGTCACCGGCTGGCCCAGCGCACCCGCGACGTGGTCACCGACGCGCTGGGCCTGGTCACCCTGCTGATCGCCGCCTCGGCCGCCGCCAGCATCACCGACCCGTCCTGGTCGCGCGCGGTCGGTGCGAGCGCGCCGATGCTGATCGTCCTGGGCTCGCTGGTGGTGGGTGGCATCGTCGGCTCGATGCTCGGCATCGAGGAGCGGCTCGAGGGGTTCGGGGGCTGGCTCCAGGCCCGGCTGCGCCAGCGCGCCGGACGCGCCGGGGACGGCGGCGCGGGCGCGGACCGGCAGCGCTTCATCGAGGGTTTCGTGACCGCCTCGCTGGTGTTCTGCGTCGGACCGCTGACCGTGCTCGGGTCGCTCAACGACGGCCTGGGCAAGGGGGCCGACCAGCTCTTCCTGAAGTCCGCGCTGGACGGGTTCGCCGCGATCGCCTTCGCCGCGTCCCTCGGCTGGGGGGTCGCCGCGAGCGTGCTGGCGCTGCTGGTCGTGCAGGGCTCGCTGACCGCCCTGGGCGCGGTGCTCGGCAACGTGCTGCCGGACGCGGGCGTCGCCGCGCTCACGGCGACCGGGGGGCTGATGCTGGTCGGCGTCGCGCTGCGGCTGCTCCGGATCAAGCAGCTCCCCGTGGGCGACCTGCTCCCGGGCCTGCTGCTGGCCCCCGCGGTGACGGCGGTCGTCGCCGCCCTGCGCTGAGCAGCGACGGTCCGCGCTGGACCGCAGTGGACCGCGCTGGTCGGCCCAGCGCCTCGTGCCGCGGCCTCCCCAATCGTTTGGCGTCCCCACGGACCCCCGTCCGGGAGTGACTCGTTGCGGATTTGTTGCTTCAGAAAGCCGTACGCCCCCCGCGATGGTCCTAGGGTGACGTCAGCGCGGGGATGTCACGGGGCAGCGTGGGGCTGGAGTGTGGACGCAAGGCCACGCAGCGGACCCACGCGCTCGCTATGCTCCCGCGTCAGCGCCGTACCCGGTGATGACGACGACGAGGCGACAGGAGTCCCATGCACGCCCGTTCAAGAAGCACCTCTCCGTTGATCCTCGTGCTGCTCGGCCTGCTGGTCGCGGCGCTGGTCTCGGTGGGCGGGGGCGCCGCCTCGGCGGCACCGGTCTCCCAGGCGGCCGCCGGCGGGGCCTGCGTGAAGCCGCCGCCGCGCGACGACACCACGATCCACATCCAGGGCTGCCTGACCGACCTGCGCAAGACGCCGCCGACTCCCGTGGCCGGCGTCGACATCGCGGTCCTCGACAGCACCAAGACGGAGATCGGCACGGCGACCAGCGACGACAGCGGCGCGTTCGACATCCCGCTGCCGGGCGAGGCGATCGACGCCCTCGGCAAGACCTACACGGTGAAGATCGACACCGGCTCCCTGCCCGAGGGGACCGCGCTGCGCAACCCCAAGCAGGTCTCCCTCGAGGTCACCCCGAAGATCGACGCCGACATCTTCGTCACCTTCCCGATCGGCACCAAGCCCGGCTCGGACACGAGCACCGGCGTGCAGGCCCTCCAGCTCGCGGTCGGCGGCCTGGTGTTCTCGCTGCTCCTGGCGATGGCCGCCCTCGGCCTGTCGATGATCTTCGGGACCACCGGCCTGACCAACTTCGCGCACGGCGAGCTGGTCACCTTCGGTGCGCTGGTCGCCTACGGGGTGGACTCCCTCCCGGGCGACATCCGGGTGTTCGGTGCCAACATCACGATCCTGGTCGCGATCGTGGTCGCGATCGTGGTGTCCGGCCTGTTCGGCTACGTGCAGGACAAGGGGCTGTGGCGACCACTGCGCAGGCGCAGCACCGGCCTGATCGCGATGATGGTGGTCAGCATCGGCCTCTCGATCCTGCTGCGCAGCCTCTACCAGTACTTCGCCGGCGCCGGGACCAACCAGTACTCGCAGTACTCCAGCCCGCGCCCCTGGCACTGGGGACCGGTCCTGGTCACCCCCAAGGACGTCGGCATCGTCGTCTTCTCGGTGGTCGTGCTGACCCTGGTCACCCTCGCCCTCCAGCGCACCAAGCTCGGCAAGGCCACCCGGGCGGTGGCGGACAACACCGCCCTCGCGGCCGCCTCCGGCATCAACGTGGACCGGGTGATCTCGGTGGTCTGGATCGTCGGGGCCGCCCTGGCCGGGCTCTCCGGCGTGCTGCTGGGCATGACCCAGGGGTTCGACTTCCAGCTCGGCTTCAAGATCCTGCTGCTGATCTTCGCCGCCACCGTGCTGGGCGGGCTCGGCACCGCCTGGGGGGCCATCGTCGGCGCCCTGGTGATCGGCCTGTTCGTCGAGGTGTCCACCCTGATCATCCCAGCCGAGCTGAAGTTCGTCGGCGCGCTCGTCGTCCTCATCGTCGTACTGCTGATCCGGCCGCAGGGCCTGCTCGGCAAGGCCCAGCGGGTCGGTTAGGAGAACGCAGATGGACTGGCAAGGAATCCTCAGCGGTTCACTGCAGCAGGGCCTCGGCCCCGTCGCTGCGGTCTACTGCCTGGCCGCGATCGGCCTCAACGTGCACTTCGGCTACACCGGGCTCCTCAACTTCGGGCAGGCCGGCTTCATGGCCGTCGGCGGCTACGCGGTCGCGTCGTTCGTCGCCACCTGGGGCCTGTCGTTCTGGCTCGGCGTCGTGGTCGCGCTGCTGGCCGCCGCTCTCCTGGCGCTGCTGCTCGGCGTGCCCACGCTGCGGCTGCGCGCCGACTACCTGGCGATCGTGACGATCGCGGCGGCGGAGATCATCCGGCAGACGATCGGCTCCGTCACGCTGTTGAAGTACTTCGGCGGGCAGGACGGCCTTCAGGGGTTCAACCGCAGCTTCGCCAGCCTCAACCCGTTCAACAGCAGCGTGAGCATCCCGGGGGTGGTCAGCTGGCGCCCCTACGACTTCTGGACCCTGCTGGTCTGCTGGACCCTCGCCGGCATCTGCTGCCTCATCGTCTGGGCGCTGATGCGCAGCCCGTGGGGCCGTGTGCTCAAGAGCATCCGGGAGGACGAGGACGCGGTCCGCAGCCTGGGGAAGAACGTCTACGCCTACAAGATGCAGTCCCTGGTCATCGGTGGTGTGATCGGCGGCGTGGCCGGCATCATGTCCGCCCTGCAGCACTCCGCGATCAACCCGTCGTTCTTCGCCACCGACACCACGTTCTTCGCCTACACGGTGCTCCTGGTCGGCGGCGCCGCCCGGGTGCTCGGCCCGGTCGCCGGGACGGTGATCTTCTGGTTCCTGCTGAGCTTCCTCGACCTCTTCTTCGGCAACGCGACCGGAGGCACCAACCCGCTCATCCCCGAGTGGCTCATGAACAGCAACCAGGCCAGCCTGATGCGCTTCGTGTTCATGGGCCTGTCACTGATGCTGCTGATGATCTACCGCCCACAGGGACTGTTCGGCGACCGAAGGGAGCTGGCACTCGATGCCCGCTGACACCACACCCGATGCCACCCCCGATGCGGCGTCCGCCGCCACGGGTGACAGCACTCCCGACACCACGACCGGCGGCGCCGCCGGGACGGTCGACCGCTCCTCCGCACGGGCCGCCCTGCGTGGCGTCCCGCACGAGCCGGGGGCTGCCAAGCCCGACCCGATCGTGGTCGTGGACGGCATCCGTCGCACCTTCGGCGGCCTGACCGCCGTCGACGTCGACCACGTCGAGATCCAGCGCGGCGTGATCACGGGCCTGATCGGTCCCAACGGCGCCGGGAAGACCACGTTCTTCAACCTGCTCACGGGCTTCGACCGCCCAGACGCCGGTGACTGGTCCTTCAACGGGAAGAGCCTCAAGGGCGTCGCCGCCTACCGGGTCTCCCGCCGCGGCATGGTCCGCACGTTCCAGCTCACCAAGGTGCTGTCGCGGCTGACGGTCCTGGAGAACATGCGCGTCGGTGCGACCGGCCAGAAGGGCGAGGGGCTGCTGCGCGCGATGTTCGCGCCGTTCTGGCGTGCGCAGGAGAACGCCAACACCCGCCGGGCCGACGCCCTGCTGGAGCGCTTCCTGCTGATCAAGAAGCGCGAGGACTTCGCCGGGTCGCTCTCGGGAGGTCAGCGCAAGCTGCTCGAGATGGCCCGCGCCCTGATGGCGGACCCCGAGCTGGTCATGCTGGACGAGCCGATGGCGGGGGTGAACCCGGCCCTGAAGCAGTCGTTGCTGGGACACGTGAAGTCCCTGCGCGACGAGGGCCGCACCGTGCTGTTCGTCGAGCACGACATGGACATGGTCCGCGACATCTCCGACTGGGTCATCGTGATGGCTCAGGGCAAGGTGATCGCCGAGGGGCCACCGCACTCCGTGATGGGCGACCAGCGGGTCATCGACGCCTACCTCGGGTCTCACCACGACCAGGACCTGGACGAGATGGAGGACCAGATCCTCGCCGAGGCCGAGGCCGAGATCGATGCCGTCCACAGTGAAGGAGGCCACCGTGGCTGACGCCGCCACCACGCCCGAGCACGACGACGCCGAACGGCAGGCGCATCTGAAGGCCGCCGAGGGTGCGGTGCTGCGCGCCGACAACCTGATCGCCGGCTACCTGCCCGGCGTCAACATCCTCAACGGCGCCGATCTCTACTGCCACCGGCAGGAGCTGGTCGGCATCATCGGCCCGAACGGGGCGGGCAAGTCGACCCTGCTGAAGGCGCTGTTCGGCCTGGTCAAGATCAAGTCGGGCACGGTGACCCTGGACGGTGAGGACATCACCAACCGCCGGGCCGACCACCTGGTCACCAAGGGCATCGGCTTCGTCCCGCAGACCAACAACGTGTTCCCCTCCCTCACCATCCAGGAGAACCTGGAGATGGGGGTCTTCCAGCGACCGAAGTCGTTCCGCAAGCGCTTCGAGTTCGTCGGAGAGCTGTTCCCGGCGCTCATCGACCGCCGCGCCCAGCGGGCCGGCTCGCTGTCCGGTGGCGAGCGGCAGATGGTCGCCATGGGGCGCGCGCTGATGATGGAGCCGTCGGTGCTGCTGCTGGACGAGCCCTCGGCAGGCCTCTCCCCCGTCATGCAGGACGAGGTCTTCGTGCAGACGCGGCGCATCAACCGCGCGGGCGTCTCCGTGGTGATGGTCGAGCAGAACGCCCGCCGGTGCCTGCAGATCTGCGACCGGGGCTACGTGCTGGACCAGGGTCGCAACGCCTACACGGCCAAGGGCAAGGACCTGATGAACGACCCGAAGGTCATCGAGCTCTACCTGGGCACGCTGGCGGGCAGCAACAACTGAGCACCGCGCGTCGGCGTCGCCACGACGGCCGCCGTGCCGCCACACACGAAAGGGGCCCGACCGTGACGGTCGGGCCCCTTCGTGCGTGCCGGCTCAGATGACGCCGGTCACGTACTTCAGGTTGCTGAAGTTGTTGTCGGCGCCGTACTGGAAGATGCCGATGGTCGCCTTGGTCGGGCTTCCGTTGTCACCGAGGTCGACCGGGCCGGACACGCCCTGGTAGTCGATGTCGGTGCCCTTGGCCAGCAGGTCCGAGCACTCCTTGAACGTGGAGCACGCGGTCCCGTCCCTCGAGACCTTGATGATGTCCGGAGCGAACGTGGACGGGTCGTCGGACTTGGCCTCGATCGCCGCGAGAGCGGTCAGCATCGTGGCGTCGTACGACTCGGGACCGTAGGTGAAGCTCTTGAGCTTCGCATTGGTCTTGAGCAGCCGGGACTTGAAGTCCGAGGTGAGCTCGGCGCCCGGGTAGGTCGCCTTGACGCCCTTGAGCGTGCCCTTCGGGAACGTCCCGGCGTAGTCGGTGGTGTTGCCGTCCACGAAGTAGGTCTGCACGTCCTGCGGGCCGATCCCCTTGGCGATCAGCTGCGGGATGAGCTTCTTCGTCTCATCGAAGGCGACCAGGACGATGGCGTCGGGCTGCGACGCCGCGACCTTGTTCACCTCCGCCGTGAAGTTCGTCGCGTCGGCCGAGTAGAGCTGCTTGGTCACGATGTTGCCGCCACCAGCCTTGACGCCCTTCTCGATCTGGCCGGCGAGCAGCTCGCCGTAGGAGTCCTGGCGGGCCAGGATCGCCACGTTGTTCTTGCCGTCACCGATCAGCAGGTTCGCCATCACCGCACCCTGGAGCACGTCGGACGGCGCGGTGCGGAAGTACAGGTTCTTCGGGTCGGTCTTCGGGTCGTCCAGCGCCGGCGAGGTGTTCGCAGGCGAGAACTGCACGACACCGGCACCGGTGATCTTGTCGATCACGCTGAGCGACACCGACGACGAGGCGGCGCCGATGACGACGTCCGCGTTGGCGTTCAGCAGCTTGTCGGTCTGCGCACCCGCGATGTCGGGTGTGCCGTCACCGGAGTCCGCCTTCACCTGCTTGACCGGCTTGCCGTTCACGCCGCCGTTGGCGTTGATCTCGTCGACGGCGGTCTGCACGCCGGCGAACTCCGGCGGGCCGAGGAAGGCGAGGTCACCGGTCTGCGGGAGCAGCGTGCCGATGGTGAACTGGCCGTCGCCCTTGGCTGCCGGGGCGCTGGAGCTCGGCGCGGCGGAGTTGTCCGAGCCGGTCGACGAGGTGTCACTGCTGGTGCCGCCGCAGGCCGTGAGGGCCAGCGAAGCGGTCGCGAGCATCATGGCCGAGCGCCACGCGCGAGTTGGGCGAGTCATTGAGCCTCCGGGATGAGGAGTGTTCGCGGCGTCCCCCCACCGGGAATACGCACCGCGATATCTGATGGGGGAAACCTAGCGCCAAACCAGGGTGCACACGGCCACCTACCCCAATTGCCGCAAGTGCGTTGCCATTTCGTGACCCCGCACCCGGAGACGGCTGGACAGGCGCCCGGTTTATCCCGAACCGGTCCCGGGTCCGGCCGCGGCGTCCGCGATGCCGGGCCCGTGCGTGATGACCCCCTCGGCGACCTGGCGCATGGACAGCCGGAGGTCCATCGCGGTCTTCTGGATCCAGCGGAACGCGTCCGGCTCGCTGACCCGGAGCTGGCTCTGCAGCACCGCCTTGGCCCGGTCGACGGCCTTGCGCGTCTCCAGCCGGTCGGTGAGGTCGGCCACCTCCGCCTCGAGCAGCCGCAGCTCGGCGAACCGGCTGACCGCCATCTCGATGGCCGGCAGCAGGTCGGTCTTGCTGAACGGCTTGACCAGGTAGGCCATCGCGCCGGCGTCACGGGCCCGCTCGACCAGCTCACGCTGGCTGAAGGCGGTCAGGATCACCACCGGCGCGATCCGGCGACCGGCGATCCGCTCCGCCGCGGCGAGGCCGTCGAGCTTGGGCATCTTGACGTCGAGGACCACCAGGTCGGGGCGGTGCAGCTCGACGAGCTCGACGGCGGTCTGTCCGTCACCGGCCTGACCCACCACGTCGTACCCCTCCTCGGCGAGCATCTCGGCGAGGTCCAGGCGGATCAGCGCCTCGTCCTCGGCGATCACCACGCGCCTGGCGGGGGGCTCGTCTCCGGTCACGGCGACAGGCTATACGTTCGGGCCGGGGCCGGGAGTCCCTGCGCGTCGACGCGACTGCGGTCCGCTACCCTCGACCCGGTCGGCCTCGGTATTCCAATCGGCAGAGAAAGCGGTCTCAAACACCGTCCAGTGTGGGTTCGAGTCCCACCCGAGGCACCGTCCGCGGCACCCCGGCACCGGACCCCGCACCCACAGGGTCCCCCTTCCTGGCCCGGACCAGTCCCGGGGCCAGCACCCGGAGCGCCAGCGCACCGAGCAGCAGGACCGCCGTCGCGGAGGCGGCCGTCACGGTCAGCCCGGCGGTGCCCATCGCCGCCGGAAGGGCAGTCGTGGCCGCCGCGGCCCCCAGGGCCCGGCTCGCCGTCGCGCGGGCCAGTGCCCCGGTCACCCCGCTGCCGGCGCGGGCGGCGGTGCTGGTGTCCAGAAGCCCTTCGAGGGCGGTCATGGTGAGGCCCGAGGCCGCCTGCGCCACACACATCACCACGACCCCGGCCGGCGCGAACGCCCAGCCTGCGACCATCCCGCCCGCACACAGCAGCCACGTGCCCAGGTGGTTGGCCCCGCGACGCTGCACCTGCCAGGACAGCGCCGGGGCCGCCAACGACCCGACCGTGAACGCGACCGCCACCACCGCCACGGAGGCACGGCCGTGCAGCTGCGCGGCGAGGCCGACCGCCAGCAGCGTGGGAGCCGCCGCCAGGAACATCAGCACGAAGCCCGCGGCCACGGGCAGCGACACCTGCGTGCGGCCGGGCCGGGTACGCCGCCCCGTCGGCCGGGCGCTGCGAGGAACGGGTGAGCCTCCCGCGACCAGCGCGGTGGGCGCGAGCCCCAGCACGTAGACCCCGGCGACCACCAGCAGCACCGTGCGAGCCTCGACGTCGGCGACCAGAGGCAGCAGGGCGGCGAAGGCGGCCCCGACCGCCTCCACGGCGGCCACCCCGGCGCCGTACCAGGTCAGCGCCGAGGAGCCCGGACTCGCCGCGGCGACCTCCGCGCGCATGGCGGCGTACCCGGTCCAGGCGGTCACGTTCATCAGGCTCACGCACCCGGCCAGCAGCAGCAGCGGAGCGTGCCCGATCAGCAGCACGAAGACGCCCACCCGCAGCACTGCCTCGAGCCCGGCCGTCCCGCGCAGCAGCCGGCGCCCCTCGAGCAGGACCGACAGCCGTCCGGCGACCGGCGCCGAGAGGGCGACCCCGACGAGCATCGCGGAGCTGGCCATCCCGGCCGCGGCCAGCCCGTAGTCGGCGACCACGTGCAGCATCAGCACGGTCCAGGCGAACGACAGGCACAGCGAGTCGACCAGTCCGGCCGTCATCAGCCACACCAGCCGTGGCCACCGGGAGGTCACAGCGCCTCAGCGCCTCAGTGCGGCAGGAAGCAGGTCGCCGGAGGCGGGAAGCCGTTGAAGCTGGACGCGTAGCTGAGCGTGTAGGCGCCGGCCGAGGCGATGTAGATCCGGTCCCCCTCTCCCAGGGTCGCCGGCAGGGAGGCGCCGTAGAACATGGTGTCGGCGCTGTCGCACGTCGGCCCGGTGACCGTGTAGGGGATGTGCGGGGAGATCCCGTGGTCGTCCCGGGAGGACCACAGCGGGAACCGCCACTGGCCCACCGTCTGCTGGGTCTCCATCAGGCCGTTGTAGGCGCCGACGTCCAGGTACAGCCAGTCCTCCCCCGCGCGCACCTCGCGTCCCAGCACGCTCGCCACCATGACCGCGGTCTCGGCGACCAGGTGCCGTCCGGGCTCGGCCGCCACCAGCGGGGGCACGTAGGGAAGCAGCTCGTCGAGGGCGCCCTCGATGACGGCGCCGACCTGGTCGATGGTGGGGACCGGGTCGCCGTAGCGAGCCGGGAACCCGCCTCCGATGTCGAGCATCTCCAGCTCGATGCCGTCGTTGCGCAGCTGACGCATGAGCCGGCCCACCGACGCCACGGCCTGCACCCAGGCGGACGTCGACGTGCACTGCGAGCCCACGTGGAAGGTGACGCCGTAGGGCACGAGCCCCAGCCCCCGGGCCACGTGCAGCAGGGCGCGCGCCTCGTGGGCCTCCGCGCCGAACTTGCGCGACAGCGGGAAGACGCTGCTGCTGTCGTCGACCCGGACCCGGGCGTACACCGCGCTCCCGGGCGCGTGCCGGGCGATCTTGTGCAGCTCGCCCTCCGAGTCGAACGCGAACCGCCACAGGCCCGCGCGCGCCGCGTCCGCGATCGCCGCGGCCGGCTTGATCGTGTTGCTGAAGAGCACGTCCCGTGCGTCGACGCCGATGTCCTGGAGCATGCGCAGCTCGCCGACGGAGGCCACCTCGAAGCCGGTGCCCGACTCGCGGGCGGTGCGGAGCACCTCCGGGGTCGAGTTGCACTTCACCGCGAAGAACGGCTGCACGCGTGGAAGCGCCCGGCGGAAGTCCTGGATCCGGCGGTCCAGCATCGTCAGGTCGTGGACCAGGAACGGGGTCGGGCGGTCCAGGGTGTCCAGCACCGCCGGCACCAGTCCGGCGGGCCAGCTCATCGGGAGCTCCAGTGCCGCGCCGAGGTCCGTGACCGTCATGCTCATCCCCACCCTGTTCGCCTCTCGACCCTGCTGTTCCTGAACGACGAACACCATGGAACCCGCCGGAACCGGACTCCGTGTCCGAAATAGGAAAACTTCTTGGGATCCGGCGGTGGCCGTCCCGCTTTCGCGCGATCCTCGTTGACATGACCACCCAGCCCGGACGCCTGCGGCCGCTCCTGCCTGTCGCGGCCGTCGCGTGCGTGACCCTCGTCTGGGTCACGCTGCTGTTGAGCCGGCACGGTCACCCGGCCCAGGCGCAGCTGGTGTCGAACTTCGGGCTGGTGCTCTCCCCGCTGGCCGCCGGGACCTTGGCCGTCCGCCGGTCCAAGGGCCACGACGGTCCGGTGCGCCGGTTCTGGCTGCTCATCGGCCTGGCGGCACTCTCCTGGGGCAGCGGTCAGGCGGTCTGGACGTGGTACGAGTCGGTGCTCGGCCGGGAGGTCCCGTTCCCGTCACTCGCGGACGTCGGGTACCTCTGGATGCCGTTCCTGACCGCGGCCGCCCTGCTCTCGCTGCCGCTGGCGTCGCCCTCGGTCGCGGGCCGGGTGCGCACCATCCTCGACGGGCTGATCGTGGCCGCCTCGCTGCTCGTGGTCAGCTGGATCACCGTGCTCGGGCAGGTGTTCCGGGCCGGCGGCGAGAGCGCCCTGCTGGGGCAGATGATCTCCCTCGCGTATCCCATCGGTGACGTCGTGGTCATCACGATCGTGATCTACACCGCGCTGCTGCAGGTGCGGCAGCGCGGTGCCGGGCGAGCCGTGCCCCTGGGGCTGGTCGGCACCGGCCTGATCGCCTTCGCGATCGCCGACTCGGGCTTCAGCTTCCTGACCTCCAAGGACGCCTACGTCTCCGGCAACGGCATCGACATCGGCTGGTTCATCGGCTACGCGCTGATCGGCGTGGCCGCGTTGCGCAGGCCTGCCGAGGTCGAGGCCGAGACCACGAGCACCGACCAGGCCCCCCGCCAGCCGCTCGGCACGATGCTGCCGTCGGTCGCGGTGGCGCTCGCCCTGCTGTCCTCGGCGGCCGAGCTGCTGCGCACCGGCCACACCGAGTCGGTGGTGTCGTGGCTGCGGACGCTCATCATGGTGCTGCTGGTGATCCGGCAGCTGCTCACGCTCCGGGAGAACCGCTACCTGACCCAGCATCTCGAGCGCCGGGTCGGTGAGCGCACCGTCCAGCTCGAGTCCAGCCGGGCCCGCTTCGCGGCGCTCGTGCAGCACAGCTCGGACGTGGTGACCGTGGTCGACGTCGACGGGACCATCCGCTACCAGAGCATGTCCTCCTCCCGGCTGCTCGGATTCACCCCCGACGAGCTGGAGGGGCGCTCGCTGTTCGACCTGGTCCAACCCGACCACGTGGTGCCGCTGCGGGAGGCCCTGGACCACGCCGCCTCCAAGACGTTGCGGGCGCACGCCGTCCGCACCGGGTGGCGGCACGCCAGCGACGGTGACCGGGAGTTCGAGGTGACCATCACCAACCTGCTGGACAACCCGCACGTCAACGGTCTGGTGCTCAACGCACGCGACGTCACCGACCGCACCAGTCTGGAGGCCGAGCTGCTGCACCAGGCCTTCCACGACTCGCTCACCGGGCTCGCCAACCGGGCGCTCTTCCGCGACCGGCTCGGGCACGCGCTGGCCCGGCGGGGCCGGGACGACGGCCTGGTGGCCGTCCTGTTCCTGGACCTGGACGGCTTCAAGGAGATCAACGACACTCTCGGCCACAGCAGCGGCGACGAGCTGCTGGTGATGGTCGCCGAGCGGCTGAGCGAGCAGGTCCGCGGTGGCGACACCGTGGCCCGCTTCGGTGGCGACGAGTTCGCGATCCTCGTGGAGGACCCGACCTCCGCCGTCGACGCGCCCGGACTGGCCGAGCGGATCGGCAAGGCCCTGGAGCGGCCGTTCGACCTGGTCACGCGGCCGGTCCACGTCTCGGCGAGCATCGGCATCGCGGTCGGGGACAGCGACGGGGCCACCACCGCCGAGCAGCTGCTGCGCAACGCCGACCTCGCGATGTACCAGGCCAAGTCGTCGCCGGAGGACGGCTACGCGATCTACAGCCCCGACATGCACTCCTCGCTCGTGCAGCGCGTGCAGCTGGAGGCGGACCTGCGCACGGCCCTCGAGCGGGACGAGTTCGTCCTGCACTACCAGCCGCTCATCGACCTGAAGTCGGGGCAGATCCGCGGGACGGAGGCACTGGTGCGCTGGCAGCACCCGGTCCGCGGCCTGGTCGCGCCCAACGACTTCATCCCGGTCACCGAGACCACCGGGCTGATCCGGCCGCTCGGACTGTGGGTGCTGCGCCAGGCCTGTGCCCAGACCGTGGCCTGGCAGCGTTCCTCACCGGAGCTGCGGGAGCTGCGGATCAGCGTGAACGTGTCCGCCCGGCAGCTGCCCGACCCGGAGCTGTTCGCCCAGGTGCGGGACATCCTCGACCAGACCGGACTGTCGCCGTTGCACCTGACCCTGGAGATGACCGAGAGCGTGCTGATGGAGCACTCCGAGGAGATCCGGACCAACCTGGAGTCGCTGCGCGCGATCGGGGTGCGGTTGGCGATCGACGACTTCGGGACCGGCTACTCCTCGCTGAGCTACCTGCACCGCTTCCCCGTCGATGTCCTCAAGATCGACCGCAGCTTCATCGAGCGGCTCAGCAACGGGGGCGACGGAGCGCTGGTGAGCACCATCGTGCGGCTGGGCCAGACCATGCACCTGGAGACCGTCGCGGAGGGCATCGAGCAGGCCGAGGAGATGCTGATGCTCCGCCGGCAAGGCTGCACCACCGGTCAGGGCTACCACTTCTCCCCACCCGTGGCCGCCGACGACCTGGGGCTGCTGCTCGACGAGCAGACCCACCTGACGGTGGTGCGCTCCGACCACCTGACCGCGTAGGGGCCGAACACCCCGGCGCTGCGGCCTACTCGGGGCGGCGGTAGGCCGGCGTCACCTGGTTGATCGCGTCACCCATCCGGTGGATCCGGAGCGCGTTGGTGGAGCCCGGGATGCCCGGAGGCGCGCCCGCGATGATGACCACGAGGTCGCCCTCCTTGACCCTGCCGACGCGCAGCAGGTGCTCGTCGACCTGGCGGACCATCTCGTCGGTGTGCTCGACGGGCTCGGCGAGGAACGTCTCCACGCCCCAGGAGAGCGAGAGCTGCGAGCGGACCACCTGCACCGGGGTGAAGGCGAGCATCGGGATCGCCCCCCGGTAGCGGGACAGGCGCCGGGCGGAGTCCCCGCTCTGGGTGAACGCGACCAGGTACTTCGCGCCGATCCGGAACGCGACCTCGGCCGCCGCCTTGGCGATCACGCCGCCGTTGGTGCGCGGCTGCCAGTCGATCGCCGCCATCCGGGCCAGCCCGTGCGCCTCCGTGGACACGATGATCCGTGCCATCGTCTCCACGGTCCCGATCGGGAACGCCCCGACGCTGGTCTCCCCCGACAGCATCACGGCGTCGGCACCGTCCAGGACGGCGTTCGCGACGTCGGAGGCCTCGGCGCGGGTCGGCCGCGGCGAGGAGATCATCGACTCGAGCATCTGGGTGGCCACAATCACCGGCTTCGCGTGCCGGCGGGCCACCTCGATCACCTGCTTCTGCAGGAAGGGCACGTCCTCGAGCGGGCACTCCACACCGAGGTCCCCGCGGGCGACCATGAAGCCGTCGAACGCGTCGACGATCTCCTCGATGTTGTCGATCGCCTGGGGCTTCTCGATCTTCGCGATCACCGGGAGGTGGACGTTCTCCTCGGCCATGATCGCGCGCACGTCGTCCGCGTCGGCGGCCGAGCGGACGAAGGACAGCGCGATGTAGTCCACGCCCATGTGCAGCGCCCATCGCAGGTCCTCCTTGTCCTTCTCGGACAGGGCGGGCACGGAGACCGCGACACCGGGCAGGTTGATGCCCTTGTTGTTGCTGACCGGGCCGGGCACCACGACCCGGGTGAGCACGTCGGCGCCGTCGACCGCGAGCACCTCCAGACGCACCCTGCCGTCGTCGATCAGGATCGGGTCGCCGACGCTCACGTCGCCCGGCAGGCCGCCGTACGTCGTCGAGCAGACGCTCACGTCCCCCGGGACCTCGCGGGTGGTGATCGTGAACTCCTGGTCCTCCTGGAGCGTCAGCGGCCCGTTCGCGACCCGCCCGAGCCGGATCTTGGGACCCTGGAGGTCCGCGAAGATGCCGACGCCGTGGCCGCTCGCGTCGGAGGCCTCGCGCACCATCCGGTAGACCTGCTCGTGGTCGTCGTACGACCCGTGACTGAGGTTCATCCGGGCGACGTCCATCCCGGCGTCGACGAGGGCTCGGATCTGCTCGGGGGTGTTCACCGCGGGACCCAGGGTGCAGACGATCTTTGCTCTACGCACGGCTCGACCCTACTGGCCCGCGTCCGAGACGTACCGGTCCGGGCAGCGGTCGGTCCAGGATGTGAACCGGAGGCACGCTCAGACGACCAGCGGGCGCTCGGTCGGCGGGATCGGCGCCGGCAGCGTCGTCGCACCGGTCAGGTAGGTGTCCACCGCCGCCGCCGCGGAGCGGCCCTCGGCGATCGCCCAGACGATCAGCGACTGGCCGCGGCCGGCGTCCCCGGCGACGAAGACCCCCGGCTGCGAGGACATGTACGCCGCGTCCCGGGCGATCGCGCCACGCTCGTCCAGGTCCACCCCCAGCTGGGCGACCACGCCGTCCTGCTCCGGACCGGTGAAGCCCATCGCGAACAGCACGAGATCGGCGGGGATCTCGCGCTCGGTGCCCTCGACCTCGGCGAGCCGGCCGCCCTTCATCACCACGTCCACCAGCCGTAGCGCCCGGACGCTCCCGGCCCCGTCGCCGAGGAACTCCTGGGTGGAGACCGAGTACACGCGGTCGCCACCCTCCTCGTGCGCGGAGGACACCCGGAACAGCATCGGGTACGTCGGCCAGGGCTGGCCGCTCGGGCGCTCCTCCCCCGGCTGCGGCATGATCTCCAGCTGGGTGATGGACGCGGCTCCCTGACGGGTCGACGTGCCGAGACAGTCCGCGCCGGTGTCGCCGCCGCCGATGATCACCACGTGCTTGCCGGTGGCCAGGATCTGGCCGTCGACCTGCTCGCCGAGCGACGCGCGGTTGGACTGCGGCAGGAACTCCATCGCCTGGTGGATCCCCCGAAGGTCCCGGCCCGTGATCGGCAGGTCACGGGCAACCGTGGCCCCCATCGCCAGCACCACCGCGTCGAAGCGCTCCACGAGCTGTCCGCCGGTGAGGTCGGTGCCGACCGCGACGCCGGAGCGGAACACCGTGCCCTCGCGGCGCATCTGGTCGATCCGCCGGTCGAGGTGCTGCTTCTCCATCTTGAACTCGGGGATGCCGTAGCGCAGCAGGCCGCCGGGCTTGTCGGCCCGCTCGTAGACGGCCACCGTGTGGCCGGCACGGGTGAGCTGCTGGGCGGCGGCCAGTCCGGCGGGACCGGACCCGACGACCGCGACGGTCTTGCCGCTGAGCCACTCGGGCGGCTGCGGACGGACCATGCCGGACTCGATGGCCCGGTCGGCGATCGCGACCTCGACGTTCTTGATCGTCACCGGGTCCTGGTTGATGCCCAGCACGCAGGCGGTCTCGCAGGGGGCCGGGCAGAGCCGCCCGGTGAACTCCGGGAAGTTGTTGGTCGCGTGCAGCCGCTCGATCGCGCCGTCCCAGTCGTCCCGCCAGACCAGGTCGTTCCACTCCGGGATGATGTTGCCCAGCGGACAGCCCTGGTGGCAGAACGGGATGCCGCAGTCCATGCAGCGGCCGGCCTGCTGGGTGATGATCGGCAGCAGCGCCCGGCCGGCGCCGCCAGGGTAGACCTCGTGCCAGTCGGTCACTCGCTCCTCGACGGGGCGGCGGGGCGCCACCGCCCGCTCGTCCTTGAGGAAGCCCTTCGGGTCAGCCATCGATCCAGCCCTCCATCGTCAGGTGCACGGTGCAGACGGGCTCAGCCATGGAGAGCCGCCATCATGCGCGTCGCCGTCTCGTCGTCGGACAGGCCCTCGTCCTCGGCCTGCTCCTTGGCGGCGAGCACCAGCTTGTAGTCGGTCGGCATCACCTCGGTGAACCGGTGTACGGCGTCCGCCCAGTCGTCCAGCAGCGCCGCGGCGACCGTCGAGCCGGTCTCCTCCAGGTGCCGGCGCAGCAGCCGCTCGAGCTCGTCCGCGGCCTCGCCGTCGACGGGCGAGAGCTCGACGAGCTCCTGGTTGACCCGCCGCTCGTCCAGGTCGAGCAGGAACGCCACGCCGCCGGACATGCCCGCGGCGAAGTTGCGGCCGGTCGGACCGAGCACGACCACGCGACCTCCGGTCATGTACTCGCAGCCGTGGTCCCCGACGCCCTCGACGACCGCGGTGGCCCCCGAGTTGCGCACGCAGAACCGCTCGCCGACCTGGCCGCGCAGGTAGATCTCGCCGGAAGTGGCGCCGTACCCGATGACGTTGCCGGCGATGATCTGCTGCTCGGCGTCGAACGTGGAGGACCGGTCGGGGCGGACCACGATCCGGCCACCGGAGAGCCCCTTGCCGACGTAGTCGTTGGCATCGCCCTCGAGGCGCAGTGTCACCCCGGGCGGCACGAAGGCGCCGAAGGACTGACCGGCCGATCCCGTGAAGGTGATGTCGATGGTGCCGTCCGGCAGTCCCGCTCCCTGGTAGCGCTTGGTGACCTCGTGGCCCAGGATCGTGCCGACCGTCCGGTTCACGTTGCGGATCGGCAGCTGCGCGCGGACCGGCGCACCGCCGTCCAGCGCCTCGGCGGCCAGCGCCACCAGCTCGTTGTCCAGCGCCTTGTCCAGACCGTGGTCCTGCCCGGTGGTGTTGCGCCGGGGCGTCCCCTCGGGCAGGTCCGGCACGTGCAGGATCGGGCTCAGGTCGAGACCCGCGGCCTTCCAGTGACCGACGGCGCTGCCGACGTCGAGCAGCTCCGCGTGCCCGACCGCCTCGTCGAGGGTGCGGAAGCCGAGCTCGGCGAGCAGCTCGCGCACCTCCTCGGCGATGAACTCGAAGAAGTTCACGACGAACTCCGGCTTGCCCGCGAACCGCTCCCGCAGCAGCGGGTTCTGGGTGGCCACGCCCACCGGGCAGGTGTCGAGGTGGCAGACCCGCATCATGATGCAGCCCGACACCACCAGCGGTGCCGTCGCGAAGCCGAACTCCTCGGCACCGAGGAGCGCGGCGACGATCACGTCACGGCCGGTCTTCAGCTGGCCGTCCGCCTGCACGACGATCCGGTCCCGCAGCCCGTTGAGCAGCAGGGTCTGCTGGGTCTCGGCGACCCCGAGCTCCCAGGGGCCTCCTGCGTGCTTGAGCGAGGTCAGCGGCGCCGCGCCGGTGCCGCCGTCGTGACCGGAGATGAGCACCACGTCCGCGTGGGCCTTCGACACCCCGGCCGCGACCGTGCCCACCCCGACCTCGGCGACGAGCTTGACGTGCACGCGCGCCGCGGGGTTCGCGTTCTTGAGGTCGTGGATCAGCTGGGCGAGATCCTCGATCGAGTAGATGTCGTGGTGCGGGGGCGGCGAGATCAGCCCCACGCCGGGTGTGGAGTGCCGGGTCCTGGCCACCCACGGGTACACCTTGTGGCCCGGCAGCTGACCACCCTCGCCGGGCTTGGCGCCCTGCGCCATCTTGATCTGGATGTCGTCGGCGTTGGTGAGGTACTCCGAGGTCACCCCGAACCGGCCGGACGCGACCTGCTTGATCGAGCTGCGCCGCTCCGGGTCGTGCAACCGGTCGCTGTCCTCGCCACCCTCACCCGTGTTCGACCGGGCACCGATCCGGTTCATCGCGATCGCGAGCGTCTCGTGGGCCTCGCCGCTGATCGAGCCGTAGGACATCGCGCCGGTGGAGAAGCGCTTCACGATCGCGGAGACGGGCTCGACCTCGTCGATCGAGATGGCCTCCCGCTCCCCCCTGAACGTGAACAGGCCGCGCAGCGTCATCAGCCGCTGGGACTGCTCGTTCACCCGGGCGGTGTACTGCTTGAAGATGTCGTAGCGACCCGTGCGCGTGGAGTGCTGGAGCCGGAAGACGGTCTCCGGGTCGAACAGGTGCGGCTCGCCCTCACGGCGCCACTGGTACTCCCCGCCGATGTCCAGCGAGCGGTGTGCCGGCGGCAGCCCGTCGACGGGGTAGGCCTTGCGGTGCCGCCGGGCCACCTCCTCGGCGACCGTGTCGATGTCGATGCCCCCGAGCTTGCTGGTCGTCCCGGTGAAGTACCGGTCCACCAGCGGCTGGGACAGGCCCACCGCCTCGAAGATCTGCGCGCCGGTGTAGGAGGCGACCGTGGAGACGCCCATCTTGCTCATCACCTTGAGCACGCCCTTGCCCAGCGACTTCTGCAGGTGCCGGACCGCCTCCTCCGGCTCCACGTCCACGAAGTAGCGGTCCCGCGCGAGGTCCTCGACGGTCTCCATCGCCAGGTACGGGTTGACCGCGGCCGCGCCGTACCCGATGAGCAGGGCGACGTGGTGCACCTCGCGGACGTCGCCGGCCTCGAGCACGAGACCGACCTGGGTGCGGGTCTTCTCCCGGACCAGGTGGTGGTGCACTGCACCGGTGAGGAGCAGCGACGGGATCGGCGCGAGCTCGGCGGTGGAGTGCCGGTCCGAGAGCACGATGATCCGGGCCCCGTCGGCGATCGCCGCGGAGACCTCGGCGCAGACCTCGTCGATCCGCCGGGACAGCGCGGCACCCCCGCCCTCGACCGGGTAGAGGCCGCGCGAGACGTGGGTGGCGTAGCCCGGCAGGTCGCCGTCCCGGTTGATGTGCCGGATCTTGGCCAGCTCGTCGTTGGTGATCACCGGGAAGGGCAGCACCAGCTGGCGGCAGGACGCGGGCGTCGGCTCGAGGAGGTTCGCCTCCGGACCGATCATCCCCGACAGCGAGGTGACCAGCTCCTCGCGGATGGCGTCCAGCGGCGGGTTGGTGACCTGCGCGAACAGCTGCGCGAAGTAGTCGAACAGCATCCGCGGGCGGTCCGAGAGCGCCGCGATGGGCGTGTCGGTGCCCATCGACCCGATCGGCTCCGCGCCGGCCTTGGCCATCGGGGTGAGCAGGACCCGCTTGTCCTCCTCGGTGTAGCCGAAGATCTGCTGGCGGCGGGTCACCGAGGCGTGCGTGTGCACGATGTGCTCACGGTCCGGTAGGTCCTCGAAGCGGACGATGCCGGCGTGCAGCCACTCGTCGTAGGGGTGCTCGGTGGCCAGCTGGCCCTTGATCTCCTCGTCCTCGATGATGCGGTGCTCGGCGGTGTCGACCAGGAACATCCGTCCGGGCTGCAGGCGGCCCTTGCGCACCACGGTCGCCGGGTCGATGTCGAGGACCCCCACCTCGGAGGCGAGCACGACCAGGCCGTCGTCGGTGACCCAGTAGCGCGAGGGCCGGAGCCCGTTGCGGTCGAGGACCGCGCCGATCTGGGTGCCGTCGGTGAACACCACGCAGGCGGGACCGTCCCACGGCTCCATCATCGAGGCGTGGAACTCGTAGAACGCCCGGCGGCCCGCGTCCATCTCGGTGTGGTTCTCCCACGCCTCGGGGATCATCATCAGCACCGAGTGCGGCAGGCTGCGCCCGCCCATGTGCAGCAGCTCGAGGACCTCGTCGAAGGACGCCGAGTCCGAGGCCCCCGGCGAGCAGATCGGGTACAGCCGGTCCAGGTCACCCGGGATCAGGTCGCTGGACAGCAGCGCCTCACGGGCCCGCATCCAGTTGCGGTTGCCCATCACGGTGTTGATCTCGCCGTTGTGCGCGATGAACCGGAACGGGTGGCTCAGCGGCCAGCTCGGGAAGGTGTTGGTGGAGAAGCGCGAGTGCACCACGGCCAGCGCCGAGGCGACCCGCTCGTCGACCAGGTCGGGGTAGAAGTGGTCGAGCTGGTCGGTGGTCAGCATGCCCTTGTAGGCGATGGTCCGGGCGGACAGCGACGGGAAGTACACGTCGGTCTCGTGCTCGGCACGCTTGCGCAGGCAGAAGGCGAGCCGCTCCAGGGGCATCCCCTCGAGCCGGCCCCCGACGCCGGCCACGAACAGCTGGCTGAACGCCGGCATCACCGACAGCGCGGTCTGGCCCAGGCTGGACGGGTCGACCGGCACCTCGCGCCAGCCCAGGACCGTCAAGCCCTCCTCGGCAGCGATCTCCTCGATGCGCCGGCGGGTCTTCACCACCTCGCCGTCGTCGCCGGGAAGGAAGGCGGTGCCGACCGCGTAGGCACCGGCCGCGGGCAGGTCGAAGTCGACGACCGCCCGGAAGAACGCGTCGGGGACGCCGAGCAGGATGCCGGCGCCGTCCCCGGAGTCGGGCTCGGCCCCGGTGGCCCCCCGGTGCTCGAGGTTGCGCAGGGCGGTGATCGCCTTGGCTACGATGTCGTGGCTGGCCTGGCCGGTCAGGGTGGCGACGAACGCGACCCCACAAGCATCGTGCTCGTGGAGTCCGTCGTAGAGCCCCTGGGGCGGCGGGAACGCGTGCATCAGGCATTCCTCCCGTCGTCGTGACGCCTCGGGGTCCGGACCGGTCACCGGCGGACCTGGCGCTGCTCAAGCAGATGGAAGCAGGGGACGACATTGGCCCGTGCGGTGTCGAAATGCTACAGCACCGGCGTCGAGCCGATCCCTGCGCCGACCAGGCCACCGATGGCGTACGTCGCGCCCGCGGCCGCGGCACCCAGCAGCAGCTGCCGCAGCGCCGCCGTACCACCAGCTGCGGCTGGTGACCTGGGTGACGACCGCGCCGCAGGCGAACAGCGCGATCAGCGTGATCACCAGTCCGGGGAGCAGGCTGCCGGCGCCCAGCAGGTAGGGCAGCAGAGGGACCAGCGCCCCGACCGCGAAGGACAGGAACGACGAGCCGGCCGCGACCAGCGGCGAGGCCAGGTCGTCGGGGTCGACGCCGAGCTCCTCGCGCGCGTGCACGGCGACCGCGTTGTCCACGTCGGCGTGGATCTGCCGTGCCACCTCGGCGGCCAGCTCCGGGTCGAGCCCCTTGCCGACGTACGTCGCGGCCAGCTCGGCGGTCTCGCCCTCGGGGTTGCGCAGGATCTCACGCCGCTCCTTGGCGATCTCGCGCTGGGCGGCCTCGGTCTGGCTGGCGACCGAGGCGTACTCCCCCGCGGCCATCGAGAAGGCCCCGGCGGCGAGCCCGGCCAGGCCGGCGAGCACCACGACGCTGGAGTCGGTCAGCTGGCGGGTGCCGGCCGCCACCCCGGCGATCAGTGCGAGATTGGACACCAGGCCGTCCATGGCGCCGAACACGGCGGGGCGCAGCCAGCCCCCGGTCACGTCGGGGTGCTCGTGGCCGACGTCGGCGGCGTCGGGGATCAGGGCGTCAGCGGTCATACCCGGAAAGTACCCAAGTCGGGCGCGGATTTCACCGAAGGTGAGGCTCACCTGACCTCGGTGGTGTCCCCTTCGGGGGTCTGCTCCCCGCCCTCGCGCAGCACCGACTCCTCGCGTCCGGGGTGCCTGCGTCCGACCACCACGAAGTAGGCGGTGGCCGCGAGGAACACCACGAGCGAGGTCCAGACGTTCAGCCGGAGGCCGAAGACG
Organism: uncultured Actinomycetota bacterium; assembly: GCA_963784625.1. Lineage (GTDB taxonomy): Bacteria > Actinomycetota > Actinomycetes > Propionibacteriales > Nocardioidaceae > Nocardioides_B. The sequence goes on from CAWARV010000005.1 coordinate 1,758,985, forward strand.
TCGTTGGCCTCCACGGTGTCGATCCGGAGGTACTCGATCCAGCTCCGTCCGGCGGTGTAGGCCATCACGTACAGCGCGAACGCGCGGCCGTGCCCGAGCCGGAACCGTCGGTCCGCCCACAGCACCAGGCCGGCGGCGCCCAGGTTCCACACGCACTCGTACAGGAACGTGGGGTGGAAGGTCTGGTAGGCCTCATATCCGGGGGGACGCTTGTCAGGGGCGATCTCCAGCCCCCACGGCAGGGTGGTCGGCTTGCCGAACAGCTCCTGGTTAAACCAGTTGCCCCAGCGTCCGATCGCCTGGGCGATCACGACGCCCGGGGCGAGCGCGTCCGCCATCGGCGGCATCTTCAGGCCCATCCGCCGGGCCCCGATCCAGGCCCCCACCCCGCCCAGCGCGATGGCGCCCCAGATCCCGAGCCCTCCCTGCCACACGTACAGGGCCGCGACCGGGTCGCCGCCCTTGCCGAAATAGCGGGCCGGGTCGGTGATCACGTGGTAGAGCCGCCCGCCGACCAGCCCGAAGGGCACCGCCCAGATGGCGATGTCGGAGACCTGCCCGCGCACGCCGCCCCGGGCGGTCCAGCGTCGCTCGCCGATCCAGATCGCAACGACCACCCCGAGGATGATGCAGAGCGCGTAGCCGCGGATCGGCACCGGACCGAGGTGCCACACGCCCTGGCTCGGGCTGGGGATGAACAGCGGGATCACAGTCCGGGCACCTTGTCCTCGAGAATGCTGGTCACGTCGTCCGAGAGCGCGGCCGGCGAGGTCCCCTCGGTCCAGACGAACGGCGCCCGGCCGTCCGGCAGCAGGCCGACGATCTGGGACCCGTGCGCGACGTCGTACCCGCCGGAGGCGAGCTTCTGTCCCTTCGCGATCTCCACGTCGAACGCCTTGCCCAGCCGCACGATCGTCCTCAGGTGACCGGTCAGCCCCTGGAACGACGGGTCGAACCGGTCCAGGTAGCGGCGCAGCGCCGGGGCGGTGTCGCGCGCCGGGTCGGTGGTCACGAAGATCATCTCGACCTTGTCCCGCTCGGCCTGCGGCAGCCGGACCAGCGCCGAGGAGATGTTGGCCATCACCACCTGGCACACGTCCGGGCAGCTGACGTAGCCGAAGAACATCAGTGTCAACGGCGCACGGACGTCCTCGGGCAGGGTGCGGCTGCGGCCGTCGGCGCCCTCGAGGGTCACCGCCGGCACGTCGTACGGCGTGGGCAGCACCACCCCGTTGAGGCCGTCGCCGTCGTAGGTGGTCACGCCGGTGACGGGCGGCCCGCCGGCCTCGGCCTGCTGGCCGCCGCACCCGGTGAGCGTGAGAGCGGCCAGCGCCATGAGGGCGGCGACCGCTCTACGCACGCCGGACCCCGGCAGCCAGGTCGGCGGTGAGCTCGGCGAGCGAGGCCAGCCTGGCCCGCCGGTCGTCACCCGCGTCGAGCACGCGACGCACGAAGGCGGAGCCCACGATGACGCCGTCGGCGAAGCGGGCCACCTGGGCGGCCTGGTCGCCGTCGGACACGCCGAGGCCCACGCCGACCGGCAGGTCGGTGACCGTGCGGACCCGGGCGACGAGGGGCTCGGCGAGGTCGCTGGAGCTCTCCCGGGCGCCGGTCACCCCCATCACCGCCGTCGCGTAGACGAAGCCCCGGCAGGCGTCCGCGGTGCGTTGCAGGCGCTCGTCGGTGGAGGACGGCGCGACCAGGAAGATCTTGTCCAGCCCGTGAGCGTCCGCCGCCGCCTGCCACTCCTCGGCCTCGTCGGGCACCAGGTCCGGGGTGATCAGACCGGCGCCGCCGGCGGAGGCCAGGTCGGCGGCGAACGCCTCGACGCCGTAGCGCACCACCGGGTTCCAGTAGGTCATCACCACCGCCGGCGCCCCGGTCTCCGCGACCGCCTCGACGGTGCGCAGCACGTCCCGGGTGCGGGTGCCGGCCTGGAGCGCCTGCTGGGCCGCGGCCTGGATCGTCGGGCCGTCCATCACCGGGTCGCTGTAGGGCAGCCCGACCTCGATGACGTCGCAGCCGGCATGCACCATCGCCCGCATCACCTCGATGGAGCCCTCGACGTCCGGGAAGCCGGCCGGGAAGTAGCCGATGAGCGCGGCGCGCCCCTCGGCCCTCGCCGTGGCGAAGGCCTTGTCGACGCTCATTCCCGGGGCTCCCCGGCGTTCGCGTCACCCGAGCGGAGGCCCGCTGCCCGGCCAAGCCCGAACCACTCGATCGCGGTGCCCATGTCCTTGTCGCCGCGGCCCGAGAGGTTCACCAGGATGGTGGACCCCGGCTGCTCCCGGGCCAGCTGCAGCGCCCCGGCGACCGCGTGCGCGGTCTCGATGGCCGGGATGATTCCCTCGGTGCGCGAGAGCAGCGCGAAGGCGTCCATGGCCTCCTTGTCGGTGATCGGCCGGTACGTCGCGCGGCCACTCTCCGCGAGGAACGCGTGCTGGGGACCCACCCCCGGGTAGTCCAGGCCCGCGGAGATCGAGTGCGAGTCCTTGGTCTGCCCGTCCTCGTCCTGCAGCACGAAGGTCCGGGCGCCGTGCAGGACCCCGAACTCCCCGGCGTAGATGGTGGCCGCGTGCCGCATCGTGTCGACGCCGTCGCCGGCGGCCTCGCAGCCGACCAGCTGGACCTCGGCGTCGTCGACGAACCCGGCGAAGAGGCCGATCGCGTTGGAGCCGCCGCCGACGCAGGCGACCGCGGAGTCCGGCAGCGCTCCGGTCAGCTCCAGACACTGGGCGCGGGCCTCGTCGCCGATCCCGCGGCAGAAGTCGCGCACCATCGAGGGGAACGGGTGCGGACCGGCCGCGGTGCCGAACAGGTACGCCGTGTGGTCGACGCTGGAGACCCAGTCCCGGATCGCCTCGTTGATGGCGTCCTTGAGGGTCCGCGTCCCCGACGTCACCGGGACCACCTCGGCTCCGAGCAGCTGCATGCGCGCGACGTTCAGGGCCTGCCGCTGGGTGTCCACCTCGCCCATGTAGACCACGCAGTCCAGTCCGAGGTAGGCCGCGGCCGTGGCGGAGGCGACGCCGTGCTGGCCGGCGCCGGTCTCGGCGATCACCCGGGTCTTGCCCATCCGCTTGGTGAGCAGCGCCTGGCCGAGCACGTTGCGGATCTTGTGCGCGCCGGTGTGGTTGAGGTCCTCGCGCTTGAGCAGGATCCGCGCACCGGCGAGCTCGGAGAGCTTGGTGGCGTCGTAGAGGAGGCTGGGCACCCCGGCGTACTCGCGCAGCAGCCGGTCGAACTCACCCGTGAAGGTCTCGTCCTGCATCGCCTGCTGCCAGGCCAGGGTCAGCTCGTCGAGGGCGGCCATCAGCGCCTCGGGCATCATCCGGCCGCCGAAGCGGCCGAACCGGCCGTCGGCGTGCAGGTCCTGGACGAGTGGTGCAGACATGATGCTGACTCCTAGTCGCGTTGTCTCAGAGCCGGGTGCGACCCCGCGGCGACCAGGTCGGCGACCGCGGAGCGAGGGTCGGTCCCCTTCACCAGCGTCTCCCCCACCAGGACCACGTGGGCACCTTGCTTGGCGTACTCGAAGACGTCGTGGGGGCCGCGGACCCCGGACTCGGCGACCCGGACGACGTCGTCGGGGATCCGGGGCGCGAGCCGGGCGAAGGTGTCCCGGTCCACCTCGAGCGTCTTCAGGTTGCGGGCGTTCACGCCCACCAGCGTGGCATCCGCCGCCAACGCCCGGTCGACCTCCTCCTCGTCGTGCACCTCGACGAGCGGGGTCAGCCCGATCGACTGGGCGCGCTCGACGAGGGACTCGAGCTGGTTCTGGGTCAGCGCGGCCACGATCAGCAGGGCCAGGTCGGCGCCCGCGGCGCGGGCCTCCCACAGCTGGTAGCTGGTGACGATGAAGTCCTTGCGCAGCACCGGGATGCCGACCGCGGCGCGCACCGCTCGCAGGTCCTCCAGGGACCCGCCGAACCGTCGTCGCTCGGTCAGGACGCTGATCGTCGCGGCGCCGCCGGTCTCGTAGTCGGCCGCCAGCGCGGCCGGGTCGGCGATGTTCGCCAGCGCCCCCCTGCTCGGACTCGAGCGCTTCACCTCGGCGATGACGCTCACCCCGCCGGAGCGGAAGGCCGGCATCGGGTCCAGCGCCTCGGAGGCGTGGCGAGCAGCCTCCTTGAGCGCCTCCAGCGGGACGCTCGCCTCTCGTTCGGCGAGGTCGACACGGACGCCGTCGATGATCTCGTCGAGGACGGACATGCACTCTTCTCCTTTGCCGAGACGGCCAGACGCCTAGACTCTCACGAGTCCGGATCCGCCTCTACGCCGCCCGGAGCACACCGCGCACACGACCGGAGAGCCGATGAGCCACCCGCCCGGACCAGCCGAGCCGAACGACCCGTGGCGGCCGCCCCCCGGTGCTGGGGAGCGGCCGCCCGACGGGTACGCGGCTCCCGGCTACGGCCAGCCGCCGTACGGCGCTCCGGGCTACGGCCAGCCGCCGTACGGCGCTCCGGGCTACGGCCAGCCGCCGTACGGCGCTCCCGCCTACCCGCCGGGGACCAACGGCAAGGCCTTGGGGGCGGTGTGGACCGGGATCGGAGCGGTCGTGCTCAGCCTGTGCTGCGGCGTCGGCCTGCTCGCCGCTCCGGTCGCGATCATCCTGGGGGTGAGGGCGCGTGCCGAGATCCGGGCCGCCGGGGGGCGCCAGGCCGGCGACGGGCTGGCGGTCGCCGGCATCGTCACCGGGGTCCTCGCGATCCTGCTCAGCCTGGTGCTGCTCAGCCTGATCACCCTGGCCCTGATCTCCGGCAACGCCAGCTACACGTTCGACGACACCCGGGTCTGAGGGCACCGACCGGGCCGCCCGCAGCCTTCACCGTCGGCGCACGACAACCGGATGCAGAGGCCGCCCGCTGACGAGCTCGTGATCTCGGTGCTGCTGGTCTCCAGTGGGACCGTCGACCCGGACATCGACGTGAGCTGAGCCGCGTCGCGGCGGTCACGGTGCCAGCCAGGCGCCGGCCGGGAGGTTGCGCAGCACCCAGAACCCCAGGACGGCGACGCCGAAGCCGACGCACCACCCCACCACCCGGCGGGCACTCGTCACGTGCGGGGCGCCACGCCATCCGTCGACGGTCACTCGCACCCACCACCGGGCCAGCAGCGGCAGCGAGGCGACGAACAGCAGGTTGGCGGAGGCGGCGCCGGCCAGGTCGCCCCGGGTGAGGTCGTTGACGGCTCGCAGTCCGCCGCAGGCCGGGCAGAACGACCCGGTCAGCAGCAGCCACGGGCAGTAGCCCCAGCTCCCGCTGCGGTGCGGGTCGCGCAGATGCAGCGCCAGCGCCCCGAGCAGCACCGCACCCGCCAGCAGCACCGGGAGTCGCAGCCGCTGGGACCGCCGGCGGCGGTCCACCGGGGGCGACAGCGCGTTGCTCACCGCTGTCCCGGTGAGGTCAGTGCCGGGAGTCGGTGACCGGCTCGCCGGCCTCCGCGCCCAGCCCCATCTTCTGCATGACCTTGCCGACCACCGGGCCCACGACGCCCAGGGCGACACCGACCCAGAAGACGGGCCAGTTCGCGATGACGAGCCCGATGCCGCCGACCGTGAAGCCCACAAGGATGATCAGGACACCCGTCCAAGCGGCGGGTGTGTTGCCGTGGTGAGCCATGCGGCGGAGCTCCTCGCAGGTCGGTGACGCGGACGCGCCCCATGATAGGCGTTCGGGCGGCCCGGCTACTGCGTCGGGTCGCGGCCGTCGTCCAGGGCCCGCCAGAGGTCCTGCTCGGTCTGCGGCTCGGCTGCCCGGCCCGCAGGCGAGTCGTAGCGGCTGCCCATCGCCGGCCACCGCGGGGCGACCAGCACGGCCACCACGAAGCTGGCCAGGGTGACCGCGGCGGCCGCCCCGCACACGAAGTACCAGGCGGTCAACGACGTCGCGAACGTGTCCCCGGTGCCGCCGTGGGCCAGCACCGCGGTCACCGCGTCGTCCTCGGCACGCCCCAGGGCCGCGACCGTCGCCGCGAGCACCCCCGCCGCGGCCAGCGCACCCACCACCGCGACCACCCGGCGCGCCCGGCCCCGCAGCACGAGCACGACCCCCCAGGCGGCCAGCGCCACCAGCCCGAGCGCGACCGCGAGCGGGGCCGACGACGAGCCGGCGGCGGTGGCGGTCACGTCGACCCCCGCCGACCTCCCCGAGGCGTGGGCCCAGTCCCGGGAGGCCGCGACCGCCGTCAGCGCCGCGGCCGCCAGGCCGACCAGGACGGTCGGACCGAAGCTCCGGCTGCGGGCTCGGTCGCGCGGGCGCTCAGCCATCGCCCAGGGGCAGGACGGTCGCGTCGAAGCAGGTGTGGTCGCCGGTGTGGCAGGCGGGCCCGGTCTGGTCGACCTTGACCAGCAGCGTGTCGCCGTCGCAGTCCAGCCGCACCTCGTGGACCAGCTGGCGGTGCCCGGAGGTCTCACCCTTGACCCAGTACTCCCGGCGGGACCTGCTCCAGAACGTCGTGCGCCCCGTGCTGAGGGTGCGGCGCAGCGCCTCGTCGTCCATCCAGCCGACCATCAGCACCTCGCCGGTGTCGTGCTGCTGCACGACCGCCGGGACGAGTCCGTCGGCTCCGCGCTTGAGGCGGGACGCCAGGTCAGGGTCGAGGGGAGGCATGGGCTCCAGTATCCCGGCCCCGGCCAAGACGCCCCCGACCCGGGGGCACGGGTCGGGGTCAGCGCACCGACTGCTGGGCCACCCAGCTGGCGTGCAGCCGGCCGTAGACCCCGCCCTCGGCCACCAGCGCCCGGTGGACGCCACGCTGCACGATCCGGCCACGGTCGACGACCACCACGTCGTCGGCGTTCTCCGCGGTCGACATCCGGTGCGCGATCGTCACCGAGGTGCGCCCGCGGGTCAGCTGCTCGAGGGCGCGGGCGATCCGCATCTCCAGTGCCGGGTCCACCGCGCTGGTGGCCTCGTCGAGCACCAGCAGGTCCGGGTCGGCCAGGTGCGCGCGCAGCAGCGCGACCAGCTGCCGCTCCCCGGCGGACAGCGACTCGCCGCGCTGGCCGACCCGGGTCTCCAGCCCACGCGGCAGCGTGTCGAGCCAGTCGGACAGCCCGAGCTGCTCGACCGCGGCGCGGATCTCCTCGTCGGTCGCGCCGAGCCGGCCGTAGAGCACGTTCGAGCGCAGCGTCGAGTCGAACAGGAAGCCCTCCTGGGGCACCAGCACCACCCGCTGCCGCAGGGACGCGAAGGGCACCTCGCGCAGGTCGACGCCGTCGAGGCGGACCGAGCCGTCGGTGGGGTCCATCAGCCGGGTCAGCAGCTTGGCCAGCGTGGTCTTGCCCGAGCCGGTCTCCCCCACCACCGCCACCCGGGTGTCGGGCTCGATCCGCAGGTGCACGTCGTGCAGCACCGGCGCGCCGCCGGGGTAGGCGAACCCCACCCCGTCGAACTCGATGCTCACCGAGTGCGCCGGCAGCGGCGTGCCGCGCTCTCCCGGGTCGAGCACGTCCGCCGGCGTGTCCAGGATGCCGATCACCCGACGCCAGCCGGCGATCGCGTTCTGCGCGTCGGTGAGCACCTGCGTGCCGATCTGCACCGGCCCGACGAACAGCGTCACCAGGAACGCGAAGGCCAGCACCTTGCCGGCGGTGATCTGCCCGTCCACCCCGAGCAGCACCCCGAAGATCAGCACGCCCGCGTTGGCCAGCCCCGCGGAGACCCCGCCGAGGGAGAACGAGAACGCGGTCAGTCCCTGCGCCCGGGTGCTGGCCGCCTTGTAGCGGTCGATGGCGGTGTCGATGCGCTCCTGGGTGCGGGCCTCGATGGCGTAGGAGCGCACCGTGGCCGCGCCCACGACCGGCTCGGAGACCGCGCTGAGCATGGCGCCGACCTGCTGGCGCACCACGCCGTACGCCGCGGAGAGCCGGCGCTGGAAGAAGCGCAGGGAGACGAACAGCGGCAGGAAGCACACCCAGACCACCAGCGTCAGCTGCCAGCTGTAGACCGCCATCACCACGGTGGCGATGAAGATCTGGCCCACGCTCACGATCGCGATGACGCCACCGAAGATCAGGAACTGCGAGACCTGGTCGACGTCGCTGGTGACCCGCGACACCAGGGCTCCGCGGCGCTCGGTGTTCTGGGTGAGCAGCGGCAGGTCGTGGACGTGCCGGAACGCCTTGATCCGCAGCGTGGCCAGCCCGCGCTCGGCGCTGCTGAACAGCCGGTAGGTCATCTGGTACGACGCCAGCGCCGTCATCAGCACCGCGACCGCGGCCACGACGGCGACCACGCCCATGAAGCCGACGTCCGGCCCGCCGGGCGCGTTGACCCCCTTGTCCAGGGTCTGCTGCACCGCCACCGGGACCACGATCCGCCCGACGGTGGCCAGGGCGGCGAACGCCAACGTCCCGCGGATCCCGTCCTTGAGCTCGGGGGACAGCTCGATCCCGCGGGCGATGGTGCGCATCGCGGAGATCGACTCGCCGCTGTCCATGTTCGTGCCGGAGGTGGCGCGCTCGGTGCCGCTCACAGGACCGTCACCTCGTCCTCGGAGACCTGCTCGTAGGCGTTGACGAGGTCCGCGTAGGCGCCGTTGCGGGCCAGCAGCTCGGTGTGCGTGCCCTGGTCGTCCACGCGTCCCTCCCGCAGGAACACCACCTGGTCGGCCAGCGCGATGGTGGCCTTGCGGTAGGCAACCACCAGCACGGTCGCCTGCGCCGGGCCTGCCTGGTCGCGGTCTCCGGCACCGTCAGCGCGGTCGGCCGCGCTGCGCAGCGCGGCCAGGATCCGGGCCTCGACCTCGGGGTCGACGGCGGAGGTGGCGTCGTCCATGACGAGCAGCCGTGGCGCCCGGACCAGGGCGCGCGCCAGCGACAGCCGCTGCCGCTGCCCGCCGGACAGCGACGTGCCGCGCTCACCGAGCCGGGTGTCCAGGCCCTCGGGCAGCGCCGCGACGAAGCCGTCGGCCTGGGCGGTGCGCAGCGCCGCCCAGACGGTCTCGTCGGCCACCTCCGCGCCGAGTGCGACGTTGCCGCGCACGGTGTCGTCGAACAGGAAGGCCTGCTGGGGCACCAGCGCGACGTGCTCGGCGAGCTGGCCCGGGGCGAGGTCACGCAGGTCGATGCCGTCCAGCAGCACGTCCCCCTCGGCCGGGTCGACCAGCCGCAGCAGCAGCGCGGTGAGGGTGCTCTTGCCGCTCGCGGTCGCTCCCACCACCGCGACCGTGCGACCCGGCTCGACCGAGAAGCTGAGGTCCGCCAGCAGCACCGGCCCGTCGTCGTACCGGTAGTGCAGCCGTCGCACGTCGAGGCGGGCGCCGAGACGGCCGGGGTCCACCGAGCGGGTCCCCCAGGCCATCTCCCCGGTGGCGTTCAGCACCCGGCGGACCCGGGTGAAGCCGACGACGCTGCGCGGGAACTCGCCGACCAGCCAGCCCAGGGACCGGATCGGGAAGGAGACGATGGTGAGCAGGTAGGCGACGGTGACCAGGTTGCCGGGGTCGGTCAGCCCCTGCTCGATGCGGACCACGCCGACGGCGAGCACAGCCAGCACCCCGAGGGCGGGCAGCGCCTCGAGCACCGGGTCGAACGCGGCCCGGATGCGCCCGGCGCGCACGTTGACGTCGCGCAGCGCGTGCGCCTTGCGGGCGAACCGCTCGGTCTCCTCGGTCTCCCGGCCCAGGCTCTTGACCACCAGGGCGCCGTCGAAGGACTCGTGCGCCACCTCGCTGAGCTCGGCGCGCAGCGCCTGCGCCCGCGTCATCAGCGGCGACTGCAGACGCTGGTAGACCACGTTGGCGGCGATCACCAGCGGGAAGACCAGCACGCCGACGAGGGCCAGGACGACGTCGGTGAGGAACATCTGGGCGACCGCGATCACCATCATCGCGACCGTGCCGACCGCCATCGGCAGCGGCGCGATCGGGGCCCAGGCCGCCTCCACGTCGGAGTTGGCGTTGGAGAGCAGCTGGCCGGTGGGGTGCTGCTGGTGCCACGACATCGGCAGCCGGAGGTACTGGCGGGTGACCGCCCGCCGGTCGTGCGCCTGCATGCGGTACTGCATGACCCCGGCACCCAGCCGCCGGGCGACGATCCCGACCGCGCGCAGGATCGCCACCGCGACGAACAGGGCCAGGATGGTCAGCAGTCCTCCGGGCCGGACGTCGCCGTCCCGGAAGGCGGGCAGCACGACGTGGTCGGTGGACCACCCGAGCACCCAGGCGTCGGCGACGGTCAGCGCACCGAACAGCACGCTTCCCAGCGTGGAGAGGGTGAAGACCCAGGGCTCGCGGCGGATCGCGACCCCCAGCACGGCGAAGCCGTCCCGGAGGGTCCCGCGCTCCCTGGTCGGTTCTGCGGCAGGAGCGGTGGTCACGCGCCCCACCCTACGATCGAGGCATGACACGACTATCGCTGACCGAGCGTCACCTGCTCTGCGACACCGCCCTGCGGGCCGGGGCGGACCAGCAGACACTGTGCGGGGAGTGGACGGTCAAGGACCTGGTCGTGCACCTGCTGCTGCGGGAGGGCAGCCCGGCCGCGGTCGGGATCGTGGTCCCCGCGCTGGCCGGGCTGACCGAGCGGGCCTCGGCGCGGCTGGCCCGCCGGGACTTCACCGCGCTGGTGGAGCGGCTCCGTCAGGGACCGCCGCGACTCTCGCCGTACGCCGTGCCGAAGGTCGACCGGCTCGCGAACAGCCTGGAGTTCTTCGTCCACCACGAGGACATCCGCCGGGCGGTGCCGGGCTGGGTGGCCCGGCACCTGGGGGACGACGCCGAGCGGCTGCTGTGGTCGCTGGTCCGCAAGGTCGGCAAGGGGCTCACCCGGGGCGTGCCGGCCGGGGTCGTGATCGAGAACAGCGTGACCGGGTCCACGGCGGTGCTGAGGCAGGCGGACGAGTCTGTGACGGTCCGTGGTCTGCCGAGCGAGGTGGCGCTGTTCGTCTTCGGGCGGACCGCGCAGGCCGATGTGGAGGTGCTCGGCGACCCCGCCGTGGTGGCCCGCCTCGACGGGGACGCGCTGGGCATCTGAGCGGGGCAGCCGGCCACCGGCCCCCGTCGTGGCTCTCCTAGGCTGGTGCCATGAGCGACTACCTCGAGCTGCTGCCCGCCGTCGACATCGCCGGCGGCCACGCGGTGCAGCTGGTCCAGGGCGTGGCCGGCTCCGAGAAGCGGTTCGGCGATCCCGTGGAGGCGGCCCTGAACTGGCAGCGCCGCGGCGCCGAGTGGATCCACCTCGTGGACCTGGACGCGGCGTTCGGCCGGGGTCACAACCGGGACCTGCTGGCCCGGATCGTCGGCACGCTGGACATCGCGGTCGAGATGAGCGGCGGGATCCGCGACGACGAGTCGCTGGCGGCCGCGATGTCCACGGGGTGCCGGCGGGTCAACATCGGCACCGCCGCGCTCGAGCAGCCGGCGTGGTGCGCGGCGGCGATCGCGACGTACGGCGACCGGGTGGCGGTCGGCCTGGACGTGCGGGGCCGCACGCTGGCGGCCCGCGGCTGGACCGAGGAGGGCGGCGACCTGTACGACGTCCTGGGCCGGCTCGACGCCGAGGGCTGCGCCCGGTACGTGGTCACCGACGTCAACAAGGACGGCATGCTGCAGGGGCCGAACCTCGACCTGCTGCGGTCGGTGTGCCAGGCGACGGACCGGCCGGTGGTGGCCTCCGGCGGCATCACCGAGCTCTCCGACCTCTCCGCGCTGACCGAGCTGGTGCCGCTCGGCGTCGAGGGCGCGATCGTCGGCACCGCGCTCTACGAGGGGCGGTTCACGCCTCGAGGACGGCCTGGCGCTGACCCGTGGGCCCGCCGCATGAGCCTGGCCGTGCGGGTGATCCCCTGTCTGGACGTGGACGGCGGGCGGGTGGTCAAGGGCATCAACTTCCAGCACCTCCGCGACGCCGGGGACCCCGTGGAGCTGGCCAAGGTCTACGACGCCGAGGGCGCCGACGAGCTCACCTTCCTCGACATCTCGGCCTCGCACGAGGGCCGGGCCACGACGATGGACATCGTGTCCCGCACCGCCGAGCAGGTCTTCATCCCGCTGACCGTCGGTGGCGGTGTCGGCAGCGTCGAGGACGTGGACCGGCTGCTGCGCGCGGGCGCCGACAAGGTCGCGGTGAACACCGCCGCGATCCGTCGTCCGGCCCTGGTGGCGGAGATCGCGGACCGCTTCGGCAACCAGGTGCTGGTGCTCTCCGTCGACGCGCGTCGCGCCGCCGACACCGACAGCGGCTTCGAGGTGACCACGCACGGCGGGCGCCGCAGCGCCGGCCTGGACGCCGTCGAGGTGGGCCCGCGAGGCCGCCGAGCTGGGGGCCGGGGAGATCCTGCTCAACGCGATGGACGCCGACGGCACCCAGGACGGCTTCGACCTCGACCTGATCGCCGCGGTCCGCCGGGAGGTGTCGATCCCGGTGATCGCCTCCGGGGGCGCCGGGCGGGTGGACCACTTCGCGCCCGCGGTCGCGGCCGGTGCGGACGCGGTGCTGGCCGCCACCGTCTTCCACTTCGGCACCCTGCGGGTGGCCGAGGTGAAGTCCTCGCTGGCCGCCGCGGGGCTGCCGGTCCGCTAGCTAGCGGAGCCGGTCCTTCTCCTCGTACATGCGCAGGTCGGCCACGTGCAACAGCCGGCCGAAGTCGGTCGCGTCGTCGCGGGAAGACGCCGACCCCGATGCTGGCGGACACGCTTGTCGCCTGCTCCTCCACGGTGAGCGGGACCGCCAGCGCCCGGCGCCAGCTGGACCGCGACGTCCCTCGCCGTGTCCGCAGCCGTGGCCGGGTCGAGCCCGGTGACCGCCACCAGGAACTCGTCGCCGCCCAGCCGGGCCAGCAGGTCGCTTCGCCGGACCGCCGTGCCGAGCCGGCGCGGCGACCTCCTGCAGCAGCTGGTCGCCCGCGGCGTGCCCGAGCGCGTCGTTGACGGCCTTGAACCCGTCGAGGTCGAGGAACAGCAGCGCGAGGGCGCTGTCTCCGGCCTGCGCCTCCCACAGCTCGGACTCGACCCGCTCCTCGAAGCGGCGCCGGTTCATCAGCCCGGTCAGCGGGTCGGTGTAGGCGAGCTGCTCGATCCGGGCCAGGTAGACGCGGCACGGTCGTGTCTCCTGCCGAGTGCGCGCTCGGCCTCGACCCGGGCGGTGACGTCGTTCTGGACGCCGATGTACTGCACCAGCCGCCCGTCCCCGTCGGTGACCGGGGACAGGTGCACCTCGTTCCACCACGGCTCCCGCTCCGGGCCGCGGTAGTTCAGCAGCAGCTCGCGGCACTCGCGACCCTCCGCGATCGGCGGCGCGGATCCGGGCGACCGCGTCGGGTCGGTGTCCGGGCCCTGCAGGAAGCGGCAGTTGCGGCCGAGCAGCTCCTCGCCGCGGTAGCCGGCCAGCCGCTCGAACGCCGCGTTGACGAAGACCAGCGGCTGAGTCGGGGCGGGTCATGTCGGCGATCGTGACCCCGCTGGTGGCCGCGCCGAGGGCCCGCTCCAGCAGCGCGTCGGTCGCTCCGGCGTACGACCCGGGGACAGATCCGCGCCCGGGGCGCCTGACCCGGGCTCGCACCGCCGCGGCCACCGGGGTCGGGGACGCCTGCGGCGCCACCACCCGGGCGAGCCGACCCGCGAGAGCAGGGACTGGGCCGCCCGCGACGACGGTGTCCCGCCGGTAGGTCAGGGCGTACTCGAACGTCCGGCTCATGTCCGGGCCGCTGTCCCCCAGGTCGCGCGCCAGCAGCGCGGCGCTGAAGTGCGGGCCGACGATCACGACGTCCCACTCGCCGAGCACCGGGTCCTCGGGGTCGAGCGAGGCACCCCGCAGACCCGGGACCGGCTCCTCGGGCAGGTCCTCGCCGAGGGCGCAGACGAACCCGGTCCGCTCGACGAGGTCGCTGGTAGCGCGAGCCGTGGCGGGGGTGAAGTGCCGGGCGTGCTGGAAGGTGGCCGCGACCACGCACGTCTCGCCGAGTCCGCATCGCCTCGCGCTCCAGCTGCTTGCTCAGCTCGACCAGCAGCCGCTTGGGCGAGCGGCGCAGCGGCGACGTCCGCGGGCAGGCACGCGAACGGGCGAGTCCCGCGACGTCGTCGCGGTCAGCCGCGGTCGGGGCGGGCAGCACGCAGCTCGCCGCACCGGGAGCCGCGTGTCCGGCGTGGCCGTGGGTCGCCCGAAGAGCCAGCCCTGTCCCAGGGAGGCCCCCAGGCCGCGGGCGGCGGTCAGGTGCTGCTCGGTCTCGATGCCCTCGGCCAGGATCAGGGCGCCGCTGCGCTCTGCGTAGGCGTTCACCGCGTTCATGATCTCGGCCACCGCCGGGGTGGGACGCTGCTGGACCAGGCTCAGGTCGAGCTTCACCACATCCGGGCGCAGCAGCGGCATGAACGCCAGGGAGGCCGCCTCGGCCCCCACGTCGTCCAGGGCGACGCCCCAGCCCAGGTTCCGCACCCGCTCCACCGTGCGCAGCAGCTCGGCCGGCCGGGCGGCCAGGGCCCGCTCGGTGATCTCCAGGACGACCCGCAGCTCGCCGGGGGCCGCGTCCGCGATCGCGAGCAGGTCCTCCACCGGCGCGGTGTCCAGCACCTCCGGCTCCACGTTGACGAACACCGTCAGGGGAGCGAGCAGACCCTGCTCGCTGGCTCCCCGGAACGCGGCGGCACGGCACGCCTCGTCGAGCTCGGCGAGCAGGCCGGCCTCGCGGGCGGCCTCGAACAGCGCGAACGGCGTGGAGAGCGGCCCCTGGGGACCCCGGGCGAGCGCCTCGTAGGCGACCACGGCGCCGGAGTCGAGGTCGACGATCGGCTGGAAGACGCTGGCCACCGAGCCCTGCCGCAGGATCTCGGCGACGAGGCTCGACGCCGTGTCCGCAGGCGCGGCGGGCGCCTGCCGCGCGGTGGCCTGGGTCGGGCGGAGGACGGCGTTCGCCGGTGGTGTCACGGAGATGCTCCTGGCTGGTGCTGCGCGAGTCTCTGCGTTGGCTCCACATCGACCCGACAACGATAGCGAGAATCCGACGCTTCCTAGAGGGTTTTGTCCGTTTTCAGGGACGGCGGCCGGGCGCCAGCGTGCCCAGCACCGGAGCGGCCAGCAGCGTCACGACCAGCGCGGCCAGGCGGCCCTGCCAGTCCGGTCGCAGCACCCAGACCAGCAGGTTGACGGCGACCAGGGCGGCGAGCAGCAGCGAGCGACGCACCTGCCGTCGCCGCGCCAGGGGGCCGGTGGGTCGTCCCACCGGGGTGAGCCGCGGCAGCCGCCGGCTGGCCGGCCGCCGTACGGCACCAGCGCGGGCTCGGCGGCGCTCGCGTCGGGCCTGCTCGGCCGCCCGGGCCGCCGCGCGCACGGCCGCCTCGTGCTCCCGGGCGGCGCGGCGGCGGGCGCGGTCCTTGCTCACGGTCCCACGGGCAGGGAGCGCACCCAGTTGCGGAGCAGTGCGGCGCCCGCGTCACCGGACTTCTCGGGGTGGAACTGGGTGGCGCACAGCGGACCGTTCTCCACCGCGGCCACGAACCGGTCCCCGCCGTGCGTGGCCCATGTGACCGACGGCGCCCGGGTCCGGCCGTCGGTGCGCAGCACCCACTCGCGCACGCCGTAGGAGTGCACGAAGTAGAACCGCTCGTCCTCGACGCCCTCGAAGAGCCGGCTGTCCGCGGGCACCTCGACGGTGTTCCAGCCCATGTGCGGGACCACCGGCGCCTGCAGCCGCTCGACCACGCCCGGCCACTCGTCGAGCCCGACGCTGTCGTGACCGTGCTCGACCCCGTGCGCGAACAGGACCTGCATCCCCACGCAGATGCCCAGGACCGGGCGGCCGCCGGCGAACCGACGCCCGATGATCTCGTGGGCCTTGACCGCCCGCAGCCCCTCCACGCAGGCCCGGAAGGCCCCCACCCCCGGCACGACGAGCCCGTCGCAGTCCTGGGCGGCCATCCGGTCCGCGGTCAGGGTCACGGCGGCCCCGGCCCGCTCCAGGGCCCGGACCGCGGAGCGGGTGTTCCCCGAGCCGTAGTCGAGCACCACCACCCGGGGCCGGGCCCCGTCGTCCCGCGCCGGGGCCTGCGTCACAGGGTGCCCTTGGTGCTGGGCACCCCGGTCTCCCGCGGGTCGAGGGCGACCGCGTCCCGCAGCGCCCGGGCGACCGACTTGAACTGCGCCTCGACGAGGTGGTGCGGGTCGCGCCCGCCCAGCACCCGCACGTGCAGGGCGATCTGCGCGTGGAACGCGATGGTCTCGAAGACGTGCCGGGTCAGCGACCCGAGGTAGCCCACGCCGTCCCCGCCGATGGTCACGAACGCCTGCGCGTCCGGCTCTCCGGTGTGCACGCAGTAGGGCCGCCCCGAGATGTCCACCGCGCACTGCACGAGTGCCTCGTCGAGCGGCACCAGCGCATCCCCGAAGCGGCGGGTGCCGGCCTTGTCCCCGAGCGCCTCGCGCAGCGCGTCGCCGAGCACGATCGCGGTGTCCTCGACCGTGTGGTGAGCGTCGATGTGGGTGTCGCCCTCGCTCTGCACGGTCAGGTCGACCAGGGAGTGCCGGGAGAACGCGGTGAGCATGTGGTCGTAGAAGCCCACCCCGGTGGAGATGTCGTGGCGGCCGGTGCCGTCCAGGTCGAGCTCGACGACGACCTTGGACTCCCTGGTCGCCCGCTCGATCCGTGCCGTCCTGCTGCCGGGCGTGCCCGGGCTGCCTGCCGTGCTCATGCGAGAACCTCTCCGCGTGCGTCCGTGCGCACCTCTGTCAGCGCCTGCTTGAAGGCGGTCATCTCGTCGGGGGTGCCGACCGACACCCGAAGCCAGCCGTGCGGCCCGGTCTCCCGGATCAGCACTCCCCGGTCCAGCAGACCCTGCCACACCGCGTGCCGGTCCTCGAACGTCCCGAACAGGACGTAGTTGGCGTCGCTCTCCGCGACGTCCAGGCCGGCCTCGCGGAGCCAGTCGACGGTGCGGTCCCGCTCGACCCTCAGGTCGTCGACCCGGGCCAGCAGCTCGTCGGCGTGCCGCAGCGCCACCCGGGCGACCGCCTGGGTGACCGCTGAGAGGTGGTAAGGCAGCCGCACCACCCGCAGGGCGTCGGTGATCTCGGGGGACGCGGCGAGGTACCCGAGCCGGGCGCCCGCGAGCGCGAACGCCTTGCTCATCGTCCGGCTCACCACCAGGTTCGGGGTGTCCGCCAGCAGCTGCAGCGCGCTGGGCGTCCCGGCCCGACGGAACTCGCCGTACGCCTCGTCGATCACCACCACACCGTCGTGCCGGGCCGCGGCCGCGCACACCGCGGAGACCGTCGCGAGCGGGAGCGCGGTCCCGGTCGGGTTGTTCGGCGAGGGCAGCAGCACCACGCTGGGCTGGTGCTCCTCGATCACGGCGAGCGCGTGCTCGACCCGCAGCGAGAAGTCGTCCTCACGGTGACCGACCACCCAGCCGGTGATCGAGTCGCGTGCGTACTCGGGGTACATCGAGTACGTCGGCGCGAACGACACCGCGGTCCGGCCCGGTCCCCCGAATGCCTGGAGCAGCTGCAGCATCACCTCGTTCGACCCGTTCGCGGCCCACACCTGCTCCGGCGCGACGCCGTGCCCGAGGTAGCCCGCGAGGTCCTCGCGGAGCGCGGTGAACTCGCGGTCGGGGTAGCGGTTCAGCGTGCGGGTGGCCTCGGCGACCGCCCGCGCCACGTCGGCGACCACCGCCTCGCTGGGCGGGTAGGGGTTCTCGTTGACGTTCAGCGCGACGGGTACGTCGAGCTGCGGTGCGCCGTACGGCGCGATCCCGCGCAGCTCCTCGCGCAGCGGCAGCCCCATCAGGAGCCCTGCACGCGCACGCGCACGGCCGCGCCGTGACCGGGCAGGTCCTCGGCCTCGGCGAGGGCGACCACGTGCGGCGCCACGTCGCGCAGCGCCGGCTCGCCGTACTCGATGATGTGCAGGGCCTTGCGGAACGATCGGACCGACAGCCCCGAGCTGTGGGAGGCGCAGCCCGCGGTGGGCAGCACGTGGTTGGAGCCGGCACAGTAGTCGCCCAGCGAGACCGGCGCGAACGCACCGACGAAGACGGCGCCGGCGTTGCGCACCCGCCGGGCCAGCGCGGCGGCGTCCCGGGTCTGGATCTCCAGGTGCTCGGCGGCGTAGGCGTCCACGACCGCGAGCCCCTGCTCGAGATCCTGGACCAGCACAATGCCGGACTGCTCCCCCGACAGCGCGGTCCGGATCCGCTCGACGTGACGGGTCGCCGAGACCTGCTTGTCCAGCTCGGCCTCCACCTCGTCCGCGAGCCCCTCCGAGGTCGTCACCAGCACAGCGGAGGCCATCGGGTCGTGCTCGGCCTGGCTGAGCAGGTCGGCGGCGACGTAGGCAGGGTCAGCGGTGTCGTCGGCGAGGATCGCGATCTCGGTGGGACCCGCCTCGGAGTCGATGCCTACCACGCCCTTCAGCAGCCGCTTCGCGGCGACCGTGTAGATCGCACCGGGCCCGGTGACCAGATCCACCTTGGCGCACGGACCGGCTCCGTAGGCGAACATCGCGACCGCCTGGGCGCCGCCCACCGCGTACACCTCGTCGATGCCGAGCAGCGCGCAGGCCGCCAGGATGGTCGGGTGCGGCAGGCCGCCGTTGTCGGCACGCGGGGACGACGTCAGCGCGATCGAGGGCACTCCGGCCACCTGGGCGGGCACCACGTTCATCACGACGCTGGACACGAGGGGCGCGATGCCGCCGGGGACGTACAGCCCGACCCGCTGGATCGGCACCATCATCTGGCTGACCGTGCCCCCGGGGACCACCTCGGTGGTGACGTCCTGCTCGAGCTCGGCCTCGCAGGTCCGGCGGAGCCTGCTGATCGACTCCTCCAGCCCGGCCCGGACGTCCGGGTCCAGCGCGGTCAGCGCGTCGGCCAGCGCCTGCCGCGGGACCGCGATCTCGCTCTGCTCCACGTGGTCGAACCGAGCCGTGAACTCGGCGATCGCCTCGATGCCGCGATGCCGGACGGCCTCGCAGATCGGTCGGACGACGTCGAGGGCGGCCTCGACGTCGAAGTCGGCGCGGGGCACGACGGCCCGGTAGTCGGAGGAGCTCTCGCCCCGCAGGTCGATGCGGCGGATCATGCGCACCAGTCTAGGTGTGCCCCGGCACCCCCCCGATCGGTGGTTCGCGCGGGGAGACCGCCGCCGCGTCGGTAGGTTGGTTGCGTGCACGAGCAGCTGCCCCTCTTCCCGCTGAACACGGTGATGTTCCCGGGGGTCAGCGTGCCCCTGCACATCTTCGAGGACCGCTACCGCGCCCTGGTCCACCACCTGCTGGCGATCCCCGACAAGTCGCTGAGGCTGTTCGGGATCGTCGCGATCCGCGAGGGCTACGAGGTGGGACAGCCCCGCGCGATGACGACGCAGTCCCTGCACCGGGTGGGCTGCGTGGTGCAGATGACCTCGGTCGAGCCCTACGAGGACGGCCGCTTCGACATCGAGATCGTGGGACGGGGCCGGATGCGGCTGCACGGCGTGGACGCCTCCGGCAGCTACCTCGTGGGCGACGTGGAGAAGCTGGCCGAGCAGTCGCACCGCGGTCCCGACGCGGTCCAGGAGGCGGCTCGCGCCCGGGAGACCTTCCTGGAGTACCGTCGCCGGCTCTCGGCGCTGCGCGGGGGCGACGTGCTCGACGGCGACATGCCGCGCGACCCCGAGATGCTGTCGTACAGCCTGGCGGCGACGTGCCTGCTGACGCTGCCGGAGCGGCAGCAGCTATTGGAGGCCGAGACGTCGCTGGAGCGGCTCGCGATGCTGCGGTTCGCGCTGCGCGAGGAGATGCGCGCGATGCGGGCGATCCCGTCGCTCCCGGCGACCGAGGTCGCCCGCACGAGCTGGTCGCCGAACTAGCCCGATGACCTACGACTTCTTCGTCTTCCCGTCCGGTCTCGCCGAGGACCCCGAGGCCGCGGTCTCGCTGTACGAGTCGGCGCCCGACACCGGCCCGGTGATCGCGGACAGTGGCGCCGCCCACTTCGTCGACGCGCTCGGCGGCTCCGGGCACCCGTTCCTCGAGGAGGTGGCCGGCCACGGCGACACCGCCTACGTCCGCACGTCCTGGGACGACCCGATGAGCCACCTCAGCGTGGTGGCGGGCGCAGCCCGCGACCACGGCCTGGCGGTGCTCGACGTCCAGCTCGGCGGCCTCTACGACCCGCGCAACTCGGTCGAGCTGACCCTCGACACCCAGGGTGGTCCGCAGCTCCCCTACGTGACGCGCCGGATCGTGCGCGACGTGATGGCCCAGATCCGCGGCCTGCGCTACCACTGGGTGACGCTCACCCGCGCGGACGGCGTGTTCGTGCAGACCTTCCGCGACGACGACGGCTCCTGGGCGGTGGAGCACCGGGACGGGACCCCGGCCGGGCACTTCGTGGCCCGCACCGAGGACGCCGACGCGGTCGAGACGGTGCTGTGGTCCTGGGCGCGCAACGACGGCCGGTGGCAGGCGATGCTGGTGTACGCCCCCGTCGAGCTCTGAGCAGGTCGCGCGATGGCCGGACGCAGGGGCGCGGGCGGGACCCCCGCCACGGTGGCGCTGCATCGAGCGGGCATCCCGTTCACCGAGCACGCCTACGAGCACGACCCGGGCGCGGCGTCGTACGGCCTCGAGGCGGCGAGCCGGCTCGGCCTGGACCCGGCCTGCGTCCTGAAGACCCTGTGCGCCACGGTCGACGGCCGCCTGGTGGTCGGCATCGTGCCGGTCGCCGCGCAGCTCGACCTCAAGGCGATCGCAGCCGCGGTCGGCGGCAAGCGGGCCTCGATGGCCGACCCGGCGACCGCGGAGCGCGCCACCGGCTACGTCGTCGGGGGCATCTCCCCGGTGGGTCAGCGCAGGCCGCACCCGACGGTGCTGGACGCGACCGCGCTGTCGTTCGGCACCGTCTACGTCTCCGGCGGGCGCCGCGGGTTCGACCTCGGCCTGGCGCCGGCCGACCTGGTCACGGTGACCGGCGCGACCGTGGCGGCGATCGGTCGCTGACCGTCGGGCGGCGACAGGCCCCGGCTCAGACCGCGTCCCGCCAGTCCCGTGCCGGGCGGCCGCGCAGCACCGCGGCGATGCACAGCGCCGCCGCCAGCAGCAGCGGCGGGCCGATGGTGAGCACCGACACGTAGCCCAGCGCCCCGAGCAGGATCGCGCACAGGGTCAGCACGACGCGACGGAACGGTGCCCGGCGCGACGAGGCGTACGTCGTGCCCGCGAGTCCCATCACCAGGACGGTCACCGGCCAGCCCGCGGGCCGGCCGCCCTCCAGGGCGACGAGGGCCAGGTAGAGGACGGTGAAGACGGTCACGATCACAGCGGCGAGTGCGGGCAGCAGGTCGAGGCGACGGGGCACCCTGCCAGTGTGGCAGCGTGCCCCGTCGGCACCGCGCGCCGGATCAGGCCGAGTGACGGCGCCGCAGCTCCTCGTTGATCGCCGGGACGATCTCGTGCAGGTCGCCGATCACCGCGTAGTGCGCCTTGGTCACCATCGGGGCGTCGGCGTCGGAGTTGATCGCCAGGATGGTCTTCGAGCTGGACATCCCAGCCCAGTGCTGGATCGCACCACTGATCCCGCAGGCCAGGTACAGGTCCGGGGTGACCCGGCTCCCGGTCTGGCCGACCTGCTCGTGGTGCGGGCGCCAGCCGAGGCTGGTGACCACCCGGGAGACGCCGAGCGAGCCGTCGAGCAGCTCGGCCAGCTCGATCAGGTCCTTGAAGCCGTCCGGGCCGCCCGCACCGCGGCCGGCACCGACGACGACCTTGGCGGACTTCAGGCTGCCGGACTCGTCGGGCTCCCCCGGCTCGGTCCGGACCACCCGGGAGCGGCAGGTCGGCCGCGGACACCGCGACGTCCAGCGGGGTGACCGCCGGCGCGGTCGGCTCGTCCGCCGGCCGCGGGTCGCAGGCGTGGCCGGCCACGCTGAGCACGGCGACCGCGTCGGGCAGCGGCAGCTCCTCCATCGCGGCCCCGCCCAGCACCTGCCGGGAGACCACCAGCGGGGTCGGTCGAGTCGACGGCCACCACGTTGGCAGCCATCGCCACCCCGAGCCGGCAGGCGACGTGCGCCAGCACCTCGTTGCCGCGCGGCGTGCCCGCGGCCATCACCACCGAGGCCCCGTCGGCCGCCGCGACCACGGCGGCCGCCCAGGCCGCGGCACCGTAGGAGACGAACGCGTCCCCGTCGGCGTGCCACACCGCGGCGACGCCGTACGCCCCGAGCTGGTCGACCAGGCCGGACGGCCCGTCGCCGACCACCAGGGCGTGCACCTCGTCGCCGAGGCCGCGGGCGAAGGTCAGGGTCTCGCGGGAGACCTCGATCGCGCCGCTCTCGTCGGTCTCCACCAGCACCAGGACGGTCATCGCGGTCACTCCCAGCTTCTCGAGCAGGTCGACGACCGCGCCGGCCGCCTCGGGTCCCTTGCCGAGCACGGTCACCTGGCTCGGCTGCGCCTCGGGCAGCTTCAGCCGCACCCGCCCCGCACCGGCCGGCTCCCGGCGTGGGCGCGACCTGCTCGATGGCGACCTTCTTCGCCTTCATCCGTCCGGGGATCGAGGGGTAGCGCGGCTCGACACCGCCCTCCATCACGGTCAGCACCGCGGGCAGCGGCACCTCGAAGATCTCGGTGCCCCCGTCGGGGCTGCCGCCGCGGGCGGTCACGGTGTCCGCCGAGACCACAGCGTGGAGATCCCCGCGACGACGGGCCGGTCGAGCAGGTAGGCAGCCGGATGCCGACCTGGAAGTCGCCGGTGTCCGAGGCGTCGTTGCCCAGCAGCACCAGGTCGTACGTCGTCCCGGCCGCCTCGTGGGCGCGGACCACGTCGGCGATCGCCGCGGCGACGTCGGCCGGTCCGTAGGCGGCGCCGTCGGCCTCGACCAGCAGCGCGCGCCGTGCAGCCCAGGGCCAGCGCGGTGCGCAGCTGCTCGACGGCGTCCGACGGAGCCCAGCGTCATCACGGTGGCCTGACCGCCGGTGTCCTTGGCGGTCTGGATGGCCAGCTCGACGGCGCAGTCCTCGTGCGGGCTGACACGGTGTGCCCGAGCGACGTGTCGTCGACGGCCATCGCGTCGGCGGTCAGGGTGATCTCGCCGCCGAGGTCGGGCACCCGCTTGATGCAGACGAGCACGTTGCTCATGCCTTGATCCGCTCGTTGGTCGGGTCGAACAGCGGGCGTGCCGTCGGCCGAGCCGACCGGTCACCGGGTAGAGCTCCTCCATGTAGGACACCGAGAGCTCGGTGCCGACGGCGGCCACCTCCGGGCGGCAGGTACGCCATCAGGATGTGCTTGCCCAGCGACGGCGCCGAGCCGGCCGACGTCACGTAGGGACGGTGGCCGTGGCCGTCGACGAGCTCGCCGCCGGTCGCGGTCAGGATCGGCTCGCCGCCGAGCATGTAGCGCTGCTGGCCCGAGGCCGACGTGTGGTCCTCGACGGTCAGCGTGCAGAGCACCGATGCGGGCTCCTCCTCGCGCTGCTTGAGGTAGGCCTCGCGCCCGACGAAGTCGGCGGCCTTGACCTTGGGCCGGGCCATGCCGGCCTCGATGATGCGTGCGCTCGGAGTCGAGCTCGTAGCCGAAGGCCCGGTAGCCCTTCTCCAGCCGGCCGGTGGTCGCGTAGACCCCGATCCCGACCGGCACCGCGCCGTGCGGGGCCCCGGCCTCGTGCAGCATCGACCAGAGCTTGGTGCCCTGCTCGATCGGCACGTGCAGCTCCCAGCCGAGCTCGCCGACGTAGGAGATCCGCGAGGCGAGCACCGAGATCGAGTCCGATCTCGATGTCCGGCAGGTGCCGAAGCCGAAGCCCGCGTGGCTGATGTCGTCGCCGGGTCAGCTCGCCGAGGATGTCGCGGGCCTGCGGGCCCCACAGGCCGATGGTGGTGAAGGCCGAGGTGCGGTCGACGACCTGGGCGCCGCCGTCCGCCGGCATCCGGTCGGCGAACCACTTGCGGTCGACCATGCCGTGCGCGCCGCCGGTGACGACGCGGAAGTGGTCGTGCGCCAGCCGCATCACGGTCAGGTCGGAGCGGAAGCCGCCCCGGCCGTCGAGCACCGGCGTGTAGACCACGCGTCCGACCGCCACGTCGCACTGCGAGACGCAGATCGCCTGGACGGCGTCGAGGGCCCGCGGACCGACCACGTCGAAGATCGCGAACGCGGACAGGTCGATGATGCCGGCCCGGTCACGCATCGCCAGGTGCTCGGCGTTGATGATCGGCGACCACCAGCGCGCGTCCCACTCGTGCTCGCGCGGCATCACCCGGTCGCCGTACTCCTCGAGGAGGCCGGCGTTGGACTCGTACCAGAGCGGCCGCTCCCACCCGGCGGCCTCGACGAAACGGGCTCCGAGCTGCTGCTGCGACCCGTGCATCGGCGCGAGGCGCTGGTCGCGGTCGGACTCGTACTGCTCGGCGGGGTGCACGATGCCGTAGGTCTTGATGAACGCCTCGCCGGTGCGCGCCCGGACGTGCGAGCGGGTCTGCTGGTGCGGGTAGAAGCGGGCGATGTCGGAGTGGGACAGGTCGATCTCGGGCAGCCCGTCGGTCATCCACTCGGCGACCGCGCGGCCCACGCCGGGCCCCTCCTTGATCCAGACCGCGGCGGCCGACCAGAGTCCCTTGACCTCCGGGGTCTCGCCGAGGACCGGGGCACCGTCGGGGGTCAGCGACAGCAGGCCGTTGATCGCGTAGCGGATCTCCGCGCCCTCGGCGCCGAGCAGGTCGGGCATCAGCTCGAAGGCCTGCTCGAGCTGCGGGTCGAAGTCGTCGGAGGTGAACGGCATCTCGGTCGGCGAGAGCTTCGCCTGCTCGATCGAGGGGATCTCCTCGGGGTCGTGCAGGATCGCCCGGTGGGCGTAGGAGCCGACCTCCATGTCGGCGCCGTGCTGGCGCTCGTAGCAGAGCGTGTCCATGTCCCGGATGATCGGGAAGGAGATCTCCCCGTCGCTCTCGGCGAGCAGCGGGCACGGGACCGACGCTGATCATCTGGTGCACCGCCGGGGTCAGCGGGATGTGCGCGCCGGCCATCTTCGCCAGCTTCGGGCTCCAGACGCCGCAGGCGATGACCACGGTCTCGGCCTCGATGTCGCCGCCGGTGGTGCGCACGCGCCGGATCCGGCCCTCCTCGACGTCCAGGCCGACGACCTCGACGGTGGGGACGACGGTGAGCGCGCCGGTCGCCAGCGCCCGCTCGCGCATGATCGTGCCGGCCCGCAGCGAGTCGACGACGCCGACCGAGGGGGTCCAGAAGGCACCGATGATCTGGTCGGCGTCGAGGTAGGGGACCTTCTCGACGACCTCGGCCGGGCTGACCAGGTGGGACTCGATGCCCCACGCCTTGGCCGAGGACATCCGCCGCCGCAGCTCCTCCATGCGCTCCTCGGTGCGGGCCACCTCGAAGCCGCCGGACTCGGTGAAGACGCCCATCTCCTTGTACTGCCGCATGCAGTCGAGCGTCAGGTCGGTGATCTCTCGGGAGTGGTCCACGGGGAAGATGAAGTTCGACGCGTGACCGGTGGAGCCGCCGGGGTTCGGCAGCGCCCCCTTGTCGATCTGGACGATGTCGCGCCATCCCAGCCGGGCGAGATGGTGGACGAGGCTGTTGCCGACGATGCCGGCGCCGATCACGACGACGCGGGCGGTGGTGGGGACCGAGGCCATCCGGGGCTCCTCCGATTAGTTGCGTATGCCGCAACGCGATGCGCTATCTGAGACAACCCCAGCATGCGGCTCCCCCGCTGCGCCTGTCAACCAGGCACGACGGGGGAGATCGGCGAACTGCTACCTGAGCCAGGCGTCGACCTTGCCAGGGTTGGCGTCGATCC
Organism: uncultured Actinomycetota bacterium; assembly: GCA_963784625.1. Taxonomy (GTDB): domain Bacteria; phylum Actinomycetota; class Actinomycetes; order Propionibacteriales; family Nocardioidaceae; genus Nocardioides_B. Next base: position 1,784,729 of record CAWARV010000005.1, read on the forward strand.
ACTTCTGCGCGGCGTCCTCCGGTGACATGCCGTCGGCGGTGATGTACTTCGCGACCAGGTTCTGGTCGTCCGCGGACCAGGTGAAGCGCTTCACCAGCCGGTAGCCGGTGCTGTCCGCCTTCGCGAACCCGTCACTGACGATCTTGTGCAGCGGGTACTCCGGGTAGTCGCAGGCGACCTCGGCGGGCTTCGCGTCACAGCCGTCCTGGTACGGCGGCAGCTTGACCTTCTCCAGCGGCACCTCGGCGAGGAACCACTGCGGCGAGTAGAAGTACCCGAGCACCGGCTTCTGCTGCTGCTGCCCGGCCCGGAAGGCCTGGATCAGCGCGGCCTCACTGCCCGCGAAGACCACCTTGTAGTCCAGCTTGAGGTTCTTGACCAGCGCCTCGTCGTTCGTCACGAAGCCCGGGTCGCCGTCCAGGATCTGGCCCTTGCCGCCGGACTCGCTGGTGCGGAAGAGCTTCGCGTACTTGTTGAGGTTCCGCCAGTCCAGGATGCCGGGGTACTTCTTCACCATCCACGGCGGCACGTACCAGCCGATCTGGCCGGTGATCCCGATGCTGCCGGCGTCCTGGGCGACGTGCAGCTTCTTGACGTAGAGGTCGATCAGCTCCGGGTGGCCCCAGTTCTCCAGGACCGCGTCGACCTGACCGCTGGCGAAGCCCTGCCAGGAGATCTGCTCGTCGACGTACACGTAGTTCACCAGGCAGCCGAGCCGCTTCCGCGCGACCTCGCCCACCACGAAGGCGTCCGCCTCGTAGCCCACCCAGTTGTTGACCGCGATGATTCACCTCGCCGCACCTGGTGCGCGCGGCGGCGTCGGCGTTGCGCAGGGTGCTGCCGGGCAGCAACGTCGCCACCACCAGGCCGACGGCGGCCAGGGGTGCGATCAGACTCTGCAGCCTCATCGGGACCGCCCTTCCGTGCGGCGCGCGGCGTAGGTGGTGATCCGGTCGAGCATCACCCCGAGCAGCACGATGGAGAACCCGGCCGCCAGCCCCCGACCTCGGGTGTCGAGCTGCTTGAAGCCGGCGACCACGTCGTACCCGAGAGCGCCGGCCCCGACCAGGCCGCCGATCACCACCATCGCCAGCACGAAGAGAAGACCCTGGTTGGCGGCCACCGTGAACGCCGACCGGGCCATCGGGATCTGCACCTTGGTGATGATCTGGATGGTGAGGGCACCTGCCGACTCGGCAGCCTCGACGGTCGCCGCCGACACCGCCTTGATGCCGTCCGCGACGATCTTGATCGCGGCCGGGGCGGCGTAGGCGACCGCGGCCAGGATCGCGGTGAAGCGGGTGGGGCCGAACAGCGCCAGCACCGGGATCAGGTAGACGAACGGCGGCAGCGTCTGGCCCGCGTCCAGCACCGGCCGGAGCAGCCGGTCGACGAGCCGGCTGCGTCCCATCCAGACACCGAGGACCGCGGCCAGCAGCATCACCACCACGGCCGCGACCAGGGTCGCGGTGAGCGTCACCATCGCGTTGTTCCAGAGCTCGAGCCAGCGCAGGCCGGTCAGGCAGACCACGGTCGCGACCCCGGCCCGCCAGCCACCGACGATGACCGCGATCGCGAGGATCGCCAGTCCGGTGACGAACCACGGCGAGCCGGCCAGCACGTACTGCAGGTTGTTGATGACCACCGAGGTGAAGCCGTCGGCGATGGCACTGGTGGCGCCCGCCCAGTTCGTGGAGATCCAGTCGATGACCGACTGCACCCCGGTCGACAGCGAGTCCCCCAGCGAGGACTCCCAGGGTTGCGCGGCGAACGTGTAGTGCCGGGACAGGTAGACGCAGATGATCGCCAGCCCGGCCCCACCGGCCAGCAGCACGGTGCGGCGGGCCGCCATGTCGCGGGCCTGTCCCCGGTGGAGCTTCTCGCCGTGCTCGCTCGCGGCGGTGGTGACGCGGTCCAGCATGATCGCCATCAGCACGATGCAGATGCCGGGCACGAAGGCGTCCCCGACCCGCAGCGCGTTCAGCGCGCGGACCACGGGCTGGCCCAGCCCGGGACCGTTGATGAACGCGGCGATGGTGGCCATCGACAGCGCCGCCATCGTGGTCTGGTTGATGCCGACGATGATGGTGCGCTTGGCCATCGGCAGCTCGACCTTGACCAGCCGCTGCCAGGCCGTCTGCCCCATCGAGTCGGTCGCCTCGAGCGCCGTCTCCGGGAGGTTCTGGAGCCCGTGCGAGGCGATCCGCATCAACGGCGGCAGGGAGTAGATCAGCGTGCAGACGACCGCTGCCGGGGCGCCGATCCCGAACAGCAGCATCAGCGGCAGCAGGTAGGCGAACGACGGCAGCGTCTGCATCACGTCCAGGACCGGGGTGAGCACGGCGCGGACCCGGCCGCTGTGCGCCATCGCGACCGCCAGCGGCAGGCCGATGGCCACCGAGAGCCCGACCGCGACCGCCGTGACGATCAGCAGGTCCATGCTGCTCTCGTAGAACCCCAGCAGGGCGAAGAGCGCGAAGCAGACCGCGGTGAGCACCGACATCCGCCACCCGGCCACCAGCGCGGTCAGGAACCAGGCCACCGCCAGCACCCCGAGGAAGCCGATCTGCGGGTAGGGGCTCGGGAACGCCGGGGTGCTGAGCAGCAGCTGCAGCCACTGGATGACCGCGCTCAGGACGTCGGCGATGCCCGAGGTGACCGCGATGAGCGGGTTGCCGCTGCCGGTGACGACCAGGTCGTCGGCCCGGTCGGCGAGCCAGTTCTGCACGCCGACCTGGTCGGCGCCGCCGATCGCCAGGGTCGCCTGGCCGTGGAAGACGATGCTCAGGACCACCCACAGCGCGACCACGCCGCCGACCAGCCAGCCGCGCCGTACCCGGGGTGCCGTCCGAGCCGCCTCGACCGGTCCCCCGGCCGACTCCTGCACCGTGCCGGGAGCCCGCGTGAGCGTGGTCATGACCCGACCGCCGGCCCCGTCGACGACTCCTCGGCGACCACCGACCGCAGGATCGCCTCGTCGTCGACGACCCCGACCAGCTCGCCGTTCTCGAACACCCGCACCGGGTGGTCGGAGTCGAGCGCGACCCGGGCCGCGTTCTGCACGATCGTGTCGCAGTCCATCTCCGGCCCCTCCAGGCTGTCGCCGGGACGCAGCGGGCGCATCACCCAGCGCAGCGTCAGCACGTGCGAGCGGGGCACCTCCTGGACGAAGTCGCGCACGTACTCGTCGGCCGGCGCCCCGATCACCTCGTCGGGACGGCCGATCTGCACGACCTCGCCGTCACGCATGATCAGGATCCGGTCGCCGAGCTTGAGCGCCTCCTGCAGGTCGTGGGTGATGAACACCATCGTGGTGTCGAGGTCCTCCTGGAGCCGGATCACCTCGTTCTGCATGTCGCGGCGGATCAGCGGGTCCAGCGCCGAGAAAGGCTCGTCGAACAGGAGCAGCTTGGGCCCCACCGCCAGCGCCCGGGCCAGACCGACGCGTTGCTGCATGCCACCGGACAGCTGGTCGGGGTAGTGGTTCTCGTAGCCCTTGAGCCCGACCAGCTCGATCACCTCCTGCGAGCGGTGGTAGCGCTTGTCACGGTCCTCGCCGCGGATCTCCAGCCCGAACGCCACGTTGTCCAGCACCCGGCGATGCGGCAGCAGCCCGAAGTGCTGGAAGACCATCGCCACGTCGTTGCGCCGGACCTCCATCAGCTCCTTGGTGGACATCGCCGCGACGTCGCGGTCCCCGATCTCCACCTTGCCGGCGGTCGGCTCGATCAGCCGGGTCAGGCACCGCACCAGCGTCGACTTGCCGGAGCCGGAGAGGCCCATCACCACGAAGACCTCGCCGGGGGCCACGTCGAAGGAGACGTCCTTGACCGCGGCGACGCAGCCGGTCCTCTCCAGCATCTCCGCCCGGCCGAGATCGGCCGCCGGGCCGCCGATGATCTGCTCGGCGCGCGGCCCGAAGACCTTCCACAGGTTCCTGACCGAGAGCGCCGGCTGGACCGTCTGCCCCGTGTCGGGAGTGGTGCCGGGAGTGCTCGTCTGGGTCATGGCAGTGCCCTCTCTTCTCGGCCTCAGGCCTGGTGAGTCCGGTCGGACGGCCACAGCGGGTCGTTCTGCCGGTAGCGGTAGAACGGGGCGTCCGAGGGCGGCAGCGGCGTGTTGCCGAGGATCAGGTCGGCGGCCTTCTCGGCCAGCATCATCACCGGCGCGTAGATGTTTCCGTTGGTGATGTACGGCATCGAGGACGCGTCGACGACCCGGAGCCCGTCGACGCCGTGCACGCGCATGGTCTCCGGGTCGAGCACCGACATGTCGTCCAGCCCCATCTTGGCCGTGCAGGAGGGGTGCAGCGCGGTCTCGGCGTCCTTGGCCACCCAGTCCAGGATCTCCTGGTCGGTCTGCACGGACGGGCCGGGAGAGAGCTCGCCGTCGTTGAAGGCCGCGAACGCGGGCTGGTTGAGGATGCCGCGGGCCGCACGCACCATCTCGATCCACTCGCGGCGGTCGTTCTCGGTCGAGAGGTAGTTGAACCGCAGCGCCGGGTGCTGGCGGGGGTCGCGCGACTTGAGGGTCACCGACCCGCGCACGTCGGAGTACATCGGGCCGATGTGGACCTGATAGCCGTGCTCGGCTGCCGGCCGCGAGCCGTCGTACCGGATCGCGATCGGCAGGAAGTGGAACATCTCGTTGGGGTAGTCGACCTGATCGTTGCTGCGGATGAAGCCGCCAGCCTCGAAGTGGTTGGAGGACCCGACCCCGCTGCGCAGGAACAGCCACTCGGCGCCGATGCGCGGCTTGTGCCGGTGCTTGAGCCACGGGCCGATGGAGACCGGCTGCTTGGAGGCGTACTGGATGTAGACCTCGAGGTGGTCCTGGAGGTTGCTGCCCACCCCCGGAAGGTCCGCGATCACGGGGACGCCCGTCTCCTCGAGGTGCTGGCGCGGGCCGATGCCCGAGAGCAGCAGCAGCTGCGGGGAGTTGATCGCCCCGCCGCACAGGATCACCTCGCGCGCGTGCACGCGCCGGTCGCCGACCCCCGGCCGTCGGTAGTCCACCCCGGTCACGCGGGTGCCCTCGGTGACCAGGCCGGTGACCAGGGCCAGCGTCTCGACCCTGAGGTTGGGCCGCCGGCGCACCGGGTGCAGGTAGGCACGGGCGGCGCTGAGCCGCCGGCCGCGGTAGACGTTGCGGTCGAACGGCGCGAAGCCCTCCTGCCGGTAGCCGTTGACGTCGTCGGTGAGCGGGTAGCCGGCCTGCTGCACCGCCTCGAAGAACGCACCGAACAGCGGGCTCTTCGCGGGCCCGCGCTCCATCAGCAGCGGGCCGCTGCCGCCACGCCACTCGTTCGCGCCGGCGAGGCACGTCTCCATCCGCTTGAAGTACGGCAGCACGTGCGCGTAGTCCCACGACTTCATGCCCTCGTCGGCGGCCCAGCGCTCGAAGTCCATCGGGTTGCCCCGCTGGAAGATCATCCCGTTGATGCTGCTCGACCCGCCGAGCACCTTGCCGCGGGCGTGGAACACCTTGCGGCCGTCCATGAACGGCTCCGGCTCCGACTCGTACTTCCAGTCGTAGAGCCTGTTGCCGATCGGGTAGGGCAGCGCCGCGGGCATATGGATGAAGGGGTCGATCCGGAAGTCGGACCGGCCCGCCTCCAGCACCAGCACCCGGGTGGCGGGGTCCGTGCTCAGCCGGTTGGCGAGCGCGCAGCCCGCCGAGCCGCCCCCGACGATCACGTAGTCGTACGTCGTACCCCTGCTCGAGGCCACCGTCCTGCTCACTTCCCGTCGAACCAACGCTGCGGCGCGGGCCGCACGTTGTGCCAGATGTGCTTGGTCTCCCGGTACTCGTCGAGTCCCGCCGCCCCCAGCTCGCGGCCGACACCGGACTGCTTGTAGCCGCCCCACTCGGCCTGCGGCACGTAGGGGTGGTAGTCGTTGATCCACACGGTGCCCATCCGGAGCCGGGCCGCCACCCGCTCGGCGCGCCCCGCGTTCTCGGTCCACACCGCACCGGCGAGCCCGTAGATGCTGTCGTTGGCGATCCGCACCGCCTCGTCCTCGCCGGTGAACGACTCGACGGTGAGCACCGGTCCGAACGACTCGTCCTGCACGACCGACATGCTCGCGTCGCAGCCGGCGAGCACCGTGGGCAGGTAGTAGAACCCGTCGGCCAGCGACGGGTCGTCGGGGCGGGCCCCGCCGAGGCGCAGTGTCGCCCCCTCGGCGAGCCCGCGGGCGACGTACGCCTCGACCTTGTCCCGGTGCTGCCCGGAGATCAGCGGGCCGGTCTCGGCCTTCTCGTCGAAGGGGCCGCCGAGCCGGATCAGCTCCGCCCGGCGCACCAGCTCGTCGACGAACTCGTCATGGATCGACGCCTCGACCAGCAGCCGGGCACCGGCGGAGCACACCTGTCCGGAGTGCAGGAACACCGCGGTCAGCGCGAAGTCGAGGGCGGCCTCGCGGTCCGCGTCGGCGAACACGATGTTCGGGTTCTTCCCGCCGAGCTCGAGGGCGATCTTCTTCACGGTCGCGGCCGCCGAGGCCATCAGCAGCCGGCCGGTGGCGAGGCCGCCGGTGAACGAGACCAGGTCGACGCGCGGGTCCTCGCTGAGCCCGGCCCCGGCGCGCGGGCCGGCACCGAGCACCAGGTTGGCGACCCCGGCGGGGACTCCCGCCTCCTCGAGCAGGCGCATCAGCAGGATCGCGGTGTGCGGGGTCAGCTCGCTGGGCTTGAGCACGAAGGTGTTGCCCGCGGCCAGGCACGGCGCCACCTTCCAGGAGGTCTGCAGCAGCGGATAGTTCCACGGCGTGATCAGCCCGCACACCCCGACCGGCTCGTGCACGATGCGGCTCACCACGTCCGGGCGGCCGGTGTCCACGATGCGGCCGGCGTCCTGGGCCGCGACGTTGCCGTAGTGCCGGAACACCCCGACCACGTCGTCGACGTCGTACTCGCTCTCGACCAGGCGCTTGCCGGTGTCCAGCGACTCCGCCCGGGCGACCTCCGCCCGGTCTCGCTCCAGCAGGTCGGCGACGCGATGCAGCAGCGCGCCGCGGTCCAGGGCCGAGCCGCCGGGCCAGGCGCCGTCGTCGAAGGCCGCGCGAGCCGCCGCCACCGCCGCCGCGGTGTCCTGCGGACCGGCCTCGTCGACCTCAGCGACCAGGGCGCCGTCAGCCGGACACCTGATCTCGCGCCTCTCGCCCTCTCGGGCACTCACCCATCGGCCCCCGATGTAGAGCTCTGACACCGCGGTCTCGTCCGTTCGTGGAGGAAGAAGTTGCGCCCACCGCAACTCTATGTGTTACACGCAACAGAATTGCGCTTTACGTCACGGCCCGTCAAGTCACGACGAGGTTCCGTAGCCAAGTCTTCTCGAGACCTCGTCCGGCGCTGTCGGTCAGCACCGGGACCAGCTCCTTGACCCGGGCCTCGGTGAGCCGGAAGGTCGGGCCGGAGACGCTCAGCGAGGCGATCACGTCACCGTGCGCGTTGCGGATCGGCGCCGCGATCGCGGTCAGCCCGATCTCGAGCTCGTCGGCGGCCACGGCGTACCCCTGCTCGGCGGACGTCGGCCAGCTCCCGGCGCAGCCGGGCCCGGGTGGTGACGGTCCCGGCGGTGTAGGACGGGCAGCCGCGGGAGCCGGCTGTCGACCTCCTCGGAGGACAGCCCGCTGAGCAGCACCTTGCCGTTGGAGGTGGCGTGCAGCGGGATGTGCTGGCCGACCCAGTTGTGCGACTGCAGCGCCGACTGGCCGGCCACCTGGTCGAGGTAGAGCGCCGAGCGGTCCGAGAGCACCGCGATGTTCACCGTCTCCCCCGAGTCGGCGGCCAGCTTGCGGCAGATCGGCCGGGCCTCCTGCACCACGTCGAGCCGGGCGGTGGTGGCGCCGGCCAGCCGCAGCACGCCGACCCCGAGGCGGTACTTGCCGCGGTCCTCGTTCTGCTCGACCATCCCGTGCGACTCCAGCGTGGCCACCAGCCGGAACGCGGTGCTCTTGTGCACGCCGAGCTCGCCGGCGATCTCGGTGACCCCGGCCTCGCCGAGCCGTGCGAGGATGCCCAGGATGGTCAGGGCCCGGTCGACGGACTGCACCCCCGGACAGCCCGGTGCCGGCGGCGGAGGCGTTCTGCATGACCCGACCGTAGCGCACCGGTGTTGCGTATCACAGCACGTGTCTCTGTTGACGCAACAGGGTTCGGCCGCGTACAAGGGAGCGCATGACCTCCGCAGCGCCGGTTCCGGCCACCCAGTCCTTCGTGCTGACCCTGGTCTGCCCGGACCGGGCCGGCATCGTGCACGCGGTGAGCGGGCTGCTCGTGCAGCACGGCGGCAACATCCTGGAGAGCCAGCAGTTCGAGCGACCTGGCCGAGGGCCGGTTCTTCATGCGGGTGCGGTTCGTCGCCGGGGGCGACGCGACGCTGGCGTCCCTGCGCGAGGCGTTCGCCCCGGTGGCGGAGCAGTTCGCGATGACCTGGGAGCTGTGGGAGGCCGACGGCGCCGTACCGGACGCTGGTCCTGGTCTCGAGGTTCAGCCACTGCCTCAACGACCTGCTGTTCCGGTGGAGCAGGCAGGCGCTGCAGATCGACGTGGTCGGCGTGGTGTCGAACCATCGCGACTGCGAGCCGCTGGCCGCGTCGTACGGCGTGCCGTTCCACCACCTGCCGGTCACCCCGGACACCAAGGCCGAGGCCGAGGCACGGATGCTCGAGCTGGTCGACGAGCTCGACGTCGACCTGGTGGTGCTGGCCCGGTACATGCAGGTGCTCTCCGACGACACCTGCCGTGCGCTGGCGGGCCGGGCGATCAACATCCACCACTCGTTCCTGCCGAGCTTCAAGGGCGCCCGGCCCTACCACCAGGCCTTCGACCGCGGCGTCAAGCTGGTCGGCGCGACCGCGCACTACGTGACCGCCGACCTCGACGAGGGCCCGATCATCGAGCAGGACGTGATGCGCGTCGACCACGGCTACGACGCCGCCGCGCTCGCCGCCGCCGGCCGCGACGTGGAGAGCCAGGTGCTCTCCCGCGCCGTCCGGTGGCACGCCGAGTCGCGGGTGCTGCTCAACGGCCACAAGACCGTCGTCTTCCGCTGAGGCGTCTGGTCCTGCGTCTCCGCGCCCGCTGAGGCGTCTGGTCCTGCGTCCCCGCGGCCGCTGAGGCGTCTGGTCGTGCGTCCCGGCGCCCGCTGAGGCGTCTGGTTCTGCGAGGCCCTTGGGCTTGTCGCAACCGACCTGACTGGGAGCGACGCGTGTCCCCAGATTGCATCGAGGCAACGGGCGACCGACACAACCAGACGCCTCGACGAGGTCCGGGACGCAGAACCAGACGCCTCGACGAGGTCCGGGACGCGGAACCAGACGCCTCGACGAGGTCCGGGACGCAGAACCAGACGCCTCGACGAGGTCCGGGACGCAGAACCAGACGCCTCGACGAGGTCCGGGACGCAGGACCAGACGCCTCGGCGAGGTCCGGGACGCAGAACCGGACGCCTCGGCGGGAGGGGGAGGCGGAGAGCGGTCAGTCGCCGAGCTCGGCGCGGCGCCGGACGACGTACTCCTCGAGCTCCAGGCGGATCGCGTCGTCCAGCGGCGGCGCGACGTACTCCTCGAGCTTCTTCTGGTAGAGCGCGTCGCGCGGGCGTTCGCGTCGAGGCCGCCGGTGCGCATCCACCTCTCGTAGTTGTCCGAGGAGGACAGCATCGGCCGGTAGAAGCAGGTCCGGAAGCGCTCCATCGTGTGCATGGCGCCGAGGAAGTGGCCGCCGTGGCCGACCTCCTGGTGCGCGCCGAAGGCCAGCGAGTCGTCGTCGATCTCCAGCGGCGTGAACTCGGCCTGCATCATCTGCAGGATCTCCACGTCGACGATGAACTTCTCGAAGCCCGCGACCAGGCCGCCCTCGAGCCAGCCGGCCGAGTGCATCACCCAGTTGGCGCCGGCCAGGAAGGTCGGCATCATCGTCATCAGCGCCTCGTAGCCGGCCTGCGCGTCCGCGACCTGCGAGGAGGTCAGCCCGCCGCCGGAGCGGAACGGCAGCCCGAAGTGCCGGGCGATCTGGCCGGTGCACAGCAGGCCGATGCCGGACTCCGGGGTCCCGAAGGTCGGCGACCCGGACTGCATGTCGATGTTCGACAGGAACGACCCGAAGATCACCGGCGCGCCGGGCCGGATCAGCTGGGTCAGGGCGATGCCGGACAGCGCCTCGGCCATCTGCTGCACCAGCGCGGCGGGGATGGTCACCGGGGACATCGCGCCCATCAGGATGAACGGGGTCACGACGCACGGCTGTCCGGCCAGGGTGTACTCGAACAGCGAGTCGAGCATCCGGTCGTCCCAGTGCAGCGGGCGAGTTGCAGTTGATCAGCGAGATCGAGACCGGCGTCTGCTCGATCGCCTCGCGCCCGCCGAAGACGATCTCCCCCATCGCGATGGTGTCGCGGGCGTTGACCCCGGAGACCACGTTGCCCATGTAGACCTTGTCGGTGAGGGTCTGCAGCGCGAAGGTCATGTCCAGGTGCCGCGAGTCCAGCGGGGTGTCGTTCGGCTCGCAGATCACCCCGCCGGCGGAGTCGAGCACCGGGAACGTCTGGGCCAGCTTGGCGAACCGCTCGTAGTCGTGCATCGTCGCGTCGCGCCGGACGTCGCCCTCGCGCACGAACGGCGGCCCGTAGACGGCACCGAAGGCCATCGCGTCGCCGCCGATGTGGATGTTGTGCGCCGGGTTGCGGGCCTGTACGTCGAACTCGCCCGGCGCCTTGGCGACCTGCTCGAGAACCCACTCGGGGTCCAGGAACACGGTCTGCCCCTCGACCTTCTGGCCGGCCTTGCGGAACAGCTCGAGCGCCCGCTCAGAGTCGAACTCGACACCGATCTCGGTGACCAGCCGTCGCCACCCGGCGTCCAGCTTGGCCATCGCATCCTCGGAGAGGATCTCGTACCTCGGCATCTTGTTGCGGAACATCCACGACCTCCACACGACGACTACGGATGCGGCGGTTCTGCTTGACCGACGCTCGTCGGGCATCCTAGCCTCATCATGTGGGAGTCGGTTCCACATGATGAAACACGCATCGTCACGAGGTTCCATGAGCAGCACCGCACCGGTGGGCACGCAGGCGGTCGACCGCGCCGCGGCCCTGATCGACCTGGTGGTGCGCGCCGACGAGCCGGTCAGCTTCACGGTGCTGACCGAGGAGAGCGGCCTCGCCCGGTCCACCACCTCCCGGCTCCTGGCCGCCCTCGAGCGCACCGACCTGGTCGAGCGGGACCCCGCCGGCGGCTACGTGGCCGGCCCGCTGTTCGCCCTGCACGCCGCCCTGCACGACCCGTGGCCGCAGGTGGCCCGCCTGGCGCGACCGGTCCTGGAGGTCGTCGGTGCACGCACCGGGGAGACCGTGCACCTCGGGGTCGCCCGCGGCGTCAGGCGTCGTGCACATCGGCCAGGTCGACTCGACGTTCCTGCTCGCGGCGCGCGACTGGAACCAGGTGGACGTGCCCCCGCACTGCTCGGCCCTCGGCAAGGTGCTGTACGCCCACGGCCTGCTGCCGCTGCCCGGTGACCTGCTCGAGCAGCCCACGGAGCACGCTCTGGGCACCCGCGCCGCGCTCGTCGAGGACCTCTCCGGGGTCCTCGGACGCGGCTACGCAGTCACCCTCGACGAGCTCGAGACCGGTCTGACCGGGATCGCGGCGCCGGTCGAGGGCCGCGAGGGCGTGGTCTGCGCCCTCGGCATCTCCGGGCCCACCGCCCGGCTCCAGGACCGGGTCGACCACATCGGTCAGCTCCTCGTCGAGCAGGCCGACGCGTTGTCGGACCTGCTCGGCCGAGCATCTCGGAAGCACCACCCCACCCCGCAACCGGCGCAGCACCGCGCCCAGAGCCCCACCAAGGAGGGCGCGGCATGACAGCACCACTGGCTCCGAACGAGCTCCTGCAGCAGATGTACGACGAGACGCTGCTCGGCAACGCTCCGGAGGTACTCAGCCTGACCAACCAGGCCCTCGAGATGAACATGGAGCCACAGAGTCTGCTCTTCGACAGTCTGATCCCGGCTCTGGAGGAGGTCGGCGCGCGCTTCGAGCGCGGCGACTACTTCGTCCCGGAGATGCTGATCGCCGGGCGCGCCATGGCCGGCGCCATGGAGGTGCTGCGTCCGCTGCTCGCCGAGACCGGCGTGCAGACGATCGGCAAGTTCCTGATGGGCACCGTCAAGGGCGACGTCCACGACATCGGCAAGAACCTCGTCAACATCATGCTCGAGGGGGCCGGCTTCGAGGTCATCGACCTCGGCGTGCAGGTGGCGCCGGAGAAGTTCGTGGAGAAGATCATCGAGCACCAGCCCGACATCGTCGGCATGTCGGCGTTCCTCACCACCACGATGCCGATGTTCAAGGCGAACCTGAACGCCCTGCAGAAGGCCGGCCTGCGCGACCAGGTGATCGTGATGGTGGGTGGCGCCCCAGTCACCCAGGAGTACGCCGACGCGGTGGGGGCCGACGGCTACGCGCCCGACGCGTCCGCCACCGTCAAGCGGGCCAAGGACCTGCTGCAGAAGAAGCGCGCACTGGTGAACGCATGAGCGCGGAGCTGTCGGAGACCACGCTCCGCTCGGCGACCGCCGAGGTGGTCATCGGGCACGGCCGTCGGTTCTGCCTGATCGGCGAGCGGATCAACCCGACCGGTCGGCGGATCTTCCAGGAGCAGCTGCGCGCCGGCGACCTCTCCGCCATCGAGCGGGACGTCATCGCCCAGGTGGACGGCGGCGCCGACGTGCTGGACGTCAACATGGGCGTCCCGATGACCGACGAGCCCGACCTGCTGGCCCGGGCGATCACGCTGGTGCAGAAGCTCACCGACAAGCCGGTCTGCATCGACTCCTCGGTCGTCGAGGCCCTGGAGGCGGGGCTGGCGGTCTACCAGGGCCGTGCCCTGGTCAACTCGATCACGGCCGAGGACGACCGGATGGCGCTGATCCTGCCGCTGGTCAAGAAGTACGACGCCGCGATCATCGCGCTCCCGAACGACGCCGAGGAGATCCCGATGGAGGCGGACCGTCGCCTCGAGCTGGTGCAGCACATCGTCGACGTCGCGACCAACGAGTACGGGATCGCCAAGCAGGACATCGTCATCGACCCGCTGGCGATGCCGATCGGCGCCGACACCAGCGTGGTCGAGACCACGCTGGAGACGATGCGCCGGATCCGGGAGGTGCACGGTCTGAACATGACCTGCGGTGCCTCGAACGTGTCCTTCGGCATGCCGGACCGGCACACCCTGGGCGCGGCGTTCCTGCCGATGGCGATGACGGCCGGCCTGACCAGCGCGATCATGGACACCCGCACGCCCCAGATCGTCACGGCGGTGAAGGCGGCGGACCTGCTGCTCAACCACGACGAGTGGGGCGGCAGCTGGATCTCCGCGCACCGCAAGAAGCAGGCCGCCACCACCGGATGAGCGACGACAGGCAGGACATGCCCCCCAACGTCGAGGTGGACAGCCTTCGCCGGGAGGGTCTGATCGACCCTCCGGACGGCCCGGGCCTGGTGACGCACGACGGATCCGGCCGGGTCCAGCTCTCGTTCTCTCCCAGCGGCCGCCAGGTGCGGGTCCCTCCGGGGGTGAGCGTGTTCGACGCGGCCAGCTGGAACGGCATCGCGATCGACTCGACCTGTGGCGGGCACGGCACCTGCAAGAAGTGCCGCATCCAGGTCATGGACCCCAGCGCGGTGCCGGTCCACCGCCTCGACGTTCGCTCGTTCACCGCCGACCAGCTCGCCGACGGCTGGCGGCTGGCCTGTCTGGCCCAGGCCACCACCGACCTCAAGGTCGAGGTGCCGCCGCTGACCACCCGTCCGAAGGCGGCCACGCTGGGGGTGGGCCGGCAGGTGATCCTGCGCCCGGCCGTGCAGAAGCGGTACGTCGAGCTGGAGGAGCCCACGCTGGCCGACCAGCGCACCGACCTGCAACGGCTGCTGGACGCCATCGACGACCTGGTGCTCGCCCCGGACCTGCACGTGCTGCGCCGGCTGCCGTCGGTGCTGCGGCAGGCCGACTTCAAGGTGACGGCGGTGATCGTCGACGAGGCGCTCATCGACGTCGAGCCCGGCGACACCACGGAGCGCCGCTTCGCGGTGGCCTTCGACCTCGGCACCACCACGGTGGTGGCGACCCTGCTGGACACTGCCACCGGCACCCCGGCGGCGGTCGCCTCGATGCTGAACAGGCAGCAGCCCTTCGGCGGTGACGTGATCACCCGGATCAGCGCCACCATGATGGATCCAGAGGCGCTGCCCCGGCTGCGTCTGCTGGCGCAGCAGACGCTGGCCGAGCTGACCGGCGAGGTGCTAGCGGAGGCCGGGGTGCCAGCCGAGGAGGTCTACGAGGTCGCGGTGGCCGGCAACGCCACCATGGTCGCCCTGCTGCTGGGCATCGACCCGGAGCCGCTGGGTGTCGCGCCGTTCGTGATGACGGCCACCGTGCTCCCGACGGTGCTGGCCGCCGACCTCGGGCTCACCCTGCACCCGCAGGCACGAGCCATCTTCCTGCCTGCCCTCGGCGCGTACGTCGGTGGCGACATCGTGGCCGGCATGCTGGCCACCGGCATGGACCGGGACAAGCGCACCCGGCTCTTCATCGACGTCGGCACCAACTGCGAGATCGTGCTCAGCGACGGGGACACCATCGTGTCCACCGCCGCGCCTGCCGGGCCCGCCTTCGAGGGCGGGGCGATCCGCTGCGGGATGCGGGCCGCCGACGGCGCGATCGAGGTGATCCGGATCGAGGCCGACATCGACGGCGGCGTGCACCTCGGCGTGATCGGCGACGTCGAGCCGCAGGGGATCTGCGGCTCGGGTCTGGTCGACGCCGTCTCCGAGCTCGTCCGCGCCGGTCTGCTGGACGCCAGCGGGCGCTTCGTGCCGGACGCCCGGGCCGCCGAGATCGCGCCGCACGTCGCGGACCGGCTGACCGCGATCGGCCAGGAGCGGGTGTTCGTGCTGCACCGGCCCGACGCCGACTCGCCGCCCGAGGAGACCGTCTACCTGTCCCAGCGCGACGTCCGGGAGCTGCAGTTCGCCAAGGGCGCGATCTCGACGGGCTGGTCGCTGCTGCTCGAACAGCTCGGCCTGACCGAGGAGGACGTGCAGCAGGTGCTGCTCGCGGGCTCCTTCGGCAGCTACCTCTCCCCCGCGGCGGCCGTGCGGATCGGCCTGGTGCCTCGGATCCCGGTGCTCCGGATCGTCTCGGCGGGGAACGTCGCCGGGGAGGGTGCGAAGATGAGCCTGCTCAGCGTGCGCGAGCGCGCCGGTGCCTTGGCGCTGCTGGAGGAGGTGGAGTATGTCGAGCTCTCCGACCGCCCCGACTTCAACGACAAGTTCGTCGACCGGCTCTCGTTCCCCGGCTGACCGCACCGAGCGGGTCGCGGTGGTGGCCTGCGGCGCGATCGCCCAGCCGTGCGCGGAGGTGGTTGCCCGGCGCGGCTGGGCCGTCGACGTGGTGCCGCTGCCGCCGCTGCTGCACAACCATCCCGAGCGCATCGCGGCGGAGGTGGAGCGGCTGGTCGACGAGCTGGCCCCGCGCTACGGGGCCGTGGTGGTCGGCTACGCCGACTGCGGGACCTACGGCGCGCTCGACGCCCTCTGCGAGCGCCGCGGCCTGCGCCGCCTGGCCGGCCTGCACTGCTACGACCTGTACGGCGGCGCGGACCGGGTCGCGGCGATGTTCGAGGCGCAGCCCGGCACCTACGTGCTCACCGACTTCCTGGTCCGGTCGTTCGACCGGACCGTGATCGCCGAGCTGGGCCTGGACCGGCATCCCGAGCTGCGTGACGCCTACTTCGCGCACTACACCCGGATGGTGTGGCTGGCCCAGCAGCCGGACGCCGAGCTGCAGACGCTCGCTGAGCGGGCCGCGGCCCGGATCGGGCTGCCGCTGACCGTGGTGCCCACCGGCCACAGCGGCCTCGAGCGCGCGCTCGCGGAGATCCTGCCGACGCCCGCGCGCTGACCCCGCTCGGCAGGTCCGGAGGCCATGGATCGCCAGTCCGGGATGTGCTTCGATGGACCTGCCGACGCACCCAGACCTCGTGCGACGGTGGCACGACCTCCTGGCCGTGTCATCGGCCCGCGCCGAGGTCCTGGGTTGAGCCAACAGCTCCGGTTCCCCGCTTCGCCGACCGTCCCTGACGCCGGCGGTGGGGGCGCGGGCCGATCCAGTGGTGCGGATCGGAGCGCTCAGCGCACCGCCATCAGCCGGTCGAGGTACCCGCGCCGCCACGCCTCGGTCTCGGCCACCTGGTTGAAGGTGTAGACGTGCAGGCCCGTGACCAGGGCCTCCGGCCGCGCGAGCACCGGCGCGCACTGCTCGAGGAAGCGCTCCCCGGTGAAGCCCCCGGGCGCGGCGAGCCGAGCGAAGGTGCCCTTGTGCTTGGCCAGGAACCGGGTCGAGTCGCCGACCCCGATCTTGGTCGCCATCGTCAGCAGCTTCGCCCGGTCGATCGGACCCGGGATCCCGAGCAGCATCGGCATCGTCACTCCCCGGGCCCGCAGCCGGTCCAGCCAGCTCCGGATCGTCTCGGGGTCGAAGCTGAGGTTGCTGACCACGTGCGTGGCGTGCCGGCGCTTGTCCCACATCGCCTGCACCGTGACGTCGTCGCTGATGGTCGGGTGCGACTCCGGGTAGCCGGTGATGCCGATCTCCGGGAACGGGCTGCCCAGCGCGGTCAGGTCCTCCAGCAGGTCGAGCGCCGAGGCGTAGTCGCCGGCCGGCGGGTCCTGGTCGCCACCGGGTACGAAGACCGTACGGACCCCGGCCTCCTGGAGCCGCGAGCAGATCTCGGAGAGCTCGGACCGGCCGCTGATCATCCGGGCGGCCAGGTGGGGCACCGCGTGGTAGCCGTGCCGCGCGAGCCGCTCGGTCAGCGCCAGCGTCGCCTCGATGCCCTTGGCCGGGGAGGCGGTGACGGTGACGGTCCGGTCTGTCGACAGGTGCTCGAGCACCTTGTCCTCGATGGTCCCGGTGGGGAGCACCTCGTACCGGGCGGAGGTGAGCATGTCGGCCAGGAAGGGGCCAAACCGCTTGTTGCGCATTGAGGAACTCATTTCGCGATACGCAATTGTCTGTCCGAGGGTAGCGTCGCGCGAGCACCCACCACAAGCATCCCGCAGCACGCGGTGCGGCGGCCCGGGTGCGGACCGGCCGGTCTAGCCTCGCGAGGCGGCGGGGGTCACGACCTCCGCGGGCTCCGCTCGGGCCTCCGGCTCGGTCTGCTGGGTCCGGCCCAGCAGGACGAACAGCGCACCCAGCAGCACCCCCACCGGCCAGGCGAGGTACACCACGACGGTGTCGACGGTGAGCTGGTCGGGCACCCGCGCTCCGAGCCGCGCCGCGTCCAGAGCCGTCTTGGGGTCTCCGGGGCCGAGCAGGTGCCCCGTCCCGGCCATCGCGGCGGCGGCCACGGCGGAGCCCAGCACCAGGAGCACGCTGGTCCGCAGCGCGTCACTGACCCGCCACCGCGAGAGACCGAAGCCGGCGACGGTGCCGGCGACCAGGGCGATCGCGACGTACCAGCCGTCCGCGGCGAACATCAGCCCGAGCTGGTCCTCCCCCATCGACCCGCCCGTCGCGAGCTTGGTGAACTGCGCCGGGGTCACCACGAGGGACCAGAGCACACCGCACAGCAGGCCCAGCACCAGCAGCAGGCCGAGGACCCGGGCCGTGTCCCGCAGGGCCGGAGATCCCGAGGACCGCACCATCAGCCGGCCAGGCAGTTCGGACCCAGCAGCGCCTTGAGGTCGGCGAACAGGGCCGGGCTCGCGGCTACCCGCAGCCGGTCGTCGAGCTTCATCACGGTGGTCGAGGTCTTGGTCATCAGGCGCAACCGTACTTCGGTGACCCCGGGGTGGGTGCCGAGCACCTCCTTGAGCTGCTCGACCACCGGCATGGTGCACCGGGTCGAGGGCATGGAGACGATGACCGGTCCCGACGGGCCGTCGCTGAGGTCGGGCACGCTGACCTCCTGGCCGTGCAGCTCCGGCTGGTCCTTCGAACGGGACAGCCGGCCCTTCACGGTGACGATCGCGTCCTCGTTCAGCAGGGTGCTGGCCAGCTGGTAGGCGCTGGGGAACAGCAGCACGTCGACCCCGCCCTCGAGGTCCTCCAGGGTGACCATCGCCCAGGCGTCACCCCGCTTGGTGATCTTGCGCTGCACGGAGGTGATCAGTCCCGAGACGGTGACGGTCGCACCGTCGGGCCGGTCCTCGTCGAGCAGCAGCTGGCCGATGGTGCAGTCGGTGCCCACGGACAGGATGTGCTCCAGGCCCATCAGCGGGTGGTCGGAGACGTAGAGCCCCAGCATCTCGCGCTCGTGGCCGAGCAGCGTCTGCTTGTCCCAGTCGTCGATGTCCGGCACCGCGATCGCCACGCCGAACCCACCGGTGTCGTCGTCGAGACCGCCGAACAGCGAGTCCTGCCCGATCGCCTCGTTGCGCTTGATGTCGGCGTACTGGTCGACCGCGGTCTCGTGGATCGTCACCAGGGCGCGGCGACGGTGACCGAGGGAGTCGAAGGCCCCCGCCTTGATCAGCGACTCGATCACCCGCTTGTTGCAGACCAGGGTCGAGACCTTGTCCATGAAGTCGGCGAAGTCGGCGAAGCGGCCCTGCTCCCGGCGCGCGGCGACGACCTGGTCGACCACGTTGATGCCGACGTTGCGCACCGCGCTGAGACCGAACCGGATGTCGGCGCCGACCGGGGTGAAGGTGGCCTCGGACTCGTTGACGTCGGGCGGCAGCACCTTGATGCCCATCCGGCGGCACTCGTTGAGGTAGATCGCCATCTTGTCCTTGTCGTCCTTGACGGACGTGAGGACCGCGGCCATGTACTCGGCCGGGAAGTTCGCCTTGAGGAACGCGGTCCAGTACGACACCAGCCCGTAGGCGGCCGAGTGCGCCTTGTTGAAGGCGTAGTCGGAGAACGGCAGCAGGATGTCCCACAGCGTCGTCACCGCGGCCATCGAGTAGCCACGCTCCTGCATGCCCGCGGAGAACGCCGCGAACTGCTTGTCGAGCTCCTCCTTCTTCTTCTTGCCCATCGCCCGCCGCAGCAGGTCGGCCTGGCCCAGCGAGTAGCCGGCCAGCTTCTGGGCGATCGCCATCACCTGCTCCTGGTAGACGATCAGACCGTAGGTCTCCCCCAGGATGTCCGCGAGCGGCTCGGCCAGCTCGGGATGGATCGGCGTGACCTCCTCGCGGCCGTTCTTGCGGCGGGCGTACTTGTTGTGCGAGTCGGCGCCCATCGGGCCGGGCCGGTAGAGCGCGCCGACCGCGGAGATGTCCTCGAACGTGTCCGGACGCATGCTCCGCAGCAGCGCCCGCATCGGCCCGCCGTCGAGCTGGAAGACCCCGAGCGTGTCGCCGCGCGAGAGCAGGGCGTACGTCGTCGGGTCGGTCAGCTCGAGCTCCTCGAGGACGACCTTCTGCTGCCGGTTGTTCTCGATGTTGACCAGCGCGTCGTCGAGGATGGTGAGGTTGCGCAGCCCCAGGAAGTCCATCTTGATCAGGCCGAGGCGCTCACAGGTCGGGTAGTCGAACTGCGTGATGATCGCGCCGTCCTGGTCGCGGCGCATCACCGGGATCACGTCCTGCAGCGGCTGGCTGGACATGATCACGCCGGCGGCGTGCACCCCCCACTGCCGCTTCAGCCCCTCGATGCCGATCGCGGTGTCGACCACCTTCTTGACGTCCGCGTCGGCGTCGTACAGGGCCCGGAACTCGCCGCCCTCGCCGTAGCGCTTGTGGCCGCTGTCGAAGATCTCCTTCAGCGGCACGTCCTTGCCCATCACCGCGGCCGGCATCGCCTTGGTGATCCGGTCACCCATCGCGAAGGGGTAGCCCAGGATGCGAGAGGAGTCCTTGACCGCCTGCTTGGCCTTGATGGTGCCGTAGGTGACGATCATCGAGACCCGGTCGTCGCCGTACTTGTCCGAGACGTAGCGGATCACCTCGCCGCGCCGGCGCTCGTCGAAGTCGATGTCGAAGTCGGGCATCGAGACGCGGTCCGGGTTCAGGAAGCGCTCGAAGAACAGCCCGTGCTCGAGCGGGTCGAGGTCGGTGATGCGCATCGCGTAGGCAGCCATCGAGCCGGCCCCGGAGCCACGGCCGGGCCCGACCCGGATGCCGTTGCTCTTGGCCCAGTTGATGAAGTCCGCGACGACCAGGAAGTAGCCCGGGAAGCCCATCTGGGTGATCACGCCGATCTCGAAGTCGGCCTGGGCGCGGACCTTCTCGGGGATGCCGTCGGGGTAGCGGTAGCGCAGCCCCCGGTCGACCTCCTTGACGAACCAGGAGTCCTCGGTCTCCCCGTCCGGCACCGGGAAGCGGGGCATGTAGTTGGCGGACTCGTCGAACTCGACGTTGCAGCGCTCGGCGATCAGCAGGGTGTTGTCGCAGGCCTCGGGCAGGCCGTTGCGCTGTCCCCAGAGCTCACGCATCTCGGCCGGCGACTTGATGTAGTAGCTGTCGCCGCTGAACTTGAACCGCTTCGGGTCGGCCATCGTGCTGCCCGAGGAGACGCACAGCAGGTGCTCGTGCGCGGTGGCGTCGCCAGGGTTGGTGTAGTGCGAGTCGTTCGTGGCGACCGGCGGGATGCCGAGGTCCTTCGACAGCCGCAGCAGCCCGTCGCGCACGCGGGTCTCGATGGACAGGCCGTGGTCCATCAGCTCGAGGAAGAAGCTGTCCGCCCCGAAGATGTCCTGGAAGTCCCCGGCCGCGGCGCGGGCCTTCTCGTAGTCGCCGATCCGCAGCCAGGTCTGGATCTCCCCGGACGGGCAGCCGGTGGTCCCGATCAGGCCGGTGGCGTGCTGCGCGAGCAGCTCACGGTCCGCGCGCGGCTTGTAGAAGAACCCCTCGATGGAGGACCGGGACGAGAGCCGGAACAGGTTGTGCATGCCCTCGGTGGTCTCGGCCAGCAGGGTCATGTGCGTGTAGGCGCCGCTGCCGGAGACGTCGTCGTCGCCGCCGTTGTTCCAGCGGACCCGCTTGCGGTCGAAGCGGGACGTGTTCGGGGTGAGGTAGGCCTCCATGCCGATGATCGGCTTGACCCCCGCGGCGCGGGCCTTCGCGTAGAAGTCGTAGGCGCCGAACACGTTGCCGTGGTCGGTCATCGCGATGGCGTCCATGCCGAGCTCGGCGGTCCGCGCGAACATGTCGCCCAGCCGGGCCGCACCGTCGAGCATCGAGTACTCGGTGTGCACATGCAGGTGGACGAAGGAGTCCGAGCCGGCGGACATGGGATGCCCCTTCCCGGGCCGCAACCGGGCCCACACGAACCATGCGACGAGCGCACACCGACAACGGCCGGGGACAGCCCGGCCGACCTTCTGGGGGAAGAGCGGCCAGCCTACGCGAACCGTCGCGACGATGCTCGCAGGACCCACCGACAGCCCGCGGGCGGGGAGGGGGCCCGGCGGTCACCGGACGACCGGCGGCCCTCCGAGCTCAGATCGCGCAGCCGTCCGGTCCGCAGGCACCCGGGCCGGTCCCGGTGTCGCCGTCGGTCGCGGCGCCGACCAGGGTGAGCGGGCCCCGCTCGCTCCAGGCCCGCTCGAGGACCCCGAGCAGCGCGTCGGCCGGCTGTGCCCCGGAGACCCCGTAGGTCCGGTCCACGACGAAGAACGGGACGCCGCTGATCCCCAGGGCGCGGGCCTCGGCCTCGTCCTCGCGGACCGCCGGGGCGTGCTCCTGGGAGTCGAGCGCCCGCGCGACGACCTCCGACTCCAGGCCGCCCTCCACCGCCAGCCCCACCAGCGTGGCGCGGTCCCCGACCGGCAGTCCCTCGCTGAGGTAGGCCCGGAGCAGCCGCTCCTTGACGCGGTCCTGCACGCCGTACGCCGCCGCCAGGTGGATCACCTGGTGGGCCTCGAAGGAGTTCGAGACGACCGCCCGGTCGAGGTGGAAGTCCAGGCCCTCGCCTGCGGCGGCCTGGGTCATCTGGTCCATGAACTGCTGCGCCTGCTCGCGCGGGGTGCCGTACTTGGCACCCAGCCGGTCGGCGTAGTCGGGGCCGGCGGCGGCCGTGCTCTCCGGGGTGGCGTGCGGGTCGAGCTCGAAGCTGCGCCAGGTGACCTCGACCTGGTCCGCGTGCGCGAACCGGGCCAGCGCCGCCTCGAAGCGCCGCTTGCCGACGTGGCACCACGGGCAGACGACGTCGGACCAGATCTCGACCTTCACGGGCTCTCCTTCGACAGGGGGTGCGGTCCCGGGCCAACGCCGCTCGGGGCGACCGGTATTCCCCTCACGAGGGACGCTCGGCCGCGTCCAGGCTCTCGGTGATCACCTGCTCCATGATGCGCCGCAGGCGGTCGGCACCGAGCCGCGGCGCGAGCCGGGCCATCCGTGCCACGATCTCGGCCTCCCGCCCGGCGTCGCGGCCGGGGTGTCCGGGGACCTGCTTGTGCCGCTGCACCGCCGCGGTCAGGTCGGCCCGCTGCGCGAGAAGGACGGCCAGCCGGTCGTCGACGACGTCGATGCGGCGGCGCAGTCCCGGCAGCGAGTGCGGGTCCGGCCACGCCAGCTCGACGTCGGGCTCCCCCTCCTCGTTCTCGCCGCCGTCGGTGCGGCGCACCTCGCCGAACCCGTGCCGTCGGTAGAAGCGCTGCGCCCCGGTGTTGGTCTCGAAGACCCAGAGCCCGAGCCCGCGAGGACGCAGGCCCTTCGCCAGGTCGAGCAGCGCACCGCCGATCCCCTGTCCGGTGAGAGCCGGGTCGACGTACAGCGAGTGCAGCCAGTCCTGCTCGAGCAGCATCAGTGCCACTGGCCGGCCGTCCCGCTCGGCCACCCAGACCTCGACGCCGGCGCCGTCCCGACCCGGCTCGAGGCGGCTGCCCAGCCAGGTGCGGACCTGGTCGGGCGAGTGCACGGTCGGCGGGATGGCCGGGTACGCCGCGCGGCGCGCGTCCAGCAGGAGGGCGGTCAGCCGGTCCGCGTCGCCGGGGGTCGCCGGCCGCAGCAGCAGGTCGTCGGGCTGCGGGTCGTCGGGCGGCGGGTCAGACGGCATCGCGCAGGGCGTCCAGCGCGAGCTGGAGGTCGGCCGGGTAGTCGGACTCGTACTCCACCCACTCGCCGCTGTCCGGGTGCTCGAAGCCCAGCCGGACGGCGTGCAGCCACTGCCGGGTCAGGCCGACCCGGTCCGCCAGCGTGGGATCGGCGCCGTAGGTGAGGTCTCCGACGCAGGGATGCCGCAGCGCCGCCATGTGCACCCGGATCTGGTGGGTCCGGCCGGTCTCGAGGTGCACCTCGAGCAGGCTCGCGAAGCGGTGCGCCTCGAGGGTCTCGTAGTGCGTGACGCTGGCCTTGCCGTCGGCCATCACGGCGAACTTGTAGTCATGTTTGGGGTGCCGTCCGATCGGGGCGTCCACGGTCCCCTGCAGCGGGTCGGGGTGCCCCTGCACGAGGGCGTGGTAGACCTTGTCGACGGTGCGGTGCCGGAACGCGTTCTTCAGCACCGCGTAGCCGTGCTCGGACTTCGCGATCACCATCACGCCCGACGTGCCGACGTCGAGCCGCTGCACGATCCCCTGCCGCTCGGCGGCCCCGCTGGTCGAGATCCGGAAGCCGGCCGCGGCCAGGTGCCCCACCACGGTGGGACCGTTCCAGCCCGGGCTCGGGTGCACGGCCACGCCGACCGGCTTGTCGATCACGACGAGAGCGTCGTCGTCGTGCACGATCTTGATGCCCTCGACCATGGCGGGGACCACGGCCACCGGGTCCACGAGGGCGGGAATGGCGACGTCCAGCGTGGAGCCGGGCTCGACCCGGTCCGACTTCGACGGCGGCCGCCCGTCGACGGTGACCAGGCCCTCGCTGACCAGTCCCGCGGCCCGGGTGCGGGAGAGCCCGAACATCCGGGCGATGGCGGCGTCCACCCGCTCGCCGGCCAGGCCGTCCGGGACGGTGACGGTGCGGCGCTCGTAGGAGCCGGAGGCGGAGGGGCCGGGCACGGTCTCGCTCACGGGGTGCGGTCGTCCGTGGGAGCCGCGCCGGCAGGTCCGTCCTGGGGCTCGGTCCTCCGGCCGCTGCGCGCGCCGCTCACCGAGACGCCCCGCACCGCCTGCACGACGATCACGACCGCGGCGATGTTGATGCACATGTCCGCGACGTTGAAGATCGGCCAGTGCGGGAGCTGGAGGAAGTCCACGACGTGACCACGGAGGAAGCCGGGCTCCCGGAAGACCCGGTCGGTCAGGTTGCCCAGCACGCCGGCCAGCAGGAAGCCGAGCCCGACCGCCCAGCCGACGCTGCCGAGGCGGCGCACCGTCCAGAGCACGCCGAGCGCGGCCGCCACCGCGACGAAGCTGAGCACCAGCGTGTACGACGTCCCGGTGCTGAACGCCGCCCCGGGGTTGCGGACCAGGTCGAGGGTGAGCAGGTCCCCGACCACGGACACCGGGGGCCGGTCGGTCAGCCGGTCCACCGCCACGATCTTGGAGACCAGATCGGTCAGGTAGCCGGCCGCGGCGACGCCCGCGAACAGGGCCAGCGCGCGCCGGCGCACGCCCGGAGCGTCGCTGGCGGCCGTGGGTGGGTGGGTCGGGCCGCTGGAGTTCAGCGACGCTCCTCGCGCTGCTTGCATGTCAGGCACAGTGTGGCACGCGGGAACGCCATCACCCTCATCTTGCCGATCGGCTCGGCGCAGCTCTCGCAGATCCCGTAGCTGCCGTCCCGGATGCGCAGCAGCGCGCGCTCGGTCTGGGCCAGCATGTCCCGGGCGTTGTTGGCCAGGGTCATCTCGTGGTCGCGCTCGAAGGTGGTCGAGCCCACGTCCGCCTGGTCGTTCCCGGCCCCGTCGCCGGCGTCGCGCATCAGGTCGTGCAGCTCGTGCTCGGCGAGGTTCAGCTCGGAGCGCAACCGGGTCCGGTCGGCGTCCAGCTCGCCGCGCACCTCCGCCAGCTCGGCCGCCGTCCACGGCTTCTCGTCGCCCTTGACCGCGAGCTGGGCCGGTCGGGTGGCCCCGGTCGCGCGAGCGACGGAGGACCGCTTGGCGCCGGTCGCGGCCTTCTTCGTGGCTGACCCGGTGGCTGACCCGGTCGGCTTCGTGGCGGCGGCCTTCGCGGGTGCCGTCGCCGAGGTCTTCGCGGGTGCCTTCTTCGCGGGTGCCTTCTTCGCTGGTGACTTCTTCGCCGGTGCCTTCTTGGCGGGTGCCTTCTTGGCAGGTGCCTTCTTGGCGGCGGCCTTGGCGACCGTCCTCTTGGCAGCGGTCCCCTCCGCCGCGGTCGCCGCGGCGGGAGCGGGTGTCACGGTCGGCTTCTTCACGGTGTCTTCCCAGCCGTCGCCTTGGTCTGCGGCGCCGTGGAGGCGTCGCCCTGGTGGTGCGCCGGTGTGCGCGTGGCGCCGTTCGCGGCCGCCGCGGCGCCCACGGGTGTTCGAGCGGTCGTCCGTGCCATCGAGCATCCCCCCTGGAGCCCCGAGCCTCGTGAACCGAGCTGCGGGTCCGCCGGAGCGACGGCCATCCGCGTGCCGCGAGGATATGCCGCACCTCCACGCCTGACAACAGACCGCGCCGACGATTCGCCGATTCCGCGCGCAAACCGGGGCGAGCGGGCGGCCCCGCTTCTGGCACACTGGGGCGCACCGCACGGTGTGGACGGGACGAGTAGCTCCGGGATCAGCCGACAGCGACCCGGGGACGGTGTGAGCCCGGGGGTGTTGTCCGGAGCGAAGATCACCCCCGAACCGCCGGAAGAGCGCTCGACCCCCGGGTCGGGCAGGTAGAACCGGCAGCGGTGAGCAGATGAGAGGACGGCCATGCAGCACCGGCCGTCAAGGAGGGTGGTACCGCGGGAGCGGTCCGGACGGCGCGAAGCCGACCGGCCGGGCTCGTCCCTTCAGCCCGCTGTCGAGCACCGGCCGAAGGAACCCAGATGAGCGCGTACCGTCCCGTCCCCCCTCAGGTGGACCTGCCCGCCCTCGAGCACGAGGTGCTCGAGCTCTGGTCGAAGCACCAGACGTTCGAGAGGTCCCTGGACCTCGGGGCGGAGCGGCCCCGGTGGACCTTCTTCGAGGGGCCGCCGACCGCGAACGGACGCCCCGGCACCCACCACGTCGAGGCACGGGTGTTCAAGGACGTCTTCCCGCGGTTCAAGACCATGCAGGGCTACCGCGTGGACCGCAAGGCCGGCTGGGACTGCCACGGGCTGCCCGTCGAGCTGGCGGTCGAGAAGGAGCTCGGCTTCTCCGGCAAGGGCGACATCGAGGCGTTCGGGGTCGCCGAGTTCAACGCCAAGTGCCGTGAGTCCGTGCTGCGGCACGTGGACGCCTTCGAGGAGATGACCGAGCGGATGGGCTACTGGGTCGACACCTCCGACCCGTACCGCACCATGGAGCCGGCCTATGTCGAGTCGGTGTGGTGGGCGCTCAAGCAGATCCACGGCAAGGGCCTGCTGGTCGAGGACTACCGGGTCGCGCCGTACTGCCCGCGCTGCGGGACCGGGCTGTCCGACCACGAGCTCGCGCAGGGCTACGAGACGGTCACCGACCCCAGCGTCTACGTCCGGTTCCCGCTCACCTCGGGGCCGCACGCCGGCCGGGCGGCCCTGCTGGTGTGGACGACGACGCCGTGGACGCTGGTGTCCAACACCGCGGTGGCGGTCCGCCCCGACGTCACCTACGTGCTCGCCACCGACGGCGCCGAGACGCTGGTGGTCGCCGAGCCGCTGCTCGGGGCCGTGCTCGGCGAGGGATGGACCGTGACCGGGACGGTGGCCGGCCGCGACATGGAGCGCTGGACCTACCAACGGCCCTTCGACCTCGTCGACTTCCCCGAGCGCGCCGACGAGGGCGGAGCGGGCGCCGCTCCGCATCTGGTCGTCCTGGCCGACTACGTCACGACCGAGGACGGCACCGGGCTGGTGCACCAGTCCCCCGCGTTCGGCGAGGACGACATGGCGGTCGCGCGGGCCTACGACCTGCCCGTGGTGGTCCCGGTGCGCGCCGACGGGCACTTCGGCGACGAGGTCCCCCTCGTCGGCGGACAGTTCTTCAAGCACGCCGACACCGACCTGGTCGCCGACCTGGAACGCCGCGGCCTGCTCTTCCGGCACCTGGCCTACGAGCACAGCTACCCGCACTGCTGGCGCTGCCACACCGCGCTCATGTACTACGCGCAGCCCTCCTGGTACGTCCGGACCACCCAGGTCAAGGAGGCGCTGCTGCGCGAGAACGAGCGCACCGGCTGGTACCCGGACACGATCAAGTGGGGACGGTACGGCGACTGGCTGAACAACAACATCGACTGGGCGCTGTCCCGCAGCCGCTACTGGGGCACGCCGCTGCCGATCTGGCGCTGCGCGCAGGGCCACCAGACCTGCGTGGGGTCGCTCGCCGAGCTCTCCGAGCTCAGTGGCACCGACCAGTCCGGGCTCGACCCGCACCGTCCGTTCGTGGACGCGGTCGAGATCGACTGCCCGGAGTGCGGCGAGCGGGCCCAGCGGGTGCCCGAGGTGATCGACGCCTGGTTCGACAGCGGCTCGATGCCCTTCGCGCAGTGGGGCTATCCGCACCGGGCGGGCTCGGTGGAGATGTTCGAGCGGGCCTACCCGGCGGACTTCATCTGCGAGGCCATCGACCAGACCCGGGGCTGGTTCTACACGCTGATGGCCATCGGCACGCTGGTCTTCGACGAGTCGTCGTACCGCAACGTGCTCTGCCTGGGCCACATCCTGGCCGAGGACGGACGCAAGATGTCCAAGCACCTCGGCAACATCCTGGAGCCGATGCCGCTGATGGACCAGCACGGCGCGGACGCGGTGCGCTGGTTCATGGCCGCCTCGGGCTCGCCCTGGGCGGCGCGTCGGGTCGGGCACGGCACCATCCAGGAGACGGTCCGCAAGGTGCTGTTGACCTACTGGAACACGGTCGCCTTCCAGGTGCTCTACGCCCGCACCTCGGGCTGGACCCCGCAGGACGACGCTCCCGCGGTGGCAGACCGGCCGGTCCTCGACCGGTGGGCGCTGTCCGAGGTGCACCGGCTGGCGGCCGGGGTGACCGAGGCGCTCGAGGTCTTCGACACCCAGCGGGCCGGGTCCCTGCTGGCCGCCTACGTCGACGACCTGTCCAACTGGTACGTACGACGGTCCCGGCGCCGGTTCTGGGCCGGGGACCCGGCCGCGCTCGCGACGCTGCACGAGTGCCTGCGGACGGTCACGCTGCTGATGGCCCCGATCACGCCGTTCATCACCGAGCGGGTCTGGCAGGACCTCTTCGCGGCGACCGCCGCCGACGCGCCGGACTCGGTGCACCTGGCGTCCTGGCCGGTGGCCGACGCGGCCCTGGTGGCTGACGGGCTCGGCGAGCAGATGGCGCTGACCCGCCGCCTGGTCGAGCTCGGCAGGGCCGCCCGCGCCGACGCCAAGGTGCGCACCCGGCAGCCGCTGCGGCGCGCCCTGGTCGCTTCCGCGGCCTGGAGCCGGCTCAGTGACGAGCTGCGCCGCGAGATCGCCGACGAGCTCAACGTGGGCGTCGTGGAGCCGCTGTCCGCGGCCGGCGCCGACCTGGTCGACTTCAGCGCCAAGGGCAACTTCCGGGCGCTCGGCAGGCGGTTCGGCAAGCGGACCCCGCAGGTGGCGGCGGCGATCGCCGCGGCTGACGCGCGGGGCCTGGCCGACGCCCTGGCAGCCGCCGGGTCGGCGACGGTGTCGGTGGACGGCGAGGACGTGGAGGTGCACGCCGACGAGGTGATCGTCTCCGAGCGGCCCCGGGAGGGCTGGTCGGTGGTCAACGAGCAGGGTGAGACGGTCGCGCTCGACCTCGACCTGACCCCGGAGCTGGTGCGCGCCGGTCTGGCCCGTGAGGTGGTGCGCCTGGTGCAGGAGGCCCGCAAGGCGACCGGGTTCGACGTGAGCGACCGCGTGGCGCTGGTCTGGCAGGCCACCGGGGAGACCGCCGCGGCCCTGCGCGAGCACGGCGGGATGGTGGCCGAGGAGGTCCTCGCCACCGAGATGCGGGAGGGCGAGCCGGTGCCGGCGCCGGAGCCGGCCGCGGACGGCACCCGCAGCGGGACGCTCGTCAGCGACGACGACCTCGGGCTGTCCCTGTCGGTGACCAGAGCCTGAGCGCCTCGGGAGCATGAGGGCCGGCGCCCCGCGGGGCGCCGGCCTCGTCACTGCCCGACCGGGCGGACGGGCGTCGGGTCAGCCGTGGTGCTGGTCGTCGGCGTCCGGTCCGCCCAGGCCCGCGTCGCTGCTCACCGGGTCGCCCTCCAGGGCGGCCAGCTGGGTCTCGAAGTAGCCGCGCAGCCGGCTGCGGTACTCGCGCTCGAAGGAGCGGAGGTTCTCCACCACCTCGTCCAGCTTGGCCCGCTCCTCGTCCAGCTCCCCGAACAGCTGCTCGCGACGCTCGGAGGTCTCGGTGTCCAGCGCCTGCGAGCGGTGCCGCGCGTCGGCCTCCAGCTGGTCGGCGCGCTGCTTGCTCTCGGCCTCCCGCTGCTCCGCGCGCTGCCGGGTCTCGGTCTCCAGCCGCTCGGCCTCGCCGCGGGCCTCCTCGACCAGCTGCTCGGCCTGGCTGCGGGCCTCGCCGACGAGCTCGTCGGCGTTGCGGGTGGCGATCTCGAGGAGCCGGACCGCTGCGGTGGAAGCCTCGGCGGCCGTGGTCACCCGGAGCGTCTCCTGGGGCGACGCAGGCCCAGCCTGCACGCCAGCCGACACGCCGGCCTGCTCACCGGCCTGCTCAGCGACCGGCTGCGGCGCCGGCTCGGCGACCTCGGCCAGGGCACGGCCGGCCGCGTCCGAGACGGCGAGGCGCCCGCGGAGCTCGTCGTTCTCCCCCAGCAGGCGAGCCAGCTCGGCCTCGACCTCCTCGAGGAACTGGTCGACCTCGCCCATGTCGTAGCCCTCGCGGAGCCGGACCGGCGTAAAGCGCTTGTTGCTCACGTCCTGGGGCGTCAGCGCCATGACCTCACCCTTGCCTGTGTCGTGTGTGTCGTCGGTGTCGTGTGTGTCGTCGGTGGTGCCGGCGTCGTCCTGCTCCGGCCAGCCGAGGATACCCACCGCAGCCGGCCGCCGGGGAGCCGCGCGGCCGCCGGTGGAGCGAGGCTCAGAACGGCAGCCGGAGGACCAGGACGCGCAGCAGGTAGATGACCACCAGCACGATCAGGAAGCTGGTGTCGAGCATCACCGACCCGAGCCGCAGCGGCGGCACGAACCGGCGGACGAACTTGATCGGCGGGTCGGTCGCCGAGTAGACGACCTCCAGCACCAGCAGCACCGGCCCCTTCGGCGACCAGGAGCGCGCGAACACCTGCACCCAGTCCACCACCAGGCGGACGAGCATCAGCCCCCAGAAGATGGTCAGGAGCAGCCACAGGATGTACGCAACAGGACCCACGTCGGCGAAGTCTAGCCAGCGGCGGCCAAACCGAGCGGCGACTCACTCAGCTCTGGTTGAAGAAACCGTTCTCTGCCATCCGCTGCTTGTCCTCGGCGGCCACGGTGACGTTCGGCGGCGAGAGCAGGAACACCTTGTTGGTGACCCGTTCGATGGTGCCGCGGACCGCGAAGACCAGGCCGGCGGCGAAGTCGACGAGCCGCTTGGCGTCCGCGTCGTCCATCTCGGAGAGGTTCATGATCACCGGCACCCCCTCGCGGAAGTTCTCGCCGATGGTGCGGGCCTCGTTGTAGGTGCGAGGGTGCAGCGTGGTGATGCGGGAGAGCTCCGCGACGCTGGGCGCGGCCGGCTCGGCGACGACGGGCTGCGGGCGGCGCCGCTCCGAGATGTTCGCGACCGGGGCGGCGGAGCGGGCCGGCTCCTCCGAGCGAGGCCGCTGGGCCTGCTCGTCGTACCCCTCGTCGTACTCCTCGTCATAGCGGTCGGTGTCCTCGAAAAGGCCGAGGTAGACACCCATCTTGCGCATCGCGCTGCCCATGACTCTGCCTTCCGATACATCTGCGGACCCCCGGTTGGGGCACGCTGCTGCTGCGCCGACAGTACCGTCAATCCGGGCGGCGACCGAGCACCGCGCTGCCGATCCGCACGTGTGTCGCACCTGACTCGAGCGCGGCCTCCAGATCGTTGCTCATCCCCGCCGAGACCCAGGTCGCGGCGGGGTCGACGCGCCGCACCTCGGCGGCCACCTCGGCGAGCCTCGCGAAGGCGGGCGCGGGGTCGGCGCCCAGCGGCGCCACCGCCATCACGCCGCGCAGCCGCAGGCCCTCGACCTCGGCGACCCGGGCCGCCAGCGCGGGCACGTCCGCCGGTGCCGCACCTGCCCGTCCCGTTCCGGCCGTGGCCGGGTCGAGGCTCACCTGCACCAGCACGTCCACCGCGCGACCGCGCTCCCGCGCGCCGCGACCGAGACCCGCCAGCAGCTTGGCCCGGTCCACCGACTCCACCACATCGGCGTAGCGGGCGACGGCGGCCGCCTTGTTGCTCTGCAGTCCCCCGATGAAGTGCCAGGTCAGGGCGAGGTCGGCGCAGGACGCCGCCTTCTCCTCGGCCTCCTGGTGGCGGTTCTCCCCGACGTGCCGGACGCCGAGCTCCGCGAGGAGGCGGACGTCCGAGGCCGGGAAGAACTTGGTCACCACCGTCAGCGTCACGTCGTCGACCGGGCGCCCGGCGCGCCCGCAGGCGGCCGCGATCCGCTGCCGGACGGCCTCCAGGGAGGTGGCGAGCTGCTCGCGCCGTCCGGGCGGGGGGACCGTCGCGGCGCTCATCGTGCGGGACCGGCATCCGGCCGGCCCGCCGGAGAGTGCGCGCGGCACCGGACCAGGCCGGCCAGCCGGCCGGACTCGCGTCCCTGCCGCCGGTAGGAGTACAGGTCCTCGTCCTCCAGGGTGCACCGGGACGCGTCCACGACCGGGACGCCCTCGGCGGCCAGCTGCGCGCGAACCCCGGCCCCCACATCCACCGCCGGCGTCCCCCAGGTCGTCTCGGCCCAGGCCTGCGGGACCAACGCGGCGACGTCGGCCCGCATCTGCTCGGGCACCTCGTAGCAGCCGCCGCAGACGTGCGGCCCCAACCAGGCGGAGATCTCGGTCGCCCCGAGCGA
The DNA here is from genome assembly GCA_963784625.1 of uncultured Actinomycetota bacterium. Taxonomy (GTDB): domain Bacteria; phylum Actinomycetota; class Actinomycetes; order Propionibacteriales; family Nocardioidaceae; genus Nocardioides_B. The sequence continues at coordinate 1,816,724 of CAWARV010000005.1, forward strand.
CCGCATCGCCCGCACCGCCTGAGGCACCACCCCGACCACCAGCCCGGGCCGTCCCGCGTGCGCGGCACCCACGACGCCGGCCCCGGGGTCGGCCAGCAGCACCGGGACGCAGTCGGCAACCCGGACCATCAGCGCCACGTCGGGCAGCCGGGTCACCAACGCGTCGACGGCCGGCACCTCCACGGCCGCCGGCTCCCGCGAGGCCGCGGACCGGGGCGCGGCCGCCTCGAGGAGGGCGTCGTCGACCACCTGCACGCCGGCTCCGTGCACCTGGTGCATGAGCACCAGGCAGCGCAGCGGCCGCCCCGCCGCGAACGTCGTCGCGACCGCGGTCAGGTTGCGCCGCACGTCGTCGGGAGCGTCGCCGGTGGCTCCGGCCAGGTTGAGGGACGCGAACGGACCGCCACTGGTTCCTCCGTGGCGGTCCGTGAACGCGATCTCGACGGGTCCGTGCGTGTCCTGGAAGGCGAACACCGCGACGCCGTCCTCCTTGCCTGGCCGAGGGCTACTTGAGGAAGTCCGGCACGTCGAGGTCCTCGTCGTCGAACCGGGTCGGCTGCGTCGACTGGGCCGACTGGGCCGACTGGGCCGACTGGGCCGACTGCGCGGACCGCGCCGGACCGGTGGAGGGCTCCATCGGCGAGTAGCCGTTGGTGGCCGGCGTGGCTGCCGCCCGGCTCCGCTCGGTCTCGGCAGGCCTGCTCGGCGCCGCCGGGGACGAGGCCGACGGGCGCCCGGCGGAGGCCCCGGCCGGGGCGGGCGTGCGCAGCGACGAGCCCTGTGCGGGCAGCGCTCCGGCCGCGGACCGGGGCGCCTCGGTCTGGGCCGGCTCCCGGCGCAGGACGGTGCCGCTGTCGCGCCGCTTGGGCATCCCGCCGTCGAATCCGGCAGCGATCACGGTGACCCGCACCTCGTCGCCGAGCGCGTCGTCGATGACCGCGCCGAAGATGATGTTGGCCTCCGCGTGCGCGGCCTGGGAGACCAGCGCCGCCGCCTCGTTGATCTCGAACAGGCCCAGGTCGGAGCCGCCGGCGATGGAGAGGAGCACGCCGTACGCCCCGTCGATGGAGGCCTCGAGAAGCGGGCTGGAGACCGCCATCTCCGCGGCTGCCACGGCGCGGTCCTCACCGCGAGCCGAGCCGATCCCCATCAGCGCCGAGCCGGCGTTGGACATCACGGACTTGACGTCGGCGAAGTCGAGGTTGATCAGGCCGGGGGTGGTGATCAGGTCGGTGATGCCCGAGACGCCCTGGAGCAGCACCTGGTCGGCCTGCTTGAAGGCGTCCAGGATCGAGACGTTGCGGTCGCTGATCGAGAGCAGCCGGTCGTTGGGGATCACGATCAGCGTGTCGACCTCGTCGCGCAGCGAGGCGATGCCGTCCTCGGCCTGGTTCGCCCGGCGGCGGCCCTCGAAGGCGAACGGACGGGTGACCACGCCGATGGTGAGCGCGCCGAGCGAGCGCGCGATGCGCGCCACGACGGGCGCGCCACCGGTACCGGTGCCGCCGCCCTCGCCCGCGGTGACGAAGACCATGTCGGCCCCCTTGAGGACCTCCTCGATCTCCTCGGCGTGGTCGTCGGCGGCCTTGCCGCCGACCTCGGGGTTGGCGCCCGCGCCGAGTCCGCGGGTGAGCTCACGGCCGATGTCGAGCTTGACGTCGGCGTCGCTCATCAGGAGTGCTTGTGCGTCGGTGTTGATGGCGATGAACTCGACGCCCTTGAGGCCGACCTCGATCATCCGGTTGACGGCGTTGACTCCACCTCCACCAATACCCACGACCTTGATGACGGCCAGGTAGTTCTGCGGTGCTGCCACGGCAGGTGCCTCTCGCTGCTGGGCTGCTCTGCTGCCGGAAGGTCCGGCGCAGGGCAGACGGGGTGTATGTCGGTGGGGAAGTGCGCGAGGCCGGCAGTCCCACAACCCTTACCCTCAAGTAGAGGGTTATAGTTATGTCAACCTCGCGTTGGGAAAGAACGTAGGCGAGATCCCCGCGCGATCCACATCGACACGCGGCGCGGCGAGAATTTCTTGCCGATTCCACTGCCGGCAGGTCGAAGCCTCCACCTCAGGTGGAGGGTGCGCCCGGGCCCGGACCGCACGTCGGCCGTTATCGCCGGCTGGCTCGACCGGCTACTTCCGGATGACCGGCTGACCTGGGACGCTGACGTCGTAGAACCCGGCCCGCTGGCGCAGCAGCACCGCGAGCACCCGGGCCTTGTCCGCGGAGTCGTCGGCACTCCCCCACCGGACCGTGCGCCCGTCGCGCAGCTCCAGCGAGATGGTGTCCACGGTGCGCACCTGCACGTAGGACACCCGGGCCGCCAGGGCGGGCGGCAACGAGCCGGCCACCACCGCGGACTCGGCGAGCGCATCGGCGCGGGTACGCGTGCCCATCCGGATCAGGGGCAGGTCGGCCGGCCGCTGCACGTAGCTGCGGAACAGCACCCCGGAGGCGTCCATGCCGCGCAGCCGCGACTGTCCGTGCGGGCGAACGACGGCCACCGCCCGGCGCTCGGTGACGTCGACCCGGACCTGGTCGGGCCACGCCCGGGAGACGTCCACGCTCCGCACCGCCGCCAGTGCCCGCACCCGGCGAGAGACCCCGCCCAGGTCGGCGGTGGCCAACGGGGTCCCGAGCGGGACGGCCGCGGCGCGACGGACGGCGGCCGCGGACAGCACCCCGGCCCCCTCCACCTGCACCCCGGACACGGCCAGCACCGAGGAGAAGAAGACCGTCCATACCGTGCCGGCGACCAGCGCGAGCACCACGCCGGCCGCGACCAGGGGCCGCCAGGCCAGCCAGCGGCGGGACCACTGGCGACGGGCGAACCGCTTGCGGGCCAGCCGGACGGCGCGCTGGTCAGCCGCCGGCGTCGGACCCGCGTCCGGCGCCCGGTCCGGCACTCCGTCGAGGGACTGGTCCGGCACTCCGTCGAGGGACTGGTCCGGGGCCTCGTCGAGGGTCTGGTCGGGGGTCCGGTGCGCGCGGCGGGTCCAGCGGCCGCTCCACCGGCTCATCGCTGCTCGCCCTCCCGCTCGCCCAGCAGCTCGAGGACCTCGGGTCCCACCAGCGTGACGTCACCCGCGCCGAGGGTGAGCACCAGGTCGCCCGGGCGGGCCCGGTCGACCACCGCGCCCGGCGTGGCCGACCACGACGGCTCGAACAGCACCCGCTCGGCGGGCAACGGCACGTGCGAGGCGACCATCCGGCCGTTCACCCCCGGCTCGGGGTCCTCGCGGGCGACGTAGACGTCCATCACCACGACCTCGTCGGCGGCGCCGAGGGCCACCCCCATGGCCGGCCCGAAGATCCGGGTGCGCGAGACCAGGTGCGGCTGGAAGGCGACCACCACGCGGCCGTCGCCGGCCAGCGACCGCGCAGCCTGCAGGTCCCCGGCGATCTCGTTGGGATGGTGCGCGTAGCTGTCGTAGACCCGGACCCCGGCCGCCTCGCCCTTGAGCTCCATCCGGCGTCGGGTGCCGCTGAACGCCTCCAACCCCCGTCGCAGGTCGGCGAAGGGGAAGCCCAGCTGCAGCCCGGCGGCCAGCGCGGCGAGCGCGTCCAGGACGTAGTGCCGACCCGGGATGCGCAGCGTGACCTCGCCCAGCCGGCGTCCACGGTCCACGACCGTGAAGTGTGAGGTGGCGCCGGAGAACGTCAGCCGCTCGGCCCGCAGGTCGGCCTGCTCGGACTCCCCGACCCCGACCACGTCGAGTCCCTTGGCGCGGGCCTGCTCGGCCAGGTCGGCGGCCCCCGCGTCGTCGACGCAGACCACCAGGAAGCCGTCCGGCGCGATCCGGTCCAGGAAGGTCGTGAAGGCCGCGTGGTAGGCCTCCTCGGTGCCGTAGTTGTCGAGGTGGTCGGCCTCGACGTTGGTCACCAGCGCCCCGAAGGGCGAGTACACCAGGAACGCGCCGTCGCTCTCGTCGGCCTCGGCCACGAAGATCGGGCCGCTGCCGTCGTGGGCGTTCGCCCCGGACTCGTTCAGCTCGCCGCCGATGGCGAACGAGGGGTCGGCCGCGCAGTGCTGCAGCGCGACGGTGAGCAGCGAGGTGGTGGTCGTCTTGCCGTGCGTGCCGGCCACCGCGACCACCCGGCGTCCCTGCATCACCGACTCCAGGGCCGCGGACCGGGGCAGCACCCGCAGGCCCAACCGGCCCGCCTCCAGCACCTCGGGGTTGTCCTCCCGGACCGCGGTGGAGACCACGACGGTGTCGGCGTCCTGCACCTGCGCCGTCTCGTGGCCGACCCAGATCCGCGCGCCGAGCGCGCGCAGACCCTCCAGGGCCCGGGACTCCTTGGCGTCGCTGCCGGTGACCGTGATGCCGCGGGCGAGCATGATCCGGGCGATGCCGGACAGGCCGGCGCCACCGATGCCGATGAAGTGCACGCGGCCCAGTCGCTCGGCGCCGAGCAGCTCGTCGGGGACGGGGACTCTCATCGTCGGCTCCGCCCGCCGGCCTCGAGCACCATCCGGGCGAGGACCTCGTCGGCGTCGCGCGGGATCAGCGACGCCGCAGCCACGGACATCGCGGCGAGCCGGCCGGCGTCCGCGGCCAGCGCGGGGACCGTGCGGCTGACCCACTCGGCGGTCAGCGCCCCGTCGGAGACCAGCAGCCCGCCGCCGGCCTCGACCACCGGCCGCGCGTTCAGCTCCTGCTCGCCGTTGCCGATCGGGAGCGGCACGAACACGGCGGGCAGACCCACCGCGGCCACCTCGGTGACGGTGTTCGCCCCGGCGCGGCACAGCACCAGGTCCGCGGCCGCGTAGGCGAGGTCCATCCGGTCCACGAACGGCAGCACGACGTACGGCGGCTGGCCCGGCGTCCGGGCCACCGACGCCTCCCCCTGCGGGCCGACGACGTGCAGCACCTGGACACCGGCGGCGGCGAAGCCGGCCTCGGCCCCCGAGACGGCCTGGTTGAGGCGGCGCGCCCCCTGCGAGCCGCCGGTGACCAGCAGCGTCGGCCGGTCCGGGTCGAGGCCCAGCCCCCGCCGGGCCTCCGCGCGCATCGCGTCCCGGTCGAGGGTGGAGATCATCCGCCGGATCGGCATGCCGACGTAGCGGCCGTGCCGCAGCGGCGTGTCGGGGAAGCTGGTGGCGACGTGCGGGGTGAGCCGGGCGCCGAGCCGGTTCGCGATCCCGGGCAGCGCGTTGCCCTCGTGCACCACGATCGGGACGTGGCGACGGCGCGCGGCGAGGTAGGCCGGCACCGACACGTAGCCGCCGAACCCGACGACGACCGCGGGCTGCAGCCGGTCGACCACCTCCAGCGCGCCGTTCACGGCGGCGCGCAGCCGGGCCGGCACGCGCGCCAGGTCGGCCGACGGGCGGCGAGGCAGCGGGACGGGCGGGATCATCTCGAGCGGGTAGCCGGCGGCGGGCACCACCCGGCCCTCCAGCCCGCGCGGGGTGCCCAGGGCGGTGACCTCGACCGCCGGATCGAGACGACGCAGCGCGTCGGCGGTGGCGAGCAGCGGGGAGGTGTGCCCGGCGGTGCCGCCACCGGCCAGCAGGACCCTCATCGGGGGAGCCTCGTGCGTCCGCCGCCGGACGTGACCCCCGCGGAGCGGCTGCGGCGGCGGTCCCGCAGGGCCGCCTGGGCGCCCGGCTCCGAACGTGCGAACGAGACCAGCAGCCCCAGCGCGACCAGCGACGGCAGCAGCGCGGACCCGCCGTAGGACACCAGCGGCAGCGGCAGGCCGATCACCGGCAGCAGCGCGAGCACCATGCCGACGTTGAGCATCATCTGCGCAGTCAGCCAGATGGTGATCCCGGCCGACATGTAGCGCACGAACGGGTCGCGGGTGCGGGTGGCGACCCGGATGCCGGCGTAGGCGATGGTCAGGAACAGGCAGAGCACCAGCACCGTGCCGACCATGCCCAGCTCCTCGCCGAGGACCGCGAAGATGAAGTCGGTGTGCGCCTCGGGCAGGCTGCCCCACTTCTGCTGGCTGGCCCCGATGCCCTTGCCGAACAGGCCGCCGCTGGACATCGCGAACAGTCCGTGCGCGGACTGCCACCCGGCACCCTGGTAGTCCTTGAACGGGTCGGCGAAGTTGGTCAGCCGCTGCAGCCGCTCGGCGCTGGTGGAGGCGACGTAGAGGGCGAGGACTCCGACGATCAGGAACGACCCGATGAAGAGCCGGGCGGGAGCCCCGACCACCCAGAGCATGCCCAGGATGATCGCCATCAGCACCAGTGACGTGCCGAGGTCGCCACCGGTCAGCACCAGACCCACGAGGAGCGCCATCACCGGGGCGACCGGGACCAGGGTGTGCCGCCAGTCGCCGAGCAGCCGCTCCTTGCGCGCCCAGACGTGCGCGCACCACAGGACCACGGTGAGCTTGCCGATCTCGGCGGGCTGGATCACCAGCGGGCCCAGCCGCAGCCAGTTCCTGTTGCCGTTGACCGAGATGCCCAGGCTGGTCTGGGTCAGCGCCAGCAGGACCACCGCGACCAGCAGCGCCGGCCAGGCGAAGGCCCGCAGCACCCGGTGCGGCAGCCGCGAGGCCACGAACGCGATCGGCAGGGCGAGCACCACCCAGGTGAGCTGGCGCAGGAACCAGTAGTAGCTGTTGCCGTGATGCACGAAGCCGTCCACGCTGGAGGCGCTCATCACCTCCATCAGCCCGATGGTCAGCAGCAGCGTCGACGCCCCGAGCAGCAGGTAGTAGGAGGTGAGGGGGCGGTCCAGCGCGTGCGCGAGGGTGTGCCGGGAGCCGGCGAGCCAGCCACCGACGGGCCTGCGCTGCTCCCCGGTCGTGGTGGTCACGCAGAGCCCTCCTTGCCCGGGGCGGGCTGCCTTCGCCGAGCCACGCGGCTCAGCGGCCACCGAGCCGGCGTACCGCCTCGGTGAAGGCATCCCCGCGAGCGGCGTAGTTCGCGAACATGTCCATGGACGCGCACCCCGGTGCGAGCAGCACGGTGTCTCCTGGCTGGGCCAGGTCCGCGGCCGCCCCGACGACACGGTCCATGACAGAAGTGTCGCCGCCCTCGACTTCGATGACGCGGACATCGGGGGCGTGTCGCGCAAGCGCCTCGGCGATGACGGCACGGTCCCGGCCGAGCAGCACGACGCCGCGCAGCCGGGTCGCGACCGCGGACACCAGCGAGTCGAACGTGGCGCCCTTCGCGAGCCCGCCCGCCACCCACACGACCGGGTCGTAGGCCTGCAGCGACGAGGTCGCGGCGTGCGGGTTGGTCGCCTTGGAGTCGTCGACGTAGCGGACCCCCGCGACCTCACCGGCCTCGGCGATCCGGTGCCCGTCCGGGGAGAACGAGCGCAGCCCCCGCCGCACGGCGGCCGTCGGCACCCCGTAGGAGCGGGCCAGGGCGGCCGCCGCCAGGGCGTTGGCGACGAAGTGCGGGGCGGGCGAGGCCAGGTCCGCCACGGTGCAGAGCTCGGCCGCGTTGCGGTCGCGGTCCGCGATGAAGGCACGGTCCGCGAGCACGTCCTCGACCAGCCCCACCATCCCCACACCGGGGGTGCCCAGCGTGAACCCCACCGCCCTGGCCCCCTCGACGACGTCGGCCTCACGCACCAGCCGCTCGGTCACGGGGTCGACGGTGTTGTAGACGCACGCCTGCTGCACCTGGTGGTAGATGCGGCCCTTGTCGGCGGCGTACGCCTCCATGGAGGGGTACCAGTCCAGGTGGTCCTCGGCGACGTTGAGCACGGCGGCCGAGTGTGCCGACATGCTCGAGGTGTAGTGCAGCTGGAAGCTCGAGAGCTCGACCGCGTAGACGTCGTACGGCGCGGGGTCCATCACCGCCTCCACGATCGGCAGGCCGACGTTGCCGCACGCGATCGAGCTCAGCCCGGCCGCCCGGACGATCGCGTCGAGCATCTGCACCGTGGTGGTCTTGCCGTTGGTGCCGGTCACGCACAGCCACGCTCCGGGATGCGCGGGGTCGCGCAGCCGCCAGGCGAGCTCGACCTCGCCCCAGACCGGGACGCCGCGGCCGGCCGCCGCGACGATCAGCGGAGCCGTGGGCGGCACCCCCGGGGAGGTCACCACCAGGTCCACGTCCGCGGGCAGCGCGGCGGTGGCGCCGGCGCCGATCCGGACGGTGGCACCGAGCATCTCCAGCAGCGTCGCCTGCTCCTGCTGGGCAGGGGTCGCGGACTCCGCGAGGACGGTGACCCGCGCACCGACGTGGGTGAGGGTGTCCGCGGCGGCGAAGCCCGAGACGCCGATGCCGACGACGACGGCCGCGACACCGTCCCAGGCGCTGTGCCGGCCCAGCGCGTCCAGGTCCACGGTGCTCATCGTCGAGTCACGCCCCGGTCACCCACTCGGCGTAGAAGATCCCGAGACCGGCTGCGACACAGATGCCGGTGATGATCCAGAAGCGCACCACGACGGTGATCTCGTCCCAGCCTTTCAGCTCGAAGTGGTGGTGCAGCGGAGCCATCCGGAACATCCGTCTGCCGCCGGTGGCCTTGAAGTAGCCCACCTGGAGGATCACCGAGAGGGTCTGGATCACGAAGAGCCCGCCGAGCACGGCCAGCAGGAACTCCGTGCGGGTGAGGATCGCCATCCCGGCGAGCGCGCCGCCGAGGGAGAGCGACCCGGTGTCCCCCATGAAGATCCGGGCCGGCGAGGCGTTCCACCACAGGAAGCCGAAACAGGCTCCGGTCAGGGCGGCCGCGATCGCGGCCAGGTCGAGGGGGTCGCGGACGTCGTAGCACTTGTTGCCCGCGTTCAGGGCGCACCACTGGTTGTTCTGCCAGATGTTGACCAGCGTGTAGGCGCCGAACACCATGGTGGAGGCGCCGGTGGCGAGCCCGTCGAGCCCGTCGGTGAGGTTCACCGCGTTGCTGGACCCGGAGATCATCACCAGGATCAGCAGCACCACGAGGATCGCGGGCAGGGTGATGCTGTCGAAGTCCCGGATGAACGAGACGTGCCGGGAGGCCGGGGTCTGGCCGCGCTCGTCCGGCCGGGTCAGCGCCAGCGCGCCGAAGGCCACCGCCACCAGCGTCTGGCCGGCGAACTTGGCCTTGGAGCGCAGGCCGAGGCTGCGCTGCTTGGCGATCTTGATGTAGTCGTCGAGGAAGCCGACGGTGCCGAGCCCGACGAGCAGGAACAGCAGCAGCAGCGCCGACCACGACGGCACGTCCTGGGTGATCAGCTTGGCTGTGAAGTAGGCCAGCACCACCGAGACGATGATCACCGTCCCGCCCATGGTGGGCGTCCCCCGCTTGGTGTGGTGCGTGGTGGGGCCGTCGTCCCGGATCAGCTGTCCGTAGCCCTTGGTGGTCAGCACCCGGATCGCGACCCGGGTGCCGAGCAGGGTGAAGATCAGCGACAGGCCGCCCGCGAGCAGGATCGCCCTCATCGGCTGCTCTCCTCCTCTGCCCCGGTGGCGGGGATGGTGTTGGTGCCGGTGTCGGGACCGCCCTGGGTCAGGACCGCGTGCGCGACCCGGCTCAGCTGCACGGCGTTGGAGGCCTTGAACAGCACCACGTCGCCCGGTCCGACGTTCCGGTCCAGCCAGGCGACCGCCTCGTCCGCGTCCTCGACGAAGACCGACTCCTGGCCCCAGGACCCCTCCAGCGAGGCTCCGAGATGGATCGGCTTCGCGGCGGGACCGACGACCAGCAGCTGGTGGATGTCCAGGCGCACCGCCAGTCTGCCCACTGAGTCGTGCTCCTCCTGCGCCGACGCGCCCAGCTCGCGCATCTCGCCGAGAACGGCGACCGTGCGGGCCTGCGGCCGGCCGCGACCGATCGAGGCGAGCGCCTTGAGGGCGGCCCGCATCGAGTCGGGGTTGGCGTTGTAGGCGTCGTCGATCACGGTGACGCCGTCGGCGCGCTCGTGCACCTCCATCCGGCCACGGGAGGTGGCGGTGGCCTCCCCCAGCGCGTCGGCGACCTCGTCCAGCGTGGCTCCCAGGGAGAGCGCGACCGCGGCGGCGGCGGCGGCGTTCCCGGCGTGGTGCTCGCCGACCAGCCCCAGCGCGACGGTGGCCCGCTCCCGGCCGTGCAGCAGCACGAACGACGGCCGGCCGAGGTCGTCGACGGCCAGCTCCTCGATGCGTACGTCGGCGGCCGGGTCGACGCCGTACGTGCACACCCGCGCCCGGGTCCGCGACGCCATCGCCGCGACCAGCGGGTCGTCGGCGTTGAGCACGGCGACACCGGAGTCGCCGAGCGCCTCGACGATCTCGCCCTTCGCCTGGGCGATGCGCTCCTGGGAGCCGAACTCGCCGATGTGCGCCTTGCCGACGTTCAGCACCAGCGCCACCTCCGGCGGGGCGACCTCGCACGAGATCCGGAGGTCGCCGAGGTGCCGGGCGCCCATCTCGAGCACGAGGTACTCCGTGGCGGTGTCGGCTCGCAGCACGGTCAGCGGCAAGCCGAGCTCGTTGTTGAACGACCCGAAGGTCGCGACCGTGCGGCCCACCGAGCCCAGCACCTGGGCCAGCAGGTCCTTCGTGCTGGTCTTGCCCTGGGAGCCGGTGAGGGCGACCACCCGGGTGCCGGAGAGCCGGCCCAACGAGTGCCGGGCCAGCCGGCCCAGCGCCGTCACCGGGTCCTCGACGAGCACCCCAGGGTGCCCCGTGTCGCGGACGGACAGCACCGCCGCGGCTCCGGCCTTGACGGCGGCACCGGCGTAGTCGTGCCCGTCGACCCGCTCCCCGACCACGGCGACGAACAGCCCGCCGCGCTCGGTGACCCGGCTGTCGACGAAGGCGGGCCCGGTGACCGTGCCGCCTCGGTCGTGCACGGCGGCGCCACCGACCACGGCGGCGATCTCGGGCAGGCTCATCGCGATCATCTGGTCGTCATCTCCTCGCGCAGCACGACGCGGTCGTCGAACGGGTGCACCGTGTCCCCGACCTCCTGGCCCGTCTCGTGGCCCTTGCCGGCGACCACGACGGTGTCCCCCGGCCCGGCCAGGCGGACCGCCAGCCTGATCGCCGCCCGGCGGTCGCCCGACTCGTGCAGCTCGGCGCGCTCCGCACGGGACACCGAGCGTGCTCCCGCGAGCACCTCCGCGCGGATCGTCGCCGGCTCCTCGCTGCGCGGGTTGTCGTCGGTCACCACGAGCACGTCGGCGAGCCGGGCCGCGATCTCCCCCATCAGGGGTCGCTTGCCGGGGTCGCGGTCGCCGCCCGCGCCCAGCACCACGACCAGGCGGCCCTCGGTCAGCGGCCGGAGCGCGCCGAGCGCCGCGCTGACCGCGTCGGGCTTGTGCGCGTAGTCGACGACCGCCAGGAAGTCCTGCCCGGCGTCGACCTGCTCCAGGCGTCCCGGCACCCCCGGGGACGAGCCCATCGCCGCAGCGACCGCGGGGGCGTCGAAGCCCGCCTCGCCCAGCGCGCCGATCGCGCACAGGGCGTTGGCCACGTTGAAGGAGCCGGTGAGCGGGACCCGTGCCTGGAACGGCTCCCCGGACGGCGGATGCACGGTGAACCAGGAGCCGGTCGGCTCGAGGCGCACGTCGCCGGCGAACCAGTCCGCCGACGGGTCGGTCAGGGAGAAGGTGCGCACCGGGACGGTCGCCTCGACGGCCAGCCGGCGCCCGAACGCGTCGTCGGCGTTGACCAGGGCGCGCCGGGCACGCTCGGGGGTGAACAGCTGTGCCTTCGCGCGGAAGTAGTCCTCGAGGTCGTCGTGGAAGTCGAGGTGGTCGCGTCCGAGGTTGGTGAAGCAGGCGACGTCGAAGACCACGCCGTCCACGCGGCCCATGACGAGCGCATGGCTGGAGACCTCCATCGCGCAGGCGGCCACCGACCGCTCCACCATCACCGCGAACAGCGCGTGCAGGTCCGGTGCCTCAGGTGTGGTGAGCGAGGTCTGCAGGTCCGTGCCGGCGACCCGGGTGCCGACGGTGCCGATCACCGCCGCCCCCACGCCGGCGGTGGCCAGCGCCGCCTCGGCGAGCCGGGTGGTCGTGGTCTTGCCCTGGGTCCCGGTGACGCCGACCAGCCGCATCCGGTCGGCCGGGTTGCCGTAGACGCGGGCGGCGAGGTCGCCGACCACCGCGCGCGGCCGGTCCACGACCAGCACCGGCACCCCCAGGGGTGCGGACCCGTCCAGGACCGCCAGCCCGGCCGGGTCCGTCAGCACCGCGACCGCTCCGTGCTCGACCGCCCGGTCCGCGAAGCCGGCGCCGTGGGCGCGGGCCCCGGCCGGCGCGACGTAGAGGTCCCCGGGCTGCACCCGCAGCGAGCTGATGGTGACCCCGGTGACCACCACCGGGTCCACCCGGCCGTGGACTGCGGTGACCTGCTCGCCGAGCCAGCCGACGACCTCGGCCAGCGGGGTCTCCACGGGGTGGACGGGGCGCAGCGGGATGGGGTCGGGCACGCCCGAGAGGGTACCGGTACCTGCCCGGCTCACCAGGTGATGCGGGGCTCGGGCGCGGTCGTGCCGGTCGGCGGCACGGCGTACTTCTGGAGCAGGTAGCCCATGATCTTGTGGAAGGCCGGGCCGCCGACCGATCCGCCGCCGCCGCCGTTCTTGGGGTCCTGGACCACCACGTAGACCAGGAACCGGGGCTTGTCGGCGGGAGCGAAGCCGGCGAAGGACACCGTGAACGTGCCGTCGTAGCAGCGGCACTTGGCGCCCACCCGCTGGGCGGTGCCGGTCTTGCCCGCCACCCGGTAGCCCTCGATGCCGGCCACCGCGGCCGTGCCGGTGTCCGGGTTGGTCACCGCCTCCATCATCCGGGCGGTCAGCCGGGCGGCACGGCTGCTGATCACCCGGCGCGTGGTCGAGGTCCCGGAGCCCACGACGCTCCCGGAGGAGGTGGTCGCCTTTCCCTTCACCAGGCTCGGCTTGACGTACACGCCGCCGTTGGCGACCACGTTGACCGCGGCCGCCATCTGCACCGCGTTGACCGCGATGCCCTGGCCGAACGCGATGGTGGCCTGGTTGATCTCCTGCCAGCCGTGCCAGTCGGGCAGCACCCCGGGCGACTCGCCGTACACGCCGATCCCGGTGCGCTGCCCCAGGCCGAAGCCGCGCAGGTAATCGTAGAGCTGCTGGTGGGAGAAGAGGCTCGCCGCCCGGACCGTCCCGATGTTGGAGGACTTGGCGATCACGCCGGTCAGGGTCAGGCGCAGCTTGCCGTGCTGGAAGTAGTCGTGGATGACCCGGTCCTGGACCGGCAGCTCGGCCGGCACGGTGATCTTGGTGTCCGGGGTGACCTTGCCGGCGTCGAGAAGCGCGGAGGCGGTGAGCACCTTCTCCACCGACCCGGGCTCGTAGACGTTGCGCAGCGACGGCGCGCCGAGGTCGGTGCTCTTCGACAGCGACGGCTGGTTCGCGTCGAAGGTCGGGAAGTCGGCGAGCCCGAGCAGCTCGCCGGTGTGCGTGTCCATCACCACGGCCGACCCCGAGGAGCCGCCGGAGCTCTGCACGGCCGACCGCAGCACCCGCTGGGTGTACCACTGCACGTCCCGGTCGATGGTCAGGGCGAGGTCGTGGCCGCTGCGCGCCGGCACGGTGCTGTTGTCGCCGAGGGGGATCCGGTTGCCGCCGCCGACCTCGTAGGTGGCTGTGCCGTCCTTGCCGGAGAGCATCTTGTCGAACATCAGCTCGGCGCCCTCGGCGGCGTTGCCCTCGCCGTTCATGAAGCCGACCAGGTTGGCGCCCACGTCTTCCGCAGGGTAGGAGCGCACCGGGTCGCGGCGGGTGTCGATGCCCTGGTAGCCACGGGCGTCGATGGCGTCCACGACGGACTGGGCCTTGGTCGCGGGGACCCGGCGCGCGATGTACTGGAAGTGCGTGTACGGCTTGCGCAGCCGCTGCAGCACGTCGAAGTAGTCGACGTCGAGGCGGCGGGCGATGATGGTGGCGATGGCGCTGGCGTTCTTGACCGTCAGGGTCGGGTCGGCCACGATCATCAGCCCGTCGACGGAGTCCGCCAGGGGTGCGCCGTTGCGGTCGGTGATCGCACCGCGGTTGGCCGGCAGCGTCACGGTGACCACGCCCTCGGCGCGGGCCTTGGCGACGTAGGCCTGCGCGTCGACGCCCTGGAGCTGGAAGAGCCGGGCCGCGAAGACCGAGACGATCATCGCGATCAGCAGGAAGCCGATCCGCAGCCGGACCAGGGACGAGCCTCTCAGCCTCTTGACGGGGCGGCGACGGGACGGGCGTGAGCTCCGGCCCGGCCGCTGCTGCCCGGCACGGGGACGGCTGCCGTTCGTCAACACTTGCTCCCTGCTGGCGGTCGTGGGGCTTCTTTGTACCTGGCTTTCAGCGTCCGGCCTCGGGCGCCGCGCCGCCGATCAGCGGATTGATCACCTGGTTGCCCGCGGTCCCGGGCTTGACCTCGATCACCTTCACCCTGGGTCGCAGGTTCAGCGGCTTGCGGGTGGGCAGCGGGTTGATCGCCAGCGCGTCCGCGGACGTCGCCGGGACCGGCTTCCCGAGCACCTTGCCGTCGGAGAGCCGGATGAACGCCGGGCTGGTCTGCGGCACCATGCCCATCCGCTGCGCCTGCTGGGCGACCCGCTGCGGGTCCCGGAGCGCGTCGAGGTCCATCTGCAGACCCTGCTGCTTCGCGGCCAGCGCCTGCGCGCGCTGCTCCATGGCCGTGGCGGTGAACGACACCTGCTGCATCGAGGTGTTGAAGAACAGCAGGCCGGCCACTCCGCCCACCAGCAGCAGCGAGACCAGGGCCACGAAGGGCACCCGCGCGGCGCGCCGTGCCGTGGTCCGGGGAACGACGGTCAGCCTGGCCCGCTCGGCGGCCGCCTCGGCGATCCGTGGGACCCGGTGACGGGCCTGGCTCATCAAGGTGCTCATCTGGTCTCGTCCCCTCCGTGGTCGGCTCTCCCGACACTCGGTGCGCTGATCATGCGACAGCTCCTGTGCGAACCCGTTCGACGGCGCGCAGACGCACCGATGCGGCTCGTGGATTGATGGCGATCTCGGCCGCCGTGGCGCGCTCCGCCCCCCGCGTGACCAGCCGGAGTGCCGGCTCGTGCCCTTCGGGCACGAACGGCAGGTCGGGCGGCAGCGTGCTGCGGGTGGCCGCGGTGAAGGCGTGCTTGGTGATCCGGTCCTCCAGCGAGTGGTAGGACATCACCACCACCCGCCCACCGACGCCGATCGCCTCGAGGGCGGCCGGGAGGGCGCGGCGCAGCACCGACAGCTCGTCGTTGACCTCGATCCGCAGCGCCTGGAAGGTGCGCTTGGCCGGATGCCCGCCGGTGCGCCGAGCCGGCGCCGGGATCGCGTCGTAGAGCAGCTCCACGAGGCGCGCCGAGCGGGTGAACGGCTCGCGGGCCCGCTCACGCACGATCGCCTCGGCGATCCGCCTGGCGAACTTCTCCTCGCCGTACCAGCTGAGGATCCGCGCGAGCTCCTCGACCGGGTACTCGTTGAGGACGTCCGCGGCCGTCGACCCGGTGCTGTCGTCCATCCGCATGTCCAGCGGCGCGTCCTCCGCGTAGGCGAAGCCCCGCTCCCGCAGGTCGAGCTGCATCGAGGAGACGCCGAGGTCGAACAGCACTCCGTCGACGGGCCCGACCGCGAGCCGGGACAGCACGTCGGGGATCTCGTCGTAGACCGCGTGCACGAAGGTGACCCGCTCCGCGTACGGCGCGAGCCGGACCCGGCTGCGGTCGAGGGCGTGCGGGTCGCGGTCGATGCCGACCACGTGCGCCGTCGGGCAGCGTGCCAGCACGGCCTCGGTGTGCCCGCCCAGACCCAGCGTGGCGTCCACCAGGATCGTGCGGTCCCGCTCGGAGCCGGCCGGCAGCTCGAGGGCGGGCGCCACCAGTCCCACCACCCGGTCGAGCAGGACCGGCACGTGGGCGGGACGGCGCGCGTCGTCCGGCACGGGCTAGCCCGCCACGCGGACGAGGAGCAGCAGGGCCAGGGCCAGCCCGGTGGAGGCGGTCGCCGAGAACGCCGCGACCACGATCCCGTCGCGCACCTCGTGCCGCACCCGGCGTGCCGGCGTGCCGGTCGGGTCGGTCGGGTCGGCCGTCACGGGACCGGCGGCGGGCGCCGCCCGGGACCGCCCGCGGGCGACCCGGGACAGCTGCCGCGGCAGGTGCTCGGAGATGGTGACGGACATGGCTTCGACCCCTGCGCTTCGGTGACGGGTGCTGCGGGTGACGAGCCGGGTTCGCCGGGCCAGGTCCCCGCCCGCTCGCCGCTGAGGGAAGCCCTTCTGGCACCGGGGAAGGTGTGCCAGACGGGGCAGCGGTGAGCGGACGCGAGACCTCGTCCTGCGACTCCGACCGTGGTGCTGTTCCTGCTGGTCCTGCTGGTGTTGCCGGTGCTGCTAGAGGCCGGGGAAGACCTCTTCGGACAGATCCGCGAAGGCCTGCTCCTGCTGGTCCGAGTAGGTCTGCCACGAGGTGGCGTCCCAGATCTCGATCCGGTTCATCGCGCCGATCACGATGCAGTCCCTCGTCAGCGAGGCGTAGTCCCGCAGCATCGGCGGCACGGTGATCCGGCCCTGCTTGTCCGGGACCTCGTCCGAGGCCCCGGCGAAGAACATCCGCACGTAGTCGCGGGCCGCCTTGCTGGTCACCGACGTCTCGCGCAACCGCTCGGTGAGCTTGCCGAACTCCTCCATGGACCACACGTAGAGGCAGCGCTCCTGCCCCCGGGTGACCACGAGTCCTTCCGCGAGCTCGTCCCGGAACTTCGCCGGGAGGAACAGTCGGCCCTTGTCATCGAGCCGGGGGGTGTAGGTGCCGAAGAACACCGGCCCACTCCCCTTCTCGATGCGAAGCAGCTTCCCTCTCCTCCACTGCACACCACTCTACTCCACCTCGCACCACGGTCAACCATTTTCAGCCGTGGCGCAGCGGTGTTCTGCGCGGGTTTCCCCCCTCCAGCACATCGGGCTGACCCGCGCCCGCACGGCGTGCCGCCTGGTCGGGAGACGTGGGGACGCGGAGTGCCGTCCCGTGGGGGGAAGTGGAGGGACCGAGAGAGACGGGGGCGACCAGGGGAGACGGGGGCGCGACCAGGTGTCGCCCGCGGGCCGGCGGTACGACGGACCGCTGGCAGCCGTTTGGCGCATGCGGTTGACTGATCAGCACCAAGCACGAGGCAGCGCCCTGCAGCAGCGACCCCGGGTCGCGGGGGTCGCAGGAGAGAGGACAGCGTGATCTCAGGCCAGACGACCCAGTCGACGGGCGGCGCCGACCTGGACACGCTGGCGCGCGTCACCGGCCGGATCCGCTCGAGCATCGAGACGGTGATCGAGGGCAAGCCCGAGGTCGCCCGCCTGGCCGTCGTGGTGCTGCTCTCCGACGGGCACCTGCTCATCGAGGACGTGCCCGGGGTCGGGAAGACGATGCTCAGCAAGGCGCTGGCCCGCTCGATCGACTGCTCGGTGCGCCGGATCCAGTTCACGCCGGACCTGCTGCCCTCGGACGTGACCGGGGTCTCGGTCTTCAACCAGGACTCGCGGCAGTTCGAGTTCCGTCCCGGTGGCATCTTCGCCAACATCGTGGTGGGCGACGAGATCAACCGGGCCTCCCCCAAGACCCAGTCGGCGCTGCTGGAGTGCATGGAGGAGCGACAGGTGACCGTGGACGGCACCACCTACGTCCTCGAGTCGCCGTTCATGGTGATCGCCACCCAGAACCCGATCGAGATGGAGGGCACCTACGCGCTGCCGGAGGCCCAGCGGGACCGGTTCATGGCGCGGGTGTCGATGGGCTACCCCGTCGAGGCGGCCGAGATCGCGATGCTCACCTCGCACACCCGCGACAACCCCCTCGACGAGCTCGAGCCGGTCGCCGACGCCGCGGAGATCCGCAAGCTCATCGACATCGTCGGCCAGGTGCACGTCTCCGAGGCCGTCCAGCGGTACGCCGTCGCGATCTCGACGGCCACGCGCACCTCCCCCGAGCTGATGCTCGGTGCCTCGCCGCGCGCCACGCTGCACCTGGTGCGCGCCGCCAAGGCCGCGGCCGCCATCGCCGGGCGCGACTACGTCATCCCCGACGACGTCCAGGAGCTGGCCGGGCAGGTGCTCTCGCACCGGATGCTCACCACCGTCGAGGCGTCGATGAGCGGCCGGACCCCGGAGGCGGCGTTGCGCCAGATCGTCGCGGCGGTGCCGATGCCCGAGAGCCGGCCCGGGGCCCGCTGACCTTCGACCGTGACTGGAGCGACTGTGACCCCGAGACGACCCTCCGCGAGGTGGGACCGACGTGCGTGAGGCGCTCTCCGCCCTCACCACCCGCGGTCGGGCCTTCCTGGCCGCCGGCGCCACCGCCTTCGTCTGCGCGCTCTTCCTCGGGCACGACGAGCTGGTGCGGGTCGGGGCGCTGCTGCTCCTGCTGCCGTTCTCGACCGCCTTCTTCCTCGGCCGGAGCCGCTACCGGCTCGGGCTGGTGCGGTCCCTGAGCCTCGCCCAGGTGACCGCGGGCCAACCGGCCCGCGTCCAGCTCGCGCTGAGCAACGACGGCCGGATGCCCAGCGGCCTGCTGCTGCTCGAGGACCAGATCCCGTACGCGCTGGGCACCCGGCCCCGCTTCGTGGTGGACCGGATGGGGTCCCGCTGGGAGCGCGACGTCGGCTACCAGGTGCGCTCGGACGTGCGCGGACGGTTCGAGATCGGCCCGATGAAGGTTCGGCTCAGCGACCCGTTCGGTCTCGTCGAGCTCGAGCGCACGTTCCAGTCCACCTCGACCCTGGTCGTCACTCCGCGGGTGGTGCCGCTGCCGGTGGCGCCGCTCTCGGGCGCCTGGACGGGCTCGGGGGACAACCGGCCGCGGGCGTTCGCGGCCGGCAGCGCCGAGGACGTCACGGTGCGCGAGTACCGGCGCGGCGACGACCTGCGGCGGGTGCACTGGCGCAGCAGCGCCCACGCCGGCGAGCTGATGGTGCGGCGTGAGGAGCAGCCGTGGCAGTCCCGAGCGACGCTCTTCGTGGACAACCGGCAGGTGGCCCACCGCGGCACCGGCGCTTCCTCGTCCCTGGAGCACGCGGTCGCGATCGCCGCCTCGGTCGCGGTCCACCTCGTGCAGCGCGGGTTCAGCGTGCGCCTGGTGACCGCCCGCGGCGAGGAGCGCGGCGGCACCTGGCACGAGCACGGCGCGATGGCGGCCGAGTCGGCCCCGCTGCTGGAGTCCCTCGCCGTGCTGACCGCCAGCGACCACCCGCACCTCGACGCCCGGTGGCTCAGCGAGTCCGGACACTCCGGTCTGCTGATCGCCGTGCTCGGTGAGGTCGCCGAGGCCGACCGGCCGGCCCTGACCCGGATGCGGCACTCTGCCGCGGGTGCCCTGGCGGCTCTCCTCGACGTGCCGGCCTGGTCCGGCGGGACCGTGGCCGGGCCGGACTCGACCGACCGCGGCCTGGCCTGGCTCGGCGCCAACGGCTGGCGCGCGGTCGCCGCCGGGCCCGGGGACCCGATCCCCGCCGTCTGGCAGGACCTCGGCGCGGCCGGCCGGTCCCTGACCAGCCGGCCCCGGTCGACGACCGGGGCCCCGGCTCCGCACGCCCCGGGAGTCGTGCCGTGAGCCGGTCGATCGCGTTCCGTCCCGCCACCGTGGTGCCCTCCCTGCTCGCCGGACTGGCCACCTGGGTCACGCTGCTGGCCTGGACCCCGTTCTCGGAGCAACCCGCGGGGTTCATGGTGCCGGTCCTGACGGCCTGCGCGCTCGTCGCCCTGGTGGGGGTGCTGATGCGCGGGGGCCGGCTCCCGGCCGGGCTCGTCGTGCTCGTGCAGCTGGCCGTGGTGCTGCTGTGGCTCCAGCACCGGTACGCCGGCGGCGAGGCGCTCGCCGGCCTGGTGCCGACGCCGACCTCGGTCGAGACGATGGCCGCGGTCCTGCAGCGGTCCGTCGAGGCGTCCTCGACGTACTCCTCCCCGGTGCCGCGATCGGTGACGGAGTTCTACCCCCTGCTGGTGGTGGCCGGGGCGCTGACCGCCGTGCTGGTGGACCTGCTGGCGGTGGGCCTGCGACGGGCTCCGCTGGCCGGACTGCCCCTGCTCGCGGCGTACACGGCCCCGGTCAGCATCCTCGACGGCGGGGTGTCCTGGATCAAGTTCGCGGCCGCCGCACTCTGCTTCCTGTTCCTGATCGCCGCCGGCGAGTCCCAGCGGCTCTCGCACTGGGGGCAGCCGCTCACGCCGCGGGTGGGGCTCTACGACTCCCGGGACGCCCCGGTCAGCCACCAGGCGGTGTGGTCCTCGGCCCGCAAGATCGGCATCACGTCCACGCTGCTCGCGGTGGTGGTGCCGGTGATGGTCCCGACGCTCTCCGCGGGCTGGTTCGACGGCGGCGGGCGCGGCTCGGGCAACGGCTCCGGAGACGGTGTCACGGTCACCAACCCGATGGTGGACCTCAAGCGAGACCTGGTCCGCGGCGCGGACATCGACCTGGTGACGGTGCGCACCGACGATCCGCACCCGTCCTACCTGCGGATCACCGTCCTGAACTCGTTCGACGGCAACGCCTGGCGTCCCAGTGGGCGCAGCATCCCCCGCGCGCAGCGGGCCGACGGGAACGTCCCTCGAGCGCCGGGACTCGAGCCCGGTGTGCCCGCGCGCCGCTACCGGTCCACGGTCGACGTCAGCGACTTCTTCACCTCCCGCTGGCTGCCGACGCCGTACCCCGTGACCAGCGTCGAGGCGCCCGGGGACTGGCGCTACGACCGGGCGACGATGGACTTCCTCAGCGCGGCACGCAACCAGACCACCGCCGGTCTGACCTACCAGGTCGGCTCGCTGGGCCTGAACCCCACCGCGGCCCAGCTCGCCGACTCGACGGCCGCACCGCTCTCGGTCTACACCCCGAACACCTCGCTGCCGAGCAGCTTCCCGCGGTCGGTGACCACGCTGGCTCGGACCGTGACGGAGGGCCGCGCGACCCGGTTCGAGCAGGCGGTCGCCCTGCAGGAGTGGTTCCGGGACGGCGGCGGGTTCCGCTACTCCACGGACCGTCCGTCCGGCAACGGCAGCGACGACCTGGTCGGCTTCCTGAGCAGGCACCCGGGCGGACGGGTCGGCTACTGCGAGCAGTTCGCGGCGGCGATGGCGGTGATGGGCCGCAGCCTGGGCATCCCGTCCCGGGTGGTGGTGGGCTTCCTGCGGCCCGACGCGACCGGCCCCGACACCTGGACCTTCAGCACCCACGACCTGCACGCCTGGCCCGAGATGTACTTCGGCGGGGTCGGCTGGGTGCGGTTCGAGCCGACCCCGCAGGACCGCACCGGCGGCGTGCCGGGCTACACCACCCAGGAGGTGCCCTCGGCGGCTCCGTCGGGGAGCAGCAGCGCGGCTGCCGCGCTGCCCCCGGTCGACCGGGTCGACAAGACCACCGACCTGCTCGCGCCGACCACCCCGCAGGCCACCGGGCCGGCCCAGAGCCCGCTGGTGCGGACCGCCCTGGTGATCCTGCTCGCCGGACTGTTGCTCGCGCTGGTGCCGCGGACGCTGCGGGCCCGGGTCCGACGCCGCCGCACCGGTGGCGCCGGGCCCTCGGAGTGGGTCGAGGCCGCCTGGAGCGAGATCCGGGACACCGCGGTGGACCTGCGCCTGGTCTGGGACGACCGGCTGACCCTGCGGACCGCAGCCGTTCGGCTGAGCCGGTCCTTCGGCGATCCGGCTGCCCCCGAGGAGGCCCGGGGCGGCGCGGTCCGGGGACACCAGTCGAACCCGGACGCGGACGCCGCGCTGCGGCGCCTGGTCGGGCTGCTCGAGCGGGCCCGGTACGCGCGCTCGCTCCCGGCCGACGTGACCACCCGCGCCGCGGTCGAGGCCGATGTGCGGACGTGCATCGCCGCACTGCGTGCCGGGGTGGGCCGCAGGCGCCGGTCCCGGGCGACCTGGCTGCCGGCGTCGGTGCTGTCCAGGTCCGGCCGCGGTCGTCGCCCGTCCCGTCGGCGCGGCGGTCTGCTCGGTGAGCCGGGCATCGACCGGGCGCTCTGACCCGGGCATCGGGCGTCGCGCCGGCGGACCGGGGCACGCGGAGCCGGGAGGTGGGGACGCCGGGTCGGTCCCGGCCGGTGCCTCGCGCGTGCGCCTGGCGTGCGCGTGACGGGTCGGGCGGACTCGGGCTCAGAGCCCGTTCTGGTCGCGGCGGCGGCGCCAGCGCTGCTCGAAGCGCTCCATCAATGTGCCCTGGCTGCTCGGGCGGGGGGACCGGCCACGCTTCTTGGTGCGGCCGCCCTGGATGACACTGAAGCTGGGGTGGGATCCGGAGGCCGACCGGGACTGCTCGGGGACGTGGTTCTGACCGTTCCAGGAGGTGAGCGCGACGTAGGCGGAGCCCAGCATCACCACGAAGCCGACGATGCCGATCCAGATGACCTGGCTGACCGCCCCGGTCATCAGCAGCACGATGCCGAGCACGAACACGGCAGCGGCGATGACGGCCCGGCGGCGCGCGGACGCACGCAGCTTGGTGCCCCGCATGGTGGACGCGAGCTTCGGGTCATCGGCGACCAGGGCGCGTTCCATCTGCTCGAGCAGTCGCAACTCTTCTTCCGAGAGCGGCACGTTGTCCTCCCGCTGGCAAGTTTCTGCTCTCAGTCTAGGCAGGCCGTGTGACAACCGGTACCCGAGCCCGGAAATCCACAGGGAAAGATCGGTGGCCGCCCTGGTCGGAGGTCGTCCGACCGCGGCCGGACCGCCCGATGCCGGGTCGGCGATCAGACGGACTCGAGCTCGACCAGCTTGTGCCGCAGGGTGGCGGTGGCCCGCCGGTGCACCTGGCTCACCCGGGACTCGGTGACCCCGAGCACCTGGCCGATCTCGGCGAGCGTGAGGCCCTCGAAGTAGTACAGCGCGATGATCACCTGGTCGCGCTCCGCGAGCTGGTCCACCACCCGCATCAGGGACGCGTTCACGTCCCCCTGCTCCACCTGGTGGTCCGCGGCGTTGGACAGCTCGTCGGCCAGGTCGAAGTCGTCGAGGTTCGCGTGGTTGGACGTGGCCTGCCGGCTCAGGTCGCGCAGCTGCTGCACGGGGATCCCGACCTCGCGGGCGACCTCGGTGTCCTCGGGGGCGCGGCCGAGCCGTTCCTCCAGCGTCACCTGGGCCCGGTGGACGGTGCGCAGCTTGTCGCGCACCGAGCGGGGCACGAAGTCCATGCTGCGCATGCCGTCGATGATCGCCCCGCGGATCCGCGGCACGGCGAAGGTCTGGAAGGACAGGCCGCGGGCCGGCTCGAAGCGGTCGATGGCGTCGAAGAGCCCCAGCACGCCGTCGGAGACGAGGTCGTCCTGCTCGACGGTGTCGGGCATCCGGGTGCGCAGCCGGCCCGCGACGTACTTGACCAGGGGCGAGTACTGCAGGACCAGGCGGTTGCGCAGCTCCTCGTCCGCCGTCCTCCGGAACTCGACCCAGACCAGGTCCAGGTCGTCGGAGGGGCTCATCGGGCCCCTCCGCCCCGGCCGCCGATGTGCGGGGAGGCGAAGGCCACCAAGGCCCTCGCCGGCTCCTCGCTGTACCGGGCGATCAGCTCGGTGGTGGCAGCGTCCAGCCGCTCGTGCAGCGCCCGGCGGTACTCGGTCAGCTGCTCCTCCGCGGACCGCAGGCGGTGCACCGCCTCGGCCACGGCGTCCTTGTCGTGCGGGTCGAGCTCGGTCACCCACATGTCGTGCAGCGCGGGCAGCTCGGGCAGGTCGTCGGCGGCACGGACGTTCACCAGGGCGGTGCGCGTGCGGCCGGTGCCGGTGTCGCCCAGCACCCGGATCAGCTCGTCGAGCCGGAGCGGACGCTCGTGGTGGGACTCGGCCACGAGCACGTCGATCCTTGCGTGCACGAGTCGTCGCCAGTACGAGATCTTCTCCTCCTCCTCGGCCACCCGGCGCCGGTAGACCCGCAGCTCCGCCAGCGAGAGCTCGGCCCACGCGTCCGGCGCATCGGACCCGCCCAGCGCGTCCTTGTCGTCTCCGAGCTTGCTCATCAGGTCGACTTCTCCCGTGTTCGGTCCCCCGGTCCGGGAGTACCGCAACCGTCTTTACATTCGCCATCATCGCCGTTGCGCGGCGGCCTGTGCGCGCTTCACCGGTACTCACCCCGCGAGGCGGGCAGATTGTGGCGAAAAGTCGCGAAGAAATAGCCCCATCGGACTATGAACTCTAGTCCGGGCGACTGTCGACACTTCTGGTGAATGCCCGCGCGGGCGCCTCGTTCCTGGGAGATGAGGCGAACGGGCGGGCGGCCTCTCGCGGCACGGCAGCCCCCCTACCGTCTGCGTCGCCGGCTCCTCCCCCCGGACGCCGGCCCGGCGGCCCCGGTCCCCCCACGGACCCGGGGCCGCTGCCGCGACTCCGCCGCGGTGCTAGGCCCGGTCGCTCCCGAGCAGGGTGGCGGGTCGAACGGCCGCGCGGCCGAACTTCCGGGTCGCGCGGTCGACGGCCAGGTCGGCGTCGGCCCAGCCCCGGTCCCGCTCGCCGAGCACCAGCTGTCGCTGCACCGTGGCCCGTGGCACCAGGCCCTCGACCCGGACCCCCACCAACCGGATCCGGGCCCGTTGCAGGCCGAGCGCCGTGAACAGGTCGGCTGCGGTCCGGTAGACCTCCTGGGTCACGTCGGTGGCCTCTCCCCGGGTCCTGGACCGGGTGATGGTCGTGAAGTCGGCGAACCGCACCTTCAGCGTCACCGTCCGGCCGGCCACCTGCGCCGCCCGCATCCGGCCGGCCACCTTCGCCGAGAGCCGCAGGATCTCGCGCAGCACCACCGCGCGGTCGTCGGTGTCGCGTCCGAACGTCTCGTCGGCCCCCATGCTCTTGTCGGGCTCGTCCCCGCCCCGGCGGGCGGTCACCACGCGGCGGTCCTCCCCCCAGGCCAGCCGGTGCAGGTGGGTGGCCTGGTGCGCGCCGAGAGCGCGCTGCAGGGTGGCCACCGGGGTGTGTGCGAGGTCGCCCACCGTGACCAGGCCGAGCCGGTTCAGCAGCTCGGCGGTCTTCTCGCCGACCCCCCACAGCTCCCCCACGTCGAGCGGGTGCAGGAAGGTGGTCACCTCCGTCGGCGGGACCACCGCGATCCCGTCGGGCTTGGCACGGCGGCTGGCCAGCTTCGCGACCGCGACGGTGGCGGCCATCCCCACCGAGCAGGTGATGCCCTGCTCGTCGTAGATGCTGGCCCGCAGCCGCTCGGCGATCGCGTACGGCGACCCGAGCCGGCGTACCGACCCGGAGACGTCGAGGAACGCCTCGTCCAGGGAGAGCACCTCCACGAGCGGGGTGATCTGCCGGAAGTTCTCCATCACCGACCGGGAGACCACCTCGAACGTCTCGAACCCCGGCGAGAGCACCACGGCGTCCGGGCACAGCCGACGGGCCCGGGTCATCGGCATGGCCGACCGGATCCCGTAGGCGCGCGCCGGGTAGTTGGCCGACAGCACCACGCCTCGGTACCCGCCTCCCACGACCACCGGGACGTCCCGCAGCTCCGGCCGGTCCCGGCACGCCACCGACGCGTAGAACGCATCCATGTCGACGTGCAGGATCGGACACTCCCAGGACACGCGTTCCCGGCGCCGCTGCTGCTGCCGGTCCGGCTGCCGCTGCTGCTGCCGGTCCGGCTGCTGGTCCTGCTGCCGGTCCGGCCTGCCCGGCGTCACCGGGCACCTCGCGGCGCCGGGTCAGCGCCGGGTGGCCAGGGTGTGGATCTGGGTGGCGAGGGCGAGGTACTCGGGCCGGTCGGAGACGGCTCGCTCGAGCTCGACCAGGGCCTGGGCGGCACCGGGCTCGAGGTCGACCAGCGAGCTGGGCACCAGGTCCACGAACACCCGGACCGCGTGCATCGAGCGGGTCTCGAAGCCGGCCTCGTCGAGGGTCGTGGTGATCTCGTCGGCGGTGAACCGACGGTGTGCGGCGCCGGTCGGATGGCCGGTCGGATGACCGGCCAGCGGGTCGTCGAGCAGCGCGCGGGCCTGACCGAAGTGCCCGGCCATCGCCCGGGTGACCACCGCCGCGTGTCGTTGGTTGACCAGCAGGCTGAGGGTCCCGCCGGGGCGGAGCACCCGGCCGAGCGCGGCCAGCGCGGCGGTCGGGTCGTCGACGATCTCCAGGACGCCGTGGCAGAGCACGACGTCCGCGGTGTGGTCGGCCACCAGGTCGTCCAGGTCGTCCAGGTCGCCCTGCCGGCCGGTGACCAGGTCGGCGACCCCGCTCTCGTCGGCCCGCCGGGCCAGGATGGCCAGGGCGTCCGGGCTGGGGTCGACGACGAGAACCTGGTGGCCGAGCTCGGCGACCCGGACCGCGAACCCACCGGTGCCGCCGCCGATGTCGACCACGGTGGCCCGACCGGGGACCCCGGCGGCCGCGGGGTCGTCGAACACCTCACGCAGGGCGTTCCACACCACGGCCGTGCGGGCAGCGCTGCGCCGCTGGAGGCTGTTCTGGTCCAGCGGGCGGCCGGGACGCGGGTCGGCTGACATGGCCTCCACCCTAGTGCCGTCCCCGGTGAACCGGCGCGACCCATCCATCGGCCCGCGCTAGCCACCGGAGCTCCCCGACGAGGAGTGCCAGAGCTTGCGGGGCGGCTCCGCCCCGGAGCGGCGGGCGGCGCTCTTGGTGTCCTCGCCGGCCGGCTTGATGTCGGCGTAGGGAGACATCGCGAAGCCGCTGGAGTGCACCAGCACCCGCCGGCGACCCATCCCACCGGCAGCGGACCCGGGTCCCGGCTCGTCCTCGCCGGGCGAGCTGCCGACCGTCGGCCTGGCGACCACCGGACGGCTCGACCTGCTCTCGGCCGCTCCCTGGACCGCTCCCTGCGAAGCACCGGCAGCGAACCCGACAGGCACCGCGGCCATCAGCTCCCCGACGGCGTCCAGGCCACCCTGCTGCCAGGCCCCGTGCAGCACCGGGAAGCTCCCAGCAGCCGGTGGCCCGCAGCGAGACACCACGCCGGCCGGTGCGTCGGACCACCCCGCGGACCACGAGCAGCCACGAGTGGAAGACCGTGGCCGCGTACGGCCCCTGCACGTCCTCGAAGAACGTCGCGTCCACCGGGCCGGTCGCGTCGTCGAGGGTGAGGAACACGACCCGGCGGCCCGACCGGATCGGCGGTGTCTGGGTGGCGACCTTGACCCCGGCGACGAGCAGCTCGGCGCGGGGCCGGGCCCCCAGCAGGTCGACGGACCGGGTCACCCCGATCGCGTCGAGGAAGCCGTCGTAGAACGACACGACGTGCCGGCTCGCGTCGAGCCCGAGGATCTCGAGCTCGGCGCGCACCCGCTCGGAGTCGTTCATCTCGGGCAGCCCGCTGACCTCCCCGTCGACGGGCGCGTCCCCCAGGTCGAGGGCGAGCTGCGACCGAGCTCACCGGAGCCGACCTCCGGCTCGCCCGTGACTGCCGGGCGGCCTGCTCCCACACCCCCACCTGCTGGCGGCTCGGGTGCAGGTCCGAGGCCGGGTCCCACGGCTGGCCCCCCGGACGGCCCGGGTGGCTCTGCTGGCTGGGGCTGCCGGGGCGCTCGACACGCTGCTGCTCCCTGACCAGGTCGTCGGAGCTGTTGCTGCGGGCGACGTCCTCGGCCCGCCGGGCTGCGGCCACCCGCCCGCCGACCGGCGCACCGCGGCTCGCAAGCCCCCGGCCGCGGCCCTTGCCGGCCCGGTCGACGGCTCGGGCGTGCCGGTCGAGGTCCGCCACCTGGAGCAGCAGGTCCCGTCGGGTGACGCCGCCCCGGCGGCGGACGCCGAGGCCGGCGGCCGTCGACCCGATGCCGTAGACGCCGTCGAAGCCACCGGCGAGCACCAGCCGCTCGAGCACCGGGCGGGAGACCTGCGCCCGCTGCCAGAAGTCGCTCAGCGACTGGTAGGGGCGGGCCGCCACGATCCGGTCCACCTCGGCCTCGGAGATGCCCTTCACCTCCGCGAGCGCGAGCCGGATGCCGTAGGCGCGACCGTCGGGCACGCCCGGCTCCCCCGCCCCGGGCAGGTCCGGCTCCCCCGCCTCGGGCAGGTCGGGCACCCCGACCCGCTCCACGACGTAGGCCTTCTCGGAGGCGTTCACGTCCAGACCGAGCACCGTGATCCCGAACTGACGGGCGTCGTCGAGGATCAGCCGCTTGGGGTACATCCCCGGGTCGTGGGTGAGCACCCCGGACAGGAAGTGCGCCGGGTAGTGCGCCTTGAGCCAGGAGGACTGGTAGGTGGGCAGTGCGAAGGCCGCGGCGTGCGCCTTGCAGAAGCCGAACGACGCGAACGCCGCGAGGATCCTCCAGATCTCCGTCACCACGCCGACGGAGTAGCCGCGCCCCAGCGCCCGGGGGAAGAACCACAGCTTGGTCTGCGCCATCCCCTCGACGTCGCCGAGCGCCCGCCGGGCCTCGTCGGCCTCGGCGTAGCCGCAGTCGGCGAACCGCGCGATGATCTCGATCACCTGCTCGTGGAAGACCACCACGCCGTGGGTCGGGCCCAGGATCGGTCGCAGGTCGGGGTGCAGGTAGCGGGGCATCCGCCAGCCCTGCTTGGCCTCGAGGTAGGGCGTGACCATGTCGCTCTTGACCGGCCCGGGCCGGAACAGCGAGATGTCGGTGATGATGTCGTCGAACGAGTCCAGCCCGGACTTGCCGACCAGCTCACGCTGTCCCGGTGACTCGATCTGGAAGCAGCCCAGGGTCAGGGCGCGCGAGATCATCTGGAAGGTCCGGTTGTCGTCCCGCGGCACCTGCTCCTCGTCGTCGAGGTCGATCCGCACCCCCTCGAGCCGCTCGATCTCGTCGACCGCATGCGCCATCGACGACTGCATCCGCAGGCCGAGGACGTCGAGCTTGAGCATCCCGAGGTCCTCGACGTCGTCCTTGTCGAACTGGCTCATCGGGAACCCCGCGTAGGAGGCCTCGACCGGAGTCCGGTCCAGCAGGGTGGCGTCGGAGAGCAGCACCCCGCAGGGGTGCATGGCGATGTGCCGGGGCAGCCCGTCGAGCCGCTCGACGAGCCGGAACAGCAGGTCGAGCCGCTGCTCGCCGAGACCGGAGGCCCGCAGCTCGGGCAGGTCGTGCAGCGCCACCCGGGCGTCCCGGGCCCGGACGTGGGGGAACGCCTTGGCGATCGCGTCGATCTCCCCCACCGGCATCCCGAGCGCCGCGCCGACGTCGCGGACCGCGTGCCGGACCCGGTAGGTGTCCATCATCGAGACGCTCACGCAGCGCTCCCCGCCGTACCGGTCCAGGATCGCCTCGTAGACCTCGAGCCGGCGCGCGGACTCCACGTCCACGTCGATGTCGGGCAGCGCCTGTCGCAGCGGGGAGAGGAACCGCTCCATCAGCAGGTCGTGCCGCAGCGGGTCGACGCCGGAGATCCCGAGCAGGTAGTTGACCAGGCTGCCGGCCCCCGACCCCCGGGCGGCACAGCGCACCCCGAGGTCCTTGATCAGGTCGGTGACGTCGGCGACGGTGAGGAAGTACGGCGCGTACCCCAGGCCCCCGATGATCTGCAGCTCGTCGTCGAGCCGCTTCCAGATCCGGGCCCGGGGGGCGCTGCCGTAGCGCCGGCCGACCGCTGCCTCGCAGCGGGCCCGGAGCATCCCTGCGGCACTCGACGTGCCCGGCCCGGCGGGAGCCCCGCTGGAGGGTCCGGTCAGCACCTGGAACTCCGGGAAGTGCACCTCCCCGAGACCGAGGTCGTGGCGCGGGTCGAGGGCGCACCGGTCCGCGACCGTGCGGGTGCGGGCGAGCAGGTGCCGCGCATCGTCCTGGCTGCTCGAGCCCAGGCCGGCGAAGCGGCAGATCTCCTCGGCCACCTCCGCCATCTGCTTGCCGGACTTGAGGAACCCCTCGGCGTTGCCCCGGTCGACGTGGCGCAGGTCGAGCGGGACGAGACGCCGGGCGGCGTCCAGCACGTCGACCGTCGGCGCGTCCGTCCGGTCGGCGTAGCGGACCGCGTTGCTGAGCACCACGCCCAGACCGGTCGAGCGGGCCAGGCCGGCCATCCGGGCCGCGTGCGGCGAGGACCCCGGCCCGGACCCGGCCAGCCGGTGGGAGACCAGCTCGACGAGCAGGTCGGCGCGGTCCACCACCTCCAGCCACGGCTGCCAGCGCCGCACGCGCGAGGTCGTCGCGCCGCAGCGTCGCGGCCCGGCCGATCTCCGAGGCCGGCCCCAGCATCACCAGCACGTCCTGCCCGGCGACGTGCTCGGCAACCAGGTCCAGGGAGCTCACCGGCTGGCCTCGCTCACCGGCCAGGTGGGTCGCGGAGACCAGCCGGCAGACCGCGGCCCAGCCCTGCTTGCTCGCGGCCAGGAAGGTCGACGCGCGGCAGCTGCGGGTCCCGGAACGCGCCCCCGCGGACCGGGGCGCGCTGCGGGCCCGGCTGCCGGCCCGGCTGCTGGCCCGGCCGTCGGCCGGACCCGGGTCGCCCCTGCACGGGTGCGACCGCGAGGTCCACCCCGAGGACGGGCCGCAACCCGCCCTGCAGGCACGCCTTGGCGAACCGGACCGCGCCGTAGGCTCCGTCCCGGTCGGTGAGGGCGAGAGTGTCCATCTCCTGCTCGGCGGCGCGCTCGACCAGCACGTGCGGGTGCGAGGCGCCGTACTGCAGGGAGTAGCCGGAGGCCACGTGCAGGTGCACGAACGGGTCAGGCAACGTGCTCGTGCCGTCCCGCACGCCCACCGGTGCCGACGGGGGTGCCGACGGCCGGCGAGGCCAGGTGCTCCTGGAGCGGCACGTGCCGGGTCAGGCCGAGGGACTCCTCGACCAGGCCGAGGAACCGGTCGGCGTCCCGGACCAGGTCGTCGGCCTCCCGCTCGGTCACCGCGCGGCACGAGCCGGCCTCGGCAGCCGCCCGCTTGGCCGCCCCGGCGGCGAAGAACGCCGCCCACTCACCGAGCTCCGGGGCGACCTCGGCGAGCAGCACCCAGGCGTTCTTCTGCTGCCGGCCGCGACGGGGGGTCAGCGTCGGGGTGGCCCGTGCGGCGAGCAGCGCGGCGGTCGCCTGCAGCGCGGCGACGTGGGCGCAGGCGTAGCGCTGCGGCACGTCCGCGGTGGTCATCGCCTCCTGGAGCGAGGCTGCCGCCCGGGCGAGGTAGGAGTGGGTGGCGGCCGGGTGGTGGGTCGGGTGCCAGGTCATCGCTCTCCCCCTCAGTCCAGGCACCGGGTGAGCCGCCAGCTGCCGTCGACCCAGTCGAAGGCCAGGTCGAAGACCCCGCGACCGGCCCCGGCCGTGGCCAACCCCCGGCCGGCCTCGACGCGCCAGACCTCGCGCTCGGCGGCCAGGTCGGCGTGCGCGCTGGTCACGCTCGCCCCGGGCTCGTCGTACTCCTCGAGCTCCTCGGCGCCGAGCACGGCGTGCGCCCCGCGGGACTGCCACCAGGGCCCGGTCTCCACCCACTGGGCGAGCACCGCGCTGACCTTCCAGAGCCGCCCCTTCCACAGGAACTGCTCCGGACCCTCGACGGGACCGCCACCGGTCCCGCTCACCCTCCCCCTGCGCACGTCCACGGGGTCGTCATACCGTCGCATCGCCTCACCCTTCTGCTCAGCTCGACCCCGCCGCCGACCCGCCGTTGGTGGTGGTGGTGCCCCGGTGCTGCTGGGGCCGTGCTGCTGGGCCTCGGCGGGGGTGGGGGTCGAGGTCACCCCCGCCAAGGAGTCGTTCGAACACCTGTTCGAACGACTCTCACGGTACACCCGCCCTCCGACCACCCGTCAAGCCCGGCACTCCCCCGTCGTAGGGTCGCCCGCATGAGCGAGGACACAGCTCCCGAGCACGCCGGCCTCACCCGGTTCCGCGCCGCGTTGGCGGCCCGGGGCGGCAGCGGGCAGATCGTCGTGCTCCCCGGCTCGGTGCACACCGCGGCGCTGGCGGCCGAGGCCCTCGGCTGCGAGGTGGGCGCGATCGCGAACAGCCTGCTCTTCGACGCGGCCGGCTCCCCGGTCCTGGTGCTCACCTCTGGCTCGCATCGCGTGGACACCGCGAAGGTCGCGGCCACCCTCGGCGTCCCGGCCCTGACCCGGGCCCGGCCGGAGTTCGTGCGCGCCCACACCGGACAGGTGATCGGCGGCGTCTCCCCCCTGGGCCACCCGGTGCCGCTGCCGACCTACATCGACCCGTGGCTGCGCCGGCACCCGGTCGTGTGGGCCGCCGCCGGGCACCCGGCGGCGGTGTTCTCCACCACCTTCGAGGAGCTGGTCACGATGACCGGCGCGGTCGAGACCGACGTCGAGTGAGCCGGGTCCTCCGGCTGGGCGGAGCGGTCCGGGTCCCCGGCTAGGCGAAGCGGTCCGGGTCCCCGGCACCGACCCGGACCACCTCGGGGTAGCCCTCGGACCAGTCCACGACCGTGGTCGGCTCGGCGCCGCACTCGCCCACGTCGATCACCGCGTCGACCACATGGTCGAGCTCCTCCTTGATCTGCCAGCCGTCGGTCATCGGCTGCTCGGCCCCCGGCAGCAGCAGGGTGCTGGACAGCAACGGCTCCCCCATCTCGGTCAGCAGCGACCGGACCAGCGTGTGGTCCGGGATCCGCACGCCGACGGTCCGCTTCTTCGGGTGCGAGAGCCGGCGCGGCACCTCGCGGGTGGCCGGCAGGATGAAGGTGTAGGGCCCGGGGGTCGCCGCCTTCACGGCCCGGAACGCGGCGTTGTCGAGCTGCACGAGCTGGCCGAGCTGCGCGAAGTCGGCACACACCAGCGTGAAGTGGTGCTTGTCGTCGAGCCGCCGGATGGCTCGGATCCGCTCGGCGCCCGTGGGGTTGTCCAGCCGGCTGCCCAGCGCGTAGCCGGAGTCGGTGGGGTAGGCGACGAGCCCGTCCTCGCGCAGCAGCGCCACCACCTGGGCGATGCTGCGGGGCTGCGGATTCTGCGGATGCACGTCGAAGTACCTGGCCATGAGCGCAGCCTACGGACGGCTAGGGTCTGCGCATGTCGCGCGTGGTGGTCATCGGGGGCGGCTTCGGTGGTACGGCGGCCGCGGCCCGCCTCGCCAAGCAGGGGCACGACGTCACGCTCCTCGAGCGGCGTGACCGGCTCGGTGGGGCGCTCGGCTTCGTCGAGCGGGACGGCTTCCGCTGGGACGCGGGCCCCTCCGGCACCGCGCTCCCGGCCGTGCTGCGCGACCTGTTCCGCAAGTCCGGGCGGCCGCTGGAGCGGGAGGTCGACCTCGTCCCGGTCGCGCCGATGCGTGAGCACCGCTTCGAGGACGGCACGGTCCTGGCGATGCCCTCCGGGAGCCGGGCCGGCGCAGCTGGCGGCGGTCGAGGACGCCCTCGGCGGCGGCCTGGGCCGACAGTGGGTCGACTACGTGCACGGCTTCGCGGACACCTGGGACGTGATCCGCAGGGCGTACCTCGAGCAGCCCTACTCCCCCGACCACGTCGACAGGGCCGCCACCGCGCTGCTGCTCACCCGCACCACGCTGCACCAGCGGGTCGGCCGCGCGCTCCGGGACGTCCGGCTCCGCGACGTCGCGCTGCTCGCCACCCGGCTGGACGGGCACGACCCGCGTCAGGTGCCCGCCTGGGCCGGCATGTGGTCCTACGTCGAGCAGAACTTCGGCGTGTGGACGGTCCCCGGCGGGATGGGGGTGCTCGCCGCGACGATGACCAAGCGGCTCGGCGAGCGCAGGGTGACCGTGCGGCTGGGCACCACCGCCCGCGACCTGCGGCTGCACGGTGGACGGGTGGTCGGCGTGGACACCGACCACGGCACCGTGGACGCCGACGTGGTGGTCTGCGCGGTCGACCCGCGCAGCCTCCCGGTCCTCGCCCCGCACGTCGGCCGGTCGAGGCCGGCGGTGCCGCCGGACGTGTGCCACCTCGGCCTGGTCGGCGACCCGCCCGACCTGCCGCACGAGCTGGTGCTGCACGGCGCCGGCACGACCCTCGTGGTCCGGACCACCGGGACCGCGCCCGCGGGCGGCGCCGCCTGGACCGTGCTGCGACGCGGTGACCGGCCGGAGGACGTCCTGGTCACCCTGGCCCGGCACGGCATCGACGTCCGCGCGCAGGTGCGGGTGCGGGTGGACCGGACCGCGCGCGACCAGGTCGAGGAGCTCGGCGGGTCGCCGTACGGCGTGCTGTGGCAGGGCCGCCGGACGACCGTCCGCAAGCTGGCCGGCCTGCCGGTCGAGGGCGTGTACGCCGCGGGCGTGCACGGCGCCGCGGGTTCGGGCCTTCCACTGGTGGGTCTCGCCGCCGCCGTGGTGGCCCAACGGGTCGGACCCGCCTGAGCGCGCCCTCAGGCGCTGCCCAGGCCGGAGCGCGTCGCGGGCTGCCGCAGCCGGCGGCTGGGCCACGCGCTGCGCGGACCGATCAGGCTCAGCAGCGCCGGCATCAGCAGCGACCGCACGACCAGGACGTCGACCAGGATGCCCAGCGTCATCGCGAAGGCCAGCTGCCGGAACGGGAGCAGCGGGACCAGCGAGAGCAACCCGAAGCTGGCGGCCAGGGCCAGGCCGGCGACCGTCACCGCCCGGATGGTGGAGGGGAATGCGTGGACCAGCGCGTCGGTGAACACCCGCGTCCGCGCGGACTCCCACACGTGCCCCACGGTGAAGATGTTGTAGTCCGAGCCGAAGGCGAGCAGGAGCACCGCGGTCGCGAACGGCACGTAGAAGGTCAGCCCTTGTCCCGGCGTCACCCAGGCGAACACCGCCGTGGTGATCCCGATGGTCGCGCTCAGGGACAGCAGCGAGGACACCAGCAGCACCACCGACGCGACCAGGGCACGCAGGAAGACCAGCAGCATCAGCAGGTTCGCCGCCATCGCGGTGAGCGCGATCCGCAACAGGTCCCGCTCGGTCTGGTGCACGATGAAGGAGGCCGTCGCACTGTCGCCCGCGAGCCCGGCGCTCACCCTCTCGAGCCCACTGGCCGGCAGCATCCCGGGCAGGCTCGCCTGCAGCCGGTCGACGGTGCGCACCGCGTCCGCGCCGAGCGGGTCGTCGGCGAGGACCACCAGGTAGCGCGCGGCACCGTCGTCGCGCGCGACCAGCAGCCCCGGCTGCACCCCTGCCGGCATCGAGCCCGGCCCCAGCACGCCCGCCACCCCGGGCTCGCGGGAGAGCCGCTCACCCAGCCTGCTCAGGGCGGCCCGCTGCCGACCGACGCCCGAGCCCTCCAGCACGAGGACCGTCGGGGACAGGATGCCGGTGGCGAAGCCACGCTGCGCGCTGACGGCTGCCTCCCGGACCGGCGCCTCCCGTGGCAGCGAGCCGACGAATGACACGCCCAGCCGGAGCTGGAGGATCGGGAGCGCGGCGAGCAGGAGGCCCCCGACGCAGGCGACGACGACCGCGGCCGCCGTCGAGCGCCGGCGCACGATGGCGGTGACCACCGTGCCCGGGCCGGGGCGAGCACCCTGCGGTGGGGCGGCGGCTGCCGTGGCCACGCCGGGCAGGTCGGGCGTGCGTGGGCCGCCCCACCGTCGCCGCGGCCAGAAGATCCGGTGACCGAGCAGCGCCATCAGCGCGGGCACCAGGGTGATCGCGACCAGGAGACCGACCAGCACCGTGAACGCGAGCGCCGGGCCGAGCGCGCGGAAGAACGGCGACTTGGCGACCAGGAGCGTGGCGGTCCCGGCCGCCACCGCGAGGCCGGCCACCGCCACGATCGGGCCCGATCGGCTGACCGCGGCGGTCGCGGCGACGTGGGCGTCACCCCGGTCCTCGACGTCGCGCATCGCCGAGCAGAAGAACACCACGTAGTCGGTGACCACCCCCAGCAGGAGGGCGACCACCACCGGCTTGAGCTCGTCGGGGCTGGGTAGGTCGAACAGCTGCGCGGCGCCGCCCGAGAGCCGCATGGTCGCGACGTACGCCACCCCCGCGCTCACCACGGTCACCACGGGAGCCACGAGAGAGCGGAAGCTCAGCCCGACGATGAGCATGATGGCGAGCAGGGTCGCCAGCTCGACAGCGGGCAGCGAGGCCTTGATCAGGTGTCCCTGCTCGGCCCGGGCCGGCACCGACCCGGTCACGCCCACCACGTGGTCGCGCGCGACGAAGAAGCGGTCGGCGTACCGGCGCGCCTCGCGGGTCCGGGCACCGAGCGAGGTCCCCGGCTCGAAGATCAGGTACGTCAGGGCCGTGGTGTCCTGCTCCCGGGCCCCCGGGAAGAGCCCGGCGGTGTTCGTCAGCGGCAGTGCCCCCAGCAGCGGACCGACGTCACCGGCCCTGCCGCGGTCGACCGCGACGGCCCGTACGACGGTGCGGGCCTGGGCGTAGGGGGAGAGCCCCCTCTGGTGACGCTGGACCACCACGGTCCGGGCGATCAGGGGGAAGCCGAAGAGCTCCACCGAGCGCTTCTCGGTCTGCACGGCCGGGGTGTCGGCCGACAGCACGCCCTTGAGGCCGCCGCCCCCGGCCTCCGAGAAGCTCGGCAGCGCGGTGAGCGACAGCACGGTCGCGACCGTCCAGAAGCCGACCACCCACCAGCGCAGCGCCACCACGGTCCGCGCGAACCAGGCCCCGACCGATCGGTCGGGCGACCGCTTCGCGGGACGTGCCATCTCAGGCTCGCGCCGGCCGGGTCAGTCCGAGGCGCGCGAGCTCGGCGTCGGCGAGCCGCCGTACCTGCCGGTCCGGGTGCTCGTCGGCCGGTCCCCGGACCGCCTCGGCGACCAGGTCGAAGGACAGCGTGGTCCGGGCCCGGTCGGCCAGGTAGCGGTCCAGCCCCCGGTCGTCGGGACGCTCGGCGAGCTGACGCCGGATCCGTGCCACCTCGCGTCGCCGGGACAGCCGCAGCGGCAGGTAGACACCCACGACCGGGCTGACCGGGATCGCCATGATGGCCAGCCCCAGCAGCAGTCCCAGCCGGCGCAGCTGACCCTTGATCTGCTGGCCACGACCGGTGATCTCGTCCGCGGTCACCACCACCTCCGCGCCCAGCCTGCCCGGACGCTCACCGATGACGGGTACGTCGGAGAGGCTCTCCAGCGCGGTGCCGGCCGAGTGCAGGGCCTCGCCGGAGCTGGTGATGGTGTCGCCGGTGTCGGCCACCTGCCAGATGGTGACGCCGGACCACACCCCGAGCACCGCCCACAGCACCACCCAGAACAGCACGATCCCGTCCCACAGGTGCAGCGTGCCGGCGTCGGCTGCCCGTAAAGTCCTGCTCATGGGGACGTTGATACCAGACGGTGACGGCGCACGGTGGCCCGGCGGAGCTCCGTCTCGGCAGGGTGCACTCCATGGCTGAGCGGAGCGGCCGGTTCACGGCGCTGGCCCGGCTGGTCCCGGCAGCGACCTTCCTGCTCGGCCTGCTCATCGGGTCGCTGCTGGTCGCCGTCGGCGGGAACGGCGGCGACAGGTCCGGCGACTCGCCGGGGGCCTCGCCCGGTGCCAGCCCCTCGGCGTCACCGTCCGCCTCGACCGACGTCCGCGTGACCGTTCCCGCGGCCTGCGGCGAGGCGGCGGCCAACCTGAAGGAGGCCACGCAGCTGCTGCGGAGCTCGGTGGGTTCGGTGAAGGACTTCGACCCTCAGCGCATCGTGGACCAGCTGAACCGGCTCGAGGAGCTCGACGCGGAGACCCGGCCGCTGGTGCGGCTGTGCTCCCAGGTCCAGGTCGCGAGCTCCGGCCCGTCGGCCACGCCCTCGTCGTGACTCGCGGTCGGGTCAGAGCGTCGCCGCACTGAGCCCGTGATGGATCTCGCGGGTCGCCCGGGACCGGTTCAGCGTGTAGAAGTGCAGACCTGGCGCGCCGCCGGCCAGCAGCTGGTCACACATCTCGGTGGCCAGGGCGATGCCCTCGGCACGCACGGCGGCCGGGTCTCCCTCGTAGCGGGCGACCCGCTCGACGACCCGGTCCGGCAGCGCGGCACCGGACAGCTCGGCCATCCGGGTGACCTGGCGCAGGTTGGTGATCGGCATGATCCCCGGGATGATCGGGAGGTCGACCCCGAGGGCGGCTACCCGGTCGACCAGCGCGAAGTACGCGGCGGGGTCGAAGAACAGCTGCGTGATCGCGAAGTCGGCACCGGCCCGGGCCTTCTCGGCCAGGTAGCGCGCGTCGCTGTCGGCGGACGTCGCGGCCGGGTGCACGTCGGGGAACGCGGCCACGCCCACACAGAAGTCCCCGAGCAGCTTGGTCATCTCGACCAGCTCGACGGCGTTCTGCAGCCCGTCCGGGTGCGGCCGGAAGGGCGCCGTCGGCCCCTCGGGAGGGTCGCCGCGCAGCGCCAGCACGTTGCGCACCCCGGCGTCCGCGTAGGACCCGATCACCGAGCGGAGCTCGTCGCGGGAGTGGCCCACGCAGGTCAGGTGCGCCATCGGGGTGAGCGTGGTCTCGGCGGCGATCCGGCGGGTCACCCGCACGGTGCGGTCGCGCGTCGACCCACCGGCGCCGTACGTCACCGAGACGAACCCCGGGCGCAGCGCCTCGAGCTCGCGCAGCGTGGTCCACAGCTGCCGCTCGCCCTCCTCGTCCTTGGGCGGGAAGAACTCGAAGGAGAGGGACCGCTCGCCCGCGACCAGCAGGTCGTGGACACCGGATGAGCCGGCAGCGAGCAGGTGCGGAGGACAGGGCGCCATACGCAACAGCATAGGTGTGTGCATCCACCCCGCCGGGCACCGTCCACGGTGACGGCGCCGGCGACCGTAGGCTCGTCCCGTGACCGCCGCCGAGAGCCCCGCCTGGGACGCCGCAGGCTTCCGCAGCGACGTCCAGTCCGCCCTCGACGCGTTCGTCGACGAGCAGGCGGGTCGGCTGGCCCCGCTGGGTGACGACGCCGCGGTGCTGCTGCAGGCGGCCCGTGGCTCGGCCTCGGGAGGCAAGCGCTTCCGGGCGGCCTTCTGCTACTGGGGCTACCGCAGTGTCCGGGCCGACGTCGCCGACGAGCCGTCGCTGGTGCGCGCCTCGGCGGCACTGGAGCTGCTGCACGCCAGTGCCCTGGTCCACGACGACTACATGGACGCCTCCGACACCCGGCGCGGCGGCCCCGCCCCGCACCGGGCCTTCGAGGTGTTGCACCGCGAGCACGGCTGGACCGGGCGCCCGGAGCAGTACGGCGCGGCTGCGGCGATCCTGCTGGGCGACCTGCTGCTGGCCTGGTCCGACGGGATGCTGCGCCGCTGCGGCCTGCCGCCGGACGTGGTCGCGGACGCGCTCGACGTGTTCGACGCCACCCGCAGCGAGGTGATCGCCGGCCAGTTCCTCGACGTGTCGGTGCAGGCCCGCGGCGCCTCGGACGTCGAGCAGGCGATGCGGGTGCTGCGCTACAAGTCCGCGAAGTACTCCATCGAGCGCCCGCTGCACGTGGGTGCGGCGCTCGCCGGCGCCGATCGCGGCACCGTGGCCGCGCTGACCGGGTTCGGGCTGCCGCTCGGCGAGGCGTTCCAGCTCCGCGACGACCTCCTCGGCGTGTACGGCGACCCCGAGGTCACCGGCAAGCCGGCCGGCGACGACCTCACCGAGGGCAAGCGCACGGTGCTGGTCGCGCTCGCCCTGAACGGCGCGCCGGCGGCGGACGCGAAGCGGCTCGACCAGGCGCTGGGACGGTCGCTGACCGCTCCGGAGGTCGAGGACCTGCGCCGGATCATCACCGAGTCGGGAGCCCAGGCCGAGGTGGAGCGCCGGATCGAGGGGCTCACCGACGGCGCGCTCGCGGCTCTCGACGAGGTCGGCGCCGGGGAGCTCGCGCAGCGGGTGCTGCGCGACCTGGCCGCCGCGGCCACCCAGCGCAGCATCTAGCCGACGGTCACGCCTTCGCCGGGAGCTCCGGCACGTCGACCGGGGGGCCGTCGCCGCGGAGCAGCACCGCGAACGGGCAGCCCCGGTCGGCGTTCGCCCGGCCGCCCAGCACGCTCAGCGTGACCTGGAACGCCTGCTCGTCGTGGCGCGCCAGCGGGCTCCACCCGTCCCAGAGCAGCACGACGCCCCGCCGGTCCGGCGCGTCCACGTCGGCCAGGCAGTCCGAGAGGGCGTCGAAGCTGGTGCCGCGGCCGTCCTCGGACTCGAGGGCGTGCACGGCCGCCTTCAGGAAGGACTGCTTGTCCTCGACGGTCCAGGTGTCCAGATGCACGAAACGCCACCCGGCGTGCTCGACGGCGTGCTCGACGTCGGGGACGTGGGCGGCGTTGTGCCACCGGTACAGGTCGGGCGGGTTGTGCCCCGCCAGGAGTGCTGCGAGTCCGCTCATGGAGCGAGGCTAGACCTCGTTGCCGGTCGGCGACAGGGGGTGCGGACGAGCCCGACGCCTCAGAACGCCATCGCCTGGGCGCGGCGCTTGATCTCGGCGCCACGGTTCTCGCGAAGCGCGTCGACCGGCCGTCCGGGCAGCGAGTCGTCGGGGGTGAAGAGCCACAGCAGGATCGCGCGGTCGTCGTACCCGCCGTCGTGCAGCACGGTCAGCACGCCCGGGACGCCCTTCACCACGACGCCGTCCTGGATCAGCTCGGCCGGCACCCGCTGGCCCTCGCCGGGCACCGGGACGGCACCGGCCAGCTGGTGCTCGCGGATCATCTGA
This sequence comes from uncultured Actinomycetota bacterium, assembly GCA_963784625.1. Lineage (GTDB taxonomy): Bacteria > Actinomycetota > Actinomycetes > Propionibacteriales > Nocardioidaceae > Nocardioides_B. Next base: position 1,857,032 of record CAWARV010000005.1, read on the forward strand.
CGGACCTTGCTGACGCTGACGCCCAGCTGCTCGCTGGCCTGGCTCCAGTCGAGCCACTGCCCGACCAGGTCGGCGAGCTGGTGCTGGGCCTCGGGGGCTCGGGTCTCCTCCACCGGACCAGGGTGCCACGCCGTGGGTCGACCACGAAACCTTGACCCCCTCCGTCACATCAGTCACAGTCGACGCTCATGGCCCCCGTTCTCGGCTCCGAAGGGACCTCCCCCGTGCCCGGCTCCGCCCACGCTCCGACGACCCGTCGACGCACCGTGTCCCGGCGACTCCGTCGCGTCGCGGGTGGTCTGCGCGCGGTGGTCACCGCCACGGCGGCGGGCGGGGTGCTGCTGGCCGGCTCCCCCGTGCTCCCGTCCGGCAGCGCCGGACCGTCCCCGGTCGAGGGTCGGGACGGCGGCGCCCGGGCCGGGACCGTCGACGGGTCGTTGGCGCTCGTGGCCTCCGTCCGGCACCGCTGGCGCGGCCACCCCGGGCGCACGCTGGTGCCCTACCGGGTCAGGCGTGGCGACACCGCGACGGGGCTCGCGGTGCGCTTCCACGCCTGGACCCGCGAGCTGCGGGCCGTCAACCATCTCGGCAGGCACGGCCATCTGGAGGCCGGGCAGCGGATCATGGTCCCCGTCGTTGATGCGGCCGCCCGCCGGCACCGGACCCGGCACCACGCCCCGCACCGGACCCGGCACCACGCCCCGCACCGGACCCGGCACCACGCCCCGCACCGGACCCGGCACCACCGCAGCAGGAAGCCCTGGGGCGGCACGTCGGCGAGCCGCGCGCAGGTGCGCCGCGTGGTGGTCCGCACCGCCCGCCACCACGGCGTGGACCCGCAGCTGGCCCTGGCCATCGCCTGGCAGGAGTCGGGCTGGCAGCAGCGCCGCACGTCCTCGGCCGGCGCCGTCGGGGTGATGCAGGTGCTGCCGGGGACCGGCCGGTGGATGTCGCAGCACGTCGGCCGCCGGCTGAACATCTACGCCCTCCGCGACAACGTGACCGCGGGAGTGGTGCTGTTCAAGGTGCTGCGCTCGCAGACCTCCTGGCGGCGGTCGATCGCGTCGTACTACCAGGGTCTCGGGGCGGTGCAGCGGCACGGCCTGTATCCCTCGACCAAGCGCTACACGCGCAGCGTGACGGCTCTGCACCGGCGGTTGCACCGGGGCTGGAACCCCGCCTGAGGCACGTGAGCCGCGCCACGCCGACCGCCGTGCGCGCCCGGGGAAGCTTCGGAGTCACGCCTAGAATCCTGGGGTGAGCCGGGTCCTTCCCCTTGCCCTGGCCACCAACGGAGGACAACCGTCGTGGACAGGACCGTCGCCGACCCGATGATCGGGCGTGTGCTCGACGGTCGGTACCGCGTCGGCGCCCGGATCGCTCGCGGCGGCATGGCCACCGTCTACGAGGCCACCGACCTGCGGCTCGACCGGGTGTGCGCGCTCAAGATCATGCACTCCGGGCTCGGGGACGACGAGGACTTCGCGGCGCGCTTCGTGCGCGAGGCACGGGCGGCAGCCCGGCTCTCGCACCCGCACGTGGTGGCGGTCTTCGACCAGGGGGACGACGACGGCACGCTGTTCCTGGCGATGGAGAACATCCCGGGCCACACCCTGCGCGACGTGATCCGGCAGGACGCCCCGATGACCCCGGCCCGGGCGCTGGCGCTCCTCGACCCGGTCCTGTCCGCCCTCGGTGCCGCGCACCAGGCGGGCCTCGTGCACCGTGACGTGAAGCCGGAGAACGTCCTGATCGCCGACGACGGCCGGGTGAAGGTCGCGGACTTCGGGCTGGCCCGCGCGGTGAGCGCGGAGACCCAGCACACCGCCACCGGAGGCGTGCTCATCGGCACCGTCTCCTACCTGTCTCCCGAGCTCGTCGTCGACGGGCGTGCCGACGTGCGCTGCGACGTGTACGCGGCCGGGGTGGTGCTCTACGAGCTGCTCACCGGGCGCAAGCCGCACCAGGGCGAGTCGCCGATCCAGGTGGCCTACAAGCACGTGCACGAGGACGTGCCGCCGCCCTCGGCGCTGGTCCCGTCGATCCCGCCGTACGTCGACGCGCTCGTCGCCCGCGCGACCGCCCGGGACCGCAACCTGCGCCCGGCGGACGCGCGCGTGCTGCAGCACCAGGTGCGCCGGGTCCGCGACGCCCTCGACCACGGCGTCCTCGACGACCCGGAGCTGACCTCCGACCTCAGCCCGACGGTGCCGGTCCAGCGTCTCGGCGAGGACATCGACTACGTGCGTGACGAGCCGGACGACCCCGACGACGTCCGCACCATCCTCAGTCCGCGGCAGGCCGCGCAGGCCGCCGAGGACTCGGACCACACCAGCGTGATCCCCACCGGGATCCCCGCCGGGATCCCCGCCGGGACCACGCCGGCTCCGCCGACGGATCCCCGGGACGGTGGCCGGCCCCCACGTCCCCGACGGACGCGGCGCGGGCCGGCGCTGCTGCTGGTGGTGCTGCTGCTGGCCGTCGCGGGCGGCGCAGGTGGGTGGTGGTTCGGCGCCGGCCGCTACACCACCACGCCGGGGGTGCTGAACCTCTCCGCGCGGGCTGCCGAGACCCGGCTGGCGACCGACGGCCTCACGCTGCGGGTCGCGGGCCGGGCCTACTCCGAGACCGTGCCCGCAGGTGCCGTGCTGAGCACCGAGCCCGCCGGCGGGGAGAGGGTCGTGCGCGACGGCACCGTCGAGGCGGTGCTCTCCCGCGGCCCGGAGCGGCACGACGTCCCCCGGCTGCGCGGCCAGCCGCTGGACCGCGCCCGGGCCACGCTGCAGGACGCCCGGCTGTCCTTCGGCGAGGCGTCCTACGTCTGGTCGGAGCAGGTCGCCCAGGGCGCGGTCGTCGGCTCCGATCCCGCGTCGGGCACCACGCTCCGGCGCGACGCCGTGGTGGACCTGACGGTGAGCAAGGGACCCAAGCCGATCAAGGTCCCGGACCTGACCGGCCGGGACGCCGGCGCAGCCACCGCGGCCCTGAGGAAGCTCGGTCTGGTGGCGCAGACCTCTCGTGAGAACAGCGACTCGGTGCCGCAGGGCGACGTGGTCTCCCAGACGCCGGGCTCGGGGCGGCTGTTCCGCGGCGACCCGGTGCAGCTCGTCGTCTCCAAGGGCCCGGTCATGGTGGTGGTCCCCGAGGTACGCCGGATGAGCCCGGAGAAGGCCACCGCGACCCTGACGGCGCTGGGCTTCTCCGTGACCACCGAGAAGGTGGAGTACTACATCGGGCTCGGCCTCGTCGTGAAGCAGACCCCCGGCGACGGGGAGCGCGCCCCGCGGGGCAGTACCGTCACCATCTACGTGGTGTGAGCGCACCCGGACCGGCCCCGGCACGAACCGAGGAGAGGCATGACCACTGCAGTCGTCGCCACCGCGTACGGCGGACCCGAGGTGCTGTCCACGACCGAGGTCGACGTGCGCGCGCCCGGTGCCGGCGAGGTCACGCTGGAGGTCCGCGCCGCCGGAGTCAACCCGTTCGACACCAAGGTCTACAGCGGCGTGATGGGGAGCGACGCGTCCCGGCTGCCGATGCGGCTCGGCGCGGAGGTCTCCGGCGTCGTCACCGCAGCCGGGGCCGACGCCCGCGGCCCGGCCGGCCCGGTGGCCGTGGGCGACCCGGTGATCGGCTACCCCGTCGAGGGGGGCTACGCGGCCAGGCTGACCGTCCCGGCGTCCTCGGTGTTCCCCAAGCCGGAGCGCCTCTCCTTCGAGCAGGCGGCCGGCCTCGCGCTGACCGGGGTGACCGCCTACCACCTGCTCGAGGCGACCGGGGTGCGCACCGGGGACGTCGTGCTCGTGCACGCGGCCTCGGGCGGGGTGGGCCTGGCCGCGGCACGCCTGGCGCTGGCACGCGGTGCCACCGTGGTGGGGACCGCCGGCCCGCAGCGCCACGAGCAGCTCCGCGGCTACGGGATCGTCCCGGTCAGCTACGGTCCCGGCCTGGCAGAGCGGGTGCGCGCGGCCGCTCCCGGGGGCGTCGACGTCGCCCTCGACGCGGCCGGCACCGACGAGGCCGTCGACACCTCGGTCGAGCTGGTCGCGGACCGGCTGCGGATCGCGACGGTGGCCGCCTTCGACCGTGCCGCCGGGGCCGGGATCCAGCTGCTGGGCGGCGGCCCCGGAGCCGATCCGGGCACGGAGGTCCGCAGGCAGGGCCGGCTCGTGCTCACCGACCTGGTCGACCGCGGTCTGCTCGACGTCGTCGTGGCGGCCTCGTTCCCGCTGGCCGAGGCCGAGCAGGCGCACCGACTCGTCGCGGCCGGGCACGCCGGCGGCAAGGTGGTGCTCGTCCCCTGATGCAGGCCAGCTCCCCGCTCGCCGGTCTGCGCAACCCGGTGGGTACGCACGTCCAGGTCGGCAAGGGCCTCGTCCGCGGCGCGCTCGCGGACGCCGTCGCGATCGGCGCCGAGACCTTCCAGGTCTTCGTCGGCAACCCGCGCGGCTGGGCCGCGTCACCCGGCGACCCGAGGGTCGACAGCACGTTCCGCGAGGCCTGCGAGGCGTCGGGACACCGGGTGTTCGTGCACGCGCCGTACCTGGTGAACCTGGGCTCACCCACCGCTCTCACCTACGAGCGGTCGGTCGCCAGCGTCGCCCACAACCTGCGGCGCGCACGCGAGATCGGCGCCGAGGGGGTGGTCGTGCACACCGGCTCCTGCGTCGACGAGGGCGGCGTCGACCGTGCGCTGCGACAGGTCCGCGAGGGCCTGCTGGCGCTGCTGGACGGCCTCGGCGAGGACGGTCCGGCGCTGCTGCTGGAGCCGACCGCGGGCCAGGGCCGGTCGCTGTGCGCCGGGGTGGAGGACCTGGTCCGCTACCTGGACGCGCTCGACGGGCACCCGTCTGCCGGGATCTGTCTGGACACCTGCCACGCGTTCGCCGCCGGTGCACCCCTCGACGAGCCGGGCGGCACCACCGCTACGCTCGACCGGATCGTCGAGATCGGCGGCCCCGGCCGGCTCCAGCTGGTGCACGCGAACGACTCGCGTGACGTCCGCGGCGCCTTCAAGGACCGGCACCAGCGGCTCGGCGAGGGGCACATCGGGCTGGCCGCGTTCGAGGAGCTGCTGGCGCACCCCGCCACCGCGGGGCTCCCGCTGGTCCTCGAGACGCCCGGCTCGCGCGACCTCGACGACCCGCAGATCCGCCTGCTCCGAGGAATGCGCCAGCCGTGAGCATCCCGTCCGAGCGACGTACGGCGCTGCTGGCCACCCTCGCGCTGGTGGCGATGACCGCCTGCTGGGGGTCGACGTTCTACCTGATCAAGGACCTCCTCGACCGGGTCCCGGTGCTGGACTTCCTCGCGGTCCGGTTCGCGGTCGCCAGCGCGGTGCTGACGCTGCTGTTCCCGCGGGCCCTGAGGCGGCTCAGCCGCGCCTCCCTGCGGCACGCGGTCGTGCTCGGCCTGCTGTACGGCCTCGCGCAGATCCTGCAGACCGCGGGCCTGGCGCACACCCCCGCCAGCGTGTCGGGCTTCATCACCGGCCTGTACGTCGTGTGCACGCCGCTGTTCGCCGCGCTGCTGCTGCGCACCAGGATCGGGACGGTCACCTGGGCCGCGGTGGCGCTCGCCGTCGTCGGGCTCGCCGTGCTCAGCCTCGACGGCCTGTCCATGGGGTACGGCGAGGCGATCACGCTCGTGTCCGCGCTGCTGTACGCGCTGCACATCGTGGGTCTCGGCGCGTGGAGCGACGCGCGGGAGGCGATGGGCATGACGATCGTGCAGCTGGTGGTGATCACCGCGGTGTGCGGGGTCGTCACCGTCCCCGACGGCCTGACCCTGCCGTCCACCGGTCGGGACTGGCTCTCGCTGGTCTACATGGCCGTCTTCGCGGGAGCCCTGGCGCTCGCCGGCCAGACCTGGGCCCAGGCGCACCTGGCGCCGACCCGCGTCGCGGTCATCATGACCATGGAGCCGGTCTTCGCCGCGTCGTTCGCGGTGCTGCTCGGCGGAGAGGCGGCCACCGCCCGGATGCTGGTCGGCGGCGTGACCGTGCTCGCGGCCATGCTGCTCGCCGAGCTCGCACCCCGGCGGCGGATCGAGGCGGAGGTCCCGCACATCGCGGTCTGACGTCCCGCATGCTGGATCGCGTCCCGGCGGCCCCGGCGGCCACGGCTAGGCTGCAGGCGTGCCGACGACCTATCACTCCTGCTGCTCGCCCGGGGCATCCGCGCGGGTCGCCGGCTAGGTCGACCCCGCACCCACCACGCCCCTGGCCGACGCGGCAGGGGCGTTTCGCATGCAGCGGCGCCTTGACCCGACCGGCCGGGAGCACCAGCAGCTACCCAGAGGAGACACAGCCATGGTCGTGGTCATGACCCCGGACGCCACCGACGAGGACGTCGCGCGCGTCGTCGAGAAGGTCGAGGCGGTCGGCGGCGAGGCGTTCGTCAGCAAGGGGGTGGTCCGCACCATCATCGGCCTGGTCGGCGACCTGGACTCGTTCCACCACCTGAACCTGCGCAGCCTGCCCGGGGTCGGGGACGTGCACCGGATCTCCGACCCCTACAAGCTGGTCAGCCGCCAGCACCACGCCGAGCGCAGCACGGTCTGGGTGGGTGGGGTGCCGATCGGACCGGACACCTTCACGTTCATCGCCGGTCCCTGCGCCGTCGAGTCGGCGGGGCAGACCCTGGAGGCGGCTGAGATGGCCAAGGCAGCCGGCGCGACGCTGCTGCGCGGCGGCGCCTACAAGCCGCGCACGTCGCCGTACGCCTTCCAGGGTCTGGGCGTCGCCGGCCTGGAGATCCTGTCGGCCGTGCGCGAGACCACGGGACTGCCGATCGTCACCGAGGTCGTGGACGCCCGTGACGTGCCGGTGGTCGCCGAGCACGCCGACATGCTCCAGGTCGGGACCCGGAACATGGCGAACTTCGGCCTGCTGCAGGCCGTCGGGGAGGCCGGTCGCCCGGTGCTCCTCAAGCGCGGCATGACCGCGACCGTCGAGGAGTGGCTGATGGCCGCCGAGTACATCGCGCAGCGCGGCAACCTCGACGTGGTGCTGTGCGAGCGCGGCATCCGGACCTTCGAGCCGGCCACCCGCAACACGCTCGACATCTCCGCCGTGCCGGTGGTGCAGGCCACCAGCCACCTGCCCGTGATCGTCGACCCCTCGCACGCCGCCGGCCGCAAGGACCTGGTGGTACCGCTGTCGCGGGCCGCCATGGCGGTGGGCGCCGACGGGGTCATCGTCGACGTGCACCCGGACCCGGAGACCGCGCTGTGCGACGGGCCCCAGGCGCTGCTCGGGGCAGAGCTGCGCGCGCTCGCCCAGGCGGTCCGCCAGCTGCCACCGGTGCTCGGCCGGGTGGGCGCGAGCACGCTGACCCGGCCGCGGTCGACCCGCTGACCGGACGCGGGTCGCCTCAGGCCCAGACGCGCGTCTGGCCCGGGGCGGCCTGCAGGTCGCCGTACCGGTGCTTCTGCGCCGGCTTCTTGCCGTTCACCTTGCCCTGGGTCACGTAGGGCAGGAACACCTCGATCGCCGGCCCCTCGGGATGCTCGAGGGCGACCGCGATCGCGTCCCCGTCGGAGCCGCCGACGTTCGTGACCACGGACGCGGCCCGCAGCCCCGGGGCCTCGGAGCGCAGGGCCGCCCAGCACAGCTCGAACACCTGGCTGACGTCCGCGACCTCGCGGGGCCCGGTCCGCACCTCGGGGGTCAGCTGGTGGGTGACGCCCGGCTCGTCGAGTGCCACGGCGAACGGGTAGAACTCCCCGGTCGCGTCGAGCTTCTCCTGCGCGGCGCGCAGCGACACGTCGAGCAGCTCGTCCAGCTCGTCCTGCACCTGCTGGCCGGTCTCGTCGCGCCAGCTCATCCCAGCACCTTGGCCAGCACCGACGCGGCCGTCTCGGCCTGCTCGCGGCTCACGTCCAGGTGGGTCACCAGGCGCAGGGCCCGCGGCCCGACCGCGGACACGAGGACGTCGTGCTCGTGGACGGCGGCCACCACCGCCGGCGCGTCGGGGACGTCGACGACCACGATGTTCGTGTCGACGGTCTCCGGGTCCAGGCCACAGGCGTCGGCGAGCAGCCGGGCGTGCCGGTGGTCCTCGGCCAGCCGCTCGAGGTGATGGTCGAGCGCGTGCAGTCCGGCTGCAGCCAGCACCCCCACCTGCCGCATCCCACCGCCCAGCCTCTTGCGCCACACCCGTGCCTCGTCGATGGCCGCGGCGCTGCCGACGACCAGCGAGCCGACGGGCGCTCCGAGCCCCTTGCTGAGGCAGACCGCGAGCACGTCGGCGCAGGCGCCGTACGCGTCGAGCGGGGTCCCGGTCGCCACGTGCGCGTTCCAGATCCGGGCGCCGTCGACGTGCACGCCGACCCCTCGCCCGTCCGCGAACCGCCGCACCTCCTGCAGCTCGGCGAGCGGGGTCACCACCCCGCCACCGAAGTTGTGCGTGTTCTCCACCGAGATCGCCCGCGTGGAGACGAAGAACGGCCCCAGGTCCGGGGCGAACATCCGCTCGATCTGGCCGAGCTCGACGGGCCGCCCCACCCAGGTCCGCATCGTCAGGCCGGTGAACGCCCCGTGCGCGCCCAGCTCGGCGCGCGCGATGTGCGCCAGGGAGTCGCAGAGCACCTCCTCGCCGACCCCGACCAGCGACCGGACCGCGAGCACGTTGGCCATCGAGCCGGTGGGGGTGAACAGCGCCGCCTGGTGGCCGAACAGCTCGGCGACGCGCTCCTCGAGCCGGCGGACCGTCGGGTCCTCGCCGTAGACGTCGTCGCCGACCTCGGCGGCGGCCATCGCCGCCCGCATCGCCTCGGTGGGCCGGGTGACCGTGTCGCTGCGCAGGTCGATCATGCGTCGACCGGCACGGTGGTCGGGGCGGCCTCGCGCAGCATCTCGGCGACCAGGAACGCCAGCTCGAGCGACTGCACGCGGTTCAGCCGGGGGTCGCACACCGACTCGTACCGGTTGCCCAGGTCGCCCTCGAGCAGCGCCTCCCCACCGCCCACGCACTCGGTGACGTCGTCGCCGGTGAGCTCCACGTGCACGCCACCGGGCCAGGTGCCGAGGTCGCGGTGGACGTCGAAGAACCCCTGGACCTCGGCGATCACGTCGTCGAAGCGGCGGGTCTTGTAGCCGGAGGACGCCTCGAAGGTGTTGCCGTGCATCGGGTCGCACACCCACGCCGCGGTCACCCCGGCGGCGGTCACCTTCTCGACCAGGTTCGGCAGCCGCTCACGGATCCGGCCGGCCCCCATCCGGGTGATGAACGTCAGCCGGCCCGGCTCGTTGTCCGGGTTGAGCTTCTCGGCGAGCGCGATGGCGTCGTCGGGGCTGGTGCCGGGTCCCAGCTTGACGCCGATCGGGTTCCGGATGTGCGAGAGCAGCTCGACGTGGGCCCCGTCCAGCTGCCGGGTGCGCTCGCCGATCCACACGAAGTGCGCCGAGACGTCGTACGGCTCGTGGGTGCGCGAGTCGATCCGGGTCAGGGCGTGCTCGTACTCGAGGATCAGCGCCTCGTGGCTGGAGTGGAAGTCGACCCGGTGGAACTCGTCCGGGTCGGCGCCGATCGCCTGCATGAAGGTCAGCGCGCGGTCGATCTCCTGCCCGATCTGCTCGTAGCGGCGGCCGACCGGCGAGGACCGGACGAAGTCGGTGTTCCAGGTGTGCACCTGGCGCAGGTCCGCGTAGCCGCCGGTGACGAAGGCCCGGACCAGGTTCAGCGTCGAGGCGGAGGAGTGGTAGACCTCGACCAGCCGCTGCGGGTCGGGCACCCGGGACGCCGCGGTGAACGGGTAGCCGTTCACCGCGTCCCCCCGGTACGCCGGCAGCGTCACGCCGTCCCGGGTCTCGTTGTCGGAGGAGCGCGGCTTGGCGTACTGGCCCGCGAGCCGGCCGAGCTTCACCACCGGCACCGAGGCCGCGTAGGTGAGGACGACCGCCATCTGCAGCAGCACGCGGAGCTTGTTGCGGACGTTGTCGGCCGTGACCCCGTCGAAGGTCTCCGCGCAGTCCCCGCCCTGCAGCAGGAACGCCTCCCCCCGCGCCACCGCCGCCAGCTTCGTCTTCAGGTCGTCGCACTCCCCCGCGAACACCAGCGGCGGGACGCCCCGCAGCCTCGCGACCGCCGCATCCAGGGCGGGACGGTCGGGCCAGCTGGGCTGCTGGGAGGCACCGAGGGCGTGCAGCGCCGCAAGGTCGGGGACGGACGAGGAGCTCACCGCCCCAGCCTACGACGACCGGTAGGCTGCCCCGGTGCCCGAGGTGCCCGAGGTGACGGTTCGAGACGCGCAGCGTGGCGACGCGGCTGCGATCAGCGAGGTGTCCACCGCCGCCGTCCCGCACCTGGTCCGCTCCGCTGCCGGGGTCGCCGCGGACCTGCGCGAGGACGCGCGCCTCGGCCGGCGGCGTTGGGTCGGCCTGGTCGAGGGCCGGATCGCCGGTACCGCGACCGCCCGGATCGTCGCCGACCAGGAGGACGTGCGCGAGGTGGTGCTGACCGTCGCGGTGCATCCCGACTTCGGCAGCCGCGGCCTGGGCAGCCGCCTGCTGCAGACCGCGGCCGGGGCCTTCCCGGACGCGACCGCGCTCCAGGCGCACGGGACCGACGACCCGATCTCGATGGCGTTCGCGGTGCGGCACGGGTTCCTGCCCGAGGACGAGCACCCGCTGTCACTGGCGGACCCCCAGGACGTCCCCGACGTCGGACCCCCGCCCGACGGGATCCGACCGGTCACGCTGGCCGCACTGCCCGACATGCGGATGCTGCTCGAGACCCACAACCTGGCGGCGGCCGACCCGGCGGAGGGACCGCTGCGCCGGCTCACCATGTACCAGCTCCGCTCGGAGTGGTGGGACGACCCCGACAACGCCCCGGACCTCTCCTGGGGCCTGCTGGCGCCGGGCAGGTCCGCACCGGTGCTGGTCTCGTTCACCAGCGTGCGCGTCGACCGGGACCGGGGGCGCGCCTGGAGCGGCCGCACCGCCACGCACCCGGACCACCGGCACCGCGGCCTGGCGGAGTGGGTGCTGCGCCGCACGCTGAACGCACTGGCCGGCGAGGGCGTGCTCCAGGCATGGGCGCCCGACGCCCGCGACAATCCCGCCCTGGTGGCGCTCAACCGGGCGGCCGGCTACCGGCCGGCGACCCGGTCCATCCAGCTCGCCCGGCGGCTGCCGCGAGCCTGACCGCTGAGGTCAGGGCCGGCGGTGCAGCAGCAGCGGCAGCACCACCGACGCGCCGGCCCGCCGCAGCACCGCAGCGCCGACCGTGACCGGCCACAGCGACGAGGTCGCGTCGACCACCAGCAGCACCGGTCGTCCGGCCACCGTGGCCGCGGCCCCTGAGGCGTCGAGGCGGTCGCGCCAGAACGCGGCCTCGTCCGAGGAGCTCAGCTCGCGCAGGTCCGGGGGCGTGGCGGGGCCCGCCAACGAGGCCCGGTCCAGGCGGCCGACCTGCGCGAGGTGGTCGGCCACGGAGCCGGTCAGCAGCGGGGACCCGGTCGCGGTCAGGTCCACGACGACCTCGGGACGGGCCGGCCACGAGGACCGCCACTGGCCGAGCAGTCGCACGCAGGCGTCGGCGACCTCCGCCGGCGCGGGGGCGTCCCGGGCGAAGACCGCGGCCACCGTCTCCCTCCACTCGGGAGCGTCCGCGAACACGAGCGTGCGCCCGGGGGCGTGCATCTCCTCGGCCGGGATCCGGCCCCGCGACCCGAACGCGCCGCCGGGCCACATCCGGCGCGGCTCGAGCACGTGCACCTGGCCGCGCAGCAACCCGGTCACCGCGGCGACGGTCTCGGCGGAGGGCGCGCCCGCGAGCGCGGCGGGCAGACCCGCCCGGCACACCGAGCAGCGGCCGCACGGCTCGGCGGCCGGGTCGTCCAGCGACTCCTGGAGCAGCTCCATCAGGCACCGCTCGCCGCGCACGTAGGCGCGCATGATGTCGGCCTCGCGCCGCCGGACCGCCACGACGCCGTCGTAGTGGTCGTGGTCGTAGCTCCAGGGCTTCGCGGTCCCCAGCCAGCCACCCTCGACCCGCTCGACCACCCCTTCTACGGCGAGCTGCTTGAGCATCAGCTCGACCCGGCCGCGGCGCACCCCGGACTGGGCCTCGATCGCGACCACGCTCAGCGCCTCGCCCGGCGAGCGGTCCAGCACGTCGAGCACGGCGCGGACCTGCTCCGGGACCGGGATCGTGGCGGTCGCGAAGTACTCCCAGACCCCGGAGTCGGCGTCCGAGGGCAGCAGCACGGCGTGCGCGTGGTCGATGGCCCGGCCGGCGCGGCCGACCTGCTGGTAGTAGGAGACCGGCGAAGGCGGCGCGCCGACGTGGACCACGAAGCCGAGGTCCGGCTTGTCGTAGCCCATCCCGAGCGCGGACGTGGCGATCAGCGCCTTCAGCCGGTTGCCGCGCAGGGCGTCCTCGAGGGCGTGCCGCGCGCCCGCCTCGAGCTGTCCGGTGTAGGCGGCCACGGGCACCGCGTCCCCGTGCACCTCGCGCACCGCGGACGCCAGCCGCTCGGCGTCCGCGACGGTGAGGGTGTAGACGATGCCCGACCCGTGCAACCGGGGCAGGTGGTCGACCACCCAGGCGTAGCGCTCCAGCGGCGAGAGCCGGTCCACGACGGAGAGCTCGAGGCTGGCCCGGGCCAGCTGCCCCCGCAGCACCAGGGTCGCCTCCCCGAGCTGTCCGGCCACGTCGTCGGTGACCCGCTGGTTCGCGGTCGCGGTGGTGGCGAGCACCGGGGTGCTGGGGTTGAGCTGCTGCAGCACGTCGGAGACCCGGCGGTAGTCGGGACGGAAGTCGTGGCCCCAGTCGGAGACCGCGTGCGCCTCGTCGATCACCAGCAGCCCGAGGGCGCCGGCGAGCGCGTCCAGCACCCGGCGGCCGAAGCCGGGGTTCGCCAGCCGCTCGGGCGAGACCAGCAGCACGTCGAGCTCACCGGCCCGCAGCGCCGCCTCCACCGAGGACCACTCGTCGATGTTGGAGGAGTTCAGGGTGGCCGCGGTCAGGCCGGCACGACCGGCGGCCGAGACCTGGTCGCGCATCAGCGACAGCAGCGGCGAGACCACCAGGGTGGGCCCCGCGCCCTCGGACCGCCGGATCGCGGTGGCCGCCCAGTAGACCGCCGACTTGCCCCACCCGGTGGCCTGCACGACAAGCACCCGGGAGCCGGGCTCGCAGAGCGCCGCCACCGCGGTGGCCTGGTCCTCGCGAAGCCGGGCGTCCTCCCCGGCCATCGCGGTGATCACCCGCTGCGCGGCGGCGGAGCGCTCGTCGGTCAGGGTCGACAGGGTGGTGGCCATCCCCCCACCGTAGGGGTGTCCCCCGACAGTGCCGGGGGCGATGGTCAGCCGAAGAACACCTCGGCCTCGGCGTACTCCGCGGGCTGCACCAGCTTGAGCTCGCCGGTGCCCTCGGAGAGCGGCACCCGGACGATGTCGGTGCCGCGGAGCGCGACCATCTTGCCGTAGTCCTTCTCGGCCACCGCGGTGATGGCCTGCAGCCCGAAGCGGGTGGCCAGCCAGCGGTCGAACGCGGTCGGGGTGCCGCCGCGCTGGACGTGCCCGAGCACCACGGCGCGGGCCTCCTTGCCGGTCCGGTCCTCGATCTCCCGGGCGAGCCGGTCACCGATCCCACCGAGCCGGACGTGCCCGAAGGCGTCCTTCTCGCCGCTGACCAGCGTCATGTCCCCGCCGTCGACGGGCAGCGCGCCCTCGGAGACCACGATGATCGGCGAGTAGTGCGACTTGAAGCGGTTCTCGACGTACTCGCACACCTTGGCGATGTCGAAGGGCTGCTCCGGGATCAGCACCACGTTCGCGCCGCCGGCCATGCCGGAGTGCAGCGCGATCCAGCCGGCGTGCCGGCCCATCACCTCGACCACCAGCACCCGGTGGTGCGACTCGGCCGTGGTGTGCAGCCGGTCGATCGCCTCCATCGCGATGTTCACCGCGGTGTCGAAGCCGAAGGTGAAGTCCGTGCCGGACAGGTCGTTGTCGATGGTCTTGGGGACGCCGACGACGTTCACCCCGGCCTCGGCGAGCTTGGTCGCGACCCCGAGGGTGTCCTCGCCACCGATCGCGATCAGGGCGTCCACGCCGTTGCTCGCGAGGTTCGCCTTGATCTTCTCCACGCCGCCCTCGATCGAGAACGGGTTGGTGCGCGAGGACTTCAGGACGGTGCCGCCTCGCGGCAGGATGCCGCGCACCTGGTCGATGCCCAGCGGGGTGGTGATGTTCTCCAGGGGTCCTCGCCAGCCGTCCCGGAACCCGACGAAGTCGAAGCCGTACTGCGAGATGCCCTTGCGCACCACGGCTCGGATCACGGCGTTCAGCCCCGGGCAGTCGCCCCCACCGGTCAGCACTCCCACGCGCATGTCAGTCCTCGCTCTGTCGGTCTGTGTCGTTCTCGGTCGGCCGGCACCACCGGATCGTCGGCCGGCCCGCTGCGACGGTCGTCTCGACCCTAGCGAGGACTCCCGGCGACGGGCGAGCACGGTCGGAAAGGTCCCGCATGTCGGGCAGCCCTAGAGTTGGCCGTATGACGTTCTCGATCGTGGCCCGCTCCGCCGACGGGGAGTCCTGGGGTGTGGCCGTGGCCTCCAAGTTCCTGGCGGTCGGCTCGGTGGTGCCGGCGGCGGTGGCCGGGCTCGGGGCGATCGCGACCCAGGCTGACGCGAACGTCTCCTGGAAGGGGGTCGCGCTGGCGCACCTCGACGAGGGCGCCACCGCTCCGGTCGCGCTGGACCGGCTGCTCGAGGACGACGACCTCCCCTCGCACCGCCAGGTCGGCCTGGTCGACGCGGACGGCACCGCCGTCGCGCACACCGGCGACGACTGCCTGCCGTGGGCCGGGGACCTGGTCGGCGAGGGCATGAGCGTGCAGGGCAACGTGCTCGCCGGGCCCGAGGTGCTGCGGGCGATGACGGACGCGTGGGACCGCACGGACCACGAGCCGCACCTGGCGACCCGTCTGCTGGCGGCGCTCCGGGCGGGCGACGCCGCCGGAGGCGACCGGCGCGGTCGGCAGTCCGCGGCGCTGCTCGTGGTCCGGGACGGCGCCGGGTACGCCGGTCTCGACGACGTGGCGGTCGACCTCCGGGTCGACGACCACCCCGAGCCGTGCGTCGAGCTGGCCCGGCTCCTGGACCTGAACCGGATCTACCTGACCGCGTCCAGCGAGGAGGAGCGGGTGCCCCTCGACGAGCCCCTGCGCGCCGAGCTCGAGCGGTTGGCCCGGTCCGCGGGCCGGCCCGACCTGGCCGGCTGGGTCGGCAGCGAGAACTACGAGATGCGAGCCGGGCTGGACCACGCCCCCGCCTGGGTGGACCGGCTGGTGGTGCGGGCGCTGCGCGCGACGTCGTCGGCCGCGGACACGTGAGCTAGGGGCACTCGGCCATGGCGGCCCGGGCCCGCTCCAGCTGCTCCTGGGCGGCGACGTACCGGTCCTCGGCCCGGGTGACCTTCTCCTCGGTGCGCGACGCCTCCTCGTCGAGGGCCTCCAGGCGGTGCTCGAGCTCCGCGACCCGCCCGCGCGCCGCCTCGAGCTCGTCGGCCGTCTGCAGCGTGCCGGCCTGCAGCCTGCCGACCCGCTTGTGCGCCTTGTCCAGCTTCTTGCGGGCCCGGTCGGCCTCCGCCAGGGCGTCGTCGACGAGCCGCTGCCGCTCAGCCCGCTCGGCCTCCCGCGCCTGCCGGGCCCGGTCGGGCGTCGGCTCCGGATCCGGGACGACCCGGAGGCCGACCGGCCGCACGGCCGTCGGACGGCTGCGCGGCCGGGCCGTCAGACCGATCGCGGCCGGCACCGCGACCGCGGCACCGACGTCCACCGGGCCGACCCCGGTCGCGACCAGCGCGGTGACGAGCAGCCCACTGCGCACGGCGGCGGCTGCCTGCTCGTCGACCATGGCCGCATGCAGGGTCTCCTGCACCTGGTCGGCGACCGGGTCCGTGACCCGCTGACCCAGCTCGCCCGCCAGCGTGCGGCCCTCGCGGGTCACCGCGCTCGTCAGCTGGCGACGCTGCCGGGCGAGCTCGCGCAGCGCCTCCCCGTCGAGGTCCGCCTGGGCCCGACGCAGGGAGGCGCCGAGCTCGAGGACCTGCGCCATCTGGTCCGCCTGGTGGCGGACCATCATGTTCACGGCCCACGCCGGCATCGACGGCTTGCGCAGCTCGCCCACCCGGCGGGCCAGCTCGGCGTCGCCCTCGCTCCGGCAGCGCTTCACCCAGGCGTTGCGGGTGCCGGTGAACTCGGCGGGCCGCAGCGCGTACAGCTCCTCCGCGATGCTGAGCAGCGGGTCGGTGGCCACCGCTCGAGGATAGGGCGGCGCGCCGGCCGTCCGCGACGTACCGGCCCTACGTCGGATGGGGGATGGGGCCCGACACGCGCGTCCCTACGTTTGAGGCCACACCGGGGGTAGTGGACGGGGTTCCTGATGAGCGACGCACGCCACGCCGGATCGCGACAGCGCGGTCGGGCGCTCTGGATCGGAACGGCCCTGCTGGTGGTCGCCGCGCTCCTGGTCGCCGTCCCGTCCGCCAGCCTGGCCGCCACCGGCGACGTCTACGTCGACCGCACGGTCGCGGGCTGCTCGGACACCGGGCCCGGCAGCGCCGACGTGCCGCTCTGCACGGTGGCAACCGGTCTCGCGGCGCTCCAGCCCGGCGGCACCCTCTACATCGGCGACGGCACGTACGCCGAGACGGTGAGGCCGTCCCTCTCCGGCACCGCGACCAGCCCCGTCACCGTGACCCGGTGGCCGGGACGCTCCCCGTCCTGGGCAGCGGTGCGACGTACGGCGCCTATCTGACCGACCGCGCCTACGTGGTGATCTCCGGGCTGACCTTCTCCGGCACCGCGATCGACGGCATCTACGTCAGCGGCAGCGACCACGTCACGATCAGCGGCAACACGGTGACCGGAGCCGGACAGCCCCGGCAGGGCGCCACCGCCCCGGGGATCAGCCTGCGGTCCAGCACCGCCTCGACGGTGTCCGGCAACACCTCGGACCACAACAGCAGCCACGGCATCCTGGTGTCGGGATCGAGCACGGGCAACGTCGTCGCGGGCAACGAGGCGAGCTGGAACGCGGAGGGCTGGCGACGCAACGCCAACGGCATCGACGTGATCAGCCCGGCGAACACGGTCCTTCGCAACGTGGTCCACGACAACGAGGACTCCGGCCTGCAGTTCTACCCGGGCGCCAACGACAGCCTCGCGATGCTCAACGTCACCTACAACAACGGCGACCACGGCATCGACAACCTCAACGCCACCGGTGGCCGCCTGATCGGGAACACCGTCTACCGCAACTGCACCTCGGGAATCAACATCGAGGGCACCTCGGGCAGCTACCTGGTGGCCAACAACGTCGCCGTCGACAACGCCGTCTACCCGGCCTACAACGGCATCGCGTGCTCGCGGCGCGCCGGCAACATCGGCGTCTTCGACTCCGCGACGTCGAGCACCGTCGTCGACCACAACCTGGTCTGGCTGAGCAAGAGCGGCACGATGTACGCGTTCGGGTCGTCGTACACCAGCCTGCAGGCCATGAGGAACGCCACCGGACAGGAGGCGGCCGGGGTGCAGGCCGACCCCGGCTTCGTCGACCGCGGCGCGTACAACCTGGCCATCAGCGCGGGCTCGGCCGCGATCGACCGCGGCGACTCCGGGCTCGCCGACGCGCCGAGCCAGGACACCCTGGGCAACCCGCGGGTGGACGACCCCGCCACGGCGAACACGTTCGCCAGCGGGCCGCGGCTCTACGACGACCTCGGCGCCTACGAGTTCCAGCCCGGTCCTCCCCCGAACACCGCCCCGACCGCCCGGCTGAGCGCCAGCCCCACCAGCGGTACGGCGCCCGTGACCGTGACCGCGGACGCGGCCGCGAGCACCGACCCGCAGGGCCAGGCCCTCAGCTACCGGTTCGACTACGGTGACGGAGCCGGCACGGGCAACCAGTCCTCCGCGACCAGCACCCACACCTACACCGCCGCCGGCACCTACACCCTCACCGTCACCGCCACCGACACCGGCGGCCTCAGCTCCTCGGCCAGCCGGACCATCACCGTCACCGCACCCGCGTCCGCGCCCACGGCCAGGCTCGCCGTCACGCCGTCGTCGGGCACCGCCCCCGTCCAGGTCACCGCCGACGCCTCGGCCAGCACCGACCCGCAGGGCCAGACCCTCACCTACCGCTTCGACTACGGTGACGGCACCAGCTCCGGCAACCAGTCCTCCGCCACCAGCACCCACACCTACACCGCCGCCGGCACCTACACCCTCACCGTCACCGCCACCGACACCAGCGGCCTCAGCTCCACGGCCAGCCGGACCATCACCGTCACCGCACCCGCGTCCGCGCCCACGGCCAGGCTCGTCGTCACACCGTCGTCGGGCACCGCCCCCGTCCAGGTCACCGCCGACGCCTCGACCAGCACCGACCCGCAGGGCCAGACCCTCACTTACCGCTTCGACTACGGAGACGGCACCAGTTCCGGCAACCAGTCCTCCGCCACCAGCACCCACACCTACACCGCCGCCGGCACCTACACCCTCACCGTCACCGCCACCGACACCAGCGGCCTCAGCTCCACGGCCAGCCGGACCGTCAGCGTCACCGCCGCCCCGCCGCCGCCCTCGGGGGCACCCAAGTTCGTCGCCGGCATCGCGAACAACTACTCGACGAGCACCAGGACGAGCGGGTACCTCACGGTGTGGCGTCCCGGCGGGGTGACGACCGGCGACCTGGCGGTGCTGACGCTGCAGCTGAGCGGCACGAGTGCCACCGCCCCGGTCAGTGCCACGGACGCGGCCGGCAACGCCTACGCGGTCGTCGCCGACGTCTCCGACACCGCCGGCAACCGGCTCCTGCTGATCAGCGGCGTGATCACCACGCCTCTCGCGGTCAACGACCGGATCACGGTGACCTTCCCGTCCTCGAGGGGCTACCGGCTCGGCGGGGACGAGTTCAGCGGTGCCAGTCGCCTGGACCGGACGAGCACCAGCACCGGCACGGCGGCCACGTTCTCGTCCAACGCCGCGGCTGCCACGGTCGGGCAGGAGCTCGCCTTCGGCGCGGTGTCGGTGCCCAGCGGCACCGGCAACCCGACGTGGACCGGCGGCTGGAGCGACCTCGGCTCCTACGCGAACGGGACCAGCTACCTCGGCCGGGCCTACCGGCTGCCGGTGAGCGGGAGCGCCACGGCCACCGGAACGGCCACCGGTGCCTGGCTGGCCGCGGTCGTCACGCTCACACCGTGACCCGCGGCCGGCGGGCTCAGCCGAGGTCGTCCAGCCCCTGCTCGATCGCGTAGCGCACCAGCTCCACCCGGTTGTGCAGCTGGAGCTTGCGCAGGGTGTTCTGGACGTGGTTCTGCACCGTCCGGTGGGACAGGAACAGCCGCTCGGCGATCTGCTTGTACGACATTCCCTTGGCGACCAGCCGCAGCACCTCGGTCTCGCGCTCGGTCAGCCGGGGAGCGGCCGAGCCGGCCTCGGAGGCAGGCGTGTCGCACAGCCGGCGGTACTCCCCCAGCACCAGCCCGGCCAGCCCCGGGGTGAACACGGTGTCACCGGCGGCGACCCGGTCCACCGCGGCGACCAGCTCCTCGCGGGAGGCTGACTTGACCAGGTAGCCGGTGGCCCCCGCCTTCACCGCCTCCAGGACGTCGGCCTGCTCACCCGACGCGGACAGGATCAGCACCCGGACGGTCGGGTCGTCCCGGACCAGGCCCGCGGTGACCTGCACCCCGCTCGGAGCCGGGATCTGCAGGTCGAGCACCACCACCCGGGGGCGCACCGCCGCGGCCCGGGTCAGCGCCTCGGTGCCGGTGGCCGCGGTCGCGGTCACCGCGAACCCCGCCTCGGCTAGGTCCCGGGCGACGCTCTCCCGCCACATCGGATGGTCGTCGACCACCATCACGGTGATCGCCTCTCGCTCGCTCACGGCCGCAGGCTACCCAGTCAGCAGGGTCGGAGGTAGCGTCCCCGCCGGTGCACCAGCGGCGCCGTGTCGTCGTCGCCGTCCGCGGCCACGGCCTCCTCGGAGAGCTCCACGTGCTCGACGACCCCGTCGAGGAGCACCGACCAGCCGACCGGGGCGGGCTCCCCGGCCACCCGGACCCCCACCCAGGCGCTCACCCCGGCCAGCACCGGCCCCCACGCCGTCTCCTGCCAGTCCGCTGCCCGGAACGCACCGCCGGGTGCGGGTGCCACGCCGGCGAAGACGTCCGCGAGGTCGCGGTGCCTCCACGACAGCAGCTGGACCACCACCGACCCGGTCTCGGCCACCGTGGCGGCCAGGTCGGAGTCGGGGTCCACCAGTCCCAGGACCCGGGCCGGCTCGCCGGGAGCGACCATCAGCGAGGACACCGTCAGCCCCGCGCGAGCGGTGCCCGCGCCGCTGGTCCACAGGCTGACCGTGCCGCCGAGCCGACCCCGGAGCCGGCGGACCGGGTCCCGCCGGGAGGGCGGCTCGAGGAACGGGTGCTCGCTGTGGATGCTCACCAGGGCAGGGTAGGCCCGCCGACGCGCACGCCCGCGCCCCGGCTCTGCGACAGCCGCCGGAGATTTTGCGAACGGACCCGGCCCAAGCCGTCAACTCGGGGTACTGCGCACCCGATACTTGTCTGCGAGGGGAATGGGGACAGATGACAGACCTGAGCAGTGCGACGTACCTGAGGCCCTGCACGTCCGACGACGACGTGTTCCTGCACGACGTGTTCAGCACCACCTGGGAGAGCGAGGTCGCCGCGCTGCCCAACCAGAAGCTCGCCCGCCACGTCCTGCGCATCCAGCACATCGCGCAGGAGCGCCGGTTCGGCACCCACTTCCCGGGTCACCAGCGCTACGTGGTGATGGAGGACGGCGAGCGGGCGGGGCGCCTCTACGTGGACCTGCAGGAGGGGACGCTGCGCATCGTCGACCTGACCCTGCTGCCGGCCTACCGGGCCTGCGGGCTCGGGGTCAGGATCCTGCGCGACCTGTGCGCGCTCGCCGCCGTGGAGGGCCGGTCGGTGACGCTGGCGATCGGTCGCGACAGCACCGCCCTCACCGACTACTGCGTCGGCCTGGGGTTCCGGCTCACCGGCATCGACGACCTCGAGCACCACTTCGAGTGGACCGCGAAGAAGGAGACGGAGGCCCCCGCAGCCGTCGCCTCCCCGCGCAGGCCCCGCCGCAACGCCGACTGCCTCTAGTCCCCCGGCCGCCGTTCCGCCGGCACGGAGAGCTCCCACTCGGTGCCCTGCCCGGGCGCGGTGACGAGCCGCGCCGTCCCCCCGATCTCGGCCATCCGACCCAGGACCGAGTCGCTGACCCCGAGCCGTCCCTCGCGGCGCGCCTGGTCGAGACGTCCCGGAGCGATCCCCGGCCCGGCGTCGCGCACCGAGACCACCACGGCGGGACCGACCCTCTCGACGAGCACCCACGCCGGCGCGTCGTCCCCGACGTGCCGGGCGACGTTGTCCAGGCAGGCCCGCACCACCGACACCAGCTCCCGGGTCACGGGGGCGGGCAGCGCCACCGGCTCCCCGGGCCCGGAGACCGTCACCTGCCGCGAGGCCAGCCGGGCCAGCTCGTCCACGACGTCGAGCGGTCCCGCGACACCGCCGAGCACGGGCGGGTCGGCCTGGCCCTGCACGAGCGCGCGGAGCGCGATCTCCTGCTCGCCGGCCAGCCGCGCCAGCAGGCCGGCCTCGCCGCCGAGGGCAGCACCCTTGCGCTGCACCAGCGCCAGGACCTGGAGGACCCCGTCGTGCACGACCCGGGCCAGGCGGGCGCGCTCGGCCAGGGCCGCCGCCAGCCGCTCGGCCTCCGCCCGGGCCTCGGTGGCCTCCCGGATCAAACCGGTCGAGTAGCCGACCACCCCGGCGGCCAGGACCAGCAGGAAGATGTTGCCCCAGGTGGTGCCGGTGGGGCTGGTGCGCACCGACACGTCGACCGCCGAGACCAGGACCGCGGTCGCCAGCCCTCCGGCCCAGCCGCGGGCCACGGCCCAGGCGAGCACGGCCGCGATCACCCAGAACGAGGGCAGGCTGGCGGCGTTGCGGGCCTGCATCGCGGCGGTCTCCACGTACGGCGTGGCGAGCAGGGCGAGCAGGGCCACCAGCAGGTCCGTGACCAGCAACGGCAGCCGACGCCGTCGTGGGGCGTCGTAGGCCCAGGCGGCCACCAGGGTCCAGGCGACGATCAGCGCGACCACCGCCCAGCCCGCCACCGGGTGCTCGAACTCCCGCCAGCGCACCGCGTTGAGCACGACCGCGTAGGCGGCGACCACGAACCGCAGCACGGCCAGCGCCCGGAAGAGCGTGGTCTCCACCTCCGCAGCCACCGGGTCCAGCTGCGCGGGACGGGCCACCGGTCGGGTCACGCTCAGGAGGCTCTGAGCTCGGAGCCCCCGGGCTTCTTCGACTCCTTGTCGAGAGCCTTGGCCCGGGTCGCGTACATGTCGACGTACTCCTGGCCCGACAGCCGCATGATCTCGTACATGATCTCGTCGGTCACCGAGCGCAGGATGAAGCGGTCGTTCTCGAGGCCCTCGTAGCGGGAGAAGTCCAGCGGCCGGCCGAACCGCACCATCGGCCGGGTCACGGCTCCGAACTTCTTGCCCGGCGGGGCGACCACGTCGGTGCCGACGACCGCGATCGGGACCACCGGGACCTTCATCTCCAGGGCCAGCCGGGCCACCCCGGTCTTGCCGCGGTAGAGCCGGCCGTCATGCGAGCGGGTCCCCTCCGGGTAGATCCCGAACAGCCCGCCCTCGCCGAGGATCCGCTTGGCCGCCGAGAGCGCTCCCTCGGCCGCCGAGGCACCGGAGCGGTCGATCGGCACCTGCCCGGCACCGGCGAAGAACTTCTTCTGGAACCAGCCCTTGATCCCGGGGGTCGTGAAGTACTCCGCCTTGGCCACGAAGGTGACCCGCCGCGACAGCGTCAGCGGCATGAACATCCAGTCCGCGTAGGACAGGTGGTTGCTGGCCAGGATGGCCGGTCCCTCGACCGGGATGTTCTCGGCCCCCTCGGTGCGGGGCCGGAACACCAGTCGCAGCAGCGGTCCGAGGAACACCCACTTGAGCAACCAGTAGAACAACGCCGGACCTCCTCCTGGTGCTGGCAAACCCTAGCCTCCGCCCCGGCCGCGTGGGACGATTCGTTGGTCGGCCGGGTCGACGGGTCCGACCCGAACGAGACCCGGTCCCGGTCATTCAACACCACCAGCGACTCCCCCGCTCATCCCTCATCGGAGGTCTCCGCCTTGTCCGTCGCACCGACCGCCGAGCCGTACCACGCGGACGCCGTTCCCGCGGCCGGCGACGGCCAGCGGGTGGGTGTGCTGCTCGTCCACGGGTTCACCGGGTCGCCGGCGTCCCTGGTCCCCTGGGGCAGGCACCTGGCCCGGCTGGGTCTGGGCGTGTCCGTGCCGAGGCTCCCGGGGCACGGCACCTCCTGGCAGGAGATGAACCGCACCCGCTGGGAGGACTGGTACGGCGAGGTGGAGCGAGCCTTCGAGAAGCTGCGCGCCAACACCGACCAGGTCGTCGTGGGCGGACTGTCGATGGGCGGCGGGCTGGTGCTCCGGCTGGCCGCGGACCGGGGTCGTGAGGTCTCCGGACTGGTCCTGGTCAACCCGGCGGTCAGCACCCGCCGCAAGGACGTGCTGGCACTGCCGGTGCTCCAGCACGTGCTGCCCTCGCTGCCCGGCATCACCGACGACATCAAGAAGCCCGGCGTCTCGGAGCACGGCTACGAGCGCACGCCGCTGCGCGCCGCGCGCTCGATGACGGCAGCCTGGAAGCCGCTGCGCGAGGACCTGCCGAAGGTCACCCAGCCGGTGCTGCTCCTGCGGTCCGCGGTGGACCACGTGGTGGACGAGTCGTCCTCCGAGGCGATCCGCGCACGGGTGTCCTCGCGGGACCTGACCGAGCGGATGCTTGAGAACAGCTACCACGTCGCTACGCTCGACCACGACGCCCCGATCATCTTCGAGGAGTCCGCCCAGTTCATCCGACGAGTGACCGGACCATGACCTCTCCCGACGACGGCCAGCGAGACGATCCCCCCGCGGGGACCCCGGACGGGTCGGACGAGCCCTTCGACGAGGAGGCCGCCTGGCGGCTGATCGTGGAGAACTACGGGGAGCGGCCCGAGATGGGCAGCTCGGACCGTCCCGAGGAGGTCGCCCCGGACCTGCCTCCCGAGCGACCGGTCGAGCGGCGGCAGACACCGGTGTTCGACCGCTCGTACCTGGACGCGGTGGAGACGGCCCGGGTCGAGGACGCTCGGGCCTCGGAGGACGCGGCAGCACGCCGTGACGAGGAGCACTTCGTCCCGCCCGAGCCGCCGCCGGTGCCCCGGGGCACCCCGGCGCGACGGCTGGCCTGGGCCGGTCTCTTCGGACCGCCGCTGCTGATGCTCCTCGCGGTGGTGGTGGGCTGGACCTTCGCCGTCTGGTTCTCGATGCTGATGGTCGCCGCCTTCGTGGGCGGGTTCGTCTTCCTGGTCGCGACCATGCCGCGAGGCGGCAACGGCGACAGCCGGGACGACGGCGCGGTTGTGTAGGGTCCCGAACGGCATCGTTGCGACCCAGGAGGACCCCCCGTGCACGTGAGCGAGACCGTCGGCATCACCGGTCATCTGATCGACACCGGCATCCTGTCCCGGGTGCTCGACGACATCCGCGAGTACGGCGGCGACTGGACCATCGACCGGTTCGACGTCGGTCACGAGGCCGCGGACCTCTCCAGCGCGACCATCACCATCTCCACCGAGGAAGACGAGGGCCTCCAGCGGCTGCTGATGCGGCTCCAGAGCCGCGGGGTCAACGCGGTCGACCCCGGGGAGTCGGAGACCGCGCCCTGCACGGTCGACGGCGTGTTCCCCGACTTCTTCTACTCCACGACCAACCTGGCCACCCGGATCCGGATCGGGGGCAGGTGGGTGCCGGTGGAGAACCCCGAGATGGACTGCGGGCTGATCGTCGACGACACGGTCGACCCGGTGCGGGTCTACACGCTGCCGATGTCGGACGTGAAGGCGGGCATGCAGGTCGTCTGCGGCGCGTCCGGCCTGCGGGTCGAGGCGCCCGTGATGACCAAGGCCGAGGGCTCGTTCGGGTTCATGGAGTCCGACGTCTCCTCCGAGAAGCCCCAGGCCGTGCTGGTCCGGCAGGTGGCCGACGGCATGCGCGCGGCCAAGGCCGACGGCAAGAAGGTGCTGTGGGTCGGTGGACCCGGAGTCGTGCACACCGGTGCCGCCCCGGCCATGGTGGCCCTGGTCGAGGCCGGCTTCGTGGACGTGCTTTTCGCCGGCAACGCGCTGGCCACCCACGACATCGAGTCCGCGCTCTTCGGCACCTCTTTGGGAGTCGACCTCGCCCAGGGGCGCGGCGTCGAGCACGGCCACGAGCACCACATCCGGGCGCTGAACACGATCCGCAAGGCCGGCTCCATCCAGCACGCCGTCGACTCGGGCGTGCTGACCGGCGGCATCATGCACGCGCTGGTCACCCGCGGCAAGGAGTACGTGCTGGTCGGCTCGGTCCGCGACGACGGCCCGCTGCCGGACGTCTACACCGACGTCCTGGACGGGCAGCGGGCGATGCGCGCCAAGCTCACCGACGTGGGCTTCTGCCTGATGGTCGCCACCATGCTGCACTCGGTGGCGACCGGCAACATCCTGCCGGCGTCGATCCCGCTGGTCTGCGTGGACATCAACCCCGCGACGGTCACCAAGCTCGCCGACCGCGGCTCCTCGCAGGCCCGGGGCATCGTCACCGACGTGGGACTGTTCCTCGAGCAGCTGGCCGGCGAGCTCGTGCCGGGCTACACCACGCGACGCTCCTGAGCGCCTCTGCTGATCTCGGGGCCGCTCAGGGCAGGTTCAGCAGCCGGATCTTCCCAGCGATCTGCCCGAAAGCGGTCTTGAACAGCGGTGCCAGGTCGTCGCCGCTGGCGCCACAGAAGAAGAAGTCACCGTCGGCGTTCTCCGCGGCCCGTCCGCCCGCGGTGGTGCAGTCGTTGTCCGCGAGGCTCGGCACGCCCGGGCTCCGCGGCGACGCTGCCGCAGCGAGCTGCGAGGCCACGGTCGGCGACGAGGTCGAGCCGCTGGTGCCGTCGCAGTTCTTGACCAGGTTGTAGGCGACGGTCACGACCAGGATGTTGGCCGCCTTCGCGTTCGTCGCCACGGTGTTCAGGTTGCCGCACGCGGTGTTGCCGTTGCTCGACCCGAGGTCACCCGGCGTGCTCAGGTTCGCCGAGCCGCCCGACAGGGTCTCGTTGGGCTGGCCGTCGGTCTCGAAGATGATCGCCTTCTGCGGGGTGCCCACCCGGGCCGGCAGCGACGACAGGTTGTTCGCGTCGTAGCCGAGCAGGTAGCGAGCGGCGGCCTTGAACGGCGCGGCCAGGTGCGTCGCCGTGGAGGACTTGTTGGTCAGGCAGTTGGTGCCCTTCACCAGCGGGCTGGCGGTGTTCAGGCTGGTGCCGGTGAGGTAGTCGTTGGAGAACTTCACCGGGATCCACTGCCCCGCCGTCGCCGACGCGCTCGGCCAGGTGAGCCCCTGGTTGGTCGAGTCGCAGCTGGCCGTCGAGTTGGTGGTGGTCGCGCTGCGGCCGATGCCGCCCAGGGCGACGTACTGCTGGCTGGGGGTCATCACCTGGTACATCCCCTTGATGCCGGCGATCATCGCGGTGACGTCGCCGGCACTCATGCTTCCGGTGCGGTCCGCGATGACCGCCACGTCCATCGGGTTCGTGATCAGGGTCCCGCAGGTGCCCTTGCAGGCGACCGAGAGCACCGCGCCGGTGGAGCCGGTGTAGATGCCGCCGGCCGGAGCGAAGGTGAAGGGCACGTCGCGGGCCTGGCTGACCCGGATCGTGTTGCAGGTCGCCGTCGTGGGGCACGGGATGGCGCACAGCAGCGCGCTGCAGCGCAGCATCGGGTAGTTCGCGACGGTGTACGGCGCCGGACCGGGGTTGCACGTCGACGGGATCTGGGCCGAGTCCACGGAGTAGTTGGGGCCGCTGCCGGTGGACGCCACGACGCACCAGAAGTCGACGCTGGGAGCCAGGCTGCCGGTCTCGCTGGCGTCGTGCAGGCGCACGAAGGTCAGCGCGTCGGCCTTCGCCGCGTTGGCGTCCGGCAGCTTGTAGGCCCCGGACTGGGCGGCCGAGTCGAGACCGGCGCGCAGGCTCTGCTGGCGGTTCGTGCGCATGCTGGAGTCGATGGCCAGCGCCGCCGCCATCATCAGCACGATGCTCAGGAACGCGACGATGACGGTGACGACCCCGCGCTCGTCGCGACGAGCGCTCGGGCGCGGACGGGCTGGGCGGAGGCCTCGCATCATTCGATCCTCATCGTGCTCTGCTTGGTCAGGACGGTGCTGGGGCCCAGCAGCGCCGACATCGTCGGCGTGATCCACTTGTGCGTGTAGACGATCTTGACCGTGACGATCCTGGTCGTGCTGCTGGAGGCGACGACCGCGTCGTAGGCGGCCTGCGTCTGCTGGACCGAGCAGGCGGTGCCGTCGTCGGACTTCGCGCAGATCGTGACCACGGTGGTCGGCGACGATGTGGGGATCCCGTACTGGGAGAGCTCCGAGGTGACCGTGCCGAGGACCTGCGCGTAGGAGCCGTTCAGGCTGCCGACGCGGACCGCGTCGCGCGAGACGTTGTTGATCATCGTGTCGCGGTTGATCATGTAGCCGAAGTCGATGATGCCGAAGACCAGCAGCAGCAGGATCGGCAGGATGAACGCGAACTCGACCGCGACCGCGCCCCGCTCGTCGCGTCGACCGTCCCGGCCCGCCGACGGCGGAGCAGACATCATGTTCAGACCTCCCACGACAGAGGCTAGAGGCGCGGTATGGGCGTTTCGAGGGGGTTTCCGGAAGATGCCCCGTACGGCGCCCGGATCCTGGCCGAACGGCCATCCTCAGGGCCGCGTTCCGCGCCAGGTCAGCCGGACCAGCACCGGGCGGTGGTCGCTGGCCACCGCGAGCAGTGCCGCGTCCGGCAGCGCGGGGCCGAGAGACCCGCGCTCCGGCCGCAGCACCAGCTCGTCCCCGCGGACCAGGACCGCGTCGATGCGGCTGCGCGGCCGGTCGGCCGGGAAGGTCGCGGCCGCCTCGGTGGCCCCCTCGGCGCCGCGGGCGGCCGTGTCCTTGAAGCCGGCGGCCTGCAGCCGCCGCCAGCAGGGTCCGTCGGGGGGCTCGTTGAGGTCGCCGGCCAGGACCACCGGCCCCGGCAGCGCGTCCGCGGCTCGCAGCACCTGCTCGACCTCGCGCAGCCGGCTGTCCCGGCGCAGCCCGAGATGGCAACCGACCACGCCGAGGGACCGCCCGGCGAGCTCCAGCCGGACCGACACCACGCCCCGACGCGGGGCCAGCCGGGGCTGCGGCAGCCGGCGCTCCTCCCGGGCCCGGACCACCAGGCCGGGCCGGACCAGCACCAGGTTGGAGCCGGCGACGGGGCCGCCGGCCGCGTGCGCGAGTCCCCACCGGCGGCACAGCGCGGCGACGTCGCGACGCCACAGCAGCGGGCGTCGCGGCCCCTCGTTCACCACCAGGACGTCCGGGTCCGCCGCCCGGACCGCCCGGTCGAGCGCGCCGGTGTCACCGCCGAGCCGGGCGACGTTCCAGCTCATCACCGTGAACCCGGCCCTCGGTCGGACGTCCGCGCCTGTCACCTCCGGCTCACCGCTGGGGGACCGGCGCGTCCAGCAGCACCCAGGCCCGGTCGCGCTGCACGGGACGCCAGCCGAGGTCGCCCTGCAGTGCCGACCGCAGGGGCGAGTCGACGCGCACCACGGCCACCCGGGCACCCGTGCGACCGAGGAACCCCTGCCACCCGGGCCGGACCTGACGGAAGTCGGTGAAGTCTGCCAGGTAGTCGACCGGGTAGGCGTCGAGCAGCCCGTCGACGACCGGGGCGACCTGCGGCACCGCCCACTCCAGCCAGGCACCGGTGCCGTCCTCGACGACCACGGGGGTGCCAGGAGGCAGGATGCTCAGCGCGGGCTGCAGCGCGGTGGGGACCCCCGCCGGCGTCCTCGCGGTGTGCGGCACCGCCAGCGCGAGCCCGACCAGGAACGCCGCGGCCGCGACTGCGAGCGCGCGGCGCTCGAGCCGGTCCTCCCGCGCGCCCGCCACTCGTCCGGGTCGCACCGCGGACACGGCGCCGGCCAGCAGCGGCGCCAGCAGCACGGCGCCGAGCGGGACCATCCGGACGACCAGCATGGTCCAGCCCGCAGCGAGCAGGAACAGCAGCAGCGCGGTCCAGGACGCCCCACCGCGGCGCGCCCAGAGCACCACGAGCCAGCCGGCCATCGCCGCCACCACGAACGCCGGCAGGGTCCGGAACGACGTCGCTCCCCACTCCGCGATCATCGAGGTGCGTGCGGACACCGCCAGCTGGGAGGTGAGCAGCTCCGGTCCCACCGGGGTGAGCGCCGCCGCGAGCACCGAGAGCACCGGCACCGCGACCAGCCGGAACACCTGACGGCCGTCGGCACGCCGGTCCAGGACGATGCCGACGCAGCAGACCACGCCGACCAGCACGCCCGCCGACCACAGCCCGTGGGCGGTGGCCCACACCCAGGTGAGCGGCACCAGCCACCAGCGCGCGCGGCCGTCCTCCCAGGAGCGCAGCCAGGCGTGCACGACCACGGCGAGCAGCAGCAGGCTCAGCACCTGCGGGCGTGCGGACAGCGCGGGAGCGGCCCCGAGGACGACCATCGCGGTGATCACGGCAGCCGGGAACGGCCGACAGCGGGCCCGCGTGACGCCGTACACGGTGAGCAGGAGGGCGAGGTAGAGGGCTCCGAAGAACCAGGCCACCCCGGGGAGCCCGAACCAGCTCTCCAGCTGGCTGGCGACCACCTCGGTCGACCACTGGGTCGGCACCCAGTCGCTGGTGGCGAAGGGACTCAAGGAGCCTGGGCTGCGCAGCGACCAGCCGTGCCGGAAGCGTTCGCCCAGGACCAGGTGGAACCAGGTGTCGGTGTTGTTGAGCCGGAGGCTGGAGAAGCGGAGCAGCACCGCCATCAGCGCGACCACGAGCAGCACCGCGGGCCACGGGGACGGCGGAGGGCCGGGGTCCCGGGAACCGGGCCTCGACACCTCCCGCTCCACCGCGACCAGCACCGGCCCAGTATCGGTACCGGTCGGCGGCGGCGTGCCCGGAACGTGGAAAGTCAGGGCAGGCGGGCCAGGTCGGCCGCGCCCATCATCCCCGCCTCGTTGCCGAGCAGCGCCGCGCGGACCTCGAGCTCGGGGCGGTAGTGCCGCCCGGTCAGGTTCGCCTTGAAGTGCGCCCGGATGGGGTCCAGGAGCAGGTCGCCCGCCTCGGACACCCCGCCGCCGATGACCACCACGGCCGGGTCCAGCACCGCGGTGAGGCTCGCGATGCCCTCACCGAGCCACCGGCCCAGCACCGCCAGCTGCTCGCGTGCGAACGAGTCGCCCGCGGCCGCTGCCTCGGTGATCAGCGGCCCGGTGATGGCCTCCACGTCGCCGTCGGCCCGGTCGAGCAGGGTGCGCGCGATCAGCGAGCCCTGACGGGCCTGGTCGCGGGTGTCCCGCACCAGCGCCGTCCCGCTGGCGTACTGCTCCCAGCAGCCGTGGTTGCCGCAGCCGCAGAGCCGGCCGTCCGGGACGACCCGCATGTGCCCGATCTCGGCGGCCACACCGAACGCTCCACGGTGCAGCTGGCCGTTCAGGACGATGCCGCCCCCGACCCCGGTGCCGACGGTGACCAGGAGGCTGTCCGCGACGTCCTCCCCCGCTCCGAACGTGAACTCGCCCCACGCCGCCGCGTTGGCGTCGTTCTCGATGACCACGGGCAGGCCGATCCGGCGCTCCAGGTCCCGGCGCAGCGGCTCGTCGCGCCAGGCGAGGTTCGGCGCGAACAGCACCGTCGATCGGGTGGCGTCCACGAAGCCGGCGGCGCCCACCCCGACCGCGACCACCTCGTGCTGACCGCGCAGCTCGTTGACCAGGTCCTCGATGTTGCGCTCGATGGCGTCCGTGTCGGTCGCCGGCGACTCCCGTCGCGCGGTCGCGAGGATCACGCCCTTCTCGTCCACCACGCCACCGGCGATCTTGGTGCCCCCGACATCGATACCGACGGTGAGACCCATCAGTCGTCCTCCCACTCGTCGTCATCGTTGAGCTCGATCTTGTCGACCGAGGCGCTTCGTCGGTCCCGACCGGGGTCGGGCACCGGGGTGTCCAGCAGGCTGGCCGCCGCACGCATCAGCGAGGTCGCCGCCGCCCCCAGGTGGGCACGCACCTCCGGGCTCGTGCCCCGGACGGCCGAGATCACCTGACACACCGGACAGTAGCGGCACTCGGGACCGCCGGTCGCGAGGTGCTCGTGGAGATCGTGCATCCTGGCCCCGGCCCCGGCTGCCGCCTGGGCGGTCGCCTCCGCGTACTCGCTGCCGCTGTCGCGCGCCCAGTCCTGGAGCGCCTGAAGGAGCTTGGCCGCCTCCTCGCCGACCCCACCGACCGGCTCGCGCGGCCCCTCGCTCATGCGGACTCCTTCACGGCCCGGAACGTGACGCGCAGCGCCCCGTCACGGATCCTGGCGCCGGAGACGACCAGCCTGCTCAGGGCGGCCGGCAGGGCCAGGAGCCGGCGGTACGAGCCCACGGTCACCACCAGCTCGTCCCCGTGCCGGGCCAGGTCGACGTCGGACGTGGAGACGAACGGCAGTGCGATCCGCAGGGTGGCCCCGGACCGGGTGCGAGCGACGGACAGCGGCATCTCGGCGGTGGGCCGGGCGAGCGGGTCGGCGGAGCCGTACGCCTGCCGGGCGAACGCAGCGAGCGCGGCCACCCCGACCGGCTCGGCGGCCCCGTAGCCGGACCGCCACACCGGCAGCCCCACGAACGACTGCTCGACCTCGGCCAGCACGCTCGCCTGGGCCTCCACCCACTGCCGGCGCCACGGGTCCGCGTCCTCATTCGGGAAGACCCGGTTGGCGAGGACCCCGTCCACGCGGTAGCCGAACAGGGACAGGGTGGTCAGCGAGCGCCGGGCCTCGGCGACCACCACCGTCTCGGGGGTCAGCACCAGGCGGATGCTCGCGTCCGGTCCGGTGAGCAGGGCGTGCACCTGTTCCAGGTCGCGGTGCAGGCGCTCGACGGCGTCGAAGACACCGTCGTGCGGCATCGGCACGCCGGCCGCTTTGGCCAGGACCGGGCGCAGCGCCTTGACGATCCGGCGCTCGGCGGGGAAGACCCGGTCCATGTACCACCCGAGCGCCTCCGGCAGCGCGAGCAGCCGCAGCGTCTCCGCGGTCGGCGCACAGTCCACCATCACGACGTCCCACTCGCCGGACAGCACCTGCGCCCGCAGCTCCAGCAGCGCGAGCACCTCCTCGGCGCCCGGGAGGACGGTGAGCTCCTCCGCGGTGACCGGGTCCACCCCCACCGCGTCGAGCACGGTCAGGAGGTAGCCCTGGAGGTCGGCCCACGACCGCTCGAAGCGCTGCTGGGCGTCGACCTGCTGGACGTAGAGCCGCTCCGCGACCCGGGTCGGCTCGCCCCCGACGGGCGTCGCGAAGGCGTCGGCGAGCGAGTGCGCCGGGTCGGTGGAGAGCACCAGGGTCCGGTGCCCCTCCGCCGCCGCGGAGACCGCCGTGCCGGCCGCCGCCGTGGTCTTGCCGACGCCGCCCTTGCCGGTGAACAGGATGATCCGCACGAGGGTGGTCAGCCCAGCGACTCGACGCGCTTCTTGAGCCCCTTGAGCGCGGTGTCGATGATGACCTTCTCGGCCTTGCGCTTGAGCATCCCGATCATCGGGATCGAGATGTCCACGGCCAGCCGGTAGGTGACCTCGGTGCTGCCGTCGCCGCGGTCGTCGAGCTCGTAGGCCCCGTCCATGGCCTTCAGCATCTTCGCGTCCACGAGCGTCCAGGTCACCGACTCCTCGCCGTGCCAGTCGTAGGCCAGCGTGTAGGCGTCCTTGATCGGGCTGGCGTCCAGCTCGAAGTAAACCTGCTCGGCCCGACCGTCGGCGCCCGTGGCGACCGGCTCCGCCCGCTTCACCCCCTGCGCCCAGTGCGGGTAGGCCTCGAAGTCGCAGATCACCGCCATGACGTCCGTGGGGACGGCGGCGATCACGATGCTCGACGTGGTCTGCTCAGCCATGGCGCCGTGCCCTTCCCTCAACGAATCTGCTGCCGTCGCGAGGGTATCGGATCACGGCAGCCGGCCCGTCGTGCCGTAGCGTCCTGCTGCGACGGCCGCGGCAGAGTGGGAGGTCCCAGTGCGCGAGTTCGCCAGTCCGACGACCTACACGGTGCCCCGTCAGGGCAACCTCACCGACGACGTGCTCCGCAACGGCACCGACCACCCGGACGCCGTGGCGTTCGCGCGCCGCGACGGCGGCGGCTGGTGGGACGTGACCGCGGCCACGTTCCTGGCAGAGGTCTCCGCGGTCGCCAAGGGCCTCACGGCCGCCGGCGTCGAGGTCGGCGACCGGGTCGCGCTGCTCTCCCGCACCCGCTACGAGTGGACCCTGCTCGACTACGCGATCTGGTTCGCCGGCGCGGTCACCGTGCCGATCTACGACACCGCCTCGACCGAGCAGGTCGCCTGGGTGCTGGGCGACTCCGGAGCCCGGGCGCTGGTCGTCGACAGCGTCCAGCACCGCGACCGCGTCGCCGGTCTCGCGGACCGGCTGCCGGACCTCGCCGCTGTGTGGTGCCTCGACGAGGGGGCCGTCGACGTCCTGTCCGGCCTGGGACGGTCGGTGCCCGACGAGGACCTCGAGCGGCGTCGTACCTCAGCCGGACCGGAGTCGCTGGCCACCCTGATCTACACCTCGGGGACCACCGGGCACCCCAAGGGGTGCATGCTCAGCCACGGCAACTTCATGTGCGAGCTGGGCGTCGCGGTCGCGGAGCTCGACGCGCTGTTCTCCCACGACGAGGACGCCTCGACGCTGCTCTTCCTGCCGCTGGCGCACGTGTTCGCCCGGGTGGTGCAGATCGGCGCGGTCCGCGCCCGGGTCCGGCTCGGGCACTCCGGCGACATCTCCCACCTGGTCGAGGACCTCGCCGCGTTCCGGCCGACGTTCCTGCTGGCCGTCCCGCGCGTGCTGGAGAAGATCTTCAACAAGGCCAGCCAGGAGGCGGCCGCCGACGGCCGCGGACGCGTCTTCGACCGGGCGGTCGAGACCGCGATCGCCTGGAGCCGGAGCCTCGACCAGGGCCGGCCGGGACGGGTGCTGCGCGTGCGGCACGCGCTGTACGACCGGCTGGTCTACGCCCGGCTGCGCGCCGCCCTGGGCGGACGCTGCTCGTACGCCGTGTCCGGCGGCGCGCCCCTCGGGGAGCGGCTCGGCCACTTCTACCGCGGCATCGGCATCACGGTCCTGGAGGGCTACGGACTCACCGAGACCACCGCCGCGGTGACCGTGAACCGTCCGGACGCGCTCAAGGTCGGGACGGTGGGACGCCCGCTGGGCGGCACCGCGCTCCGGGTCGCCGACGACGGCGAGCTGCACGTGCGCGGGGGCCAGGTCCTGCTCGGCTACTGGCAGGACGAGCCCGGCACCCGCGAGGTGCTGTCCGCGGACGGCTGGCTGAGCACCGGTGACCTCGGCGAGATCGACGACGAGGGCTTCGTGCGGGTGACCGGACGCAAGAAGGAGATCCTGGTGACGACCGGCGGCAAGAACGTCGCTCCGGCGGCGCTGGAGGACCGGATCCGCGCGCACCCCCTGGTCAGCCAGTGCATGGTGGTCGGCGACGGCCGCCCGTTCATCGCCGCCCTGGTCACGCTGGACCGGGACGCGCTCCTCCCCTGGGCCGCCGCGCGCGACAAGCCCACCAGCCCCGCCGACCTCGTCGACGACGCCGACCTGCGGGGCGACCTGCAGACGGCCGTGGACGACGCCAACCGGGCGGTCTCGCAGGCCGAGGCGGTGCGCCGCTTCACCGTCCTGCCGGTGGACTGGACCGAGGAGGAGGGACAGATCACGCCCAGCCTGAAGGTCAAGCGCAGCGTGGTCATGCGACAGTTCCGCCGGCAGGTCGACGAGCTCTACGCCCGCTGAGCCCCCGGTCCGGCGCGGACCTGACCGAACGGCCATGTCCGAGATGGGTCATCCGGACCAATTCGCCCAATCCACGGACGGCCCCGCCCGGGGTACCGCACCCTTGACTCGGGCTGGATCCAGCCCGTCCCGGGAGGCTGTCACGCCCGCGTCCCGGGGCACACGCTGAGCGAACCGAGGACGACGCATGGGCCGCAGGACAGTTCTCTTGATCGTGGCGGCGCTGATCGCAGCGCTGGGGACCAGCATGGTGTTCCTCTACGTCCGCGGCGCCGAGAGCCGGGCGGAGGCCGACCAGGCCCCGGTCCAGGTGCTCAAGGCCGTGCAGCGCATCGAGCCGGGAGAGCCGATCGCCGCCGCGCAGGCCGCCGGCAAGATCCAGCTCGGCAGCGTGCCCCGCAAGCAGGTGCTCGAGGGAGCGGTGAACTCCGTCGTGGCCCTCGGCCAGACCGTCGCGCTGACCACGATCTACCCCAACGAGCAGATCGTCTCCACCAAGTTCGGGGCCAGCGGCGACCAGCAGACCCTGACCATCCCGAACGGCAACATCGCGATCTCGGTGACGCTGACCGACACCGGCCGGGTCGCCGGCTTCGTCTCGCCCGGCGCGGACGTGGCGATCTTCGCCCAGTCGGCCAGCACCACGAAGGCGGCCGACACCACCCGGCTGCTGCTGCCCAAGGTGCAGGTGATCGCGGTCGGTGCGACCACGGTGGTGTCCCGGACGACCACCACGGCGGCCGGCGCCCAGACCACCGAGCAGCTCCCCAACACGCTGTTCACCCTGTCGGTGAACCAGCTCGAGGCCGAGAAGGTCCTGTACGCCTCCACGCACGGTCAGCTGAGCTTCGGCCTGCTCAACGACACCTCCAAGGTGAACGCGGGCCCCGGCGTCACCGCCTCGAACCTCTTTAAGTGAGCCACCATGCCGATCATCGTTGAGAGCAACCCGAACAGCGCGGACCTGTTCCTGTCCGTCACCGGCGAGGGCAGCCGGGTGGTGGCCAGCCTGGAAGAGCTGAAGCGCACCCTGAGCGACTCCGCCGACGAGTTCGCGATCGTGATCGGGCCCGCGGTCGACCTGGAGGCCGCGGCCGCCCTGGCCGACACCCTGCGGGTGACCCGCCCGGTGGTCAGCGTGATCCTGATCCGGCGTCGCGTGGACACCAGCGTGCTGGCGGAGGCGCTGCGCTCCGGCATGCGCGAGGTCGTCGACGAGCGCGACCTGACCGGGCTCGGCTCGGCCGTGTCCCGGGCCCAGGAGGTGTTCCGGGCGCTCAACGGCGTCTCGTCGGGTCCCGTCCAGGCCACCCGCGGTCGCCTGGTGACCGTGTTCTCGCCCAAGGGCGGCGTCGGCAAGACCACCTTGGCGGTGAACCTGGCCGTCGCGCTCACCGATGGCGGCGCCCGCAAGGTCTGCCTGGTCGACCTCGACCTCGCCTTCGGTGACGTGGCCATCACCCTGCAGCTGTTCCCCGCCCGGACCATCGCCGACGCCGTGCACCTCGAGGCCGGTCTCGACT
Source organism: uncultured Actinomycetota bacterium (assembly GCA_963784625.1). Lineage (GTDB taxonomy): Bacteria > Actinomycetota > Actinomycetes > Propionibacteriales > Nocardioidaceae > Nocardioides_B. The sequence continues at coordinate 1,893,579 of CAWARV010000005.1, forward strand.
TCATGGTCCTCGAGCCGCTGCTGACGGAGTACCGCAACGGGCTCTCCGCGCTGGTGGCGCCGGTCCAGCCGGACGCCAAGGACACCATCCCGGCCGGCCTGGTCGGCCGGATCCTGAGCATGCTCAAGGCCAACTTCGACCATGTCGTGGTCGACACCGCTCCCGCGTTCGACGAGTACGTGCTGCAGGCCGTCGACGAGACCGACGACATGCTGCTGGTCACCACCCTCGACGTCCCCACCCTGAAGAACGTGAAGGTGGCCGTCGAGACCCTCGACCTGCTGAACTTCCCCCGCCCCAAGCGGCACCTGGTGCTCAACCGGGCCGACGACAAGGTGGGGCTGACCCCGGAGAAGGTGGCGAGCACGTTGGGGATGACCATCTCCGCCGCGATCCCGACGTCGAGCGAGGTGGCGCACGCGACCAACTCCGGCGAGCCGATCGTCAGTGCCCAGCCCAAGCACCAGGTGAGCCACGCGGTCCGCAAGCTCGCCCGGGAGCTCTCCGCATCCGCATCGGGCGGCCTCGACGCCACCGCACCCTCCGAGCGCAGACCGGGCGGCCGCCGCTCGCTCCTGCGTCGAAGCGGGCGGTGACGGGCATGACGAGCCTCGCCGACCGTCTCGCCGCGGCCTCCCGCGACCGGGTCAGCACCCCCGCCGGCCCCACGGACGCCATGGCCACCATGGGTGACCGGCGCACCCCCAAGCCGACCAAGCCCGAGAGCGACTTCGCCGACCTCAAGGCGCAGGTCCACAACACGCTGCTGCGACAGCTCGGGCCGAAGCTGTACGACGCGGACCTCACGCAGACCGAGCTCGAGCACATGGTCCGCGGCGCCCTGCAGGAGGCCATGCAGGCCGAGGACATCCTGCTCACCACCGCCGAGCGCACCCGGATCTCCCAGGAGATCTCCGACGACATCCTGGGCTACGGTCCGATCGAGCCGTTCCTGCGCGACCCGGACCTGACCGAGGTCATGGTCAACGGTCCGAACAGCATCTACATCGAGCGGGGCGGCCGGCTGGTCAAGGTCGAGGGCAGCTTCGCCGACGAGGCGCACCTACGTCGCACGATCGACAAGATCGTGTCCCGGATCGGTCGGCGCGTCGACGAGTCCAGTCCGATGGTGGACGCGCGGCTGCCCGACGGCAGCCGGGTGAACGCGGTGATCCCGCCGCTCGCCGTGGACGGCTCGCTCCTGACGATCCGCAAGTTCTCCGCCGACCCGTACACCTCCGACGACCTGGTCGCCTTCGGCACCTACTCCCAGCGGACCGCCGAGTTCCTCTCGGCCTGCGTGCGCGGTCGGCTGAACGTGATCGTGTCCGGCAGCACCGGCTCGGGGAAGACGACCACGCTCAACGTGCTCTCGTCGTTCATCCCCACCGACGAGCGGATCGTCACCATCGAGGACGCAGCCGAGCTGCAGCTCCACCAGGACCACGTGCTGCGGCTGGAGTCCCGCCCGTCGAACATCGAGGGCAAGGGCGCGGTGGAGATCCGCGACCTGGTGAAGAACTCGCTCCGGATGCGCCCGGACCGCATCGTCGTCGGCGAGGTCCGCGACTCCTCGGCCCTGGACATGCTGCAGGCGATGAACACCGGTCACGACGGATCGCTGTGCACGGTGCACTCGAACGGCCCGCGCGACACGCTCTCGCGCATCGAGACGATGGTGCTGATGGCCGGGATGGACCTGCCGATCCGGGCGATCCGGGAGCAGGTGGCCTCCGCGGTCGACCTGATCGTGCACCAGAGCCGGCTCAAGGACGGCTCACGGCGGATCACCCACGTCACCGAGGTGGAGCGCATGGAGGGCGACGTGATCACCCTCCAGGACGTCTTCGTCTACGACCACTCGCTCGGGTTCGACGAGAACGGCCGCACCCTCGGCCGGCTCCGGGCCACCGGGCTCCGCCCCAAGTTCATCGAGAAGCTCGCACACGCGAACGTGCACGTCGACCCGATGATCTTCGCCATGGACGGGATGTAGGGATGACCCGAGCGGAGACGCCGGCCCGCGGCCGCGGTCCGGCGCGTCGCAGGACGGTGACCGCCGTGCTGGCGGCCGCCCTGTCGCTGCCGTTGCTGGCCGGCCCGGCGCTGGCCGCGGAGGGCAGCATCGACCACGTGCAGAGCCGAGCCGGCTCGCTGCAGGTGCTCTACTCGCTGCCCGACACCGGCAGTGACCGCCCCGACCCCGCGAGCGTGTCGGTGACCCTGGACGGCACGCCGCTGCCCGCGACCGCGACCCTGGCCTCGGACGACCACCGGATCCGCCGGACCACGGTGCTGGCGATCGACGTGAGCAAGAGCATGGCCCGCGGCGGCAAGTTCCGGGCGGCGAAGCGGGCGGCGAGGGTGTTCCTGGACTCGATCCCCGACGACGTGTACGTCGGCGTGGTGACCTTCGCCGACACCGTCCGGGTCCCCCAGGAGCCCACGCTGGACCGCTCCGCCGCCAAGCGGGTGGTCGGCGGGCTGACGCTCTCCCTGAACACCAACCTCTACCGGGGCGTCGCGCGTGCGGTCGACGTGCTGGGCAGCACCGGCCAGCGCAGCGTCCTGGTGCTCTCCGACGGCCGCGACACCTCGCGCACGCCGCTGGCTGACGTGACGGCCGGCATCCGGGCCAGCAAGGTCGGCGTGGACGTCGTGGCGCTCGCGCAGAACGCCCGCGAGAAGCGGCTGATCCGGCCGCTGTCCGACGCGGGCGGCGGTGAGGTGATCAGCGCCGACGACCCGGACCAGCTGAGCCGGGTGTTCTCCGAGCAGGCCCGGATCCTGTCGCGTGAGCTGCTGGTCGCCGTCACCCCTCCGCCGGACCTGAAGGCCTCCGAGGGCACCCTGTCGGTCAGCGTCGACGCGGGCGGCACGTCGTACAGCGACAGCGCGTTCGTGCCCATCCGGCACGCTGCGGGCGCCGCGACCGCCGAGGCGACGCCGTCGGCGGAGACGCTGCGGCCGGCCCCGACGGGCTGGCAGCTGCCGCGGGCGTGGATGCTCGCCGGGATCGCCGCGATCGGCATCGCGATCGTCGTGCTCGCCACGTCCCTGGTGGGTGGTCTCGGGCGTCGCGAGCAGTCGCTGGAGAACCGGATCGCGGTGTACACCGGCAGGAGCGCCGGGGCCCGCAAGCCCGCTCCGGCACCCCAGGGGATGACGGCCCAGGCGGTCGACCTCGCCAGCAAGGCGCTCGCCAACAACCGCGGGGCGGAGGTCCGCCTCGCGTCCCGGCTCGACGCCGCCGCGGTGGCCCTCAAGCCGGCCGAGTGGCTGCTGCTGCACGCCGCGATCGCGCTGGGCGCCACGGCCACCGTGTTCATGCTCACCGGAGAGAACCCGCTGCTCACGCTGCTCGGCCTGGTCGGCGGGCTGCTCGGTCCGTGGCTGTACCTGGGGCACCGGAAGAGCAGGCGCCTCAAGGCCTTCAACGCCCAGCTCGCCGGCACCCTGCAGCTGATGGCCGGCAGCCTCCAGGCCGGCCTGAGCCTGTCCCAGGGCATGGACACGATCGTGCGCGAGGGTGCCGACCCGGTCGCCGGGGAGTTCCGCCGCGCACTCGTCGAGACCCGCCTGGGCGTGCCCGTCGAGGACGCCCTCGACGCGGTCGCCGATCGGATGACCAGCGAGGACTTCCGCTGGACGGTGATGGCGGTCCGCATCCAGCGCGAGGTCGGCGGCAACCTGGCCGAGCTGATGCTCAACGTCGCGGCCACCCTGCGCGAGCGCGACTACCTGCGACGCCAGGTCAAGTCATTGTCCGCCGAAGGACGGTTCTCTGCCTATATCCTCTTGGCGATGCCCCCCGGGGTGCTGCTGTTCGAGGCGACGAGCAACCCGACCTACCTGGAGCCGCTGATCTCGACGTCGATGGGCTGGGTGCTGCTCGCCGGCATGGGACTTCTGATGGGAACCGGGGCCTTCATGATGATGCGCATGATCAAGCTGGAGGTCTGAGGTGTCCGTCGTCCTTGTGCTCGGGATCGCCGGCATCTTCGCCGCGATCTTCCTGACCCTGACCGCGGTCGGGGTCTTCACCAACGAGGTCACCGGCGTCTCCCGGTCGCTGGCGGTCATGGAGGCGTTCTCCGCGGCTCCGGCCCCGCTCAAGGAGGAGCTGGCGCCGTCCTTCCAGACCCGGGTCCTCGCCCCCGGACTGGACCGGCTGGTGGGACTCGGCCGCCGGCTCACCCCCTCCGGCTACGCGGAGCGGATCCACAAGAAGCTCAACATCGCCGGCAACCCGCCCTGGTGGACCGTCGACCGGGTGATGTCGCTCAAGGTGGTGGGCATCCCCGCGGGCGCCGTCGCGGGGCTCCTGCTCGGGCTGCTGCTCGGCAAGGGCGTGCTCTCCACCCTGGTGTGCGCGGGGCTGGTCGCGGCCGTGGGCTACTTCGGACCGAACTTCTACCTCTACCAGAAGGGGTACGACCGGACCCAGAAGCTCCAGCGCGAGCTTCCCGACGCCCTCGACCTGCTCAGCATCTCCGTCGAGGCCGGTCTCGGCTTCGACGCGGCGCTCTCCCAGGTGGCCCGCAACACCGACGGCCCGCTGGCCGACGAGTTCGCCCGGGTCCTGCAGGAGATGCAGATCGGCCTCGGCCGGTCCCACGCGCTGCGCGCGCTCGGCGAGCGCAGCACGCTGGCCGACCTCCGCAGCTTCTGCTCGGCGATGGTGCAGGCGGACGCGTTCGGCATCCCGGTCGGGCAGGTGCTGCGGGTGCAGTCCAACGAGATCCGCACCAAGCGCCGTCAGCGTGCGGAGGAGGCGGCGCAGAAGATCCCGGTCAAGATCATGGTGCCGCTGGTGCTGTTCATCCTGCCGGCGCTGTTCGTGGCCATCCTGGGGCCCGCCATCATCCGGATGCTGGGCGTCTTCGGCGGTGGCGGTGCTCTGAATTGAGCCAACGCGAGCAAGTGGCGATCACCAGCCGGGTGTTCTGCCTGGCGGCGATCCTCGGGCTCGCGCTGGTCGCCCGCAGCGGGGTGGCGATCCACGCCGTTGTAGCGGTGGCGGTCGTCGGCGCCGTGTCGACGTACGTCTCATACCTGGTCGGTCGCACCACGCTGGTCACGCTGACCGCCGAGACGCTCGTGGTCGGGGTGATCACCGGCCTGGTGTTCCCCAGCTCGGTGGCGCTGATGCCCTACCTGGTGGTGATCCCGCTGCTGGCCGGGCTGTTCCGCGGCATGCCCGGGGTGCTCATCGTGATGCTGGCCCAGGTGGCCGCGCTGGTGGTCTTCCCGCTGTTCTCGCTCGGGTTCGACAGCCTCGGGGAGCGCTCCGTCGCGCTGGCTCCGTGGATCCTGACCAACTTCGGCGGGGGGCTGCTCGGGGTGTGGGCCCGCAGCCTGGGCATCTCCCCCAGCGGTGACGTGGGCGACAGCCACTACGAGTCCGCACGTCAGCTGCTCACCCAGCTCCGCGCCGTCACCCGGCGGCTGTCGGCCGGCCTGGACTCCGACGGCATGGCGGCGCAGCTGATGGCCAGCCTGCACGAGCACCTCGACGACAGCTTCACGGCGGTGTTCGTGAACATGCGCGGCTCGGTGCTGATCCCGATCGGCTACCGCGGCCTCGGCGCGCAGCAGCTGCTGCTTCCCAACGACCCGATGGTCGAGCGCTGCTGGGCGGAGATGGAGCCCGTCGTGGGGGTGGTGCCCTCGGGCAACCGCAACGCCCGGCACCGGGTGGTGCTCCCGCTGCGCGTGGGCCACCGGATGATCGGGGTGGCGGTGTCCTCCGCGGCCACCACCTGCCCGGCGGAGACGCTGGAGCTGCTGATGCGCGAGGTGGACGGGCACAGCCTGCGCCTGGACACCGCGCTGGTCTTCGACGAGATCCGCACCATGGCCACCGCCGACGAGCGCCAGCGGCTGGCCCGCGAGATCCACGACGGCATCGCCCAGGAGGTCGCCTCGCTCGGCTACGTCGTGGACCACATGGCCTCCACCACCCGCGACCCGGACGTCGCCGAGGGCCTGCGCGACCTGCGCGCGGAGCTGTCCCGGGTGGTCGCCGACCTGCGGCTGTCCATCTTCGACCTGCGCAGCGACGTGTCCGCCACCAACGGGCTCGGCGCGGCGCTGTCGGACTACGTGCGGCAGGTCGGAGCGAAGTCCGATCTCACCGTCCACCTGACCCTCAACGAGGCACCCACCCGGCTCTCCCCCGGCGTCGAGGGCGAGCTGCTGCGCATCGCGCAGGAGGCCATCACCAACGCCCGCAAGCACGCGTCCGCGCAGAACCTGTGGGTGGACTGCTGGACCAGCCCACCGCAGGCCAGCCTGACCATCCGCGACGACGGGCGGGGCATCCACGGCCGCCGCGACGACTCCTACGGCATCTCGATCATGCGAGAACGGGCCACGCGGATCGACGCGACCCTGGAGATCAGCAGCGAAACAGAAGAAGAAGACGAACGCGGCACCGTGGTACAGGTTAAGGTTGCATCGAAGAGTGCCCTGACTGCCGAAAGCGCGTGACCTATGTCGCAAGAGCCGCACCGTGTCCTCCTGATCGATGACCACGACCTGATCCGTCAAGGGCTGGCTCGTGCCTTCGAGCGCCAGGAGGACTTCAACGTCTGCGGACAGGCCGCCTCGGTCGCCGAGGGCCTGCGGCAGTTCGCCGCCCTGAGCCCCGACGTGGTGATCACCGACGTCCGGCTCCCCGACGGGCTGGGCTTTGACCTGGTCCGCGAGATCCGCAAGCAGGGTCACGACACCGGCATGGTGGTGCTGACCATGTACGCCGGCGACGAGCAGCTGTTCGCGGCCCTGGAGGCGGGCGCCTCCGCGTTCGTGGCCAAGGACGCCCCCGCCGACGAGGTGGTCGCCGCTGCCCGGCACGCGATGGTCTCCCCGCGGTCCTTCGCCGCGGCCGACCTGGCCGGGGCCATGCGCCGGCGGATGACGCCGGCTGGGCCGCAGCTCACCTCCCGGGAGTCCGAGGTGCTCAGCCTGCTGGCCCGGGGCTTCTCGGTCTCCGCGATCGCCCGCTCGATCTTCATCAGCGACTCCACCGCGAAGTCGCACATCTCGAAGATCTACGAGAAGCTCGGCGCCTCCAACCGAGCGGACGCGATCATGAAGGCGGTCCGCTCCGGACTGCTGGCCGACGACCTGCAGGACTGAGGAACGGACGGCCTGAATAGTCCCTTCGGGTGGTCGGTCTTTCGTCCGGTCAGCGCGGGATTGCGGGCCGTTCGCCCGATTCGCCCGGGCCCCGCAGCAGGCATCCTTGAGGTGTTGGGTCCACCGGCGGACCCTTCCGCCGATTCCCCTGGGAGACCCTCATGTACGACCTCTACAACTACGTTCGCATCCGCCTCGTCGCCAAGCCCAAGTCCGAGCGCGGCGCCTCCGCTGTCGAGTACGGCCTGCTGGTGGCGCTGATCGCGGTCGTCATCATCGTGGCGGTCACCAGCCTCGGCAGCAAGCTGTCCGCGGTCTTCACCAAGACCAACAACAGCCTCACCTCCTGACCACCTCCGGATGGTCGTCACGCCTTCTGCGTGGCGACCATCCTTCTTTGTCCCCGGAGTCCCCGCGATGACGAACCTGCTGCGCGTCCGCCCCTGCCGTCGTACCGACGAGCGAGGTGCCACCTCCACGGAGTACGCGCTCCTGGCCGCCCTGATCGCGGTCGTCATCATCGCCAGCGTGACCCTGCTCGGCAACAAGACCGCCACGCTCTTCTCCAAGACCTGCCAGTCGATTCCCAGCTACTCCGCCGGCCCGACCTGCTGATTCGCGGCCCGCTGCCAGACCCGGTCCAGCTGCGCCGAGGCGTCGTCCCAGGTCCAGCGGACCGCCGGCTGCCGCACTCCCGCCCCTGAGCGGCTCCGCTCGAGCCAGGTGAGCAGCGTCGCGGCCAGCGATGCCGAGCCCGGGCGCCACACCTGCCCCGCCTCCGGCCCGGCCAGCGCCTCCGGGGCGCCACCGGAGTCGCCCACCACGACCGGGAGCCCGCACGCCTGGGCCTCGAGCAGCACGATCCCCCACGCCTCCGGCTCCAGCCCCGCCCACCGGGTCCGGCACGGCATGGCGAACACGTCCCCGGCATCGGTGTGGGCCGGGACCTCCTCCCAGGGGACACTGCCGGCCAGCAGCACCGAGTCCCGCACCCCGAGCGCGTCGACCAGCCGCTCCAGCCGCCGGCGGTCGGGGCCGTCACCGACCAGCAGCAGCACCGCGTCCGGGAGCGCGGCCCGCACCTGCGACCAGGCCCGGACCAGGCTGTCCTGCCCCTTGCGCCGCACCAGCCGCGCGGTGCACACCACGACCGGTGCGGCCGGGTCGATCCCGAGCCGGCGGCGCACCTCGGCGCCGCCGCAGCCGGGGTGGAACCGGGCCGGGTCCACCCCTGGCGACAGCCGTGCCATCCGGGCCCTGGCCCCCCGGGACAGTGCCGGCTCGATGTGCGACCGGCACCAGTCGCTGACGTAGGTCAGCGCGTCGACGTGGTCGCCCACCCGGCCGAGCAGCCCCCGGGCGCCCGGGGTCCGCGCCCACCACACCTCGTGCCCGTGGGTGAGCGCCACCACGCAGCTGGCACCGGCGGCGCGCAGCGTAGGAGCCAGCAGCCCCAGCGGGACGCTGGACCCGAACAGCACCCGGTCGCAGTCGTGCCGCCGGAGCACCTCCACCACGCGTCGGGCGACCGCTCGGGTGGGCAGCAGGGTGCTGCTGGGATCGCGGTAGACCGGGTACGGCAGCCGGGCATCGTGGACCCGGTCGCCCGGCATGGACGCGGTGTAGACCACCACCCCGTCGGCGGGCATCCGGTCGCAGAGCGCCAGCACGAACGACTCGATGCCGCCGCGTCGCGTCGGGAAGTCGTTCGTGACCACCAGCACCCGGCTCACCGGGCGAGCCGCCACAGCTCGTCGCGCCAGTCCTCGGTGAACGTCGTCAGGTCGGTGCCGAGCACGGACCGGAGGGGCCGCTCGACCGCGGCGGCCCGGTCCGCGGCCCGGTAGAAGCGCAGCAGCCGGCGCTCGCCGTACCGGTCCCCCAGCAGCCGCACGGCCAGCCAGGCGGACTCGTAGGAGGCCCCCAGCCGGGGGTTCGTCGCAGCGAAGTCCGCCGGACCGGGCAGGTGGGCGGGCGGGCCGGTCCGCCGGACCCCGGCGAGGACCTCCCTCGCCGCGACGTCCACGGGCAGGCCGGCGTGGTCCAGGGCGACGTAGTCCGCGAAGCCCTCGACCAGCCACCTCGGCATGGTCGACAGCGCCGCCCCGGTCGCGACATGGGTCGCCTCGTGGCTCATCACGATCTGCGAGCCGTGCGGTCCGAGCGGGTCGAGCACGTCCGGGTTGACGAAGATGTGAGACGGCGACTGCGTCGAGGTGCTGCCGTCCGCGGTCGAGGTCACCGCGGCGATCTCGCGGTAGTCGCCCGGCGAGGCCCCGAGCACCCGGTCCAGGTCCTGCTCGTCCCGCGGGACCTCGACCACCAGTCGGCCGCGCCAGTCGGGCACCACCCGTCGCACGTCCGCGACCGCCCGGTCGGCCAGTCGCGCATAGGGCTCGGGCCCGGCTCGACCGGTGACCACCAGGGCGTCCGCGGTGCGCGCGACCCGGACCGGCCCCAGCATCCACAGCGGGGTCGCGGGCTGGGCGAGCGTGGCGGTGCGGGCGGTGACGAAGAGCGCCCGCGACCCCACCCCGGCAAGGGTGAGCGCGACGTGCCGACGGCTCACGTGCCGGTCGAAGCCGCCGATCCGCCAGGTGAGCCGCACGTCTGCGGCCCAGATGCCCCGGGTCGCGGCTCGCCCTGCCGGGCTCGCCTCCGGTCCCGCTCCCGGATCCTCACCGGCGTAGTGCAGGCCGAGACCGACGATCCGCAGCGCGCGGACGTTGCTGCGCAGGGTGGCCAGCTCCCGCCGGGCGCGGGTGTCGCCGGGGCGGGCGAGCGCGACCACGTCCGCGCGGCTGCCCTGCTGCAACCCGACCGCGAGCCGGTCCAGGAGTGCGGCCGCGGCCGTGCCGCGGGCCTCGGCGCCCGGGGGGCTCGTGCCGCCGCGCTGGGCGGCCTGCGGCACGTGCTGCCGGCCCAGCAGCATCGCTGCCACCAGCCCCGTCCCGAGGGCGACGAGCAGGCAGAGCACGAGGCCGGTCACCCACCAGGGGTGGCGACCGGCCTCGACAGGTGGATCAGCCGGGACGGACGGCACCCGAGTAGGGCATGTCGTCCAGCCCGGAGACCCGGATGCCCGCGCTCGGGTTCAAGGCGTTCACGACCCTGCCGCCGCCGATGTACATCCCGACGTGGCTGACCGGGCTGTAGTAGAACACCAGGTCGCCGGGCTGCAGCTGGGACTTGGACACCGGCGTGCCGGAGCCCATCTGCGCGCCGGAGGAGTGCGGCAGGCTGACGCCCGCCTGCTGCCAGGCGCGCATGGTCAGGCCCGAGCAGTCGAAGGCGCTGGGCCCGGCCGCACCGAAGACGTAGGTCTTGCCCACCTGGGCCATCGCGTAGCTCACGGCGGCCGAGGCGCGACCCGAGGCCGGCGCCGCCGCAGGCGCCCCGGTGCCCGTGCTGCCGGTGCTGCTGCTGGCCGCTGCGACGCGGTCCGCCGACCGGCTCGCGCTAGCCTCCGCACGGGCAGCCGCCGCCGCGCGGGCCTCCGCACGGGCCTCCGCACGGGCCTTGGCCGCGGCGCGCGCCTTGAGCGTGCCCAGCAGCTTCCTCGCCTGGCCGGCCTTGCTGTCGATGCGGGACTTCTCCGCCGCGAGCTGCCGCTTGGTCTGCGCGATGCGGCTGACCTCGCGCTGGGCGGCGGCCTGTCGCATCTCCAGCGTCTTGGTCTCGGCGACGAAGTCGTCCATGACCTGGCGCTGCTGGTCGTTGTAGGCGGCGACCGTGCTCAGCTGGCTGAGGAAGCCGTCCGGATCCCCGGAGAGGAGCACCTGCGTGGTGGAGGAGAGCGCCTGGCCCTGGTACTGGGCCACCACGGCGCTGGCGAGGGCCTGACGGACGCCGTCGACCTTCGCCTGCTGACGGGCCAGGTCCGACTCGAGGGAGAACATCCGGCTGGTCGCGTCCTGGAGGGACAGCCGCGCGTCGTTGTAGCGCTCGGAGGCCTGCTCGGCCTGGCGGTACAGGCCGCTGACCTTGGTCTGGACGCTCGCGACGTCCGGCTCGGCATGGGCGGGGGTGGCGACGAGCACCGAGCCCCCGAGGGTGGCGATGCACAGGCTGGCGAGCACGCCGGCGGTGCGGTTGCGGCCGTTGGTCACGGGTGGACCGTCTCCTCTTTGTCTACGTCTACCGGGTTAGCTGACGGGTGCGGGCGGCAAAGAACCCTACGTCTGCCCAGTCACCGTCAATGACGGTCGGGCTCGCGATTAACCCCAGGAACATGGTTCCCCGGCTCCGGACGTCGGCGGCCCCCGGCCTTCGTCTGGACTCAACGTGGTGTTTGAGCCGACCCGGTCTGGTCGGCTTGTGCAAGCACCAGCCAAACAGAGTAGGTGTCCCTCCGGGCAGGGGCAAACCCGCTGCTCACGCCGAGGCCACGTCCGGCCCGGTGACCGGGGCGACCATCCGCAGCGGCGGGACCAGCCCGGAGCCGGCCAGCACGTCGAGTGCCCGCTGCTCGTCCACGTCGAACCCGAGCTCCGGCGGTGGGCCCAGCAGCACGGTCACCACGCAGTCGTGGCAGGCCAGGCCGCGCACCAGGCAGGTGTCGCAGTCGATGTGCACGCTCATCGGGTGTCCTCCAGAGAGAGATCGTCGTGTCCCGGAGGACTCTGGCAGGGGGCTCCGACAGTTCCGGCCGGCCGCGGCGGCCACGGCCGGCCACCCGGGTCAGCGCGGACCGGTCCCGGGTCGGCGCCGGGTCGGCGCCGGGTTGGCGCCGGGTCGGCGCCGGGTCAGACCCGGGCCAGCAGCCGGGTCAGCGCGACCGCGGCGGCGGCCCGGGCGCCGGCCCGGCGGACGTCGCGCACCACCTCCTGGTCGCTGGAGACCACAACCAGGGGACGGCCCCGCGGCTCGGCGGCGACCAGGTCGCGGATCACGTCGTCGGCGATCACCCCCGGCCGGCTGTAGAGCACGCGCACGCCCCGGGGCCGGGTGACCAGCGGCCGCTCGCTGGCTCCGCCGGCGTCGAAGACCACGGTCACCTCCGCCCCGCTGCGGGCCGCCAGCGGCGCGAGCCCGGCGAGCAGGCGGTCCCGCTGCCGCTCCAACGACAGCGCGGGCCACGCCGTCTTGGTGACGTTGTAGCCGTCGACGACCAGGTGCACCCGCGGCAGGGCGAGCAGCTGGTCGAGCAGCCCCGGGTCGTCCACCGCCAGCGAGCCCTCCCCCGAGGACCCCCGGCTGCCGTGCTCGGCGGCGTGCGCCGCCACGCCGTCGGCCGGCGACCCCTCGACCGCCGGCAGCGCGAGCTCGCGGCGCAGCCCCTGGGCGCTGTCCACCAGCGTGTCGAGCAGCAGCCGCGCCCGCATCGTCTCGGCGCCGCGGCCCGTGCGCTCGGTCCGGCGTTGGGAGGCCAGGTCGCCCTCGAGCCGGTCGGCGCGGGCCCGCACGCGCCGCAGCTCGGCCTCCTGGTCGACCCCCCGGGCCGTGGCCTCGGCGACCGCGGCGGTCGCCGAGCTGGTGGCCTCGGCGGCCGACGCCTCCGCGTCCCGCAGGCGCGCGCGTGTCTCCCCCAGCCGGTGCCGCAGCTCGAGGTTCTCGGTCTTCAGCTCGGCCAGCTGCGCGCGGTGCCGGCGACGCGCCTCCTTCAGCTCCTCGACGGCGCTCTCCAGCTGCCGCGCGAGCCGGTCGGCGCGCCGTACCGCCTCCCGCGCGGCGGCGCTCGAGTGCTCCTCCTCGGCCTGCTCGGCGGCGGCCGAGACCACCTCGGCCCAGCCGTCCGGCCGCAGCAGGTAGGCCGCGGCGGCGAGCTCCACGGGGTCCGCCGCCGGCACCGGCTCGCCCGCGTCCAGGCTGCGGGCCAGGTCCGGGAGCAGGTCCCGGACCTGGGTGGCCACGCGCTCGCGGAACGTCTCGTCCTGCGCGACCGCCGCGGCGATCTGGGCGGCGGCGAGCCGCGCCCGACGGGCCGGGGTGAAGGACGCCACGCGCTTCAGGGCGCTCGGCAGCTGGTCCGGCTCCAGCCGGCCCAGGGCATCCGCCGCCAGCCCGACGACCCGGGACCGCACCGCGCCGGGCAGCCGGTCCGGGGCGGTCACGGCGTCGATGCGTCCGCTTCCGCCCGGCTGACGAGCTCGACCGCGTCGGACCGGCCGCACCAGCGGCAGGTCACCGAGCCGACCTCCTCGCTGTCGGTGCTGGAGTCCTCGACCCGGTGCTCCCCCGCCAGGTCGAAGTGCCAGAACTCCGTCGTACGACGGGTCCGCGTCACGTCGAACCGGGTCAGGTTCCCGCACCCGGCACAGCGCCAGCGGGTGTTCGCCTCGGGCAGGGATGCAGCCACGGGTGGTACCTCCGATCGGGCGGGTGGGCCTCCTCCAGCGTATGCCGCGTGGCGATCCGGTTCGGTCGGTGGCCACCTCTACGGTCAGGACCATGACACAGGCAGCCCCGAGCCGATGGGAGTCCCAACGCAGCTTCGACGAGCTCGGTCGGCCGTTGCGCGACCTGACCTTCTGCGTGGTCGACCTGGAGACGACCGGCGGCTCGGCCGCCGCCGGCTCGATGATCACCGAGGTCGGAGCGGTCAAGGTCCGCGGCGGAGAGGTGCTCGGGGAGTTCCAGACCCTGGTCAACCCGCACCAGGCGATCCCGCCCTTCATCGCGGTCCTCACCGGCATCACCGACACCATGGTGGCGGCCTCCCCCCGGATCGAGCAGGTGCTGCCGCAGTTCCTCGAGTTCGCCCGGGGCTGCGTGCTGGTGGCCCACAACGCGCCCTTCGACGTCGGCTTCCTCAAGCACTTCGCAGAGCAGCAGGGCCGTCCGTGGCCCCGCTTCGAGGTGCTCGACACGGCCAAGCTGGCGCGTCGGGTGATCACCCGCGACGACGCCCCCAACTGCAAGCTCAGCAGCCTGGCCGTGGTGTTCGGGGCGACCACCACCCCGAACCACCGGGCACTCTCCGACGCCCGGGCCACCGTCGACGTGCTGCACGGCCTGATGGAGCGGCTGGGCAACCTGGGCGTGCACACCCTGGAGGAGCTGCAGACCTTCAGCTCCCGGGTCACCTCGGCCCAGCGTCGCAAGCGGCACCTCGCCGAGCAGCTCCCGCACGCGCCGGGCGTCTACCTGTTCCGGGACGACCGCGAGCGGGTGCTGTACGTCGGCACCTCCAAGGACCTGCGCACCCGGGTGCGCACCTACTTCACGGCCTCGGAGACCCGGACCCGGATGGGCGAGATGGTCGGCCTCGCCGCGGAGGTGACCGGGATCGAGTGCGCGACGCCGCTGGAGGCCGAGGTCCGCGAGCTGCGGTTGATCGCGCAGCACAAGCCGAAGTACAACCGGCGCTCGCGGTTCCCCGAGCGGGTGCACTGGGTCAAGCTGACCCGGGAGCCCTGGCCGCGGCTGTCGCTGGTGCGGCACGTCCTCGACGACGACGCGGACTACCTCGGCCCCTACTCCTCGAAGAAGGCCGCCGAGCGCTCCGTGGTCGCCCTGCACGAGGCCTTCCCGATCCGCCAGTGCAGCGGTCGGATGCCGAGGCTGCCGCAGCTCAGTGCCTGTGCGCTCGCCGAGATGGGCAGGTGCCTGTCCCCCTGCGACGGCAGCGTCAGCGCGAGCGACTACGGCGCCGTGGTCGACCGGCTACGCGGCTCGCTGCTGAGCAGCCCGGACCCGGTGGTCACGTCGGTCTCGCGACGGATGGAGGTGCTCGCGGCGGCCAGCCGGTTCGAGGACGCGGGGTCGTGGCGGGACCGGCTCAGCGCCTTCCTGCGGGGCGCGGCCCGGACCCAGCGGCTGCATGCCCTGACCCGGTGCCCGGAGATCGTCGCGGCCCGCCGGGAGGACGCCGGGTGGGCCGTGCACGTAATCCGGCACGGCCGGCTGGCGGCGGCGGGGGTGATCCCGCCGGGCGCGCATGCCGGCGACTGGGTGCGACAGCTGCGCGCCGGTGCGGACACCGTGGTCGCCGGGCCGGGCCCGACCCCGGCCACCACCGCCGAGGAGTCCGAGAAGATCCTGCGCTGGCTGGAGTCCGAGGGGGTCCGCCTGGTGCACGTCGAGGGCGAGTGGACCTGCCCGGTCGGCGGCGCGACCGGGCACTTGCGGCTGCACGACGCCGTCGAGCAGTCGCGGGCCTCGCTGGTGCCCTTCGACGAGCGTCGTCCGCTCCGCACCGTGCACCAGCCGGTCCGCTAGCGTGAGCGCATGATCACCGCCATCGTCTTCGTCAAGGCCGACGTCGCACGCATCCCGGAGGTGGCCGAGGCGATCGCCGCGATCGACGGGGTCAGCGAGGTCTACTCCGTGACCGGGCAGATCGACCTGATCACCCTGGTCCGGGTGCGCACTCACGACGAGGTCGCGGCCGTGGTCGCGGACCGGCTGAACAAGGTCGCCGGGGTGACCTCCACCGAGACGCACATCGCGTTCCGGGCCTACTCGCAGCACGACCTGGAGTCCGCCTTCTCCGTCGGCCTGGACTGACTGCCGCCCGGAGCGGGCACGCGGCCGGCTCCGGCTCGGTGAAAACGGCACCGACGGCGGTCAAGATCCCGCATCCTTGTCGATATGGGGCAGACGTCGCATTTCGAGCGCTCCCCCGGGAACCGCTGGCCCGGCGGGCACCGCGGGCACCTGGACGGGCTCCGCGCGCTCTCCATCGTGATGGTGGTCGCCCAGCACGTCACCCACACCAGCCGCTGGTACCTCGGCGCGACCGGGGTGGCGCTCTTCTTCGCACTCTCGGGCTACCTGATCACCGGGCTGCTGCTCGACGAGCTGGACCGGGACGGGACGGTCAGGCTGCGCCGCTTCTACCTGCGGCGCAGCGCGCGGCTGATGCCCGGCCTGCTGCTGATGCTGCTGGTCGGCAGCGTGCTGCTGGTCAGCGTCGGCGCCGGCCACTACGTGCCCGACGCGCTGCCGTCGGCGCTGTACCTGAACAACTACGCCAGCATCCTGGCCGGCCCCACCCACCTGAACCTGGTCTTCGGGCACACCTGGTCGCTCGCTGTCGAGGAGCACTTCTACCTCGCCTGGCCGCTGCTGCTGGTGTTCGGCCACCGCCGGCTCTCCGAGCGCGGGCTGCTGGTCGCCACCCTGGCGCTGTGCGCCGGCGCCCTGGGCTACCGGCTGCTGCTCGCGCTCACAGTGCACCCCTCGGATGCGTTCTTCTACTTCGACACGCTCTCGCGGGCCGACTCGATCCTGTACGGCTGCGCGGCGGCCCTGGCGGTCCGCCTCGGCTGGCGACCTCGTCCGTGGTCGCTGGCGGCGGCCCTGGTCCTGCTGGCCGGGTTCCTGGACGCCGTGCCCGTGCTGATCGGCGGCCCGCTGGGCGCCCTGGTCTCCGGCCTGGCCTGCGCCGTCGTGGTGGCCGGGGTCGACCGGGGCGGCGGGCTGGGCGGGCTGCGCCGGGCGCTGGGGCTGCGGCCGCTGCGGCGTCTGGGCGTGTGGTCCTACAGCGTCTACCTGTGGCATCTCCCGCTGATCGGCTACGCCATCGCCGTGTACGGCCGGGACACGCACGTCGTCAGATTGGTCGCCGCGCTGCTGTCCCTGGCGGTCGCCGCCGCCTCCCACCGCTGGGTGGAGTCACCGGTCCGGGACGCGGTCCGCAAGCGCACCGCGGACCCGGCGCCTCCGCGTCCCACCGGCCTCGACCCCTCCCGCCTTCGGCCCTCCGCGGTCGGCTAGTCCGAGCGAGCCACGGGTGATGACCCCTTCGGTCCGGCTCCTCGGCCGTTCGGACATATCACCGCACTTGCTCCTCGACCCGGCCGGAAGCCTCCTAGCCTCGAGTGACACCGACCCAGGAGGACCGATGCACAGCGACGCACACGCGCCGGCGGCCACGGTCGCCCGGGTCCCGGCGGCAGGACACCTGGACGTCTGGGTGGTCGTGCCGATGTTCAACGAGGCCGCCGTCATCGGCGACGTCGTCACCGAGCTCCGCACGGTGTTCGCGCAGGTCGTGTGTGTCGACGACGGCAGCACCGACGGGTCCGCGCGGGTCGCGGCCGGCGCCGGGGCGCACGTGGTGGCGCACCCGACCAACCTGGGGCAGGGCGCGGCGCTGCAGACCGGGCTCGCCTTCGCTCTCCGCTCAGGCGCCGACTACCTCGTCACCTTCGACGCGGACGGGCAGCACGCGCTGGGCGACGCGTTGGCCATGCTCGAGGTGGCGCGCGCCGGCGACGTGGACATCGTCCTCGGCTCCCGGTTCCTCGGTGAGCGGCCCTCGGTCCCCGGCATGCGGGAGCTGGTGCTGCGCGCCGGCATCCACTTCACCCGGATCACCAGCGGACTCAGCCTCACCGACACCCACAACGGGCTGCGGGTGCTCACCCGCCGCACCGCCGACCTGCTCGACCTGCGGATGCACGGGATGGCGCACGCCTCGGAGATCCTCGGTGTCGTCGCGCGACACCGGCTGCGCTACCGCGAGGTGCCCATGACGGTCACCTACACGCCGTACTCGCTGGCCAAGGGACAGTCGAGCATCAACGCCGTGAACATCCTGTTCGACCTGCTGCTGGCGCGGGCGAGGTACGCGCGGTGATCATCAAGGTCCTGCTGCTGGTCGGCATCCTGCTGGCGGCGGCGTTCGCCTACCGGGGCGCGTCCGGCGCCCTGTCCCTGGCGACCCGCCGACTCACCTTCTCGGTCACCCTGGTCGCGGCCCTGGGAGCCGTGCTCTTCCCGCGGCTGGTCACCGGGGTCGCCCATCTCGTCGGCGTCGGCCGCGGGACCGACCTGGTGCTGTACGGGTTCGTGCTGGCCTCGATCTTCGTGTGGATCGGCCTCTACCGCCGGCTGCACGAGATGGAGCACCGCTTCGTCGCGCTGAACCGGTCCATCGCCCTGGGCTCGGCGCACCGCGTGCCGGCGCCGGAGGCCGGGGAGTCCCTGCGGTGAGGTCGGCCCCCCGGGCCTGCGTCGTCCTGGTGTTCCTGGGCACGCTGCTGCTGCAGGCCGCGTGGGTGCTCGCGGTCCCGCCCTACCGGGGGATGGACGAGTTCGACCACGCCTACCGCGCCGAGTCCGTCGCCGCCGGCCACTGGGTCGCGCAGCCCGCATCCGGCCGCGACGACGAGCGCGTCGGGCGCGGCGACCTCGTCCGGGTCCGCGCCGACACCGCCCGGGCCGGGTACCAGGTGTGCCACACCTACGCCTACATCACCGAGGCGGACTGCCGCCCGGCGCGGTCCTTCGAGGACGGGACGGTCCTCGTGGCCAGCGGAGCCGCTCGGTACGACCCGGTCTACTACTGGCTGGTCGGTACGGCGGCCCGCGGGCTGGACCCGGTCCCGGGCCTGTACGTGATGCGGCTGCTCAACGCGGGCGTCTGCGCCCTGTTGGTCGCACTCGCGGCCTGGGGCACGACCGTCTGGTCGAGGCGCGCCTGGCCGCTGCTGGGGGTGCTGCTGGCCTGCACCCCGATCGCGATGTACACCGGGTCGACACCGGCACCCAACGGGCCGGAGATGTTCGCCGGTCTCGCGCTGTGGAGCCTGCTGCTGGGACTGCGGACGACGGAGCCCGGGGACGCGCGCGAGGGTCGCCTGCTGCGCGCGGCGCTGCTGCCGGCCGTCGTGCTCGTCGTCGTCCGCACCCTGGGCCCGCTGTGGCTGGTCCTGCTGGTGCTCGCGGTGGCCGCCGCGCTGGGCCGGTCCCGGGTCCGGTCGGTCCTGCGTGCGAACGGGCCACTAATGCGGGTCGAGGGCGCGGTGCTCGCCGTGGCCACCCTGGCCGCCGTCGGCTGGTCCCGGGACCAGGGAGCGAACTCGCTGGCCCGGGTGGTGGACCAGCACCGCCCCGACGCCTTCCTGAAGAGCCTGCAGATGCTGCGCCTGTGGGTCTTCCAGACCGTGGGCGCCTTCCCCGACAAGTTCGACCTGGCCCCTCAGGTGGTCAACGCCACGGCCCTGCTGCTGATCGGTGGGCTGCTGGCCTGGGCGCTGGTCCGGGGCGATGCCCGGCCCAGGCTGGTGCTGGCAGCCGTCGTGCTGACCTCGTTCGCGCTGCCGTTCGCGATCACGGTGCGGACCTATGCACAGGTCGGCCCCGTCTGGCAGGCGCGCTACACCTGGCCGTTCGCGTGCGGGGCCCTGATGCTGGCCGGTCAGGTCCTGGACCGTCGGGACGCGCGGCTGTCCCCCCGCGCGCTGACCGCCCTGGTGGTCGTCTCCTTCGTCCTCGTGCAGCTCCCCGGACCGCTGTCCGTGCTCTTCGACGAGTCCCGGACCAGCCCGTGGGCCGGCTCGTCGTCGTGGCTGCTGCCCTTCCCGGGGGCGGTGGCCGCCGCGGTGACCTGCGCGCTCGCGGCGTGGCTGGCGGCGCTCCTCCTCGCGCACGCCGCGATCCCGCCCGATCCCTCGACCCGCCGCCCGGTCGACGTACCCGCTGCCACGGAGGTCCCGGCGTGACGTTCTCGATCGACATCCTGCTGCCGTTCTACGGGGACGTCGGCTACCTCCAGCTCGCGGTGCGCAGCGTGCTCGCCCAGTCCGACCCCGACTGGCGGCTCACCGTCGTCGACGACGGCTACCCCGACCCCGAGGTGCCGGGCTGGTTCGCGGACCTGGCCGACCCGCGGGTCCGCTACACGCGCAACCCGGTGAACCTGGGGGCGAACGGCAACTACCGGCACGCGCTGGCGCTGGCCGAGGCCTCGTGGGTGGTGGTCATGGGAGCCGATGACCTGATGCTCCCCGGCTACCTGGCCCGGGTCCGGGCGCTGGTCGACGACCACCCCGCGGCCGCGGTCGTCCAGCCCGGCGTGCAGGTCGTCGACGGGGCCGGCGTCGCGGTCCGGCCGGCCGTGGACCGGGTCAAGCAGGCCTGCCGGCCGCGCGGCGGCGGAGCGCGCGAGCTCAGCGGCGAGTCGCTGACCGCCTCCCTCCTGCGGGGGAACTGGACCTACTTCCCGTCCCTGTGCTGGCGCCGGGACCTGGTCGCCTCCATCGGCTTCCGGGAGGGGCTCGACGTGGTCCAGGACCTGGCCCTGCTGCTGGACGTGGCTGCCGCCGGCGGCAGCCTGGTCGTCGACGACCAGGCCGTGTTCCTCTACCGGCGACACCAGAACAGCGACTCCTCGCTGCGCGCCGCGACCGGGTCGCGCTTCGACGAGGAGCGCAGGTTCTTCGCCGATGCGGCGGCGACCTGTCGGTCCCGAGGCTGGTCGTCTGCTGCCCGGGCGGCCCGGTGGCACCTCACCTCCCGCCTGAACGCGGCGTCCCTGCTCCCCCGGGCGGTCCGCTCCCGCCAGTGGTCGTCGGTCGACCTGCTGATCCGGCACGTCGTGGCCAGGTGAGCCGCCGGGTGCCTGAGCTGGCGGGCCGCCGGGTGAGTGGCCCCCGGGAGGTCGGACCGGCGCGGGGAGGACCGGCGCGGGTCGTGCTGCCGCTGTTGGTGGGCCTCCTGCTCGTGCAGGCCGCCTGGATCCTCACGCTGCCGCCGTTCCGGGGGACCGACGAGATCGACCACGCCTACCGGGCCGCGGAGGTGTCGGCGGGCGAGCTGGTGCCCCGGCACGGCGAGGCCCGCGACGGTCGGGGCCTGCTGGTGCCGGTGCCGCGGTCGCTGGTCGCCGCGGCGCACCCGCTCTGCGTCACCTACGGCTACCTGGGCCACGACAACTGCAACCCGGTCGCGGACGCCGGGCCCGGCCACGTCCTGGTCGCGTCCGCGGCCGCCACCTACGACCCGGCCTACTACTGGGTGGTCGGGTCGCTGGCGTCCGGACTGGAGGGGGCCCGCTTCCTGTACCTGGTCCGGGTGCTCACCGCGCTCGCGTGCGCGGCACTCCTGGCGGTCGCCGCGTGGGCCACGCTGCTCGGGACCCGCAGCGCGTGGCCGGTGGTGGGGCTGCTCGCGGCCACCACCCCGGTGGTGCTGTTCAGCTCCTCGGTGGCGGCACCGAACGGGCTCGAGATCGGCGCCGCCCTGGTCCTCTGGTCCACGCTGCTCGCGCTCACCCGGCCCGGGACCCGCCCGCACCGGACGCCGCTGCTGGTCGCGGGAGGGCTCAGCTCCGTGCTCCTGGTCACGTTGAGGTCGATCGGGCCGCTGTGGGCGCTCCTGGTCATCGCGACCGTCGCCGCGGTGGCCGACCCGGCCCGTCTGCGCCGCCTGGTGGCGGCCAGGCCCCGGTCGTTCGCCGCCGTCACCGGCCTGGTCGCAGCGGCGACCCTGGCGGCGGTCGGCTGGACCCGCCACGTCGGGGTCCCGAGCTTCGAACCGCCGCCCGGCCCGGTCGACGACCCGCTGACCGCGACCGTCGCGCAGCTCCCGCTGTGGCTGTTCCAGGGGGTGGCCGCCTTCCCCCGCCGGCACGACCCCGCACCGGCGACGGTGTACGTGCTGGTCGGCCTGGTGGCGCTCGGGCTGCTGGTCGCAGGGTGGCGGTCCTCCGGACGCCGGTGGCGGTGGGGACTGGCCGGAACCGCGCTGGTCGCCGTCGCGGTGCCGGTCGTGCTGACCGTCACGACCATCACCTCCAGCGGCGCGATCTGGCAGGGCCGCTACGGCGCGCCGTACCACGTCGGGCTCTTCCTGCTCGCCGGCCTGGCCCTGGACACCCGGGCGACTGCCGGTCGGCGACCGTCCCCGGTCGTGGCCGGGACGCTGCTGGCCCTCGCCGCGGCCCACGCCGTCTCGGTGCTGCACGTGCTCGCCGGCGAGCTGCGCACCAGCCCGTACCGCGCGGACCCGTCCTGGGTGCACCTCCCCCCGGTGGCCGCGGGGCTGCTGGTCGCGGCGGCCGGAGCCTGCTGGGTGCTCGCCGCCCGTCGTGCCCACCAGGCCGGCGTGGGCACCGGGACCTCCCGGACCGCAGACGAGGTGCTCAGCCGGGTCTAGCCGGTCGGCGCGGAGTCGTCCCAGGTGACGACCCGTGCCGCCAGCGCGGGCGTACCCAGCCGGCGGCGCAGGCTCTCGGCCTCTCCGGGCGCCACGACCACGGTCAGGCGCGGATGCTCACGCAGGAGCGCACGCACCATCGGCGCCGCGTCCGCGACGGAGACGACCTCCCTGCGCAGCGCGTCCTGGCGGGCGGAGGTGCCCAGGCTGTCGCTGACAGAGAGGGCGTGGAACCACAGGTCCGGGTAGACCGCGCGAGCGGCGCGACCGGCTCCGAGGGCGACGTACTCCCGCTCGAAGGCCCGGGACTGCCGCGTAGCCGCCGACGCCGCGAGGATGCCCCGAGCCACCTCGGCCGGCTCCAGTGGGGCGCCCATCGCGGCGGTACCGGAGCGTTCCGGGTCCATCAGCGGCACCGGCGTGCCGGGGAGGCGACCGAAGAGCTGCGAGGCCAGCACGGTCGCGACGAGCGCGGTCGACCAGGCGACCGCCCGGTGCGGGCCCCGCCGCGGGAGCCGGACCCGGGAGCAGAGCAGCAGGGCGCCGAGAGCCGGGATGAACGCGGTCAGGACCAGCTCGAAGCCCAGGAAGAACTTCAGGAAGTAGTAGGACGACGTGCCCACCGTGCGCAGCTGCAGGACCAGCAGGACCCCCGCGACCACGGCGCCGGAGAGCACGGACAGCGAGAGCAGCGGCGCCCGGCGGGCGGCGGCTCCGACCGGGTCCGCGGCAGCGCGCGAGGCACCCACCCAACGCGGCGCGAACGGCCCGAGCACCAGCCCGGCGAGCACGAGCAGGAACGCCGGCAGCGGGCTCTTGCCGTGGATGCCCCCGGTCGCCACCACCACGTCGCGGACATCGACATCCACGACGAGACCCCACAGCACCCGCGCCACCGCGGCGACGGCCACCAGCAGGACCGTGAGCACGAGAACCGGTCGGGTACGTCCATCACGGCTCGCCCGCACTGCGGCCAGCAGCAGCACCAGTCCCGCCGGTGCCGCCACCGCGAGCAGCGGCGCCCACGCGTCGGCGACCGCGATCAGCAGACCGCCGACCGCCGCCGCCTCCGCCAGCTCCGAGCGCGGCCGCGCGCCGAGCACCAGCAGCAGGGCTGAGCCTCCGGCGGCGGCGGCGAGCCAGAAGTTGCCGAACCCGTCGGCGAGCAGGTCCTGACCCGGGCTCCACAGGAACGCCGCCCAGGACGCCACGACCGCCGGACACGCCAGCAGCGGACGGTGGCGCACGACCGGCAGCGAGACCACGCACGCGGTCACCACCACGACACCGAGGACGACCAGCACGGCCACCCCCTGGGTGTAGGCGACCAGTCCGTCCGCCGGCCGGCCCAGCACCGGATGCATCAGCTCGCTGACCAGCGTGACCAGGGCATGGAACCCCTGCGGGTACTCCCGCCAGCTCCAGGGGGTGCCGTCCGGCGCCGGACCGAGGGCGGCCGTGGTCGCGCCGTACGTGCGGAGCATGGCGAACATCGAGTAGTGGGCGGCGTTGTCGAAGCCGGGAAGCAACGCCACCAGGGCCGCGCGCGGCGACCCGGGGAACGCCCAGCGGCTCATCGCGAGCAGCGCGCCGACTCCTCCGACCAGGACCAGCCCGTCCGCCGGCCGGCAGCGCGGTCGCAGCGATCCGAGTGCCGCGGCCCGCGGGCTCGCGGCACCGCTCACCGACCAGACGAGCGCGCCGGTGCCCGCTGCGACCACCACCGGTCCGTGCGCGAAGGGCACGGGCCACGACACCCACCACAGCAGCGGGGCCCAGCCGATCAGCATGGCGCCGTTCAGGGCGAGCCGACGGCCCAGGTCGGCGGAGCTCGGCGCCAGCAGCAGCACGGCCACCAGCAGCGCCGGCGCCGCCAGGGCGGGAAGGACCCCGGAGACGAGCACGAGATAGGTGCCGACGGTCGCGGCAAGACCGCCGACCGCCCCGCGGGTTTGCCGCGAGCCGCTCGTGCCGCGGGCTGGCGCCGACCCGTTCGCCGGGGAGACGTCCCGTTCCGGCGCGGCGGCGAGGGTCACCCGTCCAGGCTAGGGAGATCCCGGTCCTCTGTCCGGAACATCCGCTTTTCCACCCCCGCCGAGGCGTCTCGTTCTGCGCACCCTCCACCGCCGAGGCGTCTCGTTCTGCGCACCCTCCACGCCGAGGCGTCTCGTTCTGCGCGCGTGCCTGTGGACGAGCACGCAGAACCGGACGCCTCGGCGGGTCAGGGGACGCAGAACCGGACGCCTCGGCGGGTCAGGCCTGCGCGCTGGCCGCCACCCAGCGCTCCAGGACCGCCGCCGCGGCGCCCTCGTCGATGGCAGCGCGGGCCCGGACCAGGCCCGCGGCGATCCGCTCGTCAGGGGTCCCGGGCTGCGCCGCGTGCACGGCGAGCGCCGCTGCCGCGTTCAGCAGCACCGCGTCCCGCACCGGCCCGGGGTCGCCGGCCAGCAGCCGACGCACCACCTGCGCGTTCCAGGCGGCGTCGCGTCCGCGCAGCCCCTCGGCGGTGCCGCCGCCGAGGCCGAACCGGTCCGGGTCGACGACGAATGCCTCGACGTCGCCGTCGACGACGGCCCACACCTGCGAGGTGGTCGTGGTGGTCAGCTCGTCCAGGCCGTCGTCCCCGCGGAACACCCAGGCGTCCACCCCGCGGCGGGCGAACACGCCCGCCATCAGCGGCGCCATCCGTACGTCGGCGCAGCCGATCGCCTGCGCCTCGGGACGCGCCGGGTGTGCCAGCGGCCCGAGGAAGTTGAAGGTGGTGCCGACGCCGAGCTCGCGACGCGGGACGGCGGCGTGCCGCAAGGCCGGGTGGAACGCCGCCGCGAAGCAGAAGGTGATGCCGACCTGCTCCCCGATCCGGGCCACCGCGGGCGCGGGCAGGTCGAGGCGGATTCCGAGCGCCTCCAGGACGTCGGCCGACCCGGCCTTGGAGGACGCCGAGCGGTTGCCGTGCTTGACCACGGGCGCGCCGGCCCCGGCGGCGACGATCGCGGCCATCGTGGAGATGTTCACCGACATCGAGCGGTCACCCCCGGTACCGACCACGTCGAGGACCCGTCCGCTCACCTCGATCGGCGTGGCGTGCTCGTACATCCCCTCCACCAGGCCCTCGAGCTCGTCGATGGTCTCGCCCTTGGACCGCAGGGCCACCGCGAAGCCGGCGATCTGGGCCGGCGACGCCTCCCCGGCGAGGATCTCCGACATCGCCCAGGAGGTCTGGCTGCTGCCCAGGTCCTCGCGCCGGATCAGCGCGGCCAGCACCTCGGGCCAGGTGTGCGGTGCGCTCATCGCCGGGTCAGTGACCGGTCGAGGGCACGGCCTGGCTCGCCGTGGGCCGCAGCAGCCGGGCCACGGTCTCGGCGAGCCGCAGCGGGTCGACCGGGTGCGGGACCGCCGCGTCAGCCCGGGACCAGGTGGCCAGCCAGGCGTCCTGCGGCCGGCCGGTCAGCACCAGGATCGGCGGGCACCGGAAGACCTCGTCCTTCATCTGCTTGGCGATCCCCATGCCGCCGGCCGGGACCGCCTCGCCGTCGAGGATCGCGAGGTCGACGGTCCCGCTGTCCATCTGCTGGAGCACCACCGGCTCGGTGGCCACCTCGACGTACCTCGCCTCCGGCAGGTCGGGGTGCGGACGACGGCCGAGGGCCAGGATGACCTGCGAGCGGGTGTCCGCGTCGTCGCTGTAGACGAGGATCGTGAGCCGGTCGGCGGCGGAGGCGTTGGTCACGGCGGTGACTCTACCGGGACCGCACGGGCGGGCTCCGGACCCCGCCGGACATGGTGTGAACTGACCGACGCGGAAACCCCGGGGGGGTCGGGGTTCCCCCACACGTCACAGCAGACATAATGTCTCCGTGGCCTCAACAGCATCCGCGATCCCCGCCTCCCGCCTGCACGGGCACCACGACCGGCCAAGCATGGTCAGTGTCGGGACCATCGTGTGGCTCTCCAGCGAACTGATGTTCTTCGCCGCCCTCTTCGCGAGCTACTTCACGATCAGGGCCGTGTCCTCCGAGCTGTGGGCACAGGAGACCGTGAAGCTGAACGTGCCCTTCGCCTCGGTCAACACCTTCATCCTGGTGGCCTCCTCGCTGACCTGCCAGCTCGGCGTCTTCGCCGCCGAGCGCGGTCAGGTGGGCCGCACCGGCGGCCTCCTGCAGATGAAGGGCTGGGGACTGCGCGAGTGGTTCGTCCTCACCTACATCATGGGGTCGATCTTCGTCGCCGGTCAGGCCACGGAGTACGTCGCGCTGATCGAGGAGCACGTCACGATCCCGTCCTCCGCGTACGGGTCGGTCTTCTACCTCACCACCGGCTTCCACGGGCTGCACGTCACCGGAGGGCTGATCGCCTTCCTGCTCGTGCTCGGCCGCACGTTGATCGCCCGCAAGTTCACCCACGAGCAGGCGGTGAGCGCCATCGTCGTGTCGTACTACTGGCACTTCGTCGACGTCGTGTGGATCGGACTGTTCGCGACCATCTATCTGATCCAGTAACACCCGCCCGCAGCCGGACCAGGACATTTCCAGGACCTCGAAGGACACCCTGTGCGACTCCTTACCGCTCGCCTCTCGGCCAAGCGACGCAGCCCTTTTGCCGGGCTGGCGGTGCTGCTGATGGGCCTGCTCATGACCGGTGGCGCCTACGCGCTGCTCTCCCCCGCCTCGGCTGAGACCCAGCAGGCCGACCAGTCGACCGTCGCCCAGGGACGCGCCCTGTTCCTGGTCGGGTGCGCCTCCTGCCACGGCCAGAACGGTCAGGGCGTGCAGACCAAGAGCGACACCCAGTACGGTCCGCCGCTGGCCGGGGTCGGGGCTGCAGCCGTCGACTTCCAGGTCGGCACCGGCCGGATGCCGATGGCCCGTCCGGGCGTGCAGGCAGCCCGCAAGGCCGTCGTGTACACGCCGGAGGAGATCACCCAGCTCGCCGCGTACGTCGCCTCGCTGGCGCCAGGGCCCTCCATCCCCGCGAGCTCCGAGTACGACATCTCGAACGTCGACAACGAGTCCGTTGTCCGCGGCGGCCAGTTCTGGCGGACCAACTGCACCGCCTGCCACAACTTCGCGGCCTCCGGCGGCGCGCTGCCGGGTGGCAAGTACGCCCCCTCGCTGAAGGGCGTGACCCCCAAGCACATCTACGAGGCCATGCTCACCGGCCCCCAGCAGATGCCCGTCTTCTCCGACGGCGTCCTCAAGCCCGACGAGAAGCGGGACGTGATCGCCTACCTCAAGAGCATGGAGAAGACCCCCAACTACGGCGGCAACCCGCTCGGCGCCCTGGGCCCCGTCTCCGAGGGTCTGGCCGCCTGGATCCTCGGCATCGGCGGCCTGGTCGGCTTCGCGGTGTGGATCGCCTCGCACTCGGTTCGCTCCAAGAAGGGAGTCAAGGCGTGACCACGGACCACCCGAACACCCCCGCCACCGTCGGAGGGCCGGAGCACGGCTCCGAGATCGCGACGCCGGCGCACGGGGGGCCCATCCCCGACCCGGGGCTGCCGCCCCACGAGCCGCGGCCGACCGACGTCGACGAGGCTGCCGCCAAGCGCGCCGAGCGTCAGATCGCCACCATGTTCGGCCTGTCGAGCGTGTTCGCGCTGCTCTTCATCGTCGCCTACTTCGTCTTGGACGTCGGGCGCGACCCCACCATCATCGGCGGGTACGGCGCCTCGAACGTCGCCCTCGGCGTGACCTTCGGCATGGCACTGCTGCTGATCGGCGTCGGCGCCATCCAGTGGGCTCGCAAGCTCATGAGCGACGTCGAGATGGTCGAGATGCGGCACCCGGCCCGCTCCAGCGACACGGACCGCGAGGAGGCCGTCGCGGCCTTCAACGCCGGGGTCGCGGACTCGGGCATCGCCCGTCGCCCGCTGATCCGCAACTCGCTGCTCGGCGCGTTCGCCACCATCGGCCTGCCGGCGGTCGTGATCCTGCGGGATCTCGGCCCGCTGCCCGGCGACAAGCTGGCGCGCACCGTGTGGAAGAAGGGGATGCGGCTCACCAACGACGTGGCCGGCACCCCGATCAAGCCCGAGGAGGTCGAGATCGGGCAGCTGATCAACGGCGAGCCGGCGGTGTTCTACGAGGACGGGCCCGAGGGCGAGCCGCTCTACGAGGGCACCGAGCTCCTGCAGGCCAAGACCAAGGCGGCGATCATCATCGTCCGCATGGCGCCCAACGACATCACTCCGGCGAAGGGGCGGGAGAACTGGGGTGTCGAGGGGATTCTGTGCTTCTCCAAGATCTGTACCCACGTGGGGTGCCCGATCTCGTTGTGGGAGCAGCAGACTCACCATCTGCTCTGCCCCTGCCACCAGTCGACGTTCGACCTGGGGGACAACGGCAAGGTGATCTTCGGACCGGCCGCTCGCGCGCTGCCTCAGCTCCCGATCATGGTGGACAGCGAGGGCTACCTCGTTGCCCAGAGTGACTTCCTCGAGCCTGTCGGTCCCAGCTACTGGGAACGTGGGTGACACAGATGAGCACGACGATGACCAATGGCACCACCGCTGCCAAGGCCCCCAAGCCGGATCCAGTGGCAGGTGCAGCGACCTGGGCAGATGAGCGGACCGGTCTGGCCGGGCTCGCCAAGAAGCAGGTCCGCAAGGTCTTCCCGGACCACTGGTCCTTCATGCTGGGTGAGATCGCTCTGTGGAGCTTCGTCATCCTGCTGCTGACCGGGACGTTCCTGACCCTGTGGTACCGGCCGAGCATGGTCGAGGTCGTCTACCACGGCACCTACGACCAGCTGCGCGGCGTCTCGATGTCCGAGGCGTACGAGTCCACCTTGAACATCTCCTTCGACGTGCGCGGAGGGCTGCTGCTGCGGCAGATGCACCACTGGTCCGCGCTGCTGTTCGTCGCGGCGATGCTCGTGCACCTGATGCGCGTCTACTTCACGGGAGCCTTCCGCAAGCCCCGCGAGCTCAACTGGGTGATCGGCTCGCTGCTGCTGCTGCTGGGCACGCTGGAGGGCTTCACCGGCTACTCGCTCCCCGACGACCTGCTCTCCGGGACCGGCATCCGAGCGGCGGACGGCTTCATGAAGTCCATCCCCGTCGTGGGGACGTACCTGTCGTTCTTCCTGTTCGGTGGGGAGTTCCCGGGCGACGCGATCATCCCGCGGATGTACACCATCCACGTGCTGCTGATCCCCGGGGTGCTGCTGGGGCTGATCGGTGCGCACATGCTGCTGCTGGTCTTCCACAAGCACACGCAGTGGCCCGGCCCCGGTCGAACCAACGACAACGTGGTCGGCTACCCGCTGCTGCCGATCTACGCCGCGAAGGCCGGTGGGTTCTTCTTCATCGTCTTCGGCATGACCGGGCTGATGGGCGGGTTGATGACGTGAACCCAGTGTGGCGCTTCGGTCCCTACGACCCGTCCCAGGTCACGGCGGGCTCACAACCCGACTGGTACATGGGCTGGCCGGACGGGGCGCTGCGGATCATGCCGGGCTGGGAGACGCACCTGTTCGGGTTCACGCTGAGCTGGAACGTCTTCCTGCCGATCATCGTGCTCCCGGGCGTGGTGTTCACGGTCCTGCTGATGCTGCCCTTCCTGGAGGCCTGGATCACCGGCGACAAGCGGGAGCACCACCTGCTCCAGCGACCCCGCAACGCGCCGACCCGGACCGCGCTGATGGTCGCGCTGATGACCTTCTACGGGATCACCTGGGCGGCCGAGCGCCAACGACATCATCGCGATCAAGTTCAGCCTCAGCCTGAACAGCATCACCTACTTCAACCGGGTCCTGGTGTTCGTCGGGCCGGTGATCGCCTTCATCATCACCAGGCGCTGGTGCATCGCGCTGCAGCGTGCCGACCAGGCGCGCCTGCTGCACGGCTACGAGAGCGGCATCATCATGCGCTCGCCCGAGGGCGCGTACGCCGAGAAGCACGTGCCGATCTCGCAGGACGAGGCCTACACCCTCACCGCGCGCGACCCGGAGCCGCGGATCCCGCTGCCCAGCGCCGAGGACGAGAACGGCGTCCCGAACCGCCACGTCAAGATCGACCGGCTCCGGGCCCGGTTGTCGCAGGCCTGGTACTCGGACAACATCCAGAACCCGACCCGCGAGGAGCTCGAGGAGGCACGTCACCACGCCGCCCACGAGCTCGAGCGGCACGAGGACGGCCACCAGCATCTCTCGGGTGGCGACTACTCAGGGGACTACGAGCTCGACGGCACCGCGGCCGACGGTCACCAGTACGACGGCCGTCACAGCATCGAGGGCGACGAGCTCAGGAAGCACTGAGCGCCGCGTACCACGGCACCACGAAGGGCCCCCGGTTCGGAGACGAGCCGGGGGCCCTGCGCTGTGTCCGTCCTTGACGTCGCCGCCCCGGGGAGGCCCGGTGCCCCGGCGATGACCCCAGGCCGGTGCCCGGGCCAGTGAGCCCGGGCCGGCGGTGAGCCCGGGCCCGGGGCCGGGGCCGTCAGCGGAGCGCCGAGCCCTGCTTCCAGGTGCTGAACGACGCGTTCCAGTCGCCGTACCCGTTGTCCAGGGTCATCGGCCGGTCGGTGCCGGTGTACTCCACGACGTCGCCGGGCTTGCTGTGCTCGTAGAGCCAGCCGGCGTTGGCGGTGCTCATGCCGGTGCAACCGTGGCTGACGTTGGCGCGCCCTGCGAGCCGACCGACCACGGGCGCGGCGTGCAGGAACTCACCCGAGTAGGTCAACCGCATGGCGTACTCGACGTCGTTGATGTCGTAGGCCTCGGCGCTGCCGGCCGCGATCCCGACGGTCTCGGAGTTCATCCGCTTCCTGCGGAACTTCTCGATGATCACCTTCACCCCGGAGCGGGTGGTGAAGCCGGGCTTGCCGGTGGTGATTGGCGTGGTCTTCGCCAGCTTGCCGTCGATGAAGGTCTTCATCTCGTGGGTCTGGGCGTTGACCCGGCTGATCACCGAGCTGCCCACGTGGAAGGTGGTGGTGCGACTCAGCTGCCCGTAGATCCCGTTGCCGGCGGGGATGCTGTTCACGTCCGCCGTCACAGTGACGTCGGTGCCGGGCTTCCAGTAGGTCTTCGGCCTCCAGTGCACTTCGGAGTCACTCACCCAGCGCCAGGCGCCCACCTGTCCGGAGGTGTTGGTCACGGTGAGATGCCTCTCGATCGAGGCACGGTCGGTGACTGGGACGTCGAAGCGGACGATCACCGGCATGCCGACACCGACCGTGGCGCCCGGCTAGCGGCACGAAGCTCGGGTAGGTCTGCTGGTCGAGCGGGAGGCGTTCGGTGGTGAAGCTGGTGTTCTTGGTGGCCTTCAGTCCGTCGGCGTCGACCGCCTCCGTTCGCACGGTGTAGCGGGTGCCAGGCTCCAGCCGGTCCTTGGCGGTCCACCCGGTGCCGTCCGCGGAGAGCTTGCCCGCCAGCGCCGACTTCGGACCCTGGACCGACACGGAGGTCAGCGTCCCCCGCCGCGCCGACAGCTGGAGGGTCTTGTCCACCTGGACGCCCCGCGGGCGAGTCGAGGTTCGTCGAGACGGCGACCTGGGAGACAGCCGGAGCCGACGGCGCGCTCGAGGAGGAGTCGGCGGGCACCTTGTCGGCCCCGGCCGGCGCGGCCTGGGTGTCGGCGGAGCAGCCCGTGCCGATCAGGCCGAGGGCCAGCAGGCCGGCCACGGAGGCGGTACGACGACGCAGCGGAGGCGCTGCGGCACCAGGACGTACAGACATGGAGTCCCCTCGAGAGTGAAAGCTGGTCTCGTCCGAGGGTAACAAGCGCCGCCCCCACCTCTCGATTCGAGGCGAGCGGCGCCCCGTCACGTTCGTGTCACGAACAGGAGGCCACCCGGGTGGCCCCGGGTGGCCTGTCGTGCACATCAGCGCAGGTCAGTGGGCGTGCTCGCCCACGTAGTACTCGTAGATCCAGCCGCTCAGGGCCAGCGACCCGAGGCCGAGACCCGATCAGCAGCAGCCACCACTGCGGCCAACGCGGTGGCGAAGACGATCACCGCGAGGGTCAGCCCCGCCCACAGCGGCCACCAGCTGTACGGCGGGAAGAACCCCAGCTCGCCGGCACCGTCCGCGATCTCGGCGTCCTGCCGGTCCTCCGGGCGGGGGTCCATCTTCGAGGCGTGGAAGCCCAGGTAGAAGGTCACCAGCAGGGTCAGCAGGAACGTCATCACCAGGGCGGACGTCCCGGTCGGGATCCCGGGCGATCAACCAGTAGGCCGGGGCGACCAGCAGGAAGAAGACCGTGCAGATGCCGAAGATCCAGGCCTCCGCCTTCATCGGTCGTTCTCCTCGTCGTCGTTGATCCGGTGACCCATCTGCTCCTCGAGGTGCGCGCTCCGGCCGTCCACCTCGGGCGCGTCGGCCCGGTGGCCCTCGTCGCCGAGCTGGTTGGCCTCGACCATCTCCAGCGCCGCGACCTCCGGGTGGTGCAGGTCGAAGGCGGGCGACTCGGAGCGGATCCGCGGGATGGTGGTGAAGTTGTGGCGCGGCGGCGGGCTGGACGTCGCCCACTCCAGCGACCGGCCCCAGCCCCAGGGGTCGTCGATGCCGACGTCGGGGCTCTTCGAGGACTTGTAGACGTTGAGCAGGAACGGCAGCGTGGACGCGCCGAGCAGGAACGCGCCGATGGTGGACACCTGGTTGAGCGTGGTGAACCCGTCCGAGGGCAGGTAGTCGGCGTACCGCCGCGGCATGCCCTCGACCCCCAGCCAGTGCTGCACCAGGAACGTGGTGTGGAAGCCCACGAACAACAGCCAGAAGTGCACCTTGCCCAGACGCTCGTCGAGCATCTTGCCGGTCATCTTCGGCCACCAGAAGTAGAAGCCCGCGAACATCGCGAACACCACGGTGCCGAACACCACGTAGTGGAAGTGGGCGACCACGAAGTACGAGTCCGAGACGTGGAAGTCCAGCGGCGGGCTGGCCAGGATGACGCCGGTCAGGCCACCGAACAGGAAGGTGGTGAGGAAGCCGACGGACCAGAGCATCGGGGTGTCGAAGGACAGAGATCCGCCCCACATGGTGCCGATCCAGTTGAAGAACTTCACTCCTGTCGGCACCGCGATCAGGAACGTCATGCCGGAGAAGAACGGCAGGTCCACCGCACCGGTGACGTACATGTGGTGCGCCCACACGGCGACCGAGAGGATCGCGATGCTGACGGTCGCGGCCACCAGGCCGACGTACCCGAAGACGGGCTTGCGGCTGAACACCGGCAGGATCTCGGTGACGATCCCGAAGAACGGCAGCGCGATGATGTACACCTCGGGGTGCCCGAAGAACCAGAACAGGTGCTGCCAGAGGATCGGACCGCCGTTCGCCGCGTCGAAGACGTGCGCCCCGAACTGCCGGTCGGCTTCCAGGGAGAGCAGCGCGCCGGCCAGGATCGGGAACGCGATCAGCACGAGCAGGCTGGTGACCAGGGTGTTCCAGACGAAGATCGGCATCCGGAACATCGTCATGCCGGGGGCCCGCATGCAGATGATCGTGGTGATGAAGTTGACCGCGCCCAGGATGGTGCCGAGGCCGGCCATCCACAGCCCCATGATCCACAGGTCGCCACCGGCGCCGGGGCTGCGGACCGCGTCCGAGAGCGGCGTGTAGGCGAACCAGCCGAAGTCCGCCGCACCCTGGGGGGTGAGGAAGCCCGACCCGGCGATGATCCCGCCGAAGAGGAACAGCCAGTAGCTGAACATGTTCAGCCGGGGGAAGGCCACGTCCGGCGAGCCGATCTGCAGCGGCATGATGACGTTCGCGAAGCCGAAGAACAGCGGGGTCGCGAAGAGCAGCAGCATGATCGTGCCGTGCATGGTGAACAGCTGGTTGTACAGCTCGTCGTTGACGATCTGCTGGCCCGGGAAGGCGAGCTCGGAACGGATCAGCATGGCCATCAGGCCGGCGATCAGGAACCAGGCGAACGACGTGCCGAGGTAGAGCTTGCCGATCATCTTGTGGTCGGTGGTCGTGATGACCTTGACGATCGCCTGGCCCAGCGTGTTGGGCCGGGCGGCCGCCTTGGCCTGGAACTGGCTGGTGCCCTCAGCTGCCGTGGTCACTGGCCGCTTCCCTTCTCGTTGGCCGGCTCGAGGCCCGCCTGCGTGGTCGCCTCGGAGCCGCCGAGCGCCGGGCCGATGTTGCCCAGCTGCTGGAGCTGCTTGAGATGGTCGGCATAGACGCTCTCGCTGACCACCTTGACGTTGAAGAGCATCCGCGAGTGGTAGGCGCCGCAGAGCTCCGCGCAGCGGCCCACGAAGTCACCCTCGCGGGTCGGGGTGAAGCCGAAGTGGTTGGTCCGGCCGGGGACGACGTCCATCTTGAACAGGAACGCGGGGACCCAGAAGGAGTGGATGACGTCCGGCGACCGGAGCTGGATGTCCACGCTCTTGTTCACCGGCAGGTACAGGGTGGGCCGGTCCGCCGTGGTGCCGCCGTCGTAGACCGTGGTGGTCCCGTCGAGGGCGGCGTCCTTGTCGTAGTTGAAGGTCCACGACCACTGCTGACCGACGACGGTGACGGTGTGATCCGGCTTGCCCGACGCGCTGGCCGGGGCGAGCGTGTGGTTCTGGACGGTCACCGTGAAGTAGAAGAACACCAGCACCATGACGACGGGTGCGACGGTGTAGAGGATCTCGATCGGCAGGTTGTAGCGGGTCTGCACCGGGATCTCGTCGTCGCGACGACGACGGAACTTGACGCACGCGTAGGCGATCAGGCCCCAGACCACCACCCCGACGATCATGGCGGCGAGCCACGACCCCATCCAGAGGCTGTGGATCTGGCTGGTGCGGTCGGTGACGCCGACAGGCTGCGCCAGGCGCTTGATCGACTCCTGCTCCCCGGAGGAGCAACCACCGAGCAGCAGCATGACGGCAGCGGCGCTGGCCGTCATACCGACCCTGCGTGCGCGCTTGGGGAGATGCAGACGCAACGGATTGAGCCTCTCTGTCAGAACACCTCGTGCGGCGGTCAGGAAGAACGTTACTACTGAGGCGATGCGGTTCCGCCGGTAGGTGGGACGGTACTTTCAGGGTGTGACCTACCCGATGGGGCCCGCGGACGGGGACGGCCCCGTCTACCTCGACGCGGCCTCCTCCGAGCCGCTGCACCCCGCGGCGCGCGACACCCTGCTGGCGGCCCTGGACCAAGGCTATGCCGACCCGCTGCGCCTGCACCGGCAGGGACGTGCCGCCCGGCTGCTGCTGGACAACGCGCGCGAGGCGGTCGGCACGCTCCTCGGGGTGCGCGCCGACGAGGTCTCGTTCACCGGGTCGGGCACCTCCGCGACCCACCTCGGGGTGCTCGGCCTGCTGCTGGGCCGGCGCCGGGTCGCCTCCCGGCTCGTGCACTCGGCCGTCGAGCACTCGGCCGTGCTGGCCGCGCGGGACTGGTGGACCGCCCACTTCGCCGGCACCTCGACCAGCGTGCGCGTCGACGGGCGGGGCCGGCTGCGCCTCGACGAGCTCGAGCAGACGCTCTCGGCCGCCCCCGCCGCGGTGCTCGCCGTGCAGGTCGCGAACCCGGAGGTCGGCACCCTGCAGCCGTTCGGAGCAGGCCGCGGCCGCGGCCGCCCGGCACGACGTCCCGGTGTTCGCCGACGCCTCGGCCGCGGCGGGACGGGTGGACCTGCCCGGCGGGTGGGCGGTCGCCTCGGCGTCGGCCCACAAGTGGGGCGGCCCGGCCGGCGTGGGGGTGCTGGTGGTGCGCAAGGGCGCTCGCTGGCGGGCCCCGTTCCCGGTCGACGACCGCACCGACCCGCGGGTCGCCGGGTTCGAGAACGTGCCCGCCGTGCTGGCCGCCGCCGCCGCGCTGCAGGCGGTGACCGCCGAGCGGGCCGAGGTGGCGCCGCGCCAGCGGGCGCTCGTCGACCGGCTCCGGACGGGGCTGGCCGCCGTCCCGGACGTGGACGTGGTCGGCGATCCCGAGCACCGGCTGCCGCACGTGCTGGCGTTCTCCTGCCTCTACGTCGAGGGCGAGGCCCTGGTCACGGAGCTCGACCGGCAGGGGTTCGCGGTCGCCTCGGGGTCGGCCTGCACCGCCAGCACCCTCGAGCCCTCGCACGTGCTGGTGGCGATGGGAGCGCTCACCCACGGCAACGTCCGGGTGTCGGTGGGCCGGGAGACCACCGAGGCCGACGTCGACCGGCTGCTGGGCGTGCTGCCCGGTGTGGTGGGACGGCTGCGCGGCTGAGCGGGCGGGCTGAGACCATGTCCCGGTGGACGCGGACGTGGAGCTCGACTGTCGGGGCCTCAAGTGCCCCCTGCCGGTGATCCGGCTGGCCAACCACCTGGGCGATCTGCCCGTGGGCGGCTGCCTCGCCGTCGTCGCCGACGACCCCGCGGCCCGTCCCGACATCGCGGCCTGGTGCCGGATGCGCGGCCAGGCCTACGTCGGCGAGGACACCGCGACCGACGGCGTGCCCCGCTTCGTGGTCCGGCGGGCCCGATGAGGCGCGCCGGGACGCACGTCGTCTACAGCTCGTTCAACGGGCGCTTCTCGGACAACCCGCGAGCGCTCTACGAGCGGCTCCGGGACCGGCCGGGCATCCGGCACACCTGGCTGCTGGACCCGGCTCATGCGGCCGCGTTCCCCGCGGGGGTGGCCACCGTGGAGGTCGGCTCCCCCGCCGCCCGCACCGCCCTGGAGTCCGCCGACCTGGTGGTCTCCGGGACCCACTTCGAGATGGAGTGGACGAAGTCCGCCGGGACGACGTACCTGCAGACCTGGCACGGCACCCCGCTCAAGCGGATCCACTACGACGCGCTGATGGTGATGCCCGACCGGCTCGCGCACCTGGACCGCGACATCGCGCAGTGGGACGTGCTGCTGTCCCCCAACCAGGTCAGCACCGCGCGGCTGGCCAAGGCGTTCGGCTACGACGGGCCGGTGTGGGAGACCGGCTACCCTCGCAACGACCTGCTGCTCAGTCCCCGGGCCGGCGAGGGTCGCACCCGCGTGCGCCGTGAGCTCGGCCTCGCCGGGGACGAGGTGGCGGTCCTGTACGCGCCCACCTGGCGGGACGACGAGAAGTACGACCGCTCGGTGCAGGACGTCCCGATGCACCTGCGCCTGGGAGCGGTGGCGGCCCGGCTGTCGGGTGCCGGGACGCCGCACCGGGTCCTGGCCCGCGTCCACGACCTGATGACCGACCGGGTGCACCCCGAGCACGCCCCCGGGGTGCTCGACGTGTCCTTCTACCGCGACGTGCGCGACCTGTACCTCGCCGCGGACGTCCTGGTCACCGACTACTCCTCGGTGATGTTCGACTTCGCGCTCACCGGCAAGCCGATCGTCTACTACCCCTACGACCTGGGCCGCTACCGCGACCAGATCCGTGGCTTCTACTTCGACCTGCTGCCGGAGGCACCGGGACCGGTCGCCTGGACCGAGGACGAGCTCGTGGAGACGCTGCTGCACCTGGACGCCGGGCGCTGGTCAGCCCGCTACGCGGCGTTCCGGGAGACCTACGGGCACCTGGAGGACGGGCACGCGGGTGACCGGGTGCTGAGCATGCTGGGGCTGCGGTGAGCGGGGCTCAGCCGCGCGGGGTGCGCACGTGCGCGGCCACCTCGGCCGCCGCGGCCTCGCCGTAGGCGTCGGCGAAGCGGCGCACGAACGCCGCCTGGTCCAGGGAGTACTCCTGGGTGCCGACCTGCTCCACGACGTACACCGCGAGCAGGCAGCCCAGCTGCGCGGCCCGCTCCAGGGACAGCTCCCACTCCAGGGCCGCGAGGAAGCCCGCCCGGAACGCGTCCCCGACGCCGGTCGGCTCCACCTTGGCGATCTCCGGCACGGCCGGGACCACGACCGGGGCCTCGCCCTCGCGCTCGACGCGCACCCCCTCGGCACCCAGGGTGACCACCTGGATGCCCACCCGGGACAGCACCTCGTCGTTGGTCCACCCGGTCTTCTTCTCGATCAGCGCGGACTCGTACTCGTTGCTGAACAGGATGGCCGCGCCGTCGATCAGCTCGCGGATCATCTCGCCGTCTCCGAACGCGAGCTGCTGGCTCGGGTCCGCGACGAAGCGGTAGCCGCGCTCGCGGCACTCCCGGGTGTGCCGCAGCATGCCCTGCGGGTCGTTCGGACCGATCAGGACGTACGACGGCCCGCCCACCCGCTCGACGATCGGGGAGAGCTCGATCTCCCGGGCCTCGCTCATCGCTCCCGCGTAGAAGGACGCGATCTGGGCCATCGTGGAGTCGTTCGTGCAGACGAACCGCGCGGTGTGCTTGGTCCGGGAGACGTGCACCGACTCGCAGTCCACGTTGTGCCGCACCAGCCAGGAGCGGTAGTCGACGAAGTCCTCGCCGACCGCCCCGACGAGCACCGGCTGGAGACCGAGGTTCCCCAGCCCGAACGCGATGTTGGCCGCGCAGCCGCCCCGGCGCACCTCCAGGTCGTCCACCAGGAAGGACAGCGCGATCTTGTCCAGCTGGTCGACGACCAGGGAGTCGGAGAACCGGCCGGGAAAGGACATCAGGTGGTCGGTGGCGATGGAGCCGGTCACGAGCAGCGACACAGGGATGGTCCTCACGTGGAAGGGCGGTCGGGGGGCGGTTCGGGGCCGCGGAGGGCGAGCCCGAGACTACCCGCCGCGGCCCGGACTCGATCCGCCACCGCCCGCGAGGCATGCTGGGCGGATGAGCCCCGGTTCCGCTCGCTGGCTGCTGCCGCTGGGCGCGGCCACCTCCGTGCTCGCCACGATCCTGCTCGCCGAGGTGGCCGTCGGCCACGGCGGCCAGCGCACGGGCGTCGTCGGCCCGGACCAGGCGTCGCTGCGGGTGCCGATGCCGGCACCCGAGCGGGTCGACAGCGTCCCGGACGGGCCACCTCGGATCACCGGCTACCAGACCGCCGGGCGCGCGCTCACGGTCTACTACAGGCTGTCCCCGCGCAGCGACTGCTCGCGGGAGGTCCGGCCGCCGTCGGTGCGCCAGGACGCGGACGCGGTGGCGGTCCGGCTGCTCCGCACCCCCACCGGGCGTCCCGACGAGCGGTGCGCCGACCAGCGGCTGAACGGCTCGGTGACGATCCGCCTGCAGCGTCCGCTCGCCGGCCGGATGCTCCAGGACGCGTCGTACCGCGACGTCCTGGTGACGCCGTACCACGCCGC
The DNA here is from genome assembly GCA_963784625.1 of uncultured Actinomycetota bacterium. Taxonomy (GTDB): domain Bacteria; phylum Actinomycetota; class Actinomycetes; order Propionibacteriales; family Nocardioidaceae; genus Nocardioides_B. The sequence goes on from CAWARV010000005.1 coordinate 1,932,619, forward strand.
GCCCTGAGCGCCGCGCGGACGTGCGACGGCCCCCCGCAGCCGAGAGGCTGCGAGGGGCCGCCGAGGCGTGCCGGGGCGGCTCAGTGGAACGAGTCGCCGCAGGCGCAGGAACCCGTCGCGTTCGGGTTGTCGATCGTGAAGCCCTGCTTCTCGATGGTGTCGACGAAGTCGATGACCGCGCCGTTCAGGTAGGGCACGCTCATCCGGTCGACGACCACGGCGACACCGTCGAAGTCGGTGACCAGGTCACCGTCGAGGTTGCGCTCGTCGAAGAACAGCTGGTAGCGAAGCCCGGAGCAGCCGCCGGGCTGGACGGCGATCCGGAGCTGGAGGTCGTCACGACCCTCCTGCTCGAGCAGCGCCCGCACCTTGCTGGCTGCGGCGTCGCTGACGTTGATGCCGTCGGTGCGGATCTGCGTCTCGGTGGTGGTGTCGACCTGCTCGGTCATCGGTGTACTCCCCAACTCGACTGATGTCGTTGCTCGTGCGGGTGGACCGTCTGCTCGTGCACCCGGCTCAATGGTCGCACACCGCTGGCTATTCCCGTCTAGCGCGACCAGGAGCGGGCGGTGCGCTCCGCGAGCGCGGCCAGACTGCCCGCCGGGTCCGCGAAGCTGGCCTGCTCCCCCACCAGGTCGACCACCGAGTAGGCCGACTCCACGCCCAGGGCCCGCATCTCCCGGGAGCCGACCAGCACCTGCCCGGCCAGCGCGATGCACGGCTGCAGCGCCTCACCGGCCACCTTCGCCACGCCGTAGGGGACCTTGCCGGACCGCGAGGAGAAGTCGAACGCGCCCTCGCCGGTGATAACCAGGTCGGCGCGGCGGGCCCGCTCGGCCAGCCCCACCGCCTCGGTCACCACCGTCGATCCCCGGCATCCGGGCCGGCGCCGAGGAGCAGCAGCGCGAAGCCCAGCCCGCCGGCCGCACCGGCGCCCTTGCCAGGGCCACCTTGCGGTCGGTGGCGTCGGCCAGCCGCTCGCAGCAGGGCGTCGACGGCCTGCAGCCGGTCCGCCGCGACCCCCTTCTGCGGACCGTAGACGTTGGTCGCCCCGATCAGGCCGAGCAGCGGGTTGTCCACGTCGCTGGCGGCGACCAGCTCGACCCCCTCGACCGTGCGCGCGGGCCTCGGTCAGGTCGACCTCGCCCAGGTCCGCCGAGCCCGCGGGCCCCCCGGGTCAGCGGCTCCGGTCCGGTCGGCCGTCGCCCCGAGCGCGGCCAGCAGGCCGGCTCCGCCGTCGTTGGTCGCCGAGCCGCCGAGCCCCACCACGACCCGCGCGCGCGCCCGAGCCGGCGGCCGCCCGGACCAGCTCGCCGACCCCGACGGTGGTGGCGTGCTCGGGCCGGCGCTCGGTCCTGCGGCGTCAGGTGCAGCCCGCAGGCCTGGGCGCTCTCGACGTACGCCGTGCCGCCGGCCAGCAGCACCGAGCCCGGGACCGGCTCGCCGTACGGGCCGCTGACCGTGACAGCCAGCAGGTCGCCGCCGAGCGAGGCGTGCAGCACGTCGACGAAGCCCGGGCCGCCGTCGGCCATCGGCACCAGGTCGAGCTCGTCGTCGGGGGCCCGCCGCCGCCAGCCCGTCGGCGATGGCCTCGGCGGCCTCGACGGCGCTCAGCGTTCCGGCGAACTTGTCGGGAGCGATCAGGACGCGCATGCCGCCATCCTCCACGACCCCGGTCGTGGTGGGATGGCCGAGATGCCGATCCCGCCAGCCGACTACGTCATCCGCCCGATGGCGCCCGCCGACGTCCCCGTCGTCGAGCGGCTCACCGACGCGGCGTTCTTCGACCTCGACGGCGCTGACCCGGCGCGTCGGATGCCCTCGAGCCGACCCACCGCGCGACGACCGGCCGCGGCGGCCTGGCGGGCCCGGGTGGAGCACCTGCTGCGCCACGACCCGCGCGGCTGCTGGGTCGCCGAGGACGAAGCGGGCGTGCTCGGCGTCGCGGTGAGCCTCAAGCGCGAGCTGACCTGGGTGCTCGCCACCTTCGCGGTCCGGCCCGGCGTGCAGGGCCGGGGCGTCGGCCGGCAGCTGCTGGACGCGGCCCTCGCCTACGGCTCCGGCTGCCTGCGCGCGATGGTCGCCGCCTCCGACGACCCGCGGCGCGCGTGCGCCGCTACCGGCTCGCCGGCTTCACGCTGCACCCGACGATGGCGCTGAGCGGCACGGTGCCCCGCGCGGCGCTGCCCGGTGGTCGAGCGGGTGCGCGAGGGCACGCTCGGCGACGTCGACCTGATGGACTCCGTCGACCGCCAGGTCCGCGGGGCCGCCCACGGCGTGGACCACGAGCTGCTGGCCGGGCTGCTACCGGCTGGTGGTCGCGGACCGGACCACCGGGTCCGGCTACGCCTACGTCGCGCCCGGGCGGCGGGCCCTACCTGCTGGCGGCGACCAGCCGCCGTACCGCCACCGACCTGCTGTGGGAGTCGCTCGCGGCCTCCTCCCCGAGCGTGCCGGTGCGCGGTGGGGCACGTCACCGCCGCCAACGAGTGGGCCGTCGACGTCGGGCTGGCGGCCCGGCTGGAGCTGGTCAGCGCCGGCTACCTGGCGCTGCGCGGCATGCGGCCGCCCACGCCCCTACCTGCACAGCGGCCACTTCCTGTGACCCCTCGTGGGAGATGGGCGCCGTGACCACGACCGACCTGCCCCTGCTGGTCCTGGGCCGGGGCACCGACCCCCGCTCCGAGCGCGGCGTCGACTGCCCCGGCTCGCTGCCCGCCGCCTCGGACCCCGACCTGGTGGCCCGCGCCCGGGCGGCCAAGGCACGCGCTCGGCGACCGGGTGTTCGTGCTCGGCCACCACTACCAGCGCGACGAGGTGATCGAGTTCGCCGACGTCACCGGCGACTCCTTCAAGCTGGCCCGGGAGGCCGCCGCCCGGCCGGAGGCGGAGTTCGTCGTCTTCTGCGGCGTGCACTTCATGGCCGAGTCGGCCGACATCCTCACCTCGGCCGCCCAGCAGGTGATCCTGCCCGGACCTCGCCGCCGGCTGCTCGATGGCCGACATGGCCGCGCTCGCCCAGGTCGAGGACGCCTGGGACGCGCTGGCCGACGCGGGCGTCGCGGACGTCCGTCGTACCGGTGACCTACATGAACTCCTCCGCCGACATCAAGGCGTTCTGCGGCCGCAACGGCGGCGCCGTGTGCACCTCGTCCAACGCCCAGGTCGGCGCTGGAGTGGGCGTTCGAGCAGAAGCCGGACGCGAAGGTGCTGTTCCTGCCCGACCAGCACCTCGGCCGCAACACCGCGGTGCTGCGAGCTCGGCATCCCGCTCGAGCGAGTGCGTGGTGTGGAACCCGCACAAGCCGCAACGGCGGGCTGACCGCCGAGCAGCTGCGCGACGCCCGGATGATCCTGTGGAAGGGGCACTGCTCGGTGCACGGCCGGTTCTCCGCGCAGTGCGTCGACGACGTCCGCGAGCGGGTGCCCGGCGTCCAGGTGCTGGTGCACCCCGAGTGCACCCACGAGGTGGTCACCAAGGCCGACCTGGTCGGCTCGACCGAGTTCATCATCAAGACCGTCGAGGCGGCCCCGCGCCGGCTCGTCGTGGGCGATCGGCACCGAGCTCAACCTCGTGCAGCGGCTCGCGAACGCGCACCCCGAGCAGCACATCACGTTCCTGGACAAGACCGTCTGCTACTGCTCGACGATGAACCGCATCGACCTGCCGCACTTCGTGTGGGCGATGGAGAACCTGGTCGCCGGGCACCGTCGTGAACCGGATCGAGGTCGACCCCGAGACCGAGCGCTGGGCCAAGGTCGCGCTGCAGCGGATGCTCGACCTGCCGGCGCGGGCCGCGCCGACGCGGCTGACCCAGCGGTCCGGCCTCAGAGGCCGGGGGCGCCCCACAGCGGCATCCAGCGGCTGAGTCTGCGGCTCGACCGGCAGGTCGTCCTTGACCAGGTCGCGGATCTGGATCTCCAGCAGGTTGTCGCGCTGCTGCGGGCCCTGCGGCGCGAACGGGTAGAACGTGCCCTGCTTGTAGAGGTAGACCAGCCCCAGGCGTGCGGCCGGCCGGGTCGCTCGAAGCCGACCAGCGAGCAGAGCAGGCTGGGCCCGAAGCCCTGCGCCTCCAGCGAGGTGTTCACCGTGTGCAGGTCGGTGACCAGGGCCGGCAGGTCGTCGGGGCTCTGCCGGGCCAGCAGCCAGGTGAACCCGAACGAGTCGGTGCTGCGCTCGACGTCCGGGTCGTCGTCGTTGTCGAGCAGCTCCACGACGTCGCGCTGGGCCTGCGCGAACGCCGCGCCCTCGGCGGCGCGGTAGCAGACCGAGCCGACGCCGGTCGGCAGTGAACCCGGCCGCGGTCTGCAGGGTGATCGCGGCCGCGGCGGCAGCGGAGAACAGCGCGTCGAGGTTGGCCTGCACCGGCTTGCTCGCGCCCGGTCAGCGCGTCCCAGAGCCCCATCGCGCGCGCTCAGCGACCCGGCCGGGGGCCGGGAAGCCGCCGTCCATCGGCTTGCCGAGCTCGGCGGACACCTTGGCGAGCTGCTCGAGCCGCTGCTCCAGCGACGGGTGGGTCGAGGTGAGCGTCTTCAGCGCCCATCCCGCTGATCGCCGGGGTGATGAAGAAGGCGTTCATCGACTGCACCTCGCGCAGGTCCTTGCTCGGGATCGCGGCGACCTCGCCGCTGATCTTGGTCAGCGCGCTGGCCAGGGCGGACGGCTTCTGGGTGAGGAAGGCGCCCGACGCGGTCGGCGCAGAGCTCGCGGTAGCGCGAGAGCAGCCGGGTCAGGAAGAAGCTGACGGCGTAGACGACCAGGCTGACCACCAGCGCGATCAGCCAGAACGGCGGGCCGTTGTTGTCGTCGTCGCGGCCGCGTCGCCGCCGCCGAACATCGCGCCGTACTGCGCGCCGCGGGTGAGCATGCCCGCGATGATGCCGGCCGACGCGGCCAGGGTCATCACCAGCACGTCGCGGTGCGCGACGTGGGAGAGCTCGTGGGCGAGCACGCCCTCCAGCTCCTCGGCGGTGAGCCTGTCGAGGATGCCGGTGGTCACGCAGACCGCGGAGTGGCTCGGCGAGCGGCCGGTGGCGAAGGCGTTCGGCATGTCGGTGTAGGCGATCGCGACCCGCGGCTTGGGCATGTCCGCGAGCGCGCACAGCCGGTCGATGACGCCGTGCAGCTCGGGCGCCTCCTCGGGCGTGACCTCGCGGGCGCGCATCGCCTTGAGGGCGAGCGTGTCGGAGTTGTACCACTGGAACCAGGCGATGCCGAGGCCGGCGATCCCGATGATCGGACCGCGTAGCGCCGGGAAGGCGTACATCAGCCCGACGATCAGCGCGACGAACAGCCCGCCGAGCAGGAACATGACCAGGGTCATCCGCGCGGTCAGACCGCGGTCGTTGATGAAGCGGGTGCGCGGCCATCAGCCCGGGATCAGCCCGTCGTCGCCGAGCAGCTCCCGCACCTCCTCCAGCGTCGCGTCGGACGGGCGGCAGGATCAGGTCGGAGTCCTCGAGCGACTCGTCGGGCAGCGGCGCGGCCGAGCTCGCGACGGCGGCGAGCAGCGCGTCGAGGCTCTCCGCGAACGTCGCGGGTCACCGGCCTCGACGGCCGCTCTCGACCGCGGAGTCCAGCGCGTTGAGCGCGGCAGCTGCTCGTCGGCGACGTCCCACTGGCCCTCGCCGAGGATGCGCACGATCATGCCTGTCCCTCCTCCCTCGGGCTCGCTGACGGTGCCGCCTCGACCTGCGCCGGGGGCGAGGCGTCGCCGCCGACTCCAGCGCCTGCTGCGGCCCCGCTGCCGGCCTTGAGCGCGGCCAGCTCGGACTCGACGTCGGACTGCGAGGACATCGCCTCGAGCTCGCGGGAGATGTCGTCGCCGCGGTTGATCGAGCTGGCGTCGTCGAGGGCGCCCGAGGCGATCAGCTCGTCGATGGCGCCGGCCCGGGCCTGCATCTGCGCGGTCTTGTCCTCGGCGCGCTGGACCGCCATCCCGACGTCGCCCATC